>NZ_CM145999.1:0-27500 GCF_055686305.1 Psychroserpens citreus
ATGGATGTAACTGCGCAATCGGTCTGGACGAACTGTCTCTCATTTATAAAAGACAATATACAGCCTCAAGCCTATAAAACTTGGTTTGAACCTATAGTAGCAGTTAAACTTTCTGATAATGCTTTAAGCATTCAAGTTCCTAGTAAATTTTTCTATGAATGGTTAGAAGAGCACTATGTAAAAATTTTAAAAGTGGCATTAACCAAACAACTAGGTGAAACCGCAAAATTGGTTTACGTTATCAAGATGGAAAACACTTATGGTAACAAACAACCGTTTACTGAGAAAATTCCAAGTTCTAATCGTGGTGCATTAAAATCTCAAGATGTTGATGTTCCATTAAACAATAAAAACCCAGAGCTTAAAAATCCATTTGTCATTCCTGGCATCAGAAATGTCAAAATTGAATCACAACTCAATCCTAATTATAGTTTCGAAAATTTCCTTGAAGGGGACTCTAATCGTTTAGCAAGAAATGCTGGATTAGCTGTCGCTAATAAACCTGGCGGCACATCTTTTAATCCGCTACTAATTTTTGGTGGTGTTGGTTTGGGAAAAACCCACTTAGCGCATGCAATTGGCGTTGATATTAAAGATAAATATCCCGAAAAAACGGTTTTATATATTTCTGCGGAAAAATTCACACAACAATATATTGATTCGGTAAAGAAGAATAACAGAAATGATTTTATTCACTTCTACCAAATCATTGATGTTTTAATCATTGATGATGTACAATTCTTATCTGGCAAATCAGGAACACAAGATGTATTCTTTCATATTTTCAATCACTTACACCAAAACGGAAAGCAAGTCATTCTAACTAGTGACAAAGCTCCTGTTGACATGCAAGATATTGAACAGCGCTTATTGTCACGTTTTAAATGGGGATTATCTGCTGAATTACAAAGCCCAGATTTTGAAACTAGAGTATCTATACTTAAAAATAAGTTGTATCGTGATGGTGTTGAAATGCCTGATGAAATAGTTGAATATGTCGCAAAACATATTAAAACTAATGTGCGAGAACTAGAAGGCGCTATCATTTCTTTAATTGCTCAATCTTCGTTCAATAAAAAAGAAATTACAGTAAATCTTGCAAAAGAAATTGTTGAGAAGTTTGTAAAAAACACAAAACGTGAAGTTTCTATTGATTATATTCAAAAAGTAGTTTCTGACTATTTCCAAATGGATGTAAGCACATTACAATCAAAAACAAGAAAACGTCATATTGTCCAAGCTAGACAACTCGCTATGTTTTTTGCAAAAAAATACACAAAAGCCTCTCTAGCTAGTATTGGATCTCAAATTGGAAAACGTGATCATGCTACAGTTTTACATGCATGCAAAACTGTGGACAATCTATCTTCTACTGACAAACAATTTAGAAAATACGTTGAAGATTTGTCTAAAAAATTATCACTTTAAATACTAAATCACCATGACAAGTATCCTAATGGTATGTTTGGGTAATATTTGTCGTTCTCCTTTAGCACATGGTATTTTAGAATCTAAATTACCTTCAGAACATTTTTATATAGATTCGGCAGGTACTGCAAATTATCATGTAGGCGATCTACCTGATCGTCGCTCTATTGCAGTTGCCAAATCCAATGGTATCGATATCACAAACCAAAGAGGCAGACAGTTCAAAACTTCAGATTTTGACTCCTTTGATTATATCTATGTTATGGATCATTCAAACTTTGAAAATGTCATTAAACAAGCTAGAAACTCAGAGGATATAGCAAAAGTCAAACTTATACTAGAAGTTGATCACAGTATTAAAGACAAACGAGTTCCAGACCCATATTATGGTGGAGATTCTGGGTTTGAAAACGTTTTTACTCTTCTAGATAACGCTTGCTCTATTATTGCTAAAACACTTACAGACTAGGCTCTTTAATCATATTCTCAATTTCACTCTTAATTTTTTTCGTATTTTGTAAAAAAATTCCTTAAATCCTAGAAAAATGAAAACCATTACACTTTTCCTAGCCTGCTTTCTTATGTCTATATCTAATGCCCAAGACGTTACAATAGACATTTTCGCTACAGGTTTATCTAGCCCTGTAAATATTAAACATGCCGGTGATGATCGCCTCTTTGTTGTAGAAAGACCAGGTGTTATTAGAATTGTTAATACAGATGGTACAGTAAACTCAGCTCCTTTCTTAGATATTAATCCTCAAGTTATTGACTTTGGTGGTGAGCAAGGGCTGTTAGCGCTTGCCTTCCATCCTGATTACGTGAATAATGGATTCTTTTATGTGAATTATATTGATAATGATGGAGACACTGTTATTTCTCGTTTTACTAGAAGTACAACCAATACAGCCGACCCTAGTTCTGAAGTTGTCTTATTAAACATTTCTCAACCTTTCAGCAATCATAATGGTGGCGATATGCATTTTGGCCCGAACGATGGTTATTTATACATTTCAACTGGTGATGGTGGATCTGGCGGTGACCCAGGAAATAGAGCTCAAAATCAAACCCTGCTTCTTGGTAAAATATTAAGACTTGATGTAGACGTATCTCAAGCTCAAATTGATGCCGGTACAACCTACTTAATCCCTAGTGACAATCCATTTGTTAGTGACTCTGCAGTTTTAGATGAAATTTGGGCTAATGGACTTAGAAATCCGTGGAAATTTTCTTTTGATAGAACGAATGGTGATTTATGGATCGCTGATGTTGGGCAAAGCGGTAAAGAAGAAGTTAATAGAGTTCCAGCATCTAGTTCAGGTGGTGAAAACTATGGATGGAAATGCTTTGAAGGCACATCAACCTTTAGTAATGTGACTGGATGTAGCACTATTACCCATACACCTCCAGTCGCCGAGTACGATTATGGTGGAAGTCCATTTAGATGTTCAATTACAGGAGGATATAGATATAGAGGTACAGCACAAACAGGACTTCAGGGCTTATATTTTTTCGCCGATTTTTGTAGTAATGAAATTGGATATGTCCAAGAAACTAGTGCCAACAACTTTAGCTTATCATTTATAAATAGTTTTTCTGACGGTGCATTTTCGGCCTTTGGTGAGGACATTAATGGAGAATTATATGTATGCAGTTTGACTACAGGAACGATTTACAAAATTCAAGATGCCAACTTAGGTATTAATGAGCAATCATTAGATGCCATAAAAATGTATCCTAATCCAGTAAAAAACAGTCTAACATTTGACTTACTAAGTACTTCCAATCAAATTAATGCAATTCAATTATTTGATGTTCAAGGGAAATTAATTCAATCGTATTCAAATTTTAATGATCAACTTATAACAATCTCCACTAAACACATAACTAGTGGTATATATATTGTGGAGATTAGCAATTCAAGTGGTGACAAAACAATTCGTAAACTTATTGTTGAATAACTATGAATCCTAATTTCGGAAAACTATACCTTATACCAACACGACTTGGTGATAATCCTCCATTAGAAGTGTTGCCTATTTCAGTAAAAAAAATCATTGAATTAGTCGATGACTATATCGTTGAAAATGAAAAAACAGCCAGACGCTTTATTAAAAAAGTAGATTCAAGAAAATCACAATCTACTTTAAATTTTAAGATTTTAAATAAGTATACTCAACCGGAAGAGATTCAAAATTTTTTAGATAATTGTAAAAATGGTAATCCCATGGGCTTACTATCTGAAGCTGGATGTCCAGGCATTGCAGATCCAGGAGCCGATATTGTAAAACTTGCCCATGAAACTGGCATACAAGTAGTGCCTCTAGTAGGCCCGTCTTCTATTATTTTAGCATTGATGAGCTCTGGTATGAATGGACAAAGTTTTGCTTTTAATGGTTATATTCCAATAGACAAAGCAGAACGAAAAGCCACATTAAAACGACTAGAACGCTTGTCTTTTGAGCAAAACCAAACACAATTATTTATAGAAACTCCATATAGAAACAATAAGGTTCTTGAAGAAATCTGTAGTACATTACATCAAAACACAAGAGTATGCATAGCTTGTGATATTACATTACCAACAGAATACATTAGAACCATGACTGTAAAAGACTGGAAACAAACTAACATAGACTTGCACAAACGGCCAGCTATTTTTGTAATCCATAAAGATTAATTTTTTTAATAAGACATTGTATTAAAATAAAAAGCCAACCTTGAGGTTCGCTTTTTTATTGTTATAAACTAATATTAAACTTATTATTTACAATATAGCCTTAGCTCTTTTATCGGCTTCAATAAAAGAAGTGTCATATCCAGAAAACTTCTTCATATAATAACGCACAGAAGACCCATAGGCATCAGAAAAATTCTGACTTCCATAACTTCTTAAGAACTTCTTTACGCTTCCAGGACCTGCTAAATGAGCAGCAGCTAAAATTCCAGACTCAGTGATTTTAACACCATTAATCTTTTTACCTTCAAAACGCTTGATGTCTTTTCTTAAAATCCATTTATTTCGTTCAGCATTTGCTAAAAAAGCTTTTTCCTGTAATTCAGGATTATATAAAAACTGAGTTGGGTTATAAATGCCAATCAACTTTAGAGTTTCTGCACCAAATTGATACTTACCTAAGTAACCCAAAGTATTAACTGTAAAATAGTTTCCACGAGATTCCTTGAAAGCTAAAGCTTCTTTAAATCCGTTATAAGAATTACCTAAATACGGAAAATAAGTATGCTTAGAATGAAACGGGTTTGCTAATTCAATCTCAGTAATGTCATTAGACAATTCTTGATTAAATGCTAAATCCTTCGATATGGTGTAATCAAGCTCTAAACCTTCTGTAGAATAATCGTCATAGTTTAACGATGAATCTGGTTTAAGTGCCATAAAAAGTGTGACACAAATAGCTAATGGTACAACAAAATAATTACCTATATTTTTTATCATAATAGCTAATTTTAGTAAGCCCAAAATCCCCTTAAATAGGACTTACAAATTGCGGCTGCAAATATACGCTTTTTTCTATATATCTGAAAATAAGCTGTTAAAGTGTTGTTAAAAGTAGATGTAATGGAGCTTTATGCCATTTTTTCCGTTGAACGAAAACGTTGGAGCAGGCACTTTTATGACATTAAAAACGTCAAAAATTGTTTTCAACACTCTAGAATTTGTCTTAATTCTAGACAAATCTACATCCAAACTGAGGTAAAATTGACGTCTCCTGTTTTGAGTTATGAATAAGTTATCAACGGTTTCATTATTTCCAGTCAACATTCCTTCGGCTCCATATCCAATTGCAAGATTAAACCATTTAGGAATTTTACTTGTTTTTAAGAATGATTTTACATTAAAACTTAACCAATAAGTTTGCCCATTGTAATCTTTTAATAATTCTTCCAAAAACCCATCACCTAATTTATCAGGACGTTGTTTTGCATATTGAGTTTGATGAAAAGAATACTTCATAGTTATACGTTGTTCATCCCAAAGTAATTCTTGGCCTACAAACAACCCTGTTCCTAGTCCGTTAGCAATCATATCCGACCACGAAAACCCCCATTCATCAGAATACCCATCAAAAACCTCAACTGCAGTTAAAAAGCCAAATCCTAATGTGGCTCCGTAAATCAACTGATCTTTCTTTCTCACCCCAGCCCAGCGCAATGCATTAACGCCAACTCTACCCAACTGATACGACGAAAAGACATGACCTAATTTATCCATCTGCAACCATTCGTCGGTATCATTAATTGTTTTAAACTTTGAGCGTGGAAAATCTGCATACCATAATTGATCTAAACCTATCAAGGTTAATGTTCCTAAGGTTGCTTCAGTTATCACAACAGCATTTCTTCGAGACGTATTTAGGGAATCATTAGGCTTTAAAAAGGCATCTAGTTTAGACTGAGATAAAACCGACTGGGTTAGCAAACTACATATAACAATGAGTAAGTAACGACCTTTCATAATTATTTATTAATACCTTGAGACGATAAATAGCGCTGATATTCTCTAGCATTAACATTATGCTGAGATAATGTTTTAGCAAATTTATGAAACCCTAATTTTTTAGCATTTGCTGCAAAGTATAAATACTTATGCTTTTCATAATTTAATACAGCATTAATAGCTGATATGTCTGGCATAGCAATCAAACCTGGTGGTAAACCAGCATTCATGTAAGTATTATATGCTGAATTTATCTCTTTATGTTTATTAAGAACACGTTTTATAACCGTATTCTTATATTCGGGTAACTGATAAGCGGCAAATTTTAGCGTAGGATCAGCTTGAAGTGGCATTCCTATACGAATACGATTCATATATACACCAGCTATTCTAGGTTGTTCACTCGCTTGTTTGGATTCCTCATGAACAATAGATGCCAAGGCCATGACTTGATCTCTTGTCAACCCAATAGCCTTAGCTTTTGCATTACGATTATCATTCCAAAATCGATTGTATTCTTTTAGCATTCTATTTCTAAAGTCTTCTGCAGATGTATTCCAGAAAAACTCATAACTGTTAGGGATATACATCCCCAGAGCTGTTGCTTTTGAAAAGCCACTTTCTTTGAGGAAAGATTCATCTGTCATGGCAGAAATGAGAGATAAACTATCAGCTTCAATCTGTGACGCAATTCGACCAGCTAACTTTTCAAGTGTTTCTTGATTATTAAATGATAGTTTTATAGGAATGTTAGTGCTTCTAATGGAATTAATAATATCATTATTACTCATTCCTTTTTTAATAGCAAATTTTCCAGCTATATAGTTTGTTGTGTACTTTTTACGCTCAGCTAATGCATCAAAAGCGTCTATATCTTCGAGCAATGGTTCCAGTTGAGACCTTACATCATCGTAACTCGCATTTGATGACACATAAATATACGCTTCGTCATTTGCAAATTTAGTATTAGGCGTTAGCATGGCATTATAAACAAAATATGCAAAAACAGCTGCCGCAATTAAACCAATAAGGGCAATGGCCCAAAGTATTTTCTTAATGTACATTACTTAAATAGTATTTGTAATAGATATTCATTTTTATAAGAACCATTTACATAATTCCAGTCTTTTTTTAAACCAACAACTTCAAATCCATTGGCCTTAAATAATTTCAAGCTTAACGTGTTATCTTCGGAAATATTACAAAACAATTGATGCATATCCAAATGCGACTTACAATAGCTTACAAGCAACTCTAACGCCTCTTTTCCGTAGCCTTTTTGTCTATGAGTTTCATCTTTAATTAAAATACCAACACCTGCTCTTCTATTTTTAAAATCGAAATCAAATAAGTCAATCATCCCAAGAGATTCATCATTAAAATCACAAATCACTAATCGCAATTGTTTGACTTCAAAAATATCTTTGTGGGCCTGTTCTAGATATTGTTTAATTAGAAACTTAGAATATGGAGTTATAGTATTACTGATTTCCCATATATCTTGATTGTTTTCTATATCGTGAATAAATTCAAGATCTTCAGGCTCCAACGCTCTTAAATAAATATGTGTTCCCTTAAGTGTTTTCATTTAAATATACCCTTTAAAAACCTGCTTTGCTGGTCCAATTAGGAAGATATTATTATAACCATCACCATGTTTTTCAAAAGACACTTTTAAGTCTCCTCCTTCTGTTTTTAAAGTGATAATGTTTTTTTCAGTTTCACCTATATAATGCATTGCTAAAGCAACCGCTGTTACTCCTGTACCACATGAATAGGTCTCATCTTCTACACCTCGTTCATAAGTTCTTACCGAAAAATTATCACTTGTATTTTTATGAACAAAATTTACATTACTGCCAGCTTCATTGTAAGGTGCTCCAAAACGAATTTTTCGCCCTAGTGATGCCACATCTAGTTTTTTTAATTCTGACTCTATTTGAACATGATGTGGAGATCCTGTATCTAAAAACACATGTGATTCATGCTGTTCTATAGCTTTAACATCTTGCATTTGAAGGCTTACAATTTCATTTTCTATGGTAGCTTTATGTATTCCGTCTATAGCTTCAAATGTAGCTTCAGTAGATATCACACCAAGAAAGTTAGCAAAAGCTGTAATACAGCGTCCGCCATTACCACACATAGAACTCTCCTTTCCATCGGCATTAAAATAAACCATCTTAAAATCACAGGTATCATGATCCTCTAGGAGGATTAACCCATCAGCTCCGATACCAAAACGTCTATCACATAAAAATGCGATGTGCTTAGTATCATTTTTATTAAAATCTTGCTGACGATTATCTATCATCACAAAATCATTTCCTGTTCCTTGATATTTATAAAACTTAAGTTGCATATATCCTGCAAATATAGGAATAATGATACGATAATTACAGTGTTAAATCAGCGTTAACAATGACGTTAAAAATCGTTAAAGTTAGGCCTTGAATTCAATAAATATTTAATTTTAATGTTACCTAATTATAAAACAATTTTAAACATGAAAAAGCTTTTAACTTTAGTATTTGTTTCAGTATTAGGTGGAGTTATAACATTATCTGCCTACAAACTTTTTATAGAACAAAAACAAACCATTACACTTGAAACTTCACAAGAGCAACCACAATTTATAAATACAAATTATGACACCAAAACCGCTAACTTGATAAATAATAAGCAGTTAGATTTCACTATGGCAGCAGAAAACACAATTGATGCTGTTGTTCATGTAAAAAATACAGCTCTTGTTTCTGGTCAACCATCGTTAGAAGATTTGTTCTTTGGTAGAAAATCACAATCAAGAGCACAAATAGGAACTGGAAGTGGTGTTATCATAAATAAGGATGGTTATATTATAACAAACAATCATGTAATAGCGGGATCTAACACTATTTCAATAACTTTAAATGACAATCGTGTTTATGATGCTCAACTTATAGGCACAGATGAAAAAACAGATATTGCCTTATTGAAAATAGATGCTGAAGAAGATTTACCATCTATTCCTTTTGGAGATTCTGATACGGCAAAAATAGGCGAATGGGTTCTAGCAGTTGGAAATCCGTTTAATTTAACTTCGACTGTAACAGCAGGAATTATTAGTGCAAAATCTCGTGACTTATCAGGCACCAACTCACAATCCTTCATTCAAACTGATGCAGCGGTAAATCCTGGCAACTCTGGTGGCGCTTTAGTCAATTCTAGAGGAGAATTGGTAGGTATTAATACTGCAATATCATCAAGAACTGGGTCTTATATTGGTTATTCTTTTGCAGTACCAAGCAATATTGCACGAAAAATTGTTGAAGACATTATGGAATTTGGTGATGTACAAGAAGGTGTACTCGGTGTTTCTATTTTAAATAGAAATTCTCCTGAAGCGATAGAAAAAGGCATTAATGAAATAGAAGGCGTATACATTAGTAATGTTGAAGACAACTCTGGCGCTAAAAAAGCTGGAATCAAAGATGGAGATATTATTAAGAAATTAGATAACGTAGAAATTTCAAAATTCACCGATTTAAGTGGTTATTTAAAAACAAAACGTCCAAATGATGTCGTAAATGTTGAAATTTTAAGGGATAATAAAACTAAAACCATCCCTGTAAAACTGTCCAAAAGTGATATTATTAGTGTAGAGTTTATTAACATGGAACTTAGAAATATTCCATCTAAAGTAAAAAAGGAATACAATCTTAATGAAGGTGTTATGGTTCAAAAAAATAAAAATGCTTATCTCTATAAAAGGTTAGGTATTCGCCCTGGCTACATCATTACCAAAGTAAACAATATCGATATTAATACCGTTGAAGATATTTCAAAGTTTACCAAAAAATATGGCAGTAATGCTCAGGATAAAATTTTCAAATTAGAATATTTAGATAACAATTTTGATCGCAAAGAAGTCATCTTTGAATAGATAACTTAACAGGTAACAATAGACCCTTCAGAATTAAATTTTGAAGGGTTTTTTATTTTTCAGAAATTATCTACGAAAACGTTTGAAATATACTATTTTTGCAAAAATTTTTAAACACAACAACCTGCCAACCTAATACGTCGGCATTTAAAATTTAAAACAATGAGTTTGAACGGAACTTATGAAAAAGAGCTTGCTTTTCAAGCAGATCGTAGAAGAGCTACAGTAGAGTTTATTAAAATTGTAAGCGACCTTTGGTACGACAAATCAATTGAATTAGTGATTTTTAGAAATCAATTAATTGATAGAAATGTGAGTGAAATTTTAAATCTTCACGAGTACGCTGGTGAATTTGTACAGAAACCTATTTCAATTTTTGATTCAGTAGAGATTGCCCAAGCGATTAAAACCTTAGACCTTCCTCCTGCGAAATTAGATATTGGTAAATTAACTTATGAGTTTCATTTAGAAGATCAAAAGTATAGCAATGCTACTGGTTTTGTAGCTGACAAGCTTAAAGATGCAAAAAAGAACAAAGCTATTCAACCTAAAGATGTTGTATTATACGGTTTTGGAAGAATTGGACGCTTAGTAGCAAGAGAATTAATGACACGTACTGGTAAAGGAAGTCAATTACGATTGAGAGCTATTGTAACTCGTGGTAATATAGATGAAGTTGTTTTAGAAAAAAGAGCATCTCTACTACGTAATGATTCTGTTCATGGTGATTTCCCTGGAACTGTAGTTGCAGATGTTAAAAACAATGCGTTGATTATTAATGGTACCACCGTAAATATTATTTCAGCAAATGCTCCTGAAGATATAGATTACACTAAATTAGGTATTAATAATGCGTTGGTTATTGATAATACTGGTGCGTTTAGAGACGACGAGGCATTAGGACGTCACCTAAAATCTAAAGGTGTAGACAAAGTTTTATTGACTGCTCCTGGAAAAGGCGTTCCAAATATTGTTCATGGTGTAAATCATTTTGAAAATAAGCCTGATAAGATTGATATTTTTTCAGCAGCATCATGTACAACCAATGCTATCACTCCTATCTTAAAAGTAATGGAAGACACTTATGGTGTTGTTAGTGGTCACTTAGAAACTATTCATGCCTATACTAACGATCAGAATTTAGTTGATAATTTCCATAAAAAATACCGTCGTGGAAGAGCTGCAGCTTTAAATATGGTTATTACTGAAACTGGAGCAGGTAAAGCTGTATCTAAAGCATTACCATCGTTAGAAGGAAAATTAACATCAAACGCAATTCGTGTTCCTGTTCCTAATGGATCTTTAGCAATTCTTAATTTAGAATTAGAAAAAGAAACTTCAGTTGAAGGGATCAATACTATTATGAAAAAGTATGCACTTGAAGGAGATTTGGTTGAACAAATCAAATTTGAAATGAGTGACGAATTGGTATCAAGCGATATTGTTGGTAGTTCTGCTCCATCTATTTATGATAGCAAGGCTACAATAGTACGTGGTGATGGGAAAAATGCTATACTTTATATCTGGTATGATAATGAATATGGTTATAGTCATCAAGTGATTAGATTAGCAAAGTACATTGCTAAAGTAAGACGCTTTTCTTACTACTAATCATTACTTAAACATAATCTTAAAATCCTACTTTTTTCAAAGTAGGATTTTTCTTTTCAAATAAACGCAACCTTTTTAAAACTTTAGCATCTAATAATAGAAACTATTAAATCAATCACTATGAAATTGAAACCTTATACTTTACTCCTAGTGTTTTGCTGTGGCATAAGTATGCAATCCTGTTGGCTTACAGATAATACGGATGAGTTTGTAAATGTAGAACCTCAAGAGTTTTATGAACCAGTAATTATGCAGCGTTCTGAATTTGAAACAACAACGACACTACAATTAACACCTGAAGTTATTGTAAACTCTGGTAAAATTTATGTCAAAGACAATTATATTTTCATTAATGAACAAAACAAAGGATTTCATATTATTAATAATAGTGATCCCAGCAACCCACAAAATGTTGCGTTTTTAAATGTACTTGGCTCATCAGATTTAACAATTAAAGGCAATTCAATTTACGTCAATAATGCTACCGATTTATTAGCAATCACCTTAGACCCTCAAGCTGGTACTATGGAAATTACTAAAAGAGTTCCAAATGCATTTCCTCAAATAAATTCGCCTTTTGGAAATTTATTTTACGACTTAGAAGCCGATGAAATTATAGTTGATTGGACTTTTTCAGATTCTACTAATGACAACTCTTAATTTGAACCTCATGAACAAATATATATACATACTATTTGCAATTTTCATTTTTAGTTGTAGTACTAATAATGATTCCTCAAGCGCCTCATCAGAATTCTCATCAAACGACACAGGAAAAGCTGGTTCTCTAGCTCGATTTACAACATATAATGATTATCTCTATACTGTAGACGAATCTAACCTTAACGTATTTAGTATTGCAAATAGAGAAGATCCAATAAAAATTAATGAGCTCAATATTGGCTTTGATATTGAAACTTTATTCAACTATAAACAATACTTATATATTGGCTCTCAAAATGGCATGTACATTTACAGTGTACAAAATCCTGAATTTCCAGAATACTTGTCAGATGTTCAGCATTTTACAGCTTGTGATCCTGTTGTTGCTAATGCTACTCATGCATATGTTACGTTACATGCAGATATTGGATGCGGAACAATGATAAATGTTTTAGAAATTTACGACGTCAGTAATGTGTTACAACCCGTTTTAATTTCTAGTCGAAATTTAACCAAGCCCATTGGACTAGGCTTATACAATGATTATCTGATTGTATGTGATGACGAAGTAAAAGTTTTTGATGTCTCAGATCCGGAAAATTCTACCTTAGTACATTCTATTGATAGAGATGCCTTTGATGTAATTGTTAATAACGACACCTTAATATTAATTGGTGTTAATGGCTTATATCAATATAGCTTAAACCCAAATAGTATTCAAAACACTGAAGAATTAAGCACTATCAACATCTAAAAAATCATTTCGTTCGTATATAAATTAGCCTCATTATTTATGAGGCTAATTGTTTATATCAACATGAGGTTTTACTTATAATTTATGATATAAATTACTATATTGCTGACCATTAATTAAGCTATTTAATTCAACCAATACCAAAAATGAAAATTTTTAAAACGCTTCTACTTACAACAATTACTGTTTTTTCTTTATCAATTGCCTCAGCTCAAACCAATGCTGACGAAGAACAATTGTCCTTAAACAGTGGAACGATTGATAGCCAGTTTGAATATGTATTCAGAAAATCTGGAAACTTTAAAGGAACAAAAGGACAAAAATATGAAGCAGTGAAACAATCTTGGTTACTTAAACTAAAGGCTAATGTTTTAGATTCGTTAAAAACAACCTACCAAGAACTTGATAAAACTCAAACTGAAGTTGCTACACAGGCTAAAACTATTGAAGGTTTAAATACAGAATTAGCCAATACTAAAACCGAATTATCAAATACTATTTCTGAAAAAGATAGTATGGAATTGTTTGGTATTCAAACTAGCAAGCCAAATTATAGTTTAATTCTTTGGAGTATTGTTGGTGTGTTATCTGCATTATTACTATTCTTTATCTATAAATACCGAAATAGTAATGCTATTACAAAACAAGCAAAAATAAGTCTAGCTGAAACTGAAGAAGAATTTGAAGAGCATAGACGTGTCGCTTTAGAACGTGAACAAAAAGTTAGACGTCAATTACAAGACGAAATTAATAAGCAAAAAAACGCATAAGAATAGTATTAATGTTTCAAATTTAAACACCTCTTATATTCAATGTGTTCCATCTCTTGAGACATTATTAAATTAAAAATCTGTAATTTTAGAATTACAGATTTCTTTTATGATTATTACTCGAGCAAAACTGAAAGATTTAGATGCATTAGTAGGGCTATTTGATAACTATCGTGTATTTTATAAACAGGACTCTAATCCTGCCGCAGCAAAACGTTTTTTAACGCAACGAATGATGCAAAACGACTCTATTATTTACATCGCATATATTAATGATACTCCAGTAGGATTTACGCAATTGTATCCGTTACAATCTTCGGTATCAATGCAACCCATGTATTTACTTAACGATTTATATGTGTATTTCAATTATAGAGGACAAGGTATTGGAGAAGCTTTAATTAATCGTGCAAAACATTTGTGTAAATCAGAAAATAATAAAGGGCTCGCCATTCAAACAGCATTTGACAATCCCGCTCAGCAGTTATACCAACGCCTAGGTTTTGTAAAAGATACTGATTTACATTTCTTTTGGAGCAATAAATAATAAAAAAAACCGCATCAGTTATAATGCGGTTTTAATTATTTATAAACTAAAAGGCTAATTTTTAATTATTTTTTTAGATACAAATTTATAACCTTGTGATAAATTTAAAATGTATAATCCTGGTTTTAAAGAAGAAATATCTAGTTTATTTTCAATGGTATTAGCAACTATTTTTTTTCTACCTAAAACATCATACACTTCAACATTAACAGTTAAACCATTTTGAGATGAGATGTTTATTAAGTCTGTAGAAACTGGATTTGGATAAACATTAAATACATTATTATAGAAACCTTGATTCGATAACGTCGGATTCACAAAATCAGATAATTCTATTGCAGTAACCTGAGGTGTTCCATCATATTCACTTACAATTAGTTTTGTTATTTGATCAAATGAGATTGGAATTGGTGTTCCAATATAATCAGCGTCTGAAAAAAGAGTTCTAAATGTTAAATTTGTAACACCATCAGAAATAGTATAATTAGTACCTGCAACAAACAACTCTCCTGGAGTAGTTCCAACAAAAAATCCATTTTCTAAAGTAACAACCTCAGATTCATGATTCTCCCAATTAATTAGTACTTCATTATAAGTAACGTCTGCAGTATTATATGAATTACCCGTAGATGTTACAATAGCATTAGATGATGGTACAAATTGTAATACTCCATGAAATTCAGTTAATTGACCAACCAAATTAGTTAAACCAAAACCTGGTAATATTGGGTCTATAATAATTCCATTTGGATCATCAATTAAAATTCCAGCTGTCAAATCTTGAATATAGCGTTCGTTTCTAATATTTCTATTATAAGTAACTACAGCTTCATTTGTAAGTACATAAAATTGTCCTAAAGTTTGTGCTCTCAATTGTGAAATATTGCTTACACTAGTAGTAGGCATTACATTAACATCTACTGAAGATGTTACAGCAGGAGTTAATGAATTACCGCCTAAATCTACTAATTCCAATGTTAAGGTATGTGGGCCTACTGTCCAGCCTCCCAATGAAAATTGAAAAATAGTAGAATACCTATCTCCTAAATGAACTCCATCTTGATATATTTTAATATAACCATCTCCAGATTCTCCAATAGCTTCAGCCACATCAAAATTTTCAACTGAAAATACAACGTCAAAACTATAATTCGAAACATCTGCGTTTGCTAGAGGTTGGCTAATCTGTATAGTTGGTGTGTTTACTTCTCCAGTAAACACAATCTCATCATAGTCACCAGAAACCCCTAAACTCGGCAAAGAAATTAAAGCTTCATTATCTAAAAACACATCGAGTGAAATGACTCCAAATGAGTTATCTGTTAGATTTTGAACCATTCCATAAACTATAGATTCATCTGTAGAAAAAGTTAAATTTTCAATTTTATCGTAACCAGATAAATCAGTTGAATAATTAATAGTTTCTATTAAGTTTCCTGTATTTATATCATACTTTTCTAAATAATTAACAGATGGAGTATTAGTAAAATCATTCACAAGTACATAAACAAAATTACCACTAGTAATAACATCTTCATAAGATTTTGAAGCTGGTAATATTGGAATAATAAAAGTTGAACTCATACCTGTGTCTATATTAAACTTAACAAGTAATCTGTTTCCATTATTATGTATTGCAAAAGCAGTAATCTCGTTGGTTGTATTAGAAAAACTTAAATGTGTTATTTTACTATAATACATTAAATCAGAATCTAAAGGGAATGCATTAAGAATATTTCCAATTGACGTATCAAACTCTTCAATAGTTTTTGCTAATGGCACAGTTGAACTCTCATAATCTTTAATACCAAACAATCTACCATTTATGGCTATAATATCTTCATAAGAATCTCCACTGGCTATATTAAGATTTAATATAGATTCTGCATTAGTTTCTGCATTATACTTTACAACTTTATCACCTTCAATTATTCCAAAAATAGTTTTATTACTAGAGTCATAAGATAAGCTTCTTGGCGAGTAAGGATCAGTAAATGATGTTGTATAGTTATAGCTATCTAAAATAGACCCATCAGATGTATTAAACTCTTCAATAAAATGAGAATGTGGAGTTCCAAAGATTCTTTTAGTAACATACACACCTTGAGCAGTTGAAATTTTAGCAAAAAAAGCTAGTATAATTACTAGCAGAATAAGATTTGAGTAACTTTTTTTCATGTAATAAATAGATTTGTTTCTTTAGTGCGAAAATAGCCTCTTAAACAAGTCGGAAAAATAGATATGCTCGATATTCATGGAATTTCGAGTTGAAATTCCATGAATTTTAGTTCATATGTTTTTTTAAAGAAAAAAAATAGTATCTATGTATTTGTTGGTAATGTTTTAGAAAAATCAAGAATGAATAACAACTATAAAAATTCGATATTTTTATTATTCTTTTTATTAATTACGTTTAAATTCTCTTTTAGTCAAGAAGATGGTTTTATTATTCCAGACTCTTTAAAAGAGAAAAGTTACAATGAATTACTTGAAGCATCTAGAAAATATTTAGATACTATAAAAAGTAACATTCTTTATAATACATATTTACAGAAAGCCAAAAATGAAAATAATATTTGTAGAGAAATTTATGCTTATACTAGACTATCTTATTGGGCAGAAAGTGAAGCTAAAAAATTGGCGCTTCTAGAAAAATCCATTAAAATTGGAAAAGATTCTAATAGGATGGATTGCACTTTTTTAGCATATTCATTTAAAGCTGGTCATTTTCTTTATATTAAAAATGATTATAATAAAGCGCTTGATAATTATTTAGCATTATTAGAAGTTTCTAGAAAAGAAAACAACAAATATTATACTTCTGTTGCTAAATATAGCATAGCTTACATAAAGAATTATATTGGTTATAACAAAGAGGCTCTAAAACTTTTCAAGCAAAGCATTGATTTTAAAGGAGCAAAAAATCCAAAATTTCAACACAGTTATATTTTAAGTTTAGATCAAATTTCAAAGTCTTATACCTTAAATCAAAAACTAGATTCTGCCTCTATTACTAATTTAAAAGGTATCTCTTTAACTAAGAAATCTAATACAAAATATATTAAAAATTTATATCCCATATTTGTTTTTAACGAAGGGGTAAATTTATTTCACAAAAAAGAATATAAAAAATCTAAGGACAGCTTAAATAAGGCCTATAAATTATATAAAAAACACAATAGACTCACTAATTATAAGTCCATTTTATATTATTTATATCTAGGTAAGTTAGAGTGTTTAAAAAAAAATCCTGAAGATGCATTTTTGTATTTCTCAAAAATGGATTCATTAAATAAAAAGGAACAAATTGTACATCCAGAAATTAGGGAAGGAAGTGAGTTTTTAATTAATTATTTCAAAAATAAGGGGCAAAAAGACAAACAGTTATTACAAATTAATAATCTTTTAAAATTTGACAGTATTTACAATCATAGAACATTAGGTTTGTCAAGTCGCATAAATAAAGAATATGATACGCCTACTCTATTAAAATATAAGGTCAAACTCATAAATGAACTTAAAAATGAAAATCAAACACTTAATCACTGGCTACTCTTTTCTATTACTACCTCAGTTTTAATTGCTGGAATACTTTATTATCAAAATAGAAAAAAAAGGTTTTATAAACAAAAATTTAATAAGCTTCTGGAACAACAAAAATCCAAACCTGTCGAGAACTTGAATAATGATTTTAAAAAAACAAACAATGTTGATGTTCCTATTAATATTATCAAAAACATTCTAGACCAGTTAAAAAACTTTGAAAATGAAAATAAATATTTAAAGAAAAACACTACTATAAACTCACTAGCTAAAGAACTTAAAACAAATTCAAAGTATTTATCAAAAACAATTAATTTTTACAAGAAAAAAACCTTTACAAAATATATCAATGATTTACGAATTGATTATATCATTGAAGAATTAAAAGAGAATAAAAAGATTCGCCATTATACAATACAAAGCATTGCTGAAGAAATCGGCTTTAATAATGCAGAATCATTTGCCTCAGCATTCAAAAAAAACACAGGTTTAAACCCTTCATATTTTATTAAAAAACTAAATGAGCAAGAAAAATTTTAAACTTTCTTTTCTAAACAAACCTAAAAGAAATCAATTATCTTTGCACCTTTAGTTGATTACAATGCGTATAGATATCATCACCGTTTTACCAGAATTATTAAAAAGTCCGTTTGAAGCCTCCATTTTAAAACGTGCTATTGCTGCAAATTTGGTAAGTGTCCACTTTCACAATTTACGAGACTACGCTACTGGAGGCTACAAAGCTGTAGACGACACACAGTTTGGCGGTGGTGCTGGTATGGTTATGATGATTGAACCAATCGATAAATGCATTAGCAAACTTCAAAGTGAACGTGATTATGATGATATTATTTATATGACTCCAGATGGTGAACTTTTAAATCAAGGCATTGCCAATCAAATATCACTTAGAAAAAACATCATTATTTTGTGCGGACATTATAAAGGTGTTGATCAACGCGTTCGTGACAAATTTATTACCAAAGAAATCTCTATTGGAGACTATGTGCTGTCTGGAGGTGAATTAGGTGCAGCAGTACTGTGTGATGCAATCATTAGATTAATCCCAGGTGTATTAGGCAATGAAACTTCTGCCCTCACCGATTCATTCCAAGATGGATTATTAGCACCTCCAATTTACACCAAACCTAGAGAGTATGATGGTATGAAAGTTCCAGAAGTTTTATTTAGCGGAAATTTTCCTGAAATTGAAAAATGGCGAGAAGAACAAGCCTATAAACGCACTAAAGATCGTCGGCCAGATTTACTAGATGAATAAAACATAAATTCATGAACACATACGAATATTTGTACACTGCTAGTTACGTTATTTACAATTTAGCCTCTTTGATTATGGTGGTTACTGGAATTGTATTATTTAATAAAATAAGAACATTGGCAACAACCTTAATACTAGTAGGAAGCATATTCAACTTAGTGTTAGGAGTAGGAAGTATACTAATTAGCTCTTTTGCAAGTCGCTATGATACTGATACATTTTTACAAGTCAATATCTATTCAAATATTGCGCAAGGTTTAAGCTATTTCATGTTTGGTCTAGGTCTGTTACTTTTTGTTCTCAATGATTTCAAAAATGAGGAACGAAGAAATGAATTCTTGGGTGAATAGTAATAATTAAGCAATGATCTGTGTTAAGGATTGAAGCTGTGTTGGAGCTCCTCAAAGAGAGCGACTGCGGAAAGCCTGACATTACGCAGCATTTTGGCGAAGTGATGGAACACCCAAAAAATATTCATTATTAATTGTCCATTATCAATTATTAACTATCTTTGCACCCACTTTTGGATTAACCTCTGGCGAGAATCGTGAATGTTGATTTGGAATAACTTATATAAACATAAAAAAATGAGTTCTTTAGTAAAATTTGTACAAGACGAATTTGTAGAAAAAAAAGATTTTCCTGAATTTGGAGCTGGTGATACCATTACAGTGTATTACGAAATTAAAGAAGGAAGTAAAACACGTACACAGTTTTTTAAAGGTGTCGTATTACAAGTAAAAGGGTCTGGAAGTTCACAAACATTTACAATTAGAAAAATGTCTGGAACTATTGGAGTAGAACGTATCTTCCCTATTAACTTGCCTGCACTTCAAAAAATTGAAGTGAACAAAAGAGGTAAAGTTAGAAGAGCAAGAATCTACTACTTTAGAGGTCTTACTGGTAAAAAAGCTAGAATTAAAGAAGTTAGAAGATAAGCTTCGACCACATAAATTTCTTGAAAGCTCTGATATAATTATCAGAGCTTTTTTTAGTTATCAACTATTGTTAATAAGTACAGTTTATAAAATGTGAATATCTAAACTGTATCAAAATTTGGAATTCTCAAACAAAAACCTAAATTAGCTGAACAATTAACAACAAACCTAGTTTGGTTTTAAAAGAAATTTTGAATTTATGTTAAATTGTAAATAAAGCAACGTTCTTTATATAGTATTGTTTTTTGAGGTTTACTAGCTGCACGTGTAGGCGTGTGAGGTGAAAGAACCATGATGATTTGGATACAAACAAATGTTTAGGCAGTTGATTGTAGAAGTATCTGAAAGCTCAGAAAAAGTAGCAGGAACGAAAGTAAATGTGAACAGGACGAGCAATGTTTTGGAAGCTATCTAACACGCAAGTGGAATGATTAAGAGACTTAAACATCAAGAAAAGCAAACTAAAACCGAAACATAGTAATAACAGGTCAATACATTTTGAAAGTTATGAAACGTTTCATTGAAATAGTGAAACTTGAATCGAAAAAGATGAGGGAACGTAAGTTCAGCTGTCTTGAGTTTAGCAGCAATGTTAAATAGATCACGTGTAACTATCTCAAAAAAGCCATGTCAAAGTAGTCTGCTACAGTGATATGGCTTTTGTTTTTTTGAACTTTTTCAGATATATCTAATCATAAAACGCCATTAAAAAGACACTGTATTTTTGTATATTTGCAACGCTTAAAATTTAAGCGTTTTTAATTCACTAAAATTTAAAACAGTTTATGGCTAATACTCCTACTATCATTTATACCAAAACAGATGAGGCACCTGCTTTAGCAACGCAGTCATTGTTACCAATAATTAAATCCTTTACGAAGTCGTCTCAAATTAATATCGAAAGTAGAGATATCTCTCTTGCTGGACGTATTTTGGCTAACTTCCCAGATTTTTTAACCGAGTCACAACGTGTTCCAGATGCCTTAGCCGAATTAGGAGAATTAGCAAAAAACCCAGAGGCCAACATTATTAAATTACCAAATATAAGCGCTTCTATTCCACAGCTAAAAGCTGCAATTACAGAACTACAAGCTCAAGGCTATGGTTTACCTAATTATCCAGATGAGCCAGAAAATGAAGAAGATAAAGCCATTAAATCGCGCTATGATAAAATTAAAGGTAGTGCTGTTAACCCAGTTTTAAGAGAAGGTAATTCTGATAGACGTGCACCTAAAGCAGTTAAGAACTTTGCAAAAATGAACCCTCATTCTATGGGAGCATGGTCTGCAGATTCAAAGAGTCACGTAGCGACAATGTCAAATGGTGATTTTGCTCATAATGAGCAGTCCGTAACTCTAGCTGACGCAACCTCAGTAAAAATAGTACACACTAATGCTTCTGGACAAACAACAATTTTAAAAGACGGCTTAAACTTATTACAAGGTGAAATCATCGATGCCACTGTAATGAGTAAAAAAGCATTATTAACATTTCTTGAGGCTCAAGTTAAAGATGCAAAAGATAAAGGTGTATTGTTTTCATTACATATGAAAGCAACAATGATGAAAGTCTCTGATCCTATTATTTTTGGCCATGCTGTTCGTGTATTTTTTGCTGATTTATTTGCAAAGCATGGTGATACTTTTGAAAGCATTGGTGTTGATGTGAATAATGGCTTTGGAAACTTAGTGGGTAAATTGAGTCAATTATCTGATGCTAAACGCGAAGAGATTGAAGCTGATATAAAAACTGCGTTTTCTAATGCTCCAGATGTAGCTATGGTAAATTCAGATAAAGGAATTACAAATCTACATGTGCCTAGTGATGTTATTATTGATGCATCAATGCCAGCTATGATTCGTACGTCTGGACAGATGTGGAATGCAGAAGGAAAACAACAAGACACAAAGGCTGTTATTCCTGATAGTAGTTATGCCGGAATTTACACAGCTACAATCAATTTTTGTAAGCAACATGGAGCATTTGACCCAACCACAATGGGTACAGTTCCTAATGTTGGTTTAATGGCTCAAAAAGCAGAAGAATATGGTTCTCACGATAAAACATTTGAAATCTCATCAGATGGAAAAGTAGAAGTTATAAATGACTCTGGACAAATATTAACCTCTCATAGTGTAGAAACTGGTGATATATGGAGAATGTGTCAAGTTAAAGATGCTCCTATTCAAGACTGGGTAAAATTGGCAGTAACAAGAGCAAAAGCATCTCAAACCCCAGCAGTATTCTGGCTAGATGAGAATAGAGCTCATGACGCAGAATTGATTAAAAAGGTTAATACTTATTTACCAAATCACAACACAACCGGATTAGATATTAGAATCCTCTCTCCTATTAAAGCTACCGAATTTACGCTAGAGCGTATTAAAGATGGTAAGGATACTATTTCTGTTACTGGTAATGTACTGCGTGATTATCTTACCGATTTATTTCCAATTCTAGAACTAGGAACTAGCGCAAAAATGTTATCCATTGTTCCTTTAATGAATGGTGGTGGTTTATTTGAAACCGGAGCTGGTGGATCTGCGCCAAAACATGTACAACAGTTTACCAAAGAGAATCATTTACGTTGGGACTCTTTAGGTGAGTTTTTAGCGCTTGCGGTATCTTTAGAACACTTTGGAACTGTAAATAATAACCCAAAAGCTGTTATATTATCTGAAACTTTAGACGATGCGACAGAAAAATTATTAGCTAATAGAAAGTCACCATCAAGAAAAGTTAATGAACTTGATAATAGAGGAAGTCATTTCTACTTAGCATTATATTGGGCAGAAGCATTGGCTAACCAAACCCAAGATGATAGTTTAAAACAAGAGTTCACGCAAGTCTATTCAGATTTAAAAGCTAATGAAACAAAAATAGTTAACGAACTAAATGATGTACAAGGACAATCAATGGATATTGGTGGTTACTATGAACCTAATGATTCAATAGTTTCCGAAGCCATGAGACCTAGTGCTACCTTAAATGATATTATAGGATAAGCACTTATTAATACAAAAAAGAGACCGTCTAATTGGACGGTCTTTTTTTTGTATTAAACAAATCGTAATTTTACCCTATGACAAAAGAAGCTCTTATAAATTGCCATAATCGAATACGTCCATTTATCCATAATACGCCTGTATTAAAATCTTCACTTATTAATAAACGTGTTGGTACAGAAGTATATTTTAAATGTGAAAATTTTCAACGAGCAGGAGCTTATAAAATGCGTGGTGCAACTAACGCCATTATGCAACTTTCAGAGATACAAAAAGAAAAAGGAGTAGTTACGCATTCATCGGGAAATTTTGCACAAGCGCTATCTTTAGCTGCTCAAAGCTTAGGTGTCAAAGCTACTATTGTAATGCCTTCAAATTCTCCACAAGTAAAGAAAAATGGCGTTAAAGCATATAATGGACATATTATTGAGTGTGAACCAACCATAGAAGCAAGACAAAAGACTGCTGATCAAATTGTCAAAGATACAGGTGCCACATTTATACATCCATCAAATGACCCAAATGTCATTATAGGACAAGGAACAGCTTGTATGGAGCTTCTAAATGAAGAACCAAATCTTAATGTCATTGCATGTCCCGTTGGTGGTGGTGGTTTAATAGCTGGTTCTGCTTTAGCTGCTCACCATTTTGGAAAAAACATAACCTTGATTGGAGGAGAGCCCTTTGAAGCCGATGATGCTTACCGTTCCTTACATAGTGGAAAAATAGAAACCAATATTACGGCGAATACTATTGCAGATGGTTTACGCACTCAATTAGGGCATCATAATTTTCCTATCATTCAAAAACATGTTGATCGTATTATTAGAGTTACAGAACCCGACATTGTAGAGGCCATGCAATTTATATGGGAACGCATGAAAATTATCATTGAACCTTCTAGTGCTGTAACATTTGCAGCGATTTTAAATGATAAGCAACAATTAAAAAATAAGAAAATTGGTATTATTCTTTCTGGAGGTAATGTGGATATCAACAATCTACCTTTTAATAATTAATTAACGATTGAGACTATAATTGTGAGGGCTTTCTTTCTTATTTTTGATATATGATATCATTAAAGAAAAGCCTCGTACTATCATTCTTATTTGTTCTTACTTCAATTTTCGCTCAAGAAACTATAACATTAAGTGGTACGATAACAGATGTAAATAGTAATGAAACATTAATTGGTGTTAATATCATTTTCCCTGAATTACAAACAGGAACAAATACTAATGAATATGGTTTCTACTCCATTTCTCTTCCCAAAGGTGAATACAAAGTACAAATTAGCTATTTGGGCTATAAAACTATAACTGAAACAATATCCTTTTCAGAAAATAAAATTACGAATTATAAGTTAGAAGAAAGTACCGAAAGCCTTAATGAAGTGGTCATCAAACAAGATGTAGAAAAGCTAAACATTAAAAAACCACAAATGAGTGTTAATGCTTTATCTATAAACACAATTAAACAAATGCCAGTTGTTTTAGGAGAAGTAGACGTTATAAAATCAATAACTCTTTTGCCCGGCGTTACTAATGCAGGTGAAGGTTCGTCCGGATTTAATGTTAGAGGTGGTTCAGCAGATCAAAATTTAATTCTATTAGATGAGGCTACAATTTTTAACTCATCTCACCTTTTTGGTTTCTTCTCTGTATTTAATCCTGATGCCATAAAAGATTTAAAATTGTACAAAGGAGGTATTCCTGCTCGATATGGCGGACGCGTCTCATCGGTTTTAGATATTTATCAAAAAGAAGGAAATAGCAACAACTACAAACTTAGTGGTGGTATTGGAGCTGTATCAAGTCGATTATTAGCAGAAGGTCCAATTGTAAAAGAAAAAGGCGCCTTTTTAATTGGAGGTAGAGGCTCTTATGCACATTTATTTTTACCGCTTATAGCAGATAATGACAATGTTGCTTATTTCTATGATTTAAATACAAAACTAAACTATAAACTTAATGATAATAATAACTTATATCTCTCAGGTTATTTTGGACGAGATGTCTTTAGCATAGATGATAGTTTTGAAAATACTTATGGTAATACTGTAGTAAATCTAAGATGGAATCATCTGTTTTCAGATAAAATATTTTCTAATCTTTCATTGATTTACTCTGATTATTTTTATGGTTTAGAATTAGATTTTGTAGGGTTTGAATGGGATTCTGGTATTCGAAATTTTAATTTAAAATACGATTTCAAACATTACCTTAATTCAAAAATCCAACTCAACTATGGAATTAATAACATTTACTATAAGTTTAACCCAGGTGAAATAAAACCTAATAGAGAAGACTCTGGAATTATACGAGAAAAATTAATTGATAAGTATGCCAATGAATTTGCAGCTTATATTGATACTGAACATAAAATTTCTAATAAACTGGTGCTAAGATATGGATTACGACTAAGTAATTTTATCAGATTGGGTCAAGATGAATTGAATATCTATCAAGATGATAATCCACTCATATTTAATGAAGCACTTCAAATTTATGAGGCAGCAGAACCAATTGCTGTCGAACAATTTAGCAGAAAAGATAAAATAGAAACCTTCACAAATTTAGAACCTAGGTTTTCGCTCGCTTACGCTTTTAATGATAATACGTCAATAAAAGTTAGTTATAATCGTATGGCTCAGTATCTACATCTACTATCAAATACGAGTTCTCCAACACCACTAGATGTTTGGACACCAAGTGGAAAATATATCAAACCGCAATTACTCAATCAGTATGCATTAGGCTACTTCAGAAATATCAAAGACAATATGTATTCTTTAGAAACTGAAGTGTTTTATAAAGACATAAAAAATCGTATAGATTACATTGATGGTGCAAACCTTATTGCAAATAATGCTATAGAACAAGACATTCTTAATGGGGAAGCACGCGCTTATGGTTTAGAAATTTTACTTAAAAAAAATGAAGGAAAATTTAAAGGTTGGTTAGCTTATACGCTTTCAAAATCAGAACAAAGAACTCCAGGAAGAACTAGTATAGAAACTGGTATTAATAATGGAGAATGGTATAATACGGGATATGATAAAACGCATGATATTTCTTTTAATGGTAATTATGAATTAAATGAAAAATGGACTTTCGGAGCAAATTTTGTCTTTCAAACTGGGCAACCTACAAATTATCCATCAGGACAATTTCAATTTCAAGGTTTAACTGTTCCCATATATGAAGGTGCGCGAAATAGTGAGCGTTTACCATCCTATAATCGTATAGATATTTCAGCAACACTTACACCTAGAAAAAATAAAAATAGGAAATGGCAAGGTGAATGGGTGTTTAGTATTTACAATCTATATAATAGAAGAAATGCTGCTTCAATTAATTTCGCAAGAAATCAAGACACATTTGTAAATGAAGCTACTCGAACTTCTATTTTTGGTATCATCCCTGCCTTTACTTATAATTTTAAATTTTAATGTATGAGACGTCTAATTTACATTCTAACAGTACTTATTGCAGTTACAAGTTGTGAAGATGTTATTGATATTGAGGTTCCAAATAGCGAACCGCGTTTAGTAGTTGATGCATCTTTCGAATTCTATTTTAATGAAGATCCTATCGCAATTGACGGTTACTTGCGATTAACCATGTCTGCTCCTTTTTTCGACGGAAATGTACCTGCGGTAAATAATGCTACGGTATATATTACAAATTTAGATAATAATTCTGTAGTAAGTTTTGAAGCTGAAGGTGATAATGGTTTTTATACTCCTGAAGTTGGCTCGGTAATTATTCCTGAATTTGATGTTTTATATGAGTTGACAGTCATTTATAACAATGAAACGTTTAAGGCTACCACCCAACTATATCCTACAGCACTTATAGAAAATATTGAACAAGGTGATGGAACACTTTTTGAAGGAGATGAGACAGAAATAAAAGTAACTTTTACTGATAATGGAACTAGAGATGATTTTTATCTCTTTGATTTTGATTTCAACTTATTGGAGGTTAGTGAAGATAGATTTTATCAAGGTGAAAGTTTTACCTTCTCTTATTTTTATGAAGATATGCTACCTGGTCAAGATTTAACAATTAAGATTCTAGGAATAGACGAACGTTATTTTAATTATGCTGGCTTACTCATTGAACAAAGTGAACAAGAAGGTGGAAATCCATTTCAAACTGCTCCAGCATTACTACGCGGCAATATTATTAATATTACCAATCCTGATAATTATGCGTTAGGCTATTTTAATCTTTCAGAAGCACATAGATTTAATTTCACTATTGAAGAATAGCTTTAATAAAAATCTACTGATGATAAGTTAAAAATACTTTATTTTTGACTTATGACATTCAAAAAAACTACCGAGCAAGATTCAAATTATAATCATTTAGAAAAAATGACTATTACTGAATTATTGACTAATATGAATAATGAGGATAAAACTGTACCTCTAGCTGTAGAGGCTGCCATTCCACAAATTGAAAGTTTAATAGAACAAATAGTCATTAAATTGAAATCTGGCGGTCGCTTGTTTTATATTGGTGCAGGAACCAGTGGCAGACTTGGTATATTAGATGCTTCAGAATGCCCTCC
>NZ_CM145999.1:32500-697500 GCF_055686305.1 Psychroserpens citreus
CTTGCGAACGTACTCCCCAGGTGGGTTACTTATCACTTTCGCTTAGCCACTCAGACCGAAGTCCGAACAGCTAGTAACCATCGTTTACGGCGTGGACTACCAGGGTATCTAATCCTGTTCGCTCCCCACGCTTTCGTCCATCAGTGTCAGTACATTATTAGTAATCTGCCTTCGCAATTGGTATTCTATGTAATATCTATGCATTTCACCGCTACACTACATATTCTAACTACTTCATAATGACTCAAGATAACCAGTATCAAAGGCAATTCTACAGTTGAGCTGCAGACTTTCACCTCTGACTTAATTATCCACCTACGGACCCTTTAAACCCAATGATTCCGGATAACGCTTGGATCCTCCGTATTACCGCGGCTGCTGGCACGGAGTTAGCCGATCCTTATTCTTACAGTACCGTCAGAACTCTACACGTAGAGTGGTTTCTTCCTGTATAAAAGCAGTTTACAACCCATAGGGCAGTCTTCCTGCACGCGGCATGGCTGGATCAGAGTTGCCTCCATTGTCCAATATTCCTCACTGCTGCCTCCCGTAGGAGTCTGGTCCGTGTCTCAGTACCAGTGTGGGGGATCCCCCTCTCAGGGCCCCTATCTATCGTTGCCATGGTATGCCGTTACCACACCATCTAGCTAATAGAACGCATACTCATCTTTTACCGCCGAAACTTTAATATAATAATGATGCCATTAATATATACTATGGAGTATTAATCTTCATTTCTAAAGGCTATCCTCCTGTAAAAGGTAGATTGTATACGCGTTACGCACCCGTGCGCCACTCGTCATCAAAAGAGCAAGCTCTCTTATGTTACCGTTCGACTTGCATGTGTTAGGCCTGCCGCTAGCGTTCATCCTGAGCCAGGATCAAACTCTTCATCGTTAAATTTTTAAGTGTTTCCACTATATTATTAACAACTAATCGAAATTGTTTAATTTCAGTACTCAAAATGGTCTATTCTTTGTCTGTGAAATATCGTTTCCAATATCTCACTTACGCTGTCAATTCAATATGTTAATGAACTTGTTTCTTTTCTTCTCTTAAAACTTTTATGCCTTAAGCGGGTGCAAATATAAAACCCTTTTTTTATTCCCACAATACTATTCGATCTTTTTTTTGAATTATTTTTATAACCCCTTTTTTTATACCAAATATTGTCTCAGAACTTAACCAACTTATCTCGTTAGCGGGTGCAAATATACAACCACTATTTTCTTCAATCCAAAACTTTTGCAATCTTTTTTTAATTTATTTTTTAAACAACACTCAAAACGCTTCATATCAGACTATTAAGCTATCTATAAAATTAAAAATTACATTCAAAATTTTAAATTATCATTATTAAGTAATTATGTAATACATATATATTGTATGTGAGAATTTAAGATACTATCTTTGCCTCCTTAAATACTAGATCATTATTTATGATAGATATTACTTTACCAGACGGTACCATTAAAACATTTGAAGAAGGAACAACACCAATGGAGGTTGCAAAGAGCATTAGTGAAGGTTTTGCCAGAAATGTAATTTCTGCAAATTTCAATAATGAAACCATAGAAACTTCTACTCCATTAAATACTAATGGTTCACTAGTATTATATACATGGAAAAATGATGAAGGAAAAAAAGCCTTTTGGCATTCAACATCTCATGTATTAGCACAAGCACTTGAAGAGTTATACCCAGGCATAAAACTATCAATTGGCCCAGCCATAGAAAACGGCTTCTATTATGATGTAGACTTTGGAGAATACGCTATGTCTGAAAAAGACTTCAAGACAATCGAAAATAAGATGATTGAAATTGCAAGAGAAAAGCATGACTTCAAAATGCGTTCTGCAACAAAAGAAGAAGCGTTATCATTATATAAGTCTCAAAATAATGAATACAAGGTTGAGCTTATAGAAAATCTGGAAGATGGTACAATTACATTTTGTGATCATTCTACATTTACAGACTTATGTCGTGGAGGACATATTCCAAATACAGGACTTATTAAAGCTGTTAAGTTACTATCAGTAGCTGGAGCATATTGGAGAGGAGACGAAAATAACAAACAACTCACTAGAGTATATGGTATCTCGTTTCCGAAGCAAAAAGAGTTAACTGAATATTTACATTTATTAGAAGAAGCAAAAAAGCGTGACCATAGAAAGTTAGGAAAAGAGCTTGAATTATTCACTTTTTCTAAAAAAGTTGGACAAGGGCTTCCTTTATGGCTTCCAAAAGGAGCTGCGCTAAGAGAGCGTCTTGAAAATTTCTTGAAAAGTGCCCAAAAGAAAGCTGGATATGAAATGGTAGTCACTCCTCATATTGGCCAGAAAGAATTATATGTCACTTCAGGTCATTTTGCAAAATATGGAGAAGACAGTTTTCAACCAATTAATACGCCAGCAGACGGAGAAGAATTCTTATTAAAACCAATGAATTGTCCGCATCATTGTGAAATTTACAATACAAGACCTTTTTCATATAAAGAATTACCAAAGCGATATGCCGAATTCGGTACAGTTTATAGATATGAGCAAAGTGGTGAATTACACGGCTTAACAAGAGTACGTGGATTTACTCAAGATGATGCCCATATATTTTGTACACCAGATCAATTAGATACAGAATTTAAAGAAGTAATTGATTTAGTGCTATATGTATTTGGCTCACTTGGCTTTGAAAACTTTAAAGCTCAAGTTTCACTCAGAGATCCTGAAAACCCAGATAAGTATATAGGTAGCGATGACAATTGGAAAAAAGCTGAAGCTGCCATTTTAAATGCTGCGATTGATAAAGGTTTGGATTATGTAGTCGAAACAGGTGAGGCAGCATTTTATGGCCCTAAATTAGATTTTATGGTAAAAGATGCCTTGGGTAGAAATTGGCAACTTGGAACTATACAAGTAGATTACAATCTACCAGAGCGTTTTGATTTAACTTACAAAGGCAGCGATAATGAGTTACACAGACCAGTTATGATTCATCGTGCACCTTTTGGAAGTATGGAGCGGTTCATAGCTATTTTACTAGAACATACGGGTGGTAACTTCCCTTTATGGCTCATGCCTGACCAGGTTATTGTACTATCATTAAGTGAGAAATATGAAAAATACGCTGAAAAAGTTTTAAATTTGCTAGAAAATCACGAAATTCGCGCCCTCGCTGATAATAGAAATGAGACGATAGGTAAGAAAATCCGTGAAGCGGAAATGAATAAAATACCTTTCATGATTATTATAGGTGAGAATGAAGAGAAAGACAACAAAATTTCTGTTCGTAAACATGGAGGTGAAGATTTAGGCATGATTAGTGTAGATGAATTTTCAAAAATTATTGAAATAGAAATCAATAAGACATTAAAAACATTTAAATAAGTTTAATTAAAATAGATAAGCCATAGCAATACGTAGAAGACACAACTCGAGACGAGTAGTAAAAGAAGATCAACACAACATTAACTCTAAAATTAGAGCTGAGAAGGTAAGACTTGTTGGCGATAATGTAGAAGTAGGGATTTATTCAACCAGAGAAGCCTTATCCATCGCAGATGATCAAGGGTTAGATCTTGTTGAAATCTCCCCAAAGGCTGATCCTCCTGTGTGTAAAGTGATGGATTACAAGAAGTTTCTTTATGAACAAAAGAAACGTGAAAAAGCTCTAAAAGCAAAAGCATCGAAAGTGACAATTAAAGAGATTCGTTTTGGTCCTCAAACTGATGACCATGATTACGAATTTAAAAAGAAGCACGCTGAGAAGTTTTTAAAAGATGGAGCAAAATTGAAAGCCTTTGTGTTTTTCAAAGGACGTTCGATTATATTTAAAGAACAAGGTCAAATTTTATTATTGAGGTTAGCTCAAGATCTTGAAGAATTAGGTAAAGTTGAACAAATGCCTCGATTAGAAGGTAAGCGTATGACTATGTTTATTGCGCCTAAAAAACCAAAATAGTAAATGGTAACTGAGGAGTTCAGTATCCAATTAAAGATAATAAGCGAAACGTAAATACAAATAGGAAAATGCCTAAAATGAAAACCAAATCAAGTGCTAAGAAACGTTTTAAACTAACTGGCACTGGTAAGATTAAAAGAAAGCATGCTTTTAAGAGTCATATCCTGACAAAAAAATCTAAAAAGCGTAAGCTTAAATTAACTCATGACGGTTTAGTACATAAATCAGACGAGGACAATATTAAAACGTTATTACGTTTAAAGTAATAACATTTTAATCGGTTAAAACAAATTATAAACCCTGGAGTTAGGCAAAAGTATTTAGCAAGTGTCAAACATTGACCGCCTACTACAAAAAACAATTTAAACATGCCAAGATCAGTAAATTCAGTAGCGAAGAGAGCCAGAAGAAAAAAGGTTCTTAAGCAAGCAAAAGGTTACTTTGGAAGACGTAAAAATGTCTGGACAGTAGCAAAAAATGCGGTTGATAAAGCGATGCAATATTCGTATAGAGACCGTAGAAACAAAAAAAGAACATTCCGTTCATTATGGATTATGCGTATAAACGCAGGAGCCAGACAACATGGAATGAGCTATTCTAAGTTTATGGGAAAACTTAAAGCTAACAACATCGAATTGAACCGTAAGGTTCTTGCAGATTTAGCGATGAATAACCCAGAAGCTTTTGAAGCAATAGTAAACAAAGTTAAGTAAGGCATTTGCCGAAATAATAATAACAATTCGCTTATAAAACCGATTCAAAATTGAATCGGTTTTTTTTATTGTTTTACTTAAAAAAAAGTTCATTTCATTGACTGTAATTAACACAAAAACTTCCATTTTTTAAGTAACTTACGTGTCAATTAAAACTAATCAAATGAAACACATACGACTCATCACAATCCTAACGGTATTTATTACGTGCAACGTTTTTGGTCAAGACAAAGAAAAAGAAAATGCTTGGAATGTTGCTAACCCCGAAGGCAATTGGGACTTTAAAGAATTAAAACTTTCAACTAATGAAGGTACTTGGATGAACCTTGATGTAAGCCCAAATGGCAAAACTATAGTGTTTGATCTCCTAGGGGATATTTACAGTATTGATATTAATGGTGGTCAAGCAAAAATTTTAAGAGAAGGCTTACCTTTTGAAATTCAACCTCGTTTTAGTCCAGACGGAAAACATATCTCATTTACTAGTGATGCTGGAGGCGGTGACAATATTTGGATTATGAATACAGATGGTTCAAATGCTAAACAAGTTACCAAAGAAAGTTTCAGGTTATTAAATAATGCTATTTGGACACCAGACAGTAATTTCCTCATTGCAAGAAAACATTTTACTTCTGGTCGATCTCTTGGAGCTGGTGAACTATGGATGTATCATAAATCTGGAGGTAGTGGTGTTCAACTTACAAAAAAGAAAAATGATCAACAAGATGTAAATGAGCCTTCACTATCCTCAGATGGAAAGTATTTGTATTATAGTGAAGACATGTATCCAGGAGGCTTTTTTCAGTATAATAAAGATCCTAATAAGCAAATCTATGTGATTAATCGTTATGATATGGAGACTGGGAAAACCGAAAGAATTACTGGAGGGCCAGGTGGTGCTGCTCGTCCACAAATTTCTAAAGACGGTAAAAAACTTGCTTTTATTAAGCGTGTAAGAACAAAATCGGTTCTCTACATTCACGACATAACTACTGGAGAAGAATGGCCAGTTTACGATCAATTAAACAAAGATCAACAAGAAGCTTGGGCTATTTTTGGAGTGTATACCAACTTTAATTGGATGCCTAATAATGAAGATATTATTATATGGTCTGGAGGAAAAATAAATAGAATTAATATTAACTCACTTAAAATAACTGAAATACCTTTCCAAGTAGATACTACTATTAAAATTGCAAAAGCTATTGAATTTGACACACCAGTATCACCAGACACATTTGATGCTAAAGTTATCCGTCATGCAGTGACTTCACCTGACGGAAAAACAATTGTATTTAATGCTCTAGGCTATTTATACACTCAAAAACTACCCAACGGAAAAGCTAGACGCTTAACGAATGGAACCGATTTTGAATTTGAGCCTAGCTTTTCACCAGATGGTAATACCATTACTTACGTCACATGGAATGATGAACATTTAGGCGCTATTTATTCTGTTTCTACAGCTGGTGGAACTGGCACAAAATTATCTTCGGAAAAAGGAATTTACAGAAACCCAGCTTATGATCATAATGGGACACAAATTGTTTATCGCAAAGAAGGTGGTAATAACGACCAAGGTCGAACATTTACAAAAAAGACAGGGCTTTACGTGATGGATGCTAATGGATCGAATGTTAAACAAGTGAGTAAAGAAGGTGATTTTCCTATGTTTAGTAAGGATAATAAACGCATCATTTATCAAAAAGGTGGACAATTTTTTGGAGCTTTAACTAAAGAATTAAAGAGTGTAGATTTAAATGGTTTTGACGAGCGCATCCATGTAAAATCTAAACATGGAAATATACTAGTTCCAAGTCCAGATGGTAATTGGATTGCTTTTGTTCATCTTCATAAAGTTTATATGGCTCCAATGCCTAAAGCTGGAAAAACTTTAGATTTAACAGACAAAAGTAAATATGTTCCAATCACTAAACTTTCAAAAGATGCTGGAATTAATTTGCATTGGTCCAACGACAGTAAAACCATTCATTGGACACTTGGAAATCAATACTTTTCGGCAGCTGTTTCTGAAGATATGTCACTTGTTGAGAAAGGCATTAAAATTAACTTAGAGGTGGAAACTGACAAACCTCGAGGTAAAATTGCTTTAAAAGGTGCTAGAATTATTACAATGGAAGGCGATCAAATTATTGAGAATGGTACAATCGTCATTAATAACAATATCATTGAAGCTATTGGAAACTCATCGGATATTTCAATTCCTTCTGACGCAAAAGTCTATGATGTTACTGGAAAAACAATTATGCCAGGGATAGTTGATGCTCATGCTCATATTGGTGGTTTTCGTTACGGCTTAACGACTCAAAAACATTGGCAATTTTATGCAAACTTGGCATATGGTGTAACAACTGCGCATGATCCTTCAGCTCATTCTGAAACAGTTTTTGCACTTTCAGAATTACAAAAAAACGGAACGCTCGTTGGACCACGTCTCTACTCTACTGGGTTTATTCTTTATGGAGCCGATGGAGATTTTAAAGCGGTCATCAATAACCTTGAAGACGCTCGCTCTTCAATAAGACGAACTAAAGCATTTGGTGCTTTATCGGTAAAAAGCTATAATCAACCACGACGAGAGCAAAGACAGCAAGTATTACAGGCAGCTCGTGAGGAAGGCATATTTGTAGTGCCTGAAGGTGGATCTACTTTCTACCACAATATCACTATGGTTATGGATGGTCATACTGGTGTCGAGCACAATATCCCAGTAGCTCCAGTTTATAAAGATGTTTTAGAACTCTGGGGAAATAGTAATGTGGGTTATACACCAACGCTTATTGTTAATTATGGTGGAATGAATGGAGAATACTACTGGTATCAAAACACCAATGTTTGGGAAAATGAAAAACTATTAAAGTATACACCTAGAGCAATTATAGACTCTCGCTCAAGACATCGTACAATGGTCCCAGATGAAGAATACGATAACGGACACATTCTAGTTTCTAAAACTTGTAAAGCGCTGAGCGATTCAGGAGTTAAAGTGAATCTTGGAGCTCATGGCCAATTACAAGGATTAGGAGCCCATTGGGAATTATGGTTATTGCAGCAAGGAGGAATGTCTAATCATGATGCTTTAAAAGCTGCAACCATAAATGGTGCAAATTATATTGGAGCTGGAAATGATATTGGATCTTTAAAGAAAGGAAAACTAGCAGACCTCATTGTTATGGATAAAAACCCTTTAGAAGATATTAGGCATTCTGAAAGCATTATTTATACTATGATTAATGGTCGTTTGTATGACACTGAAACCATGAATGAAATTGGAAATAATCCAAAAGAGCGTTCTAAATTTTATTGGGAGAATTCAAAATATAACGAAGCCTTTCCTTGGCATGAAGCATCGCAAAGTTTCACAAGAACTAGTTGTGGGTGTCATGTAGGATCTCACTAATATTAAAAGCCGATTCAAAATTGAATCGGCTTTTTTATGCTTTACGTATTGAAGAAATATTTATGATTTCTTGTTTTCCTTTGAGTTGTATTTGACCTAATGCTACAGATCTATAAATAGATTCTAAATTTAATTGCTCTAAAAGTTGATTTGAAATTAATAAATTTTCGTTATAAGTGTTACATTCACTTTGGATTCTAGAGGTTGTATTAATCACATCACCGTGATAGGCTATTTCTTTTTTTATGGTACCAACTTCAGCCACCATAATATCACCACCATGCAGACCTGCTTTAAAAAAGGGTTCAATGTCATAATGCCTTTGATAAAAGTCTGAACGCTTCTCAAGTTCTTCTTTAAAAGCGAAATACAAATGTACGCACCTGTTCTTTTTAACACCTTTGTTATAGTTCCAACTAATTACAGCCTCATCACCTACATATTGATAGATTTCTGCGTCGTACTTTACTAACACTTTATTTAAATCAGAAAAGCAATCTTGAATACATTGGCTATAGGTTCTATGACCTAGCTTCTCAGCAATTGAAGTAGAATCTTTTAAATCTAGAAACATCAAAATTCGTTTTTCTTCTTTTGGTTTTCTATACGTCCCAACGAGCGTTTTTAAAAAGACACCAGATCCTAACTTATCATTTGCTATTTTAATAAAAGAATAGACCAAGGTCATCAATAAAAAATAAATTGTACATAGCCAAAATAGCGCATTTGTTCTCCACCATCCAATATCATTATTCAGGTCGATATCCATACGAGCTTCTGCTAAAAACGTTATATAACTTAGAGAGATTATCATAAGTAATATGTAGATAATCGTTTTAAGAAAAATTATAAAAATTAAATTGAGTTTTTGTGAAATATATCTTTCAAACACGAATTCTATAATAGCATAAAAAACACCAATTATAACTCCTAATATCACTCCAAAATCTAACCATTCAGTAAAAGGAACTATGTTTTTTGGATTGACATACTTTAGTCCTTCTTCCTCTCCATAAGCATAAAACCTAACAAGAATAAATAACGTTGCGGCAGAAATCCAAAACGTGACGGTAAGCGTCAGAAGTTTAATAAACTTTATAAAATTGAATGTCAAATTCGATATGTTTTAGTAGTATCTCTTATTTTTTAGAAATCTCGTCAACAGCAAACTTAAATTCTTTCCAGCTAACCAATCCATCACCATCCTTATCATAACCTTCAATTAGCTTATTAGACACTATGCCTCTAATAAATCCGCTAATTTCAGCCTGTTTCAAGAGTGCAGAAATTTCTTCTTTTTTGAGTTTGCCATCTCCTCCTTTATCAAAAAAATTAAAAGCATCTTCTGGAGTATTAAAATGATTTGTTATAACGATTTGTATTTCTTGAGAATTTTCTTTTTGCCATGATATTATAAATTTATAATACTAAATGTAACTAAAAAAAGCCATTTAAAATTTAAATGGCCTTAATGGGTTATTACAATTGTAGTAATTTAATTATTACTTTGATTATTTGAAACCTCACAATCATCAAGATCATCAATTACGCCTTGGATTGTACCATTAGGATCACCACATGCTTCAATTTGTTGCTCTAAAGTAATCTTATACGCATTACATAATGCTTCATAATCGTTCTCATCACCATTATTAAGACTTGCTAAAGCCATCAATGTGTTTTGGGTTGCCTCAGAACAGGTTAGACCATCATCATCTCCTCCTCCATCATCGTCACTACTGTTACAAGATGTAAATACCAATGCAACACAACACAATGCAATCATAAATTTTTTCATAATACTATTTTAAGTTAATTGGATAAATATACAGTTTTATAGCAAAAACTTATTATGTTTTTTGTTTCTTCTTTTTTGCAGCTGGAAACAGCACATTATTAAGAATTAAACGATAACCTGGTGAAGTAGGATGCAAATCAAGTTCAGTTTTTGGATCACCAACTTTATGCGTATAATCTTCAGGGTCATGACCTCCATAAAAAGTAAAAAAACCTTTTCCTTTAATACCATGAATATATTTAGCTTCACCATTGGTTTTGTTTTCTCCCATTACTAACACATTCGATTTGATTTCTTCTCGGGTAAAGGAGGTTGTCTGCCCCATAAAACCTTTAACTAAAGCGGTATGATTTTGGCATAACATGGATGGAATTGGATCCCATTTAGCAGAAAAGTCCATAAGTGTAAAATAATCTGTAGTCATAGGGATTCTACGTTTTCTGGTCATATCAATAGAAGAAAACTCATATACATTTGGGCTTCGTTCTAGCAAAAAATCTTTGAAAGCAAAAGTTTTACTATAATCAATTTTATTTTGATAGCCAGCGTCACTTCCATCACCATCAAACATTGGTTCACAAATATCCACCCCATCGGCAGAAAGAGCAATATCAAAACTATCGGTGGCACTGCACATGGCAAACATAAAGCCACCACCAATAACATATTCTCTTATTTTCTTGGCAACTCCTAGTTTTTCTTCGGAAACTTTAGAATATCCCAAACGAGCTGCCAATTCTTCGGCTTCCTTCTTTTCTTGAATATACCAGGATGCAGATCTATAAGCTCTGTAAAACTTTCCATATTGTCCGGTAAAATCCTCATGGTGCAAATGCAACCAGTCGTATAATAATAATGCATCATTGAGTACTTCATCATCATAGACAGTTTCATACGGAATTTCTGCATAGGTTAATACCATAGTTACGGCATCATCCCAGGGTTGCAGTCCTTTTGGAGTGTATACTGCAATTTTTGGGGCTTTTTCGAGGACTACAGCTTCCATATTTTGCGATGGACTAGCAATCATTTCAAGAATTTCTTCTGCTTTAGAATTTGAAATCACTTCAAAACTTACACCTCTAATTTGGCACTCTCTTTGAATCTCTTCAGAGTCTGGCAACAAAAAGGATCCGCCTTTATAATTGAGTAACCATTTTACTTTAAGTTGTTTCTCTAGAGTCCAATAAGTAACTCCATAGGCTTTCAAGTGATTATTTTGACTTTCTGAATCCATAGGAATCAATATATACGAAGCATAAGCTTGTACAGTCATAAAACATAAAACGATTAACACAATTGCCTTTTTCATAAGTCACTTTTCAATTTTACCATTGAAATATACTCAAAAATTATTCCTAAGCTCATCGCTTTAATATAGTTTTATACATTTTTTAGTTGAAATGCACTAAAATCTGAAAAACCGTCTTATTTCTTTAAAGGTGTAATACTGCGTTCTGGACCAGACAACAATGAAGCAATGACTTTAGTAGATGGAAACTGCTCCAAAATAATTTTGATAAAAACAGTTATTGGTATTGCCATAATTAACCCAGGAATTCCCCAAATAAAGCCCCAAAGCATCAGCATTATCAAAACTGTAATCACATTTATAGAGAAGGACTTACCCATAAAAATAGGTTCGAGAATCGCTCCAAAGAGGACTTGAACACCAGTAATAGCTAAAATAAAGAAGAACAATGTACTTGTTGGGTCTAGCTCTACAAAAGCAAAAATAGAAAGCAGTATCACTGAGATAAAAGATCCCACCATTTGTACAAAATTGATTAAAAAGGCGAATAAGCCCCAAAATATTGGAAAACTCACATCAAAAAATACACAGGCAAGCCCAGTAAAAATTCCTGTTAATAAACTCACTAAAAACTTAACCTTTATAAAAGTGATTAGGTCTTTCTCTATTTTCATAAACGCCTTGATAGATGTATGCTTACGTTTCAAAATAGTATTATTTAATACCTTATGCATATTGATAGACTCAGATAACCAGAGAATCGTAAAAAAGGTAATCATCAAGATATTGGTCAAAAATTTTCTAACAAAATCGAAGGTTGATCCTATAGTTTCTTTTTGAAAAAATTGCGCCAAAAAGTTCCCCTCTGGATTGTATTCCATTCCAACTTTATCCTGCATATACAACATCAAATCATTAATCTTTACTTCAGCTTTACCAAAAAAACCTGTCTCGTTAGATAGTATTTGCTTGCTAGATAATTGCACGAGTTCAACACCAATAAATACACCTATTCCAATAAGTGCTACTACTATCATAATACTTATCAACCTTGGGACATTACGTCTACTTAACCAACGCATCAAAGGCAAAAACAACAATGCAATAAACATTGAAGATATTAATGGAATAAAAATAAACGACAAGATTTTAAGCAAATAAAATACAAGCGGCACAACAATAAATAGCAGTAGGATATTAGTAGTACGTCTTTGTTCTAACATGAGGCAAAATTCTTTTTCTTAGCTTAATTAACAAAGTTAGGGTAAAAAAGTCGTTATACACTCCTAAAAAATCTTAAAATGGCACATCATTTTCGTCTTCTTCAGGGGCACCAAATGCATCTGTAGCTGATGGGAAATTGTCTGGTTTAAAGGTATCGTCATTAGCAGCAGCATTCATTTTAGAATGAAACTCGCCAAATGGAGTATCGAAATCATCTAAGTTGTCAAACTTACCAAGGTGACCAATAAACTTCAATCGTATGTTTTCTAGTCCACCATTTCTATGCTTAGCCACAATAAACTCCCCTTGTCCTTCAGTAGGAGAGCGTTCATCATCATCCCATTCATCAATTTTATAGTATTCTGGTCTATAGATAAAACTTACAATATCGGCATCCTGTTCAATGGCTCCAGATTCACGTAAATCAGATAATAGCGGACGTTTACTTCCACCACGAGTTTCTACCGCTCTAGATAATTGAGACAAAGCAATCACTGGGACATTTAATTCTTTGGCAAGGGCTTTAAGGTTTCTGGAAATCATAGAAATCTCTTGTTCACGATTACCTCCTTTCTGGCTTCCACCAGCAGTCATTAATTGTAGATAATCTATCATAATCATTTTAATTCCATATTGAGAAGCCAAACGTCTTGCTTTTGCTCTCAAATCGAAAATAGATAATGATGGCGTATCATCAATAAACAATGGTGCTTTTTCGAGTGTTTTCACCTTAACATTTAACTGTTCCCATTCGTGCTTTTCTAATTTTCCAGTTCTTAACTTTTCCGAAGAGAGTCCAGTTTCCGAAGAAATTAAACGCGTAATCAATTGTACAGATGACATCTCTAGAGAGAAAAACGCTACTGGAATATTGCTATCAACTGCAATGTTTCTGGCCATGGTTAAGGTTAAAGCTGTTTTACCCATACCTGGACGCGCAGCGACAATAATTAAATCACTAGGCTGCCATCCTGATGTAAGTTTATCTAATTTGGTAAATCCAGTTGGGATACCACTTAGTCCTTCTTTATTAGAAATCTCTTCAATCTTTTTCTTAGCCTGAATCACCAAACTCTGAGCCGTTTCAGTAGATTTTTTAACATTGCCTTGAGTCACTTCGTAAAGTTTGGCCTCGGCATTGTCTAACAAATCAAATACATCTTTAGTTTCATCGTAAGCTTCTTCAATAATTTCGTTGGAAATTTTAATCAAACTACGTTGTATATATTTTTGAAGAATGATACGTGCATGAAATTCGATATGTGCCGAAGAAGAGACACGTTGTGTGAGTGAAATTAGATAAAAATCACCACCTATGACATCTAGCTTAGCATCCTTTTTAAGCTGACTAGAAACGGTTAATAAATCCACAGGTTCACTATTTTCAAATAATTTGAAAATAGCTTCAAAGATGTGTTTATGAGCTTCCTTATAAAAAGCTTCAGCACTTAAGATATCGATGACTTCATCCACACCTTTTTTATCAATCATCATCGCCCCAAGCACAACTTCCTCTAAATCAATTGCTTGAGGAGGTATTTTTCCTTTCTCTAAACTGATTATTGTGCTTTTATCGACTTGATAGCCTTTTATTTGATTGGGTTGCTTCATAAATGCGAATGTAAATAAATTGTTAGCTAAAATTGAATTTTTAAAATTTTCAATCTTAACAAGTCATCAACATTTTAACTGTTAATAACTTGATTATATTGTTAATAGCGCTAAAAAAAACCGAAACTCTAAGTTTCAGTTTTTTTAATCCGTTATTCTATAAGGATTAACCTTTAAAAACTCCCATTGCCAAGTATTTATCCATACGTTGGTTCACTAAATCTTTTGGTGATAAGTTTTTAAGTTCCTCATAATTATTTTCAATAGCAGTCTGTACAGCTAAAAATGTAGCTTGTCTATCAGAATGTGCTCCTCCTAATGGTTCTTTAATAATTGTATCAACCAATTTAAGCTTTTTCATATCAGGAGCTGTCAATTTTAAGGCTTCAGCCGCTATTTCTTTATACTCCCAACTTCGCCAAAGAATTGACGAGCAAGATTCCGGAGAAATCACGGAGTACCACGTATTTTCTAACATAAGTACTTTATCACCAACACCTATACCTAAAGCTCCTCCTGAAGCACCTTCTCCAATAATTACTGTAATTATTGGTACTTTAAGACGAGTCATTTCTAAAATATTTCTAGCAATAGCTTCTCCTTGTCCACGTTCTTCAGCTTCTAAGCCTGGGTAAGCTCCAGGTGTGTCTATAAACGTGACTACAGGGATTCCAAATTTTTCGGCAGATTTCATTAATCGCAATGCCTTTCTATATCCTTCAGGGTTAGACATTCCAAAATTTCTATACTGGCGTGTTTTTGTATTAAATCCTTTTTGCTGACCGATAAACATGTAGGTTTGATCACCTATTTTTCCTAAACCACCAATCATGGCTTTATCATCCTTTACATTTCGGTCTCCGTGCAATTCTAAAAATGAATCTCCACAAAGGGCTTTTATATGATCTAATGTATAAGGTCTATCAGGATGTCTTGATAATTGAACACGTTGCCAAGCCGTTAGATTTTTATAAATCTCTTTTTTAGTTTCTAGCAACTTTTTTTCAATCTTTTTACAAGTTTGAGTTACATCAACATCGCTTTCCTCTCCTATTAATTGACATTTAGCAAGTTGATCTTGAAGTTCTTTTATGGGTAGTTCAAAATCTAAATATTCCATTGAAATTTTGATTTAATTCTTAATTAGTTAGTTATTAGTTAGTGCAAATATAAAAACTTTAATTGGGTTTGCTTGCTATGCCTTTACGCTTTTTAAAGCTCTTTCTATTTTTAAGTATACCATTAGCTAAAACTGTTGCTATTAATAAAATTGCACCATAATAAAATTGAATGCTCATAGTTTCTTTTTCAGGAAAAAACAAAAACGCCAATGCAATCCCATACAAAGGTTCTAAGTTATAAGTAAGTACTACAGTGTAAGGGCTAAGATAACGCATCACCTGCACAGCACCAATAAAAGCATAAGCAGTGCATACAGAGGCTAGAATAGTAATGTAAATCCAATCTTCACTAGATAAAACAAAGAACTCAAGAGAAAAACCATTTTGAAATACCAATATAAATATGGTTAAAAACACAACACCACTAACAAACTCATAAAAAGAAATAACTGTAGCGCGATGCTCTTCTATAAATCGTCCATTAATAACCGCAAATAGAGAAGAAAAAAAAGCTGAAGATATTCCAAGAATGATCCCATTAATATATTTGATTTCACTCTCCATAATAAGAGATACGCCTATAATGACAATAATTCCAAATAGTATTTCATACCATATAATTTTACGCTTATAAATTAAAGGCTCTATCAATGACGCAAAAAATGCTCCAGTTGAAAACATAGCTAAAGCAATTGATACATTGGCTTGATTAATCGACTCAAAGAAGGTTACCCAATGTAATGCGATTATGATTCCAGCTCCAAAAAATTTCAGTTTAGTCTTGTTTGAAACCCTAATTTTTAATTTGATTATTTTAATATAGAACAACATTAAAATACCTGCTATAAACATGCGATACCAAACTAAAGCTGTAGATCCAATAGAAATTAATTCCCCCAAAATTGCCGTAAAACCTGCAATAAAAACTAAGATGTGTAAATGGAGGTAATTTTTTAGTTTAGCGTTTGGCATTATATAACAGATAAGCTGCTAAGATACCAAAAACGATATTAGGAAACCATACGGCAAACAAAGGGTTAAAGCTAGATTGTTCAGCCATAACACCAAAAACTTTATCAAAAAAGACGTAAATCATGGCAATAGTAATCCCAAAGGCAAGATTTACACCCATACCGCCTCGACGTTTAATTGAGGACACTGCTACTGCAATAATAGTCAGAATAAACACAGATACAGGTAGGCTCCATTTTTTATATTTTACAACTAAATAACGTCCAATATTAGAAGAGCCTCTCCTTTTTTCTTTTTCAATAAATTTAATAAGATCACCATACTGGAGTGTTTCTGCAATGTACTCTTCTGGGGTGAGATCTTCAGCTTCGAAGGGTAAAATAGTATCTTTTCGTCTGGAAGTTTCAATAATATCTTCATGAGCGCCAAACGTACGCTTAGTATAATTAATTAATCGATATGAAGAATCATTATCTTTAATAGAATTGGCTGTAATCTTATATTTCAAGACATTTCCTTCGAAATGTTCTAGACTAAAATTTCGACCAGTCTTAGTACTTGGCGTAAAATTACTCACATAGATATAATCATTATCATTTATCTGCCTATAGATATTTGAAGTTTGAATAACTTTAGACCTATTCTTTAAATATTTATACTTGAATTCATTAAACCCTTTACTAGCTTGAGGCGCAAGATATAAGCCCATGATAATTGCGAAAGAAGCAATAATCGTTGCCCCAATCATATATGGTCTTAAGAATCTCCAAAAGGACACTCCCGAACTTAAAAAAGCTACAATTTCAGTATTATTAGCAAGTTTGGATGTAAACCAGATTACGGAAAGGAATAAAAATATAGGAAATAATAAATGTGCAAAATAAATTGTAAAGTCTAAATAATACTTTGCAACAGCTCCAAAAGGCACTTCTTTTTCTAGTATTTTACCAATCTTCTCTGCGAGATTTACTGTAATCCCAATAGGGATGAACAACAGTAACATCATTAAAAATGTAAACAGATAACGTTTTAATATGTACCAATCTAGTATTTTCAAATTATAAGCGCTTATCCATTTGTTTAACCATTTTATCTTTCCAAGCTCTGAAATCTCCTGCTAATATATGCTTTCTGGCTTCTCTCACCAACCACAAGTAAAACCCGAGATTATGAATTGTAGCAATTTGTTTACCTAGTAATTCATTCACAGTAAATAAATGTCTAAGGTAGGCTTTACTATATTCGGTATCAACAAATGTTATTCCCATTTCGTCAATTGGAGAAAAATCATCTGCCCATTTTAAATTTTTAATATTAATAGTACCATGAGCTGTAAAAAGCATTCCATTTCTTGCATTACGAGTAGGCATCACACAATCAAACATATCTACGCCTAGTGCAATATTCTCTAAAATATTAATTGGTGTCCCAACCCCCATGAGATAGCGAGGTTTGTCCCACGGAAGAATCTCACAAACAACATCGGTCATAGCATACATTTCTTCTGCAGGTTCACCTACAGACAAACCACCAATAGCATTACCTTGAGCTCCTGCATTAGCAATGTATTCTGCAGATTGTTGACGCAGATCTTTGTATGTACTCCCTTGAACTATCGGAAAAAAAGTTTGCTCATAATCATATGTAAAAGGTGTCTTGTTTAAATGTGTTAAGCAACGTTCCAACCAACGATGCGTCATATGCATAGATCGCTTAGCATAATTATAATCACAAGGGTATGGTGTACATTCATCAAAAGCCATTATAATATCTGCTCCTATACTTCTTTGAATTTCCATGACATTCTCTGGTGTAAACACATGGTAACTACCATCAATATGTGATTTAAATTTTACACCTTCTTCTTTAATCTTTCTGTTGGCAGATAAAGAATATACCTGATAACCACCTGAATCTGTTAGAATGTTTCTATCCCAATTCATGAACTTATGCAAACCTCCAGCCTTTTCTAAAATTGGAGTTTGAGGTCTTAAATATAAATGATACGTATTCCCTAAAATTATATCAGGATTAATATCATCTTTAAGTTCCCGTTGATGCACTCCTTTAACAGAAGCTACAGTACCTACAGGCATAAATATAGGTGTCTCAATCGTACCATGATCTGTCGTAATAAGTCCAGCTCTGGCTTTACTTTGAGAATCACTTGCTTTTAAATCAAAATTCATTAAATACTCTTAGTTGTATTGTAAAATAGGGTTAGTAAATAAGGAAAAACCAAAAAATTGGCAACAATAAAAACTATAGCTATATACAATATTTTATTATTCGCTTTTCTTCTTTTGTGAAGAACTGAAAGAACCACAGGAATCAATAAAAAAAGTAAGAATACAAGACTCATTTTTATGACTCCGCTCATCAAATTTGGTTCCATATTTTGTTTTACAGCTACATATTCTCCAATAGCATAAAATTCTTCATAATTCAGAATTTCATTAATATTAGAAATCGAATTAATGAGAAGATATATACCAACTAGAATAGCTAATAATCCAAATATATTCTTCTTAAGAAAGCTCATCAGTTGGCAAAGATAATTATATAGACGTATTATGGTCTTAAACATTTAATAAATTTATCCTTTCAAAACCATAAAATAGGAGTTCATTTTTTTTAATACCATTTAAATTGTTAGCAAGTGGTTAAAATCGTTAATAAGTGAGAGGTTTCTATTTTTGATTAGCATCATGAAAACTTTATTTTTGGTGCTGAAAATATTCAGACTTTTTATATGCCAAACACACAACAATTACAAGACTTAACAACTCAAGTTCGTAGAGATATTTTACGAATGGTACACAAAGTAAACTCTGGTCATCCTGGAGGCTCATTAGGCTGCGCCGAATTTTTTGTTGCGCTCTATCAAGACATTATGGACAGAAAAGATTCCTTTGATATGGATGGAATTGATGAGGATTTATTTTTCTTATCCAATGGTCATATTTCACCTGTATTCTACAGCGTACTAGCAAGATCAGGATATTTTCCAGTAGATGAACTTAACACTTTTAGACTTATTGATTCTAGACTTCAAGGTCATCCAACAACTCATGAAGGATTACCAGGTGTAAGAGTTGCTTCTGGCTCTTTGGGTCAAGGTTTTAGTGTCGCATTAGGTGCTGCTGAAACAAAAAAACTTAATAATGATTCTCATCTCGTATATAGTTTACATGGCGATGGTGAATTGCAGGAAGGTCAAAACTGGGAAGGAATTATGTACGCTGCTGCAAATAATGTAGACAATATTATCTCTACTATCGATTTAAATGGTCAGCAAATTGATGGGTCAACAGATGATGTTTTGCCAATGGGAAGTATTAGAGCAAAATTTGAAGCCTTTGGTTGGATTGTTGTAGATATTGAAAATGGAAACGACATAGATGCTATTTTAGAAGGTATGACTAACGCAAAATCATTAACTGGTAATGGAAAACCTGTTTGTGTTTTACTGAAAACGGTTATGGGTAATGGCGTTGACTTTATGATGCATACACACGCATGGCATGGTAAAGCACCAAATGATGAACAACTAGCTATTGGATTAGCTCAAAATGCTGAAACCCTAGGAGACTACTAACTATCAATCTTAAAAGACATCATGAAAACATATACAAATACAGGTAATAAAGATACGCGCTCTGGTTTTGGAGCTGGGTTAACAGAATTAGGAAAAACAAACGAAAATGTTGTGGCACTTTGTGCCGATTTAATTGGTTCACTAAAAATGGATGACTTTAAGGCCAATCATCCAGAACGTTTTTTTCAAGTAGGAATTGCAGAAGCCAATATGATTGGATTGGCTGCTGGGATGACTATTGGTGGTAAAATTCCATTTACAGGAACCTTTGCTAACTTTTCAACTGGTCGTGTTTATGATCAAATTAGACAAAGTGTAGCCTATTCTGATAAAAATGTAAAAATCTGTGCCTCTCATGCAGGGTTAACCCTTGGAGAAGATGGTGCTACTCACCAGATTTTAGAAGATATCGGATTAATGAAAATGTTGCCAGGAATGACTGTTATTAATACTTGTGATTTTAATCAAACCAAAGCAGCAACTATAGCTATTGCAGAGCATCATGGACCAGTATATTTACGTTTCGGAAGACCAAAGGTTGCAAACTTCACCCCAGAAGACCAAACATTTGAAATAGGTAAAGCTGTACAATTAACAGAAGGAAATGATGTCACTATTGTTGCGACAGGTCATTTAGTTTGGGAAGCTCTTGAAGCTGCAAAAACATTACATGATAAAGGAATTTCTGCAGAAGTCATCAACATTCATACAATTAAACCACTAGATGACAAAGCAATATTAGATTCTGTATCGAAAACGGGTTGTATTGTTACAGCTGAAGAACATAATTACCTAGGTGGCTTAGGAGAAAGTGTTGCTAGAGTATTAGCGAAACACAATCCAACACCTCAAGAGTTTGTTGCAACTAATGATACATTTGGTGAGTCTGGAACACCTGCCCAACTTATGGAAAAATACGGTTTAAACGCAAATGCTATTATAAAAGCTACTGAAACTGTAATCAAAAGAAAATAATTACATCATATTTAATTTTAAGGTGCTTTACAGTACTAATTGGAGATTTTATATATTGAGTATAATACTGAATTGAAAGAAATAATTTTCGTTTGGCAACGTTTTTGATACTATACATCAAAATCACAAAAAGCGAATATTATGAGAAATTTGGTTATTAGCACGTTTTTATTAACGTTATTTTGTTTTAGTGCTCAAGCACAAAAAGGAAGTTCATTTGGAATTAAAGGTGGACTAAACTACAATGCCAATGGCGATTATTTTGAATCTATTGGAGACAATGCTCAAAACCCAGACCGAAATGTCGGCTATCACATTGGTCTTTTTGGAAAAATAGGTAACGATCTCTATTTTAGACCAGAATTAATGTACACAAGTACAAAGAGTGATTACAATAGTGATGATTTTAATATGAAAAAAATTGACGCTCCACTATTGGTAGGAATTAAAGTTATTGGTCCATTGAGTGTTTTTGCTGGACCTTCATTACAATATATCTTAGATACCGAGTTTGACGGTATTGATATTGATAATATTGAGAATGACTTTTCAGTAGGTTTAAATTTCGGAATTGGATTTAATCTCAATAAAATAGGTGTCGATTTAAGATACGAAAGAGGTTTTACCGATAACGAAGCTACTTTTATTGGAAATAATTTGGGGGAGAGTACTTTAAGTAGGCTTGACACAAGACCAGATCAATTGATCTTAAGCTTATCAATAGCACTTTAAATAAAATAAAAGAGTATAAATAAAAAAGACGCTTAAATAAGCGTCTTTTTTATTGTTTTATAACTACTGGTTTAACTATTATCCTGATTTGATTCTGTTGAGTCTTCATCTAAATAATTAGGAATCCCATCACCATCAGAATCATCGTTAGAAGGATCGCCATCTTCATCTAAATCTTCAAAAATAGAGAACACACCATCTCCATCATCATCAGCATCAAAATAGTTAGGGATCTCATCACCATCGGTATCATCATCATCTATATTTTGGTTTCCATTTAAATCTTCTAAATGCGACAATACACCGTCACCATCATGATCATTTTCCTGAGATCTATACAATTCAAATTTGAATATTAAATTCGAATACACAGGAATACCAAAAGGAGGGTTAGCAAAATAAGCTAAACCAGAAGGTAAAAACATCACTCCTATTCCATAATCGTTATATTCGACTGTTCCATCAGGGTTAATTTCAAAAGATGAGGCTGTTTTAAATTTAGGAATAACATTTCTCCAACCTTCAATCAAGTTTACCATATCAAATGGTGCATTAGGGTTAATTGCACTATCAAACACCTCTTCATCTAGCAAATTTCCGGAGTATACCAATTCTACTAAATCTGTAAAATTTGGATTCACATCACCACCTTCATTGATTTGAAGTACATAGTATTCGTATTCAACATCAAAATACGTTCTTGTATATGTAGTTACAGCATCAATCAATAATGTATTATCATCAGGATTAGGTAAATCCAAATAATTTCCTTCTGCATCCTGAGGTAACTCAGTAATTACAATATCGTCAATTGTATAATCTACTCCAGATGTACTTAAAGCCGCAGAATTATAATAGTGTGTTTCTAAATATCCAATTAGAGAATCTCTGTCTACAACTTGTTGCTCTGTTCTATCTCTATCTGGCACAGGAATAAACGTAGGATCGTCAGGCTTACACGCTGTAAAGGCAATCACTAAAACCAATAAACCAACTAGGCTGTTTTTTAAATTCATAGTCTAAAATTTTCTTTAATTCAAATCAAAATTTGAATCGTTCAATATTGCTTATTTTTATGGCGCAAGATACAATAATATAATACTTTTGTGCAATACTATTAACGTCAATTTCACAGTTTTAATATGCGAATAGATAAATACCTTTGGTGCATAAGATATTGCAAAACAAGAAGCATTGCTACGAATGCATGCAAAAAAGGGCATGTCAAAATTAATGGTCAGGTTGTAAAACCCAGCAGAGAGGTCTATCCTACAGATAAAATTGAGTTTAGAAAAGATCAAATCAATTATCAAATTATCGTTAATGATTTACCCGAAAGTAGATTAGGTGCTAAGCTTGTAGATATTTATAGAACTGACGTTACGCCTAAAGAAGCTTTTGAGGCTAAAGAATTATTAAAGTATTCTAAAGATTATTATAGAAAAAAAGGCTCAGGAAGGCCAACGAAAAAAGACCGTAGAGATATTGACGATTTTTATGATGAGCCTGAAGACAATAACTAATTTTTTGATATTAATTACAAAAACTCTTTTTTATCTTTGAATAAACAAACACCCTTATGAGTATTACAAAACATGCGATTCTTAATCATCAAGAAATACAGCACAAAATTAGACGTATAGCATATCAAATTTATGAAAGCAATGTTTATGAAGAAGATATTATTTTGGCTGGAATTGAATCTAATGGATATATACTTGCAAAGAAACTCAAGCAAAACCTTGAGAAGATTTCAGATTTAAAACCTGTACTCTGCAAAGTAACTATTGATAAGAAAAATCCGTTATCAGAAATACAAACATCTCTAAGCAAAGAAGAGTATAGCAACAAATCTATAGTATTAATTGATGATGTACTCAACTCTGGAAGTACTTTAATTTATGGTGTTAAACATTTCTTAGACGTGCCGTTAAAACAGTTTAAAACAGCTGTATTGGTAAATCGAAATCATAAGAAATTTCCAGTAAAAGCAGATTTTAAGGGTATATCCTTATCGACATCCTTAAATGAACATGTAGAAATCATACTTTCAGGAAAACAATTTGAGGCCTATTTAAAATAAATGAAGTAAAATAGCTTCGACAATTTCAGAAACCGTTTGATTATCTGTTTTAATACTTATTAGAGATTGTTCATAAAAAGGCGCACGCTCAAAAATATGTTTTCCAATAAATTCACTTAGCATATCCTTTGTTTCTACATGTGCAATTAATGGTCGTTTAGATTTTTCATCAAAGAGTCGGTTAACTAATGTAGAAATCGTTGCTTTAAGATATATACTCTTGGATTGCTCGGCTGATGTAATGGTCTCCATATTCAAACCATAGCAAGGTGTACCTCCTCCAAGAGACACGACAGTTTCAGATAAACTTGTAAGATCTTTAAGATACTTACTTTCTGCTTTTCTAAAATAGATTTCACCTTTAGTTTCAAAAATGGAGGTGATACTCATACCTTCCTTATCTTGAATATAATCATCAAAATCAATATAATTATAGTGTAGAATGTCTGCTAATTGCTTTCCAATTACAGATTTTCCCGACCCCATATACCCAACTAAAAATAATGTCATTTCACTGTTATAAATTGATAATTAAAAACATAAGATATTTAATTACAAAAAAACAAAAAATTATCTAATAATACGTTTGGATTATTAATTAAACGTTTTATATTTGCACCCTCGTTAGAGAAACTTATTGACCAGTTAGCTCAGTTGGTAGAGCATCTCCCTTTTAAGGAGAGGGTCCTGGGTTCGAGCCCCAGACTGGTCACAAAAAATTTAGTTAAGCATTCGCTTAACTTTTTTTTTATCTTTACTAAAGAATGCGCACGTGGCGGAATTGGTAGACGCGCCAGCTTGAGGGGTTGGTGGACATTAGTCCGTGGAAGTTCGAGTCTTCTCGTGCGCACAAAATTTATTTTTCTTGACTAGACTTTCATATTATTAATTTGTGGATCAATTTATAAACTACATAAATCAATACGTTAATCTCTCTAAAGACGCAGAAGAAGAAATTATTAATTTAGCTTTAATTGAAGAAGTTCCTAAAGGTCATATCTTACTGAAAGAAGGTAAAACTTGTGAACGTATGTACTTCATAGTAAATGGAACTCTTAGAACGTATCACTATTTAAACGGAAAAGATATAACCTATTGGATATATCCTGAAAATACAATGATCACTTCTTGGCACAGCTATATTTTAAGAAAACCATCCTCTGAATATATTGAAACTACAGAAGATTCTACTTTAGTTTCATTAACTTATAATCAATGGCAAGAATTGTATTTAAAACATGTTAAATTAGAACGTTTCGGTAGACTTATTTTAGAAGAACAAATATCTCTTATAGATGATTTTTTTAAAGGCTATTATTTTCTATCAGCTAGTGAGAAATACGAACGCCTTATTAATGCTTATCCTAGTATTTTACAAAGAGCAAACCTTGGTCATATAGCCTCTATGTTGGGAGTGTCTCAAGAAACATTAAGTAGGATTAGGGGAAAATAAAAAGGAATCCATAAAAATTATAAATTCCTTCTATCTATATATAGTATTACTTAGAATACTCTAACAATATTAAAACCAAAAAATACATCTTCAAACCACTTGCCTTCAGCGTTACTAATAAATCCAGGTTCATTTGTAGATTGCGCATTAGAAAATAATAACTGAAATACATGGCCCCCAGTTTCAATGTCTAAACCAAAAGTTAAAGGGTTATTATAAATTGAGTTTTTGTGTCTACTAAAGTTATATACATAATCAGCATTAATACTCATACGCTTACTTACTTTGATTCGTCCACCTAGCCCCAAAGCAATTTGATTATGCTTTTGAAAAGGTTCTAAAACAAGATTTTGACGAACAAATGTAGGCGCAATTTCAAAGGAAAATTTGTTACTAAAACGTCTTGATATTAATAGTTGAGTTGCGTAACTCATACGATCTCCAAACTCTAATAAAGGAAATTGCTCTTTACGTATATCTGTTCTTATATTGGCAGTAGCATAACCTGTAATATTAACAGGAAAATCTTTAGATTGTCCCTTTAGTTTTGCTTTAACATGAGCCGAGTACGTTTGTCTAATTGACTCTCTAGCTAAACCTACCTGAACACCTTCGTACACTCCATACACTAATTGTATTTTAGTATTAGCATTATCAAAACCAAAAAATGTAGTTAGACCATCTTTTAAAGTTCCAAATCTATGAGAGACATACATATATAAATCACCTTTTGCCGCAACTTTTGTAGATTGAAGATTTCCAATTTTCATAGCTTTAAAAGCTGGCTGCTCGTATACTTCTTCTTGAGTTTCTTCTTCCAATTCGTTTAATAAATCTTCTTGGGCATTAATTGTATTAAAACTAAGAAGCGCAACTATTATTAATGCAAAATATTTTTTCATTGTGTATTTATTATCTCTTCAAAACTCCACCTTAAAGAGTTTTTACTATAATTCATTATTTTATAATTTTTACTTGGTCTATTTTTAATTCTTCTAAAAGATCATCATAACCGATCATCCTTCCTTTTATTTTTATGATCTGCTTTTCTGTTATATCTGAAGTAGAAAAACTTTCATTAAGCTGACAATATATATTGTTATTTAGTGTAAAGCCTTTTTCATCAATAGATGTTACGTCACCCTCTAATTCCACAACTACATCTTGCCAGATTAAAGCATCCTGTTGAACTTTGTTAGAAAATGCCTCAGCGGTTCCAGAAAATTTTATCTCCAACTCATCAATAGTTTTATGAGCCTTATAAGCATATTTATAAGCTATATAAGCTCCTGTTAAAGCTGTTGCTAAAATAAAAAGGGCAATTTTAGTTCTTTTTGACAAGCTCATAGTTAAGTGTTAGGTTAATGGAACTAGCTATTTTCTCTCGTACAATACTTGGAATTTTAATATTAAACTCTTGAGGTTTAACATTAAAAGCTGAAGTAAACAGTATTTTATCACCTTCTTTTTTCAACAGTGCAATGGCATCTATTTTTTTTTCTTTTCCACGTACTATTAAGGTGCCTTTCAATTTAAATTCTTGGCTTTCATTAGATAAATTATTTAAATCAAACTCTTCTAATTGACCTCTAAACGTTGCCTTAGGATACTTATCTGAATCCATATAATTTTCATTAAAATGCTCTTGCATTAAAGCAATTTCAAAATGAAAAGCTTTTACGAATAGTAAACCAGCAATTTGCCCATTCTCAATATTTAAAATGACTGTTGTACTTTTATTTTTAGCTTCCACGGGTTCAAATGCTTCAACCGAAGCTTTAAATTCTGTTGTTCCAGTTTTTGTAAAGTACTTTTGTGCGGTTACATTCATACTCATCAACCCAATTAATATTATAACTATTTTTTTCATTCTTTCTTTTTTAGTTTTCTCTCATACTGAGAGGTTTTATTAAACTTTGATATTCGAAATTATCTTAATTTTCAGGGAAATTATCTGCAACCCATTTGTCAATAATTTGCAGTACTTGTGGTGACAGTTTGCCACTTGGAGGCATTGGATTAAGAGCATTATTCATACGTGATACCAAGCTTCCTTGTTCTGCTGAAAATCTAGTGTTTTGGTAATTAGACAAATCTAAACCAGCATTTGGTGCTGGACCTGCATGGCATGTTATACAATTGTTTGTCATTATAGATTGTATATCTGATTGATAAGTTACTTCTCTCGTTAATGGCGGAAGAGAATTTTTATCTCCTTCATCAATTATTGCTGTTGTGCAGCTCTGTCCTATAATTAATAGTGCTATTCCTATTGTAAATTTTATAGATATTTTCATTATATAGTTATTAATTTTGAACGTTAATATTATCTATTGTTATTTGCTCCTGACCTAAAGGTGTTACTGTTACCATGCGTTGTGCATGTGTTATATCACCTTCAGAAATTGAAAAATCTCCGTTTACATCAGCTACTACTGTAACATAATACGTCCCTGGATGCATATAAGTCATTAAAAATTCATCTTCACCTTCGGATAAAATTGGGAAATGTAATATGGTATCATAGGCATCAAAATCAGATGTGAAATAGCCGAATTCATCCGTAAGTGGATCTCTTGAGAGATAAACCAGTAAAGCTTGATCTTGTGGAATATCTCCTCTATCTACATCAATCTGAATATAACCCAATCTAGGATGGTCAGTAATGATATAAGGGTCACCAGATTGAGGAGCGAGTTCAAAAATATTGTTCGTTTCCTGTAAGGCTAAAAATGTAGCAGAATTAGCTTCTGTAATTCCATCTCTTATATACAAATAGTCTTCCATAAATCCATTCGAAAAATCCAACCCAGCATCTACACTATTTTGAGGGTAATTTGTAGCAACAGCAGAATCTTGTGCTAATTCTGCATGCATTTTTTTACCCTTAAAAGTCATATGTCTGTTAGGAACACGCCCTCCTAAATTACTTGTGTAGGAATTAAAATAAAGACTATCTGTATTATTTGGAAAACGCAGCTCCATATACATTATACCATCACCACCTTTAGCATCTACTAATCTATAATAGCGTCCATTATCTCTATCTTCTACTTTGTCCATAACAAAGTAACTTGATCGATAGATTCCATTTAACAAGCCTCCATTACGTGCCATAATGGTTCGTTTCCCTTTATAATTTGTAACAAAAAATGAGGTTAATAAGTTACCAGCCGATCCACCTTCATGGATTCCAAAAGTATGTGAAGGAGAGATTGGCCTATAATCCCATGCGAACCAAGGAAACTCCAGATTAATTACTAAATTATTGCCAACCCAATGTCCTTGCATTTTTTCCAAAAAATCAAACCCATCAAGAGTAATATCTACTGGATTTACCTCAGTAACTTGCCCAGGAAGTCCTCCATCAGGATCGGTGGGGCCTGCAATGTTTCTTATATCATCGGTTGAACAGCCTATAATTAGTATTGACAATATTGCACTAATACTTAAAAGTTGAATTGTTTTTTTCATAGTCATTTTATTCTTTAACTCTTATCCAAATTTCTTTTAATGGTTTATTTCTTATATAAGTAGTAACATCCAATGTGTCAAGATGTATTAAATTAAGTTCAATGTTAGGTTTTATATCATTGGATTTTGTAGCTCCAGATATGGCATCAACATAGATGCCTTCATCTTCTTTTAAATCCATAAAAATGTAATAGTCTTTTCCGTCCGATTCTCTAATTATAGTTGTATCATCATTGTAGTACAATACCTTCCCTTTAACAGAATCGTTACTTTTAATAATATTGTAAATTGCTCTATAATATTTGCTATCTACTTCCCATTTACCTAATAAAGGATTCTCTTTTTCAGCACAGGAAAAAGCAACAAGTAGAATAAATAATAAGACTCTATTTTTCATTTAAATAATGTTCTGGGCAAATTTAGAATCAATGGAATTTCTTTTTTTTGACATAGGTCAAAATCGAATACAATTAATACGTATTAGTTTTTTGACATAGGTCAAATGATAACTAAAAGCATAATTATAGTTTTGTAGAGATAAAATAGTTTGGAAAATGAAAAAATTAATGACACGTTGGAATATTGAAAAGCCATGGCAACTAGTTGTCATATTTATTGTGTTTTCAATTACTGGTTCTTCATCAATAGCTATTGGAAGACCGCTTCTTAAAATGATTGGAATTACGTTAGATAATCTAAATGCATTTATTTATTATCCGCTTTTTATAATTTTAAGTTTTATATTCTATCAAATGTTCTTAGTCTTATTTGGATGGCTCTTTGGGCAGTTTCAATTTTTCTGGGCTATGGAAAAGAAAATGCTAAACCGTTTTGGAATTAAAATTTAATATATTACCTAAAAAATAGACTAATGAATAATTCTGAACATTTACGCAACCTTAATAAAAGAGTAAAAAGCAACAAAGATTCTTCTAAGAGAAACAAACAATGGCGTGTTTGGACAGGTATTTTGTTTGTGATACTAATGACAGTAATGAATTGGCAATGGGCCTGGGGAATTTTATTCTTAATATGGGTAATTCCAGATTTAAAAAATGGTATCACCTACTTCATTGAACCAGTGGAACGCTCAATAAATCCTTTGCTATATTGGGTAATTGTTATCACATGGATTCTATTATCATTACTTTCTCTTTCCACTCTTTTTATAGATTATAATAATTTAGGCTATTAATTATGAAAGACTTTTCAATAAAATCCATCTTTAAAAGGTACAAATGGAAGATTTCTTTAACCTTCCTACTTCTTATTTTAGAAAATGTAACCAAAGTATTGCAACCCTTGGTTTTAGGTATTGCTATCAACGACCTTATCAATAGTAAAAATGATGGGCTTTGGCTATTCTGCATTCTTTATATTGTAGGATTTATCATAGGAACAATTCGTCGTTATTATGACACAAGAGCGTATACCTCTATTTATACAAATGTTGCCTCTGAGATTGCAGAAATTCAAAACGAAAAAGATGTAGAAGTGTCATCAATTGCTGCCCGAAGTGCTTTGGTTAAAGAATTGGTTGACTTTTTTGAACATGATATCACCCAAGCATTTACATCAACCATAAGCGTCATTGGTGCTTTAATAATGTTAGCGCTTTTTGATTGGTGGATTTTTGGTGGCTGTCTTATTACTATCCTCGTTATCATTTTAATATACAGGTTTAGCACGAAACGTATCTACAACTATAATATAGGCCTTAATGATGAGTTAGAACATCGCATTAATGTTCTAGAGAAGAGGGAACAAACAGGTATTTTTAACCACTTCAAAAACATTGCAAAGTGGTTGGTTAAAATGAGTGATTTAGAAACAATTAACTTTTCAATAATTGAAGTTTTGCTTTTCGGCCTAGCCATTTTTGCATTGTATGCTTCAGCTAGCGCGACCGAGGCTACAGCTGGCAGCATATTTTCAGTACTAACCTATGTTATGGAGTTTTCTGGAGGCGTATTTATGCTACCGATAATATTCCAACAAGTTATTCGCTTACGCGAAATTAGTTCGCGGTTAAAAACCATATAAAATGAAACATTGGAAAACTATTGTAGCACTTATTTTAATGGCTTTAGCTATCTATTTTAAATGGAATTGGTTTTGGGCATTATTTATACTACTTGGCTTAATAAATGTATTATTTACTGAAGAAATTCATTTTGTAGAGAATATTAAAAAAAGAGAAAGCCCTACACTATATTGGATTATGGTAGGTGTTTGGGCTTTTTTTTCATTTGCAAATATTATAATGTATCTACAATAACGATTTTGATTTATGTCAAACATAATATGCTTTAAGTAATATATTTTTGTGTTATTATCAACATTAAAAACTATGAAATTTTTACTTATAATCGGACTTATAGTTACATTATTAAGCTGCAATTCACAAAAAAAAGCAAGCATCGAAAAGAGTAAATATACTATTGAACATAGTATTCAGAAAGATGATTATATAAAAGGAGAACTAATCGTTTTATTTTCTGACAAAGAAGATTTTAAGAGAACTATAGAAACACTTAAAGCTTATAAGAACGTTGAATTAATTTCAATATTATCTGAGATGAAAGATGCAAAAATAGCCCATTTCATAGTTTCAATAGGTCAAGAACAAGAGTACATTAAGATATTTCAAAAACATCCAAATGTTAAAGTAGCTGAGCTAAACCTTGTTGAGAGTTTTGATTAATAATTTATAATTGATAAAAATGCCAATACAATCTCGAAACCCTTATACTAATAAAGTTGAAAATACCTTTGAAGAATTTTCTTCAGAAAAAATTGATGCATTAATAAAAAATGCCAATACAACATTTTCTACTTGGAAAAACACTTCTTTTACTGAGCGAAAAAAATTAATGCTTCAACTAAGTGAGTTATTATATAATGCACCAAAGGAGATTACCGAATTGCCAACACTTGAAATGGGACGATTATTATCTGAAACCATTGGTTGGGAACTTCCAAATTGTGCTGATATAGCTGTTTTTTATGCTAAAAATGCTGAAAAATTTATGAAACCTAACACCATAAAATCATCAATGCTTTCGGGTTCTACTGTGATACAAAAAGAACCTTTAGGAGTACTTTTTGGTATTATGCCATGGAACTATCCTTTTTATCAAGTGCTGCGTTTTGCTATACCTAACATTATGGCAGGAAACACGGTGATTATAAAACATGCTTCTAATGTGCCAAAATGCGCTATTGCTATTGAAAACTTATTTAAAAAAGCAGGATTTCCAGAAGGTGTATATACTAATGTGTTAGTTTCTGGACGAAATACATCGCAAATCATAAGCGATAATCGAATTAAAGGAATTTCGCTAACAGGAAGTGAATCTGCGGGTTCAAAAGTAGCCGAATTAGCAGGAAAACATCTAAAGAAAGTCGTTTTAGAACTTGGCGGAAGTGACCCCTTTATTCTACTAGATGATGCAGATATTGATTATGCAACCGATTTGGCTGTAATGGGACGCTTTTTTAATTCAGGGCAAACTTGTATTGCAAGTAAACGATTTATTATTCATCAAAGCATATACAATGATTTTCTCGAGAAATTTATTGCCAAAACAACGGATTTAAAAGCAGGAAACCCTTTGAACGCATCAACTAATTTTGCACCTATGAGTAGTCAAAAAGAAGTTGACAATTTAATTGACTTAATTGAAGATGCGGTTTCAAAAGGCGCAAAAATAGAATTAGGTGGAAAACGTATTGAAAACCTTGATGGTGCTTGGTTAGAACCAACTATTATCAGTAACGTTTCCGAAGACATGGACATTTTTCACAAAGAACTTTTTGGCCCTGTAGCAGTAGTTTATAAGGTAAAAAATGATGACAAAGCTATTGCTTTAGCCAACAATTCTGCTTACGGATTATCATCTGTAATTGTTGGTAAAAATGATAAACGTATAGATAACATTGCTAATCAATTAGACTCGGGAATGGTTTTTAAAAATACAATTAGTATTACCGAACCAGACTTGCCTTTTGGAGGAATAAAAAACTCTGGATTTGGTCGTGAGTTGGGTAGCTACGGAATGGAGGAGTTTGTTAACCATAAAATCATTCGTAAAGTTCCAGTATGGGCTTTTAAAACAACATTGAAAAAATAAATAAGATAATGAAACTATTACTAACACTAGTGATCTCAGTTTTTGCTTATTTCGGGATGGCTTATTATGATCTTACATCTTGGATGATTTGGATTGCATTAATTATAATTTGGGCAATTATTGATTATTTGACTTATAGCAACCCTTTTTCTTGGAAAGATTATACTGTATTAGCCATCCTTATTACAATAATTGAAATATGTTCTTGGTATAATTACTTTGGAATATTGTAATTTGACTTAAATCAAAATATTAATTATTTAATCTTTAGATATTTGTATAAAACATAAGATGAAAACCTTGCAAATCACATTTATAATTTTACTATTAAGTTTAACCTCTTGCGCTCAAAGTAACGACAAAATTATTGGTGTTTGGGATGTAAAGAACGATTATTATCAAGCCATCTATGAAATAGTTGAATATAAAGGTAAATTTTACGGAAAGGTGCATTACTATAATGACGGAGAGACTGAATACAAAGGAGATAATAAAAAGGAAGATTATTTTTTAACCGATGTAGAATTAGAAGACGATAAATACATTAATGGAAAGATGTATTTACCTAACGGCAGCTTTTATAATGTAATTTTCACTCTAAAAGATGAAAACACATTAGAAGTGTTAATGACTGTTGAAAATGAACCTTATAAAGAAAATTGGACAAGAAATAACTCATTAAAGTAAAATCATGAAATGGATATATTTATTTGGTTCTATAGCTTTTGAAGTATTAGGAACCACGGCAATGAAAATGGCGTCTCAAGGTGGCAAAAATACTACGCTCTGGACTGTAACGCTTTGGGTCTCTTATATAATATGTTTTGGACTATTACAATATGCCATGAAATATTTTGAACTTGGTACTGTATACGCTATATGGTCTGGCATTGGCATTACCATTTTGGCAATTATTGGTTATTTTGTCTTTAAAGACAATTTCACAACAGCAAAAGTAATTTCAATTGCTCTTATCATCTTAGGCATTATTGGTTTAAATTTGAGTGGCGCACATTAAAAAATAAAAATTATGAGTAATCAAAAAAATATGATGCATGCTTTACCTGCTGAAGCGTATACATCAAAAGAGTGGTTTGACAAAGAAATGAAAACCATTTTTAGTACTACATGGCAATTTGCTGGTTTTATTGAAGATGTTGCCAATCAAGGGGATTATATTTCTGTACAGGCAGGATTAAATAACATCTTTATAGTTAAAGGTAGAGATAATCGTTTGCGTGCATTTCACAACATGTGTCGTCATCGAGGTACACAGCTATTAAGAGCTGTTGGTAAAGGCAAAAAAGCCATTACTTGCCCTTACCACGATTGGACTTATGATTTAGAAGGAAAACTTATAAGCATTCCAAAGAAAGAGCAAGAATTTCCGAAACTTAGCGATCAGCCTTTACATGAATGCGGACTTAACCTACATGAAGCTTCAGTAGATATTTTTAAAGGCATGTTGTTTGTGCATCCAGATAAAAACGCACCAAGCATTATTGACTTTTTTGGTGAAGTAGAACCTTATTTAGGCCCTCATATTGTTGAAGAATTAGTAGAGTATTCAGAAAATGAAAACGAACCGTTTTACACCAAAGAGATAAATGCCAACTGGAAAATCATCGTTGAAAATTATATTGATCATTATCATTTAGCACATTTACATGAAGGCACTTTAAATATGTATGATCATTCCAACGCAGAGTTCGGATGGTCTGGTCCTCACTATTGGTTTTATGAACCACTACAACCCGATTATTTGGCTGATGTTGATAATGCAGCACCTCAACCCTTAATTAAAAGTGTTCCTAGAGAGAAAATTGGCGCTTATGTACCATGGTTATTTCCAAATTTAGGACTAGGTGAAAATGAATCTGCATGGAGTACATTTCATGTTTTACCACTTGCACCAGACAAAACCTTAGTCGTAATTAGAAGTAAAATGGAAAATGCTAGCGATTGGGAATATTCAAAGCAATATGCTAAAAGCGCAATGAGTAAGGTTTGGCAACATTATGGCAATACAGGAAAATATGAGGGTGATCCAGAAACGGATCCTATGGCATCTGGCGATTTTATGGCTGAAGATGTTTACGCTTGTGAGCAGCAACAAAAATCGATTAGTTCCCCAATGTTTAGTATTGGAGCTCGCGCTGAAAGAGGTGAATATGCCGTACAACGTTTTCAGGAAGAAGTAAAGAAATGGATGGAGACTAATGGTGCATTTAATAATAACTAAACTATTTTGGTTTAATTTTTGAATCAAAGTAATAAAACATTTAAAAAATGAAACTATTTATAATTAGTCTTTTTATGATTTTAATGACTGCGTGTCAATCTACTAAAAACAATACTAATTCTGCTTCAGACGATATACCTGAAGACCATATTAAAAGTAAAGAAATTGTTGTTTTAAAAGTTAATGCCCAAGAAGTAGAATGTGATGGTGCTCATGGTAAACAACGTTGTTTAGAAATTAAAGAGTTAGGTATTGATAAAGAATGGCAATTGGAGTACGATGGTATTAAAGGATTTGAATTTAAGCCTGGATTTGTATACAACCTGCAAGTACAAAAAATAGAATTAAAAGATCCACCACAAGATGCATCATCAATCGTTTACAAACTCATAAAAGTGATTAAGAAGGAACAACCTATTTCAGATAAGATGATGTCTAATTATGACACTTTAACTGTTACAAAAATTGAAAACGGAAAAGATGGATATACAGCAACTTTAAAAGATGACAAAGATGGATTGTATGTATGTACAATCAGTATTCCAAATCTTGAAGATAATTATGTGCGTTTAAACATTGGAGATAAAGTAAAAATTGCTGGAGACTATGCAGAAAGTGATCCAATACGAATCTTTGCTAAAAAACTAAAAGTAATAGAGAGTGTAACAATTAAGAATTTGCCATTACTTACGGTTACTAAAGTAATTCCAGGAAAAGATGGAGAAACACTTCATCTTGTAGACAAAGATAAAAAAGCCTATAATATGGTTGTAAGTATTCCTAATCTTGGAGATAATTACATCCATTTAAAAGTAGACGATCAAGTAAAAGTAGAAGGTGATTATATAGATAGTTTCCCTACTCAAATTTTAGCCAAAAAAATTCATAAATTAAATAATGAATAAAAAAACGATACTATACGTTTTAATAACCCTTTTGAGCTTACCTGTTTTATTGCATGTATATAATCCATCAATGAAACTAGAAGGTTTAGGCTTCATATTGGGCGCCATTGGTTATTACATTTCACCAGTAATAATATTTGTCACTTTTATTTTACTAATCATAAAATCATTAAAAGATGAGTAAATTTCACCCATTAAGAGTACTTGAAGTAAATAAAGAAACAGACGATTCAACATCAGTAGCATTTGATGTTCCTCATGAATTATATGACACCTTTAATTACAAGCCAGGTCAATACCTTACATTAAAATTTAACTTAAACGGTGAAGAAGTTCGTCGTTCATATTCTTTATGCAGCTCACCTGCGTTAGAAGAACCATTACGTGTTGGTGTAAAACGTGTTAAGAATGGCTTGGTCTCTAATCACATTAATGACAATATAAAAGTTGGTGATACTGTAGAGGTTATGCCACCAGACGGTCGTTTTTTTGCTGATGTAAAAAAAGATAATTATAAAACGTATTTTTTATTCTCTGCCGGTAGTGGTATTACACCTATTCTTTCAATTTTGCGTACAGTACTTATGACCGAAGAACGCAGTTATGTGCACATGATTTATGGTAACAGAAGCCAAGAGTCTATTATGTTTAATACTGAATTAGAACAACTTCAAGAAGACTATGCTGACCGATTTATATTAGTACATACTTTGAGTAGGCCAAAAAGTAGTTGGAGTGATTTATGGTCAACTAATAAAAAAGATAAGAATTTTAGGAAAGGACGTGTAGATACTGAAGCTGTGGAATGGTTTATCAATGAATACCCACCATATGCACAGAATGCCGAATATTATATTTGTGGTCCTGGCACCATGATAGAAAACACAAAAAAATCTTTAAAAAGCATTGATGTCCCTGATGAACGAATATTTATAGAAAGTTTTGGAGGAGGTGATTCTACAGATACAACTGAAGCTTTTGAAAATGCTAAATTAACAGCATCTCTAGATGGTGAAACTATACAAGCAACAATTACTAAAGGGAAAACTATTTTGCGAACACTAATCGATGCCGGAAAAGAACCTCCTTATTCTTGTGAAGGTGGTGTTTGTTCGACATGTGTTTGTAAGTTGACCTCTGGTAAAGTGCACATGAAAAATAACCTTGCACTCACAGATAAAGAAGTAGATCAAGGGTTAATATTGAGTTGTCAAAGTATTCCTTTAACAGAAAGTATTACAATTGAATATATAAATTAGACTAGATCAACTTATCTAATCAGGTTTTATTTTTACAGTAATATGTATAATTAAAAATGAACTAAAATTCTAAGAACTTTTACAGATTTCTTTCAATATGAACAGGTATAAAACCACTATTTGTGTATTAAAAAAAACATAAAATTGTCAACTGTATTTAAAAAAGCTTATTTTTGTTTAACCTTCTTAAACTAAAAATGAACAATATTAAAAGTACATTTAGTATCAAGGATCTTGAAAATCTCACTGGTATAAAGGCACATACAATCAGAATTTGGGAAAAAAGATACAACTTACTAGAACCAGAGCGAACAGATACTAATATTAGGTATTACAGCTTAAGTAATCTTCAAAAATTACTTAACATAAGTTATTTAAATAATAATGGTTATAAAATTTCCAAGCTCGCTGCTATAGAAAGTTCAAAAATTCCAGAATTGGTTAGAGATGTTGCTCTGAGTGATCAAACTAATAATCATGTCTTAAGCACATTTAAACTCGCCATGATTAATTTTGATCAAAAACTATTTTATGAAACCTATAGTTCTTTAGAAAAAGAAAAGTCGTTCACAGCAATTTTCTATGAAGATTTTATTCCTTTACTTACCGAAATTGGAATGCTATGGCAAACAGATACTATTACTCCGGCGCATGAGCATTTTGCAACAACTTTAATTCGGCAAAAACTCTTAATCAATACTGAAAACCTTCAATCACAAAATCAAATTAAATCAGACAAGGTATTTGTTTTGTACTTGCCAGATAATGAAGTTCATGAATTAGGTTTGATGATGATTAATTATGAAATTATCGCAAAAGGCTATCAATCTATCTATTTAGGACAAAGTGTTCCAACTGCAAGCCTAAAGGATATACTTAATTATTATGATGATATCACTTTTGTATCCTACTTTACAGTTAAACCTGAAAAGAATCATATTGATAAATACATCGAAGACTTTACTAATAAAATACTTCAAAAGAAAAACACAAAGTTATGGATGCTCGGACGTATGCTTGAGCATATAGATCTTAAAACACTTCCAGGACAAATAACAACATTCAATAGTATTCAAGACTTAGTTAAAAATCTCTAAAATTTTAATAGCTAAATCAATTTTGTTTAATTTTTGTTTAAATTTGTTAAACAATGAATAAAGACGTTTCTATAATTGGCTCTGGGTTTTCTGCACTTGCCGCATCATGTTATCTTGCTCGAGATGGTCATAATGTTACCATATTTGAAAAAAATGATACTATAGGCGGAAGAGCAAGGCAACTTAAAAAGCAAGGATTTACTTTCGATATTGGTCCAACGTGGTATTGGATGCCAGACGTATTTGAACGCTTTTTTGCTGACTTCAATGCAACTCCCGAATCCTTTTACACTTTAGACAAACTAAATCCAGCCTATAGCGTCTACTTTGGGAAAGATGATTTTATTACAATTGAAGATACTCTTGACAAAATATGCAAAGCTTTTGAAATGGAAGAACAAGGAAGCTCAGCAAAACTGTTACAATTTATTAAGAATGCCCAAAATAATTATGAAGTAGCTATAAAAGATTTAGTGTACAGGCCAGGCGTTTCTCCTTTTGAATTAGTAACTCCAGTTACAATGAAAAAAATCGGACAGTTTTTTAGTACCATAAAAAAAGACGTTAGAAAAGAGTTCAAAAATGATAGGCTAGCAATGATACTAGAGTTTCCTGTTCTTTTCCTTGGTGCGAAGCCCGATAATACACCTTCATTTTACAGCTTTATGAATTATGCCGATTTCGGAATTGGCACATTTCATCCAAAAGGCGGTATGTACCAAGTTATATTAGCTATGGAATCATTGGCAAAAAGCTTAGGCGTAAACATAAAAACAAATCACGCAATAGATAAAATCATTGTTGACAATGGCAAAGCTATTTCTATTGTGGCCAATGGTGAAACACATAAAAGTGACATTGTATTGAGCGGAGCCGACTATCATCATACTGAAACTCTTTTAGATTCAAAATATGTTCAATATTCTCAAGGCTATTGGGAGAAAAAAACCTTTGCTCCTTCATCCCTTCTATTCTATGTAGGCTTTGATAAGAAGCTTAAAAATGTAAACCATCACACCTTATTTTTTGATGTTGATTTTGATGTTCATGCTAAAGCAATTTATGATACACCAAAATGGCCAGATCATCCTTTGTTTTATGCTAGCTTCCCATCAATTACAGATAGTAATTCTGCTCCCCAAGGACAGGAGGCTGGTATTTTTTTAATTCCTTTGGCTCCAGGATTAGAAGATACTGAAGCTCTTAGAAATGAATATTTCGAAAAAATTATCTCCCGCTTTGAAGATTTAACCTCCCAGAGCGTCAAAAAAAATATTATATTTAAAGAGTCTTTTTGTGTCAATGATTTTATAAATGATTACAATTCTTATAAAGGTAATGCCTACGGAATGGCCAATACGCTCTTACAAACTGCATTTTTGAGGCCCAAATTGAAAAGTAAAAAAGTAACTAATTTATATTTCACAGGACAATTAACGGTTCCAGGACCAGGAGTTCCTCCATCATTAATTTCAGGAAAATTAGTGGCAGAACTCATTAAAAAACACCATTCTAATTAATTATGAAAGCTATTTTTGATACCGTTTCAAACCAATGTAGTAAGGCCGTTACAACATCTTACAGCACATCGTTTTCATTAGCTACTAAAATGCTATCTAATGCCATTCGTCAAGATATCTATAATATTTATGGCTTTGTTCGCTTTGCCGATGAGATTGTAGACTCCTTTCATGATTATGACAAGGAATTATTATTTAATAATTTCACTACAGATTTAGAATTGGCTCTTGAACATAAAATTAGCTTGAATCCTATTTTAAATTCTTTTCAAGAAACTTTCCATAAATACAATATTGACAAACATTTGGTTGATGCGTTTATGAGTAGTATGCGATTAGACTTGCATAAACAAGACTACCTAACCAATGAAGAATACAAAGCATATATTTATGGATCTGCTGATGTTGTTGGACTCATGTGTTTAAAGGTATTTGTTAAAGGTAATCAAGAAAAATACGATGCCTTAAAAGGCTCGGCAATGAGTTTAGGTTCGGCATTTCAAAAAGTGAATTTTTTAAGAGATCTAAAAGCAGATTTTGAAGATTTAAGTCGGACTTATTTCCCAAATACAGATTTAAATCATTTAGATGAGGCCTCCAAACAAGCCATTATTACCGATATTCAAAGTGATTTCGCTAAAGGTCTTAAAGGCATTAAGAAATTGCCTATAGAAGCCAAATTTGGTGTATTCATGGCTTATAGGTATTATAGTCAATTATTAAAAAAACTAAAAAAAACACCTGCTTTAGAGATCAAATCGACCAGAATAAGAGTACCAAATTATAAAAAGCTTGAGCTCCTTACTAGAAGTTATGTAAAATATCAACTTAATTTAATGTAATCATATGCAAACGGTTTTTTGGTTTCTTATATTTTTAGGTGTATTCTGTACTATGGAATTTATGGCGTGGTTTACCCATAAATATGTTATGCATGGCTTTTTATGGAGTTTACACAAAGACCATCACCACAAAGATCACGATAGTTGGTTTGAACGTAATGACGCATTTTTTATTTTCTATGCAGTAATAAGCATGACTTGCTTCTACTTATGGAGTTATGAAGATGTGTGGTATTGTCTTCCTATAGGTTTAGGAATTATGGCTTATGGAGCTGCCTACTTCTTAGTTCATGATATTTTTATACATCAACGATTTAAATTATTTCGTAACGCCAATAATTGGTATGCAAAAGGTGTACGTCGAGCTCACAAAATTCACCATAAGCATTTAGGCAAAGATAAAGGAGAATGCTTCGGAATGCTTTTTGTACCTTTCAAATACTTTAAAAAATAGTATTTCAACACGTTTATGACTACCTCACCCCATTTCGATTATATCATCATAGGAAATGGATTAGCTGGATTACAACTAGCTTTGAAGTTAGCAGATGACACGCATTTTAATAACAAACAAATTGCACTGATAGATCCTTCAGAAAAAAATACTAATGATAAAACTTGGAGTTTTTGGGAAACGGGAAATTCAAAATGGCATAATATTATTTATAAATCTTGGACTAAAGCATCTATCAAAACCTCTAAGAATACTATTAATTTAAACCTCGCGCCTTATCGCTATCACACCATACGTGCCATTGATTTTTATACTGAGGCTAAAAAAAGACTTCTTAAACACGATCACATCCATTTTATTCTTGATCAAGTAACTTCAATATCTGAAGACGATCAAATCAAAGTATTTACTAAAGAAAAATCCTATTCCGCATCTCATATCTTTGATAGTAGGATTCCTGAAACATTTTCTTCCGAATCCAATAATCACATTTCAATAATTCAACATTTTAAAGGTTGGGTAATTAGAACAGATGCGCCAGTCTTTGACACAAAAATGGTCACAATGATGGATTATCGTATGAAAGATGGAGAGCAAACAACTTTCACCTATGTACTCCCCTTCTCAGAAACTGAAGCCTTGATAGAATTCACGTATTTCACCAATAGCATTGTTGATGAGGCCATCTATGATTCGTTCATTAAGACCTATATTAAAACATATTTAAAGATTGATAATTATACCATTATTGAAACAGAAATGGGACATATCCCGATGACTAATTATAACTTCGGAAAGTTTAATTCAAAAAAAGTAACAAAAATTGGAACAGGTGGTGGCTGGGTAAAAGCATCTACAGGGTATTCATTCAAACATACTGAAAAGAAAGTTGCACAAATTATTGACAATTTAAAATCGAATCGCCAGCCGTCTCACGGTTTATTTAAAAGAAAATACAAGTTTTACGATAAAGTATTTTTAAAAGTTTTAAAAGATGATAATCATAAAGGCGAATGGATATTTGAGCAGTTTTACAAAAAGAATTCTACACAAACCATGTTTCGGTTTTTAGATGAAGAATCATCATTTTTAGAAGAACTAAAAATAATGTCTTCCTTGTTTTCTTGGTCGTTTATAAAAGCTTTTTTTAAGACCTTGTAACTGTGCTCAAGGTGACCAACATTAATTATTTTTTAATAGCTCATCAATAGTTCTTTTCACAGTATCACTATTCCAATCTGCAGCTCCAGATTTATCTATAACGATGCCTCCTTTTGTATCAATTATAAATGTTCTTGGAATTGAAGTTACATTAAATTCTGAAGGATACGCAGATACAGATTGATATACTTCAAAACTGTAATTCTTGCGAGTCATAAATTTATTCAACACGTCTTTGTCCTCATTCGACACAAATAAAAACACAATATTATCGTTAGATTTATAACGCTTATATAATACATCAAGACTTGACATTTCTGCAATACATGGTGGACACCAAGTTGCCCAAAAATTAATGACGATGACTTTTCCTTCTGCAGTATGAAAATCAAAATCGTTTCCATTAGTGTCTTGCAATTTCCAATCGTAGCTTAATAAAGACTGACGCTCTGAAACATCAATAACGGAAGGCTTTACAATTAATGCGATGCCCTTATTTACAAAAACCTGAATAGGTGTTCTTGTTTGCGGTATTAAAAGCAATACAATGATTGCGATAAAAATAAGGTTATAGATTTTCGATCTTTTTGGTTTTGTCATCATCATATTAATAAGAAACGCACTATCGTAGTCGATAATGCGCTTCAAATCTAACAACAAAAACTCTAAATGTTGTTTGGTTTGTATCATAATGATACGAGACTAATTAATTTCTTGTTACCGTACCTGTAGGTAACGACCCTAAATTCTGTCCAAAACTATGTGTTGCAGGAGCAGTATCACTCCCAGCTGTTCCAACTAAAGGCTTAATTGTAAAAGGAGCTGGTGAATTATCTGGCACAGGTTCTACTGAAATAACAACCATACGTCCTCTTACATCTAACGGGAATGTTTCACCTGTAGGAGCATTTAAAAAGAAATCTTCTCCTGGTACAGGAGGCCCTGGCTGAGAGGTTTCGCTAAATGGTGCTGATGCATCAGCCATATCAAATGCTGTAAAAGTTCCTGTAGTTAAAGGACCTGAATCACCTACAACCCATCCTTCATAAGCCCAACCTTCTGGCAATACAGGCAAATCAAAATTTGGTGTTGGTGGCATTCCTGGTGTTCCAAACCAAACACCATACTCATCATTTCCGTTATTTGTTCCAGTCTCATCCGTTGGTGTTCTTAAAAAAAACATTCCAGAAGCAGAACTAAAATCACCTATAAGACCAGTATTCACTGTTGCTGAATTATTCGTAAATTCTCCTTGCAATATTTTTGTTGCTGCTGGAGCTGGATCTGGATCAATAGCTGGTTCAATTGAAAGCACAAAAGCAGTTGCACTATTCAACTGTGCTGTATTAATTGAGAAGGTCTGTGGAAATGTCACGCTTGAGAATGTTCCAGTAGACACTGGAGATCCATTAACAATAATCCAACCTTCATAGACGAAATCATCTCCTAGCGCTTCTAAACCACTAAGATTAAGTACTAAATCAGAATTTGTAGGACCACTACTATCGTCATCACTACTGCAGGAAGAGGCAAAAATACCTAGTGCCAAAACTGCTAAAAACATTTTTTTAATCATCACTTTATAATTTTAAAATTCATACTTCAAAATTATAACTCGTTATGCTCATAAAATGTTAGCTAGCTAACACAAGTGAAAAAAATAAATATTTAAGCCGAATGTTTTAAGATTCTAATCTCCTTTCTGTTGAAATTAAGATAGTTTTCTTCTTTAAGTTCATTAAGAAGAATATTGAGTGTAGGTCTTGAAGTACCAATGAGAGATGCTATATCTTTTTGTGTATAAGGATGTTTGATAACATGATCTCCTGTTTTAGGGCAATCATAACCATAATCGGTACAAAGCTCATCTAAAAATTCTACAAGTCTTGTTTTGGTATCTTTAAATAAAAGCAATTGAAGACGACGCTCTAGTTTTTTGAATTTAAATCCGATAAACTTATACACCTTAAAACTAAAGGTTTGATTATCTCGCATTAATTCGTGCATCGTTGTAACTCCAATTGGACAAATTGATGTGGAGTTATCAATTGATTGTGCAAACTCATCTCTCTTATTATCTCCAAGAATTGCTTTTTCACCAAATAGTTCACCTCGAGAAAGAATTGCTTTTACAATTTCGTCTCCATTTTCATTATAATAACCAATCTTTACTTTTCCTTTTTCAATAAGATACACTTTGTTAGCTGAATCTTCTTCAAAATAGATATAGTCTTTTTTCTTGTAGGCATCAAAATCATGGTCGCTTTTGTATGCCTTAAATTTATGAGGACAAAGTACCTTGAATAGGTTAACATCGTCAAAGAACCACATTGACTGCATTTGGAGTATTTTTTTGTTAGATATAGCTGTGGTCGTTATAAGATCTTAATACTTACACCAAAGCAAAAAAAAAGCCCTTGACATGTCAAGAGCTTTTCGTTTTATATTCAAAAACGACTTAAGCGGCGTTTTCTTTCTTGATTAAGTTTAAAGCAGAACCTTCATTATACCAATCAATTTGAGACTGGTTATAGGTATGATTTACTTTAATTGTATCTGTGCTTCCATCTGCATGCACAACTTCGATTGTTAATTGCTTGTCTGGTGCAAACTCATTTAAATCCACAAAGTTAAAGGTATCATCCTCTTGAATTAAATCGTAATCATTTTCATTTGCAAAAGTTAAGCCCAACATTCCTTGCTTTTTAAGGTTTGTTTCGTGGATACGTGCAAACGATTTTACAATCACAGCTGCAACACCTAAATGACGTGGTTGCATCGCTGCATGCTCACGTGATGAACCTTCTCCATAGTTATGATCTCCAATCACCACAGATTTAACTCCTGCAGCTTTATAAGCTCTAGCCGTATCTGGAACACCACCATACTCCCCAGTTAATTGGTTTTTAACAAAGTTAGTTTTCTTACCAAAGGCATTCACCGCACCAATTAAAGTGTTATTGGCAATATTATCTAAATGCCCACGGAAACGCAACCAAGGTCCTGCCATTGAAATATGGTCGGTTGTACATTTTCCAAAAGCTTTAATTAACAATTTAGCTCCTGTTATAGAATCACCTAATGGCACAAAAGGTGTTAATAATTGTAATCTTTCTGAATTTGAAGCCACATTTACTTCAACACCACTACCATCTGCCATAGGTGCTAAATATCCATTATCATCAACATCAAACCCTTTAGGAGGTAATTCCCATCCTGTTGGCTCATCAAGCATCACTTCTTCTCCATTCTCATTGATTAATTTATCTGTCATTGGATTAAAATCTAAACGACCAGCAATAGCAATGGCAGCAGTTAATTCTGGAGAAGCTACAAAGGCATGTGTATTAGGGTTTCCGTCAGCACGCTTTGCAAAGTTTCTATTGAACGAGTGTACGATACTGTTTTTAGGTGCGTTCTTAGGATCTTCATAACGTGCCCACTGACCAATACATGGTCCACAAGCATTAGTAAAGATTTTAGCATCTAATTTTTCAAAGATTTCTAAAATACCATCTCTTTCAGTTGTATATCTTACCATTTCAGAACCTGGATTAATACCAAACTCTGCTTTAGTTTTTAATCCTTTATCTAAGGCTTGCTGAGCTACAGATGAGGCACGCGACAAATCTTCATAAGAAGAGTTGGTACATGATCCAATTAATCCCCATTCTACTTTCAACGGCCAATCATTAGCTTTCGCTTTTTCAGTCATTGTTGACCCAACAGCTGTTGATAAATCTGGCGTAAAAGGCCCATTTAATAACGGATTTAATTCAGATAAGTTGATATCAATAACTTGATCAAAGTATTGCTCAGGATTTGCGTACACCTCTGCATCACCTGTTAGATACTCTTTAACAGCATTAGCAGCATCTGCTACATCTGGTCTATCAGTAGCACGTAAGTAACGCTCCATAGCCTCGTCATATCCAAATGTAGATGTGGTTGCTCCTATTTCGGCTCCCATATTACAAATGGTTCCTTTTCCTGTGCACGACATTCCTGTTGCTCCTGGCCCGAAATATTCTACAATAGCACCTGTTCCTCCTTTTACAGTTAAGATATCTGCTACTTTTAAAATAACGTCTTTAGGTGCCGTCCAACCCGATAATTTACCTGTTAATCTTACACCTATTAACTTCGGAAATTTCAACTCCCAAGCCATACCAGCCATGACATCCACAGCATCAGCTCCACCAACACCAATGGCTACCATTCCTAAACCTCCAGCATTCACTGTATGAGAATCAGTTCCAATCATCATTCCCCCTGGAAAAGCATAATTTTCAAGTACTACTTGATGAATAATTCCTGCTCCTGGTTTCCAAAAACCAATTCCATATTTATTTGATACAGATTCTAAGAAATTAAATACTTCATTACTCGTATTAATTGCATGTTGCAAATCTGTAGATGCTCCATTTTTTGCTTGAATCAAATGATCACAATGTACCGTTGTAGGAACTGCCACTTTGTGCTTCCCTGCTTGCATAAACTGTAATAAAGCCATTTGAGCTGTTGCATCTTGACATGCGACTCTATCTGGTGCAAAATCTACATAATCTTTACCTCGAGTAAACGCTTTGGTAGGTTGTCCATCCCAAAGATGTGAATATAAAATTTTCTCTGAAAGTGTCAATGGTTTACCAACAATGTCACGAGCTGCATCAACGCGTTCCGACATGTTTGCATAAACCTTCTTTATCATGTCTATATCAAAAGCCATATATCTTATTTAAAGGTTAATTATCGATTAAAAGTCTTGCAAAATTACAAATTTTAATACACATTAAAAAATATGTAATAAAATGCTAAAAACATTGAATATAAATCAATAAACCATAACAATATCTGACTTTAAATAGAAAATTAGCAAATAAATTATATGATATTTATTAAATTAACAATTTCGCTTTATTTAAAATGATTCTTAATTTTATTGTGGTCTCGAAGATTTGTCATAGGTCTTTCGAAAAGACGATATAAAAGATATGACAAGACAAAGGTAAGTGCAACATACGCTATTAAATAGATCATTAATGCTGTTGTTGACAACTCTTCTGTTGGAAATACATGCTTCATTAACTGCAAGACTACCGAATAATGAATTAAATACATCGAATACGATATTAAGCTGATCATTGTAATTGGAATCAAAAAGGCTTTAGGCGATGATTTCATCTCAGATAATAGTGGTAAAAATAATGCTATAGCAATACTATTTACTGGTAAATACAAGACATTCCAAAACAAAGGATGTGTTTCTATAAATATACGTTGGATAGGCACAACGATGTTTAATCCCAAAAAAAGCACCACTCCAATACACAAACATAGATATCGATAACGTTTCCATGACACCATTTTAGTCATCGCAATATATGCAGCTAAAACCCCATAATAGATTGCATCTATCCTATATAAGGTGACTGCTTTCAAATTTATATTCCAGAACATCATATTAGTATCTGGCTGGTTTGAGTTATACCATATCTTGGTTATTCCAAAACATAAAATGATTAAAATAGTAATCCCCAAGAATAAATGAGATTTGCTAATCTTTAGTTTTAAAAATAGTACTAAATACAACAACAATGGGCCAATGATATAGCCAAACTCTTCAATAGGCAAACTCCAAGATTCTCCAAAGAATAATGGCATTTCCCAAGCAAAATTTTGCATAAAAAAAGCATATTGCCATAATTGTTCGGGTAAAGTTATTCCTAAATATAAGGCTAATAGAATATTAAAAATTAAAATAAGATAGTAATTAGGCAGTGTTCTAAACCAACGTCTCACCCAAAAATATACTAGCTTTTTAAAGCTAAATTCTGGAGCTGTAAACAACTGAAAAATGAGTCGTCCAATTAAAAAACCACTAAGTACAAAAAAGATTTCGACACCCAATACACCAGCAATACTTAAGAGATCAGTAAGTGTATTTTTTGTTCGAGGAAATATCCAAACGGCATGCGAAGCAACTACCAAAAGTATAGCCATTGCTCGCATGAGATCTAATCCAAAAATTCGTTTGTTGTAATCTATTTTCATTTATAATATCAAGCCGATGCTAAGATCAGCATTTTTTTTATACTGAGTGTTTCATTACATTTGATTATACACAATACATTATGCACAAGAGGTTTAAATTTATACTAATTTTTCTGGTAATAGTTCTCGTAGGAGGCTTTATTTATTATAAGTCTTTAAAAACACGACACCAAGAACTTATAAAATCAAAAATTTACTATACGTTAAATCTGGTAGATTCTGAATGGAAAAAAGAACTAAGCGACGATAAAGCCGTTTTTACGTCTCCAACATTTGTGATTAGCAATATTTATAAATCGATGGAAGGTCCAAAATCAGACCAATATGTTGTCATTGATGATAGCAAGGAGGAGCTGCTCTATCTTACAGGTTTTAAAACCAATGCTGTGTCTTCTGATGAGACACGAAAAATGTCTAATGACTTTGTATGTCACACCAACTTTGAGTATCGCGATGCCGAGCATTACAACAGATGGAATATGACTAATCGCATCAATTCTCAATACCCAAGAATTACATCAATTAGCAATGGTGTTGAACAGTTTAAATTACCAGATGGGTTTGGTTTTCCTGTTTTTTCCAATGAACGTTTATTTATTAACGCACAAGCTCTTAATCATAACATAACCGATTCTACGTTTAATATTAAACATAAAATTGAAATAGAATACCAAAAGCATAGTAAGAAACCATTAATTCCGTTACAACCGAAAACGGTATTTATGATGTTTCCATACGATCCTAATGATCCCTTTAAAGGCCCTACAGAGCAACTACCAAATGCTTGTATTCCTGTAGAAACTAAAAATCACTCCTATTTAGACAACCAAGGCAATGCCTTGTCAGGACATTGGATTATTTCATCCGGAACGCATAGTTATGCCTATGATGCTTCTCAACAATTACAAATCAAAGACAGCATTCGTTTGCACCAAATCACCTCGCATTTACATCCTTTTGCAAATCGTTTTCAGTTGAGAGACAAAACTACTGGTGAAGTGATTTATGATTGTAAGAGTGAAAATTTTAAAAACAAAATAGGATTAAAAAACACACCTTCATTTTCTAGTCAAAAAGGAATTTGGATGTATGAAGACCACATCTATGAAATGCTTCTTGATATTGATAATGTTACAGACAAAGATCAAGAAATGATGGCAAGTATGGCTATCTTTTATTATGATCCAGAAATGTATGATAAGATAAAGGTTCTTAAACTCTAGTGTATTGAAATTTAAATCTCTCATACTTTTATTTCTGTTAGTAGCTGCTTGTAAAAAGCAAAATACCGAACTTCCTGTTTTAAGTTACAATTATTTAGATGGAAAAAAAGTTCCTTATACAATTGACACCTTTAAATTTATCAATCAGGATGGAGACACCATTACTGGCGAATCTACCAAAGGCAAAGTACACACCATAAACTTTTTCTTTACGACCTGTCCTTCTATTTGTCCGCCAATGCGTCTCAAACAGCAAGATATCATGGAGACATTTTCAGGCGAAGATAGTTTTAAACAGTATTCTATTTCTATCGATTTTAAAAGAGATAGTATAGAGCAGTTACAGTATTATTCAAAACTACATGGTATTAACTCAGCGCAATGGCACTTACTTCGTGCTTCTTCTGAAGCAGAATTGGAGGAAATGGCTACACTTTTAAAGACCAATTTTAAGCCCAATGAAGATGGTACAGACTTCTACCATTCAAGCTATGTGGCTTTAATTGACAAAAAGCAATTTATACGAGGATTTTATGATATTCTGAAAGTGGAAGAAGTTGCGCTTTTAAAACAAGATATTGAGCATTTATTAAGTCAATAAAAAAGCGACTACTAAAAACTAGTAATCGCTTTCATTAATTTATTATATATCAATTTATTGAAATACAGTATAACTTAAGTTATTGAAACTTCCTGTGTATTCAATATTTTCTCCATTTGGGTCATTAAAGTTTCTCATCAATACATCAAACGTCCCAGACACTGTTAAGTTTCCTGAATTGTTATTGCTAATGGTAATATGACCAATATCTGTACCTTCTTCATTCAATTCAGAAACAAAATACTCTTGACCAAGTATATATGTTACTAAGGCCTCATCGCAAAATGTAATACCATCAATGGTTTCACAATCGGTATCTGGTCCCATTTCAGTATTCGTATTATATGACTTTTCAACAACACCATCTTCTGGCGGATTCTGAAATTCCCAATTAGAAATTGAAAGAACAAATGTTCCTCCATCAAAATCACAGCGCAAATCCATACGTCTTACTCCTTGATTATTTTGTGATGTAATAATGAGCGTGTTATTAATATTTTCACCTTGATAAGTAACACCATCTCTTATAACTGTAAATGATGCTTCACCTCCTCCGTCTGAGGAATTGTCATCACTACTGCATGATAAAATTGTAAGTGTAATAAACGCTAGGGCAAATAATTTAATCTTCATAAATATTTAAGTTGTTGATTTAGAAGACTAAAATACTAATAGTTTTTTAGAATAAGCTTTCAATAATTTGCTTATCTGAAATCCCTTCGGCTTCGGCTTTATAATTTTTAATAATTCTATGTCGAAGAATTCCAGGAGCAACCGCTTGTATGTTTTCAATATCTGGCGAAAACTTACCATGAATTGCCGCATGTGTTTTTGCCGCTAGAATTAAATTTTGAGAAGCCCTAGGCCCTGCTCCCCAATCTACAAACTCAGCCACCAATTCTGAAGCTGTAGACGCCTTTGGTCTTGTTTTACTTACCATACTAACAGCATACTCAATCACATTGTCAGCAACTGGAATTCGGCGAATAACATTCTGAAAGTCTATGATTTCCTGAGCAGTAAATAAAGCATTAACTTGTGTTTGTACATCTGTAGTAGTTGCTTTCACCACTTGAACTTCTTCTTCAAACGTTGGGTATTCTAAGTTTATCGCAAACATAAAACGGTCTAATTGTGCTTCAGGCAAAGGATAGGTTCCTTCCTGTTCAATTGGGTTTTGTGTTGCTAAAACAAAATATGGCAAGCTTAACTTATAATGATGTCCAGACACTGTCACGGCACGTTCTTGCATGGCTTCTAATAGTGCAGCCTGAGTTTTTGGAGGTGTACGATTGATTTCATCGGCTAATATGATATTAGCAAATATTGGCCCTTTAATAAATTTAAACTGTCTATTCTCGTCTAATATTTCACTACCTAAAATATCGCTAGGCATTAAATCTGGAGTAAATTGAATACGTTTAAAATCTAAACCTAAAGCTTGAGCAATGGTATTCACCATTAAGGTTTTTGCCAAACCTGGAACACCTATTAATAAAGAGTGACCGCCTGAAAAAATAGAAATCAAAATTTGATTTACCACATCATCTTGCCCTACAATTACTTTGGCAACTTCGGTTTTTAGGGCTTGATATTTTTTTACAAACTGTTCTATTGCAGCGACGTCAGACATATTATTCTTTTTCAGTTTTTAACCAGTTACTTTTAAAATCACACCCTTTGTAATCATCATTAATCTTCACATAAGTATCATAAATCTTTTCCTCCTGCCATTTCTTAATTTCCTTATATTGCTTTTCTTGTAAGGCTAAATTTTTGATCTTTAAATAATCTCTAGCAAAATCAGCTTTATGCTCATCAATTCTATCAGTAACTGTTAGAATCTTAAATTTGATTGGATTAATTCTGTCCTGATCTTCTAATACCAAACTAATCTCATCATCTTTTAAGTCCTGAATTTGACCATATAGCTCAGGATCCATTTTAGTTAATTCCAATTTAGAATCTTGCGTGTAAGGGTTAATTAACTTACCGCCTTCAAATTTTGTTTCTTCTTCGTCACTAAACTCTCTCGCTGCATCAGCAAAAGTTAAATCTCCAGCAATAATTTGCTCTCTCACTTTAGTAATCTCTTCACGCGCTGCTGTAATAGATTCTTCTGTAATTTCAGGACGCAATAAAATGTGACGAACATCATATTCCTGACCTCTAATTTTTTCCAGTAAGATAATGTGGTATCCAAAATCGGTCTCAAACGGTTCAGAAATTTCACCTTCTTGCAAAGAAAAAGCGACATCTCTAAACTCTTTAACCATTTGCGGACGCTTTCTATTTAAGGTATACATTCCACCTTTCTTCTTTGCAGCAACATCATCAGAATAAAATACAGCTTTAGTCGTAAAGCTTGCTCCGTTTTCGATAACATCGGCTTTAAATTCTTTTAATCTATCAATAACAGCTTGCTTAGAGGCTTCAGTGATTTCAGGAATAACTACAATCTGAGCGACTTCAAGCTCGGTACCAAACTCAGGTAAAGAATCTTTAGGAATACTATTAAAGTACTCTCTTACTTCTTCTGGAGTAACCTCAACATCTTCAATAATTTTACGTTGCATATCTGAAGCCAACTTTGCGTTCTTGTTGATTTCGAACATTTCTTCTCGTAAACTTTGCTCACTATCTTTATTATAGAATTCTAATAATTCTTGCATAGACCCCTTTTGCTCTAAGAATCTGCTCATCTGCTGTTCTATATTAGATCGAATTTCAAGCTCATTCACAGTAATACTATCTTGAATTGCATGATGTGCGTACAATTTATCTTCTAAAAGCTTCCCAAATAATTCACATCTCGTGATATTTGCAATAGATACACCTCTTGCTTGAAGCTGAATATATTCTTTATCAATATCAGAATCTAAGACTACATAATCTCCAATTACTGCGGCAACACCATCTACTTTTTTACGAGCAGAATTTTGGGTAGAATCCATTGTTTTTTTTGTAGTATCAACGACATCATCGATAATCTCTTGTCCAGCAGACATTTGCACAGTAAATACACACAACACAATAGTTGCGATTAGTGTTTTAATTGTAGATTTCAAATTGTTTGTTTTTAATTGCATCTTTGGTAATATCTTTTTCAAGTTGTTTAATCAACTCCAATTTTCTTTTATTAATTACAATCTGTTTAATCGTAGGTTTTACGTATTCTAAAGGCGCTAAATCATTCTGATTCAATACGTCTTTAATTTGCATCAAATATAGGTCTAATGAATCTTTGAGTTGTACAAAATTAGATTTTTTTAACAGTTCTTTTTTGTTTTCTGAATTAAGCACACTAATCTTCTCTGTAATTTGCGACGCCTTAACCCACATAGAATCATTAAGCGAATAGGTTTTAAATTGTACAGAGATTGAATCTAAATATCGCTTATCCTGATTATCGAAACGCCTGAAACGTTCTTTAATTTCATCTTCATTTATAGCATTTTGAGGGATAGTTATGTATCTAAATTTAACCAGTTCTTCATTAAGCTTGAAGGTTTCTTGATTGGCTTCATATACACTTTGAGCGTCTTCGAGATTTACAACAGTATCAATACTTTTGTTTACTAAAGCCTCTAAGTAAGCTTTGGTATATAAATCATTTTTATACTGATTAACCAGCTTATTGAAATCGGCTTGCTTGCCTTGTGGCAAATTACGTTCGGCACCATCTAACAAGAGTTGTTGCGTTGCCCAACGATTGATATAACTCGTTACGATTTGTGTGCTGTCTTCTTTAGGAGTCCCTTCAATAACTAGTTCTTTAATGTCTTCTTCGTACAAATATACGTCTCCAACTCTAGCCACAGGAACTCTATCGTCTGTCTCTTTAAAGACATCGCAAGAACACATGCAACACAGCCCTAATATGATTACCGAAAGCTTTTTCAATCCTATTTTAAAATTTGTTTCTTCACGCGCTTCAAGACCTTATTATCAACCTTAACCTCAAACCGTTCATTAAGATCTTTAACCCAATTCTCTTCAATATAATTTTGATAGTCACTCACCACTTTACCCCTTGCTTCGTCTAGCGTTTTGTTAGCCGCTGGTAATACATTGTTTACTTTTATAACGTGATATGCGTCATTGTACTGATATATTTTAGAAATCCCTGTTTTAAATTCTAAGCCTTCAGGTAAAGAAGGATCTCCTTTTTCAAAAATATCAGGAGTAGTAATCACATTAAGTCCATCTGTTGCATTTAAGCTTTTTAGGATATTCTCTTCAGAAGTGCCATTAATCAATTCTTGCTTTGCTTTTTCGATGGCCGATTTTGATGCCGATGACAATATAACAGCATCGATACGATCATTCCACACATAGCTTGATTGATGATTGTTATAGTAGTTTTCTAATCCAACAGAATCTTTAGATGCTGCATTCCAAACTTCTTTTTCCATAAGATCGAATAATAATAATCCGTCTCTATATTCCTTTAATACAAAAGCAAAATCTTCATTTTCAAACTCCAAATTATCTTCACGATACTTCAACACTTTTGTTTCTAAAAAGTTTTGATACTCAGTATTAACTACAGCTTTAGCACTTGCTTTTCTTCTGTAATATTTACGCTGATTAGCCATAAGGTAATCTAAAAAGTCTTTGTTGGAATAAGTTGTATTACCATCAATTGTAATCAGTATATTTTCTGCTTGAAAATTCTCGGGAGCCTTCCAGGCTTGGTTAAAATAATCATCATTTAAAATACTCTCAAAATATGTTAAACTTTCTGCATTTTCCTTAACATTATATTGAGTCATCAATTTTTTAACCATAGCCGAATTAATCAACTTAGACCTTGTATCACGCTTTACTTTATTTTGAAGTGCTACTTTAACCTCTTCAAATGGTTGGATACCTTTCTTGCGAATCAATTTTACGATGTGCCAACCAAAATCGGTTTTAAACGGCTCGGAAATATCATTTGGATGTTCTAAAGAAAATGCCACATCTTCAAATGCTTTTGAACTTAATTGTCCACCTTTAAACGGAGACAACACACCACCTTTATTAGACGAGCTTTTATCATCTGAAAATTGCTTTGCTAGAGACTCAAACTTTTCACCTTCTTGTATCTTTTTATAAATTTGTTTGATACGATCTTCTGGTACAACAGTACTATCTTTTTGTTTATTAGACACCATAATATGTGCTACTGTAACTTCGCCAAGTGCTTTACGCTTGTCTTGTACTTTAACCACATGATAGCCAAAACGCGTTCTAAACGGCATTGACACTTCTCCAACAGGAGTATTAAAGGCAGCTGTTTCAAATGGATATACCATTTTAAAGCCTCCAAAATAACCTAAGTCTTCAGCAAATATAGTTTGTCCATTATGAACCTCTTTTTGTACCGTCTCAAACCCTTCATTCAAAATACGCTCGCGCAAACCTAATAACTGATTATAAACCGCAAGTGTATCTGTTTCAGTTTGATCTATTCTCACCAATATATGCGACGCCTTTACATCGTTTGTTGTACGTTCGTAAGCTTCTTTTACCAAGGCGTCTGTTACTTTATTATCAGACATATAATTTTTGGTAAGTTGGTTTTTATAGTTATTAAACTCTCTTAAATATTTTTCATCTTTATCGAGTTCTAAACGACGTGCCTCTTTCACTTTAAGTTGATAATTCACAAAAAGGTCGAGATAAGCATCAATATCTTTTTGAGATTCGTCTTTAACCAATTCGAGGTTTTTATTGTATACCCTTATAAACTCTGTAGCCTTAACAGGTTCTCCATCTACTGTAAATAGCACATCAGTATCTTTTACTTGTGCCTGAGTTATTAAGGCAATACAAAGACAAAGTGCTGTTGTTAATAGTTTCATATAACTTTTTATATTCATTTTAATGCTTGTATTACATTCTTTATGCCAAAACGCATCGTAAGATTTTATAACAATTCTACGTTGAATTATGGTCACAAATTTCAGCAAAAATAACACAATTCACCTATAAAACAAGTTGCTTTTCTCTAAACGTTTTGCAAGCAAAATTTAGTATTAATACTTCCATATTACACAATTAATAATCTTAGGAAAACTACCACTCATCTAAAATTATTGCGCTTAACCTCAAAATCTATTGTTATTGCTTAAAACTGTATATCTTTAACAAGAATTATCCCTCTATATTCAAAATGAAATATACTACAGAAATAAAGGTAAATGTGCCTTTAGATGAGTTCATTAAAAAAATGGACAACGTTGAAAACTTAAAACATTGGCAACGAGGATTGGTATCTGCAGAGCACATTTCTGGTGATCCAGGCGAATTAGGAGCCAAGATGAAATTATGTTATCTGTTTGGTAAACGCAAGATGGAATTAATTGAAACCATAACCAAACGTAATTTCCCTGATGAGTTTCATGCTAACTACACCACCAAAAGCATGCACAATGTACAGCATAACTATTTTGAAAAAACAAATGAAGGATTTACTAAATGGACTTCCGAAAGTGAATTTTTACCATTAAATTTGGTGATGCGAATTATGCTCTTTTTGATGCCTAGTGCATTTAAAAAGCAATCCTTAAAATATATGAAGGATTTTAAAAATTTCGCCGAAAACGGAACATCTGTCGCCAATGCGTAAACTGAAATTGATTTGGGATTTTCGTGGTCCTGATGCTTTGAAAATTGCTGAACACCATGACAAACATCTCAAAGAATACATTGCTATTCAACATACTAATCTCAACATTACAGGATTTGAGCAGCTTAATGCTATGCATAGCATTGCTTATATGGTGGTAACCGATGACGAAATGAAACCCATACGTGATGCATTAAAACCACATCGCGGACAACTTTATACAGAATAAAAAAACACTATGAAAAAACTAAGTTTATTATGCGCTTTATTGGTCTTAACTTTTGCTTGCAAAGACGACAAAAAAACGAGCTCTCTAGACCAACCCTCGCCTACACCTTATGTTGAAGAAACACATTCATATGCTCAACCTAACGATGCTTCAATCAATCATTTAGACTTAAATATAAATGTTGATTTTAATCAAAAAATCATCAGTGGATCTGCCAACTATACCATTAACAACAACAATAAAGCTTCAAAAATCATTTTAGATTCTAAATTTTTAGAAATTGAACGCGCAGAAGCTGATGGCAAGCCAACAACGTTTACACTCGGTGCTTTTGATGAGGCTTTAGGGCAATCGCTAACAGTTGATATTTCCGAAGACACTAAAACCATAACTATATTTTATAAGACTACAGACAAAACTGAAGCTTTGCAATGGTTAAACCCACAACAAACGGCAGACAAAACACATCCGTTTTTATTTACGCAAGGCCAGGCAATTTTGACACGAAGTTGGATTCCTATTCAAGATAGCCCACAAATTAGAATTACCTACGATGCTAAGGTAAAAGTACCTTCTGAGTTATTGGCTGTTATGAGCGCAGAGAACCCGAAATCTAAAACCGATGATGGTGTATATCATTTTAAGATGAAGCAACCTATTTCTCCTTATTTGATGGCACTTGCTGTTGGGGATCTTGAATATAAAGCTATTAGTAATCGTACTGGAGTTTATGCAGAAAAGTCGATGATAGACAAAGCACAAGCTGAATTTATCGACATGGAAAAAATGGTTGTTGCTGCAGAAAACTTATATGGCGCTTATGATTGGGATCAATTTGATGTTATTGTTTTGCCTCCAAGTTTCCCTTTTGGCGGTATGGAAAATCCGCGTTTAACTTTTGCTACACCCACTGTTATTGCTGGAGACAAGAGTTTAACATCGCTTATTGCTCATGAGTTGGCACATTCGTGGTCTGGGAATTTGGTTACGAATGCCACATGGAATGACTTTTGGCTTAACGAAGGATTTACCGTGTATTTTGAAATTAGAATTATGGAAGCCCTTTACGGAAAAGAACGTGCTAATATGATTGCGCTTATTGGCAGACAAGATTTGGAAGAGGAAATTGAAGGATTTAAAGAGGAACCAGAAATGACCAAATTGAAATTGGATTTAAGCGGAAAAAATCCCGACGATGGTATGAATAGTATTGCTTATGATAAAGGTTATTTATTTTTAAGAACTCTAGAAGAAACTGTAGGTCGCGAAAAATTTGATGCTTTTCTGAAAAGCTATTTTAAGACGAATGCTTTTTCTACAGTGACTACTGAAGATTTTATTAGTTATTTGAATAGTAACTTGTTAGAACCAAACGGCGTAGATTTTAATACAGAAGCATGGATATATGAAGCAGGACTTCCTGAGAATCAAGCCATAATTGTTTCGGATAAGTTTGATAACGCCAAGCAAACTCTATCGGATTTTATACAAAACAAATCAGTAGATGTTTCAAAAACTAAAAATTGGACCACTCAAGAATGGGTCTATTTTATAAGAAATTTCCCAGAAACTATCACTATTGAAGATTTGGCACGATTTGATGCGGCCTTTGACTTTACCAACTCTGGAAATTCTCATATTGCTATGGTTTGGTACGAGCAAGCTATTAATCATGATTATCATGGCAATAATGTAGATCAAAAGATTGAGGACTTTCTAATACGTGTTGGCCGACGATGGTATGTCAATACCTTATTTAAGGCCTTTGAACGTAATGACAAAGTTGACGAAGCTTTGGCTATTTACAAAAAATCTAGAGCTAATTACCATTCGGTAACAGCTAATACTATTGATGCGCTTTTGGGTTATAAAGAATAAGTTTTAGCCAAATCATTTAGATTTCACATTTCCGAAGTTATAGACTAACTTAGGTTGCTTTTTGATAGATTATTTTCTATATTTATAGGTTGTTATTTTATTTATGACCTAATGAAAACTGCACAAATTACACTCAAACCTAAGTATCATAAAAAAGTTGAACAGATTTTGATTTGTTTTGACTATAACTGGACGATTATTAATTTGGTTAAAACGATTCCAGGACGACGATGGAGTAATAGTTTACAGCATTGGTATGTAAAACGTTCGCCAGAAATGTTGGAGATTATACATGAGGCACTTAGTAATTATACTATAAATGATAGTGAAGTTGTGTCTTCGCCAGAATTAGTCTTAACCCATGATTTAACTCAATTAACCGCTGAGCAACGTCAAATTCTCAATGAGTTTTATATCTATTTAAAAGGTAAACGTTATAGCCAAAGTACGGTAAGAACTTATACACAATTGGTAGCCGATTGTTTGGCTTATTATCATTTAAAACCCGTTAAGACTATTACAAATCGTGATATTGAAAAGTATATTGAAGCTATCTATATCAAACGGAACTATTCTATAAGTAAGCAACGGCAATTTATTAGTGCTTTAAAAGTTTTTAAAGGGTTTTACCCTGACATTACTTTTAATGACTTAGAACTTGTAAGACCTCATAAAGATAGACGATTACCAACGGTATTATCTAAAGAGGAAGTAATTAGACTCATTCAAGTGACAAAAAATTTAAAGCATAGAGCAATCATTGCTATGATATATTCATGCGGATTTCGAATAAGTGAATTGTTAAGTTTGGAGTTGGGTCATATAGATATTAGTCGGCGTCAAATTTTAATAAAAAATTCTAAAGGGCGGAAAGATCGATATGTTATTATTGCTGAAAGTTTTTTACCATTACTACATAATTATTTGAACACCTATCTTCCTAAACGTTATTTTGTTGAAGGACATCAACAACAGCAATACAGTGCAGAAAGCGTGCGTCATTTTTTAAGGCGATCTTGTAAGCAGGCTCAAATATACAAGCGTGTAACTCCACATACTTTACGTCATAGTTATGCAACTCATTTATTGGAAGATGGTATTGATTTGCGTTATATTCAGGAATTATTGGGTCATTCTCGACCAGAAACGACAATGATTTATACGCATGTAGCAAAGAAGGATTTATTGTGTATTAAGAGTCCGTTAGATATTGCGGTAAAGCAATTTATGAATACGGACAAACAAACCTCAAAACTTGTGATATCCGGAATATGACATCTAAAATGTGTTATATTTGTTTGTATATAACCAGTTGTGCTTCATTATTTCTCACTCTTACGGAATAAAAAAATTATTCTAACTTTAGTGAAAGAAAAAACCAATGATAAAATTTTTTAGAAAAATTAGACAAAAATTACTCTCTGAGAATAAGTTCAGTAAGTACCTGATTTATGCCATTGGAGAAATAATTCTTGTGGTTATTGGAATATTAATTGCATTACAGATTAATAATTTAAACAACAATAGAATTGAAAAAGAAAGAGAAAACAAGTACTTAAAAAGTATCAAAATTGACCTTCAAAAAGACATAGGAAGTCTTGAGTATATTATTGATTTTAGAAAGAAAAAAAATAAAGGAACAAATAATCTCATAAAACAAATAAATGGACAGCCAATTAAGGATTTGACAGAAACAACTTATAATGTCGTAAATACATTAAATCAAGAGAGGTTTACTCCAAGTAATATAACCTATAATGATTTGGTTAGTTCTGGAAATATGAACTTGATTACTAATGATTCAATAAAATTATACTTATTTGAATTGTCACTTCAATACCAAACAAATGTTTTTTATGTTGAGCACGAAACAGCAGAATATGAAGAATTTATATCTAAACCTGTTTACCGATTTACTGATCTCGAGAAAATGAAACCTGTGTTTTTGGGAATTAAAAAAATAGATCAGGTAAATATAACTATAGAAGATTTTAGTGCTTTATTCAAAAATAAAGAATATAAAAATGGTTGTGTAACTTCAATCTGGACATCAGAAGGGTTCATAGAAATTTATGAAAGTATAAAATCCAAATCAGAACGTTTAATAGAATTGATTGACAAAGAATTAAAAAAATAACGAAAGCACAACAACGTGTATAGCTCATTGCGGCTGAATTCCTAATCGGAATTCATTGCAATTTGCTATCTTTCGGTTACGGCGGAAAATCATAGCTGATTTTCCGCAACGAGCCATACACAAAACCGTTAGCAACAAGCTGAAAAAAGGACAATGTTTAACCGAATATTTAAGAAAAAATCTAAAGGACTTTCCAAATTTGAGTATTGGAAAAAGTGGGAACTTTTTGAATTGTTTTCGGATTTACATTTAGCCGAAAAAATGCTGTCTGAATTTAAAGGTGGTTATTCTGGAAAGTTCTCTTCAGCAGAAGAATTTTATAATGCTTTTGTTGAACACCTTTACGAAATTGAAAAAGATAATGTTGCTGATTTTACGCAAATATGGTATTGGTTTGCACCAACTTGTGAATGGGATGATTTTACAGGAAAACAAGGAGAAAAATTAGGCAATAGAATTTTTGAAAGAGTTAATAATTGGAAAAAGAATCACGATTTTGTTCACGGAACAAAAGTATCACTTGATGGAGAATTCGGAGTAGTAATCAAATCTGAACTGGACGAACCAAATTTTTGCGGAATTATTCGCTGGGATTCTAATCAAGAATCTGACAATGAAGATTGGAGAGGAATGTTCGGAAAATTTATAAATCAAGGCGGACTAATAATTGACCAAAATCATCAATTTGAATTTATCAATGATGACGGAACATTGAAAAAGCTGAACGAATAAAAAGAATAAAGCCAGTTGCTAACAACGTGTATAATTAATTGCTCCGCAAGTGATTTAAGCAGACCAAATATTCCTACAAATTGTTATCTTTAGCTAAACGGAAAAAAAAGTACGAGTTCAACCTCACGCTTTTTGTCCAGCGGAATTTTCGCCGACCACTTCTACGCTGAAGCTACGAAGTGAGGAGTCGGCTCATCCAAACGCAAAAGCGTTCGACTGAAATTCCGCAACAAATCATACACGAACTCGTTGTGCATAATGCGAAAATCGTGCTAAAAATAAACACTTGAACTAAAAAAGCCAACCACACAAACAGCACATTTGTTTTTTCCAGCCACAAAAGCCGACGCTTAAAAAAATAAAAGAGCTGTTTTTAGCCAACGCTCAAAAACGGAACACAAAACAGAATTAAGAAAAGACTTTGCAACACCATTGCATTGAAATTTATTTATCTTTGTGCCAATGAAATTTGTTACTATCATATTATCATTATTAATATTTGTTTTGTCAATCAAACCTTGTTCTGACGGAAATAATGCTGAAGACCTGCACCAAGACGAAATAACCGCTGAACACAATCATCAAAATGATAGTGATGATACTTGTCCAATAACTTGTATTTGTAATTGTTGCGGAATCGCAATTACATATCAACCAATTCAAACTTTTGAATTAGGTATTAACAATCAAATTTCTACAGAAATCCTATCTGTTTATCAATCAATTTACAGATTTAATTTTCATTCCAATATCTGGCAACCGCCTCAATTGATTAGCTGATTTATCGACCAAAAGTCAAAAATTTTTAGTTAATTAATTTTTACATTTTCAATGAATAAATACATATTGAGCGCAATGCTCACAATCGTAATGTGCTTTTCTATAAAAGCGCAAACATCTGACATACAAATAAAAGTAGTTTCAGAATCCGAAAACGAACCCTTATTTGCAGCAACAGTATATTTTGAGGAATTAGAAAAAGGAGCTGTAACTGATTTTGATGGAATAGCTACTTTTACAGAAGTTCCAAACGGAGAACATAGTATCATAATTTCATATTTGGGTTATGAAATCTTAAAAGCTACTATTCAAATCCCAAATAGTTCCGATTTAGTTTTCAAATTAAAAAGTGGTGGAAATGAATTGGACGAAGTTGTAATACAATCTTCAAGAAGTACACGAACGGTAAAGAAAATTCCAACAAGGATTGAATTTATTGGAGCAGAAGAATTGGGAGAAAAAGCCATAATGAATCCTACCAATATTTCAATGGTACTTCGTGAAAGCACAGGAATACAAATGCAACAAACTTCTTTAAGTAGCGGAAGTACAAATATTAGAATTCAGGGACTCGATGGACGTTACACGCAACTTTTAAGAGATGGGTTTCCTCTTTATGGTGGTTTTTCAAGTGGTTTGAGCATATTACAAATTCCACCTTTGGACTTGCAACAGTTTGAAATTATTAAAGGAAGTTCTTCAACACTTTATGGTGGTGGAGCAATTGCAGGTTTAATAAATATGGTTTCAAAAACACCTGACGAAGAACCAGCTTTAGATATTATGTTAACGCAAACCCAAGCATTAGGAAGTACAGCAAATGTATTTTACAGCAAGCGAAATGAGAAATTTGGTGTTTCGCTTTATGGTTCTGGTCATTCTCAAAAAGTATACGACCCAGAAAATGATGGTTTTAGTAATTTGCCAAAAACAACTTCTATTTCATTCAACCCAAAATTCTTTTATTATCCATCAGAAAAAACAACGTTTTGGATTGGTTTAAATGGAACTTACGATGACAGAATTGGTGGAGATGTAACAAAAATTGAAAGTGGAGAAAATGGAATTCATCAATATACAGAAGAAAATATCTCAAAAAGGTTGAGCAGTCAAGCAGTTTATAAAACGCAAATAGATTCAATAAGTTCTTTGAACATAAAAAATAGTATTTCGTTTTTCGATAGAAACCTTACTATTCCAGATTTTAATTTTGACGGTAAACAAATCAATACGTTTACAGAAGTTACTTATCAAAAAGCAACTTCAAAAGCTGATTGGATTTTTGGAGCAAACTTATATACTTCAAAGTTTGATGAGAATGATAGTGCAACTTTACAACGTGACCAAACAGATATAACGTATGGAATGTTTGCAAACAACATTTATGACCTTTCAGATAATTGGATTTTAGAAACTGGATTGAGAGCAGATTACAACACAGACTATGGATTTTTTCCACTTCCAAGAGTTTCATTATTGTATAAAAATGACAATGGATTTTCAAGCAGAATTGGTGGTGGTTTAGGCTACAAAATACCTGATATTTTCACAGAAGAAGCTGAATTTATAAATTTCGAAAATGTACTTGGTATAGATAAATCAAACTTAAAAGCAGAACGTTCTTATGGTTTAAATCTTGATTTTAATTATCAAACACGTTTAACTGATGAGATTGGTTTTTCTATAAATCAATTATTCTATATTACTGCAATTAATAACGGACTACTTTTAAATTCGACAAATAATGGTCAATTTCAATTTGAAAATGCACAAGATGAAATCTTTAGCAAAGGAGCAGAAACAAACATAAAGTTTACCTACAAAGACTTTAGATGGTTTTTGAACTATGCGTTTATTGATACCAAGCTAAATTATTTACCAGGTAATCCACAAAAACCTTTAACAGCAAAGCATAACGCAGGAAGCGTGCTAATGTACGAATCTGAAAAATGGAGAATTGGTTACGAAACTTTTTATACTGGAAAGCAATTTTTATCAAACGGAACTGAAACAACAGATTTTGTAACAATGGGATTATTGCTAATGCGTAATTTCAATTTCGGAAGTGTTTTTATAAATTTTGAGAACTTTACTGACAGAAGACAAAGCAGATTTTCACCTTTGGTTTTGCCACCACACGAAAATCCGATTTTTCCAGAAATATATGCACCAACAGATGGTTTTATATTCAGCGTAGGAATTATTATTAAACCATTTGGAAACGAAGACCACGATTAATTATGCAAACAATAGAAGAATTATTAGAATCTAAAAATATTCGTGTAACTGCAATGCGCTTGTTAATCTACAAGTTCCTTGCAGAAAGGCAAATTGCTGTTACATTAAGTGACATAGAAAATGCTTTTGATAAAGCAGATAGAACAACGTTGTACAGAACAGTCAAAACATTTGTAGAAAAAGATATTGTACATCAAATAGACGATGGTACAGGAATTACAAAATATGCTTTGTGTGAAAAGGGTTGCAGTTGCGAAATTGAAACCGATTTGCATTTGCATTTTCATTGTAACAACTGTAACGAAACTGTTTGTTTAACAGAACATAAAATCCCTCAAATAAAAGTGCCTGATGGTTTTGTTTCAGAAAATGTAAACTTGGTAGTAAAAGGAATTTGTGATAAATGTAGTGGTCACTAATTGCACTTCCATTGCATTGATATTTAGAGCACTTTTGTATCAAATTAGAAACTATGTTATTATTTGCTTATCTAATATTATATTTTTTATTGGTATTTGTGTTAAGGTCTATTTTACTTTGGAGAAAAACAGGAATAAATCCGCTAACGTTTAAAAAGTCAGATAATGCTCACGATTATAATGGTAAGGTTTTTACCTTTATCACAATTTTTGAGGTTATAGTTGTTGGAATCTATGCTTTTAAAAATGAGTGGTACGAATATTTACTTCCTTTTTGGTATTTAGAAAATCCTATTTTACAAAAGATTGGCTGGACACTTTTGGTTATATCATTAATTGTTGTTTGGATTTCTCAAAGCCAAATGGCAAATTCTTGGAGAATTGGTATTGATGAAAAAAACAAAACCAAATTAGTAACAAATGGAATGTTTTCAATTTCAAGAAACCCAATTTTTTTAGGAATAATGATTGCTAATATTGGACTATTTCTTGTAATTCCCAATGCATTTACTTTGATCATAATCTCATTATCTACTTTAAGTGTGAATACACAAATAAGATTAGAGGAAGAATTTTTAAAGCGCGAATTTGAAAATGAATATATACAATACACGGAAAAAGTGAGAAGATGGTTTTAAGCTAAAACACAGAATTGCCAACGCTCAAAGCCATACACATTTCCAGTCGCATCAACCACGCTTCACCAAAACTGCAAAAGAGTATGTCTTGCCAACGTTCACTTTTGAACAAAATAACAAACATCGGAAAACCAAGCTGAACGTGAAAAGCACTATGCACAACAACGTGTATAATGCATTGCTGCTACTCGCCTATTCGGAATATTTTAGTGATACGCTAAAGTTCGTGTTTTATTTACTAAATTAGTTCTCAACCAACGCAACGACATCATACACAAACACGTTGTGCAACATATCCAATCCAAATACGGAACATTAAATTTTGAATAACCGAACAAAAACTATTTACCAAATAATACTGATGATGGTTTTTATCTTGATTGGACTGTCTATATTAACTATTGTTTTAGGATTCCTATCATTGGGAGATGATGTGAACCATAAACAGGTTGAATTAAACGAAATTGTGAATAGCGTTGTCGGATTTCCAATCGGACAATTTAATGACGGATTTCCACTGTTACAGAACAATACTGAATTTTGGAAAATCAATAATCTGATTTTACTCTTTTTGAACACTTTGATTCAAGCATTAGGAATTGTTTTGATTGGAAAATACATAAAAAGGAACAGAGAAAACGTATAAAATACGTTGCACAACAACGTGTATAGTTCATGCTTACCCTTGAACTTCGATTTTAATTTATATCTTTAAACAAACTAGTATGTTTTACTTGGAAAAATAGCAAGACACAGCCTTGCTCCTTTTTTCCATCGGATTTTTCGCCATAAATGGCTCATCCTTGCGCAAGGCGCTTCGGCTGAAAATCCGCACGAAACCATACACAAACACGTTACCCAACATTTGAAAAAAACGACTTACATACAATTTAAAATTCCGAAAAACGAACATAATGCTGAACCAGATGGAGTTGTAAAGCGGAATATAAAAAAAGCAATTATCGGAATTTTAGGCTCAATTATTCCTAAAGCAAATCCGGATTTTGAAAATAAAATTGACCTTGTAGAAACGTGGATTGTTGAATTGGACAGCGAAACTGGGATTCCAGAACGTGAAATTGGAATGGATAAAGATGGACGAATAATTGTAATAATGCCATTCAAAAATAATTATGGTTATTGGACTGACAATAATTTATTATTGACTGATTTTAAAGACCATTTTGATATAACAGAATTAAATCAAGATAGTTTTGAAAACTATTGGAGTTTATTAGATAAATAGAAGATTTTGAAAACGAATTGACTGAATTCAAAACTTAATTAATTGGAGTAGATTGCGGACATAAATATTTAAAAATAATTGTATTTGAGAATTTTGAAAACTAAAAAAAACTGATTGAGTAAAAAGAAAATCATATTAATTCATTTAGCAGTATTTATGCTACTAACTTTAATATTATTATTCACATCCGAAGCTTTACTAAATGAATTTGCAACAGGAATTCATGATGTTGGGATGTGGATAAATTTGATGTTTTTGGGAACAATTGGAATTCTTGTTATGACAATTATTTCTTGTCTGATTTTTCTAAAAAAAAAGAAATTGATTGGACTAATTATTATTTTAATAAATCTATTTTGGAGCTGGTTTAGTCTAAAACTTCTATACAGATATCATTTCACAGATTTACTTACAACTTATCCTATTCCAGATTGGATTTTGATAATAAATTCAATATTAGCATTTATCGGAATTATAATTGGATTTATATTAATTAATGAAAAAATCAATTTTAAGAGTGCATTACTAACTGAGTTCACTATTGTAACAATAGGTCTAACTATTCTGATAATCTTGATGCTATGAATAAAAAACGTTGGGTAACAACGTGTATAACTAATTGCTGTGGTCAGTGATTACTTGGAAAATTCCTGCGGAATTTTCCATAAGTTCGTGATAGTTTACTAACTTTAACCTAGCCAACGCAACTAGCCATAACACGAACACGTTAGCTAAAATAGTGCATTGCCGAAAATTAATTAACCTCAGCTAACTTCCTTCACTATTCAAATCTTCGGATTTTTAAAAAATCAATTCAATCCTTTTATGGGAACTAAACGCTAGTATGGTTCGTGAATACCTAAATTCTTTTTGTAGTCTCATACATACTTGTAAATAGCTGGTAAGCGTTCTGATTCGTTCTTATTCCATAAAAGGTGGCTGTTTATAACTCTTAGGTGCAACCTTAATGCGAGTATGTTAGGTCTGTAATTGCTTCTGGCATTGTAGTCTTATACATATCTGTAAATTGTGAGATCGCATTTTCTCTCGGTTGCTTTTGGTTTATAAGCTAACTTTTAGCTTCGCCTAAGGACAGTGTTGCACTAAAATAGCTAACAACGCGTATAATAAATGCTTAAATAAAGCTTCAATTAAAAGCCTTATATTTAAACTCTATAATAATAGCGACGGAAAATCTTATCACTTTCTTTCGCACTTATCATACACAAACTCGTTGTGCAACATACCCAAAAACCGTCCTAAATTTGACTGAATCGCTGAAAAATATATTTGAATTCCTAATTGAAAATCGGAGTTACAACAAAGAATTACAGACAAGATATTACAGCGGAATTGTAAATTCACAGAAAAATAAAGCGGAAAAAATTGTTTCGCTTTTGTATCATACTGCGAACACCCAAAGTCAACCGAAAATCGACTATCTCGCTGAATTTTATCAAAAAATCTATCAGAATATAGACTTGCTGAATACATTTTATGGATTTATGTCCGTAATCAATCCAAATGGAACTGAACCGAAAAATTACAACGGACTTTATAACGGAATGCGTGAACAAAAAGGTTGGGGAGAAAAGACTTCTGCCCTATTTGTAAAAACCATTTTCCACTTGCATAATAGAGAATATCCAAATGACTTGCGAATTTGGAATGACGCACCAACTGAATTAGAAAATAACGACTTATTCTATCTTCCTGTAGATGCTGTTATAATTGCGATTTTTAAGAAAATCCAACCAAAGAGTTGGAACTTCAAGAATATAAACAAAATTATCTCTGAAAATTATAGCGGAAAAGACATTGAAGTTTGGGATGATTTATGGTTTTGGGGATTTATAACACAAATCGGAACTGGAGACAACAGAAAAATGGGTTGGAATTTAAACAAATATTGGACTTTGAGAGAAAGTGACAAAAGCCCAATAATGATAAAGGAAATTAAGAACAAAGCGGAACAGTTTCTGACTGTTTTGAATAAAGAAAGTACGTTGCACAACAACGTGTATAGTTAATGGCTTGGTCTGTGTGTACTCGGAAAATCCTAGCGGATTTTCCTAATGGTTCGTTCCCTTTTACTATCTTAGACCTAGCCAACGCAACTAACCATACACGAACACGTTACACCAAATAGCTCCGAACTTACTCCTGCGGAAACCCATACTCTGAATTATTTCTCACTCAACTCTGAATTTAACTCAGAATCGGAATCTTACTCGTGCGGAATTTTGAGCAACTTTGCGGAACATAACACTCATACGAAATAAACTGTTTACTCTAACTCGGAATCCACTCCTGCTTCAACGCTCTATTCATTCGTGATAACTCTATTGTGTCGCTTACTTGAGTGTAACAATGTGTATAATACATTGTTTATTCTGTAACTACTCGGAAAATCCTACGGATTTTCCTATGGTCTGGTTTTATTTACTAACTTAGTTCCTAACCAACACAACGTTATCATACACAAAACCGTTGTGCTTCATTATCAGAAACCGCTAACCAATGATAAAATTCTTTAGAAAAATTAGACAAAAAATGCTGACTGAAAACAAATTCAGTAAATATCTACTTTATGCAATTGGAGAGATTATTCTTGTGGTTATTGGAATATTAATCGCTTTACAACTAAATAATTATAATGACACTTTAAAACAACAAAAACAAGAGTATAAAATTCTTCAAAACCTGAAATTGGATTTTGAATATAATCTTGCAGAAATGGAGCGAAACATTCAACAGCTCAAAAACAACAAAAAGGCTGGTTTAAAAATTATCGCTCAAACAGGAAACAGAATTTCGAATAATTCAAATATTGACGGCTTAATTGACCAAATAGTTTTTACACCAGTCTATTTTCCACAAAACGGTTTTCTGTTGGAATTAATCAACTCTGGAAAACTCGGAATAATTAGCAATGAAATTTTACGTAATAGACTTTCCTTTTGGTTCTCTACTTTAGAAAACTTGCACGATAGAGAGCAAATATCACTTGAATATAATAGATATCTTGCACTATTCATAATGAAAAACGGTAGTTGGTTAAATGCTGATAAAGTCAGTACAGATGAACAAATTAGAGAAATAGGCTTCCCTGAATCTGGATTTGAAATAGATAATAACGAAATGCTCAAATTACCAGAATTCGAAAATTTTGTAGAAAATCAAGTTATTAATCAAACAATTTTACTTGGAAAACAAGAAAGTTGTCTTGAATTAAATAAAGAGATAATTAAACTTTTGGAATTGGAAATAAAAAAATAACGAAAGCACAACAACGTGTATAGCTAATTATTCGTACAGCTTGTACTCGGAAAATCCTGCGGATTTCCCTAACGGCTCGTTCGCTTTTACTATCTTAGACCTAGCCAACATAACTAATCATACACGTACACGTTACACCAAATAGCTCCGAACTTACTCCTGCGGAAATCCATACTCTGAATTATTTCTCACTCAACTCTGAATTTAACTCAGAATCGGAATCTTACTCGTACGGAATTTTGAGCAACTTTACGAAATTTAATACTCATGCGGAATGGACTGCTTACTCTAACTCGGAATCCACTCCTGCTCCAACGCTCTAATCATTCGTGATGACTCTGTTGTGTCGCTTACTTGAGTGTAACAATGTGTATAATACATTGTTCATTCTGTGACTACTCGGAAAATCCTACGGATTTTCCTATGGTCTGGTTTTATTTATTAACTTAGTTCCTAACCAGCACAACGATATCATACACAAAACCGTTGTGCTTCATTAAAACCAACCGCTAACCAATGCTAAAATTCTTTAGACAAATTCGCCAAAACTTACTTATGGAAAACAAAACTGGAAAGTATTTTAAATATGCAATTGGTGAAATTTTTCTTGTTGTTATTGGAATTTTAATTGCCTTATCGATTAATAATTGGAATACAAACAGGTTAGAAAAAAAGGAAGTAGCGAATTTCTTGGAACAGATAGAAGCTGAATTAGAGTCGGACATAATTCATTTTAATGAGAATATATCTAACATAAAAAGATACACTGACTACCTTTATAAGGTTACTGAAAGAAAATATGATGAAATTGATTTGTCTCAATTGCCAAATTCTTTGGCGATGAATTCAAGTTCCAAAAATTTTGGATTATCTTATACTAAAATGTTAGAATCTGGAATTATAAAGCATATTGAAAATAGTCAAATAAGTAAAAGTTTACAAACATATTACTTGGTAAATTGTGTAAAATATAATAGTAATATTGAATTTCACGCAAACTTTGTGTCGGATCATATTGAAGGCCCTTTACTCTTAATGTTAAATCATAAAAAAGATTTTCTTGTCGACCCTAAAGAAGTTATTGAAGAGTTAGAAAACGGAAAATTAATGTCCCTTGTAAATTGGCAAATTTCTACTTTTGAAAATCAAATACTTATAATTGAGGAAAACGCTATTAAGGCAAAGGAATTGATTAGCTTAATTTCTAAAAAATAACGAAAGCACAACAACGTGTATAGTTCATTGCTAGTACTCGCCTACTTACGAAAATCCTCGCGGATTTTCTATTCGGTTTGTATTTGCTAAATTAGTTGCTGAAACACGCAACGAAATCATACACAACAACGTTGGCATTCATATGACACACGAAACACGAAAGAATAATGAGAAAAAAGAATAGCGTATTTATCGCAACAAGTTTAGACGGATATATTGCTGACAAAAATGGCGAAATTGATTGGCTATACTCTATTCCAAACCCAGATAATGACGATATGGGATACGTGGAATTTAATAATGGAATTGACGCTCTTGTTATGGGACGAACAACATTTGAAACAGTATGCGGATTTGATGTTGAATGGCCATATGATAAACCAGTTTTTGTGTTGAGTAATAAATTAAAAGAAATACCTGAAAGTCATAAAGGGAAAGCGTTTTTGGCTAAAGGAACTTTGACGGAAATTTTAGACCAGATATACGAAAAAGGATTTAACAGACTTTATATTGACGGTGGAACTACAATACGGAATTTTTTAAAAGAAGACTTAATTGACGAAATGGTGCTTACGAGAATTCCGATTTTATTGGGTGGTGGCTCTTCTTTGTTTTCAGAACTTCCGAATGAACTGAAATTTGAACTGATTGGAACAAAAACATATTTGAATCAAGTAACACAGAATCATTACAAACGAAAGAAATAAAATACGAAATGCCAACACCGTGTATAATTAATTGCTTTGACAAGTGCTTCTTTGGAAAATTCCTTCGGAATTTTCTCTGGCTCGTATTTGTTTACTAAATTAGTTGCTTAACCACGCAACTAACCATACACAACAACGTTGGCAATAATTATGAAAAAACCGTATTTAAAGAAAATATTAGTTCTGACAATGATGTTGATTTCTTTCAACTCATTCGCTTGCGACTGCGATTGCGAAGGAGATTGTTCGTTTAGTGTCATATCGAATCGGAATGAATTAGTTGCTCTTATAAAAGTTATTGAGTATTCTGATTTTCTGGATTATGAAATTGACGGATATGATAAAAAAATGCCTTTTTCAATGACAGTTGAAATAATTAAAAAATATAAAGGAACTGAATCAAAAAAGCGAATTAAAATTTGGGGCGATAACGGAATTTTATGCAGACCATATATCTCGAATTTTGAGGTTGGAAAATATTACTTAATCTCACCTTTGCAAATTAAAAATAGCTCTGAAGAAGGAAATAAAGGAGATTATGATTTTTTCGCTTGTTGGACTGATTATCTGACTGTTGATTTTGAAAACGGAATTGCCCACGGAGAATACACAAAAAAGAAAAATAAAATATCGCTGAAAGAATTTGAAAGCGGAATAAAAAAATAACTATTGCCAACACCGTGTATAGCTCATTGCGGCTGAATTCCTAATCGGAATTCATTGCAATTTGCTATCTTTCGGTTACGGCGGAAAATCATAGCTGATTTTCCGCAACGAGCCATACACAAAACCGTTACCTAAAATTACTCCGAACTTACTCTTATGCGGATTTTTTAAGCACTCAAACTCTGAATTTAATCTTACTCAACTCTGAATTAAACTCGGAATCGGAATCTTAGTCGTGCGGAATTTTGAGCAACTTTGCGGAACTTAATACTCATACGAAATAAACTGTTTACTCTAACTCGGAATTCACTCCTGCTCCAACGCTCTAATCATTCGTGATCACTCTTTTGTGTCGTAACTATTAGGTAACAATGTGTATAATTCATTGTTCTCTTTGTGTCCTTTCGGAAAATCCTGCGGATTTTCCTACGTTGTGGTTTTATTTGCTAACTTAGTTCCTAATCAACACAACGATATCATACACAAAACCGTTGTGCATAATGCGGAAAAACGATAAAAATTGAAAATTTGTACTATAAAAGCCAGCCGCATAAATAGCACATTTGTTTTTTTTCCAACGCAAAAGCCAACGCTAAAAAAACAAAAGAGCTATTTTAGCCAACGCTCGAATTAGCGACAGAAAAAAGAACAAAAACTGAATGAATTTAGATACGCAAAGCCTACAACCAATTATAAACTTTATCTGGACAGTCGCAGATGATGTACTGATAAACAAATACCTTGAAAATCAATATCAAGACGTGATTTTACCAATGACCGTTTTGAGAAGATTAGATTTGGCTCTTGAAAAAAGCAAAGACAAAGTCCTAAAAACTCACAACGAATTTAAATCCAAAATGGATAACCTTGATGGACTTTTAACAAGTAAAGAACACGGTTCTGGATTAGCATTTTACAACACTTCGCCATACACAATGAAAAAGTTGTTGGACGACCCAAAAAACATAGACAGTAACTTTTTAGATTACCTAAATGGCTATTCAGAAAATGTACAAGACATTATTTCTAAATTCAAATTCAGAAACCAATTAGAAACGCTTGAAAATGGTGGAATAACTTTTTCACTAATAGAAAAATACTGTAATCCGAAAGTTGAGTTGCGTCCTGAAAAAATATCGCCTATGGCAATGGGTTATATGTTTGAGGATTTGATACGCAGATTTAACGAAAAAACCAATGCAGCAGCAGGACGACACTTTACACCAAGAGAAATTATTGAATTAATGACCCATTTGGTGTATTTACCAGTAAAAGACCAAATACAAAACGGAACTTTTTTAGTGTACGACCCTTGTGCTGGTTCTGGAGCAATGCTTACCCAATCAAAAAAGTACGCAACAGACCCAGATGGAGAAGTCAAATCTAAAGCTACTTTCCATTTATACGGACAAGAGAATACAGGAGAAATGTATGCCACTTGTAAATCCGATATGTTACTTAAAAATGAAGACCCAGAAAAAATAAAATTTGGTTCTACATTAAGCGAATACGGTTTTGAACCCAATTTAAAATTCAATTTTATGTTGACCAATCCACCTTACGGAACAAGTTGGAAACAAGACATAGACAACTTAAATGTCGGTTCTGGAAAAAAAGTAGAAATTAACGACAGGAGATTTAATCTTTCAATAAAAAATCACAAAGGAGAACTCGAAGAAAAATGTTTGACTTCACGTAGTAATGATGGTCAGCTTATGTTTATGCTACATATGTTGTCTAAAATGAAAGACCCAAAAGATGGAGGAAGTCGTATTGCTTCTGTTCATAATGGTTCTGCCCTATTTACAGGAGATGCAGGAAGTGGAGAAAGTGGTATAAGACAATATATTATTGAGAATGACCTTTTAGAAACAGTAATAGCTCTTCCTTTAGATATGTTTTACAATACAGGACAACCTACATACATTTTAATTTTATCTAATAATAAAGCTAAATCAAGAAAAGGTTTTGTACAATTAATTAAAGCTGATACTTTCTTTAAAAAAATGACCAAAGCTCTTGGAAAGAAAAAAAGTGAATTGAATTCTGAACATATCAATAAAATTGTTGAATTATATTTAAGTAATGAAAATAATAAATATTCAAAAATCTACACAAATGAAGAATTTGGATACTATTCACTTAAAATCAAACATTCAGAGAAAGACTTTAAAGATAATCACGATATTAAAGATTTCGAATATATTTCACTAACCGAAAATATTGATGAATACATTATAAATGAAGTTTTAAAATATACACCAAATGCAAAACCAGATAAAAAATCTGCTAAAATTGGTTATTCAATAAACTTTATTGAAAAATTTCATCAAGCAAATGACTATCGAGAATTAAAAGACATAATTAGTGATATTGAATTATTAGAATCGAAAACTTTAGGTCTTTTAAATACCGTATTAAAATGAAATATAGAACTGACTTTATAGAAACCAAATATAAATGGCTTGGCGAAATTCCTTCAAATTGGGAATTAAAAAAGGTTAAGCATATTCTTTTTGAAGTAACACAAAAAACTGAAATTGGTAACGAAGAATTATTATCGCTTTCTCAATATACTGGAGTTGAAAAGAAGAAAGACAAATTAAAAGATAAAAATGATAATTTAACTAATGCTCAATCTTTAATTGGTTACAAAAAAGTTTATCAAAATCAATTAGTTAGCAACATAATGCTTGCTTGGAATGGTTCAATTGCAGTTTCAGAATATAACGGAATAATTAGTCCTGCATATTGCACATATTCATTTAGGGAAAACTACAACCCAAAATATTTTGAACATTTGTTCAAAACAGAAATTTATAAATCTGAATTTAAAAGAAAATCAACAGGTATTATCGAAAGTAGACTTCGTCTATATTCCGATAAATTTTATAATATCCCTTGTTTTGTTCCTGATATTGAAGAACAAAATAAAATTGTTGATTTTATAGAACTAAAGAAAAAGCAAATTAAAGTTTTAAAAAACTACAATTCTCTAATTTTTGGTAAAACAAATCCCAAAACAGGATTTTTGAAAGAATATCTTCAAACATTAATATTTAATGCAGTTTTTGGCAAAATTGATTTATCGAATTTTGGGAATGAAATGGATTTAGAGGAAGAAAATTTAGCATTAGTTGCTGAAGAAATCACAAAATATGGCGAAATAGATAATGAACAAATCAACTAACACAAAAGAAAACGGTTTTGAAAAACATATCGTTGACTATTTAGTTGACAGCAATAAATATGTTCAAAGAGAAAACACTAATTACGACAACGTAAATTGTATTGACGAAGATTTGTTGTTTCAGTTTTTAGAAGAGACTCAAACCAAAGCATTAGACAAATTAAAACGTTTCCATAAAGACCTTTATAAGCAAAAAATAGTAAAGCGTTTAAACGACCAAATAAAACAAAAAGGTGTTATAGAAGTATTGCGTAAAGGCATTGTAGATGGCTTTACAGATACAAAACTTCGTCTGTTTTACGATAAACCAGTTTCTCATTACAACCAAAAAGCAAATGATTTGTACCACACCAATATTTTTTCGGCTATGCGACAAGTCTATTTTTCACCACAAAATAAAAAATCGTTAGACATTGTCACGTTTATAAATGGTTTGCCAATAGTCAGTTTTGAATTAAAAAACGAACTCACCAAACAAAATGTAAACCACGCAATAAAACAATATAAAACAGACAGAGACCCAAACGAAGAAATTTTCCGTTTTGGTCGTTTGGTGGTCAACTTTGCAGTAGATACCGAAGAAGTTTGGATGTGTACAGAATTAAAAGGACAAAACTCTTTCTTTTTACCTTTCAACAAAGGATATAAAAATGGTGCAGGAAATCCACCAAAAGATGGTATTCGCACAGACTATTTATGGAAAGAGGTTTTGACAAAAGATAGTTTAACAAATATTATTCAAAACTATTCTCAAATCATTACCGAAGAAAAAGAATATTTAGATTCTAAAGGTAAAAAGCGTATTAAGAAAGTTAAGAAACTCATATTTCCGAGATTTCATCAATTAGCAGCAGTTCGTAATATTTTAGCAGATGCACAAGAAAATGGTGCAGGACAAAAATATTTGATTCAACATTCTGCTGGTTCTGGAAAAAGTAATTCCATTTCTTGGTTAGCACATCAATTAGTTGGCTTACATAATAAAGCAGGAGATAAAACTATTTTTGATACTGTAATTGTAATTACAGACCGAAGAGTTTTAGACAAGCAAATTAGAGATAATATTAAGCAATACCAACAAGTAAAAGGTGTTGTTCAAGCCATTACAGAAGGCAGTAAACAATTAAAAACTGCTTTAGAAGAAGGTAAAAAAATTATAATTACCACGATTCAAAAATTCCCTCATATTGTTGAAGAAATTGGAGATTTACCTGGAAATAATTTTGGAATCATAATAGACGAAGCACATAGTAGTTTGAGTGGGCAAATGGCTCGAAAGCTAAATGAAACATTAGCAAAAGTTTCAGATGAAGAAGAATTACAATCTGACCTTGAAAATTATGATGAAAACGAAAATGACGAAGTTACAGGAGAAGATTTAATTAGAGCAATGGTAAAAGCTCGTAAATTATTACCAAATGCAAGTTATTTCGCTTTTACAGCAACACCAAAGAATAAAACTTTAGAACTTTTTGGAGTTCCATATCAAGAAGATGATAAAACTAAATTTAGAGCATTTCATTTATATTCAATGAAACAAGCTATTGAAGAAGGTTTTATAAAAGATGTATTGCAGAATTATACAACATATCAAAGTTATTATGCTTTACTCAAAAAAATAGAAGACGACCCAGAATACGACAAAAAGAAAGCACAAAAGAAACTAAAAGCTTACGTAGAAAGTCACGAACACGCTATTAAGAAAAAATCAATTTTAATGATTAACCAATTTTTGGAGAATCTAAATAAGAAAGTTGGTGGCAAAGGAAAAGCTATGATGGTCACAAGTAGTCGTGCAAATGCAGTAAAGTACAAAAAAGCTTTTGACCAATATTTAAAAGACATTAATAGTCCTTATAAAGCTGTAGTTGGATTTTCTGGAGAAATAGATGGAGAAACCGAAGCAAGTTTAAATGGATTTCCAAGTGCTAAAATTCCTGATGAATTTGAAAAACAAGAATATCGTTTTTTATTAGTTGCAAACAAATTTCAAACAGGTTTTGACCAACCTTTACTGCATACAATGTTTGTAGACAAAAAATTAGGTGGTGTAAATGCTGTTCAAACATTATCTCGTTTAAACAGAAGTCATCCATTAAAGAAAGAAACGTTTGTTTTAGATTTTGCAAATACAGCAGAAGAAATAGAAAACTCGTTTAAACCTTATTTTGAAAGCACGATTTTAGGAGAAGCCACAGACCCAAATAAATTGTTTGATTTACAAGATGCTTTAGATAATTATCAAGTTTATACGAGAGAACAAGTTGAAGATTTTTCTAATCGGATTTTAGACAATGTTCCTGTTGACCAATTACACGCTTTATTGGATGAATCGAGTGATGTTTTCAGAAACGATTTAGAAGAAGAACAACAAGCAGACTTTAGAGCAAAAGTTAAAACCTATGTACGTTTGTATATTTTCCTTTCTCAAATTGTGGAATTTGAAAATGCGTATTTGGAAAGGCTTTATATTTTCTTGAATCACTTGCAAAATAAATTAGGTGGCGACACTTCTATAGATTTAGCACAAGGCATTTTGGATAATATTGATATGGATAGTTACCGATTGCAATTGGAATCAACTACCAATGTTGTTTTAGAACAAGGAGAAGATTTAAAACCTATTCCAACTGAAATGCGTGGTGGAGTAAACGACCCAGAAATTGACAGACTTTCGAGCATTTTGCAAACGTTTAATGAACGTTATGGAACTGAATTTGAAGACACAGACAAAGTCCGAAAAATGGCAGTAGATATTGCAGAAGGTGTTATGAATAACCAAGAAATGAAAAACTCAATGGAATATTCAGACGAACAGAACGCAAAAATTACGAATGACAAAGTTGTAGCGGATGAAATGCTGAAACACATAAACTCGAATTTCAATTTTTACAAGCATTATTCAGACAATAAGGAATTTAAAGAAGATGTGAATAATATGATTTTCGGACTGGTTAAAGAAATGTTGAATAAAGGAATTGGTGGAAACGCCAACCCTTAGAGCCATACACATTTGCAATTCGCTAAAGCCAACGCTACGCCAAAAATTGCAAAAGAGTATGTCTTGCCAACCCTCACATCCGAACTAAAAACAAACATCGGAAAACCAAGCTGAACGTGAAAAGCACTATGCACAACAACGTGTATAAAACATAGCTATTATAGGCTTTCCGAGAGGTTTTTGTATATTTACAAAGTACGCCAAATTTTTTATTTGGTTATATTTATAAAAGAAAATTAAACATAAAAATAAAAAATTCGGCTCGTGTTAAATCCGAAAAGTTAGCGTTTATTTATACGCTACGTTTCATACACAAGACCGTTGTAGGTAATTTAACCCAACCAAATGAACAAGTACATTTATTTAATTTTACCTTTTCTTTTTAGTTCTTGTTTAAATAAAACAAATGAATTAGAAAAAAGATTCTTGGAAAGTTATGCAAATGGAATTGGAGCATTTCCTCAAGAAATGACTGACCATTTTCCGAGTGAATTAAAAGCAGAAAAAAAACTTACCGTGAGTTATCCTTCTGGAGTTTATGCAATTGGAAAGGCAAGTATGATTTTCTCACATCAAGTTGACTCATCGGAATTTAATAAAGTTAAACGCAAATTGGAATTAAATAAATTTCAGTCGTATAAACCAACTGATAGTATTTTTATAATAGTTGGAGATACATTGGACTATTCTGATAAACTAAACGGAATTCCCTTACCGAATTTTGATTCCTATGAAAGGGACTTTGGAATAAACAGCAAGTACTTATCTGAATATCATAAAATTTATGTTCTTGAATCTAAATCTGGAAAATATTTGGCAGATGAAAACCTATCTTCTGGAAAAAATTTACCTGAAAAATGGAAAAACGGATTTTCAAGAGGAATAGCAACGAATGAAAAAGAATATGAATTAATATATTGGCTTTGTGTTTGGTAAAATAAAAACTACCTACAACAACGTGTATAACTAATTACTTGGTCTGTGTGTACTCGGAAAATCCTAGCGGATTTTCCTAATGGTTAGTTTCTTTTTTGCTAACTTAGTTCCAGCCAACGCAACTAGCCATAACACGAACACGTTCTACGCAATTTGAAAAACATCGTGCATAAAAGAAAATGAAACTGACAAACGACCAATTTGAGGCTGTGGCTTACATATTTGAAAGAGCTAACGGAAATAAAAAATCGGAATACGAAGAAAAAGTAATTGCGGAATCTGGATTAAATAACGTAAAACCATTTGAACTAGAAACTCAAATTATTAATGGAATAAATAACGGACTTTACTCGGACTCAAAAAAACGAATAAGCGCTTATTGGACTTTAAGTAAAATTCACAAAACTGAATTAATCCCGAACTTTAAAAAGTGGCTAAAAATAGAACTCGAAAATAAAAATGTCGATACTATTTATCAATTAATGATTGCATTAGGTAATTTGGAAGAACCTATTTTCAATATTGATAGAAATGGAAGTTCTGCTTTTAACGAAACAGAATTGAATTTGCGAGACGCAGAAAACTATTTAAAAAACTCATAAAATGGCAAGCAAATTTGTAACTTTTCGTCAAAACCCAAAAATTGAAATTCTATTTGGATTTTATGGAGGAAAGCTCATTCCAACAAAACAAGATAAGTTCAAACCTTTAGAGGCTTTTGAAATAGATAAAGACGGAAATGAAGTTGAGTTAAAAAACTTTTATGAAAGAAAAGAAGATAAAAACTCTATTCAAGAAATGAAAGACCTTGTGAGTGAATATGCAACCGAAGCTTTTAAAGAAAAAGGTATAATAAAAAAACCAGCAGATGTCGAAGTTGTATTATCATTTTCAGTTTTGGAAAGACGCTATAAAGAAGTTGATATTGATAATTTAACTAAAACAATATTAGATGGATTAACTGGAGTTGCATTCGAAGATGATGCTCAGGTTTCGAGCCTAATTGTAAATAAACACGTTCACGAAATGAAAATAAATGCTTTGTTTATTGGAATTACTGAATTAACTGAAGAAAACAAAGGGTTTGGGAATGATATTAAATTGTTTGGCGAAGTAGAATCGGAATAAAAACTGCGTAGAACACCGTGTATAATTCATTGCTAGTTATTGCCTACTTACGAAAGTCCTCGCGGACTTTCTATCTATGATTTATTTGCTAAATTTAGTGCTTAAACACGCAACGAAATCATACACAAACACGTTATGTGCAAGCTGAAAAAAACATAGAATATGCCAAAAATAATTGATGTTGGAGTTGAGCAAGACCATATCGAATCTTTAACGAGAGCGAGTGGAATTACAGCAATTTCTGAACTTATATGGAATTCTCTTGATGCCGACTCAACAGAAATTAAAATCGAATACGTTAAAAACAAACTTGGAGGATATGAGAACCTTATGGTTATTGACAACGGACTTGGAATTGAATATTCAAAAGCTCAAGACGTATTTGGCAGATTAGGTGGTTCAGAAAAGAAACTAACAAATACAAGTCCAAGCGGACGACATTATCACGGAAAAGAGGGAAAAGGAAGATATAAATCACTTGCGCTAGGAGATTTAGTGAAATTCACAAGTGTTTATAAAAATGGAGAATCATTAAAAGAGTTTACTGTAACGTTTGACCGAAATAATTTATCTCATTCAAACTTTAGTGATTTAAAAACACTTCCAAAGGGAAATGCGGAAACAGGTTTTAAAGTTGAAATTCAAAACGTAAACCAAGAAAATGTAAACCAAGCACTGGATTTTAAATTCAGAAAAGAAATAGAGCAAAAGTTTGCTTCTTATTGGATAAATTATAATGATTTCAATATTTACTTCAATGGTAACAAACTAGAATTTGAATCTTTAATAAAAAATACAGATGAAACAGACTTTCTCGTAGAAGACGGAGAATTATCATATCGTTTTGTAATTAAAGTAATCGAATGGAGTTTTGACATAAAAAAGAAAACATATTTGTGTAACACCAAAGGTGTTCCATTCAAAGAATTAAATCTTGGAATTAGGTCAACAATTCCTATTTCAATTTTTATACAGTCTATTTATGTAGAAAAGTTGCATAGAGAAAATCGAATTGATTTAGAGAATTTTGATGATATACTGCAAGGTGCTTATGGAGAGGCAAAAAAATTCGCTCGTGAGTATGTTAGAAAACGACTTCATTTATATTCTGGAGAATTTATTAACGAATTAAAATCAAAAGGACTTTATCCATATAAGGAAAATGCGGATTCACTTGTAGAGGAAAGCAAAAGACAAGTATTTGATATTGTTGCGCTTCAAGTCAATGAATACTTACCAGACTTTGAAAGTCAAGATGATAAAAGCAAAAAATTTACGCTTTCACTTATTAAAGAAGCATTAGAAAAAGATTCTTCTTCTCTTCAAAGAATTTTAACAGAGGTAATTGAATTACCTGATGAAAAAAGAGAGGAACTTGTTGAGATTTTAGAGGAAACATCATTGTCAAGTATTATAGATACTATGACAGAGATTAAAAACAGACTACGTTTTATTAATGGTCTAGAAGAATTAATTTATAATAAAGAATTAAACAAAAATGTATTAGAAAGAAAACATTTGCATAAAATTCTTGTAAACGAAACTTGGTTATTCGGAGATGAATATACTTATGGCGTTGATGACATTACACTCAAAAATGTTTTAAAAGAATATTTGAAACATTTAGGCAGAACGGATTTTGAAGAAACTGTAGCTAGTGAATCAAATACTGAATTACAAATTATTCCAGATGTTTGTCTTTGGAGACAATTCCCACAAGGAATTCCAGGTCACAAAACAAACTTAATAATTGAATTAAAAAAACCAAAAGTTGATGCAGGAGTTGACGAACTAATGCAAATAAAACTTTATGCAGCTAGAATTAGTAAAGACAAAAGATTTCCAAAAGAAAAAACTAAATGGAAATTCCTTTTAGTAACTAAAGATATCAAACCAGACATTGAATCGGAATTAGAACAAACCGATAGAAAATATGGACACGTAGTCGCTACTGATTTATATGATGTTTACGTTTTAACTTGGGGACATATTCTTAATGAAGCTAGAACTAGATACGAATTTATAAAAGACAAACTGAATTTGAATTTAATGGATAATCAACAAAATTTAGATTATTTAAAATCAAAATACAGCGAATATTTACCAAACGAACTGAAAAAAGCCAGCACATAACAACGTGTATAATTCATTGCTAGTACTCGCCTACTTACGAAAATCCTCGCGGATTTTCTATTCGGTTTGTATTTGCTAAATTAGTTGCTGAAACACGCAACGAAATCATACACAAACACGTTGTAAAACATTTAAAAACAAACTTCACTCAACAAAATGAATGGTTCACTCATTATCATTTTTCTGAAATACAAAAAGTAATTAATATTGATTAATCAAAACATAAAAATGAGACTATTCAATATCATATTATTTCTAACCCTAGCTAGTTCATCAGTTAGTGGGCAAAACAATTCAATCGATTCAACAGAATTAGATAATTTATATGTTCAAGCACTGAACAACAGATTTGATTTGTTGCTGTCAAGTGGATGGAAATACATAGAGTTGAACGAATATGGAAGTCGGATAGAAGGTTTGGATGTATCTGATCGATACAAATTCCTTACTAATAAAGAATTGACTGATTTGTCTATTAAAGAAAAGAAAAAAATTAATGCATTTAGAGTAACACATAAAATCATATCTAAAGATACAATAGACATAAATTTTGATTTGGTATTTACTGACAATGGCAAAGAAACGAATGGTTATCAACCTGGCATTCGCTTTGTATTTAATAAAAAAAATAAAGCTTGGGATATTTTAAGTAATGGATATCTTTTAAAATCAGAATTTCAATTTAAAGATGAATCTAAAAATCTATACGCATTCATCGGAAAAAAAATATCAGTCACGGAATTTGACCCAAACGAAAATAACATGCGAAAAATAATTGATACAATAACTGGAGATACTTTGATACGAGAAAGTTATGTTATGGACAGAGGGTTTAAAGCTAAATACAAAGTGGTGATAAATGTATTTAACGATTTAAAATCTGACACAATTGAATTCCTAGCCTACGATCACTACGGAAGACCAACGTTTGAGAATTATGAAAATGTATTACTGTACATATCATTGAGTAAAGAAAAAGGAAATTACTATCATCAAAAATACCAATTTGACCCAGTGGAAAAATCAACAGATGGAACATGGAAAGGATTGAAAGGAGAGAGTATTGAAAAGCTTTTTACAGACAAAAAGAATGGAGTTTTTAAGGCTCGTGGGCTTTTTAAGAAATAAAAAACGTTTCACAACAACGTGTATAATTAATTACTGGTGCAGCTTGTACTCGGAAAATCCTGCGGATTTCCCTAACGGTTCGTTCCCTTTTACTATCTTAGACCTAGCCAACATAACTAACCATACACGAACACGTTAGCTAAAATAGTGCATTGCCGAAAATTAATTAACCTCAGCTAACTTCCTTCACTATTCAAATCTTCGGATTTTTAAAAAATCAATTCAATCCTTTTATGGGAACTAAACGCTAGTATGGTTCGTGAATACCTAAATTCTTTTTGTAGTCTCATACATACTTGTAAATAGCTGGTAAGCGTTCTGATTCGTTCTTATTCCATAAAAGGTGGCTGTTTATAACTCTTAGGTGCAACCTAAATGCGAGTATGTTAGGTCTGTAATTGCTTCTGGCATTGTAGTCTTATACATATCTGTAAATTGTGAGATCGCATTTTCTCTCGGTTGCTTTTGGTTTATAAGCTAACTTTTAGCTTTGCCTAAGGACAGTGTTGCACTAAAATAGCTAACAACGCGTATAATAAATGCTTAAATAAAGCTTCAATTAAAAGCCTTATATTTAAACTCTATAATTATAGCGACGGAAAATCTTATCACTTTCTTTCGCACTTATCATACACAAACTCGTTAGCAACAAGCTGAAGAAACGACAATGTTTAACCGAATATTTAGGAAAAAATCAAAGGAACTGTCCAAAATTGAATATTGGAAGAAGTGGGAACTTTTTGAACTATTTGCGGACTTACATTTAGCCGAAAAAATGTTATCTGAATTTAAAGGTGGTTATTCAAACAAATTTTCATCTGCCGAGGAATTTTATAAAGCGTTTGTCGAAGAACTTTATGAAATTGAAAACGATAATGTTGCTGATTTTACTCAAATCTGGAATTGGTTTGCACCAACTTGCGATTGGGACGACTTTACTGGAATGGATGGTTCGGAATTAGGAAATAGAATTTTCAGTCGAGTAGATAATTGGAAAAAGAATCACGATTTCACTCACGGAACGAAAGTTTCACTAAATGGAGAATTCGGAATTGTAATTAAATCGGAATTGGACGAACCAAATTTGTGCGGAATTATTCGCTGGGATTCCAATCAAGAATCTGACGACGAAGATTGGAGAGGAATGTTTGGTTCTTTTCTAAATCAAGGTGGAAAAATAATAGACCAAAATCATCAATTTGAATTTATCAACGATGACGGAACATTAAAACAAGCGGAATAAATAAAAGTATAAAGCCAGTTGCTAACACCGTGTATAATTAATTATTAGTACAGCCTCTACTCGGAAAATCCTGCGGATTTCCCTAATGGTTCGTTCCCTTTTATTATCTTAGACCTTGCCAACATAACTAACCATACACGAACACGTTAGCTAAAATAGTGCATTGCCGAAAATTAATTAACCTCAGCTAACTTCCTTCACTATTCAAATCTTCGGATTTTTAAAAAATCAATTCAATCCTTTTATGGGAACTAAACGCTAGTATGGTTCGTGAATACCTAAATTCTTTTTGTAATCTCATACATACTTGTAAATAGCTGGTAAGCGTTCTGATTCGTTCTTATTCCATAAAAGGTGGCTGTTTATAACTCTTAGGTGCAACCTAAATGCGAGTATATTAGGTCTGTAATTGCTTCTGGCATTGTAGTCTTATACATATCTGTAAATTGTGAGATCGCATTTTCTCTCGGTTGCTTTTGGTTTATAAGCTAACTTTTAGCTTTGCCTAAGGGCAGTGTTGCACTAAAATAGCTAACAACGCGTATAATAAATGCTTAAATAAAGCTTCTTAGAAAATCTGTATATTTAAACTCTATAATAATAGCGACGGAAATTCTTATCACTTTCTTTCGCACTTATCATACACAAACACGTTGTGTACAATTTATGGGCAATCGCAAAAAAATGAGCAAAACAGTTATGTTTCAAGCTTTGGCACTTGAGAAATTAATTAGGTCTTGGAATTTGATCTCAGGCTCATCAAAAGGTGAATTCGATGCTTTAAGTCATAAACTAATTAGTCACCTATATCGAAAATCAGATTTTAAAACCTTAACAAGAGTGATTCAAAGTGAACTTATCTCATATTATGGTTTTGACATAGAAGATGATGAGGCAATCAATTTCGCTACAGAAGTTTCTAAGTGGTGGGAACTACAACCTTAATAATATAGCGAAAATGGAAAACAATCTTGAAAGAAAAAATCAAACCAAACGGAAAAATGCTTCTCTTACCTTAGAGGAATGGTTGACTTTCTTCTTTTTACCTTTTTTTACTCCAAAGCCCAATTATAGAGATGATCACTTTTCGGAATCTGAACTGAAAAGATTTCAGGATTATGGATTTGAAAACAAATTAAAAGAAGTGAAAAAAGTAAAGCTTTATGGCTATTTATTTTGGACTGGTTCTATTTTTTTGATTGCTTTTCTTAGCAAATAGATGCTACTAAATAACAAAAACTGTACACAACAACGTGTATAGTCAATTGCGGTATGTTGGCTAAGTAGATGATTTTTTCTTACTTTTAAAACAAAGTAATTCGGAAAGAAAGTCTGGCTCAGCCTCTCGCCTTTCTTTCCAACGGAATTTTCGCCGTAAACGGCTCATCCAAACGCAAAGGCGCTTGGCTGAAATTCCGCAACAAACCATACACAAACACGTTAGCTACAATTTAGATCATCCTATAGTTGAAAGAAAAAATCGTTAAATACAAACTATTTGAGTCACCAAATAATCTAAATGAAATAATTTCATCTGAAATCAATAAAAATGTTTTCAAAAAAAAATATAATCTGTCGGGAGAATATTCGAATGATGGAGGAATTGAAATCTACAATGGTATTTCTTTTATTACTTTTCAGCCTAATCTAGGACCATTAATAAAACTGAATATAACTTGTTTAAATTCAAATATCGATGGAACAGAAAGCATTCTAAAATTAACACGTATAAATGGAGTTACTTTTTATATACAATATTGGTTCTCTTTAATTTTTACTGTAATAACATTTACAATTAGTTTATATCTGATAATTATAAATGGATTTGATAAAATTGAAATTATGTTTCTCCCAATTATCGGCACAGCATATTTTTTTATCATTAAACTTATTGCAAATAGTTCAACAGATATCTTAATATCCAAAATTGAAAATATCTTGAAAACGGAAAGAATAAAAAATAAAAAACTATAGCTCACAAGTTTAAATAAAATGACATATCAAGAAATTAAAAAAATATCTATAATCATTTTTCATGTATTTTCTCTTATGCTTTTGTTCGTTTCTACTTCTCTACTTTTAGATCACATATTTAAAAATGGAATATACCAAACCAATGAAGTAAATTCTTTTGCCATAAACATTCCAGCACTTATATCTTTATTTACAATTTTTATTGGATTAGTCAGCTGGTTAATAATTATTATTAGATGGATTCGTAAATCCAAATTGGAATTTTATATGAAGTCTATTTTTATAACCAAAACTATTTTAATAATTGGATCTGTAATTCTATTAGCAATGATATAAACAGTAGCTAACAATGTGTATAGTTCATGCTTGCATTTGAACTTCGAATTAAATTTATATCTTTAAACATACAAGTATGTTTTTCTTGGAAAAATTGCAAGACTCAGCTTTGCTCCTTTTTTCCATCGGATTTTTCGCCACAAGTGGCTCATCCTTGCGCAAGGCGCTTCGGCTGAAAATCCGCACGAAACCATACACAAACACGTTAGCTAAAATAGTGCATTGCCGAAAATTAATTAACCTCAGCTAACTTCCTTCACTATTCAAATCTTCGGATTTTTAAAAAATCAATTCAATCCTTTTATGGGAACTAAACGCTAGTATGGTTCGTGAATACCTAAATTCTTTTTGTAATCTCATACATACTTGTAAATAGCTGGTAAGCGTTCTGATTCGTTCTTATTCCATAAAAGGTGGCTGTTTATAACTCTTAGGTGCAACCTAAATGCGAGTATATTAGGTCTGTAATTGCTTCTGGCATTGTAGTCTTATACATATCTGTAAATTGTGAGATCGCATTTTCTCTCGGTTGCTTTTGGTTTATAAGCTAACTTTTAGCTTTGCCTAAGGGCAGTGTTGCACTAAAATAGCTAACAACGCGTATAATAAATGCTTAAATAAAGCTTCTTAGAAAATCTGTATATTTAAACTCTATAATAATAGCGACGGAAAATCTTATCACTTTCTTTCGCACTTATCATACACAAACTCGTTGTGTGCAAGCTGAACAAAATGATGAACTTCAAAATAAAAATCGGAATTATTTTCTTTTATGCTCTTATCGCGAATATTGCGTTTGGACAAAAAGATTCATTAAACACTAATTGGAATAAAATAATTGTGGGTAAATGGGTTAATAAAATTGATCGAACTATAGACGGAAAAGAATACGTAGGATTGAATTGCCGAGACACAATTCAATATATATCTAACGGTAAATACATATCAAAACAGTGCGCTTGGAATGAAACTGGAAAGTGGAAATTATCTGATAAAGGAAATAAAATAATACATTTTGATATTGACAATGAATACTGGAAAAAAGAATTAGTAACTGATGATTTAGGAGAAGCTCATTGTAAAATAATCTCGTTAACTGAATCAGAATTAGTTACTCAATTATTCAGTGAAGATAAAGGTGAAATTCACCAATTCTATGTGAAGTTGGAATAAAAGCCAACACACAACAACGTGTATAGTTAATTACTAGTTCAGCCTGCACTCGGAAAATCCTGCGGATTTCCCTAATGGTTCGTTTCCTTTTACTAACTTTAACCTAGCCATCGTAACTAACCATACACGAACACGTTGCCCACAATTAAAAACCAACATTGAAACAGTCAAAAGACCATCATTTTATTCCAATCTTTTTTCAGAAAGGATTTTGTGATGAAAATGAACTGATTTATGTTTATGACAAAAAAATAGACAAGATTTATCCGCCTTCAATTCCTGACAGAAGGTTTTTCAAAAAGAACCTTAATAACGTAATACACGAAAATAAAATTATTTCGAGTTCGGAAGTTGACCTTTATGGTCGAATTGATAGTTTTGGAAGTAAAATTGTAAAAAAATTTATTGAGAATAAAAGTTTAACTGATTCCTCTACTGATTTTGAAAAAACTGACCTCTTAAATTTTATGATAAACTTGTTTTGGCGGACACCTACTTCAGATTTAATATTGAGGGATTTAATTAAAAAAGAAGGTCTTTGTAATTCATATTTTGGATTGTACGATGAAAATTCTGGAAAAAGATACTCAAATGATGATGCTTTTATCAAAGAAATAAAAGATAAGATTCATACAGATATAGAATTTGCAAAGCATTTAAAACCAGTTGTAGCAAATTCTGATGCAAGTAAAATAGAAATCAATAGACTAATAAAATTGTGGAAATTATTTAGTCTAAATTCCAATTCTAATAACGAATTTTTAATTGGAGATATGCCTTTTCTATACCTAAATGACAATCCGACTTTAGAAAATGTATTTGAGAAAATTATTTTCCCCATTTCTAAAAATAAAACTTTGATATTGAATGAAAAAAATCCGTCGTTTATCGATGATTATACTGTTAATGGAATTAATCTTTGCATTATGAACAAATCGGAGAGGTTTATTGGTTCTGGAAACAAAGAATTACTTGATTACTATGTCGAGTATTATAAAGAATCTAATAAGGTAAATGATTCTGAATTTACAGTTGGAAATTTATTTGAGCATATTGAATATCTGACAAAATTTAAGGATATGACAGACTATTTGTGGAATAAATAACTGTGGGCAACACCGTGTATAATTCATTGCTAGTTCTAGCATACTTACGAAAGTCCTCGCGGACTTTCTATCTGTGATTTATTTACTAAATTAGTTGCTGAAACACGCAACGAAATCATACACAAACACGTTGTGCTTCATTATGACAAACCTCTAACCAATGATAAAATTTTTTAGAAAAATTAGACAGAACTTACTTTCTGAAAACAAATTCAGCAAGTATCTGATTTATGCAATTGGAGAAATAGTTCTTGTCGTTATTGGAATTTTAATTGCTTTACAGATTAATAATTGGAATACGAATAAGCAATTACGTCAATCGGAATTAGAAACGCTATCTGAAATACAAGTGGCACTTAATCAAGATGTATCAGTTTTATCTAATAATTTAAAGAATTTAGAAAATAAAATACTTCATAGTAGAGAAGTAATATTACATATTGAGAAAAAACTGCCTTATGACAAAAAACTGGATGGCTTATTTATGGACGTTTACTATCACAGAGGCTACAAAACTTTTAACAACTCTGGTTTTGAGTTATTAAAAGAAAGAGGTTTTGATATTATTCAAAATACCGAATTAAGAAAACGAATCACGCAACACTATACAACAGATTTGGCAGATATAAACGGAATTCTATCAAGAATTGAACAATTAGGTTTGATTCAAGCCGAAAATATATACGATAACTTTAAAATTACTAAAATTTCAGAGGGCTTTGGCGGATTGATGATAGCTTATGATTACAAGCTACTATTGAATGACCCAAAAGTTTTAGGGCCATTTTACCATTTGGAACTTTTAAATTTGGCATACGAACGAAATTTAATGAGATTCAAAGAAAAAACTGAAAAGACATTAAAAATGGTTAACAACGAATTGAAAAACCGTATAAAATAACGAAAGCACAACAACGTGTATAGCTCATTGCGGCTGAATTCCTCATCAGAATTCATTGCAATTTGCTATCTTTCGGTTACGGCGGAAAATCATAGCTGATTTTCCGCAACGAGCCATACACAAAACCGTTACCATACATTTGAGAAAATGACGAACACATTAAAATATTTAGGACTGATTTTAATATTTTTCTTTATCGGATTTATAATTCGAGATTTGTTTTTTGACTTTTCTCATTCTCAAATAGCCAACAAAACTATAAGGATTGGAAGCCGAACTGTAAGCGGACAATTTTATTCTCATATTTTATTCGCATTATCTATCGGAATTCTTCCACTACTCTATCTGATTATAAAAAAAATTACGAAAATTACCTTTTTTAATAAAGGCTTAATTTCGTTTGGAATAATAGTTGTTTGTGGAATTTCACTATGGCTATTCAGAATATTTCAATTAAAAAATAGATTTCAAAATATATCTAATTTTTATAATGGAAGTGAAATTAAAACAGAACTTAATTTTAGCACTATGAGTCTGAACAGTATGAATTTTGGACTTTATTTATTCATAGGTTTTTTAATCGGAACAGTATTGAGTATTTTGATTTATAGGAATCAATACAAAACAGTAACTGAATAAAAAACGTATGGTAACACCGTGTATAATTAATTGCTTTGGTCGTTGCTTATTTGGAAAATTCCTTCGGAATTTTCTCGCGTTCGTTTTTGTTTACTAAATTAGTTGCTGAAACACGCAACGAAATCATACACAAACACGTTGGCATGCATAAGTAAAATGAACATCCCGAAATCAATTATTTACACATTTTATTATACAATTTTCACTACTATTATTGCTCTATGGGCTTTTTTAGTTCCTTTCGAAGAATACTCTTGGCTAATTAATAATGGTCATTTTTTTAATTCTATTCTGACTTTAGGTTGCATAGCACTTTTTTTAAAAACAAAGAAGGTATGGATTTCTTTAAATTGAAGTCCACGAAGCTTAAATTTTACTTAATCGCATTCGTAATCGGACTTTTTTTCCCTCTAATTAGAGCAGTTTTAAGGTCTATATACTTTCAGGAAAATTTAAATACTATTTTGACATATCAATTTGATATTTCAAGAATAAATTCTATTGCCATTGTTGCCTCAATACTAATTGTTCCTGTCATTGAAGAGTTCTTTTTTAGAAAATTTATTCAAGGAAAGCTGAGTGAAAATTATAACGGACTTGTTTCGATATTAATTACGTCTTTACTTTTTGCCTTCATTCATATTCCATTTATTTCGTTCTTCTCAGAATATATTGAGTTTTCAATGTATCATCCGTTTTCGACATTTTTTGGTGGAATAATTATGGGTTTGTTTTTTTATAAATCCAAATCAGTTGGTCCTTCAATTGTTTTACATATGATTTGGAATATTATGGCTTATACAATATTTAATTAACGACATGCCAACACCGTGTATAATTAATTGCTTTGGCAAGTACTTATTTGGAAAATTCCTTCGGAATTTTCTCAGGTTCGTATTTGTTTATTAATTTAGTTGCTTAACCACGCAACTAACCATACACAACAACGTTAGCCACAATTTATGAAAAGCACAATCGGAAAAATATTTAAGAATCAAACAATATTCTCGATTTTGGGAATAATTCTGATATTGGTTGGACTTCCGATTGGAATCAACGGATTGACCTTAAATGGTGGTGGAAGTTTGGGTGGTGCAATTATCTTATTTGGAGTTTTAATTGTAGTATTAATTGTAATTCTGGACAGAATTTTTGCAAAAAGAGTAAACACAAAAAAATTAAACGGAATTGAGCTTGCGCTTTTGATTGTTGGAATTACAATCTTTTCATTCGCAAAACGTGAAATAATTATTGATTTGAGAGATAGGAAAACTGACTATTTTGTTGTGGTTGAAAATAACGGAACTTTAAAAAATTCTGAATTAAATTATTCCTTTCCGTTCAATAAAAAAATGGAATTTAGAGACAATATTGGAATTATAAACTCAATCGCTGACAATTATCAACTGATTGAATTGGAAAGCCCAAATAACTGGAAATCTCAAAGAATGCAACCTTGGAAAATGAATGATTTTAAAATAAGGTTTTATTCAAACGGAGACTTAAGATTTACCGAAAATGAAGTTGACTCGATAATAAAAAAAGAAATGAAAACAGTGGCTAACAACGTGTATAGTGCATTGCTCCTTCCCTAACTTTTCGGAATAATTATCGGAAACTCCAACGTTCTAGTTTTATTTACTATTTTAGTTCTAAACCATCGCAACGACATCATACACAAACACGTTACACCAAATAGCTCCGAACTTACTCCTGCGGAAACCCATACTCTGAATTATTTCTCACTCAACTCTGAATTTAACTCAGAATCGGAATCTTACTCGTGCGGAATTTTGAGCAACTTTGCGGAACTTAATACTCCTGCGGAATGGACTGTTTACTCTAACTCGGAATCCACTCCTGCTTCAACGCTCTAATCATTCGTGATCACTCTTTTGTGTCGTAACTATTAGGTAACAATGTGTATAATTCATTGTTCGCTTTGTGTCCTTTCGGAAAATCCTGCGGATTTTCCTACGTTGTGGTTTTATTTGCTAACTTAGTTCCTAATCAACACAACGATATCATACACAAAACCGTTGTAAGTAATGCGGAAATCGAGCTAAAATTGAACATTTGAACTAAAAAAGCCAACCACACAAACAGCACATTTATTTTTTTGCCAACGCGAAAAGCCAACGCAAAAAAAAATAAAAGAGCTGTTTCTTGCCAACGCTCACTCACGATATTACGAGGAACATTTCCACCATATTTCAGGGAACTTTTGCTATATTACAGCCGAATTGAAAAAATTAGGTTTAAATGAACCGAATTAAAGAAGTCCTGAAAGACAAAGGAATTACGCAAACTTGGCTTGCCAAACAAATGGACAAGAGCTATAATACTGTAAATGAATACGCTCGAAATAAAAGACAACCGAGTTTGGAAGATTTATACGAAATAGCAGAAATCCTTAATGTTTCAGCAAAGGATTTACTAATCGACAAAACGGAATTGAAGTGAGTAAAAAAGAAAAAAACCTTGATATTTTTATTAGCAAACTTTTAGATAATGCTAAAATTAAATATAGTGCTGACGGAAGTAGCATCAAAGAAGTTAATGATGCATTAAAAACAGCTTCCAAAAAAGGAACAGGACGTGTCGGATTTCCAGAATTCGTGGGTATTTCTAATGATTTTATTATCGTAATTGAGGATAAAGCTGATTTAGAAAAGCAAGCTAACTATGTTAACGAGGAACAAGCGGAATATAAAGTAGACACTAAATCTCTTAAAGATTACGCAGAAAATGGAGCATTGCATTACGGAAAGCACATAATAGAAAACACAAATTTCAAGAAGGTATTTGCATTTGGTTGTTCTGGAGACGAAAAACACCATATAATTAGACCAATTTATATTGACTCAAGCGGTTACAAACTTTTACAACCAGTTGATAATTTTGAGAATTTTTCAGCTAAAAACATTGAGAAATATTATAAAGAACAAGTATTAGGCGAAACACCACCTGAAATTTTAGAAACAGAAGAAATAATAAAGAAAGCTGGAGAATTACACGAAATGCTTCGTAATTATGGACAGCTTCGTGATACAGAAAAACCTTTAGTTGTTTCTGCTATTCTTTTAGCATTAAGTGAGAAAACTTTTAAAATAGAACATTTAGAAGGCGATACAGTAAAAACTGATGGAGACATAATCTTTGACGCTTTAATTTCTCATATGAAACGTGTTCAAGTCCAGCCAGAAGTTAAAAAACAACAATTACTTAATCAGTTCATCATAATAAAAGATAGAACTATTTTAAACAAAAAAGACGAACGTTTAAAAGAAGAAACTTCTAAAGAAACATATTTAGAAAAATCACCATTAAGATACTTTACAGAATATATCCAAAAAAATATAATTAGTTCAATAAAAGCAAATACAGCTGAAGATATACTCGGGAAATTTTACGGAGAATTTATTAGTTATGGTGGTGGAGACGGACAAACTTTAGGAGTTGTTTTAACACCTAAACATATTACTGAACTTTTTTGCGAATTAGTAGACTTAAAACCTTCTGACAATGTTTTTGACCCTTGTTGCGGAACTGGTGGATTTTTAATTTCTGCAATGCACAAAATGTTAGAACAAGCAAAACTAGAAGAAATTGAAACTATAAAAAAACATAGACTTCACGGAATTGAAATTAGAGAAGATATGTTTGCTATTGCATCTACAAATATGATTTTGCGTGGAGATGGAAAAAGTAATTTGCTTAAAGATGATTTTTTAAGAATGCCAATCAGCAAATTAAGAGAGAAAAATTATACTGTTGGTTTTATAAATCCACCTTATTCACAAGCAAAAGGAAAAGATACTTCTCATTTATCTGAAATCCATTTTACAGAACATTTATTAGATGGTTTGGCGGATAATGCAAGATGTGTATTAATCGTACCTCAATCTACAATGGTTGGTAAAACCAAAGAAGACAAACAAGTTAAAAAACGAATATTAGAAAAACACACTTTAGAAGGCGTAATTACTTTAAATAAAGAAACGTTTTATGGTGTTGGCACAAATCCTTGTCTTGCCATATTTTCAGCCCACAAACCACATTCTACTAATAAATTTTGCAAATTTATAAATTACGAAGACGATGGTTTTATTGTTAGAAAGCATCTTGGCTTGGTAGAATCTGAAAGAGCAAAAGAACGAAAGCACAACAACGTGTATAGCTAATTATTCGTACAGCTTGTACTCGGAAAATCCTGCGGATTTCCCTAACGGCTCGTTCGCTTTTACTATCTTAGACCTAGCCAACATAACTAATCATACACGTACACGTTGTAGGTAATGCGAGAAAACGACCAAATCACTAACTGAATGAAAAGAATATTATTAGTTTCTTTATTAATAACTCACTTGAGTTGTGTAAATGAAAAAGAATCATTCCAATGGAATTTTAACTCAAACAGCAAGTACATTTATTCATTCTCACAAGTAACAAATAGTGAGAACAAAATGAAAAAGAATGAAAAAAGCAACAAATCTTCTATCAGCGGAAATGGAAAATTAATAATCAATGGAAAATCCAAAAGTTTAGCCGATTTAAGTTTCGAAGAAATTAAGGTTAAACTTAAAAATGACTTTAGCAACGATACAATTACTGATACTCAACCCAATTCTATAATCCAAGATTTACAATCAAATGGAACATTTCAAATGACTTCAACCGCAAATGATTTTGTTCGAGTTTTACTTCCATTGCCGAATAAAAGATTAAGTGTAGGAGATACTTGTAGAATTCCGCTTAACGTTCCGTTCAATATAAATGGCTCATTAATTAGTTCTAAAGGTTTTAACACGCTAACTTTTTCTAATTATGATGAGATTGATGGACATAAATGTGCTGTATTAAAAGGAGAAATTAACGTTTCAAAACTAGATTTACCAGACAACTTTGAAGGAAACTACAAACTTTCTGAAATTGGAAACGGTACATATTATTTTGACATAGAAAAAGGTTATTATATTAAATCAAAAGTCAAGTTCGATTTAACAACTTTAGCGGACAATGAAGACCTCTATATGAGTTCTAATAGCTCAAATGAATATGAAGTCAACTTCTTGGAAAAAATTGACAAATCAAAAGAGAAAACAAAAACAAAAAAAGCATTAATAAATGAACCTGATAATTCACCTTACGATATTGCAAAAACTGTTATTGAATTTCTACAAAAAAGAGATACAACTAAATATTTAAACATAGTTATCCCATTAGACAAACAGAAGAAGCTTTTTGTGGATAATATAAAATATAATCCTCAAGAAAATGATACAATGGCAATCTATCGAGAACTAAAAAGAAAATATGATGATAGAGTTGATAATTTTTTAGTCAGAGCAGGATATATATTAGAAATAATGAAAGTAGATAAAGATTTTGAAATTGAAAAAGCCACTATCGACACGATGCATTACAAACACGAAAAGACAAAAAATTATGGTGGATTTGGAAGAACTATAATTGGAAATTGGGCTGACTTAACTGTCGAAATGAATTACAATAACGAAAAATATTATTTCGAAATACCTCAAATTATTAAAATAGAAAACCAATGGTACTTATATTATCCCGAATATTATTTGAGAGACGAAAGAGAAAGAAAATTTGTTGACAAAAGAGTTAAGGAATTAAAAGAACAATCGGAAGAATTTTGGAAATAAAAGCACTACCTACAACAACGTGTATAGTTAATTACTAGTGCAGCTTATACTCGGAAAATCATGCGGATTTCCCTAATGATCCGTTTCCTTTTACTAACTTTAACCTAGCCAACGTAACTAAACCATACACGAACACGTTAGCTACAATTACCAGAAAATGAAGGTGAAACTTTGGACAATACAAGATGAAAAAGGTTGGAAAGAGCTAAAAACTAAAGGTATTCTAATAGCGAAAGAAAAGTTCATTTATCAAGAATTTAAATTTGGATATGAATGGATGAAAACTCAAATGTAAAAAAGGCTCAGTGTTGATTCGCAAAATAGCAGTTTTCCAATTTGGGCTTGGTATCAACATTATGATTCAAGAAAACCTAAACCCGATTTGAGAAAATCTGGTCATTTACCGCCTGGAACGAAAGGATACAGAATAGAAATATTAAAAGAAAGAAAAGATATTCTACTTTCTGATTTTGTATTGTGGCATTTTCCCTTATGCTATAGGAGCTATATAGCAAATTCGGAATCTGAGGCAATAGAGTGTGAAAATATTCCTGAATATGATGAACTTATCAATTCAAAAAATAAGAATGATCAGTTGATTAACAAGATTGAAAAAAGTTGGGAAAAAATTTTTGATATGAATTTTGATCTTGATTATTATACGTTTCCTATGGATGAAAAAAAAATTCAGGCAACATTTTGGGAATTGAATATTGAAGATATTGTTAATGTAACAGAATTTATAGCTAGATAGTAACAGTAGCTAACAACGTGTATAGTTCATTGCTTAATGGTGTTTAAAGATTACCACGGAAATTCTGCCGAATTTCCTTCACGCAGTTTCTTTTTGCTAACTTAGCGCTAACAGCAACAAACCATACACGAACACGTTGTAAGCCATTTGAGAAAAACGTCAATGAAAATAATAATCGGAATAATTATAGCAATCGGGCTTCTGTTTTTTTATCTAAATAAGAAAACAGAAAACCAGACAGAATCAACATCGGAAAATGCTAAACCAGTTAGTTTCTTCTCATTAAATGATGGAAACCAAAGTGAACTGATTATATCAATGGAAATTCCTCAAAAATGGATTGATTCAACGAAGACAAAATATAACTGGAATGAATTTGATGAATACGACAACAGAATGTGGGAATATATGTATAAATTCTTTGACGAGACAGTTGCTAAAAGTGGAATTGAGGACTACAATGAGTTATGGAATAAATTAACTCGTGAACAAAAAATATTTTGGGCATTTCTATCTTTTAATGGAGATACTGACAATGGAGGTGTTTATCAATTTATTTTCAATCGACCTGAATTTATTATTGCTGTTGCAGAAACTTGGGACGAACTAAAAATGACCGAATTGAATTCTGACTATAAAAATGTGTTGAAAGAATTAACTGGAAAGTCGACAAAAATTAGCGAACTTAAAGCAGTTTTTAATGATGAGTCTAAAGATTGGGAAAAAAGATGGAGTTCGTTTGCTGATGGATATAAAGAATTAAAATCGACCGAAAAAATTGAGGATTATTATTACGATAAAGATTTTAAGAAAAAACTTTACAAACAAGTTGCTGATTTAATCGAGAATAATATTGACAAATTTGCAACAGTAACGGAATAAAAACGGCTTACAACAACGTGTATAATTAATTACTAGTACAGCCTGCACTCGGAAAATCCTGCGGATTTCCCTAATGGTTCGTTTTCTTTTACTAATTTAGACCTTGCCTACGTAACTGAACCATACACGAACACGTTAGCTAAAATAGTGCATTGCCGAAAATTAATTAACCTCAGCTAACTTCCTTCACTATTCAAATCTTCGGATTTTTAAAAAATCAATTCAATCCTTTTATGGGAACTAAACGCTAGTATGGTTCGTGAATACCTAAATTCTTTTTGTAATCTCATACATACTTGTAAATAGCTGGTAAGCGTTCTGATTCGTTCTTATTCCATAAAAGGTGGCTGTTTATAACTCTTAGGTGCAACCTAAATGCGAGTATGTTAAGTCTGTAATTGCTTCTGGCATTGTAGTCTTATACATATCTGTAAATTGTGAGATCGCATTTTCTCTCGGTTGCTTTTGGTTTATAAGCTAACTTTTAGCTTTGCCTAAGGACAGTGTTGCACTAAAATAGCTAACAACGCGTATAATAAATGCTTAAATAAAGCTTCAATTAAAAGCCTTATATTTAAACTCTATAATAATAGCGACGGAAAATCTTATCACTTTCTTTCGCACTTATCATACACAAACTCGTTGTGCTTCATTATCAGAAACCGCTAACCAATGATAAAATTCTTTAGAAAAATTAGACAAAAACTGCTATCTGAAAACAAATTCAGTAAGTATCTGATTTATGCAATTGGCGAAATTATTCTTGTCGTAATTGGAATTTTAATTGCTCTTTCAATTAATAATTGGAATGAATTACGTAAGGATTCTAATTTTGAAAGAAAAGTCATTTTAGAATTGTCAGCTGATGTAAGCCAAGATATTGAAGAAATGACTAATGCCCTAGATTCTATTAAAGAAAGTCAAAAATCATCTTATCTTATAGTACAGCACTTGGAAAATAAAACTGAATATCATGATTCTTTAAATACACATTTTGCAAAAGCATTACGCTTGTGGTCTTTATCACCAAATAAAATAGCCTTCGAAATGGCTAAGGAAGAGGGAATGTATTTTATAACAAATGATTCGATTAGATTTTACTCTTCAAAAGTAAACGGTTATACGTTCGATTACGTACAAGTTCTAGAAAATAGATTTCAAGATTATAAGTCAAATACAGTTTTACCACATATTCAACCGCTATTTAATTCTTATAATTTTGTTTCAATGAGACCCAACAATTTTGAAGAATTAAGACAAGACACAACTTATTTGAGCATCATAAAATCAATTATTTCAATGAGAGCTCGGTATAGATACATAATAGACTATAGATATGAGCAGCTAATTAAATTAGATAGTATAATTAAAAAAGAAATTGAGCAATATAAAATATAACGAAAGCACAACAACGTGTATAATCAATTGCTTGGTCTGTGCATATTCGGAAAATCCGTAGGATTTTCCTCTGGTTCGTTTTCTTTTACTAATTTAGTTCTAGCCTACGCAACTAACCATACACAAACACGTTGTGTGTAATTAAAGAAAATAGAGTTCATGATAAAAAAAATACTTCCGTTCATTTTAGTCTTTTTATTTTTTTCGTGTAATGACAAAGCAAATTCTGATATTCAAACAGAATCAAAGTTGAGTTTTGAAAACGAAAAAGAAACTTTACGATATTTAAAAGAAGTAGAATGGCCTAAAGCTTACAAAGAACAAGATACAATTTTACTAGATCGGATTTTAGGAGATGATTTTCAGATGGTTACAAACGATGGTGAGTGGTCTGACAAAAAAGCTCAAATGAAACGAATCAAGGAAACTGCTATGAATCACGATTCGTTTAGATATGAAATTAAGAGGCTTGAAATTCTTGATAACGGAACAGCTATTATTGCAGGAACTGGTCATATTATAAATGACAACATAGAATCCATTTATCAATCCAGCAACATTTTGATTAAGCGAAATGGAAAATGGAAAGCTGTACTATCTCATGTTTCAGGATATAAGTCATTGGAATAATAACTACACACAATACAAAACATGAACAAAACACTATGAAAAAACCAATCTTACTCATTCTAATTTTATCTTTAATATTTTCATGTACATCTGATGATGAAAATGAATCATTTGATACAACTCAAATTTTAGGTGTTTGGGAATTTAATGATACAACTTTTAATTTATCTGATGGTTCAGAAATTGAGCAATGGTATGCCATATGTGGTGAACAGTTGATTCTAAAAATTAACGAAAATCAAACAATAGAAACTATTACTTCACATACTGACAATTGTTTACCGATGCCATCAAGTAACTTTCCATACATTAGTTGGGAATATCTTAACAATAGAACTTTCAGATTCAGTAGAATGGATACTTCGGATCAAAGTATTCTAACTATCCAATTTGAAATAACTTTTCCAACTGAAAATACTATGAAATGGAATTTAGAGGCAAGCGGATTAGTTGACGGAATTAGTTATGACTCTCTAGAATATAACTTAACAAAGCAATAATTTAATAGATAAATTATTTATAGAAATTCTGTTTAATGAATAACTACACACAACAACGTGTATATTTAATTGCTCGTTCTGTGTGTACTCGGAAAATCCTACGGATTTTCCTATGTTGTGGTTTTATTTGCTAACTTAGTTCCTAGTCAACGCAACTAACCATACACAAACACGTTAGCTAAAATAGTGCATTGCCGAAAATTAATTAACCTCAGCTAACTTCCTTCACTATTCAAATCTTCGGATTTTTAAAAAATCAATTCAATCCTTTTATGGGAACTAAACGCTAGTATGGTTCGTGAATACCTAAATTCTTTTTGTAATCTCATACATACTTGTAAATAGCTGGTAAGCGTTCTGATTCGTTCTTATTCCATAAAAGGTGGCTGTTTATAACTCTTAGGTGCAACCTAAATGCGAGTATATTAGGTCTGTAATTGCTTCTGGCATTGTAGTCTTATACATATCTGTAAATTGTGAGATCGCATTTTCTCTCGGTTGCTTTTGGTTTATAAGCTAACTTTTAGCTTTGCCTAAGGGCAGTGTTGCACTAAAATAGCTAACAACGCGTATAATAAATGCTTAAATAAAGCTTCTTAGAAAATCTGTATATTTAAACTCTATAATAATAGCGACGGAAATTCTTATCACTTTCTTTCGCACTTATCATACACAAACACGTTACCTAAAATTACTCCGAACTTACTCTTATGCGGATTTTTTAAGCACTCAAACTCTGAATTTAATCTTACTCTACTCTGAATTAAACTCGGAATCGGAATCTTACTCGTGCGGAATTTTGAGCAACTTTGCGGAACTTAATACTCATACGAAATAAACTGTTTACTCTAACTCGGAATTCACTCCTGCTCCAACGCTCTAATCATTCGTGATCACTCTTTTGTGTCGTAACTATTAGGTAACAATGTGTATAATTCATTGTTCTCTTTGTGTCCTTTCGGAAAATCCTGCGGATTTTCCTACGTTGTGGTTTTATTTGCTAACTTAGTTCCTAATCAACACAACGATATCATACACAAAACCGTTGTAGGTAATTTAAGAAAAATGGAACTTCACGAATGCAATTTGAACATAAGATATGATTTACCTAAAGAAATCTGGGAGAAAACACCATTGGTTTATGAGAAAATGAATGGCTGGCTTGGATTCGGAAAAGATGGAAAAGGTGAAAACGGAATTCCATATTGGTTCAGTTATAACGAAAATGAAAAATCAATATTTGCTTCGGTAGAACCAAGCGGAATTCATTTTGTAGCTAATATAGAATTAAATGAATGGATTGAATGGAAGGCTGAAATAAAAAAAGTCGCAACTGAAATTTTAGGATTTAAAGTTGGTGAAGTAGAAGAAGGCGAGGTTGGATACGAAATTGAATGGATTGATAAAACTAAGAACACTAAATAGTGGAAGTTTTAAAAATAAAAACTATTTACAACAACATATATAGTTAATTTAAGAAACTCGCTTTGAAACAAATATGAATTACAATTTTTTGCTTATTTTAATTTTGTTTGTAATTGCAGTTACAATTTATAAAACTAAAAAGAAAAAACGAACTACTAATTTTCTGAAATCGTTGGAATCTGAATATCCTAATCGGATTAAAACAAACGGAAAAATTAAGTTTTCAAGAATCCATATTTTACACGACGTTGACTTGAACATAATCTATTCCGAAAATAACATGTTGATTTACGGTTTTGACTATTATAGAGACCGAAGAACAAGATTTATTTTCCACACAAATAAGAATTTAAATAACAATAAAGAAAATCGAATTCCAAATTATTTGATTACCAAAATTGATGTAATTGAAAACGAAAAGATTGTAATAACTGACGAAAGTAACTGTGAGATTACAATTTTGTTTAAAAGTTACGGAAAAGAAAAAACACAATTGAAAGAAGAAAAATTTTTGGAACTGATAAACAAACTGAATAAAAACTACCTACAACAATGTATAACCGCAATTACGGCGGATTCGACTACGTCCGAATCCACTCGGAATTGCTAAGGTCAGTTCTTAAACCAAAAAATAAATACTAATTTAACCCGTAACTGACGGTTATACGAAGCCGTTGTATGCCATTTGAGAAAAACAGAACTAAATGAGAAAAATTTTATCCTTACTAATATTATTAACTTGTATTAACGTGTCAGCACAAACAATTGACTATTTATTTCCAGAAGGTTATGGAAATGAAATATCAAAAGAAGACTACAAATTTTTAGTAAATGAGTCTGTAAAGGTTATTTCAAAAAACTACAAAATTGCTTCCATAAGTGAAGGAGTTATTGAACTCGAAAAAGGACAAGATTATTCTATATTAAATCTTCACAATCTTATTTTAAAATGTTCAGAAGTTGATAAAAAGGATTGGTCTGAATTAATCTCTTCCCACTTTAGCAGTATGCATGAATCAATGGAAAAGCAAAAGCAACTTGATCCAAATAAATTTGAAACCTTGATTGATTATTTTACAATACGTATTTATCAAGAAAGCTTTGTAAATCAAAATGGAGGAAGTGATAATTTAATCGTAAAAACACATTTGGACGGAACTCTTTCGCTTCTAATGTTAGATTTACCATCAGCATTTACACCAATTCAAAAGGAAATGTTTGATTTATGGGATAAAACAATTGATGAAGTATTTGAAATTGCTCAACAAAATGTAAACAAACAGGAATTTACAAAAATGACTGAATCAATAGATGTAGACGGAAAATCGATTGACGTTAATTTCATAGAAAATGAAGATTATGGAGCGAGTATTGCTCTTGACTTAAAAAACAACGCTCCCGAATTTATTGGAGAATGGGGTTCAGTTATTGCTATTCCTAATAAAGGAATTGTCAATATTTGCAAAGTATCAAAAGATAAGCCATTGGATTTTATTCTTTATATCCAAAAACTCAAACCAGTTGTTGAACAATTTTACAATCAACATTCTCAACCCATTTCAACTGATTTCTATTGGTATTATAAAGGGAAATTTGTAAAGATTTATATTACAGAGGAAAACGGAGAATTTAATGTTATTTCACCTATAGGTTTGACTGAATTAATGACCGAAAAGAATTAAAAACGGCATACAACAACGTGTATAGCTAATTGCTTGTTCTGTGTGTACTCGGAAAATCCTACGGATTTTCCTCTGGTTCGTTTTCTTTTACTAATTTAGTTGCTAGCCAACGCAACTAACCATACACGAACACGTTAGTAGCAATGGTGAAAAAAATCCGGATATTAATTATACTTTTTAGTTTTCTTTCATGTCAAAACAAACAAGAAAAACTCATTGGACATTGGCATGAATTTAAATCCAATGAATCTGAATATCTAAATTGCTACCACATTACTGACAGTACAATCGGAATTAATCCATTAACTAATGGAGGTTATGATGACTACAGAAGGGGTTCTGATATTGATCAATCGGAAATATTAAGTTTAGCGAATGATAATTATAATTGGACTTCTGATTTTAAAATTAACGGAAACAAATTAATTGTAAACGATTCAACATTCTGGATTAAACAAACTGATAATGAACAAAGCTTTTTATCGGATTTTTCAGTGGGATTATTAGTTGATATTAATCCCAAAGAAACGGATAAAGCTGAATTTGATTTTACTCCGAATGATAGCATAATTAAATCTTACATTTTTATAGGTACACTCAAAAATAGTGTGTGGAATAAAAATCAAAAATTCAATAAAGAAAAGTACTATATTCAATTAAATGATAAAATTGCACAAACTGAAGATATAATTCCTTTTCTACTATGTTACCATTGCGAAATGCGAAACCATGTTGTACTAATGCACATGGACAAAAACACTCCAATAGAATTGATTAATGAAATAGAAACAGAAATGGAAAAAATTAATGTACAAAAAAGTAGCATTTATTATTTAACAAAAAACACAACTGAATTAATTAGCGGTTATAACCACAGCTACTAACAACGTGTATAATTTATGGCTCTATTTTGTTAAGGAAGGAATAATCCTTAGTTAAAATTCGCTATATTTAAACAACGGAAAAATTGCGCCAACAGCGCACGTTTGCCCTCGGAAATCCAGCCGCACACGTGCGCTGCATTTCCGCAACAAACCATACACGAACTCGTTGGCATGCATAAGTAAAATGAACATCCCGAAATCAATTATTTACACATTTTATTATACAATTTTCACTACTATTATTGCTCTATGGGCTTTTTTAGTTCCTTTCGAAGAATACTCTTGGCTAATTAATAATGGTCATTTTTTTAATTCTATTCTGACTTTAGGTTGCATAGCACTTTTTTTTAAAAACAAAGAAGGTATGGATTTCTTTAAATTGAAGTCCACGAAGCTTAAATTTTACTTAATCGCATTCGTAATCGGACTTTTTTTCCCTCTAATTAGAGCAGTTTTAAGGTCTATATACTTTCAGGAAAATTTAAATACTATTTTGACATATCAATTTGATATTTCAAGAATAAATTCTATTGCCATTGTTGCCTCAATACTAATTGTTCCTGTCATTGAAGAGTTCTTTTTTAGAAAATTTATTCAAGGAAAGCTGAGTGAAAATTATAACGGACTTGTTTCGATATTAATTACGTCTTTACTTTTTGCCTTCATTCATATTCCATTTATTTCGTTCTTCTCAGAATATATTGAGTTTTCAATGTATCATCCGTTTTCGACATTTTTTGGTGGAATAATTATGGGTTTGTTTTTTTATAAATCCAAATCAGTTGGTCCTTCAATTGTTTTACATATGATTTGGAATATTATGGCTTATACAATATTTAATTAACGACATGCCAACACCGTGTATAATTAATTGCTTTGGCAAGTACTTATTTGGAAAATTCCTTCGGAATTTTCTCAGGTTCGTATTTGTTTATTAATTTAGTTGCTTAACCACGCAACTAACCATACACAACAACGTTACCTGCAAGTTGATCAAACAAACTCGTTTACTCATTAAAAATATAGTTTAACTCATTTTGACTTTTCTATATAATAGAACAAAACTATTTTAGAGCAACACTAATTGAACTCATTTTGAAAAAAATAATATTTCTAATATTGATTTTGAATATATCATTCACAATGAATGCTCAAATCAGCGGAAAGTATAAACACGAAATTTGTAAATACGGACCAAATTGTTTTGTATATAAATTCAATAAAAATGGAACTTTTGAATATCAATACCATCAAGATGTTTTAGGTAGCGGAACATTAATCGGAACTTATCAAAAAATTGGAGACACTTTAAAACTTAATCCAAACAAGATTTGGTTTTCGTCGGAATCAAAAGTTATTGAGAAAAATTATCCAAATCCTGATTCAACAAAAATTCAAATTAATCTTCAAAGACTTGCGCCTAAAAACAAAGTGGATATTGACAGATTTCATTGGTACATTTCAATAAACGATAAAGAATATATCGAAACGGATGAAAACGGAATGATTTTAATCCCAGAAACAAAGATTGAAAAAATAGAACTGAAAGACATTTTCCAAATTGAATTGAAAAATATAGAACCAATGCTAAAATTGACTGACTATATTTTCAGACCAGAAACAAACAAAAATTATATTGAAATTTTCGCATCGGAAAGTGAAGAAAACGGAGAACCAGCAATAACGGAATGGATGACAAAACTTTTTATCTTAAAAGGTAAAAAACTATATCCTTTAACATTTGAACCAGAAGTTGGATTTTTAGGTCAGAAAAAAACATTTTATAGAAAATTTTGAATAACAACCAGCAGGTAACAACGTGTATAGTAAATTACTAGTACAGCTTGCACTCGGAAAATCCTGCGGATTTTCCTAATGGTTCGTTCTCTTTTGCTATCTTAGACCTAGCCATCGTAACAAACCATACACGAACACGTTGTGCTTCATTATTCTCACTCGAACGGAATGGAATAATTATCCTAACTTTAGAGAAATAACTAACCAATGATAAAGTTCTTTAGAAAAATTCGCCAAAACTTACTAATGGAAAACAAAACTGGAAAGTATTTTAAATATGCTATTGGAGAAATAATTCTTGTAGTTATTGGAATTTTAATTGCCCTACAGATTAATAATTGGAATGATGAAAGAAAAAATCGAATATACGAACAAGAAATTCTAACGCTTATTAATAAAAATTTAAAAAATGATTCCATTGCCTTAACTACACAAGTATCTTATTCAAAGGAAGCTACTAAACTAACGAATAGACTATTAGAGCGAATTAATAATGAAAATTACGACGATAGCCTAAACCGATGGATGGGAAAAATTATTTCATTCGAAATGTTTAAATCACAATCAAGTGCCTTTGAAATATTAAAGTCAAAAGGTATAGATGTTATTTCTAATAAAGAGCTACAATTAGAATTGATATCCTATTACGACGAAAGTCTATATGGTGTTTATGAGGCTCTTGAAGATGTAGAAGAGTCTTTTAAAAATGATTGGGTGCCAATTATTAAAGAAGATTTTTTAGATTACAAATGGCGCGAGTACGCAATACCAGCTGACGCCAAAGCATTTTTTGAGAAAAAATCAAACATAAGTTTTATTAAACTTTATAATGAAAATAGGTTTAGTGGTAGAGAACAATATTTAGAGGCTACGCTAGAAAAAATATCGAGAATTAGACAACTGTCTAAAAAACATATGAATGAATAATGTATGAAATTCTGAAGTTGACAATAAAAAATAACGAAAGCACAACAACGTGTATATTTAATTATTCGTTCAGACTGCACTCGGATTTTTTTGAATTTATGCAAAAAAGAGTTTTGCCAGAAATGAAGGAATGGATTCCTGAAGATGACGTGAACGACTATATTGAATAGAAAACAGTCTGAATACAAAAATGAAAAACCTTATAAATAAACCGCATCTGATTTTTTTAATTGCTATTCCAATTATAATACTAATTGGAATTTTGAGTGGAGATGCAGTATTGGATATAAATGTTCACGACACCTATTATGTAATTGCTTATTTTCATTTGGCAACGCTGATTTCAATACTTTTTGGAGTAATCGGAATTGGATATTGGATTATGCAAAAAGCGGACAGAAAATTATCAAAGTGGTTGAATTGGACACACGTTGGATTGACTTTTGGCGGAGTTTTAGTTGTTTGGATTTTAACTAAATTTTATCGGACTGAAATTATGGAATATGAATTCAATAATAATCTATCTTTAATTATCACTCTGATTGTTTTACTAATGATTGTTGGACAATTAATTTTTCCGATTAACATTATTTACGGACTGACAAAAAAGAGAAATAAAACCAGTGGCTAACACCGTGTATAATTCATTGCTAGTACTCGCCTACTTACGAAAATCCTCGCGGATTTTCTATTCGGTTTGTATTTGCTAATTTAGTTGCTGAAACACGCAACGAAATCATACACAAAACGTTAGCTAAAATAGTGCATTGCCGAAAATTAATTAACCTCAGCTAACTTCCTTCACTATTCAAATCTTCGGATTTTTAAAAAATCAATTCAATCCTTTTATGGGAACTAAACGCTAGTATGGTTCGTGAATACCTAAATTCTTTTTGTAGTCTCATACATACTTGTAAATAGCTGGTAAGCGTTCTGATTCGTTCTTATTCCATAAAAGGTGGCTGTTTATAACTCTTAGGTGCAACCTTAATGCGAGTATGTTAGGTCTGTAATTGCTTCTGGCATTGTAGTCTTATACATATCTGTAAATTGTGAGATCGCATTTTCTCTCGGTTGCTTTTGGTTTATAAGCTAACTTTTAGCTTCGCCTAAGGACAGTGTTGCACTAAAATAGCTAACAACGCGTATAATAAATGCTTAAATAAAGCTTCTTAGAAAATCTGTATATTTAAACTCTATAATTATAGCGACGGAAAATCTTATCACTTTCTTTCGCACTTATCATACACAAACTCGTTGCCAGTAATTTGACCAAACCTGCTAATTTTCGTGTTTACTCAATGAAAAGGATTATTTACTCATTCCAATTTTTTATATTAAAACAGCTGATTTAGATTTGATAAAGACTTATAAAAAATGAAAAAAATACTCTTTATCTTCTTCCTAATTATTACTTACTTATCATTTGGACAAAACCTATCTGAAAAGGTTGGTGAAATAGAAATACAATTAATCGGACAAAATAATAAACGTAATTCTAATGACGAATTAACGAAAAGAAAGACAAATCGAAGAAAGCGACCTTATGCAAAATTATATTTTAATTCAAGTGGAATCCTATTGAAAAAAGTGACTTTTGGAAAACATCACAATACGGATTTAAGATTGACAAACACTATCAAAGTATATAAGTATAACGAAGAGAAATTAACTGAATCAATAGAGTATGAATCTGATTACCAAAAAAGTGTTTATCCATATTGGAAAACTATATACACATATAACTCTAAAGACAAACTAAATGATAAATCACTATATCATATTCCAACCGATTCGTTGTATGACAAAACAAGTTTTGAATATGATTTAAATTCAAATCAGATTAAATCAGTTTTTAGTCCTACATATTATTATCAAAAAGAATATGATAGTTTAAATAGAGTAGTTTATTTGAAACAGGTTTATAATAATAAACTACGTTGGGATTGGAAATACAAATATAAAGACAACCAAAGAATCGGAATTTTTCAAACTTATTACGATGATGGCGATAACAGTTCAAAATCAGAAATAAAAACATATAATGAAAACGGACAATTAATTGAGTTTGAAGAAAAATATACCTCAAAATTAGAAGTTGCAAATAAAACAAAACTGTTTTACGATAAGAATGGGCTTATAAAAAAAGTGGAATATTTTGAAACTTACGATTATGACAAAGATTATGAAATGATTGGCTTTAAAACAGTCAAAATAAAAACAAAATTAAATCTTGACATTAAACTGTCTGAACTGATTAATAAACAAATTGAAATAAGATAAAAACTACTGGCAACAACGTGTATAACTAATTGCTTGGTTTGTGTGTACTCGGAAAATCCTGCGGATTTTCCTACTGGTTCGGTTTCTTTTATTAACTTAGTTCTTGCCAACGCAACAAGCCATACACGAACACGTTAGCAACAAGCAAAAATCAGAACGCTGAAAAATGAAAGAAGTTAAACTTGAAGTCTATAACAGAGAAGAAAAAGTTACGACTACTATTTATGTTGAACAATTATCTGAAAATAAATTTCGGATGATTGACAATGACTTATTTAATAAACAATTGACTTTAGGTGTGGAATTTGAAACTAAAATCAATTCTGAAAACAGACACGAAGTTGTGAAAATTCTGAAAGAATCGGAATTTATTACTCGAAGATTTGGACTTACACCAAACTATAAGGAATCTGATTATCGAATGCTTGGAGAAGAATTAACAAAAAGAGGTGGATTTTGGCAAGTTGACCTTGGAAGTATTGCGACTGTTAATATCCCAAAAGATTTTGAATTTAACATTAATCAAGTAATTAAAGATTTAGGATTAGTAGAAATAACAGATTAAAATGCAATCAAAATCAATCGAACAATTAGAAAATGACTATTGGAAAGAACCATCTGAATTTCCAACTAATTTGGTTAAAAGGTGCTTTGATTACAGAAAAATAAAATTGTCAGAATTAACAATAGAACAAATTCGACTTTTGATTTCGCAAAAAATCGGAATTGAATTTTTAATTGGAATAGCAATAGAAAAACTTGAACAGAATATAATTGTCGAAGGAGATTTGTATGAGGGAGACTTATTAGATTCTGTTTCAAAAGTACCAACTGAATTTTGGAATAAAAACTCAACTGAATTTCTAAATTTCAAGAATATCTTTGAGTCTAATAAAGAGAAAATTATATCGGAACTAGGAGAAAAAGAATATGACCGAATTTCGGAAAGAATAAAAGCCAGTTGCTAACAACGTGTATAATTAATTGCTGGTTCAGTGTGTACTCGGAAAATCCTGCGGATTTTCCTCTGGTTCGTTTTCTTTTACTAACTTAGTTCTAGCCAACGCAACTAACCATAACACGAACACGTTGCCACCAATTAAAACGAACCTAGAAACATATGTCAAGAGAAATACTAAAATTCCATTTTTATTCGATTAAGTTTAAAGCATATGCAAAGTTGGAAAGAGAATACAGTAGTACAACAATATTGAAAGATGCAATAACTTTTTTGACTAATGAACTTCACAAAGGACAAGGTTATTTAATTGACAAACATAGAAATCGAGAGAATGAAAGTCCTAGAGAACTATTTATGACTAGTGCTGTGTTTATGCCAAAAGAAAGACGAATTAGATGCACATTAGCTCTTTTACGTTCTGGCAGAATTCCAAAAATAAAACCTGTTGACGAATATAAATTAGTTCCTATCAAAACTCTTGGTTCTATTGCAGAAGAAACACATTTTTTTATCGATTATAGTAGAAACTATGCAGTGGTTTGCATTGAATATAATCACTATGGACCAAGAATGTCAGACGTCGAATATTATTTAAGAAATGTATCACGAGAAAAATTAAAACTAGCTAAAGCAGTCGAAGTAAATCTATATATGAGTAATACAATAGACAAAACTTTAGAAAATCTACGTAATGTTTTAAATATGCAGATTAAAATACAACCGAGCAAAATAGCACAAATGGATAATGACGTGAAAGGTCAATATTTTACGGGAATTAATACAATTGGAAATAGATTAAAACCAAATTTTATAAGAGTAGAAACTTATTTTCAAACACCTGGAAATAATATTACTAGTAAGGAACTAAACAAAGAAGCTAATTCAATGGTTAAAACTTTACTTGGAAAATTTAAAGCAAGACCATTTCACATTGACTGTTTTGACGATTTTGTTATTAAATATGAGGATAAAGAAGGAAATGAAGAGTTATTTAATTTACTTCGAGAAAAAAAGGAATTAGATTACGATGTAGAAATGTCAACTCTAAAAAAGAAAAGGCATTGGTACGAATTAATAGAAAAGGATTTTGACGAATTTATGGTTAAATTTAACTAATGATATTAGATAAATATTTCAGAAGACCTGTGCTGTATGACTATTTGATTTCAATTATAGTTGGTGCATTATTGTATTTGATTTTTTACAGAGGTTTGTTCAATTTACCTCAAGATGAGCGTTCATTATCTATGACATCAGATTTAGCAAACGTTGGTCTAACTAGTGCTGGATTTATACTTACGCTATTAACAGTTTTAATTACGTTTAAAAGCAGTTCGAGTATAAACAAAAAAGAATATTCAGAGGATGATTCTCTATTTAATTTATTTTTTGCGTCTGACCTATATTTTATAACAGTCCGAATTTTAAAAAACTCAATTAAGTCACTTATTTTAATATCAGTATTTGGATTTGCATTAAAACTTGGAATTCCGAAAGAATATTTGAAATATGTATTTTTTTATAATGTCTTTGGCTTAATAATTATTGCTCTGACTCTTTACAGATGTTTACTAGTTTTGACTAAAGTTTTGAAAATGCAGAAGTAAAATAACTGGTGGCAACAACGTGTATAATTCATTGCTAGTTATAGCCTACTTACGAAAGTCCTCGCGGACTTTCTATCTGTGATTTATTTGCTAAATTAGTTGCTTAAACACGCAACGAAATCATACACAAACACGTTGTGCATAATTTTAGAAAATGGGTTTAGATATTAATTTAAGTGTAAATAATAATAGTGAAGTAATCACGTCTGAATATTTTGAGAATAGTAAACTCTATTCGTTAAGTAGAGAATTTTGTAATCTAATGTGCCGACCTGGAGTAATAGAACATAAACCTGAATTAGATCAAATTGGTGAAATAACTAATATCAATATATCTCACTTATACAAAATGACTGAATATCCAAGCGAAGAGGAAGAAATCGATATGATTGAGTTTGCGAGGAACGACGAAGAAAGGGAACGTTTAAAGTCTGATTTTGAAAAAAGGAAACAGGAATTAAATGGAAACATAAACCAAGTAAAAATTCTTGTCGAAAACTTAGTTAATAGTCTGAAAAATCTTGACAATCTCTACGAAAGACTAATAAAAACGGATTTTGACTCTATGAATTCTGAATACTATTTTTCGGACTTTAATAAGGACAAAGGAGATGGTTATATTAGAAATAATTTTGGACAAGACTTAAGGAATTTCAAAAGATTTATTGACTATGCGATTGAACGAAACTCTAAAACAGTTTGGTTTGAATATGGATAAAAACTATGCACAACAACGTGTATAATGCATAGCGTTCTCTGTGAGTATTCGGAATAATAGCTGAATACGCCAATGTTCTGGTTTTATTTACTAAATTAGTTCTCAACCAACGCAACGACATCATACACAAACACGTTACCTGTGCAAGCTGAAAAACACCCTGAACCAAAATTGTGATTTTTTGGACTAAAAGCATAATTGATTGATTATAAACTGTTTTAGTTTTGAATTATTAATAATTAAAACATTTATAATGAAAACAATCAAATTAGTTTTAGTCCTAATTGTGTTTACTTTCAATTATACACAAGCACAAGAAAAAGAAAATCAAAAAACAATTAAAAACAATGACACTATGAAAACTTATGTAATTGAACGCACTATTCCAGGAGCAGGAGAATTAACAGCTGAACAACTGAAAGGAATTTCACAAACATCATGTTCAGTCTTGAAAGAAATGGGACCAAAAATCGAATGGCAACACAGCTATGTTACTGGTGATAAAGTGTATTGTGTTTACAAAGCGGAGAATAAAGAATTAATTGAAGAACATGCAAAAAAAGGTGGTTTTCCAGCAAATTCGGTAAGTGAAGTCACAACAGTAATTAGTCCAACAACAGCGGAATTTTAAAAATACTTCAAAACTGTTTTAAGAAGCTGTCAAACTATCAAAACAGACAGCTTCTTATTTAAAAAATATTATATTACGTAAAACATATTTCTTATGCCAATATATATGGATTTTCATGATTTACCAGATGGTGTAACTGCTAAGGATGTAGCAGAAATGCATCAAGCGGATTTAAAAATTGAACACAAATACAATTGTCGTGGATTGACCTATTGGTGTGATGAAAGGAGACGAACGGGATTTTGTTTAATAGAAGCACCTAATGAACAAGCAATAAAAGAACTTCATGAAAAATCACACGGAGCAGTTCCGCAGCGGATAATAGAAGTAAATGACACTCTTGTTGAATCTTTTTTAGGTCGTATAGAAGACCCTGTAAACAATCAAAATACCGAACTAAATATCATTAATGATTCTGCATTTAGAATATTGATGGTTATTCATTTAAAAAGGAAAAAATTAAGAACTGAAAATATTGGAACGTTAAATGCTGCTATTCGTGGTTATAAAAAATCAGTAATCAATATTATTAGTAAGCACAAAGGACGCATAGTTAAGCAGGAATCAAGTTCATTTTTAATGTCATTCACTTCTGCTACAAATGCTGTTGAAAGTGCTATTAAAATTCAAGAATTGCATAATTCTGTAATAACGCCTGATTTAGAATTTAAAGTAGGAATAAGTGCAGGAAACCCAGTAACAAAAAGAGAAAGTATTTTTGAAGATACTGTAAAAAAAGCGAAATATTTGACTTATGTTACTAATGGGAATATAATATTAACACCAGAAGTCAAAGATTTATACGAAAGTGAAAACCAAAATAATCCAATTAATATTAAAGGTATTAAACCACTAAGTAGCACAGAAATAGAATTTGTAATCCGCTTATTTGATTATACTGAAAGTGTTTGGACAAATTCGAATATAAGTGCCACAAATTATAATAAGAGTTTAGGTTTAAGTAAATCAAAACTATATAGAACTATAATGCCAATTATAGGGAAGTCACCAAACAGTTTCATTAAGGAATTTAGATTGAATAAAGCGCTTGAATTATTGGATAAACAAGAGTCAAATATTTCTGAAATCGCTTATCAAACAGGTTTCAGTAGTCCAACTTATTTTTCGAAATGTTTTAATGAAACTTACGGTGTTTTACCATCAAAATATAAGAAGTAACAATTAGCACATAAAAAATTGGCCAAAAATTCTTTCTATCCGATTTAAACTAGTGAATGAGAAGAAAAGCCAGCAGGTAACAACGTGTATAGTTAATTGCTAAGTTGGTTAAGCAAAAGAAAAATTCCTACCTTTAAGAAAAATCAATTCGGCGGAAAAAAACGTACGTTCTTTTCCGCAACAAACCATACACATACACGTTAGCTAAAATAGTGCATTGCCGAAAATTAATTAACCTCAGCTAACTTCCTTCACTATTCAAATCTTCGGATTTTTAAAAAATCAATTCAATCCTTTTATGGGAACTAAACGCTAGTATGGTTCGTGAATACCTAAATTCTTTTTGTAGTCTCATACATACTTGTAAATAGCTGGTAAGCGTTCTGATTCGTTCTTATTCCATAAAAGGTGGCTGTTTATAACTCTTAGGTGCAACCTTAATGCGAGTATGTTAGGTCTGTAATTGCTTCTGGCATTGTAGTCTTATACATATCTGTAAATTGTGAGATCGCATTTTCTCTCGGTTGCTTTTGGTTTATAAGCTAACTTTTAGCTTCGCCTAAGGACAGTGTTGCACTAAAATAGCTAACAACGCGTATAATAAATGCTTAAATAAAGCTTCTTAGAAAATCTGTATATTTAAACTCTATAATTATAGCGACGGAAAATCTTATCACTTTCTTTCGCACTTATCATACACAAACTCGTTGTAGCACATTTGAGAAACGATGAAACCAGAATTAAAATATATAGAATTGAAAAGCGGATTTGGAGATACTGGACCTGCGTGGATTGGAATAGCGGAATTCTCAAAATCTGGTCGAACAGTTTATTTTAATGGGAAAGCTCTTAAAAATTCAAATGCACAAGGAATTGCTGGAAACTACTACGATATAGAAAACGGAGACGAATATTGGATTTCTGGAATAAAGAAAAACGGAACTGACCGACATTGGGCTGGTGGTGGAAAAATTATGATTGATAGAAAGGTAGTTGACCAATATTTAAGTCTAGTGGATTTTAATGTTTTGGATAAAAAACGTTTTGAACTAGTTGATATTTTCCCAACTGATAAGCAAAAATTTTCGGAATTGGAAAATCAAAAATTAAACTAAAACATTGTGTCAAAAAAGAATACAAATATCGTTTTAGGTTTAATTCAAATAGTATTAGCTGTTTATTGGATATATGAAATGATAACTCTTTATTACAAGTATCATTATACAGATATTCTTTTTGCTTTTATGTATGCAAATTGGGTTCTGTTTTTAAATATATTATTAAGTATTATAAACTTATACTTTGGAATAAAATTAATGAACGGAAAGATATCCAACAAACGAAGTTACTTAACAATGATAGTTTTAATAATCATTGGAGGATTGATAAATAATTTGAGTGTAGCATATTGAGGAATAAGAGATGAATAAAAAAGTTCTTAAAATCATAAAACTTTACGCTATTAGTTTAATCAGTATAGTATGTTATTTTTTATTAGAAAAAACTAACTTCTTACCTGAATTAATTGAAAAATCGAGCAAATTACGTTATTCAGGTTTTCCTGCACTTTTTATTTCAGGATTAATCAAATATGGACTGTTATTTGTCGGAATAGGAATTATTATAATCTTGAATTATCTATTAATCAAAGAAAAAATCGAAGAACAGTTGAATAAATAAAAACGTGCCACAACAACGTGTATAATTAATTGCGGAAGCTGGCTAAGACGATGGTTCTTCCCTCCTTTTTCATTATATTGTAACTGCGGAACATAAATCGCGTACTTAACCGCAACAAACCATACACGTACACGTTATGTAACATTTGACCAAGAATGAAAAAAATTGCTCCATTTCTAATTTTGCTTTTCTTCTACAAAATCAATTATTCTCAAAACTCCAATGAATATAAAATAGATAAGCACGTTGAAATTACCTTTATCTGTCTGAAAATAAAATCATCAATAGTATATACAAAGAATAGTAAAAAACAAATAGGAATAAGCCTGAATAGACGTAATGACAGTATTAGTTATTTATGGAAACTGTATGATAAAAAAGATACTATTGGAGATTCAAAACTCAACTATAAAGAGCTATTTATGAAAAATGCGATTGAAATTCCAACTTCCGAATTTGATATGATAGTATCTAAACTAAAAGAAATTAACATTGACAAAGTAAACAACTCCACTAGTAACGGAATTATGGACGGAAATTGGTACTACCTTACTTTTTCAGGAAATGGATATGAGATAACTGCTAAAGCACATACACCTGAATTAAAAACTAAAGAAAGAGGTTTGGAAGAATATTTGAATTTGTGCAAACAAATATGGAATTTATCCGAATTATAAAACGTTACATAACAACGTGTATAATTAATTACTAGTACAGCCTGCACTCGGAAAATCCTGTGGATTTCCCTAATGGCTCGTCCCTTTTTACTAACTTTAACCTTGCCAACGTAACTAACCATACACGAACACGTTACCTACAATAGCTCCTGAAGAACTTCTATCGGAAAATTAAGTCTTGAATATCATAATATAACACGGATTTTTTCTCTGACTCAAAATCCTTTTCATAACAAGAAAATCGGATTACTAATCACTCTTCTCTGAATGGAATTCGGAAATGATATTTAGAGTTTTAAAATCAAGAATTTAGTTCTGAATTTAAAATCGGAGGAATTTACAACTCTAAAGGAATTGCTTACTCAAATGCGGAATCTCACTCAGACGCGGATTTCGAAGTAGACTAGAATTTACTGTTTAGTCTTTTTGATTTAAAATTCGGAAATAAGCGCTGCAAAGAGTTTTACAAACACTTTTTGCTATTTAATTCGTTAAAAGCAAAACTATAGTTTAGCTTTTGAGTTATTAATTGTTCAAATCTTTACGGCAAAAATTAACATACTTACTCTTATCTGTCACTACAGTAGGTAACAATGTGTATAATACATTGTTTAGTTTGTGACTATTCGGAAAATCCTACGGATTTTCCTATGTTCTAGTTTTATTTACTAATTTGGTTCCTTGCCAACACAACGTTATCATACACAAACTCGTTAGCTAAAATAGTGCATTGCCGAAAATTAATTAACCTCAGCTAACTTCCTTCACTATTCAAATCTTCGGATTTTTAAAAAATCAATTCAATCCTTTTATGGGAACTAAACGCTAGTATGGTTCGTGAATACCTAAATTCTTTTTGTAATCTCATACATACTTGTAAATAGCTGGTAAGCGTTCTGATTCGTTCTTATTCCATAAAAGGTGGCTGTTTATAACTCTTAGGTGCAACCTTAATGCGAGTATGTTAAGTCTGTAATTGCTTCTGGCATTGTAGTCTTATACATATCTGTAAATTGTGAGATCGCATTTTCTCTCGGTTGCTTTTGGTTTATAAGCTAACTTTTAGCTTTGCCTAAGGACAGTGTTGCACTAAAATAGCTAACAACGCGTATAATAAATGCTTAAATAAAGCTTCAATTAAAAGCCTTATATTTAAACTCTATAATAATAGCGACGGAAAATCTTATCACTTTCTTTCGCACTTATCATACACAAACTCGTTAGCTAAAATAGTGCATTGCCGAAAATTAATTAACCTCAGCTAACTTCCTTCACTATTCAAATCTTCGGATTTTTAAAAAATCAATTCAATCCTTTTATGGGAACTAAACGCTAGTATGGTTCGTGAATACCTAAATTCTTTTTGTAGTCTCATACATACTTGTAAATAGCTGGTAAGCGTTCTGATTCGTTCTTATTCCATAAAAGGTGGCTGTTTATAACTCTTAGGTGCAACCTTAATGCGAGTATGTTAGGTCTGTAATTGCTTCTGGCATTGTAGTCTTATACATATCTGTAAATTGTGAGATCGCATTTTCTCTCGGTTGCTTTTGGTTTATAAGCTAACTTTTAGCTTCGCCTAAGGACAGTGTTGCACTAAAATAGCTAACAACGCGTATAATAAATGCTTAAATAAAGCTTCTTAGAAAATCTGTATATTTAAACTCTATAATTATAGCGACGGAAAATCTTATCACTTTCTTTCGCACTTATCATACACAAACTCGTTGGCAACAAGCTAAAAGTAGAACGCGCTAATAATGAAAAACTTCACTTTGATATTGACTTTTTTAATTTTATTAAGTTGTGTTGATTCTCAAAAACCGATTCGTAAACAAACAAAAATTGACTTACAATTAGTTGATTATATCGACATTAAAAAAGGACCAAACAGAACCGATTCAATTCGTTTGAATAAAGAACAAACCGAACTTTTTGTAACACAATGGAATAATGCAACGTATGAAGGGGTTTATAAAATGAGCTCTAAATTTTGGATAACTGTAAAACTCAAAAATGATTCAATTAGAAAATTCAGAACAAATAAAAACCTAATAAAAGAAAAAAAAGATTGGACTTATTCCCTATCTGACTCAACACTAATTAGTTCGTTTTGGAAACCTAAATATTCGTTTGTAAGACCAGAAAACTATGACCCAATTTCATTTTTAAAAGAAGTTACTTCAACTTTAAAAACGGAGAAAGACACTTTGAATATTGGAATGACAATGATTGGAGATTTTCCAATTGATTAGGTAAAAGAAGAACATATTGAATATTTAATAGAATCGTTGGAATCAAAGGAAGTTTGTGGATGTTATATCAATCCACTTTCTTCACATTTACCAATTGGTGAATTTGCCGAAAAAGGAGGATTTGCTGGAATTTTTATCAAAGCATTCAAAGAGAAGCGAGAAGTTGTATTAGGATTATATTCTTGTCCGAAAGTCGATGATAAATTGAATACGGAATTAATAAAATGGTGGAAAGAAAAGGAAAAAAGCCAGTAGCCAACAACGTGTATAATGCATTGCTTCTACCTGCCTACTCGGAAAATCCTACGGATTTTCCTCTGGTTCGTTTTCTATTTACTAACTTAGTTCCTAGCCAACGCAACACACCATAACACGAACACGTTGTGCTTCATTATAACCAACCGCTAACCAATGATAAAATTCTTCAGAAAAATTAGACAGAAACTGCTATCTGAAAATAAATTCAGAAAGTATCTGATTTATGCAATTGGAGAAATAATCCTCGTCGTTATCGGAATATTAATCGCTCTACAGATTAATAATCGGAATGATTTAAGCAAATTAGAGGATAAAAAACAATTGTATTATAACCAACTTTTAGTAGACATCTCAAAAGATACGACAGACATAAGGAAAACGGTTAATCGCTTAAAAAAAAGTATTGGAACTTTTGACGCTTACATTGAATCGTACTCAAGACCAAATCTGGATATACAAACTGTAATAAGTAATCTAGGAAAAATAGACTTCACATACCCAATAATTACTTTCAATACAAACACAATTACTACTTTGGTACAAACAGGAGATATTGGATTAATGCCAATTGATATTAGAAATAATATTTTGGACATAAAGAGAATACAAACGATTATTGAAAATCAGCGAGACCAATTAGACCCGGAATATATGCGATTGCAAATGGATGCCAGAAAATTAGGATTTAGCTCTATAATTAATAGATTAAGCAATCAAGAACAGTTATCAGGAATATTAAATATAAAGACCAATTGGGATGAAATTATTCTTATTGGCGAATCTGCTTTTTTGTTAAAAAATTACATAGAAAAAGATAGAATTAGTAGTTATGAACTACTGTTATCTGAATATAGAAGTTTAGAGTCAAAAATAAAGATTGAAAAAAAATAACGAAAGCACAACAATGGCTATAATTCATTGTGGTTTAGTGCCACACCAAAATAAAAGTATAAATCAAACGGCTGGATTTCGGCGGAATAATCCTGCGGATGATTCCACAACGAAATCATAGCCGAGACCGTTGGCAACAATTTGAACAACCCTAAAATAATTTATGAAAGCAAAATATATAGTCTATCTCGTAATAATTAGTTTGATTTTAAGAATTGGAATAAGTTTATCAATGCCATTATTAGCTACCAATACAGAAATAGACCCATTAACTTTTGGATTTATTGGAGGAGGAATAAATATTTTAGTTTTTCTGTCTATTGTTGGTTTACTTATTAAAATTTTCAGATACCAGAACAAAAACGATTTTTTTAACTCTTAAATAAACTCGTTTAAGAGTGACTAAATACATCAAAATTTTGATTCTTTTTTTAACCTTATCTGCCTGCGGACAAAATGCGACTGAAATGATAACACCCGAAAATACGAATGAAAAAATTACAGAATTTATTGCAAAGAAAAAGTTCGTGTCTGAAAATCATTATCCAGGAATTGAGGACGAAAAAATGCGACCAGTTTTTACGGAAAAAATAAATCTAATCGCATTGGATTTTAAAACTGTTGCGGAATCGGAAAAACCAACTGAAAAGAAATATCAAGAAAAAATCGGAATTGGACTTTCAAGGTTTGCAGATATTTATCTGGAATTAGATACGGAGGACAGAGAAAGAGTCTGTACATATATTGAGGAATTAATGGACATTATCGAATTGGAAAGCTCGAATGGACAATTAAATAAGTTTATGTACGGATTTGACCCAAACAAATTGATAAAAGAAGATTAATGAAATTAATATTAGTAAAAATAAGCGCTTGGTTTGCGTCAATATTCTATTTTATTATGTCTATTGTGAGTTTAGTAATAATGTTTAAGGAAAAAATCGAATTTGGAATAATAATAACATTTTTTATGTTTATACTAATGTCAGCAACAGGCTGGAATGCTCGTAAGTTTGGCTCAACTAATTTTAACGTAAAGAAATTCTCAAAAATACTCGGGATTTTGACATTGATATTTGGAATATTTTTTCTTGTATTTACACCAATTATTTTTGCTTCTCAGTTTGGCTTTGGAAACTCTTATGTTGCGATATTGACCTTATTTATTTTATTCTCACCAGCTATAATCTCTGCAATTGCCATATTATTTGGTCGAACAAAAAAATCTGTAGAAATTGCTGAATAAAAAAGAAAAACTGTTGCCAACACCGTGTATAATTAATTGCTTTGGCAAGTGCTTATTTGGAAAATTCCTTCGGAATTTTCTCGCGTTCGTTTTTGTTTACTAAATTAGTTGCTTAATCACGCAACTAACCATACACGAACACGTTGTAGGTAATTTAAAGATACTGTGATAATACGAAAAGAAATAAAGGACGATAACGAACTTTACTTGTGGTTTAATGGAAAATTAATCTACAAAAGATGGCTTAATCAAGGTTACTCTAAAGTATTTGATCATTTTGCTTGGGGAAAATATACTGACCAAAGTATAACAGATTTTGATTTAGAAAAAACACCTCCATTAATTCACATAAAGACATATATCGAATTGATTTCCGCAGAAAATGGTGGTCGGAAAAATGGAATTTCAAGTGGTTATAGGCCAAATCATGTTTTCGAATACCAAACCGATGGACGATTTGAATTTTCCTATGTTGGAGATATTCAAATTGAAAATGATAAAATACTCGAACCTGGAGAAAAAGGAATTGTAACTGTTCGATTTCTTACCCATCAACCTAATGAGAAACATCTAAATATTGGTCGAAAATGGTTTATTCACGAAGGACCAAATTTAGTTGCAAAAGCGGAAATATTAGGAATTAAATTCCCGAAAACTGATTAAATAATAAACATGGATTGGTCAAATATTATTATTGGAATTATATCCATTCTTGTGGGAGTTATATTTATAAATTATTATTTCCATTTAAAAAGGAAAAAAGAAACTGTTAGAATGTCAATTAAGGGATTAAGCGCTGGATATGGCTTAATAATCATTGGTATTGGATTAATAATAAAAGAGTTTTTCGGTAATTATTAAATCTTAATCTTTCGAATAAAACTACCTACAACAACGTGTATAGTTAATTACTGGTGCAGCTTGCACTCGGAAAATCCTACGGATTTCCCTCTGGTTCGGTTTCTTTTGCTAACTTAGTTCCTAGCCAACGTAACTAACCATACACGTACACGTTAGCTGTAATATGAGCAAAACTAACAGAATAGAGTATTTAAAGCTAAAAAGAGCTGAATATAAAAATCGAATTAATATCGAGAAAAAAGAGAATGCTCTAAATCAATTTTTGACCGAATTGAATAGTTTGGAATCTGAATTAGTAAAAATCGTTTCTTTAGACATAGATATTGAAAATATTGCTCAACCAACTCTGATTGACAAACCTGAAAAACCAATCTATACGGAATTAAGGTTTAAAACAATTGAGGAGGAATTGTATGCTAAGAATGAAATCAAAAACTGGATTTTGGAACAGAAATCTGATAGAATTATAATTAAGAATGAGTTCCTTATCGACAGAACTGACTGGCTGGAAATTAAATCGGAATTGTTAATTCGGAACTTCGATTTACTTTTTGACAAACTGAATATTATATATACGTTAATGTTCTCACCTGAAAATGGAAATTTTATTAACTCTTTCGAATTTGAATATGATGTGACAATTTACAAAGGAAATTTAAAGGAAAAAGAAATAAAGTACTACAGCTAACAACGTGTATAATTAATTATTAGCACTGCTTGTACTCGGAAAATCCTGCGGATTTCCCTAATGGTTCGTTCCCTTTTATTATCTTAGACCTAGCCAACATAACTAACCATACACGAACACGTTACCTAAAATTACTCCGAACTTACTCTTATGCGGATTTTTTAAGCACTCAAACTCTGAATTTAATCTTACTCAACTCTGAATTAAACTCGGAATCGGAATCTTAGTCGTGCGGAATTTTGAGCAACTTTGCGGAACTTAATACTCATACGAAATAAACTGTTTACTCTAACTCGGAATTCACTCCTGCTCCAACGCTCTAATCATTCGTGATCACTCTTTTGTGTCGTAACTATTAGGTAACAATGTGTATAATTCATTGTTCTCTTTGTGTCCTTTCGGAAAATCCTGCGGATTTTCCTACGTTGTGGTTTTATTTGCTAACTTAGTTCCTAATCAACACAACGATATCATACACAAAACCGTTAGGCAACATAAAGAGAAACGACATTGACAGATAGAAAAACCAACTTCAAAATCATTTGGCAAAGAGCTAAAATCAGACCAATATTACTACTTTTTGCTTTTCAAGGAATTGCATTTGCATTATTACTATTTCTTCCAATGGGATTAATGATGAATTCATTGGGAGATAGTTTCCCATTTGTTGAAAACGTGGAAAAAATCCAATCTGATGGAGAAAATGAAAATGCTGTTCTGAAAAACATCAAAGGAATTAACAACATTACGATTAACGGAAATAATCCTCAAATCTTGACCTATGAATTTGATTTTAATGGACAAAAAACAGAATCAAAGTTTAGTGTATTTGAACCTGAAAAAACTGATCTTTTAAAAATTGGAGATATTATTCCAGTTAAACATTTGAATGGACAATCAATACCGACAGAATTTGAGCAATACACTTTTAATATGGATTTTATGTATTATATAGCTGGAGTTATTCTTTTAATTGGACTAATCCTTTGCTATCTTCTATACTCACGAATAAATAAGGAAATCTCATTATATAAAACAGGTAGAATTATGGAGGGAAAAATTGTTTCAATAAGTCATAATAAAGGTTTCACATTTTCGAAATTTGGTTCGTCAATGGATGTGCATTATGAATATGGAAATAACGTTGCGAAATCAAGAACTAATAATTTTGCTTTGACAAATAATAAATCAATTGGAGATTCAATTAAAATTTTGGTTTCACAAGACGGAAATTCATCTTGTCTATATCCTGAATTGATTGCTAAAACTAATGGTTGGAAAGAAAATTACGTTGCCTAACACCGTGTATATTTAATTGCTTGGTTCTCGCCTACTTGGAAAATTCCTTCGGAATTTTCTCTGGCAAGTTTTTGTTTACTAAATTAGTTGCTTACACACGCAACTAACCATACACAAACACGTTGTAGCTAATTAACTGAAATGGAAATACATTCTGAAATAAAAAAGACAATAAGTCAAATTCCTGAAAATATTCTTCTTGATTACGCTTTTTATAAAGGAATGGAATCTAGAAATAATTTTAGATACAAATCTTCAACTGAAATAGGATTATATTGTCCTTTAATTCAATCTGACCTTGTTCTTGCGATAGGTGGATTATCCAAAGCGTCAAATGAATTGGAAGAAAAATTTTATGCTAGAATACTTTCACTTACTCTTTATGAATATCTGAAAGATTTAAGCCGAATTTTAGGGAAAGAATTAGTTGAAGAATTAAAAAAAAATAAATTTGACGACCTTATTGAGCACGTTTATTCTCTGAATAAAGAATTTTCTGATTTAAAGAAATCGAAAGAAAATATTATTAAAAAAATCAGACACGAAACTATTGCACATAAAACTGGAAACAGAATAAGTTTAGTTGAACAATTATTTTCGATTGATGCTAAAGAAATCGGTTTTTTATCAATCGATATAATAAATTTAAACTCTAAATTAATTAGAATCTTGACGAAGATAAAGAAGAAAATTTCGGAATATCACGCTGAACACGGAAAAATGAAATTCAAAAAATAACTAGCTACAACACCGTGTATAATTCATTGCTAGTACTCGCCTACTTACGAAAATCCTCGCGGATTTTCTATTCGGTTTGTATTTGCTAAATTAGTTGCTGAAACACGCAACGAAATCATACACAACAACGTTGTAGGTAATATGACAAAGAAAATCCCTCATATTTCATTTGAATCAAAATTCCCAGAGATAAAAGGGATAGAAATATTTCCTATCGAAAACTTAATTGAAAGAAAAACACAATTAGACCATAATCCTGAAAAAGCTCATCAGTTAGAATTTTATATGTTAATTCTCTTTACTAATGGAAAGTCAAAACATCTTGTAGATTTTGTTTGGCATGAAGTAAAAGAAAACACTGTTATTTATTTAACCAAAGGGCAAATAAATGCATTCCACTTTAAAAAAGAGATGAAAGGGTTTATGTTACTTTTTACAGAAGAGTATTTTAATGCTCAATTAAATAAATTGCCAAATGATACAATTATAAGATTGTTTACTTCTCATTTATTTTCTCCCAAAGTACAAATTCCCAATAACTCAAATGTAGGTGATTATATTCGTTTTCTCTTTCACGAGTTTTATAAAGAAGAAGGTACATTTAATAGAAGAAATATTATTAACAATTTATACAGCATTATTTTTTCTAAACTCGAATCATTAAAACAATACCAAACATTTTATTTAAAAGATTCTGACAAACTAAAGACATTTTTGAATTTTAAGACTTTGCTAGAAAGAGATTACCACAAAAGCAGAAACGCAGATTTCTATGCTTCTCAACTACATATAACATACAAGCATTTAAACTCTATTTGCAAAGAAGTTATAAATCAAACAGCAAAGCAATTTATCGATGAATTTATCATTCTTGAAGCTAAAAGAAATCTTATTAACTCCTCTATTAAAAGTACAGAGCTTGCATACTCAATGGGATTCGATGAATCAAGTAATTTTGTAAAGTACTTTAAAAAACATACAAGATTAACCCCAAATAAGTTCAAAAAACTACATAAATAAATTTATAGGTTCGATATTAACCTATTTTTAGCTGAAATTAACATACACATCTTTTCTTTCCTCCTCTAAATTTGCAGTGTAATTAAAACCAAAAGGCATGAGATCTTTAACTATTATTTTATTGCTATTAATCACAGTATCATGTAATACCAAAAATAAAAACAACACTAAAAAAGTAGAAAAAATGGAAACAAAAAAAATTCAAGTAATCGGGAACAAGTTCAAAGTAAACTTCGGAGAAGGTTTTGTATTTGAGCTTAATTTTCATTCAGAAACTAAAATGACATGGACACCTTTACAGGGTGATAACAAACAGCCACATACAGAGGACATTACAATGGTAGAAATCAGGTCTAACGTTTATATGATATACTGGAAAGAAGAAAGTGGTAACAGAATAGTGCACGTAGAAGATTTTGAAAATGAAATTGCACATACTAACATTGCAATACCAGATGAGGAAGGGACTTTTTACCATTTAAATGGACCACTTACATTAATTAAATAGATTAAAAATGAAATCAGCGTTAGCAGCATGCATCATAATTTTAACTTTTAGCGCATGCAAAACAGAACAGAAAAAAGAAGAACAAACAACTAAAAATCAAGAAAAAATGGAACTATCAAATAAAGAAAAAGCAATAGCACTATTAAGAAGTTTTGAAACAGGAGACTCTCAACCTGTAAGTTATATTAATCCGAACAAATATGTTCAACACAATTTAGCAATAGGAGATGGTTTGGCTGGTTTTGGGGCAATTATGGAGAATGCACCAGAAGGTGGTTTTAAAGCAAATGTAGTAAGAGCTTTCCAAGATGGAGACTATGTGTTCTTACATACAATATATGATTTCTTTGGTCCAAAAATAGGTTTCGATGTGTTTAAATTTGAAAATGGCTTAATAGTTGAACATTGGGATAATTTAGGTGATGTAACACCTCCAAATCCAAGTGGTCATTCACAAGCAGATGGGACAACAGAACTAAAAGATTTAGATGAAACAGAAGCTAACAAGGCTTTAGTAAAAGATTTTATTTCAACAATCTTAATGAAAGGTGAGATGGATAAAATTCAAAATTTTATTGAAGAAGGCAAAGAAAACTATATTCAACATAATTCTGTAATTGGTGACGGTTTATCTGGATTGGGTCAAGCATTAGAAGGAATGGCTAAACAAGGTATATCGATGGGATATACTACTATTCATAAAGTATTAGGTGAAGGTAATTTTGTGTTAGCAATAAGCGAAGGTGCTTTTGCTGGAACACCAACATCATACTACGATTTATTTCGTGTGGATAATGGAAAAATTGTTGAGCATTGGGATGTTATGGAGTCTATTTTACCAGAAGCTGAGAGGAAAAATAGCAATGGAAAATTTAATTTTTAAAATACTACCTACAACAACGTGTATAAGTAATAGCGATTTGAATCTTAATTCAAGTCGCTTTTCTTTTTAATTTTGTATTTTCCTTTCCGAAAAGTAGCGCACTTCAACTCGCTACTACTCATACACGAACACGTTGGCAGTAATTAACTTAGACCTTGCGATAAATAAGAAATAAACTTCTCTAAATATTCTGGGTGGTTAGTAGATTTTAAAGATGCAGCATAATAACTTCTAAAAAGCCCTTTTCGATTAATCTTTCTAAATGAAATAGATTCTGATTTTATAAAAGGTTCAATTGTCCATTTAGACATAACTGCTACACCATAATTTGCTTTAATTAACTCTATTGCTGCTTCTGTGAGTGGTAATTCTAATATTTTTAACGGTTCAATCCCCTTTGGTTTTAAAACCTGTTCATAAAAAACAACTGTATTTAGAGGCTTTGAATGAATGATTAAGTGCTCATCTTTAAAATCTTTGGCTATTAAGTATTGTTTGCGATTAAACTTGTGTTGTTTTGAGAAAACTGCAACAAGTTCGTCCTCAAAAAGAAACTTATAATCAATGTTTTCATTTTCAAATGGTGACACCACAATTGAAACATCAAGTTTCCCTTTAATAATTTCACTAATTGTATTCGCAGAATTTTCAATAACAATGTCAATATTAACATTTGGATATTCTGCATTAAAAGATTTCAATAGTTTAGGCAACCAATAATAACTTGTGGTACAAGCAGCACTTAATCGTATTGTCCCACTATTTAATTTATTTAAGTTTTTAAGATTGGTTTCAAGCCTATTAAGTTCTAATAATATTTTATGAGAAGCCTCATAAACCATTTTACCTGCTGGTGTTAAGGCTAATTTTCGATTGGAACGTGTGAAAAACTTGATTCCCATTATAGTTTCAACTTCTTTCAATTGATGACTTAAAGCTGATTGTGTTAGATTCAAAACTTCAGCAGCTTTGGTAATTGTGCCGCATTCAACAATTTTTGATATAAGTTTAATGTATTTAAAATCCATTTCACAAAAATAACTAATGTATTTTATATTATCCATGAATTTTACTCATGATTTTAATGAAGATTTTTCGTTTTTAATATACAAAGTTAACTGATAGATTTGAAATGAATTTTAAAACAAAGAATCATGAATAAAATATTACCAATTATTGGCGTATTAACAATGATATGCTTCCAGATTAATGCTCAAAACGTAAACATACCAGATGCAAATTTTAAAGCGTATTTGGTTGGGAACTCTGCAATAAATACCAATGGAGACACTGAAATTCAAGTAAGCGAAGCAAGTATTTTTAGTGGGGCAATATACTGTGGTAATTCATCCATTTCAGATTTAACAGGCATAGAATCATTTACAAATTTAACTACTCTTCGTTGTCAGGGCAACTCCCTAACTACTTTAGATATATCAAACAACACTAACTTAATAGAACTTAACTGCAGTAATAATGCTTTATCCACTTTGGATTTGACAAACAACACCGATTTAACACAACTTAGTTGTAGTAGTAATTCATTAACCACTTTAGATGTCTCAAACCACAGTGCTTTAACTTTTATTGATTGTGGTGCTAATGCAATAACGTCTATAGATCTTTCAAACAACCCTGCTTTAACTACCTTTGGTTGTAACTTCAATAGTACTTTAATGACTTTAGATCTCTCAAATAATTCTGTTTTAACAGAGATGTATTGTAATAATACACCTATAACGGCACTAAATGTTGCCAATGGCAACAATACTATCATTACCACTTTTGCTGCTACAAACACCCCAAATCTTACATGTATCCAAGTTGATGATGTAAACTACAGTACTACAAACTGGACAAATATTGATCCCGCTTCCAGTTTCAGTTTAGATTGTGGTACTCTTGGAATAAATGATTTAAAATTATCTAAAAACATTTCCCTCTACCCAAATCCAGCACAATCTCAAATTCAATTAAACTCAAATGAAACTATTAAATTCGTGAGCATTATAGATATTTTTGGTAAGACCATCAAAGTAAACTTAACAATCACTTCTGGAATAAATATATCAGACCTATCAAATGGTGTTTATTTTCTAAGAATCTATACAGATAAAGGAATAGCTATAAAAAAGTTTATTAAAGATTAAAAAATAAGATAAATGATAGCAAATACACCTAAACCACCATATTATGCAGTTATTTTTACTTCTACAAATACTGAAAATGTAGAGGATTACTCAGAAATGGCTGAAAGGATGCTTCAATTAGCAAGTAAACAAGAAGGATTCCTTGGATTAGAAAGTGCAAGAAATGAAGTCGGGATTACAGTATCCTATTGGAGGGATATAGCTTCTATTAAAAATTGGAAAGCAAATTCTGAACATTCTTTTGCACAGGAACTTGGTAGAAAAAAGTGGTATCAATCCTACAAAACAAGAATTACAAAAGTAGAGTGGGACTATGAGTTTGATAAAGAAAAATAAGTAACTAATAAATCAAATGATATTGAATAGTTCTAAACTTTTGAATCTGATTGAACAAATTTCGGAGTATGTTTTTGAGACTTCAGAAGATAAAATATCAAGAAAGATTAATCCTGAAAAATGGTCAAAAAAGGAAATACTTGGTCATTTAGTAGATTCTGGAATTAATAATCTTCAACTATTTACGGAAATTGAATTTAAAGAAAAGCCCTACCAATTAAGGTCTTATAATCAAGACAAATTGGTACAAGTAAATAATTATCAAGATTCTGAAACGAAAGATATTTTGGATTTATTAATCGCTATTAACAAAAGAATAATAGCTGTCGTAAGTTTTAAAAATAATAAAACTCTTAATCATGAAATTATAACTTATGACAGTAAAAAATTGGACTTTAAATACTTGATTGAAGATTATATTAAACATTTCGAACACCACACAAAACAAATAATTGAATAAAAACTACTACCGCCAACACCAACAATTTAAATCCTTAAGTTATAAATTGTAACTTACGTAAATCACTGTGTATAAAAAAGAATCCAACAGTGAATGAAAATTCGATTTTAAAAATATAAATGATTAACTATAACAACAAAATATTCAGACCTATTATAAACTCTGAAAATAGTGAAACTTCAAGCGAAACTGCTTTTCCGTACAAACAAGTTGGAAATATTTTGACATCTGAATATTCAGGGGGGAAAATAATAGCAGGACATTTAATTGGAGTTGTCGATAAAAATGGGAATATTGATATGTCTTACCACCAAGTGAATGACAAAAATGAGATTATGACAGGAATTTGTAATTCAAAACCTGAAATTCTAGAAAACGGAAAAATCCGTCTTCACGAAAATTGGGAATGGACATCAGGTGATAAATCAAAAGGAAAATCTACAATAGAAGAGCAATAAAAAACTACTGCCAACAACGTGTATAACTAATTATTGGTGCAGCTTGCACTCGGAAAATCCTGCGGATTTCCCTAATGGCTCGTTCCTTTTTACTAACTTAGACCTAGCCAACATAACTAGCCATACACGAACACGTTAGCCACAAGTTAAGAGAATGGGAATAATCATTTGCAAAGAACACGGAAGACAAACATTTCACGAAATTTGTGAACACGCCTATTCTGATATGATTAACGGAATTAATTCTCAAACATATTATATCGAAGTACTCAATCTTAAATTGTGTGAAGATTGTTATAAAACCAATTCTTTTCAAGAGGTTGAAAACCTAAAAGTTGAAGAAATAGTTGAATTCAAAATTTCCGAATCTGAATCGATTGAAAAGAAGCTCACAGAAAAATACAATCTCATCAAAAGAAAAGCTATTTGCAAAAAATGCTACTCAAACTATAAAAAATAAAAATTGAAAAATATATGGATATCGTAAAAGAAATGGCAATGGAATTTTCTGAATATCAATATCACTACACTGATAGTCCAAATGAATTCATAGATAAGCTTAAGTCTGAACTTTACAGATATAACAATAACTCTGACAAACTAAACTTTATATCTGTTGTTAGGAACTACGTACAAGAACAGCATGACAATCATTATGAAGAATGCAAAAACAGGGAACGTTGTGATGAGCTTAAAGATTATAAAAAAGGTTTATATTTTATTGATAGTCTTGGAACAGATTATGGAGTAAAGTTCAAACAAGAAGATGTTTTTAGCGAATTTGAAAAGTCCGAATATAATAATAAGCTTGACCGAATTTTAAATGATTTAAATGAAATCAAAAAAGGTCAAGAATTAATATACAATGATTTATCAGAAGAATTTGAGGAATTAAAAAAACTATATTTTCTTGGTAAGAAAAATTGGAAACAGCTTCTTGCAGGCAAAACAGTTGAAATGGTTGCAGGAGGAGTTATAGGTGAAACAGTATCTGCCGAATTAATAAAAATAGCAGAAATAGCAACTGAAAACTTATTGAAATAAAACCAGTGGCTAACAACGTGTATAACCAATTGCTGGTTCTGTGTGTACTCGGAAAATCCTACGGATTTTCCTCTGGTTCGTTTTCTTTTACTATCTTAGACCTAGCCTACGCAACTAACCATACACGAACACGTTGTAAAACATTAGGCTAACTAAAAGTAAGACATTACTAAACCAAAGTTAGTGTTTACTCAAAAGGAATTTGAATTTGGATTTAATAAATCGAAATTTATCTAAAATTTCATAAAATGAACTTCGGAAAATTAATCATATTCATATTTCTAGTAAATTACTTTAATCTATTTGTGCAAGAAAAGTTGGATATCGGACAGCATATCTATAAAGATAAACTGACATACATTACTTTAAACGAAAATAATGAGTTCGAGTATTTCAAGTATTATAATTGGTCACCGTTGACGATTGAGGAAAAAAGAAAAACTGAAAAAGAGAAAAACCAAACTTGCGGAAATATTGGTTATGTAACTGGTGCAAAAGGAAAAGGCAAATATGAATTACAGAATGGAAATCTGATTTTAAAATTTTCGGAATTTAAAAGGCTTATGGATAATAAAACGGAATTTAACGAAGAAACTAAAATAATGGAATTCGTAATTGCTGAATTCATTAACTGATAATAAACGTTTCACAACAACGTGTATAACCAATTGCTTGGTTTGTGTGTACTCGGAAAATCCTAGCGGATTTTCCTATTGGTTCGGTTTCTTTTACTAACTTAGTTCTTGCCAACGCAACAAGCCATACACGAACACGTTGCCAAACATATGACAAAAACCAACTACAGAATAATAATCGGAATTCTTTCAATCCTTATCTCTGTATTGTTTTTATACTCAGAAATACCTACATATTTTGAACAAAGAGGAAATAAAGACAAGCTTTGGTTTTATTGGCTAACGGCTGAACTGCACGCTGGAGGTTGGATTATTGGAAATTTACTTTGGCTTTCTGGAATACTTTTAGTTTTAAAAAATAAAAAAGCGCAATTGATTTACAATCTGTTTGGTATATCAATAATTGCGGAATGTATAATTCGAATTATAAATTATGATAAAGGACTTTTCTCAGAATATTTACTAATGTTCCAAATCGGATTAGGAATCTTTGCTGTATATATTTCAAATTCTGAGAAATGGAAAAGTCGACTGAACTGGAATACTCTAATCGGAAAAAACAATTGGATTTTTAATATAATTATCGCTATTCTAATTATCGGAATTCCTAGATGGATTTTTAAAGGTCATAATTTGTGGTAAATACGTTAGGCAACAACGTGTATAATCAATTACTCGTTTTGCTTGCACTCGGAAAATCCTACGGATTTCCCTAATGGCTCGTTTCCTTTTACTATCTTAGACCTAGCCAACATAACTAACCATACACGTACACGTTGTAGGTAATTTAAAAAACGACCATCTGAATTGAATATTAGAAAAGCAAAAGAAACTGATATTGACCAAGTTTGGGAAATATTCTCAAAAGTGATTGAAACTGGGGACACTTACGTATTCAATCCAAATACACCAAAAAGTGAATTAAAAAAGCATTGGTTTGCTGATTATATGGAAACTTATGTGATTGAAGAAAATGGAAAAATACTCGGAACATATATCGTTAAACCCAATCAAATTGATTTAGGAAACCACATTGCAAATTGCAGTTATATGGTAAACCCAAATTCTCACGGAAAAGGAATTGGAAAAAAACTTTGTGAACACTCTCTCAAAATTGCAAAGGAAAATCAATTTGAGGGAATTCAATTCAATATAGTAGTAAGTACGAATAAAGGAGCAGTTGAATTATGGAAAAAATACGGATTTGAAATAATTGGAACTACACCGAAAGGATTTAGACACTCTGAATTAGGATTGGTTGATACTTATATTATGTACAAGGATTTAAAGAAATAAAAAACTACCTACAACACCGTGTATAATTAATTACTAGTTCAGCCTGCACTCGGAAAATCCTGCGGATTTCCCTAATGGTTCGTTCCTTTTTACTAACTTAGACCTAGCCAACGTAACTAACCATACACGTACACGTTAGCAACAAGTTTAACCAAACTCTAAAAAATATAGATTAAATATTATGAAATTGAAAAGTCACATCTCTACACTAATTCTATTTATTTATTGTATTAATACCTTTTCGCAGAACGAAATTCCTACAATTGACAAAATTGTATTTAATGATGGAACAATTAAAAAAGGTAAATTAAAGCTTAATAATTCCCAAGGAATAGAATTCAATGGTAAAGTAAAATTATGTAATGGAAAAAAAAATAAAGATTGCGTTTCATATCAAATATCTGATATTGACAATATAACCCAAGCGCCACCCGAATTAATTGTGAGTCAACTTAAAGAAATTAACGAAAAAAACACTTCTAAAAAATATCAAAAGATTATTGAAAATAGTGACGATCCTGATGAATTTAAAATTGAAACTTATATAAATCGTTACAAAGTCATTTATAATGACAAAGAAGAAAATGTTGGTTTAGCTAAATTAATGTATTCAGGAAAAAATGCTGATTTTTATTATTATTCTAAACCTGGAAAAAATGGCGGAAAAACTTGTTTAACGAAACCTAATTCTAATTCTATAATATTTAGCTATAATAGCACAGCAACTTCTGATAAGTTTAGTCTAAAGCAGCTATCAGAATATTTTAAAGCTTGTGAGATTTTTACTAAAAAAAGTTCTGAGAAAAATGCTCATAAAAAGTATAAAATAAAATATTTTTATAAGCTTTCAGATGAGTGTTCTATATAAGAAAATTAAAAAAACCAGTGGCTAACAACGTGTATAGTCAATTACTAGTCTGTGTGTACTCGGAAAATCCTACGGATTTTCCTCTGGTTCGTTTTCTTTTGCTAACTTAGCTCTAGCCTACGCAACTAACCATACACGAACACGTTGTGGCACATATGAGAAAAACAACAATCTTCATATTATTAACATTGATTTTTAATTCAGTAATTGGACAAAATATGAATGGAAAATATATTCTGAAAGACGTTGATTCAGGAAATGAAAAGAAAGGATATCCTGGTTTTCAACTTCTCGAAATCAACAATGACAATGTTGACATTTATACTGATTTTTCACTCAAAGAAAAGGCAACGACATTGAAAATGAGTAATGGAGACTTTTTGAACCTTAACAACGAGAAAACTTCTAAATACGAAATCGTTAATGAGAATCATATAAAATGGTTTATCAACGGAAAGTCAAATGACAAAGACGCTGTTTTTGAGTGTGACTTTTATCGACTTGAACCGACAATCACAACGCTGAAAAAAGAAGATATTGAAAAACTGACTTTCGTACTGACTGAAAATGGACGAGAATCGGAATTTGAATTTAATAAAGAACTTTGGGATAAAGAAAGGCTGGAAAGGTTTAAGAGAAAAGAAGGCAAGAAAAAAATAATTGAACAAATTGATTCAACCTTTTTTGTTTCAATTTATTTTAATGGAAAAAGAAATGGTTCAATTCCAATCAAAGAAGTTACGTCGGAATTTTTGAAACTTTATTTAATTCCAACTGGACCAATGGAAATGATAGCATACCGAAAAGAATAAAATACGTGCCACAACAACGTGTATAACTAATTATTGGTGCAGCTTGCACTCGGAAAATCCTGCGGATTTCCCTAATGGTTCGTTCCTTTTTACTAACTTACACCTTGCCAACATAACTAGCCATACACGAACACGTTGTGGTGCATTATGAACAACCTTTAACCAATGATAAAATTCTTTAGACAAATTAGACAAAACTTGCTTTCAAAAGGGAAAACTGGAAAGTATCTTAAATACGCCTTTGGAGAAATAATATTGGTCGTTATTGGGATTCTTATTGCAATTTGGATTAACGGAACATATAATGATTACAGGGACAGACAAGTAGAAACAACAATTTTAAAAAAACTAATTGCTGATATAGAAGCGGATTATGAACATATAGTGGAAATTGAAGATTATTATTCAAGACACTTAAAAAATTTAAAAGGAGCCAAATATGCTTTTTTTAAAAATAATAACGACTCAATAATTAAATACATTAAAAGAGGTTATGGTGGCGCACAACTTCAAGATATTAATCCGCGAACATCTACATATGATGAAATGATAAATTCGGGAAAACTGTATAACCTTTCAAATGAGAATTTGACTGATTTGTGTATAGATTATTACGAATTGCTTGAGAAAAACACCTATGAAATCAGACAAAGTAGAGTTGAATACAGAAATATCAACTTCAGTTCTGAAATGAACGAATATTGGCTACTCTACTTGGATATAAGAGAAAGAGACAAAAATGTCGACGAATTAATAGAATCATTTGTAGCTGATAAAAACTCAACTGCATATAAAACTATGAAACAGTCGACTGGCTATGGAGAAATGCTAATCAGTGGACTATCTGAATATTTGACCGAAATCAAAGAAGCTAATCTGAATTTACAAGAGGAATTAAAAAAAGAAATTGATTCTAAAAAATAACGACACCACAACAACGTGTATAGTTAATTACTAGTTCAGCCTGCACTCGGAAAATCCTGCGGATTTCCCTAATGGTTCGTTTCCTTTTACTAACTTTAACCTAGCCAACGCAACTAAACCATACACGTACACGTTAGCACAAATATGAGAAAACACCTCTGGATAATCATAATAGTTATTATTCTTACTTCGATTTGTTGGAACTGTAAGGAAGAAAAATTACTATCAAACTCTGAATTTGAACAAGCTGTCTTTTATGAAATCTTTCCTGAAATAATAGATTCTGTTTACTTTGACTTTAGACTTCTTCCTCCTCCTCCTCCAAATATTCTCAAAGAAAAAGGGTATGATGTAGAATCAGATTTTAATAAAGCATACAAAGATTGGAAACAATCTGACGATTTTTTAGAAATCAAAAAAAAATGGAAAAAGAAAAAAGATTCCATTAATCTAGATACTACACCAATTTATTTAGTCATAACTGATTCAATTATTGGTTTTAGCAGAGCAGACTCGACTGAATTAGTAAAACATTTCAGCAAACAAAATATTGAAGTTGACACAATTGGTACTGAATCTAAAAATGATTATCGTATAGACTTAAATAGATTAAATGTAAAAAACCAAAAGATTAGGTTTAAATATCGCTCAGAATTCCCAGATGGACGCGAATTTTGGAAGACAAAATATGATATACAAATAGCTGCAAAAGTTGGATTCAACAGAATTTTATTTGATAAAACTAAATCTTATGGAATAATAAATGTTGGTTATGTAATGGATATACTAAATGGAGAGGGATTTAGAATTTATATTAAAAAGAATAATAGGGGAAAATGGGTTTAGATATTAATTTAAGTGTAAATAATAATAGTGAAGTAATCACGTCTGAATATTTTGAGAATAGTAAACTCTATTCGTTAAGTAGAGAATTTTGTAATCTAATGTGCCGACCTGGAGTAATAGAACATAAACCTGAATTAGATCAAATTGGTGAAATAACTAATATCAATATATCTCACTTATACAAAATGACTGAATATCCAAGCGAAGAGGAAGAAATCGATATGATTGAGTTTGCGAGGAACGACGAAGAAAGGGAACGTTTAAAGTCTGATTTTGAAAAAAGGAAACAGGAATTAAATGGAAACATAAACCAAGTAAAAATTCTTGTCGAAAACTTAGTTAATAGTCTGAAAAATCTTGACAATCTCTACGAAAGACTAATAAAAACGGATTTTGACTCTATGAATTCTGAATACTATTTTTCGGACTTTAATAAGGACAAAGGAGATGGTTATATTAGAAATAATTTTGGACAAGACTTAAGGAATTTCAAAAGATTTATTGACTATGCGATTGAACGAAACTCTAAAACAGTTTGGTTTGAATATGGATAAAAACTATGCACAACAACGTGTATAATGCATAGCGTTCTCTGTGAGTATTCGGAATAATAGCTGAATACGCCAATGTTCTGGTTTTATTTACTAAATTAGTTCTCAACCAACGCAACGACATCATACACAAACACGTTACACCAAATAGCTCCGAACTTACTCCTGCGGAAATCCATACTCTGAATTATTTCTCACTCAACTCTGAATTTAACTCTGAATCGGAATCTTACTCGTACGGAATTTTGAGCAACTTTACGGAACTTAATACTCCTGCGGAATGGACTGCTTACTCTAACTCGGAATCCACTCCTGCTTCAACTATCTAATCATTCGTGATGACTCTGTTGTGTCGCTTACTTGAGTGTAACAATGTGTATAATACATTGTTCATTCTGTGACTACTCGGAAAATCCTACGGATTTTCCTATGGTTTGGTTTTATTTACTAACTTAGTTCCTAACCAACACAACGTTATCATACACAAAACCGTTACCAACAAGCTGAATGAACGAACTGCTGAAATTAAATAAAAAGTTTTTGATTAAAGGATATTTGTGGATAAGTGGAATTCTGACTCTTGGATTTTCCATTTTTCTTTTTTTCTTTCACTCTGAAATCTCTGCTATTTGGATTTTTATAATCTATTCTCTGACTTTAGTTGTTTTGCCATTAATTGTTATTGGAACTTGGACAATGGATTGGTTTAGAAAAAGGAAATACAAAAACCGAATATTATCTCAAAAGCCATACTCTGAATTGAAAAATATCGGATTTAATAAAAAGACTACTAAACCAAATCACAATAGTTTAGTTGACTATGTTGCGGTTGCTGAAATTAATGGTTGCGAAATGATTTTCGACATAGACATAAACAAATCTAAAATTGCGGAATTTCAGATTTACGGATTTACTAACCATTTGAACAATTCGGAATTTTCTAAAAAATTGGACGAACTCAAATCACACAATATAGATTTTAGTTATTTCGGATTCAAAAAGAAAATAAATACAAAAAAAGAGCAACTAAATTCAATTCAAGAATTAGAAAAAATTCTGACTGAATTTACTCATATTGTGAAAAAAATAAAATACGAACCGATTCCAATAACAGAATGGAAAAAAATATAAAACGGAATCAAAGCCAGTTGGTAACAACGTGTATAATTCATTGCTGGTTCTGTGTGTACTCGGAAAATCCTACGGATTTTCCTCTGGTTCGTTTTCTTTTACTAATTTAGACCTAGCCAACGCAACTAACCATACACGAACACGTTGGCAACAAGCTAAATGAAAACGTAAATTTGAAATATAATTCTATGAAAAAAATAAAACAGATATTCTGGTTTTGTATTTGTACATTAATAATATCATCTTGTCATCAAGAAAATCATACCCAACTATTCGATGGACAAACTTTTTCAGGATGGGAAGGCTCGAAAAATGCTTTTAGAATTGAGAATAATACTATTATTGGAGGAAGTCTTAATAAAGGGTTAGATGATAGTTTCTATTTATGTAGTAACAAGGAGTATTCGGACTTTGAATTAACTATATCTGTAAAACTTATTCACAAAGAACTGAATGGTAATGCCGGAATTAGCTTTAGAGCTAAAAGAATAGAAAATTCAAATAGAGTAGCGTCTTATCAAGCAGATATTGGATATACAGACCCACATATTGTAGTCCGTACTTCTGACCATAATCCTAAAGATATGAATAGTCCTTTTTCTCTTTGGGGATGTTTAATAGACGAATGTAGATTAGATACTACAAGATACCCTGACCCAGATTGGTACCCAGCCATTGGATTAAAATTTGCAGAGAGAGAATTAATTCATAAAATAGTAAAACCTTATGACTGGAATGAGATGAAAGTAATTGCTTTTGGTAATGATATTGAGATTAAAGTCAATGGAATTACTACAGTACAATTTACAGAAAAAGATAATGTTGCTTCAAAAGGATCTATATGTCTTCAAGCACACTCTGGAGACCCATATGAAATACATTATAAAAATATACGATTCAAAGAACTATAGTAACTATTTTAAAAAAGCCAATTGCCAACAACGTATATAATTTATTGCTAGTTCTAGCCTACTTACGAAAATCCTCGCGGATTTCCTATTCAGTTTGTATTTGCTAAATTAGGTGCTTAAAACACGCAACAAACCATATACAAACACGTTGTACACAATTTGAGAAATGAACAAATATGACAAAATTGGAATTGGATTAATAATAATTGGATTTTTGATTCCAATGTTTGTCTTTATGGGATTTATAATCGGGCTTCCGATTTTTATCATTGGAGTAATTTCTCTACTTTTTGGAACATTTAAACTAAAGCAAAAGTTATTATGGATTTTGACGCCTTTGGTTTTGTTCTATCCAACCTCAAAAGCAGTTTATGAAATAGCATTTTACTTCGCCGACATTCAGAAAGTGGATTTAATTTTACCAGCAAACTTCAAAGGAACTGCAATAATTATTGACAATACAGATTTCGGACAAAAATTTGACAAAAAGAATCGTCGAGAACAAATTGAGTTTGACGAAAATGGAATTGCTTTTTATCCAACTGAATTGGAATTACAAAGCTCTCGATTTAGGGTTTTTACCAAGCAAAAGAACGGAGAATTAAAAAGAATCTTGTTGAGTTCTAAAAGTACTGACAAGACAACACTTCTTGCTTATGGAGAAAGTAGCTTTGAAAAGACAATCGAATCTGAAAACAAGCATATTCCATACGATTTTGTTAGAATTGGAGAAAATTTCACGGAACAAACCAATTCGGCAAAAAGGTGTGAATTAATTGATTTAATCAAAAAAGGAGAAATAAAAACTGTGTACAACACCGTGTATAATTAATTGTGGCAGAGAGTCAAATCAAAGTTTGATTTATAAATTATACTGATTTCTAAAGCGGAATAATCCTGCGGATAATTCCACAACGAAATCATACACAAACACGTTACCTACAATAGCTCCTGAAGAACTTCTATCGGAAAATTAAGTCTTGAATATCATAATATAACACGGATTTTTTCTCTGACTCAAAATCCTTTTCATAACAAGAAAATCGGATTACTAATCACTCTTCTCTGAATGGAATTCGGAAATGATATTTAGAGTTTTAAAATCAAGAATTTAGTTCTGAATTTAAAATCGGAGGAATTTACAACTCTAAAGGAATTGCTTACTCAAATGCGGAATCTCACTCAGACGCGGATTTCGAAGTAGACTAGAATTTACTGTTTAGTCTTTTTGATTTAAAATTCGGAAATAAGCGCTGCAAAGAGTTTTACAAACACTTTTTGCTATTTAATTCGTTAAAAGCAAAACTATAGTTTAGCTTTTGAGTTATTAATTGTTCAAATCTTTACGGCAAAAATTAACATACTTACTCTTATCTGTCACTACAGTAGGTAACAATGTGTATAATACATTGTTTAGTTTGTGACTATTCGGAAAATCCTACGGATTTTCCTATGTTCTAGTTTTATTTACTAATTTGGTTCCTTGCCAACACAACGTTATCATACACAAACTCGTTATGTAACATTTGACCAAGAATGAAAAAAATTGCTCCATTTCTAATTTTGCTTTTCTTCTACAAAATCAATTATTCTCAAAACTCCAATGAATATAAAATAGATAAGCACGTTGAAATTACCTTTATCTGTCTGAAAATAAAATCATCAATAGTATATACAAAGAATAGTAAAAAACAAATAGGAATAAGCCTGAATAGACGTAATGACAGTATTAGTTATTTATGGAAACTGTATGATAAAAAAGATACTATTGGAGATTCAAAACTCAACTATAAAGAGCTATTTATGAAAAATGCGATTGAAATTCCAACTTCCGAATTTGATATGATAGTATCTAAACTAAAAGAAATTAACATTGACAAAGTAAACAACTCCACTAGTAACGGAATTATGGACGGAAATTGGTACTACCTTACTTTTTCAGGAAATGGATATGAGATAACTGCTAAAGCACATACACCTGAATTAAAAACTAAAGAAAGAGGTTTGGAAGAATATTTGAATTTGTGCAAACAAATATGGAATTTATCCGAATTATAAAACGTTACATAACAACGTGTATAATTAATTACTAGTACAGCCTGCACTCGGAAAATCCTGTGGATTTCCCTAATGGCTCGTCCCTTTTTACTAACTTTAACCTTGCCAACGTAACTAACCATACACGAACACGTTACCTGCAAGCTACAAACCCGAATGGTCAGTTATTAAAAAATAACGTAAGGGCAAACCCGAAAATATAGTCTTTTCAAAATAGCAAATATTATTTTTTTTAATATATTTGCATAGTCAAACATTGATTAGTCAAATTAATATGGATTCATTCAGAGAGCAAAGTCCAACTTATCAAATAGCAGTAACAAGAGTAATTATCCTCAAAGAATTTAAAAGGCATTTAAAAGAAAATGGATTAAAAATAACGCCTGAACAATTAGAGTTGCTCAACGTTCTGTTTGAGAAAAACAACCGTTCGATGCAAGAAATTACAACTATTACAAAAAAAGATAACTCTGCAACGACAAGAATGGTGGATATTCTTGAAAAACAACTATTTGTAAAAAGAAAGTACTCTAAAACAGACCGAAGATTAAAACTCATTTATATTACGGAAAAAGGAACAATGGAAGTTAAAAAAGCGAACAAAATCGCCAAGATTTTCATAGACAACGCTACAAAAGGTATTGCAAAAAACGAGATAAACGTATTCTTATCTGTCATTAAAAAAATAAAGCAAAACATTAGTTAAGATTTTGTTAGCTATTTAATCATAAAAATTAAACAATATGAAACAGACATTAAATCTCACAAAAGCAATTTTTATTACACTTTTATTTTTAGGAATAACATCGTGTAACAATGAGAAAAAAACTGAAAAAACAACTAAAAACGAAAAAGCCATGACAAGTGAGAACAAAAACCACACAGTACTAATCAATCCATTTGAAGTACCAGCAGGAAAATTAGAAGCCTCAATTAAATATTGGGAAGCGTGTAGAGACTTTTTAAAAATGCAACCAGGTTATGTATCTACAAAGTTGCACCAATCAATAAAAGACGATGCTAAATTCGAGCTGATAAATGTTGCTGTTTGGGAAAGTCCGAAAACGTTTATGGACGCAACTAAAAAAATGATGCAACAACCCAATATCATTCCTGTCGATGGATTAAAGCCAACACCTTCGCTTTATACCGTAATTAGAGACTAATAAACGCATATTTCGATGAAAAGAACTAATTATGAAAGAAAATAATTCAGTAAAAAAATACAGTAAAGGAACCGTTATTGTTCATTGGTTAACAGCGGTATTAATTCTTGTATTGTTTCCTATGGGAAAATATATGGAAGGACTTGAACTATCCGAGAAAATGGATTTAATAAAAATCCACGCAATCTTGGGTACAATTGTTTTAATTCTAACAATCTTTCGGTCTTTTTATTTTTTTAAACACGAAAGACCAGTCGATTTAAAGACAGGTTCAAAATTCAATGATAAATTGGCTGTTTGGATACATAATGCCTTCTATTTCTTACTATTCGGAATTGCAATTTCGGGAATAGCCACATTAATTTTGGGTGGATATATAGAAGCATTTAAAACTAATTCTATAGAATTGATTAAGCCTCACAATGAAATTACATCCTTACAACCTCACGGAATTTTGGCAATGATTATGATGATATTGTTAGTTATGCACGTTATTGGAGTTGTAAAGCACTTGATTTTCAAAAAGGAAAATGTATTTAAAAGAATTACATAAGAAAGAATTTAAAAGCCAGCAGGTAACAACGTGTATAGCTCATTGCTAATCAGATGCTTAATCGAAGTTAGAGTATATTTGGAAAGTCGCCAAATTTTTAAATTTGACGATTTCTAACAAAAAAATAAATAGTAAAATTTAAAAATCTGGCTTGTGCCTAACCGAAAAATAATCGCTAATTTGCACGCAACGAGCCATACACAAAACCGTTGTAAGCCATTTGAGAAAAACGTCAATGAAAATAATAATCGGAATAATTATAGCAATCGGGCTTCTGTTTTTTTATCTAAATAAGAAAACAGAAAACCAGACAGAATCAACATCGGAAAATGCTAAACCAGTTAGTTTCTTCTCATTAAATGATGGAAACCAAAGTGAACTGATTATATCAATGGAAATTCCTCAAAAATGGATTGATTCAACGAAGACAAAATATAACTGGAATGAATTTGATGAATACGACAACAGAATGTGGGAATATATGTATAAATTCTTTGACGAGACAGTTGCTAAAAGTGGAATTGAGGACTACAATGAGTTATGGAATAAATTAACTCGTGAACAAAAAATATTTTGGGCATTTCTATCTTTTAATGGAGATACTGACAATGGAGGTGTTTATCAATTTATTTTCAATCGACCTGAATTTATTATTGCTGTTGCAGAAACTTGGGACGAACTAAAAATGACCGAATTGAATTCTGACTATAAAAATGTGTTGAAAGAATTAACTGGAAAGTCGACAAAAATTAGCGAACTTAAAGCAGTTTTTAATGATGAGTCTAAAGATTGGGAAAAAAGATGGAGTTCGTTTGCTGATGGATATAAAGAATTAAAATCGACCGAAAAAATTGAGGATTATTATTACGATAAAGATTTTAAGAAAAAACTTTACAAACAAGTTGCTGATTTAATCGAGAATAATATTGACAAATTTGCAACAGTAACGGAATAAAAACGGCTTACAACAACGTGTATAATTAATTACTAGTACAGCCTGCACTCGGAAAATCCTGCGGATTTCCCTAATGGTTCGTTTTCTTTTACTAATTTAGACCTTGCCTACGTAACTGAACCATACACGAACACGTTAGCTACAATTACCAGAAAATGAAGGTGAAACTTTGGACAATACAAGATGAAAAAGGTTGGAAAGAGCTAAAAACTAAAGGTATTCTAATAGCGAAAGAAAAGTTCATTTATCAAGAATTTAAATTTGGATATGAATGGATGAAAACTCAAATGGAAAAAAGGCTCAGTGTTGATTCGCAAAATAGCAGTTTTCCAATTTGGGCTTGGTATCAACATTATGATTCAAGAAAACCTAAACCCGATTTGAGAAAATCTGGTCATTTACCGCCTGGAACGAAAGGATACAGAATAGAAATATTAAAAGAAAGAAAAGATATTCTACTTTCTGATTTTGTATTGTGGCATTTTCCCTTATGCTATAGGAGCTATATAGCAAATTCGGAATCTGAGGCAATAGAGTGTGAAAATATTCCTGAATATGATGAACTTATCAATTCAAAAAATAAGAATGATCAGTTGATTAACAAGATTGAAAAAAGTTGGGAAAAAATTTTTGATATGAATTTTGATCTTGATTATTATACGTTTCCTATGGATGAAAAAAAAATTCAGGCAACATTTTGGGAATTGAATATTGAAGATATTGTTAATGTAACAGAATTTATAGCTAGATAGTAACAGTAGCTAACAACGTGTATAGTTCATTGCTTAATGGTGTTTAAAGATTACCACGGAAATTCTGCCGAATTTCCTTCACGCAGTTTCTTTTTGCTAACTTAGCGCTAACAGCAACAAACCATACACGAACACGTTACCTGCAAGCTGAAAAATGAAAATGAAAAGTAAAATATTGTATTTGATTCTAACTTTAACCTTAGTCTCTTGTGCGAATGATAGGCCATTGTCCGAATATGATTTATCAAATATCAAGGAGGTAATAATTACAAATAAAGGATACAATGAAATCCAAAACATTGCAAATAATGCTAAAATAATAGACTCGATTGAGATTAATAATTTGATTGACCTCTTAAAAAAATCTGAGCAATTGCTAGATGGAATAGTTTCTTCAAACAAAGGGTACATTAGACTTGAATTACAAAGAACAGATGAAAAAAATATTACTTTGTTAAATTTTTATAGTAATAGCAATGGACAAATAATTATATTGGAAGATGACAAAGGCATTAGTCGTTTTAGGAATGATAAGTTTTTTGAGGCAGTTCAAAACATATTAGAAAAGAATAATAGAGATTGAAATAAAAAGGAATATGAAATTCTCTAAACCTCTTTTTTCAATAATTGCAATAATTATCCAATTAATATTGTCTCTAAAACATCATTATGCACATCTCAAATGGGCAGAAGAGATGGAAAAAACTGATCCTGAACTTTTTGGACTGATTTGTTATAATACTACCTATACTTCTTTATTTTTTTCGTTTTTATAATTGGACTTTATGAAATGTTGACAAAACCAAGTTGGTTAAAAACAACAATGCGAATATTTTTAGTGTGTATAATTTTAGGAACTGAATTTTCGAATTTTATTCCAATCGACCAATTTTATTACGGAGTTTATAATACGGCTTGGTTTTCAGCAGTAGTTGTTATCGTTCTAATTTTATTCCGAATTGGAAAATATAGTTTCGGAAAGATAAATGATAGAAATTGAATAAAGCCAGCAGGTAACAACGTGTATAGTTCATTGCTAAATTGGTTAAGACAAAGAAAAATTCCTACCTTTAGTAAAAATCAATATAGCGGAAAAAAACGCACGTTCAATTCCGCAACAAACCATACACGTACACGTTAGCTAAAATAGTGCATTGCCGAAAATTAATTAACCTCAGCTAACTTCCTTCACTATTCAAATCTTCGGATTTTTAAAAAATCAATTCAATCCTTTTATGGGAACTAAACGCTAGTATGGTTCGTGAATACCTAAATTCTTTTTGTAATCTCATACATACTTGTAAATAGCTGGTAAGCGTTCTGATTCGTTCTTATTCCATAAAAGGTGGCTGTTTATAACTCTTAGGTGCAACCTAAATGCGAGTATGTTAAGTCTGTAATTGCTTCTGGCATTGTAGTCTTATACATATCTGTAAATTGTGAGATCGCATTTTCTCTCGGTTGCTTTTGGTTTATAAGCTAACTTTTAGCTTTGCCTAAGGACAGTGTTGCACTAAAATAGCTAACAACGCGTATAATAAATGCTTAAATAAAGCTTCAATTAAAAGCCTTATATTTAAACTCTATAATAATAGCGACGGAAAATCTTATCACTTTCTTTCGCACTTATCATACACAAACTCGTTGTAAACAAGCTGAAGCCAGCCACATATTAGGCACATTTGGTTTTATGCAAACGCCCAAATCCAATACAAAAAAACCAAAAGAGCCTAATCTTGCCATCGCTGAAATAAAGTGAGAAAAATCATAAATTGAATAAAAACTTAATCGTAATTTAGGTAAATCAAAATTGTATTAAAAAGAATCTGCACCAATTAGAATGACAATAGAAGAAATTTATAGAAAGGAAGAGATTAGTGTTAGATCATATCACGTTTGTAAATACAACAACTTGAATTCTGTAAAAGATTTAAACGAATATTACTTCAAACATAAATCTTTCGATAAACTTCGTAATTGTGGCAGAAAATCTAACGAAGAATTAATTGAAATCTGCAACAAATATCCAGGAGATCATTTAGACAATCGAGAAACTGAAATCAAATTAGAAAATCCTCTAAAAACAATAATTTCAGAATTAACAAGAGTTCAAAGAGAAGTAATAAATAGTTTTATTCTAGTCAATACAAATAGTCTTACTGTTAGAAGTAAAAATGCAATAATACTTCATTTAAGAAGAAATTTAAAGATTAAAAATTTCGCTGAAAAAATATTGCTTCCCGATACTTTTAATGTTAAAAACATAAAAAACGTTGGAGCTAAATGTGTTCCGGAATTAGAAATTTATATTTCAATAATTAAGGATTTCTTAAATGAAGTAAATCAATCAGATAATGACAAAAAACTTATTTCATTAAAGAATAACTTTTTAATTCAACGAACTTTTTCAATTTCAAAAATTCCTAATGAAATACTCGAATCAGAATCAATTTTCTTATTAACTGATTTTTTATTAAATCAAAATGCTCTTTTTGATAAAACTCAAACATTAATTGTTAAAAATGCTTTTAGAATATATCAAAATCAGAAAGAATTAACCCTAGATGATATTGCAGAAAAAGTAAACTTGTCTAGAGAAAGAGTAAGGCAAATAAGAAAGTCATGTATGGATGATCTTTTTAATAAACTTTTATTTATTCAAAATTTCAGCGATGACTTATTTCAAAAATATAATATAGACATTAATTCTAATCAACTAGAAATTGACACAGAAATTGTAGATTTAGTAAATAAGACAAATAACACAAATTTATCCAAAGAGTTTATTTCCTACATATTATTTGCGTATTTACAGGATAAATTTTCTCTGATTGGAGAAATTGAAGATGTTTTGCAACCAAGATACTTTAACGCTCGGAACAGACATAATTGGAAGAATTTCCACTTAATTGAAAAAGACATAGTCAAAGAAATTGATTTTAATGCTTTAGCTAATGATATTGATAATAGAATAAGTGATAAAATTGTAGAATCCTACTCATTTAATTTTAAAAGCTACTTATCGAGATTTTTAACTAATAATAATATTGATTTATTAGATTCAGCTTTTCCGATTGGCGAAAAAATAATTAATGACGAATTTGAATTATTCCTTGATTTAGATGAGAACATAACATTTGAAAGAAATACTAAAAAACAAGTACACGAATATGCACTTGAAGCACTTGAAGAATTAGGGAATCCATCTAAAATCAATATAATTTTTGATAAGGTATTAGAATTAAATCCAAATTACGTCACAGATGAAGCAAGTTTGCGTGCTTCTATGGCCAGAAGGAATGGATTTGTGCCAATAGGAAGAAAAAGTGTTTTTGGATTAAAAAAATGGGAAAGAGAATTAGAAAACTTCAAAGGAGGTACAATTAAGGATGTAATAATAGAATTTTTGGAAGATAAAAATGAACCAATTCATATTCTCTTAGTATTAGAATATTTGGATAAATTCAGGAAAAATAAAGATGCAAAAAGTGTATTAACTAATCTTAAAGTTGATCCTTTGAAAAGATTTTTGATTTATAATCAAGGGTTTATAGGTTTACAAAGTAAAGAGAATAAATACGATGATAAGTTTAAAAGTTTACCAGTACAATTAGGTAAAACTATTATTGCAAAACATAAAAAAGGTTTTTCAATAAATGATATAAAAAATTTCTTGCTAAATTCATATAATCTAACTTTTGAAGAATCAAAATTAATATTAAATAATTTAAAATATTTTAATGAAAATTAAAGAAACTAAAATACTACAGAGCCAAAGACTCAAAGAAATATGCAATAAAAAAGATGTGAATTATGATTCTCTAGAAATTTTATTGGATTCTGTAAAGACTAAAAAATTGCTAAAAAGAAACAATTACCACCAACAAAAAATTAATGATGTAATTGAAAAGACAATAAAATGAAGTTATCCAATATAGAAATCAACAATTTTAGACAATATTACAATGAAGTTAATATTGATTTATCAACCAATCCAAATCAAAATATCATTGTAATTGGTGGTAGAAATGGTTATGGAAAAACAAATCTTTTGCTATCAATAGTTTGGTGTCTTTATGGAGAAAAAATTTCTCAAATTGATAACAACTTCAAAAAGGAAATTCAGAAAGAAAAAAACTATTCATCTTTTATGCAGCAATCCATAAATTGGACTGCAAAAAAAGAAAATAAAGACACTTTTTCTGTTAGTATACTTGTTTCCGAAATCGAATTACCAGAACTAAAGAAATTAAACTCAAATTCTGAAAGTGTAATTATTACTAGAACGTTTAATGTTACTAGTATGAATGAAAAACTTTTTATTTTAGATTCTGATTCAAAAATGGAAATTTTTGATGATGAAGCAGATAAGATTAATTTTATAAATGATTACATAATTCCGATAGATGCAGCAAAATTCGTCTTTTTTGATGCAGAAAAAATATCTGAAATAGCCAACTTATCAATTAAAGAAGAAGGCAGTTTTATAAATGACGCTTTAGGTAAAATTTTAGGATTAGACACTTATGATACACTTATCGATGATATAGAGTTTTACATAAATTCTCTTAAAAAAGAAGGAGCTACTAAAAATTTACAAGAGCAAATTGTAGATAAAGAGAAAGCAATTGAATTTTCAAATATAGATATTGAAAAACTTGAAGAAGAAAATGCTGAAAAGCTAAAAGAAATTGATGATTTAAAAAAGACAATTCGTCAATATAATAATCTAATTTCTCAACATAGTAAACAAGGTAATTCAACTTTCGACAGAGAATCTGTATTATCAGAAATAGAAAAACTAAAAACAAAGGAACTTGAACTTTCTGAAAGGTTTAATGAATTAAGTGAGATTATTCCATTAGCAATATTAACTGGCAAACTAGAAGAAGTTAATGAACATTTAGAAATTCAAGAAAAAAACGAATTATCGCAAAATTTATCAAAAGAAAATTCTGAAAAAATAGAAAACTTTATTGAATTACTTTTTAACAAACCACCTGAACCAGATAATTCTACAATGTCTTTTAAAGACAAGAACTTTTATTATGAAAAAGCTAAAAATTTAGGTTCAGAATTATTTAGTGATAATGGAGATTATCAAGAATTAGAATTTGAACTCGATTTGAATAATTCAGAAAAAAATCTAATTAAAGATGCTATAAATCTAGTTAATGAACAATCAAAAGATTTATTCGAGACTACAATTGAAGAGTTCAATGAAGTACAAATTAAACTTTCAGAATTACACAAAACATTAAGTAAAGTTGATGCTGATTTAGAAGATGAACTAATTTTGGAATACTCATCCAAAAAAGATACAGCAGATTATAATATCACAGAAAATAATAGAAGAATTGGAGAAAACAACCAGCAGATAACAAAGTTAAAAAGTGATATTGTTCGTTTAAATCAGCAGCTACAAACGTTGGTAAAAAAGGTAGATATAAATGCACAAAATAAACTGAAAATTAAAGAAAGTCAGAAATACATTGACGTTTTGAATTCATTCCTTGAAGAACAGAAAAGCAAACACAAAAGTAGTCTTGAAAAAACAATTTTAAGCGAACTAAAAATATTAATGCACAAACTTGGTAGTGAAGAAAACAGTAGCAAATTTATTGAAGATGTAAAAGTTACAATATTGGCATCAGGACAAGGAATGAAAATCACATTATTAGATCAAGATGATAATGAAATAAGAAAAGAAAGTTTATCGTCTGGAGAAAAGCAAATTTATATTTCCTGTTTGATTAAATCTATATTAAACGAATCGATACAAAGTTTACCAATATTTATAGATACACCTCTTGGTAGACTTGATGAAGAACATAGAGATAGCATTACAAAAAAATATTATCCAGCTCTTTCAGAACAAGTCGTTCTATTTTCAACAAATAGTGAAATTACACCTAAAAGATTTAAAGATATTTCAGAAAACATTTCAAAATCTTATCTACTATTTAATGATGGGGCAAACACAAGTTTAAAAAACGGTTATTTTAATACTACAAGCAATGATTAGATTTAAAATAGATTTAGAAAGCACAGAATTATTAGATAGAATTACAAATATCTATAATTTTAAAAGAGACACAATTACAGGAAGAATTGCATTATCATTAAGTATTGAAAAAGGACGTCTTTTTCACGAAAACGAAAATAGTCTACCTCAAAACGGTAGAGAATACACACCTACAAGTAACATCTTTGGTCGATTAGTTAATGACGTAGATAATTTTACTCTTTATAAAACTATTTTCGATCAACATTATAATAAAGAATTGACAGAAAGTGAATTTATTAAGCTTTATAAACTTCATTTAAAAGATGGTCTAGAAGTTTGGAATAGTAAATTAAACAATAGCGACATTACGAAAGGAGAACATATTTCACTTTTATTGAAACCTGTAAAAAAAGGATTACACAAAAGAAAATCTAATGTGTTTGTTTCAAGTTCTAATAAAACAGAAACAGCTAATTTAATAAACAGTACAAATAAACCTATTGAATTAAACCTAGGAATCGAACTTAATGGGGAACCAATTAAGGTTAAAATTAATGACGAAACAGAATATACAAGTCGTCATTTTGGAATTGCAGGAACTACAGGATCAGGAAAAACACAATTAGTATTCGATTTAATTTATCAAATTTCCAAACAGACAGATTTTGAATTAAATTTTACATTTTTTGATTTTAAAGGAACAGATACTAAAGAAAAACTTGACACTTTTTTATCTTCAACTCAAGCTAACTTCATAGATGTTAAGCATCAAAATGGTTTCCCCTTTAGTCCATTAAAAAACTATGATTTAAGTAATCAAAACTATATTGAATCTTTTGCAAGTGATTTAAGAACGTTTTTTAAGAGTATTGGTCAAGTTCAATCAGCTAGTTTAGTAAGAGAAATAAAAGACTATTATTTTGATAATAATTCTTCACCAACATTAGACGATTTATTAGAGAATATTTTAGAGAAAAACAAAGGTAAATTTGATACGACGACTAGTGTAATTCAACAATTAATTAATTCTGGAATTTATGATGAATCAAAGTCATATTCAATATTTAATCAAAGTACATACATTTCAATGCCTTCAGAGGTCACAAAAGAGATTAAACAATTTGTAACATTTAATCTTTTGAAGTATATGTACGATAACATTAAGAAATCTGGAGATACAGCTGTAACAAACAATATAAAAGCTTTAAAACACGTAATTATTATTGATGAAGCACAGAATTTTCTGCAACATAAAAATGCAAGACCTGTAATTGAGTCAATGTTGAGAGAATTGCGATCAATGGGAATAATAATCATCTTAATTGCTCAAGAAACTCAAGACTTTGTTTATAAAGATTTTAATTTTATGTCACAAATTCAATTTCCTATTTGTGCTAATGTAAAAGATAAATCTACTAAAAGAATTATTCCATTTCTTGGTAGTGTAAACAGTGAAGTTAAACTGAACACTCAATTAGATAAACTTGAAGGAGGAAAAGCTATAATAAATATAGGAGAACCTAAACTAATTGAATTAAAGCAATGGTGGAAAACTAAAAAAGAGGAAAATATTTAAGTCGAAGCTATGCTCAAGCACATTTATTTTTTTCCAAAGCTAATAAAAGCCAAAGCTAAAAAATAAAAGAGCTTTCGCGGCAAAGCTGACATTGAACTAACAGAAAAAGTTGAAAAATCAAGCTGAACGGAATAAAGCCAGTTTACAACAACGTGTATAGTTAATTACTAGTAAAGCTTGTACTTCCCTAATGGTTCGTTACCTTTTACTATCTTAGACCTAACCAACGTAACTAACCATACACGTACACGTTGCCACACATTTGAGAAATAGTGAAAGTTGAACAATAAACTAACTGAAAAAGGTCATTTACTCATTCTGACTTTTACGAAACAAACTGAAATTATAGTTTCGTGAAACAAATGAATTAAGAACTGACTAAATCAAAACGAAATGAAAAAAATCGAATTATTATTAATTATCGCTCTTTTATCTTTACAAGGATATTCTCAAGAAAAAAACTTTATTGACCAACCATATTTAGAAACTACAGCAATCGTTGATACTTTGGTTGTTCCTGACCGAATTTATTTATCAATATTGATAACAGAAAAAGATACAAGAGGCAGAACTTCTGTCGAGGAATTGGAAAACCGAATGAATACAAAACTAATCGCACTCGGAATTGATACAAAAAAACAACTTACTCTATCTGATGTAACAAGTAATTTCAAAAACTACTTTTTAAAAGGAAAAGATGTATTAAAAAATAAAGCCTATACATTATTAGTTTATGACGCAGAAACCGCAGGAAAAGTAATCGTTGGACTTGAATCAATAGAAATTTCTAATGTCCATCTAAATAAAACGGAATATTCTCAAATCGAAGAATTAAAAATCAAATTGAAACAAAAGGCAGTTCTTAAAGCAAAAATGCAAGCTGAATCAATGTTGAAACCGCTGAATCAAAATATTGGAAGAGCACTTTATATTTCGGACTTGAACTCAAATATTACAAATTTACTTCAAGGAAAAGCTGCTGGAATTCAAATTAGAGGATATAGCTCAAACTATCGAGCGAAAGAATATCAGCCAATTGACATTGAATTTGAAAAAATAAAAATAGAAAGTGCAGTAACAATAAAATTTGGAATTGAATAAAAAAACGTGTGGCAACAACGTGTATAACTAATTATTGGTGCAGCTTGCACTCGGAAAATCCTACGGATTTCCCTAATGATTCGTTCCCTTTTATTATCTTAGACCTAGCCAACATAACTAGCCATACACGAACACGTTGGCAGTAATTTCCACAACGAAACGAAAGAAAGTTTTACCTTTGAGCTTGTGAATTATTTACCTCAAATATTATTCTCTTTTGGAGCAATTGGATTTATTAATAGCCTAATTGTTTCCATTTATTTTTTAATCAGTAAATCTTACAACAAACAAAGTAATCGACTTTTTGGATTATTTCTTTTTGTATTAAATTTTAGAGTTTTAAAATCTATATTTTATGCATTCTCTACAACTGATTCCGTATGGTATATTAATATTGGCCCTGCATTTTTTTTCCTTATCGGACCGTTATTGTTTAGCTACTTAATTAGTGTGTTTAAACCAAAATCCTTCTGGGCAAAAAACTGGAAATACCATATTTTATTTTGGTGTTTACTTGTTATTGCATTAATGATTTTTGTACCGTTTAAAGAAAATGTACAACTGAATAAAGAAACTATTTTACCCATAATTAACATTCAATGGTTGATTTATATTCTTCTTTCTGGATTAATGGTATTATACCCTAAATGTAACCTTATTCTGCATAATTGGAATATCATTTTTATTGGTGTAAATCTGATTATTTGGGCAAGTTTTACACTTGTTGGTTTTGATTATTTTATAAGCGGCTCTATCATTTTTTCTGTTTTCTTTTATGCTTTTTTCTTGTTTTTTCTTTTTAATAAAAGAATAATGAACAAAATTTTTATCAAGAACAAAATCAAAAAAACTACGTTAACGCCTGTTACTTCTAATAAGGTGTCAGAAGAGATAGACAAAATAATGTCCACCGAAAAACCCTATACTAACCCAAATCTTAAAATTGCAGATGTTGCCGAAAAATTGGAACTAACAACTCACGAATTATCTAAATTTGTTAACGATAATTTAGGTAAAAATTTTACCGATTTTATAAATGGGTATCGTATTGAAGAAGCTAAACAATTAATTGCAACACAAAACAAATTCACTATTGAAGCTATCGGCAACTTATCTGGTTTTAATTCAAAATCAGCATTTTACAAAGCTTTTAAAAAGCATACGGATACTACACCTGCTCAATATAAATCAAGATTATAAGTCCTTTTTTATAATTCAGTACACTTTTTGGGTTCATTCACTAAGCACTTTTATTAAAACCGTTTATACTTGCCAAAAAAATAATACGAATGAAATTTAAACAACTAATAATTTTTGTCTCTATTCTATTTTTCACAAGTAGTTGTACTGCACAAGTACATTCAAAAAAATCAATTAAAGAAGCTATAATAACATTTGCTTACAATGATATTGACAAAGCAATTGTTCATTATAAAAACCTCAAAAAAAACAATGAAGAAGATTATAATTTTGATGACAAAAATGAACTCAACAGCCTTGGCTATCAATTAATTAATGATAACAGAGTTAATGACGCAATAAAGGTTTTTCAATTTTTAGTATCTGAATTCCCAAATGGCTATAATGGCTATGATAGTTTGGGCGAAGCCTATTATATCAAAGGAGATTATGAAAAAGCTATCGTTAATTATCAAAAATCACTCGATTTAAATCCTGAAAACACCAATGCCGAACGTATAATAGCAGAAATTAAGTTTAAGAATAGAGAAAAGGATAAGTTTTATAAAACATATAGCAAGCAACAGTATTTAGATGATTTAGATGAATTGGCTAAAACCCTAACCACTATAAATCCTCATCCATATAAATCCATTTCAAAAAATCGGTTCTGGAAGGTGGTAGAAGATAAAAAAGGCTTAATTACCGATAACACTACTTATGCCGATTTTATCTGGCATTGTAGCGAGTTAGTAGCCAATATAAATTGTGGGCATAGTGCAATACCAATGTATTTTCAGCAAGAAAGTGAAATGCTTCTGGATACTTTACGTTTCCCTATGGAGTTGTTTTATATCGATGGAAGACTGTATGTGGCTGACGCTTTAACAAATAACCATAGTATACGTGCAGGTACAGAAGTATTTTCAATCAATGGGAAAAGTAGTATTGAAATTACAGAAGATATTTTTAAGCATATTTCTACACAAGGCAAAGTGGAGAGTGCTTCTAAACGACATTTTTTCAATGCGTTTTCATCAGCCATCATTCCATATGCATTGGGTTTTCCAAAAAACTATACAGTAGTTGTTGCTGGTCAAAAACAACCTATTGCTTTAAAAAGATTAGATGAATATAAGTCTGGGTTGAAAAATTTAAGTACCTGTAAAGAAACATTTTGCTTAGATTTTATTAATAAAAACACAGCTCTTTTAACAATAAATCATTGGGATTTTTATGGAAATCGTTTTTCCATTCTTCAAAAATTTATCGATAATAGTTTTAAAGAAATATTCAAAAAAAATCCTCATAACTTAATTATAGACGTTCGTGGAAATGGTGGTGGAAATTCTTGGGGAGCATCACATCTTTTACAATATTTGATTAAAAAACCGTTCACTTATTTTAAAGTTGCCCCACACAATGATAGAAAATTAAAGCCATTAGACCCATTCGAAACCATATATAAAGGTAATATTTACTTTTTAGCAGATGGACGCTCAGGTTCTACCACAGGGCAATTGCTTGCCTTGGCAAAGCATCATAACATAGGTACCATAATAGGCGAAGAATCCAATGGTTCAATTTTTTATACTGGAGGTCAAAGGATGTTCTACCTAAAAAATACAAGCGTATTTTACCTGGTAAGTAGCGCAACACATATTAATGACATAGATTCTATGTCAGAAGAAAGAGGTGTATTCCCTCACCATTATAGCATTCAAACTATTGAAGATTATCTTAATGGTATTGACACCACTTTAGAATACACTTTAGAATTAGTCGAAAAAGAATAAACTACAGCCAACAACGTGTATAATTAATTGCTCAAGCTGGCTAAGAGAAGGATCTTTTCTTACAATTCACTATATTGTTACTGCGGAAAATGAATCGTGTACTTTCCCGCAACTAATCATACACAAACACGTTGTGTGTAATTAGAGAAAACCGAGAATGACAGAATTAGAATTAATCTGGCAAAAGCCTATTTACCTTCCATATTTGCAACCGAAATTGACTCATGAAATTTTGGAAAAGGCAGAATTGAAATTAGGTTATAAACTACCCAAAGAGCTTGTTGAATTATTGAAAATTCAAAACGGAGGCTACATTAGAAAAACACTTGAGGAATCTCTAAACGAACAAATTTATGGAATTGGTCCGCATTTTCCTTCTCTTACAGATGTAGATTGGACAGATTATAAAGATTGGGTAAGTTTTGAACTAAATGGATTAATCCCGTTTGATGGTGATGGACATTGGCATATATGTCTTGATTATAGAAAAAACAATGAAAATCCACAGATAACTTATATCAGTGTAGAAAGTGATAGTCAAAGATTAATTGCGGAATCTTTTTCGGAATATTTATCTCAACTTGATTATGATATAGATGATGAGTTGGTCATCAGGACAAATAAAACTATTACCGAAATCTCTAAAGAACTTGAAAAATACTAAACATCAAGTTTGAAGAACCAGATAATTTTGCTCACGGATATGATGAATATAGAAGTGAATTAGATGGAAGTTGGATTTGGTTAAGTCCTAACCTAGTACCAAACGGTTTTGTTAGAGAAAATGAAGACAGATATCAAGAACTTATTGAATTATCGAAAGGAACTTCTTTGAGGTTTCCAGAAATATCAAATTCTGACTTACTCATTAGTTTTTCAAGCAAAGAAGTTGAGAATGAAGCTGTGGAAAAATTAAAGTCAAATTTAATACAAATCAAACCTTTAACTGAATTAATAAAAAAATAACTACACACAACAACGTGTATAGTTAATTACTAGTACAGCTTATACTCGGAAAATCCTGCGGATTTCCCTAATGGTTCGTTCCCTTTTAGTATCTTAGACCTAGCCATCGTAACTAAACCATACACGAACACGTTGCCCACAATTTGAGAGAAACCGAAGAAATATTATTAATTCTGGATTTAGACGAAACTCTAATTCACGCAACTGAAAAAAAACTCGATATAGAATCTGACTTTCAGTATGCGGAATATTTCGTTTATAAACGTCCGTATTTAATCGAATTTCTGACAGAAATGAGCGAACACTTTAAACTCGCTGTTTGGTCATCTGCTGACGACAAATATGTAAATGATGTTGTGAATTTAATTAGACCTCCTGAAATAGATTTTGAATTTGTTTGGGCAAGAAGTAGATGTACTTTAAAACGTGATTATGAGTTGGATAAATATGTGCGAGAAAAAAGATTAAAGAAAATTAAAAAACAAGGTTTCCGACTTGAAAAATCTCTGATTGTCGATGATTCACCTGAAAAGACAAGAGATAATTTTGGAAACGCAATTTATGTGCAACCTTACGAAGGAAATTTAAAAGACAACGAATTGACTCTTCTTGCTGAATTTCTTAAATCAATTAAGGATTCTGAAAATGTTAGAGGAATTGAAAAAAGAGGTTGGCGTAATATAAAAACTTCAGATAACATTTAACTAATCGAAAAGAACCATTCACTCATTCTAAATTTCCCAAACGATTATTAGAATTTACTTTTGAGTAAATTATATGTTCATGAATAAATTAACTCTTATTATTTTTCTTTTTATTCCAGTTGCTTTACTTGGACAAAATCCGACTTTCAAAATTGACAGCCTTGTTGCAAAAAAAATATCTGAACTGAATTTAGAAAAAGTTGGATTTACCAGGAAATCTTGCACTGGATATGGAGTAAACTCTACAGGATATATATTTTGGGAAAAAGACTCATTGATTAAACTACAGAAAGTTGATTTTATAGAATACCCAAAAGAGGAATTTAAAATCTATCGCCCAATTGAGTTGGAAACTGACTTCTTTTTTTCCAATTTCGAAGAAAACAAAAGTATTCTTGAGAGTGATAAAGACTTAAAGAATTTTCAAATTAAAGTAAATGATAAGCAAGAGTTTGGAACTGTTTCAACTGGATATATACAAACTTCACATTCTTGTTATCGGAATATTTATGTCAAATCCGACAAGTTCGAATATCAAAAACTATTTGATTATTTTGACCTTGTTAAATCCCTAAAAAATTCCAAAACCGAGAAAAACATCAACTATGAATTCAATAATACGCTGAAAATAATAGAATTAGACAATTTGATAAACGAAGAACTTGAACGGATTGAATTCACAACTGAATTTGTCATTGAAAACTAAAAAAAACTGTGGGCAACACCGTGTATAACTAATTACTAGTACAGCTTACACTCGGAAAATCCTACGGATTCCCCTAATGATCCGTTCCTTTTTACTAACTTAGACCTAGCCTACGTAACTAACCATACACGAACACGTTGTACATAATACTTAAAATGAAAAAAACATACTTACTTCTTATTTTCTTTATTTTTTGCAGTCTATATTCTTTTGGACAAAACGAAGTTGAAAGTTGGGAATCTTACATAGCTTCATATGAAGAAAATAAACCAGGATCAACAACTGTAAGAATGGATATTTTCGATCAAATTCCTATTTCAGAATATCAGTATGTGCTAGTAACTGGAATCAAATACGAAAGTAAACTAGAGAATGGATTTCCTGAAGACGAAACTTTTCAATTGTTACACAAACTTGGTGATGAACTAGTTGAACTAGTAAATGAAAATTCTACAAATATTTTTGTTGGTTCATTCATGTTTGATTTTGAACGTCTTGAATACTTTTATATTAAGAATAATAAAGGAATTGAAAAAAAACTTGAGGAATTCTATAACTCTAATTATCCAAATAATGAATTTTATATAAATCTTAAAGAAGACAAAAACTGGAGTTATTATAGAGAGTTTCTTTATCCTAGCGAGGAAATCATTGAATATCTTGGAGATCAACGCGTAGTTGATGCTCTATTAAAAGCTGGAGATAATTTAAGTAAAGCTCGACGTGTTGATCATTGGACCTACTTTAGTGATGAGTCTAAATTGGAATCATTCAAAAGAGAAATTGAAAAATTGGGATTTAAAGTTCAAAATTCTACAAAAATTGAGCATGAATCTACACCATATGTAGTACAATTTTATAGAACAGACAATGTTGATCTTGATTCGATTTATTCAATAACTTCGTCATTAAGAAAATTAGCTATTTCAAATCAAGGTGATTACGATGGTTGGGAAACCTCAGTTGAAAAAGAATAATGCACTATGTACAACACCGTGTATAATTAATTGCTTTGGCAAGTGCCTACTTGGAAAATTCCTTCGGAATTTTCTCTGGCAAGTATTTGTTTACTAAATTAGTTGCTTAACCACGCAACTAACCATACACAAATACGTTACCTAAAATTACTCCGAACTTACTCTTATGCGGATTTTTTAAGCACTCAAACTCTGAATTTAATCTTACTCTACTCTGAATTAAACTCGGAATCGGAATCTTACTCGTGCGGAATTTTGAGCAACTTTGCGGAACTTAATACTCATACGAAATAAACTACTTACTCTAACTCGGAATTCACTCCTGCTCCAACGCTCTAATCATTCGTGATCACTCTTTTGTGTCGTAACTATTAGGTAACAATGTGTATAATACATTGTTCGCTCTGTGACTATGCGGAAAATCCTGCGGATTTTCCTACGTTGTGGTTTTATTTGCTAACTTAGTTCCTAATCAACACAACGATATCATACACAAAACCGTTGTACGTAATTTAAGTCGAACTCTAAAAGTCACATCTAAACACAGTTTTAAGATCAAATGTCATATTAATGACGTATCAAATACATTGCTTAAATTTGATAGAAATTAAAGATTGATTTAATCTTGCATCGAATTTAAAAGAAATGAAACAACCTCAATTAGGTAAAAAAATATCAGAGTTAAGACTAAACAAAGGATTAACGCAAACTGAACTAGCAGAAAAGTGCAATATAAGTTTGAGGACGATTCAAAGAATAGAGTCTACAGAAGTTACACCAAGAAGTTATACACTTAAGTTAATTTTTGAGGTTCTGGATTTTGATGGTTTTAGTTCACCAAATAAAAATTCATCAATAAAATCAGAAAACTCAAATAATTCGAGAAAAAATATAGTTAGAACTATTCTTTTACTTTTAACGACTTCTATTCTTTCTATTCTTATTTTTAAATTAATCTCTACCCCTAATAAACAATCAGCTAAAGAAGTAATTGAAATAATAAACAATAATCAATCAAACATTAAAAGGTGGATGAACAATAAACAAGTTGATTCAGTATTAACAATATATGATGATAATGCCTGCATTTTAAATTCAGTATGTGGAAAGATTCAAATTCGACAAATGATGAATGAAACTGTTAACAATGGTTATGAATTAATTGAATATAATTCTATATCAATTAATGTTAGTGACACTATTGCTGTAGAGAAATATAAAAACACTTATAGATATAAAGGAAAAGTTAGTAATCAAGTGGGAATTACAGAATGGCATTTCCAAAATGGCAAATGGCTAATTACATATGATGTATTTCGCGATTAACAATCTACTAAAAACAAAAAACATGAGAGTTAAACTAATCTTTATATTGTCATTAATAATACTTATACAAAGTTGTAAAAGTGTAGATTATGAAAAAAATAAGGAACTATACATGCAAGAGCAGTCAGAATTTGCGACTTCAATTCATAGATATATTCAAGGAAATAAGTACCCTTTAAACATCCTAAACCAAAATGATTTTACAAAAAAAATAGATTCATTGCGATTTATTTTTAACGATTATCTTAATGCCAATAAAGATAAATTAGATAAGAATACCATTAATGAAGAAACTGTACTAATTAAATTGGCATTCGATAAGTTTATTTTAGAATATCCAGAACTTCATAAAAGATTTACTGGTGAAAAGATTTCCTTATCTAAAACAAATCAATCTAAACTGAATGAGAACTTAAAAATCTTTAACGACACAACATTTTCTTCAACAAGAGAATTAAAACAATATATAACTTCATATATAAGAATTGAAGCAGACAAAATACTAGAAAGTGATGTTTTTAGCGAATCTGATAATCAGCAGTTACAAGCAGATTGGAGTGTTATGGATAAAATATTCACCAATAGTAAAATCATTGATTCATGGAAACACAAATATTTAGACTATCATATTAACAATTTCGGAATAAAAAATATTGACAAAATTTATTCCAGTTTTATGGCCTCTTGTAAAACAGATGAATATAAAGAAAGCATAAACAAACTATACAATTCTCATAAAGCGGTAAGGGAAAATCATATTATAGAAACCTATAAAGAAGTAGATGGTTTTAAATTAGATATGCATCTCTTCTTACCAAATTCTAAAGAATTTAAAGGAAAGCTCCCTACAATAGTAAAATTTCATGGAGGTAGTTGGTCAGAAGGGAAACCTGACTGGTTTTTTAGCACAGCAGAATCATACGCTAAACAAGGATGGGTAGTTGCTGTTGTTGAATACCGAATAAAAGGAAGACATAATATTTATCCGTTTGAATCTGTTAAAGATGCAAAATCTGCAATGCGCTGGATAAGAGAAAATGCGGATAAATACAATGTGGATTCCAATAAAATTATTGCCACAGGAGATTCAGCTGGCGGTCACTTATCTTTAGCAATAACACTTGTTGAGAATTGGAATGAGAGTACAGATAATCTTCAAATAAATCCAGTACCAAATGTTATCATAGTAAATTCAGGAGTTTATGATTTAACAACAAGGGAAACTAAATGGATTACTGAACAATATAAAAATAAAGAATTAGCTAAAGAAATTTCGCCAAACCACTTATTTAAAAAAAGTCCTTCTAAAATACTTTTGATTCATGGAGAAAAAGACAGGAATTGTCCTTATGAAACTGCAACATTTTTTTATAACCAAATGAAAGCACTCGGAAACGATATAGAATTACATACTATTAAGGATGCTGATCATTGGATATGGTTTGGTAAACATTCTGCCGAAGTTTCAAAAATTACAAGCGAATTTATTAGAAGTCTAAACTTTTAAAAACTACGTACAACAACGTGTATATTGCATTGCTCCTTCCCTAACCTCTCGGAATAATTATCGGAAACTCCCTTGTTCTAGTTTTATTTACTATTTTAGTTCTTAACCATCGCAACGACACCATACACAAACACGTTAGCTGTAATTAATGAAAAACATCATTCTTATATCAATTTTAGTATTAAGCAATATTATGTATTGTCAAGAATCTTTCAATGAAAGAGCTTTGATTAAAAAGTCTAATCAAATTATTAAGGCTTATTCCTCTCAAATTCATACGACTGAAATTAAAGACACAACTTATCTAAAAGTAAATTTTTTGAAAATGACTCGTTCTTATGGGGAAGATAAAAACTTAATTAAAAGAATAAATATAAATCCACGTTCTTCACTCGGTTTTAGTGGACCGAGAACTGAAATATATGATGCTAAAGGAAATATCATTGTAGCAAAAAATGAAGACATATATGGGGAAATATGGTATTTATCTATTAATGAATATGATGATTCTGGAAATCTAAGAAAACAAACTCTTTTCGATCCAAAATTTATTTATACAAAATTGTATGAATATGATTCAGAAAATAAATTATCAAAGGTCAGTTTTTATGATAGTAAAGGTCATAACGTAAAATCTGAAAAAAGAGCGAAACGGAAAAAACCGTATACTCTGAAATAAAAACTACAGCTAACAACGTGTATAACCAATTGCTTGGTTTGTGTGTACTCGGAAAATCCTACGGATTTCCCTACTGGTTCGGTTTCTTTTACTAACTTAGTTCTTGCCAACGCAACTATCCATACACAAACACGTTAGCAACAAGCTCTAAAAACTGAATTAGAAAATGAAATTTAGGAAAGCAACTAAAAATGACGTTCCAAAAATTGTGGAAATGATTGCAGATGATGAACTTGGAAAGACAAGAGAAAGCTTTCAAATTCCTTTACCGACTGAATATCTTGTCGCATTCGAAAATATAAATTCTGACCAAAATCAGGAACTGATTGTTGTAGAGAATGAAAATTCTGAAATTATAGGAACCCTGCAATTGTCATTTATTCAATACCTAACTTATCGTGGCGGAATTCGAGCGCAAATAGAAGCGGTAAGAATAAGAAAAGACCAAAGAGGACTTGGAATTGGAAAAACAATGTTTGAATGGGCTATTAACAGAGCAAAGGAACGGAATGCTCATTTACTCCAATTGACAACAGACAAGAAACGTCCAAAAGCAATTAAATTCTATGAAGATTTGGGATTTAAATCCACTCACGAGGGAATGAAAATGCACTTTAAATAAAAAAAGCCAGTTGCTAACAATGTGTATAATTCATTGCTAGAGTATGGTATGTTCTAATCGGAATATTCTCCGAATATTCCTCAGACTCGTCCTCTTTTGCTATCTTAGTACCTAACGCAACTAACCATACACGAACACGTTGTGCTTCATTATGACAAACCACTAACCAACAATGATAAAATTCTTTAGAAAAATTAGACAAAAATTACTCTCTGAAAATAAATTCAGCAAGTATTTGATTTATGCTCTTGGAGAAATCATTCTTGTTGTAATTGGAATTTTGATAGCAATTTGGGTAAACAATAGAAATGAAAATCAAAATCAAAAGACACATTTTGATGGAATACTTTCACAAATCAAAACTAATATTTCGTGTGATATAGGTTGGAATAACAGAGCTTTGGAGGCATTAAAGCAACAAGATAGCATATTAAAACTTCTTCAAAATAAACCTAAAAATGTCAACCCTAAAGTTATCCCTTATCTACTATATTTTCTTGATGAGAAATATCTAAAATATAATACAAATTCAAAGTTTCTACTTAACCAAATCAAATTCGAAAGCAGTCAGAACACTAAAGAAGAGCTTGTTGGACAGATATATTCTTACTATAACGTATGGGAAGAATGGGATGAAGTAATGGAAAGAAACAAAATACAATTCTTAAGAACTCTAATGGATGAAAAAAATATTAAACCTTATAATTATAATTTATTTCAATCTAAATTAAGCAACCTAGACACAACATATTTTTCTAATGACGATATATTGAAAACTTTTGCATTACTAGATAATGTAGTATTTAAAAACAAACTTCTGATGATTAGCTCTAGAATAGATAACCAAATCAGTAGTCTAAATAACAGATTAGCGGATGCTACTTCAATCCTAAGTCAAATAGAAAAGTATAATCCAGAAATAAATCTGGCATTTTCAGATATTGGTATAATAGGATCTGCGTTAGAAAGTGGATGGAGCAAATCTATTCCAATGAAATTAATAGATGAAGACAATTCAATATGGCAAATTCGAGTCATAATGAAAAAAGGTGAATATAAGTTTCGAGAACGTAATAGTTGGAATCGAAATTGGGGTATAAAATCTGATGATGATGATGATAGCAAAATAGAATTTTATGGGAATAACTTCATCATTGAGAATGGAGAATATGAAATTACACTCAATCTAAATGAAGGAGAACAATTGATAAAGAAAATTAAATAATAACGAAAGCACAACAACGCGTATAACTAATTATTTGTTCTGCTTGCACTCGGAAAATCATGCGGATTTCCCTAATGGTTCGTTTCCTTTTACTAACTTTAGCCTTGCCAACATAACTAGCCATACACGAACACGTTAGCAAACATATGACCAACCAATGAAGTTTATCAAAACATTCATATTTTTTATCCTAATCATAAGTTGCTCTGACAAAAAAGCTGAAATCAACACATCGGAATTTGACAAAGCTTTAGGCAAAGAGAATATCAAGACTTTGGACTTCCTTGTTTCCGATTTTGAGAATGACTTTTTAAAAAGACAATATCCGAATTTGGACACAGAAAATGCCTATCGACAATTTTTGACCGAATTAAGTGATGAGAAAACCGAAAACTGGAAAAGCATATCCAAAAAGGCTAGGAATGAATTTAAAGCAAGTGATTTGAGACACGAAATGTATGAATTTCCAGACTCGGTTTGGATTTTAAAGAATAGTACTTTTGATAAAATAGAATCGGATTCTTTAAATTTTTTGGAAAGCCCAATTCCTTATGTTAAATCGAGATATAAATACATAAATCCTGACGGAACAACTGAATACACTTACTCTAGAAGTTTTGGAGAAAACATATCCGAAGTTGATTATGATTCTATAATAAACCGTGAAATGAACTTACCTAATTTTAATTATATCGGTAAATATTTACAAGCATTGGAATCGATTAAAGACAAAGGAGAATTTCATAAAGAGTTTTATGAGACAAAGAAAAACGCTGGATTTCTATTCCCTGAATCGACTGCAAGGGTTATGCTGAATTACGACATTGATTTGAACGATAAACTGAATAGGAAAATAATTGTGCTTGAACTAGCATATTGAAAATGAATAAAATACGTTTGCTAACAACGTGTATAGTCAATTGCTTGTTCTGTGTGTACTCGGAAAACCCTACGGATTTTCCTCTGGTTCGTTTTCTTTTGATAACTTAGTTCCTAGCCAACGCAACTAACCATACACAAACACGTTACCTAAAATTACTCCGAACTTACTCTTATGCGGATTTTTTAAGCACTCAAACTCTGAATTTAATCTTACTCAACTCTGAATTAAACTCGGAATCGGAATCTTAGTCGTGCGGAATTTTGAGCAACTTTGCGGAACTTAATACTCATACGAAATAAACTGTTTACTCTAACTCGGAATTCACTCCTGCTCCAACGCTCTAATCATTCGTGATCACTCTTTTGTGTCGTAACTATTAGGTAACAATGTGTATAATTCATTGTTCTCTTTGTGTCCTTTCGGAAAATCCTGCGGATTTTCCTACGTTGTGGTTTTATTTGCTAACTTAGTTCCTAATCAACACAACGATATCATACACAAAACCGTTAGCTAAAATAGTGCATTGCCGAAAATTAATTAACCTCAGCTAACTTCCTTCACTATTCAAATCTTCGGATTTTTAAAAAATCAATTCAATCCTTTTATGGGAACTAAACGCTAGTATGGTTCGTGAATACCTAAATTCTTTTTGTAATCTCATACATACTTGTAAATAGCTGGTAAGCGTTCTGATTCGTTCTTATTCCATAAAAGGTGGCTGTTTATAACTCTTAGGTGCAACCTAAATGCGAGTATGTTAAGTCTGTAATTGCTTCTGGCATTGTAGTCTTATACATATCTGTAAATTGTGAGATCGCATTTTCTCTCGGTTGCTTTTGGTTTATAAGCTAACTTTTAGCTTTGCCTAAGGACAGTGTTGCACTAAAATAGCTAACAACGCGTATAATAAATGCTTAAATAAAGCTTCAATTAAAAGCCTTATATTTAAACTCTATAATAATAGCGACGGAAAATCTTATCACTTTCTTTCGCACTTATCATACACAAACTCGTTAGCACACATATGATCAACCAATAATGTTCTGGAATAAAAAAACAAAATTACCGATTACCAAAGAAGACAAAATTTGGGTTGACGAAGACCTCAATTGGTTGCGGACTGAATTTGGCGAAGAACATTTTATGGAAATCAGAACAGTAACGCCAACAAAAGATTTTTACGACAGAACTTTTGACGGAACAGAAAAAGATGCGGAATTCATACTCGAACGTACAATGGAATTAATGAACATTCGAGACACTAAAATTAAACTCGAATTCTTTTCAGACGAACCGATTGAAATGGATGACGGAACAACTTTGACAACACCAGCAGATATTAATGGAAGTTGGAAAAGTGCAAGCGGAACATATCAACAAACAGAAAATGGTACGATAATATCAATAGAATCAAGCCAATTAAAAAATACGATTTCACTAATTGCGACAATATCGCACGAATTATCACATCAGATTTTATTAGGAGAAAACCGAATAGAAGAAAATGACGAATTTTTAACTGACTTCACAGCAATTGCTTACGGATTTGGAATTTTTATTGGAAATTCTCGATTTAATTTTTCCCAATTTGCAACAGGCGGAACATTTGGTTGGAATTCAACTGGACAAGGATATTTACCAGAGCAAATAATTGCCTATGCAATGGCTTGGTTATCTAAAGAAAGGAATGAAAAAACTGAATTCAGTAAGTATTTGAATAATTCAATTAAAAAATATTTTGACCAGAGTTACAAATATTTGACTGACGAAAAAAACGAATAAATACGTGTGCTAACAATGTGTATAATTCATTGCTAGTTCTAGCCTACTTACGAAAGTCCTTGCGGACTTTCTATCTGTGATTTATTTGCTAACTTTAGTACTTAAACCACGCAACGAAATCATACACAAACACGTTGTAGGCAATGCGACCAAAACTATGAAGAAAATTAAATGATGAAATCAACAAATCGACTTTTATTATTAATCCTAATTGTAACTATGAACAGTTGCAATAAATCAGTCGAACAAAAAAATACTACACTTACTCAAGAAAAAACTGAATCGATTGATTCTATAGAAAGCGAAAATATAACTTTTGAAAGTGAAGGAATTAAATTGGCAGGTACAATTTATAGTCCTAATCACCCACATTCGGCAGTCGTCATTGTACACGGTTCTGACCGAATACCTAGAATGACAAAATTTGCTGAATTGTTAGCCAAGAATGATATTTTAGTATTGACCTATGATAAACGTGGTGTTGGAGAGTCTGGTGGAGTTTATGCAGGACCAGAAGTCGGAACAAATAATATTAGTGTTGAAAATTTAAATCTATTAGCGAAAGATGCGAGTTCAGCTGTTAATTTAATTCATAGAAAAGAAAAAGATTTACCCATTGGACTTATTGGTGCAAGTCAAGCAGGTTGGATAATTCCAATCGTTGTAAATGAAAATCCATTAGTAGAATTTATGGTTTTATTGAGTTGCCCAACAATAACTACTCTTGAACAATTAAGATTTCAGTTTTATACAAATGGGAGAACAGATTTTTGGGATAATCATACAGAAAAAGATGCACGTGAACACATCAAAAACGACCCGGACAAATATCAATTTGTAGCTACTGACCCAAAAGAGAGTTTGAAAACCCTTTCCATTCCTGGTCTTTGGGTTTTTGGAGAAAAAGACATTCAAATCCCTGTAAAGATGTGCATTGAACATCTTAATAATTTGAAATTAGAAAACAAACCATTTGAATATGTTTTGTTCCCGTCATTAGGACATAATACTAACAAGAAAGAACCAATAAATATAGTAGTTAATTGGATAAAACAAAAGTCATTGGAAATTAAGAATAATAAATAGAAATAAAGCACTGCCTACAACAATGTGTATAAGTAATAGCGGTTTAAGTGCTTAAACGAAAGATAAAATATAAATCAAAGGTCAGTGCAAAACTGAAAGATTCGTGAGTAAAAACCCGCTACTACTCATACACTAGACCGTTGCCTACAATACGAGAAAACCAACTGAACTTCCTGTTTAAAATCAAAAAAGAGCCTCAAAAGTAAGTTTCTTTACTTTTCGAGACTCAATAATAGCTTATGGTTTTCTTAACCAATCGGAGCGTTATCGATTTTACTCAAATCTTCAAAAATGTCAAAAATATGGTCAGTAACATCTGTTATACCTATGGCATTTAATCTTTTAATGTGCATTTCTCGATACTTTTTTAAATAGTCAAGATTTCTAAATAAATAAGTTGAACCATAATGATTTGTACCTTCTTCGTATGTCCATATTTTCCATACAACCCCTTCTTCTTCGGCAATACTTTCTGCTAACTTTTTATTGCCATCCATAAATTCTTGTGTAACCGGACCATCATATTTCAAATGCAAATCCCAAATTTTTTGTGTACTCATAATATATTGTTTTTAAGATTATTGATTTTTCTTTAATTGTAAATAACTTAAGATAGATAGTAATGCAAAAAATGCTGGGTCTGACCAACCAAATCCATAAAATATTCCTTTGTAAATAGCATAAAGCGTAATAATTACGCCCAAGATATTTGTCCAGAGTAAACCTGTTAATATTTTTTTCGCGTAGATACTTTTTTCTTCTAAATCTCTAAATAACAAACTAATAATGGCTATTCCGCCTAAAAAAATTGTCGTGTGTTGTGATAGAAATACAGCATATTTATCATTAAGTTCTAGCCCATAGTTAGGCCATAATAAATTCGGAATAAAAAATAATCCTAATCCGAAAACCGCATAAATTATTCCGTGAACTGTTAAAAATGTTTTAGTACTCATAATAAAATTTGATTTTAATATTACAAATTTAAAACAAATAGTTTACTTTTGATACCGACTTTAAAAAAGAAAGTGATTTCCTAAAAGAAACTAATGAGTGATAAAATGAAAATAGAACCTAGAGAACCATTATCTATAGAGTGTGTAAAACAATTACGAGCCATAAGCGATACAATGGAATTACTATCTGGTAAATGGAAAATACAAATAATAGGCACTTTACTTCGTGGAGGAACAATGCGATTTATGGAATTGAAAAGAGCCATTAACGGAATCGCAGCAAAAAAACTATCGAGTGATTTACACGAATTAGAACTAAATAAACTTATAACCCGAACAGTAAAAGATACAAAGCCTGTTACGGTAGAATATGCTTTAACCGAACACGGAAGAACTTTAGATAATTTAATTGGAGAAGTTATAGACTGGGGAATAAATCATAGAACTGAAATAATTAAAAAGTAAAGTACTGTAGGCAACAACGTGTATAGTTAATTACTAGTTCAGCCTGCACTCGGAAAATCCTGCGGATTTCCCTAATGGTTCGTCCCTTTTTACTAAATTAGACCTAGCCATCGTAACTAACCATACACAAACACGTTGTGCAACATTAAAAACATGAATAAAAAAGACGATAATCACTTAGAAAGAATGTCCTTATCATTTGGCTATTCAGCAAGACCTGAAGATGTAGAGGATAATGATGACTATGATTATCACGAGGACTCAAGTAAATCTAATGCATGGTGGCAATTACCAGAGTTAAATGATTACTTAATTAGTCTTAGAAAGAATAACAGGTTAGAATATTCCCTGAATATCTCCATAATTATGAACTCTGCAATTATAGTTGAAGGTTTTTTATACGAAACGATAAAGGACCATGTTGGAGAAATGGTTTGGAATAAAACTATCAGTGACAGATTAAATACTGAGTTTAATAAAAGATTAGATAATTCTTCATGGAATGAACTAATAAATCACTTTCAAACTGTATTTGATTTCGGATTGAATTCACTAACTGAGCCAGAAAACTGGAAAGCAATTATGATTCTCTTCTCATTTAGAAATATGCTCACTCATAGTAAACCTATTATGTTCTCAGTAAAAATGATTAACAAAAAACCTGTTATGAGACATCTTGGGAATTATGAAAAAGTATATCAGTTTTTAGTTGAAAAAAAATTAATCAATAAAATTGATTTTTATGAATCTATGGAAACTGAATTAATAAATTCCAAAATCGCTGATTTTTTCTGGAATGAAGCTCAGACCTTTATAAATAACGTAGTCAAACAAAGTACAGATATACAAGGTCTACCAGTGGAACAATCATTAAAAATCGCATTTGAATATAAATAACGTTGTGCAACATTAAGAGAAACCTCTATAGACAAGAAAAAATTGAATAAAAAAACACTAAAAAGATTAGTTGAATTAAAGAAAGAAGCTAAAAAACTTCCCAAACAATTACTGTCCGAAAGAAATTACGAAATATATACAGATGCAAAGTCCGAAGAGGATTCTGCTCAAGTTTATAATGAAATAGCAAAAATCAAAGGAGATAAAAACAAACTGATAAGAAAAATACTAGGTTTTTTTAGTGCGAATTTAGAAAATGATAGTATTTATTTCAAGCAACTTTCAGAATTGACTTTTAGTCCAAAAGAAGGAGTTTTTAATACAGTTCATTACAGAAACAATGAAGCTTGGTCGAATGACAGAATTGGATTAATAAATCTTCTGGATATACTTCAAAACGAAATCAAAGAGAAAATGAATTTACCAAAAGAAAAAAAAGAGAGCATTTTCTCGTCAGGTCTATTTTGGACTATTTTGCCTTTAGCTGTTGCTTTAGCATATTTTGCAGGTACATATAAGGCCGAATATGACAAATCTGATTTGGAGAAAGAACTCAAAGAAAATAAAGCGGAAATAATAAAACTGAATGATAGAATTGATGTTCTAAAAAAACAAAATGATTCATTACAAAATCCAAAACAATAAATGGAATTAGTAAATACAGTAGAAAAACTGATTGAAAAACATTTAAAGAGCTATTTATTAACCTTACATCAGTTTTCAGTTTATTCAGTTGATAATACAGTTTGCGTTGTTGGAAAAAGAAAAGAAGATGATATAAGTGACTTTTATCTTTTGAGATTAAATGTGAGTTTAGAAAATCAAGAGTTCTTAATTCCAACTATATTTCTTCCAAAAGAAGACAGAAAAAAAGGAATTGGTTTGGGACTAGTTGCATTTATTTTTGAGATTTCAGAGAAAATTAATTTTGGATTGGCACTTGTACAAATGACAGACAGTTTTTATGATAATATGCTTAAACGAGGAGCAAAAGAAACTGGGATTTATGACTGTTTACAGATAGTAAAAACTACAAACCTAAAATAACGTTGCACAACAATGTGTATAATGCATTGCTCCTTCCATAACTTCTCGGAATAATTATCGGAAACTCCTATGTTCTAGTTTTATTTACTATTTTAGTTCTCAACCATCGCAACGAAATCATACACAAACACGTTGCCCACAATACGAAAACTCACTCAAATGAATATAACCGATAGAAAAAATTTACTTTTAATACTCTTGCTTTCAATTGTAAATATTGGGTTTTCACAATCCAATGAAATCAGAATAAAATTTATTGGTAACTGTGGCTTACATTTGACAGATGGTAAAACTAATATATATACTGATTTCCCATATAAATCTGGAGCTCATAATTATATGGAATTTAACAAAAGTGAACTAGATAGTTTAAAAAATGATTCCCATTTTATATTTACTCACAAGCACTCTGATCATTATTCAAAAAAAAATATCAAGAAAGTTATTAATGAAAAGAATGGAACTCAATACGGATCTTGGAATATAACTGAATTGGAAAACTTAGAAAAATCAATACCCAATTTTAGTATTAAAGCTTTTAAAACAAAACATAAGTTCTCTTTAAATCATTATTCCTATTTGATAACATGGCATGGAAAAAAGATATTTCTTTCTGGAGATACAGAAAGCGCAGAAACAATTGGAACAATGAAAAATATTGATTGGGCTTTTGTTCCTTATTGGATTCTAGTTGATGCAAAAGAAAAGAAAATTGAGATAGATACAAAAATGTATGGAGTTTATCATTTAGCGAATGTCCAAATTCCTAGCGCAAAAGAAAATTGGGATAAGATAGATAATATTCATCCTTTAACGGAACAAGGAGAAATAATTAGAATTGAATATTAGCTTGTGATAAAGTACAGTGGGCAACAACGTGTATAACTAATTATTGGTGCAGCTTGCACTCGGAAAATCCTACGGATTTCCCTAATGGTTCGTTACCTTTTACTATCTTAGACCTAACCTACGCAACAAACCATACACGAAGACGTTGTAACCAATGCTTAAAAATCGATATTGAATGCAAAAATCGATATTTGAAATCACCAAAATGGATTGTCCTTCAGAGGAAAACCTAATCCGAATGAAATTGGATGGAATCTCAAGTATTACGAATTTAGAATTTGATATTCCTAACCGAATATTGACAGTCTTTCATAACGGGGAAATTCAACAAATAGAAAAATCTATCTCAGAATTAAAACTAGGCGAAAAGAAAATATCTACCGAACAATCTGAAAAGACAGAATTTGAAGAAAATAAAAACCAGAAAAGGCTTCTTTGGTCTGTTCTTTTAATCAATTTTGCTTTTTTTATAATCGAAATGACAACAGGTCTGATATCAAAATCGATGGGACTTGTAGCTGACAGTTTGGATATGCTCGCAGATAGTTTTGTTTATGGAATTAGCCTGTTTGCCGTTGGAGGAACAGTAATAAGAAAAAAACGGATTGCAAAGCTTGCTGGTTATTTTCAGATTATACTTGCCGTTATTGGATTTTTAGAAGTTCTGAGACGTTTTTTTGGAGACGAGAAACTTCCTGATTTTTCGACTATGATTATCGTTTCGATTTTTGCACTTATTGCAAACGGAATCTGTCTTTATATTTTACAAAAATCAAAGAGTAAAGAAGAAGCTCACATGAAAGCAAGTATGATATTTACTTCGAATGATGTAATTATAAATTTAGGAGTTATAATCGCAGGAGTTCTAGTAAATTGGTTAAATTCAAGTAAACCCGATTTAATTATTGGAACAATTGTCTTTACGTTAGTTATTCAAGGTGCTGTTAGAATTTTGAAACTAGGAAAGTAAAAAGCACAGGTCACAACAACGTGTATAGCTCATTGCTAGTACTCGCCTACTTACGAAAATCCTCGCGGATTTTCTATTCGGTTTGTATTTGCTAACTTTAGTGCTTAAACAACGCAACTAATCTTATACAAACACGTTGCCATTAATTTGAATGAACTACACGAACGAGAAAATAATTGAACGATTTGAATCAGGCGAAAACCTGAAATTCCTATTATTTTGGGGACACACGAAATCTGATTTAATAACTAAATCTTGTTTCAGTCAATGGTACGAATCCAAATTTGAGGTTAACGGAATTGAATATCAAACAGCCGAACATTTTATGATGGCTGAAAAAGCTTTGTTGTTTAATGACAAAGACATTTATGAACAAATAATCAAAAGCTCAAAAGCTGGAAAAGTAAAAGAACTTGGTAGACAAGTAAAAAACTTTAACCAACGAATTTGGGAAGAAAATAGATTTGAAATAGTTGTAAGAGGTAATTTTCACAAGTTTAGTCAAAACCCAAAACTATCGGAATTTTTAAGAAATACAAATGACCGAATTTTGGTTGAGGCAAGTCCTGTCGACAATATTTGGGGAATTGGACTCGTTCAAAATAATGAAGACGCTGAAAATCCATACTTTTGGAATGGACTGAATTTACTCGGATACGCTTTAATGGAAACAAGAGACATTCTAAATGAAGTTGGAGAATTTAAAACTCTCGAAAATCCGATTTTACCACCTTGGTTAGCTTATCCAGAAATTGACAAATATAGTATTGGTTGGAGAATGGGTTATGGAGAAACTCATATAATGGAATTGAGTAAATATTTGGACAGTTTAAGTGCATCTGAAAAGAGAATTTACGAACTGACTTATTCTGCAACTGGAGAATGGAAAGGTTGGTATAATGATGATTACGAATAAAAAACTAATGGCAACAACGTGTATAATTCATTGCTTGGGCAAGTGCCTATTTGGAAAATTCCTTCGGAATTTTCTCTGGTTAGTGATAGTTTGCTAAATCACAGGCTCAACCACGCAACTAATCATACACGAACACGTTGTGGGTAATTAGAGAAATGGAATTAGTAAATATAAACTACGAAAAAGATAAAGACTTAACAGTTGATTTTGAAACTGATGAAGACTTCCGGTTTTTATACTGTAAAGTTATGGGACAAATAAAAAAAGGGAGTAACGGAAATAATTCAGCTGACTATTTGTTTGGGAAAATTTGCCAATATTATTTTCAAACTAATTGTTATGTATTGATTTTAGATTTCTCTGAACTGCAATATGAATTTGGCGATAGGCTTAGAAAAACTTTAAACTTTTTCAACGAAATAGGTAGAGATTTAGAGGAAAAAGAGAATCCGATTTTAATTATAAAACCGAAAAACAAAATTGGAATTGACAACTTAATAGAATGGATTAAGCCGAAAAATTTGACAACAATAGACACAAAAGAAAAAGCTATTGAGTTTAGCGAAAAGCTTTTTAACGAATTAATAAAATAACTACCCACAACAATGGCTATAAGTAATTGCTGGTTCTCGCCTACTTTGGAAATTCCTGCGGAATTTCCAACTTGGTGTGTACTTGCAAAGTTAAGTGCTAATCCACGCAACTACTCATAGCCGAGACCGTTGTGTGTAATTTTGACCCAAAACATACCTCCTTTTGGATATTTAACATTAATATTATTTTCCCTACTTTTAACAAGCTATTAATCAACCACCTTATTACTTCATGAAAAACCTACTCTTTCTATTTGTTTTAATATCTTTTTTTGGATGTTCAAAAGATGATTCATCTAATGTAGAACCGCAAATACAAGACCCAAATGCGACTATTGCTGATAATGTAGTTGTTGTACTAGAAGAAAGCTCTGAACTTATAAGTTCTGAATCAGAATTAAACAATGGAATCTATAAAATTCAATTTAATCAAGTAGTTCCTGAAATAGAAATAAATGATATTCTAGTCGGCAATGAAGGTCTAGGGTTTTTAAGAAAAGTAACCAGTATTAGTAATTCTGATAATATTATTACAATGCAAACTTCTCAAGCCAACATGGAAGATGTTTTTGGAAACGCGAATATTAATTTCACAGCTGATTTATCTGGTCTGAATCGATTAAGCTCTGGAGGATATTCAGAAAAATTAAACTATGAATACTTCGCTGAAGGAGTCCAAAGAAGAAATGATTTTGCTCTAGGCTTTACAAATGTCCTAATAAATTCAAATGCATCCGCAAATTTGAGATTAATTGATGGTTCTTTGTCTTTTAATCCAAATTATAATTTTGATTTGGATTATAACTTATTCTCTCTTGATCGTTTTGCTTTTGGAATGGATAATGCACAATTAATTACCGATGCCACCTTCCAAATTAGTTCGAATGGAGAAACCTCTCTTCCTATAACCGACTATACTTTATACGAGAATAGTAAAACATTTATAAGATTTGTTGGAAATGTTCCAGTAGTAATAACTGTTTTCCTCAAATTAAAAGCTAAGACCGATTTAACCATTGATGGAAATCTGTCGCTAACAAAAAAACTTGAACATAACTCTACACTTTCATTAGGAGCAGAATATGAAAATAGTAATTGGTCGCCATTCGCTGAACTTGACACAGAATTCATAAATCATCCAATTGATTTACAAGGCACATATGTAAATATTACTGATAATATATCATTAGTGCCTGAGATTATTATAGCTTTTTATGGCATTAATGGTCCATTAATAGAACCTACTTTTTCGGGTAATTTAGGATTAAATATTAGTCCTACTCAGGATTGGGATGCTTTTCTAAATGGCAAAATAGATTTAAAGCTTGGCGCCAGCATTGGTATTTTAGGTGAAACATTATTATCCTTACCATTTGACTCTTACAATTTATTTGAGCAACCAATCTGGAATGCACCAGAAACGATTGAGATTATTTCTGGAAATAATCAAATTGGAAATCAAAGTGAACAATTGGCTGAACCCATAAAAGTTAGAGTTTCTGATAATTCTGGTTTATTATATTTAAAAGATGTGCCTGTATATTTCAATGTTACCTCTGGTGATGGAACTGTAAATGAAGAAATAGTACTAACTGATGACGATGGTTATGCAGAAGTGTTTTGGACTCTTGGAAATAATATCGATCAACAAACTATTGAAGTTATTGTTAAAAAAGCTGATGGCAACAATATTGAAAATACAGCTACTTTTTACGCAAGTACTCAAGAAAATGAAGTTGATTTGTCAGGCACTTGGTCTTTATCTTTCTCCGCAACAAATTGTTCTACTACACCAGACTTTAATAACGTAGGAAGTGTGACATTTTCATTTAATGATGATAACACAATAAGTGTAAATAATTTTGATTATGATGAAATCTTGAATAATACTTATTCACTTAATGGAAACACAATATATCTAAGCTACCATAGTAGTAAGGATTATCCTTTTTCTTGCACAGACGATGACGGCAATACAGTTGATTCTTATGTTGATGTTAGTCATCAATTTTTAGCACAAATAGAAGTGGTAAACAATTCTTTTTCTGGAGATTTAATTTACTCAGAAGCAAACACGCTACCTGGAAATGCCTGTTCAGATCCAAGTGCTGTGCACTCTTTTAGTTGTCAAGGAATAATTAATGCCTCCAGACAATAAAACTACACACAACAACGTGTATAATTAATTACTAGTACAGCCTGCACTCGGAAAATCCTGCGGATTTCCCTAATGGTTCCTTCCTTTTTACTAACTTAGACCTAGCCATCGTAACTAAACCATATACGTACACGTTGTGTGCAATTTGGCTACGTTACCAAGATTTGGTATATTTGAGTAAATTATAGCCAAAATGGGAAAAAACACCTCAATATCACTCGGAAATCATTTTGAAGACTTTATAAGAGAAGAAGTAAAATCTGGAAGATATGGTTCTGTAAGCGAAGTCATTCGTTCTGCTCTACGACTATTAGAAAGTGAAGAAAAAAAAGAACGAGAACTGATTAAAGCCCTAGAAATCGGAGAACAAAGCGGATTTGTTGAAAATTTTGACCCTAAACAACATCTGAAAGAATTACATCGCAAACACTTATGAGTAAAAACAAATATCGCATAAGCCAACAAGCGATTGAAGATTTAGACAAAATTTGGGTTTATACACTTAACAAATGGTCGAAAAAACAGGCTGACAGATATTATGATTTAATAATAGCCGAAATCGAATTTATTTCTGTCAACTTTATGACAGGAAAATCGGCAGAACAAACTCGTAAAAACTATAGAGTAACGAAAATTAAATCGCATCTGATTTTTTACAGAAAAATTGATAATGGAATCGTAGAAATCGTAAGAGTTCTACATCAGAGAATGGATATTAAAAAACGACTGAAATAAAAACTGCACACAACAATGTGTATAATTCATTGCTAGTTAGAGCCTACTTACGAAAGTCCTCGCGGACTTTCTATCTGCGATTTATTTGCTAACTTTATTGCTTAAACACGCAACGAAATCATACACTAGACCGTTCTACGTAATTTAAAAGCAAACGTTGTAACAAATCGAACGGATAAGCTACTAATTCACAAAAAGCAAACAATTATAAAAAATGAAATTATTAAAATACACACTTCTATTTATCGGAATTTTGGGCTTGATTGCAACCACTTATAATATGATTTATAATCAATCATTTATTGAATATAAACAAGAATTATTTTATGGTGTTTTATTCATTTTTGTATCGTTTAATTTAAATGAGATAATTAATGGAATTAAAAACTTCAAATTCCCTCAATCTTAAACTGAAATGACCTTTTCGGAATTATATACTCAAACCGAGTTTATAAATATTGTGAGAACTTAACTGAAAAGGAATAAATTATTACGGAATAGAAAACTGCGTAGAACAACGTGTATAGTTAATTACTAGTAAAGCTTGTACTCGGAAAATCATGCGGATTTCCCTAATGGTTCGTTTCCTTTTACTAACTTTAACCTAGCCAACGTAACTAAACCATACGCGAACACGTTGTAAAACATAATCAACCAAACATAAAGAAGAACAAAATGAAAAAATTAATCCTAATTACAAGTTTGTTGACAATTATTTTCGTTCAAGGTCAAGAGTATAGTTTTATATCTGACAGTTTAAAATTGCTTCCTATACAAGAACTTGCTAAAAAGCAACCACCAGTAGATTTTGAGCCAGTTTACTATGAAAATGGTACGAAAGCAGTTTTTAAAGAGGTTTTACCGCTAATAAAGGAGCAAAAATTAAGACCACTAATGTTTGTTGATAAAGATGGGAATTACAAAGTCTTGGTTGTTAAAAACCTTACTAAAAACGAAGATATAAGGCTTGAATATGAAAATATCCCTGAAAGTTTAGCAAAATTTGGCTATTCATTTGGAAATCCTAACAGTGAGAAAGTGATTATATACCTTCAGGGTGGACCCGTAAATTTTCTTAATACTTATGGATTCGAAGGGCGAATGAATATTTCTGGTGGATTAGATGAAAAAGACTTTTTTTTAATCAATATGCGTGAAGCGCAAACACTTCATCCTGAAGAAACAGAAAAGGAAGAAATTTCGTGGAAACAGGCAAAAGATTATAATGAAAAAACGACTAAAACACTTTATGAACTTATCAGCTTTTTTAAATCACAAAACAAAAAAGTATATGTAGTTGGAGCATCATATGGCTCATTTGTTGGTTTGAAATCCATTGTTGATTATAAAAATATTGCCGATGGATATTTATTAATGGTAGGTAGACTGGATATGACTGAAGAAGTAAGTAAAGCTTATTCTAAAGGATTGAAAGCAAAATTTGAATCAGATGCTATCACACCAATAATCGGTGAGAAATCAGACAATGTTTATACCGTTAATATGCGTAAAATAGCTTCCGCGATAAGCAGAGACGAAAAATATACTGAATTACTAAAAAACACCGACCTCTCTAATCTTACATACATTTACAGCAACATTGATCAAAGTGTTGGCAAACTAACAGAGAGCGAAATAGCCTTTTTAAAATCAAAAAACGCTGAAGTGAAAAGTGTTAAAGTAGAACACGGAAAATGGGAAAATCATCTCAAAGAAGGTCTGGAAATAATGTTAGATAATTAATAGTTTTTAAAAATTACGTTTTACAACAACGTGTATAATGCATTGCTTCTGCTGGCTAAGACGAAGATCTTTGTGTGCTTTTTACTATATTGTAACTTCGGAAAAACAATCGCGTACTTAACCACAACAAACCATACACGTACACGTTGTAAAACATTTTGACGCAACCATTCCTAAAATATTGCGTCTTAAATAAAAAGCGAAATATGAAAATAAATAAAATTCTATTTTTTATATCTCTAATATTAGTTAGCTGTTCAAAAGATGATGATATTAATAATAATAATTCAGAAATAGACCAACAAAATAATATTGAAATTCCTGAACTTCAAGCACCTGACATAATTCTGAATGAACTAGCAAAAGGCACTTTAGAAGATAAAATTAGAGCTTTATATCATCAAACCTATAATGGAATTGGTTTAAATTATTTTTTTGAATTTATTGAAAACACAAATAGAATAGATAAAATTATAATAACTGACCCAAACTATTTGTGTGAAGAAACTGTAATTCAATATTACTATCGTGAGGATAAACTCATTGACAAAATCCATTCATTAAGAACAAATGTTTGTTTAGAATTTGTTGCTGATAAGCTTTACAATTATAATTACAAAAATGGTTATTTAGAAAGTATAATAATGGACAATGAGAGTCTTATTGAGGAAAATTATTTTTCTTACAATTCTAATGGTACAATTGCTTCCATTTACTCTGACCATCGTTCATTAAGCGATTACGCTGACGGATATATAAAAACAAGCTTTGTTTATGACAACAATGATAACGTTTTAGAACACATAACAGAAAGACCTCACTCAAATACTTATGACAGAAAATACACCTATACATATGACACCAATACAAATATTTATAAAGGATTCTTTGTAATTTATTCTTTTTATCAACCCAGTTTTGGTTGGGAAAGTGGCGGTGGACCTTTCTTTTTATCAAGTAACAACATTACATCAATTAAAAAAGAGTACATAAATAACGACAATGAGCCTCAATATGAGTATTTCACGACAAATTATGTGAATAATAAGCTTGTAGACTATGGATATGAAGATGGATATCAATATTGGCAACGTTATTATATTAACTATTAAAAAAAACGATTTGCCAACAACGTGTATATTGCATTGCTAGTGCTGGCTAAGACGATGGTTCTTCCCTACTTTTTACTATAATGTAACTGCGGAAAATTAAGCTGTAATTTTACGTAACAAGCCATACACGTTGTTGGCAAACATTAACGCTAAAGTTTATCAACCTTATTTCAGGAAAAATGCAAATGAAGTTGTTGTATATAAAAACAAATAAATGAAATCACTTATTAGACTTAGCGTTATCCTTATATTATTAATTAGTTTTGGTTGTTCAGAAGATGACAATAACTCAAATGAAGAACCTGCATTAACAGTAACTGATGTTGATGGTAATATTTACAACACCATAACTATTGGAAATCAAACTTGGATGTTGGAAAATCTAAAGACAACAACCTTTAATGATGGTACATCAATTACTGAACACTTATTTGGTATGGATTGGGGAGATTTACCTAATCAAACTTCTCAATATCAATGGGCAGATACCAGTGACTTAAATAATGTCGTTGATGAAGAGCTACCATTCGACTTTTATGGAGCAATGTATAATCATTGGGCAATAGAAAGCGGAAAATTAGCTCCTGAAGGATGGCGAATTCCTTCGCAAGCAGATTTTGAGGAATTAGAAAATTATTTATCAGAAAACGGATTTAATAATCAAGAAGCTTCTGCACTGAAATCCTCAACTGGTTGGCTTCCAAGTTCTGGAAATGGAACAAATGCTAGTGAATTCAATGGTTTACCAAATGGCTATATCAATGCATTTGGTGGTCCAACTCTTGGACAAGGAATCTGTACTTGGGCTACCACTAATGTAAACACAGACTTGCCTCTAGGATCTAGAACTAGAGTTCTTGTACAACTTTTCGATACTGAAAATATACTATATAGTGATAATGCTATCCAATTAGGTGCTGGAATACGTTGCATTAAAGAATAACGTTTGCCAACAACGTGTATATTTAATTATTGGTACAGCTTATACTCGGAAAATCTTGCGGATTTCCCTACTGGTTCGTTTTCTATTTACTAACTTAGTGCTTGTCAACACAACTGAACCATACACGAACACGTTGTACGCAATATGAAAAAACTTTTCATAATACCATTTGTGGTTTTCTCATTTGGATTTTCCAAAATTGAGAGTTTGTTTACTGCTCAATATCCTGACTTAATAAAATTTAAAGGAACAGAATATTCTCTGAACACCAATCCGTTAGAACCATATTTTGAGAAAAACCCTGATAAAAGACCTCAATGGCCTTCAACAGCTTTATATCGTGGTTATATCGGACATTTTGAAATAATTGATAGCACACTACTTTTGACTGATATATCTCAACCAAGACGCGTAAAAGATAAAGATGGAAAAACAAGTTTTAAAAATATATCTATCAAAAAACGCATATTCCCAGAAATAGACACTATGAAAATCGACTGGTATTCTGGAATTTTAATTTTACCTTATGGAGAAAGAGTTAAATACGTTCACTCTGGATACGCATCTGAATATAGCAATTACATATTATTGGAAATAAAAAACGGAAAATTCAATAGCGATAAAAACTACACGCGCAAAGAATTTTTGAGATTTAAGGAAAGACAGTTTAACGAATTCAAAAAAACTAAAAATTATAAAAGTCAGTTTGAGGATATTAAAAAGAACTTTCCCGAAAGTAACAAAAAGTTTATTGAAGAATTTTTGAAAGACCACATAATAAACTATACATCCGAATTTTTAACCGAACAATAAATACTGCGTACAACAACGTGTATAATGCATTGCTTCTTCCCTAACCTTTCGGAATAATTATCGGAAACTCCTATGTTCTAGTATTATTTCCTAATTTAGTTTTCAATCAACGTAACTAACCAATCACAAACACATTGTAAAACATTTTGAACAAACCCGTGATTTCTTAATTACCGTTTTATAATCTTCTTTATTATAGATCGATTTAAGGTTTCTAATTTTAGAAAATAAATACCTGACGGAATTCTAGATAGATTTAGAATATCATTTTGCTCATTAAACTTTCCTTCAAATAATAGTTGTCCATTTAGGTTTATCAATTGGTAATTTATATTTTCCGAGATTTTAAAAGTTAAAAAGAGTTTGTCGATAACTGGATTTGGAGATAAGTTCACATTGATTTCATGGAATTCATCTAAGCTTAAATTAGAGCAATCCTCACTAAAATAGTGCTGCGAGTCAATATTTGTCCAGTTGGCATTAGAATAATCAACATCATCTACCTGTATACATGTTAATAACGGGTTATTATCCGCAAAAAAATACAGACCAATGTTTGTATTATTATTGTTCTTAACATTTAATGAAGTTAATAAAGGATTATAACTACAGCTAATAGATTGGAGCTCAATTTGCTGGGAAGCATCTAATGTAGTAATCTGAGTTCCTCCACATGAAAAAAACAACATACTTGAATTATTAGGTAAGGTTATACTAGTTATAGGGTTTACACTAACATTTAAATCCCAAAGCATTGTGTGAGGTGTAAAATCTAAGGCACCTGGTATTTGGTTTACCCTTAAGTCTAGCTGAGTTAATTGTGGTACATTAGAAAAATCTACAGATGATATTTCATTGTAATGCGCATTTACAATAGATAACGTTGTTGTAGCTGGTAAAGTTAATGTGCTAATAAAGTTTTGATAACAATCTACTTGCCAAAGGCTCGTGTTTTGAGATAAATCTAATTCACCAGAAATTTGGTTACTATTACACCTAAGAAACTCTAAAGAGATGTTCTGGGTAAGATCTAGGCTAGTAAGCTGGTTAAATTCACATGTCAGAAACTCTAAAGCAGTAAAGTCCTCAATTCCTGTTAAGTCTGAAATATTTTTATTGTTTATTCCAACAGCCGTAACAGTATTAATGTTTGCAGTAAGGACATAGTCGTCTAAAACATCATCATATCCTAAATTAATGAGATGTTGCTCAAAATTATCATCAGGTACATAAGTAGTCTGTGAAAATGTTAATTGCACAAAAAGGACAAGAATAAAGTATAGTAGTTTTGTTTTCATAAAGATATAGAACTGCTAAGATATATAATAAAAAAACGATAGTAATAAACCCTTATTATTAAATAACTTATTTTATAATTAAATGTAAGAAATAAATAAATTCGGAATATGAAAACGTTTTACAACAACCTATATAATTAATTATTGGTACAGTCTCTACTAGGAAATCCTGTGGATTCCCCTAATGGTTCGTTTACTTTTACTAACTTTAACCTAGCCTACGTAACTAACCGTACACAAAGACGTTGATGGCATTCATTATGGAATCAAAACAATGAGAAAAAACATAGTAATAGCTGTAGTACTAATAATTGTAAGTTTTACCTCTTGCAATCAAAAACAAGAAATAGAGAAAGTCAATCAGTTTGTAGGACTTTGGACTCTTGACAGAATGGAGGTACTTGATAAGGAAGCTGATGAATGGACTGAATATTCTGACTCTACAAATGGATTTCCAAATGGCCTTAAAGGATATATACTTTATGACAATTCTAATCATATGGCAGTTCACCTTGTCGCTAAAGATTATGAAAAAACGAATTTAATATTCCCAAATGCCTTGCAGAAATTTGATTCAATTCCGAGTCATATGCTTCAAAAACTTGCAAAGAACATTGTATACTTCAGTAATTACGAAGTAGATAAAGAGAAAAAGATAATTGAACATTCTCGAATTTCTCACATAAACCCAAACCAGTGGAGTGAAATTGTTAGGAGAAAATACACATTCAAAGGAGATACATTAATTCTAGAACCTGTTGAGGATTTAGGAGCTAGATTTCGTCTGAAATGGGTGAAAGAAAAATAACGAAATATCAACAACGTGTATAGTCAATTGTTCGTTCAACCTGCATTCGAAAAATCCTATGGATTCCCCTAATGGTTCGTTTACTTTTACTAACTTTAACCTAGCCTACGAAACTAGCCATACTCGAACAAGTTGGCAATAATTAGAAATGATAAATATTAAACTTTATCATAGCTATGGTGGATTATTGTATTTATATAAAAAACAACTATCGACAAGAATGCTCCTCCTTTCTTTCAAAGATTTTTCAATAAACAACAAACTATAAACACATACTAAGTGATGAAGAAGATTATAAAATAAAAGTTAAATATTTTTACATAATTGATATATCAATTATATTTGTATCAAATTAATGATATATGAATCTGTCTCTTCCATCTGAAACAATATTTCACGTAATCGAAAGTACCATTAAAGAATATCGAAAATATGCACAGAAAAATATTTCAGAAAAAATAAAAGATATGACCATTGATCAGGGCATGGTACTACTCTTTCTAAATGAACATCCAGACCTGACTCAGAAAGAAATTGCCGAACTGGTGTTTAAAGACAACGCATCGATGACCCGAATGATCAATACAATGGTTCAGAAAAAACATCTGAAACGTTCAATGAATCCTGAAGACAGAAGGCGCTACAAAATTGAAATCACAGACAAAGGAAAGGAAGTATTAGAAACCCTTCCTCCTATCATTCATCACAATAGAAAATCATCATTAAAAGGAATCACAAAAAACGAACTTAATCAATTGGAAATCATTTTGGGTAAAATCAGAACCAATTGTATAAAAACATGACATTATGAAAGTTATAAGCAAATTTACCGTAATCACAATCATATTTTTAATGCTACTCGTCTCTCAACTGAACGCACAGCAAAAAGTAGAGTTATTAACACCTAAAGAACAGCAAACTGTTGTCGATTCTATAGGCAGTAAATTAAAAGTAAACTATGTTTTCCCTGAGATTGCCATGAAGATGATCTCAAATATTGAATCGAAGCTTAGAAACGGTAATTATAAACCCATTATAGATCCTCATGAATTTGCCACCACTTTAACCACAGATCTCCAAGCGATTAGTAACGATAAACATTTAAGAGTCACTTTTGCTCCAGGCCGAATAGCTGAACAACAACAGGCAATTACTACTGAAGATAGCATCGCTTTTTTGAATCGCTATGTCAACAATATGAAACGAAACAACTTTGGTTTTAAGGAAGTGAAAATTATGGCTGGTAATATTGGTTATTTGGATCTTCGAAGTTTTTCTAATGTAGAATACGCTGGAGAAACTGCCGTATCTGCCATGAATTTTTTGAGTAATGCAAGTGCGATTATTATTGATCTTCGAAATAACGGAGGTGGAAGTCCTGCAATGATCCAACTCATAACGAGTTATCTCTTTGGAAGTGACCCAGTTCATTTGAACAATTTCTATTGGCGTCCATCTGATCAAAATTCTCAAACCTGGACCTTACCACATGTGAGCGGTAAGCGTAGCCCAGATACTCCCGTTTATGTATTAACAAGTGGCAGGACTTTTTCGGCAGCGGAAGAGTTTAGTTATAATTTAAAGCATCTAGAACGTGCTACTCTAGTAGGTGAAACTACAGGTGGTGGAGCACATCCTGGTGGTTCGGTTGTGGCTACAGATCGATTTATGGTTTGGGTGCCTACAGGCAGAGCCATTAACCCCATCACTAAAACCAATTGGGAAGGTACTGGTGTTAGCCCACATATTAAAACTTCAGCTGCAGATGCATTAGATGTAGCCTATACTAAAGCTTTGGAATTGCTTATAATGAATAGCACGGAAGAAAATCTAAAAGCATTCTACGAATGGCCACTTGCCGAACTAAGTTTAAAAATTAATCCGGTGACCTTAGATGCAAAAAAGCTAAAAGCCTTCGCAGGAATTTATGGTCCACGTATTGTGACCTTCGAAAATGGCAAATTATTCTATCAACGAGGTAGTGGAACAAAGTATGAATTGCTTCCGTATAGTAATAATGAGTTTATGCTGAAGGGCCTCGATAGCTTTAGAATACGTTTTTTAGCCGAAGGGAACACAATAATTGCTTTGCAAGGATTGTATGATAATGGACATACCGATAAAAATGCAAAAGGGAAAAAGTAGATTCTCTTTGTTTAAATTTTAATGCTTCGAAAAAGGAATTGCTAGATTTCGATTCCTTTTTTCTAACTTAGTGCTAGTCAACACTACTAACTATACGCGAACACGTTGTATAGTATTTAAGAAGACATTATGGAGATAGGAACAAAATTGATGCAGATGAGTTTGAAATCACGAATAATATTCGCGTTAGGAGCTTCTACAATGTATTCATTTATACTTTGGTTATTTGGTTATTTCTTAAATAACAATCAATATTCTATCAATAGTTTAATATCTCAAGGTGTGATTTTTGGAATATTGTTTGGGATTGGATTTCCTTACATAAACAGAAAAATTGCTAAAAAATTCTCCAACAAAATTATAGCAAAAATAAAACCCAAATTAGAGTTAGACGAAAATATTGAAATCGAAGGTCCAGCTTATTTATTTCGTGGATTTGAAGGTGTAGGCGGAAAAATCTTCTTGACTAATAAAAAATTGATTTTTAAATCGCATAATGTGAATATTCGAAAAGGACAAACGGATATTGAATACATAAATGTAAAAGACATGTTAAAAAGGAAAACTGCAAAATTAATTAATAACCGAATCAGAATAATAACGAAAGAAAATAAAGAATTTGATTTTGCAGTAAATGAAAGAGATTTGTGGTTTGAAAAAATAAACGAAAGAATAAAATAAAACGTTATACAACAACGTGTATATTGCATTGCTTCTTCCCTAACCCTTTCGGAATAATTATCGGAAACTCCAATATTCTGGTTTAATAAACTATAACCTTAATGAACAAAAAGGTCTATTCTAAAAAAACACAAGTCGAAAATTCTGTCTAAAAAACAATGAGGAATTACAGGTAGTTTTTGGTTTTATTTTTAGCCATTTTAAACCATTCATTCTATTGATGAAGGTGTCTTTCCGTATTTTTGAGTAAACAATTTAGTAAAGTAATTGGGATCTGAAAATCCTACAGAATAGGCAACTTCAGATACCGTTAAGTTTCCAATTAATAATAGTTTATATCCTTCCTTTAAGCGAATTTCCCTTATAAAGATTGATGATGATAATCCTGTAATTGCTTTTATTTTTCTATGTAATTGGGTTCTGCTTATTGCTAAATCTAAACAAATTTCATGTATCCCATAGCTTTCATTATCAATTTTTAGGAGTAATAAACTTTGAAGCTTATTTAAAAAAGAATCTGTAAGCTTAGTTTTAGAAGTATTCACTTCATTTATTTCTTGAGAATACTTAGTTTTTAGTTTTTCTCTTAGCTTAATAAGATTGTCTAAATGAGCTAATAATTCGATTTTATTAAAAGGTTTCCCAAGGTAAGCATCAGCTCCATGCGTAATACCTTCTATCTTAGATTTTAGATCAGCTTTTGCTGTTAATAGTATAATTGGAATATGGCTAGTTTTGTCATCAGATTTGAGGAAGTTGCACACTTGAAAACCATCCATAAAAGGCATCATGACATCAGATATAATGATATCTGGAATTATGTCTGTAGCTTTTTCAACTCCTTTTTTTCCATTGATTCCAGGAATTACAAAACTCACAGGGGTTCCTATAGATTATTCTTTTTTTAAAGAAATTACAAAAGACCTTCAAACCTTTCTTATTAGCTTAATATTAATATTAATTGGCTCTGGCTTTGGAGAGGAAATCATCTTTCGTGGATACTTTATGAGACAATTTTTAAAATTCTTTGGAGAAAGTAAAATCAGTATTGCATTAAGTATTGTTCTTATTACTGGCTTTTTTGGTTTTATGCACAGTGGTCAAGGTATTACTGGACAAATTGTAACTTTTATAATTGGATCAATTATAGCGTTAATATTCTACTTGCGGAAATATGATTTATGGTTTGTTTGTTCTGTGCACTGTTTTTTTAACACTATAGCTTTAACTTGCATTTACTTAGGTTGGGCTTGACGATATCTATAAATATCTCTATCAATTTTATCTAATCATTACAGTGTGTCTTTTTGTAATTTATTTTTTTCTTTAAAACACTAGAAAACTTACTTTCTGAATTTAAAGGATTGTGAAAATTGTACCATATGAAATCGAAAAAAAATAAACGTACCATAACGTGTAAAATTAATTACTTAACCATATCCATACTAGTAAAATTGAATGTATTTCTCTAATGATTGATTTCCTTTTATTAACTTTATCCTAATCTAGTCAAACATTAAATCATATGCGAACGTATTTATTATTAAATTGAATGAAAGCGAGTTTTCTGATAATTATTTTTATGATTCCCTTTAATATGTTTTCACAAAAAAAATGTAGTAAAGACATTCAATTAGCTGCAGAAAACGGGCAATTGGAGTTAGTCAAAGAAATGATAAATGATGGACAACATATTAATTGTTTAGGAGAATGGCAACAAACGCTTTTGATGATAGCTATCCAAAATGGGAAAAAAGATGTTGCTCATTATTTACTTGAACAAAACGCTGACATAAAAAAAATAGACGAAAGTCAAAGTGATGCTCTTTTTAAGACCAGCTTCTATGGCCTTACCAATATTGCCGAAAATTTAATCGACAAAGGAGCAAAAATTGATAACAGAGGATATAGGCAAATGACAACACTAATGATGGCTGCCAATAGAAATCAATTTGATCTAGTAAAGTTATTAGTTGAAAAAGGAGCGAATGTAAATTTACAATGCGATAGCGGTTATACAGCTTTAACTTATACGACAAGTCCCAAAATATTGACCTATTTACTATCGAAAAATGCAGATATTTATCTGAAGAGTTTTCAAGGTATGACAGCGCTTGAACAATTTAGGGCAAGTCTCGAAGATGTTAAAGGATATGGATCTAAAGAAATCATAAATAATCATTATGAGATTATCGAAATACTTGAAAAAAAATACTAAACACTACTCTATGTCGTTTAACCCTAAACTAGATTAAGATTAAACATGTTTATACATATATTATTTAATCTTGCCTAAACAAAAGTCTAGTCTAAGTCACTCGTCTTTTCTTACTGTTAGATTTTAGCTACAAATCAAAAAAAGCATATTGTTTACAACTATGAAGAATCTAAAGCAAATACTATTAATTAGTTTAATTTTAATCAATTGTAAGCATAATAACCAAGTATTTCAAAATTACGAAACTGACACTCTTAAAATTGTCCGAATTAGCGATAATGTTTTCCAACACATTTCTTATTTAGATACTAAAAGTTATGGAAAATACCCTTGTAATGGAATGGTTTACATAAATGGTAATGACGCCATAATTTTTGATACACCAACAAATAACAAAGCTTCTTCAGAATTAATAAACTGGATCGGAAATAAAAACATAAAGGCTGTTGTTGCTACTCATTTTCATATAGATTGTTTAGGTGGATTAAATGAGTTTCATTCAAAAGGAATAAAGTCATATGCTACAAATCAAACCATTCAATTAGCCAAAAAAAATAACACGGAAATCATGCCTCAAAATGGTTTTGATAAAGAATACAAATTCACAATTGGAAATGAAACCGTTTTGGCTCGTTTTTTTGGTCAAGGACATACAAAAGACAACATTGTAGGCTATGTTCCTCATGAAAAAACCTTGTTTGGTGGATGCCTAATTAAGCATTTAAATGCACCTAAAGGAAATCTTGCAGACGCAAACACTGAAGAGTGGTCAAAAACTGTTGAACAAGTAAAACGTGAATTCCAAGAAATTGAAAATGTAATTCCAGGTCATGGCAAAAGTGGAGGAATGGAACTTTTAGATTATACAATCAATCAATTTAAAGTATACAATGAAAGATTTGTGTTTTTTCTTCACAATCGATTTTTAGAAACTCACGAATTAGAGGAATCCCATCCCGAATATGGCCAAACAGAATATAAAGAAATTTTAACCGAATTTGAAAAAAGTGGACTAAAGGTTATTAGCGAAAAAAGAAGTGGAAACATAAACGCTCGTGACTATGCTAATGATATAGTCAATCAAATTAATAGTCTAATCTCTATTGGAGTTAACCCGAATAAAATAACAGTCGTAGGAACATCTAAAGGTGGATATATCGCTCAGTACGTTTCAACTTTAGCAAATAATCCAAAATTGAATTTTGTGTTTATTGCTAGCTTTCAAGATCATGATATCCAAAACATTCCCGAAATAAATTACTGTGGAAACATCTTGAATATTTTTGAAAAATCTGATCCTAATGGAGTTTCAGCTCTTAAAAGAATAGAAAACTCAACGTGTGAAATTGTTCACTTTAAAGAGATTGAACTTAATACTGGAATGAAACATGGTTTTTTATTTAAACCACTAGCAGAATGGGTTGATCCAACAATAAAATGGGCAAAAGGAAATTATATTCTGAAATAAATATCTATTGACAAGAATGTTCCTCATTTCTTTCAAAGATTTTTATTAATCATACTACTGTAAACCCTTTTACCTTTGTTTTATTTTGTTTTGCTAACTTGCCACTAACTTACATAACTGTACGTTACTAAATTTATAGGAACAATTAGTAAGCATCAAACATTAATTACCACAACATGATTAAATCTACACTAACAATTTTACTTTTATTAATTTCTATTTGGCTTGTAAATGGGCAGTCAATTAAATTGCAAGATTTTTATAATTACGACCCAATTATTGAACACAAGGCAGATGACATTTTCCTTTCGTTAAATGATACCACCAGAGTTGGTCAAATGATAGTAACTTCTGCAGGAGAATTAGGAAAGTCTGATAATATTGTTTTAAAACTTGCTAAAGAAAATAAAATTGGTGGCGTTGTTTTTCTAAAGGGTACAAAAGAAAATCATAAACGTATGATTGACAGTTTAAATGATATTAGTCGTGCTCAAAATCAAATACCATTATTATTTTCTATTGATGCGGAACCTAGTCTAATAAATGGTCGGTTAAAAGGGATTAATTCTATAATGAATACTATAGATATTAAAACTCCCAAGCAATCAGATTCAATTGCTTCAATTATTAGTACAGAATTATTAAAAATTGGTTTTCGTCAAAATTTTGCTCCAGTGAGTGATATTAGCCCTAAAAATGAGGCCATTAAAAATAGAAGTTTCGGTAACAATAAAGAAAAGGTAGTAGAGTTGTGTAAAGCCTTTATTACAACAACTCAAGAGCAAGAAATCATTGCTACTGTAAAGCATTTTCCTGGTCATGGGCTGGTTGAAGGAGATACGCATAAACAATCTGTTTATATTAATGGCGAACTAAAAGAACTAGAAGTGTATCCAGAATTGATCGACGCTGGCGTACTTTCAATAATGACATCTCATTTAACAATAATCAATAACGAAAAATATAGTACCAATGGTTTACCTGTTAGCTGCTCTAGAAATATTGTTACAGGTTTACTTAAAGACGAGTTAGGGTTTAAAGGGCTTGTAATAACAGATGCCTTAAACATAATGAAAGCTGTTACAATAATCGATAATGCACCTCTACTGGCTTCAAAAGCTGGAAATGACATGTTATTAATGCCAATTGATGAAACCAAAACAATCCATTCTATTCTAACCGAAATGAATAATGATCCTAAGTATAAAGAACAGGTTTATCAATCGGTAAAAAAAATTATTCGCTTAAAATTATATTTAGGATTAATTCAATCATGAAAAATAAACTTATTCATCAATCAACATAAAAGATTTTGGAACAGATATATTAGTAATTCCATTTTGTCTAAATAGAATCCTCATAACCTTATAAAGAAAAATTAATATATTCTATACACTTCCTGGTTCATTCAAGATAATTAATTAAGCCTCTAAAATAATACTCGTCTTAGTCGTTCCGTATGCTGAGATTTTCTCAAGAAAGGAAATAAGGTGCCTATTATTTCTAAAATAACCTAATACGCACAAACAATCATCTCCAGTAATTCTGTGACAACTCTGTACTTCTTCCATTGCTTGTATTTCTTTTTGAGCATTAAATGATCCGGTTGGCCCTCGGTGTAGTACCAAGGTTATATACGCTTTAGTCTCAATTCCTAATTTTTCATGATTCACTTTTAAAGCATAACCTATTATTATCTCATCTTCTTCCATTTGCCTAACACGCTTCCCTATTGCTGGAGCAGACAAGCCAACTTCTTTCCCAATTTTAGCAAAGCTTTCCCTAGCATTAACATCTAGCATTTCAAGTATTTTTTTATCAAACTTATCCATTTATAATCGTAATTTTATTATCAAATATTTGATATTATCAAATGCTAATATACATTTTTTAATTCGATTATAAAGCTGTTTTAATGTTTTGCTTTCTATATTTACTTAATCAAAATTAATACGAATGATTACTAACTTTAATCATTCACTTATAAAAAACATAGTATGAATCCATTTTTAATTGATTGTATTGGTTACGGAGGTTTAGTGATAAACTTATATTCAATGTCTACTAAAGGGGAATATAAACTAAGGTTAATTTCACTAATAGCCAATATAATTTATATTGTTTATGGTGCATTAATTAGTGCGGCTCCAATAATTGTAGGTTGCACAATTGCAGTTTTACTTCATGCATATCACATAAGAAGATTACGAATAAATAATAATAGAAATGATTACGATAAAAATAGCTAAGAAAACAGACGTAGAGATTTTAGCACTTTTAGGCCGATTAACTTGGGCAGAATCTCATGGTCATTATATAGAAGATAAAACCGATGTTTTAAAATACTTGAACGAGAATTTTTCAGTATTTAAAACAAAACAAAATGTAAACAACCCTGACCTACTCTATTGTATTATTTACGTAGACAAATTACCTGTAGGCTATGCAAAATTGGTTATAAATGCAGCAAATAAGCATATTAATTCACAAAACAAATGTCAATTAGAGCGCATTTTCATATTAAATGATTTCATCCCATTAAAGATTGGGCAGTTGCTATTAACCTTTGTTGAAGAACAAGTTGAAAAATTACAATTAGACACCATTTGGCTAACAGTTTATATTAAGAACACAAGAGCCATACGATTCTATGAAAAAAATGATTTCATAAACGTCGGAAATGTAGATTTTCATGTCAATGGTAAAGCTTATGAGAACATTGTTTTCTCAAAAAAAATATAAGTATCATAGCTAAAAAAATCTTGTCCTATGAGAAACTATAATCAACAGTATGCATAGATATTACTTATTACGCTTACACTCAGAAAATCCTACTGATTTCCTTAATGCTATATTTCATTTTATAAACTTTCCTTATAGTCAACAGGTAACAACATAGATAATTAATTGTTAAGAATTATCATTTAAAATTTCTGTTGCTACATACCTGAGAGTTCCCTCCTATTTACTATCTTAGTCCAGACACAATGAACTATACAACTCACACGTTGGCCTTAATATTAATCAAGTTTTAACCTATTTATTAAGAATGAAAAAAACAACTTTACTCCTATTTGTTGGATTGGTATTTTTATTTACAAATAGTTGTTCTACCGATAGCAATAATGACAATGATGACTGTCTAAGTGAAATATTCCAAGGAGATTTAATTTTTGAAAGTCAAGAAGAATTGAATGCATTTGATAGTACTTGCTATAGTGTAATAAATGGTTCTTTAATTCTTAATGGTGCTATAAACAATATAAGTAGTTTACACAATATTACTACTATCAATGGTCGTTTGGCAATATATTACACAGCTTTAAATAATTTAACTGGATTACAAAATGTAAGTACTGCCGAAACCATTGAGATAGAAACTAATTTTAACTTACAAGATCTATCTGCATTAATAAACATTTCCTCTGTAAAAAATATAAGTATTGTTGATAATGCCTCACTATCTAATTTAACAGGACTTAATAATATTAGTACTGTTGAAGAAGATATTTCTATAAGAGGTAATGAAAACTTACGAAACTTAACTGGTTTAGGAGGTTTAACAGTAATTGGTAAAGACTTTGAGCTTTATCGTTGTTATTTAGAGAATTTAGAAGGATTGGAAAATCTCGAAAGTATTGGACAAACATTTAAAATTTTTGAAAATTCATTATTAACAAATTTAAATGGACTAGAAAGCCTTGAATCTGCTGGTGGTTTGTTTTTTTTCAGTAATGATGGTAATTCAAGTGCTTTAGAAAATATAGACGGTTTGGAAAACTTGAATAGCACTTCAGCCATTGATATAACACAAAACTATGCTTTAGAAAGCATCTACGGATTAAGAAATGTAAATTCTAATTTATATTCTCTTAATATACGTGATAATCACGCGTTAATAAATTTAGATGGGTTAGAGAACATAACTCAAATAGAACATGAACTAGAAATACATGATAATTATGTCTTAACTAATGTAGATGGTTTGGAAAACATAAACCATGTTGGTGATATTGTTAAAATAACGGGTAATAATTTAATAACTAATATAGATTCATTAGACAATATTCCATATGTGAATTCAACAGTTAGAGTTGGAGCTAATGCTTCGCTAACAGATTTATGTGGAATTCTTCAATTAGTTACAAATATTTATGATGATTACAATGGTCAATACATTCTATTAGCAAGCAACGGATTCAATCCTATAAACCACACTGACTTTGTAAATGGTAATTGTAGTTTGTAATCTACTAATGGTTAACTGATAATAACCAAAATTTAAATTAATAGACTAAATCCAATATAGCATAGTTAAATTTTAAACCTTTTGCTTACAGCTAATATTGTAGATTTTCATAATGATTCATTCTCTTTTACTATCTTAGTCTAAGCCAACATAACTAACAAAATTTCATGATGTTAGTCCAATGCAGAACAAATGAAGTATGTAAAAAAATATATTGCAGAAGGATTATTAATTGTTTTTAGTGTTTTATTTGCTTTATACATAAATAAGGTATTTGACGACTATAAAACCAATCAAAAAAAATTAATCGCCTTTGATAGTATTCAAAAAGAATTAAACCGAAATTCAACCATAATTGCCAATTGGAAAGAACGACATATAAAAATAAGAAATCGAATTACTGAAATTATTGAAGGTAGAAATGATAGTCTAAAAAATGAATTATTGAAGAGTAATTTCTTAAATCTTGGGGTTCTAACAAACAATGAAAGTTTAATTGACGCGATTATAACTAATACAGCTTGGGAATCTGCTAAATCCACAGGTATTATTTCAGAATTTGATTTTGAGACAACGCAAAAGTTAACTCACGTTTATGCTATGCAGGATATCTTAACAGAAAGAACTATCATTAATATTTTAGATTTCTATTTTGACACAAATAGTCATAACATGGAAAATATTGATAACATTCTAATCCAATTTCAATTAAGATTCTGGGAATTAACTGGCCAAGAAGAATTAATGATCAATCTCTATGACGAAGCTATAAAACAAACTAAAAAAATAACGATATAATAATTAATTACAATGGTTCGTACTCTTTTATTATATTAGTCTTTATTAACATCACTTATTATACATAACTACTATTTATGCCTTTTTTTAGAATGAACAAGCCTCAGAAATTAGTATTAATTCTTTTTTGTCTTTCAGTATTCCATTTCGGGTTTTCTCAACAATACGATTCTGTTATAATTGAGCATGAAAATATCGATGCAAACAATACGATTTACAAACCTGGAAATGTGTTTATTTATGATTATGTAATCATTGAAAATGATAAAAAACATAAATTAAAAAAAAATGAAAGCAGGTACAATCGTGAGAAAAAAATGAAAGAAATTCATTTTGAATTAGTCCCTTTGGAAACTGATAGCATAGGCGTTAATACCATTCATCTCATTGTAAAGCCTGTTGCAGATTCTAACAGAACAAACAACAATCAAACTCAAATTTCATATTTACAAGCTCCTGTATTTGCATCTTTATCTTCAACTGGTGTGGTTGAGAACTCCAATAATATCTGGATTCATCCAATCCGTAAAGGTTTTTTTAGTGCTTTAGAAACGGCACCATTTCCTTTTATAAAAACACCTATCGAAATTGGTGCTGAATGGACAGACCAAATGGCCATTGGAGAAAATTGGGGCAATGAAAAATGGGGACAATGGGAAGGAGAATTACTATTGTCCTATACTTATAAAATTATCAGTAAAGCCTCAATACATACACAATTAGGAGAAATAGATTGCTATATTATTGAGAGTACTGCAAAATCTGATATTGGTACAACAAAACTTAAAAGTTATTTTTCAGAAAAATATGGGTTTGTAAAAATGGAATATGAGCTATTAAACGGTTTGAAAGTTAATATGTGGCTCGATGATTTTCAAACTGGTAAAGACTTCAACGATTCTTTTACTTTTTTTAAAACTAAAAAATATATCAAACAATAAAATAGCATGCATTACTTTGCTTGGTTAAAACAATAAAGCACAGCCCTTTTTTGAAAAAAATATCAATGAAAATTGATAAAGTTGTTACACTATTTGATAGCTTATCAACGAAATACAGAATTGACATGAAGTTAAATACATGAATGAACTTTTAAATTATTTTAAAAACACGATTTCTCTTTCACCAGATATAGAACTCAAACTTCACGACATAGTCAAAGAGAGAAACCTAGTTAAAGGAGAACAACTTCTAGCAGATAACTCTTTAAAAAAGGAACATGTTTTTGTTGTTAGTGGCTGTTTACGTTCTTTTTACAAAACAGAAGACGGGAAAGAACACACGATACAGTTTGCTATTAAAAACTGGTGGATTAGTGACTATATAACTCTTTATACAGAAAATAAATCTGTTATTTCTATAGAAAGCTTAACGCATTCAAAAGTTTTAATTATAGATAATTCAAAGGTTGAAAAATTTTACCAAGAATTCCCTCAATTTGAAAGTTTCCAACGCAAAAATTTTGAAAAGCGCATTGCTGCATTGCAAAAGCGAATTTTAAGTTTATTAGCCTTAACTGCAGCACAAAAATACACGCAGTTCATTGAAGAATATACCGAATTCGAAAAGATAATTCCAAATTATCAAATTGCATCGTACTTAGGTATTACTCCACAGAGTTTAAGTAGAGTTAGAAGAGAAAGAATTAAAAGTTAATTTATTACCATATGTTCATATTCTTGAATTGGTTATTAACTAATTTCGCCTCTTAACCAATAATACAAGTATGAGAATGAGCTTTTTAGACAAATTAAAAAAACGTTATGCTACTAAAGCCATGAACGGCAAAGTAGTTCCTCAAGAGAAAATTGACAACATATTAGAAGCGATTAGACTAGCGCCTACTTCTAGCGGATTACAACCTTTTGAAGTATTTGTAATCATTAACGAAAACACCAAATCTAGTATAAAAGACATTGCTTGGAATCAATCACAGGTTACAGATTGCTCTCATTTGTTAGTGTTTGCTGCTTGGGACAATTATACTGAAGACCGAATTAATTATATGTTCGATTTAACTAACGAAATTCGTGGTTTTAAAAATGAAGGTTGGGAAAATTATCGTCAAATGCTGTTAGATGGTTATCCAAAACGTGATCCTGAAACAAATTTTGAACATGCCGCAAGACAAACCTATATTGCTTTTATGGCAGCAATTACTCAAGCCGCTTATGAGGATTTAGATAGTACGCCAATGGAAGGTTTTGATCCAGATGCTTTAGATAAAATTCTTGGATTACGTGAAAAAGGATTACGCAGTACACTTTTATTACCTATAGGTTATAAAGACGTAGATAAAGATTGGTTAGTTAACCTTATAAAGGTAAGAAAGCCAATAGAAAAATTAGTTACTTACATATAGCGATAACCATGAAGAAAAAAATAATATTAACTATAGTAAGTTTCATCTTACTAGCATGTATCATCTTATATTTTACATCGCGACCAACACAAACTGAAGACGGATCTTACATTCCATCGCCATTAGCATTAAAATTAGCAACATCTCCTATAACCGATTTTGATAATACCGTTTATAAAAATAAATATACTGGTGATAAAAAGGTACTAATGATTTGTACAGAGGAAAAAAATATGACTATGGCTAATGGCAAAATGTTTTCAACTGGGAATCATCCAGTCGAAACACTTCTACCTATACTCCATTTAAGAAATGCTGGTTTTGAAGTCGACGTTGTAACACCAACAGGAAAACCTGTAGTAATTGAGCAATGGGCAATGCCTGAAGATGATGAGCATGTAAAAGCAATTTATACTGAATTCAAGGAAACATTTGATAAACCTGGAAATTTATCTGATTTTGTAGCCAATACTATGAACGACAATTCAAATTATGCTGCTATTTTCATCCCTGGAGGTCATGGAGCAATGCTAGGACTTCCAGAAAACAGTGATGTGAGTAAAATTATAAATTGGTCACACAACAATGGTATGTTTACACTTGCCATTTGTCATGGCCCTGCAGCATTATTATCAGCTGGATTAAATAGTAATACTGATGATTTTATATATAATGGCTATAAAATTGCTTCATTTCCAGATGCCGTAGATGAGCAAGGACAAATGATTGGCTATACTCCAGGTCGAATGCCTTATAAATATGGAGAAAAGCTCAACAACTTAGGAGTTACAATCATAAACAAAGAGGCAGATTCAACAGTTTATAAAGACCGAAAATTAATTACAGGAGCAAGCCCTTTAGCTGCAAATGCTTTTGGGAAATTAGCTGCTACAGAACTTCTTAAAGAATTGAATAATTAAAAACATGTGATACATACTATATTCTAAATAAGGACAAAACAAAAGCTATTATTAAAAATCGAAAGACATTGAATCATTGAATAGGTAACTGTACTAACAACAGCTCTAAATTTCAGCTTAAATTTATCTGTTTTGAAATACCAATTAGTTAATAGACTCATTTTAAATATATTAAAGTATTAAAGAAGATACTTTTAATTTATCGTTTAATCCATAATATCTATTATATTAGTACAAAATCTTACTTATGAAATCAACAATACTATCTGTTCTTATTTTTTTTATTTCTGTTCAGTTTTCATTTTGTCAATGGGAAACAATCAATACTAATATTAATGATAATTTTACTGGTGTTGTTTTTTTAGACAATAATGGACTTTTATCTGGAAATGATGGGTTATACTATACTACCAATTATGGCAATTCCCCATCAGACTGGACAAGATTTGAAATCACTACCAATTCTACCGATTCTGAAATCTATGAAAACACAGTGTTCTCTCATTGTTATGCAAATGATGAAGAAGCGACTAATTCTGGTTTTGTATATGCTTCGGGTGTTAATACATTAACAAATCGTGCTGTTATTTTTAGATTGAGTTTTCCTTCTTTAAGCTACGAAATTATTTATAATGGTAATGTTAACACGAACATAAACAAAATTGGATTTAATGAGTCTTCAGACACCTATTATGCTGTAGGTGATAATGGCTTGATCGTTGGTTTCAATGATGTTAATGCAACAAGCTTTATCATCAATCCTTCTGGCACCAATTTTAATAATGAGGATTTTAATTCGGTAAGTTTTAATTATAATAGTTTATGGCTTGGTGCTAACGGGAAAATTTTAACTGGAAACCACTATGGCTCAAATAACTCTATCAATTTAACTGGGCATGAAACACCAAACATCAATCATGTAGGGTTAGATTTTAGGAATTCATACAGCATGTATTCTGCAGGAAACAATTATACTAGATTTTCAACATCTTCAGGAATAACATACAATAACAGATATGATTTTGGCGAATTAAATGCTCAAACCATGGTAAATTCTTACAATCAACATCTAGTTGGTACAGACCATGGAATTTTTAAATCTACGTCTGGAAATAACTACCTCGAATGGCAACCAAGCTCAAGTACAAATTCAATTCGTAGTTTTTGGATAGATCCTAACGATGATTCAATTATATATGCCTGTGGTGATAATGGAGTTCTTCTTAAAACCACTAATTTAGGAGGTGCCACAAAACCGTATATCTCCTTAAATGCTTTTGGTACTTGTGTAGGGTCGTCGGTATATTTTGATTTCTTTAGAGGGTCTTCTAATTCATGTAGCTGGACACTTGATGGTAATGAAATTAATACAGGATGTAATGATTTTTCGTATTCTTTTAATACTGTTGGGAGTTATGACATTTCTGTAACTGCTGAAAATAGCTTTGGTGAACAATCGTCCTTAACAACAACTATTCACATTGTTAATCAGCCTGAAACTAATAAACCTACAACTATTTCTGATAACCTACTTTGTATTGAAGAATCTATTGAAATCCAAATTGAAAATTCTGAACCAAATGTAAGATATGTTCTTAAAATGGTAGGAGAAAGTGGCACATATGGAACAAGTCCAATTGGAAATGGAGGAACAATAACCTTAGTAAGTTCTCCTATAAATACTACAGGTGATTATTATTTAAGAGCCGAACATGAACTTGCAAATTGCAATAAAAACTTTACGGATCAATTTCATATTGATGTTGAACAAACTGAAGCAATTTATTTTCAATCCTTAATTAATGCCAAGCAAAATGAGCTAGTAGAATTTAACAATTACTCTATTGACGCCCAAAATTTTAATTGGGAGTTTTCTCCAAATGCTACTCCACTTAATTCTAATTTAGAAAATCCAGAAGTTACATTTTCTAATTTAGGTGAAACAACAGTAAATTTTGAATGTTGGTCTGATAATGGATGTTATGACTCTGTTGAAAAACCTGGCCCATATATATATGAAGCGCCAACCGTACAAACTAGCTGGACCATATTAAATGATGGTGTAGATCCTGATTGGTCTGGTTATTATTATGATGATATTGCCGATATTGAAAAAACTCAAGATGGATTTTTAGCATGCGGCTATTATAATGAAAATCAAACATTAGAATCTAATGTAGGAACCTCTTTCACTTTTGAAGAAGGTGAGAAAGGTTGTTATTTAACTAAGTACGATAATGATGGAGCGCTTAAATGGTTAGTTAAGACTCAGACTGCTAACAGTTATAATGATAGAGATGAAATGTATTCTGTAGTAGAAGACCAATTAGGCAATATATATGTTTGTGGTGCTTCTGAAGGAACATTTTACGACACTTTAGGCAATCCACTAGAGTTAAGTCCTTCATCGGCAAATGAAAGCTTTCTAATAAAACTCAATTCTAAAGGTGAATTTCAATGGTATGTTCATGGTGTTTTTGCTGCAAAAAGATTGTTTATAGACAACGACAATAATCTAGTTGCAACAGGATTAATATCCAATGGCAATAACCAAATTTACTTAAATGGCGTTGCTTCTCATGTTGTAAGTGAAAATGTGGATGGCGATCCAAGGAATAATGCCATTGTAAAATTTGCACCCGATGGTAATGTTATTTGGGATACAGCCTTTTACAACAATAATGTTAATGGAGGTGAAATTGTTCATATTGGTTTCGACAATGATAACAATTATTACATGTCCGGATTTTTTGAAATTTTTATTGATTTTTATTCTGTAAACAATCCAGTGGCCGAAACTTTATGGAGAGAATTCAATAATTATGGTCAAAAATTATTTCTAACTAAGTTTGATGAAAATGGTCAGCTACTTTGGAAGATAAGAAGTTACACAGATACTGAGTTTACAGATGACACTCAAGCCCGATCAATGGTAACCGATGGCGATGGAAACTCATACATCTCTGGTACTAATGCTGTGAGAAACACATTTACATCTATGGATAATAACCATATTTTTGAAAATACAGACGGCTCAACAACGTCAATGAATGCTGGACAATACTTCGTTGCTAAGATTGATGCTAATGGAGTTTGTCAATGGATGCAAGGTGCAAAGTCTACGTATTATGGGTATGGATACAAAGTGATAAAAAACAATGATGAAATATGTGTTTTAGGAAAAGTATCAAACAATAATGAACCTATGTGCGAATCTGAGTTTACAAGTAGTGACAATATGAATTATGATTTAACCATTTCGGCAGATGATCACTTCATTTCTGTCTACGACGAAAATGGTGTATTGTTACGCCTTTTCACGAATGGTGATAATTCAGGAAGTACAACACGACATTCTGGTAAAATTGATTTTTTCAAAGGAGAAGATGATTATTACTTTTCTAGTATGAATATTTGGTTTTTCAATGGTGCAAGTGATTATGAAACTTTTGGTAATGTCATTCCTCAAGTTGATGAAATCGATGGATTAATCACTCGATTTAAGGAAGATGATGGGATTATGCATTATAACAGAAGTAATCTCTCAGTCAATGATGTTGACACTTCAAATTTTACGATATATCCAAATCCAACTCAAACAGAGGTTCACATTAAAGCTACATTACCTTTCTCTAAAGTTTTGGTTTATAATTTTCTTGGACAAAAAGTATTAGAAAGCAACCTATCTACTATAAATGTAGAACACTTGTCTAATGGAATGTATTTTATAAAAATTGAAAGTGACAATAACATTAATGTTGTTAAACAATTTATTAAGCAGTAAAGGAACAAATAATATGCTTTAAAACGATTTAAGTAAATGAAATAGGGATTTAAAACGACGTCAATCGTTTTCATTTCCAGTTCCATCTTAATTTTAAAATTCCAACGAATTTATATAATTATAAATTCCTTTTTACTAACTTAAAATTTTTAGAAGTAGTAAAACCATTCGTAAACTAGTTTATAATTAAACTCCTTTGCAAAGTAACCTTAAAATAATATTAACATAATACTAAAGCATATTATGATGAAAAAAATAACTGTGTTACTACTAATGTCATTTTTATTAATTAACTGTAGTAAAACAGATAAGGACATTTTAGACGAATCTGCAAAAATACTAAATGCAGTAAAAATGATTGAATATGATATTTCAAGTCACGTTAAAAACCCTCAAATAGATACTATATTTAACATTAAATCCTATTTTGACTTTACTAGTAAAGATTCTTTAATCGGTTCAAAATATCATTTTCAATTTGGAGATAATGAGAACATTTTTAATGGAAAAAGCGTATTTGGGATTCAGCATAACAAAGAGCGTATTGTGTATTCCAATGAACCTAGCTTAGAGTTTGTAAGTTCGGCACTTCCCATTGAGAATTCTTTTTATGAAATAAGAAACCTTTTAAATCAATTGATTCGTGACCCTTCATTTCAGGTCACAAGATTAAACGATACAATTATAGACAATGTAGTAAATTATAATTTTCAAATCAAAAATGAACAGCATTCTAATAACGAAAGTTATAGTTTAATAATTTCTAAAGATGATTATTTGCCCTCAGCTTTTAAGAAAATTTATAATGGTACGGATAACTTTATATCTTCGAGATTCTCTAAAATAAATAAGTCTGCCACCAGATCAGACTCAATTTGGGACATTAAAAGATTTAATAATACTTACTTAATGTTGACACCAGAAGAACTAACAGAAAGATACTTCTCTAGTATCAAAACTAAAGTTGGAGAAAAAGCGCCACAATGGAAACTACCTCAAATTTCAAACGATTCAATTAGTCTCGTCGAATTAAATGCAAATGTAGTATTACTAGAATTTTGGTTTCCTAACTGTGGAGGCTGTGTAAGTGCTATTCCAGAAATAAATGACATCCAAAATAAATACTCAGATAAAGGACTTAAAGTTTATGGAATTGAATTCACAAAACAAAATCACGAGTCAATTGAAACCTATATAAAAAAAATAGGCATAGAATATCCAACACTATTTTCCGGACATAAAGTTTCTAAAGCATATGGTGTTCAAGCCGCACCAACGTTTTTTTTAATTGATAAAAATGGAGAAATAAAATATACTTCTATTGGTTTAAATAAAATTGATTTGCAAAATGCTATCAATAAAAGTTTAAATATAGAACCATAACAACATTTAACTAATTAACTTAACCAAATATTTCAATATGAGAATAATTAGATTAGTATTTTTTTTATTACTACTATCTTGTAAAAACCATAAAATGGACGAACACGTGGCAGAACAAAAAACGATTCCAATTACTACATCATCAGAAAAAGCTAGAGAGTATTTTGAAAATGCGAGATTTCAAGTTCAAAATGGAATAAATGGAAACCCTACAGATCTATATGAAAAAGCAATAGCATTAGATGATAAATTTGTTAGAGTTTACAATTTCATATCAATGTATTCTCGCGATGATTCTATAAAAAGACAAAATCATCAATTAGCAAAAAATATATGCATTTGGTTTCTAAGGAAGAACAAATGCTAGTAGATGCCACTGAGTTTAGACTAAATAATCCTGATGACATTTATGAATCAAAGCTATTTGAACTCGCAGATCTTTGTCCCTCAGACAAATATCTTCATCATAGCATTTGCTTTTTGTTATTTAGAAAAAATCCGAGCTTAGCCATAAAGGCTGGTAAAAAAGCTATTGAAATAGACTCAAATTATGGCTCAGGCTATAACATATTAGGTTATGCATATATAAACAATAAAGAGCTTGATAAAGCAAGTGAAGCTTTTGATAATTTTATAAGATGTGAACCAGAAAACGGCAATGCATATGATTCAAAAGCTGACTTAATGTTACAGTTAAAAAACTATCATGAAGCATTAAAACTAAAACAGAAAGCTTATGAATTGGATAATTCATTTGACTGGATTCCTGATGAATTAATCACAATTAAATCAAAATTAGATTCGCTTAAAAATTAAACAGGTTATTCTGTCTTATTACGTCATAAAAAACATTCTTATTTCTGTCAAGAACACACTCATTTAATATCTCATAAATAAGTATCATATTAACCCAATCAAGACACTTTGTTCTCAATTATGAAACAACTCCAACTAATAATTTTGATGCTGTCGCTCGTAACAATTAATGCCCAAAACAGGTATTACCCAAGTCTTTCCTCCTTAGTTGAATTAGAAGAACAATCTAGTATTCCTAAAGATTTAATATATCTCAAAAACTGGTATGATCAATGTGTAAAACATATCTACTATCAAGACATGCAGTTTAATAGTAATCCAAGAAATTCTGCAACATTCAAAAGTCTTGGGTTGATTTTCAGGAAAGACAAAGAATTTGAGTTTTACAAAAGCGGACTTCAAATTTCATTTGAAGTTGACCCTCAAAAAAAGGTAGATCCGGTAAGACTTATTAATAATCACTATTGGAATGGGTTGGCCTATGGCATTATAATCAATTTAGATGATTATAATCCTGAAGGTGATTTCTATCGTTTTTTAATTTTGAGACGTATGCAATCTATGAGTGAGGCACAAACCCTTGCCAATTTCATAAACGTATTTACCGAACCCAACAAAGACCAATCTGCTTTAGAGAAATTCATTGAGGATGTTAATAACGCTAACGAGATTAATGTAGTCTATAATAAAGACATGACCTTATCAGAATTGAGCAAGGCCATTAATAATGAAATGCCAACTGGCACAAATGTGTATTGGGCTCCATATAACACCTATATTAACACCAAAATTGAAAAAGACACAAGGATTAACTTGGAACGTTTTTTTCGACCTTTAAGTGTATACGATGTTGAAAGCACCATAAATGACAACATAACACCATATGGAGATCTAGAATTTGAGACAAAAAAAGTCAAATTAACCTTACCTAAAAAGTATTTTAAACATGTTTCTTCATCTTCTAAAAAACTCGTGAGTTTTTTCATTCATAAAATTGATTATGATTTAAACTATGATTATAAAAATAAAAACTATGAATTCTCAATGAAACTCTATCCAACAAAGGATAGTACAACGATAGAAAGCTATCGATTTAAATGTAAATACAAGGATTTTTTTGACAATCATAAAGAAAAAGTAAAACGAACAGAGGTGGGCCTTGAAAATATAGAATACGTTGAAATAAACTTTCGGCCAAAATCTTATTCCATTTCTATATCGACTAATGATATGAGGAATCTGGAATTCTATAAAGACTTTAAAGTAAATTAATTGTGAATCATTTCGGTTGTATAAATTTTATAATAATGGTGAGCATTGACATATAGAATTTACTATTCATGGGTCTTATTAAAGGGCTACTTCACACATTTCCTAGTGACTCATACTTTTTCACTAACTTAGTTGCTAAGCATTCTAAATCAATCGCAGACAATTTAGGTAGCATTAAAAATTTCAAAATCAAGTAAAAATGGAAGTAACAGTAGAGAAAAACGAAAAGGTTGCAAATATGATTTTTGGATCAATTTATCCACTCTATTTGAATAGACTGGAGAAAAATGGTAGAACAAAAGAAGAACTTAATCAAGTTATTAAATGGTTTACAGGTTTTGATCAAAAAACTTTAGACGCACTCATTGATGAAAAAGCAACGTATAGAGATTTTTTTCAGAAAGCTCAAATACATCCTAATGCGCATTTAATTAAAGGTGTTGTTTGTGGTTATCGAATTGAAGACATTGCCGATGAATTTAAATTGTATAAGCAATGTAGACAAATGGAAAAGTTAATTGATGAATTAGCTAGAGGCCGCAAAATGGAGAAAATTTTACGAGAAGAAAAGAAATAAACCTTCTATTTTATCATTATCTGATCGTTTGTCAATAAAAAATAGTCTAATCGCAGCTCACTACTATTTGTTAACTTTAACCTAGTCAGACAAGAACTCACAAGGCTCTGCTATACATCAATAAAAACGAAATGACTTTACCCAAAAAAAACTTCTTAAAAGCTAGAGATTTCATATTGACAAATGCAAGAATGATTGAAAGGCGTTTGTTTGAATTTTATTTTGAAAAGGGAGATAACAAAGGGGTTTATCACGCCGTTTATGCCTATAGAAATACAGATGGTGGATTTGGACATGGCATGGAGCCTGATACTGCGTCACCTGAGAGTCAACCTCTTTTTAGTATAATGGCACTCGAAACACTTGATGAGGTTGAGTATCTTACTAAAGATATTATTTTAAATGATTTTATGCCTTATTTTGAAAGCATAACAACCGAAAAAGGTGGAATTCCATGGATGCTTAAACCAAAAAGCAAATATCCTTGTGAAGCGCATTTTGAAACCGTAAAAGAGTGGAGTGCTTTGAGTACTACTGCCCCATTACTTGGAATGTTAGAGAAATATAACATTGATATTCCTTGGATGAAAAAAGCTGAAGAGTTTGTTTGGAGTGAGTTTGATAGACTAAAAGACAAGCACGTTTTTTGTTATTTATGTGTTCCGAGATGGCTTACATTTTTAAAAAACACCAAAAGTCAAAAGAAGGCTAAAAAAATCATTGAGAACTTGAAGACATGGATTTTGGTTGATGGTGTAATGTGTAAAGATGCATTAGACGACGGCTGGGGACTCTATGGCAAACCACATAGTTTAAATTATGCCGATTCTCCCGAAAGTATTCTATATTCCTTATTTACTAAAGAGACTATTGAATCTGATATAAAAGCACTAATTAGTAAACAAAAAGAAGACGGACGATGGGATACTTGGTATGGTATAAGCGAAGGCACTAAATTAGAATGGGCAGGTATTCAAACATTATGGGCTTTGAAAGTTCTGAAAAACTTCAGAAGAATTGAAAATTAACATTGAACAAAAGCGATTATAATAAACTACTAATCCAATGAAAAAGATATTTTATTACATTATGTTAATAACTACATTATCATGTTTGAATAAGACCGACTCAACTATAGATGTTGCTTATAAAAATAGTAATGTAAATGGCCTAAACATTAATTCTGAACTTCTTTCTAACATAATAAACGACATCAAAGAAGAACCTATTAAATTAAATCGTGAGGTTTGGACTTATGACAGAGAAGGAAATGAACAACACTACTTTTTGGATAAAGGATTAATCTTCAAATTTGTAAATGAAGAAAAAGCTCATTCAATTTTCAATAAATATTATAAGAACATAACTAAAGGAAATAACTACCTATTTCTCACTAATATGCAATTTGATAAATCATATAAAACCTACTATGACATTGTAATAATTGATGGTGCTGACCCTTTCAAGTTAATAGAACAAATTGGAACGAATGGAGTGAACTACGACATTTATAATCCAGACATTATTAAACAGTTAAAAGAATGGGATGAGCAAGTGAATTTTAAATTAGTTGTTATAGATGATTCAAGAATACATGCTTATATGACTAAACTCCCAAATGATATAAATACATTTACTTCCGAAGTTTATGAATTTTGTCCAGACGTTATTGACCAAGGATATAGCTCAATGGAAGACATGATTTTAGATTATAAAACAAATCAATATTTTTGGCTTTGGTGGGACTAAAAATAATTTAAGATAAAAAAGTGCTTCAAAAAATAAGATGCGAACATTCCTCACCTTCCAGGATAACAATCACTTTAAACAATTATGGTTTCAGCAAAAGAAATTGGATGGGTTATTAATCAATTTTGTGCTTCAAAGCAGTTAAACTTAAACTAAAAAATGGACAATAAATATACAGTAGGTAGTTTAATTTATGACGCGAACATATATGATGGTTTGAATACCAACTTAAATGATTTGCTTTTCTATAAAAATTGGCTACCAAAAAACAAGGAAGCACGTATACTCGAACTTTGCTGTGGTACAGGCAGACTTACAATTCCAATCGCAAAAGAAGGATATGATATTACTGGTGTTGATATTACACCTTCAATGCTAGAACAAGCAACAATCAAAGCTTCTGAAGCTGAATTAAATATAAAGTTTATCGAAGCAGATATGAGAAACTTAGAGTTATCAGAACGGTTCGATCTAATTTTTATACCATTTAATTCAATTCATCACCTCTACCTAAATAAAGATCTATTTAAAACTCTTAATGTTGTAAAAAAGCATCTTAAAGACCAAGGTTTATTTCTTTTTGATTGCTTTAACCCAAATATTAAATATATGGTTGAGGCTGAAAAAAAAGAACAAGAAATCGCACGCTATACTACAACCGATGGAAGAGACATATTAATAAAACAAATAATGCATTACGAAAGCAGTACTCAAATTAATCGCATCGAATGGCACTATTATATTAATGGCCAATTTGATTCTATTCAAAATTTGGATATGCGTCTTTATTTCCCTCAAGAATTAGATACATATCTAAAATCGAATGGGTTCAATATTATACATAAATACGGCAGCTTTGAAGAAGATACTTTTACGGATGATTCTGAAAAACAGATTTTTGTTTGTCAATAAGGAGCATTTATTAGATCCTGTAAAGTCTTCGATTTTACCATAAGGTTCATTTTCTTTTGTTAACTTAGTTGCATAACAACACATTCTTAATGAAAGAAAGAATATTACATAACCAATAAGAGATGAAAGGGATAAGCACATATTATATGGTTATAACTATAATTAGCTTCGTATTTGGCCTAAATGCGCAAATACAAATTGGAAATGATATCGATGGCCTATTAGCTGGTCATAATTTTGGTACTGGTGTGAGTATATCTGCAGATGGAGATATTGTTGCGATAGTCGGATTTTCTGGTATTCCTGGTGATGGACGCATTCGTGTATTTGAAAACACCGAAGATGAATGGGTGTTGTACGGAACTGATAATAATAATCAAAATTTTGGAGGTGTTGGTGCATTTAGTGTGAGTTTATCTGCAGATGGTAACACGATTGCTTTTAGTAGTTTAGGTGAATCTGTCAAAATATATAGTTATGATGCTAGTATAGGTGTATGGTCGCCAAAAGGGAATGCTATTACTAATAGCGCAACCATAAGTCATTTTGGATATAGTCTCAAATTATCAGCTGATGGCAATATACTAGCTATTGGAAGCCCTGCTTCCCCAATTGTGCCTGAAGCAGGTATTACGCAAATATTTCAGTTCGCATCTAATTCTTGGAATCAAGTTGGTAATGACATTGTTGGTTTAAATGCTACAGAACATTCTGGACGTAGTATTGACCTGTCCTCTGATGGCAATATCATCTCAATATTAAATGATAACGCTGTTAGAGTTTATCAAAATGTTTCTGATACTTGGACCATTCTAGGTAACGAAATCCCAGCTCAAGGAAGCCAGTTTCCAAATAAAGCGGTAAGTCTATCTTCTAATGGGAATATATTAGCTATTGGTGAACCAGATTTTACAGATGGTCTTATTCAACGTGGACGCGTAAGAGTTTTTAGCTATAATGATAGTGCTTGGTCACAAATTGGAAGTGATATAACTGGTGAAGTTGCCTATTACAGAACTGGTTCAAGCGTAAGTTTGTCATCTAATGGAGAACTATTAGCAATTGGCGAAATTGGAAGTTCTAACGATAATGGAACTGCAGATACTGGCCGTATTCGTTTATTTAAAAATCAAGGGCAATCTTGGGCGCAAATTGGAAATGACATATTTGGTGAAGGTAATTTAGACCACTCTGGGTCTAGCATAAGTTTATCCGCAAATGCAAATACTATTGTGATTGGTGCAGCTTATAATGACGGAAATGGGACTGATTCTGGACATGCAAGAATTTTTAACTTGAGTGATTTACTGTCTATTGATGCTTATAAACATCCAAAAATAAGTGTATTTCCAAATCCCGTAAAATCCCAATTAAACATAGGCTTACCAATAAATATCGAACTTAAAAATGCAATAATTTATAATAGTTTAGGTGCAGTAGTTTTATCAACTAAGAATAATATAATAGACACCTCTAAACTATCATCTGGTATGTATTATATTGAAATTAACACTATTAAAACTAAAATTATAAAAAAATTAGTGATTCAATAAACCAAGTAAAATCAAAACTCATATAATAAAATTCAAAATAACATCACATCTAAATTGATTTCTATAACATGAATAACAAACTCACCTACATCCTAATATGCGTATTAAGTATCACTCTATCATCATGTGGTCCAAATAGACATTTCATCAAAAATGATAATGGCAAATCCATTGATAAACGATTAGTAGGACAATGGAAAGGGAATGAGTCGGGCAATATTATTGAAGGCATGACTTCAGAGTGGACAATGATTAGAAACGTGGATGGCACATTTTCACTTGATGTAAAAGCAACTTTAGATAATGAAATTATAGAAGGAACCGAATTAGGAATATGGTGGATTGAAGATGGGCTTTTTCATGAGTTTCATAATGATTCTGGTAAAACAGATATTTATTATTATGAAATAATAAGTAAAACACAAATTAAGTTTAAAGCTAAAAAAATGTCATTTGAAGTTTTCAATGAAGATTATGAATTTATAGACACAAAAATATCTAAATAAACCATTCATTAAATTTATATTAGATTCTCAAAACATCAATTTTATGATATTACAAATAATCAAATTAAAGTCTAATCTACCAGAAGAAGATTTACTAAGTAGAGCAAAAGAACGTGAACCTCAGTTTAAAAAAATACAGGGTTTATTACAAAAATATTATGTAAAAATTGGGCAATCTGGTCAATATGGTGGTATTTATATATGGGAATCACAAGAAGCGCTAAATGCCTATCGAGAATCAAATTTAGCAAAAAGTATTCCTGAAGCGTATGAGATTATTGAAGCTCCAAGTATCGAAATGATGGATATTCTTTTTCAGCTTAGAGAATAATAAACTATACTGTTCTTTTTAAATTAATAGGTCTTTAAGGTCAAACCAAAAGTTAAAAATTGATCCTGTTGTTCTTGATTTTCAATAACAATACTTTCGTAGGTATGAAGATAGTTAACTTTAAAATTTAAAAACTTCCAAACTGGAAGTTCTATACCTAAATCGGCTTGCCAGCGATAATTATCACTTTTCTCAAGAGAGGGCTGTACATAACTCTCATGGCTTAAAATAAGTTTATTTTTAAACAATTTATATTTTCCATTAACCCAAAGCGTACCTCGAAAAGTATTTATTGACCTATTTCCATCATATACAGAACGGTTAAAATTAGTTTCGTCAAAATTTGTCTGCTCATATTCACAAGATAGAGAAAACTTCAGCCAATGATCTTTTTTATTCAATAACTGATAGGTAACACCAGCACCAAATAAACTACGTATGTCTATTTCTCTACGGAAATTTGTACTAACAAATCCTAATACAAATGGATAAAACTGTCGTTCTGGATTAAAATATAAAAAGTTCAAGCTTAAAATGTCTTCATCAGCTTTTTCTTTCCCAAATTCTTGATAGACATAGGAATTTTTAGTTTTAAATACCCATTTTCTCCATGGTTTATAACTTACATCAGATTTCGCTCTAAAAATCAAAGTTTCGACATTTCCGCTTTGCCAAAATCCTGTGATTGATAGGTTAGCTTTCAATTTTAGTGAGTCACTCTCGTTGATCTGTGCTGAAAGAAATAATGGGAAAAATAAGATAAAGTACAGAGTTTGCTTCATAACGTTTCACTGAAATTAAGACGTTTTTTTGAAGGTCGAAATATAATTATTTATCAGTTATTTTACACATTTAATTAAAAACATTACATCTCAAATGTTACATTTAATAAATCTATCATAAAAACAATTGAACTACACCTATTTAGACTTTGAAATAGTTTCTTTTGTAACTTAGTGCTACTTAATTATGAAAAGCAAATCAATACATCCATCAGAAATATTACAATGGTAAACATCAACTTTAACCATAAAACCTTTTCATTAATAGATAATTCAGAAAATGGTAAAGTCAGTTCAGATACGGTTTTTGAGTACCAACAAAACGGAAATTTGGTTACGGCCAATTATCATGGTGGCTCAGTAATCTATGGCAAAATTATCGCCTTGCACAAAGGCACTTATTTAGATATGCGCTATCAATGTCTTACTACAGATTATGAATTAAAAGCTGGCAAAGCCATTGCGAAAATTTCTGAATTAGAAAACGGAAAAGTAAAATTAAGTTTAAACTGGGAATGGCTTGATAGTGATAACCAAAGTGGAACTTCAGAATATATTGAAAACTAATACATCCATAGGTATTCTGGGTATTGGTGCAGTAGGCACAGTAATATCTTATTATTTGCAAGAGCAAACTTCTCATAAGCTTTACTATTTCAGTAGAATAAAAAAAACAGTCATATAAATCGTATAATGATATCCCTTTTTCATATATTCGAAAGCATAACTTTAACCAAATAATTAGTATAGATGAACACTAAAACTTACTTAAAACTAATAGGGATTTTTATTTTCGGTTTCGTCATGTTAACAAGCTGTAGTAGCGACGATGACAGCAGTGACAATGATGGACCAGGCAACACCAGTTTTACAGACAAATGGTGGTATGACTCTAACAATTTTGCTGCCGATTTGTATTTCAACTCAAACGGTAACTATGAACAATATGTTGATTTTGGTGGACTAGATGCTACATCAACAGGAAATTGGGATTGGGAAGATCAAGATGCTGGAATTATAAAAGTTACCGATTTAACAGGAGCTGGTCAAGCTATATCAGAAGTCTTTTTGAAAATTTCTGACCTACAAGAAAGTTCAATGACCATACAACAATCTCTTAACGGAACCGATTTTTCAATAGAAGTGTTTTACTTGGATGAAGAACCTGAAGATTGATTAAATTAATGTCTTAAAAATAGCTTGGGAGATAAATCATTTTCTAAGCTTTTTTTGTTTAGCCCCTTTAAGTTAACTCCTCAAAACTCAAAAAGCAAACCACCATGACAAAACGAGATTTTTTCAGAATAATCATTAAACTGTTTGCCTTATATCAGCTCATTATAACTATATTTTATTGGATTCCATCAAATTATATATACACTATATATGGTTTTGAACTCCTTCCAGTTATCGGATTACTAGTAATGACAGTATTGGCATTTCTATTTTATATCCTCATTATAAAATATACTGACAATATTCTTAATTTTATTAAAATTGATAGAGGTTTTGATGATGAAAAATTTGCTTTTAGCAACTTAAAAACCAAACAAATCCTTATACTAGGTATAGTGCTTCTTGGAGGTTATTTATTTATAACTCATTTAATTGAGTTTTTACAATACACATTTCTAGCTTTTAGAGACCAGGTGTCACGTAAAGGAGGGTATTTAGATATTGTTTTTGAATTTGGATCTACTGAAGATTATTTTAATTGGTTTTATTCTACTGCCAATCTTATTTTAGGCTATATTCTATTAACAAATTGCAAGAGAATAGCAACATGGTTAGATAAAAAAAGCACAACTTAATGATGTTGTGCCTTTTTCTGTATGTATTTATATGTTTTATTAATTATCTTGAATAGTTTGGTGCTTCCTTAGTAATAGTAACATCATGTGGATGACTCTCATTAATACCAGACGATGTAATTTTCACAAAACGTCCAGTGTCCTTTAGTGTTTGCACATCTTTAGCGCCACAATAACCCATTCCAGCTCTTAAACCTCCAACAAACTGATGTATACTTTCAACCAATTCTCCTTTATAAGGCACACGTCCTACAATACCTTCAGGCACTAACTTTTTAATATCGTCTTCAACATCTTGAAAATAACGATCCTTACTACCCTGTTTCATCGCCTCTACCGATCCCATACCTCTGTACGATTTAAATTTACGTCCTTCATAAATAATTGTTTCTCCTGGACTTTCTTTGGTTCCGGCCAATAAGGATCCTAACATTACACTGTCTGCACCTGCAGCAATGGCTTTAGGAATATCTCCAGTGTAACGAATTCCTCCATCAGCAATTACAGGAACTCCAGAACCCTTAATTGCGGCAGCGACTTCCAATACTGCTGAAAACTGTGGAAATCCAACACCAGCAACTACTCGAGTTGTGCAAATAGATCCAGGGCCAATACCAACTTTCACAGCATCTGCTCCTGCTTCAACTAAGTATTTAGCGGCTTCTCCAGTAGCTATATTTCCAACGATAACTTCAAGATCAGGAAATTTTTCTTTAATCGCTTTTAATACCATAACCACACCTTTAGTGTGACCATGAGCAGTATCAATGATAACCGCATCTACACCAGCCTTTACCAGAGCTGTAGTCCTTTCAACAGCATCGCCAGTTACGCCTATAGCGGCCGCAACTCGTAATCGGCCATAAGTATCCTTATTGGCAATAGGCTTTTGAGTTACTTTAGTTATATCTCTAAAGGTTATGAGTCCAGCAAGTTTATAGTTATCATCAACAATTAGAAGTTTCTCAATTTTGTTTTGCTGCAAAATCTTTTCAGCATCTTTTAATGAAGTACCTTGGGAGGATGTTACCAAATTTTCAGAGGTCATTACCTCAACAATTGGCCGATCATTATTATGTTCAAATCGAAGATCACGATTGGTAACAATTCCCTTTAATGTACCAGTATCATCTACAATAGGAATACCTCCAATTTTATGCTCTGCCATACTAAGCTTTGCATCGCTAACCTTTGCTGTCATAGGCAAAGTCACAGGATCTAATATCATACCACTTTCTGCCCGCTTTACCTTACGCACTTTCTCAGCCTGTTGATTAATGGTCATGTTTTTATGAAGTACACCTATTCCACCTTCTTGAGCCATTGCAATAGCCATTTTACTTTCGGTAACCGTATCCATAGCTGCAGAAACAACAGGGATATTTATGGTGATATTACGAGTGAACTTTGTTTGGATGTTAACTTCTCGTGGAAGAACTTCAGAAAATGCTGGAACTAATAGTACGTCGTCGTAGGTTAGACCTTCTCCAACAATTTTGTTTTCGTGTGCTGTCATGATGCAATTACAGTTATAATTGCGCACAAATATACGATTTTAATGTAGAATAATATGAAGTGTAGTTGAAATCTTAACCGAATACTACTTAGAGTAAAATAAAAATTTTATTACAATCTAGGACAACGTTTACAATTCGTCTTCCCTTTTTTCTTGTATTTTTTACAACATTTCGATTTCTTGTTGACATCACAATACAATACACATGAAGTGATGATAATAGGAGAACTGTCTATTGTTAATTCGTCTTGCATTATTTTAATTTATTCTAAATAAAGACAAATGTACAAAAAAAAGATTCCTAAAAAGGTATCTTAATTCATATAATTATTAACAATATGTTATTCGTTTTCATGAGCAGCCGCAATAGTATTAATGTCACGATCAAATAAGTAATGTCCAGATTTATCTGTACCTATAATATTTAATTTATCGAGCAAAGTTCTTGCCATAGCTTCTTCTTCAAGTTGCTCTGTTACATACCATTGCATAAAATTATGCACGTTATAATCTTTATGCTGTAAACATTCATAAATCACATGATTTATCTGCTCAGTTACAAATATTTCACTATCCAAAAACTTCTCAAAAAGTTCATTCAATCCATCAAATGCAGGTTTTGGTTGATCCAACTCAGGAATGATAACTTTTCCCCCTCTTTCGTTTACAAACTTAATAAGTTTGGTCATATGTAAACGTTCTTCTTCAGATTGACTGTAAAAGAAATCGGCCACACCATTATAACCTTCAGCATCAGCCCAAGAAGCCATTGCTAAATATTGCATAGAGGCTTGCGCTTCGTATTTAATTTGATTATTTAATAAAGTTTCTATTGCACTATTCATAGATTTTTATTTTTTACGAAGATAGTAATTTATGTTTGAAGCGTTTTTTTTGATACCAATACTTGGTACAGAATTATTGAAACAGATACTGTATAGGTTAGGGTCATTAAAGTTCCAGAAACCATTACAATATATTTCATCCATATGACGTCTTTCCAGAGAAAGTATAGTCCGCCAAAGGTGAGTAATACGGAAATAAATGGCTCAACAATTAAAAATGTTTTCAATGTCTTAGGAAGTCGAGTCGTTGTTAGTATAACTCCAATCAAAAAGAAAATAATTGACATCGATAAGATATGCCCATGAACAAGTGTTAGCATTTGCTGCTTGTTTTTTTTAAACTTCATCACAGTCGCATCCTCATCAGCTTCATTTCCTAAATATTGTTCTTCTATACCACTTGGATTAACAGAAGATGTTTCTCCAACAAATAATAAACCCGTGTAAAACCCCACACTCAATACCATAACGAATGCTACTATTAACATTTTTACTTCCTTTGGAAATGTATAAAGCATCCCGTTAAGTCTCATTATAGAATGTTTTTAGATTTTAAAACCTCAAGTGATTGGAGTAAATCATTCACTGCAGAAGTCATCGAACGAACAGAAATTGTAGCTCCTGCTATTGCTACAATATCATTAGGAAACTGAATGTCATCGGATGGTGTTTTTCCAATAAATTGTTTTAGCCATCGCTTACTTCCAATTTCACCACCATATTCTTCTCTGTAAATTAAAACTTTAGCCTTTTTAACTGCTAAATCATTATCTAATAAAATTAAATAATCAAATTGAGCTGTCTTACTTGGTGCCTTAGAAATATAAGCAAAACCAATTGGGTTATCTGCTGCCGTAATTTTAAAAAAATTGTCGACGCCAAATGCTGATGCCAAATCTTTTGTGTGTTCTTCAGGAATTTCAAAAGAATTAAATTCAAAATTTTCGACCTCATAGGTCGATTTAATTTCTTTAAGTACTTTTTTTTCAATCTTTTTAGAGATACCAAAAGATAAAAAAGTACTTATTATGAAGAGTACTAAAAGCTTTTTAAAATTCATGTAGCAAAAATATTAATTATATCTCTGTTAAAGTAATTAAAATGTTAAATAGCCAAAGTGAAATATTAAATTTCAACTTTAGCTATAAAACACTTAATTATATATTTTTAGAACCAAACTCCTATTCCAAAGTTTAATCGATTATCAACATCACTATTTTCCAATGCATTACTTCTAAACTGATAATCTCCTTTTAAAACTACGCCTGGAGCTATATGATAGCTTAAGCCTGTAGTTACATCTGTTCTATTATAGGCATCGTTTCTTGCCAAATCACCTGCTGTATCAGCATGAGTATCATAATTTTCATAACGTACAAAAGCAAATAATCGCTGTGCTTTGTCTTGAGGTAATAGATTATAAGCAACTTCTGCATAATACCCCATTAATGCACTTCCTAAATCACTATCCACTAATTCATTATAATCTTCTGTATCACTCAAAGATGCATAAATAAACTGTCCTCGAGCTGTAAATCTATTTAAAGCAAAACGTGCGTCAAGACCTACCATACTAATTCCAATATTAGCGCCATCTAGATCTTCTACATCATCGGCAGCTTGTGTCTTTCCAAAATAACCCGACAAGCCCAGACGTAATCCAGGTAAGCCATAATATTCAATTTTCGTTGACAATGTTGGGCTATCTACTGTAGATTTAATAGCTTTTTGACGGCCACCTCTTAAACCATTACTACCTTTTAAAAACCCTGTTACTTCACCATCACTATTGATTGTAGATTTAAATCCATTAAAAATATATGCTTGGTATGACAATGATTGTTCAGGAAGACGCCCTGTAACACCTATACCAATTTCTCTCCATGTTGTTGGAACAATTGCATTATCTACTGCTGGACGTTCAACACCATTAAAAGTTGTTGGTTCGTGAAATTCGTTTACAATACCCATTGGCACTAACATTAAACCACCTCGCAAGCTAACATTGTCTCCAACTGCATAGTTTACAAATGCTTGCTCTACAAAAACTTCTTCTACATGCTCCATTTCCAGTTCTGTGACAAATTGTGCTTTATCATTAAAACGGTATCCAAATAATAAAACTAGTCGTTGTACATCCATCTCTCCATTTTTACCTTCAGGCTGATTGTATGTGATTTCACCATAAGCACCAACTGTAACTGCCTTTCCGTAATTTCCAGATAAAATACGTTGTGCAGCATTTAATTGTTGTTGTGGGTTAAAAGTGATACTATCTTGAGATGTAGGTGTAACCTGTCCATAGATGATTACACTTGTGAAAATTGCAATAAAAGTAAATAATCTTTTCATTTGTTTTTATTTAGACTGAATATAAATAGTTGTTGTTTCAGTGTGCAAATTTAGAAGAGATTTTTACTTGCGCAAAGTTTATTTAGATTAATTTTAAATAGTTTTTGAGCAAAAAAAAATAACACATTGAAAATGTGTTATTTATAAGATGTTAAAATTTAAAAAACTCTAATTAATGATATGATGTAAAAATTTTGGTCGCTTCATTATAAGCACTTTCAAAACTCATTGCATTTAAGTTATTATGCTTTTTAGAGGTAAAATAGGACAGTACTTTTTCTGTTGGCATGTTTCCTGTTAGCTCATCTTTAGCCATGGGACAGCCACCAAACCCTTGAATGGCTCCATCAAATCGCATACATCCTGCACGAAAAGCAGCGTCTATTTTTTCAAACCATGTTGTGGGTGTTGTGTGTAGGTGAGCTCCAAATTCTATGTCAGGATATTGAGGTATTAAATTAGAAAACAAATAATCTATGCTCTCGGGATTTGAACTGCCAATGGTATCACTTAACGAAAGAATTTTTACGCCCATTTTACTCAAACGTTCAGTCCACTCCCCTACGATATCCACGTTCCAAGGATCTCCATAAGGATTTCCAAATCCCATAGAAATGTAAACCACAACATCTTTATTATGCTTATTTGAGAGTTCTAATATTTCCGATAGAGTTACAACAGATTGTGCAATCGTTTTATGAGTATTTCGCATCTGAAAGTTTTCCGAAATAGAAAACGGATAGCCTAAATAGTCAATTTCTGCATGTTTGCAAGCATCGTTAGCACCTCTAGTATTAGCTATAATGGCAAGAAGTTTACTGGTGGTTTGGCTTAAATCTAGTTTTGATAGAACCTCAGCAGTATCAACCATTTGTGGAATAGCTTTAGGAGATACAAAACTTCCAAAATCTATAGTATCAAAACCAACACGAAGCAAAGATTGAATGTATTGCACTTTTTGTTCCGTAGGAATAAAGGTCTTTATACCTTGCATCGCATCACGAGGACATTCTATAATTTTGAGAGGTCGTTTCATGTCTTTCAAAGATAGTAATTCAGATGATTTTTTGAAGGAGTTATTTTCAGAAATAAAAATAAAAATAGCTATACCTATAAATACTATAATTTGCAACCACTTAAGGTAAATCCCAATTCGCTCATTTTGCTTTATATATTCGGAAATTGAACCTGCTAGAATTGCAATGGTAGAAAAAATAATTCCAGAAACAGCCATAAATAATAATCCGAGTACAAAAAATTGAGTAATCGTACTCACAGTATTACTAAATAAGAACCCTGGAAAAAATGCTAAAAAGAAAATAGATACTTTAGGGTTAAGTACATTCATAATAAAGCCTTGCTTAAATAATTGCAATACACTTTTTTTTGGTATATCATCTGAACTTAAACTTAAATTGGATTCAGATTGGTAAACTTTAATAGCCAGATATAATAAGTAGAGGGCACCTAACAGTTTAATTACAAAAAAAAGAGTATCATTTTCTTTAATAATTGCCGATACACCAAAAGCAACCAACGTTGTATGTACCAAACAACCAGAAATTAAACCAGCCACAGTAGCTAATCCAAATTTTTTACCATTAACAATACTTTGCATTAATACATAAATATTATCTGGACCTGGAGATATTGCCAGTGCCGAAGTGGCTAAAACAAAAGACAGAAGTAGGTCGTAATTCAATACACTATATTTTTTTCAAAAATAATCAAATTTTACTGTAAGAAAGGGTGTGTTTTACCGACGTAATACTTTATAAACTAATACATATCAGCTATGAAAAAAATTACTTTCGTATTACAATCTTTAACCCTAATTACAATACTAGTTGCTTTTCAGACGAGTAGTGCACAATCTATGGCATCTTATACCATATCATTTTCAAGTGATTGGAATTCGGTTACAAATGACCCAGTAAACGGGAATAGTACTGTAGAATTACCCGGAAATGCACATTGGTCTGATCTAGTTGGAGCTACTCATAACAATTCTGTAACACTACTAGAAATGGGTGGTTTAGCTACCACAGGTGTAAAAAACGTAGCAGAACTAGGAAACAATACAGCCATTATGAATGAAGTACAAGCTCTTATTAATGATAATAATGCTGATCAGTTCCTTCAAGCTGGATTTGAAGAATTTGCACCACGGACTTCTGCCACTTTGATGGAAATTACTGTGAGCGAAGATTATCCACTTTTGAGTTTACTATCTATGATTGCACCAAGTCCAGATTGGATGATTGCGGTGAATAGTATCAATTTACGAGATGGAGGCGCTTGGGTACAAAGCTTATCAATTCCTTTATTTCCTTATGATGCTGGAACAGATAGCGGAACAAGTTATACCTCAGCAAACCAACCTACAACTAATCCAGAACCTATTAGTTCTTTAGTAAATGTGGCTCCTTTTAATGATAAACCTATTGGTACTTTAACCATAACATTTAATCAAACCTTAAATATTGAAAATCCAGAACCGTCAGAATTAAGTATATTTTCTAACCCTAATAGAGGAAAACTTAATATCACAACCTCTTCAACTAATCCTTTAAAAGAAGCATTGGTTTATGATGTATTGGGTAAAAAAGTCGCGAGTTTCAAAAACAAAAATCAAAATCACCAATCAGAATTTGACTATAATCATTTGAAGGGTGGAATTTATCTTGTAAGAGTATTTCTACAAAATGGATTAAGAATTACAAAAAAAGTAATACTTAACTGACGCACAAGAGCTTTTTATCAATATATTTAGGTATTTAGTCAGCTTTTTGATATGTTTATGGCATTCATATCAAAAAGCTTTTTTTAATTTAACCAACAGATATCATGAAAAAAATACTACTACTTGTTGTTAGCTTTATCACATGTACACTAGTTAATGCTCAAAACACTCCTGAATGTGGTACCAATTGGACTCCAGAAGCTCAATCCTATTTTGAACAAATGCTTCCACAATTACAAGAATATGAACGTGAGTATTTTAGGCTATCTGCACAAGGTCGTCGTTCATCAACGGCTATTAGTAGTGTCCCTATTAAAGCCCATATTGTAAGACCAAGTGCAGGTTTTGGAGGTTTGACTGAAGTGCAATTGAATGATGCAATAGCCATTATGAATGGTTACTTTTCTAATGCATTATTAGAATTCTTTTTATGTGATGGTATTAATTATATTGATGATGACACTTTTTACGATTACGTGACAGATCAAGAAGCAGCACTTACAGGTCCTAACAATGTGGCGAACGTAATAAATATCTACTTTGTTAATTCTATTTCAACAACATCGGGAGGCGGCTTATGTGGTTATGCTTACTTTCCTGGAGGGCCAGAAACTATATTAATGGCCAATGGCTGTACGACCAATGGAAGCACATTAACTCATGAAATGGGACACTTTTTTCAGTTATCACACACTCATGGAAATACGAATGGTACATTAACCGAAGAACTTGTAGATGGTTCTAATTGTGCAACTACCGGTGATTTTTTATGTGATACACCTGCAGATCCTCAACTTAGCTTTTCAAAAGTGAATTCTTCTTGTATTTATACTGCAGCTGAGGCTGATGCTAATGGACAACTTTTTATGCCAAATACTAGAAATATTATGTCCTATTCTAGACAATCTTGTCGTACAGAGTTATCACAAGATCAATATGCAAGAATTTATGCAACATATCAAGCATCACGATCAGTAATGGCTTGCCCTAGTTTTAACATAGATATTAGTTCTAATGCTTCCATATCTTGTGACGCTACTTTAGATGTTGACTTTACAGATAACAGCGTTGGTGCCACATCATGGGAATGGGATGTAGATGGCGATGATGTTATAGATTATACGACTCAAAATCCAACACACACCTATAATGGTGAAGGCTCATATGATGTTGCATTAACCATCTCTGATGGTGCTTCAACTATAACAAAAGTGTATCAAAATTATGTTGAAGTTATTGCTCCATTGGGAATAACGACTACTGAAATTGAATTAACATTAGTAATGGATGATTTTCCAGGTGATATTTCATGGAACTTAATTGATTCTAATGGAACATCTTTATATTCGAGTACTGGATATACCAATGGTACCGATAGTAATCAAACCTTTACTTATGACTTTATTGTATCAGCAAACGAATGTTATATTTTTGAAATCAGTGACTCTTTCGGAGATGGATTATGTTGCGCTTCAGGTAATGGATCTTATACACTTACAACATTAGAAGGTACAGAAATTAGGACTGGAGCAGAAATTGCTAGTGGCGAAACTACATACATGTCTAATACAACTTTAAGTACTGATGACTTTTTTAGTAATAATAATGTGTCTGTATTTCCTAATCCAACTGAAGACATCTTACATATTGAATTATCGAATAGTAATAACTTACCAGAAAGCTATACCATATATAATATGTTAGGTCAAGAGGTTACAAAAAAGTCAATCCATCAATTAGACGACTTAAACATTCAAGTGAAGCCTTTTAGTAATGGTATGTATTATATAAAACTATCTAAGGGAACAAGTTCAATTACAATTCCATTTGTTAAACAATAAAGGCAACTAATTATGGCTTGTTTTTCAAATTGGATATATTTTGTCGAAATTCAGAAATTGAAAACCATATTTTTTAGTTATTTTTAGGTAAAACTAGAGGTGTATTTCATAATAAACCTGTTGACCTATGAGAAAAATACTATTATATATTGCTTTAATTTCTCCTGTAATTTTATATACACAATCCGTACAAAGATGTGGGACAACAATGACTGATGAATCTCAAAACAGATTCGATCAACTATTACCACAAATTCAACAATATGAACAAGATTATTTTGAATTAACTCAGACAAGACGCTCTTCGGAAGCTATTAGTCATGTTCCTGTTAAAGTGCACATTGTAAGACCAGGAGATGGGAATGGCGGCATAACACTTTCCGAATTTGAAACTTCATTTGAAGGCTTAAACAATTACTATGCAAATGCGTATTTAGAATTCTTTTTATGTGAAGATATCAATTACATTGATAGCGACACATTTTATGATTTAGACTATAGTCAAGAAGAATTTTTAATCGCAAATAACGTAGATAATGTAATCAATATTTACTTTGTTAATACTATTACTGTTAACACCATAGATTATTGTGCCTATAGTTATTTTCCTGGAGGTCCTGAAGTTGTTATGATGACCAATTGGTGTACTACAAACGGTACAGTTTTAAGTCACGAAATGGGACATTTTTTTGGATTGCCTCACACTCACGGAGATGGAAGCACGAATGAATTAGTGAATGGTTCAAATTGTCAATTGGCAGGCGATTTCTTCTGTGACACACCAGCAGACCCTTTTCTTGATGACTCCAAAGTTAATGAAAATTGTGAGTATGTAGCATTTGAATTTGATAGTAATGGTGACCTATATATGCCTAATACACGTAATATTATGTCGTATACTCGACCATCTTGTCGTTCAGAATTTTCACCACAACAGTACGCGCGTATTTATGCTACTTATCAGGCAACAAGAATTGACATGACCTGCTCTTACTTTAATATTGATATCGATGCAAATTATACAGCTTCTTGTAATAATACGTTAGATGTTAACTTTATTGATAACAGCGTTGGTGCTTTATCCTGGGAATGGGATGTTGATGGTGACAATGTTATAGACTATACTATTCAAAACCCTTCGCATACTTATGTAACTACTGGAGCTTTTGATGTAACCTTAACCATTTCGAATGGAACTCAAACGATTACAAAAGTCTATGAAGACTTAGTGAATTTTCCTCGAGTAGATGTATCAACATCACAAATAAACCTTTCTATTACTTTAGATAGTACTCCTCAAGAAACCTCATGGGAACTAAAAGATGATACTGGAACCGTATTATATGCAAGTCCAGCTTATATTTCTGGAATAGACAATTTTCAAACTTTTAACTATGACTTTGATCTTTCGAGTGGTCAATGCTATACTTTTAATGTCTACGACAGTAATAATGACGGCATATGTTGTGGAATTGAAGGAGTAATTGCGTATGAATTAACAACTTTGGATGGTCAATCTATTTACGCTTCTAACGGGCTGTTTCAATCTATCGAATCAACAATTATTGGAAATGACGTATTAAGTATTGACAATTACTTTAATATAAATGGGGTTTCATTATATCCAAATCCAACTAGTGATATTTTAAACATACGGCTTACAAATATCAACGATTTACCTGACAGATATAGTGTTTATAATATGTTAGGTCAAGTAGTGTCAAGTAAAAACATAACTCTTATAAAAGATTTAAGTGTACAAACAAAACCATTTGATACTGGAGTTTACTATATTAAGTTAATAAAAGGAACGCAATCTAAAACCATCCCTTTTATTAAAAACTAAATGGGACTCGACATCATAAAAAAAGTGAATTGATTTATTTCAATTTGCCTTTTTTTATTAGTGCATTATTAATATCTCTCACTAATCTTGGTCCTTCGTATATAAAGCCTGTATAAATTTGTACCAAATCTGCGCCTGCTTCAATTTTTTCTAGAGCATCTTCAGCAGAATGTATACCACCCACTCCAATAATTGGGAATGCTTTATTACTATTCTTAGAAAGGTATTTTATAATACGAGTAGATTTCGTTTTTATAGGCTGACCACTTAATCCGCCATTTCCAATTTCAGAAAGACGTGCTTCAGAAGCTTTTAAACCTGTTCTATCAATAGAAGTATTACTCGTAATCACACCATCAAGTTTAGTTTCATTAACTAACTCAATAATCTCATCTAACTGATTATCATTCAAATCTGGTGCAATCTTGAGTAGAATAGGCTTTTGTTTGTCAAATTTGAGATTAGCCATTTTCACTTCGGAAATGAGCTCTAAAAGATAATCTTTATCATTAAGTTTTGCATGACTCCCAACATTTGGACAACTCACATTGAGTACAAAATAATCTACATAAGGATGAAGGCCTTTAAAACATTCTAAATAATCTTTAGTATAATCTTCAGGCTTTGTAGTTGTATTTTTACCAATATTTCCACCGATAATCAGTTGCCCTTTATTTTTTTTTAATTGCTGAATAGCTGCTTCAAGTCCTTCATTATTGAATCCCATACGGTTAATAATTCCTTGATCATCTTTTAATCTGAATAAGCGCTTTTTAGGATTTCCAACTTGCCCTTTTGGCGTAACAGTTCCTATTTCAATAAAACCAAAACCAAAATTTGCCAATTCATTATACAACACTGCATTTTTATCAAACCCAGCTGCTAAACCAACTGGATTTTTAAATTTAAGACCAAACAATTCGCGTTCAAGTGACGAATCCTGAACCAAATATAAACGTCTAAATAAAGATGAAGCCCCAGGTATTTTGGACACATTTCTAATTAAGGAAAAGGTAAAATAATGTATTTTTTCAGGATCGAAAGCGAATAATATTGGTCTTAGTAAAAGCTTGTACATGGAAAATCTTTTCAAGTGCAAAAATACTACAGATTTAATTAAAATCATTAACTTCCATCCCAAACCTTATACATTTTTATTTAAATGCCTGCAAACCCATAATACCATTATAATTTTAAACTATATGATCTCCAAAGAACACATTATAAAACGATTTATAAGTTACGTTACCGTAGATACAGAATCTGACCCAACAAGTGACACAACACCAAGCACAGCAAAACAATGGGATTTGGCTAATGCCCTTGCTAAAGAGCTAGAAGAAATTGGCATGTCTGATGTCACAATTGATGACAATGCCTATATCATGGCAACCTTACCTAGTAATGTTGACCATGATGTTCCAACTATAGGTTTTATATCCCATTTTGACACCTCTCCAGATTTCACTGGAGCAAATGTAAACCCAAGAATTATTGACAATTATGATGGAAATGATATCCTATTAAACGAAGTCGAAAACATCATATTGTCACCAGATTATTTTGAAGACTTACTTTTATATAAAGGGCAAACTTTAATTGTTACAGACGGCACTACACTTTTAGGTGCTGATGATAAAGCTGGTATCACAGAAATAGTATCTGCTATGGAATATCTCATAAATAATCCTCACATTAAACATGGTGATATAAGGATAGGATTTACTCCCGACGAAGAAATTGGTCGCGGTGCACATAAATTTGATGTTGAAAAATTTGGTGCAGATTGGGCTTATACTATGGATGGTAGCCAAATTGGCGAGCTAGAATACGAAAATTTCAATGCTGCAGGTGCCAAAGTAACTATTAAAGGTAAAATAGTACATCCAGGTTATGCTAAAGGTAAAATGGTAAATTCGATGTATATCGCTACCGAATTTATCAACTCATTACCGCGTATGGAAACTCCAGAACACACTGAAGGCTATCAAGGCTTTTTTCATTTGTATAGTATTGAAGGTAAAGTTGAGGAAACCATTTTACAATATATCATAAGAGATCATGACATGGCACATTTTGAAGCTCGTAAAGAAGTGATGCAAAAATTAACCAATGAGATTAATGCACAATACGAGCGCGAAGTGATACGTATAGAGATACAAGATCAGTACTTTAACATGAAAGAGAAAGTAGAACCTGTTATGCATATTGTTGATACTGCTGAGGAAGCGATGAAACAATTAGGAATTGAGCCTTTAATAAAACCTATACGCGGTGGAACTGATGGTTCACAACTGAGCTATATGGGCTTACCATGTCCTAATATATTTGCTGGTGGACATAATTTTCATGGACGCTATGAATATGTCCCAGTAGAAAGTATGATAAAAGCCACAGAAGTTATTTGCAAAATTGCAGAATTAACTGCAGATAAATCAAAAATATAATGCAAAAAATCTATTCCGTAGAAGAGTATATTGAAGTGAATCCACACTTTGCAGAAGAGTTAACCATTCTCCGTAATATCATAAATACTACTGAATTAGTAGAGACCATAAAATGGAGTATGCCCACTTATTGTCTCAATGGAAAAAATGTAATTGGTATTGGTGCATTTAAGAAGCACTTTTGTTTATGGTTTCATCAAGGCGTGTTTCTAAAAGATGAGCATCAACTTTTAATTAATGCTCAAGAAAATAAGACTAAAGCGATGCGACAAATGCGATTTGAAACCAAAATCGATATTAATGAAGGGGCTGTTTTATCTTATGTAAAAGAAGCTATAAAAAATCAGCGATTAGGACGTGAACTAAAACCCATTCGAAAAACAAAAACTATTGAAATCCCCACTGAATTACAAAAGGTTTTGTCTTCAAATCCAATATTGAATACAAGTTTTACTGCTTTAACTCCAGGTAAGCAACGTGAATATTGCGAGTATATTTCTCAAGCCAAACGTGAGGCTACCAAAATTTCACGTATAGAAAAAATTACACCTATGATTATACAAGGCGTAGGCCTTAATGATAAATACAAAAATTGTTAAGTACTAGATATAAAAAAACTCCGAAATTAAATTTCGGAGTTTTTTATTATTGAATTTTAAAATTCTATTTTACAGTTGCTGGAGCATTTAACTTCTTACTAATTTCCATTGAAATTGCAGAACGTTCAAACTTTATCTTTCCAGCAAGTGTCTCGATAACACAGCTATTGTCCTTATCATTAAGGTCTACTATTTTACCGTGCATACCGCTTTTAGTTACAACTTTATCACCTCTTTTTAAGCTTGCAGCAAATGACTTTTCTTGCTTTGCGCGTTTCATTTGAGGTGCAATCATAAAGAAATACACCACAGCAAACATGGCTATAAAAGGTAAAAAATCTCCAATTGAACCCATATATTATTTACCTACAGATTGAATTGAAGCTTTACCAGCTTTAGTTGGTGCATTTGGATCTGCTTCAACAAAAGCTTTAATCTTAACTTGTTCAGAACCTTTTTCAGTATTCGTAGTTAATGTAATTGTCTTTTGAACTTGGTTAGATCCTTTTCCGTTAAACTTTACAGTGAATTCTGCAGATTCACCTGGTGCTAATGGATCTCTGTTCCAATCTGAAGGTACAGTACATCCACAAGTACTTTTAATGTTACTAACTACTAAAGGTGTTTTACCTGTGTTTGTGTATTTAAATTTTGTTTCTACTGGAGTACCATTAACGATAGTTCCAAAATCATGTTCAGTTTCTTCAAATGCGATCACTGGATAGTCTGCAGCACTTGCGTCTCTTTCTGCAGCAGCAGCAACGTTATCTTGATTGATTTTACTTGTTGCATCTTCTTTACAAGATGTAAACGCTACCAAACATAATGCGCTTAATGCTAAAATTGCTTTTTTCATTACTATAATTTTTAATTATTTCTTTGATTCGAGAAGCCAAATGTACTAATTATTTCATCTAATTAAAATTTTTAGTCCATTTTCAAACAAAACATTAACAGTATAATGCTTATAAAACCTGAAGGTTTACATCAATCCCCTCCCCATTTTGTTAAGTTTTCCTTCTTCAGTATACTCTTTAACGATCTTATCAAGAATACCATTTATAAAATTGCTACTCTTAGGTGTTGAATATTCTTTAGCTATCTCCAAATACTCATTAATCGTTACTTTGACTGGTATTGAAGGGAATTTTTGAAACTCACAAATAGCCATTTGCATTAAGACGGTATCAATTTGAGTAATTCGTTCGGCATCCCAATTTTTAGTTTTAGCTGAGATTTCATCACTAAAACTTGATTGATTAAGGATGGTTTTTTTCAATAAATCAACACCAAAATCTTTATCCTCTATATCTTTAAATAATTGAGGCGTAAAGTATTTTCCTTCTGTTGATACCTTGACCTTTTTAAGAAGTTTCAAAATAGCAGTATTCACAACCGGAAGGTCATCCAACCAAGTAATTTGCTTGTCTTCAAAATAATCATACAATTTATCGTTAGGTGCTATGATTTCAGTAAACACATCAATAACAAAATTTTTATCCTCTTTAAAGGTTGATGTTTTAGTTGACATATAATCTTTATAAATGTCACTTTCTAAGATGGACTTAAGAATAACGTCAACATACTCAAAATCTAAATACCAAAGGTTTTCTTTTTGAGATTCAATAGTGTCTTTTAATGCTTCATTTGAAGTTAGCATTACAAGAACTTCATTATTAATAAACTTATAATTAGGGTTTTTATCCTCTTGAGTTGCTAAGAGTTTTTTTTGTGTTTTCTCTAAACGATCTTTAGATTTTTTATGGACTTCAACTAAAAGAGACAACTGTGCAATAAATAAATCGTACATGTTATCTAGACTTTGAAGTAGAAATTTCTCATTGGTTTTGATGTTATCACTTTCAATGCCATTAGAAGCATAAAGTGTTTGCATAACTTTAATACGAATGTGTCGTCTATTTAACATGGTTGCAAAGAGCTATAAATTAACAAAGCGAAAGTGAATCTCTTTCGCTCTGCAAAAATACTATTATTTTAATCCTATAAAAATATTTAGATTATTTTCCTTGTTCTTCTTTTCGGTTAGCTATACGTTGCTTTGCAATGGTTAATGCAGAGACATTGGTCGTTACATTATTTTGCTTAGCTCCTTCAAAAATTTCTAAAGTCGTATTATAGATATTTTCTGTTTTACGTATAATTTCTTGTTTTCCGTAATTTTCTAACTCAGCATACACATTAATAATTCCACCAGCATTGATTAAGAAATCTGGAGCATATAAAATACCTCGCTCTTGCAACAAACGACCATGTTTTACCTCATCGGCTAATTGGTTATTTGCAGCACCAGCTATAATATCTGCCTTGAGTTTATAAATAGTATCATCATTAATGGTTGCTCCTAAAGCACAAGGCGCATAAATATCCATAGACTCACTATAAATATCATTCCCATTATAAATAGATACACCATACTTAGAACTTACAGACTCTAAACGCTCTTGATTGATATCAGAAATGGTAACACGAGCACCTTCGTTCATTAAATGTTCAACTAAGGCTTCACCAACATGTCCAATACCTTGTACAAATACAGATTTGTCCTCAAGAATATCGCTTCCATACTTAAATTTAGCAGCTGCTTTCATTCCCATAAACACACCATAAGCAGTAATTGGAGAAGGGTTTCCTGCGCCACCTTTACTTTCAGATATACCAGTAACATAAGGTGTTACCTCTCTAACAGTATCCATATCTTCTGTAGCCATACCCACATCTTCTGCTGTAATATAGCGCCCGCTTAGTGAATGTACGAACTCTCCAAACCTTCTCATGAGCTTTGGAGTCTTCTGAGTTTTAGCATCGCCTATAATCACAGCTTTTCCTCCTCCTAAATTGAGTCCAGTAATTGCAGACTTGAAGGTCATTCCACGAGACAAACGTAAAACATCATTAAGTGCTTCCCATTCGTTATTATAATTCCACATTCTCGTACCTCCTAGTGCAGGTCCTAAAACTGTGTTATGAATTCCTATTATTGCTTTTAAACCAGTATCTTTGTCGTTGCAAAAAACTATTTGTTCATGATTATCAAAAGATAACTGACCAAAAACTGGATCTACTTTTGAAAGTTCTTTAGAACTGATAACATCTGATGTCATGTAAATTTAGATTTAGAAGCTATTTTACATTATGTATAAAATAGCGAGCAAAAATAACTCAATATTGGAGTATTAGCAAAAATAAGTATGTTAATTTATTAAATCGCTAAAAACAAGCCTCAAATAATAAATGAAAGAACTAAAACATATCAACAAATACTTTTTTAAGTATCGTTATAGGTTGTTATTTGGAATTTTAATTACCATTGGCGCAAAAATATTTGCACTTTTTATGCCTAGATTTTTAGGCAAAGCAATTACGATTATATCGAAAGCGTACAATAATGAAATCTCCAATTCTGTCTTTAAAGAGCAATTAGCTTTACATATTTATTATATCATTGGAGCTGCAATTGTTACTGGCATCTTTACATTTTTAATGCGGCAAACCATCATAAATGTGTCTCGCTACATAGAATATGATCTAAAAAATGAAGTTTACCAACAATATCAAAACTTATCGCTTAATTTTTATAAAGCTAACAGAACTGGAGATCTAATGAATAGAATTAGTGAAGATGTTGGTAAAGTAAGAATGTATTGTGGGCCAGCCATCATGTACACCATTAATACTATTACGCTTTTCATTGTTGCACTTATTTACATGTTAAGTGTAGCACCAAAACTGACTTTATATACCGTTTTACCATTACCAATTCTTTCTTTTATTATTTACAAATTAAGTCGTGTCATCAACAAACGTAGTAGAATTGTACAAGAATACTTATCACATTTATCAACGTTTACTCAAGAATCTTTTAGTGGAATTTCAGTCATTAAATCCTATGGAATTGAAGGTCCTAATTTTGATGAGTTTAATGCCCTATCCGAAGAAAGCAAACAAAAACAAATAGATTTAACCAAAGTGCAAGCCTTATTTTTTCCGTCTATGATTTTGCTCATTGGTGTAAGTAATATATTGGTTGCATACGTAGGTGGCATGCAATACATTAATGGTGAAATTGAAGAAATAGGAACTATTGCCGAATTTTTAATTTATGTCAACATGCTAACTTGGCCAGTGGCAACGGTTGGCTGGGTTACAAATTTGGTACAACAAGCAGAAGCCTCTCAAAAGCGAATCAATGAGTTTTTAAAACAAGAACCCGAAATAAAGAGTCTCAATCCAATGTCTACTACCATTAATGGTGATATCGCATTTAATAATGTTACTTACATCTACCCAGACACTAATATTACAGCACTAGACAATGTTAGTTTTTCTCTTAACAAAGGAGAAACTTTAGCTATTTTAGGAAAAACAGGATCTGGTAAATCTACCATCTTGGATCTGATCGGACGCTTATATGATGTTCAAAAAGGTAGTATTACGATTGATAACACTGCCATAAGTCAAATAAATCTCGAAAGCTTAAGAAATAATATTGGATATGTACCTCAAGATGCCTTTTTATTTTCAGATACTATTGAAAATAATATTAAGTTCGGTAAAGAAGATGCTAGCGAAGAAGACATCATTAATGCTGCAAAACTTGCAGACGTACACAAAAACATCAAAGCATTTAAAAAAGGATATCAAACCATTTTAGGAGAACGTGGAATAACCTTATCAGGTGGTCAAAAACAAAGAATCTCAATTGCTAGAGCAATTATTAAAGCACCACAAATCATGTTATTTGATGATTGCTTATCTGCTGTAGATACCGAAACAGAAGAAAAAATACTCAAAAGTTTGCGTAAAATTTCCAAAGGAAAAACTACAATCATTGTAAGCCATCGTGTATCTTCTGCTAAAGATGCTGATAAAATTATCGTGCTTGAAGATGGTAAAATCATCCAGAACGGAACACACGAATCTTTAGCTAACACTGATGGTTACTACAAAGAACTTTACTTGAAACAGCTAAGTACAAAAGAATTATAATTTTTGTTGTTTACTAATCTTTTTTTTTAGATTTTTGATGCGCATTCAAAACAAAAAAAAATAGCTATGAGTGATCACGGAATGATGGAAAAAGAGGAAATATATTCAAAAGTATTAAGAGCAGGACGAAGAACCTACTTTTTTGATGTAAGAGCAACCAAAGCTGGAGATTATTATCTTACGATTACAGAAAGTAAAAAATTTACCAACGATGATGGTTCGTTTCATTATAAAAAACACAAAATCTACTTGTATAAAGAAGATTTTTCAGAGTTTAATGAGATTTTAAGAGAAATGACAGATTACATTATTTCTGAAAAAGGAGACGAAGTAATTAGTGAGCGTCATCAAAAAGATTTCAAAAAAGAAGACTATTCAGATAACAATACTGAAAGCTCAGAATCTAATACCGATTCTGATTCTGCAGATAAATTTACAGACATCAATTTTGAAGACATATAGTGCTTCACTTTGTTAAATTATACTAAACCGCTATTCTATGAATAGCGGTTTTTATATTTTTATACCTTAACTAACTTTTATTATGAGACTAACTTTCCTTCTACTTGCACTTAGCCTACTTCAACTAAATGCACAACAATTAGACTTATCATATTACCTCCCGCAAAACACTACATATAACAAAAACATACCTACACCAGAATCGGTAATTGGTCATCAAGTTGGCAAATGGCATGTAACTCATGACAAACTAGTACAGTATATGGAAGCTTTAGCAAAGGCTTCAGATAGAATTTCTATTGAAAATCGAGGGTCGACGTTTGAAGACAGACCTCTACTTCTACTCACAATTACATCTCCAAAAAACCATATCAATCTTGAGGATATCAGACAAAAACATCTAGCTTCTACAGAAAGTAATTCAGTAGAAACTAACAATATGCCAATAGTCGTTTACCAAGGGTTTTCTATCCATGGAAATGAACCTAGTGGTTCAAATGCAGCACTCTTGGTTGCTTATTATTTAGCGGCTGCCGAAAGTAGTGACGTTACAGAACTCCTTGATCAAACTGTGATTCTATTTGATCCATCTTATAACCCAGACGGATTACAACGTTTTGCTTATTGGGCAAACACCAATAAAAGTGATAATTTAAACCCAGATCCTAATGATAGAGAATATCGCGAAGTCTGGCCTGGTGGGAGAACAAATCATTACTGGTTTGATATGAATCGTGATTGGCTTCCTGTACAACTTCCAGAATCTCGAGTACGAATTGCAAGTTTTCATAAATGGCTACCAAATATTTTAACAGACCATCATGAAATGGGAACTAATGCTAGTTTCTTTTTTCAGCCTGGAATTCCATCAAGAACTCATCCATTAACGCCAAAACTAAATCAAGAACTCACAAAAAACATTGGAAATTATCATGCTGAAGCTCTAGATAAAATTGGGTCTCTATATTACACCGAAGAGAATTTTGATGATTTTTACTACGGAAAAGGATCTACCTTTCCAGATATTAACGGGAGTATTGGAATCCTATTTGAACAAGCAAGTTCTCGTGGGCACGCTCAAGAAAGTGATAATGGTATTTTGACATTTCCTTACACTATAAGAAATCAATTTACTACAGCATTATCTACACTGGCTGCTGCTAAAGGAATGCGTAAGGAGATTCTCCAATACCAGCATGATTTTTATAAAAATGCCAGAGCAGAAGCAAATAAAGAACATGGAAAAGCCATTGTTTTTGGCGATGAAAAAGATGCAGCAAAAACATATCATTTAGCTGAAATTTTAAACCGTCATAAAATAGATATTCATGAATTGAAATCTGATATCGTAAGTAATGGAAAACGCTTTAAAAAAGGGAATGCCTATGTAATTCCTAAGAACCAAAAGAACATAAGATTAATCAATGCTATGTTTGAAAAGCGTACCAAGTTTCAAGATAGCTTGTTTTATGATGTATCGGCTTGGACCTTCCCATTGGCATTCGGATTAGACTATTCTGAAGATATTTCAACCACTAACGCAGGAGAAAAAATTAGTGGTTTACAATTAAAGCCAGGTTCAGTAACCTCAAAAAGTAACTACGCGTATTTAATGGAATGGCATGAATATTACTCTCCTAAGGCACTAAACGCTATATTAGAAAGTGGCTTACGCGCTAAAGTTGGGATGAAGCAATTCAGTATGAATGGAAAAGCATATGATTATGGTACTATATTAATTCCTGTCCAAAATCAAAATAAATCTATAGACGAGCTGTATACATTCTTGCAAAAGATTGCTAAAGAAAGTCATATCGATATTGATGCTGTAAGCACCGGATTAACAAAAGGTATTGATTTAGGCAGCAGCCAATTTAGAGCTATAGAACAGCCAAAAGTAGCAATGATTGTTGGTGATGGCATTAGGAGCTATGATGCAGGCGAAATTTGGCATGCTTTTGACCAGCGTTATGATATAAAGTTAACAAAACTAGATACACGATCTTTAAATCGTGTTGATTTAAGTCGCTATAACGCTATCATTTTACCGAGTGGTTCTCCTGGAGCAAGTGCTACAAAACAGCTTAAGGAATGGGTTCAAAGAGGTGGCACATTAATTGGATATCGCAGTGCCTTAAATTGGTTAAAATCGAATGAATTTATAAAACTAGATTTTAAAAAGATGGAGCTAGAAGCTAAAGACATCGCTTTCGAACAACGTGGTGATTTTAGAGGAGCGCAAGTGATTGGCGGCGCCATTTTTGAAGCAGACATCGACCGATCTCACCCTATAAACTTTGGATATAAAAATGATAAAATAGCATTATTTAGAAATAACACCTTGTTTATGAAAGCTGATAAACAAAGCTATAACAACCCTATTAGGTATACTAAAGCCCCACTGTTAAGTGGTTATATTTCTAAACCGAATTTAGATAGTCTGGCATTAACAGTACCTTATAAATCTAAAGGTTTAGGTCGAGGAACTGTAGTCGTATTTACCGACAATACAAATTTTAGGGCGTTTTGGTATGGCACTAACAAACTTATGATGAACGCTATATTTTTTAGAGAAGAGTTATAATTTTATTGATAACAAAGCTAGTAGGAATACATTGAAAAGGTACATAAGTGCAAATTTGAGATGCAAGATCAACCCTAAACTAAGCATCACAAAAATGATAAAAAGTGGCACTAAAGTGATAGCAATTGCAAACCTAAATGTAGATGTAAATTCAATTTCTTTAATTTTTGGTTGAGCAACAAATTTCCAAATAACATAAGGCAAGCATAAATTAATTATTAGCAAAATCTTAAACACCTTCTTTAAATACTGATATCGATTTGGAGGTTCTTGCTTACAAAATTTAAAATTGCTCGCTATACAAGCATTAACAGCTTCAGGCTTTGTAAAATCGACATTCAAGTTATGTAATTGTTGTATTATTTTATCATAATCATTGGTATCGACATGCGTTGTAAGTTGCCTTAATTGTAAAGCAACTTTTGATTTCAAGTGAGAAACTTGATTGTTTTCATGTTTTAACACATCAGAATTGACTAGCATAGGGGTTCCAAAATTGATAAGCACACTATCGCTAAACTGGGTTGCATGCTGAAAATTAAGCCCTACAGGAATCAAATGGAGTTCAGTCTCAGGATACCGTTCTAGTGTTTCAAATACTATACGAGTAAACCCTTTGCTCAAGGGTCTAACTGTTCGCTTTAGATTATGACTCCCTTCAGGAAAAATCACAACCGCTTCATTTTGACTTAACAATTCAGAACTCTTAGAAAATATCGAATTATTTTTAGTCAAATTTCCCCAGCCATCTCTTATACGATACACAGGAAGCATTTGAAGGCTTTTCAACACCCTACTCACCATAGGTTTTTTAAATACGGCTGCTCGTGTTAAAAAGTAGGAAAACCGACCATTTTTTGTTGCGATAAGTAAGGCATCTAATAATGCGTTTTGATGATTGGCCAAAAATAACACTGACTTATCTTTTGGAATCACATTCGCATTGGCCACCTCTATTTTTTTAAAGTAAAAGAACAACCCTAAACGCAAATAAGCGCGTACACTAAATAACCATAACTGTTTCAATTCTTAATAATTTTTGAGGGTTTACAACTCCAAAACAAGGCCAAAAACAAGCCAGATATAATATGCCAAATTCCCCAAAAAGCGGCAATTATAGCCATACCTCCAAGGTTACTAAAAAATGTAAAAATAAGCAACAAGCCCAAACCTGAGTTTTGTATACCTGTTTCTATAGCTAATGTTTTTTGATTTTTAAAGGATAAACCTAAACCTTTTGCAACAAAAAAACCAAGAACAATAGCCAGGATATTATGAGTAACCCCAAGCGTTAAAACATGTTGAATATAGGCATTAAACACCTCCATATTCTTGGAAAATGCAATGATTACAATTGCAATAAAAATTATTATTGAAACTGGCTTAAGTACATTAGACAATTTGTCTGCGAGAAGTTTGTTTTTAAATCTCATTGACATACCTAGTATCAGTGGAATTCCTAAAATCAAAAGGGCTAATTTAACAAGCTCAAAAGGCTCTAACGCAACCTGTTTTAATAGTAGGGCTGTGGGTTCATACAAATGACCATACAATTGAAAGTTTAATGGCGTCATAATTATTGCTAATAATGTTCCAATAGCTGTAAGACTCACAGATAATGCTGTATTCCCATTTGCCAAATGTGTCATGAAATTTGAAATATTCCCACCAGGGCAAGCTGCGACCATCATCATTCCTAAAGCGATACTTGGTTGTGGTTTCACTAATATAATTAGTAAAAATGTAACTAAAGGCAATAACACAAATTGGGACACTATTCCAGCCAAGACAACCTTAGGTTGCTTAAGCAAAACTTTAAAATCGCTAATAGAAATACTAAGAGCCACGCCAAACATAATTAATGCTAAAGCCGTATTTAAAATCCATAGACTTTCAGTATCAAACTGAATGTTTACCTTATCTAAGTCTTCCATGTACTAGCTTATTGTTAACCCATTTTTGACGATCTGCTCTGGATGCAACAGAATGACCTCTTTGTCACGTACAGCACCTAATACTAAACACTCACTCATAAATTTAGCTATTTGCTTCTTCGGAAAATTAACAACCGCAATTATCTGCCTGTTTAATAATTGTTCCTTTGTATAAAGCATTGTGATTTGTGCAGATGATTTTTTAATTCCTAAATCCCCAAAATCAATAATAAGCTGATATGATGGGTTTCGAGCTTCAGGAAAATCATTGACTTCAATTATTGTTCCTACCCTTAAATCGACTTTTGTGAAGTCTTCGAAAGTTACTATATTATCCATTCTTTAAACTTACAAATTAATCTTAACATCTAATCTATGGCCTTAACTCCTTCTAATATGCTTCCTCTAGGAACAATAGCTCCAGATTTCAAACTCATCAATACAATAGATAACACAATACTATCATTACAGGATGCTAAAGGTGTAAATGGCACGATTATAATGTTCATTTGCAACCATTGCCCTTTTGTAAAACATATCAACAATGCTTTATCTATACTTGCAAAAAATTATATTTCAAAAGGAATAAACTGTATTGCAATTTCGAGTAATGATATTGAAAATTACCCTGAAGACTCCCCTCATTTAATGAAACAGAATGCTATAAATAACAATTTTATTTTTCCATATTTGTATGACGAAACCCAAGATATAGCAAAAGCTTACGATGCTGCTTGTACACCTGACTTTTATGTGTTTGACACTCATCTAAAATTAGTTTATCGCGGTCAATTGGATGATTCAAGACCAGGTAATGGCATTCCAGTTACTGGAAAGGACATAAGAAATGTATTAGATAGCATGTTAAATAATGAGTCTATTCCCGAAGCACAAAAACCAAGTATCGGTTGTAATATTAAATGGAAACAAGGTTAAACTTTGTCAAAATAAGTGTTTAAGTTTTTCGTTTTTATCAAAATCAGTCTATGAAACTACAACTTCAATTTTGCATACTATTGCTAATTTTTACGAGCCTATTTAATTGCAGCAATGATGCTTCAAAAGATTGTAACAGCATAGAAATGCACTTTGAGGATATTGATAATTTCTGGAGTGCTTACGACAAAATTAAAACCTTAAAAGACCATAGTGAACGTACAAAAATCATCCAACACCACTATATCAACAAAAGTAGCAAAGGCTTAAAATTACTGATTAAAAAAGACCAATTAACAGCATCGGATTATGCTACTTTTATGAAAGACACTGTATTCTTTAACTCTATTAAATCGATAACCCTAAACTCTAAAAAAGACACTTCAAACATAAGATCTCATTTGCGTGATTTTGAAAAATTATATCCAGATGCCCAATTCAATGATATTTACTTTGTAATGGGACAGTTTAAACGTGCCGGGACAGTAATAGATAGTACAATGATTATTCAGCTTGAAAAAAACGCACGAAGTGAACACACAAAATCAGCATTTTTATTTAATGATGATCAGCTTAAAAACATAAACCATTATGAGTCATTAATTCCTTTAGTTGTCCATGAACAAGTACATGTTAATCAAAAAAACATCAATACTAGGACTTTGCTATCAAAATCGATTTGTGAGGGTTCTGCCGATTTTTTAATGTACCTCCAAACGGGAAAATTACCATCTTCTCTTTTGGAAACTTATGCCTACGGAAAAGCAAATGAATCATCATTATGGGTAAAATTCTTAGGCGACCTAGACATTAAATACCAATATATCAAAACCGACTGGTTTTATAATTATGACCGTACAGACATACCGCCTGACTTAGGGTATTTTATGGGATTTAAGATTTGTGAAAAATTTTACAATGATGCTAAAGATAAACATAAAGCAATTGCCTTTATGCTTGACAGCTCTAACAGTGAAAAACTATTGGAGTTAAGTAACTATAATGGTGGTTTATAACACTTAAGCATCTTAACATTTCAGACTTGTTGTTATCAATAAAAATGTCGAACTTCGTCTTGCCCATTTCCTAACGAATCAACAACCTATTTTAATCGTTTATAATATCATAACAATGAAAAAATCAACCATTTTATTGCTTGCCATTATCATGATGAGCTTGCAATACACTAATGCACAAAAATCTAAAAAAGATGATTCGCAACCTTTAGATAAGGTTAAAATTGATGGCCTCAAATGGAGAAGTATTGGGCCATCATTAACTTCTGGAAGAATTTCAGACATTGCAGTAAACCCAAACAATCCTTTTGAGTACTATGTAGCATCTTCGGCTGGAGGGGTTTGGAAAACAATTAATGCAGGAGTTGAGTATACTCCAATATTTGACAATGAAGGCTCCTACTCTATTGGATGTATCACCATAGATCCAAATAATTCTAATGTCATTTGGGTTGGAAGTGGTGAGAATAACAATCAACGTTCTGTATCCTATGGTGATGGCGTATATAAATCTATTGATGGAGGACAAACATGGAAAAATATGGGGTTAGAGACCTCTGAACACATTGGTCGAATCATTGTTCACCCAGAAAATTCTGATATCGTTTATGTAGCTGCTATTGGTCCTTTATGGAGCAAAGGAGGTGATCGTGGTTTATATAGAACTTCCGATGGCGGACAAACTTGGGAAGCCATTCTTACCGTTGATGAGCATACTGGAGTCAACGATGTTCAAATGGATCCTAGAAATCCAGATATTTTGTATGCATCAACATTTCAACGTAGACGACATGTATTTACTTATGTTGGTGGAGGTCCTGGTTCTGGCATGCATAAAAGTACCGATGGAGGTAATACTTGGATCGAAATTAATACTGGCTTACCAAAGACAGAACTAGGACGTATTGGATTAGCCATTTCTCCTGCCAATCCTGAAATCATTTATGCCATCGTTGAAGCTGCAGATGGGAAAGGTGGATTTTTTGCTTCTACAAACAGAGGTGCAAGTTGGGAAAAAAGAGGTTCTCATAAAACTAGTGGAAACTATTATCAAGAAATCATTGCAGATCCTATTGATGAAAATACTATATACTCGATGGATACATGGATGTCTGTAAGTCACAATGGCGGAAAGACATTTGAACATGTAGGTGAAGTTACTAAACACGTAGACAATCATTGCATGTGGATAGATCCAAACAATAACAAACACTGGCTTGTTGGTTGTGATGGTGGTGTTTACGAAACCTTTGACGCCGCCAAAACATGGGATTTTAAAGAAAATATACCTGTAACACAATTCTACAAAGTTGCTGTTGATAATGACTATCCATTCTATAATGTTTATGGAGGCACTCAAGACAACTTCAGTATTGGAGGACCTTCTCGTGTACTTACCGATCATGGCATTACAAATTTTGACTGGTTTATCACTAATGGTGGTGACGGGTTTGAATCTCAAATTGATCCTAATAATCCAGATATTGTCTACGCACAATCTCAATATGGATTTTTGGTACGCTACGACAAAAAAAGTGGGGAAATTATGGGGATTCAACCTACTGAACGTGAGAATGAAAATAGCTACCGATTTAATTGGGACTCACCATTAGTAGTGAGCAGACATGCTTCGGGACGCTTGTACTTTGCAGCTAATAAAGTATTTAGATCTAATGATTATGGAAATAGCTGGGAAGTCATTAGTGACGACCTAAGTCGTCAAATAGATCGAAACACATTGAAAGTTTACGACCGTATTGTTAGTATTGATGCAGTTGCAAAAAATGGCTCTACCTCACTTTATGGTAGTATTGTTGCTTTATCTGAGTCTCCAATTGACGAAAATTTGATTGCTGCTGGAACAGACGATGGACTTATCCATATTTCTGAAAATGGAGGATCAACCTGGAGAGCCATATCTAATATTTCTGGAGCTCCAAATCAATCCTATGTCAATAGTGTATACTTATCAAAGCACGATGTTAATGTCATATATGTGGCATTCAACCATCACAAATATGGAGATTTTAAACCCTATATTTTTAAATCTAATGATAAAGGAAAAACCTGGACATCGATAAGCAGTAACTTACCAAAAAAAGGTAGTATCTATGCGATAGAAGAAGATCATGTTGATAAAGATTTGATTTTCTGCGGAACAGAATATGGCGCATTCTTTTCTCCAAATCAAGGGCAACGTTGGAAAGAACTATCTAATGGATTGCCAACCATAGCTGTAAGAGATATAGCTATTCAAGAACGCGAAAATGATTTAGTATTAGGAACATTTGGAAGAGGGTTTTACGTTATGGATGATTATTCTGCACTTCGAAATATAGAAAACAAAAAACCTTCAGAAGATGCTATAATTTATCCTGTTAGAAAAGCCTTGAGTTGGGAACGAAGTCTTCCTCTAGGTTTACCAGGAAAGTCATTCCAAGGCGATAATTTTTACACAGCTCCAAACTTAGGTCCTGAGGCTATTATTACTTATTATTATGGAGATACTTTTAAATCATTAAAAGATCAACGTACTGAAAAAGAAAAAGAACTTATCAAAAACCAAATAGATGCAAATTATCCAGATTACACCTCTTTAAAAGCTGAAATGGAAGAAGACAAACCATCCTTAGTCTTTACCATTAAAGATAGCCAAGGCAATGTGGTAAAAAAGGATTTTAAGTCCCCTAAAGAAGGCTTACAACGTTTCCATTGGGATTTAAGATACACACTTCAAACACCTATTAATTTAAAAAAGCCTGCATTTTATAATCCTTGGGCAACGGTAGACGAAGGTACACTTGTCACTCCTGGGACTTATACTGTTGAAATGGACTTGTATCAGAACGGAGATATGCGTCAGTTAGTTGCTCCAGTTTCTTTTGAAGTTGTTGCTCTAGAAAACACAGTTATGCCAGCTGATGACAGAGCAGCAAAAGTTGCATTTCAAAAACAGGTATTGCGACTTGAGGCCGACTTAGAAGCTTGTCAAAAAATAATTGGTGAAACGAACACTAGATTAAAACATATTAAAGCTGCTATTAAACGATCTGAGTTACCATATGGAGAACTATCAAAATCGGTAAAAACTATTGAAGATAAAATTAATAATCTCAATGTAGCGCTTTATGGTGATCCAGTAAAAAACAAATTAGATATTAGTCAACCTAAGAGTCCCGCAGCTCGTATTGGAGTAATGAGCTACGAACAAAAATATTCTACCTCAGCTCCTACGCAGACGCACAAAGACAGCTATGCTATTGCTAAAACAAAAATTACAGCATTAAAGCAAAAAGCTGAAGCTATATTTAATATTGATCTAAAACAATTAGAAGACAAACTTATAAAATCTGGCGCACCTTATACACCAGGACGAGGTTATAAGAACTAGATTTAATTTTTTAATAGAAAACCATAAAAAATCGGATAATATTCAATTATCCGATTTTTTTATAAGTGTTATACAAAACGTTAAAAGAACTATTTACTCTTTTAGTACAAAGCTAATTGGAATACTATAAGGTACACTAACAGATCGTCCTCGTTGTTTACCAGGTGTCATTTTAGGTAATAATCCAATGATACGAGCAGCTTCTTTCTCAAGAATCTTATCTGGGCCTCTTGTTTTTATCTTTGAAACTTGCCCGTTTTTATCTATTGCAAAAAGGACATAGACTTTACCGTATATCCCTAATTCTAAAGCTGTATCAGGATATTTAAAGTGCTTTTTAACATGAGCTTTAATAGACTTCTCGAAACATGCTTTTTTTTCAGCTTTAGAGCCATTCTCACAACCCGGAAATACAGGAATATCTTCAATGACTGCAAAAGGCACTTCAATATCTTCTTCAACTTCCTCGACTTCAACCTCTTCTACACTAACAACATCAGCAATGATATCGTCTTGTCCAATCTCACTACTTTCGATAATAGTTTCTTCAATTTCGACAACGTCCTCAACAATTTTTATATCCTCAGGAACAATTGCCGGAGCAGCTGGAGGTGGTGGTGGCGGTGTATTAAGATTAATAATTTCTATATCCTCTTGATCAAAATCGTCTAATTGTAATTGCTCTACAACATACGCATCAGACTCATAAAATTTATGTTCAAACAAAAGGTATGTTGTTAACAACATTAGATTTAAACCAATTGCAAAATACAGACTACTATTTCTACCCACTTCAACCTCTGGATTTTTCTTGACTTGCATAACTTTGAGATTTATGATTTACTCTAAGTTACTGCATATCAGTCTAAAAAAATATGATAATTATCATATCACAAACCTATGAATTTCAGAAACTTACAAGTTATCCAATTGATTATCAGTACCATTATCACTAATAGTCCAAAAGAACCCTACAAAGAAGAATTGGTCTGCAGCAGGACGCAAACTACGTCTAGCAAAATTACCATTCATGTCTGGTGTATTTGCATATTGATATCCATTAATATTTTTAAACCCTAAGACATTATTTACAGAGACATATAAGATTTTTTGTTGACTTATTAAATAGGCCCAATTTAGGCTTAAACTATTATAACTTTTCGTCATTTCTCCTAAAAACTCATTTGCATTTGGGTTATCATAAGGACGCCCAGAAGCAAAGGTATAAGCAAATCCAACTTGGCTTTTCCAATCATTAATCCAATACTTGGCAACAGCTGAGAAATTGTGAGTATTCGCAAAACCTGGTTGTGCTTGTGTGGGATAATTACGGTAATTACGTTCTGTATCTAGGTAAGAATAACTCAACCAATAGTCGACATTTTTAATACTTTTATTGTCTCTAAAAAACAAATCTAAACCTTGTGCATAACCTGAGCCTGTATTATCGAAGTTAGAATCAAAACTTTCCATTTGGGTATCAAACTTTACTAAGTCATTATATTCTTTTCTATACACCTCAGCTCTGAAAATTCGGCCATCAGTAACATGCTGATAATTCATAATATAATGTGCCGTGTTTTGAGTTTGCACTTCGGAATTGAACTTCAAAATATTATTATTGGCATTCTGATAAAAATTTCCGTAGGCTACAGATAATTGCCCGTTTTTTGACGTTTTATAAGCTACTGATGCTCTTGGCGCTATTTGAAACTCATCTGATAAGGCATAATGATCTGCTCTAACTCCTAATTTAAGGGCAAAGTCTTTACTAAATACAATATCAGATTCAGCAAAAGCGGCTGTATTGTTATTCGTAAAGCCGTAAGACACATTTAAGTCATTATTTGAAAATGCTTCGTCAAATTTCGTTGTAAAATGCTCTGCTCCAAAACTGAGTTTAAATCTGCTATTAAAACGCTTTTTAAACTTCAATTTTACATGAGCCGATTTTTCATCATTTTGAATATCATTACCTATAACCTCAATATCTGTTTTTGCAATGGTATAACTTAATCCTGTATGCATAGACCATCCATTACTTAAGACACCTTTATAAGATGTATTAGCATAGAAATTTTTATTATTAAGTTTAAATCGTACACCTTCAGTAATATTAATATCGTCTTGTGTTAGCTCAAAATTAGCAGCATCAAAAGCAGCATAAAATTTCAGCATTCCGTTTTCAAATTTCTGACGAAACACAGCCTCTCCTTGAGCTCCTTCATAAGGCTTGTGCCAATCATTACGATCTGAATAGACAGCTAAGTAAGGTGCAAGATTAATATAAGATGCATTCACACTTAGAGACGTTTTATCCCATTTTTTTGTATGACCTAAGCTTCCTCCCACACTCATAATACCAATATCAGTTTTATTTTGATCTGGCTCATCTATAGTATTTAATAACAAAACACTAGACAATGCATTACCATACTCGGCAGAATACCCTCCTGTTGAAAAAGTTATTCCATCAAATAAAAATGGTGAGTATCGTCCTCGTGTTGGTATATTATTAGTTGTTGGTGAATACGGTGTAAACACACGAATACCATCAATAAAAATTTGAGCTTCGTTAGCATCACCTCCTCTTACGAATAGTCGGCCGTCTTCAGAAACTGTAGAAGTTCCAGGCAGGGTTTGTAATGCGCCAACAAAGTCTCCAAGCGCACTAGCTGTAGTTACAACATCTAAAGAATTCAATACAGATACTTTACTGTTATCATTTGCTTCAAAGGTTCCTGCAGAAATGACTACAGCATCTAAAGCTTCCATATCATCCTTTAGTTTGATTTGAAGCTTATTAAAAGTAGTTACATTGGCTACAATGGTTTTAGTCTCATACGCCAAATAAGAAATGATTAAAGCTTGAGTTCCTGTTTCACTGGTTGAGAAACTAAAATTGCCGTTCTCATCTGTTGTGTCTCCATCATAGGTTCCATCCAAATACACATTGGCTCCTACAATAGGTTGATGTTTAGAATCGATGACTTTCCCACTCACTGTGGTTTGCGCAAAAGATACTGTTGTAATAAGAATAACTAAGAATTTGATTATTGATCTCATGGTTGATGATTTTTAACTGTTCGTTTTTGATAGGTCAAAGATGTAAAACAAAGACTGTGAATTAAATTCTATTTTACTGAATTGTTAAAATTGAATGCTGAATTGCATATTTTTGAAAACTGATTAATTCATAACGATATGATTACACTTTCAAAATCTGAAATTACCTTTAGCATTATTTTTTTCCTGATTGTTGTTGCAGAATTGGTTTGTGACAACACCGCTTCATTAACTCAGGCACATTACTTGACTAAGCCAGCCATAACATTGTCATTACTCACTTTTTTCTGGCTAAACAGTAATCACATCAATAACGCAATACGAATTTTAACAACTTTAGCATTAGTGTTTTCTCTAGCTGGAGATAGTTTATTAATGTTTGTAAACAAATCTCCAAATTATTTTCTATTTGGGCTTGTTGCCTTTTTAATTGCACACATCATGTATGTATTGGTTTTTTTAAAACATAGAAGCAAGAATACAAACCCAATAGGTTTTATCATCTTCTTATTACTGTATGCTGCTGGATTGTTTTACTTTCTAAAAAATGGACTTCAAGACATGCTCATTCCTGTTGTCGTTTATATGGTTGTCATTTTGAGTATGGCTACAACGGCATTTTTACGTAAAGGTAATGTAACGACATGGAGTTATATGCTTGTCTTTTTAGGTGCTATTTTATTTATGATCTCTGATAGCATTTTGGCATTAAATAAATTTTACAAACCACTCGCTTATTCAGGTATTAGCATTATGACGACCTATGCTTTAGCACAATATTTCATTGTTTTTGGACTCTTGAAGTTATCTAAAACCATGCGTTAAGGATGGTAACGACATCCTTTTTTGTGTTGTCACCTTGAGCGCAGTCGAAAGGGTTTTAATAAAAACAAAAAAGATATAGTGAACAGCCTGACCAACTGCAACACAAATGAAGGTTGTTAACGCCCAAATTCTATTTTTTAAACGGTCTTATAATAAGTCGCGCTGCTTTATCGAAGTTGATATAATTATAGGTCCAATTAAAGAAAACAATCACTCTATTTCTAAAGCCAACGAGCGACATAAGGTGAATAAACATCCAGATAAACCATGCGAAGAACCCACCAAATTTAAAATGCTTTAAATCGACTACAGCCTTATTGCGACCAATTGTAGCCATAGAGCCTTTATCATGATATGTAAATGGTTTAGGTGATTGATTTTTAGCAAATCTTATTAGGTTTCTCCCTAAAAGCTTACCCTGTTGAATAGCTGGCTGAGCAACTTGTGGATGTCCATTTGGATAGTTCTCTGTGGCCATAAACGCAATATCTCCAATCGCAAAGATATTGTCATAACCTTCAATTTGGTTAAAACGATTAACGAGATAACGATTGGTTTTCTCCTTGATAGATCCAGCTTTTAGTCCTTTAATTGGTGCGCCAGTAACACCAGCTGCCCATATTAAAGTTTCGGTTTGAAATTGCAAATCAGAATTGGTTGTCACTTTCAATCCATCATAATTAGTAACAAATGTATTTGTATGTACTTTAACCCCAAGGCTTTTTAGAAAGCTTTCTGCTTTTTTAGAGGCATGTTCACTCATTGGTGGTAATACACGATTTGCACCTTCTAACAAGTGAATGTGCATATCATTGGTATTTAAGTCATGATATTCTCGTGGTAATACATGGTTTTTAAGCTCGGCAATGGCACCTGCCAATTCTACGCCAGTTGGCCCTCCTCCAACAATCACAAAATTAAGATACGCTTTACGCTGCTCATCTGAATTTGCTATGGCTGCTTTTTCAAAGTTTTGAAGAATTAAACTTCTAATATTAAGTGCTTGAGGTACACTCTTCATAGGCATACTATTTGCTTCAATTGCTGTATTACCAAAATAATTAGTTTTTGTCCCAGTAGCGATAACCAAATAATCATATTTGATACTACCAATATTTGTATCAATCGAATTGTACTTGGTGTTAATCTTCTCAACATTAGCCAATCTAAAAAAAGATTGTTTATGCTTTTTTATTATTTTTCTTAGTGGATAAGCAATTGAATCGGGCTCTAAACCTGAACTAGACACTTGATATAATAGTGGTTGAAACGTGTGGTAATTATGTTTATCAAGTAAAACGACTTGTAAGTTTTTGTTTGCTAATGATTTTGCTAAATTGACACCTGCAAAACCACCACCTATGATAACGATTCTTGGATAATTAGATTCAGGAATATTCATAAAAAAGTGCCTTAAACTGACTTTTACAAAGATACGATTTACAGCTGTTAAACCCTTATTTTTAAATTAATGTTTATTGCGATGTAACGTTTTAAATTATAATGCTACTTATAGATAACTAACTGATCAAAATTTGAATAAAGAACTCGAACATAGTTTTGTTGAATTGCTTGAAAAGCATCAAAACATCGTGCATAAAGTATGTAGATTATATACTAATAACCAAGATGCGCATAATGATTTGTTTCAAGAGATTACTATACAATTATGGAAGGCATATCCAAAATTTAGAGGTGATGCAAAGTTTAGCACTTGGATGTATCGTGTAGGTTTAAATACCGCAATTACATTATACCGAAAGTCTAAACGAAGTATAAAGACTCAAGAATTTGAGAGTGTCTCTTTTAAAATAAAATCGGAAGCTTATGATGACACCGAAGAGCAGCAACTCAAATTATTATATAAAGCGGTACATCAGCTTAATGATATTGAAAAAGCACTAGTGTTTTTGTATTTAGAAGATAAAAATTATAGTGAAATAAGTGAAACCTTAGGTATAACAGAAGTGAATGCTCGTGTTAAAATGAATAGGGTTAAGAAGAAATTAAAAACAATACTAAATCCGTGATATTATGGATGAATTAGATTTATTAAAAAAGGATTGGCAGTCTGGAGTTCCCAAAGACGAAGTTAGATTGTCTAGTAAAGAGATTTACCCGATGATGCATAAAAAATCATCATCAATTGTGAAGACACTCTTCTATATTAGTTTAGGTGAATTAGCGTTCTGGATATTGATTAATACGTATCCTTATTTTGCATCTGCTGAATATAGAGCCGAACTAGAAGCCATGTATGGAAATGGCGCTGTATTACTTGGGTTAACAATTTTCACCTATTCTATAATTTTAATATTTGTGTACTTGCTTTATCGATCTTATAAATCCATTTCAGTAACAGATAATGCAAAAACATTAATGGAAAATATTCTTAGAACCAGAAAAATCATCAAGTATTATGTAATCTACAATTTAGTAGCTCTCTTTTTATCGATGTCTTATGGCTTATATTATATGGTTTATAAAAACCCTGAAATATCGCAACAGTTTGCTGAGTTTTCAAGTAAGCAAATGTTCATTGCAACCATGACAATGATTATTGCTACACTAGTTTTATTAATTGTTTTTTGGTTGTTCTATCGCATCATTTATGGAATTCTATTAAAACGATTAAATAGAAATTATAAAGAGCTGAAAAAATTAGAAGTATAAAACATGGAAGCAACCTTTAATATTGAGAATCATGCTATTACCTATACCATAAATTGGTTAGGAATAGAAACGATTTTACTCAATGGTAAAAAGATTTCTAAAAAACTCTCTTTAGGTAAACGTGTTCATACCTTTGAACTAATGATTAATGGAGTTTTAGAAACGATTCACATTGAGTCTAAGCAAAGTTTTGCGCTTGGTAACGTTACCATTAGCTTGTTTTTAAACGGGGAACTAAAAGACGAAAAAGTCATTAATTTTTATTCCGAAATTGGGACTCCAAAAACCAGTTCGCCAGATACCAATTCATCCAATTCAATGTTTTTAATTGGCGTAATGTTTATAGTATTATCCCTTTGCTTTGATTGGTCAAAGTTCTTTTTATTTCTTGGGTTGATATTTCTATTTGATGCTATTTGTAGAACAGAAATAGCATTAAAGACCTCAGAAAGCAAAACAGACATAGACAGTAAAGACCACTAATCTCTACCAGTCGCGAAGTTCTCTATTAAGGCGTTCTTTTTCTTCTAGAACCTCTTGAGGAATTACTTTTAAAAACGACGGATGCTGTTCGATGGCATATTCAATTTTTTCAACAATATCTGCTATAGATTCATTCTCATAATCTATTTCTAAAGGTGCTTTAACTTCAAAAGATTGGTATACATTTTTCTTTTTAACACGTAACCCCTTTTTATCAAACGAACGTCTAAATCCATCAATAACGATAGGGACAACAACAGGCTTGTATTGCTTAATGATATGTGCCGTTCCTTTTCTAATTGGTTTAAAAGGTGTTGTAGTACCTTGAGGAAAGGTAACAACCCAACCGTCATCTAAGGCTCTTTTAATACTCGTGATGTCACTCATCTTTACCTGACGGTTAACATCTTTTCCTTGTGATCGCCAAGTACGTTCGATACTAATAGATCCTGTATAAGCAAATATTTTAGGTATAAGTCCAGCCTTCATGGTTTCTTTGGCTGCTACGTAATACATATTGAGTTTAGGATTCCATAAATATCCTACATTCTTAATATTATCTAGTCGCCCACTAAGACTTGCATTAAACACATGAAACATAGCGATTACATCAGCAAAATAGGTTTGATGATTTGAAATAAATAAAACGTTAGTATCGGGAAGGTTTTTAATGATGTCTGACCCTTCGATTTGAAGTTCATTAAATCCTCTAAAACGCCTATGTGTTAGGAGGCCGAGAATTCTAATTAGCCATTTTTTTACAAAAAGTATGTGCCCAAAAGGGTTTCTTTTAAATAATCCCATTAATTGATAGTTATTAAGCGGAAAGACAAACTTACAAAAACTTAGGGTTACAGCACCTTTTTTAACAAGTCTTTTAATTCGCTAAGCATCATTGCTGTTGCTCCCCAAACCACATGACCATTAAGCATAAATGCCGGAACTTCAATTTCCACCTCATACGATGTCATTACTGCAACTTGGGTCTCATTAGAATCGTCAATAAAATCGGAAAGCTTTACTTCAATTAAATCTTCAACCTCCTCATCTTGCTTTACAAATTTTGGTGTATGGTGTGTAATTCCTAAAAATGGAGCTACGGTAAAATTGCTTGGCGGAATGTATAAGGGTGTCATGGACTTCAACACCTCAACGGTTTCGATAGCTACTCCAACTTCTTCTTGAGTTTCACGAAGTGCTGTATATTCGAGATTTGGGTCATCATTTTCAAGTTTTCCTCCTGGAAATCCTACTTGAGCTGAGTGCACACCTTTGTAAGTTTTTCTCAAAATAAGAATTAAATGCGTATCAAAAGTTTGACTAGGATAAAACAAAGCCATTACTCCAGCCTTTTTAGCATGTTTCATTTTGGCCTTATTCTCTTCAACCAATGCTTTTCGAAAAGGTGGCGACATTTTAAATTGTGCGTCTTCGCCTGGAAGATTTAGATTTTTTATTTTTGATACCGAATTAATGAACGTTTCAAAATGCATTCCCTTATGAGATTTTTTGTGCTTATCACTATTAGCTTACTAATTTTCAATTGTGAAGATAAACAATCTCAAAAGAAAAGCCCTACACAAACCTTAGATTCTACTCAAGTTAAGGAAGAACCTAAAACAACACTAAACGAGATCATTTCCGAAGACAAAGACTCCACATTTCTACTAACTAAGGATAATGCTATGGAATTCTTTTTACAGTATGACAAAGTGCATAAAGAAAATAAAGTGCGTATTGTAACCGACTTTGGAAATATTGACATTTTGTTATTTAATGAAACAAAATTCCATCGATCTAACTTCATTTACCTTGCTAAAAAGGGCTATTTTGATAACACACAGTTTTATCGCGTCATCGAAAATTACATCATTCAAGGAGGAAGTACAGATGACAGAGATGTGATGCGTAAACGTAGATACATAGGCAAGTACTTACTCCCAACAGATACCAAACGAGGCTTTCGTCATGATAGAGGCGTGATTTCGATGCCGAGTAGCGATATTGACAATCCTTATAAATTGGCCTCACCTTATGAGTTCTTTATTACCTTAAGAGACGTATATCAATTAGATGGTGATTATACCATCTTTGGAAGAGTGATTCGCGGACTCGATGTAGCCGATAAAATTGCAAATGTAGATACAGATGATGCCGATTGGCCTCTAAAAAATGTGTATATACAACGCGTAGAAATTTTAGATTAGTGCGTTTTTGAAGTCTTCAGATTTTAACACATTCACAACAATCTACCTCATCATTTTTAAGTACCTTCAGGCCTTAAAACCAATATTAATTTTCTAATGATTTCAAAATCCCTAAAAGCTACAGTTTTATGTAGCTTGGTTCTTTTTGCAGCCTGCAAAGAAGAATCAAAACCCGAAGAGCAAACAGCTATGAGTTACGATAATGTGCTTCTACAAGAATGGACAGGACCTTATGAAGGTGTTCCAGCATTTGACAAGATGGAAGCTAGCGACATTCAAGAGGCTATGGAAACAGGTATGGAGCTTAGTTTAAAAGAAGTCGATGAGATTGCCAATAATCCTGATGCACCAACATTTGAAAACACGATAGTAGCCTTAGAAGCTTCAGGTGCGAAACTGAATGATGTATTTACCTATTATGGTATTTTAAGTAGTAATATGTCGTCTCAAGAATTTAGAGATATTCAAGCTGAAATGGCTCCAAAACTATCTGATTACAATTCAAAAATTTCGCAAAACGAAAAACTCTTTAAGCGTATCAAAGCAGTCTATGAGGCTTCACAAAGCAATCCGTTACCTACAGATCAACAACGAGTGGTTGATTTAACTTACAAGAGTTACGAAATGAATGGTGCTAATTTAGATGCCGAGAAGAAAAAACGTTACGCAGAGATTAATAAAGAGCTATCATCCTTATACACTAAATTTTCGAACAACACCTTACACGATGAGGAAAACTATGTCACGTATTTGAATAAAAATCAGTTGGGTGGCTTGTCTGAATCGTTTATTAAATCGGCAGCAAAGATAGCTACAGATAAAGGTGAAGATGGCAAATATGCAATAACCAATACAAGATCGTCAATGGATCCGTTTCTCACCTATTCTACAGAACGTGATTTGCGAAAAGTAGTATGGACAAACTACTATTCTCGAGGAGACAATGGTGATGAATATGACAACAATGCCATTATTGCTAAGATTTTAAAACTCCGTAAAGAAAGAGTTGCCTTATTGGGTTACGATAATTATGCACAATGGCGATTACAAGATCGAATGGCAAAGACACCAGAAAACGCCATGGCTCTTATGGAAGCAGTTTGGCCTGCAGCAATTGCCAGAGTCGCAGAAGAAGTTGCAGATATGCAAGCTATTGCTGATGCCAATGGTGATAATATTACTATTGAACCTTGGGATTACCGTTACTATGCTGAAAAAGTGAGGCAACAAAAATATGATCTCGATAGTGATGAAGTTAAGCAATACCTACAACTAGACAAGTTAACTGAAGCCTTATTTTATACAGCAGGACGCTTGTTTAACTATAAATTTACACCTGTTGAAGAAGGAAAGGTCCCTGTATTTCATGAAGATGTTAAAGTTTGGGAAGTTACCGACAAAGATTCTGGAAAACACATTGGCTTATGGTATTTAGATCCATTTGCTCGTGAAGGAAAACGATCTGGAGCTTGGGCTACAACCTACAGAAGTTACACATCTTTTGAAGGAGAAACTAATGTATTAGCTTCTAACAACTCAAACTTTGTTAAACCAGCTCCAGGAGAACCAGTTTTAGTGTCTTGGGATGATGCCACCACTTTTTTCCACGAATTTGGACATGCATTACACTTCTTTTCTAGTAATGTAAAGTACCCAACCTTAAATAGCGGAGTAAGAGATTATACAGAATTTCAGTCGCAATTATTAGAACGCTGGTTATCAACAGACGAGGTCATCAATCAGTTTTTGGTGCACTATAAAACTGGCGAGCCTATTCCAGCAGCTTTAGTAGAAAAAATCAAAAATGCATCAACCTTTAATCAAGGATTTGGTACTACAGAATATTTGGCCTCTGCTTTAATTGATATGAAATTGCACTTAGCAGATCCAACTGATATAGATATTGACAAGTTTGAACGTGAGACATTAGCCGAACTTGATATGCCAAAAGAATTACCAATGCGTCATAGAACACCGCATTTTGGACATGTCTTTTCTGGTGAAGGTTATGCTACAGCATATTATGGCTACATGTGGGCCGATGTATTAACTAGTGATGCTTCGGAAGCCTTTAAAGAAGCACCAGGAGGTTTCTATGACAAGGAAGTTGCAGATAAACTTGTGAAGTATTTATTTGCTCCAAGAAATTCTATGGATCCTGCTGAAGCTTATCGTAAATTTAGAGGACGTGATGCAAAAATTGAAGCTTTGATGCGTGATCGTGGCTTCCCTGTGCCTAAAGCAGAATAAACAGACAGCTAATTAATAATTAAAATACCCCTTATCTATAATAATATTCAGGATAAGGGGTATATTTATTGATATAAAAGATGTTGTAAAGCATTACTCAGTCTCAAGTTAATAATTTTAAAAGTAGATTTATTAATCTGAATTGTTAACGGATATTTTAGCCAAATACAATTACTTTTATACTTTGGTTAATTGAACACAATAAAATATTTGAAAAATGAAAAAAATAATGCTTCCTCTAATTCTATTGGTAGTTTCTTTACCATCATTTGCAATAGATATAACTAGCACTTCTGCTTCACAAATAACAGGAGGTTTAAATGTAAATGTTGAAACTTTTTGGGTTCAAGGGTTTAGTTTATTAAGTAGTGATTTTTCAATAGAAAATAATATAATAAATCTTTCAATTTGTTTTAGAGATGAAGGCACTTTAGCGTATCACCAAGAAGATAATGACTTTTTTATCCCATTAACTAATAGTGGTAATTACACTATTAATATTGATGTCATTGTATCGTCACTGGGTTCTACAACATGTGATTCAACTGTCGTAACAGATACAGATTCAATTAGTGCGGAATATAACTCTTTATCAATCAATGATTTTGAAGGTTTAAAAAAGGAAAGTTTTATTATATTTCCTAACCCTGCATCAACAAAAGTCAATTTAAAAGTTGAAAAAAAATTCTTCAAACGAATTTATTTATTTGATAGCTTTGGTAGGATCATAATAAGATTAGATAATTTTCATAACGAAAATATTGAATTTGACATTTCTTACTTAAATCAAGGCGTTTATTTTATTGCAGTCGAAACTGACAATAGAGTTTTTCATAAAAAACTGTTGAAGAAATAACATAAGATGACAACATATGTAATACTTGTTTATTACCTGAACTAATTATAGTACTTTTTTTACTAGTTGGTCTAAATGACTGTAAAAAACTGTTCTTCTGATAAATTCCCAACCAATGATAAAATTCTTTAGAAAGATTAGACAAAAACTGCTCTCTGAAAATAAATTCGGAAAATACCTGACTTACGCCGTTGGAGAAATAATTCTTGTAGTTATTGGAATTTTAATTGCCTTAAGCATTAATAATTGGAATGAATCTAACAAACTGAAAAAAGAAGAAACACTCTATTTAAAAAGATTAAAAATAGATTTAAAAAAAGATGCTCTTTATTATAATAATAGAATCGATAGAGCTAATTTATTAATAAATCGGAACAATTTATTTTTACAAAAAATATATGAAGTACAAAACTCTATTGATGAATGTAGAGATTTGATGAATATTCCATTATGGTATTCTGAATACCTTACTATTCAGGACAATACCTACAGGGAACTCGTAAGTTCTGGAAAATTAAATTTTATTTCCAATCCAACTTTAAAAAAAGCGATGATTGATTATTATAGATTAATAGAGTCCAAAGTCAATTATATTAAAGAGTTTAATGAATTTTCCAGAGATCTTATGGCTAATCATGTCGGTGCTTATCCAGGAGCTATAAAAATTACAAGAAATCCAAAAGAGTGGACAAAAATTTTCAATGAGAGAACGTTTCGAATGAAAGACTTTGAATTCATTAATAATCCATCCAATTCACAATTTCAAAGTTTAGAGGACGTTATAATTGTCTATATTGACAAACATAAAGCTTTTATTAATCTATTCGATGAATTAAAAAACAATTCAAAAGATTTATTATTCCAAATTGACCAAGAATTTAAGAAAAACAAATAACGAAAGCGCAACAGCGTACATAGTCAATTACTAGTCCTACTTACACTCTGAAAACCCAATAGATTTTCCTCTGGTTCGTTTTCTTTTGTTAACTTAGTTATAACGAACGCAACAAACTATACTCGAACACGTTGGACTAAATTCAAATGATTAAAAAAAGAACATATTTAACTTTAAATCTAATCGGAATATTTCTTAATCTGATTTTAATAATATTTACACTTAATTTGCTGAATTTTGAATTAAAAAGTTTCTTGGCGATTCTGATTTGGTCAGTAATTGGTTATTCAGTTAAGACTTGGTTTTTCACACTTCCAATTTTAACAATCAAAAAGTTTTCTTTTGAGACGGATTTTAAGAAAATTGTTTTTTACGCAATGAGTCCACTCATATTGATTACAATTTGGTATAGTTTCATTTATGTATTCAATATTCAAGCCTTATATTTTGATTTTTCATTTGGATACATCCAAAGGTTTCCTCATGGAATTGTTCAACTTGTGACAATGTTAATTGTTTGTTTAATATATGTCATCTCTCTTACTATCACATACAAAAAACAGCAAAAAACCAAGCCCAACAACGTGTATAATTAATTACTCATTCTACTTAAACTCGGAAAATCCTGCGGATTTCCCTAATCGCTCGTTTCCTTTTATTAACTTTAACCTAACCAATACGACAACCCTTACAAGAACCCATTGACAAACATTAGAATGTATATTATGAAAAAAATTATTTTTTCGGCAGCAATACTCCTTTTAATAGGATGTAAAGATCATGAAGCTAAAAAAGACATAAAGCCAAAAGAGACCGAAGAAGTTGTCAAAAAGAAACGTCCAGTTGCTCTTGAAAATGGAAAGTTTTTCGAGGTTGATGGGAAGAAAATGTTATATGGTGGAGAACATAAAAATCAACACTTTAACATAACTGACTATCTACTCAAAGATGAACAGTTTCATTACGGAATTGGTCGTGAAAGATTTCCAGCATTATTAAAACCAGAATTCATTTCAGTCAATGAAGCAAACAAAATTTGGGCAGATAGCACGAGATTTTTACTTGCAAAATCTGGTAATGACATCAAGGCTTATTCTGTCAAAGACCTAACAAGACACGAAATTGTAAATGACGTTTTAGACGGGCAACCCATTATGGCTGCGTATTGCATATTAGCAGATTTAGGTGCCATTTATGAACGAAACTATGGAGATAAAGAACTTACATTTGCATTAAGCGGATACACCTACTATGACAAAGATGTTTGGAATGGATTGGATGGATTTGTATTTTGGGATAGAGAAACTGAAAGCCTTTGGTGGCCACTGATTGGAAAAGCTGTTTCTGGGCCTTTAAAGAATGTAAAGCTTATTGAGATGAATAAAAACAAATGGAGCGATACTACTTGGAAAAACATACGAGATAATTATCCTAGCGCAAAAGTTCTTAAGTCAGGACAGGATTTTGAAAGACCAACGGAATGGAAAAAAATAGAAGATGTAACTTCTATAATAGACAACTTTTCGAAAGAAAACCAATAATGTTTCCCAATAATGATGTATTGTTCATTACTAAGTCCTTCTTAAACTTTGGAGAATGCTATAAATTCCCCAAATGACCTTTCGTTTTACTATCTTAAACCTAGTCATTATAAATAACTAAAAAAACAGAATGCAAAAAACCATCATAACAACGCTCTTCATTATGTTTTCATTTTTTTCTAAAGGTCAATCCAAATTGGATGCAAAATTCTCTGAGGCCAACTCTGATATGAATTTAAGAAATATGTATCAAAGAATTGTGTGGCAAATGCAACCTACAAATCAATATCTGTTTGATCAAAATAAAGGAGAAGTAAAATATACAGTAAAAGAAAATGGCTACGAGGTAATTGCTACGCCTAAAATTTTGGGAACATTCAATCTTGATGACAAAACCTTTTTATGGGCAGATAAAAACTCGTCGATCCATGACCATCTAAATGACAAAGTAGCATCATTTAGAACAACTTTACCTAGAGCATATCAAAAGAATAAATTTAAATCTTCAACAGAATTCAACACCAATTTATTAGCTCTTTTTAGCTATCTATTGAATGCAAATGGTTTTGATACTCAGCGTCAAGACAATACAATAATGTATTATGCGCTTTTAAACATCAAGGTTTTCAAAGAAAAACAAGAACATTTCGTTATTGAACCTAATAACCATACAATACCGCTTCAAGTTCCGCAATATATTGATCTTATAAAAAAATTCCATAACGAAAAACTCAACGTCAATAAACAGTATAATAAAGACAACATAAGTTTAGATGAAGCGTTTAAACAAATTAAAGCTGTTCATCTAAAATATTGGCTAAATGAAGATCCCTACTTTTTTCCATCATTATCATGGCCTTGTGATTTTGATGAAAAATCAATTCTTGAATGGAAAGAATTCAAATTTGATGATGGTAGACATTTTGTAATGTACACGACAGATTTGGGTTGGACAACTCAATCTTATGCCTATGAAATAGATGTAATCGCTACTGGACATAAAGTGATCATAAACGAATATTAAAATCATACTACTGGATATAATAGATTAACCCTTAAACAGAGTATACACACATAAAATTTACTACTATGAAACGCCTAATTATCATTGCAAGCATTATACTATTCAGTTGTTCAACCTCTCCTCTATTGGCGCAACAAAATGACTTTATAGAAGATTATCTCGAGCGTCTAGAAAACTCACGTCAATATTTAATTCTTGTAGCCGAAATGATGCCTGAAGACACCTATAGTTTTAAAGCAACACCAGAATCTTTAAGCTTTGCCGAAAACTTGTTACATATAGGCTATGCAATGGATTGGCACAGCCAGTCTTTATTAGGTGGACGAAAATCCAGAGATTGGAAAACTGATACCGTCTTTAAAGTTGCAGATAAATCTAAAAAAGATATGATTGCATTAATAAACGAGACATTTAACAAAACCATTAACTTTATTAAAACATTTGACACCTCTCAACTAAATGATGAGTTAGACTATTTTGGTTTGAAACGATCTAAACGACAAATCTTTTCCTTACTCGCAGATCATATTACGCATCATAGAGGTCAAATGCTTGTGTATTTGAGGCTCAACGGTATTGTACCTCCTAGATATGTTTTGTTTCAGTAAGTTATATAATTTTACTATTAATTTTCTTTTACTATTTTAGTATTATCAAAAGCCCAAAACCATGAAACATCTTTTTATTTTATTATTAACACTATCAAGTTTTACTGTATTTGCACAATCTAATAAAGGTGCCAAGCTCAAGGTTGGTGACAAGGCTGCAGATTTTACGGTTCAAATGCTAGATGGAGAAACCTTAACACTTTCAGATTTAAAAGGAAAAGTTGTGCTTATCAATTTTTGGGCAACATGGTGTGGGCCTTGTTTAATGGAATTTAAAGAGCTTCCAGACAAAGTTTTAAAACCTTTTGCTACAGATGATTTTGTGTTTATTCCTATTTCCAGAGGCGAAAATGAATTTCTTGTAAAGCAGAAAATGGAAAGCCTCAAAACCAAAGGCATTGACTTTAACGTCGGTTTAGATCCAGACAAAAGTATTTGGGATGAATATGCCACTAAATATATCCCTAAGAACTTTTTAATTGATAAAGATGGTGTTATTCAATATGCGTCCACAGGCTATGCTGATGATAGTGTAGATAAGCTTGTCAAGGAAATCAAATCACTTTTAAAGAATTAACTCTTTTTACTTCAAAACTATTTTTAAAGCATACAGTAATAGTTATTTCAAAATTGTAATGATTTCAAAAACAACTAAAATCCAATTCGCGCCTACAGCTAAACTTATTTCGTTAGCTATCCTCCTCTTTTTGTCTTATTTCAATTCTTTTTCTCAAGAAGATAAATATTATTTTTCTCTTTCTGAAGCGTTAGAAACTCCACATTTGGTCTACAATTTAGAACTAGGAAAGCAAAACCTAGATGAACTTCCAAAAGATATATTGAAATTTAAAAATCTAAAGAGTCTTCGCTTTGCTCGCAATAACATTACCGAAATTCCTGAATGGATTGGAGAGTTAAAACATCTTGAATATATTTACGCAAAAAGCAATGCCATTTATACAATAGCTAAGAGTATAGGTGATTTAAACAACCTAAAAGAACTCATTTTGTACGAAAATGAATTGGATTACCTCCCTAATAATTATTCCAAATTAAAAAATATAACGAAATTATCTATTGGTCGTAATCATTTTCATGACATACCAGAAAGTGTATTTGAAATGACAGCACTAACATTTTTAGATGTTGACAAAAACTACCTCACAGAAATCCCCGACAATATTTCAAATTTGGAGTATTTAGAAATCTTTAGAGCTACCGATAACCAGATTAATTATATATCTCCTAACATTGGAAAGCTACAAGCATTAGACCTCATATTTATTCAAAACAACAAAATAAAAGAACTTCCTGTTTCTATTGGTGATTTAACACATCTAACAGGCTTGGATTTGTCTAACAATGAATTAGAAACTTTACCTGAAAGCATTGGCAATTTAAGTCAATTAGAGTTTATAGCTTTATATAAAAACAGAAATTTCAAATCATTACCCGAAAGTATTGGAGACCTTAAAAACCTAGAAGAATTATTACTTACAAGAAATCAAATGACTTCATTACCTAATTCGTTTAGTAAGCTTACAGCAATGAAACGTATAGACTTAGGCAATAATATTTTTTTAGAGTTTCCCGAAATTGTTACAGAATTGCCAAACCTTCAATCTTTAAAACTTTATGGTAATAACATTACTCAAATCCCTAAAAGTGTTGAAAAACTCAAAAACTTAAAAACACTTATACTTCATAATAATCAAATTAAGACTCTACCAAAAGAATTAAGTAGTCTCCCAAAATTAAAACGACTTAGGCTAGATAATAATAAGTTAAAAACAATTCCAAAATCTTTAGAACAACTTCCTGAACTGTATGATATTGATTTAGACCACAATAATATAAGTAATAAAGAAAAGAAAAAAATTGAGAAATTTTTGAAACATTGCGATCGATTAAGTATCGACTATCAAAACTAAAGGGTATTTAATTTTTATACAAACTAGGTAAACTAATCTTCAGCTTAACAGCAAGTAATCTTATAATAATTACTACAAGACCAGCAATAACAAAGATAAAATTAGTATCTGCTACGAATTTCCGAAGTAAAAAATAAGTCAAGCCACCCAAAATACAAGCAGTAGCATAAATCTCTTTTCTAAAAATCACAGGGATTTCGTTACACAAAATATCACGAAGTACACCACCAAAACAAGCTGTCATCGTTCCTAGTGCAATACAAATAATAGGATGTAAACCTGCAACAATTCCTGTTTCTATACCAACAACAGTGTATAATCCAATACCTATAGTATCAAACAAAAAGAGTGATCGACGTAAGTAATTTATTTTTTTCCGAAGTACAACAGCAAAAACAGCAGAGGCCACAATTACATAAACGTAAGTCATATTCGTCATCCATGATACAGGATTCACACCAACCATAACATCACGTAAGGTTCCTCCTCCCACGGCAGTTACAAAAGCAATAATTAATACTCCAAAAGCGTCCATACGCTTATCTAATGCCACAAGAACACCAGAAATTGCAAAAGCTATAGTTCCTAAAATATCGACAATTTGAAAAAACATCACATGCCTTGGGTATAATAATTATAATCTTTAAGAATAGTATCTATAAACTGAATATCGGTATCATTGAAGTCTTTAATCTCTACCACCTCAATAATTTTCTTTCGCAACTTTATTAGAGTCTCATAATCGCGAGCAGCTTTTGCTCTCACATAGGTTTCTTTGATAATACGTGCATCATTATCGGATAGCTTAATCACATTTGGATAAGTTGGTGTATAGCTATCATCTAACTCCTCCAAAATTGTATGACTAATATTAACGTTATTCTTTAAGGTAATTACCGAAGTCCCTGCGGTCATATCTCCTAAACGCTGACTCTTTTTACTTGTTACAATGGCAATAAGTGCCACAACACCAGACATCATATTTAAGTCAACAATCCTAAATATCCAACGTACTAAATAATCTGCTAGAGCCGCTTGATAACCATCTATCTTAACCACTTTAATTTTCATAATACGCTTCCCAATAGTTTGACCGTCAAGAAAGGTCTCAAAAATTAACGAGTAAAAAACAACTGGAAGATAAAAAGAAACAACAATTGCAATTTGCGACCATTGATCCATATCCTCAATAAATTCATCAATATTAAATAAATTGAACATGATTTGATAGGTAACAACAACATAAGCGATCTTAATTATCAAATCAATAATATAGGCCAATATACGTTCGCCTACACTAGCAGCGATGAAATTGATATTAACGTTTTGTGTGGTATTTATTTGTAACTCTACCATTAATTGCTTTAATTTGAAAGCGTATGAGAGAAGTGGCTTTTATTAAACAAAATAAGGAAAAATGGCTCAATTTTGAAAAGGCTATTTTTGGAAAAACCCTTAAAAATCCCGATGAACTCGCTTCACTCTATATTCAGTTAGTAAATGACTTATCTTACGCCCAAACTTACTATCCCAAAAGTAAAACAATTCTTTATTTAAACAACTTAGCGGCTAAAGCTTTTCAAAAAATTTACAAAACCAAGCGTGAAGATACTAATCGTTTTGTTCATTTCTGGAAAATTGAAGTTCCTTTAATTGTCTATGAATATAGACGCTATGTACTCTATGCGTTTATCATTTTTTTAAGCTTTGTATCTATTGGAGCCTTGTCTGCTGCTTATGATGATTCCTTTGTGCGGTTAATTTTAGGGGATGGTTATGTGAACGATACTTTAGAAAATATTGAAGCTGGTGACCCTGTTGCTGTCTATAAAAGTGGTAGCAATTGGGGAAGTTTTATTGGAATAACGCTCAATAACCTCTACGTAGGTATCAAATCCTTTATTTATGGTGTTTTTGGCGGATTAGGAACAGGATTAGTTTTACTGTACAATGGCATTATGGTTGGTGCTTTCCAATACTTTTTCTATCAAGAAGGTGTACTTTGGGAAAGCGTTAGAGGGATTTGGATTCACGGTTCAATGGAAATATTCGCCATCGTTATTGAAGGCGCAGCAGGTTTAATATTAGGTGCTAGTATTTTATTTCCTAAAACATATTCTAGAATGATCTCTTTTAAAATGGGCGTGAAAAATGGAGTGAAAATTTTAATTAGTACATTTCCGTTTACGATTGCCGCTGGATTTCTTGAAGGCTATGTGACTCGATTTTCTAACACAATGCCCAATTGGTTATCTGTAGGCATTATATTATTTACGCTTAGCTTGATATCATTTTATTACTTAATATATCCTTTTATAGTCAACAGAAAAATAAAAGCAACCTATGCAACTCTATAAGTCCCGAAGTTTTGGTGAATATTTTCAGGATACCTTTGCGTTTTTAAAGCAAAATGGAAAACACCTATTTAAACACTTTTTCATTGTTAATGGAATGTTCCTATTAATCCTTATTATCATTGGGTATTTCATGAGCAAATTTTACACCGAAATACTTTTTGGTGGTGTATTGTATGGCAGCAATAATGCATTAGATGATTATATGAACCAAAATTCTGGTGTTTTTATTTTACTTCTCATACTTTTTATTGTTGTTGGATTGGCAGCTGCAGTCATATCCTATTCATTTGTGCCAATTTATTTGAAACTTTATAATCAGCATAATGGTAAAGGGTTTAATGCTTCAGATATTATAAGCGTATATAAATCTAACATTGGGAAAATTTTTATTTTTCTCATCAGTGGAATTATAATTGCCATTCCTTTGATAATTGGTGTTGGTCTATTAATTTTTGTTCTAGCAATTACCATTATAGGATTTCTTGCTATGCCTTTAGTTATTGGTGCTGTGAGTTTATTTTACCAAGGAACACTTATAGAATATTTGGATAACAAAAAAGGAATTTGGGACAGTTTTGGATACGCTTGGAGGATGATGAGTTCTAAATTTTGGGCAGCGATTGGTTGTGTTGGCCTCTTCTATTTAATGAGTTATATCGTGCAAAACGTTATTGCGCTTATACCTTATGTTTTTGGTATGGTAAATCTTTTTACAGAAATTGAAACTAACTCGGTTCCTGAACCAATGACAGTGCAAAAAACAATGACCATAATGATGCTCGCTATATTTCTCTTAAGTTTTCTTTTTGGCAGTATTTTAAATGTAATTGTGCAACTCAATCAAGGGGTAGTGTATTATAGCCTTAAAGAAGACAACGAAAACATCAATACAAAAAGTGATATTGACCTAATTGGATCTGGTGCGTAATTGGTTTCAGCTACATATCGTCATTATCCTTTTAAGCCTATCATTTCTTGGTAATGCTACTACTCTTTATCAAACTATAGGACTTCAAAACACAAATTCATCCTCATCTGATACCGAACCTTATTCAATTCGAGAATATGATAATCTTAAAGACAAGTATAATGGTGAAGAGTTCATATATGAGCGTACTGTAGAAAACTCGGGATGGTGGACAAGATTTAAACAATGGCTTTCCGATTTTTTTAAAGATTTATTTGATATCAACTCAGACGCAAAAGCCGCTGACGTAACTGATATCGCTTTAAAAATATTTTACGTTGTCATATTCCTTTTAGTTATATTTTTTATTGTAAAAGCCATTATGAATAAAGAAGGTAATTGGATTTTTGGAAAATCAAATGATAAGAGCATTATTCCGGTTACTGATATTGAAAATAATATTTATGAAACCGATTTTGAATCTCTGATAAAAGATGCTGAAAAAGACAACAATTATAGATTAGCCATCAGATATTATTACCTATGGTTACTTAAAACACTCTCAGAAAAAGAACTAATTGAATATGATGTAGAAAAAACTAATAGTGATTATTATCTTGAATTAAGCAATTCATCTATTCAAGACGATTTTTCCTATACATCCTATTTATACAATTATATTTGGTATGGCGAATTTGATATTGATGACCACCAATTTCTAAAAGCAAAAGATGCTTTTACTCAATTTTTAAATACCATTAAGAAATGAGTAAAACACTAAAAATATATCTAGGAATTTTAATTCTACTCTTTGTAGGAATTATAGCTATTGAGTTCTCAACTCCACCTCCTGTTGATTGGAGAAAAACCTATAACGAAACCCATAAAATCCCCTATGGAACATATGTTTTTCATGAAGAACTAAATAATTTATTCCCAGACAGTAAAGTCAACTCAATTAAAGTAACACCTTATGAGTTTTTTGATGACTATTACAGCTGGGAAGACAGTACTTATCTCACTACTGGAACATATGTTGTAATCGATGATTTTCCTAACATTGACAATGCTTCAGCTCAGGAGTTACTTGATTTTGCCTCTTATGGAAATGATATATTTATTGCAAGTAATTATTTTCCTGATAAACTTTTAGATTCCCTCGGATTTGATACTAAAAATGAATTTACGTTTAAAGGCAAAGGAGAATTTACATTTACAAATCCTATGTTTGAAAATGACTCTATTACCATAGAAAAAGGTTTGAGTAATATTTATTTTTCTAAAATTGACACTGACAGAACCACCATACTAGGTCGTCAAAAATTTGATGACAGCACATATACCAATTTTGTTAAGATACCTTGGGGTGACGGACAATTTTATTTGCATGTTCAACCAATTGTATTTACAAACTACCACTTGTTAAAAAAAGAGAATTACAAATACGCAGCAAGTATCATGTCTTATCTTAGTGACGACACCATTTATTTCGATTCTAGAAATAAAGCTGCAAATAGAAGAGGTGGACCAGGAGACTCTCCTTTAAGGTTTGTTTTAAGTCAACCACCTTTACGTTGGGCGTGGTATTTAGCACTAATCACCACTGTGATTTTTATGATTTTTAATGCCAAACGTAAGCAACGCATTGTAAACGTTAAAGTTCCTTTAAAGAATACTACAGTCGATTTTACAAAAACGATTGGTAATTTGTATTACGAAACCAAAGACCATGACAACCTAATAGATAAAAAGATCACTTACTTCCTAGAATATATACGTCGCGTCTATTATTTAGATACGCAGATATTAGATGACAAATTCGTAAAAAATCTAGCAAAAAAATCAGGAAAAGACGACAACGATATCAAAACATTAATTAACCAAATTGTATATTTAAAAGCAAAAACAGCCTGTAACGAAGGTGATTTATTACGTTTAAATACAGCAATCGAAGATTTTTACACTACATAAACTATGGAACATTTAGACAATAACCAGAACGAAGACCCAACACCTAAAAACAATCAGTTTGATGAGTCATTATTAGGTGGAGATACTCCAAACAGTTCTGAAATAGCACCACAATCAGAAACCGAAACTGATCTTAGTTTTAAAAATCGAATTGATTTATCAGAACTTCAAGATGGTATTGCACTTATAAAAAATGAAATTAGTAAAGTCATTGTTGGTCAAAAAGGTATGATAGATATGCTCATCGCCTCTATCCTAGCTAATGGCCATTCACTCATTGAAGGTGTTCCAGGTGTTGCCAAAACCATTTCTGCTAAGTTACTCGCCAAATCTTTAGATATTGATTTTAGCAGGATACAATTTACACCAGATTTGATGCCTAGTGATATCTTAGGAACATCGGTTTTTAATATGAAAAATTCAGAGTTCGAATTTAAAGAAGGCCCTATCTTCTCTAATATGATTCTTATTGATGAAATTAATAGAGCACCTGCTAAAACACAAGCCGCTCTATTTGAAGTCATGGAAGAGCGTCAAATTACTATTGATGGGAATAAATTTAAAATGGATTTACCATTTATTGTTTTGGCAACTCAAAACCCAGTAGAGCAAGAAGGAACGTATCGCTTACCTGAAGCTCAGTTAGACCGTTTCTTATTCAAAATAGATATTGACTATCCGAATCTAGAGGAAGAGGTTGAGATACTAAACCGAGAACAAAATTTACAAGGTGCTGTTAAAACAGACCAAGTAAAAGCCCATCTTAATAAAGCTCAAATCAATAAATTTCAAGGTTTAGTTGACCAAATCATTATCGAATCTCATCTTATTGAGTATATCGCAAATATGATAATCAACACACGTAATAATCCGTTTTTATATTTAGGCGCTTCACCTAGAGCATCTATTGCAATATTAAAAGCCAGCAAGGCCTTTGCAGCCATGTCTGGACGCGATTTCGTAACGCCTGAAGATATTAAACGCGCTGCCATACCTGTATTGCAACATCGCGTTATTGTAACTCCAGAACGCGAAATGGAAGGTGTGACAACCAAACAAATCATTAAACAAATTATTGAAGCCGTAGAAATACCTAGATAATAATGGAACTCACCCAACATTGTAAAATTTGTGATCATAAAATTGTTGATTTTAAGACAGGTACACTTTGTGGTTTAACGAACAAAAAACCTGAATTTCAACATAAATGCGGTGTAATTAAATTGGATACTGAATTTAAAAATGAAATAGAAGATGTAAATATTAAATACGAATCTGTTTTGAAAACAAAAACAGACACTGTTGGTCATGTCATTATGTATTCTATTCTTGCAGTCGTAATTATACTTGGAGGTTTCTTACTGGGAAAATTTATTTTAGAGAAAGGAGTGATATCTACAATTCCAATTATCATCATGACCATTGGTCTTGCTGCTTTAGGATTTGCTTTCGCACCTCTTAATTTATATCGCACCAATCTTAATATTGCTAAAAAAAGAAAACATGTAGTCGACGATCTGTGTAAAATGTACGGACATACATACGACATAGATATTACCCACAAAAAAGATAGCTTAGGTAACATGAGCTATGACACCGATTTAAAAATTAGAAAAACAAATAATACAGTAATTTGAAACGTATTAAACCTTTTTATTTACAAAACAGATTCTTTTATGCATGCATTACCATCATGGTGCTGTTTGTATTGAGTTTTATTTTTCCTAGAGGGTTTGCTGTTGTCAAATTATTGCTACTTCTGCTAGTCACACTTACAATTTTAGACACCATTATATTATTTGCTGCCCAAAATGGTGTTAAAGGCAAGCGCTTATTACCTGAAAAATTCTCTAATGGAGATCAAAATCCAGTAAACTTAGTCATCCACAATTATTACACTTTTGATGTTCATATAAAAATTATTGATGAAATTCCTGAACAATTTCAAGTTCGTGATTTCAGTATTGAACGAAAGTTATCAGCTTCAAGTACTACCGAATTAGAATATAAATTACGCCCCGTAGAACGTGGTGAATATCACTTCGGAAAATTAAATATTTATGTCACTTCTGTTTTCGGATTGATTGCACGTCGTTTTACTGCAGATGACAATGCCATGGTTCCTACCTATCCAAGTTTTATGCAATTACGAAAGTACGACCTCATGGCAATTAGTAATAATCTTCAGCAATATGGTATTAAAAAGATTAGAAAAATTGGACATACCATGGAGTTTGAACAAATTAAAGACTATGTTCTAGGAGATGATTTAAGAACAATTAACTGGAAAGCTACTGCTAAGAGAAATCAGTTGATGGTCAACCAATTTCAGGATGAAAAATCACAGCCTGTATATTCTATAATCGATAAAGGTCGTGTGATGAAAATGCCGTTTGACGGACTTACACTGTTGGATTATGCGATTAACTCTGCTTTAGTGATTTCTAATGTAGCACTAAAAAAGCAAGATAAAGCTGGAATTTTAGCGTTTTCAAAAAAGGTCGAGAATATTGTGGTTGCTGAGCGTCGCACTTCACAGATGAATTTGATACTTGAAACATTATATAATACTTCTACCGATTTCTACGAAAGTGATTATAGTCGACTGTATGCCGATTGCAAAAGAAATATTACCCATCGAAGTTTGATGCTATTGTACACCAATTTTGAAACATTAGATGGATTACATAGACAACTACCTTATTTAAAAGGTATTGCTAAGAATCATTTACTCGTTGTGATTTTCTTTAAAAATACAGAGCTTAATACCTTAATTACTGAAAAAGCCGAAACTGTGCAACAAGCTTATGACAAAGTCATCGCCGAAAAATTTGCTTTTGAAAAACGGCTGATTGTAAACGAGCTTCAGAAATATGGTATTCAATCCATTTTAACCTCTCCTGAAAACCTAACTATTGATACCATAAATAAATATTTAGAAATTAAAGCTCGAGGTTTGTTATAATACGTAGTAAGAATTCTCTTTCTGTTTTTTTTTATTATTTTAGTCATCCATCAAATCCAAAATCATGAAGAAATTAATATGCATCTTCGCGTTTCTATTAAGTGCCAATGTAATGGTATCTCAAAATATTAATACAAACCCTTTTTGGAAAGGTGACATTACTTTATCCAATGGCACAGTTAAATCTGGATTAGTTAAAGTTCCCAATAACCCTAAACAAAAAAGAGTCGTTTATAAAATTTCAGAAAAAGGAAAAGTAGAAAAAATAAAACGTGATGCCATAGCATCTGTGGTTGTATATTCTGAAAATGGCAATGCCTACCTCTATGAGAACACCAAATGTATTCTTCATATGAAAAGAGAAAAACCATCAACATCCTCATTACTATTAGTAAGTGCAAAAAATGATTATGTGACGTTTTATGTAGAATCAGGTGCTTATAAAGTTGATAAAAGTGATGGTGAATTAGGTTTATTATACAGATACAATTATGGTCAAGACTTCCCAACTGTAGCTTACTACATAAAGAAAAGAGATAAATCGGTTGCAAATTTATTTTATATGACTGGGCATTTAGGCGGTATTAAAAAAGGAACAAAATTACACCTAACTGAAGCCCCAAATCTTGTAGATCGTGTTTTAAAGAAAGAATTCAAGAAAAAAGACGTTGCAGAAATCATTAGTCTTTATATCAATGCAACAAATGACTTATAAAACTCAACAAACATCATAAAATGAAGAAAAACCTCAACTACTACTTTACACTACTATGTTTTTCTTTTTTACTATGTAAAAATGTTAACGCTCAACCTCAAACAGGTAAATTTATTAATGCCTCCATTGGCTTTGGTGTAAGTGCTCCTTATGAAGATGTAGATATTTCTGGTTATGGATTCTATGCTCAAGGAGAATATGTAATAGCCATATCAAAATGGTTTGGTGTACGTCCTTATGCTGGACTTATTCTAACCTCTGAAGATAACAGTGATTTGGAAATTAATGAAGCTGGATACAAGGTCACCTCAAAAGCCTTCTTATTAGGCGGAAAATTTAGAGTAGCAATACCAATCCCTTGGGTTGCTCCCTATCTAGAAACTGGAATTGGCGCATCTATTGGGTCATTTGAAACTATAACACCAGAAACAAATCTCGAACAAAAAGGTGTGTTACTACACATTCCTGTAACTTTGGGTTTAGCATTAGGGCGAAAACATAATTGGGATTTTGCATTTACCTATTATATGCATCCATCGGTAGAGCAATTTGCAGGAGCAGCAGCGATAGGGTTTTCGTTTCCTTTGGACTAACTACCTGTAGCTTTAATGCAAAGTCTAAGTATAAAAACTTACCAATACAATCTAAACATCAAATTTGGAGTAAATCCAATCCCAAACCGATCAATAGTTTCAATCTCACTACTTAACCCATTATTTCCTCGATATTCCCGACTTATTAAATTCTCTTTATCGTATACATTTCTAATAGAAAAACCAACTTTAGCCCTCAATTTACTGTCGCTAGAAAACTTAAACTTATAGGTTGAAGACAAATCTAAACGATGATAATCTGGCAGACGCTTGGTATTAATTCCATTGTTAAATTCTAATCCATCAACCCCATCAGACGATTCAGTATAAGGCTTACCCGTTTGCCAACGCCAACCTAAAGCAATTTGAAAATCTGAAACCTTATAACTCAATGAAGTCGACAACGCATGTCTTACGTTAGATCTCGATGTGAAATAACTGTTCTCGTTAAGGTTTTCATATCGACTTTCAGCATTATTAAACGAATAACTTATCCAGGCATTAAAACCATTAAATCGTTTTCTCAAAAAAAGATCAATCCCATAAACACGTTGTTCACCAATATTAAACTGACTATTGGTTGGATTTAAAAACCCCAAGGACAAAGCAGTAACATTGTCTAATGTTTTGTAATAATTATCAACATCTATCGTCCATCCTTTATTTGCAAAAATAAAACCTGCAGAAATTTGCTTACTGTTAATAATAGGAAACTGATCACCATTAGCTAATCTCCACAAGCGATTTTCTAGCGATAAATCACTTATAATAGTTTCATCGATTTCACTAATAACTTGATTCTTAATTTCGCCTGAGACTTGAAGTTTTACATTTCTTAAAAGCTGCTTATATAATAACAATCGTGGTTCTAATCTGTAGGAATCGAGTTCGTCAAAATAAGTAGCTCTTAAACCAAGTGATACATCAATCCATTTTGGGCTTTTGTATTCATAATTTGCAAACAAACTATGGGTTTGTATCACAGATTTATCTTCGTCTAAAATAAAAGACACATCAGTCGTATTTAAAAACGCATAACCAACATCCTTCAATGCATACTGATAACCCAAATTCGCAATATTATTATCACTTATAGTGTATTGAAACTCTGTTGAAATACCAGAATCAAAAATCACATTTCGTTTCTCAAAATCAGAAGTTTGCGTACCATTTTGAGACACTATGAAGTTATAATTCAAATCATAATCAGAAAAATATGCAGAGGTTTTCTGCTTTAAATCGGCTGTCCAAATTTTATCCCAACCTAAGCCATAACCCACATTTTTAATGGATAAGCGATCATTAAAAGTTTCGTTAGTTTCTATATCACTCACAGTATAATCCATAGCATTATCTATAGAAATCAAGCTAGCATAAAACCGATTATTTTCATTGTGATGATAGTTTAACTTAATGTTATAATCTAAAAAATTAAAATCATTATTTGGATTATCACCATTTTCAATTTTAGTACTTTCAAAAACTTTGTCGGCAAGCCTATTAAATGTATATGACTGATAAATATCTGTAAAACTAGATCTCACTGAAGCTTGGACACTTAACCGATTATCAATAATAGGAAAATCTAAATATGCATCCCCATTAATACCATTAAACCCAACTTGAGCATGTACTTGATCTGCTACTTTTGTTGTTGTGGACATAGAAATCACACTAGAAACACGTTCACCATATCTTGGATGCGCTCCTTTATTTATAAAAGCAACATGTTTAGTGGCATTAGGATTAAACGGAGAAATCATACCAAAAAGATGCCCTTTATGATACATATTTATACCATCCCACAATAACCGATTTTGATCTATTTTCCCGCCTCTTACTAAAAAACCAGAGGCTGTTTCGTTTGGGCTAACAACTCCTGGTAACAATTGGATACTTTCTAAAACATCGGGCTCTGTAAGCCCTGGCAAAATTCCTAAACTCGTGAGGTCTATTTGATAGGATGCGTCCTTTTGTTTAGATATACCTTTGGTGAGGTAACTATTAAGAATAATTTTATCTAGCTCTTGAACATTTACATTATAGTCAACCTTATTTACTATAACATATCGATTGGCTAACACTTCAAACCGTAAACCACTTTGTATCTCAATTGCGCTAAGCAGTTCTTTTAAAGTACGTTTTTCTCGTTTTAAGCTAATTGTTTTATGAGCAATAGATGCATCGTTATACGAAAACCGAACGTCAAAAATATCTTCAATAGTATCAAATACATCTTCGAGTTTCTGTTTATCAAAACCACATAACAATTTAGCCTCTTCTTGCGAAAAGGCTATAGCTGGTAGCATTAGTAAAATAAAAATAATGTTTTTCACTTTGTGCTCAAATGTATATGACCGCTTTCTTTTTCAATATATTGTATTTGTAACGATTTAAAAACTGTTTTTAGTGCAGTGTTTAAATCTTTATGAGTAAAACTTCCTGTATAAATAATAGACTGATCTATTGAATTTGAATCAATTGTAATATTATATTGCGCTTCTAAAGCAGAAATCACGTATGACAGTGGTACACTTTTAAACGAACTCTCCCCTTCAATCCATGTTGGGCTTAGTGATTTGGTATTCCATTGCTCAACCTCATGACCATTAATGCGTCTAATAGAATTTGCTGGCAACAATGTATAATCTTCGGCCTTGGTATGTACACTCACTTTTCCTTCAAAACAAACCACTTCAAACAAATCGCTTACAGAATTCACATTAAATTGAGTTCCTAAAACTTTAACCGTTCCATTTTCAGTATTTACTGTAAAATCGCTCCCTTTTTTTACTTTGAAATAGGCTTCTCCATTTAGTGTCAAACTACGATTAAGCTTCCATTTTTCTTTATCATAAGTCAAGGTAGATTTAGAGTTTAATATCACTTCTGATCCATCTAGCAAGGCAATTGTTTTTTGCTCTCCAAAATTGGTATTGACACTTATAACATCATCACTAAGTAACGAGAATAACCCAAAAAACAAAACAATTGATGCAGCTATTCCAATAAGCCAAGTATTAGCTTTAAGTTTCCGAACTTTATCTTCACTCGGCTTATAGGACATACGATTCTGTATTTTCTTAAACGAAGCATCTGTTGGTGATTCTAAAACTTCATAAGCTTCAATGCCTTTTCTAAGCTTTAAAAACAATTGAAAATCGCCTTCAGAAACCAATGCTTTCAACTCTTGATCAGATAGATCACCTGATAGCCATTGGGCTAAAAATCGTTCATTATCGTTATTTAAATCTTGTACTTTCATCGTTTTCTAATATTAAGACAACTGTAAGTTTAAAAACCCTACTTTAGTATTCATTTATTTAAATATTTCCTATTTCCTCTCTAATAACTAGTAGCGCTTGGTGCATTCGCTTTTCTACTGCTTTTACTGAAATATCTAAAGTAGCAGCAATGTCTTTGTATTTTTTCTTTTCTATTCTGTTTAATAAAAATACTTCTTTTTGTTTTTCTGGTAACCCATTAATGGTGCGTTCAAGTTTTTCCATAAATTCTTTTTCAAGCATAATAAATTCAGGAGACTCATTGGTCTGATGACTACCTGAATTTTGCTGATGTTTTTGAACTACTTTATTGTGCTTCACCATATTTAAAAATGTATTTGAAGCAACAGTATACAGATAACTCTTTACCTTTTCAAAAGAGACTTTACCACAATTATCCCAAAGCTTTATAAAAGTCTCTTGCAAAATATCTTCGGCCTGATCAATATCTTGAGTTTTGTAAAAAATAAATCGCCTTAAATCTTTTGCATATGTATTATATATGGTTTCAAAAGTTTTTGAGTGACATATATTATATTGATCTTTAGGCATTATTTAGCTTGAAAGTGAAGGTTCAAAACTAAATAAAAAAAAATTAGATAAAAAAGTAGGGTTATTTTTTTGTGAGTTGTCTTAGGTATAATTAGTCGAAAAATTATTAACCAAAAAATTGCTATGATGAAAAAATTCAAGTTATTTCTATTAAGCTTTGTATGTATTGCAAGTTTCTTAACATCATGTACAAATGATGAACCTTTAGTTGAAGAGCAAAATATTGAAGAGAGTGAATCTATCACTACTGCTCTAACTCAACTTAGTACACAATTCAATGCTCAAGGAGATGTTATTCCTAGTCAAAATGTGACCGGAAATATTGTCTTTGATTTCTGTTTTGACTTTGTATATCCATTAAATCTATCGTATAACAACGGTTCTACAGTTACTGTTGAAAGCTTAGATGATTTAATAGATGTTATCATTAATTCTACTGATGAATTATATATTGACGGGATAGAGTTTCCTTTTGATGTTGAAGTATATAATGATGACTCAGATGCGATTGAAATACTGACAATCAATAATGAAGAAGAGTTTATTGATCTCATTGAAGATTGCGATTTTGATGATTTTGAACCTTGTGATTGCGATGATGAATATGATCCTGTATGTGTTGAAGTAGAAACTCCAGACGGTGAAACATTCTTAATCACATATCCAAACGAATGTTATGCTGAATGTGATGGGTTTACTGAAGATGATTTCGCTGAAAACTGCGAAGAAGATTACAACTGTCCAGGAGGTATTGAATGCTTTGAATTTAATTTCCCATTAAGCATTATAACTGATGATGGTGAAACGATTGAAGTAAATTCTCAAGAAGAATTAGATAATGAACTTTATGATGCTTACTACTTTGATTTCGTATATCCTTTTAGTGTAACATTAGCCGAAGATGGTGAAGTGATTACAATTAACAATGCTGAAGAACTTGAAGAACTTTTAGAAGATTGCTTTGGCGACAATGACTTTGAAGATTGTGAAGAATGTGAAGATGAAGCTTTTGATCCTGTTTGTGTTGAATTTGAAACACCAAATGGCGTAACAGAAATTATTTCATTCCCAAATGCATGCTTTGCTGAATGTGCAGGGTTTGATGAAGAAGATTTTGTTGATTGTGAAGACAATGGTGGTTGTGAATGCCCAGACGAATATGACCCAGTATGTGTTGAAGTAGAATTTGATGGACAAGTCGTAGTTTACACATTCCCTAATGCATGCTATGCAGAATGTGAAGGGTTTGACGAAGACGACTTTATTGATTGTGAAGAGCAATCTTCAGATTGTACTGAAGATGAAATAGCGGACTTATTAGTTGGATGTCAATTTTGGACAGTAACAATTGAAGGACAAGAATACACCTATGTATTTACTAGTGATGGTACCGTAACTGTTAGTATTGCTAATGATACGGTTACATCTGGAACTTGGAGTGTTGACACAAGTCCTATAGGTGACGTTGGTGTAACTATAGATACAGCTTCTGGAAACTTTGCAACTGTTTGGATCTTCTTTAATTGTGATAATCCTGAAGGACCAGAAGTTGTAAGTACTACAGATTGGATTACTAATATAGAATCTGGATGCGAATAATGAACAACACTAAGTTTTAAATTGGTTGGTTATATTAATTCAAACCCCCTTCAGTATATACTGAAAGGGGTTTTTTTAATATCATTTTAAATCAAATTCCTTCTCCTAACCAAGCCTTCATCATCCAAACTGTTTTTTCTTGTTCAGTAATAAAATCACTCATCATTGAGTTTGTCCCTTCATCATTAGCTTCTCCAGAAGCATTCAGAATTTGACGCTCGATGCTTAATAATTCGGTAAGTGAATTCACAATAAGCCTAACTGCTTGTTCATCAATGGACACATTTTGACCCACGGGAACTTTTGCCGCTTTAATATAATCTCCAAAAGTGTGCAAAGGTGTTTCTCCTAACGTTAAAATTCGTTCGGCAATTTCATCAACTTTCATATTAGTATCTGTATACAATTCTTCAAATTTAGCGTGTAAATCGAAAAAGCGCTTTCCTTTTATGTTCCAATGAATCCCTCTCAGGTTTTGATAATATACCTGAAAATTGGCCAATAAATGATTTAAATCTTCAGCTATTGATTTTGTTTTTGTGGTCTCAAGACCTATACTATTTAGTTTCATACTTATAATTGTTTTTATCAATACAAACTTCTTTTAAAATAATTAATATTAATCATAGTTTTTATAAATAGTTTTTATATTTTTATAGTCTAAATGAATAACTATGACAATCACTCAACTACATTATGTTTTGGCTATTGCAGAACATAAAAACTTTACTAAAGCTGCAGAAAAGTGTTTTGTAACACAACCAACGCTTAGTACTCAAATACAAAAATTAGAAGATGAACTCGATGTTCAAATTTTTGATAGAAGCAAAAAACCTATTGAATTAACTGATGTAGGCCGAAAAATAGTTCAGCAGGCCAAAAATATAGTTGACGAATCAGACCGCATACAAGATATCGTTGATCAACAAAAAGGGTTTATTGGAGGTGAGTTTAGAATTGGCATCATCCCTACCATAATGCCAACTCTTTTACCTATGTTTCTTAAAAATTTCATTAAGAAATATCCAAAAGTGAAACTCAAAATCGAAGAATTAACTACTGAGGAAATCATAACAAGAATTACAGATGGCCACTTAGATGCCGCAATAGCCGCTACACCATTAGAGCATGATAGTATTAAGGAACATGTATTGTATTATGAGCCATTTGTAGGTTATATCCCAAATGACCATAGACTTAAAGACAAAAAGAAAATCGATGTTGCTGATCTTGATATCAATGATATGCTTCTTTTGGAAGATGGTCACTGTTTTAGAGATGGTGTTATCAATTTATGCAAAGCGTTTAAATCTCATGAAGACGATCAATTTCAACTAGAAAGCGGTAGTATAGAAACGCTTGTTAAACTATCTAATGAAGGTTTAGGGATGACGTTACTTCCCTACCTCAATACCTTAGATTTAAACGAAAAAATGTCTAGTCAGTTACATCATTTTAATGAGCCTTCACCAGCTCGTGAAGTGAGTATCATCTACCACAAAAATGAACTTAAGATGCAGATTATTGATGCATTACATAACGTTATCTCTGGTATTATTAGAGGTGCCATCGCCTTCCAAAATGTAGAGATTATAAGTCCGTTAGCAAAATAATTATAAAATAGTTTACATAAAAAAAGCGACTCGTGAGTCGCTTTTTTCTATTGTTTTAATAAGATTAAACATTGATCTAATTCTGGGTTTTGCAAGATTAAAGATTTAATATAAATCTTAAGCTCTTCAATTTCGTAAGGTAATAATCGCTGAAGCGCTTTTTGTAATTCTTTGCAAAACAATGTAGGGTCAAAACTCACTTTATTAAGTACAGTTTTGGTGTACTCAAACATTGCTCTTGCCATTTTTTTAATTGGGTTTAGGGTTAAAGTAGATTTGTTATATAGGCTATAATTTTAATTATTACATTCTAAATGTAGTAAAAAAAACGATTGCTTAATAAATTTAACTCAAATTTTAACAGCCAATTGTTTGTTAAAATCTATTATCTCCATCTAATAAATCGCCTAAACCTCCAAGGATACTTCCTTCTCCTTTGCTATTGCCTCCTTTTGGTAATGATGATAATACACGTCCAGCTAACCTGCTAAATGGTAAAGATTGTACATAAACAATCCCTGGACCTTGAAGCTTTGCAAAAAACAAACCTTCGCCTCCAAATACGGTGTTTTTTATACCTCCAACAAATTCGATGTCATAATCTATATCCTGTGTAAATCCAACAATACAGCCTGTATCTACGCGCAACGTTTCTCCGGGTTGCAATACTTTTCTAGCCATGGTTCCACCAGCATGTACAAAGGCCATACCATCACCTTCTAATTTCTGCATGATAAAACCTTCTCCTCCAAAGAGACCACGACCTAATTTTTTAGAAAATTCTATACCAACACTAACGCCTTTGGCTGCACAAAGAAAGGCATCCTTTTGACAGATGAACTTCCCATTGTATTCTGTGAGATCAATAGGTACAATTTTTCCTGGATATGGTGAGGCAAAAGATACGTTACGTTTTCCCGAAAGATTATTATAAAAAGCGGTCATAAATAAACTCTCTCCTGTAAGGATACGCTTACCAGCACCCAATATTTTTCCAAGAAAACCTGTGTCTTTTTGTGAACCGTCACCAAAAATGGTTTCCATTTTAATGCCGTCGTCCATCATCATAAAGCTTCCAGATTCTGCAACAACACCTTCTTGAGGGTCGAGTTCTATCTCAACGTATTGCATTTCTTCTCCGTAAATTCTGTAATCGATTTCGTGTGATGTCATGTGTTTTTGTTTTTTAATTGATTACTTATATGTTTCCAGAATAATCTATTTGTTACATTCTATTTACCTTTTACTTTAATCGTCCATTCAAAATTGAAATCGGATACTTGAATACCTTCTGCATTTATTCCTTTTGAATTCAACCATATGGTTTGGCCTTCTCCAGTGGTAATAGCCTTAGCAATTGCTGAATCTATATCTAAACCTTGGGTACATGTAAAGGTAATTCTTCCAGTAGCTTTTTTAGTGAAGGTTCCATTATTATTAGCAACTAACATCGAAATGTTTTTTCCGCTCGATTTAATTTTGGACATCATTAAAGCTCCTGTAGTAAGCTCAGCAGCCATGCCCTGAACAGCCCAGAATAAGGAGTTAAATGGGTTTTGATTAATCCATCTATGTTTAACAGATACGACACAAGTGGTATCATCAAGAGCTTTTGTGCGTACACCGCAAAAATAAGCTGCTGGTAATTTGAATATTAAAAATGCATTAAGTTTTCTTGGCGAAATAGTCATGTTTACTGGATATTTCAGCTAAAATATTGAAAATAATCGACAATTCAATTTGTTAAAATTATGTTAATTTTTAGTACTATGCGTAACATAATACCTTCTTTTAGACATATATTTGCATAAGAAATTACTATATGTTTTAAAATCATGTTAGACAATCACCAAAAAAACATCGCAACATTTATCCATTTATCTACCTTTAGTAGATTTTTAATTCCGTTAGGGAATTATATTGGTCCTATTGTATTATGGATGATCAACAAAGACAAATCAGAGTTTGTAGATCGTCACGGAAAGCAAGCCATAAATTTTCAAATTAGCATTTTACTATATACGCTAATCATTGGAACCATTACAGTACCATTCTTTATTTTTAAATTCTTTAACGGATTAGATTTTGTTGATTTTCACGGCTTTCATGATTTTCATATCAACATAGGAGAACCATCTCCTCTGCTTTTCATTACTGGAGGGCTAGGCTTTTTAGCAATTATTGGATTTATATTAGAATTAGTATTTATTGTTATTGCAAGTTTGAAAGCTAGAGATGGTGAGGCTTATGAGTATCCATTAACCATCAACTTTTTAAAATAATATTTCATCAATTAACCATCATCAATCAATCAAAAAATGAACAGTTTCACTTTAAAATCCCATTTATGAAGATAGAGAACACAAAAGCACAAATGCGAAAAGGTGTATTAGAATACTGCATTTTATCGGTATTAAAAGATGACGACGCTTACGTGGCAGAAATCTTAGACACTTTAAAAGACGCAAAATTGCTTGTTGTAGAAGGGACAATCTATCCACTTCTCACAAGACTTAAAAATGCTGGACTACTCAATTATCGTTGGGAAGAATCCACATCAGGACCGCCAAGAAAGTATTATGGTCTTACAGAAACAGGTCAGTTATTTCTTAAAGAATTAACTGTTACTTGGAACGAATTACAAAACGCAGTTAACATAGTAACCAGAGAAAAAACAAAAAAATAATGAATAAAACAGTCAACATAAATTTAGCAGGTATATTCTTCCATATAGATGAAGATGCATACTTAAAATTGCAACGCTATCTTGAGGCTATAAAACGTTCATTTACAGACTCTCAAGGTCGTTCAGAAATTATAGCAGATATTGAAGCACGAATCGCCGAATTATTTAACGAGCGTGTTCAAAACGAAAAACAAGTCATTCGTATTAAAGAAGTCGATGAAGTTATTACCATCATGGGACAACCAGAAGACTATTTAGTTGATGATGAAATTTTTGAAGATACTCCAAAACGTTCTTATTCATCTAGTCATAGTGGAAGAACGTCGTCTAAAAAACTATATAGAGATACAGACAACTCTTATGTTGGTGGTGTTTCTGCTGGATTAGGTCACTATTTTGGCATCGATGCACTATGGATTAGATTAATTTGGGTGCTCCTTATTTTTGGTGCTGGTACTGGTGTATTATTGTATATTTTACTTTGGATCTTTGTACCTGAAGCTACAACAACTTCAGAAAAACTAATGATGAAAGGACAACCTGTAAACATTAGTAACATCGAAAAAAAAATTAAAGACGGATTTGAAAGTGTATCAGATTCATTAAGTAGTGTTACCGAAACCATAAGTGGTGTTACAGATTCCATTTCTGAAGGTGTTAAAAAGGCCGACTTACCTAAACAAGGTGAACGCATCAAATCATCATCATCATCTTTTTTTGAAACCATAGGGAATATTATCATGTTCTTTCTAAAGATTTTTGCTAAGTTCTTCGGTGCCATATTAATGTTTGTTGGTGCAGTAACTATTATATCTTTGATTGTAAGCCTTGTTGGCGTTAACTTTTTAGATTCTATCCATATTCCTGGCACGAACTTTTATGATGTAGCAGATGCTGCAAATGTTCCAATATGGTTAATGTCATTACTGGTATTTCTTTTTATAGGAATTATAGCATTTTTCATATTTTATTTAGGACTTAAAATACTAATCACTAACTTAAAATCGATAGGTAATCCTGCAAAATATACACTGCTTGGACTTTGGTTAATTTCTTTTATTTCGCTTATTATCTTATTTGCGCGATTTGGATTAAGTTTTAAAGAAGAAGGTTCTTTTATTAAAACTGAGAAAATAGCTTCTATTACAGCAAATGATACCATTCGAGTTAGAATGAACAATAATGACTTGTATACAAATCATAGTTATTATAGAAGCTATGGCTTTGATACTGCTTATGATGAAAACGACAATAAAGTATTGTTCTCTAGAGGTGTAAGACTCATTGTTAGATCTACTAAAGACAGTATTGCGAAATTAAGACTTGAACGCAGCGCAAGAGGTTTTGATTTTGAAGATGCAAAAAACAGAGCAGAGCGTATTAGCTATGACTATGAAATAAAAAATGGAGAATTACTTTTAGACAGCTATCTAACGATTCCTCTTAATGAATCAAGAAAAGGACAAGAAGTTACGGTCACTTTATATATACCTGAAGGTGCTGTATTATATGCTGATAGTAACACCTACAATTTCCATAGTAACCATCACTATCACAACGACATCTTAGATCATGATATGGAAGAGCATTATCTAAAAATAATTTCCAATGGTGTTAAGTGTTTAGATTGTCCAGAAGATGAAGACTTTAAAGTCAAAGTCGACATAGAAGACGAAGAATCTGGACTCAAAATTGACGAGAATGGAGTCAAGGCTAAGTCTGAAAATAGTAGTTTAGAAATTGACGAAAATGGTCTTAAAGCTAAATCAGATGAGGTCAAAGTCAATATCGATGAAAATGGTATTGAAATCACAACCGACAACAAAGACGATAATAATTAACAACTCATCATCAACAATCAACGGTTCAGATATTTAAATTATAACTAACCAACCATTTTTTAAATATTTGAACCATTAATCAATCAAAAAATATTAATCAATCAAAAAATGTTACAGTTCATTTATAAAATAATCACATTAGCAGTCTTAACAATTGGTGCTATTGCATTGAGTAAAAAAGCACAACCCAATACTACGCATAGTGAGGTTTACAATATTTTGAAAGCAAATGATAGTTTGCTATTTGAACGTGCTTTTAATGCATGTGAAACACAATACTTAAAGCAACTTATAGCTGAAGATTTTGAGTTTTATCATGATATTGGTGGCATAGAGTCTTCAAAAGAAGGGTTTATAAAATCGATGAGAAATGGTATTTGTAACTCTAATAACGCAACAAAGTCTAGACGTGAATTAGTAGAAGGCAGCTTAGAAGTTTTTCCACTTAAAAACAATGGTGAAATTTACGGTGCTTTACAAAATGGGGTTCATAAGTTCTTTGAAACCACTAATGGCAAAGAAGTAGCTGGAAGCATTGCAAAATTTTCTCATCTATGGATTTTAGAGAACGATACTTGGCTCTTAAAGCGCGTTATTAGTTTTGATCATCAAATGCAAGATCAGCCTATAACGGATTCAGTGAATGTATTAGAAACAATATTAGACGCCTACATCGGGCAATATAATGGCAAAGATTCTGGATTAGTTATTATTTCAAGAACTGAAAACGGACTGCACATCAATACAGGAGGAATGAACGCAGACATTTATGCAAAATCAGACACTCTGTTTGCACATAAAAAAGCACCTCTCACTTTTGAATTTATTAAGAATACTAATGGTGAGGTTACAAAATTCATCGTAAGAGAAAATAACAATATTGTAGAAGAAGCTATTAAACAAATCAATTAATCATCAATTAAATTAAACAATCATGACAACATTAACAAAATACACAGTCGCAGTGATATTAGGCGTACTACTAATGTCTTGCAATTTTGACATCAATTTAAATCCAGGTGTTAGAGGAAATGGTAATGTCTCAACTATTGAACGTAGTCTTGAGGACGACTTTTATCAGATTGAAGCCAGTAGAGGTATAGACGTCTACTTAACTCAAAGTGATGCTTCTATGCTAAAAGTTCAAGCCGATGAAAACTTACATGACATCATTATCACCGAAGTTGAAAACGGTGTTTTAAAAATTTATGCAGATGAAAACATTAGCCATTCAGAATCTAAAAAAGTTATGATCAATGTTAAAGATCTTAATTTAATTAGTGCTACTAGCGGAAGTGATGTTTACTCAACAAATGTCATTAAAGCAGATCATATCAAATTAATTACTACTAGTGGCGCAGATATAGAAGTAGAAATTGATGCAGAATCAACTACATTAACCTCTACTAGTGGTAGCGATCTTATTGTATCTGGCAAAACCAATACATTAAGTGCTTCGGCTACAAGCGGAAGTGACATAAAAGCCCGTCAGTTAATTTCGCAATCGTGTACAGCTTCAGTAACTAGTGGTGCAGATATTGTGGTTTATGCAGAAGATAAAATAACTGCTACCGCTACTAGTGGCGGAGATATTAAATACTATGGCAATCCAAAAAAAGTAAGCGAGAGTGACGGTGTTTCTGGCAGTATTCGAGGACAATAGAACCTTATAACCAACCAACTAATCAATCATTTTTTTAACCATTTCAAACTCAAATCGAGTTTGGGATGGTTTTTGTTTTATATTTGTTATAACACTTAATAAATTAAAATGAAAAACATTACTCTATTTCTATTAATCATATTTGGTTATAGTTTAGCCGGTTTTGCTCAGAATTCTGAAAAAATAAAAGGTGATAGAAATCTAACCATTAAACAAACTTACATTGATGATTTTAGTGGTATTGTAGTAGGCGAAGATTTTAAAATAGAATTATTTTATAACAAAAAACCTTCCGTTGAAATTGAAACCGATGAGAATCTTCACGCTTATATAAACATTCAAGTTATCGATAGCGTACTTACACTTACTACAACTGCAGATATTAGACCAAAAAAACTTAATATAAAAGTTAATTACGGAGATTCTTTTTCTAATATAGAAGTTAAAGGAGATGCAGAAGTACGATCGCTTACCTCATTAGAATTAACAAATGCCTCATTAAAAACTAGTGGATCTTCACGAGCATATCTTAATATCAAAACGGATGATTTTAGTTTTATAAGCACAGATAAAACAAAGGTGAAATTGAATATCTCTGCTACCAGTGTCTCTGCGGAAATAAGCGATAATACAAAAATGGATGCCTTAATTAATGCTACCGAGGTAAAAATGGACTTATACCAACGTGCTAGTGCTGATATTGAAGGCACTATCGACAACTTAACACTAAGGGCTGATAATAACTCAAAGTTTAATGGTAAAAATTTCACATCAAAAACCTGTACCGTTACTGCAGAAATAGCTAGTGATGTTTATTTAGAAGTTATTGAGAATATTGTTATCAATGCTTCAGGTGCTAGCGAGGTGTATCTCTACGGAAATCCGAAGATTACCATCAATACATTTACAGACACTGTAAAGCTCCAGAAGAAAGAAAAATAATCTGATTTTATTACAACTAATTTTAATTCAAACCGATATAAGATGAAGAAAACAATCTTAATATTAGCTATTCTTGTTTCAATTGCATCATGTAAAAATGATACAACAAAAAATGATACAACAACTGTATCAAAAGAAGAAGTACAATCTTTTCTAGATGAATACACAGCAACTTTCACTAAGTTGTATTATGATTCTGCCCTTGCAGAATGGGATGCAAACACAAAAATTATTGCTGGTGATACCACAAATGCTTATAAGGTACAGCAAGCTAATGAAGCCTTAGCTAAATTTACAGGAAGTTCAGATGTTATTGAGAAAACTCGAAAATTTCTTGAAGATAAAGACAATTTAGATATTGTTCAAGTGCGTCAACTCAACACCATTTTATATGCTGCAGCAAACAATCCTGAAACAGTTTCAGATTTGGTAAAAGAGCGTATTACAGCTGAAAACGCTCAAAACGAGGCACTTTTCGGGTACGATTTCAAAGTCAATGGAAACTCTGTTACTACTGGAGATATTGATAAAGTACTACGTGAATCAAATAATGAAGCAGAACGCTTAACCAATTGGGAAGCTTCTAAAGATGTTGGAAAAGGACTTAAAGATGGCTTAGAAAATTTGAGAGATCTACGTAACAAAACTGTAGGTGCCTTAGGCTATGATGATTATTTCTCATATCAAGTATCTAGTTATGGTATGACTAGACAAGACATGCGTGATGAAATGAATAAAATGGTGAAAGAAGTTTGGCCTTTATATAGAGAATTACATACATGGGCAAGATATGAATTGGCTAAAAAATTCAATGCTGAAGTTCCCGAATATCTTCCAGCACACTGGCTGCCTAATCGTTGGGGTCAAGACTGGAGTTCTCTTGTAAGTGTTGAAGGTTTAGATATAGATGCTGTGTTGGCAGACAAGGATCCTGAATGGATTTTGAAAGAGGGAGAAAACTTCTATAAGAGTATTGGTTTTGACGCATTACCAGAAAGTTTCTATGAAAAGTCAAGTATGTACCCATTACCTGCAGATGCACCCTATAAGAAAAACAACCATGCCTCTGCTTGGCATATGGATTTAGAAAATGATTTACGTTGCTTAATGAGTGTTGAGCCTAATGCAGATTACTATGAAACCATTCATCATGAATTAGGTCATATCTATTATTACCAAGCGTATACCAATCCTAATGTTCCTCCATTATTGAGAGAAGGAGCTAATCGTGGATATCATGAAGCAATTGGAAGTTTATTAGGTTTTGCTGCCATGCAAAAACCTTTCTTAGCAAACAAAGGTTTAGTAGATCCAAATGCTGAAATTGACGAAACTCAAAACTTATTAAAAGAAGCGTTAAGTAATATTGTATTCCTACCTTTCTCAGCTGGTGTAATGACCGAGTTTGAAAATGCTTTATATGCTGAAAACTTACCAAAAGATGAGTTTAACAAGAAGTGGTGGGAATTAGCTAAGAAATATCAAGGTATGGTACCTCCATCTGATCGTGGAGAAGAGTTTTGTGATGCGGCTTCTAAAACACATATCAATAACGATGCTGCTCAATATTATGATTATGCAGTGTCTTATATCTTATTGTTTCAATTTCATGATCACATCTCAAAAAACATTTTAAAGCAAGACCCGCATGCTACAAACTATTTTGGAAGTAAAGAAGTGGGTACATTTTTAAGAGGTGTCTTAGAAACTGGTGCTAATAATGATTGGAGAACATTACTTAAAGAAAGTGTTAGTAGTGAAATGAGTGCTAAGCCTATGTTAGAATATTTTAATCCACTAATGGAGTATTTAAAAGAACAAAATAAAGGAAGAACCTATACACTTCCTGAAACCTTATAAGGTATTTATAAGGTCAAAAAAAATGCCTAAAGTTAATCTTTAGGCATTTTTTTATAGTGTGTTTTTTTTAATTGTAAGTCGAAGTGCTGACTTCAAAATCAGACTCCTTAGCCGCTAAGTAACGCTCAGCATCTAACGCAGCCATACAACCTGTACCAGCCGCAGTAACGGCTTGGCGATAGACATGATCTGCAGCATCACCAGATACAAAAACTCCATCAACATTGGTCTTTGCTGTTCCAGGAACATTAATAATGTATCCCGTTTCATCTAAATCTAAAAAGTCTTTAAAAATATCTGTATTAGGCTTATGACCAATAGCAACAAAAAATCCTGTAGCTGGAATCTCAAACTTTTCATTAGTCTTATTGTTAAATGCTCTTACACCTGTAACCACTTGTCCATCTCCTAAAACCTCATCTGTTTCAGTGTTATACAAAATTTCAATATTTGGCGTATTAATAACTCTATTTGCCATAATTTTAGATGCTCTAAACTCATCTCTACGAACCAACATAGTTACTTTTGTACAAAGCTTCGATAAATAATGAGCTTCTTCAGCAGCACTATCTCCTGCCCCAACAATAACTACTTCTTGATTTCTATAGAAGAATCCATCACAAACGGCACAAGCAGAAACTCCGCCTCCAAGTTTTAAATACTTTTGCTCAGACTCCAAACCTAAATATTTAGCAGAAGCTCCAGTAGAAATAATCACAGTCTGACAATGAATCTCTTTAGTTTCATTAACCCAAACTTTATGAATATCACCAGAAAAATCAACTTTAGTAATCCAACCATCACGAATATCAGTTCCAAAACGTGCGGCTTGATTCTGTAATTCGATCATCATTGCTGGTCCTGTGATTCCATCTGGGTATCCAGGGAAATTTTCAACATCATTAGTCGTTGTTAATTGTCCACCAGGCTGTGTTCCTTGATATAGTACTGGCTCCATATTTGCTCTTGAAGCGTAGATTGCCGCAGTATATCCTGCTGGTCCCGAACCTATAATTAGGCACTTTACTTGTTCTATTGTATCAGACATATATATTGTTTCAAATTGATATAACAAAAGTAGGTTTTTTGATTAAAAACTTACATCAAAGTTATTAACAGTATGCATAGTCACATTAGTGTTTTCTATAGTAAACTCTCAAACTTCAAACCGTTGAGAATCAATATTTTTAGTAATAGTGATCAATTTTTCGTAAATTTAAAACTATCACTTATTAAATCATCTTATTATGAAAGCTGCACTCCCACTATTCCTAATTATGCTGTTGATTTTTTCTTGTAAACAAAATGCTGAACCTGAAATAACAAATTCTGTTATTGAAGTTGAAAATGTCCCTAATATAAATCCTTTAGAAGGTGCTTGGGAACTTATTGGTTATTATAACTACCTTGACAATAAAGTCATTGACTCTTTTCAAACTAGCGAAGGTTACCGGCAAGTAAAAATGTACACATCGTCGAAAGTCATGTGGAGCAAATATATTCCAACAGATTCATCCGAATGGTTTGGTTATGGTAGCTATACAGTTAATGGTAATGAATTAATTGAAGTCCTAGAATATGGATCGGAAATGATGAGTAAAATTATTGAAGAGAAAAAAGAGTTTAAACATGAGCTTATCATAAATAGAGATACCTTTAGTCAAATAGAAATTGATGATGATGGTAACCGTATTTATGCCGAGAATTATAGGCGTATTGAGTGAAATACGTATTAATACAAAAAATCAATCATTGAGAGGGTTACTCTAATATTTAAACAAATACAATTTACTTCGTTATTCTTATTCCCTTTATAGATTTTCACTAACTGATAAATCATCTTTTCTATTTTTCAAAACTATCATGGTAATGATATAAATCAAAACTATTGTAAAAGGAATTATTATAAATCGTAATTCTGGAAATGTATACCAAAGCACTAATACCAAAATAGTTCTAGTAACAGAATGAAAAATGCCTATCCAATGTTTTACAATCCATGAAAAAGGAATCCACATCGTTCCGGTTAAAATTCCAACGGTTAACGGAAGCGACGTATAATCAATTAAAAAGAAAGGTAATGCAATGGCATAGACCAAAACCGCTTGTGCTACAGTATATAGAAAGAGTCCATCAAATTCATTCTTAGGTTTTGTTTTGTCTAAAAAATGCTCACCTGTAAATTTCGATATGAACAAGGCGAGATATACGATGCTTCCAGTGCCAATAAACAACACCCAAACCGTCACTTTAGGTGGCAAAACGATTCCTGAAATGCCTATTATTAACCAAACAATTAATCCTGCTAAAGGAGTTGCTAAAAATTTTCTATTTGAAAACTCAAAACGTTGTTCTTCTAGTGTTCTTTTATTTTCTGACATTATCATTTTTATTATACAAAACAAAAAGGGCTCTACTTATCATTGCAGAAACTACAGATAAATGTGACTCGTCTTCAAAAATCGTTGTATTAATTTGAAGATTTTTACTATTCTTTTTTAGTAAACTGTAGAGCTTTGTCATTCCTGAAGTCATAGCTTCTTCCTCATCTCCACCAGCAGAAATAAACACCTTAGTAGAAGGAATATCCCAGGTTTTGGTGTTGGCTACTATATCTTCAGCTTGATTTAATAATTCATTTCTCTTCCACATTAACGAAGGACTACTGATTCCGTATCTTTTGAAACTATTTGTATCATTTAAAAACGCATAGGTTGTAAATAAGCCTCCTAGAGAATGTCCCAAAATTCCGTTGTCACCATTGGTTTTATAATGTTTATCTACAAACGGTATTATTTCAGTTTGTATGCATTCTAAAAATTGTTTTGCTCCCCCAGATTTAAATCTTTTAACGCTTTTGTCTTCTGAAGGTGTAAATTCATAGGTTCTATTGGCCTGCCAAGATTCTAAATCATCACCCGAACCAATACCAACAATAATGACATCCTCAATTTTATTTTCAAAATCTAAATTAACACGAGTTCCATCTAATATTGAAAACATATACTTTCCATCTAGCACATATAAAACAGGATAACTCAAGGTGTCTTTTGAATTATACGAAGAAGGAAAAGACATATATAATTGATACTCTGTATCCATTATTTTTGACTTAACTGTATGATTTTCTTCAAGTATAGGTTTTTGAGGTTCTAATTTTTGGGCATAAAAATTATTTGCAAAAGAGACAGTAAATACTATTAATAATAAAGTAGAAATTTTATTTAGTTTCATTATAATAACAATTAATAAAGCAGCAAATATGCAATAATATTCAGCAAAAAGAAGCCAAGTTTTACCGAATTGTAAATTTTGATGGATGAAATGTTTTTTTATTATATCACTGCTGTTTAGAAGAATCCTTGTATTGCCAAAGCACATTTACAATGGTCCATTTGTCATTTGTTTTTACAATATGCATGTAGTCTACCCAATCATCAGCAATTAATTTCACAGAAGCTGTTCTGTCAAAAACATCTAAAATCTTTACCTCCTTTTTTGGGTTTTTAGGAAATCCAACACCATTTTTATTATAGGTTTTAGCAACATTAATCATAGTTTCTCTTGAGGTTTCAAGCAGAAAGTCTTCTTTCTTAGATTTATCTTTCCAAAAGGTTCGCTTTATCATTTTTGGATGTAAAGCACCTTCCATTTGTGATTGTTTTACGTTATGCTGTGATTCTATATAGTCTAAAGCTACTTGCTTTATAGCCAATGAATCTTGCTTTGTTTGTGCATTTATTGAATGTGTTAAAATAGACACAAAACAAATGGATAATAAACATTTATTCATCATTAGTTTTTAAAAGTTAGAACAAAGGATTTTCATTTTGAGATACCGCATTCTTTTTAAAGGTTGCAAAAGCATCCCAATGTTCAGAGATTTTACCATTGGTTACTCTAAATACGTCCATCGTTGAGAATCTGTTTCCGTCTCTTTCATCGATAATCTGTACAAATACCAAATCGTTTTCGGCAATTACCAAATTGAAGTTTATTTTTTTCTTTGGCGCGTCTTTAAACCAAACTTTTGCCGCATCTACAAGTGCTCGCTTACCATCGGCAACTGCTGGGTTGTGTTGAACATAAGTATCACCAATATATGTGTTAGCTGCATCGAAATTAAAATCTCCAAAGAACTCTTGATAAAAACTGGTTACAACTTCTTTGTTTTTTTCAAGAATATCTTGTTGTTCTTTAAGTTTAGAAATTTGAGAATTTAGAGAGTTATTTTCCTCTTTTAAACTTGCTTCTTTTGAGTCGTCGTTACATGAGCTAAGAAGAAAAATTACCGATAAAATTGCTAGGGTTTTGATTATTGGCTTTAACATAGGGTACATTTAAATTTGTTTAATTACTTTTCTGTTTTAAATCTTTAATTCGATTTCCATGCCTTTCATCTCCACTTATCGTAAAGGCTTTGGTTACAAAATTTAAAGCACTTTTGTAATCTTTGGTTCTTTCGTAATAATCAGCCATAGAATCATAAGCGTTTGCGCTGTTTGGATAAAATTTAATGGCTGATTCAAAAAACATTTTAGATTTTTCTAATTGTTCCATATCTAAACTCATATAGCCAAGTACATTTAATAAGTCATGCGGATAAGGCGGAACGACATAGCCAAAATAACGTTTCAATTTATTCGCTCTATGGTTTATGATGGTAGATAATTCTTCTTTGGAAGTTTCTGGAGAATTAAACTTATCGGTGTTTTCCATCTGGTACCATTCAAAATCAAAGATTAAACCATCCATTATAGAAGGAAATGGTATTGTACCATGTAAATCTCTAGGGTAAAATTGCCACTTAAAAGCCAATCCATTGTTTTTATTTTGCTTTATCATATCTGAAAACGCAATATTTGAACGCGCAAATAGCGTAAAATCTGATGAATCTTGCATCACATTGTCTATAGTTACGTTAGGATTTTGCATGTGCAATTGACTTCCTAAAGACATAAAAAGGGATTTACCTTTATAGTTTTGACTGTAGAGTTTTTCCTTTGCCTCTTTCAATAGTTTTTGGCTGTCCCAATCTAAACTCGGGTCAATGGCTATATAATTTGAAAATAATTCGGGATGATTAATCAGTGTGTAAATCGTAAACAAACCTCCATAGGAATGCCCTATTAAGGTTCTAAATTTAGTTACGGGATATTTATTTTCTACAAACGGGATAAGTTCACTCTTTATAAATTCACTAAAGCTTGCCGCTTCGCCATTGCCCTGTTCAAAAGGTATTCCGTACATTTCTGTTACTTTTGAGGTGGTCAAGTCGCGCATTCTGTTAGCATTATTAGAAATACCAACAATGACCATTTCGGGCGTAAATCCACCACTATAAAAACTTTGGACATTAGTAACAGTGGGTAAAAACATTTCCCCATCCAAAACATATATTACAGGATATTTTTGATTTGCAGCTGGATTGTAATTTGCAGGGAGTTGAACATATATTTCTCTATGCTCTTTTAAAACATTAGAATATACACTATCTAATACACCAATATTTTGTAAATACTGGATATTTTGTTTGATCTGAGCATTTGCAAAATGTTGAAAGAATAAACTTAAGCTAATTATTAATATTGGTTTTATTCTATTCATTATTGATTTGTGTATCATTGAGGTTAATAGTCTTTTTAGATTATCGGAAAACATTTTTCTACTTTCTGTGAATTGTCTATACAAGAGCTTAATAGAGTGATTATAGATACTGTTCTGAAATTATAGTTTTTGTAATTAAAGTTTATGAAACGAAACTATGATTAATCCGTCTAAACGATTTACTTTAAAAGTTAATAGTTTGTGAATTTTCGCTTAAAAGGATTAATAAAAAATCAATTCAATTCTTTAAGCAACTTTTCTGCTTGCTCTTTTACTAAGTTTTTAGCAATTAAATCCTTTAAGATAGATTTTGCCTTGACTTTATTATCCAACGTAACATAGGTTTGAGCAACTAATAACTGTAAGTTTTCATTAAAAAAGTGAGGTGAAGTGAGTTCAACTAATTCAATCCCTTTTAAGAGCTCTTCTTTATTATCTTTTGCCGCTAATATTTTATAGTAGCCATATACAGCAATAATTTGGATATCATAATCAGCTTTGTTTGTTGCCAATTCTTTTTCTGCGCATTCTATGGTTTTCTTTTTGTCTAATACATCTTGAATTAAGTAGACACTTTTTTCATCCTTATATAAAGTTCTTTCTACTGGTTTAAGTCCTAAAGATATTATTACAGCTTCGGCAGATTTAGTGGTTGAAAATGGATTTTGCCCTGTTACGAACTTTCCTGAAACAGCAACTTCTGATAACATAAAGTCTGTTTGCTTAAAAATAGCACCTCTAGACTTTAATTTATCTTCTAAACTAAAAGGGAATTCTTTAACCCATTTTTTTCCAAATAGGTCTTCTTCTAGATTACAGAACCCTGTCATTTCTACATCTTTAATGATATACTCATCGTTGTTTTTTATGTTTACAAAAGATGCTGGCCCATGACAAACCGAAGAAATTACCGTTCCGTCTCTGTTGTAAAGATTTAATACAATATCCTGAAGTGATGGGTCGTACGGTAAATCGAACATAGCGCCTTTTCCGCCAACGATATAAATAGCATCATAATCTTCTGGGTTTATACTTGCTGTGGTTTTTGTATTATCTAATAAATCTAGAACTACTTTGTCTTCCAAAATTGCTTTATTATAAGGTTTGTCTTCATTGAACTTATCTGCTTCTACTTTACCTCCTTTTGGACTTGCTACATCAATAGCAAGATTATTATTCTTAAAGATGAGGTAGGCTTGCGAGAATTCATCAAACTCATAACCTGGTCTTACTGCTCCCATATCCTTTCCATAACTACTCACTATCATTAAGATTTTTTTCTGAATATCATTTGATTGAGAAAAAAGTACGATAGGTAAAAAAAGAACGATTGTTAAAACTATTTTTTTCATTTTTTTATTGATTTAGATAAACAACACGAATGAAAAAAGACTTTGTTACATTAACGCAAAATTCAATTACAGAATTTTAACTTTTCACTTAAGGCATTTTAGTTTAAATGTGGTAACAAGTTCTTTTTCAAGATGTTTTTAAAGTGATTTTTCTATTGATTTCCGAAAAGCTTTAGACTAACTTGTAATGTTTTATCTATTGCAGGGTTTTCATCTTTAGTAACAATAACATCTGGTTGCACGCTCTGCTTTCTGGTATCTCCAGAAACTCGAGTGATGTAACGACCAGGTGCCAAAATCAGTAATTTGGTGTTGGGTAGATAAAATGGTGCTAAATTTCCTGTTTGATTCGCGTTTCCACCAGTAGGTTGACCTACCAATTTTGCCAAATTATGATCTTGAATAGTAGTGGCAAAAACAATTGTTGCAGAGTAGGACATTTCATCAATAAGTACAATCACTTCTCCTTTAAATCTTTTGTTTTCTTCAACTGGTTTTACCAGATTACTATCTGTAACATCAATTTTGATTATTTCTCCTGGATCTCCCTTGTATCCTAAGAATCCATTGCTATCCTCGGTTAATTTTTCAATAGCTGAAGATGCTTGATTTAGTTCTTTATCCGTTAGGTATTGTAAAATTTCTGTACCAGCAGCTGTTTGCCCGCCAGTATTACCTCTTACGTCAATAATCAATTTGGATAATTGGTTTTTTTGAATTTCCTCAAAAGCATTTTGAACAAAGTCTTCATATCCTGCTTCCTCACTTACATCAAAAGTGCCAAGTCTTAGATAAGCGACCTTATTAGGCATTACCTTTAACCAGTTATCTCCAAGGTCATTGCTTTCTTTATTCCAATCCTCAGGGTTGGAAACAGTAATATTCTTCTGTTTGTTCTCAAACTCTAAAACGAGTTGAAAATCTTCTTTCCAGTCATAAATAGCATTTAGCCAATAAGGGAAAAGTAAAGAACTCATATGCATTCTTAAGTTAGCCGTTTCACCATGACCATATTGTGCTAATTCTTTCAAAATAGTTTCCCCTGGAATTCCATTGATAGATAAAACTTTAGTTCCTTTTTCTATGGTGATTGGCTTGGATTTATGTGTGTATTTATTGTTAATATATAAAGACTCGTTATTTACAAGAACTCCAAAAGGAAATAAATACTGTCCGTCATTTTTTGCATAGGTGCCTTCAGCTAAAAGTGGAAAAATTATGCTGTGTCCATCATTAAAATATGGAGTGAGTTTACCAATCAATTGAAAAAAATCTCGGCGATTCATGCCCTCTTTGATATTACTTTTAAGACTAGTATACTTTGCATTAATTGCCTTTTTGTCTATGATTTCATTATAGACTGGATGCTTTGCAATCATTTGATTCTTCAAAGACTCTAAATCTTCTTGAAGTGCTTTTTTACCAAAAACTCTACTGGTGAAATCCTCATTAACATCTTCATGAATCCATCTTTCTAAACCGCCACCACCACTACAACTCACTAATAAATTCACCAAAACAAGAAGGGTTGTTAAACGTATGAGATACTTATAATCTATTTTCATCTTATGTTTTATTGTGTTTTTATTTTTAACGATATTTTAAAAACAAGCATTACTAACTTTTGATTTCCTGCAAAAGTTTTTCAGCTTCATCTTTTTAAAATTTAACCCTTGCAAATAAAGCACTGTAAGACATAAAAATCTATCTGAATTATAATTCAGTAAGAGTGAATTATGAAATAGAAATACTGATTGTTAGCGGTTTAACTTATTTGTTCGCTGAATCTCTGTATTGAGAAGGAGTTTTGTTTTCTAACTTTTTAAACGCAGTGTTAAAAGCAGAAATACTATTAAAACCACAATCGTAAGCAATAGAAGAAATGGTAACTAATTTATTTTCGTCGGATAATAATACTTGTTTTGCTTCTTCAATTCTATAAGAATTTAAGTATTGCTGAAAGTTTTGATTACAGTTTTCATTAACAGACTGAGAGAGTGTGTGAGATGTAACATGTAACTCTGAAGCTACCATTTGTAATTTTAAATCTGGATTTAAGAAAGGTTTATCGTTAATAAAATAATTCTCTAACTTTTTGAAAATCTCACTAGATTTTTCGCTACTCAATTTAGAGTTTTGATATTTTTTTTCACTCTCTTTTAGTGCTTTATTGGCTATTGCCCAAATACTTAAAGAATAAACTACGATAGAATAAGTTAGCGGACCAAGTATATATGGAATATAATCTCCTAAGAGGAAAATAAAATAAGAAACCCAGATAAAAACAATGCCCAAATGAATTAAATTGAGCCATTTTCTTCTAATAACACTAACATCATTTTCTTTTTTTAGATATTTTTTTTTCCAGAAAAAGGAAATTAAAATATAGCCTAAAAAGTGTAGATATATTACATAAATACCAAAATTAACATAAAACTCTTTTGATAGTAAAGTAAAACTATTTAGTACAAGAAGTAACAAAAAAGGAACGCCATGTAGTAGCATTTTCTTTTTTACCCCAAAGTCCTTTAAAAGGTAACTTTTTGTATAAAAATAAAAGAGAGGACCAAAAAAAAGAATTAAAGTTAAGCCTAAAGTGATAAGAATAAAATCGAGATCACTAGTAAAGTATAAAAAGATAGATTTACTAATTCTAACACCAAATAGAATAAGTAAAATTCCTAAAATTTGATTAGAAATCCACTTAGATTCTTTTTTAGACAAGAGATAAAGCCCAAGTATAAACCCGTGAATAATTCCAAGGCCGCATATTAGAAGAATAAGTATATGTTCCGTTTCCATTGGCTAAATATATTTAACAAATTTACTTTAAATATTTGCTTAATTTCTATTCAATAATTTAGGAATATTTAGTCCTAAATTATGAATGCCGACTAAAAGTGATTTTTATGCTATTAATTTATATTACATATATGATGTCTCATAACCTGAAGACAAGTGTGATCTTGTTTTATTATACAAATTAACTGATTTTTCGTGGTTTGGGAGCAGTATATTGTTAGTTTGGTTACAGATAATAATTTTAGTTAGGGTGGCAGGATTACCTAAGGTTATCTTGTTATAGGTAGTTACAGATTAAAGCTTCGCTTTAATAAATAAAGCCTAAACATTTTCTTAAGAAAGTAAGCTTTCTACAAAACACTTAGGCTTTATTTTGTCGGGGTGGCAGGATTCGAACCTGCGACCTCCGCGTCCCAAACGCGGCGCGATAACCGGGCTACGCTACACCCCGAATTGATTATCTTTTGTACTAAATAAATTAGGAAAAATAGCGGAGAGACAGGGATTCGAACCCTGGGTACCTATTTCTAGGTACGACGATTTAGCAAACCGCTCCTTTCGGCCACTCAGGCACCTCTCCGTTATATATGAACTTTGCAATAAATTGCGGATGCAAATGTAACGCATCATTACAAAGAACGCAACTATTTTTTGAATTTTTTATTCAGAATTTTTATTCTGGGTACTCAATTCGGAGGTGAAATATATTAGCGAGCTTCGTTTTTAATACTTTCTTTATAGCTTGTATTTCTTTAAAAGTAATATTTGCATTTAAAAACTGTCCGTCATCCATTTGTTTTGCAATAATACTTTCAACAAATGCATCAATCTTAGTTGTTGTTGGTTCCTTTAAACTCTTAGATGCAGCCTCAACACTATCACACATCATCAAAATTGCAGTTTCTTTACTAAAGGGTTGAGGTCCAGAATATCTAAAATCAGCTTCATTCGTATTCTCGTTAAGTTCTTTCTCTTTTCTGTAAAAGTAATATACCATACTCGTTCCGTGATGGGTTCTTATAAAATCAATAACGCGATCTGGCAAATTATTTTTCTTTGCGATTTCAATACCGTCCAATACATGATCGATAATCATCTTAGCACTTTCTCGAGAAGACAATTCATCATGTGGGTTAATACCTGTTGCTTGATTTTCAGTAAAATACGTAGGATTCTTCATCTTACCAATATCATGATATAAAGCACCTACTCTAATAAGCATAGCATTAGCTCCAATTTCATTCGCAGAGGCTTCAGCTAAATTAGCTACATTAAGTGAGTGATGAAACGTTCCTGGTGCTTTATTGGATAGTTCTTTTAAAAGTTTTGTATTAGTATCAGATAACTCCAACAACGACACATCAGAAACTAATCCGAAGAGTTTTTCGTAAATGTAAATCAATGGCTGAACAAATAATGTAGCCAAACCACATAAAACAAATAATCCAAATGTTGTTGGATCTAAATTTGTAATATTTCCTTCATGTATCACATAAAAAGCAAAATAAGCAATAATATAAATGAGTGTAATTTGCCCTACAGATATAAAAAGGTTTGCGCGCTTATATAGTTCAGAAACCGTTAAAATCGTAACTATTCCAGCAATAATTTGAAGAAACATATACTCATAACTATTTGGCACTATAAACCCTAATAACAAGACAGTCAAAACATGTGCAAATAGGCCTAATCTAGCATCGAAAAAGGCCTTGAGTACTAATGGCAGAATACATAGCGGGACTACATAAACATATTGAGAATTATAATTTATGACCAATGTTGTTAACAAAATCATCAATAGAATATTAAAGAAAATAAACGTTACTTTAGTATTGTCTAAAAACACATCTATTCTATATTTCCTAAGAAATAGCAATAACATTAACAATGCTAAAGCTACCAATAAGGCATATGCAAAAATGATTAAATTATAATTAGATTCGTTCCAAACTTGAGACTCATACTCCGCCTCTAATGATTTTAGTTCATCATATTTATTACCCTCAACAATTTCACCTTTAGATATTATAAGTGTTCCTTTTTCGATACTCCCCCTTACTGTAGAAATAGTTTCAAGAGTTTCATCAAGAGCATTTTGAGTTAATGATGAATTCAATTTTAAATTGGGCTTTATGACATCAAAGAATACTGATACAAATGTGGCATTATAATGTGCTAGATTGTTCTCTTCCAAAACACCTTCAATAAGGGGTCTAAAACCATCTAATTTGGTTAGTTTTGAAAATTGTGTTTCTGCAAATTGAGTACGATCATTAATTAATATAGCGCTCTTGTTTTCTGAATACTCATAGGCTTCATCTAAAACTCCATATTTATAAATTTCATTTAAAGCTAATTCCCCTATTCTAAATAAATTGGGAGTTTGTCTAATTATACTATCTGCAAATGAAGTTGCAAATTTTTGGGTATAATCGCTAATCACAGAAGACTTAATCGAAGTATCAATATCAAAATATAAAGGGCTTTTTTCTGAAGCTTCTATATGTTCAAGGTTGATTTCTTCAGAAGATTTTTTTATAGCAAAATCAAAAGGCGCTAAGAGATTTTCAGACTGCCAAGGTTTACCTTTATCAAAATCATATTTAAATTTTCCGCTCTTCGGAAATAAATAAACAATTAAAAATGTAGTACTTAAAAACAAAAGCACCTTATACAAAAGCGCATGATTTTTATACCATTTATTGATTAAATCATTCATTATTAGATCTATTTAAGCGGATTTAGAGATAAAATAAGGGCTTGAAAATGTCGCTTAATCTTTCAAAAGTAAGAAAATATAATAGAACTGATGTAATTACATTCACGAGGTCTTTTAATTAAAAAATGATTAATTTTGCAGCTACAAACAAAATAAAATTAAAATGAATAGAGACGTCGTCATCGTATCAACAGCAAGAACTCCAATTGGTAGTTTTTTAGGGGCTTTATCAACTATTCCCGCTCCTAAATTGGGAGCTATAGCAATTAAAGCTGCATTAGAGAAAATAAACTTAAAACCAGAATTAGTTGAAGAGGTTTTAATGGGCAATGTCGTTCAGGCTGGAACTGGCCAAGCTCCTGCTCGTCAAGCTGCTATTTTTGCTGGTATTCCTGATACGGTACCATGTACGACAATTAATAAAGTGTGTGCCTCAGGTATGAAAACTGTCATGCAAGCTGCTCAATCTATCGCTTTAGGTGATACCGACATTGTAGTTGCTGGTGGCATGGAAAACATGAGCTTAATTCCGCATTATTATCATGCTCGATCTGCCACAAAATTTGGTCCAGCCAAAATGGAAGATGGTATGCAAAAAGACGGTTTGGTTGATGTCTATGATCAGAATGCTATGGGCGTATGTGCAGATGCTTGTGCTGCTGAATATGAGTTTTCTAGAGAAGATCAAGACGCCTTCGCAATTCAGTCTTATAATCGTTCTGCTGCAGCTTGGGATGCTGGAAAATTTGATAATGAAGTTACTCCAGTTGAAGTACCTCAACGACGTGGTGAGCCAATTGTAGTGTCTAAAGATGAAGAGTATAGTAATGTAAAGATGGATAAAATTCCAGCATTGCGACCTGCATTTACTAAAGACGGAACTGTAACAGCTGCAAATGCATCTACAATAAATGATGGTGCGGGAGCTATGGTTTTAATGAGTAAAGACAAAGCTGAAGAATTAGAGTTAAGCCCATTGGCAACAATTAAAAGTTATGCTGATGCTGCGCATGAACCAAAATGGTTTACAACTGCTCCAGCTAAAGCATTACCTAAAGCACTCGATAAAGCTGGTGTATCTCTTAATGATATTGATTATTTCGAGTTTAATGAGGCCTTCTCGGTTGTTGGTTTAGCAAATATGAAAATACTAGGATTGTCTGATAGTAATGTTAACGTAAATGGTGGCGCTGTATCTTTAGGACATCCTTTAGGTTGCTCTGGAGTAAGAATTATAATCACACTGCTTAGTGTACTACAACAAAACAATGCAAAATTAGGAGCTGCTGCTATTTGTAATGGTGGAGGAGGTGCTTCTGCTATTGTTATTGAACGTAATTAATAAGGAATAATGCAATACGGAATTTGTCATCTGAGTATTGTTCCTCTTCGAATAGAAGCAAATGATTCTAGTGAGTTAGTATCGCAGGTGCTCTATGGTGAAATTTTCAAAGTATTAGAACAGCGTAAATCTTGGAGTCGAATTCGTTTGGCTTTTGACAAATACGAAGGTTGGATAGATAACAAACAGTATGTAGAAATCTCTGAGGAGAATTATAAAATGATTAAGCTGCAAGAGCATATCTTGACGAAAGACTTAATCGAATATATCCAAGATAAAAATCAGCAATTATATACGATTCCAATAGGTTCATCATTAAACGGTTTAAAATTACTAAACCACAGCTACGATGGCAATCAAATTTCAAACAAGCAAGATAGATCTAACATAATTGAAACTGCATTTACATACCTCAATGCACCTTATTTATGGGGAGGAAAAACACCTTTTGGCATCGATTGTTCTGGTTTTACTCAAATGGTGTATAAATTAAATGGTTATCATATTTTACGTGATGCATCCCAACAAGCAACTCAAGGTCAAGCCTTAAGTTTTATTGAAGAAAGCGAACCTGGAGATTTAGCATTTTTTGACAACCAAGATGGGCATATCACACATGTAGGAATTATTATGGAAGATAATTACATAATTCATGCCCATGGAAAAGTGCGTATAGATCGATTAGATCATTCAGGAATTTATAATGTTGACAAACGTCTTCACACACACAAACTTAGGGTAATCAAAAAAATTATTCAATAAAAAAAGCGTCCAGAATATTTGGACGCTTTTTTTTAACCTAATATCAAAACTAGTTTCCTGCTTCTAGTTCTTCTACTTTTGTTTTCATTGCTTTAAACTTATCAGTCATTGAAAGTGCACTATAAATATTCATTAGTGTTTTCGCAGCCTGTACGCTTTTAGGCTTTAATTTTAAAGTCGTTTCTAAATATGGAATAGCAGATTCGTAAAGTGATTGCTTCTCTTTTTGAAGCTCATCATACTTTTTATCATCTGCAGCAGATGTACCTAAAGCATTCATCTTATCAAAAATTTCTTTCTCTTGACCTAAAATCAAAACAGCCATGTTATTATAAGCATCAGCATAAGAAGGATCTAATGATATTGCTTTTTCATAATACGCTTTAGCCGAATCAAACTCTCCAGCCTCGCCTGCAATAACCCCAAGGTTATATTGTAATTCAGCATTGTTAGGATCTTTAGTTGTTGCTTCTTGCATCAAGGCCTTAAATTCGTCCTTATTTCCCATTTTAAGCTGAACGTTAGCTTCTGAGATTAATAAGCCTAAATCATCAGGATTTTGGGCTCTAGCATCTTTCATTGCAGCAACAGCTTTTTCATTATCACCATTACTTAAGTGAATAAGAGCAATATTCTTTACAATCTCTGCAGATTTAGATTCTGTTTGCTTTTCCTTAGGTGTAATATGACTTCCAGCTCGTACCGAAGCATCACGCATAATTTTTGTATCAAACAACTCTTCCTCACCAGACTCCTTATTCATCGCAGTGTATTCCATTTCAATACCTTGGTAACCTAAATCTCTTAGCTCCTCATAATATCTTAATGAAGTCTCATAATCTTGTCCTGTAACTGCTGTAGATGCTGCATAATAAAGATATAACGTGTCTTGTGGCGACATTCTATAGGCTTTATCAAAACCTTCAGAAGACTTTACATAATCTTTACTTTGTAAAGCTGAGTTTGCTTTAGTTAAAAAGTTATTTAAAATTTCAGATTTCAAAGTATTCACCTGTACTGTATATTTACCTTTACTAGACCCCTCAACATCTGCAACTTTATTAAAGCTTTCAATGGCTTTATCAATATCCGAATTGGATCCTGTTCCATTAGCATAAAGTGCTTTTGCTTTTAGGAAATAGAATTTTGCTTTCAATTTAGCATCTGCACTTCCAATTAAGGATTCAGCAGATTGTATTGCCGATTTTGCATCAGCAAAATTTCCAGTTTTAATTGCTTTTTCAGCAGCTTTTAACTCATTTTTCTGAGAAAATGAAATAGTACTTATCAATAGTGCTAAAGCAACTACAATTTGTTTTTTCATTATTAGTTATTTTAAGTGTTAATGTATGTTATTCTTCTTCCGAAGAATCAATAGTTGTGCCATTTTCGTTAATATCCTGAATATCAGTATCTAAAATATCATTTTCTTCTTCCTCATCTTCTTTCATGACCTTTGCAACAGCCGCAATAGAATCACTCCCTTTTAAGTTGATAAGTTTCACGCCTTGAGTTGCTCTTCCCATAACTCTTAAGTCTTTTACTTCCATTCTAATAGCAATTCCAGATCGGTTGATAATCATTAGATCATCTTCATCAGTAACTGATTTTATAGCTACTAAATGTCCTGTTTTTTCAGTCACAGAAATTGTTTTCACTCCTTTTCCGCCTCGATTAGTAATTCTATAAATTGCTTCTCCATCTTCAGGATCATCTATATAGCTTCGTTTTCCATAGCCTTTTTCAGATACTACTAAAACAGACTCCTCTTGTGAGTTCTCAATAGCAATCATACCGATAACTTCGTCATTATCATTTGCCAATCGAATCCCTCTTACACCAGAGGCATTCCTACCCATAGGTCTCGTTTTTTCTTCCTCGAATCGAATCGCTTTACCCGATTTAAGAGCTAGCATAACTTGACTATTTCCAGTCGTTAATTTAGCTTCTAGAAGTTCATCATCTTCTTTAATGGTAATGGCGTTAATTCCATTGGTTCTAGGTCTAGAATATTGCTCTAAAGATGTTTTCTTCACCTGACCTTTTTTAGTAGCCATAATCACATAATGACTATTGATGTAATCTTCATCTTTTAAATCTTGAGTACAGATAAAAGCCATTACTTTATCATCTTGTTCTATATTGATTAAGTTCTGAATAGCTCTACCTTTAGAAGTTTTACTCCCTTCTGGGATTTCATACACACGCATCCAAAAACATTTTCCTTTTTGTGTAAAAAACAACATATATTGATGGTTTGTACCAATAAATAAATGCTCTAAGAAGTCTTCATTTCTTGTCGTCGAGGCTTTTTGACCAACACCTCCTCTATTTTGTGTTTTGTATTCAGTAAGCGATGTTCTTTTAATGTAACCAGCATGAGAAATAGTAATCACTACTTGTTCGTCTGGAATCATATCTTCAATACTCAAGTCACCTCCTGCATATTCAATAAGAGAGCGACGTTCATCGCCATACTTTTCTTTTACAACTTGAAGCTCTTCTTTGATAATATCCATACGACGGTCTTTTTTGTCAAGGATATCTTTAAGATCTTCAATAGTTTTCATTAACTCTTCATATTCAGAACGTAATTTATCTTGTTCTAAACCTGTAAGTTGACGCAATCGCATTTCAACGATTGCCTTCGCTTGAATTTCTGAAAGCTTAAAGCGTTCAATTAATTTTGAACGTGCTTCATCAGCATTAGAAGAGGCACGAATAAGTGCAATCACTTCATCTATGTTATCTGAAGCTATAATTAAACCTTCTAAAATATGTGCGCGTTCTTCAGCTTTACGTAATTCATATTTAGTACGCCTTACAACAACTTCATGTCTATGCTCAACAAAATAATGAATAAGGTCTTTAAGGTTCAATAACTGAGGCCTACCATTAACTAAGGCAATATTATTAACACTAAAAGACGATTGTAATGCTGTATACTTATATAATTTATTTAAGACAATATTTGGAATAGCGTCACGCTTTAATACATAAACAATACGCATTCCTTTTCTATCGGATTCATCTCTAATAAGCGAAATTCCATCAATCTTTTTGTCGTTAACTAAATCGGCAGTCTTTTTAATCATATCTGCCTTATTGACTTGATAAGGAATCTCTGTTACAATGATACATTCTCTACCTTGAACTTCTTCAATAATTGCTTTACCTCGTAAAACGATTCGCCCTCGTCCAGTTTTAAATGCTTCACGAACACCATCGTAACCATAAATAGTTCCTCCCGTTGGAAAATCTGGTGCCTTAACATGTTGAATAAGTTCATCAATCTCTATATCATTATTATCAATATAGGCTATAGTTCCATCAACAACTTCGGAAAGATTATGTGGTGGCATATTAGTTGCCATACCTACTGCAATTCCAGAGGCTCCATTGACTAGAAGTCCTGGTATTCTTGTTGGAAGCACAGTCGGTTCCTGTAAGGTATCATCAAAATTGAGTTTATGATCAACCGTTTCTTTGTCAATATCTGCTAACATTTCCTCAGATATCTTTTTCATTCTGGCTTCTGTGTAACGCATTGCTGCTGGACTATCACCATCAATCGAACCAAAATTCCCTTGACCATCAACAAGCATGTATCGCAGACTCCATTCTTGAGCCATACGAACCATTGCATCATATACAGATGTATCTCCGTGTGGATGATATTTACCTAATACTTCCCCAACAATTCTTGCTGATTTTTTATGAGCAGTATTTGACCTAACACCAAGTTCATGCATACCATAGAGCACACGTCTATGTACAGGTTTTAAACCATCTCTTACATCTGGTAATGCACGTGACACAATGACCGACATTGAATAATCAATGTAGGCAGATTTCATTTCATCCTCAATGTTTATAGGGATCAATTTCTCTCCTTCTTCCATATATTATATAAATTAGATTTTTGTAGGTTTTCAAATCGTGCTAAGATAAGGATTTCCTTAGTGTTTAAGCGACTCAAATACTCGAAATTTAAAACTATTTATTAACAAATTTTAACCTAATTTTTAATAAGTATCCTGTTAAATACTTTGAATTTGTAAACTTTTTTCACTCTATTAGTGGCAGTGCTATATTTAAGGTATAGTTTTTGCCTTTTTATATATAGATTTTATTATTTTTAATGCAGAAAGAGATTACTATGGATGATAATTTTTCCCCAAGAGTTAAAGATGTAATTGCGTACAGTAAAGAAGAAGCGTTGCGATTAGGTCACGATTTTATAGGAACCGAACATTTAATGTTGGGGCTTCTTCGTGATGGTAATGGTAAAGCTATAGATATATTAAATGCATTGGACATAGACCTTAATCATTTAAGACGAAAGGTTGAAATATTGAGTCCTGCAAATCCAAATATTACTGTCGCTTCAAATGAGAAAAAAAACTTGCATCTTACTCGACAGGCAGAACGTGCTTTAAAGACCACATTTTTAGAAGCCAAATTATTTCAAAGCACCTCTATCAATACAGCACATTTATTACTGTGCATTTTAAGAAATGAAAACGATCCTACTACTAAACTTTTGAATAAGTTGAAAGTAGATTATGATAATGTAAAAGAACAATTCAAATTTATGATTACAAATGATGACGATTATATAGATCTTCCAAAATCTGAATCCTTCTCTGATGATGAACCTACAGAAGAGGACAATGGCAAAGAAAATCCTTTTGGACAAACATCAGCAAAATCAACAAAAAAATCTAAGACACCTGTTTTAGACAACTTTGGTAGAGATCTTACTGCTATGGCCGAAGAAGGCAAACTTGACCCCGTTGTTGGAAGAGAGAAAGAAATACAACGTGTCTCTCAAATTTTGAGTCGACGCAAAAAAAATAACCCCTTATTAATTGGTGAGCCAGGTGTTGGTAAATCTGCCATTGCTGAAGGATTAGCCCTTAGAATTGTAAAACGAAAAGTATCAAGAATCCTGTTTAACAAGCGTGTGGTCACATTAGATTTAGCTAGCCTCGTTGCTGGAACAAAATATCGTGGACAGTTTGAAGAGCGTATGAAAGCAGTAATGAATGAACTTGAAAAGAACGATGATATTATTTTGTTTATTGATGAAATTCATACCATAGTTGGTGCTGGTGGTGCAACAGGAAGTTTAGATGCTTCTAATATGTTTAAACCTGCTTTAGCTAGAGGTGAAATTCAATGTATTGGAGCAACAACTTTAGATGAATATAGACAATACATCGAAAAAGATGGTGCCCTAGAGCGTCGTTTTCAAAAAGTCATTGTTGAACCAACTTCTGTTGAAGAAACAATTGAAATTCTTAACAACATAAAAGGTAAATATGAAGAACATCATAATGTTGATTATACAGATGAAGCTATTGAAGCTTGTGTAAAATTAACCAATAGATATATGACAGAACGCTTCCTTCCTGACAAAGCTATTGATGCTTTGGATGAAGCTGGTTCTCGTGTACATATTACCAACATTGATGTTCCTAAACAAATTTTAGAATTAGAGAAAAAGTTAGAAGAAGTTAAGGAAACCAAAAATAAGGTTGTTAAAAAGCAAAAATATGAAGAGGCTGCAAAATTAAGAGATGATGAAAAACGTCTAGAAAAAGAGTTAGCAGTTGCTCAAGAAAAATGGGAAGAAGAAACCAAGCAACATCGCGAAATCGTATCAGAAGATAATGTTGCTGATGTGGTATCAATGATGACAGGAATTCCCGTTAATAGGATTGCTCAAACAGAAAGCAATAAGTTAGCTCAACTACCAGAATTAATCAAAGGCAAAGTTATTGGGCAAGATGAAGCTGTTGCAAAGGTCGTCAAGGCTATTCAGCGTAATCGTGCTGGACTTAAAGACCCAAACAAGCCCATTGGTTCATTTATATTTTTAGGGCAAACAGGCGTTGGTAAAACACAATTAGCCAAAGTTCTTGCTCGTGAACTATTTGATAGTGAAGAAGCGCTAGTTAGAATCGACATGAGTGAATACATGGAAAAATTTGCCATATCGAGATTAATTGGAGCTCCTCCGGGTTATGTTGGATATGAAGAAGGCGGACAACTTACTGAAAAAGTTCGTCGTAAACCTTATGCTGTTATCTTACTAGACGAAATTGAAAAAGCTCACCCAGATGTCTTTAATATGCTATTACAAGTCTTAGACGACGGTTATTTAACAGATAGCTTAGGACGAAAGATAGATTTTAGAAACACTATTATCATTATGACGTCTAATATTGGAGCAAGAAAACTTAAAGATTTTGGTCAAGGTGTTGGTTTCGGAACCTCTGCAAAAGCAGCTCAAGCTAACGACAATTCCAGAAGCATTATCGAAAATGCACTTAAAAAAGCATTTGCTCCTGAATTTTTAAACAGAATTGATGATGTAATGGTATTCAATGCGCTCGAAAAAGAAGACATTAATAAGATTATAGACATTGAATTAGCGCATCTTATTAAACGAATTAAAGATTTAGGGTATAAGCTTAAACTAAGTAAAAAAGCTAAAGATTATATTGCTGAAAAAGGCTTTGACAAAGACTATGGTGCACGACCATTAAAAAGAGCGATTCAAAAATATATTGAAGATGCTCTTGCGGAAGAGATTATCAATTCTCAATTGCATGAAGGCGACACTATTACTATGGATTTAGATACAAAATCTGATGAATTGACGATTAAAATAGAAAAGTCTGAAACTCAAACAGAGTCATAATTTTAAATACATATATCAAAAAGCCTCTTTAAATAAAGAGGCTTTTTTTTTGTTTCTAGCTTTCAGATTGATTAACTTTAGAATATGACAGATAAGTTAACATTAGATTTTTGTGACATTCACATTTATGATAACTATATGGTAGTTACCGTAAATACTGGTGTTAATATTACTTCAGATCACAATGAGGTTCTAAAAAATATAGCTGACACCTATTTTAAAAACAAACCGTTTGTTTATATCACACATCGTGTACATTCATATTCTGTAGACCCAGCTGTTTATAAAGACACTTCAAAAATCAGTAATTTAGTAGGCTTTTGTGTGGTTTCAAAAAATTATATGGCAAAAAGTGCCGCTCAAATAGAAAAGTTATTTCTTAATAAGCCTTTTGAAATTTTCGATACTTTAACTGAAGCTATCGAATGGGCACGCTCTGTCACTAAATAAAATATTACACCCTTTTTTCTTTTCTTTTAACCTATAACAATTCCTCACATTACGCTTGTGTACCATTTTTAGAATTATAGCAACTTAAAATAGTACCTTAAACTTAACACTCTACATCACAAACCAAAATAACATCATCAAATATAATACATACAAAAAGGCAGCTATAAATAGCTGCCTTTTTTATTTACCCTTAGGGAAATTCCCTAATTATTTATCTAATTACTTCTTACCAGAAGATACAATCTTCTTAGTAATAGAACCTTGATTAGTAGTTAACTTCACATAGAACATTTGGTTTGAGATTCTTGATAAATCAAACGTTGATTTAGCATCAGAACCTTTAACGTATCTATCGTTAGTCTCTTTTAAGATCAATAGACCTTTAGTATCGAATAACTCAATAGTTACATTAGTATCAAACTCAAATGAGTAAGCAATATTAACTTCCTTATCAAATGGTACTGGATAAGCTGTAAAGTCTATCTCTGCTGTCTCTCTTGCTGCAAAAATCTCTCCGCATCCTACAATTTCATTTGTATCAGGAGTAAAGATTCCATTTTCATCGTCAGAAAGAACGGTATCACAAGTTGTACCACATACCGTTGCGTGAGCAATTACTGTAATAGGACCATCTGCTGCGATAGGACCAACTGTATAATTCTGAACACTTCCACTGAAGTTTGGTAAGAAATTATACTGTCCTGGAGCAACTGTTGGATTACCATTATTTGTAGGATAAGCATCACAACCAATGTATACTTGTGCTTCACTCATTGCGAAACCATCAAATATCTCATAAGTCACAGTTACAAATCCATCTGTATAATCTACAACTACCTCTCCTACAGGTTCTAGGTTTTGGTAATTACAGTGTGCAGCTCCTGCATAAAGATCTAGAGTATAAACTCCTTCTCCAGCATATGTATTAGTCCAACCCCATCTGTTAAATGTTGGGATGAAACATTCGCTGATATCATTATTAGGATCCTTAGCAAATGCCGTTTCACATGGTGCAGTTTCTTGCTCGATTGACCAGCTATAGTCAACTTCACATTCTCCAACATTTCCACAATCGTCAGTTGCATAGAACGTACGAGTAAATGAATATGTATATACAGTCACGTAATCACCACATTCAATAGTGAACGCTTTATTGTGTCCATTTGTAGACTCAAAGTACCAATCATCAGCATCACAGTTATTGAAGGCATCTGCCGTTGCACTACCCGCAACAAACTGTCCACTTCCAAAGTCTTGTAATACATCAAACTGATTAGCTTCAGGATTAAATACTACTTGGAATGTACCATAAGATGGTAACACATTTCCATTGTAATCAGTAACAACACCATTATAATATGGCTGATCGTTAATTACTCCTGCAGGTCCATCTCCTAAATCAAGGATATATCCAGCTTCAAAGATGAATCTGTACTCAGTACTAGCCTGAACACTTGTACATTCTGAAACAATATCACTATCAGTGTATACTTGCGTTTGACCATCAGCACTACAATTATCTGAATAAGGTGCCTTATCAGCGAACTGAGTTGGCGTCTCATCAACTATACCGAAGTCAACATCTTCTGGACAATCCACTACTGGTGCTTCACCATCAGTAATTGTGATAGTTTGTGTATGAGTTGCCTCATTACCACAAGCATCTGTAGCAGTCCATGTACGAACGATAGTTTGATCACATCCTCCATTTGGATCGAAGTTTGGTTCTTCAACACAGTCAGATAACGCTACATTAAAGTCTCCTTTACTGTAGAAATCTTCTCCATTGTATTCTCCATTAATTCTAATCCAAGTAGATACTCCTAGACCATTGCTCTGTAAACTTGCTTTCTCACCATATTGTAATCCAAATACTAAGTTAGCTGGGTTATGAGATAGAGACAACTCTACTCCTGCATAAGCTCCTTGACCAACTAATTTGTTATCTTTAGATTCATCCATTAGGTAATAAGTCCAAGTTTCAGCATCAGCTAGTGTAGCTCCATTAGTAGTACCTGCATTAAGCTTAGGCTGACGGAATCCAGTTGAAGATGCTGCATTTGGCGTAGATGTCCACTCTTCGTAAGTGCTCGCATCTTTAAACCATGCTACAAATTCAAATATCTGAGTTGCATCATCAACATTAGCAACAGTTCCTTCAAGCTTAGCTGTACCATTTGGATATTGCTCAAATGATGTAGCACTAGTTGCTGTCCAGTTCTTGTTAGTAGCGTCTAATCCAGCTTTATTGCTAATCCATAATGTATGGTTGCTAGCATCATCTGCTTTACAAACTCTCTTATTCATTCCTGGATCATACTCTACAGTAACATCCGAACAATCATCACTAGCTGTTAATACTGGCGCATCTGGAATAGCTTCACCACATTCAAGTTCTAAATCTTCTGGAAGATCTCCATCAAATGTAGGGTCTGTTGTATCTTCAATAATAAACGTACATGTAAATGGTTCAGATACATTTTCACAAGTATCTTCAACTTCAAATGTAACAGTTAACGTTGCTTCACAATCTGTTCTTTCTGCTCCTTTAGAAATAACTCTGAAAGTTAAATCTTCTGTTGCAGCACAGTTATCTGCGAAACATGGTGCTAAAGTTCCGTTCATATCTTCTATAGATACTCCTCCAACAGTCCAGTCTCTATCAGCAATACTAATCTCATCTCCAACTTGTAAAGAGATTTCAGCAGTAGCTGGGCAACCTTCCATTCTCATTTCTTCATCATCACAAACTCCAGTTGGTTGTGGTGCTTCACTATCAATTACAGTCACTGTACGTTTTGCTGTAATTGTACGTCCACAATCATCAGTAAATGTATAATCTACTTCAAATGATCCACAACTTCCATCGAATGGTTGAGCCTCGCCTGGTACAGATCCTGAGATCTCACAAACGCCTGTTCCTCCATTAGTGTATGATAATGAGTCTTGATATCCATCAAATTCCTCACAAGAAATTTCAACATTTGGCGCGTTTTCGAATACTGCAGGAGGTGCTGGTGCAACTTTAATCAACTTTTTAGCTGTTATAGTTCTACCACACTCATCAGTATATGTCCAATCAACTTCAAGCTCTCCACCACACTCATCGTATGATCCACTCAATTCTCCTGGCACTGATCCTGAAATATTACATGCTCCTGTTCCACCATTAGTATAGCTTAATGATCCTGGCTCGAATGAATTAGCCTCTTCACATGTAATATCCATGTTTTCAACCTCTTCAAACTCAGCCATTGGAGCTGGTAATACATTAACTGTTTTACTTGCTGTGATTGTTCTTTGACAATCATCAGTGTATGTCCAGTTAACAATAATTACTCCTCCACACTCATCATAGTCTGGTGTAGCTTCGCCTGGTACAGATCCTGAGATCTCACAAACTCCTGTTCCACCATTTGTATATGATAATGATCCTGCTTGGAATGAATTAGCTGCTTCACATGTAATCTCCATGTTTTCAACGCCTTCAAACTCAGCCATTGGTGCTGGCAATACAGTAATTGACTTCTTAGCTGTGATTGTTCTACCGCAGTCATCAGTAAATGTCCAATCGATTTCAAGTTTTCCACCACACTCATCGTATGATCCACTTAATTCGCCTGGTACTGATCCTGAAATATTACAAGCATCGTCATCAATTCCATTAGAGTAAGATAATGATCCAGCTTCGATAGAACCAGCCTCTTCACATGAAACTTCCATGTTTTCTACAGCTTCAAATTCTGCCATATCAGCTTGCTCAACATTGATTGTTTTTCTAGCTGTAATTGTTCTTCCACAATCATCAGTAAATGTCCAATCTACATAAAGTGTTCCACCACATTCATCGTATGTACCTGATAATTCACCTGGTACTGATCCTGCGATCTCACATGCTCCTGTTCCGCCATTTGTATAGCTTAACGGATTCACTTCATATTGACTTGCTAACTCACAAGCAATAGAAATATCTTGAACTTCTGCAAACTCAGCCATTGGCGCTGCCAACACTGTTACAGACTTCTTAGCTGTGATTGTTCTACCACACTCATCAGTAAATGTCCAATCAACTTCAAGTTTTCCACCGCATTCATTATATGTACCTGATAATTCACCTGGTACTGATCCTGCGATCTCACATGCTCCTGTTCCACCATTAGTGTATGATAATGATCCTGGCACAAATGAATTAGCCTCTTCACATGTAATCTCCATGTTTTCAACTTCTTCAAACTCGGCCATTGGTGCTGGTAATACAGTAATTGTTTTCTTAGCTGTGATTGTTCTATCACAATCATCAGTGTAAGTCCAATCTACTTCTAATGTTCCACCACACTCATCGTATGATCCACTCAATTCTCCTGGTACTGATCCAGAGATCTCACAAACGCCTGTTCCACCATTAGAGTAACCTAATGATCCTGGCTCGAATGAATTAGCTTCTTCACATGTAATCTCCATGTTTTCAACTTCTTCAAACTCGGCCATTGGTGCTGGTAATACATTAACTGTTTTACTTGCTGTGATTGTTCTTTGGCAATCATCAGTGTATGTCCAGTTAACAATAATTACTCCTCCACACTCATCATAGTCTGGTGTAGCTTCGCCTGGTACAGATCCTGAGATCTCACAAACGCCAGTTCCACCATTAGTATATGATAATGATCCTGCTTGGAATGAATTAGCCTCTTCACATGAAATCTCCATGTCTTCAACTTCTTCAAACTCAGCCATTGGTGCTGGTAATACAGTTATTGACTTCTTAGCTGTGATTGTTCTTTGGCAATCATCAGTGTAAGTCCAATCAACTTCAAGTTTTCCTCCACATTCATCATATGTACCTGATAATTCACCTGGTACTGATCCTGAAATCTCACAAACTCCAGTTCCACCATTAGAGTAACCTAATGATCCTGGCTCGAATGAATTAGCCTCTTCACATGTAATCTCCATGTTTTCAACTTCTTCAAACTCGGCCATTGGTGCTGGCAATACATTAACTGTTTTACTTGCTGTGATTGTTCTTTGGCAATCATCAGTGTATGTCCAGTTAACAATAATTACTCCTCCACACTCATCATAGTCTGGTGTAGCTTCGCCTGGTACAGATCCTGAGATCTCACAAACGCCAGTTCCACCATTAGTATATGATAATGATCCTGCTTGGAATGAATTAGCCTCTTCACATGAAATCTCCATGTCTTCAACTTCTTCAAACTCAGCCATTGGTGCTGGTAATACAGTGATTGTTTTCTTAGCTGTGATTGTTCTATCACAGTCATCAGTATATGTCCAATCAACAAATAATGTTCCACCACACTCATCGTATGATCCACTTAATTCGCCTGGTACTGATCCTGAAATATTACAAACGCCTGTTCCACCATTAGAGTAACCTAATGATCCTGGTTCGAATGAATTAGCTTCTTCACATGTAATCTCCATGTTTTCAACCTCTTCAAACTCAGCCATTGGTGCTGGTAATACAGTAATTGTCTTCTTAGCTGTGATTGTTCTATCACAGTCATCAGTATACGTCCAGTCTACTTCTAGTGTTCCACCACACTCATCGTATGATCCACTTAACTCTCCTTGAACTTCACCAGAAATTTCACATGCTCCAGTTCCACCGTTAGTGTATCCTAAAGAACCTGGCTCGAATGAATTAGCCTCTTCACATGTAATCTCCATGTTTTCAACCTCTTCAAACTCGGCCATTGGTGCTGGTAATACATTAACTGTTTTACTTGCTGTGATTGTTCTTTGGCAATCATCAGTGTATGTCCAGTTAACAATAATTACTCCTCCACACTCATCATAGTCTGGTGTAGCTTCGCCTGGTACAGATCCTGAGATCTCACAAACGCCAGTTCCACCATTAGTATATGATAATGATCCTGCTTGGAATGAATTAGCCTCTTCACATGAAATCTCCATGTCTTCAACTTCTTCAAACTCAGCCATTGGTGCTGGTAATACAGTGATTGTTTTCTTAGCTGTGATTGTTCTATCACAGTCATCAGTATATGTCCAATCAACAAATAATGTTCCACCACACTCATCGTATGATCCACTTAATTCGCCTGGTACTGATCCTGAAATATTACAAACGCCTGTTCCACCATTAGAGTAACCTAATGATCCTGGTTCGAATGAATTAGCTTCCTCACATGAAATCTCCATGTTTTCAACCTCTTCAAACTCAGCCATTGGTGCTGGTAATACAGTAATTGTCTTCTTAGCTGTGATTGTTCTATCACAGTCATCAGTATACGTCCAGTCTACTTCTAGTGTTCCACCACACTCATCGTATGATCCACTTAACTCTCCTTGAACTTCACCAGAAATTTCACATGCTCCAGTTCCACCGTTAGTGTATCCTAAAGAACCTGGCTCGAATGAATTAGCCTCTTCACATGTAATCTCCATGTTTTCAACCTCTTCAAACTCGGCCATTGGTGCTGGTAATACATTAACTGTTTTACTTGCTGTGATTGTTCTTTGACAATCATCAGTGTATGTCCAGTTAACAATAATTACTCCTCCACACTCATCATAGTCTGGTGTAGCTTCGCCTGGTACTGATCCTGAGATCTCACAAACGCCAGTTCCACCATTTGTATATGATAATGATCCTGCTTGGAATGAATTAGCCTCTTCACATGAAATCTCCATGTCTTCAACTTCTTCAAACTCAGCCATTGGTGCTGGTAATACAGTAATTGTTTTCTTAGCTGTGATTGTTCTTTGGCAATCATCAGTATATGTCCAATCAACAAATAATGTTCCACCACACTCATCGTATGATCCACTTAATTCGCCTGGTACTGATCCTGAAATCTCACAAACGCCTGTTCCACCATTAGAGTAACCTAATGATCCTGGCTCGAATGAATTAGCCTCTTCACATGTAATCTCCATGTTTTCAACTTCTTCAAACTCAGCCATTGGTGCTGGATTAACTTTTATTTGCTGTCTCGCAGTAATTGTTCTATCACAATCATCAGTATAAGTCCAGTCAATAAATAATAGACCTCCACATTCAGAATACTCACCTGATAACTCACCTTCAACTTCACCAGAAATCTCACATGCTCCAGTTCCATTATTAGTATATGATAAAGAATATGCGGTAAACTCATTAGCTTCCTCACAAGTAATTGTTGTATTATCAACAGCTTCAAACTCTGCCATTGGTGCTGGTAATACAGTGATTGTTTTCTTAGCTGTGATTGTTCTATCACAATCATCAGTATACGTCCAATCAACATAAAGTGTTCCACCACACTCATCGTATGATCCACTTAATTCACCTGGTACTGATCCTGAAATCTCACAAACTCCAGATCCACCATTTGTATATGATAATGATCCTGGCTCGAATGCATTAGCCTCTTCACATGAAATCTCCATGTTTTCAACCTCTTCAAACTCAGCCATTGGTGCTGGCAATACAGTAATTGTCTTTCTAGCCTCGATTGTTCTATCACAATCATCAGTATACGTCCAATCTACATATAATGTTCCACCACACTCATCGTATGATCCACTTAATTCGCCTGGTACTGATCCTGAAATTTCACAAACTCCAGTTCCACCATTTGTATATGACAATGATCCTGGCTCAAATCCATTAGCCTCTTCACATGTTATTTCCATATTTTCAACAGCTTCAAATTCAGCCATTGGCGCTGGTAATACAGTGATTGTTTTCTTAGCTGTGATTGTTCTATCACAGTCATCAGTATACGTCCAGTCTACTTCTAGTGTTCCACCACACTCATCGTATGATCCACTTAATTCGCCTGGAACTGATCCTGAAATTTCACAAACTCCAGTTCCACCATTTGTATATGATAATGATCCTGGCTCAAATCCGTTAGCCTCTTCACATGTCATCTCCATATTTTCAACAGCTTCAAACTCAGCCATTGGTGCTGGCTCTACATTGATAGTTTTTCTAGCTGTGATTGTTCTTTGACAGTCATCAGTATACGTCCAATCAACATAAAGTGTTCCACCACACTCGTCGTATGATCCACTTAATTCGCCTGGTACTGATCCTGAAATCTCACAAGCTCCAGTTCCTCCATTTGTATATGATAATGAACCTACTTCATATTGACTTGCTAATTCACAAGCAATAGAAATATCTTGAACTTCATCAAACTCGGCCATTGGTGCTGGTAATACTGTGATTGTTTTCTTAGCTGTGATTGTTCTATCACAATCATCAGTATACGTCCAATCAACAAATAACGTTCCACCACACTCATCGTATGATCCACTTAATTCTCCTTGAACTTCACCAGAAATTTCACATGCTCCAGTTCCACCGTTAGTGTATCCTAAAGAACCTGCTTCGTATCCATTAGCCTCTTCACATGTAATCTCCATGTTCTCAACAGCTTCAAACTCAGCCATTGGTGCTGGTAATACTGTAATTGTTTTGCTAGCTGTGATTGTTCTATCACAATCATCAGTGTATGTCCAATTCACTGTAAGTGTTCCACCACACTCATCGTATGATCCACTTAATTCTCCTTGAACTTCACCAGAAATTTCACATGCTCCAGTTCCACCATTAGTGTATGATAATGATCCTGCCTCAACAGAAGCAGCTTCTTCACAAGACACTTCCATATCTTCAACAGCTTCAAACTCAGCCATTGGCGCTGGTAATACTGTGATTGTTTTCTTAGCTGTGATTGTTCTATCACAATCATCAGTATACGTCCAATCAACATAAAGTGTTCCACCACACTCATCGTATGATCCACTTAATTCACCTGGTACTGATCCTGAAATCTCACATGCTCCAGTTCCACCATTTGTATATGATAATGATCCTGGCTCGAATGCATTAGCCTCTTCACATGAAATCTCCATGTTTTCAACCTCTTCAAACTCAGCCATTGGTGCTGGCAATACAGTAATTGTCTTTCTAGCCTCGATTGTTCTATCACAATCATCAGTATACGTCCAATCTACATATAATGTTCCACCACACTCATCGTATGATCCACTTAATTCGCCTGGTACTGATCCTGAAATTTCACAAACTCCAGTTCCACCATTTGTATATGACAATGATCCTGGCTCAAATCCATTAGCCTCTTCACATGTTATTTCCATATTTTCAACAGCTTCAAATTCAGCCATTGGTGCTGGTAATACAGTGATTGTTTTCTTAGCTGTGATTGTTCTATCACAGTCATCAGTATACGTCCAGTCTACTTCTAGTGTTCCACCACACTCATCGTATGATCCACTTAATTCGCCTGGAACTGATCCTGAAATTTCACAAACTCCAGTTCCACCATTTGTATATGATAATGATCCTGGCTCAAATCCGTTAGCTTCTTCACATGTCATTTCCATGTTTTCAACAGCTTCAAACTCAGCCATTGGTGCTGGTAATACTGTGATTGTTTTGCTAGCAGTGATTGTTCTATCACAATCATCAGTATAAGTCCAATTTACTGCAAGTGTTCCACCACACTCATCGTATGATCCACTTAATTCGCCTTGAACTTCACCAGAAATTTCACATGCTCCAGTTCCACCGTTAGTGTATCCTAAAGAACCTGCCTCAACCGAAGCAGCTTCTTCACAAGACACTTCCATATCTTCAACCTCTTCAAACTCAGCCATTGGTGCTGGTAATACTGTGATTGTTTTCTTAGCTGTGATTGTTCTATCACAATCATCAGTATACGTCCAATCAACAAATAACGTTCCACCACACTCATCGTATGATCCACTTAATTCTCCTTGAACTTCACCAGAAATTTCACATGCTCCAGTTCCACCGTTAGTGTATCCTAAAGAACCTGCTTCGTATCCATTAGCCTCTTCACATGTAATCTCCATGTTCTCAACAGCTTCAAACTCAGCCATTGGTGCTGGTAATACTGTAATTGTTTTGCTAGCTGTGATTGTTCTTTGACACTCATCAGTATAGGTCCAATTCACTGTAAGTGTTCCACCACACTCATCGTATGATCCACTTAATTCTCCTTGAACTTCACCAGAAATTTCACATGCTCCAGTTCCACCATTAGTGTATGATAATGATCCTGCCTCAACAGAAGCAGCTTCTTCACAAGACACTTCCATATCTTCAACAGCTTCAAACTCAGCCATTGGCGCTGGTAATACTGTGATTGTTTTCTTAGCTGTGATTGTTCTATCACAATCATCAGTGTATGTCCAGTCAACAAATAAAGTACCACCACACTCATTGTATGCCCCACTTAATTCTCCTTGTACTGATCCTGAAATCTCACAAACTCCAGATCCACCATTTGTATATGATAATGATCCTGCTTCGTATCCATTAGCCTCTTCACATGAAATTTCCATGTTTTCAACTTCTTCAAACTCAGCCATTGGCGCTGGTAATACAGTAATTGTTTTACTTGCATCTATCGTTCTATCACATTCATCAGTATATGTCCAATTTACTGTAAGTGTTCCACCACATTCATCGTATGATCCACTTAGTTCACCTGGTACTGATCCAGAAATCTCACAAACTCCAGATCCACCATTTGTATATGATAATGATCCTGCCTCAAATCCGTTAGCTTCTTCACATGTCATTTCCATGTTTTCAACCTCTTCGAATTCTGCAGCAGGTGCTGGTAGTACGATAATAGTTTTCTTAGCTGTGATTGTTCTACCACAGTCATCTGTATATATCCAATCTACATAAAGTGTTCCACCGCATTCATCGTATGATCCAAGTAATTCTCCTGGTACTGATCCTGAAATCTCACATGCTCCAGTTCCTCCATTTGTATATGATAATGAACTTGGCTCAAAATTGTTAGCCTCTTCACATGTAATCTCCATGTTTTCAACAGCTTCAAACTCGGCCATTGGTGCTGGTAATACAGTAATTGTTTTACTTGCATCTATCGTTCTATCACAGTCATCAGTATATGTCCAATTTACTGTAAGTGTTCCACCACACTCATCGTATGATCCACTTAATTCACCTGGTACTGATCCTGAAATCTCACATGCTCCAGTTCCTCCATTTGTATATGACAATGATCCTGGCTCAAATCCATTAGCCTCTTCACATGAAATTTCCATATTTTCAACAGCTTCAAACTCAGCCATTGGTGCTGGTAATACAGTAATTGTTTTACTCGCTGTGATTGTTCTTTGACACTCATCAGTATAGGTCCAATTCACTGTAAGTGTTCCACCACACTCATTGTATGATCCACTTAATTCTCCTTGAACTTCACCAGAAATCTCACATGCTCCAGTTCCACCATTTGTGTATGATAATGATCCTGCCTCAACCGAAGCAGCTTCTTCACAAGACACTTCCATATCTTCAACAGCTTCAAACTCAGCCATTGGTGCTGGTAATACTGTGATTGTTTTCTTAGCTGTGATTGTTCTATCACAATCATCAGTGTAAGTCCAATCAACAAATAAAGTACCACCACACTCATTGTATGACCCACTTAATTCACCTGGTACTGATCCTGAAATCTCACAAGCTCCAGTTCCTCCATTTGTATATGATAATGATCCTGCTTCGTATCCGATAGCCTCTTCACATGAAATTTCCATGTTTTCAACTTCTTCAAATTCTGCAGCAGGAGCCGGTAATACAGTAATCGTTTTACTCGCTGTGATTGTTCTATCACAGTCATCAGTATATGACCAATTAATTGTAAAAGATCCACCACACTCATCGTATGATCCACTTAATTCTCCTTGAACTTCACCAGAAATTTCACATGCTCCAGTTCCATCATTTGTATATGATAATGATCCTGCCTCAACAGAAGCAGCTTCTTCACAAGACACTTCCATATCTTCAACAGCTTCAAAATCAGCCATTGGCGCTGGTAATACTGTGATTGTTTTCTTAACTGAGATCGTTCTATCACACTCATCTGTATATGACCAATCAACCTCAAGTGTTCCACCACACTCATCGTATGATCCACTTAGTTCACCTGGTACTGATCCTGAAATCTCACATGCTCCAGTTCCTCCATTTGTATATGATAATGATCCTGGCTCAAATCCGTTAGCTTCTTCACATGTCATTTCCATGTTTTCAACAGCTTCAAACTCAGCCATTGGCGCTGGTAATACAGTAATTGTCTTACTTGCATCTATCGTTCTATCACATTCATCAGTATATGTCCAATTTACTGTAAGTGTTCCACCACACTCATTGTATGATCCACTTAATTCACCTGGTACTGATCCTGAAATCTCACATGCTCCAGATCCACCATTTGTATATGATAATGATCCTGCTTCGTATCCATTAGCCTCTTCACATGTAATCTCCATGTTTTCAACAGCTTCAAACTCGGCCATTGGTGCTGGTGATACATTTACAGTTCTCTTTGCAGTAATTGTACGTCCACACTCATCTGTGAATATATAGTCTACATAAAATGTTCCCCCACAAGTTGGATCGAATGCTGGTACGTTTCCAGAAACTGATCCAGAAATCTCACATTCTCCTGCAGCCCCATTAGAATAGCTTAAATCTTCTGCTTCAAATGAATTAAATTCTTCACACGAAATATTAACTTCAAATGCAGTTTCAAATTCAGCAGCTGGTGCTGGGTCTACCGTAATAGTATAAGGACCAGCACTTAATGGACGATCGCAAGAATCTACACCATCGTAAGATACTGTAATTGTTCCTCCACATTCATTAAATTGAGCATTCACATCTGCTTCTATAGATCCTGAAACAGCACAAGCTCCACCATCAATACCATTATTATATTCTGCGGCTGGAGCTGTAAAAGCTGCAGCTTCCTCGCAAGAAATATTTGTTGGAAACTCAGGTGCTTCTAAAGTAGCTTCTGGAGTAGGTAACACAGTAATAGTTTGTGTTGCCGAATCGCTAAGTCCACAATCATCAGTAACAGAGTATGTTCTTGTAATTACTCCGCCCACACAAGGATCTAATTGACTAGGATCATCAGAAACCATAATTTCTAATTTATCTGTACAATTATCAGATGCAGAAACGTTTTTGAAATCTGGTTCTGGCACTAAATCAGCACAGTTTACTGTTATATCATCAGGCACACCTGCTAATTCTGGAGCTTCATTGTCTCCACCGCTGTACATAATAACAATTGGCGCAGCAAAGTTACCACAATCATCTTGGATTGTATAAGTGTATTCAGCCATCCATTTACAGTCACTCCCTTTAGAGTATCCTGTTTTTTCAACATTTACATTACCGCAATTATCTTCAAACATTGCAGCAATCTCTTCTTCAGTAGGACCTTGAGATTTATCTACAAAGCAAAGGTTTAAACCAGTTGCACCTGTTGGAATTTGCATGTCTTTATTAAAGACAGGCGGCTCATTGTCACGACCGCTGTAAGTAACTTGCACATCAGGAGCAGGGTTACCACAGGCATCCGCAATTGTATAGGTGTAGGTTACAGCCCAAGAACAATCTCCTCCTTCTGGTTCACCTGACTTGGTCACAACTACATCGCTACAGTTATCACTGTATAGTGCAGCTATATCTCCAATTGATGGCCCGACTGGAATATCATTATAGCAAAAATTCAAATTATCACCACCTGTTGGCAACACTGCGCCATCATTCAATACTGGTACTGTTAAATCTCCACCATTGTATGATATTTTGATTTGCTCTTCAAAGCTTCCACACTTAATATCATAAGTGTATTCAACATTCCAAGCACAGTCATTACCTTCCATTAAAGTCGACTTAATGACTTCGGCTGGTATATCACCACATTGGTTTAAATAGAGATTTGCCACATCGGCCTCTGTAGGACCTGGAGGCGCATCTGCCTGACATCGGTTGAAGAATGTACTTCGTTCCGAGCCTTGTGCGAACACTGAAACACTACTAAACGCAAAAAGCATGATAAAGACAAATGCCTTCATGCTTTTACTTTGTTTAGTCATAAGATCAATGCTACAACACGATAGGTTCGTGATAGATTGCCAAATTTTGGCTCGTCTACCACTTCGAGTAAAATTGCTCATAAACATAACATTTTGGTTTTAAATTAAAATTATCTTAACATTTATATTATTGACAATACACGTATTGTCGGCAAAATTGTAAATACAAGATTTACATGTAAGCTTCAAAATAATAACATTGATGTACTGAATACACAGAACATCAATCAGAGCATAAATAGCTCTGTAATTAATAAATGCTAATAATCAATTGTTGTGCTATTAAACAATTTTAAGGTAAGAACAGTAAGCCACTAGGCTATTGATTAGCTTACTATTAGGTTGAGAATGAACAGAATTCACCTCAACTTACTTTCAAAAATATAGTATAAAATACTGACTGCCAAATAAATTTATTCTTTTTTTTCATAATAAACAGTTGAACATTTTTTTTTGCATTTAATCGAAAATTAAATCATTTTCGATGTAAAAATCTTCGATAAAATGTATTGTCTTTTCAATTAATTTGTAAAATACTTGATCTTCTTTAACAAATTCAACTTCATTAGTATAACTATCTAAAAAAGACTCTATTAAATCTGAAGATCTAGTAGGTTTTCTAAAATGAATTGCCTGAGATGCATTCAATAACTCTATAGATAGAATACGTTCAATATTATAAATGATCTTATAACATTGGGTTGCTGCATTAGCCCCCATACTCACGTGATCTTCTTGACCATTACTGGACACAATGCTATCTACACTTGCTGGTGTAGCTAACTGCTTATTGGCGCTTACAATGCTGGCGGCTGTATATTGCGGTATCATAAAGCCAGAATTCACTCCTGGATTATCCACTAGAAATGCAGGCAAACCTCTAATACCAGAAACTAATTGATAAATTCTCCTTTCAGAAATATTCCCTAATTCGGCCATTGCAATTTTAAGGTAATCTAGAGCAAGTGCTAAGGGTTGTCCGTGAAAATTTCCACCTGAAATAATTTCATCGTTGCTCACAAAAATATTTGGATTGTCGGTAACAGCATTTATCTCCGTTTTAAAAACTTTATGCACAAAGTCTAAAGTATCTTTTGTTGCACCGTGAACTTGAGGTATACACCTAAACGAATACGGATCTTGCACATGCTCTTTATCTTGTTCAATCAATTCACTTCCTTCTAAAAACTCTCTAATTCGTTCCGCAGTTTTTATTTGTCCTTTATGAGGTCTAACAAAATGCACTAAGGCATTAAATGGTTCTTTTCTTCCGTCGAAGGCTTCTAGAGAAATACTGCTTATTAAATCCGCAAAATAAGAAAGTTCAAATGATTTTATAAGAAGATGAATTCCATAAGCACTCATAAACTGTGTCCCATTTAACAATGCTAACCCTTCTTTGGATTGCAATTGTATTGATTCCCAATTAAATGTTGACAATATGTCTTTAGCTCCACAAACCTTATTATTGTATTCTACTTCCCCTTTACCTATTAATGGAAGTGCTAAATGTGCCAAAGGTGCTAAATCTCCAGAAGCTCCAAGAGAGCCTTGAGTATAAACAATTGGTAAGATATCATTATTAAAAAAATCAATTAATCTCTGAACCGTTTGCAATTGCACTCCACTATGTCCATAACTCAACGATTGTACTTTAAGTAAGAGCATCAATTTCACCACAGTATTGGGAACCCTATCTCCTACGCCACAAGCATGAGACATTACTAGGTTCTCTTGCAATTGAGTAAGTTTGTCTTTTGAAATTTCAACATTACATAACGAACCAAATCCGGTATTAATTCCGTAAATGGGCTTTTCTTGATTTTTAATTTTATCATTCAGATACGTTCTACATGCTTCTATTTTAGAAATAGCATCTGCAGACAATTCTATTTTTTTATTTTGAAAGATGATATCGCGAATTGTAGATAATTCTAAAATTTCCGAGGAAATAAAATGAGTTGCATTCATAGTTAGGTTTTACGATATCAAAATTCAGAATAACATCTCTACTTTGCAACAAATGTTAATAATTAATAAAGATTCTTTTAAAAATCTAATAATCTGTATTTTTGAAGAACTTAAACATCTAAAAATTATGAAAAGATTAATCATTGCTCTATGTGCAATTTCTATTATTGCCTGCAAGCAAGAACCAAAAATTGATTATGCTATAGTCTCTGGTACATTAGAAAATTCTCAAGCTAAAGCTGTGACTATCAAAAATGCCGATTTTGAGACAGAATTAGCGATAGATGAAAACGGTGTGTTTTCAGATACACTAGTTATACCTGAAAATGGATTTTACTCCCTTTCTGTTGGAAGAGAATATACACCTATATACCTAGACAAAGGTGATAACTTAAATGTAACTATTGATGTCAAAAAATTTGACGAAAGTATCAATTACACTGGCGAAGGTGCTATTGAAAACAACTATCTAGCTGCTAAAACATTGGAGAATATAAAGACTACTGCAAATACAGTTGAATTTTATTCTGCTGAAGAAGCTGCTTTCAAAAAAACTATTGATGATATCAAATTAAAAAATGAGGCGCGTCTCAATGAATTAGTAAATGCCGACGAATCTTTTTTAGCCACAGAAAAGCAGAATCTTATTTACGACAACTATTCCATGTTAAAGAATTATGCCCAGCGACATGGTTATTATACTAAAAAGGAGAATTTTGAAGTATCAGAAAACTTTTTTCCTGAGGAATTAAAATCTATGACTTTTGATGATGCAAATGCTTATAAATCATCTCAATCATATAAAAGCATGGCCTTTGGTCAAACCTTAGATGATTTGTTTGAAACCTTGGGTGATGATACAAATGCCATAACTTCTGAAGATTTAAAAAGCATAGAAAACATTAAGGTAACTGCATTAAAAAATGATGTTATAGATTATTTAGGCAATTTTTTGGTATCTCCAGCAAACCCAAATATGGAATCTATCTATAACTTTTTCAAAAAGAACACAACTAATGATGATACTAAAAAGGCATTAACAGAGACCTTTGAAAAAAACAAAGATTTAGTGAGAGGAAAGCCATCACCACAATTTGTAAATTATGAAAACCATAAAGGCGGAGAGATGTCTTTAGCAGACTTAAAAGGTAAATATGTTTATGTAGATGTATGGGCAACTTGGTGCGGACCTTGTATTAGAGAAATCCCTTCTCTTAAAGAAGTTGAAAAACAATTTCACAATGAGAATATTGCTTTTGTAAGTACATCAATTGACAAAGCTAGCGATCATGATAAGTGGGTAAATATGGTTAATGAAAAAGAATTAGAAGGCGTGCAACTTATGGCAGATAATGACTGGAGTTCTAAATTTGTAACTGATTATGCTATTCAAGGTATTCCAAGATTTATTTTGATAGATCCAGATGGAAATATTGTTAGTGCAGATGCTCCTAGACCATCTGATCCTAAACTAGTCAAAATGTTAGAAGAAGAACTTAAAATTCAACCGTAATTCAATCCTCATAGAAACATAAAAAAAACCGCTAAGTTAGCGGTTTTTTTTATGTTTTAAGACTCTTCATTTCCCGGCTCCTCAACTTGGGGTTGCTCTGGCTGCTTAAATAAATCAATATAGGCTTCACCTAAAGCTTCAATGATGTAGGTAGCGATCAAACTTTGATACCCAACATCTTCAATAGCAATATCTGCAGCTTTTCCATGTAGATATACTCCAAAAACAGTAGCGGCTAGCGCGTCATAGCCTTGAGATATTAGACCTGTAATAACGCCTGTTAACACATCACCTGTTCCGGCAGTTGCCATACCGGGATTTCCCGTTGTGTTAATATATAACTTTTCATTAAAAACAGTGATTGTATTAGCACCTTTAATAACCAAAATAACCTTATGCTTTTTCGAGAAATCTTTAGCTTTTTTTAACTTGTCAAAATCATCTTTCCAATTACCAATTAAGCGTTCTAATTCTTTTGGGTGTGGTGTTAAAATTGTCTGTTCTGGCAATAATTTTAGAAGTGCTTTTTTCTTTGCTAATATGTTTAATCCATCGGCATCAATTACTAGTGGGATTGTATTCGATTTTAAAAAATTTTCTAAAGCGGAAATCGTTTCGGTTTCTGTTCCCATACCTATCCCTAGTCCAGCAACTTTAGGCTCAATATCAAAAGATATATTTGAGATATAATGTTCTCCTTCATCAGTAATTACCATAGCTTCAGGGAACGCAGTTTGTAAAATTTGATAGCCGCATTTAGGAATATACGACGTTACCAAACCAGCTCCTATAGATAATGCAGCTCGACTTGCTAAAAGCACAGAACCAATTTTTCCATAAGATCCACCAATGATTACGCTGTGTCCAAAATCACCTTTATGTGCATATTTCTCTCGTGGTTTATAAATGGGCAAAACTTCATGCTTTCCTATGAGTTCTGCTTCGGTTTCAGTTATGAACAAAAACTCCCTATCAATACCAATATCAAGTACTTCCCACTGCACAGTATATTTTGAGGTTTCGGGTAAAAAAAACACTAATTTAGGAGACTGAAAACTAAGCGTATAATTGGCCCAAACCACTCCATTTTCATCTTCCGGCACTTTATCGGTGTATAACCCTGAAGGTACATCTACAGCTAACGTAAATGCCTGGCTTTTTCTAAAGTGAACAAATAATGATTTCACCCAATCATTAGCTGGTCTATTTAACCCAATTCCAAAAATAGCATCTACAATAATATCCTCTTTTTGTATTTCAGGAAAATCAGCCTCACAAGCCAACATATCCGGCCATTTTTTGGTGGTTTGTTTAATCAAATCATAATTAATTAAAAAATCTTTAGAACGCTTATCACTACAATTCACAATGTAGGTCTTCACATTATAACCATGATTAATTAAATGACGAGCAATAACTAGTCCGTCACCTCCATTATTACCAATACCACAAAATACATGAATAGGAACTTGAGCTCCTTGCATACGAAAATGCAGCCAATTAAAAATTTGGATTCCTGCTCGCTCCATTAATTCGGTAGACGAGATATTTTGTTTTTTTGAAGTGAGCTGATCACCTTCATAAATTTGTGCTTTAGAAAAAATCTTCATGTATGTGGTTTAGAATCAGTTGTTGAATTATCAATTTAAATTACTAATAAAGTAGATTACATCATTTTTTTTGTGTTAAACTGAAAAAAACGCAAAACGACCCTATTAAGTTTTTTTATTCTTGTAAAAATAATACTTTTGAAAGGTATAGACTACTATAAATGCAAAAGGACAAACAAATATTATCTCATTTAAGCCCAATTGGCTTTGAGACGGCTATTATTATGACAACCCTTTGGGGTTACTAGTCTATATATCTACAAATCCATCGTATTCTTACAAAAAATCAACCTAAATACTTTTAAATAACCACAGATGAACGTTTTAAAATTTGGAGGGACTTCAGTAGGTTCAGCAAAAAATATAAATAATGTCATTTCAATATTAGAAAATTACTCAAAAACCGACAAGGTTATTTGTGTTGTTTCTGCCGTTGGAGGTATTACAGACAAGTTGTTAAATGCAGGAGCATTAGCACAACAAAAAAACAAAGATTACAAGATACAATTTGATACAATTTCTGCGATTCATCATTCAATTTTAACCGAGCTTATTCCTTCTAAAAATGAGACAATTACTGAGCATTTGGAAAGTAAGCTACAGGAATTAAAAAGCTTGCTAGATGGTATCTTTCTCATCAATGAAATATCTCCTAAAACCTCTGATAAACTAGTCAGTTTTGGAGAGTTATTATCCTCTTTTATGATTGCTGAAACAATGAAAAAAAGAGGTTTGGATTGTCTTAGAAAAAACAGTCAAGAACTCATTATAACGGACTCAAATTTCACTAAAGCAGAAGTCATATTTGAGCAAACCAACACTAAAATATTGCAATACTTCTCCAATGCCAAACAACAAATTACGATTCTACCTGGATTTATATCTACATCTGAATCTGGAGAAATCACAACTTTGGGGCGTGGAGGTTCTGATTTCACAGCAGCTATTGTTGCTTCTGCCCTAAAGGTAAATCAACTTGAAATTTGGACGGATGTTAGCGGTATGTTTACAGCAAATCCAAAATTAGTAAAACAGGCCATTCCTATTAAAAAATTAACTTACCAAGAAGCGATGGAATTATCGCATTTTGGAGCTAAAGTTTTATATGCCCCAACGGTACAGCCTGTACTAGATGCAGAGATTCCTATACTTATAAAAAATACCTTAAAACCAAATGATAAAGGCACTCTCATCTCAAAGTCCAAAGCACAAAATGGATTAACCGTTAAAGGAATTAGTCATATTAGTGACATCTCTTTAATTACTTTACAAGGAAGTGGAATGGTAGGTATTCCTGGGTTCTCAAAACGCCTGTTTGAAACACTAGCTAATGAAAAAATTAATATCATTTTAATTACTCAAGCTTCATCAGAGCATTCAATCTGTTTAGGTATTAACCAAAAAGATGTACCTGCAGCAAAAGCAGCCATAGATAACTCGTTTGAATATGAAATATCACTTCATAAAATTGATCCTATCCTTGTTGAAAATGACCTTTCGATAGTTGCTCTAGTAGGAGATAATATGAAAAACCATCAAGGTACTAGTGGCAAAATGTTTAGGAGTTTAGGAAAGAACAATATTAACATTAGAGCCATTGCTCAAGGTGCTTCAGAACGAAACATATCTGCAGTTATTGCCAATAAAGACGTTAAGAAAGCACTCAACACCTTGCATGAACGCTTTTTTGAAGTTGAAACGAAGCAACTAAATGTTTTTATTACTGGAATAGGCAATGTTGGTGAAAAACTCATTGACCAAATTCAGCAACAACATTCCTTTTTAATGGAAAAATTAAAACTTAATGTAAGAATTGTTGGAATGGCTAATTCTCGTAAAATGATTTTTAATGAAAATGGAATTGATTTAGAGAATTGGGCATCACAATTTCACTATGCTGATAAATCAAGTTTAAGGGGCTTTTATGATAAGGTAATTGCTCTTAATTTAAGGAATAGCATCTTTGTAGATATTACGGCGAATGAAGAAGTAGCTAATATTTATGACGATTATTTAAGACAGAGTATCGCAGTTGTTGCTTGTAATAAAATAGCATGTGCTAGTGCTTATGATAGTTATAAAAATTTAAAGAGACTCTCATTAAAATACAATGCTCCGTTTTTGTTTGAAACTAATGTTGGAGCAGGTTTACCAGTCATCAACACATTAAACAACTTAGTTGCTTCTGGTGATAAAGTAATAAGTATTGAAGCTGTTTTATCTGGAAGTTTAAATTTTGTTTTTAATAATTTTAGTGACAAGAACAACTTTCATGATACAGTAAAACAAGCCCAATTTGAAGGTTATACTGAACCCGATCCAAGAATAGATTTAAGTGGTATTGATGTTGCTAGGAAAATGCTAATTTTAGCTAGAGAAAATGGCATGGCAATGGAAATTGAAGATATTGAAAACAATACGTTTTTAACAAAAAACAATCTAGAAAGTGACTCTGTAGATGATTTTTATGACAGTTTAATAGCAGATGAAAATCATTTCCAAAAACTTTACGCTTCAGCAAAACAAAAAGCCTGTCAGCTCAAGTATGTAGCCGAGTTCAAAAAAGGAAAAGCTCGCGTTGGTTTAAAAGAAATACCAGAAGGTCATCCATTTTATAATTTAAAAGGTAAAGATAATATAGTTATGTTTCATACAGAACGATATCCAGAGCAACCTCTTATTATTAAAGGAGCTGGAGCTGGAGCTGATGTCACAGCTTCTGGACTATTTGCTGACATTATTAGAATAGGAAACAACTAAATGAAAGAAATTAAAATATTCTCACCAGCAACCGTAGCAAATGTTGCTTGCGGATTTGACGTACTAGGCTTTTGCTTAGACAGTATTGGAGATGAGATGATTATAAAAAAAACGGATAAAAAAGGCATTCACATCACCAAAATAGAAGGGTATGATTTACCTTTCGATGCTCAAAAAAATGTCGCTGGTGTTTCAGCTTTAGCTATGCTGGAAGACGCACAACCAGATTGTGGTTTTGAAATTGAAATTTACAAAAACATCAAACCTGGAAGTGGTATTGGAAGTAGTTCGGCAAGTGCAGTTGGTAGTGTTTTTGGGATGAATGAATTACTAGGTAAACCATATGACAAAACACAGCTAACATATTTCGCAATGAAAGGTGAAGCCTTGGCCAGCCAAAGTGAACATGCTGACAATATAGCTCCTGCAATTTTTGGTGGATTTACTTTGGTCAAATCTGTAACTCCATTGAAAATTTTACAATTACCAACTCCTAGCAACTTATTTGCTGTTATTATTCATCCACAAATTGAAATTAAAACATCTGAAGCACGCGCCATATTACCAAAACACATAGCTCTTAATGATGCCATTACACAATGGTCTAATGTAGGAAGTTTAGTTCATGCTTTGCATACAAGTGATTATGAATTAATCAGCAAATCTTTAATTGATGTTGTTGTAGAGCCGCATCGAAGTCAGCTAATTCCACAATTTGAAACGGTGAGGCAAAATGTCATACAACATGGTGCTTTAGGTTGTGGAATTTCAGGATCTGGGCCTTCAATCTTCAGTTTATGTCACGGAAAAGAAAATGCTCAAAATGTAGCCCAAACCATCAAATATATATATTCAAAAACAGATATTCCATTCGAAATTTACATTTCAGAAATCAATACAAAGGGCATTAAAATACTATAAATGAATTATTACAGTTTAAATAGAAAAGCACCAAATACAACTTTTGCAAATGCAGTTATTAAAGGACTTGCACCAGACAAAGGTTTATATTTTCCAGAATATATTAAACCATTATCAAAATCTTTTTTTGAAACTATTGATGATAAGTCATATACCGAAATTGCCTATGAGTCAATTAAACAATTTGTAGGAAATGAAATCCCAGAAGATATATTAAAAGATATTTTGGAAGACACCTTATCCTTTGATTTTCCTGTTGTTAAATTGAATGATCAAATTTCGACTCTAGAGCTATTTCATGGACCAACTATGGCTTTTAAAGATGTTGGTGCGAGATTTATGGCAAGATGCTTAGGCTATTTTAATCAGAATAATGACAGAGATGTAACTGTTTTAGTTGCGACATCTGGAGATACAGGTGGAGCTGTTGCTAATGGGTTTCTTGGAGTAAAAGGGGTTAAGGTTGTGATTTTATACCCTTCAGGAAAGGTGAGTGATATTCAGGAAAAACAACTCACCACCTTAGGGAAAAACATTACAGCTTTGGAAGTTGATGGTGTTTTTGACGATTGTCAAGATATGGTAAAAAAAGCTTTTCTTGATGAGTCTATTACAAGTAAAATGCAACTCACATCTGCCAACTCGATTAATGTCGCACGATGGTTGCCACAACTCTTCTATTTTATATTTGCTTACAAGCAATTGCACAACCAATATAAAGACATAGTATTTTCGATCCCTAGTGGTAACTTCGGAAATATCTGCGCAGGAATGATGGCTCAACAATTAGGTTTACCAGTAAAACATTTTATAGCCTCTAATAATGCAAATAATGTAGTAACAGAGTATTTAAAAACCGAACGCTATAACCCAAAACCTTCTGTACAAACTATTAGTAACGCGATGGATGTTGGGAACCCAAGTAATTTTATTCGCATACAAGAAATTTACAAGAACAACTTTGATAAATTAAAACACAACTTGTCATCATTTTCATATACCGATGAGGAGACTAAAGCTGCTCTATCAGAAATTTATAAGGCGTATAACTATATTGCAGACCCTCATGGTGCCGTTGGTTATTTAGGCTGTAAAGATTATCTAAAAACTAACGAAAATGCGCACTGTGTCTTTTTAGAAACAGCACATCCAACCAAATTTTTAGATGTTGTTGAAGAGGTTATTGGTACTACGGTCGATTTACCTACTCAAATTAAAGCGGTTATGCATAAGAATAAAGTAGCGACTCAAATTTCAAGTTATGAAGACTTAAAGTCATTTTTATTACACAGTTCTAATAATTAATCCAATTTCGGTAATTTAAGTCTATTTAATACACTTTGTTTTGCCATTAATTTTTCAATCTCTTGAACTGTTCTTGGTGCTTCCTCAGAAAGATTTATGGGACCACTTTCAGTAATCAAGATATCATCTTCAATTCTAACAGCTATACCATACCATTTTGGATCACAAGCACTTCCTTCTGGAATGTAAATACCAGGCTCTACTGTAATAACCATATTAGCCTGCAAAGGTCCTCTTGTATTTGGATCGTGAACATCTAATCCTAAATGGTGTGAAGTCCCATGCGGGAAATATTGTCTTGCATCTTTAATATTTTTTGCAATACCTAAGTCTATCAACCCTTTATACACCACTTGCCTTGCTGCACTATCTGCTGATCGTGTTGTATTACCAATAACAGCAGCCATAATACCTGCTTCTTGAGCCTTATATACAATATCATAAATTAATTTTTGTTCGGTATTAAATGTACCATTTGCAGGAATTGTTCGGGTTACATCTGCCGTATACCCATGGTATTCTGCTCCTAGATCCATAAGCACTAAATCATTTTCTACCTTCATTTTATTGTTATCTATATAATGTAAAACACAACCATTATTTCCAGCTCCAACGATACTAGGATAACCTTCATATTCACTTCCATAAATTTTATAAACGTATTCATGAATGCCTTGAATTTCTGTTTCAGACATACCAGGATGCATAGCCTTCATCACTTCACGCTGGCCCATTGCAGAAATTCGCACAGCCTTCTTTAATAACACCAATTCTTCAGTAGTTTTGACCTCTCGTAACTCTGCCATTATTCTTGGCATAATTGTAACATCTCTTTGAACCGTTTGACTTACAATATTAGATTCTAAATCAATTTCAATATCATCAGTCTTATTTTGAATTGCAAAATCATCAACAAGTTTTATCTGCTTTTTAAATGATTGAATCAAATCATACAGATCTGCTTTATTTTTTGTATCTCTATAATCATCTTTAAAATCTGTATATATCACTTTATCATAAGCAGTGAAATCTATATTTGAGTTTAAAAATTCTATACCATTATCTACTTGTTCAAATCCCAAATCTTCCTGTACACCCTGAACCCCTAATCGTCTACCAGTCCATTGCTCTTCGCTAGCATTTCGTTGTTGAACAAAGATTTTTTCGTTGTAACTATCACCTTCTGAGTTTGTTTGCATTTCAGAAAAAATAACCAAAACCGAATGTGGCTCTTTGTAACCAGTTAGGTAATAAAAATTAGGATCTTGGTGATAAACATACTCTACATCATTTGCACGATTTCTGACTGGATTTGCAAAAAACACAGCAACACTATTATCAGGCATCTTTTTGCGAAATGACGCTCTTCGTTCTTTATGAAATTCTTTGCTTAGAAAATCTTCAGGAGTTCCATTTTGACCAAAACTAACATTAAAAAAAACAGTGGAGAAAACTATAGTAAGTAGTACTTTCATGCTTTTATTTTTTTATCGAAAATAATAATTAATCTATATTTCAGAGAACACAAAATATCATATTAACATTTTTTTCATCTATTTATCAATGATATCTATCTAGCAAAATAATTATTTTGATACTTTTGCGTTAGCAATTTTGAATCTAGATTTCTAATTAATTTCAATTAAATAATTACCTATGAAGAATACTGCTTTAACCGCAACTCATGAGGCTCTTGGTGCTAAAATGGTACCATTTGCAGGATATAATATGCCTGTTCAATATGACGGAGTAAACATCGAACATGAAGCCGTAAGAACTGGCGTAGGTGTCTTTGATGTTTCGCATATGGGCGAATTTTTAATTGAAGGTCCACACGCATTAGACTTAATCCAAAAAGCGTGTAGTAATGATGCCTCTAAATTAACTATTGGAAAAGCGCAATACAGCTGTTTACCAAATGATGATGGAGGTATTGTTGATGATCTTATTGTTTACAAAGTAAAAGAAGACACATATTTATTGGTTGTTAATGCTAGTAATATTGAAAAAGACTGGAACTGGATTAGTTCAAAAAATGATGTTGGTGCCGAAATGCGTGATTTGAGCGAAGAGTATTCATTGTTAGCTATTCAAGGTCCTAAAGCGGTAGAAGCTATGCAAAGTTTATCGAGTCATGACCTATCGGAAATTAAATTTTACAACTTTATTGTTGGTGATTTTGCAGGCATAGATCATGTGATTATTTCAGCTACAGGATATACAGGAAGTGGCGGGTTTGAAATTTATTGTAAAAATGCTGAAGTCAAACAAATTTGGGACAAAGTAGTTGACGCTGGTGCTAAACCTATTGGATTAGCTGCACGTGACACCTTACGTTTGGAAATGGGTTATTGCCTCTACGGAAATGATATTGATGACACAACATCACCAATCGAAGCTGGTTTAGGCTGGATTACAAAATTCTCAAAAAAGTTTACAAATTCTGAAGCCTTAGAAGACGAAAAGCGTCGTGGACCAGAACGTAAACTCGTTGCTTTTGAGTTAGATGAACGTGGTATTCCTCGTCAAGGTTATGACATTGTAGATTCTAGCGGAAGAACCATTGGAAATGTAACTTCAGGAACAATGTCTCCAAGTTTAGGTAAAGGTATTGGCTTGGGATATGTGCCAACAATTTTTACTGAAGCTGGTAGTAAAATCAATATACAAATTCGTAAAAATGCCGTACCCGCTACAGTCGTTAAATTACCATTTTACAAAGGGTAATTATTTATCAGTATTGATGAAGAATGAAGGAGAACGAAAGCAAACATAGAATTTTAGTTCTTGGTGCAAGTGGTTTTATTGGGAATGCCATCTACAAAGAACTATGTACTTATTTCAAAACTTTTGGCACCTATCGTGTTCCAAAAAAAATCTATGAAGACAATCATCATTTTTTTCAATATAATGTTGAAGAAGACGACGTCTATGAAGTTCTCAATGCAACAAGACCGACAATTATTATTTCGAGCCTACGTGGTGATTTTAGAGCTCAAACTATTGCTCATCAACATATCTCAGAATATGTATTAGACCACAAGTGTAAACTTATTTTCTTATCCTCAGCTAATGTATTTGATGCTTATAGTAAATATCCTAGTTATGAGCTCGATAAAACCTTAAGTGGCAGTATCTATGGTCATTTCAAAATTAAGATCGAAAATATGTTACTCCGTCTTCCGAAGAAAAAAGTAACCATCGTTCGCTTACCTATGGTGTTGGGATCACAATCTCCCAGACTAAAAGAAATAAAACAACACTTACAAGATAAAACTGCTATAGAAATCTTTCCAAATATCATTATGAATGTCACTACCGACTCCAAAGTGACACAACAAATTCATTATATTATAAACCGAAATAAACATGGAATTTTCCATTTAGGGAGTATAGATTTGGTGCATCATGATGAATACATTAAAGATATCATTGGGCAAATTTCATCCAAAAACGGAGTCACTTACAAACATGTTTATACCACAAATGAAGATCGCTATTTAGCAGTACTACCGAAATATAATAAACTTCCAAAACATTTAGAAATTACTAGCAAGGAGGTATTGAAAGAGCTATCTAAATAGTAATTTTTGGCATCTTGTAGTAAAAACCAATCGCTTTATCTTTTTTTATAGTTTCAAACTACGATAACTATTATTTTACAACAAATTACCGTATTTTTAAATAAAATACCTACATATGAGCCTGATGACTAACGAACATATTGAAAAACGCCTATTACGATTTCCTGATTGGGAATACAGAAACAATAGCTTAAATGCCGAGTTTGAATTTGATAATTTTAAAGATTGTTTTAGTGCAATGAGTAGAATTGCATTCGAATGTGAAGCCCAAAATCATCATCCCAAATGGACTAATGTATACAACGTTCTAAAAATTTCATTATCAACACACAATGTTGATGGTGTTACCGAAAAAGATTTTAAACTTGCCGAAGCTATAGAAGCTATTGTAGAAGTTCAAGATTAATTTCTGGTTCAATTTTTGAATAAATAGTTTAGATACACACCCTTTATGCTTAAATCCATACATACATTTTTATTAACTCTCATGTGTTGCGCCTTCTCTCAAAGTCAGGAACAAAATATGTTTTGTAAGCAATTACAGGCGCTACAAAAGACAGTTACTAAACATCATTATCAACCAAAAGCTGTTAATGATAGTTTATCTAGCCATGTATTTGATTTATTTATTAAAACCTTAGATGAACGCAAACGACTTTTTACTCAAGAAGATCTCAAAACTTTTGAGGTAGATCGCTATAAACTAGATAACTATATTAAAGATGATAGTTGTTCTTTTATTGAAAAATATACGACAACTTTATCACAACGCATTGAAGTATCTAAAACAATTATACGTGATTTAGAACAAGAAAGTTTTGATTATTCTGGGAAAGACACGCTTCGTTTTAAACCTGAATCTACATTCAAGTTTTTTAAAAATCAAGCTGCTGTAAAACGATATTGGAGTAAGAGAATGCGATACAATATTTTGTATACTATGGTTGAAAATGATTCAACAATAGAGCATATTAAACAGAATTTTAAAACACTTGAAACAGAATTAAAACCTAAGCTAATTCAAAAAGAAATCTGCAAACTGGAAGAATTACAAAACCGTTTAGGAAGTCTTGAAAATTTTGTCAAAGAAAGTTTCTTAAACGCTTATTTACATTATCAGGATCCCAATTCATCGTTCTTCAATCCTACGGAAAAGGAAATGTTTGAAAACGCGTTGTCTAATGATCAATATTCATTTGGAATTATAACAGCAAAAAATGACAATGGTGATATTATAATTGCACATATTACTCCAGGAAGTGCCGCCTTTAATGATGGAAACTTTGACGTTAACGATGTTATAAAGTCGCTAACATCTAATACAGATATTCTAGAAACGTACTGTGTATCCAACGATGATGTATTGGCCTTCACAAGTGATCAAAAGCATAACACAGTAACTTTTAAGATTAAAAAGCAAAACGGTGAAATAAAAAATATTACCCTTACAAAAACGATTACCAAAACCGAAGACAACTCGGTTTCTGGCTATGTTATCGATAACACCTCCAAAATAGGTTATATCAATATCACGAGCTTTTATTCAGATTTTGAATCACCTAATGGATTAGGATTAGCCAACGACGTAGCTAAAGAATTATACAAACTTCAAAAAGAAAACATCGAAGGACTTATTTTAGATTTACGATTCAATGGTGGTGGTTCAATGAAAGAAGCTGCTGATCTTTCAGGAATGTTTATCAACAGAGGCCCTTTATCCATTTTAAGATACAATAATGGATCAACATCAACAATGAAAGACCTAAACAGAGGGTCGCTGTTCAATAAACCAATTGTGATTTTAGTTAACAATTACAGTGCTTCTGCATCCGAATTTTTTGCTGCAGCAATGCAAGATTATAATAGAGCCATCGTAGTTGGTGCTACTACACATGGCAAAGCTTCAGCACAAGTTATCCTACCTTTAGATGACAAAAATGAAAGCTTAGGCTTTTCAAAATTAACGGTCGAAAAATTCTATAGAATAACAGGCCAAAGTCACCAATCTCAAGGTGTTATTCCAGACATCAAATTACCAAGCATGTATGATGGCTTTAAAACTCAAGAACAATACGAAGCTTACGCGCTTCAAAATGATTCTATTAGCGGTTTACGGAAATTTCCGAAGCTAAAATCGCTACCAATTAAAATATTGCAAAAAGAAAGTTTAACTCGTATAAGTGACGATATTCCTTTTAAAGCAATTAAAGACCTAAACCAATTAATTATTGACAATTATTTTGACTTGGATTCAGAGTATTTATTAACATTAGACAATGTATATAACGAAATGATAGGTTATAGAAATCAATGGAGAACCATTAACAAACCTATATTATCTCATACTTCAAATTTTGAGGTAAAGAATTCGGCATTTACTAAAGAGGTCGTAAGTTATGATGAAGATCAAAAACTCATTAATGATGCTATTTTAAAAGATATAAAACAAGATATTTATATTGAAGAAGCCCAAGCTATTCTTCAAGACTTACTCAAATTAAATTCCCTAAACTAAAGATGAAAACATTTACATTACAACTTACCATGTTCTTATTTTGCATTGTTGCAACACTAAATGCGCAAAGTTTTGACAACGCTTCTGCCTATCTAGATTTTGTTGGAAAAGAACAACAAGCCGTTACAAAAAGCATGTGGAAATACACAAAAGCGGTAGCGCATAGCAAAAGTGATAGAAGTATCAACGGCAAACGAAAAAACTTGTTAAAAACCGTCGACAAAGCCATTGCAAAAATCACCAAAGCTGAAGGGTTTGATGGAGATGATTATAAAAACAAAGTTTTAAAGCATATGACTTTCAATAGGGATTTGCTCAATCAAGATTATGCTAAAATTATTGATATGAAAGAGGTTGCTGAGCAATCTTATGACTTAATGGAAGCGTATATTTTAGCACAAGAACTAGCTGATCAAAAAATGGAAGAATCTCAACGCGACTATGAAAAAGACTTCTATGAGTTTGCAGCTAAACATAATATTCAAATTATTGAAAGTGACTCAGATCTTGGCAAAAAAATGGCCATTTCGAATGAAGTTTTTGAACACTATAATGATTTGTATTTAACCTATTTTAAGGTATATATCAATGAGGTTTACCTTTTAGATGCTATTCAAGCTAATGACGTTAGTGCTATACAGCAAAACGCCAATGCTTTGAGCACTGCAGCCAAAGAAGGTTTGGAAATATTAAAAACTAAAACCACCTATAAAAAAGATAATTCAATAATTAATGCTACAAAAAAAGCATTCGAATTTTTCATTGAAGAAAGTGAAGTTAAGATTCCACAAATTACCGAGTTTTTAATTCTAAATGAAGATTTTGAAAGCATCAAAAACACGATTGAGCAAACACCAGAACGTAAGCGTACCAAAGAACTCATAGACAATTATAATAAGAAGGTTAAAGTTATTAATAAAGGCGCTAAAAATTACAATAAGGTGAATGCCGAATTAAATACTAAAAGGCAAAATATCATCAATGGTTTAAATAATACGAACTCAAATTTTCTATCGAAACACATCCCAAAAGACTAGTTTTTTACTATTGTCTTTTCGATTTAATTTCGATAATTTTGAAACCAGATTAAACTAATAAAACAGAACGATAATGGGAAGAGCGTTTGAATTTCGCAAAGCTAGAAAAATGAAACGATGGTCGGCAATGAGCAAAGCCTTTACACGTATTGGTAAAGACATTGTGATGGCTGTAAAAGAAGGAGGACCTGATCCCGATTCTAATTCTAGGTTACGTGCTGTAATTCAAAATGCCAAGGCGGTTAATATGCCTAAAGACAATATTGAACGCGCCATTAAACGTGCTTCAGATAAAAGTCAGGGTGACTTTAAAGAGGTTGTATTTGAAGGTTATGCTCCTCATGGTATTGCTGTGCTTGTTGAAACTGCAACAGATAACAATACTAGAACAGTAGCCAATGTTAGAAGTTATTTTAACAAATGTGATGGTAACCTAGGCACATCGGGTTCTGTAGTTTTCATGTTTGATCACACCTGCAATTTTAGAATAAATGCTGACGGACTTGATCCAGAAGACATAGAGCTAGAATTTATTGATTATGGTGCCGAAGAAGTTTTTGCCGATGATGATGGTATCCTTATTTACGCACCATTTGAAAGTTTTGGAGCGATTCAGGCTGAACTAGAATCTAGAGAGATCGAAATCCTATCGTCTGGCTTTGAACGTATTCCTCAGGTTACAAAGAAATTGACTCCTGAACAGACTGCCGATGTTGAAAAATTACTAGAAAAAATTGAAGAGGATGACGACGTACAAAACGTCTATCATACTATGGAAGAGTCTACTGAAGACTAGTGAATATCAATTTATAGTTCAAAAAAACACACAATAAAGCGTTTAAATTATTAATCACCATGTCACTTCGGCTACACTCAGTGACCAATGTTAATAAGCACTCACGAATTTTTGGCTTCTATCCATTTACCCATATACTTTGTACTTTGCAGTGTATGATGCTGTAATAGTTGTCCTATAAAGTTTTTTTGTCGGTGTTTATCCAATTTCTGAGATAAAACAGTCAATCGTTCAGAGAAGCTCTCCTCAAATTTAGATTTACCAAACTGAGTTTGTAATACTTCAAAGCCCAAACTTTGTTGTGTTAACCATTTAGGGTGGTCTTTATATAATGCTACTGCATGATTAATAAATTCCTCAGCCGTATCACAAACAAAATCTTGTTCTATATCCTCAATTATCCCTTCTACTCCAACCGAAGTAGAAACAAAAGGCGTCCCATTTTCCATCGCATCAAATAGTTTTCCTTTTAATCCAGCTCCAAATCTAATGGGAGCCAATAACACTCTAGATTGCTGCATCACTTCGCTTACATCTTCTGCAAACCCTTTAATTAAAAACCCATCTTTCTCATTGTGCAATTGGGTCACTTTTTGAGATGCATAAGCTCCATAATTATGTAATTTAGCATGAGGTAATAGTTGTTTAATAGGCTTCCAAAGTGTTTCTTTTAAATACACTAAAGCATTATAATTAGGTTCATGCAAAAAGTTGCCAATAGTCATAAAATGGTGCCGCTCATCAAATGTAGGAAGCTTACTTTTTTTAGATTCAGAAACAGCATCAATTAAAAAAGGTAAATACAACAACAATGTGTCATCTATCCTAAAAACAGTTTTTAGTAGTTGCATTTCGGTAGTAGAAATAATTAAGCTCAAATCACAACGATAGATACTTGCTATTTCACGCTTAGTTGTATCATTAAATAAGCTATCTTCAGTAACTTTTGAATTGTTTTTATGAGCTTGATGCCTTGCACGTCTTAAAAAATGTAGGTCTTCGGTATCTAAAATTTTGATAGCATTAGGACAATGCTCAGATATTCGCCATCCAAACTGCTCTTCGGTCATAAACCGATCAAAAAGTACTACATCTGGTTTCAATTTTAGGACAAAATCATCAAAACTCGAATGGTTAAGTTGAATCGTTACTTTATCAACTCCAATTTCTGACAAGTCAAACGCATTCTCACTTTTAGCACAAGCGCTTGCAAATATAATCTGATAATCTAGAGATTTAAAAAAGTAAATGAGTTGCATCATCCGGCTTCCTGCAGCAGAACTTTTAGGTTCTGGCCATACAAAGCCTATAATGAGCAATGATTTTGTCATAACACTATTGCTCTTCAGAATCGAACATATATCTAAATCTGACTCTATCTGCCCAATCTTTAATTGCTTTGATTTGAGCATCACTTAGTTTAGCATCAGCATGCGTATATGTATACGAAGGCAAAGGCATTTTCTTTTCAGTCACTTCCTCTACAAGTTCATCAAATTTATGCTTCCGTTTCTTTTTATCATAGGTATCCCAAGCCGACACATTAAAATGTCCTTTTCCGTGTTCTATATGATCTGCCAACCAATAATTAACAGGTGTAATACTGTTATACCAAGGATATCTTGTCACATCACTATGGCAATCAAAACAGGTGTTTTTTAAGATATCATGAACATCAGCTGGTGGCTGCGTATCTGCTATAAAAGCATCTATTGAAGCCATATCACCTTGGTTTTTATCTGGTCTAAAAAACTGCATAATGATAAACACAATTAATAAAGCGACAAGTATCTTTTTTAGAATTTTCATCTGTTAATTTTTATGTAATTTAGAAACTCTAAAATAAGAAAATAGAAGTGACTACAAAAGAACTTTATGAAGAATTAAGCTATGTAAATCATTCACGAGAGAAACGATTACATTATGCTAATTTAGTGATTGACAATCCTGATTTAATTCCAGAACTTCTAGACATTTTATTCATGGTTAATGACAAAATATCTTGTCGAGCAGCTTGGGTTTTTGAATTTATGTGTAGTGAACAACTTGAAGCTTCTATACCCTATTTGGATCAATTTACCTCCAACATGCACAAAGTGCATTTAGATTCTGCAGTTCGTCCAGTAGCAAAAGTTTGCGAATATTTAATTAAAGCTTATTATTCTAAAGTGAATAATAACATCAAAACGTCTCTTCTTCCACAGCATAAAGAACGTATAGTAGAAGCCTGTTTTGATTGGATGATTAATGACGAAAAAATAGCTCCAAAAGCTTACGCAATGAATGCACTGTTCCTCTTAGGTCAAGATTATGATTGGATTCATCCAGAATTGATCATGATTTTAGAACGTGACTATCAAATGCAAAGCTCAGGTTTTAAAGCTAGAGCCAGACATATTTTAAAAAAACTCAAAAAATAACTGAGCTTATAAATTGCTTAATATAAGCTAATATCGCATTAAAATCTTCAATATCTAGCTTCCTACTTCACATGAAATAAACTATCTTTGCAGCTTCAAAACACACAACCAATGTCAATATCATCTCTCAATGCTATCTCTCCAATAGATGGACGATACAGAAATAAAGTTAGTAACCTTGCACCTTATTTTTCGGAAGAAGCCCTCATAAAATATCGTGTTTTAGTAGAAATTGAATATTTCATCGCATTGTGCGAAGCTAAACTACCTCAACTTTCCGATATTGACACATCAGTTTTTAATGATTTAAGAGCTATTTACTCCTCATTTTCTTCGGAAAATGCACAAGCTATTAAAGATATTGAAGCTATAACCAACCACGATGTAAAAGCGGTTGAGTATTTTATAAAAGAACAGTTTGACAAACTTGGCTTAAGTGCCTATAAAGAATTTATCCACTTTGGATTGACGTCTCAAGATATCAACAACACAGCGATTCCTTTAAGCATTAAAGATGCTATGAATGATGTGTATGTGCCTGCATATTTTGAAGTGCTTAAAAAACTCAAATCATTGGCCGAAGAATGGACCAATATCCCAATGCTAGCAAGAACGCATGGACAACCTGCTTCTCCAACGCGTTTAGGAAAAGAAATACAAGTATTTGTAACCCGATTGGAAGAGCAGTTTAATTTATTAAACGATGTGCCAAGTGCTGCAAAATTTGGAGGAGCGACAGGCAATTTTAATGCTCACAAAGTAGCTTATCCAAATGTAGATTGGAAAGCTTTTGGAACGGCATTTGTTCAAGAAAAATTGGGCTTACAACATTCATTCCCTACCACTCAAATTGAGCATTATGATCATATGGCTGCCTTGTTTGATGCTTTAAAACGTATCAACACCATCATAATAGATTTGGATCGCGATATCTGGACCTATGTGTCTATGGAGTATTTCAAACAAAAAATAAAAAAAGGTGAAGTTGGTAGTAGTGCTATGCCACATAAAGTAAATCCAATTGATTTTGAAAACTCAGAGGGTAACTTAGGCATCGCTAATGCAATTTTTGAACATCTTGCAGCTAAGCTTCCAATTTCTAGACTACAACGTGATTTAACAGATAGTACAGTATTAAGAAATGTTGGAGTTCCGTTTGGGCATACCTTGATTGGGTTTAAATCCACATTAAAAGGATTGAATAAATTATTACTCAATGAGTCAAAGTTCGCTGAAGACTTGGAAAACAATTGGGCTGTTGTTGCAGAAGCCATTCAAACCATTCTTAGACGCGAAGCTTACCCAAATCCGTATGAGGCTTTAAAAGGCTTAACTAGAACTAATGAAACAATCAACGAAGGTTCTATTTCAGATTTTATTGATACCTTAGACGTTTCTGAAGCAATTAAAGCAGAATTAAAAGCCATTAATCCAAGTAATTATACAGGAATATAAAACATCAAAATGCCTTCTAGAAACACATTAGCATTGGTTTTCTCCGGACTTATAGTAGCAGGCTTCTTTGTATCTGGAATTTTGGGTATTTTAGACTACCTCATTGTAAAAGCCATTTTATTCACAGCCTTTGCAGCATTAGCTGTGTATCTTATTTTGATGGTTTTAAAAGATTCTGAAAAGAAAAACCACCTTAAGTAGTCAGACTTAAAGTGGTTCATTAACATTTAAATAAATATCTGTGATAAGTGTTTATTTAAAAAACTTAGTGATGTCCTTGAATTGACTTTCTTCAATACTATTTTCATCAAATATAGATGCTAACTCCATTATTTTATTGAAATTCATATCGTCACCCAAGACTCTTACAACGACAAAACCTGACTCGTTTGAATTTCCGAGGAGAATAAACTCATCAACATTATCGCCATCGCCAATACATTTCACAACGAATTTTCCATCGGTAGAATTCCCTCCACGCATTAATTCTTCGTATTTAGGGTCTTTTAGAATGGTTTTTACTTTAGCCAATTCTATATCCATCGTTTCTTTATTGCTTTCGTCTACAACAAAAGCTAAAAGACTTAATTTTTCTATAGACTCATGCGCCTCTTTTTGCGCTTCAGTTAATTGATCTTCATCAATCTTAAGCATACTGGTTGGTACGTCTAAGCTTGTAAATCCTGGTGCTAGCTCACTATCTACGTAGTAAGATTGTAACGATAAATTTTGGTTGCAACTTTGTAAAGTCACAACCAAAATTACCATCTTGATTATTGTTTTGATTGATGTATGCATGTCTTATTTTTTATCTTTTCCAGCTTTCTTTAACTGCTCTCCTCCTGGCATATTCATTTGGTTTGTCAACTTAGAGATTTGTCTTAAATCGATATCACCTGTTAATGATAGCAATACCGTTTCTACTTCTCTTTTCTTACCATTAATGGTAATATCTTGACCATTAGTTAACTCTTTCAAACCGTTAACGAACATTAATAGCTCTTTTACATGGTTTTCGTCTTTTCCTTCTTTCACATAAAACTTAACCGTTTGATCTCCATCTTTAATACGCATCAACTCATCTAATTTTGATGTTTTTAAGTAACTTGATACAGTAGCTTTCATATCGGCAGAGATGCTAGCATCTCCAGTTGTGAATACTTTAAGTCCAGTGATATTTTTTGCCATATCAATGTACTCTTGAGCTTCAGGATCATCAACATCTACGCCCATTGTAGCGAGCATTTTAAACATTCTTTGATTTACGATAACAGACATTACTTCTTCATTATCTTCATATTTATCAAAGATACTCTGACCAAAAGAGACTGTTGATGTTAGTGCTATTGCAAGGATTAATATTAATTTCTTCATGATTTCTAGTTTTTACTTTTTTTGTTCTTTTTTACTAATTTGTTTGTTGTTTTAGCAAATTCATTGATATGATTTACTTTTTCGGTACCTTTTTCAAAATTGGTAGATACCAGACTCAATGTGCCTACGCTACTTGCCCCATCATTAAAACTTGTAGACAAAAGCGATAAGGCATTTTTGGTTTGATTGTAAGCTTCTAATTGTTCTGCTGTGTAAACAACTTCAGGAGTTACAGGACCGTTTCCAAAAACATTCGGAATTAAAATTCCTAACATAAGAACCGCAACTGCTGCGACAGAAATCCATTGATAGATATAGCTTTTTCTAGGTTTTAATGGAACGTCTTTTGTATATAGTTCTTGTTTTGTGCTGTTAAAGTATTGAAACATGAATTTGTACGACTCTAAATGGGGAGCGACCTCTTCTTGAGCAAAATAATATTTGAGTCTTTGCTCCTCTTTTAGCGTTGTTTCGCCATTGTCATACTTTTCCAGTAATTGTTCTATACTATTTAATACCATAGCGATGTGTATTAGTTAATTTTTCTCTTATTGTTTTTCTAGCTCTTGATAACGCGACTCTAATGGCTGTAGGGTTCATATCTACTACTTTTGCTATTTCGTCAAAGTCGTACTCTTCTATATCTCTGAGCTGTAATATTATTTTTTGTTGTTCTGGTAATTCTTCAATTATTCGTGATACCCAATTAACGCTATCTTTTGCTTCTACTTGTTTTTCTAGCGGTGTATTGTTCTCTTGATAATTACTATGAACAATTTTCAAATTTTGTGCCTGTTTTGATTTTAGTCTGTCCAAACAAAAATTCTTTGTCATGGTCATCGAAAAGGCTTCTACATTTTTATATTCAGCTATTTTCTCTTTATTACGCCACAACTTCATCAAAATTTCTTGCGTTGCATCTTCAGCTTCTTCGGTAGAAACTAGAAGTCTTTTTGCTAAACGAAAGACTTTATCCTTAAAAGGCATTACCAATTTTGTGAAATCAGTTTGTGTCATTTTTGGTTTGTTAGTTTAAAACAGCTGATTATTTCTGCTTCTTATAGTTACGACGAGCCTATTTCAATTTTGTTACAACACCTATTAAATTTATTTTAATTTGTCATATTAATACAGCCTGTATTGAACGTAGTCGAAGTGTCGAAATGTTTACAAATAGTTCCCAACTTTGTTCGAACAGACAAAATAAAGGTGCGCCTAAAATTTTTTAATTTACAATAATGTAAGTAAATTTAGAGTTTACTAGACAAAGCTCTTATGAGCTTGTTATTAGGTTTGAAAAAGAAAATTAATATCATATTTCTAAAGTTCTTATCGTTTTGCTAGCGGTTTGTATTTTACTTCGGAAATTTTAAAACACCCAATAATGATAAAATTATTAAAGATTAGTCTCCTACTACTTCTTTCACTATCAGTGACTAGCTGCTTTGAAGATCGAGATGACAATGCCGTATCTGCAAGTGAAATCAACGACTTTGTATGGAAAGGCATGAATGCAGTCTATTTATATCAAGAAAATATTCCAGATTTAGCGAATAACCGCTTTTCGTCTAATGGTGAATATGCCGATTATTTAAACAGTTTTAACACTCCCGAATCATTATTTGAAAGTTTAATCTACGAAAGAGAAACTGTAGACCGTTTTAGTGTTATCATTCCAAATTATATAGAATTTGAACAGTTACTTTCTGGAGTTTCTAAAAGTAACGGTTTGGAATTCAATTTCTACTTTAAGCCTGGAAGCTCTACAGAAGTGTTCGGAATTATACGCTTAGTACTCAATAATAGTGTAGCAGATAATTTAGGATTACAACGCGGACAAATATTCGATGCTGTAAACGGAACAGCTTTAACTGAAGATAATTTAGGTAGTCTATTAAACCAAGATACCTATACGCTTAATTTTGCAACTTATGATGATAATGGGACAGAAACAGTAGATGATGACACCATAGTACCAACAACAGATAGCCAAGAATTAACAAAACAAACGTATACCGAAAACCCAGTACATCAAGCCGATATTATTGAAGTAGACGGAGAAAATGTAGGCTATCTAGTCTATAATGGGTTTAATGCAAGTTTTGTAAACGAGCTCAACGATGCATTTGGAGAATTTCAAGCCAATAACGTGCAGCATTTAGTACTCGATTTAAGATATAATCCAGGAGGCCGAATAGATGTTGCATCTTTTTTAGGTAGTATGATTACTGGTCAGTTTACAGGTGATGTGTTTTCTAAATTATTTTACAACCCAAATCAGCAAGCAGCTAATAGAGATTTTGATTTCGTCAACAGTTTTAATGGTAGTACAATTAACAGTTTAAATTTAAATAGAGTTTATGTGTTAACAACCAATCGTTCAGCTTCTGCAAGTGAATTAGTCATTAACAGTTTAAGCCCTTATATAGATGTGGTACAAATTGGTGACACCACTACAGGAAAGACTCAAGCTTCAGTAACCATTTATGATTCACCAGAATTATCTCCTGAAGATATCAACCCAAACCATACTTATGCCATGCAACCTTTAGTTGCAAATTCGGTTAATGTTAATGAAACTGAAGTACCATCTTCTGGTATCATACCGGATATAACTTTAGTAGAATCACCAAGAAACTTTGGCACTTTAGGCGATGTTAACGAACCGCTTCTAGCTTTAGCTTTAGCTTCTATTGAAGGTTCTGGGCGCATTAGTCCGTTTACACCTAGTGAGTTTCAATCTATCAAAACCAATATCAATATTAAACCTTATGAAGAAGCCATGTATATTGATAATGATGTGAACTTCGATCGTTTAGGTTTAGAATAAAAAATTAAAAAAAGCCACTTAAAAGTGGCTTTTTTTAATTGAATTCTATAGTACTTTAATTAAAGTAAATACCACTAGGAATAATATCTAAAGTCACTGAGTCTACAAATGAGTTTGTATTTAGTTCATAAATATACAACTCACCATTACTTGTAAAATCTACAGCATCTACTCCATACAACATAGAGTTTCTAACTGTCATACCATAAAAATTAACTCCTGATAATTCTGCAGTTGTAGGCAAAGTTGTTGCCGAGCTATCCATTTTAAAAACAGAATCGCCAATATTATAATATAAAGAACCATTATCAAGTGATAAAAAATTAGGATGTTCTGTTGTTCCAAAATCTATTGATGTTACGCTATTATCGCTCGTATTAATTTTGGATAACATTCCTCCTGTTTCATCACCTGTCCAAGCTGGTTTCCCACCAGACAAGACCCATAAGTTTCCTGTACTATCCAATTGCAAAGAATTTGGAACATCACCAACAGTAATGGTTGTAACTACTGTATTTGAACTTGCATCTACAACTGATACGATATTATTTTGACTAAAACCACCTTGATGCGCCACATAAAGTGTATTTCCGTTAGATACGATTTCTTCTGGGCCTTCTTCAACAGTAATTGTTTGAGCCTCTAATGTATTAGTAGCTAAATCAATGACAGCGAGATAATCATCAGTAGCAACTCCACCATCTCCCCAATTGGTAACATATCCTTTACCATTAGCAAAGGCTATAAATCTTGGATTATTTAATCCTGTGTTAATCGTTCCTACAGATTCGAAAGTGTATCTATTAACGATTTCAATTGAGTTAGAGACATTTAAAACGATATAGGCTAAATTTCCATTGAAAGCAATACTTTGCGCTGTATCGCCTAACGGACTTGAATTAACTGTACTAAAAATGTTATTTTGAGTAGTCATCAAATCAAAAGACACAAAAGAGACAGACGCATTTCCTTGCCCGAAGTTTCCTTCATGCGAAATTAATATCCCATTTTCATAATCGCCTAATGGCACATTAGGAGTTGTATCATCATCGTTACTACATGAGGTTATCATCAAAGCGATCGATAAAAAAAGAAAAGCAATTTTTTTGGTATTCATGATTTAAAATTTAAGTGTTAATTTAATATTGAAGTTTCTATTTGGCATTGGTCGCAATGCTACATTTTCGTAATAAGTATCGTAAATATTATTAATTCTGAAATCGGTAATGTATATCAATTCTCCTTTAGTTTTGAATGCGTATGACATTCCTAAATTGCCAACATCAAATCCATCAAGAGTATCTCCTATAATAGCAACATCACCATTATATAAATGCTGATAAAAGGCTGAGAACGACTTATAGTTGTAGGATAAATTAGCATTGACTTTATGAACAGGCACATAAAACAAACGCTGATCTTTTTCAACATCTTCGGTTTCTGTGTAAGAATACGCAGATGATAAGTGAACTATATGATCTTGAAATTGCTTTTTTAATTGAACTTCTGCTTCTAATCCATAATGCTTGGCATTCGCAATATTAACAGGATTCCAATATCCAGAGTTATTATTTGGTCGCCATTGGATTAAATCTGAAGTTTCTATATAAAAACTATTCAGTTTTATATTGATATTCTGAAATATTAATTCGTGCCCCAAATCTAGTTGATAAGACGTTTCAGGCTCTAAATCTAAATTACCACCAGGATTCCAATACAAATCGTTAAACGTAGGCACTCTAAAGTTTTTTGAAGCATTGAATTTTAAAGTGTATGGTTGCAATAATCGATAACTTAGATCTCCTGAAAATACTAACGGACTTTTAAAATCTGAAATAACATCTTTTCTAAGATTCAATGTATACTGAAGCTTAGCTGATGGACGATGGCTTAGAACAGCAGTTGTAGAGAAGGCATTTCTTTTAGGATCATTAAAGCTATTGCCCTCGGCAGTTATATAACTATAATCTGTAATTAGACTTAGGGCTAATCGCTTAGAAAATTCACGCTTATAATGATATTTTACAAGCCAAGTATTGGCTTTACCTTCAGAAAAATTATCTGAATTTTTATTTTCAAAATACTTGAACTGCTCTAATAAATGTACAACTTTCAGGCTAGATGTGTAGAGTTCTGCAATGTGAGCCCATTCGAGCATACTACGAAAATCGTGGGATTTGTATTTACTATTTGAAGGCGCCAATAATGTCGATGAAAACTCACGGCTACTCTTGAAATTTTGATGATAGAGTTTAAGCACATCTTTATCGGTCAATACATATCCTAAATTAAAACTAAGGTCTAAGTTATCAAAAGCGCCATTATCATTTCGTCTGTTTGTTCCCAAAAACTTGTAGTCATTATCAGAATCAACATAAGCCACTCCCATACTACCTGCCCATTTATCTTTTCCGAAAGACGAGTTATACGTTGCATCTTTAGTATTAAAACTGCCGTATCCCAATTGCACCTTGTGATTAAAATGACTTTGAAAATCAAAATCATTAGATAAATGAATTGTCCCTCCAATAGCACCACTTCCATATTGGACACTTCCTCCTCCACTTCTAACACTTATAGTATTATAATTTGACGATGAAATCGTATTAAAATCAACTTGTCCATTAAGCTGCGAATTAATATTTATGCCATTCCAAATAACTGCTGTTTGAGAAGCATTAGTACCTCTAAACGATGGAGAAGACACCATTCCATAACCATTTTCTTTGAAATATAAGTTGGAATTAAAGCGTAAAACATTAGTCAATGATGCATTATTCTTTCTTAATAACGAATCAGACAACACCGTAAGTTTATAACCATTAGCGTAGCGCTTGAGTTTCACATCACTCAACACAACTTCATCCAATTGCTGAATTGAATCAGTAATTACTTGAGCTTGCGCTATATTACCTATCAGCAATACTAAATAAAAAAAGGCTATACGTTTCATACTTCAAATACTTTTCTCCCGAAAGTTATTTTGATTATGAATTAAGGCAGGTCTCCTGACTTGCGTCTTGTTATTGGTCTTCCCAGAAATATTTCCAGTGACAATGAAGGTAATAACAAGCATTATAGCTTACAGTTGCGGGAACAGTTCTGGATTTGAAAATTAGTATCGCACCAGATTCCCTTTTAATCTAGTTGTATAATCAACTAGAACCTAAATTCACTGCGAAAGTAAACATTTTGTACTTGTATTCCTTGAAAACTTGAAATAATATTACTTTTGGAGAAAACAATTAAGTTTTGAAACAACTATTATTTCTTCTAATGATTTGCTTTGCATTATTTTCTTGTAAAGAAGATAAAGGACTCTCGAGAACATTGCCTCCTCTTGAGACAGTATCAAAAACTACTGCTTTAAAACATGCCGAAGGTTTCTCAATAAATTCTTCAGGAAATCATAAAATTCTAACTGTAAAAAATCCATGGCCCAAAAGTGAACAAAAATTCAAATACGTATTAATTTCTCAAAAAGAGGCGGCCAAAACATCATTCTCAAAAGACCAATATGATGGCATTATAATAACGCCTATTCAAAAAATCGTAGTAACCTCAACCACTCACATTCCTGCTTTAGAGCTCCTTGGCGTGGAACAAACACTCGTTGGATTTCCGGGTACTTCTTATATTTCTTCTAAAAAAACTAGAGCAAGAATTGACAATGGAACTATTAGAGAACTTGGTAAAAACGAAAGTATTAACACAGAAGCCTTATTAGATATACATCCAGACATAGTTGTTGCCTTTGGAGTTGATGGTACAAATAAAAGCATGGAGACTATTAAAAAGGCGGGAATTCCAGTTATTTACAATGGCGATTGGGTTGAAAAAACACCTTTAGGAAAAGCTGAGTGGATTAAATTTTTTGGTGTGTTATATGGCAAAGAGAAGGAAGCAGATTCTATATTTAATCAAATTGAGGCAGATTATTTAGAAGCCAAATTGATTGCTCAAAAGGCATTAACACAACCAACTGTACTTTCTGGAGCGATGTATAAAGATGTGTGGTATTTACCCAATGGCACCAGCCCTGAAGCACAACTATTGAAAGATGCGAACACTAATTATTTATGGAGTGATACTAAAACCACTGGTAGTTTATCATTAAGTTTTGAAGCTGTTTTTGAAAAAGCTAAAGATGCGCAACTATGGTTAAGTCCATCATACTATACAAGCTATACCGATTTAAAGACTGCAAATTCTCATTATGCTGAATTTGACGCATTTCAACATAAAAATATGTATACGTTTTCAAATACTATAGGTGAAACTGGCGGGATGACGTATTATGAAATAGGTGCGGCAAGACCAGATTTGGTACTCAAAGACCTGATTAAAATTTGCCATCCTGAATTACTATCAGATTACGAAACGACATTTTATAAACCTTTAAAGTAATTGCATAAAACATATACATATTCGTTTGTTATTTTAATCGCAGTATTGCTGCTTTGCTTTTTAGTTAATATTAGTCTGGGTTCAGTAAGTATTCCGGTTTCCGAAGTATTTAATAGTCTTTTTGGTATGTCTGATAATTACATCATCCAAAATTACAGATTACCAAAAGCATTAACTGCCATATTAGTTGGCTCTGGCTTAGGTGTTTCTGGTTTACTCATGCAAACTTTATTTAGAAACCCTTTAGCTGGTCCATTTGTACTTGGTATTAGTTCTGGGGCAAGCTTAGGTGTGGCTTTGGTTATTTTAGGCTCTGGACTTTTTGGAGGTGTTATAGCTACCGTTTTGATTTCTAAGTGGAGTATCATCATCGCTGCAAGTTTAGGGAGTTTCTTGGTGCTTCTCGCTGTATTATTAGTATCCTCAAAAGTGAGAGATACCATGGCGATATTAATAATAGGGTTAATGTTTGGGAGCATTACAGCTGCAGTAGTAAGTGTTCTAGCCTATTTCAGTTCAGCCGAACAATTGCAACAATATATCTTTTGGGGTTTTGGAAGTTTAGGTAATTTATCATGGCATGAGCTCTTTATTTTATTTATGATTTATGCTTTAGGAATAATTTTGACGATTATATCTATCAAAGCACTGAATTCCTTATTATTAGGAGAAAACTATGCTAGAAGCCTAGGGCTAAACATAAAGCAAAGTCGATTAATTATTATTTTAGCTACAAGTTTGCTTGCAGGAACCATTACCGCATTTGCAGGACCAATTGCATTTATAGGCTTGGCTATTCCACATATTGCTCGGCAAGTATTTCATACATCTAATCATAAAATATTGCTACCCGCTGTATTTATTTTTGGAGCTATCGTTATGCTCATATGTGACAGTATTGCCCAATTGCCTGCAAGCGATTATACCTTACCCATTAATGCGATAACTTCCTTAATTGGAGCTCCTATTGTAGTATGGTTACTAGTTAGACAACGAAAAATGGTATTTTAAATGGAAAAAAACAATGCTCATATCATTTTAGAAACACAGCAACTAGCTATTGGATATACATCGAAAAACAATACATCTGTAATTGCAGAGAATATCAATATTGAACTCAAACAAGGAGAGCTCATAGGATTAGTTGGCGCAAATGGTATTGGTAAATCAACTTTATTAAGAACACTTACGACGATTCAACAACCTTTAAATGGTAACATTATTTTAAACGGAAAGTCACTAGGCAATTATTCTGGTGTTGCATTAGCCAAAACCATGAGTTTGGTATTGACTGAGCAACTCTTATCAAAAAATTTATCAGTTTATGAATTAATTGCATTAGGGAGACAACCCTATACCAATTGGGTAGGCAACCTTACAGAAAAAGATATATCAGTCATTAACAATTGTATAGAACAAACTAACATTTCAGATTTAACCCATCGTAAATGTTATGAATTAAGTGATGGACAATTACAAAAAGTGATGATTACGCGAGCACTGGCTCAAGACACTAATCTCATTATTTTAGATGAACCTACCACACATTTAGACATGTACCACAAAGCCTACATTCTAAAACTATTACAGCAATTGGTTAAAGACACGAATAAAACCATATTATTCTCTTCTCATGAAATAGATTTAGCGATTCAATTATGTAATACTATGGTTGTCATGACCAATAACAGTGTAATCTCTAACTCGCCATGTCAACTTATAGAGCAAGGTGTCTTCGAAACCCTTTTCCCTGAAGATTTGATCAGTTTTGATAATAAAACTGGGAGTTTTAAAGTGAAGAGATAGATATTTTATTTAACCAACTTTACACCATCTTGTCCATTCATAGTAAACTCAAATGTACGTTCATGGCTTTCCCAATTAAGCGCAAACTTGGCGTCGGTTTTTATTTTAACATTTAGCACAAGTTGTGGTATAGGGTCTTTTTTAGATCCCATGTTCGAAACAAATTTATCATCAATAACAACTTTCCCATTTATTTTCCAAGGAAAATTGGCATGGCATTCAAAAAAAGTAATATGAATATTTGGAATCCATTTTCCACCAAAATCTGGGTTTACGGCGCGATAAGTTCCTGCGACCTTAAACTCTACACTATAACAATTGACTCCAGCAAAGTTATCTAACTTGTAAGTTACTTTATCAGACGAAAAGTCCTCAGCATACTCATAGTTTTTCCAATCACTATCTTTGGACGATAGTACTCGTGTTGTTGTCGCCGAAGTCACAGCCTCTGCTTTAGAATCCTTAATAATATCCCAAATAAATTTTGAAACTTTGATTGCATCATCAACTTTAGACTTACTTAACATTGGAGGTCTAGCAACAAGGCATTTTTCTTCTTCAAAATTTAGTTGTTCTAAGGTTCCTTCCCGAAATGAAATTTCTTCGTCATTAAGAAAAACTGTTTCTTTGTATTCTTGGCTTTGTTCTTGTGACATGATTCTAAACTTTAATTATTTATGTAAAATACTATTAATTAATGTCATTATTTCAGAAAGCAAATACCCAATTATTAAAATGCGTATTTGTACCTACATGTAGAACAAAAAGCAACAAAATCATTAATTATTAATTTATATTAAACACCTCAATTACCTATCTTTGGTTAAATTTCTAATTACTTTATGAACGACAATCTTATACTCATTCTCGCTATTCTTATTTCAGGAGGTCTTGGTGCTTATCTTGGTATGCTTTTTATTAAACTGAAAAGTAAAAGTGAACAGAGTACCTTAGAAGAGCGTCAGAATCAGATGTCTTCCACTATTGAAGAACTAAAACACAAGCTATCAAATTTAGAAAGTGAGCGTGAAGCCATAAGACGTGAGAAAGAATTTTTAAATACAGAGTTGGCACGAAAAAACACGGAGTATGAAAACCTTCAGCAACAAAACCTTAAACGTGATGAAGAATTAGAGGAACGCCAAGAGCAATTGCGAAAAGATTTTGAACTATTAGCTACTAAAATATTGGATGAAAAATCTGAAAAATTCACACTTCAGAATAAAGAAAATATCAAGAACATCTTAAATCCGCTACAAGAAAAAATTCAAGTATTCGAGAAAAAAGTTGAAGACACTCAAAAAGAAAGCATCTCTATGCATTCAGCCTTAAAAGAGCAATTACTCGGATTAAAAGACCTTAATCAACAAATGACTAAGGAAGCCACAAACCTCACTAAAGCTTTAAAAGGAGATAGTAAAATGCAAGGTAATTGGGGCGAATTGGTATTAGAGCGTGTCCTTGAAAAATCAGGATTAGAAAAAGACAGAGAATATTACGTTCAGCAGAGTTTTACATTAGCTGATGGTACGCGAGTACTTCCTGATGTAGTTTTACATCTGCCTGATAATAAAAAGATGATTATTGATAGTAAAGTATCATTAACCGACTACGAGCGTTATGTCAATGCCGATGAAGAAGAGCGCACTTTGTATTTAAAAGCGCATATCAATTCTATAAAAAAACATGTAGATCAATTATCTGAAAAAAACTACCAAGATTTGTACGATATCGAGTCGCCAGATTTTGTATTACTTTTCATTCCAATAGAACCTGCTTTTGCTGTTGCCATCAATGAAGACAACTCTTTGTATAACAAAGCGTTTGAACAAAATATTGTTATAGTAACTCCTTCTACATTATTGGCAACACTCCGCACAATTGACACGATGTGGAATAATGAAAAACAACAACGAAATGCTATTGAGATTGCCCGACAAGCTGGAGCATTATATGATAAATTTGAAGGCTTAGTTAAAGATTTAACTGGTGTTGGCAAAAAAATTGACGATGCAAAACGAGATTATTCTTCTGCCATGAATAAATTGGTTGAAGGTCGTGGTAATTTAATTACTAGTGTAGAAAAACTCAAAAAAATGGGAGCAAAAGCTAAAAAGTCACTTCCAGAAACTATTATTAAACGTGCAAAAGCAAGTGAATAAGTATGACGTATAAAACAATAGATTCTTCTCGGATTAGTATTTCAGAATTAATGCAACCTTCTCATTCTAATTTTGGAGGTAAGATTCATGGAGGATATATATTAAATCTTATGGATCAAATTGCATTTGCATGCGCATCTAAACATTCTGAAACCTATTGTGTAACTGCTTCTGTGGATACCGTCGATTTTTTAAGTCCGATAGAAATTGGACAACTCGTCACTATGAAAGCCTCTATTAACTATGTTGGTCGTACCTCTATGGTTGTTGGTATTCGTGTAGAATCTGAAAATATAAGAACTGGTGAAATCAAACATTGTAATTCGTCTTATTTCACAATGGTTGCCAAGGACGACAATGGAAAATCTGTTGAAGTTCCTGGATTGATCATTAATGATAAAACTGAAGTAAAACGCCTACTGAAATCAATAAAACGTATAGAAACAAAGCGCTCTAGAAAAAAAGAGTTTGACAGCGTCAATTTTTCGCACACCGATTATCTTGAAGAACTACAAAAATATCGTGTAAAAATAGAGCTTCCCGATAATTAAAAGTGTACTCTAAATACCGCATTAGGTGTTAAGCCTAGAGAGGTTTGAGTGGTCTCATTGGCAAATCCATCAGAAACCCTATAAAACTTATTAATTTCATTGTCTTTATTTAAGACATTCCAGATTGAAATTCCAATATCTGCTTTTGTAGCATTTGATAGTTTAAAGTCATAAAGTGCAGATATGTCTACACGTAAATAATCATCTAATCGACTAGAATTAGTGGCTTCAAAATTCACAATATCAGTATCTATTTCATTTCCTGCAATAGGTTCGGTAGTAGGTTGTCCAGAGCGCCAATGTAATCCTAATGCTAACTTAAAATGCTCTAAAGTATAAGCAGATCCAAAGGTTATAGCATGTGTAATATCAAAATTGTTTGGAAAGTTCATTTCGGGTAAGTCTTCAAATGCATAATCACTTTTCATATATGCATAACTCATCCAAAAATTGAAGTTTGAAATTTGCTTTCTCAATATAAAATCCAAACCATATGCATCATAACTTCCAATCGTTCTTACAAACTCATATTGATTTAAAAATCCTTGACTTTGACTAGTAATCCCTTTAACATATTTATAATAGCCATCAACACTCGCTAACCAGCCTTTTTTACTATAACTCAAACCTAAAGAGGCTTGTTTACTTCTAAGAACAGGAATATCTTTATCATTTGACAATTGCCATCGTCTTTTTTCAATTCCTAAGAAGTCATTCTGAAAATTAATAATCTGAGAGGTGTTTTGATGTTTGAGTTCACCTAAAAACTCAACCGAAAAATCATCCAAAAATTGATGCGTAATAGTAAGTCTTGGCTCAAAAATATGCTTACTAAACTTATCAATATAATTATGTCTCAAGCCTATATTTAAATTGGTTTTTCTAGACTTGGATTTATAATCTATTTGAGAAAACACACCATGTGTTCTAACAACTTCAGATACTAACGATCTAAATCGTGGAGTATCTACGTCATCAACATTGGTGATTTCTGTCTCTACAAAATGATAACCATTTCGCCATTGAAACTGCTCATTCCATTTATAATTTGCTATAAATTTCGCACTAGTTTCAGACACTATGTTTTCTTGTAAAAATCGCTGTTCTTCTGACACATTAGCATTGATAGCTTTTAACTTATAATCGGTTTCATAAATTTCAAGTGCTGTTTCCCATCTATCATTCCATAATCTATTATAATGAACAGCTCCAGCAATACTTTGCTGTCTTAAACTACTTTCTTTAGAAATTTCAGTAGCATTAATTATTGAGTTTTCGTTAAATCGCAACTCATTATTAGCATTCAAAAAGTTAACCTGGAGTTGATCATTTTCAGTAATATTATATAGCCAACGCAAAGACATATCATAAAAATCAAATTCTTGATCTGAATTTATAAGGTCATTCATATTTTGGTCTACCTCAGTATTTTGAGATATTCTATCAAAATAATTAGAGTATGTTGGTGTTTCTGCAATATCATTTACAGATTTCCGGGCTGCCAATTGGATAGATGATTTTTCACTAAGTGGAATATCTGCAAAACCATTAGTGTCAATAAAATTAAGTCCTAAACTCCCTTTAAACTTGTTGTTTATTTTGGAGCTAGTTTCCATAGATATAGTTCCAGAAACACCGTCTGTTAATTGAATTTCAGAACCATTTTTAATCACATTGACCCGTTGCGTAATTTGTGGATTAAACATTGATATTAATCCGAAAAAGTGACCAGATTGATACATTTTGATGCCATCCCACAAAATTAAGTTTTGATCATGGGTTCCGCCTCTAATATTGATATTAGACACTGTTTCATTGCTGCTTTGAATACCAGGAAACGCCTGCGCAGCCTGCAAAACATCAGTATCAATAAGCCCAGGTAAAATATCAAACTGCTTAAAATCGATTTCATAAGTTCCGTTATCTAGTTTATTGATACCTCTTACAATAAATTTGGAAAGAATTACTTCTGAGAGTTGTTGTAACTCAAACGGTTTTTCCTTTAAACTCACTAGAATAAATGTCCCATCTAAATTCTCGAAAGTAAATTTGGTATTTGCCTCTAAATATGTCAAAACATCCTCTAAGGTAAGACTTTGAGGAGGCAAACTTATAGTGACATCTTCAATACTATCCTCAGCATAATTAAATTGAATATTGAACTGTGCTTGTAGCTGCCTGAATACTTCAGACAAAGGTAATTTCTTTGCGGTCTCTTGAGCATTTATTTCAAAAGAAAACATCATAAAAAGGAAACATAAAAAATATAGTTTATTTTTTATTGTCATAGATTATAATGTCATTAGAGGCATTAGTTTTATAGGACAAACTCATAGGCTGTGTAATTGATAATAATGCATTATCTATATCATCATGGATAAAACCACCTGTAAACAAACGGTTAGCATCAACTTGTTCTATAGAGATTATTACACCATACTGACGCTCCATTTCAGCAACCACGGCTGTAAATGGAATTGCTTTGAATGTACTTCTATTTTGAGTCCATTCTGGTAATACTTGAGTTATTTTATCTTGGCTAAACTTATTATTCAATACTCTATAGGTATCTCCTGCTAATAATTTTTTAGTAATATCATTGGAAGTGACACTCACAACCCCTTCAAAACATTGCACTTCGAAATAATCCTGTCGCTGTTTTACGTTAAACTCAGTACCTACAACAGTTACCACACCTTGAGTTGTGACAACTTCAAAAGTTTCACCTTTTGCAACTTTAAAATAAGCTTCTCCGTCAAGATGCAAACGTCTATTTATATCCCAATTAGAAACCTTGTATTCAATGGTTGACTCTGCATTTAGAATCACTCGAGATGCATCTGGCAGTTCTATTATGGTTTGTTCACCAGCAATAGTTTGCACATGAGTGAGGTTATTATAAAAAAACGTGAAATAAACCCCAAATGCAATGACCAAAACACTAGCAATTTTCAACAATGGTCTAAACCATTTTGATGTTTCCTTTGTAGGTTTCTTGTTTTGATAATACGATTGAAAGGCCTCAAAAGTTTTAGGTTGAGAGAAGTTGGAAGCCTTAAAATGTTTTGCATTTTCTATGATGGCTTTTTCCATAGCAAAGTCATCGCCTTGCTCAAACACTTGTTTTTCAGCAGGTGACAGTTCATCATTTAACCATTTTTGTAAGAGATCTTTTCTATCCATACATCCGTCTTCTAAATATATAACAACTTCAATTTCATTTCTCCTGACTATTTTATTTTAAATCCTTCTAATTCTTTTTTCAGAATATTAAACGCACTATAGATTCGGTATTCTACCACCTTTTTTGTGACACCAAGCAAATCAGCAATCTCTTGATGTTTCTTGCCGTCAACCTTATTCATAAGAAAAGCGACACGCTGTTCTTCGCTTAAACCTTCTAATACTTTTTTATAACGCTGAAGATATTCTTCTTGTTCTAAAATAAATTCAGGAGTTTCATTAGTATGAGATTTAGGTTGAAACTTTTGGTGATTGAGTACGACCTTATTATGCTTAATATCATTGAGCACCATATTATTTGCAACGGTAAGCAAAAACGACTTTGCTTTGCTTAATGGCACTTTTTGGCAATTATCCCATAATTTGATAAAGGCATCCTGTGCTTTATCCTTAGGATTAAATTGAGCTCCATATTTGTAATATAGGAAATCATGAATATCCTTTGAATACCTATTATATATATGCTCAAAAACTTTGGCATCACATATATTATCTTGAAGGTCTTTAGGCAATTGTCCAATTTTAGATTCTAAAGGTAAATAAATATTTATTTTTTTTCAGGAGTTTGTAAAGTTGAGTTGTTGTATATTAAAATGCATTAGATATAACCAAATGCAGAATTTATGAAATCAACAATTAAAATAGTATTTATAGGTCTTCTTTCATCAATAATGTTTTTTACATCCTGTAGAAAAGAAGAAACTGAGCTAATTGAAACTCCGCCAGAAGACCTTTTAACACCTAGTGCTTTAGTTACTAATTTAATGTTAAGAACAGCTACTAACGACGGATCTAATGATAATATCTTGGATTTGGCGAATTGTTTTAATATTCAACTTCCAGTCACTGTCACAGCCAATTCTATTGAAGTTATTGTTAATTCTGAATCTGATTATGCCTTAGTTGAATCCATTTTTGACAATTCTGATGACGATACAGACACCTTAGTTATAACTTACCCAATAACGATTATATTTAGTAATTTCTCTGAAATTATTGTTAATAATGAAACAGAGTTAGCAAATTTTGCTGCTACATGTAATGGCGAAAATATTAGTGACGAGGATATTGAATGTATTGATTTTGTGTATCCATTTTCAGCATCAATTTTCAATATCGAAAATGAGCTAATCTCTACAGAAATTTTCAATAATGATAACGAACTCTACGTATTTATTAATGGTATTTCTGAAAATGACATCATCACCTTAAACTTTCCAATATCAGTAATATTATCTGATGGATCTCAAGTTGAAGTGAACTCTTTATCTGATTTACAATTTATTATCTCAAACTATCAAGATGATTGTGATGAAGATGATGATTATGATTACAATGACGACGATTGTGATTTTTGTACTCCTGAAGAATTGGAAACCATATTAATTGATTGTCCAGATTGGGAAGTAGATAAACTTGAACGTAATGACACCAATTATGATGATGCCTATGATGGCTATCTCTTTAATTTCTTTAGTGATGGAACACTTTCAGTGTTTTGGAATACAACCACAGTCTACGGTACTTGGTCTACTTCTGGAACTGGTAATAATATTACGGTAGATATCAATATTCCTGCTTTACCACTTTGTAACTTGAACTGGAACTTACATGAAATTGATACAGCAAGCAGTGACACTAAAGTTGATTTAAGAGAAGGTGATGATGATAGATTACGCTATGAAAACAATTGTAATTAATCATATATAAAATAATTAATCATGAAAAATACATTTTTTTACGGATTGATGCTCATGTTAAGTTTCTCATTAATGTCATCAACATGTTCATCAGACGACGATGACGGAAGTCCAAATGACAACAGTATAGAAATCACTGAAATTGAAAACACTGTAATTTCTGGAACATGGCAAATTACAAGCTATATAGACTCTGGAGATAATGAAACAAATGATTTTAATGGCTATGATTTCACTTTTGAAACTAATGGAACTTTAACTGCAAACAATGGCGTCACAACATACACAGGTACTTGGTCTGTTACTGATAGTAGTAGTAGTAGTAGTAGTAGTGACGATATTGACTTTAATATATTCTTTCCGGTTTCCGAAGATAATGACTTTGAAGATTTAAATGATGATTGGGATATTGTTATGTATTCAAGCACTGTAATAGACTTATTAGATGTAAGTGGCGGAAATGGAGGAACAGATATACTAACATTTGAAAAAAATTGAAAAAGAAAATAGGGTTAATTATTAATAATTAGGGATTTTAAATTGTTATGAAAATAAACTGCTTTGATGTTGAATTATTGAAGCAGTTTATAACCCAAAAAAACTAAAAACATGCGAGAACGTATTGCTTTGATTATCACAGTAATTATTATTGGTATTGTTGGATATAATTATATCTATCAAGACCATAGAGATGTAGAAAGTGAAACTGCCGAATACACCGTTTTAGCTACAGACATTGCTCAGCAATTTTCAGAAAATTTAAGCATTGCAGACACTAAATACATTAACGTTACTATTAAAATTTCTGGTAAAGTATCAGAGATTGAAAACAATACAATTACGCTTGAAGATAAAGTCTTTTGTCAATTTACAAACTCATTTAATAAAACCGTAAATAACGATTCCTATCTTGTAATTAAAGGAAGAGTGATTGGATATGATGACTTATTGGAGCAAGTAAAATTAGATCAATGCATTATTAATTAACACCAAATACAATAGAACTATGAAAACAAATTACATTACTAAAACATTATTTACACTAGTTACAATAGCCTTTGTGAGCGCTAATAGCTATGCGCAATTTAGAATTGTAGAGGTTGATCCTGCTGCAGACACAGTAACGATTAAAAACTTTGGAAATACAACTGAAAATGTTGGTTCACACAGACTGTGTAGTCTCATTACCTACAGAACGTTATCTTCACAGACTACCATTGTTGAAGGTTCATTTAATCTAGCTCCTAATGCAGAAGTCACTGTATCAATAGCTGGCAATTGGTTAAATGACTCTGCTGCCGATTTAGGCTTATATCTTCCAACAGGAAGTTTTGGAGTTGCAGCAAATATGATTGATTTCACTCAATGGGGAAGCGGTGGAAACGGACGAGAAGGTCTAGCAGTATCTAACGGATTTTGGACGGCTGGTACATTTATAAATGTTGCACCTCCATATCAATTTAATGGTGGAGCTACTGATTTTGGGGTAGGCTTTTGGGATACGCTATTAAGTGTAAACGATCTTAATACTTTATCAAATCTAAATCTTTACCCAAACCCAACATCTACTGTATTACATATAGAAACACAAAACGATGCATCTGACTTAACATACCAAGTGTTTGATGTTTTAGGAAAACAAATTATTAGTGGAAAAGCTATGGAAAATGGGCTATCTCAAATCGATGTTTCAAATTTAACAAATGGGCTGTACTTAATACAAATATCATCTGGTGATGCATCTGAAACGAAACGTTTTGTCAAAAACTAAATTATATCAATAAGCCAAATACCAACAATTGGTATTTGGCTCTATTTAAAAGATTATTTCTCCTCTAAACTAAATAAGTGCTTGCATTAGCTTCGCTATTTAAACAGAAGCGCAACATATATTAATATTCTAATTTATTCTCTATGAAAAATTTATTCATACTCATACTCTGCATCCCTATTTTAGCGATAGCTCAAAATGATTTATTAGATGAAATTGATATAAATACTATTGACAATCAATCGGTTAGCGCAACATTTAAAGGCTTGAAAATTGTTAATTTTGAATCTACTAAACTTGTTGCCAAACAAGAATTCACATTCATAGTATCACATCGATTTGGAAGCATTGAAAATGGATTTGACAGCTTTTTCGGACTAGACGATGCTGTTACACGTTTAAATTTTGTTTATGGAATTTCAGACGGTTTTAATGTGGGCATTTCTCGAAGTTCTTTTCAGAAGATTTATGAAGCTTCTGCGAAATATAGAATCTTTAGACAACAAAATAAAGGCTTTCCATTTACAATTGTGGGTTTTAATTCCATACTAATTAATACTGCTTTAGAGGAAGATAACTTACCAAAACTAGAATTTAAACATCGTATTGGATATACTGCTCAATTATTGATTTCAAGAAAAGTAAATACTAATTTCTCAGTAGAATTGGCTCCAACTTTTTTTCATGACAACTATGTACAACAAAATAATCAAGACAACTCACAATTTGCTCTTGGGTTTGGAACCCGTTATAAACTATCCAAACGATGGTCAATAAATGCTGATTATGGTTGGCATTTAAACAGAACTTCTCATTCTCCATTTAAGAATCCGTTATCTATTGGCTTCGACTTAGAAACTGGCGGACATGTATTCCAAATGCATTTTTCCAATGCTCAAGCTATGAATACTAATGGTTTTATTGGCCAAGCAACCGGTGACTGGAGCGATGGTAACATCTATTTTGGATTTAACCTTAGTCGCGTATTTTAAATAAAAAATTATGAACAACACATCTAAACTATTTGTTTTATTAGCAACACTATTATGTAGTTGTACTAGTGTAAGTGAAGAAGACTTAATTGATGCCACACCTATCCCAACTGTAGTATCTTATAATGATAATGTAAAATCTATTATTGATAATAACTGTATTTCATGCCATAATAACCCTCCAATTAATGGAGCTCCAATATCATTAATAACTTATACTGATGTTAGAACTGCTATAGAAAGCAATGATCTAATTGCTCGAATCTCATCTAATGACCAAGGATTTTTAATGCCTTTTGGAGGGCCGCGTTTACCACAAAATTTAATCGACATCATCGTACAATGGGAAGCAGATGGTTTATTAGAAAACTGATTTTAAAATTCAAAAAGTAGCTATGAAAAATTTATTATACTTATTATTCGTATTAAGTTTTACCGCTTTTTCTCAAAACAAATACATTACCAAAACTGGCACAATAGATTTTGAGGCTTCAGTGCCTTCATTTGAAAAAGTAGCTGCAAAAAGTAATTCAGCAACTGCAATAATGAATGTCGAAAATGGAGACATAGCAGCTCTTTTACTCATTAAAAGCTTTAGGTTTAAAAACGCATTAATGGAAGAGCATTTTAATGAAAATTATGCTGAATCTGATCGTTTTCCAAAGGCAACCTTTAAAGGAACAATAGAAGAATTTGATAATAAAAACATACAAACTGCCTATGTACTAAATGGAACGCTTACATTTCATGGAAAATCAAAATATATAGAACAAATTGCTATAGAGTTTCAACTAAATAATGATACAATAGTTATCAAAGGTAACTTTAAAACAAAGGCATCTGATTTTAGTATTGACATCCCAAAAATTGTACGGAATAAAATTTCAGAAGATATCATAATCACATTCGATTTTGAGCTCAAACAGAAAAAATAACAATCGATGGTAATTCTACCATTTTAATTAAAAAAAAGCCATCAAAATAAAATGATGGCTTTTAAAATTATCTCTATATTTTATTGTTTAACAAAACGTTTAGTAATCGTTTTGCTATTAGTAGAAATTCTAACTAAATATATTCCTGAATTCCAATTAGACACATCTATAGAAGACGTTAAAGTATCTAAACTTCTTGTATATACTTTTTTCCCAAGAACATTATAAACCGTAATATTTGCATTATCTAAGTTTTGAGATAAATTAATATTGAGTTTAGATGTTGCCGGGTTTGGAGAAATTTCAAATTCACTTTTAGCCTCAATAGTACCAACACCTAAAGTTAAAGACGCTGTAATATTATCAAGATCTAAAGTTGAAGAAGATCCTGGAAAATCATCAACATCTACCCATGTAGGCACACTACTACTTAAAATCCTCATGGTATTAACAGCAGCTAAAACTTGTTCAATAGTTACAGAACCAGAACCACCAACAGCTGTAAAATCAGCCGCAGAAATTGGAATTGAAATAGATTGCCATCCTGATCCTGCAATTACATTAACAGCATTAGTTGTACAAATTCTACGTCCGTTAGGTCCTTGAAAAGCAACACGCAAGTTTAAATCGCTCGTTGTCACTCTAGCATCAAATTCGATAGCAACAATTCCCTCACTTGTAAAATCACCTGACCATTGAGCACCAGCATTAAAAATAACCATTTTACTTCCTGCATATGGCATGTTTTCAGGAAATATTGCCGTATAAGTCAAATAATTATCCTCTCCACCAGCTGGTCCTCCTCCAGAAACATGAGCTGGAGGTGATACTGCTGAACCCGGACTACCAATAATCCAATTCTGAGTTGTTGTGTCACTTTGAAAATCATCAACCTGGCCTCCAACTACTTGAGAAAGAGCAAGTGAAGTGGTTAATAACAATGATAAAAAAAGTAGTTTTGTTTTCATAATCTATATTTCAATCGAGCTCATTATCATATATATACATCAACAATGATTCCAAATTAACAATTCTATAATTTCAAACTAAAAATAGTAATTAAAAAGGGATTACAACAAAAGGATTAACCAAAAAATAACTTATTTACTCAAATACATTTTTCGTCTAGAGTATAAATTATAAAACTCATCATCTTTTAAACTATCAATAAACAAAATACTTTCACCAGTACTCTTCATTTCTGGCCCCAGTTGTTTATTCACATTCGGAAACTTATTAAATGAAAATACAGGTTGTTTTATTGCAAAACCATCTAACTTAGGATTAAAATCAAAATCAGTTACTTTTTTATCTCCTAACATAACTTTAGTTGCATAGTTCACATAAGGTTCTCCATAAGCTTTAGCTATAAATGGAACAGTTCTAGAGGCTCTTGGATTTGCTTCAATGATGTAAACCATATCATCTTTAACTGCAAATTGAATATTAATTAATCCTACAGTATTTAAGGCTAATGCAATTTTCTTAGTATGATCCTTAATTTGTTGCATCACAAACTCTCCCAAATTGAAAGGAGGTAACGTCGCATTACTATCACCAGAATGAATTCCACATGGTTCAATATGTTCCATGATGCCAATAATATATACATTCTCTCCATCACATATAGCATCAGCTTCGGCTTCAATGGCACCATCTAAATAATGATCTAGGAGCAATTTATTATTTGGAATTTTTCGTAACAAATCGACAACATGTTCTTCTAATTCTTTTTTATTAATCACAATTTTCATGCCCTGTCCTCCTAAGACATAAGAAGGTCTAACCAAAATTGGGAAATTTAATTTATCTGCAACAGCAAGTGCTTCATCTGCTGTAGATGCTGTATCAAATTCAGGATATGGAATGTTATTTTCTTTCAGCAAATTAGAAAACAAGCCTCTATCTTCGGCCAAATCAAGAGATTGATATGTAGTTCCAATAATTTTAATACCATAGCGATCTAACTTTTCTGCCAATTTCAAAGCAGTTTGTCCACCAAGTTGTACAATAACGCCTTCAGGTTTTTCATGACGAATGATGTCATAAATATGTTCCCAAAAAACAGGCTCAAAATAGAGTTTATCTGCAATATCAAAATCTGTAGAAACGGTTTCCGGGTTACAATTAATCATAATGGTTTCATAGCCGCATTCTGACGCAGCTAACACCCCATGAACACAGCAATAATCAAACTCAATACCTTGACCGATACGGTTTGGGCCAGATCCTAATACAATAATTTTCTTTTTATCAGAAACAATACTTTCATTTGCAGAGAATTTCTCTCCACTTTGTGTTTCAACTTCATTTTCAAAAGTTGAATAATAGTATGGTGTTTGCGCTTTAAATTCTGCAGCACAAGTGTCTACTAGCTTATAAACACGATTAATATTGAAATCTTCACGTTTTTTATAGACTTCACTTTCCAAGCATTTAAGCATGTGCGCAATTTGTCGGTCTCCATAACCCTTTTGCTTTGCTTCCAGCAATAAATCACGTTCGATAGTGTCTATAGTATACGTTGAAATCTCTTTTTCCAACTCATGTAGTTCTTCATATTGCTTTAAGAACCACATATCAATTTTTGTAATCTCATGAATTCGACTCAATGGAATTCCCATTTGAATAGCATCATAAATTGCAAATACGCGATCCCAGCTTGCGTGTGTCAGTTTATCTATAATTTGCTGGTAATCTTTATACCCTTTACCATCTGCACCAAGACCGTTACGTTTAATTTCTAATGATTGTGTAGCTTTATGTAATGCTTCTTGAAATGAACGACCAATAGCCATTACTTCTCCAACAGCTTTCATTTGAAGACCTAATTGTCTATCTGACCCCTCGAACTTATCAAAATTCCAACGTGGAATTTTTACAATAACATAATCCAAAGTTGGCTCAAATAAAGCAGAAGTAGATTTCGTAATCTGGTTATTCAACTCGTCTAGAGTATACCCCAAAGCTAATTTAGCTGCAATTTTTGCAATTGGATATCCGGTAGCTTTACTAGCTAATGCAGATGAACGTGATACACGTGGGTTAATTTCAATGGCAATAATTTCTTCTTCTTCATCTGGACTTACAGCAAACTGCACATTACATCCACCTGCAAAATCTCCAATACTACGCATCATATGAATAGCCATATCTCGCATTTTCTGAAAGGTTTTATCAGAAAGTGTCATCGCTGGAGCTACTGTAATAGAATCACCTGTGTGGATTCCCATTGGATCCATATTTTCTATGGTACAAATAATAACAACATTATCATTTTTATCTCTCAATAGCTCTAATTCGTATTCTTTCCATCCCATCATTGCCTTATCAATCATAACTTCATGGATAGGTGAAATTTCTAACCCTCTCGTTAATGATTCATCAAATTCTTCTTCATTGTATACAATTGAAGCTCCAGCTCCACCTAATGTAAAAGACGCTCTAATACACAGAGGAAAGCCAAACTCTTGGGCTATTTCTTTTCCTTTTAAAAATGACGTTGCTGTAGCTTGAGGTGCCATGCCAACACCTATTTCTAACATTAATTCTCTAAATTTTTCTCTATCCTCAGTAATATTAATGGCATCAATATCTACTCCTATAATATCAACATCAAAATCTCCCCAAATACCTTTTTCGTCTGCCTCAATACATAAATTTAAAGCTGTCTGCCCTCCCATTGTAGGCAAAACCGCATCAATTTGAGGGTGTTCTTTCAAGATTTTTATAATTGATTTGGTAGTTAATGGTAACAGATACACATGGTCTGCCATGGTTGGATCTGTCATTATAGTAGCAGGATTAGAATTGATAAGAATCGTTTCAATTCCATCTTCACGAAGCGACCTAAGCGCTTGTGATCCAGAATAGTCGAATTCACAGGCTTGACCAATAACTATTGGCCCAGAGCCGATAATAAGAATAGATTTTAATTTGTCGTTCTTTGGCATGTCAGTTTTTTTAAGTGTTCAAAAATAGGTAACATATAGGTACAAAAAAAGGTGCTACACCTAAGTAACACCTCTAAAATATTAACAATTGTTAATCATTATTTTTTATGTCTTGTTTCAGATGATACAGACAATTTCTTTCTTCCTTTAGCTCTTCTACGTGCTAAAACTTTTCTTCCGTTAACAGAAGCCATTCTTTCTCTGAAACCGTGTTTGTTTCTTCTCTTTCTTTTTGACGGTTGAAACGTTCTTTTTGGCATTGTCTTATATTTTTATAATCTAATTTTCTTTTTTAATACGTTGAGAGCTTTCTCAAAACTGGGTGCAAATATACAAAGAGTTTTTACTTTGACAAACGTAATAATGAAAAAATTTACAATTGTTTTTCTTAACTTTGAGGCCTTAATTTTAATTTCAAAAAATGTTCAATAAAAATATAAAATTAGTAATAGCTGTTTTAATTATAGCGTATGCTGTTTATCAATTTACCGAAGGTTATATTGGAAATGGTATCATGTTTATATTATTATCTCTCATCTTTATTTTTCTTTACTTTAAAAATGAATTTATATTATTGGCTTTTTTAAAACTTAGAAAGCAAGATTTTGAAGGAGCTAAAAATTGGTTAAACAAAATTAAAAATCCTTCTAGTGCATTGGTAAAAAAGCAAGAAGGCTATTACAATTATTTACATGGTGTCATGGTTGCCCAAAGCAATATGAATGAGGCTGAAAAATACTTCAAAAAGGCTTTAGGCTTAGGTTTATCTATGGATCATGATGTTGCAATGGCTAAATTAAATCTGGCTGGAATTGCATTTAGTAAACGCCGACCAATAGAGGCAAAACAATTGCTAAATGAGGCTCAAAAACTGGACAAAAGAGGCATTTTGAGTGATCAGATTAAAATGATGAAAGATGGAATGAAAAAATCTCAAGGACCTAAACAACATTATGGTAATCGTAACATGCGTAGACGCTAATAATGGTCAATCGTCGGTTTAATTGAACACATCTGTTGTTTACTCTATTAATTCACACGCTTTAACGACTATTTTTCAATAAAAATTGAAACGACTCTAATTTTGTCTAAAATAAAACTTAGGCATGCGAGTGTATGTAACCATCATAACGTTTCTATTTGTGTTTTTGGCATTTCCGCAGGAGCCGAAGACCTACTTTGAATATGAAATATCAAAGCATCTGAAAACGTACAAAAACAAATCTGAATTAGCCATTCAAAATAATGATAAAGCTTATGCCGATTTTCTGTTTGATTCTTTAGTGAACAATCATTTGAAGTTTAGTTACATTTCAGAACTAAAACTAAAGAAGATACATGGAGGAACCTTACGCACTTCAAAAATTAAAAATGCTTTTCTTTTGATTACAAAATCTGCGTGGGAACAGATAGATGACAAAGAAATTGAAGCCATTAATAGAATGTCTAAAATGTACAAAGGTCAAATAGATATTGTTGTATTATTTTGGACTTCAAAATCCATTGCTAAGCAAAGAGGGAGTGATTTTAGTTCTTTGGTAACAGTAACTTATATCGATGAGCGTGAAAATAATTCTAATCATATTATCAAGCCTTATAAACATTCTTTTGGTGCACCAACATGTTTTTTTATTTCCGAAGAAAAACAACTGCTAAATATTGACCGAAAATTCACGGTAAACTTAAGTATAGATGACCCAAAATTAGCTTTTGAAGCTGCACACCAACAAATCAAATTAATTCTTTTTGAAGACAAAAAGACCAACGAAGGTATTATTACTACAATACATTAAGGCTTAACAGAATAATACCCTTCTTTAGGAATCTCTATATAATATTTTTTTCTTGAAGCATTGTTAAGCTTTGGCTCTCTTAACCAAGGATTGTGAATTTTTAAAATTTTATAATTGATTCCAAAGCGTTGTGCAAACTTGGTAAAATCAGTAACAACAGTATCTACCTCTACTTTATATGTAGGAATAGTTTTATATAAATCTTGACTCGTAAAATTAAAGCCATATTGTTTAGGGTTACTCAATATCTCCTTTAGAGCTACAATTCTAAAAAGATAGCGACCTGTTTCTTCTCCTAATAATAAATCGTAATAATTAGTTACCCCTTGTTCCTTTAAACGTCTAGACACTCCTGCGTTACCAGCATTATAGGCAGCAGCAGCTAAAGTCCATGATCCTAATTTTTGCTTCGCTCGTTTTAAATACTTACAAGCCACCTCGGTAGCCTTCTCTAAATGGTATCTTTCATCAACATTGGCGTTAATTTCTAGTCCATTTTCACGACCTGTAGTTTTCATAATTTGCCAAACGCCTCTGGCTCCAGCAGGAGAAACTGCATTTGTAAGTCCGCTCTCAATTACTGCTAGGTATTTAAAATCTTCAGGGACGCCATTCTTTTTTAGGATAGGCTCAATAATTGGAAAGTATTTTTCGGCACGCTTAAACATAAGCAGTCCATTAGATTGCCAATATGTATTAACTAAAAGCTCCCTATCCATTCTTTCAAGTATATCAGGATTTTCTAAAGGAACACTTTCGTCTGCAAAGTTTAAATCATCAGGCACAGATATAGCGTACACATTATAATCATTAATAAGTTTTGATTGTTTTACAACTTCGTTATCTGATGGACTTTTTTCTTCGGCTTGCACCGCAAAAATAAATAAGCCAGATACACATATTAAACCAATTGCTGCTAGTATATTTTTAATCATCTTCATAATTCTTTTTTTATAAATGTATAAAATTAAATACTTGTTTTCAAGTGTCTTGCAAGATTAGTTTAGGTAAGTTTTCATTAAACCATTTGTACTTATTGATGATCATGATATGAGATCCACCTTTTAATACAATACAATTTCCAACACACGAGTGAGGAAAAACTGCATCCTTATCTCCATGAATATAAATTGCTTTGTTATTGGGCGTCTCTTGATTCCATTCGATGACATTTTCTATGGCCCAATCTAAATATTGCTTATCACTCACCGATAAATATTTTTTATATAATTCAACACGTTTGGTAATTGTTTCTCCAAAAGCATACTTTGCTAAAACATCAATATTGCTCACCAATTGCGTTGGTAGTATTTTGTATGCTTTAGTATATTTCATAACTTTCATACGTTTTGGCAATTCGTGTTTGGATTTGACACTTGATACTACGAACAACTTTCTCAAATCCATATATTTGCTCATTTCTTGCACCAAAACACCTCCAAAAGACACACCCAATAAGACAACATTATCATGCTTTATGTGTTTTATCATTCGTTTAGCATACACCTCTAGTGATTCATTTTTAACAGGAATTAACCATTCTAACCAATGAATTTCAAATTGATCTTCTGGTAGTTTTATATGTTCGAATATTGTAGGGTTTGCTGCCATTCCAGGCATTAAATACACATGTATAATTTCTTGTTGCATAAGTGTTTAAACTAATTCTGCTTTAATATCTATGATATTTTTCGTAAATTTGCACTACAAAACTATGCAAAAGTATAGTTCTACCCTACCGACCATTGAATTAAATATAAATTATTATGATTGATGCTGCTGAATTAACAGACAATGACTTTTTACGCCAATTCGAACTAAAAGTAGACGGTGAACTTGCTAAAATTGAATACTCGCTCCAAGATCGAAAAATTTTCTTGACTAAGCTTATCATACCAGATGGTATTTCTAATGATGATTTTGAAGAAGAGTTCCTTACTCTAGTATTTGAAAACATTTCAGAGAGAAATATTAGCGTTGTGCCTACAAGCCCAGAAATTGCAAAATTTATTAGACGGCATAGAAAATATAAAAAAATGTTACCTGTTGGTATTAGAATATAAATCAAAAAAGAAATCCGAAGCTTTGAGCTTCGGATTTCTTTTTTATACTATGTTGCAATACTATTGCTTTGTATAAATAAAAGTTAAATCTTCTTCTAAAATAACTTCAAAATCATCGCCAAGAATTTCATAACCTTCTGCGATAACTACAGTCATTGTATTTCCACTAACTGTACCAATAACTCCAAACATGTCTTCATCAATAATTGTAACCGAGTTACCGTTTACCGTATAATCCATAGCATAGACATCGTCTTCAATATAGCAGTTAATACTATAGGTATATTCGTCTGTCGATCCTTCAACCAATTCTGCTTCAACTTCTAAATATGAATTCGTATTAATTGAACCACTACCATCTGCATTAAACGTTATAGTTTCGTTTTGATAACAATCTGATTCAACTAGTAGATCGTTTGATGCATTACCATCATTATTGATATCAATACTCGTCTCGGTAAGTAACGATGTTAGTTTCCAAGTTCCTGTTACCGTAGCATCTCCATCAGACCCACCGCCATCATCATCACTAGAACATGCTGTTGATAAAACTAACCCTGATAAAATAAATAGATTAAGAAAGAATTTTTTCATAATAAAATAATGTTGTTTTGATTAAGGCTCAAATGTAAAAAAAGAGACCAATAGAAATGCTAAAATTTTACTAAAAAATATAAGAAAATTCTTAGACAATTTGCGTTTCCATAAACTCAAATCGCACTAATCCATCGTCGTCAATATTAGTGAGTTCAACATGTTGTAATGAATTTACTAAATCAGGATTCCAAGGTGCTTTAACCTTCACATAATTTTCGGTAAAGCCATGTATATAACCTTCTTTATTTTCACCTTCAAATAAGACTGTTCGTTTAGAGCCAATTTGATTTTCGTAAAAAGCTCGGCGTTTTTTTGCAGATAAACCACGCAACATTTTACTTCGTTTAGCTCTCACTTTTTTTGGTACTGCACCTTCCAAAGACGCAGCTACGGTATTATCCCTTTCTGAATAGGTAAACACATGCAAATAAGAGATATCTAAGGCATTTAAGAAATTATACGTTTCGAGAAATAACTCATCTGTTTCTCCTGGGAATCCAACAATCACATCAACGCCTATACAGGCATGAGGCATCACTTCCTTGATTTTTGCTACACGATCTACATACAATTCTTTCATGTAACGACGACGCATCAACTTGAGTAATTCGTTACTTCCACTTTGTAACGGAATATGAAAATGGGGTACAAAGGTTTTACTTTGAGATACAAAATCGATAGTCTCATTTTTTAATAAATTAGGCTCTATAGACGAAATTCGTAAACGTTCAATACCCTCAACATCATCTAATGCCTGCACCAACTCATAAAAGGTATGTTCATGTTTTTTATTACCAAATTCACCTTTACCATAGTCGCCAATATTTACTCCAGTGAGCACGATTTCTTTAATATTTTTAGCTGAAATAGCTTTAGCATTCTCCAAAACATTTTCCAGAGTATCACTTCTAGAAATACCTCGAGCCAACGGAATTGTACAATAGGTACACTTATAATCACAGCCATCCTGAACCTTTAAAAATGCACGTGTTCTATCTCCAATAGAATAACTACCAACGTAAAAATCGGCATCTTCAATTTCACAGCTATGGACTTCTCCCATGTCATTTTTAGAAAGGTCATTTAGGTAATCTGTAATCTTGAATTTCTCGGTTGCACCAAGTACCAAATCTACACCATCGACATCTGCTAATTCTTGAGGTTTTAATTGCGCATAACAGCCTACAGCCGCAACAAAGGCATCTGGATTAATTTTTTGAGCTTGTTTTACAATAGATTTAAAACGTTTGTCTGCATTCTCAGTCACAGAGCAGGTATTAATCACATAAATATCGGCATGCTCTTTAAAGTCGACGCGTTCAAAACCTTCCGAAGAAAAATTACGAGCTATCGTAGATGTTTCCGAAAAATTGAGTTTACAACCCAATGTATAAAATGCAACTTTTTTATTCATGTGACATTAATTTCTATTAGCACAGAAATCTAATTATATCTAATTATATTTACTCGTTTCTAATTTAAAGTGCGCAAATTTACAATTAATGAGCAATATGCTGAAATCTGCAGATCGTAAATATTCATTTTACAAGCTAATTTTGAGAGTTTTAGTTTGTTTTTTTATGTTTTCCTGCGGAAATGACACTAACTCCAAAAAAGAACATTTGGTATTTCGTTATAACGAACACAAAAATATTGGTTCATTAGACCCAGCCTTTGCAAAAGACAATGCCAATATTTGGGCTATTAATCAACTATTTAATGGTTTAGTTCAAATGGATGAAGACCTTAATGTTCAACCTTGTATCGCTAAAAGCTGGAGCATTTCTGATGACGCGTTAAACTATACCTTTTTCTTAAGAAACGATGTTACCTTTCATAAACATGAATTATTTGGAAACGATTCTACAAGAACCGTAACCGCTAAAGATTTTGAATATAGCTTCAATCGACTTATAGACAAAAAAGTGGCATCTCCTGGACAATGGACGCTTAAAAAAGTAGCAGAATTTAAAGCCATTAATGACACCATATTTCAAGTACAACTCAAACAACCTTTCCCTGCTTTTTTAGGCTTACTAACCATGAAATATTGTTCTGTAGTTCCTAAGGAAATTGTAGAACATTATCAAAGTGACTTTAGATCGAACCCAATAGGCACTGGCCCTTTTAAATTTAAACGCTGGGAAGAAAATCTTAAACTTGTCTTTAGAAAAAATAACCATTATTTTGAAAATGATGCTAATGGTAATCCATTACCATATTTGGAAGCCGTAGCCATTACTTTTTTACCAGACAAACAAAGTGAGTTTCTACAATTTGCTCAAGGAAATATTGATTTTGTTTCTGGTTTAGATGCCTCCTACAAAGACGATATCTTAACAGCAACAGGACACCTTCGTGATAATTATATAAATGAGGTAAATATGATTCGTGGACCATATCTAAATACTGAATATTTAGCATTTTTTATGGATTCTGATATTCCTGAAATACAATCACGATATCTTCGTCAAGCCGTTAACTATGGTTTTGATAAGCAAAAAATGATGACCTATTTGCGAAATGGTATTGGTATTCCTGCTCATGGTGGTTTTATCCCTAAAGGTTTACCTGGTTATGATGATGCTGTAGGTTTTACATTTCAACCAGAAAGAGCAAAACAATTGGTACAACAATTTAAAACTGAAACAGGCATTTCAAATCCTAAAATTACTATTACGACTATAGGTAACTACTTAAGTTTTTGTGAATATATCCAACGTGAACTTCAAAAAATTGGAATCACGGTTACTATAGACGTAGTACCTGCCGCCACTTTAAAAGATGCCAAAGCTAATGGTAAATTAGATATGTTTAGAGCAAGTTGGGTAGCCGATTATCCAGATGCAGAAAACTATCTATCCTTATATTCAAGCCAGAATTTTGCTCCAAATGGACCAAATTACACACATTTCAAAAGTGAACAATTTGACTCCTGGTATCAAGAAGCATTTACAATTACCGACATAAAAGAACGAGAAACACTTTACACAAAAATGGATAGTTTAGTGATGACATCAACACCTGTAGTTCCATTGTTTTATGATGAAGTTGTACGTTTTACTCGAAAAAATGTATCTGGGTTAGGAATCAATCCAATTAATCTACTAGATCTTAAACGTGTAAAGAAATCTACTCCTTAAGTGTAAAGTAATAAATATCATCTTCACCTTTTCCTCTAGGTCGTCTGGATGAGAAGTATCCTTCTGTTTTATCGTCATTAATAATATAACAGAAATCATCACTTCTACTATTGATTGGTTTAGGTAGTAATTTAGGTTCTTCAGTTTCTGGATCTCCTTTTAAATTGTAGCTATACACATCTAAGCCACCAACACCTCCAACACGATCGGAAGAAAAATACAAGATACAATCTTTGCTTACAAATGGGAACATATCCTTACGCGGAGAATTGATTTTCTTACCTAAATTCTCCACTTCACCATACTCTCCATTTCCTAAAATTTTAACCTTAAATAGATCGGTTTGACCATGAGCACCATGGGCATTAGACGTGAAATACAGCGTAGATCCATCTGGACTTAATACAGCATGACCATAATTATATTTTGGTAAGCAAAATGGTAAGGGTTCAAAATTAGTCCATCCTTTACCTTCAATATACTCTCCCCTTTGAATATTAAGATTTATAGATTTCAATTTTCGCTTGTATGATTTACCACGCTTCATAAAGTTAGTCGTGATATACATATATTTTCCGTCTGGACTAAAACCTGCACTAGATGTATTGAATATAAAATCTTCCGATTTGATAAATTGCTTAGTATTTATGATTTCCCCATCGGAAGTTTTTTCGCCTTCAAACATGGTAAAAATGAGTCTCTTATCTTTATCTCGTCTGGCTCGATTTCTGTTATCTAGCATATAAGAGGTATAATACACTTTATCACCTTTATAAAATACTACACCGTACTGGCTCTTATCGTCATTAATACCAATGTTTTTAATGGTGTAGGTTTGGGAAAACCCGAAATTAATTGTCAATACAAATAGAATACTGCAAACAAACTTCATGTTTTTATAATTTAGATTAACTTTTTCTCCATTGTTTAGTTTCTTCAAAGACCTGCTCTAAAATTGCTTTATCTAGTTCAGAAAACTCAATATTTCGGCGTTTCATAACCACTTCCGCAACCTCAAAAGCCTTCTTGGTTAGGTATGTTGTCACTCCAGAATATCCTCCCCAAGAAAAACTTGGAACAAAATTTCTTGGAAAACCACTACCAAAGATATTAGCACTTACTCCAACAACTGTACCAGTATTAAACATCGTATTAATACCACATTTACTATGATCTCCCATCATGAGTCCACAAAACTGCAAACCAGTTTTAGCAAACCCTTGCGTTTGATAATTCCAAAGTCTCACTTCTGCATAATTATTTTTTAAGTTAGAATTGTTGGTATCTGCTCCTAAATTGCACCATTCACCAAGCACAGAATTTCCTAAAAAGCCATCATGCCCTTTATTAGAATATCCAAAAATCACAGAGTTATTGACTTCACCTCCAACCTTACTATGTGGCCCAACTGTAGTAGGACCATATATTTTGGCTCCTAATTTAACAGTTGCATTATCACAAAGCGCAAACGGTCCTCTAATAATACTGCCTTCCATTATTTCGGCATCTTTTCCAATATATATAGGACCAGAATTAGCATTCAATGTTGCAAACTCTAGTTTAGCACCTTCTTCTATAAAAATATGCTCTGCTGCGAGTACATTATTAGAACTTGGTATTGGTTGCGAATTTCGACCTTGGGTTAGCAATTCAAAATCGGCCTCAATAGCTTTTCCGTTATTAGAAAAAATATCCCATGTATGCTCTATTGTCAATATTGGATTATCATATTCTATTGCGTCATAAGTTTCAAAATCAATATCCTCTTGAGTATCTTTTGTATAAAAAGCTATCACATCTTCACCTTTAAAAATCGCTTGATTCTCTTCCAAGCTCTTAATCAACGCTACCAACTCATAATTTGGCAAGTACGAAGCATTAATCATTATGTTTTCATTCAACTCTACCATAGGGAATTTTTCAGACAAATACTCTTCGGTAAGTGTTGTAGTAGTAAACCCTAGGTGTTTTTCCCATTTTTCTCTAATAGTGAGAATGCCCACTCTAATGTCTGCAACTGGCCTTGTAAAAGTAAACGGCAACAAATTATTACGTGATGGACCATCAAAAAGAATATAATTCATAATGAAATTCTAGTTTAGTGTTAAAAGTAAATCAATTATAGAAAACAAAAAAGCCTTCGAGATAAATCCTGAAGGCTTTTAATATGATATAATCTAAGTTTATTTTTGAAACTTAGCGTATTTGTTTTTGAATTTGTCAATACGACCAGCAGTATCTACTAATTTAGATTTACCAGTGTAATATGGATGAGATGTTCTAGAAATTTCCAATTTAATTACTGGATACTCAACACCGTCAACTTCAATTGTTTCATTAGTTTCAGCAGTAGATTTAGTTAAAAAGACGTCATCGTTAGACATGTCTTTAAATGCTACTAATCTATAATTTTCTGGATGTATTCCTTTTTTCATCTCTTTAATCTTTAAAATCCTTACTATTTTGGAGGTGCAAATTTAAGTAATTTTTGTAAATTACCAATAAATTATTTCTTTTTTTATTTTCTTCGGAAATGTAACGTTTTAAGACAAATGTACACTAACCAAACATATTAACTAAATAATCAACTCAAATTATGGAAACAGAACGAATGTCAACAGGAAAGTTTGCAATGAATTATGGTATTATCCTAGGTGTCGTAATGATTGCGCTTAATGTTATAAGCTACGTTACAGGTCAAGCAATGGAAGGCGCTCAATGGCCTCAACTTATTTATTATGTAGTTTTCCCTGTAGTGATCATATTTGCTATTAGTAAATATAAAAAGCACAATGCAAACGTACTAACTCTTGGAAATGCCATCAAGTTAGGTGTTGTTATTGGAATCATTAGCGCTATTGTATACATTCTTTATGGCTTCCTTTTTAATTATGTTATTGATCCCGAATTCATGCCAGAATTAATGGAAGTTACTATTGATAATATGATTGAACAAAACCCTGACATGCCTCAAGCACAAATTGACCAAAGCATTAAATTCATGGAAGTTATGTTTAACCCATTAATTGGTTCAGCAATATGGATTGCTGCTAGTGCACTTTTTGGATTAATTTGGTCCTTAATTGGTGGCTTGATAATGAAAAGCAACTCTTAAATTATTTCAGTATTTTTGAACTTTAAACATTCAAAAACACTCGATGAACATATCAGTAGTCATACCACTACTTAACGAACAAGAATCACTAATAGAATTACACGATTGGATTGCATCTGTTATGCAGTCCAATCGTTTTTCATATGAAATCATCTTTATTGACGATGGTAGTACCGATGAGTCTTGGTCCACTATCATGCAATTATCTCAAAATAATCCAAATGTCAAAGGGATTAGATTCTTAAAAAACTTCGGAAAATCTCAAGCTTTACATGCTGGTTTCGCAAAAGCAGAAGGAGATGTTATCATCACTATGGATGCCGATTTACAAGATAATCCAGAAGAAATCCCTGAACTCTATAATATGATTGTTGTAGAAAAATTTGATTTGGTGTCTGGGTGGAAGAAAAAACGCTACGACTCTGTTATAGCAAAAAACTTACCTTCTAAATTGTTCAATTGGGCAGCAAGACGTACATCTGGAGTTAAGCTTAATGATTTCAACTGCGGACTCAAAGCCTACAACAAATCGGTTGTAAAAAACATTGATGTTAATGGCGAAATGCATCGTTACATCCCTGTTCTAGCAAAAAATGCTGGTTTTACAAAGATTGGAGAAAAAGTTGTGCAGCATCAGGCTAGAAAATATGGAGAAACGAAATTTGGAATGGATCGATTTGTCAATGGTTTTCTCGATCTAATTACTATCTGGTTTTTATCCCGATTTGGGAAACGTCCAATGCACCTTTTTGGCGCTTTAGGTGTTATCATGTTTGGTATTGGCTTTGCCTTTGCTTTATATCTTGGGATTGATAAACTCTTCTTAAATCCAACAGGAAGACTCATAACACAACGACCTCAATTCTATATTGCGCTAACAACAATGATATTAGGGTCTCAATTTTTTATTGCTGGTTTTTTAGGTGAAATTATCTTGCGTAGTAAAAATGATACAAATCGCTATCTCATAAAGCAAGAGCTTAACTTTTAGAGCAACCCCGTTTTTACGCAAACGCTGTAGTTCAATTTATTAAATCTTATTACCCAAAATTCTTTCAATTACTTACTTTTGTAGCATAAATATTAGACATGATACATATTGAACCTCAATTATTAAAACGGGTTAACACATGGTTAACTCCAACTTTTGATCAGGAGACTCAAAACCATATAAAAGATTTAATTGCCAACAACCAAACCGATTTAAAAGAGAGTTTTTACAAAGATCTCGAGTTTGGAACTGGTGGTATGCGTGGTATAATGGGAATTGGCACCAATCGAATCAATAAATACACATTGGGTAAAAACACCCAAGGTTTGAGTAATTATTTAAAACAATCTTTTCCAGGAGACAAATTGAAAGTTGCTATTGCCTACGACTGCAGACATAATAGCAAATCTTTAGCTAAAGTTGTTGCTAATGTGTTCTCTGCAAATGGTATTCATGTGTATTTGTTTGAAGATTTACGAGCAACACCCGAATTATCTTTTAGCCTGAAGCATTTAAATTGTCATTGTGGCATTGTATTAACCGCATCTCATAACCCACCAGAATACAATGGTTATAAAGTATATTGGCAAGATGGAGGGCAATTAGTTCCACCACAAGATGCAGAGATTATTACAGAAATTAATCGTTTAGATTACTCTGAAATACAATTCGAAGCCAATGAATCACTCATTGAATATATTGGTCAAGATATTGACAATGTATTTATCAATGAATCTGTTAAAAATGGAAGTTTTGACACTTCAACAGAAGCAAGACAAAATTTAAACGTGGTCTTCACCTCTCTACATGGCACATCAATTACTGCTGTACCAGAAACCTTAAAACGTGCTGGGTATACCAATGTTTATATTGTAGAAGAACAACGTGAACCTAATGGAGATTTTCCAACCGTAAAGTCACCAAACCCAGAAGAACCAGAGGCCCTTAAAATGGCAATGGAATTGGCTAATACTGTTGATGGAGATATTGTTATTGGTACCGATCCAGATTGTGACCGTCTTGGTGTTGTTGTTAGAAACTTAGATAATGAATTGGTCATCCTCAATGGAAACCAAACCATGATTTTAATGACAGATTTCTTATTAAAACAATGGCAAAATGCTAATCGAATTAATGGCAATCAATTTATTGGCTCGACAATTGTGTCTACACCTATGATGTCTGTTCTATCCAAGTCGTATAACGTAGAATGTAAAATTGGGCTAACTGGTTTTAAATGGATAGCAAAAATGATTAAAGATTTCCCTACTCTTGATTTTATTGGTGGTGGCGAAGAAAGTTTCGGCTTTATGGTAGGTGATTTTGTAAGAGACAAAGACGCAGTAACATCTACTCTTCTAGCATGTGAAATTGCAGCCCAAGCGAAAGCAAATGGCCTATCGGTTTATGAACAGCTCATTCAGCTGTATATTGAACATGGGTTCTTTAAAGAACGTTTAGTGTCACTTACAAAAAAAGGCATCGAAGGCGCTCAGGAAATCAAACAAATGATGATTGATGCTAGAGAAAACCCATTACAAGAAGTAAATGGGTCAAAAGTAATTCGTATTGAAGATTACCAACTATCTACAATAAAAGACCTTGTTTATGGAACAGAGACTAGCATTGACATACCAAAATCTAATGTTCTGATCTATTATACAGAAGACGGAAGCAAAATTGCGTTACGCCCAAGTGGAACTGAACCCAAAATTAAGTTCTACATTAGCGTTAATACTACTTTAGACAATGTGACAGCATTTAACGCTACGGAACAAAAATTGGAGCGTCGTATTGACAACATCCTCAAGGATATGAATCTCAATTAAATGGATTATATAAAAAAACTTTTTCGTTTTATTATTCCTTATAAACGTTATGGCATTTTAAATATCATTGCCAATGTGTTCTATGCATTATTTAGTACGCTTGCCATGATTTCTTTAATGCCAATGATAAACGTCTTATTTGGAGAAGGAGAAAGAGTTACAGAAAAGCCTATTTATTCTGGTATTTCGAAAATAAAAGATTACGGGGAAGATTATATTAATTACATCATCACAACAACGTCGGAGACTCATGGTCCTCAACGTTCTTTACTGTATATGATAGTTTTAATCATCACATTATTTTTACTTAAAAACCTGTTTAACTATCTTGGTTTATACTTTATCACCTTTTTGCGTAATGGTGTTTTGAAAGATTTGAGAAACGAAATTTATGACAAGGTTACACGATTACCCATTTCCTATTATTCAGAAAAGAAAAAAGGAGATATCATTGCTAGGATTTCGGGAGATGTGAATGAAGTGAAAGGTTCTTTACTAGCTATTTTAGAACTCATCGTAAAAGAACCATTAACAATATTGTTTGCCATTATTGCGATGTTTGCGACCTCTGTAAAACTCACAATATTTGTATTTTTATTTATTCCTATTTCAGGATTTATCATTTCGAGAATAGGTAAAAGTTTAAAAAAGAAATCTAGTCGTGTCCAAACCGAACAAGGTATCTTTTTATCTACCTTAGAGGAAACGCTTAGCGGACTTAAAGTTATTAAAGGTTTTAATGCTGAAAACCGATTTAATGAGTCATTTCAAAAGTCTACAAAACGCTTTTACAATTTCTCTAACACTTTAATGAACCGTCAAAATTTAGCATCTCCAATGAGTGAGGTCTTAGGAATAATTACCATTGCGGTTTTACTCTGGTATGGAGGCAGCATGGTTTTAGTTGACAAAACATTATCAGGTGGAGCTTTCATTGTTTACATAGGATTAGCTTGGCAAATCTTAACACCAGCAAAAGCTATTAGTAAAGCAAGTTATAAAGTAAAAGCAGGAAATGCTGCTGCAGACCGTATTCTTGAAATCATAGAAACTGAAAGTCCATTAGCCGATCGCGTGAATGCTCAAACTAAATCTGATTTTAATTCTGATATTTCACTCAATGATATATCTTTTAAATATGAGGATGATTTAGTACTCAAACATTTTAGTATTAAAGTACCTAAAGGAAAAAGTGTCGCTTTAGTAGGACAATCTGGAAGCGGAAAATCTACCATTGCCAATTTAGTCACACGATTTTATGATGTTAATGATGGAAATATTTCTATAGATGGCATTGATATAAGAGATCTAAAAAAACAATCTTTAAGAGGCTTAATGGGGCTCGTTACTCAAGATTCGATACTATTTAACGAAAGTATCAAAAACAATTTACTCATTGGTAAAGAGAAGGCTACAGATGAAGAGATTATAGACGCCTTAAAAATTGCAAACGCTTGGGAATTTGTAAAAGACTTACCACAAGGCATAGATACTAATATTGGAGATTCTGGCGGAAAATTATCTGGCGGACAACAACAACGACTAAGTATTGCAAGAGCTGTACTAAAGAATCCACCAATTATGATATTAGATGAGGCTACTTCGGCTCTAGACACTGAAAGCGAACGATTGGTTCAAGATGCTTTAGAAAAAATGATGAAAAACAGAACATCAATTGTGATTGCCCATCGTTTATCTACTATTCAAAATGCAGATGAAATTATTGTGATGCATAAAGGTGAAATTGCTGAACAAGGCACTCACAATGAACTCATTGCAAAAAAAGGTATTTATAAAAAACTGGTAGATATGCAGAGCTTTGAATGAGGTCTTCAGAGAAAGTCAAAACGCTTATAAATCAGAAAAGGATGCAACTCAATGTCGCATCCTTTTCGTTTTTATTACCATATTTGGGGACAATGGTAATACTTAAGTAGGTTAGGCTGTGACAAACATAAATTAAATTAATGGTCTATGCAAGAAAAAAATGCATTTCATCGTTATTTTTTTACACTTAATCGATGTTATTTGTTTTAATTTTGTGATTATCAAGCATTTATAATATTTATTTATTTTTATTAAACTTTCAGTACATTGAAGTGTCTAAATGAAAAACCATTTAATTGGATAACGAGCAAGATTTCATAAAACGACTTAAGACCTCATCTACAAAAGAAGTTGCTTTTAGAGAACTCCTATCATTGTATAAGGAGCGCTTGTATTGGCATATTCGACATATTGTAAAATCACATAATGATGCCGACGATGTACTACAAAATACTTTTATAAAAATCTATAAAAATATCCATAACTTTAAAGGAGATAGTAAACTGTATTCATGGATGTATCGCATTGCAACCAATGAATCTATAACACTGCTTAAAAAAAATGCAAAACGATTAAGTATAAATAATGAAGAAACTCAGAATTACATGGTAGACAGCTTAAAAGCAGATGTATATTTCGATGGTGATGATATACAATACAAATTACAGCAGGCTATTGCTACCTTACCAGACAAGCAACAACTTGTTTTTAATATGAAATATTTTCAGGACATTAAATATAAAGACATGTCAGATATTTTAGAGACTAGTGAAGGTGCTTTAAAAGCGTCTTATCATATTGCGGTAAAAAAAATAGAAGCATTTTTTACTCAAGATTAAACCAATTACAGACATTTAAGTCTTACTAATATGAAAAAGAACACATTAGATAGTATTAATAAAAATTCTGGTTTTAAGACTCCTAAGAATTACTTTTCTCAATTAGAGGAACAGATATTTAATGAGGTTCACTTAATAGATAAAACTGAAACTTCAGGTTTTGAAACTCCTGACGGATATTTTGATACTGTTGAGCAAAACATTCTCGCAAACATTACTAAAGAAAACGACACTAAAGTTATTTCATTAATGCAATGGAAAAAAGTCATGTATGTAGGAGCAGTAGCGGCATGTTTGGTATTAATGTTCAACATCATATTTCAAGGCTCAGAACCTTTAACTTTTGAGACTATTGAAACTGCTGCAATTGAAGATTATTTAGAAGATGAAGATTATAGCGGTGATGAATTAGCCTCTCTTTTAACTGAAGATGAACTAAATAAAGACAATTTTATAGACAACAAATTATCTGAAGAAAACATCGAAGATTATCTACTAGATAATGTTGATATTGAAGACCTAACAACAGAACAAATACAATGAAAAAAACACTTATAACTTTATTATTTTTAGCGCTTACACTCTATTCGTTTGGACAACGCAAAGAACGACTAGAACGTATTAAAGCCTTAAAAGTTGCATTCATTACAGAAAAATTGGAACTCACTGAAGCCGAAGCTCAAAAATTTTGGCCAGTATATAATGCCATTGAAACAAAAAAAGAGACACTGAGGAAAGAAACTCAAAAACTACGTCGAAGTATAGATTTTGAAAGCTTAACAAATGATGAAGCTAATAAACTTATCACTGATATGCTTGGCATTGAAAATAGAAAGCATAACCTTCGAAGTAAACAAATAAATGATTTGCTCAGGGTGATTCCCGCTAAAAAAGTCATTCTACTCAAACTAGTAGAAGAACAGTTTAATAAGCGTATGCTTCAAGAGATGAAAAAACGACGAGAACAGTTTAAAAAGAATTAATAAAAAAAGAAGTCAATTTGACTTCTTTTTATTTTCTAAACACCAGCTTTGACACTCGTTCTTTTCCTGCAGCATAAGCAACACTATCATTTAAAAACCTAATCGTATAAAAACTTTCGTCACTTAAATGGGTCCAGGAATTGCCATGATCGGCAGAATAATCAATTCCATTAAATCCAACAGCAACTAATTCATTTCCATTACTGTTTGGAATATACTGAACACAACTACGATAACCAGGTGACTGATTTTGAGCAACCAGCTGCCATGTCTTTCCACCATCTATGGTTCTCATTTTATTAGCTGAACTATCTGCAGGTTTAGTATAATCTCCTCCTATTGCAAAACCAGTTAATTCATCATAAAAATCTATAGAATAGATACCTGTAGTTTCTACACCTTGAACAATAGGTGTTTCAAAAACCTCCCAATTTCCCCCTTTATCTGACGAATATAAAATACGGCTTGCCTTACCTCCTGTCGCTACCCAAGCATGATCGCCAACTATAGCTATATTAGTGTCACTTGCTGCAAATGCAGCTTCTCCATCTTTAACTTTCGGCAAATCATCGCATGATAATTTAGTCCAAGTATTTCCTCCATCTCTAGTGATGATAATGCTCATACAATCTTCGGTTGGATCACCTATAGCAATACCTTCTTCATCGTTCCAAAACTCCATCGAGTCATAAAACGTTTTTGGATGATCTTCTTTGTAAACGATTGGCCAAATTTTATCGCTATGTGCTGTAAACATAGCTGCAGGAGTACCAATAGCTAATGCAAAAAGTTGTTTTTTTGTTTTTGCAACAGATCTAAAATTTGGAATAGAGTCCTTTGTATAATTAAATTCGTATAAGATATCACAAACCAGTTCTTCTTCATTAGTATAGTCTAAACTCAAATATTTGGATGTATAAATAAAACCAACTTGACCTCTTGATGTGGCAAAAATTCCAGTTCCAGCTTTATCAACCTCCAAAGCTCTAACATTGAGCAGTGAATCTTGCATTAAAGTTTCAATTTCAACGGATTTAATTACATTATAAAGTCGTTCATAACGTTGGTTAAATTTGCGCATCCCACAACTTCCTAATCCAACAATTAGCAAAGAAGCTAATAACAGAACAAGTATCTTTTTCATTTTTATAAATTCTCATAAATATACAACAATAACAACCCATCTCAATTTTTAATGTACCTTTGCATGCTAATTTTTTTATAATGCGCTTACACAGAAACTTATGCTTTGCAGTTATTGATGGATTAACACTCATTTTCAATGAGGATAAATATGCTGACAAAGTTATACAACAGCTTTTAAAACGTGATAAACGTTGGGGAAGTCGAGATCGAGCTTTTGTTGCCGAAACGACCTACGACATTGTTCGTTGGAAACGCTTATATGTTGAAATTGCTGAAGTAAAAGCGCCTTATGATCGTGATAATTTATGGCGAATTTTTGCAGTTTGGGCCACTTTAAGAGGTATTAAATTACCCGATTGGAAATATTTTGAAAACACACCTCAACGAAAAATCAAAGGACGTTTTGATGAATTATCGCAGACAAGAAAGTTTAAAGAAGCCATACCTGATTGGTTAGATGACTTAGGTGTTAAAGAATTAGGCGAATCTATTTGGTCAAAAGAAATTGCTGCCTTAAATGAACAAGCAGATGTAGTTTTAAGAGTCAATACTCTTAAAACTACAAAGGAAAAATTACAATCCTTACTATTTGATGACAGTATAGAAACCGAAAGTATTAAAGGCTATCCAAATGCACTTAAACTTAAAGAACGAGCCAATGTCTTTAAAACTGAAGCCTTTAAAAATGGCTATTTCGAAGTTCAAGATGCATCATCTCAATTAGTGGCAGAATTTTTAGAAGTAAAACCAGGGATGCGTGTTGTTGATACTTGTGCAGGAGCTGGTGGCAAGGCATTACATTTAGCCTCGATAATGGAAAATAAAGGTCAAGTAATTGCATTAGATATTTATGCTAATAAATTACATGAACTAAAAAGGCGAGCCAAACGAAATGGTGCCTTTAATATAGAAACGCGACCAATTGAATCAACTAAAGTAATTAAAAAACTATACGATAAAGCAGATCGTGTTCTCATTGATGCTCCTTGCTCTGGATTAGGTGTCTTAAGACGAAATCCAGATGCGAAATGGAAATTACAACCTGAATTTATTGAAAGTATAAAAATCACACAACAAGACATTTTACAGCAATACGCTCGAATTGTAAAAAATGGAGGAAAGCTCGTCTACGCTACTTGTTCTATTTTACCTTCGGAAAACAAAAAACAAGTTGACACTTTCTTAACATCAGAAATGGGAAAAGATTTTACCTTTGTAAAAGACAAGAGTATATTGTCTCATAAATCAGGATATGATGGGTTTTACATGGCCTTACTAGAAAAGAATAAATAAAATTACACACATGAAACACATTTACTTTATAATTACAATACTATTTACATCTACTGCATTTGCTCAGTTAACACCTCCTGCTGAACTGCAATCTTATTACGGTATGGAAATCAATAGTACTGGACTAACGTTAAAAGGTGAGTTAATCAATCTTACCAATAGTAATCATACTAACTTTTTGAGTTATAGTGAAGTTTGGGATGTCTTAAGAATAACTGACGAAGACCCTAACAATTCAAGTAATATACTTTTAATTTATGGTTATGACGACCCTCCTTTTGATGGTAACGTAACTACAGATCGCACTAGAGGTAAATTCGATAACGGAGGTAATGTTGGAGACTGGAACAGAGAGCATGTATATCCAAGGTCTTTAGGAAATCCAGATTTAGGATCTACAGGACCAGGTTCTGATGCGCATATGCTTAGACCTAGTGATGTACAACGTAATGGACAAAGAGCAAATTCACCATTCGCAGAAAAAAGTGCTGGTCAATATCCAAATGGTGAATCTGGTAATGCCAATGGAGGTTGGTATCCAGGTGATGAGTGGAAAGGCGATTGTGCAAGAATAATAATGTACATGTATTTAAGATATGGTGATCGTTGTCTTCCTTCAGTTGTAGGTATAGGTAGCAATGCAGCAACACCTGATGATATGATTGATTTATTCTTAGAATGGAATGCTGAAGACCCAGTTATTGAAGGAGGTTTAGAAGATATAAGAAACAGTTACCATGCCGATACTAATAACCAATATGCTCAAGGTAATAGAAATCCGTTTATTGATAATCCTTATTTAGCTACACTAATTTGGGGAGGACCTGCGGCTGAAAACCGATGGGAAAGCCTTTCTGTTTCAGAGTTTGAACAAGATGTTATAACAATGTACCCTAATCCTGCTAATGGAAATGAAGTAACCATTGTCTCTAATCAAGATATATTAGCCGAAGTATACAATATTTTAGGTAAAAAAATAACGGTTCAAAAGATAACAGCAAACCAAAAAACATTAAATATTTCTTCCTTATCAAAAGGGGTGTATTTGGTTAAACTAAATTCCTCAAAAGGAAGTACTACAAAGAAATTAATTAAACAATAAGTTAAATTTCAAATAAAAAAAGCGACTCAATGAGTCGCTTTTTTTTACATAATAATATCATTTTTCCATACATAAGGCTCAGGTATATTCGTATCGTCGATTAACTGTCTAATATCTATTTCTATACCGCGACTCATATTGGTTATTGGTACATCGTTTGGACCGCCTTCAAACGGGTTTTCTGTATTTTCCCCAATAGCCTCCATAGTATGAAACACCCATGCTAACAAGGTACTAAACGGAATTGAAAACCACACAAAATGTCGAGCAATAAACTCTTGTATTTGATGTAATGTAGACGTATGTGATTCATGATTTACCAAATCTGCTATTATATGTTCTCCAATAGATTCAAACTCTTGCATAATACCAAAAGGCAATAAAATGATAAAAACCCAAACAAAAATATAATTCATGGTTGCATATTGCCTTGGATAAGGAAAGTTTTTAATGCGTTCACTTTTCCCTTGCAAAGTATAAAATTCAGTAAGCATACTATTCATCTCCATATGTCTAAAATCTTCAATAGCGCCTTGTTGCATTAACTCTTTTAAACGTCTAGATTGAACACCTAATAACTGAGAAGCTTGATTCCCTTTTGCAAATACTTCATTGTATTCGGCATCCGAAATATATTCTTTAATCGCATCTTTAATAGGAATAGTATCCTCACAAACGAGATAGTTTTTTTCTCTAAATTCTTGGTTTGATTTACCAGATTTTAAATGCTGTTCCCAAGGCTTATCAGCACGCAATTGATAACGCAGCGCAGTTAACCAGGCAACATGTCTATGAACCAATTCTTTATGAATTGCATTTAAATCATTATCACTTAATCTTACTTTAGTATGATCATTATTAATAAAATCTTTCACCATGATGGTCCAAGAGCGTGATGCGTTTACAATACCTCCCCAAATCTTTCGTGCTTCCCACAACCTATCATAAGATGCATTATTTTTAAAACCAACTATAAAGGCTACAGCAGTACCCAAAACACCAAGAGGCAACCAAGGTACATGTAACCATTTGAGCCCAAGAATATCAAATAAAACTACTGGAATTGAAGATAATATTAAGAATAAAAAAATATGACGACGTGTCCATCTTATCACGCCTGTTACAGGAAATATTCGTTTGGTATACATAAAATTAATTTAAGAAAATTAAAAATAAATAATTATAATCAGATAGAGAACAAGCCGTTGTGAATTATTTAGTGGATAACTCTTAATTTTCAATAGTATAATCCAAAAAAGTTACATCGAAAAAGTGTAAATTTGGGCTTTCAAAAAATCTATACTAAATACGATATAATGATTCATTTCTTCGGAAACCAAAACAGTAAAGTATTTGCTGTTCAAGCAACAAAAGAATTATCAACAGAAACTATAGCTAAATTGACATGGCTATTTGGCAACCAACCAAAACTAGAACAAGCATCACTCGATGCTTTTTTTGTTGGCCCTCGTGCAGCAATGATTACGCCTTGGAGTACCAATGCCGTTGAGATTACACAAAATATGGGGATTGAAGGTATTATTCGTATTGAAGAGTTTGAATCAAGTTCTGAAGACTTTAAAGACTTCGACCCAATGATTTCTGAAAAGTTTAATGGCTTAAACCAACAATCTTTTACTATTGATATTGAGCCTGAAAATATTTTAAACATTGAAGACATTTCAGCTTATAACCAACAAGAGGGTTTAGCTTTAAATGATGAAGAAATTGAATACTTAGAAGGTGTATCCAAAAAGATTGGTCGTCCACTTACAGATTCTGAAGTCTTCGGTTTTTCACAAGTTAATTCAGAGCATTGTAGACACAAAATTTTTAATGGCACATTCATTATAGATGGAGAAGAACAACCGATGTCATTATTTAAAATGATCAAGGAAACATCAAAACAAAATCCTAATGATATTGTTTCGGCGTATAAGGATAATGTGGCATTCATCAAAGGCCCAATAATTGAACAATTTGCACCTAAACGCGCAGATGTTCCTGATTTCTATGAAACCAAAACTTTTGAATCTGTAATTTCTCTAAAAGCCGAAACTCATAATTTCCCGACCACTGTAGAGCCTTTCAATGGAGCTGCTACTGGATCTGGTGGCGAAATCAGGGATCGACTAGCTGGTGGTAAAGGCTCCTTACCTTTAGCTGGAACAGCTGTGTATATGACCTCGTATTCGCGCTTAGAAGCGAATCGCCCTTGGGAACAAAAACTACCAGCACGTCCATGGTTATATCAAACGCCTATGGATATCCTTATAAAAGCAAGTAATGGAGCATCCGACTTTGGAAATAAATTTGGGCAGCCTTTAATTTGTGGTTCTGTACTTACCTTTGAACACCAAGAAAACGCACGCAAATTAGGTTTCGATAAAGTCATCATGCAAGCTGGAGGCATTGGTTATGGCAAATTAGACCAAGCTATAAAAGCAACACCAGAATCAGGAGATAAAATAGTAGTTCTAGGTGGAGAAAATTACCGTATCGGAATGGGAGGAGCTGCAGTATCTTCGGCAGATACTGGTGAATTCTCATCTGGTATAGAATTGAATGCTGTACAGCGTTCTAATCCCGAAATGCAAAAACGTGCTGCCAATGTGGTTCGTGGTATGGTTGAAAGTGATGAAAACCACATTATCTCTATTCACGATCATGGTGCAGGTGGACATCTTAATTGCTTAAGTGAACTTATTGAAGATACTGGAGGATGTATCGATTTAGATAAATTGCCTGTTGGAGATCCTACGCTTTCAGATAAAGAAATTATAGGTAACGAATCTCAAGAACGCATGGGGTTATTAATTGCCGAAAAACATCTAGACCATATCAGTAAAATTGCTGAACGTGAACGTTCTCCGTTATATACCGTTGGAAATGTCACTGATGACAAACACTTTTGTTTTAAATCTGAAACCAAAGGAAATACTCCAATGGATTTGGCATTAGAAGATATGTTTGGAAGCTCTCCAAAAACTATAATGACAGACATCTCCCTAAACAGAAACTATAAGGATGTAGCATATAATTCTGAGGATTTTTATGATTATTTAGATCAAGTATTACAACTAGAAGCTGTAGCTTGTAAAGATTGGCTAACAAACAAAGTTGATCGTTGTGTAGGTGGTAAAGTTGCAAAGCAGCAGTGCGCAGGACCTTTACAATTGCCATTGAATAATGTTGGTGTCATGGCCTTAGATTATAATGGCAAAGAAGGTATAGCCACTTCTATTGGACACTCTCCAATTTCGGGATTAATTAACCCTGAAGCTGGAAGCAGAAATAGTATCACAGAAGCACTTACCAATATTATTTGGGCGCCTTTAAAAGATGGGTTACAAAGTGTATCACTATCTGCAAACTGGATGTGGCCTTGTAAAAACAAAGGTGAAGATGCTCGTTTATACAAAGCAGTAAAAGCCATTTCAGAATTTGCAATAGATTTAGGAATCAATGTCCCAACAGGAAAAGATTCATTATCTATGAAACAGAAATATCCAAGCGAAGATGTTATTTCTCCTGGTACGGTTATCATTTCTGCTGCAGCTAATTGTAATGACATAAAGAAAGTTATTGAACCAGTTTTTAAAAAAGATGCAGGTAGCATTTATTATATCAATATATCACAAGATGATTTTAAACTTGGCGGAAGTTCTTTTGCTCAAATTTTAAATACTGTTGGTAGCGACACTCCTAATGTTAAAAATGCAACTTATGTAAAAACTGTATTTGACACTATTCAAGGTTTAATCAAAACAAATCAAATTATAGCTGGTCATGATGTTGCCTCTGGAGGTTTAATTACTACTCTATTAGAACTATGTTTTACTGATACTAACTTAGGTGCCGAATTAGACCTTACAGATTTGCAAGAAAAAGATTCGATGAAGTTGTTATTTGCTGAAAACTCAGGCATTGTCTTTCAATCAAAAGATGCTTCAATTGAAGGCGCCCTTTCTGATGCCAACATTGAATTCTTTAATATTGGAAACGTAACACCTAATGATGTATTAAGTATTATTAATAACAGTGAGGTATTTACCATGACTATTTCTCGACTAAGAGACATGTGGTACAAAACCTCACTTCTACTCGATCGTAAACAAACAGCTAATGGCTTAGCAGATGCTCGTTTTGAAAACTATAAAAAACAACCTCTTGCATATCAATTTCCGAAGCATTTTACAGGATCTTTACCAAAAATAGACACTTCTAAATCAAGACCAAAAGCTGCCATTCTCCGGGAAAAAGGAAGTAATTCTGAACGTGAGATGGCAAATGCGATGTATTTGGCTGGTTTTGATGTAAAAGATGTGCATATGACCGATTTAATTTCGGGTCGAGAAACATTAGAAGATATTCAGTTTTTAGGTGCTGTTGGTGGATTTTCAAATTCTGATGTTTTAGGGTCTGCTAAAGGTTGGGCAGGCGCTATTAAGTACAATCAAAAAGCCAATAAAGTGATTAATAATTTCTTTAAGCGCGAAGACACGCTATCTATTGGTATTTGTAATGGTTGTCAACTGTTCATGGAATTAGAATTAATTAATCCAGATCATGATGAACATGGCAAGTTGCATCATAATGATTCGCAAAAACATGAAAGCGCTTTTACTTCGGTAGCAATACAACAAAATAATTCTGTGATGCTATCATCATTAGAAGGCTCTACCTTAGGTGTTTGGGTTTCCCATGGTGAAGGTAAATTCAATTTACCAAAGGCAGAAGACCAATATAACATTGTTGCAAAATATGGCTACGACAGTTATCCAGCAAATCCTAATGGATCAGATTACAATACGGCTATGCTTTGCGACAAGACTGGTCGTCATTTAGTGATGATGCCGCATATAGAGCGTTCCACATTTCAGTGGAATTGGGCTAACTATCCAGAAGGTCGACAAGATGAAGTATCTCCTTGGTTAGAGGCTTTTGTGAATGCTAGGATTTGGATAGAAGAAAAGAATAATTAAACAAAAAAGGAGTTCAAAATTGAACTCCTTTTTTGTTATTATAATCGTCTTATAGAAGCATCACCAATTATAATTCCTTTTTTCAGTTCTGCATCTCCTTGATAACGTACTTTGGCTTCGCCATAAGCTGTTACTTTTAATCTATCGAAAACATTAAATTGATAATCCCCTTCACCATATGCAGTCAGTTTTGTTTGTTTATTTTCTATTTGTAAAGCATTAACTCTGCTCTCACCATAAGCAGTGAATTTTTGAGATTTGGTTTTCCCTTCTTTTATTTCCATGTAACTTTCCCCATAAATAGTAACTCTTAAATCATTTAAGTTTATTTTATTAAGATACACTTCAGATTCTCCATAAATTCTAAATTCAATTTTATTCTGTTCAATTAGACTTGTAAAATCAAAGCGTTCTTCACCTCTTAAAGCAAATACGTTTACGTGTTTATACCTTACAATGACTTTTGCCATCGTACCTTTATAAATAGGCACTTTTTTCTTATAGTCATTCATCTTTATTTTTTCGGTTGGCGATGTTATTTTAGCACCTTCAAGATATAAATGTAGGGTTCTGTTTTTAAGCTCCATATTAAATTTACCTGGTTCTTTGTTTTCTATAATCTCAACCGATTCTTCATCAGCTTGCCTGAATTCAACTTCAATATATGGGCTAATAATTACCTTATCAAAACTTTCAAAAGTATAAGTCTCGTTTTGTGCATGTGCACCAATCATAAACGTTAAAAATACGACTATAATTACTGTTAATTTTAAATATATTCTTTTCATAGTATCTTATTTATTCAAATTTTAAATATTTAATTAAATCTACTTTTGTGGCATTAAAGGCTTTAAAGCCAACAACTATTATTACCAATAGAATTAATACTATTGGTGCAATCACATATGGTAATATTGGCATATCGATACGATACACAAAATTGTTCAACCAATTTTGCATCAGATAGAATGCTACAGGAATCAAAATAACTGAAGCTATCAAAACGATATTAATAAAACTTTGGGCAAGTTGAAACATAATCTCTTTAACTGAAGCTCCCAAAGTTTTTCTTATAGCTACTTCCTTTAAGCGTTGTTGAATGGTTAGAGAAGCTAAGGCAAACAAACCTAGTAATGCTATAAAAATCACCACAACTGTTAAAATGGTAAACAGCGTTTGTTGCTGTTTGTATTTTTCAAATGTTTTAGCAAATTGCTTATCTACAAAATAATAGTTAAACGGAAAACTTGGCTCTAATTCTGTACTCCAAAAACGTTCAATCTTAGCTACAGTTTGTTCCATTTGCTCAGGCTTAAGCTTAAACTGAGCATTTCTTACATTGTTTTTCATCCAAGAAAAAACATTAAAATGCAAATAAAAAATAGGCTTAATTTGCTTATCAAACCCGTTAGTATGATAATCTTTCACAACACCAACTATTTTGAAGTCTCTGCCAAATGCAGCAACTGTTTTATTGATTGGATTTTTTAACCCAAGACGTTTTACTGCGGTTTCATTTAAAATAATATTACTAATAGTATCGGAAGCAAACTGATTTGAAAAATGTCTTCCGTACACCATTTCGGTTTGTAACATTTCCAAATGCCCAAAATCTAACGGAATAAATTTAGTATCCACAATCTTATCCTCATAAGTGATACTTTGAGAAAAATCTTCATCAACTCCAGGTGTTTCTAAACTGGTTGACACATCTATTACATTAGGATCATTCTTAAATACACTTTTCACTAACTGGTAATGTTTCCATCGGTTATAACTATCAGCAAACTCAACAACCATAACTTGATCACCAGCAAACCCCAACTTCTTAGAATTCATATAACTTACCTGATGATACACCACCAATCCTCCAATGAGAAAAAAACCAGAAATAACAAACTGTAATCCTAACATAAGATGCCTTAAAAACACCATATTCTTACTCCTTGAAAAATTACCTTTTAATGTTTCTATAGTCTTAAATTTAAACATATAAAAAGCATACAAAGTCCCAATACAAAATGCGATAACCAAAATTAATACTGTTACTTGCAATAATAACTTCGGACTGTTTAGTTTTAAGGATGTATTGAGGTAATCATTAAAAATTGGCAATACCAATTCAACAATAATCAAAGCGAATAAAAGGGCTACTATGCATTGTGTAATAATTTCCAAAGCATACTGAAACATTAATTTACTTGAAGAAATACCAAGGGTTTTCTTAATTCCAACTTCTTTAGCTCGCTGACTAGCTAAAGCAATCGAAAGGTTAATAAAATTAATACAGGAAATAATTATTATAAGTATTGAAAGTCCCAACATTATCATTAAAAATCGATAATTCCCTTTACCTTCTAAAGGACCTAAATCACCTTTAGAATGCAATCTCAATCCATTTAAACGTTCTAAGAAAGGTGTAGAACCCAAATCTTTCATATATTCATTTAAGGTAAGACCTTCTTTTTTAGCATCTTCCTTATAATAATTATTAATAAAAACTTGTAGTAATTTTTGTTCGAGTTCTTTAATATCTGTTCCTTCAGCTATTTTATAATAGGTATGATTTGAAAACGACCCCCAATTCTCTTTCATACTTGTATTTTTAGGGCTGTTAATAATCACGTTTGGTTCCAAAATTGAAGGTTGCATAAGCTTAAACACTCCTGAAACCGTAAAGTTTTTTTCACCAATTGTAATGGATTTTCCTAAAGCATGTGCATTACCAAAAAGTTGTGTTCTAATTTGATCTGAAATCACAATCTTATCTTTAGATGCTAAAATTTCTTTTGGATTGCCTTCCAAAATTGGGTGTGGAAAAAATTCGAAATAATTACTAGCTCCAAAGATTGTTTTTTTAGTATAAACTGATTTATCACCAACCTTTAACATATAACTCTCATACCAAGAAGGCATGGTGAAATAATCTAAAATTTCAGGAATAACTTCGGTACTTTTTGGGCCTTCAGGTTGTGTAGTATCATCAAAAACCTGTCCATCTCCCCATGCATGACCTACTTTATAAATAACATTTTTATAAGGATTCCATTGGTCGTATGAGTACTCCTTATTATAGTTAAGAAGCACTAATATTAATCCTATAAGACCTGAGGTTAATCCACAAATATTAATAAATGTGTGCAACCAATTTTTCTTACTATTTCTAAAAAAGAGTTTAAACCATATCTGCCACATATTATTCAAATTTTAAATACTTAATCAAATCTACTTTTGTAGCATTGTAGGCCTTAAAACCAACTACAGTAAACACCAATATTAATAACACAATAGGTGTTACTATGTATGGCCAAATTGGCATATCTATTCTATATATAAAATTATCCAACCAATTTTGCATAAAGTAGTAGGCAATTGGCAACAGGATAATTGATGCAACACCAATAATTTTCAAAAACTGCTTAATAAGTTGGATGATAATTTCTTTGACTGAAGCACCTAAAGTTTTGCGAATAGCTACTTCTTTTAAACGTTGCTGAATGGTCAACGTTGCCAAAGCAAAAAGTCCTAATAGAGAAATAAGAATAACGATAACAGATACAATTAAAAACATGGTTTGCTGCTTTTGATACTTCTCATAAGTTTCTGCAAATTTCTTATCTATAAACTCATATTGGAAAGGAAACTTACTGTCTACATTCTGCTTCCAAAAGGTTTCAATGTCTGCAATGGTTTTTGAAATATTATGAGGTTTTACTTTGAACTGGATAGAATGAATCCAATCTTTTGTAAATGGAAAAGTATTCATATGCACAAAGAACATTGGGTCTATTTTAACGTCAAAACCATCAAAATGATAATCTTTAACCATACCAACTACTTCCAACTTTCGTTCGTCATCATCGTCCATCCATCCAACTCTTACATGCTTTCCAATTGGATTATCATAAATACCCAAACGTTTTGCTGCTGTTTCATTAATTAAAATACTAGAGATTGTATCTGAAGCAAATTTTTCAGAAAAACCTCTCCCCTTAACAAACTCTAATCCTGCAAAATCTGTATAATTGAAATCGACAGTGTTCGAAGCTGTATTAAAACTTTTATCCTTATATCTTAATGCTGTTCCGTTGACATTCCCTTCACCTGGCACTAACATACATGTAGAAACATCTATAACATTTTCATGTTGAGACATTACTTGTCTTGTCAACATATATTTTCTGTATTCATCTTTAATATTAAAGACCTCAACATCAATGGTTTGTGGGTTTTTAAATCCTAAATCCTTATTCATCATATAACTCATCTGATTATAGATAACCAACACACCAATAAGGAAAAACCCAGAAATAAGAAATTGTAAACCTAGCATTGCATGACGGATTATAACACCTTTTTTGCTTCTTGAAAAATTTCCTTTTAAAACTTCAATCGTTTTAAAATTTGACAGATATAAGGCAGGAATTACACCTACCAAAAAAGCTATAAGGGTGGCTATACCAGTAACTTTTAATAAAATGGTTGGCTCTAGAATAGATATCTCTTTCCCCATAAATTCATTAAAGTATGGTAATACAAACTCTACCAAAACCAATGCTAAAAACAAAGCAAGAATACCTTGAATAGCGATTTCAAATATATATTGAAACATTAACGTATTCTTTGATAATCCCAATGTTTTTTTAACACCAACTTCTTTGGCTCGTTGACTTGCTGAAGCCGTAGAAAGGTTAATAACATTAACACAAGAAATGATTATCAACAAAACCGAAAGACTTAATAAAATGAGTAACAATTGATAATTTCCTTTGCCTTCTGGACCAGCATAATCAGCAATATGATGCAATCTAATGGTATCTAATTTTTCTAAAAACGACTCCATAAATCCATAGCGTTCTCTCGCTTCTTCTAAGGTAAGACCTTCGGCCTCCAACATCGGCTTAACATTTCGTTCTATAATGACGTTATCCATTTTCTGCTTTACAGCAGCGAGATTGGTACTTTTAGTCAACTTAACAAAAAGTTCATTTTGAAAATTCCCCCAATGTACTTCAAAGGGCTTACTGTATTGCATCAGAAGTTCTGGTTCGTAATGAGAATTGTTAGGTATTTTGTATATACAAGTAATTACATAATCATATCCGCCAATATCTACAACTTGCTCAATGGCAGTTTCTGCACCAAAAAGACGTTCAGCCATACCTTCAGAAATAGCAATATGTGTTCTACTCTCTGAAAATTTTTGGTAAGATCCATCGGTCACATCAAAAGGAAAAAAGTCAAAAAAATTAGGCTCTGTATGGGTTGACTTTTCAGTGAATACATTTTTATTTCCAAAAGAGACCACACGTCCTCTATAAAACGGACTTGTTAAAAGGGTAGCTTCAACTTCTGGGATATCACTTTTGTAAAATATCATTTGCCCAGCTGTACTCGAAAACCAAAATCCATTTTCTCTCGATTTATTCGTAATCCTATATACATCATCTTTGTTTGGATTCCATTGATTATAACTCAATTCATCGTTAAAGAATAATAACACTATAAGTAATCCTGCAAGTCCCAATGTTAGCCCTAAAATGTTGATAAACACATTAAGCCAATTGCGCTTGCTATTCCTAAAAAATATTTTAAACCACGTTTGTAACATGCTATTTATTGTTTACTGTTCGTTTTTTGATTGATTATGATTGACTAAAAAATTTTACTGTACTAGAACATCTATATGATGTTTGTTTTCTTTTTCCGAAATAATCTCACCATCTTTCAAGGTGATTATTCGGCTCGAAAATTTAGCATCATATGATGAATGCGTTACCATAATTACAGTAGTACCTTGTGCATTGAGTTCTGTAAGCAACTCCATAACTTCATTACCATTTTTACTATCTAAATTCCCAGTTGGTTCATCTGCTAAAATTAGTTTTGGATTAGTCACTAAAGCTCTAGCTACAGCAACACGTTGTTGCTGTCCACCAGATAATTGCAATGGAAAATGCTTAGCCCTATGTGCAATACCAACACGTTCTAAAATGGTTTTAACACGGTCTTTACGTTCTGAAGCTTTTACTTTGTTATAGATTAATGGTAGTTCTATATTTTCGTACACAGAGAGTTCGTCAATGAGATTAAAATTCTGGAATACAAAGCCAATACTTTCCTTTCGCAATCCTGCGCGCTGTTTTTCATTATAATGTGCTACTTCTTCACCATCAAATAAATAACTTCCGTTATTAGGAGAATCAAGTAAGCCAATAATATTTAAGAGTGTTGATTTACCACAACCTGAAGTTCCCATTATCGACACAAACTCGCCTTGACTTACATTAAGGCTCAATTTGTTTAATGCTGTGGTTTCAACTTCTTCTGTTCTATAAATTTTAACTAAGTCTTTTATCTGAATCATGTTATTGTTCTTTATTATGAATTTTAAGTTTTATATAATCGTGTAGTTTAGTATAATTGTAACCTCTTTTTTGGGCGTTTTTTATAAACGTAGAGTTGACATTATGAATTTTAGCTTTCTTAATTTCATGGAGTGAAAAATCCTCAAAACCAAACTCCTGTAGTGATTTAACATCATCAACACTCACCTCATGAATTGCTAATTTCTTAATCATTTGTGGCGCAGCTTCTAATCCTTTTAATTGTTTCAATGCCTTAATATAATCCACTGAAATATTATGAATTGCAAAACTAGAAATCATATCTAAAGCTATTTCCTTATTAAAGAGTTTAGTGATATCTGTAATGTAATCCAAACTTGCATCATGATATACTAACCTTCCTAATTCTCTAATTGATGGTTGATACCCTAAAGCTTTTATTCCTAAAATATAATCTTTGGAAATATCACCTAAATATAGTTTGAAATAATACAACTCATCAGTAACATCAAAACCTTCTTGCTTCAAGAAATTCTCAAAAACGTCATGCCTTTGAAAGCTAAAAGTTCCACTTCCTTTATGTCCGTTAAATGCCCCTTTAAACCGAAGTGTTCCGGCCAAACGATCAATACTAAACTCTGAACTATCTTCAGTTAATATCTTGACACCTAAGGCATCAAAACAATTAACTATAAGATAAGTTTGTTTTCTATCATTTGTATGATCTGTAAACGTTACACAGATTGTATCGTCTTCAATCTTTGCTGTCCAAAACCCCTTATCAACATTAGTATAATCTTTATATTTATTAAAGGTTACAACATTTAATTTATTAGACCTATTTTGTTGTCCTGTTACTAAAATTGGAATACACAATATCAGGATTACGATTCGCATTTTAAGTTTGATTGCTGTTTTCATAATTTCTATTTTTTGATTAATGAAATACTACTATGAGTATAATTTTTATCGCTAGTAGCGTTAATAGTTGTATCATTTTATTCATTTTAATTAATATTCACTTCTTCCACATCTATAAAATCATCGTAACTCGATGTAATTATTTTGTCACCTTCTTGTAATCCGCTTAATACTTCATAATAAAAAGGGTTTTCACGACCAATTTTTATATTGCGTTTTACTGCTTTGTTTTCAGAATTTAATACAAAAGCCCATTTTCCGTTCGTACTCTGATAGAATAAACCTTTAGGAACCATAAGCGCTTTAGTATTTCCAGACAAAAACACTTTGGTTTGCAATGAGGTACCTCGCTTGATATTGTTTAAAGTAGAATCTTTAACAAATTTCAACTCCATTTCAAACTGTCCGTTAACTACTTCAGGATGAATTTTGGAAATACTTACATCTTGTTTTTGATTATTCGTTGACACTATACCCATAATACCTTCATTGAGCTTAGAACTATAATATTCATCAACTCTGGCCACCAATTTATAACCATTTAAAACATCAACTTTACCAACAGATTCTCCTTGATTATAACTTTGGCCCAGGTTAGGATTAAATGAAGACAACAATCCATCTACTGGTGCTTTTACAATAAAGTTCCCTTTATTTTGCCTTAATAATTCTAAGCTCTTTTGCATGTTTTTAATAGATTCATTAATTCGAGTCAATTGTACATTCCTATCTTTCTTTTCTTGAGACACACTTTGCTTTATTGCTTTATTACGTTCGCTTTGATATTTAAATTCTTGCACAGAAGACTCGTAATCATTCTTTGCGATAATATCCTTTTTATATAATGTAGTATCTATTACATATTGTCGCTTTGCATTTTTAAATGAATTGTCTATACTCAATAATTGCTCGTTAAGGTTCAATTGCTGATTTTTAATATTTACTCTAATATTTCTGAGGTTGTTTATTTGCTCTACAATAGCTGTTTCTTGTGTTAAATAATTTAACTCAGCATTGGGGTTATATACTCTTAACAAGGGGTCACCTTGCTTTACTATTTGGCCGCTCTCAGCAAATATCTCTGAAACTGAACCACCCTCAACAATATTAATTAGTACTGAAGTCTTAGGTTGTACAACACTATTAAATAATACAACATCTTCAAAGTCACCCTTTGTAACTTCGCGTAATGCCAAGGTTGTCTTATCTAAATTGACTTGCTTTTTTCTAGTCATGTTCAATACTGTAATTGCCAACACTACCAACACTAGAACACCTATCAATGTCATTTTTTTTACTCGTTTTTGTTTTGGTTGAATTTGCTTATCCATAACGTTTGTACTTTGTTTGATATACAACATGCCACAAATATGCCATGAAAGAATAAATTGTAATAAATTGATTTTCAGATTTTTAAAAAATCATACATTTTTCATAGTGTTCATTTTCGGACAATAATTTGTTCGTTTTCAAACAGGGTTGTAACTATGCATATGCGAAAAAAGGAAGCCAACATACTTTTAGTAGACGATGATGACGATATTTTATTCTCTGCAAGGATTAGTTTAAAAAAATTCTTCACACAGATTATTTCAACCAACAATCCGAAAACCATAAGTAATCATTTAACATCACAAACTATTGATGTTGTGCTATTAGACATGAATTATCGTATTGGCTTTGAAGATGGTAAAGAAGGCTTGTATTGGTTAAAACATATTAAAGAGGTTAGTCCCGAGACTACTGTTATTTTAATGACGGCATTTGGAAGTGTAAATCTTGCAGTAGATGCCATAAAACAAGGTGCCACAGATTTCATTCTCAAACCCTGGAATACTGAAAAGCTATATACTATAGTAAATGCTGGTGTTGAGCTCTCACGCTCTAAACGAAAAAACACACAATTAGAAACTGTAATAGAACAACAAAACACCGATTTTCATAAGCAAACGGAACATATTATTGGTACTTCCGCAACTATGAATAATGCAATAAGACTCTTACATAAAGTGGCGCCTACTGATGCAAATATTTTGATTTTAGGTGAAAATGGAACTGGAAAATATGTATTTGCAAAAGAAATCCACTTACAGTCTAACAGAAAGCATCATCCGTTTATTCATGTAGATTTAGGTTCTCTCAATGAAAACCTATTTGAAAGTGAATTATTTGGTTATGCAAAAGGCGCCTTTACTGATGCTCATAAAGACACACTTGGTCGCTTTGAATTGGCCAAAGGCGGTACCATTTTTTTAGATGAAATTGGCAACCTACCTTTACACTTGCAATCAAAATTACTAACCGTTATTCAGAATAAAAAGATAACTCGTTTAGGTGAGGCGACAGAACGAAACATAGACGTACGTATTCTATGTGCCACTAACGCCAATATTCATAAGATGGTAGAGAAACAAACCTTTAGACAGGATTTGCTATATCGTATCAATACTATAGAATTAGATTTACCTCCTTTGCGTGAACGTCAAGAAGATATATTACTATTAGCCAATCATTTTTTAAAAACATTAACACAGAAATATCGAAAACATATTATAGGTATTTCTAAAGAAGCTATTGAAGCTTTAAACACATACCATTGGCCTGGTAATATTAGAGAACTCGAACATATTATTGAACGTGCCGTTATCATTACCGATGGAAATGAAATTACTATTGAAGACTTACATTTTTCAACTAAAAAATTTGAAATTGCTTCAACTACAAATTTAAATTTAGAAGACACCGAAAAACTACTTATTAAAAATGCCATAGACAAACATCAAGGTAATATTAGTAAAGCAGCTAAAGACTTAGGCCTTACAAGAGCAGCCTTGTACAGACGTTTAGAAAAGTATAACTTATAAACATGAATAAAGGCGTTTACATTCAAACCATACTTAGAATCTTGTTCTTGATAGCAAACACTTATGCTTTATTCTATGTATTTGAACGTGGATTTACAATTTCATTAATTGTCTTTGGTATTCTATTCTGTTTCCAAATCCTAATGTTTTTAGACTACATAAAAGGTTTATTCCATGATGTAGAAAAATCGATCGATTGCTTATTATATGATGATTATTCTGTCTCTATACCTACCTATAAACGCAATAATTCGTTATACGACAAAACAGCTTTGCTTATTGAAAAACATAAAATGAGAGCCTTTGAACAATCTTCAGAACAATTAATTTTTACTAATATTATTGAAAGCTTAACCATTGGCATTCTTATTCTTAGAAGAGATAAACAGCAACACATTGATGTCTTTCAAATTAATGAAGCTTTTACCAGTTTTTTAAACATCCCAAAGTATTATAATTGGAATTTGCTTAAAGAAAAAATCACACCTCTTGTAAATTTAATTGAAAATTGGCAATCCTCACGTCATACTGTTTCTATAAATGTTAATGATAAAACAGAAGATTTCTTCCTAAAAACCTCAGCAACGCAAACCAATGAATTACAGTATCTAATCATCTCATTAGAAACCATTCAGCAACTTATTGACAAGAAAGAAAAAGAAGCATGGTACAAACTTATGAATGTGATGAGTCATGAAATCATTAATACAATAACACCTATTAGTAGCTTGGCCGAAAATCTTGAATCTTTGCTACAAGAAGATACTCCTGATGAAGTCACACTTAATGAACTATCACATGGCTTGGGCATCATAAAAAAAAGATCGCATCATTTAAATTCTTTTGTAGATACCTACAGAAAACTAACCGAATTACCTTTACCTAACAAAACAGAAATTAACCTTACCGATTTGGTTAATAACACACTCTCTTTATTTGAAAAAGAATTTAATACTAAGCAAATCTCAATTCATATAACAGCTAAAAAAGATTATCTAATTAATGCCGATAAACAACAAGTAGAGCAGATTATCATAAATTTAATCTCAAACTGCTTGTATGCTTTGGTTGACAGCAAAGATCCAAAAATTGAAATCCATATTTTTGAAGAAAACAAAAAAATAATCTTAAGCGTTTCTGATAATGGGATTGGTATTTCAGAAGATATTAAAGACAATATATTTATACCATATTTTACCACTAGAAAAAATGGATCTGGCATAGGTCTTACACTTTCAAAGAGCATTATGGAAGCTCATAATGGTAAGATTTTCTTTAATTCTGAAAACAACAAAACAAATTTCATACTATCCTTTATAAAATAAAACTCGTACATGTTTTTTACGCTAAATCTCCTAATAATTTAAGCCATAGATAACCATTATTCTTTACAGAATACAATACAATACAATACATGCAATCTACCTATAAGTTATTCAGAATATATAAAGGGCATTTACCTAATGAATCTAATCAAGATTCTGACACATATAAAATATTGAAAGATTAAATCCGTTTTTATTTCCAAAGCATATTTCCGTTATTCAATTTAATGTGTTAATTTACCTACAATTAATCCTTATTCATGACACTCAATTATTTTGATAATAGTGTTCCACACTTGGTGGAAGAATATTACCAGTTATCTTTTGATGATAATACTGTGCCATTTCAATCTACTATACTTCCAATAGGCCTTACACATTTGACACATATCTTCTATGGTGAGCAAAAAGCTGTTTTAAATTCGAATGAAATGCCATTAAAAAGCACCATAATTAGTGGTCAGTTTTTTAGATCCTACCAATTGCATTGTATGTCGGCATCAATGTCATTTGGAATTAGCTTTCATCCAACAGCCTTATTTAAAATTTTAAATACAGATATTTCTAAATTAGAAAACAAGCATATTTCATTACAAGAATTTCAACCAGAATTTTATACTAAAATTAAGCCAGTTTTTGAGAGTTTTTCAGAACCAAAAAAGATAGTGAAAAATTTAGACAAGTGTATTTCAAGTTTAAACCTTACTACCAATAAAAACACAAAAAACATAGATATAGCAATCGATTTGATTAAGAATAAAGAAGGTTTACTAAGTATTAATGAAATTTTAGACCACATTAATATTTCTCAAAAGACTTTAGAAACCCAGTTTAAAAAAATTGTTGGATTAACACCTGGAAAGTACGTTAGGTTATTTCGTTTTATTAAACTCATGCGTAAATACGAAAGTCAAGAAATAGCAATAAAAGATTTAATGTATATGTTTGACTATTATGATAGATCCCATTTTTCTAAAGATTTTAAACTTTTCATGAATGAATCTCCTAAATCTTATTTCAAAAAGGATTACCCATTAATGAAAGCTGTTTTTAAAAATAGTTAAGTATTTACGATTTTTTACACCATTATACAGGCAAGAAGTTTTAAATTTGCTTACTATTATGTTAATCTTGTCAGCTAATTAATATAGGGTTTATTAGTTTTAGTTATTTGTAGTATAAAATTAAAAGATTTACATTTTAGTAAAATTCAAAAAATTAAGGAGTTGTGTCATTGCAACTCCTTTTTTTATGAACACATTTGTAATTCGCTTATTATTTCATAATTTGCAATACTACAATCCTTTCAGAGACAATGACAGAAATAACGAGACTTTTCGATTTTCCCTATTATCAATTAGACGTTCACAATTTAGATGCCGCATTAGTCACAAAATATGACGGCAAATGGGTGAAAATGTCTACCAAAGAATACCTAGACAAAGCTAATGCTATAAGTAGAGCTCTATTAAAATTAGGTGTACAAAAAAACGATAAAATTGCTGTTATATCTAGTACGAATAGAACCGAATGGAACATTATGGATATAGGCATACTCCAAACTGGAGCTCAAAATATTCCAATTTATCCTACTATTTGTGCTGAAGACTATGAATACGTTCTAAATCACAGTGAATCTATCTATTGCTTTGTCTCAGATGTTGAAGTATATGAAAAAGTTAAAAAAGTAATAAGCAATACCAAGCTGAAAGAAGTTTATTCATTTAATCATATTGAAGGTTGCAAGCACTATTCCGAATTATTTGAACTCGGAAAAGATGAAAGCACCCAAGCTGAAGTTGAAGACAGAAAAAATAATGTTAATCCTCAAGATCTCGCCACTATAATCTATACTTCAGGTACTACTGGAAAACCAAAAGGCGTTATGTTAACTCATGATAACATAACAAGTAATGTATTAAATAGTATTCCTAGATTACCGCTTTCTGATGGAAATCCAAGAGTACTAAGTTTCCTTCCCATTTGTCATATCTTCGAACGTGTTCTTATTTATATATATCAGCACGCTGGTGTGTCAATTTATTTTGCTGAAGGTATTGACAAAATTGGAGATAACGCTAAAGAAATCAAGCCTAATCTCATGAGTGTTGTTCCTCGATTGCTTGAAAAAGTTTTTGATAAAATCATGCTAAAAGGAGAAGATCTTACGGGTATAAAAAAAGCATTGTTTTTTTGGGCTGTTAAATTAGGTGAACAATGGGAACCATATAGAAAGAATGGGGCGTGGTATGAATTCAAACTAAAAATTGCTAATAAGTTAATATTCAGCAAATGGAGAGAAGCCTTAGGAGGCGAATTAACTACCATGGTTTCTGGAAGCGCACCTCTTCAACCAAGACTCTCAAGAATATTTTGTGCAGCTGGAATGAAAGTCATGCAAGGCTATGGTCTTACTGAAACTTCTCCTGTTGTATCTGTTGAAATGTATAAGGATAATTATTTTAAAATTGGCTCTGTTGGAAAAGTCATAAATAATGTAGAAGTTAAAATTGCTGATGACGGTGAAATCTTAATTAAAGGTCCCAATGTAATGAAAGGTTATTTTAAAGATCCTGAAAAAACAGCAAGCGTAATGACTGGTGATTATTTCCACACTGGCGACAAAGGTGAAGTTGATGCTGATGGGTTTTTAAAAATTACAGGACGTAAAAAAGAAATGTTTAAAACTTCGGGCGGTAAATATGTAATCCCTCCACTTATTGAAAATGAAATGAAGCAATCGCTTTTCATAGAACAAATCATGGTTGTTGGAGAAAGCGAAAAAATGCCTGCTGCTATCATTCAACCAAATTTTGATTTTGTTAGAGATTGGATTGACCATAAAGGTCATAATATTGGAACATCTGATGCCGAAATAGCAAATTCAGACTTAGTTATTAAACGTATTCAGAAGGAAATCGATAAGTATAATAAACATTTTGGAAAATGGGAACAAATCAAACGCTTTGAACTCACTCCAGATGTATGGTCTATCGACGGTGGTCATCTTACACCTACTATGAAAATGAAACGAAAAGTTATTAAAGACATTTATCAAGACCTTTATGATAAAATTTATCGCAACTAACTCGATTGCTTTATTTTTATAAATAGCATTGGATTTTTGTTGATTTTTTAATTTTTATGTTAAAAATTGTATTTTTAGCAATCTAATTAAATCAATAATTATGAAAACAAAAACTTTTGTTGTTGCAGGTCTTATTGGTGGCATAATAGATTGGCTATTAGGCTGGTTATTTTATGGAATTTTATTTGCGGATACCTTTCCGCAACCTCAAGAAGGTACTAATGCGATGTTATTTATTACACTTGGCTGTTTTACTTTTGGGTTCTTTATTTCTTATATATTTAATAAGTGGGCACAAATTACGACTTTGGCAACAGGTGCAAAATCAGGAGCTATAATTGGTCTCTTTATGGGATTGATTACAATATTCTTTAACATGGCCAATCAAACTGAAATAGATTATCAAAGATATGGATTAGAATTAATTATATCTATTGTTATGGCTGCAGGTGTAGGTGCTATCGTAGGTCTTATAAATGGTAAAATAAAATAAAAGCAATCATACATGTATAGAAGCGTTTCTATTCGAAACGCTTTTTTTATTCATTAATTTTAAACAAAATACTATGCATGCATAGTATTTTTTTATTATCTTTGGGTTTCTAAATTCAAAATATGAAGGACAAAACGATCGATTACGTACTTCGCACCACTTGGTTAGCCGTCAATAAGATGTATAATGAAGAGGCTTCACAATTTGGAACAACCATGGCTACAGGATTTGCACTGCTTAGTATTGATCCAGAAAACGGAACTCCTTCCACTTCACTTGGACCAAAAATGGGTATGGAAGCAACTAGCCTGTCACGTACACTTAAGACCATGGAAGAAAAAGGCCTAATTATTCGTAAACCAAATCCAGAAGATGGCCGAGGTGTATTAATTCACCTTACCGAATTTGGCAGAGAAAAAAGAACATACTCTAGAGAAAAAGTACTCACATTTAATGAGACGATTAGAGATAATGTTTCTGAAGAAGAACTGGTTAATTTTTATAAAGTTGCAGAAGTCATTAATAATATGATTTCAAATAAACAGATATACAATCAAAAAGAACACACCTTAAAATAAGATGAGTACACGAAGAATTAAAAAAATCGCCATTATTGGTTCTGGAATTATGGGTAGCGGTATAGCTTGCCATTTTGCTAATATTGGTGTTGATGTTTTATTGTTAGATATTGTTCCAAGAGAACTTAATGATAAAGAGAAAGCAAAAGGTTTAAATCTTGAAGATAAAGTAGTGCGAAACCGTTTGGTTAATGATGCGCTTACAACTTCTATTAAATCAAAACCTGCTCCACTTTACCATCCCTCGTTTAAAAATCGTATTACTACTGGTAATTTAGAAGATGATATTGCTAAGGTAGCAGATGTAGACTGGATTATGGAAGTTGTAGTTGAACGATTAGACATCAAACAACAAGTATTTGAAAAACTAGAACAGCATCGAACTCCAGGAACACTAATTACATCTAATACTTCCGGTATTCCAATAAAGTTTATGAGTGAAGGAAGAAGTGAAGATTTCCAGAAACACTTCTGCGGAACACATTTCTTTAATCCTGCGCGATATTTAAAATTGTTTGAAATCATCCCAGGCCCTAAAACTGATGCTACAGTTTTAGAGTTCTTAAATGGATATGGTGAACAATTCTTAGGAAAAACATCGGTTATTGCTAAAGACACACCTGCATTTATTGGAAATAGAATTGGAATCTTTAGTATCATGAGTCTATTTCATGCTGTTAAAGATTTAGATTTAACCATTGAAGAAGTTGATAAATTATCTGGACCAGTTATTGGTCGTCCAAAATCAGCGACCTTTAGAACCGTGGATGTGGTTGGCTTAGATACTTTAGTTCATGTAGCTAATGGAATTAGAGAAAACTGTCCTAATGATGAGCGACATGAGCTTTTTCAATTACCAGATTTCATCAACACCATGATGGAGAACCAATGGTTAGGAAGTAAAACCAAACAAGGATTCTATAAGAAATCTGTTTCAGCCGAAGGAAAAAAGGAAATCTTATCATTAGATCTTAATACTTTAGAATACAGAGGAAAACAACGCGCAAAATTTGCAACCTTAGAGCTTACTAAAACTGTTGATAAAGTTGTTGACCGTTTCAAAATATTAGTAAAAGGAAAAGATAAAGCAGGAGAATTCTACAGAAAGAGCTTTGCTGCGTTATTTGCTTATGTGTCAAATCGTATTCCAGAAATCACAGACGATTTATATAAAATTGATGATGCGATGAAAGCTGGTTTTGGATGGGAACATGGTCCTTTTCAAATATGGGATGCCATTGGTGTGGAGAATGGAATCGAAATGATGAAAGCCGAAGGACTAGAGCCTAATTCTTGGGTAAATGATATGTTAGCAGCTGGGAGTTCGTCATTCTATACTGTTAAAAATGGTGCAACCTATGCTTATGATATACCTAAAAAATCTCAAGAAAAAATACCAGGTCAAGACAGCTTTATCATTTTAGATAATATTAGAAAAACTTCTGAAGTATATAAAAACTCTGGTGTTGTTGTTGAAGATTTAGGAGATGGAATCTTAAATGTAGAATTCCAATCGAAAATGAATACTATAGGTGGTGATGTATTAGCTGGTCTTAATAAAGCTATTGACATTGCAGAAAAGGATTTTGCTGGATTAGTAGTTGGAAATCAAGGAGCTAATTTCTCGGTAGGCGCCAACATTGGCATGATTTTCATGATGGCAGCAGAGCAAGAATATGATGAGTTAAACATGGCTATTAAATATTTCCAAGATTCGATGATGCGCATGAGATACTCATCCATACCAACCATCGCTGCACCTCACGGAATGACACTTGGTGGTGGATGTGAGTTATCTATGCACGCTGATAAAGTTGTTGCAGCTGCCGAAACATATATAGGACTTGTAGAATTTGGTGTTGGTGTAATTCCAGGCGGTGGAGGTTCTAAAGAAATGGCTTTACGAGCCCAAGATACCTTCAGAAAAGGAGATGTTGAATTGAATGTACTTCAAGAATATTTCTTAACCATCGGAATGGCTAAAGTAGCTACATCAGCATATGAAGCTTTCGATTTAGGAGTTCTTCAGAAAGGAAAAGATGTAGTAGTAGTCAATAAAGACCGCCAAATTGCGACGGCAAAAGCACATGCGAAATTACTAGCTGACGCTGGATACACCCAACCAGTAAAGCGCAAAGATGTTAAGGTTCTTGGAAAACAAGCACTAGGAATGTTCTTAGTAGGTACAGATGCCATGAACGCAAGTAACTACATTAGTGAACATGACCAAAAAATTGCCAATAAATTGGCATATGTGATGGCTGGAGGTGATCTTTCTGAGCCAACTTTAGTTAGTGAACAATATTTATTAGACCTCGAACGCGAGGCGTTCTTATCCTTATGTACTGAGCGTAAAACATTGGAACGTATTCAACACATGTTAAAAACAGGTAAACCTTTAAGAAATTAAAACAATGAAACAAGCATATATAGTAAAAGCATATAGAACAGCTGTTGGTAAAGCACCAAAAGGTGTGTTCCGTTTTAAAAGAGCTGATGAATTAGGTGCAGAAACCATTCAGCATATGATGAAAGAATTACCAAATCTTGATGTCTCTAGAATAGATGACGTTATTGTTGGAAATGCAATGCCAGAAGGTTCTCAAGGGTTAAATATGGCACGATTTATTTCTTTAATCGGACTTAACAGTGTTGATGTACCAGGTGTAACTGTTAATCGTTTTTGTTCTTCAGGAATAGAAACCATAGGTATTGCCACTGCAAAAATTCAAGCCGGAATGGCAGATTGTATTATTGCAGGAGGTTCTGAAAGTATGAGCTCAGTTCCTATGACAGGATTTAAACCTGAGCTTAATTATGATACGGTAAAAGCAGGACATGAAGAATATTATTGGGGAATGGGTAATACTGCAGAAGCTGTTGCCAATCAATTCAAAGTGTCACGTGAAGATCAAGATGAATTTGCTTATAATTCACATATGAAAGCTTTGAAAGCGCAAGCTGAAAATCGTTTTCAAGATCAAATCGTTCCTATCAATGTTGAGCAAGTGTATATTGATGCAAATGGTAAAAAAGCGACAAAATCATATACCGTAACAAAAGATGAAGGTCCAAGAAAAGGAACAAACAAAGAAGCATTAGCAAAATTGCGAGCTGTGTTTGCTGCTGGAGGAAGTGTTACTGCCGGGAACTCATCTCAAATGAGTGATGGTGCTGCATTTGTTATGGTTATGAGTGAAGACATGGTAAAAGAGTTAAATATTGAACCAATAGCGCGATTAGTGAACTATGCTGCTGCAGGTGTGGAACCGCGTATTATGGGAATTGGACCAGTTAAAGCAATTCCGAAAGCATTACAACAGGCCGGATTACAACAATCTGACTTAGAGTTAATAGAATTAAATGAAGCTTTTGCTTCACAATCATTAGCGGTCATAAGAGAATTAGATCTTAATCCAGATATTATTAATGTTAATGGTGGTGCCATTGCACTCGGTCATCCATTGGGTTGTACTGGAGCAAAATTATCTGTACAATTATTTGATGAAATGCGTAAGCGTGACATGAAAGGCAAATATGGTGCAGTAACCATGTGTGTTGGAACGGGTCAAGGTGCCTGCGGAATATTCGAATTTTTAAATTAAAAAAACAAAATACAAGTATATAAAATGGAAGCAACTGAAAAAGATATCCTACGTGGTGGTCAATTCCTAGTAAAAGAAACTAAATGCGAAGACGTTTTTACTCCTGAAGACTTTTCTGAAGAACAACGAATGATGAAAGAGGCTGTAATGGAATTCAACGAACGTGAAATCATTGCACATAAAGTTAGATTTGAAGCTAAAGATTATGCATTAACCGAAGAGGTTATGGTTAAAGCAGGGCAGTTAGGCTTTTTAGGTGTTGCAGTACCTGAAGCTTATGGTGGATTAGGAATGGGATTTGTATCTACTTGTTTAACATGCGACTATATCTCTTCTGGAACAGGTTCATTTAGTACTGCTTTTGGTGCGCATACAGGAATTGGGACAATGCCAATTACCTTATATGGAACTGAGGAACAAAAGAAAAAATATGTGCCAAAATTAGCAACAGGAGAATGGTTTGGAGCTTACTGTCTTACAGAACCAGGTGCAGGTTCTGATGCAAACTCTGGTAAAACAACTGCCGAGCTCTCAGCAGATGGGACATCTTATAAAATTAACGGACAAAAAATGTGGATTTCAAATGCAGGGTTCTGTAGTTTGATGATTGTTTTTGCTCGTATAGAAGATGATAAAAATATCACAGGTTTTATCGTAGAATATGATGGTGAAAATCCAAATGGAATTACTCTTGGTGAGGAAGAACACAAATTAGGTATTAGAGCTAGCTCAACGCGTCAAGTATTTTTTAACGATACTATAGTGCCTGTTGAAAACATGTTAGCTGGTCGTGGTGAAGGGTTTAAAATTGCAATGAATGCACTTAATGTTGGTCGTATTAAATTAGCTGCTGCTTGCTTAGATTCTCAAAGACGTATATTAACTACTGCTGTTGAATATGCTAATGAACGTAAACAGTTTAAAACACCAATTTCAGATTTTGGAGCTATAAAAGTCAAGTTAGCTGAAATGGCTACAAGTGCTTATGCTGGAGAGTCTGCAACATACAGAGCTGCTAAAAACATTGAAGATCGTATTGCGATTCGTGAAGCCTCTGGAAACACACATCAAGAAGCGGAGTTAAAAGGTGTTGAAGAATATGCCATAGAATGCTCTATTTTAAAAGTTGCGGTTTCTGAAGATGTACAAAACGCTGCAGATGAAGGGATTCAGATTTTTGGCGGTATGGGGTTCTCTGAAGAGACACCTATGGAAGCTGCCTGGAGAGATGCTCGTATTGCACGTATTTATGAAGGAACAAACGAAATCAATAGAATGCTTTCTGTTGGTATGTTAGTTAAAAAAGCGATGAAAGGTCATGTTGATTTATTAGGTCCAGCTCAAGCTGTTCAAGAAGAATTAATGGGTATTCCTTCTTTTGAAACTCCTGATTATTCAGAATTATTTTCAGAAGAAAAGGAAATGATTAAGAAACTTAAGAAAACCTTCTTAATGGTTGCTGGTGGTGCTGTACAAAAATATGGTCCTCAATTAGAAGATCACCAACAATTACTTATTGCTGCTGCTGATATCTTAATTGAAATTTATATGGCAGAATCTGCAATTTTAAGAACAGAAAAAAATGCTAAACGTTTTGGTGAAGAAGCTCAATCTGTTCAAATCGCAATGTCAAAGCTTTACTTATACCACGCAGTAGATATTATAGAAGAAAAAGGAAAAGAAAGTATCATTTCTTTTGCTGAAGGTGATGAGCAACGTATGTTATTAATGGGACTTAAACGTTTTACGAAATATCAAAATTATCCTGATATTGTTGATTTACGTAATGAAATTGCTGAAAAAGTAAAAGCAGAAAATAAATACTGCTTTTAAAATATTTAGTTGAGTTGTCAATTTAAATGCAACCATTCCCTATAACATAACATGTAGGTTGTGTATAAACTGACAATATTGTTTTTAAAATTTAAGGCTAATTCAAATTTTCTAAACAATGAAAGCCAATTCTGTGGTGGAATTGGCTTTTTTATTTTTACTATCTTCGAATGTAAAATACAATAACTATGACATCCCTTTCTAAAACTTGTTTTCTTATTTGTTTTATCATTTCTGGTCTTCTTTTCGCTCAAAATGTCTCTATTGGCCAACGTCATAGCTTTAATTCTGAAATATTAAACGAAGAACGCTCTTACCAAGTCTATTTACCGCCTAGTTATTACACAAATCCTGACGCCAATTTCCCTGTAGTTTATCTATTAGATGGAGATTATAATTTTCATTATGATAGTGGTACCATTGAGTTTTTATCTAATTCGGCATTTACCATTCCAGAACTCATATTAATTGGAATTTCTGATAAAGGAAGTACAAAACAATTAGAAAATAGCAATCCACAAAAAAATGCTGACAATTTTATTAAATATATACAATCAGAATTAAAACCACTTATCAATGCATCCTACCGAACAACAAACTTAGATATACTTGTAGGGCATTCAAAATTTGGACTATTTGCAACACATTATTGGATGAAAAACTCTAATGATTTTGACATGTATTTAGCTATAGATCCGTCCTATTGGTTTAATGAGTATGAGATTGTGAAACGTTTAGAGAGCGAATTCAAAAATGGGTTTGTACCTAACGCAAAACTTTTTATTGCTCAAGCTAGCACAAAAGATATGGGTATTGATGAATTAGTTGTTGTGCTAAAGAAAGAAGATCCAGATAACATCTATTGGCAACTTAATGCTTATCCTAATGACAATCATGGTTCGCTACATGTTAAAGCTATCACTGATGTATTAAATACTATATTTGATGGTTGGGATTTAGATCGTGACACTTTTTATACGTTTAAAAATGGAAACGAAGTTGTGAACCATTATAAAACATTGAATGATAGATATGATTCAGAATTTCTATTACCTTGGTATAGCTTAGGAAATATCACATACTATTACTTGCGTAACAAACAACTAGATAATTTAAAGCTTATAGAGGATGGAATAAAAGCTCATTTTCCTGCTAGTCTAGAAGAATATTACATACAATTAGCAAACACTTATTTAAGTTTTGAAATGACAGAAGATGCCGAAAAACTATTTAAAACTTGCCTGTTTTCAAATCCTAAATCTTTTAAAGCGATGGAAGGTTTGTCAAAAATTGCAGTTCTAAAAAAAGATATTAAAACTGTAAATTCCTATTTAGAGCAAGCAATCTCTATAGCTAAAGAACAACACGTAAGACAATATTATTTAAATATTTTAGAGTCTCAATTCCAAAAAGATTAAAATCTAGTCTTTATTTTACTGGCCTTAAACAATCCATCATATAGACCTTTGGCAATATCGTTCTGGTGCTCTAAATCATTAAGTCTTGTTTTATCTATATCATTAGTCAAAAAACCAAGTTCCATAACTACAGCTGGACAGTCAATATCTTTTAAAATTTTAAAACTTGCCGTTTTCATATCACCCTTATCTATAATTTTACTATTTAATTGTTCGTCTAACAACAACCATCCATATCCAAACGAAACCAATTGATGCTTGCTATTATCAGTAACAAAAATTTCTACACCATTCGCATCAGGCTTTGGAGCTGCATTACAATGTAAACTTAACAAAAAATCTGGTTGCAGCTCATTTACAAATCTAACTCTATCCTTTAAGCTAAAAAATTCATCTTTATCTCTTAATGTGATAATTTTCACTTTATCATCACTTAATTGTGCCAATGCATTTGAAATATTCAGCACAATATCTTTTTCATTTTGATGACCTGAATCCTTACCACCATGAGCAGCATCTACGACAACAATAATAGGTTTGTTTAAACTTTTAAAAGAACTAAAAATGAATACTCCGGAAAATAATAATAACGCAAATGTGATTTTTAATGAGCGTTTTAAAACTGTTGATTTTGATTGATGTAACATAATGATTCTGTTTTTGATTTGAATGAAATTAAACCCGCTACTTAATGGAATGCGGTGTTCCGTAAGACCTGAACTAATAATAGTTTGAGAATAATTATTAATATCTATTCCTGATTGTACTGTATAACTGTCAGCAATAAACTCGTGATTTTGAACAATAACGTTTCTATACAACCAAACAAATGGATTAAACCAAAGGATACATATAATTATTTCAGTGATTAAAATATCTAAACTGTGTTTCTGCTTATAATGAATAAGTTCATGCTGTAACATTAACTTTGAATAGTTCTCATCATCAAGGCTATCAGAATTAACAAATAAAAAATTAAAGAAACTAGATACATTTTTATTATCATTTGTCTTTATCACCCTCAAACCATTTATTTCCGAATACTGTCGTTGAGTAAGCTTAAAAATAGTAATCAAATTCCTGAAAAATCGTATAGCAAAGCATACAGAGATTCCTAAATATATATACCAAATAATATCATAAAATGTATAACTAGGTCTTTTAATTTCTGTAACAGAAACACCATTCATAACTTGATGTGATATTACATCATCATCTGAAGGTTGAATTGAAATTTCAGTAATACTTGGAACAGTTTCAAACAATTCAATTTCTAAAATTGGAGCTATTAAACACAATAGTAATGTTACAATAAGGAAACCACGATTAAATTGAAAAGTCTTTTGTTTTTTTAAAACAAAGTGGTAAACCAAATAAGAACCACCCAAACTCACCAAAGTGTAAAACATGTAGTCAATCATTTATTTCTTTTTTTGATTAATTTTTTCTTGTAATAGTTGCTGTAATTCTTCTAATTCGGTAACAGATAAATCTGCATTCTTAGTAAAAAAAGATGCAAATTGAGATTTTGAGTCATCAAAAAAATGTCTAATCATACCATTAACTTGCTTTGAGAAGTAATCGTTTTTTTTCAAAATAGGATAGTATTGTTTGTCTCTACCTAACCTATCAAAACCTATATAATCTTTATCACACATACGTTTAAGCAAGGTTGAAATAGTCGTATAAGCTGGTCTAGGCTCTGGAAATTGTTCTACAATATCTTTCATGAATCCTTTATTTAGAACCCAAAGGTATTTCATGATTTGCAACTCCGATTTATTTAATTGTTTTATATCCACAAATATAGTTTTAATACTACAAATGTAGTAATAAAATTCACATATCCAAATTTTTCACAATAGGTTTAAAACTTTTATATCTTTATACTAAATCTTATTTTATGAAATTCTTAAACTCTTTCTTATGCATATTTGTATTAGTTTTTAATATAAATGCACAATCTAATACCGAAGTATTTTTGTTCGATTTAGACACTAACAATTCTAAAATTGAATTGAGCAATAGCAAAAACCTTTCTAATAATGAAGGTTACGACAATCAACCCTCCTTTTTAAATGATCGTTATATTTTGTTTGCCTCTACAAGAAATGGTCAAACAGATATCGCTAAATACGATATGCGTTATGATTCAAAATCATGGCTCAACTTTACAGAAGGCGGAGAATACACACCATTAAAAATTCCAAACACCAATGAAGTGTCTGCTGTAAGACTAGATAAGGATGGTCTGCAGCGCTTATATGCATATAACATGAGTAATGGTGACTCCAGAGAATTAATCAAAGATATGGTTGTAGCCTATTACACTTGGGCGAATGAGCATACTATTGTTTCTGCCGTTATTGAAAATGACGATCTCAATTTATATGTGTCAAATCTTCAAAATGGCACTAATACAAAACATCAAAATAAAGTTGGACGTTCCTTTCATAACATTCCAAATTCCAACTTAGTAAGTTATATTTCTAAAGACAATGACAACCAATGGCAAATTAAATCTTTAAATCCAGCTACTGGAGCCACCAAAGTGATCGCAAATACAATTGCAGGTGTTGAAGATATTTGCTGGTTAAACAACAAAACTATACTATCTGGAAAAGATAATATCTTATACAAATTAACTTTACAACGTGATAATGATTGGAAACAAGTTGCAGATTTATCGTCTAGTGGTATCACAAAAATTACACGATTATCTACTAATCCTGAAGGTTCAAAATTATTAATCGCAGGAGACCTCAACGCCACAGCTACAACGACTGAAGAATCTTCAGAAACCACATCAGATTCAGACTCAAATAGTACAGAAGAAGCTTCAACAGAAACCAATACTAATGTTTCTGAAGTTGAAGCCATTGTACAACGAAATCTCGATGCCTATAACGCTAGAGACATTGATGCATTTATGGCCGATTATGCCGATGACGTTAAACTTTATGCTTATCCTAATACCTTACAAACAGATGGCAAAGAGGCCATGAGAAAAGGCTATCAAGATTGGTTTAATCGCGTTAAAGATTTGAGAGCGTTTGTTAAAAAACGTATCGTATTTGGTAACAAAGTTATCGATGAAGAACAAGTTACTGCCAATGGAAAAATTTTAAATGCTGTCGCCATTTATGAGGTTGAGAATGGGAAAATTGTGAAAGTAACATTCATGCAATAAATTCATAAATATGAAGTCTATACTTAGTCTTGTTTTTTTATTCTGCTTATCAGGTTATGCGCAATCAGGGATTGAAATTCCTAAAGACACATTAGCTCCTAAGCTTAGTAACATTAAGTGGATCTCCGGAAATTGGAAAGGAGAAGCCTTTGGAGGCCAAACTGAAGAGAATTGGAGCGAACCTTCTGGAGGTTCTATGATGGCAACTTTCAAATTGATTAATGATGGTAAAGTGTCTTTCTATGAAATTGAAATCATCAGAGAAATTGAAAACTCCCTTGTACTTCAACTCAAACATTTTGATGACGATCTCAAAGGATGGGAAACCAAAAATGAAACTGTCGATTTTCCATTATTATTTATCACACCAAATAGGGTTGCTTTTAAAGGTATGAGTTTTGAAAAAGTAAGCGATACAGAAATGAATGTCTATGTGGATATCGAAAATGATAAAGGAGACATTGATATTGTCAAATTCAACTATAAAAAGCACAACTAATGAAATACTTATGTCTTATTACATTCCTTTTTTTTATCATTATTTCTGAAGCACAAACACAACAGAAAATATATGACATCATCGATGCTATTTCTGAAGAAAGCTTACGTCAAGACGTGAAAAATTTAGCAAATTTTGGAACGCGACATACCTTAAGTGATACCCTATCGCAAACGAGAGGTATTGGAGCCGCACGACGATGGATAAAAAATCAGTTTGAAAGTATTTCTAATGACTGTAACAATTGCTTAGAGGTTTTTTATCAAAAAGATTTGGTGAAAAAAGACACTAACGAACGCATCACACACGATGTCATGGTTGTTAATGTAGTCGCAATACAACGAGGCAGTAAATATCCAAATCGCTTTATTATTATGAGTGGAGATATTGACTCAAGAGTGTCAGACCCAAACAATTTCACATCAGATTCTCCTGGCGCCAACGACAATGCCTCTGGAATGGCTGGTGCTATTGAAGCTGCACGCGTATTATCAAAATATCAATTTGAAAGTAGCATCATCTATGTTGGACTTTCTGGCGAAGAACAAGGTTTATTTGGCGGACAAGGGCTAGCCAAATACGCAAAAGATAATAATTGGGATATTATTGGTGTTCTCAATAATGATATGATTGGAAATATTACAGGTGTGGATGGCGTTATTGACAATCGTTCGTTTAGAATCTTTTCTGAACCTATTACAACCGATGAAACTGACCCAGAAATCTTAGCTCGCCAAGCTAGAGCACGTCGTTTTTATGGTGGTGAAGTTGATGGGATTTCTAGACAGTTAGCTAGATATGTTCATAAAACAGTTAAGATTTATATGCCAGAAATGAACCCAATTCTTGTATACCGATTAGATCGTTTTGGTCGTGGTGGACATCACAGGCCTTTTAATGATGCTGGGTTTCCTGGTTTAAGAATCATGGAAGCTCATGAAAATTACACCCAACAACATCAAGATATTAGAACCGAAAACGGCATTGATTATGGAGATACATTTGAGCATGTCAACTTTGGATATGCCAAAAAATTAACAGCAGTTAATGCTATTAATTTGGCAAGTTTAGCTTCTGCTCCACCATCACCTACAACTGTTGAAATTGGAGGAATTGTTGAACCCTCTGCAAAATTAAAATGGAGCCCTGTTGATGGCGCTACTGGTTATAAAATATATTGGAGAGACACAACTTCTCCTACTTGGGATCACAGTAGACATGTTGGCAATATCACAGAATTCACCTTAGACGGTATTGTTATCGATAATTTCTATTTTGGTGTCGCTGCTGTTGGTAAAGACGGCTTTGAAAGTGTTGTTGTATTTCCGAATAAAATAATGAGATAACTATTATGAGACATATTACTTGCTTACTACTTTTTGCCATATTTTTTCTGTTTACATGCAAAAAAGAAACACCTATTGCACCAAAAGACATTTCTAGTTTACATCTTCCAGATTTAGATGTACTCTTTGAAGATTTTAATACATTGGATAGCACTAAACAATATCAGAAATTTGCTAATAAGTTATATCTAAACAATCGAGATTTACAATCCTCTGAAATGTATGTCTATGCAGCTTGGATGTATAGTCAGGCAAAATTAATGGATTCCTCTGCTCTTATGGTCAATCTGGCCATAGATAATGGGATGTCAAATCCGAAAATTCTTTCAAAGTTTGGTATAGACAGTGATTCAAATTTCATAGATGTACAGAGACGTTTAGATTCAATTCAAAATGAGCTAAAAAGCATTAATAATTTTGGTATCGAATTGGGATCTATGCAAGAATTTTGGGCATATTTTGATCGTGCTAAAGCAGATACATCTAATGCCAATTCTATTTTTAAGGAATTTGTATTTAGTGAGCACCGAGAATTAAGAGACTATTATACGATACGTTACAATAATTTAGATGCAATGACTTCTCAGATTATTAAAACTACTCCAGAGTATTACACCTATTTAAAGACGCAATTTAGTGAGGATAGTATTTATGCTTTAAAAACACGTATTACAGAATGGATGAAAAATTTTAAGACCATATACAATGATGCTGTATTTCCAAAGGTTTACGTTGTACCTGGTTTATTAAATTCTGGAGGAACAGCTTCTGAAATGGGCATGTTCGTTGGAGGTGATATGTATGGAAAAAGCGAAAATATGCCTATGAATGGAATGACAGATTGGGAAAAAGGAGCTATTTCAAACACAAGTGATTTACCAAAATTAATCATACATGAACTCATGCATTTTCAGCAAAATTATGGAGATGAAGAGAATGCTCAGAATGTTCTGGGAAGTGTTTTTATGGAAGGTGTTTGTGATTTTATGGTTGAGCTTTGTACAGGTTCTGAATTAAGCAATAAGAATACTGAATTCTTAGAAGATCCTGCAAATTTAAAAATGGTTTGCGATGATTTTATTAAAGATCGCTATACGTTAGATTATTCTAAATGGCTTTATAATGGTGAGATTGAAGATAGGCCTTATGATTTAGGGTATACTTTTGGTTATTTAATTTCTAAATCATATTACAACAACCAAGAAGACAAAACTCAAGCTATTTATAACTTACTTAATACTGAGGATTATAAATTAATTTATAAAGGAAGTGATTTTGCTTTTTTATTAGAATAAAAACAAAGAGACCACCTGTAAAAGTGGTCTCTGAGTAAAACTAATTTAAAAAACTAACTAATTAACTAAAATCTTCTTTGTGTTTACTCCATTTTCAGCTTTCACAATTACTACATAAGTACCCGTAGTCATTTGACTTGCATTAATGGTTAATTCACTATTTGTATTAGACGTATTAGATCTATGAACAGATTGTCCAAGAATGGAATATACCTCAACACCATCTATCTTTAAATTCGAATTATTTGATATTTTGATTATATCTGAGCTCATATCAAAACGAATATCTAATTGCTTCTCATTGGTTTGAAAATCATTAACTCCTAATGTATCTGGTTGCATAAATACAATCTCAAATCTATTAAAATATGCTCCTACACCTAAATTAAATTGGTAAGCTTCATCTTTAAGATTAAAATAAATACCTTCAGCTTTATCATGAACGAAAATGTCTAATGTATTAGGAATATTTTCTAATTTATCAATTGAAATCGAATGCATACCAGAGCCGTTTGTATTAATTCCTAATGCTAATACTGTATCTTCATTAATAGCATTTACGCCTTGAGTTAAATACTTACCACTATCAATTAACCAATACATATCATCTGCTTGAATATCTTCCATTTCAGCATCAAATTCAGCATCAAATCCAGCAGTAGCATTTTCATCAGCTAATACATTTATTAATCTAGTTGATGAATTAGCAGAGTTAAACTTTAATCTAATTTTCATTCTTTCATCTCCAGAATCTGTAGTGTTTGTAGCGAACACATTTGGTAAACTTAGCATAATACATGCTAATAAAACTGTAACATTTTTAGTAGTTTTTTTCATAATAATAGTTTTTAATAATGACAGGCGCCATTGCTTAGTTAAATTCTCTTGTTCTTAATTAAAATTGCGTTATGGTAATAACACGTTGAGGGAGAATACTTCGCTATTATGAAAAGTATTTTGGATTAATCAGATATTGAAAAAAATATTATGAAAGTGTAAATAGGTATTTAAGTTTCATAGGCTTGGGGCCAAATATTTAATTGCTTGTTTTAAAACTAACAATTTCAATAACAAGTCAAATATAGAGCAGCCAAACAGGTCCATATCAAATACTCGATTACATGAAAAATATACTCGTTTAAATGCAATGTGCTACATAAAACATCGATTAAATGCATATCTTTTTGACTTTAAAAACAGAACACAAACCACTATTAATCAACAAATAAAGCCTACAAAAAGCTAACTATTACCAATGATAAAGTATTTTAACAAAACGCTGGTCATAAAAAACGAAAAGACCGCCATAAGGCAGTCTTTAAGTTGACATAAAAATTAAAAAACTAACTAATTAACTAATATCTTTTTAGTGAAACTTCCAGTCTCAGTTTCAATCTTTATTATATATGTTCCTGTGCTAAATGTCTTTGCTTCAATGTTAAACTCATTATTTACTGAATAGTCATCAGAGGCAAAAACTGATTGTCCAAGAATCGTAAATATTTCTATACTATCTATAGTCAAATTTTTAGGATTTTTAATGGTTATGATTTCATCATCTAAATCATAAAAGACATCTAATTCATCTTCAACTTCAGCAGATTCAACGCTTAATACATCTTTATTTTGAAATACAATTTCAAATCGGTTTAAATAAACTCCTTGACCAGCATTAAAATTATAGGCACCATCATTTTTTAAGTTATGATAAATCCCTAACTCAATATCATGTAAATAAATAGTAATTGGATCTGTTATGTTTTCAGCATACTGCATAGAAATGCTTTGCATCCCAGCTTGATTCAAATTAACGCCTAACGGAAGCACCGTATCTGCATTAATATTATCTATACCTTGAATTACATATTTCCCTTCATCAATTAGCCAGTACATGTCATCAACTTGATTATCATATAGCTCGGCATCATAACCCCAATCATACCCAGTGGTTGCATTGTCATCTACCGTAACCAGTATCTTTCTACTATAAGTTCCAGCAGAGTTAAATTCAAAACGAATTTTTAATCGTGTATCTTCTTCAGCTTGATCTTGTGAATTAGCATTTGCTTCAGTATTAGTACCATCAGTACGCATAAATGTTGAAGAACTTCCAGCTTCAGAAACGAAAATACGCTGACTATTATTAAATTTTATGGTTCCAGTATTTTCACCTACAACGAAGAACCCTTGTCCTACAGGAATGTATCTTCCTGGCAATTTTGTTCCAACTAAGCTACTCTGATCAACATCAGGATCTGGAGTTCCGTAAGCAACTGCTGGTACCGAACCTGCCAAATTATATGTTGCATAACCACCCTGATATTCAGAAAGCACATGAGATCCACCTCCCCAATGTTCCCAAAAATAAATGGTTCCAGTTGTATTTCCTGGTGCATCAATTGTTGGTCCATTATCTAATATAAATTCATGCGCATCAATTGCTGAAGCATAAGGATTTCCTACTAAATAGTCATTACCTGCATTAAGTGGTAATGTAATATCTCCATTATTAGGTTTTCCGTTTACAGTATAATTTTGCTCTAATGATACATTTCCAGATGTATCAGTGATACCTTTCATTGTAAAACCTTCTCCAGGTTTCATTGTACCTGTACTTCTTACATGCTGCCATGCTGAGTAATCATCATCTGGCTGATTAGCAAATTTCCAAATCCAATAATCTGCTATACCAATTGGTGGTCCTGAATTTCCATCATAACTATTCGTTATGAAATTTATATTTTGCGGAGATGCTGAATTAGTTCCATCTCTAAATGTACTTTTTATAGTATAGTTTGTATTATTAGCTGTTGTGCTTGTCAACCCTACAGGTGAAGACCAGTAATTATAAGTGAACTTGTCTTTTGTTCCTTGTTGATCTTTTTCTAATTCACCAGAACTAGTTATATCCAAATCACTATTTTCAGTTTGTATTAATTGAGACTCACCTTCCAAATCTATATCCCCATCTAATTTAAGATAGTGAGTTATCGTAAGTCCGCCACCAGATTTAGAAGCATTACTTCCAGATATAGTTAATTCATTAGAATTTACAATTAACCCAAGAAGTGATCTATTTTTAGAATTTACAGTTGAATTATCCATTGAAATTTTATGAGACGTTTCAACGATATTCCATTCAACATTAACTGCACTATTAACAATAGATTTAGCGCCTGGTATTGTTTGTACACTACCATTTGCCCAAGTAGAACTCGAATTCCAAGTTCCATTTTGAGTTGACTTATAAGGCAATGGTGCTGTTTGATCATCAATTGAACTGTTTGGTAAGTTATACAACCTTCCATTTAAATTAGTCTGAGAAGATTTGTTGAATAGACAGTTTCCTCTTAAATGAGAAAATGGCATGTATAACTCTAAGTCATTCCAATCTACTGTTCCAATATCATTTTTAGTTGGTGTCACATTTTGCTTTTCGAAATACGAGCCATTAACTTTATTAGATTTATTTTCAATTTCTTGGTTCATTATGTAACGTAATTGCTTTTCTGATAGTTTTGTATTCCAAATTCGAACTTCATCAATATATCCTGAGAAATACTTATCTGGTGTGTCACCAGCAGCTCCTATGTACAATGAGTTATTAGATGCGGTTGGCTGAGTCCTAGACTCAGTATGTGATAATACACCATCGATATACATTCTTAGTGTACTACCATCATAGGTAGCAGCAACTTGATGCCATTCATCAAAAGGAATTGTTGTATTAGCGACAGATGTTTGATAAACACCGGAAGTATTTCTCCATTTCATTAATAGCTTTCCTGTATTATTTAATTTAAAATCGAAGCCCTCTGTATTAGCATTGTCTCGCTTAGCAATAATTGTACGTCCACCAGAATTAATATCTCTATTAATCCAAGCTGAAATAGTAAAACCAGATGTATTTAAATCAAAATTATCTCCTAAATCAACATATGTTGATGTCCCATCAAAACTAAAATGATAAGAATCTTGCATCTCTTGCAACTTAGCCAATGTAAAGTATTCTCCATCATCTAAATCTAACCCAGTAAAAGAAACTGTCTTTGTAGTAGAATTATATGTTCCAGTAATATTTTTATAATTAGATAAATCACTATTATTTGATACGATTAGTTCCAAATCAGACATCCCAGAAATACTCCATTGACTTAAATCAAAATCTAATTTTATAGTACCAACATCATTTGAACTTTCTCTAGCTTTCCAAACTCTTCCGATTGTACTATATACACGTTCTGGAACACCTGAAGTTTTTAATTCAATATCTGATCCGTTATTTCCAACCAATAGATAATCTCTATCATTAGTAATCGAACCCGATTCGTCTTCCATAGTTAATACAGAAGTCTCTTTTGTGATTTCGGCCACGTGAACACTTTTAGATTTTAGCTGTAATAACCCAGAATCATCGTCTCTTGCTATTCCAAAAACATTATATCCAAATCCTGCATTATTTGAACCTACCCAAGCATAAGAGTTATTTGAAAGCACATAATCGTTACTTGTACCAGAATATCCAAAAGTAGTTGTATGATTTGGTGAATTTTCCCATCTATAATACTCGTCATTATATCCAAGTGTAATACCATATTTAATTGCCATATAGGTTTCTACTCTTTGCCTTTCGAGTGCCGTTAATGCCCTATTATAAACAATGATTTCTGCAACTCTACCTTGCAATAGATTTCCAATGTCTGTATTACTACTATTACGTCTTCCTCCAATGATGACATCTTTGTCAGTTGTTTCTCCAGTACCAAATCCAGCATCACCATCTGTATATGTTGTTAGAGGATCTAAATAGCCGTTGACATATTTTTTTATTTTGCCTGTAGCTTCATTTGGGTCATTAACAAGTGAAGCACCATTAATATCTACCACTAAAGAAGAAATTTTTGGATCATTTCTTGCATGTGTAATACCGTAGTTTATTCCACTATTAGGATCACCTTGTCCTGTACCTGATGTTCTAGCTAATGTATAATGAACTACCCTATCTCTATCACCTAACCATAGTTGATAACTCCTGCTACTTCCAGTAGCTCGAGATAATATTGTTCCAGCACCACTTTGATCTGTTAAAAATGCAGCAAAAATAGACATACTAGAAGGGTTTGTAATAGCAGCATCTGGTGAAGGCGTAATATCTAATCCTGTACCTGAAACAGTTGCTGTTGGAATTTTCATATACTCTCCTCCACTTCTTGTAAATCGCAAAGCAGGATTAAAATTGATAGCATCGGTAAGATAAGTAGGCCCATTAGTTGATCCTTTGACTATACTAAATGCATTAGAAGAGTTATCCCCCCAACTATTTACACGTTGATTATTAGTTGTTGTACTTGTAGAAGCATCTGCTTTTAACCATAGTTGAAGGCTACCAGGCACTTTACCTGGTGATTGAGCAAATACAATAACTGTATTAAATACTAATAAGAAGATTAGGATACATAATTTTGTAAAAGTAGAACTTCCAAAATTGTTAATAGTTTTCATAATAATAGTTTTTAATGATGTGTCGCATCATTTGGTTAAGTAAAATCTCCCTTACTTTTGTTTTTAATAATGTTATTTGTCAAATACTGTGGTATCACTACTAGCTATAATAGTAGATAACACAACGAGGGAGAATACTTTGCTATTACGAAAAGTATTATAGATTAATTAGATATTGAAACAATATTATGAAATGTAGTACCAGTTAATATGACGATAATGAACTAAAATTTCCTGATTTATCTGAAAACAGACTAGGAATAGATAAGACACAACGTTACAGTTTTTACTGTTTTAATTAGGTATTTATGTTTCATAGGCTTGGGGCCAAATATTTAATTACAGAATATAATTTCCGTAATTTCAATAACTGCGTAAAATTATACTTACGCAAAACAAACATACGTATAAAATCGATTAAAAGCATAATAAATTCGACGAAATGCATAAATTTGTTAAAAATATCGCCAAAACACGCCTATTATTCCTACAAAAATCGAAGCTTAAAAACTATAAAACCAATAAGTTATAGCGATAAATGCCTTAATTTTACTACAAAATTTTACAGTTTATGGAATATTACTTCAAAAACAATTTAGAATGGCGACATTGGTTAGAAAATAATCATGATAAATCTAATGGCATCTATTTAATATTTTTTAAAGTTGAAAACAAAGAAGCTTCTATGCGTTGGGAAGAAGCTGTAAAAGTAGCACTTTGTTATGGTTGGATTGATTCTACTGTAAAAAGTTTAGGCAAAGGGAAACGGAAACAATATTTCTGTCCCAGAAAACCTAAAAGTGTTTGGAGTGCAGTCAATAAAAAACATATAAAAGCATTAATTAAAGACAACTTAATGCATGAAAGTGGTTTAAAATCTATTAAAATCGCCAAAGAAAATGGAAGTTGGACAGCTTTAGATAATGTGGAAAAAGGAATTATTCCATCAGAGTTACAAGAAGCATTTAACAACAATCCTAAGGCCCTTGAAAATTATAACAACTTTGCTCCTTCCTATAGAAAAGGGTATTTATATTGGTTATTTAATGCGAAGAGAGAAATTACAAGACAAAATCGGATTACAGAAATAATTAAACTATGCGAAGCTAATATTAAAAGTAGAGGTAATTGGTAAGTACAATCCTTATTTAAATTATAGTTAAAATCCGAATTTAACATTAAGAATCAAATTCTTAGTAGTAACTATTCGACAAATTTTAGTTTTTGAAGGTTTTCTATTTTAATCTGTTTTCCTTTAGTAGAAATCAAGCCTTCCTTTTTAAATTGAGATATAATTCTTATTGCCGATTCTGTAGCCGTACCAACAATATTTGCATAATCTTCACGAGATAGGGTTATCGACAAAAAACCCTCATCGGTAAGACCAAAATTATCGTGAATATACACCAAGACATCTGCCAATCGATTCTTCACAGATTTTTGTGCCATATCTACAATGACATTTTCAGAACCTTTTAAGTCTTGAGCCATTTGCTGAAGTATTTCCATTGAGAATTTAGAGTTATTTTTAAGGTCATTCATAATTTCACTCTTAGGAATAAAACAAACCTCCATATCATTAAGTGCTACTGCACTTAAATTTGCAGATTCATTTCCCACTAATGAACGTTGCCCTAATAAATCTCCTTTAACTACTAACTTCACAATTTGATCTTTTCCGTTAGCACTCAACTTCGATAATTTGCATACACCATCTTTAATACAAAACACACCATTTATAGTTTCGCCTTCTTCAAAAATGACTTCTCCTTTCTTTACAATTTTCGATGTTCGACAATTTGAAATTCTCACCAACTCGTCCTTGGTCAACGCTTTTAACGAATTAAATTGTCTAACTATACACTGTTCGCATTTACTCATACTTCAACTTTAAGTAGTTATGTAAAAATAATCAAAACATGACAAAAATCATATTATTTGAGGCGTTCATTTTCAATATTTGCATCAGGTATAAATGAGCAAATATTATGGACAAGGTTACTTGTTTCCACTGTGGTGATAATTGCAACACAACAACAATCACCTTTGACAATAAAAACTTCTGCTGCAATGGCTGTAAGACCGTTTTTGAGATATTCTCAGAAAACGACTTAACTTGCTATTATGATTTGCAAGCTGCTCCAGGGGCTGTTCCAAAAGAAATTCAAGGGAAATACGACTTTTTAAGTCAAGAGTCAATCATTGAAAAACTGACTGAATTTAACGATGGTAAAACTCAAATAACAACCTTATATATTCCTCACATTCATTGTAGTTCTTGTATCTGGATATTAGAGAACCTCAATAAACTTAACCCAGATGTAACATCTTCTCAGGTTAACTTTGGCAAGAAAACGGTAAGAGTCACCTATAATTCTGAATTATTCTCACTCAAAAAAGTGGTATTACTTCTTAGCGCTATAGGATATGAGCCTTATATTTCGTTAAACGATTTCAAAACTGGACAACAAAATGTTAATCGCAGTTTAATCTATAAATTAGGAATTGCTGGTTTTGCTTTCGGAAATGTGATGTTTTTATCATTTCCTGAGTATTTCGAAGTGGGTGAGTTTTGGTTAGAGAAATACAAACACCTATTTCGTTGGTTGATGTTTGCCTTTTCTTTACCTGTTGTATTTTATGTCGGACAAGATTATTTTATTTCAGCTTACAAAGGCCTACGATCTAAATTACTCAATATAGATGTACCAATTGCTTTAGGAATCGCAGTTTTATTTCTTAGAAGCTCCATCGAAATCATACTCGACCTTGGCTCTGGTTTTTTTGACAGTTTAACTGGTCTTGTTTTCTTTTTATTACTCGGAAAGTTCTTCCAACAAAAAACTTATACTTTTTTATCTTTTGAACGCGACTATAAATCATACTTCCCGATAGCAGTAACTAAAATTACTATAGATGGTCATGAAACACCAATACAAGTTTATGATATAAAAAAAGGAGACCGCTTGTTAATTAGAAATGAAGAATTGATTCCAGTAGATGGTATACTTATTAATGGAAAGGCTAGAATAGACTATAGCTTTGTTACTGGCGAATCAGAATCTGTAAGCAAACAATCTGGCGACAAGTTGTATGCAGGAGGCAAACAAACTTCTGGTGTTCTTGAAATGGAAGCTATCAAATCTGTTGAACAAAGCTATCTTACCCAATTATGGAGTAATGATGTTTTCAATAAAAATAAAGAAGATGGCTTTACAACACTTACAAATAAGATTAGTAAAAAATTCACTTTAGCCGTCTTAAGCATTGCCATTATAGCTACAGCATATTGGCTAGTTGTAGATGCCTCAAAAGCCATGAATGTTTTTACTGCAGTCTTAATAATTGCTTGCCCTTGTGCTATTGCATTATCGGCTCCTTTTACCTTCGGAAATTTGCTACGTATCTTCGGAAAGCTAAAATTCTACGTTAAAAACGCAGCAGTCATCGAACAGTTAGCAGCTATTAACACCATCATATTTGATAAAACCGGAACAATTACTTCTAATAAAAAAAGCACCGCTGATTATGAAGGCATTACCTTAAACCCTTCAGAAAAAGTACTCCTAAAAAATACTTTAAGAGGATCAAATCATCCGTTGAGTAGAACGCTTTATGATATCTTAGATGAACATGACATCATTTCACTAAACCATTTTGAAGAACATTTAGGTAAGGGTATTGAAGCAACACATAAGTCTAATCAAATCAAAATTGGATCGGCGAGCTTTGTTGGCACCACTGAAACATCTGTACTAAACACCACTGTACATGTAAGTACTAATAATAACTACAAGGGAAAATTCATCTTTTATAACAGCTATAGAAAAGGGTTAGCCAAATTATTTAATATACTGAAAAAGCAATATGATTTGGTCATCTTATCTGGTGACAATGAAGGTGAATTAGAAAATCTAAGAAAGTTACTTCCATCCAAAACCAAATTAATTTTCAATCAAAAACCAGATGACAAATTAGAGTACATTAAATATCATCAAAGTGAAGGCGCTAGGGTATTAATGGTTGGTGATGGTTTAAATGATGCAGGTGCTTTAGCTCAAAGTAATATTGGTATCGCAATATCAGAAAATGTAAATGTGTTTTCTCCTGCTTGTGATGCCATTTTAGATGCGACAAAATTTAATCAACTTAACAAATTTATAAGCGCTTCAAAAAGTGCTATCAATATCATAAAATGGAGTTTTGCATTATCGTTTATGTATAATGTCATCGGGCTCTATTTTGCAGTGACTGGACAACTAGCTCCTGTAGTTGCAGCAATATTAATGCCTTTAAGTTCAATAAGCATTGTGATATTTACAACCATTGCTACTAATCTTATGGGAAGAACATTAAAATAAAAAAGAGATTATAAAAAGTTGAAATTAATTTTTTAAACATGATTTATATCATGTTTTAAGAACTGGTTCAACTGTATTTTTGAACTATAACTTCTAATAGGTATGAGTGTTATATATATTTTATTAAGTATCAGCATTATAGTTGCTGTTGTGTTCTTTATTGCATTTATAACTGCAGTAAAAAAAGGACAATTTGATGATAGTTATACGCCTTCTGTTAGAATGCTTTTTGAAGACGAACTCGTTAAAGAGCAACCAAAACCATCTGTTAAAATAAAAAAGACTAATTAAATTATTATGGAAGTTCAACAGTTTCACTACGATAATAAAATCGTAAAAAATTTCCTCTATGCCACAATGCTTTGGGGAGTTGTAGGAATGTTAGTAGGTCTCCTATTGGCGTTCATGTTTTTATTCCCAAACCTCACTGACGGTATTTCGTGGTTAAGTTTTGGTCGTTTAAGACCATTACATACCAATGCAGTAATTTTTGCTTTTGTTGGAAATGCCATTTTTGCCGGTGTCTATTATTCGACACAACGTTTATTAAAAGCAAGAATGTTCAACGATACTCTAAGTAAAATCAACTTTTGGGGATGGCAAGCTATTATTGTAGGTGCGGCAATCACATTGCCTCTTGGTTATACAACATCTAAAGAATATGCCGAACTCGAATGGCCTTTTGATATTGCGATTGCAGTCATATGGGTCGTTTTTGGATGGAACTTAATTGGAACTATTCTTAAACGTAGACAACGTCATTTATATGTAGCCATCTGGTTTTACTTAGCCACATTTGTAACTGTTGCGGTACTTCATATCTTCAATAGTTTAGAAATGCCAGTGAGCGGACTTAAAAGTTATTCCGTATACGCTGGTGTACAAGATGCCTTAGTTCAATGGTGGTATGGTCATAATGCGGTGGCTTTCTTTTTAACAACGCCTTTTTTAGGATTGATGTATTATTTTGTTCCTAAAGCAGCAAATAGACCTGTGTATTCTTATAGACTATCAATTGTTCACTTTTGGTCTTTAATCTTTATTTACATTTGGGCTGGTCCTCACCACTTATTATATACAGCACTTCCAGGATGGGCTCAAAATCTAGGTGTTGCCTTTTCAGTAATGCTATTAATGCCGTCTTGGGGAGGTATGATTAACGGACTCCTAACACTTCGTGGTGCTTGGGATAAAGTACGAACAGACCCAGTGTTGAAATTTATGGTTGTTGCGATTACCGGATACGGTATGGCAACCTTTGAAGGTCCAATGCTTTCTTTAAAGAGCATGAATGCCATGGCACACTTCACCGATTGGATTATTGCCCATGTGCATGTTGGAGCTTTGGCCTGGAATGGCTTCTTAACCTTTGGTATGATTTATTATTTAGTACCAAAATTATTTAAAACAAAATTACACTCGCTCGCTCTAGCTAACCTCCATTTTTGGATAGGTACTTTAGGAATCATTTTCTATGCCTTACCAATGTATGTGGCAGGATTCCAACAATGGGCAATGTGGAAACAGTTTAATCCGGATGGAACGTTAGAATATGGTAACTTCTTAGAAACGGTTACTGCAATTATGCCAATGTATTGGATGCGCGCTATTGGTGGGACTCTATTTTTAACTGGTATGATTATTATGATTGTTAACGTAATTATTACCATAAGAAATGGTAGTAAAGTAAGTGATGAATTAGCTGAAGCAGCTGCACTTCAACGCGTATCTAAAAAACGTGTAGCTGGAGAAGGATGGCACACATGGTTAGAGCGTAAGCCTATTAAATTAACCATTTTTGCTACTGTAGCAATCTTGATTGGTGGTATTGTACAGATTGTACCAACCTTATTAGTAAAGTCTAATATCCCAACAATCGCAAGTGTAGAGCCGTACACTCCTTTAGAACTTGAAGGTAGAGATATTTATATAAGAGAAGGCTGTGTTGGTTGTCACTCTCAAATGGTAAGACCATTTAGAAACGAAGTTGAACGCTATGGAGAATACTCTAAAGCAGGAGAATATGTGTATGATCATCCATTCCTTTGGGGAAGTAAACGTACTGGACCAGATTTACATCGTGTTGGTGGAAAGTATTCAGATAACTGGCATTTAAATCATATGTATGATCCACAAAGCACCTCATCAGGTTCTATTATGCCAGCATATCAATGGCTAGTAAGAAATGAACTTGATAAATCACAAACTGAAGCCAAAATGCGAGCTATGGTAAAATTAGGGGTTCCGTATTCTGAGGAAGACATAGCTAATGCCCAACAGTCTATGACAGCACAAGGCACTCAAATAGAACAAAATCTTCATACTGATCCAGATTTTGCGGCAGCCTACCAAGCTGATAAAGAATCTGGTGGCGATGCATTTATCCAAATGCGCGATAGGGAAATTGTAGCCATCATTGCTTATTTACAGCGTCTTGGCACAGATATTAAAGTGAAAGATCAAGATATAAGTTCAACTCAAAACTAATTTATCATGCTAAAATTTGTAAAAAATCACATGGAAAGTATCACAGGAATAGAAATCTATCCTCTGATTTCCTTAACTATATTTTTCAGTTTTTTCGTCATCTTATTTTGGTGGGTAATTACTGCAAAAAAAGACTATATCACTAAGGTGAGTAACCTTCCTTTAGATAACCAAAATCCATCAGAACTATGAGACATATACCATCATGGATAAGAGTACCTGTAGTATTCTTTATCATTTTAGGACTTACAGAATACTTCATTGATTCTGGAGATCAGCCGGCATTTATATCAGAACCATTAGTTGGCTTATTCTTACTACTTGTATTTCTAATTCTTGTAGCCATAGAAGCTATTGTTGGCGCACTAGATAATGTATTATACCAAAGTTTAGATGCAGAAGCTAAAACGCGATATAAGGCAAAAAAATCTGAGCCTTCAAAATTTGTAGCTTGGATTAAGTCGTTATACAAAAAATCATTAGGTCAAAAACCGTTAGAAGAAGAACACGATATCATTTTAGATCACAACTATGATGGCATCAAAGAATTAGACAACGATTTACCACCTTGGTGGCTTTACGGGTTTTATGCGTCAATCATTTTTGGAGCAATTTATCTTACTAAATATCACATTTTTAATGGAGACACTCAATATGATGAGTTAGAAGCTGATATAGCTCAAGCAAAAATTGATATTGAAGAATATAAAAAAACAGCAAAAGATTTAGTTGATTTCAACACGGTGACAGTGTTAACAGATGCGGCAGATTTAAATGCTGGCAAATCCATTTTTGAAATGAACTGCGTTGCTTGTCATAAAGCTGATGGCGGTGGAGGCATTGGCCCTAACCTTACTGATAGAAATTGGATTTTAGGAGGTGGTATCAAGAATGTATTTAAAACGATTTCTGAAGGTGGTCGTGATGGTAAAGGTATGATTGCTTGGAAACAAAGCTTAAAACCATCAGAAATGGCCCAAGTAGCGAGCTATGTTCTTCAATTTGAAGGCACTACTCCAGCAGAACCTAAAGCACCTGAAGGTGATATTTGGATCGATGAGAATGCTCCTGTAGTTGATGAAGCCACTGAAACTATAGAAGTAAAAGCAGATTCAATTTCTGTAATAGAAGAAAAATAACGCATGGAAACACCCAATAACGAATCCTTTAGAGACTCTATAGGTACTGTAAATAAAGAAGGCAAACGTGCTTGGGTGTACCCAAAAAAGCCGAGTGGTCGGTATTACGATAAACGAAAAATCGTAAGCTACGTTCTTTTAACATTTTTATTTACAGCACCTTTCATCAAGGTTGATGGAAATCAGTTTTTGATGTTTAATGTATTGGAACGTCGTTTCAATATTTTTGGGTTTCCATTTTGGCCTCAGGACTTCTACTTATTTGTGATTTCAATGCTTATTGGCGTTGTCTTTATCACGCTATTTACTGTAGGATTTGGGCGAATTTTTTGTGGATGGATTTGCCCGCAAACAATTTTCATGGAAATGGTATTTCGTAGAATAGAATATTGGATTGAAGGTGACAGAAATAAGCAACGTAAATTAGATCGACAACAATGGGATGCAGAAAAAATTAGAAAACGTGTATTAAAATGGTTCATCTTTTTGGTCGTTTCCTTTTTAATTGCAAATGTATTTCTAGCCTATCTTATTGGGAGTGATAAACTCATTAGATATATCACTGATGGACCTCTTGAACATTTAGGCACTTTATTTCCATTGATTATATTCACTGGAGTATTCTATTTTGTGTTTGCTTGGTTTAGAGAACAAGTATGTATTATTGCGTGTCCTTATGGTAGACTTCAAGGTGTACTATTAGACAACAAATCTATCGTAGTTGCCTACGATCACAAACGAGGCGAAGGTGACAATGGTCGAAAAAAGTTTAGAAAAAATGAAGACCGTGAAGCTTTAGGTCATGGTGATTGTATTGACTGTTTGCAATGTGTACATGTTTGTCCAACTGGAATTGATATTAGAAATGGCACCCAATTAGAATGTGTTAACTGTACCGCATGTATTGACGAATGTGACCATATAATGGACAGTATTAATTTGCCTAAAGGCTTAATTCGATACGCCAGCGAAGATAACATTGAGAAAAAAAAGAAATTTGAATACACACCACGATTAAAAGGATATACTGCTGTACTCTTTATCTTAACTGGTGTTTTAGTTGGCATGCTATTGCTAAGAACCGATCTTGAAGCCAGAATTTTAAGACTTCCAGGTCAATTGTATGAACATAAAGAAGGTAATATTATTAGTAATGTATTTACCTATAAATTGATAAATAAAACAACAGACACTATTTCTAATGTGAGTTTTAAATTACGTAAGTATAAAGGAAAAATTAAGTTGGTTTCAACTTCAGATAATTTTGAAGTACCAGCTCAAGGATCTGCTGAAGGCACATTATTTATTGAAATTGATAAAAGCGAACTCTCGGGCGATAAAAACAAATTAATGATTGAGGTTTATAACGAAAATGAAATTATTGAAACCACAACTGTTAACTTTTTAGGCCCTAGAAGCTATAATTAAAGGCAATGTAACATGCATTAAGGATTGAAACGACATCCTTTTTATTTGGAGGCTGAGCGTAGTCGAGGTAAGCAAGTAAAAAGATACAGTGGAAAGCCTGACCCTCTGAAGTGCATACGAAAGTGGGAAATGCCATAAAAAACAAAGATTATGAAAATAAATTGGGGAACCGGAATAGTAATAGCTTTTATAGCATTTATAAGCTTTATCATGTATTTCGTAGTCAATATGAATGCATCAAAAAAATACAATACATCTTTAGTCACAGAAGATTACTATAAAGAAGAATTAGAATATCAAAATGATATAGACAAGGAAACTAATGCTAACGATTTAACCACAAATATCTTATGGAAACGTACAGATAAGGGTTTAGAACTTAGGTTCCCTGAAACTATGGACATCAATAAAATCACTGGAAAAGTGTTCCTATATAGACCATCTAATGAACACGTAGACTTTGAAACTGCAATTTCATTGTCTAATCACAATTTGCTCATACCTGACAAACGTTTGTTAGATGGTCGTTGGAACATTAAAGTGGATTGGCAATATAATGGAAAATCATATCTCTACAAAAAAGAGATTACTTACTAAAGAATGAATTAAATGCTTTGGTCTGCTCTCATATTTGGTCTATTAGGAAGTTTCCACTGTGTTGGAATGTGTGGTCCTATTGCCTTTATGCTACCTGTAGATCGTAATAACTCCACTAAAAAGGTATTTCAAATAGTCGCCTATCATTTTGGAAGACTTATGGCTTATGCCATAATTGGTCTCATCTTTGGTCTCGTTGGAAAAGGGTTATACATCTTTGGAGTGCAGCAACAACTATCCATAGTCATTGGAATTTTGATGATTGCTATAGTGTTTATACCAATACAAACGTTCAACAAGTATAACTTTTCGAAACCAATTTACAAACTTATCTCTAAAGTAAAATCGTCACTAGGTCAGGCTCTTAAAAAGAAAACAGCAGACACTTTTTTAACGATTGGCTTTCTTAATGGTTTTCTACCTTGTGGTCTAGTATATATGGCTGTTATTGCGTCTATTGCTACTCAGCATGTAGCACATAGTAGTTTATACATGATCTTATTTGGTTTAGGAACAATCCCGTTAATGACCACTGCAATTTATTTAGGTAAATTTTTAAATTCAACACTCAAGCAACGTATTCAGAAGGCAATTCCTGTTGTGATTGTCATTATTGGTTTATTATTTATCGTTCGTGGTTTAGGATTAGGTATTCCTTACCTCTCACCTGCACCAGTCGCAGAGATGGCTTCTAGTACAATAGACTGCCATTAAGACCTTACAAATCACTATATTCAAAGCCTTTCAAACTAACATCATGCCCTTAAACAACATCAGTATTAACAAATTACAACTATCAAAAGAGGATATGAAATCCTACGGCTATCAAGTTATAGATGCTATAGTAGATCATTTTGATACCGAACATACCAAACAACCAGTAGCTTTTGCTTCGAGAGATGAAATGGATTTCCTTTTCAATATTGAAATCCCAGAAAAAGAGACACATTATCAAGAAGTTTTTGATTTTGTAGTACAAAAAGTTATTCCTAATAGTAATATTGTATCCCATCCAAAATCTTATTCTTTTGTACCAGGACCAAGCAATTATGTAAGTGTTATGGCTGATACTTTGGCAACAGGATTCAATGTGTTTTCTGGAGGATGGGCTGCATCACCTGCTGCTGCAGAATTAGAAATCGTAACTATGAATTGGCTACTAAAACTTTTTAAATTTCCAACTAAAAAAGGTGGAGGCATTTTTACAAGTGGTGGCTCTATGGCCAACTTAACCGCATTGGTAACGGCCAGAAGACAGCGTTGCGGAGATGATTTCTCTAAAGCCATTGTATACATGTCTGATCAAGCACATTCTTCAAACATCAAAGCTATACGTGTATTAGGTTTTAAAAAAGAACAGGTACGAATTATCCCAACAGATATCGAATTTAAAATGGCCATCAATAAGCTGAAAAATGCAATTGCTAAAGATCGACTAGAAGGCTTACAACCTTTTTGCATTATCGCTTCTGCTGGAACCACAAATACTGGTAGTATTGACCCACTTCAAGAGATTTCTAAAATTTGTAAAGCCGAAAACTTATGGTTTCATATCGATGGTGCCTATGGTGCACCAGCCATCTTATCTGCTAAAGGAAAAGGTTTATTAAAAGGTATTGAAAAAGCTGATTCACTTACTATTGATCCTCACAAATGGATGTTTCAACCTTATGAGATGGGATGTTTATTAGTGAGAAATCATAAATGGTTAAGTAAAACCTTCAGTGAAAAACCTGAATACTTAAGAGATATTGAAGGTAACACTTCCGAAATAAATTTCTATGATCATGGCATTCAATTAACGCGTCGTTTTAGAGCTTTAAAATTTTATATGTCGATGAAGACATTTGGCTTGAATACTTTTAAACATGCCATCTCTTATTCTATAATTTTAACAGAGACTGTTGAATCTCACTTGAGACAAAGCTCCAATTGGGAAGTCATATCACCAGCAACCTTAGCTGTTATTAATTTCAGGTACAATCCCATTGGGTATTCATATTCTGAAAAAGAACTAGATACATTGAATCAACAAATTTCGCAAAGTGTTGTGGCTTCGAGAGAGGCTTTATTAGTCACTACTGTCTTGCAAAATCAAATAGTACTTAGAATGTGCCTTATAAATCCTAGAACAACTTTTGAAGATGTTAAAGCTACTTTAGAGTTATGCGAAACCTTTGCAAAAACATTCAAAAAATAAGAACATCTTTCACATACACTGACATTTATCATAGTTTTTAAAACGGTCAAATGGTAACTTTAATAAAGAATTAAAACCTAAGACCATGAAAAAAAGAACACCAATTTCAGCAATAATGACCACAGAGGTCATCACCTTAAATCTAACAGATAACTTAGAGATCGCTGAGTCTCTTTTCAAAAAAAATAAGATCCGACATATCCCAGTAGTAAGTGGCGATGAAATTATAGGCATGTTGAGTTATACCGACTTACTTAGAATTAGCTTTGCCGATGCTATAGATGATGGTGAACAAGATGTAGACACTGTAGTATATAATATGTTTACCATTGAACAAGTGATGGCAAAAAACTTGGTAAGTATTAGTTCAAATACCACAATAAAAGAAGTTGCAGAACTATTAGCTAAAAAAGAATTTCATGCATTACCTGTAGTTGACAACAATGCTTTAGTTGGAATTGTAACAACTACAGACTTGATAAATTTCCTGATTGAACAGTTTTAGTGTGTCATCATTAAAACGTTACATCCTGAAAAGTCTAAGTGATTTTTCAGGATGTATTATTTAATTCAGATAATAGTATCCTAATTAAAATATTATTCGTTATTTGTATAAAATATCTTTTAAATGTTTTCAAAAGCTTGCGAATATGCGATTAGGGCATCCATTTTTATTGCCAAAAACTCATTTGAAGGACATAGAGTGAGTCCTAAAAAAATTTCTGAGGAGATTAATTCACCTCAGGCCTTTACTGCCAAGATTTTACAAGCTCTTGTTAAACACAATATTATAAATTCTTCAAAAGGTGCCTATGGTGGTTTTCAAATCGAAAAAGAAAACATTTCTAAAATAAAACTATCACAAATTGTAGAAGCTATAGATGGAAATAGTATTTACAATGGTTGTGGTCTTGGCTTAGAAAAATGCGACGAGGCACATCCTTGTCCTTTGCATGATAAATTTAAATCGATAAGACACAATTTAAAACATATGCTAGAGCATACAAACCTAGAAGAATTGGCTTTAGATTTACAACAAGGTTCGGCATTTTTAAAAATTTAATCACCTAAAAAAATTATAATGAGCATACATATAGAAGCACAAAAAGGCGATATCGCAGACACTGTACTGTTACCAGGAGATCCCATGAGAGCAAAATGGATTGCAGAAACTTATTTAGATCATCCAAAATTGTATAATGACGTTAGGGGTATGCTAGGATATACAGGAACTTTTAAGGGCAAGCCTGTCTCTGTACAAGGTACTGGAATGGGAATTCCTTCCTGCTTAATTTATGCTCATGAACTTATCAATGATTATGGTGTCAAAAACTTAATTAGAGTAGGATCTGCTGGATCGTATAAAGAAAACATTAAACTTAGAGACATCGTTATTGCTATGGCTGCATCGTCAAACTCGGGCATTAACAATTCAAGGTTTATCAATGCCGATTATGCGCCTACTGCAAATTTTGACTTATTTATGAAAGTTGCTGAATATGCGAAACTACATAATATTACTATCAAAGCTGGAAATGTATTGTCTTCAGACGAATTCTATCAGGATGATTATGAATCTTATAAAAAATGGGCAGATTTTGGGGTCCTTTGTGTAGAAATGGAAACTGCAGGCCTATATACCATAGCTGCCAAACATAACGTTAATGCATTGTCTATATTAACAATTTCAGATTCTTTAGTTACTGGAGAACACACTTCAGCAGATGAAAGAGCGTCTACATTTAATACAATGATTGAACTAGCTTTATCTACTTTAGACTAACTGTTAAAAATCTTTCTTTCTTGATTTATAAATAATTCTAAATACTGGTAATACTACCCAAACTGTTAACATAACAAAAGATATTATGAGACCTAAGCTTGTCCCAAAGAATTGTTTAAAAACTGCTCCTGTGTATCCTAATAATGCAGAAATATCTAGTTTTAAAAGGATTAATGTTCGGGATAGATCTATAGGATTAAGCATGGTTCCTATTAATGATATTTTATCTAAAGGGTAATCTTCAAACATAATTAAGGTCATTAAGAATAAGCCATCGTATATCACCGCCAAAAATAACCACAACAAGATCGCATAGCCAAAACCTTTAATCTTATTCTCATTAGACAAGGCAATATTAAATGCTAAGGCTGTAAAAATTAAGGTCAAAAAAGTTCCTGTAATTAGTAATAGTGAGAAATCCCAAATGACGTTACTTTTAAATAATCCATAAAACACAAATGGTATTCCTAAACCCAAAATCAAACTTATAGATAATGATAAAGCTACACCTAAATATTGTCCAAGAAATATAGATGAACGTTTTAACGGTTGTGCTAATAGAAGTTCAGTAAACTCTTTAGAATTGTAATAGTACATGACACCAAAAATGGTTCCGATTAAAGGAACTAAAACAATAATTACATTCATCAAGGTAATGACAGCTTTTGATAAATCGTTATTTAAAAATAAAAGCACAATTCCTAACAATAAATAGAATGCAAAATAGACGTAACTCCAACGACTACGCATTAAATCAAAAAAACTATATTTTAATATCTTAAGCATGATTATCGGATAATATAGACGCAATTGCATGTTCAAAATCTGGCTGATTGGTCTTAGTTTTTAATTCTGAAATAGAGCCTCTGAAGTAAATCTTACCTTCTAATAAAAAGACAATCTCATCGGAAACTTCTTCAACAAAACTCATAATATGTGATGTAATCAAAATGGTTTTACCTTTAGCTTTTTCGGCTTGGATTAAGTCTTTTAAACGTATTAATGATATTGGATCTAAACCTGTAGTAGGCTCGTCTAAAATCACTAACGGACTATCAAACATAAAGGTTAATACAATGTTTACTTTTTGTTTAGTTCCTCCTGAGAGTGTTCCTAATTTCTTATTTAAAAATGGCTCTAATTTGAAGAGTTTAATTAAACGTACATCGTCATCAGTACTTTGCCGAAGATCTTTTATCATTCTAATGAGTTCTCTTACCTTTAAATTACTTGGGAAATTGGCAATCTGTGGTAAGTAATCTATTTTATGTCGATACTTCGAATTTTTCTTGATATCCTCTCCCAGCACATTAATGTGGCCTTTATCTGGAATAACCATCCCTAAAATTGATTTAATCAAAGTTGTCTTTCCTGAACCATTAGGGCCAAGCACTGCAAAAATGCCTCCATCATTTATTGTTAAATCGAGTCCGCTCAACACACGGTTCTTTCCAAATGCTTTATGTAATCCTATAATATTTACCATGTGACTTTCTTTGTTAGTGGGTGAAGGTCAAAAAGATTATCAGGTGTAAATACTGGAGATACTTTTTCAGAAAAATCTATGATATCAATAAACATACTACGCAATAAAATAATGGTTTCTGGTGTACGATTTACGATATAGGAAAATAGCTTTACAGGTCGATAAGGCACATCACCTATACCATCTTTATCTAAATCATAACCCGTATAATTACTCCAATAATTTTTATCAAATTCGTTGTCGTTTACTTTACTATTATAGGCAATGTCAAAAGAATTATATAAAAAATTATTCTCTGTAAATTGGTTAGTATAGCAAGCGCCTCTAACCTTTATTGCCCAACCATTATTCTTAAAGTTATTATGTTTATAAACGATACGATTTGATCCTTCAATGTTAATTCCAATGGTATTTTCTTCAAAGGTATTACCAATAATTTCGGCATCGTTTATTTCTTTGAGAAGCATACCATATGAAGCTGTTCCCCAATTTTCTTTGAATGTATTATTGAACATTTTGATTTTTTTTGAAAACATAACTGCCACACCTGCTCCATTATTTTCGAATATATTGTCTTGATATACATCATTATTAGAAAACATAAAGTGTAAGCCATATCTCAAATTCAAGGCACTTACATTATTCTTAATTAAGCAATCATCTGAGAACTCTAAATAAATTCCATCTCTAACATGCTCTACATAATTATGCTCAATTTCAATATGATTACTATACCATAATTGTATTCCATTTCCCGAGTTATATTCTTCTACGGCATCACCAATCACTTTATTATGAAACACTTTTCCGTAATTAGATTTCTCAATATAAATTCCGAAAAACAATTTTTCTAGTACTAAGTTTTGAATGACAAAGTGTTTACTGCGTCTCACACGAATAGCGGCATAATCCTCTGTATAACTAGTACCTACATTAATTATAAACAAGCCATCTACAGTAACATTATCGGAAATAATAGTTATAATTTCACCTTTTAATTCACCGTCTATTACAGGGTAATTTTCACCAATAATAGTAAGTGGCTTATCAATTAATATATCATGCTCTTTGTAAGTGCCTTTTTTTACAACAATAGTATCAAAGTCCTTAGCTAGGCTTATGGCTTCTTTCACTGTTGAAATTGGACAATTACCACAGACTTCAATCTGAAATGCATTTATATAGCCAACCCAAAGAATGACAAAACAATAAATTAATATGCTTTTCATTTTACTAGTCTTTAAAATGTGCTAGTAATTCGTTCCATGAATATAAATCGCCTCCTTTTTCCGATTGAGCTTGTTGCGCATCAACTTGATGCTCAAAAGCCGATAAAAATGCACCCATTGGGCTCGGAATATTTTCACTTATAAGGAACGTAGCCTTAGTGGCATCAATAAGTATCTCAGGTGTTGTATAGTCATTTGATAGATACAGAGCGATTTCAGAAGTGTCAAATTCATTCATAAAATTGATCATACATTCTGTTGCATCAAACTTATAGACTTTTCCTTTTTTAGTGACGATTTCAGCAGCATGAACTTTGTCTACAATAGTCATTTTACAAAAATGGCAGCCATCACTACCATAATCTATCGGTTTAGGTGACACATTACAACTGAAAAAGAGCAACAGCAATGTAATGCTTATATAATATTTTAGTGTTTTCATGATTTTAGTGTTTAGTGTTTTTTAATCAGTATTTGACCTAGACCATTTTATGTTGTTTCTTTCCTATCAAAAAAGCAACAAATGATGCTCCTATGCCTAGAGTTAGGAATAATGCTCCTAATTGCGGGTATGAATGTGCCCTAAAATTGAGAATATCTTTACTCCCAAAAAGTGGTGGTTGAAATCCCATTTGAGTTCCGTCTGGATTTGTAAATTTCATAATCGCTTTAGGGTCGAGGTTATGACCATAATCATGTTCCCATAAATAAAAGTCATAAAGTCCAGCAATGCTCAAAACAATCATTAAAATAAACCAGCCCAAAAACCACTTATAATTACCTTTCCATGCAATTAATAATCCCAAAATACTTGTGATAATAATACCTGCAGGAAAGATTTTAAATTCAGGAATAGCTTCTGGTATGTACTGCATTCCAACATAATGATTCATTAAATTAATATTTTTAATGTCATGTGGATTCGCATCTGAAAAGTCATTGATATGAATATACATTCCTAAAGGTGTAGGATATTGAGGCGCTTCTAACGTAATTTTCCAAAGCGGAAATAAAAACAATCCTAAGGGCAGAATAGCTGCTAGCAGCATGATGGCATTTGACTTTTTCATCGTATGAGAATTAGTGATTTTATAGTGTTTTAAAAGAAAGGCGAGAGCGAAAAGTTAACCCTCGCCTTTGTCATAGGGAAATAAACACTAAAACAAAATTCCCCTAAATTGTTTATTCAATATCTTCTCCTAAAGACCATTTTAATGGTGTATTAGAATTTGCAGGAGAGACTCTAACATAACCTTGCATTTCTTGATGAAGTGCCGAACAGAAATCTGTACAGTAAAATGGCCAAACGCCAACTTGTTTTGGTTCCCAAAGGAAGGTTTCAGTTTGTCCTGGCATGATTAACAATTCAGATGTATTGGCTCCAATCATACTTACACCATGCGGCACATCATAATCTTGTTCTAAATTGGTAATATGGAAATAGACCTTATCTCCTACTTTAATGCCTTCAATATTATCTGGAGAAAAGTGACTTCTAATTGTAGTCATATAGACATGAACAACATTGCCTTCTCTCACCACTTTTGTGTCCATTTCACTTTTAGCAACGTATGGATGTTTGTTATCTTCCAGATTAAAAATCTTTTTAGAACGCGGTTTTATTAAATCGGCAGGACAACCAGCAGCATAATGTGGTTCGCCTATTGTTGGGAAATCTAATAACAATTCCATTTTATCACCTGAAATATCATAAAGTTGAGCCGATTGAGTCACCTCAGGACCTGTTGGCAAATAACGATCCTTAGTAATTTTATTCATGGCAACGACATATTTTCCCCAAGGCTTTTGCGAGTTACCTCCAGGAATCATTAAGTGACCAACAGAATAGTAACAAGGTTGTCTATCCAAAACTTCCCATGTTCCGACTTTCCATTTTACAACTTCAGAATAAATAAAGAAGGTAGTATACGCATTTCCTTTACCATCAAATTCAGTATGCAGAGGTCCTAAACCTGGTTGTTCTACAACACCTGCCAATACATCTTCAAAGTTTAAGATTGGAATGCCATAAGCATCACCTGCAAACTTTTCGTTCTCGATAGCATCTAACATTTTAGTAAATGAGTGTACAGTTAAATTTGCAGATAATTTACCATTACCAACAATATATTCTCCTGTAGGGTCCACATCACAACCATGAGGTGATTTTGGAGTTGGCAATAAATAAACGGCTCCAGGAACATCTAACGGATTAACAGTTAGTACTTCTTTTTTCATGGTAGATGTTGCCATATGTGTAGACTCATCGTAGACATTATGTGCATAATTGGTAGCCATTTTTGTTCCACCACCATTATTGACATACTCTTCAATTTTCTTCCAATTCACAGCTGCAATAAAATCTTTATCATTTTGTGAAGCATTCACTTCCATAAGTGTACTTGCCTCTTCAGAATTATACGTTGAGAAGAAGAACCATCCATGAGAAGCTCCTCGTCCTGGATGCGCTAAGTCATAATCAAATCCAGGCATGATTAACTGAAATTTGATATCCATGTGACCATGTTCTGGTTCAACAGAGATAAACGTCAATGATCCTTTAAAGTTTCCTTTGTAATCCTTTATTGGCATATCTTTCTGAGGAATAGGTACTGAAAAACGGGTTCCAGCTACTACATACTCACTGTTTTCTGTAACAAAAGATGAACTGTGATTACCAGCACTATTAGGCACTTCTATAATTTCAGTTGTTTCAAAAGTTGACAAATCAATTTTAGCAATTCTTGGAGTATTATTTCCGTTAATAAACACCCAACGTCCATCAACAACACCATTAGTTTGAGAAATGTCTGGGTGATGGGCATCATCCCAAGGCACAAATCCGTGAGATGTATTTAGCATGGGCTTGGTTTCCTCATTATATCCATAGGCTTTTTCAGCATCTTGAGAAAATACAGGGATTACCTTAAAAAGTCTCCCTGAAGGCAAACCATATACTGATAATTGCCCGCTAAATCCTCCAGATATAAACGCATAAAACTCATCATGCTCTCCAGGAGCAACATATACTTTTTCGGCAACATTACTTGCCAACGCACCAGATGTATTATCTGATGATTTTGAATTATTACAGCTCGTATAGATACCAAATACAAATACAAGAGCAATAGTTAATTTTAATAAATTCTTCATGTGTACTTAAATTAGATTAGTGTTTTTTTAGTCTTCGGTTGGTGGCAATAATACTTTGTCAATTACGTGTACAATGCCATTACCTGCTTTTACACTTCCTAGTATTTTTGCACCACCAATTATAGGCTCTCCATCTACTACTTTTACATTAACGTATTGATTATTAGCTTGACCAAGTTTCTTAAACTTCTTTAAAAAGTCTTTAGAATAATTTCCAGGAGTCACATGATACTTTAAGATATTTGCTAAAGCATCTTTATTTTCTGGTTGTAATAAATTTTCAACAGTTCCTTCAGGTAAAGCTGCAAAAGCATCATTAGTTGGTGCAAACACCATCAATGGTCCAGCATTTACTAACGCATTTTCTAGTTGTGCTGCTTGAACGGCAGCAACCAATGTAGAATGGTCTTTAGATCCTATTGCAATACTCAATACTGTCGTACTTCCATCATCTTTGATAAATGCTTGACCAGTTCTTTCTGTAGGTTCCTTATCAGCTTGGGTAACTGTAGAGTTCGATGTTACTTCTTTGTTTTCATTTTTACATGAGCAAACAAAAACAGCTAATGTAAAAACTAAAACGAGTGTTTTGGCTATTCTCATAATTTATAGTGTTATAGTGTTCTGAAATATTCTAGTACAGATTTTGCCTCTGCTTCTGTTAAGTTTTGGTTCGCCATAGGAGATCCATTAAACTCAATCAATAATTCTTTAGCAAGAGGATCATTTTTCACCATTCCTTCTGGATCTAGAATCATATTCATAATCCACTCAGGTGAACGACGTTCTAATAATCCTTTTGGAGCTGGTCCAATAAACTTCTTGTTGGGTCTATGGCAGGCAGTACACATTTTCTTAAAAACCTCAGCACCTTCAGCCGCCATTTTTTGATCGATTTCAGGGTTTAGGGTCAAAGAAGTAATTGGGCCAACTCCTTTATTTGCTAAATCTACCTTTTTAGACGCTGGTGTCCCACTTTTTTTTGGTGTTTCAACTTTAGCAGGAGCTTCTTTCTTACCATAAGAAATTTTCTCTTTTTCTTTCTCTTCTTTGCCTCCACAACTTATAAGCAGTGTTACAAATAATACCATCATTAGTTTTAGTGTTGTCTTCATATTGCGTTAATTTATTTCACAAATTTAGAGACTAAAACTGCCAAAAATTATGACATTTATCATATTTCGGATAAATTTATCCTAATTAAATTAGCAGCAGTTTCTAATACCTAAATTTGTTAAAATATCATTAATACAATCTTGATGTTTTATATAGACCTGGTGTTTGCTTATCTTTAGAGCAGCTAAACCAAAAACAAATGAAAAAATCTCTATTTCTGACGCTATTTATAGCGTCGCTTTCTTTATTTGCACAGGACATATCTCTTGATTTATTAAAAACCATGACACCTAGAAATATTGGACCAGCAGGAATGTCTGGACGTGTTACTGCTATAGATGCTGTACATTCCAATCCAGATATTATGTATGTTGGTACAGCCTCTGGTGGTTTATGGAAAAGTGAATCTGGCGGAATTACTTGGACACCAATTTTTGATGATCAAGTTACTGCCTCGATTGGGGCTGTTGCTATTCAACAGTCAAACCCAAGCGTAATCTGGGTTGGAACAGGTGAAGGAAATCCAAGAAATAGTTTAAATGGTGGTTTTGGCATTTTTAAATCACTAGATGGCGGCAAAAGTTGGAAAGCTATGGGTCTTGAAAACACAAGACATATTCATCGCGTCATTATCGATCCTACAAATCCAGATGTTGTGTATGTTGGCGCTATTGGTTCGCCTTGGGGTGAACATCCAGAACGAGGCGTATTTAAAACCACTGATGGCGGACTTACATGGAACAAAATATTATATGCAAATGATACAACAGGAGCAGCAGATTTAGTAATGGATCCAACCAATCCGAACAAATTAATCGCTGCAATGTGGGAGCATAAACGTGATCCATGGTTCTTCAACTCTGGTGGAGAAGGTTCAGGATTACATATCACCTATGATGGTGGTGACACTTGGAAAAAAGTTACAGATAAAGACGGATTTCCTGAAGGAAATTTAGGTCGTATTGGAGTGGCCATCGCGCCTAACAAACCAAACATTATCTATGCGCTGGTAGAAGCTAAGAAAAATGCGCTTTATAAAAGTGAAGATGGTGGTTTCAATTGGCAGAAAATCAATGATAAAAACGATATCGGAAACCGACCTTTTTATTATTCTGAAATCTATGTAGACCCGCAGAACGAAAATAGAATATACTCTATTTATACCTATGTTAATGTTTCGGAAGATGGTGGAAAAAACTTTACACAATTAATGCCTGCTTATGGAGTTAGTAATGGTGTTCATCCAGATCATCATGCTTGGTGGATTCATCCAAAGAATGGAAACTTTATGATTGATGGAAATGATGGTGGTATGAATATTACCAAAGATGGTGGTAAATCATGGCGCTTTATTGGAAATTTACCAGTGGCTCAATTCTATCATATTAATGTAGATAATGAAATTCCATACAATGTTTATGGAGGCATGCAGGACAATGGTTCTTGGAGAGGTCCATCCTATACATGGAGAGTACAAGGGATTCGTAATAGTTATTGGCAAGAAATAAGCTTTGGTGATGGCTTTGACGTGGTTCCTGACAGAGACGACTCACGTTATGGTTGGTCTATGAGTCAACAAGGTTATGTGAGTCGTTACGATTGGGAAACGGGTAACAATTATTTAGTGAGACCTACACATCCAGATCCAGACATTAGATTGCGTTTTAACTGGAACTCTGCTATAAATATAGACCCGTTTAATAATAGTACAATTTACTTCGGAAGTCAATTTGTACATAAATCGACAGATAAAGGAGATACTTGGACAATTATTTCTCCCGATTTAACCACCAATAATCCAGAAAAACAAAAGCAATCCGAAAGCGGTGGATTAACCATGGATGCAACTGGAGCAGAAAATCATACCACTATATTAGTTATTGAGCCTTCAGAACTTGAACGTGATATGCTTTGGGTAGGAACCGATGATGGAAAGGTACATTACACAACAGATGGTGGCAACACTTGGAACGATGTCACCAAAAATATCAAAGGACTTCCTGATGGAAGTTGGATTGCTCAAATCAAAGCTTCAAACAAAAACAAAGGAGAAGCCTTATTAATAGCTAACGATTATAGACGTTTTAATTACACACCTTATGCCTACAGAACTAAAGATTACGGTAAAACATGGACTCGTATTGTAGATAATAATGATGTACAAAGTTATACCTTATCCATTGTAGAAGACCCTGTAGAATCTAACTTGTTATTTTTAGGAACAGATGACGGACTTTATATTTCATTTGATGCAGGAAATTCATGGACCAAATGGACCAATGGTTTCCCAACAGTTTCTGTCAAGGATTTAGTTATTCATCAAAGAGAACACGATTTAATTATTGGGACCTTTGGAAGAGCAGCTTGGGTATTAGATGATATTCGTCCATTACGTGCCATAGCTAAGAATAAACAAATCATCAATAATAAACTCAAATTATTTGATCCTCCCGTGGTGTATCAAGCCGCATATCAACAACCTACAGGGAGTCGATTTGGAGCAGATGCCATGTATCATGGTGAAAATAGAGGTTATGGAGCTAGGCTTTCTTATTTTGTAAAAATTGAGGAGAAGAAAAAAGCTTTAGATGACAAAAAAGACCAAAAGACAGATGAGAAAATAGACGATTCTGAAATCAAAGAGACTAAGATAAAATGGGATTCTCTTTATCTCAATATTTATGATGGTGATCGTTTAATTAGAACTCTAAAACAAAAAGCACCGGATTCAACTGGCGTATACAAATGGACATGGTTTATGGACGAAGCTGGTGTAGATTATCCATCAAAACGCATCAGAAAACGTACCAGAGAGCCTAGTGGTATTGGTGTTAAACCTGGAAATTACAAAGCTGTTATGAGCTTTGGAGATCAGTCTTCAGAAGTTATGGTTACTGTAAAATTAGATCCAAGAATTAAAGCCTCAATGGCAAATATTAATCAAGTTTACGATCATTACAAATCAATAGAGTCCATGCAGCAAACTGCTGCAGATGCCGTGAAGCAATTGGTAGAAAACAAAACGATTGCCAAAGAGTACCAATCGCTATTGAAAAAATTAGACAAAGACAAATACAAGGATGATATCAAAGCCTCTGGCGACATTGTTAAAAGCATTGATAGTATTGTCAATAAATTCTTAGGCAAAGAAGACAAACGCCAAGGGATTACTAGAAACCCAGAAGTTACTGTGATGCAACGTTTAAATTTAGCTAAAAGTTATGTTGGTAGCCGACAAAATGGTATCTCGTCTACAGAAACAACATTGATTAACAATGCGAAAGTAGCTTTGGAAGAAGTTCTTAACGAGACCAATACCTTTTTTAATGATACTTGGGCACCATATCGCTCAAAAATGGAAGCCCTACAAACCAACCCATTTAAAGATATTAAAGCATTTAAATTAGATTAATCTCTTTAATGTAGCATCATAAAAAATAAAAAAGCTTGAGCAAATGCTCAAGCTTTTCCCGTTTTAGTTAAAGGAGTCTAATAACTAACTAAAACTATATTTTAAATGTCATCACAGGTAATGTCGCATGATTTGCCACATCTTCAGAAACACTGCCTGTAAAAAAATGTGCTAAGCCTTTTCTTCCGTGAGTAGGAACTGCAATCAAATCAGCACCTAATAAGTTAGACGCGTTGAGAATTCCTTTTTCAATTGTATAATCAGACGTGTAATGTACATCATTCAGCTTATCTAAATTACCATCAGCTTTATTAAGAAAACTTACAACATTAGCTTCCATTTCCGAAGAACTCTTAAAGCCTTCTCCTGGCACATTAACATGAATTAATTTAATGTTATCAAACAATTGACGTGCCCTAATATAAGGCTCAACCATTTGCTCTGAAAAATCACTAGCAAAGGTGACGGTATCAAATTTCAAATTTTCAGGTTTTTGCTTTACAACTAATACAGGAAGTTCTGAGTATCGCACAACTTTCTCTGTATTTGAACCTACAAAAATTTCAGATAAGCCACTGGTTCCATGTGACCCCATAACAATCATATCTGCGTCATGTTCTTCAGCAACTTCAGCGACTTCACTAAATACTTTGAAGTGCTTTACAATTGGAGTGACATTCACACCCTCTAAATAGTCTTTTGACAAGAATTCGTCAAATTTTCTTTCGGCTAATTTCAAGAAGAATACCATCTTCTCATTATGCTCATTGCTAGAATCTGTCACACGTCCTCTATCAATTTCTAGCATGTGTAACACGAGTAATTCGGCGTTGTTTCGTTTTGCTAAAATCGCAGCGGTTTCTAATGCGTATTCAGAATATTCAGAAAAATCTATTGGTACAATTATCTTATTCATAATAAAATGTTTTAGTGTTTGTTATATTATTTAAATGTGTGGTTTCATGACTTAAACTGTCATTGAAAACAATTTTGTTTGCGGTTGGTTACGCTGGAGCAACACATCAAAAACCATACATACGTTTCTTACAAAAGGCTGCCCTTTTTGTGTTATTTTAAGACCTTCTTTTTCAAATGCAACTAAGCCATCCTCCTCCATTTCACGTAATTTGAAGACGATATCTTTTAAAGCTTCAATATATAATGATTGATCGGCCCAACTGGTTTCAAAATGACACATTAAATTTAAAATGTGCTGTCTTACGATAAGATCTTCATCACTTAGAATGTGTCCTCTATATACAGGAATAATATCTTGGTTTACTAAATGGTAATACTCCTCAATCCCTTTAACATTTTGAGAGAAACCATACCAGCTATCACTTATAGAAGAAACTCCTAAACCAATCATCGCTTGGGTTTTAGAAGCTGTATAACCCATAAAGTTTCGATGTAAGCTATTAGAATTCATCGCTTGATACAAAGCATCAGTTTTTAAAGAAAAATGATCCATTCCAATTTCATGATATCCTGCTGCACTCAACAAATCCTTTCCTAATTCATACTGAGCACGTTTAGAATCACCAGAAGGCAAATCGGAATCCTTATAACCGCGTTGTCCATTACCTTTCAGCCATGGTACATGAGCATAGCTATAAAATGCGATCCTATCTGGCATTAATGCTTTAGTAAGCTCAACCGTTTTTGCTACATGAGCTTCGGTTTGAAATGGCAGGCCAAAAATAATGTCATGGCCAATAGAGGTATATCCAATAGTTCTTGCTGCTAAGGTCGCAGCTTTAACATTTTCAAAAGGCTGCACGCGATTGATCGCTTTTTGAACGGTGTCGTTATAATCCTGAACTCCAAAACTCACACGCGTAAAACCCAAATCAAATAAAGTTTGTAGATGCGCTTTAGTGGTATTATTAGGATGCCCTTCAAAACTAAACTCATAATCTTCGGCTAAATGTGCTTTTCGCAAAATGCCTTTTATAAGGACCTCTAAATTTTCTGGAGAAAAAAATGTTGGAGTTCCTCCACCTAAATGAAGCTCTTTTATTTTTGGACGACCAGTTAACAATTCACAGTACAAACTCCACTCTTTGAGAACTGCCTTTATGTATGGTTCTTCGACATCATGACGTTTTGTAATACGTTTATTACAACCGCAAAAGGTGCACATACTCTCACAAAATGGTAAGTGAATATACAGGCTAATACCTTCTGAACTATTACTTTCATTAAAGGATAAGGACAATGACGTTTTCCATTTTTTAAGTGAAAAAGACGCGTTGTCCCAATACGGAACAGTTGGATAACTTGTATAACGAGGGCCAGCCACATTATACTTATTGACTAATGAATTGCACATACCTAAACAATTATATTTAAGTCAAAATTACAGCCATTACATGAGACAAAATATGACATAAATCATGTCCTGAAAATAAATTGAAAAATTTTCTTACGATTTAAATATTGATTATCTTTCAACATTAAATAACACTTAAAACAAAACCCATGAAACGTTCGATATTATACATTAGCATTTTAGTATTAGGCTTGACATTCTCTTGTAAATCTGATAAAAAAGAAGCCACTCCGAAGGTAACTGATACCGAAACCACAGACACCAAATCTACTGAGAAAGCCAGTGAACGTCCTACTGCCAATGACGAACCAGCCTACTATGCCGACAAGAAAAAAATAACTGTTGCGCTAGAGTCTAAAAGTAATAGTAATGTAACAGGAAATATCGTATTTACTCAAGATCAAGGTGTGGTGACTATGATTGCTGTATTAGGAGGATTAACAGAAGGCACTCATGCTATACATATTCATGAAAAGGCAGATTGCACTTCTGACGATGGTAAATCTTCAGGAGGTCACTGGAACCCAACAGGACAACCTCACGGCAAATGGGGAGCTGAAGCGGGTTATCACAAAGGTGATATTGGAAATTTAACAGCAGACGCTAATGGTCATGCTACCATCACAAAAATTACAGACGAATGGTGTATTGGCTGTGGAGATGAGACCAAAGACATTGTTGGAAAAGCGATTATCGTACACCAAGGTGTTGATGATTTTACCTCGCAACCTTCTGGAGCAGCAGGAAGTCGTGTTAGCTGTGGTGGCATTATAGAATAAGCAAAATACCACATAAATATAGACAAAACGCCAAACGAAAGTCTGGCGTTTTTTATTATAAAAATACGTAGTTTCTACGTAAATTTTGTATTTGGTTTTTTTGTAGTTTTAGGAAAGAAATCAGTACTTTATACATCTAATATAGAGACACTTAAACCTATAAAATTTGTTTGAGTCGAACTAGTTAGCAACAGTACGCTAAGGTTTTTGAATTATAAATACATAGAATGGTCATTTAATTTTAAAACTCAATAAAAACCATGAAGAAAGTCATATACATTATTCTAATGAGCTTATTAATTCTAGTCTTACTAGCTAAAATCTCAAATTGGTTTTTTAGATATGCTCCAGAAACCAATGATATCATCAACACTGCTATGTATAGCCTTATAGGAATATGCTATATCATAGGTGCCTTTACTTGGAATAAGACATGGATTAAAAGTATTCTCTTACTCTCAGGTATTTATCTTATTGTCATGAATTTTGTTGCAGATTTTGATATAAAATCAATCATTGGAATTATCTGTATGCTTACTCCTATTTTAATTGGGAAGTTCTTTCTTAAAGCCGATGATGATTTTGATGAAGAAGAGCTCATTGAGAATTAAAACCCAATTTATACCAGATAAAAATTTAAATTTGTGAAGATTAAAACATTGAAGTCATGAACCCATCTGCGAGTGGTTGGATTGAAAAATTCTGTTCACAATTGTCAAAAAAAGGCATCCCTTTTGAGCACTATAGCGACCTTTATAGTAGCTTAAAGGATTATGGGTTTATCTATGGAGTTAATGTCTCCATAACAGATAATATTGAACAGATTCATAATTACTCTGAAGACGAGTTGGCAAAAGTCAATTTAATTACAGGCTTATATCAGGTGTACTATTTTAAAAACAACAACTTTTCAAAAAAGGAGTTCATTACAGATTTATTACGATTTTATAAAGCACTTGAAGTATCAGATTTATCACTTTGGGACAAACTGGTTATTGGCAAAAGTGAAACCTCAATGCTGGAACGCCTCATTCATGATCGAGTAAAAATTGATGATAATGTTTTAACCAGAAATTTTAACAAATCGATCACCAATTCATTGTTATTTGCTGATATACTTACATTCCAAGCATTTTTAGTAGAAGACATCGAACCTAAATCTTATGCTGCAAAACTTGAAAGCATCATTATAGGAACATTATACCAATCGCTAAATTCTAAAAGTAAGATTAGTGATTATGATAAAGAAATTATAGACATTTTTGAATCTTCAACAGCTTTTTTAGATAATAGCGATATTGACATTGAAGACCTTATTTTCGATATTGATTATGACATCAAGTATAATGAAAAGAAATATCTTTTAGATTTGATGTGCCTTTCGGTTTGGGATGATGAAATCTTAGAAAAATCGGAATATCAATTCTTAAAACAATTGGCAAAGCAATTAGACCTAGATGCTTCCGAAATACATGATTCTATTTTATGTGTTTCTAAATTTCATGATGCTCATAAAAAAGAGGTGATGTTGTTTTTACAAACAAACCCAATGGGAAACTTCTATGAAAATTCATCACAATTGGTAAACAAGCTTATTCGACGTAATAGTAAACGTTTGGTCAAAGAAATGCGTCAAAGTAAAGATTTGATGTTATTGATTTCAAAATCTACTCATACCGATTTGAGTAAAGAAGAGCAAAAACAGATGCAAGATCAACTGTTGGATATGCTAAAAACTATACCAAGTTTGGCTATTTTCATGTTACCAGGAGGTGCTATTTTATTACCACTTTTCGCAAAATTAATTCCTAATTTATTGCCTTCTGCTTTTGATGACAATCGTATCGAAGACTAAATTTATTGTTTTACAAACTTTAGGTTTATTTGGCCATTATACGAACTTGAAGTTCCTTTTTCAGCCCTAAGTTGCACCACATAAACTCCAGAATTTAGATCGTTTGTTGCAATAGCAATTGTATTGGTGTTTAATATTTCCGAAGTAAACACTACACGTCCACTTATATCTACAACCGAATAACTTCCATTAATTACATCATTTAATTGAATCGTAAAAGTATGACTTACTGGGTTTGGAAACACTACTTTTATGGAATTCATTGTCAAGGTATCTAACGATAAGGTGGTCGTTGAAGCCACATCACTAATAACTGTATTATTTAATACACCATCAATAGAATATGCTGAAATTCTAAACCATATAGAGTCTCCGTCTGAAATTGTAGGATTATTCCAGAGATAAGACGTATCTGTTAAACCTGACGCAATCGTAGTAAAAGTCGATTGGTTATCGATACTATATGCAACATCATAAAAAATTTGACGACCATCATCGGGATTATTTAACTCCCAAGTAATTGGCAAACTCGTATCATAGACTCCAGAATTTGGTGTAGTAATTGTAATATCTGGATGTTGATAATCGTGTAATAATTCTGTAAAACCAATTCCCGTTACTGCTAAACCATTTACTGTACCTGTAATTGAGGTTGCGCCTTCAAAAAAACGAAATGGCAAGCTTACTTCGGTATTATCGTGCAAGGTAGTAATTGTAAGATCTAGGTCATTGATTACGGATGTTAATCGCCATTGTTTAGAATAGCAACGCTCTCCATCTGGCATGCAATTATAAGCTAAACGTTCAATTTGAAAATCGGCGGTTGTATATTGTGTAGTTTCATCAACATAAGCTGACAAAATTTTGTATGCTTCGGTATTAGGGATTAATCGATCTGCAGTAAAAATATTCCACATATTAAGATCCATTCCATTAGACAATTGCATACTAAACCATTCATATTTTTCACCTGTTAAAGGGTTAAAGTCTCCATATTGTCTATCAATCCACCCTGTACCAATTACAGATTCGGTTGTTCCACCAAAAGTTATCGATCCAGTTATGGCATTAGACGTTTGTGAATAATAGTAGGTATAGTTACTTAATCCTTGATTTAAAAACCCATCATCGCCAAGAATAAGTGGCCGTTTTAAGGTTTCAAACATAATATCTAAGCCAGCACTAGAGGTCAATGCAAACAGTTCATATTCAAATGGAATTGGTGTATTGGCCCCATCTACAGCATTACGCCAATATTCTGTACCTGCTAAAAACACATCAGCTTCAATATCAAAACCAGACGTTGATAAAGTTGTATAGTTTAAAGGTTTTACATCCTGATAAAAAGTTCCTGTATCATCATCGGTAATATTCAAAATTCTGAAACCATCAAAACCAGACTGTGGATAGTGAAAAAACGTATACATAAAGCTATAACTCTTCCCTGAGGTTTGCCCAACAAGATGCCCTGAACTATACCACCACTCTATAGGTTCAGCAGTATGCCTGCCTTCATCTAAAGGAAAGGCAATTTGACCACTTGGATTATAGGGATAGGTTTTCCAATCTTGCGCAAAAGTGAGTGTACCAATAGCACACATCAAAACTAAAAACTTATATTTTAGTGACATAACTAAATTTTTGTAATCGAAAACTAAAGTTTTGATTAGCCATAAACAAATAAATCTGCTCAGTTACAGTTTTTAAAGAATTAACTGCCAAAAAACGTAACATTTTGGGTTAAATTGCGTCCTATAGACGATTAAATAAAGTGGATACATTATGACTAAAACTATGACACTGAAGCAAAACGCCATCGTTTTTTTAATTCCTTTAGCACTGATATTGAGTTTAGTTTTTCTTTTAAATTCAAATCTATATCTAGCCAATCAAAATCAACTCTCCACATTTATTACAATAGATTTTATCATCACCATTCCTTTGATTTATTTTTTATTGATTCGGAAACGAAATATTTCAAACCTCACTGTAGCGCCTTTCTTAATTGCTTCAGTAGTTATTGCATCTTATGTCATTCCTACAGAGCATCAAAACTTACTTAGTATAGCTAAAACTTGGTTAATACCAATTGTGGAAATAAGCGTGTTAACCTTAGTTATACTGAAGGTACGGAAAGCTGTAAATACCTATAAAGCAGTTGCAACCCAGCATCATGATTTTTACAGTACTTTGGTTGAAACTTGCAATTCTTTATTCCCAAAAATAGCGGCAAAACTTGTAGCTAACGAAATTGCTTTATTTTATTATGGTTTTTTTAATTTCAAAAAAATCGCATTGAAAAACAACGAATTTTCCAATTTTAAAGGTTCTGGAATCTTGTCTACTCTTGGAGCATTTATTTTTGTAGTTGGCATTGAAATGATTACAGTTCATGTTCTTGTAGCAAAATGGAATATCATAGTTGCTTGGGTATTAACTATTTTAAGTTTTTACTCAGCCTTACAATTAATTGGCATCATTAGATCGGTTCCTAAACGTCCGATAGTGATTGATACTAATCATCTGGTATTACAATTTGGAATGTTAAGCAACACGACAATTGCTTATAATACTATTGAAAGTGTACAATTTGCAAAGTCATCAGATTTTGATAAAAACAAAGGCACAAAAACACTGTCACTTTTAGGTGAACTAGAGCAGAGTAACATAATGATACATTTAAAAACGCCTCAGCAGTTACATTATCTTTATGGAAAACCAAAATCTTATACTAAACTACTATTATTTGTAGATAATCATCAAGAATTCAAATCACTGGTAGACCATCATCTTTCAAACTTATGACATCATGCAATTACATAATTATTACCAATTATTACATGTAGACCAATCGGCTGATTTGGATACCATCAAAAAAGCATTTAGAACAGAAATTGCTTTATACCATCCAGATAATAATAAATCTGAAGGTGCCAGAACACGATTTGAGATGCTCGTTGAAGGTTTTGAGATTTTATCGAATCAAAAAAAGCGAGACGCTTATGATAAAATGTTAGGCAATGCTAAGTCCAACACACCTGTAATTATCAAACCTAAAGCAGAAGAACAGTATAAAGAATGGAAAAAAGAGTCTCGAAAAAAGTCTAAAGATTACTGGAATACATCACTTACCGATTTACTACTTTTAGATATTTTTCTTGAAGCTGGGTTTAGCGGTTTATTTACTGGTGCAGGCGACTTTCTAGGTGATATTGGAGATTCTTTAGGAGATGTTGGTGATATCTTCGATATTTTTTAACTCAACCATTGTTTAAAATCTTTAACACGTTCTCTAGCTACAATTACATCTTGTTCTTTAAACGTATTTAGTTTAATCTGTAGTCTTGAATTTGTATAGCTTACCATATCGTTTATAGCGTTGACATTAACAAAAAACTTTCGGCTAATTCTAAAAAACTTATGAGGTTCAAGTTCTTCCTCAAGTTGTTCTAAGGTGGTATCTAGCAAATAGTTTCTGCCTTCAGACGTATAGGCATAAGTTCCTTTATTTTCACTGTAGAAACACTCAATATCATCTATATTTATAAGTTTTAAATGCTGGCCTACTTTTACCGAAAAGCGCTTTTTATATTCGCGTTCAATAGGGTTTACCAACAACTTTTTAATATCATTAAAATCTAAAGTCACCGACTGTTGTTGTGGCGTACGTTCTTTGTATTTTGTTACCGCTTTAGCGAGATCATCTTCATCAATAGGTTTTAATAAATAGTCTATACTATTAAGTTTAAAAGCTTGAAGTGCATATTCATCATAAGCAGTAGTGAATATAACTGCCGAGTTAATATCTATGATCTCAAAAATTTCGAAAGATAATCCATCACTTAACTGAATATCTAAAAATATTAAGTCGGGATGCTCATTGTTTTTAAACCATTCTAGAGACGTTTCAACAGAATGCAACATAGTTTGCGTTTCCATATTAAGTTCGGTTAACATGCGCTGTAATCGTCTAGCTGAAGGCTTTTCGTCTTCTATAATAATAACATTCATTGCTTATTTTTTTTCAAACTTTATACTAAGTGTTATTCCCAAAATGTTGTTTCCACTACCTCTTCCTCTTCATGCAAAAGTTTCTCGATTTTTTTATCTTCCCAGCTTTTCTTAAATAGAAAACGGCCTTTAAACACAGACCATCCATGGATTATAATAAATAAGGTCCATAATACCAATACAGAAACATTTAACGCTGTGATATTGTTTGTATATGGGCCCTCTTCTATAATATAGAAATTGTAGGAGATAAGCGCAACAACAATAACATAAAATACTAGATGTATGTAAAATATTTTTATTTTGTGAACTCTATCTTTCGCTTTTAAGTGTCTTTTTTCGTCTTGACTTAATTTCATACTTATAAAAACTTAAGTTAATCATTCCCAATGCTGATGCTCTTCTTCCATATACTTTTTAATCCTACGGGCTTCCCAACCTTTACCAAAAATTATATTTGGCAAAAATACTGAGGCCGTATGAATAAGTAAAATTAGCCCCCAAATGGATAGACTAATAAAGTTATGCCATTGAAAAAAACTTTCACCATCATCTAAGCTTCGATAATTTATAGCAGCACTTATGGTATTAATAATGATGAAAATCATTACATGAAAATAATACCCTTTGAGTCGTTTTACGCGTTTTGCAGCAAGCTCATAACGCTCCTGATTTATTGAATGTTTTGCTTCCATTATTCCCAATATTTATTGTCTTTATCCATCATCTCCTTTATTTTACGCTCTTCCCAATTTTTGCCAAACAAAAAGTCGGGACCAAATACACCAAGGAAATGAAAAAATAGTCCGATGCCCCAAAAGAAGGCTGTTGCAAATGTACCAAAGCTCCAAAACCGCCCTCCATTAATTACAATCATACTTATGATAAAAATATTAATAATGATATATGAAGCGAGGTGCCAATAAAATCCCATGAGTGCTTTTACTTTTTTCTGTGCTCTCAAATAAGCTTCTTCTCTTCCAAAAGTGTTTCTAGCTGATCTTTGCTTGTCGTAAGGTTCTATACTTTTTTCCATTGTTTTTATAATTTAATTCCAGCGTTCCTTTTCTTCTTCGCGCATAAACTTTTCAATTTTACGCTCTTCCCATGTCTTCCCAAGAACACCATCATTCACATATACTTTGTAAGCATGAAATACTAATCCCATACCCCAACCTAACATTGGAAACCAAAACCATTGAATGGTATGCGGTGTATAACGATACCAAATAAATATTAAAAATGGTATCACAACAAAGTATGATATAAGACTATAATAAAATTCTTTCATATCTTCTACACGCTTGCGTGCTCTGATATATCTATCGTCAAAATTTGTTTTTGGTTCTATTGCTTTCATGATTGATACTTGTTTAGTAAGCATTGGTATTGCAACTGCAAAACGTTTTGCTTGTTGATTGATTGATACTGTTTTATTTGATAATAGTTTGTAGCGTTGTTTGATGTTTTCTAATCCAACACCACTACTCTTTTTTACAATTTGTTTTGGTTGTAAATTATTCTCTACTACGAGATTTCCTCCAGCCTCATAAATTTTAATATGTAATGGTTTAGTACTAGTAACCATATTGTGTTTTACAGCATTTTCTAATAATAATTGCAAAGACAATGGGACTACCTTACTATCTGGATTTTGCGCTTTATCTGGAATATCAAAAATAATACTATCTTCAAAGCGCATTTTAAGGAGCGACATATAGGTTCGGGCAAAATCTAATTCTTCATCTACAGTAATTAAGTCCTTATTTTTTTGTTCAAGTACATAACGATAGACTTTAGATAATGAGGTTGTAAACTTTTGAGCATTTTTTGGATTCTCTTCTATCAAGCTTGTTAGTACATTTAAACTATTGAACAAAAAGTGTGGATCTAACTGATTTTTCAAAGCATTAAACGTAGCACTTGCAGCTCCAGCAATTACTTTCTGTTCTTTAATCTTATTTTTTTGATAACGATTATAGAAAAATATGACATGAAACACAGAAACAATTGTTAAGGTAATCCATAACCCAAAACTGTATCCTTGCCAGCTTTCTCTTTCTATAAAAGAGTTCCAAGTAGCATCATATATGATGATCGATATGAAAGCTCTCAATAAAAATATTCCAATTAGTGTAATAATTACTGCACCTATAATTCCGATGATTATTCGTTTTATAGTATCTCCTTTTTTCCAGCTTATATGTTCCATATAATCAAAAAACGCCATATTAGAATACCCTAAAACAAATGAATACAACTGATAGAATCCAAAATCAATTAAGAAATCATTTACTGTCTCAAATTGAAACCCATCAGAAAACAGGTTCCCTATGATGAAAACAATACATCCAATAATGAACGTTATAATAATATTTTTAATTGACTTTGACATTGTGTTCTAATTTACTCTTTACAAGATTTCGCAACCTGCTCAGCTCTATTTTTTCCCCAATTTGGATGCAATTCACTTTCTGGTTTAAAGTTAGTAAAAAGATCTATGGATTTTTCTATCGCCTCACAATAAGGCGTTGTGTCTTGTCCAAAAAATTTAGCACTACCCATTCCCCATTCAGCTTTTCCAAAAATAACCCTAGGATTCTCTGGTGCTAGCTTTTCAGCTTTCGCATATAATTCAGCTATTTTAGCAGAATACTTCATACCATAAGTCATCCCATCAAAAGCAACCCAATTTGTTAAAACATGTGCTTGCATTACCATAATTTCTGGATTATTCTCGCTAATTGCCATAGCACTATTAATATGTTCTTGAGCCTTTTCTAGCTGCGCTTTCAATACTGCTTCATCCTTAATGTTCCAGCTCTTTAAACTATTAATTTGAGCAATATAATAGTGAGGCAACCATTGATTTGTTTCAGCATTTGAAATACGTTCAAACATATTTTCTGCTTCGTCCATTTTATTCTCTTGCCAAAGACTAAACGCCTTTTGCATGCCTTTCTCAAAATTGGTTTGTGCATTAGTTAATCCTGAAATTAATACAAATGCAATGATCATTAAATTTTTCATGATGTTAAAGTGTTATGATTTGTGTTATTGATTTATCTTTTATTTCAAACTTGGCATCTTCCCATTTTGGTGGTCCCATAAATCCTTTTGCATTATTAGAACAACCATAATCTTCTTTTGGAATTCCTAAAAAGTTACTATCTAACTTGTTGTTTTCATTTTCATCATGAAACAATGAGATTGCATACACTCCTGGTGGTATGCTTTTAAAAGTAACTTCGCAGCTATTATTCTTAATGTCGCTACTGGTTCCTTTAAATCCTTTACCCAAAAAAGAGGCTTCTGAATTATAAATTGAAATGAATACTTTTCCTGTATTGCTATCAAGATTTTTGACTACTACAGTTACATCTTGCTCTTTCATATCTTGAGCATGTAGTAAGTGGCTACATAATAAGAAGATGATAATTTTTACAATGGTTTGCATAATACTATTGATTTGCGCTGTGAAATTGCTCCAGCTTGATTGATGAGACAAATATCTAGTAATACACTAGTTCATAAAAAAGGGAATGACCGAATTGTATTTTTTTATGGATGAATTGTGAAAAAATTAAAAAAACGAGTAACTTATGTTGTGACTTTACTACTTATAGAACATCTATTGAAATTAAAAACATTAACGTTATGAAGAAATTAGCTATTATTTTATGTTGTCTATTCGTTTTGAATCTGACACATTCTCAAGACAAACGTTTAAAAGGTATCGATAAAGATTTAAATAAGATTCTAGAAACCACCCAAGCAGCTAGTTTTGCTGTGGCCGTTGTTGAAGGTGACAAGCTAATTTATGCAAAAGGCTTTGGTTATAGTGATTACGAAAATAAAGTTGCGGCAGATGCAAATACTTTATATGCTATTGGTTCTTCTTCAAAAGCATTTACGTCTTCTATCTTAGGGTTATTACGTGCGGAGGACAAACTATCTTTTGATGATAATCCCAGACAACACATTCCAGAATTAGAGTTCTACAATGATAACATGAATAATAACATAATTATTAAAGATCTGATGCGTCATAGTACTGGGCTTCCTAGACATGATGGTTCATGGTATTATTTCCCAACACATAACAAAGACTCTCTTTTAATGCGAATAAAATATCAAGAACCTTTTACAGGAATAAGACAACAATGGTATTATAATAATTTTGGTTTTTTAGCTCAAGGTGTTATTGCGGAACGAATCACTGGTAAAAGTTGGGAAGATAATATCAATGACTATTTTTTCGAGCCTTTAGGCATGAACAGGTCTAACACCTCTATTGCTGAGATGAAATCAAGTACAAATGCAGCATTTGGTTATGAGTTAAAAGATGATGTTATTAAAAAAATGGATTATTATGATATTGCCGGAATGTCTCCTGCTGGAAGTATTAATAGTAGCGTAAATGATATGTCTAAATGGCTAATCACATGGATTAATGATGGGAAGTTTAAAGGTGAAGAAATTATCCCTGAAAACTATATCAATGAAGCTTTGAGTTCTCAAATGGTTGTAAATGCTAATACTCCAGACGATGAGTTTCCAGATATTCATTTTGCAAATTATGGTTATGGCTGGTTTTTACAATCGTTCAAAGGCCACTATCGTGTTGAGCATGGAGGAAACATTAATGGTTTCTCAGCAAATGTTGCTTTCTTCCCTAGTGACAAAATTGGCATCGTTGTATTAACAAATCAAAACGGATCGGCTGTTCCTTCACTAGTAAGAAATACAATTGCAGACCGTATGCTCGGTTTGGAACGTTCTGATTGGATTGGACGTTATCAGAAGCGCTTAGAAAAAAACAAAAAAGCTCAGGCTGAACTCAAAGAAGATACTGAAAGCTCTTATGTTAAAAATACAAAACCTTCACATATTAATTTAGACTATACAGGAAGTTACTCTCATGGAGGGTATGGCACATTTGAGATTATATCAAAAAATGATTCCTTATTTACTAAAGTTAATGATGATGATATCTATTTGCATCATTATCATTATGATGTTTTTGAACTTATAGATGTAGTTGACAACAAAATAGATACAACCCAATATGGAAAATCAATAAAAGTAACATTTATGACCAATGACGCCGGGGACATTTCTGGAGCAAAAATGAAAATAGAACCAACAGTAGATCCTGTTGTATTTAAACGCACACCTAACACGATTGATGTTGACACTAAAACTCTAGATATGTATGTTGGTGCATATGATGTGTCAGGTACAGAAATAAAAGTGTATACTAAAAAAGATGCTCTCTATGTATTTGTAAAAGGGCAACCTGAATACGAACAAATACCTACAGCTAAACATAAATTTTCATTTAAGACTATGGAAGGTTTTAAAATCGAATTTTTAGAATCTGAAGATGGTACAATAAAGGAAATGAAAATGATTCAACCCAATGGTACATTTGTAGCTAAACGTAAGTAATTATTACTTTATATTATATATTCAAAGCACTCTTAATAAGAGTGCTTTTTTATTTTTCATTTTCAACTTTATATTTTTAATTAATACGTTTCGTGGAAATACTAAACTAGTCTTTACTAGCGTTATAATAAAAATTGACCACATGAAAAAAGTAGCTATTGGTATCACACTGGTTTTTGTCTTTTTTGGACTGTTATATGGAGGCATCCATCTCTTTGGATGGCATATATTTAATTCGCAATCTTGCAGTAGTTTTAACATAGACAATATTGAATTAAGAACAGGTGTAGACATCCCTAAAGTGATCTCAACCGATTGTGAATGTAAAAACAATACTAAAATTTCAAAATTTATAGTCGATATTGCAACCATAGATCTTGAACGTTATGTAACTCGAAATAATTTTTCGCTTATTGATAATTTATATATCAAAGAAAACGACAATAAGCACTCTACATATAAGGTGATTTTTAATCAAAAAACAGGTGAACTAACCGTTAACTTAACCTATAAAAACAATTGATTTACTTTAAATCTTCTCATAAAAAAAGCACCAACAATTGGTGCTTTTACTTTTATGTATCGTGAAGTTTATTTCACATCCATTAATTCTACATCAAATACCAGGGTTGCATTTGGAGGTATTACGCCTCCTGCACCTGCAGAACCATAACCTAAATCACTTGGTATTACTAAACGTGCTTTATCTCCAACATTTAACAAGCAAATGCCTTCATCCCATCCTGGAATAACTTGACCAACACCTACTTGAAAATCTAAAGGTGCATTTCTTTTGTACGACGAATCAAATACGGTTCCGTCTGCTAATTGACCTTTATAATGTACAGATACCATCTTGCCAGCCTCGGCTGCTTTACCATTTCCTTTTTGGATGATTTGGTAACGCAATCCGCTTTTAGTCTCTTCAAATCCCGAAGCCAATTTATCTAACTCCGCTTTTGCCGCTTCGCGTTCTGCTTCAATACGTTTCTCTCTTGCTCCTTCAAAAGTTCTAAAGGCTTCTACTGCATTAAAATTTTCGGCATCAGATCCTGCTCTAACAATTTCAAGCGTTTCGATTGCATCACCTTGAGCAATAGCATCAACCACATCTTGACCTTCAATCACTTTTCCAAAAACAGTATGATTATTATCTAACCATGGTGTTTCTACATGTGTGATAAAAAACTGACTTCCATTAGTTCCTGGCCCTGCATTTGCCATAGACAATACACCTGGTCCGTTGTGAGTTAAATCAGGATGAAACTCATCGTCAAATTTATATCCTGGATTACCAGTTCCTGTGCCTTGTGGGCATCCTCCTTGTATCATAAAATCTGGAATAACTCTATGAAATTTTAAACCGTCATAGTATGGAGTACCTTGAGGTTTTACAGCATTCTCTAAATTTCCTTCTGCTAATGCTACGAAATTACCTACTGTTCCTGGTGTTTTTTGATATTCTAAAGCGACTAAAATTTCGCCTTTTGTGGTATTAAATTTTGCGTATAAACCGTCTTGCATCGTGTTTTATTTTAATTGAGGTGCAAAGATAACAAACTCTATTAGAAGTGAGAAGCAGTATAAAGAATTTGATTCTACAATCACTATAAATACAAACCTTTGGAATTATTTCTATTTACTTTAGTTTTGTAAAAAATATTCATCACATGGGATTTATTAATAAATTGAAATCTACTTTCGGAAATTCTAAAACTGAAACCTCTACATCCAATTCGGATACTATTGAAGCCATAATGGCTGCCATAGAACATGAGCCATTTGCTATTTCTGAAAGTAATGTGTTGTATGCTGGATTAAACGAACTTGGCGGTTATTATTCGTTTCAAACAGTTATCTGTGGGAATTTCAAAGTAAAAACTAAAAAAGGAGGACATTTGACTATTAAAAGTAAAAATTTCACTCTTGAGCTCGATTCAGAATCTGTAGAGTTTGAATCTGATCCAACAGATGTAAAAGGAAGAAGCATCACTAAAATCGATTTTCAGATTGAAGAAAAAGATGCTGCCAAAATAGATCCTGTGACTATTGATGAATTAATATTACAATGTAAAAGCTATGATCTAACGTTCAAAACCATAGCTAAAAAAAACAAACCATCTTAAGGTTTTGCTTCAAATTCTGGACAGTCTAACCTAATATCCTTATTGAGTAAAACACTTTCAAGTAAACCACAATAATCGGTATCGTTATTTTTTTGATAAAACTTACAACCAAAACAAGTACGCTGAACTGTTAATACACCATTTTGGTTCAATTTATAAATAAGGCCGCAATGTATTAAATAATGATTCTAAACCTAATTGGTCAACCTTATCTATTTGAGATTTTAGCGGATTTGCAAAATCATGAATTTTAGATAACATCTTATGTCCAGCAGCAGACAATTGTATATTGTATCAACGACTATCAATAGGAAAAAACACCTTAACAATCAATTGGCAACTTCGCTAATAAACTTAATACGATATAAACGAAGCTCTTCATCGTCATAATCACCATCAAATTCATCGATAGCAACATCAATTTTATCAGTTTCAGATTCCATAAAGTAGTCATGAATTTCTTCTTGCTGATCTTCATCCAAAATATCATCTAACCAATAATTGATATTTAATTTGGTTCCAGAATACACAATGGCTTCCATTTCTTTAATAAATTCAGGCATGGTCATCCCTTTAGATGAAGCTATATCTGTCAATGGCAATTTACGATCTACATTTTGAATGATATATAATTTTATTGCTGAATTAGATCCAGTACTCTTCACTACAAAATCGTCTGGTCTAACAATATCATTGTCATCAACATATTGAGCAATTAATGCAACGAAATCTTTACCATATTTTTTTGCTTTCCCTTCTCCAACACCATGAACATTACTCATTTCTTCAATAGTAATTGGATATTTAAGAGCCATATCTTCTAATGAAGGATCTTGAAAAATCACAAATGGTGGAACTCCTAATGATTTCGCATTTCGTTTACGCAAATCTTTCAGCATTTTCATTAAAGTTTCATCAGCAACTCCACCTCCACCTTTGGCTGCTGTAACAATACCATCATCACTTTCAATATCAAAAACATGATCCTCTGTCATCATAAAGGTTTGCGGTGATTGTATAAATTCACGACCTTCATTAGATAATCTTAAAACACCATAAGTCTCTATATCTTTTTTGAGGTAGCCCGCTACAAGCACTTGACGTATTAAAGCCATCCAATAACGTTTATCTCTATCTTTACCTACACCAAAAAATGGTTGCCCATCGGTTTTGTGAGATGAAATTAAAGCGTTTGTTTGACCAATTAACACTTGTACTAAATCTTTAGATTTATACTTCTCATTGGTTTTTTCAACTGTTTCTAAAAGCGTTACTACCTCTATTTTCGCTTCATGTTGCTTTTTGGGATTACGAACATTATCATCCATATCACCACCTTCTCCTGTAGCATTATCAAATTCTTCGCCGAAGTAATGTAGAATAAATTTTCGCCTAGACACAGATGTTTCAGCAAAAGCGACAACCTCTTGCAATAAAGCATGACCAATTTCTTGTTCGGCAACAGGTTTTCCAGACATAAACTTTTCTAATTTTTCTATGTCTTTGTATGCATAGTAAGCCAAACAATGTCCTTCTCCACCATCACGCCCTGCACGACCAGTTTCTTGATAATAGCTTTCGATACTTTTAGGTATATCATGATGTATTACAAATCGAACATCAGGCTTATCAATTCCCATCCCAAAAGCAATAGTTGCCACTACAACATCGCAATCTTCCATAAGAAACATATCTTGATGCTTCACTCGCGTTTTAGGATCTAAACCTGCATGATAAGGAACCGCTTTAATACCATTAACCTGCAAAACTTGTGCTAATTCCTCAACACGTTTTCTACTTAAGCAATAGACAATGCCAGATTTTCCTTCATTCTTTTTAATAAAACGAATAATATCGGCATCTACATTTTTGGTCTTAGGACGTATTTCGTAATACAAATTTGGCCTATTAAACGACGCTTTAAATGTTACTGCGTTTTGAATATCTAAGCTTTTTAAAATGTCTTCTTGAACCTTAGGGGTAGCTGTTGCTGTTAAACCAATAATAGGAATATTATCTCCAATACGTTTAATAATATGTCTCAGATTTCTATACTCTGGTCTAAAATCATGTCCCCACTCACTGATGCAATGTGCTTCATCGACAGCCATAAATGAAATGGTAACTGTTCTTAAAAACTCAACATGTTCTTCTTTAGTAAGTGATTCTGGTGCAACATACAAAAGTTTTGTAACACCATTGGTGATATCCTCTTTAACCCGTTTGACTTCAGTTTTATTGAGAGAAGAATTTAAAACGTGAGCTACGCCTTCTTCACTAGAAACACCTCGAATAGCATCAACTTGGTTTTTCATTAAGGCAATTAATGGTGAAACAATAATTGCTGTGCCTTCTTTAATTAATGCTGGAAGCTGATAACATAATGACTTCCCACCTCCTGTTGGCATAATAACAAATACATCCTCACCAGAAACAACACTTTTAATAACACTTTCTTGAAGTCCTTTAAATTGCGAAAAACCGAAGTATTGTTTGAGTGCAGAATGTATATCAATTTCTTTTATACTCATTAATCCCTATTAGTATTTTTGATACATTTGCATAAACCTAAAGATAACAATTTCTTTATACCCATCAAACTCTAAAAAAATTAATTTTGAACAGTATTCAATCTATTCTTGAAACCGCAAAAAAAACTATAGATTTAGAACGTGATGCCATTGCCAATTTGAGTCATTTACTTACTGATGACTTTGCTAATGCAGTATCTTTAATTTATAATTCTAAAGGCAGAGTCATCATCACAGGTATTGGAAAAAGTGCTATCATCGCTAACAAAATTGTTGCCACTTTGAATTCTACAGGTACACCATCAGTATTTATGCATGCTGCAGATGCTATTCATGGAGACTTAGGACTTATTTTAGAGGATGATGTCGTGATTTGCATTTCAAAAAGTGGAAACACTCCAGAAATTAAAGTCTTAGTGCCATTGATTAAAAATGCAAAGAACAAAATGATTGCTATCACAGGCAATAATACATCCTTTTTAGCACAACAAGCCGATTTTATTCTGAATGCTCATGTGGAACAAGAAGCTTGCCCTAATAATTTGGCTCCTACAACAAGTACAACAGCCCAATTAGTTATGGGAGACGCATTAGCGGTTTGTTTATTAGAACTCCGAGGGTTTTCAAGTAAAGACTTTGCGAAGTATCATCCAGGCGGTGCTCTTGGTAAACGTCTGTATTTACGAGTTAGTGACCTATCATCGGTTAACAAAAAACCAAAGGTAGAATTAACAACAAGTGCCAAGGACGTGATTGTAGAAATTTCAGAAAAAATGCTTGGTGTCACTGCCGTGGTTAATCAGAATAAAATTGAAGGAATCATCACAGATGGTGACTTACGACGTATGCTCTCTAAAAGTGAAGACTTTATTCATTTAACAGCCAAAGATATCATGAGTAGTAACCCGAAACGAATTAATGAGGATGCTATGGCAATTGATGCCATGGAGCTTATGGAAGAGCATGGTATTTCTCAACTACTTGTTGAGCGCAATGGTGAATATGCTGGAGTTATTCATATTCATGATTTAATTAAAGAAGGTATTATATAATGGCTAAAAAAAATACTGATGAAATGTCTTTCTTGGATCATCTCGAAGACTTAAGATGGCATTTAATACGAATTACATTATCTATACTAATTTGCGCAACGATCGCTTTTATTTTTAGTGGATTTATTTTTGAACATATAATCTTTGCGCCAAAGCGCATGGACTTCCCAACATATAAATGGTTATGCCAGGCTTCTCAATTTATAGGAATTAATGACGTCACTTTTTGTGCTACTGAGTTCCCTTTTAAAATTCAAAGTAGAACTATGGCAGGACAGTTTTCGGCTGATATTTGGACCTCTATTTATGCTGGATTTGTTATTGCGTTCCCATATATCATTTATCAGTTTTGGAGCTTTATTAGTCCAGGTTTGCACGCTAAAGAACGACGACACTCTAGAGGTTTTATTTTCACCACCTCCTTTTTATTCTTTTTAGGTGTATTATTTGGGTATTATATCGTGACACCTCTATCTATAAATTTCTTGGCGAATTATAGTGTGAGCCCAGAAATATCTAATGAGTTTGATATTAGTTCTTATATATCGACGTTACGATCATCTTGTCTGGCATCTGGATTTGTATTTGAATTACCAATAATTATTTATTTTTTAACTAAAATAGGATTGGTTACACCTCAAATCATGAAGAAATATAGAAAATTTGCGTTGGTTATCGTATTGATTCTTTCAGCTATCATTACGCCACCAGATTTAGCTAGTCAAGTGATTGTTGCTATTCCAATATTGATTTTATATCAAGTAAGTATTTATATTTCAAAAATTGTTGTTCGTAACCAAAACAAAAAACTAAAAGTCAATGTCTGATATCGTTTCCAAATTTAATGCCTATCGTTCAAAAATGAACGATGCAATTATAGAAGATAATAATAAAGTCATTAAGCGTATATTTAACCTAGACACTAATGCCTTTACTGAAGGCGCTTTAGATAAGAGAACAAAAGAACTTTTAGGTCTTGTGGCCTCTATGGTTTTACGTTGTGATGATTGTGTTAAATATCATCTTGAATCTAGTTACAAAGTAGGTCTCAAAAAAGAAGAGGTAGTAGAAGCTTTAAGTATTGCGACCTTAGTAGGCGGCACCATTGTGATTCCACATTTACGAAAAGCATACGAATACTGGGATGCATTAGAATCTGAGCGTTAAACTTATAATAAACTAAAAAGTTAGTCTTTTTGAATTTACTATTTTAGCCATCATGAAGAAATTAAGAGCCGATAATTTAATGAAATCTTATAGCGGACGAAAAGTCGTTAAAGATGTATCGTTAGAAGTTAACCAAGGAGAAATTGTTGGATTGCTAGGACCAAATGGAGCTGGTAAAACAACCTCTTTTTATATGATTGTTGGTTTAATTAAACCTAATGGTGGCAACATCTTTTTAGACAGCACTGAAATTACAAGTTTCCCAATGTATAAAAGAGCCCAAAATGGTATTGGGTATTTAGCTCAAGAGGCTTCTGTTTTTAGGAAATTGAGCATTGAAGACAACATTTTGAGTGTGCTTCAAATGACCAAATTAAGTAAGAAAGAACAAGAAGCCAAAATGGAATCACTGATAGAAGAATTTAGTTTAGGTCATATTAGAACTAACAGAGGTGATTTATTATCTGGTGGTGAACGAAGACGTACAGAAATAGCACGTGCCTTGGCTACAGATCCTGATTTTATTCTTTTGGACGAACCGTTTGCTGGAGTTGACCCTGTTGCTGTTGAGGATATCCAACGTATCGTTGCTCAGCTAAAAAAGAAAAACATCGGTATTCTAATTACTGATCATAATGTTCAAGAAACTCTAGCCATAACAGATAGAACTTACCTCATGTTTGAAGGAAGTATCTTAAAAGCTGGAAAGCCTGAAGAACTAGCTAGTGATGAAATGGTACGTAAAGTCTACTTAGGACAGAACTTTGAACTTCGCAAAAAGAAGTTAGAGTTTTAAATGTCCTCCTTTTTTGCATCTATTAGTGCACTTTTACGATCTTGCTCAGCAATCAATTTTTTCTGATAACGTCCTTGAACAACGTCTGTTACTACCAATATAGCTATTACAAAATAGAAGGTCGTCTTACTCATTGGAACAATCTCATTTCCGAAGATTTTTAAATGTGCTAAATGTCCACCTTCAGTAACCAACATTATACCTACAATAAATAGAATAAACAATCCTAATACTTCATACATTCTATTTTTTGCTAAAAATGTTGAAATTCGGTCAGCCAATACTAACATTAAAATTCCACTCAATACAATTGCAATAGCCATCACGATAAAAGCTGTTGTTGAGTTTTCTATATCACTTGTTAACCCAATTGCTGCGAGAATAGAATCAAAAGAAAACACTAAGTTCATGAGAACTATGCTAGCAATAACAGCATTAGATGATTTCTTTCCTTTTCCATTGTCTTCAACAGCTTCAGACAAATCATGTTTCGCAATCATGTGCCATATTTCTTTGATAGCGGTGTAAATGATAAATCCACCTCCAGCAAGAACGATTAGACTATGTCCATTAAAAGCAAAATCTAACACATTATCTATATGACCAGTTAGAAAAGAAAACGGTTCTTGAAAAAAATCTATAATCGACACTAATACAAACAGCAAAACAATTCTAAGTACAATAGCAATTAAAATCCCCACTTTTCTAACCCGTTTTTGATCAGACAATGGTGCTTTTTTAGACTCTAAGGAAATATAAAGTAAGTTATCAAATCCTAAAACTGCTTGCAACATTACAAGCATTAATAATGTAAAAATGACTTCTAACATGAGTAAAAATTATTTAGTTGTTAAATTATCGAGCAATGATAATATAATGTATAATACAATAATAAATGGAATAGCAATAAAATGGAACAACACTAATAATACAATTGCAGAAACAATGAGAATGTATCGATAGCTATTATTATTAAAGCTAAAATCTTTAAATTTTAATGCAAGTAATTTCATATTAGATGTTAATAAAAAACAACTTATTAGTGTAAACACTATTAAAAACCATTGATTTAAAATTAATGAAGTCACTAAGCTACTATTCTGAAATTCAACAATTAAAGGCAATGACATCACTAACAATGTATTTGCAGGTGTTGGTAAGCCTTTAAAATAGCTTTGTTGATCTTCGTCTATATTGAATTTTGCCAATCGATAACCAGAAGCTAACGTAATAAACAATCCAATAACGGCAATTGGAGCTATGTCTATATTAGAAAAACTAAAACTAGAACTCCAATTCTTTTGCGTTACTATTTCCGGAGCATTAATACTCATTGAAATTAATTTATACATTACTATCCCAGGCACTAATCCACTTGTCACCATATCGGCCAGAGAATCCAATTGCACACCTAAATCACTTTGAACACCCAGTTTTCTTGCCAATAAACCATCAAAAAAATCAAAGAAAATCCCTAAGAAAACGAATAATGCTGCAGCTACAAAATTATTGTGAACAGCAAATATAACTGCAATACTTCCTGAGAGTAAGTTGAGTAGTGTAATACAATTTGGAATGTAGTTCTTTAAAGCCATTCATTTAGATTTGTGTAAAAATAGCAAACTATTTGCGACTATTGCAAGTCATGTACAATATCTAGCCATATTTACAGTTTAATAGGTGAATAAAATTGTGCATCTTTGTAAAAATTTTTGCTATTGAAAAAATACTTATTCATCGCTTCGACTTTGATTATGTTTTTATGTACTGCTCAGACTAAATATTCTAATGAATTTTTGAATATTGGTGTAGATGCAGCAGCTCTTGGCATGAGTAATAGTGTAGTTTCTCACTCCGCTGATGTAAATTCTGGATATTGGAATCCAGCTGGGCTTGTGCATCTAGAAGATAATCAACTAGCCTTATTACATTCTAGCTATTTTGCTAATATTGCTAACTATAACTATATCGCATTTGCAAAACCATTAGATGACAGAAGTGCAGTAGCCTTATCACTTATTCGCTTTGGTGTTGATGATATTCTTGATACCACTCAGTTAATAGATGATCAGGGTAATATCAATTATGATAGAGTGAGTTTATTCTCCACTTCAGATTATGCCTTAACCTTTTCTTATGCCAGAAAATTACCGCTAGATGGACTAAGTTATGGTGTTAATGCTAAAATTGTTAGACGTATTATTGGTGATTTTGCAAATTCTTGGGGATTTGGATTAGATGCTGGAATTCAGTTTGAAACCAAAAATAATTGGAAATTTGGAATTATGGCTCGAGACATCACTACCACGTTTAATGCATGGTCGTTTGACGATGATAAACTTGAAGATATTCAAAATGCTATAGAAGGTCAAAATCAGACCGTTCCTGAAGATACTGAAATTACAATTCCTAAACTACAAATTGGAATGTCTAAAAAATTCATCTTTCATTACGATTATTCATTACTCACCTCTTTTGATTTGAATGTGCGTTTTGAAGAGAACAATGATATTTTCTCAAGTTCTTTTGCCAGTGTTAATCCTGCGTTAGGTTTTGAGTTTGGATATACTGACCTCGTGTTTTTGAGAGCAGGAGTTGGTAATTTTCAAAATGAACTACAAATAGATAACTCTGAAGACTTAACATTTCAGCCTAGTTTAGGATTAGGATTTAAGTATAGAGGAATTCAAATAGATTATGCATTTACAGACATTGGAGATCAAAGTGCCGCTTTGTACTCTAATGTATTTTCATTAAAACTCGATTTTAGTATCTTTAGATAGTGAATAAACTATTACTCGCCTTAGCTTCAGGACTTATATTAACACTCGGATGGCCAACTTATGGATTTCCTTTGTTATTATTTGTTGCATTTGTCCCTTTACTTCTTGCAGAGCAACAACTGCGTTTATCTGATGTAAAACGAAAAGGACTCAAAATTTTCGGACTCTCCTATCTCACTTTTGTGATTTGGAACCTTATTACCACAAGTTGGTTACGATTTGCTGATATTTTTGGGGCAGCTTTTGCTGTTTTTGTAAATTCGGCATTAATGGCATTACTTTTTCTTCTTTATCATAAATATGCCAAGCGACAGTCACAAAACAGAGCTCTACTTTTTTTAGTAACACTATGGATTAGTTTTGAAAAATTACATTTGGGTTGGGAATTTTCATGGCCATGGCTTAATCTAGGTAATGGATTTTCAGAATACATCACGTGGATTCAATGGTATGAATATACTGGCACCTTTGGAGGTACACTTTGGGTATGGATTATAAATGCTATAATGTTTAAAGGTCTACTATCTTATCTAAAAACACCATCAAAATCAATAATGAAATCAGTACTTCTGAAATGTGCTAGCTTGATTATTATTCCTATTGGTATTTCATTGATTATCTACAACACATATTCACATGAAGGTGACACTGTAAATATTATTGCAATACAACCTAATATTGATCCTTATTCTGAAAAGTATAATATGACCAATATTAAATTCACAGAGTTACTCATTGAATTATCAAATTCAAAAATCACCGATTCTACTGATTTCATTATTGCTCCAGAAACCTTTTTAGCTGAAAGTACTAGACTTAAACAATTTGACCATTCATTATTAAAAAGTCGTTTAAAACGTTACATACTAGAATACCCAAATGCGAATCTCTTAACTGGAATTTCGTTTTATGATATGTTTAAAGATAAAAGTAGGATTCGAAAAGAAACCAACGTTTATAGACATAGTCCAAATACATGGTATGATGATTATAATTCGGCTATACTTTTAAACACTTCAGATACTGTACAGCAATACAACAAATCAAAATTAGTAGTTGGCATAGAGAACTTCCCATACCAAGACATATTGAAACCAATTCTAGGTGATGTTATGATTGATCTTGGTGGCACAGTTGCGATGAAAACTACTCAAGATCATCGAGGCGTTTTTACATCTTCTAATTCAAAATATAAAGCTGCTCCTATTATTTGTTATGAATCGGTTTATGGTGAATTTGTTACTGGATATGTGAGAAATGAGGCGAACTTTCTAACTATTATTACAAACGATGCTTGGTGGAATGAAACCCAAGGCCATAAACAACATTTGAGTTATGCAAGATTGCGTGCTATAGAAACTAGACGTGATATTGCTAGAAGTGCCAATACTGGAATTTCTGCGATTATCAATGCTAAAGGAGAAATTACTAAACGTCTTGATTATGGAGAAAAAGGGGCTTTGTCGGGACAAGTCATCACTAATAATAGAAAGACTTTTTATGTCATAGCTGGCGATTATATTGCCAGAATAAGTATTTTTATTTTAATATTTATATTCTTAATCGGCTTTTTCCGAAGACCAAAAGAATAAGAACTATTGTCCTCTATAATACAATATAGTACTTAGGGTTTTAACAATAATATTAATATCTAAAAACACACTTCTGTGTTTGATATAATATAGATCGTACTGCAACTTGGTTAAGCTATCATCTACCGATGCGCCATAACGTGTATTTACTTGTGCCCAACCAGTAAGACCTGGCTTTACAATATGTCTAGTTTCATAAAATGGTATAATTCGAGACAACTCATTAACAAAAAATGGTCGCTCAGGTCTTGGACCAATTATGCTCATATCACCTCTAAGCACATTAATAAATTGCGGAATTTCATCAATTCGGGAGCGTCTTAAAAACTTTCCAAAAGTTGTGATTCTTGAATCATTCTTTTGAGCCCATTTAGCACTTCCTGTTTCAGCATTAACAATCATACTTCTTAATTTTACAATCTGAAAAAGCTTACCATTTTGCCCAACACGTTCTTGAAAATAAAACAATGGGCCTCTATTAGCAATCGCATTACCAATTAAAATTAGGGGTAATATACCTATTCCAAACAAGAGTCCTAAAATTGAAAACAAAATATCGAAGGTCCTATGAAAAAAGAGATATAATGTATTTTGATTACTTCTGCTAAATGGGAAATATTTATAAAAATCTTTCCCAACAAATTGAATGGGCACCCTATAAGTTATCTCTTCAAATACTTGTGTGTACTCGCGAATAGTAAATCCTTGGTCTAGTAATGCAATTAAATCGTGATAAATTTCCGGAGTAATGGATTCAGAATTGTAAGTTGCTACTAAAACTTCAGAAATCTTTTCATCCCTAATAACATTCATCAAATCGGCAGACGCAAATTCTTTTAAACCTTTAAACTTTATTGGAGATTCAACTTCAGATTCAGAATTTATAAACCCAACAATCTTATAATTTGGATCAACTCGATTTAATGGTTTTATTATATTTTCAATATTTGAAATCTCACCAACTAAAAGAACTTTTTTATAGAATCTTGGGCTAGAAATAAATGCAATATATGCCCATCTCCAAATAAAAATCATCGTAATGATGCATAGATAAAAATAAATAATCTGAAGTCTCTGCTCTGGAAGAAAAGGCGTTAAAAATGGTGTTAACAAATAAAATAACACCGTAGTAGATGCTGTTAAAACAATATTTCTAAATGTAACATCTAACTTACTCGATTTTTGTAGATCATAAATTTCAAATACAGTTCCAAAAATTGTAATATAAACACCTAAAACGAGTAATGGAACAAAATTATCACCTTCTATTGTGAGGTAATCATAATCTATACTGATTTGTAAAAGGTACAACCCCAGTATTACCATACACAAATCTAGAATACGTAATAATACTTTACGCTCAGAAATTTCAAAATGTATATCTTTTTTTCGGCTCATTAGTTGGTTAAGAATCCTGTAAAGATAATAAGTTATAAGTTAACAATTATCCATAGCTAAGACTTTAAACCAGAGTTTTTTTATTTCTTTCCAATCAAACTCTAAGACTTTTTCTCTGGCATTTCTTATTATAATTTGACGATTTAGTTCTTCATTAAGTACTTTAACAATAGCTTTGGCCATCTCATTAGCATTATTGGATTCTACTAAAAACCCATCTTTCTTATCTGTAATTAAGTATGGTATTCCTCCAACATTTGTTGAAACCACTGGCAAACCTAAACTCATGGCTTCAATAACACTCAAAGGCATATTATCGATAGTTGTTGTATTGATAAAAATGTTGTAATCTTTTGACAATTCAACCCATTGTTGTTTACTCAACTTGCCAGTAAACTTAACATCAACATTCAAAGTTTGAGCTAATTCTTTAACTTCATTAAGACTTCCATCACTATCTGGTCCTACCATGCATAAGGTAGCATTAGGGTAATTCTCTTTAACTAATTTAAAAACTTTTACCGCAAGAGAAGGATTATATATACTTGAGAATGACCTTACCCATAGAAGATGCGGCGTTTCAAAAGATTTATTTACTAACGGATAATTCTCAATTTCCAAAGTATTAGGAATACAAACCATGTTTTTAAATCCGAAATCTTCAAAAATTTGTTGTATATAATGAGATGGAGCTATATTATAGTAAGCATTTCCAAACAAATGTTTAGATTGATTAGGATTTGATTTTAATCGGCTAGGTAAATTACCACCATGCAAAATAGGCACATAAGGTAGTCTTAAGAGTCTACAAATTTTAGCTATAATTCGTGCATATATAAAATTTTGAGTGCTATAAGTATCTATTAATACAATATCAACTTTTTTAAATAACACTAAACAAGACCAAATCATGTCTAGCATTCTCATAATTTTATTAGAATAAGAAGACGCATAATAAAGCTCATACCCTTCCTGTTCTAACAAGCCTCCTAAAACTTGTATTCCAGATAAATTAGAGTTATGACTTCTTAAATTGTTTCCTATGTAAAGGATTTTTTTCATTAACTATTTTTAAAAGCCCTAATGCATATACAAATGCTGGCGCTGCTATCCTCATTGAAGAGTGATTTATAGTGGCAAACCAAAAAGCCATAAATGCATAAAAGTAATAATTTTGCCTATTTTTAGTTCGTAAATCAAGTGGTTTAAAAATAAGTATTAACAAAATCACAACTCCCAAAATACCATGTTCAGCTAATGTTCGGCTCACCTCATTGTGAGAGGTTACACCTTGGCCTTCTTCTTCAATACGTCTATCTTTTGCACGACTCGAACCAATTCCAAAAAACGGGTTGCTAATAAAACCTTCAATTTCCCCTAGAAATAAATCAGTTCGACCAGTGGTAATATCTTTTTTCTTGATTCCACTCGCATTTTGATTTGCATAGCGCTTTTCTGTAAGCCCATTTGTTTCATTAGAACTCACAAACCAAGCTATTGCTAATGCCCCAACAAATAGCACAAAAACACTAATGATTTTATTTCTAATCTTAGGTTTTGCCTGTGCAAAATAGTATATCAAAAATATTCCAATACACATTAACGCAGCCACCACACCTCCTCTACTTAGAGTTGCTACTGCTCGATAGGAGATAAAGACCAAAAGTAGAACATTTAACAACTTTATACCGATGGTAGCAGAATTTAAAAACAATCGAATCGCAACTATAAACATTCCAAGACCTAGAGCTGTTGCAACTTGATTTGAACCAAATCCTCCAGCGGCTTCTCGATTTGATGCCGTACTTCTTAATATATCCTGTAGGTTTGGTGCATAAAAATACACGTATACCGTATGGGCTATAATAGGAAGCAACATAAATAATAAGATTTTTGAAATCTGATTAAACGTTATCTTCTTTTCATAACAGAATAATGCTGATAAACCCAAACATAATGGACCGCTCAATACGAATGCAATATTAGTTCTAAAGTTAGCATCAAAACTTAGTGTAGTTGAAGCCACGAATATTGAAGGAATTAAAAGCATTAAATATATAAAATAAGGGTAGGATTTACCTGAAATTCCTTTATAGAACATTCCCATCAATATAAAAAGAATTACTAAGTATTTTCCAGCTTCATAAGAGATAGCTCCACGTGTTGTTCTAAAAAAAACTTCAGCACCAACAAAATAAGCACAGGCTTTTAAAATCTCAAAAGTCCTATTTTTGTCTCCAATTAAGATTATTCTATACATAAAAAATGTAAAAGCCAAAGCAAAATAAACCTTAGACAAACTTTCATTAAGATAGATTATTAATCCAATAGCGACATGAAGCCCAACGGCAATAGGATATGTGATATTGGTTTTCACTTTCTAATTATAATGATGAAGGAATTACGCTATTAATTCAATAAATATCTTAAATTTATTTTTAGATGAAATCATTATTACTGTATTATTTTAGAAGATTTCTTTATAATCATTTAACGGAAATCTATAATGGTAGCTTTTATTTAAAACATACAGCATAAAGTGAATAATAAACACCGGTAAATATGGTCTTGTGTAATTCAAAAACTTGTCATAAGTTTTATTAGAATAATTACATATTAAAAAAGGGACCGTTTTTGGGTTTAAATAATTTCTTTGAACACTCGATTCATACATACTTCCAGAATTCACAAATGCTTTATAAGTTACATCCTCGCCTTTCCGGAATAGCTGATATAATTCAATAACTGATAGCGGTTGATTATTATGATAAAACATTATACCGTATGACACATCTATTAGCACCCATTTTTGCCATTCTTTAATGTAAACTTCATTAAATGAATGTCCACCAAATTCTTTTTCATAAGGTGCTCTAGTAGAACCCCATTCTCTGACTTTGATATCATTAATTACACAAAAATTATTAAACACTTGAGCCATGTCACTACAAACACCTCCTTTACCTTCGAGCATCACTCGAAGAGCTTCTTCAGACGGAAAACTCAAACCTGGTCCACCTTTAACATTTATCCCAAGCCAATCTACTAAAGATTTTACAAGTTCAAACTCAGAGGACGGGCGATCATTTGAAAAAATCAAATTATTAACCTCAAAAAAGTATTTAGGTATTTCATCTTTCCTATTTATATTATTGTAGGAATATGCATTAATCTCACTAACACTTGAATTTTTGGAAAGCAATTTAAATCGGGATCGGTATAAAAAAGGATGCCGTTTAAATGTCCAAAGTATCTTCTTAAAAATCATCAACAAAAATTAAATCAATAGCAAGTGTTAAAAATATGTAAAAAAAATGTCTTAATACTAATAAATCAGAGCTTTAAATAATTCTCACTGCTACATGAGCATAATAGCTTTTAGCAGTTTTACTACTTGCAATCACTTCAAATTTAACATCATAAGCAAGACAATAATCTTCAAAGGCTCTAAATTCATGTAAAACACTAGAGAATTCATCAAAAATAATTATTGACCCTTTCTTTAAATGTTTATGCATTTGAGTTAAAACAAACAAAGTAGATGAATATAAATCTGCATCAATATTTACAATTAATACATTATTAGAATCATAGGATTCTAAAAACCCTGGTAACGTATCTTGAAATAATCCTTTATAAAAAGAAACCCTTGTATCGTCAATATTTGGCGTCTCTCCTTTGGTATCAAAAAAACCTTTTTTAAGGCCTCCAGTAAAGTTATCCCAACTCTCAGGCAAACCACTAAATGTGTCGAAACCAAAAAACTTTGACAATACATTAGTATTTAATGTTGACCAATACTTTATACTTGCTCCTTCAAACACACCAAATTCGCAATAGGTTATAGCCTCATTATCAATTGCTTTATTAATATAGGCATAAAGTCGGTTTCTACTTTTTACAGTGGCGCCATGTCGTCCATAATTTTTGTGAAACTCCTCAAGTTTAGGAAGCCAAAACAAATAGCGAAACCTATCAGAATTCACAAGAATTTTAGATAAAAATATTTTAAATTTAGTTGTTAGTTTAGAGTTCATAAATAGTTATGATAGTTATATTTCAAAAGTGAGTTATTTGTTTTTTTAAATAAAACCAGAGCCATCTTGATCCTTTAATGGCTACAAATTTACTAAAGCCAGCTTTTTCAATCCCTTTTATTGAACTTATATTTTTTTGATTCACTATTATAAATATTTCTTTAAGTCCTTTGCTTAAATTTTCAGAAGCAATTGAATTGATCACATAAGGGTATATGGATTGCCCGCGATAGGCTTTATGAGTAAAACAATCACCTATTACTGGGCCTTTTCTTTTCAATAATCTAAGTAAATAAACCGAATCATACAAATAACTTGCATGCACTAAAGTATTGTTATTTATTATGCTGTAGTACCATTTATTTTTTAAACGTGATTTCTTTATATCATAAGAAAAGTCTGGTAAATCAAATTTAACTTGATGCTCAATTTTGTAAACAAAAACATCAATATCAACAATTCTAAACCTTTTTAAAATTTTATTCATTATTTAATACGAGCCAATAATTTGGATATTTGAGCCTTATACGGTTTAAGATACTTATTAAAAACAGCATACAACTTGTAATATAATGGTTTTAATATAATATGATAGTGAGGTGTTTCAAAATGTATTGCTTCTGCACCAAATTTTGTTTTAAACTCTTGAACACCTTGAGAACCACCCATAGAAATATTGTAGCCTTGTAAACCAAGTTCGAAAGATTTTTTAATCATTTCCCACTGCAACATATACCCTAACTTAATATCTGGCTTTTCTCTAAAAACACCTCCCGTGATATTCGTAATGTAGCCTTCATTGCTCACAAAAAAAGCAGCAGCTTTAATAGTTCCCTCAACTTCAGAAGTTATAAAAAAAGCATGTCCTTTAGCTATTAATTGTTCAATTGTATCTTTAAATTCTTTAAATGCGCGCACATTGTAATTTCCTTGCTTAGCATTTTCTTCAATAACTTGATAACCTTGTTCTATTTCATTGATATCGGTTACAAAATTTATTTGTGCATTTTTATTGTAAGGCATCCTGATATTTCTCCTAACTTTTGGTGTCAAATGATTTAAAAACGATTCAGCATTATCAAACCTAGATAAATCAACCCAATTTATACCATAAGATGAATACACGTAAGAGAAATGCTTACCAGGTTGCATTATTTTGCTAAGGACATCAGCAACTTCGTTTGGATAAACATACTTACTTACTTTTTCATTTGAAGAAATAGGCATACTCAATTGCATATAACAAGCACCTATTGATTTAGCATGACTTTTAATATCTACTATATGTTCTTTCAAAAAGGATTCGCACCCATAATTATAAATAGGTCCATGAGGAATAATATAAAACTTAAAGGCTAAAAATTTTGGAATCACTGCGCCATATCCTCCCATAATCTTGTCATTCTCGAGAATGAGACCAATCTCATAATCAAAACCATAAGATTTATAAGATTTTAGCCAATCAGAAAGCATAAGATGACTCCCTTTATCGTTTTTAGACACAAATTGATCCCACTTTTGAATCCAACTTTCTTCTTGTGTAAAAATATAGTTCTTCATTACACTTTTCTAAATTCTAATTGATTCTCGTCTATGATTGTTATTTCTCCCTTTATGTTACAATTAAATCTTACCTCACTTAATTTTTGTAATTGACTAATTAATTGCTTTAAAGTTGGATTCCATATATCGTTAGAAGCAATTTTCTTTGATAAATAGAAAAAATTATCATCAACTTGTTTATCTATTTTATGTTTACTTCCAAACAACTTCCCATGATGATAATTCATAGGAGCTGAAAAATATGTATGCGCAATAAACAACCCTCTTTCTTTTATAAAAATATCTAAATTAACTGGGCTAAGACCGTTTTTAAAATCAACCATTTCTATGGTTTGAAATACAGTAAATGTATTACCTGAGATGTTTTGCTTAAAAGTAACCGGAGCATATCTTGCCAAAGGGTAAACTTCATGTTTTTTTTGCTTCCAAAAGAAAAAGATGGGTAACAACAACTTAGTTAGTTTAAATAAGTTGATAATAACTCCAAAATGTTTTTTTACAGGTTTCTTAGCACTTAAGTCTTTAAAATAGCTAGCTAATTCCCTATAAAGCTTTAAACTATCATCAGAATTATAGTAATGAAAAATGATGTTCTTTATAAGTAAAGGAAGTAATTTCTTTGCTTTTAAATGTTTAATGCCTTTATAATACGTCCCTAAAGTAAATTGATTTGAATTTAATTGGTTAATAACTCCTTGTACAACAGTACCAGAATCTATATAATTCCAAAATGTTTTAATCTTTTTTTCTTTCAATAGTTCGCTATAATTTTCCTTTATACGTTCATGATTTTGGTATAAAGACGTATTGTAAGGCTGAAAACCATGATCTATCCACGAACTAATCCCATCTAAAGGTGGACAAAATGCTTCAAAATCATCAAAACCTTCATTTAAAGGTTTTATAGATTGTGATATGGAGTGATAAGCCAATTCATGACCTTCCTCAAGCCACTTTTTTAGCTCTTCGCTATGTAACTTAAAAGATGCAGTATCTGATCGCTTCGAAAAATCATTTAGAAAAAAACCTTTGGTAATCTTTATTTGATACTTATTAAAAAACTGTCGTTGCTGTTTCAAATTAGTCAAGGTGTCAAAATCGCAATGGTCGGTAAAACAGGCAATAGATGAAAACGGAATTTTGGATCTACTAATTTCTATGCCATGATTATTCGGAAACATTAAAGCTAGGGGCTGTATTGCTTTAATTTTAGATTGTGCTTCAACTATATATTTTGAATACTGCGAATCATACTTTGCAATAGGACTAGATTTAGAAGGATTAAAATGCCAAAATAAAATCTTAGGTGTCTTAGCATTAACTTCCCAAACCCCAATATGTTGATTAGCTTGTATAAGTTGATCATTTTGTAGTTTAATTATTTTTGGAGAATACCAATTAGAATATTGAATTTTCATCAATGGCATCCAAGTATAATCATGATTCCTAAATTGAAAAATTGGAAGTTCAAATTCAATTTTCAAGGTTGCAGAAAACTCATCTATAAAATTAGAATCAAGTTCAATTTGATGCTGATGAACTTGAACAAAGTTAAGCTCTTGTTCTAAATTCTCTCTTATGAGTTTTATTGATTTAATCATAAAATGGCAACCGATTCAATTCTCAATCTATTAGCTGTAATATGTAACAGCAATTATTCTTAATTGAGTTGAGAACAAATTACGAGAAAAAGTTAAAAGTATTAAAACTAACTGGGAGATACTTTTAGTAATCATTAAAAAAATACAATGTTTAGATAAAAATGAATTTCAAAGGTAGAGCTAAAGTATTTCAGTTTTAATACGTTCATTATAATAAGCATAGCTAAACCTAGTTACCTCATCCTCATCACAATTAATTAAGCTCTTATATTCAGCTTCTGATATACTTAAAAAGTTATGAAGTACCTTAGAAACCGTTTGAGCATTCAAAGTTTCAATTAAAAATCCATTTTCATTTTCTTTAATGTAATGACCTATTGATGACACATTAGAGACAATAGGCACACAACCATAATTCATGGCTTCAGAAATCACTTTTGGAAACCCTTCGGATGCTGAGGGTAATATTATAGCATGACATTTTTTATAAATTTCATGAACAGCATGTCTTGGCAAATAACCATGAAAAATTAATGGCAGTTTCTTTTCAACTGCTTTCTTCTTATAATTTCCAATTCTAGGGCCATCACCAACAACATGTACTTTTTGAATTTTTGACAGCTCATCAGCATTAAAACTTTCAAGCGCATCAATAATTAAATCTAAGCCTTTAGCAGTTTCAAGCCTGCCAACAAAACATAATTGAGTATCTCTTTTAAAGACTTTATTTGCTACGATTGAACGACCATTTTTAATTTCATTCTGCGTTAAGCAGGGATTTTCAAAACTTAAACGCTGTTTAGGTTGACTTTCCCAAAAACCATTAATAGTAACCTTTCTATTCTGATGCATAAGTAGCCAACGCTGAAAACGATAAGTGATTGGAGCCTGTTCTTGTTTCCAATTTCCAGCATATTTAAACCATCCACTTTTTTTACTGAAATATATTAAATATGGAATAACATAAACCCCTATTCCTGTTGGTGCTCTAAACTGAAAATAATCGGTTTTGCACATCGCATTCCGTATCGTTTTTATGATGCGTGGAGCATTTTTTATAATTAAAAGTTTATCAATAACCTTAGTACCTCCAACCGCAGGTAAAGGAACAAATTCTATATATTCTGAAGCATAAGGTAAAGTGTTTGGCGGTGGAGCTCCAGCATGCAACATTGCTATATGGATGACTTTATCAAAAACCTCCAATAAATGATTAATTTCTGTAACAGTAGAACCCAACCCAACAATAGTACCATCTGGTTGATTATAATGTTCTGTATGAGAAATTATGGTTAAGGTTTTCATGATATTAAAGTAATGTAACGTTTTATTATCTCATTCCAATCATGTTGTTTTGCCCATTCAAGAGCATTATTCTCAAATACATGTTGATTATCTAATATTTGATCAATACTGGTTTTAAAGTCTTCTTGATTTTGACTATCAATTAAAAACCCTGTAACTCCATTATCAATAGCGTCTTCTATACCACAATTTACAGATCCAATTGCTGGGATTCCAATGGCATTTGCTTCTAATATAGCAATACCGAAACCTTCTACATCTCCAGTTGGACTCTCTTGACTTAACATTACAAAAACATTAGTATTAGCAAGAACATTTTTTAAATCTTCATTGCTTAGCACACCATGAAAGGTAATATGTGATGCTACATTAAGGCGTTTTGCTTCAGCAAGACAATCATCCATAGTTCCAAGCAATCCAACACAATGGTAATGTACTTCGGGATATGCTTTGAGTAAATGCGGCAATAATCTTATCACTTGCAATTGTCCTTTTCTAATACTCACACGCCCCACAGTAGTTAGTACTGGATATCCTTTAAGTTTTAATTTTGTTGAAGGCATTGTCCATGAACTTATAGCAATGCCATTAGGTATAACTACAACATCCTTTTTTAGATGAGAGACTAATTGCTTTGTGTAGTTAGACACAGCAACAATACGTTTAAACCGCTTAAGCGATTTATTTATCATAGATCTAACAATTGGTGATTTAAAATTAACTTCTGTTCCATGAATTATAGCCAAATTTGGCAGTTTATAAAACGTATTACATAGCGCCACATTCCAAAGCGAAAATTTACCAGTTGCCATAATGACATCCGTTTTTTTCATTATTCGCATTGTTTTTATAATTCTATCAACATACATCAATACTCTTAACTTGCGCATTTGAATCCTTTTGACTGAAAATGGTAAGTTCGCATCAAAATCATGTTCAGAATCATTAGAAAATTCACGTTGATCAGCAATTACTGTAACTTTAAAGTCGTTTTGTGATAAACTTAATGCCAAATGATAAGCGTGATTTCCTATACCACCTGGCTGCGGAGGAAACTCGGAGGTTACAATAACAATATGTTTACAACTATTATTCATTCCAAGTCATTAATTATTGGTCCTTCATTTATTTTTTTACTAGCAAGACTCCAAGATTTAAAAACTTGGTATACAATGAATGGGAAAATTAATATTGTCAATAAAACCCCAATCACTAGTAAAGGTTTATTCTTTTTAAACTGGTAAGGAATAATAGATATTGGTACAGTACGCAACATTGCATACCTTGATGCTCTATTTCCAAAATATCTTCTAAAAAAATACAATACACTTGGTATAGGTCTTGGTGCTAAAAAACTTGAAGGTCTAAATGCATCCCAGCTCCCCATTTCTCTTAAACCACCTGTTGCCGCTTTCACATCTACACATGAAGCAAATGGATTAGAAATACTTTTTACACCTTTTAAATAATTACGTAACCCAAATTCTCCATCTCCCATCCGTTGTTTCTCAAATTGTCTATCAAATAACCCTACGCTTTGGAAGACTTTTTTATAAAGCATAGCATTGCCAGTAGCAAATTGAGACGCCACAGCAAAAAAGGATCGTTCTTTCGGAATTTGTTGCCCATCTGGATAAAATACTCCGGCTGAAATTTCAGCGTTAAAAAAATCGAGACATTTTAGATGTGAGCTTATCCAATCAGGTTCAATTCTAACATCATCTTCAGACAATGCTACAAAATCACCTTTCGATCTTTTTATTGCATTATTTCTAGCCAACCATAAGGCTTTTTCCTCTTGTTGAACTATTTGAAAATTAAGACTAAAAGCATTATAAAATTCTGGATTAAAATTATCAGATTGGTCCACCACTATAACCTCAAAATTTGAATAATCCTGTGCCTCTAAATCCTTTAATACATCTTTTAAATAATGATATCTATTTAAAGTTGGTATAATTACACTCACTTTAAGTTTTTGCATTACTAAAGGTGACTGAAAAGTTTCCCATTGTTCATAAACTATGGGTTCATTAATGCTAGTAGATCTTTTTACATGTCTAGTTTTAAACCAATTGGTAATTTCTTTAAAAGGGTTATGAAATGTAACTAACCGTATTATTAAAACATATAACACCCAAGCTGGATGAAAATATTTTCGAATAAAATGATAATTATCAAAAAGAGTCACATTTTTAAAACTTTCATAGGTAGGAGCTACACCAATATATCCTTTATAAATAGCCTGCCATGACAAATCATATTCTTGTGCCTCATGAGTTTTAAATGAATAATCTACTGAAAGTTGAGCTTTAATATCATCAGGTAAACTTTCAATTATTGGATATATATATTTGCCATTAATTTTAAGTTGAAAATAATGGGTAGGTTGCAAATATTTTAAAAATTCAAAAATCATTACACATAATCAGGTAGTTCGGCATATTGAGAAATACCTTTTAAATAATCAGGATATAACTTTTCTTCTGGCATGAGAAGTAAATGACACTTACCACGATTTTTTATTATTTCAGCATTTGTAAGTTCTTTTCCAGATTTAAGATACCAAACCTTATAACCTTGATTTTTACACCAATCTATCATAAATTGACCAGATGCTTCCATACCTAAATCGGGAATATCATGCATTTCAATAAAAAAAGAGCACTTTGTATCATGAGCAAATTTTCTTGCCGCATCCATCACTAACAATTCAGCTCCTTCAACATCAATTTTTACTATATCAGGATATAAATCATAATATTCATACAAATAATCTAAAGTTACAGTTTTGACATTAATAAACGCATTTAAAGATGCAGCCGTTTGAGCATGCGAAGCATGCATACTACCAGCAGCTCCTGACCCTACAGTATAAAACTTCACATTATCATCTACCTTGTCACCTACAAAAGCGGCCAAATATTGAACTTTATTTCCAATGCCATTCTGAATTAAATTTTGAGCAGCCACTTGAAGTGCCTTCGGGTTTGGATCTACTAAAACCATACGCCGATTTGGATTTTGAATCAATGCTAACAAAGAAGTATATCCAACATTACATCCAATGTCAAATATAGTATTATGGTGTTTTGCTAAGTAAAACCACCATGCATCATCTTGATCTACTTTATCTCTAATAGTCCCAGGAACTACTTTTAAAGAAACACCAATTAACTCTTTGGATATCAATTTTTGCTCTTGGGTTATAAGTTTGCGAATAATTGTCCTAAGTTTATTTTTTAAGCGCATTAAAATTCAGTTTATGTCAATTTCAATGAAGCGAAAATAGTCAATTAATGACTATTTATAGACTAGAAAGGTCTACAAAATGTATGGCACATAAAAGAACAAACAGAATTTCACAGATAATCTTCATAAAAAGCAATAAACTCCTTCTCTTGCTTAGTTAAATTAAACTCCTTTTGAATCCGTGATATTGCAAAAGTTTTAATCTCATTTTTTTTAGCCTCAGATAAGTTTATAACTTCAAACAGTTTGCTTGCTAAAGCAATAGGGTTTCGTTTAGGAACCACCCAGCCCGATTGCTTGTCTTGAATATTTTCAGATAAGCCTTCAGCATTAGAAACCACACACATTAAACCCATGGCTTGAGCTTCTAAAACAGCATTACAAAAGCCTTCCTGAACACTATATTGAATATAGATATCCGATTTAGTTAGCTCATCCTTTACACTTTCGTGTTTAAGCTTCCCCATGAATATGATTTCATTTTGCAAATTATATTGATAAGCTGCAAACTTTAAAGCTTCTTCTTCTATACCTGTACCGATAATTCGGTATTGAAAATTAACACCTTTTTGCTTCAATAATGACAGTGCTTCTATGGTATAATGTAGCCCTTTCTTCCAATGCAATCTAGCTACTGAAATAAGTTGTATTGGCATTTTTTTTAAGGTGTGATTGCTGGTAGAACTAAAGTATGCTGTATTTATTGCTGGTGTGATTTTGATAACTGGAGCTTGATCATTAAATCCATTCTGATATAATAATTCAGAGATATCATCAGATATGACATGTATTTTATCAACTTTGTCCCAAATATTACGATAACAATTTGGATATTTCACCGGATAAACTCCAATATCGAAGCCCCTAAAACTAACGGCCATTTTTGCGGAAATAGATTCAGCAAGGTTTTCACCACCTATAGCCAATGTACCAAATCCAAAATGCAACCAATCTAGTTGTATTTTAAAAATTGGTGCATAATTATAAATACGTTTTAATAATCTTAACCAAGAAACACCATCTTTTCTTTCTAGTTTAATGAATTTTAAAACCGGTTTTAAATAAGGTATCAAGCTCAAATAAACTCTTAATAACATGAATAATTGTATAAAAGTAGAAGTGTGTAGTTTAGGAAACAAAACAACTTGACATGCACTAAAATTTTTAGAATTATCTGCACAAAACACACACACATTATGTCCAGAGTTTTGAAGTCCTTTTATTTTAGAGAAGAAAAAAGTTTCTGAATACCCTGGAGCCGAAGCTAAAACCAATCCAATTTTCATAGCCTCATAAATTTTAGATTGGTATACAAATTTTGCATTTGTTCTACCATTAAGTTTTCATTATGGTGTTTTTCGATATAAGCTCTTGCTTCTTTTGTTATCTCCCGATAACTTGTTGCAGACAATTGCGATACTTTTTTAATAGCTTCAAAGGCAGATTGTACATCCCTATTTGGTATTAAAAACCCCGTTTTATTTGGTATTACAACTTCAGCCATCCCACCACAATCAGTACTAATCACTAATGTCCCAAGAGCCATAGCTTCAAGCACAACATTTGCAATTCCTTCTTCTACACTAGGAAGCAGCATAACATCAGCACGTTTAATAGCGGATTGCACCTCTTCAAAAGGCAAAGCATCCACAAAGCTTATTTCAGAAATTAAGTCTAATTGTGCTCTTTGATAAATTAGTGGTTCACTTTGATCTGTTCCAATTATAGTATAATGGAATGCAATACCATTTTGTTTAAGCTTAGACATCACATCTAAAGACATTGTATAGTTTTTTTTCCAGTGATCTCTACCAACAGATACAATATTGAGTAGCGAATTGCAATTAAATTCTTTTAATTCAAATTTGAATTCATCTAATTTTAAACCACTCTTTATTACTTTTATGTGCTTTAAAGGTGCATTGTATTTTGTTGCTTCTAAAGCAATTGCAGAAGATACCGCATGAAATGCAGCAACTTTTGGAAACCACTTCTTATATGTTGAAGCTAATTGCACATCGAGAATAGGCGAATAATTAATATGAGCTCCTCTCAAACTTACAACTAGGGCCATTCCAAAATCTTTTACCCAAATCCAATCATCAATACTTTTAGCCCATTGTATGTGAAATATATCTGGTTTATGATATAAAACCGGGTAATACTTAAGTCGTAAAAGGCGTTTATTTTTCTGTTTAGTACTAATAAAATTATCCAAAGTTTTACGCTCTTTGGGCTTAAAAAGGATAAGCAAAATAGTATACTTTAAAAGCACCCATAATTTATGCCACTTCTTTTTATGGTATATATAGTTCACATTTTTAGTTTTAGATAACTTTCCAGAATATGCTCCAAAAACATAAACTGATGTCCCACAAACAGCTAACCCTTTAACTAATCGTTCAATAAATGTGGTACTTTTAGTAACTCCTGTATATATGGCTACTTTTAGAGGTTTTTCCAAAACTTAATTTTAATAATCTTAAAGTTATAAATCTTTTAGCGACTTATGCTATTTAGAATCAGATAATTCCAAGTACAAAGCTTGATGACGACTTATAAAGTCTTTTATAGAGAATTCTTCAACTACACGTGCTCTCATTTGGGTTTCCATTTGCATTCGTTCTTTTATAGGCATATTGATTATTTTGTTGATTTTTTCAGCTAATTCTATAATATCATCGGCTTTGAACATATAATCTGGAAATACATTTAGAATATCTCTTATGCCATAAATATCAGAACCCAAAACAATTTTATTCATTGCCATAGCTTCTAATGGCGCATTAGGAATCCCCTCTCTTCGACCTTCATCTTTAGTTGGTATAACAAACAAATGAGATACACTAATATAAGGCCTCACATCCATTTGTTTTCCAAGGAATTTGACATAATTACAAGTACTGTAACGCGATTTTAAGCCCTGAGCGTAGTCGCTAGAATCCCCTCCAACAACAAGCACTTTAATATTCGTATTATTCAATACTTTTACTGCCTCAAGTAGTGTTTCTATCCCTTTTACTTCTACTAAATTTGCAACAGTTATAATTATAAAATCATCGGGTTTTATACCTAATTGCTCTTTTAAACTCTCAGAAGGTTGAATTGGTATATAGCGATTTACATCAATGGCTAATGGGAATCTTGTTATTTTATCAAGCATGCTTTCAAAATATAATTTCACCATATCTTCATTAACAACAATCACTTTAGAACTTAATTGTGAACGCCATTTCCAAAATCTATTTCCCCAGCCCATTGCTTTTTTTGTATACACATATGGAATTCCAGCTAACTTTGCTGCTAAAGGTTCTGATATATCAGAACTCCAATGCCATGAGTGAATAATATCAAATTTATTGGATTTAAAAAACTTTTTGATTTTCAATACTCGAAACAAAAATGTTGACCAAGGTCTGTAATGTGTAGTAAACGGAAATAAGTGAATCTTAACTCCAAGTGCTTCCACTTCCTTAAAAAATGGTCCTTTATCGTGAAAACAACATATTTCAGGTTCAAACATTGACTTATCTAATTTTTCAACTAAGTCATAAACTGATTTTACGCTACCAGAAGTGTTAAAATTTGGAATTGTATATAAAATTCTCTTTCGTTTATGTTTCATCTATTTAGCAACATATTAATTTGATCATTGGTAATTAAAATTTACAACGTCATATTTTTTTTTCCAGACAGATAAGGTTAGTAACATACTTACTGCATGAGAGCTAGCAACACTATCTCCATTTTTAAAATCATCATAACATGATTTTATTACCGCCTTAGGTATCCATTCTAAAAAACGATCATCAAATAAATAACGCTCCAAATGTTTAGCGTTATTGTTACCCAAAAATTGCAATTCCCAATTACGCTGCACATAAGGTTTTCCTATTAATTCTTGTGTTACTCTTTTGGCTTTATTAAAAATACGAAAAGGTAAATTATATGGCGATTTATTATTATGATAATTATTAAGATTAAACGGTCTATGAGCTTGCCAGGTAATTTTAGATAAACTACTATCCTGTCTTAGATGTGCAATCTGGAGTCGTCTATCTGCTAAAAACTCTTCAGGTACAGTACAAATGAATTCACACATACGATTATCATAATAGGGCATTGTTATTGGATGTGTAGCTTCAAATACAGATAAATTTGTTGTGGTCCATCTATGCGCCCACTGACTAGTTTTAAAAGCTCGAACCTTAGCACTTAGATTATCAATTTTAATCTCTGACAAAGCCGATTCTATTCGACAAATCAAATAGGTTTTAAAATCACCATTTAGTCCCCATACCTGCCATAACTGTTCAGCTAGTTTTAAGCCTTTGGGTTTAACCATTTTTTTTAATAAGTACGGAACAACATCAGACTCATTTTTACCTTGAGGAATGCCTCTATCAAAAAACACATCTCCCCAATGCCCCAATGAAAATACACCTTCCATATTCCTTAATTCATTGATTACAGCCATTTGACGTGGGTGAGTGAATTCTGAATAGCATGCATTAATTGTTGATAATTCGTCTATCGAATCCCATAAATATCCTTTTGCTATTTTGAAAGATTTAAAATCAAAATTACATGCGCTTGCAATTTGCTGAGCTAATTTATGTTCTGGATAACCATTTTGAAAGGCATAACTAAAAGCTTGAACTTGGTTTGGTAAGTTTTTTAATATTAATGCCTGACTTCTACTATCTAGCCCTCCCGATAGCGGCAAAATAACTCGTGAATCTCCTACCTGTTCTTTAATAATTCTAGTAAGCAATTCAACATATTCATCAAGAGCCATTTCAAAGGTAATGTCTCTTGGTTTATAATGCCATTTAAAATTAAACTCACTCTCTATTAGACATCCATTTGCATCTAAAACATGATTGTGCGCTGGGAGCAAGCAAATTATATCTTTCCAGAACGTATCATCATCCATGAAAAAACCTGTTGCTACATAAATGCAAATAGCTTCAAGGTTTAGTACATGTTCAGCTTGCAGTCTTTTTGCAAACTCTTGCTTATGAGGTAGAATTGTGGTCGCTATAGTCATGCTTAATAGTGGGACTAATATAACAAAATATCAGCCAACAGCTAGAGGTTTTTATAAACAAATCATTGATAAATTTTTTCATAAATCCAAGGCTCAAATACCTTATTGAGATTTAAAAAGGTATCTATTTATACGCAAAAACAATTGGCTCGAAAGGTATTTTGAAACATATAATTTCAATATCATAGCCCCAATGAAATAAGACCATATGTTTATATATCGTTTATCATAAAACAAAGTAAGATTACGCCTTACCAAATCAACATCTTCAAAGCTTTCAGAGCGCTCTAAATACTTAATACAGAAATAATAATAATTAGATAATAATGACAGTTGATGTGTAGTTAAATTTGACACATCTAACAACTCGGTAATGAACAAATAGACTGAATCGCAAACAGGCTTAACAAAACTCTTTCGCTCCCGAATTGGCTTAACACGATAATAAAAATCTATTGTATTATCTAGAACAGTATATTTAGAACTTTTCTGCAATGCTCTAATACTTAATTCTACATCTTGCAATCTTTTTAATTTAGGATTGAATCCTCCAATTTTATAAAAATAATGTCTATCCCATACTATGGACGTGACTAACCAAATAAATTGTGTTTTTAAAAAATAATCTAAATAATTTCCTGTTTTTTTGGGTAACGGTATTATCCCTTCATATTTATCATCTACAGCTATGTTTTTAAACACAGTAAATTCATTTACCTCTACTCGCCTATTTTCTACAAAATCATTAGTAATATAATCGTCAGCATCTAAAAAAACTAGAAGTTCATTTTGGGATGATTCTGCTCCTTTATTCCTGCATACCGAACCGTTAGTTTTAGTTGAATTACAAATAAGCTTAACTCGATTATCATTAATTTTCTCGTACCATTTTTTTACATTATTAAGCATAATACTCTCCGAAAAATCATCGACTATAATCCATTCCCATGCATCATTTGTTTGCTTGAGTAAACAATCATAAATCCTAACCAACCCTTGATATTCATTATAATGTGGTGTAATAATACTTAAAGTCATAATTATATACAGCTAGAATTATTTAATGCTTAAAAAATTTAGGTTTTCGAATTAAATTGATTTCCAAAAAAGTTGATTCAGTTTATAATGTTTTAATAATTTTAAAATCACCAACCGATCAATGGATTCGTTGTTATAAATGGACTTCTGATTCAATTCTGAAAATCCATCAACCGTATTTGCATATAAAAATTTATTATTAGTTATATCCGTCAATCGTTCTCCATCTTCAATTCCTTTTAACGCGATTTTAAATTCATAATCAATCGACGCACGAAAACTTTGTTTTAAATGTTTTAAATGGCTTTCAGATCTTTTTGATCTAATGAGAAACTTGTAATATATATCATCTGGCTTCTGAAAATAATCATGTATTCCTGCAACATATAAGGATATATCATTTCGCCACTTAAATCCAATATTTTCACATTTTTGCTTTACATATGTTTCAGGTCTCAAAGATTTCTTGTGTTCAGGAATAAATTGAAGTGCTTTTTTCAATAATTCAGTTCTGTAAACATGAAGCCCTCTAAATTTAGGTCTATCATAAAATTTATCCCATAAACGCAACCCAAAACCTAATTCAGTGTCGCTGAGCTTGGGTATTAACTTTCTTATTTTTTTTAATGCATCTTTCCTTAATAATATATCTGCATCAATAAATACAGTAAATGTCTTTTCTTGTTTCAACCCTAGTTCAAATCCGTGTTTTAATTTATCTTCAAAACACTCTTCTTCATCCAAAACATGTAAACAATCTTTAATTGTAATTTGTTTCTCTAGCTGCTTTAAAAGTATATGAGTTGTAGACTCGCCAGATGCTCTTACAATAATTGCTAATGATTTACTGAGGTTGTTTTGCATTAATTTACCTAACTGTTAGATTAAAAAATTTTCTTTTATAAGTACGACAAATGTATAGAAATTGACAATTATGTTTTCACCTTTTCGACTCAACCATTTCTAATATAATTTCCAATGATACTAATGCATCTATAGCTCTACTATGATCAATTTTTCTTTGGCCCAAACCTAAAAATTCTTGATTTAGAATAGTCATTCTATCATTATTAAGTATACGCCTCGACTTTAACCTTTCTAATTTTTCATTAACCAAATTAGCAACGTTATTATCTTGATTCATTAATTTATTTAAGGACAGATATTTTCGTCTCTTATTAGGTGTATCCCAATCACCAAAAACTTGTCTATAACGTTTTATTAAAGCCCTTTTTTTACCTTTTACTTCTAGACCTAAACCACCATTTCGATTACTTGGGAATCTCGATAAATATGGATATTGGTTTATAATTATATCACGTAAAAGACCTCTATTTGCTCGATACTTTTGCGGAAGTGAAAGAAAAAATCGCATGAGTTGTGGACTTGTAAACGGCAAAACATAACTCAAGTCACGATGAATCTTTGTTGGAGCTATTAAATGATGATGGTGTAAATAAATATCTAACGCATCAGTATTTACAGACTCAAAACCACGTACAATTTGTTCTAAGTCACTTCTATTCGGTTTTTCTCCAAGCATTGCTGTACTCAAACTTATGACCGAATTAATACGCTTATTAGTTTTCAAGAAATTTGTCAACGCATCATCAACAAAAGAATGTGGCAAATTAGAACCAGACAATGTTCCTCCTAACAAACCCATCCAAAGTGAGCCGTCAACTTCATCTACAATTTGTTTAACCCAATCTTTAGGCCAATGATCAAATAAAGGTACTGAGAAATCAGATGATTCTGCAAATGCTTTTAAACGCGGTTCGGTTATTTGATAATCATCAATATTCAAAGCATGATGCTTTATACCTAATTTTTTACTGATACGTATACCTGTTTCAAAATCATAACTCTTGGGAAAACCCCAAGTTAATGCCGTAATATTTTTAGCTTCAGTACACTCCAGCAATCCTCCAAGTATAATACGGCTATCAAGTCCAGAGGTAATTGGTAAGACAACGCTTTTTGTTTGGCTTTCATACAATTTATCAATAACTTGATTAAAAAGTTTACCGCCTTCAGAGATCAATTGTTCCTTAGATTTTCCTTCGTGAATCTTTGTATCTATTACATCTTCAAAATTATACGACTTGGTGAGTTTTAATTCTTTATTATTGACCAATGCTCTGGTATGAAAGTCTGTTATTACTTCTATATCTTCAAATAAAGTCATATTTCCAGGTATATAACCTAACTCTAAAAACCATCTCAATCCTTCCATTGACAATGGATTTTGATCGTAAACCTCTAGTAATGATCTACCATAAAGGCGTTTCTTTTTGTTATAAAAAAAACGCTGATAATTAGGTGTATCAAAATTAGTACTCATCGAGATTCATCTTTAATGGTAAATTTAAAATAATCTATGGCAAGACATAGTCTATTAGAAAAACTTTTATGTATTTACATATAAAATTCTCCAATTATGTATAAACTACTACATTTTATAATCAAAAAAAAACCAAATTTATATTATGAAAAAAGATAAAAGTTATCTTTGAGATAATCTTGCAGATTGAAATTAATTTTTAAGCTAAATAACCGACTAAAATGACATTTGATCAGGTATACAATAGTGTAAAAGACGTTCCGTACATTTCTAAAAATAATGCTGAGTCTTTATATAACTTTATTTTAAAACATAAACCTAAGCATATTCTTGAATTAGGTGTTGCGCATGGTACTGCAAGTTGTTATATGGCTGCAGCATTAGATGAAATTGGTGGCGGCAAATTAGTTTCAGTAGATTTAGAGGCAGTAAAAGACTCTTTTAAGCCATCAATTGAAACACAATTAAACAGTTTGAGCTTAAAACAATATGTCGATGTTTATCGAATGAAATCTGGATACAATTGGTTTTTACATGATGAGATTAAAACCTGCTCAAAAAATAGTGACAACATTTGTAAACCTAAATATGATTTAATAATAATAGATGGTCCCAAGAATTGGACTATAGATAGTAGTTCCTTTTTTTTATGTGATAAACTGCTGAATGAAAACGGCTGGATTATTTGGGACGATTTTAATTGGACTTATGCTAGAGCTGATAAGAGAAAAGAAGCTACAGATGGAATAACACATAGAGGCCTTTCTGAAGATGAGCTTATCACACCACATATCAAAGAGATTTTCGATCTACTTGTAATGCAACACCCAAATTATGGGAACTTTATAATACAAGAAGATTCTGATTGGGCTTGGGCTAACAAAACAAAAGAAGGATCTACTAAAAAAATAACTTACAAACATTCACATTCTATTCAATATTATGTTATTAGAAAAATGAGACTTTTTTTTAAAACGTTAAAAAAGAAATAAGTAGTAAAATATAATTATGTTATTTAATTCGATTGATTTTGCTTTATTTCTACCACTTGTATTTTTATTGTATTGGTTTGTTACTAACAGGCAATTAAAACTTCAAAACTTTTTAATTGTCCTAGCTAGTTATGTTTTTTATGGCTGGTGGGATTGGCGCTTTCTATCCTTAATTATTATTAGCACTCTCATAGACTACACCATTGGATTATACCTTAAAAAAGAGATAAACAATAATAAACGAAAAGTGCTCTTATGGTTTAGTGTTTTTGCTAATCTTGGATTCTTAGGGTTCTTTAAATATTACAATTTTTTCTTAGACAACTTCATTTCGGTATTTTCCTTTTTTGGATCTCCAATTAATACCAACACTTTAAACATCATCCTGCCTGTTGGTATTAGTTTTTATACATTTCAAACATTAAGTTATACTATAGATGTCTATCGAAAAAAGCTAGAACCTACTAAAGACATTATTGCTTTCGCAGCATTTGTTAGTTTCTTTCCACAACTTGTAGCAGGTCCAATTGAAAGAGCCACTAACTTATTACCACAGTTTTACAAAAAAAGAGTTTTTAACCAGCATAAAGCCGTGGATGGTTTGAGACAAATGCTTTGGGGATTCTTTAAAAAAATAGTTATTGCTGATAATTGTGCTGTTTTTGTAAACACCATATTTGACAATCATTATGAATATACAGCAAGTTCCTTACTTCTAGGAGCTATCTTTTTTGCTTTTCAAATTTATGGTGACTTTTCAGGATATTCAGATATTGCAATTGGAACGGCCAGACTTTTTGGTTTCAATCTTAAACAGAACTTTGCTTTTCCATATTTTTCAAGAGATATTGCTGAGTTTTGGCGTCGATGGCATATCTCCTTATCTACTTGGTTTAGAGACTATTTATACATCCCTTTAGGAGGATCTCGCGGCACAACATTAAAGGTGATAAAAAATGTATTTATAATATTTATTATTAGCGGATTTTGGCATGGCGCCAACTGGACATATATAGTTTGGGGAGCGCTTAACGCGGTCTATTTTTTACCATTATTATTAGCCAAACAAAACAGGCGCCATTTAGATGTTGTTGCCCATGACAAAAACTGGCCTTCAACAAAAGAACTATTAGGTATACTGCTTACATTTGGGTTAACCACTATTGCTTGGATTTTTTTTAGAGCTGAAAGTATTAGTCATGCCCTAAGCTATTTAAAAGAGCTATGTGATTGGTCTATATTCTCAATACCAGAAATTAGACCAACATATTTAATTTTTCTGATCACCTTGTTTCTTGTCATAGAATGGATTGGAAGACGCAATCAGTATGCAATTGAATCGATAGGAATAAAATGGAAGCGCCCAATTAGGTTAGGATTTTATTATATTTTAATTATTGTTATTTTTTGGTTTAATAGAAACGAACAAGCATTTATCTATTTTCAGTTTTAAGTCATGAAGGTCTTTTTAAAAAAAACGTTACTCTTTTTTTTATTTTTATATGGAAGTATGGGAATCCTTGTAGCTATTAGTAGCTATGCAATTAATAAACATGCAAACTTCAAACTCTCACCGCATATTACAAAAATAGTATTAGGTAATTCACAGCCTGAATGTGCTTTTGATGACACTTTAATATCTCAGTTTAAAAATTTAGCAAATTCAGGAGAATCTTATTTTTATAGTTACCAAAAACTTAAACAAGTTTTAAAACAAAACCCGCAAATAAATACCGTATTTATAGAACTAAATCCAACAACTATTCTTATTAGAGAAGATGAAAAAATTTGGCAAGATCGTTTTATTAAACATCAAGTCCCTAATAACCTTTCTTTTTTCAATTTTTCTGATCATAAAATACTTGCCACCAAAAACCATATGGGGTATCAACAGGCCTTACTAAAAGGGCTAAAACGCAACCTTAACAGAATCGTAAACAATGAATATAATTTTATTGACTCCATTGGAGGTTACCGTCGTGTAAAATGGAATCATATGGCATCAATTCTAGACACTTTAAGCTATGATGTAAAAACTCAGTATTCGGAAAAGCAGAAAAAAACATCGCTCTATGATATTGAATATTTAAAAAAAATGATTGATTTATGTAACCTTAAAAGCATAAATATTCAATTTGTAAGAAGTCCTTATCATTCAAAATTCATCGGTAGGAAATATGAAGTTCTATTCCAAAAGTATCGCGAAAAGCATTTTAAAGATATTGTTTTTTTAGATTTTAAGGATTTTATTTTGGAAGATTCTGAATACGGTGATTTACAGCACCTCAATTACAAAGGAGCTCTAAAATTTTCAAAATGGTTTGAAAACCAAATTAATCGGAAATCAACAAAATCATCCTCAACAAATAAGAATTAACAAATTATATAAACGGACAACTTTCTATTAATTGCTTCTGTCTCAATTTTAATAATTTCTCATCTGCCAATAGCGAATCTTGATTTTCATTTAATAAACTTATCAATTCAGTGAGAGGTTCCTTATCTGGATTAAAAGAAAACTCTTTATTATAACTTATACCTACTGATTCAAAGTAATCAAAAAATTTAACGTTATCACCTGTAACCTTATCTGAAAATTTCACCCATAATGCCGGAATATTATAAGCATGAGCAACAATAACACCATGTAATGAAGAAGAAATAATACGTTTACATTTTAGAATTTCCTTAGTTGTTTTCTCTACATCATCAGTAATAAAATCTATAACTTGATATTTATCATCACCAGGGAAATTGGCTATCATGTTTTCATAATCAACATAATGAGGTATAATCCCTAAATCATAAATTTGTTTTTCATTATTTGAGATAAACTGTGGCATTAACAATGCTGGATCTCCATACATTTCAGGGACGTCGTGTCCAAGTTCCAATAATCTTTGTCTACTTAATGGACCTCTAACGGCACAAAAAGTAGCATTCTTCACTTTTACATTTCTCTTTTTTATACCGCTACCCCAAACTATTGAATTCTTATCTACTGTTTTGAGAATACTTCCAACCGTAAAATATGGTTTGATAAAAAAATTAAAGTGATACTTTTTTGGAATATATCGTTTCACTTTTTTTCCAGATAATTTTGTTATTATATAAGGTGCTAGAGCATCTCCATAATTATTTTTATTATCATCCCTCTCCATGGAATACCAATATGCATGTAGTTTATTAAACATATATACTTATCTCATTAATAGTAATTAATTTGTGATTCGTGTTTTGTTAAATGCCTCTAGCACTAACTTGACCCTAATAATGTAAACCAAGTTCAAAAAAAGTAAAGTTATCAAAAATATATTTTGGTAATTGACACTTATCTACCATCCTTTTAATAGCACTTAATTATTTTAATTTATGTTTGATTAATCTCAAAAAAGTAATAGTTAAATCTTTTTTATCCTTAGACCATTTCATTAGATTTATATATAGAGAAAAAAGAGAAAAAAGATCACCAACTCTGTAATGTCGTTTAGATAATCGCCAAAACACAAAACTTAAAAACAAGTCTTTCTTGTTATTTTCAGAGAATTTTTGAAATACTTTTTTTGATTTTGAAATTAGCGAAAGACTTTTAAGCATTTGGGTATTAGATCTTGAAATACCAAGCACTTCATTTTTATTAACAATACACAAGGCTTCCTCAATATGATAAATTTTTGGCTTATTAATTAAGCTCAAAATATCATGAACATAATCTTCATGGTCTCTAAAGCTATACCAATGACTACTTAAACTAATATCATTTTTCCACAAGGCAGCTCCTGTAGCCCAATAGATTTTTGTTTCGAATGTTAAATCGAAAAAATCATATATTCCTGATTTTAATGATAAACGTAGGGAAGCATTGGTTTTTCTTTTTAATAACACATTTGTAAAGACCATCGAAATACTAGAATCATTTTTAAGCACTGCAACCGTTTTTTCTAGAAAAGTTGATTCCCATAAATCGTCGGAATCTAAATACGCTATGTATTTTCCTTTAGCTAAATTTCTTCCAATAGATCTGGCTTTTCCTGGTCCTCCATTTATTTTCAGTTTATGATAGGTTACAGAAATATGTTCAAAAAAATCTTCAAATTCTTTAATGTTGAAAATCTCTTCAGATGCATCATCAATTAATAATACTTCTATATCTGAAAATGTTTGACACTTCACAGACTTTAGTGTATTCATTAATAGATCTCTCCTATTAAAAATTGGAACAACAACTGAAACTAAAGGATCTTCTACCATATTCTAATTGGCGTTATAAAGTTTTATAAAGCGAGATGTCATCAATTCATTAGAAAACTTCTCAACAACAAAATCTCTAGCAAGATTACTCATTTCTTGATAACGATCTGGGTCATTAATTAATTTTAAAATTGCATTTGCATAAGCTTCAATATTTTTTTCTGGTACAAGAAAACCGGTTTCATTATTTAGAATAGTCTCAGACAATCCTCCAGAATTAAATGCCACAACAGGCAAACCTAAAGCTTGAGCTTCAGCAGTTACAAGACCTTGTGCTTCAGATTGCCCTTTTGCGTTTGTAATTGAACTCATTAAATAAATGTGATGAGTTTTTAAAAGTGTTTTTAGTTCGTCCTGACTTTTTTTCCCAACCAATTGAATCTCATTATCTAGGCCCAATTGTGTTATTAGCGCTTGCAATCGATTGTATAAATTTCCAACACCAACAATAGTATAATTCACTTTTACCTCTTGATCTATTAATAATTTCACTGCCTTTATTGCAAACTCAAAACCTTTAAGTGCTTTTAAGCGACCAATAGAAATCAAATGAACAACATCATTTAAAGGCAGTTGCTTTACATCGGTCGATTTAAAATAGTTAACATCAATTCCCATGGGAATAGTCTTGATTTTCTGTTTATCACAACCTAGGGCAATAACTTTAGGAACCAAATATCCAGTATTTACGGTTATAAAATCTGAAATATCGAACAAAGTCTTATATCTGGCTTTCAAACTATTTAATTGGTTTTCATTAGAATAATGCGCGTCATAGCCATGAAAGGTTGTGACAACTTTAGCATTCAACAAGCCATTTTCTGTCATTTCAGCAATCCCTCTACTTCCAACAGCAAACTGAATATGAAATACATCAATATGCCTTAATTTACCATAAAACTTTAGGAGGTAAGGCAAATTAATGAATCGATGTCTAAATGAAATATTGGGTGTTTTTACCCAGCTTTTTAAATATCTAACAATTGGCAAAAGACCTTTAATTAAGCGGCTTAGCTTAGATATTGGGATTTCATAATCAACCTCAATCACTTTTTTTAATAGATCGTATTTCAGTATTAATTCCTTTTGCGACGATTCTTCTATCGATTGCAACTTATGAGTTAGAATTACTACATCGTAACCCTTTTGCTTTAACTGAATAATTTGATTCGTTATGAACGTTTCAGAAACGGCCGGAAAAACAGGTAATACGAAGCAAATTTTTTTCATTGATTAACTAGTTATCTATTATTACTCATATGTTGTTATTTATTTTTTTCTAAACATATTTCGAATAGGTAATAACATCTTATAAATTTTAGTCCCATTATATAGTCCAAGAATACCAATAAATTTCCAGTATTTTTTTTTGCTGACTTAAAAAACAAGGCGCCTTAATTTGGTCAAAATGAATTGCTGCTCTTTTTGCTAATGCAGGGTATTTTTTTTTTGTAAACGTATATTGTTTGTAATATAGCCGTTTAGGGTAACTCATTAAATTAATATTGTTAATTGGAGCAAGTAATTTTTCTATTTTCTGATAACTTTTAAATGCCGCTTCTATTTTAGGCACGCTATTTAATTTACTTAAACTATTAGGAGTCAATCTATAATAAGCTAGAGGAGTATTACAGCAAACTACTAGCTTTGCCCAAAACAAAACTCTTGAAAAATATTCTCCGTCATTATTAATTAACATCTCTACATCCCAGATTCCAGCTAAATCAATCAATCTTTTATCTACTAGCCAAGACACTGTTGGTATGAACCAATTGTCTTGACCGAAGCTAATCATGAGCTCTATACCTGACCTTTTCATATTATGGTTCAAGTGTGAAAATTTGAATTGTGATTGAGAATCCCCTATTTGTTTTTTAAAGTCGATCCAGGGTGTATAACATACATCTGCTTTACTCGCAATCATTAACTCCATCTGCTTGGCAATTTTAAACTTATCTAATATATCATCGGCGTCTAAAAACTGAATATAGTCTCCCGAAGCTTTTTTTAATCCAAAATTACGCGCATTAGAAGCACCAGCATTTTCAATTTGATAGCAAGCAATTCCATTGGCTTCAAATTCTGCAAACAATTGGCAAGTTTCATCTGTAGACCCGTCATCTACAACAATAATTTCAATAGGTTTGTAGGTTTGACATAAAGCACTATTAATCGTTTCTGCTATATAATCTTTAGAATTATAAGATGGAATAATTATACTTACTAATGGTAATGATGTATTCATGCCTATTAAAAAATGTACTATTGTAAATAATGCATTCCTCTAGTTTTATTGATGGTTCTACTTTTTTTAATTAACGGTTTTATTCTTAATAAAAGTGCTAATTCTCTTTTAAACCCAGCCGCCTGCTTAAACTTCAATTTTGTTTGAAGTCTAAAAATAGAATTACGCAGTTTATTTTCAAGTAAATTGAGTTCATTTTCTGTATTTATATTCGCAAAAGTAATTTTATATGACCTCTCAATATGTTTAAAATAGTCTGGACTAAACTTTGGAGGCTTTATTTGTTTTTTCTGCTCACGATCATGAATGACATAGACTTTTGGCAAAACACCAACCTTAAAGCTATGATAATTAGCTCGTTGACAATAGTTATCATCTTCTCCATAATGAAAAAATAAAGGATCAAACCCACCAATTCTTTCTATGCATTGACGTGAAATCAACCATGCAGCAGCATTAACAAATGGAACTTGATATGCTGAAGAAATGGGATTATCAAGTACAAAATCTGAATAAAACTGCCCAGTCAATTCTTGTCGCATATATTTAGAAAAACTTCTTTCCAATGCTTTCTTGTTTCTAGTAACATGTATAGGACTTAAAATACCAAATTGAGAATTTTGTTTTTGAAAATCCACCAATTTATCTAAAACTGCGTCTATTAAATAGGCATCTTGATTAAGCAAAAAGACATGATTAGCACCTGCATTTAAGGCATGCTTAATACCAATATTATTGGCCTGTCCAAAACCTAAATTTCTTTGTTGTTCATATAATATAACTCTTGGATAGTTATTTTTAATATAAGATACCGTTGTATCATTAGAAGCATTGTCAATAACTACAACATTATAGCTATCAAAGTCTATACTCTTCAAGCATTTATCAATCCATTTTAGACCATTATATGTTACTATTACTATATAAACCAATTCATATTAATTTTTAAACCATTTATTTTTATAGCTATTAATTTCAGATTCTGTATAAAAATGTTTCATATAATTTGAGTCATAAATCTGGTTCAAATAATCTTTTGGAAGATTTATTTGCTTCTTAAAATCGACATAAACTTTATGAATATCTTTATTGGCTGCTATATTTGCAGACATGAGTTCAATATCTTGATTAAAGAATCCCTTCATTGCTATTTGAAAACAATCATTCATACTTTCTAACTTTAACACTAACAACTCAACATCATCATTATTATACATCGTATAGCCTTTACTTTTATCAAAAGAGATATCTAAAAGATTTAAATTAAAAACATGTTTCATTTCAGAATCTAACCATTCTAAATGGGAATTTACAACAAATTTATTATAGAATAATTCATAAAGTTTTGACAAATCATGCTTTGGTGTAGTAACATTGAATGGGTAATTTCTATTTCTTGATTTAAAATTATAGCTATCCTCATTTTCATTAAAATCTATCCATTGAAAAAATAATGATATGTTTCTGCTAATAGGCTCTCTAACAATAGTTATGAGTTTTAAGGTTTCAAAATCCTTTTTTTTGACAATTGCCTTAACCCATTGAGGTTTCCATAGTAAATCTGTAGTAAGATGCTTTGAGTATTGCTTTTTTCCAAAAAACTCACGCTTTATCATTTGTTCTCTCTCATTGAGATATGAAGAATTTAGTCTATGCAAATGAAAAATATCTCTGTTGGGAAACGTTTTTTTTAAAGATTTGAATACAGATGTAGAGGCCACTTTGCCCATTGTATAAATTAATATAAAATCGTCTGAATGCATTCTTGAGTGAGAAAGATGTCTTAAATACAAAAATTTATCTACAGGATAAAAAGATTTAAGAAACCCTAATAAGGTACGTTTATATTTTTCTACAGCTTTCAATTTAAAATAACTTTATCTAGATTATTTTTAATAATTCTTAAACTCTTTTTTATAGAAACAAATTTACTTTTCATGTCTTTAGCCATTCTAACCCTATACAAAACAAGCACAAAAGAAGCTTTAATAAAATCTAAAAAATAAATTTTAAATGAGTAATCCAAGACCGTTGTTGAAATGAAGCTTTTAAGTTTATCGACATTAAATTCTGAATTGTATTTTTTTATAAAATTGACAATTTTATAATCTAATTTCATTTGTGTTGATGTCACTTTTCTAGAGATTCCTCCATCATTTTTTCTATATACTGCGGTAACATCATTCAATACTTTTATTTGGCCAAAACAAGATACCAATAAAAACAATGTTCTATCTGCAGACAATATTTTTTCAGGAAAATCCTCCTTAAAACTCTCATTTTTAAACATAAAAGTTGCAGTATGAAAATGCCTAGCTTCCAATAAATCATTCGTTTCTAAAACAGGTTTTATTTTAGCTTTGAATAAATGTTCTCTTTTAGAATTGTCATAGGTTACTAAAGCGTTTGTAGCTATACCTGAAAAATGAGAATACTGCTCTAAAAAATCGACTTGTTTTTGCAATTTTAAAGGGTCAGTCCAAAAATCATCTCCTTCACAAATAGCTATGTATTTACCAAGACATTGTTTTATTGCAAAAATAAAATTTGGAGTTATACCTAAGTTCTCTTTTTGATTAAAATATCTTATTTTTTTGTGCAAGTCATGTTGCTTTACAAAGTCTTGTATTATGGTATTTGTTGCATCTGTAGAACAGTCATTTGACAATATAATTTCAAACTCAAAATTACATTTTTGATTTAAAATGCTTGTTAAAGATTGTAAAATATATTCTTGATGATTATAAGTAATCATACAAACTGAAACCATCATTTATTTTCTTCTTTTAAAACAACCCTACCAGGAACGCCCATAATTGTGCAATTATCTGAAACATCCTTTGTAACAACTGTTCCTGCTCCAACAGTTACATTTTTCCCAACAACTACATCAGGCAAAATCACACTTGAGGCCCCTAAAGTTGTATAATCACCAATATTACATCTACCTAAAACTGTTACGTTTGGAGACACCTCAACAAAGTCACCGATTTTACAATCATGAGTTATAATAGAATTATAATATACTAAGCAACCCTTTCCAATTTTTACTGAGTTAGATATTCTTGCTCCAGACATAATTGATGTTCCTTCATTAATTGTTACTCCGAAATGCCCTATTTCAGCAGTGTTGGAAATAATTGATAGGGGCTTAGCTCCAAACTGAATAAATTGATTAAAGAGTTGAGCTCTTAGTTTTGGATTACCAAGTCCTAATACAAAACTATTAGCTTCAGATTTAGACATATAGGCTTCTACTGATTCATAAGAGTTTAAAATTTCAAATCTATCGTATATCCTTTGAGTTAAGTCCTGAGTTATATTGTCGAAAAAAACAATATCCTTATCAGGAAACTTCATATCAACAGAAACAATCTGCAACAATTCTTTTGCTAAACCTTTGGCTCCAACTATTATCATTTTAACTCTTGCTTTATAATACTTACAATTTTACTTAATTGAAATTCTTCAATACCTACATATAGAGGTAAGCATAAAACCCTAGACGATATAGATTCAGAAATTTCCATAACTGATCCCTCTACGTAAGGCAATAAATTTAATGAAGGATAAAAATAACGCCTTGGAAAAATCTTTTGTGCTTTTAAAGTCTCTTCAACTTTTAATAATATTTTTTCTGTCTCAAAAATAATTGGAAAATAACTATAGTTCCATTTCGTATGCGCTCTAATTTTTAAGCATTTTACATTTACATTTTTTAGGTGTTCAAAATAATAATCCACTACATATTTTCGCGATTTAAATATTGTATTTAAATATGGAAAAACCGCAAGTCCCATAGCTGCTTGAAGCTCTGAGATTTTACCATTAATACCTAAACCATGAAAATTTAAAGGACCATCGTGACCAAAATTGTGGCTATAATATAGTTTATCATAAACTTTTTTATCATTACAAAACATAGCACCACCTTCACCTGTTTGGAATAATTTTGTAGCATGAAAACTACAGGTACTAATATCTCCAAAGTTAAAAATAGACTTTCCTTTATATGTCACACCAAAACAATGTGCTGCATCATAAATGACTTTTAATTTGTACTTCTTTGCTAAGGTTTCAATAACCTCTACATGACATGGATTACCAAACACATGGGTTGCTAATATAGCTTTAGTTTGAGGCCCAATTGCTGCTTCTATCTTAGTTTCATCTATAGTTAGATATTCAGGATGAATATCCACATAAACAGGTTTGCAATGTTCCCAAATAATGGAGGAAGTTGTTGCCACATAAGAGAATGGTGTTGTTATAATTTCACCTTGATCACCAAATAGCTTTAATGCTATTTGTAATGGAATCGTTCCATTATTAGTAATAATAATATTGTTTACATTTAAATAGTGTTTTAATTTATGTTCTAACTCTAAAACTAATGCACCTCTGTTTGTTATCCAGCCCTTTTCCCATGCCGAATTCAAAATAGCCTGATATTCCTCTATTGGCGGCAAAAAAGTTTTGGTTACGTTGATCATAAACTAAATATTACTTGTTTTATTCTCCCACGGGAATCCATTATGGATTGGTTTTTTATTAAGAAAGTTACACAATTTTAAATAATCTTTTTCTTCTGAAACATTAATTATCACAAGCCTATCTGGCCTACTTCTAAAGTATTCAATAACAGAATAATTATGATTGTTATAATACTCAATTAAAGTATCCTTGAAATACGGAGCTTCTTTAGGTGTATTAAACATATATCTATTTATATCATAAGCAAATCCTTTATATCGATATTTAGCATTTTTTAAATCTTGTATTGTAGGCAAATCATGTCCATTTGCCCATAATTTTGAATGAAATTTTGTAATGGAATTATACCATTGATTAGGATTATCCCTAACTGTCAAAATAAACTTAGCATTTTTAAAATGCTCATCTAAAAAGGCATAAGTATAAGGTAGCGAGAAAGGAATATCTTGAAAGGCCTGAGCAGTTGAACAAAATTTAATTATTCTTTTAAAGTCTCTATTATACCAATCTCGAGCAAGAAGTTCTGCCTCAGACTGTTGTCCTAATCTATAACCAAAGTCACTTAAAACTTTTTCAATAGTAGTTGTTCCTGTTTTATTAAGTCCAACACAAAATATCTTTAAGCCGCTATTCTTATTAAATAACTTCATCATAAAATTAGTTCCAGTTTAGTGTTTTACCAATTAACTCTTCAAGTCCTTCATTTTTAATCTTATAATGAGCGTTCAATAACTTTTTTGATATAGGGTCAATATGTTCAGAATATTCTCTCTTATGTTTAATACTTAAGTCGATTTTATTCAAATCTATCATTTCTAAATTAAGAAAATCAAACACCTCAGTTAAAACATTTTTAGTCATATTTAATAAGTCATCAGAATTAATAAACATAAACTGACTCAACTCAAAATATTTTAAATAATGTATTATTTGATCTTTATAATACCCTCTTCTAACAATTGATGGTTCAATGATTTTTTTTGATTCTAGGGGTTTTAATCCTATCTCAAAAGTGACCCATTCAAGAAAATTTGGAAACTTTTCATCAATAAAGTAGGTATATAATCTTTCTTGGGAACATTTGTTTTCATTTTCAAAAAAGAAACGTCTCATGTGTGGCTTTTCAATCATTTGCTTATACATATTCCAGGCACTAAAAGCTCGTTTAACAGGGTCACGTAAAACGACTATGAATTTTAAATTAGAATTATAATTTTTAAGTTTTTCAGCCGTACCAGGGTAGTACAAATATCTGGGAGTAGATTCAAAAGAAATTTTATTCGATACTATTCTATTTGGAAAATTATCATGATAAGCGCTTAATTTTAATAACTTACAGGAATCAAAAAAGTGTAATTCTTTTTTTTTGGGTCCTAAAATCTTAGGATGTTGTATGAGGTAATCATGTAAAGAAGTTGTTCCTCCTTTTTGCACACCTAGTATCATAAAACTTGGCTTAAGTCTACCAAATGTTAGCATTTTTTCCAATTTAACTCTAACTTAAACGCTCCTTTAGATTTCCCCATATAGCTTCCAATCATCTTATCCTTAGGATTAATAATAAAAGAAAAAAGGTTTTCTTCAATAAAATGAAATGATTTTCCTATTACACAACCAAAATCAACTAGAAATTCTCCCTGATTGAATAGGTTTTTCGGCATTTCTATTTCATATGATAACTCTCCCAAATCTTTACTGTTATCAAAATCATTTAAACTTCCATGAGTAAAAAGAAAGTTTTCAGCATCATCTTTTATCCTAATGTTTAACCCAATATTTTCACTACTATTTTTTAAAAAATCAACCTTTAAAACCACTATATCATCCATATATATAGGTTTTTCAACGCTTTTGTTTTTTGCAAAAACAATAATCGATTTAATTTCAATCTTTGATGATGACAACCTACGATAATCAATCTTATCTGATAAAACTCTTTCTTTTAAATAAAAATCAACTGCGTCATCAGTTTCTCCCTCAAAAACTATTTTACCGTGTTCTAAAACTAGTGCTCGAGTACATAAACTTTTAACCGCTGTCATATTATGACTTACAAATAGTACAGTGCGCCCATCACTTTTGCTAATATCTTGCATTTTACCTACAGCTTTTTTTTGAAATTCGGCATCACCAACGGCTAATACCTCATCTACAACTAAAATATCTGGTTCTAAAAAAGCTGCAACAGCAAAAGCTAGTCTAACACGCATACCCGAACTATATCGCTTTACAGGGGTATCAATATACATTTGACAACCCGAAAACTCTATAATCTCATGCTGCTTTTTTTTTATCTCTTCTTTGGTCATTCCCAAAATAGCACCATTTAAATAAATATTTTCAAGCCCAGTCAATTCTGGATGAAAACCAGTTCCAACTTCTAATAAACTAGCAATTCGACCTCTAGATTTAATTTCACCAGTAGTAGGTATCGTAACTCTAGATAGAATTTTCAATAAGGTACTTTTACCAGCCCCATTTTTACCAATAATTCCTAATACTTCTCCTTTCTTGACTTCAAAATTCACATCCTGTAAAGCCCATACATAATTACTGCTAGCCTTTGCACTTCTATCATTAACGCTACCTACTTTTAAATAAGGGTCTTCTTTACCACGAATACCTGCCCACCATCTATTTAAGTCATGACTAATAGTACCAGTCCCAATAAGTCCTAGTCTATATTGTTTACTAATATTATTAGCCTTTAAAATTATACCCATGTTAAGTTTTTATAATTTTCTTATGGAAGATTTTATAAGTTTTTGCACATAACAAATCTTTATACATTCTATCTAATTTAATAGAATAAACTTTAAACTGTATCAATAAATGTCTTTTCAGTTCTGTTAAAGATAATAATTCCAAAAAACAAAATGAATAATGTCATAAATATAGTATATAATATCCCTGACATACTCAAAGTACCAGAACCTAATAGTATATATCTCGTAGTTTCGATAATATAAGCCAAAGGGTTATACTCAACAATCCATGCTATTCTTGGCAATTTCTCTCTCATTAACGCCAAAGGATACATAACTGCAGAAATATACATCAATAGTTGAACACCAAAGCTTATTAAAAACTTTAAGTCTCTATATTTGGTTACCATACTAGATACAATCATACCAATACCCAAACCAAGTATTCCCATTAAGAAGACTAAAAATGGAAAAAATACAATTGTTGAATCAATATGAATAGCTGCTCCCTGAGTTAGATAGTATATATAAAATATAATAAATATAAACATCTGAATACCAAACTTTAACAAATTTGATATAATTATGGATAATGGCACAATAATTCTAGGAAAATACACTTTACCAAAAATTGCTGCATTTGTTTTAAACGTATCACTAGTCGCGCTGAGGCAGGAATTAAAATAATTCCAAATAGAAACTCCTGCGAGATTAAAAAGAAATGATGGAACAGTACCTGTTTCAATATTGGCAACTTTATTGAAAATTATTGTAAATGTAAGTGCTGTAAACAATGGCTGAATCAGATACCATAGTGGTCCCAAAACTGTTTGCTTATAAACTGTAACCACATCACGCTTTACAAATAAAAAGAGAAGATCACGATAACGCCATATCTCCTTAAAATTGAAGTCAATAAGTTTTCTTTTTGATGAAATGGTATACAACCAATCTTCGTCTTCGGTAGTATTCAATGTGTGTCAATTATCATTCTCGCTAATATAAACAATCAAGCCTTAATATTGAAACAATAACCTTTAAAAAGTTTCAAATTACTTAGAGGCTAAAAAACAAAGAAAACCTCTATTTAAAGGAGTTCCAAGTAATCTTTAATCCTTCTCTAACTGTATACATTGGTTTATAATTCATTAAAGAGTTTGCTTTATCAATATTAGCTAAAGAATCCCTAACATCACCTTGACGTGCTGGTCCATAAACTGCTTCAATATCAGAATTTGCAGATTCCTTTAATGAATCCCAAAGATAATTGATACTAATACGTTCTCCACAAGCCACATTAAACACCTGGTTTTTAGCCTGCTCAGAAGCAAAAAAACCACGTATATTAGCCTGAACAGCATTATCTACAAATGTAAAATCTCTAGTTTGCTCACCATCTCCGTTGATTTTTGGAGATTTATTATCCTTTAACGCTTGCATAAACAATGGAATCACCGCAGCATATGCGCCATCTGGACTTTGTTTAGGTCCAAAAACATTAAAATACCTTAAACCGATAACATCTGTATTATAAGTCTTTCCAAACACATCGGCATACAGCTCATTTACAAATTTAGTAACTGCGTAAGGAGATAATGGATTTCCTATATTATCTTCAACTTTAGGCAACGTTTTACTATCTCCATAGGTTGAACTAGAAGCCGCATAAACCATACGTTTCACTGTTGAAGAGTCTTTTAAAGCTATCATCATATTCAAAAACCCAGAAATATTTACATTATTTGTAGTTGCTGGGTCATTAATAGAACGAGGAACAGAACCTAAAGCTGCTTGATGAGACACATAATCTATGTCTTGCATTGCATCTTTACATGTTTGTAAATCTCTGATATCGCCTTCAATAAGTTCGAAAGCCGGGTTTGAGTGAAATTCGGTTAAATTTTTTCTATGACCATTTGAAAAATTATCCAAAACACGAACTTTTTTGGCATTATATTTCAAAAGGTATTCTACAATATTTGAGCCAATAAATCCACCTCCTCCTGTAATAAGGAATGACAATTGACTTAAATCTTGATTGTGATATTGATTTTCGTACATCATAATCTTGCGTCTACTAAATGTTTAGGAAGTAATGATTTTACATCAAAAATAACTCCGATATCAGATTTCAAAGTCTTAAGATCTAGCTTTAAAAATTCATTATGAGATACTGCTAAAATTATAGCATCATAATCGGTTTTCAATTGAGAATCTTTTTCTAATAATTCAAAACCATATTCATGAGCAACTTCGTCTTTGGACGCCCAAGGGTCGTAAACATCAACATTGACACCAAAAGTTTCAAATTCTTCAATGATATCTATAACTCTAGAGTTTCTAATATCTGGGCAATTTTCTTTAAATGTAATCCCAAGAACAAGCACATTAGAGTCTTTAATTCGAGCTCCCTTTTTTATCATCATTTTTACTGTCTCCTGAGCCACATAACCTCCCATACTATCGTTCATTTTACGACCTGCTAGAATAATTTCAGGGTTATATCCAGATTCTATAGCTTTTTGGGCAAGATAATACGGATCTACCCCTATACAATGTCCACCTACTAATCCAGGAGAAAATTTAATAAAATTCCATTTTGTACCAGCAGCTTCTAATACAGCTTTAGTATCAATATCTAATAATCTAAAAATTTTAGACAATTCATTTACAAAAGCAATATTAATATCTCGTTGAGAATTTTCAATAACTTTAGCGGCTTCTGCAACCTTAATTGAAGGTGCCGAATGAGTCCCAGCAACAATAATTGACTTGTATAAATCATCAACCACCTTTGCAATTTCAGGTGTTGAACCAGAAGTTACCTTAAGTATTTTTGTAACAGTATGTTTTTTATCACCCGGGTTTATACGCTCCGGTGAATATCCCGCATAAAAGTCTTTATTGAACTTTAAACCGGATTGCTCTTCTAAGATAGGCACACAAATATCTTCTGTAACGCCAGGATATACTGTAGATTCATAAATTACAATATCTCCTTTTTTAAGAACTTTCCCAACACTCTCACTTGCCTTAATCAATGGAGTAAAAACAGGCCTTTTTAGTTCATCTGTTGGTGTTGGAACAGTCACAATATAAACATTAGAGTCTGATATATGACTAAGCTCATTTGTAATAAACAATCCAGTTTCAGAATTTTCATTAGACGTTAAAACAGATTTCAAATGATCATCTTCAACCTCTAAGGTTTTATCTACGCCATTTCTTAGCTCATTGATACGTTTTTCGTTAATATCAAATCCAACAACCATAAATTTCTTAGCAAATTCTACAGCAAGTGGCAAACCCACGTATCCAAGTCCAAGAATGGTGATTTTTTTATTAGTATTCATTTTCAGTTAAGTATAGATTTTAAAATAAAGCTCAAATCTAAATAAAAACTCCAATTTTGCACGTATTTTTTATTGATTTCAACCTTATCTACCCAAATAATCGTTCTATTGTATGTTTCTGGGTCTAATTGCTGCGACAAAATGGTTTCTTCATCTTTATATTTGAGTGTAGCTGGACCTGTTATTCCTGGTTTAACCTCTAAAATAATTCTATCTTCACCAATTAACTGATCTGCAAATCCTTGTACATCTGGGCGCGGACCTACAAAACTCATATCTCCAATTAGGACATTAAATAGCTGAGGAAGTTCATCTATTTTCGCATGCCTCAAAAATTTACCAAAACGTGTCGCACTTCTATCTAGATGACCTAGATCATGGACTTCTTCTTTAAGAGTTCGCAATTTATAAATCTTGAATAACTTCCCATGCTGGCCAACTCGTAATTGAGAAAAAATGCCATACTTTTTAGTATCTAAAGTTGAAATTACAACGAGAAAAATAAGTGGCAACAGAAATAAAGGAAATAGAACGGCCGATAATGAGAAATCGAAAATCCGCTTTACTAAAAGTTGCCTTCTTTTAATCACACTAAATACGTTTTAAAAAACGTTTTATACGTCTCATGAAACTATCATTATCTCTTTCATGATATGCATTCCCATAAACACCATAACCGTAACCATAGCCATAACCGTAACCATAGCCATAACCATAATTATGATTAGTTTTATGCTTATAAAAATTTAGTACAAAGCTAATATTTTTAACCTCTCCAGCTCGATATTTTGCATTAATCAAAGATAACATCCCTTTTTTTGTAAAATCTAATCTCACCATAAAAATTGTAGCATCGGCAAATTGGACCAATTCTAGTGCATCAGTAACCAAGCCTAGAGGAGGCGTATCAAGCACAATCATATCATAGTCTTTTCTTAATTGATTTATCAAAACACTCATTTGATTACTCATTAAAAGTTCAGAAGGGTTTGGAGGTACTGGTCCTGAAGGAATAACATCAAGATTTTCAATATGAGTGGTGTATTTAACATCTTCGAATGTACTTTCTTCGATCAAATAATTAACTATACCTTTATCATTGTTAATATCAAAATCGCCAAAGATTTTTGGTTTACGCAAATCTAGCCCCAATAAAATCGTTTTCTTACCTGACAAGGCATAAACCGTAGCCATATTTATAGAGCAAAACGTCTTCCCTTCTCCACTTACAGATGAAGTTACCATTAAAGTTTTTCCATCTGTCTTCCCTTGTTTTTTGTATAAGAATTGTAGACTCGAACGAATAGACCTAAAAGATTCAGCTACTGCTGATTTAGGTTTTTCAAAAACAATTAAATTATTCTTGTATTTATATTTTCCAATTAAACCTAAAATTGGAATTTTAGATAATTGTTCTACTTCATCCGAACCATGAATTGTATTATCAAGCAAAAACAATACAAAAATTAAAAACATAGGTATAAAAAAGCCCATCATCAAGCCCATCATATAATTAAGAGACTTGTTTGGCCCAATTAATCCTCCACCAATATCTTTAGCTTCATCAATTACCGTAATATCAGAAATATTTGCTGCTTTTACAATTGCAGCTTCACTTCTTTTTGCTGTATATACATCATATGCTTCTTGACTTATATCTAATTTTCTTTGAATCTTTAAATACTGCTGTTGATCCTCTGGTAAATCTGATAATTTGGCTTCTAAATTTGCAATACTTCTATTAATTGTTGAAAGCCTAATACGAATGGTTTTTTTGGTGGCATCTATAGTCTCTAATAGCACATTCTTTTCAGCATCAATTCTCCTATCCAAATCCTTAAATAAACCAGACCCTTCCTTTGTTGTATATTCAAGGTTCTGACGCTCAGCGGCCAATCCGATAATTTTTGAAACACTATTTAAAATATTACTCTCTTCAATTCCAACGCTTGTTGGCGCTGCAATTTCAGTATAATCAGTTTTAGTATTTAAATAGGTTTCTAAATTATTCAAGTAGTTTAATTTTAGATCTTCTTCTTCTTTTGTCAAATCATAGTTTTTTAACTGATTTGAGATTTGAGAAATCTCGTCTGTAACATTGAACACTTTGTTTTGTTTCCTGAATTTATTCATCTCATCAGTTACATCGCTAAGATTAGAATTAACAGCGGCTAAACTACTGTCAATGAACTTGATTGTATTTGTCGCATATAAGTTCTTTCTTTCTAATTCTGATTTGCTCAAAATTGCAGAAGTAGCATTTAAATAATCAACAATTTTAGCCTTATTATTTCCTGCCAACTGCAGTCTCAAAACTGAAGATGCAGAAGGAGAGTAAGGCGCAATGATAATGCGTTCCTTGTATCTATGAACAATGCCATCAAAACTAGAAAATTGAATAAAAAATTCTGCTCCAGCCTTAATTCGCAATGACGGTTTAACATGAAGACGACCATTAAAAAAAGGCAAATCTATTTGCTCTCCTTGTTTGAACGTTTTTTTGAAAACACCTGTAGGAACAGTGACACGAGTATATGTTTTATCATCATACAATTGAGCTCTTCGGCTTGAACCTTCAAATTCAGTAAATACTTCAAACTCATTATCATTTAAAAAGCGAATTCCTATAGGATAATTTAATACCTGAGGTTTTGATTTATCTAAGATAAAATTAAATGGAACTTTTTTGTAAACATCTTGTTTTCTGTATTTTCCCTGAGTTAAATATTGCATGTAAAACTGTAATGAATCAACCACCTTTTCATTATGAGTTCTGGTCTTTATAGCCGTAATAATCTTACTCACTTTTCCAGACACTCCACCCCAATTAAAGGAAATACTAGTATTTGCAGTAAAAAAAGGATTTTGATCATTCTCTATTGAAATCAGAGAATCTAACTTATAAACATTTTGCTTTCTTACATTTATAAAATAAGCAATAAGAAGTGCTGTCCCAATACAAAGCAGTACGAGTTTCCATAGGTTAAGAATTTTGAATAGATATCCTCTAAAATCAAAACTTACGCGACCTGATTCAGCCGAATCATATTCTTCGTGTGTATTATAATCCATATTCTATCCTCTTGTAAGCAATACTAATGTTGTTGTAATAAGAGACAATACAGTCGCAATTGTACCTAGGGTCTCTACAGCTGTTCTTCCTGTTCCTAATGACTTCTGTTTTAATGGTTTTACATAAATGATATCATTTGGTTGAATGTAATAAAACGGTGATTTCATAACATTAACATCTGTTAAATCTATGGTGTGAATTTGTTGGCCTTGTGGATACTGCCTTATGATTTGCACTTCCTTCTTATTACCAGTTACTGGTATTTCTCCTACATTAGCAATGGCTTCAAATATATTCACTCTATCTTGAAAAAGTGTAACATTTCCAGGCCTCCCAACTTCGCCATTAGCAGTAAATCGCAATCCAGATAATTTAACGGTAACAAAAATATTTGCGGTTTCTTTAAATTGATCTTCTAAGAGCTTTTCTTTAATAGAATTCTCTATTTCTTCTGCGGTAAATCCAAGCACATTTATTTTACCTAGTGTAGGAATTCTAATGTTTCCATGTAAATCTACTGTAAACCCATCAAAATACGCTCGCTCAGCACTCGACGCAGCCAAATTACCTTCTCCAACAGGATTAAAAATAGTAACATTTTGTTGATCTAAAACTTTAATTCTAATATTTAAAATATCATTGATTTGAACTCGATATGGCTTTTGTTGCTCAACCATAACCTGAGTAGAATCCATTGCTGTATTTTTATTTTGAAGATAGATAGTATCTTTATGAGGTATACAGGATGTAGATACAATACACAGTAACAATCCTGCAAGCACTAATAGTCTATTCATTGTTAAGTTACTTGTTGCTTCACAAATATAGCTTATCACTATTAATATAAAAACTATTCATCGTTTTTTTGAGTAATATCACTTTCTTTGTAAAAAAATTAGTTTGAACTATCTAACTGTTGAAAATATATCAAAATCTTATGGTGAATTAGAACTCTTCTCTAATCTCTCATTTAGTGTTCATAAAGATGATAAGATTGCTTTTGTCGCAAAAAACGGTAGCGGCAAAACCTCAATTTTGAATATCTTATCTGGAGCAGACACTCCAGATTCTGGGCAAATTGTTAAACGAAACGGCCTTCGGATATCCTTTTTATCTCAATCGCCTCAGTTTGATGCAAACAGTACTATCAATGATACGATTTTTAGCAGCGATTCTCCTCAGTTAAAAATTATTGAAAATTACGAAAAGGCGCTACAAAATCCAGAAAACACTGAAGCTTATCAAAAAGCCTTTGAACAAATGGATATTCATAATGCTTGGGAATTTGAATTACAATTTAAACAAATCTTATCTCAACTTAAACTTGATAATTTTAATCAAAAAATCAGTACAATGTCTGGTGGACAAATAAAACGTTTGGCCTTAGCTCAGGCACTAATTAGTAATCCTGATTTACTGGTACTTGATGAACCAACTAACCATCTTGATTTAGAAATGATTGAGTGGTTAGAGCTTTATTTTGCTAAAGCTCAATTCACTTTATTTATGGTCACTCACGATCGTTATTTTTTAGAACGTGTTTGTAATGAAATTATTGAATTAGACCACGGAAAACTTTACACCTACAAAGGCAATTATTCTTACTATTTAGAAAACAAAGAAGCTAGAATCACCCAAGAACAAGTAGAAACAGGAAAAGCTAAGCAGCTCTTCAAAAAAGAGCTAGAATGGATGCGTCGTCAACCTAAAGCGCGAACAACAAAGTCAAAATCTCGTATTGATGACTTTGCTGACATTAAAAAACGTGCGCATCAACGTCGGAAGGACCACAAAATTCAACTTGAGATTAACATGGAGCGATTAGGGAGTAAAATAGTTGAGTTTCACAACGTATCAAAGGCGTTTAAAGACAAAATTATCCTTAAAAACTTTGAATATGTATTTAAAAGAGGTGAACGAATTGGCATCATAGGCAAAAACGGTACAGGGAAGTCCACATTCTTGAATATGTTAACTCATAGTTTAAAACCAGATTCGGGAAAAATCATCATTGGAGATACAGTCAAATTTGGATACTATACACAAGGCGGAATTGAAATAAAACCACAACAAAAAGTCATAGAAGTAATAAAAGAGTTTGGTGAATTTATTCCTTTAACTAAAGGAAGACAAATTAGCGCTAAACAATTACTAGAGCGTTTTCTTTTCGATGGAAAAAAGCAACATGACTATGTTGAAAAATTAAGCGGAGGTGAACAAAAACGCTTATACTTATGTACTGTACTCATTCAAAATCCAAATTTCTTGATTTTAGATGAACCAACAAACGATCTCGATATAGTAACTTTAAACATCCTTGAAGAATTTTTATTAGACTTCCCTGGATGTCTTCTGGTAGTGTCACATGATCGCTATTTTATGGATAAAATTGTCGACCATTTATTTGTATTCAAAGGAGAAGGTACTGTTCAGGATTTTCCTGGCAATTATTCTGATTACCGCAACTATGAATCACTCCAATCATCTCAACTCAAAACAGAAACAATTGACAAATCTGAAACTCACACCAAAGACACTAAGAACAAAGCAACCAAACTATCCTATAACGAACAAAAAGAATATAAAAATTTAGAAAGCAAAATTCGAGCCTTAGAGTTGGATAAAAAAGCGCTAGAAGCTAAATTCAATGATACAACATTAACGCAAGACAATATCAATCAGCTCTCAAAACAATTACAAGATATTATTGACGATATAGAAACTAAAGAAATGAGATGGTTTGAATTGGCAGAAAAATTTGAATCCTAATTATGTTTCAAAGTATTGAATACATAAAGTTTTTGCTTAAATCTACCAATCAACATGGTGTGCACTCGCCTTTTGTATATAATCTGGTTACTAAGTGTTTTTATGACAACACCAATCATGACACCTACTCTGTATTGGAAAATTATAGATCATCCCTTTTGAGTAAGAAAGAAACCATTGTTGTAACAGACTTAGGCTCCGGGTCTCAAGTATTTAAATCTAACAAAAGATCTATTTCTTCCATTGCTAAAATTTCAGGTTCTTCAAAAAAAAGAGCCCAATTATTGTTTCGTCTTGTCAAATACTTAGAGCCAAAACTAACTCTAGAATTAGGAACTTCACTTGGCATTGCAACTCACGCAATGGCGCTTGGAAATAAAAACAACAAGATACTCTCAATAGAAGGTTGTCCAAAAATTTCTGAAGTAGCTAGACAGCAATTTTTAAAATTCAATATAGAAAATATTACTATAAAAACTGGTGAGTTTGAGAGTATCCTTAAGACGTTAAAAGGCAATAATTATGATCTTATTTTTTTTGACGGAAATCATAACAAAACAGCAACGCTCAACTACTTTAACATCTTAGTTAACCATATTCACAACGATACAGTCTTTATTTTTGATGATATACATTGGTCTAAAGATATGCTCGATACCTGGAAGTATATTAAATCGCACTCTAAAGTTACCGTAACTATTGATACATTTTTTTGGGGATTTGTATTCTTCAGAAAAGAACAAGCAAAAGAAAATTTCACAATTAGATTGTAACATCAATCTATATTTTGCGTCATATTAAGTATATTGCAATAACACAATCAAAAGCAAACTTTCGGTATGAGTAACGTCATTGAAATTAGAGATATCATTCGTGATTTTCAGCTAGGACAAGAAACAGTTCATGTCTTAAAAGGTATCGATTTAGATATTAAACTTGGTGATTACGTAGCCATAATGGGGCCATCAGGTTCAGGAAAATCAACACTCATGAACCTTCTTGGTTGTTTAGATACTCCTACTGCAGGACGTTACGTCCTTAACGGAAAAGATGTAAGCCAAATGAGTGATGATGAGTTGGCTGATATTAGAAATACTGAAATTGGATTCGTCTTTCAAACATTCAACCTTCTACCGAGAACTACTGCTTTAGATAATGTTGCATTACCTATGGTATATGCTGGAGCTTCAAAAGCCGAACGTAAAAAACGTGCCGAAGAAGTTCTTACTGACGTTGGTCTTGCCGACCGAATGGACCACAAACCAAATCAACTGTCTGGTGGTCAACGTCAACGTGTTGCTGTTGGTCGTGCCCTTGTCAACAAACCTTCTATCATTTTGGCCGATGAGCCTACTGGTAACCTAGATTCTAAAACGGGTTATGAGATTATGAATCTTTTTGATGAGATTCATAAAGCAGGAAATACAGTTATTATGGTTACACACGAAGAAGATATTGCTGCTCATGCAAAACGTGTCATTAGACTTCGCGATGGTATTATAGAAAGTGATACCCGAAATTAAAAATGAAGTTGCCTTGGCTACTCATAGCAATGACCATTGGTTTTATATTTGTAGCTATTCAAAATAAGAAACAACTAAAATCATCGTTCTATAATGATTTAAATCTTTCGCAACTTGAAAATGAGTTGTTTAAACTCTTAGATGAGATATTAGATCTGGTTGATCCATCTTCAGATTTTTCTAATGTTGAGTTTGATGATTTTGAAGCATTTGACAAAGAAATTGCAAAATATAAAGCAGGAATTATAGATCGTGATGCCTTGAGACTAGATTTTTTAAAGGAAGAATTTTCGCATTCAGGAGGATTCAAAATTTTGGCAGATAATAATGGCTGGTCTATAGAATTCAAAAGTATTAGTCAAAGATTCTCTATCTTATATGATGCATATATAAACTACTAATTAAAAAGATGTTATGCTCTTATACATTATTGGTATTATTCTTATTATTGTTTTTGTTGGAAATGGCTTCCGAAGCAATCGTACTAATTATAAAAACTCTTACGAAAAAAAGAAAAACAAACGTCGATTTAAATAAAATTTCATGCTTTATCTCATTGCCATTCTAATCGCACTTTTTACGTTTATTAAAATTATAAGTAAGAGACAACAACGTCATCGTGAGAGAACAAGAAAACGTTCTATGTTTGACAAAGGTGGATTTCGTAGATAATAAAATTAAAATTAACTTTTAACTTTTCATATCTAACTCTTAACTTGCGTATATGAAGATTTACACAAAAACAGGAGACAAAGGAACAACGGCACTTTTTGGTGGCACTCGCGTTCCAAAACATCATATTCGGATTGATAGCTATGGTACTGTAGACGAACTCAATTCACATTTAGGACTTATTAGAGATCAAAACATTAACAATCACTATAAAGATGTTCTAATAGACATTCAAGATAAGCTATTTACGGTAGGTGCTATTTTGGCTACCGATCCTGAAAAGGCAACACTTAAAAATGGAAAGCAACGTCTTAATATTCCTAAAATTTCCGAAGATGATATTTCATTGTTAGAACAAGAAATGGATGCTATGAATACATCACTTCCACCCATGACACACTTTGTTTTACCTGGAGGTCATCAAACTGTGTCATTCTGTCACATTGCACGTTGTGTGTGCCGTAGAGCTGAACGTTTAGCCAGCGCTCTTAACGACTTAGAACCTTTTCAACCCGAAAGTTTAAAGTACTTAAACCGACTTTCTGACTATCTATTTGTGTTGGCACGAAAGTTGTCTTATGATTTGCAAGCCGAAGAAGTAAAATGGATTCCAAAGAAAGAATCCTAGAATACCACTTTGCAGAATAAATTATGAGTTCTACAGGCTTAAATGATTGAAAATATAAGTTCTTTTAAATTATTATTTAATTAATTCGATTTTTTCTTGACTTTCTGAACTATAATTTTATTTTTGCAAAAAAATAAATACCATAAGAAATGTATTGGACATTAGAACTAGCATCGTATTTAAGTGATGCACCTTGGCCAGCAACAAAAGATGAATTAATAGATTACGCTATTAGAACAGGAGCTCCTCTGGAAGTTGTTGAAAATCTACAAGCGATTGAAGACGAAGGCGACTCTTACGATTCTATCGAAGAAATCTGGTCAGATTATCCAACTGATGAAGATTACCTCTGGAACGAGGACGAGTATTAAAGTAATATCTTTTACTTTAGATATAAGAAAAGTTAAAAAGTCTCTAAACGAGACTTTTTTTGTGCCTTTTTTTTCGAAAAAACATAACACAAATCATATCTTTGATGTTCATTAATACATGAGATATAAAACGTTATTTACAACGTTTCTAATAATATAAATAAACACCATGAGTTTTTTAAATTCAGTACTTAAAGTATTTGTAGGAGACAAATCAAAACAAGATGTCAAAGCATTAACACCAATCGTAGAGAAAGTAAAATCTTTTGAAGGTGCTCTTGAACAATTATCGCATGATCAATTACGTGCAAAAACAATTGAATTCAAAGAAAAAATAGCTGACGCTCGTAAACCATTACAGTCAAAAATTGATCAACTATTAAACGACGCAGAAGCTACAGATGATATTGATAAAAGAGAAGACATCTACCTCGAAATAGATAAGATTAAAGACGATATCTATGAAGTAACTGAAGGTGTTCTAAACAACATCATGCCTGAAGCCTTTGCAGTTGTAAAAGAAACTGCAAAACGTTTTGTTCACAACACTGAAATTACAGTTCAAGCTAATGAGTTTGACCGCTTAATCTCTGGCGATAAAGACTATATCACATTACAAGATGACAAAGCCGTATGGGCAAATTCTTGGGATGCAGCAGGTAAAGCCATTACTTGGGATATGATTCACTATGATGTGCAACTTATTGGTGGTGCAGCAATGCATCAAGGAAAAATAGCTGAGATGCAAACTGGTGAAGGTAAAACCTTGGTTGCAACACTTCCTGTGTATTTAAATGCATTAGCTGGAAAAGGAGTTCACTTAGTTACTGTAAATGATTATTTAGCAAAACGTGATAGCGCATGGATGGCTCCTATTTTTGAGTTTCATGGTTTAAGCGTTGATTGTATTGATTACCACACGCCAAACTCTGAAGCACGTCGCAAAGCTTATCGAGCAGACATTACGTATGGAACCAATAATGAGTTTGGTTTTGATTACTTAAGAGATAATATGGCACATTCGCCAGATGACCTAGTGCAACGTCCGCACCATTTTGCCATAGTTGATGAGGTAGATTCAGTATTAGTTGATGATGCACGAACACCATTAATTATTTCTGGACCAATTCCTCAAGGTGATCGTCATGAGTTTATAGAACTCAAACCCAAAGTGGATGATATTGTAAGTATTCAAAGAAAAGAATTAGTGGGCGTTTTAGCCGAAGCCAAAAAACTAATTGCCGAAGGTGATACTAAAGAAGGTGGATTCTTATTATTAAGAGCTTATCGAGGTATTCCAAAAAATAAAGCATTAATAAAATTCTTGAGTGAAGAAGGTATTAAAACATTGCTTCAGAAAACAGAAAATTTTTATATGCAAGATAATAATAGAGAAATGCCGAAAGTTGATGCGGAACTCTATTATGTTATCGAAGAAAAAAATAATCAAGTTGAGTTAACTGATAAAGGTGTTGAATACTTATCAGGTAAAGACAATCCAGATTTCTTTGTCATGCCAGAAATTGGTATGGAAATCTCTAAAATTGAAGCAAAAGGCCTTTCTAAAGAAGAAGAAGCTGCTGAAAAAGAGGAATTATTTAGAGAATTTGGTGTAAAATCAGAACGCATACACACCCTAAATCAATTACTTAAAGCATACGCATTATTTGAAAAAGATATTCAATATGTTGTTATGGACAATAAAGTAATGATTGTCGATGAACAAACGGGTCGTATCATGGATGGACGTCGTTATAGTGACGGTTTACATCAAGCCATTGAAGCTAAAGAAAATGTAAAAATTGAAGATGCAACTCAAACCTTTGCTACCGTAACGCTTCAAAACTATTTCAGAATGTATCGTAAACTTTCTGGTATGACTGGTACAGCAGTTACTGAGGCTGGAGAATTTTGGGAGATTTATAAATTAGATGTGGTAGAAATCCCAACTAATAAACCTATTGCACGTGATGACAAACAGGACTTAGTTTACAAAACTAAGCGAGAAAAGTATAATGCCGTCATTGATGATGTTACAAATTTATCACAAGCTGGTCGTCCAGTTTTGATTGGAACAACATCTGTTGAAATTTCAGAGTTACTTGGCAAAATGCTTAGTATACGTAAAATACCTCATAATGTATTAAATGCAAAACAGCATAAAAAGGAGGCAGAAATTGTAGATGAAGCTGGACGAAGCGGACAAGTGACTATTGCAACAAATATGGCAGGTCGTGGTACAGACATTAAGCTTTCTGATGAAGTAAAAGATGCAGGTGGTTTAGCTATTATTGGTACGGAACGTCACGATTCACGTCGTGTAGACAGACAATTACGTGGTCGTGCAGGACGTCAAGGTGATCCTGGAAGTTCACAATTTTATGTATCATTAGAAGATAATCTAATGCGTTTATTTGGTAGTGAGCGAATTGCCAAAATGATGGACAAAATGGGGTTAAAAGAAGGTGAAGTTATTCAGCATTCTATGATTTCAAAATCTATCGAACGTGCACAGAAAAAAGTTGAAGAAAATCAATTTGGAGTTCGTAAGCGACTGCTAGAATATGACGATGTGATGAATGCTCAGCGTGAAGTGGTCTACAAACGTCGTCGTCACGCTTTACATGGAGAACGCTTGCGTGTTGACTTGGCCAATATGATTTATGACACCTCAGAAGGAATTGCTGAAACCAATAAAAATGCTGAAGACTTTAAGAATTTTGAGTTTGAGTTAATTAGATACTTCTCAATGAGCTCACCAATTTCTGAAGCTGAATTCAACAAACTTTCTATCCAAGATGTAGCAGGAAAAATATATAAAGCGGCTTTTGAACATTATAGAGCTAAAATGCAGCGTAATGCTGAATTAGCATTTCCAGTGATTGAAAATGTATATTTAAATCAGCGTGATAAATATAAGCGTATTGTGGTTCCATTTACAGATGGCGTTAAGAATTTGCAAGTTGTTACAGATCTAGAAAAGGCCTATGAAACAAAAGGAACTCAGTTAATTAATGATTTTGAAAAGAACATTACCCTAGCTATTGTTGACGATGCCTGGAAAACACATTTACGTAAAATGGATGAATTAAAGCAGTCTGTACAATTAGCGGTTCATGAACAAAAAGATCCCTTATTAATTTATAAATTTGAAGCCTTTGAATTGTTCAAAGAAATGATTGATCAGGTAAATAAAGATGTGATTTCATTCTTATTTAAAGGAGAATTACCTTCAGAAACCCAAAATACGATTCAAGAGGCTAAAGCTCGTAAACAAGAAAAGTTACAAACTCAAAAAGAAGAAATACCAAATATGGATGAGCGTGCAGCTCAAAGTCGTGCGGCTGGTGCTGGCGCTTCTGCGCAACAACAGCAAGTTGTTGAAACCATTGTTAGAGATAAACCAAAAATTGGACGTAATGATCGTGTAACAATTAAACACGTGATGAGTGGAGAAAACAAAACTGTGAAGTATAAGCAAGCTGAGCCTTTAATTGCTAAAGGCGAATGGGTATTGATAGAAGATTAGATTTATGCTAAAACGACATGCGCTCTTATTGATCATTTTGTTACATGTAAGTTTGCATGCTCAAGATTATGGATATTCCAAACACGTAAACGATAGTGTTATTTCTTATAATTTTTACAATAAAACGCATGCACCTATCACCTTGTCTATTGAGAAATTATCGGATTTAGACATTAGAATTCCTGATGCACCTTTAGTTTGTCCTCCTATGGATTCACTACAAGATATCATTTCGATTCCAAAAATTTATAGTACAGAAAATGAAGATTTTAAAGCAAGTGATCATTTTAGTACTTCTGGCGCATTTGGAACTCAACTTAATCAAAAAGATATCAAAAAGGTTTTATATGAACTTCCATTCAAAAGCGGTAAGCGATATAAAGTCATTCAAGGCTATAATGGGCGATTATCTCATTATACAGATAAATCCCGATATGCAATAGATTTTAAAATTCCTATTGGAGATACAATTGTTGCTGCGCGAAGCGGACGCGTCATTAGAACCGTTGATCATTTCACAGAACATGGCGGAGAATCATATACAGACAAAGCCAACCAAATATTAATATACCACGATGATGGTACTATTGCCTTCTACGTACACTTAGACACGAATGGTGTATTAGTAAACGTTGGTGATATGGTAAAACAAGGTCAACCTATTGGGATTTCTGGACATACAGGTTATTCTACAACACCTCACCTTCATTTTGTTGTTCGAAACTTCAGATCGGCCATTCCTATTCAATTCAAAGAAAATGGCCAGATTGGAAAAAAATCTGGACGTTGGGCAAAAAAACCCAAAAACTAAGCAGTAACTTTACTTAGATATTCAAAATTTCATTAGCTTCACAACATGAAAGCATTGTATTATCTTATTATTTGTGGACTCTTCTTAGTTTGTAAGCCCAAAATAAAAACAACTCAATCTATTAAAACTTATACAGCTACATTGGAGTATTCTACAAAAGCAATACTTGGTGAAGGTGCCTTTTGGAACCATGAAACCCAGGAATTGTATTGGATAGATATTTTAGATAACAAGCTACACATCTATAACCCTGAAACCAAAACCAACAGAAATATAAACACTCCATCAAGTATTGGCACTGTTGTTCCATCATCTGAAGCTAACCAAGCTATTATTGCCTTAGCCGATGGTATCTATATTATGAATACCAAGGATGGTAAAATAGAACTGCACAGTGATATCGAACGTGATCTTACAGGTAATCGTTTTAATGATGGTAAATGTGATCCTTCTGGTCGTTTATGGGTGGGTTCTATGGCATATAGCCAAGCACAATATGAAGCCAATTTATATATGGTGGACGAAAAAGGACAAGCGTTCCTAAAAAAAGATAGTGTTACAATTTCTAATGGTATCGTTTGGACTAAAGACAAAAAAACCATGTACTACATCGATACGCCTACAAAAGAAATTAAAGCTTATGATTATGAAGATGCAACCGGTACAATCTCAAATGAGAGAGTAGCCGTATTCATTGATGAATCTTTAGGGTTTCCAGATGGTATGACTATCGATAAAAATGACAACCTATGGGTTGCTATGTGGAATGGCGACGCTGTACTTCAATTTAATCCTAAAACTGGTAAACTCATATCTAAAGTAAATGTTCCAGCACATAATGTTACATCTTGCGCATTTGGTGGTCAAAACCTAGATGAATTATATATTACCACTTCGAGTATCGACATGAACGATGAAGAACAAGAACAATATCCTTTAGCTGGCTCTCTATTTAAAGTTAAAGTGGATGTAAAAGGTGTGAACAGCGATTTTTTTAAAAACGAATAATTGCTATTTCAGATGTAATAACACATTAGGATCAGGACAGTTATCTTTGTAGAATTGCAAATCTCGTTTTGAGCACACGCCAGGATAATCTCCAATAAAACCTTGCATATCTTTAATGATCTGAAAGTGCAAATGTGGTGGATAATCTCCATTAACTTTAGCATCACCTAAAGTTGCAATTTGGTCACCTTTTTTGAACCCTTGCCCTACTTTTAAGTTTTTAATTGAAACTAAACTAAGATGTCCATACAATGTATAAAACTCAATTCCTTCAATACTATGTTTCAAAATGATAGTTGGACCATAATCTCCAAAATTGATATTGTTTTTAAAACTGTGGACTACACCATCTAAAGGTGCATAGATTGGAGTTTCAGCAGAAATCCATAAATCTAATCCTAAATGTATATTACGTTTTGTTTCGAGGCTATTATCATTAAAATAATCACTACGATTATAAATATTTCGAGTTTCAAGATAGCCACCAAAACCAACTTTGGCTTTGTGCTTATTAATATACAAATTTATGTATTGCCCTAGCTTTTCAGAAGAGAATACATCTACAGTTTTCAATTCGTTATTGGAGTTGGATAAATCCAAAGAAATATAATCTGAAACAAGAATGGAAGCATCTAGCACATGAAAAGGCGCTACTCCTTTTAAGGCATCAAAAAGTGCTTTAGACATTACTCCTGAGTATTTAGAGCCATCTCAAGCGCTTCAGCTTTATCTTTAGCATAAGTTAATTCCGCATTCATTTTAAAGCATTTTTTAAAATTCTCTAATGCTTGAAGTGAATCTCCATTAACCAATAAAGCATCACCATAACTATCATAAGTGTTTGCCGATTTTGGATATGCATCGGTATTTAATTTAAATACAGCTAATGCGTCATCAACTTTATTTTCATTTAATAAAGCATACCCCAACCAGTTAATATCACCTTCACTTACATTGTAAGCTATGGTATCTGTTTTCACTTTGTGATAAAAACCTATTGCATCTTCAACATTGGTATCAAAAATACGTCTAGCCATTTCCTTATAAACACTTTTCTTTGGTAATGCATAAGATTTTCCAGCTCTTATATTCTCAATATTATTAATAATTGGTCTATAATTCTCGCCCGAATCATTAGTTAGAACAATGTAACCACTTTTAGCATCAACTTCATTTTGTAAAAATGTGGCAAACCCAACCCAACCTCCAGAATGGTTTACAATTATAGGCTCACCTGGATTATAATCTAAAAACCAGCCAAAACCATAGCCAGTGTTTTCTCCATCATTTGTTTTGCCAGAGGTCCATGCCTCATCCAAATACGTTTTTGATATAATAGTATGATTTGCTAATGCCATATTCCATTTGAATAAATCATCTAAGGTAGAATAGATTCCTCCATCACCTCTAACACCGTTTAAATTATGATAATCATCTGCTAAATAATCCTTTTGATTCAATGACAAACGGTGTCCAAAAACACGATTTGGCATGTTAGTATCTTCTTCTACTTGATAAGCATAAAGTCTGGTCTTAGTCATTCCTATAGGGTCAAAAATAGTTGCTTTCAGAAATTCACTAAAATGCTGCCCAGATATCTTTTCAACTATCGAAGCAAGTACCATATAACCTGTATTGCTATAGGCCCATTTTTCGCCAGTAGGAAAATCTAAGTCAAGATTTGCAGCATTCATTAGTTTTAAGATCTCATCATTTCCTAAAATATAAGTCTTTGTAGAGTCTTCGGGTATAAAATTATTATACATAAAACGTTCATAGTCTGCTAATCCAGAAGTGTGGTGTAATAAATGTCGCACTGTGATATTATCATAAGGAAAGTCTGTTAAAATGGTATTGACATTTTGATCATAATCTAATTTTCCAGCTTCTTTTAATTTCATAATAGCCATTCCCGTAAACTGTTTACTCACCGAAGCTAAACGAAACTGTGAATTTATGTCTAAAGAATCAATTGGGTTTATAGAACGTAGTCCGTTTGAACTTTTAAAAACGACCTCACCATCTTCATACACAAGAATGTTACCTGTAGCTATGCCTTTAACTTTCATGTCTTTAACGAATTGAACATACTCGCTATTGGTTTCTTCTTGAATTGCAGTATTCGTTTCTTTTTTACAAGAAAAAAAGCATGCCGAAATGAGACATACTAATGTAAGTTGTTTTAATGAAGTCATAATTATGATGATTAATGTATTTCTATATCATAAAAATAAGTGTTTTAAAATTAGTTTTTAAGAACCACATCACTATACTTTGCATTAAGCACAATTGTTTTTCCTGAATTTCTATTGGTAGGATAGTTTTCAATTGTTTTTTGTGTTGTCATTTCATCGTTAAGTCTTGATCGATTGCCTTTGAAATACACTCTATAATTTGTAGTAGGCAACTTAATTATAGCCTCACTATTCTCAAGAATGACATTAAGGTTGGTGAAGTTATCTGTAATATTTGCAATAGATAAATCACCAAAGCTCCCATCAATAATTGCATTTCCAGTTAAATCATTGATATACATATCAGACGAGTTACTATTTAAACGTAAACTAGCAACCGAATTTAAATGCGCATCTTCTACATACTTTAAATTTAACTCACCATTGCTCCAAGTCGTAATATCTATAGGTGAATATGATACATTGATGGAAGTTTCACTTCCATCAATGTGATTTGCTAATAAAGTAGCATGAGATATATCTGCCTTTAAATTATGAATTACAGAAGACATTTTTAACTCACCATGTCTTACATTCAAATTTAATTTTGCATCCTTAGGCATTTTTATTTTAATCGTTCTTTTAACATCATCATGACCTTTATCAAAAAGTGATGCTCTAGCTTCACGACGTTTTTCATGTGCTTTTCGACGTTCTTCATGAGCCTTTTGACGTGCCTCGTTACGTTCAGCTATTCGGTCATAACGCTTCTCCATTTCCTTCTCTCTTTTAGCCATTCTTTTTTCAAGTTCTTTTCCACGTTTTTCCATTTCTTTACCATATTTCTCGCCCCATTCTTCCATTTTTTCTGCCCATTCATCATCAAACTTTTTTGAAAATTCTTCTCCCCAAGCTTCCATCTTGGCTTCATATTCTTTACCAAATTTCTCTCCAAACTTTTCTCCAAACTTCTCACCCCACGTTGTCATTTTTGCTTCATAAGATGAAAAATCAATACGACCCATTTCGCGTGCCCACTTTTTCATATCTTCCCTATGCTTAGCTGGATAATCTTTACTCCATTCTTCGAGATATGTTTCACCACCTTCTTTATAAGCTTCAGAATCAAAACTCACATTTGTGACTCCTTCAGGTAATTCTGGAAGTTCTGGTAAATCTGGTATTTCTATAAGTTCAAGCTCCGCTAATTCTGGTAACACAGGCATTTCTGGCAACTCAGGCATTTCTGGCATTTCTGGTAATACTAATAATTCAGGTAAATCTCCTAAAACTTCTAAAGCCTCAAGAGCTTTTAAGGACTCTAAATTAATATGAATATTACCAAGGTCATCCCAAGATCCATGCAAACCTCCTTCTGAAGTAATTTTAACTTTATTCCCAGAACCTTCCACCTTCAGCTTCCAATCTTTTAAAGCATCTTGCAATTCTTCTTTAGATAATTTTTTTCCTTCAATATAAGCTTCAATTTCTAAGGTGTTTTTGTTCCATGTATCTATTTCTATTTGTACATAGCTAGTATTTAAATCGATAGCCACATCTTTAGTGACATCAATGGACTTAGATACTTTTGTCAATTTTTCTTGAGCTGCAACACTTAATGTGCAACAGAAAAACACTAATAACGTTCTATATAATATTTTCATTGGTCTATTTTTTTATTCTGAAATTTTATCGTTTTGCTTATCATGCTTTTAGACACTAGTCAGTAAACATTTTAAACCTTTTAATATAAATCAGATCATTTGGTTTATGTTGTAATTTGTTCTTCTTCCGAAGTATTTAAATCATTTAATTGTTCTTTCAAACGATACAATAAATTAAGACGTAACTTCAAATTATCTATCAAAGCACTTACGGTTAATTCGTTTGGTCCATTTTCAGTAAGTTCAACAGATAAGCGTTTATACTCTTGATTCAACTCAGCCAACCTTACTACATAACCATCAAACAACTCTTTGTTTTCTGGTGTTTGTTTTACTTTAGATAATTCTAAATTGATATTCGCTAAGTAATAATCTTCTACCTTTTTTAAATCTGGAGAAATATCACCCAAAGACTTTAGTTGTTCTTCTTGGGTTGATGTATTATTATTAACTATTTGCTTACTGTTATCATCTAGTTTGGTCTCCGAAAAGAAATGCTTTGCTCCAAATGCTAAGCCCAATAATACAACTATAGCTGCTGCAATTCGCAATACACTGTAACGTTTATTGATTGATGATTCTACTGGCAAAGCTTCATCTAACTTTTCTAAAAAGCGTGCTTCATGACCATTTGGCATTTTGCTTTGTGATGCTTTATTTTCGTTTTTAAACAATTGTCTAAGATCTTGTGCCATTTCGCATAGGTATTAAGAGTTCTTTTAATTTAGATTTACCTCTAGAGAGTTGTGTTCTTGAGGCAACTTCGGTTATATGTAATATTTCCGAAATTTCCTGATGGTCATACCCTTCAACTAAATACAACATCACAACGTAGCGGTATTTGTCGGGTAACTTTTGAATCGCATTTTTAATCTCATCTAAAGTTATTGTATCATCTACTAACCATTCGTTTTCATAACTACCATCAACTACTTTGAGGTGCACCTCATCCAATTCTTGCATATGTTGCTTTTTAGATTTTAAGCAATCGATACTTTTATTAATCACGATACGTTTTAACCAAGCTCCAAAAGTGACTTCAGCTTTATACTGATTGAGTTTTGCAAAGGCTTTAATAAAGGCTTCTTGTACGATATCTTCAGCTTCCATAGAATCCTTAACAAATCGCATTGCAACTGTAAACATACCATCACAATATTGATTGTATAGTTTTAATTGTGCAGTTCGATTATTCTGCTTGCATTGTTCAATAATGTCAACTTGAAATGTATTCAAATCTCTTTTGGTTTGGTTGAGTTCACTTTAAAGACGACACAAAAAAGTGAGTGTTGCAAAATTTTTTTATTTTTTTTTAATGTAATAAGAATTTAACACAAAATTGCGTTAAGTTTTTAGTTAACATTTCATTTTCGATTATATTTACAAACTATTATTTACAATCCTTTTCTACTCTAGTGCATTATGTTTTTAAAACGCCTTCTTATTGCTTTATCTATTATAGCTGTTGGACTTTTTGCTTATTCTTATTTTGTTGAAGATATATTTGCTAAACGATTAAGCCCTAAAGATACCGTGGAATTTAAATTAAATGACCTCGAGCTAGAAGTATTTTATAATAGACCTTCAAAAAAAGGACGAGAAATTTTTGGAGCCTTGGTGCCGTTTAATAAAGTTTGGAGAACTGGAGCCAATGAAGCAACGACTTTTGAAACTAATAAAAATCTTATGGTACAAGGAATCTATCTTCCCAAAGGCAAATACACCTTATGGACAGTCCCAAAGGATTCAACATGGAATGTCATGTTTAATACCAAACAATATGCTTGGGGAGTCGATGAAGAAATGCAACCCATGTGGGATCCAAATCATGATATTTTAGAAATTGATATCCCAGTTGAGAAAATAGATACTACTGTTGAACAGTTTACAATCGCATTTGACAACTCTACAGACAACCTACAACTAACCATGGCTTGGGATAATACAAAAATTGCAGTACCTTTAAAAGTATTAAAAGACCAAAACTAAAGGTAGCTTGTCTAAATCATCTAAATCGTCTGCACTTCACGAACAAGATGGTGTATCACAATCAGATATCACCAATGATGCCTCTATAAATCGTATTAAGCTTAAGCGAAAAACTCAACCTAAGATCAAAGATTTAGTTTCCGAAATTTTAAACGGAAATATAACGGCACTTAGCAGAGCTATCACTTTAGTTGAAAGCTCAAACCCAAAACATTTAGAGAAAGCAAATACTATTCTTAAGCAATGTCTTCCGCATGCTAATCAATCAATACGGATAGGAATCACTGGTGTTCCTGGTGTCGGAAAAAGCACATTTATTGAAGCTCTAGGAATGCATATAACTTCAATAGGAAAAAAAGTAGCTGTACTTGCCGTAGATCCAAGCAGTAGTTTAAGTAAAGGAAGTATTCTTGGGGACAAAACCCGAATGGAAGATTTGGTAAAAAACAACAACGCTTATATTAGGCCTTCTCCTTCAGGATCATCATTAGGTGGTGTAGCACGAAAAACACGCGAAACCATTATTTTATGTGAAGCTGCAGGTTTTGAAACTATTATTATCGAAACCGTAGGTGTTGGACAAAGTGAAACAGCAGTGCATAGTATGGTCGATTTTTTCTTATTACTAAAAATTGCTGGTGCTGGAGATGAACTCCAAGGCATAAAACGTGGAATTATAGAAATGGCAGACACCATTGCAATAAACAAAGCTGATGGTGATAATCTTAAAGCTGCTAAACTCGCAAAAGTTGAATTTAACAGAGCCTTACATTTATATCCCCAAAAAGCCTCTAAGTGGCAACCAAAAGTCATGCTTTGCAGTGCTTTAAAACGAGACGGTATTAAAGACTTATGGTCTCTAATTTCTGAATACATAAAACACACAAAGACAAATGCCTATTTTGATCAAAATAGAACTGAACAAAATAAATTTTGGTTACTTCAAACCATAGAAGAGCGTTTAAAATCAGATTTTTTTAATCAATCGAAGATTAAAGAAGAGCTTAAATCTCAACTACAACTCATTGAAGATGGCAAGACGACGCCTTTTGTAGCTGCAGAATATTTATTAAATCTTAAAAATTAGCCTTATACCAATCTACCTGATGCTTAACAGCTTCTAACAATGTTGTCTTGGGATTGTAATCAAGAAGTCTTTTTGCCTTATCAATTACTGCTTTAGTTCGCGACTGATCTCCTGGCCGTTTTGGAATTACATTAATAGGAATTGATGTTTCTAGTACAGCTTCAACGGCATTTATACCGTCTTGTGTTGTGTGCTCAACCTCTGTTCCTAAATTAATAATTTCACCTTCTACTTTAACTTCATTCCCAATTACACTCACTACTCCATCAACAATATCTCCCACATAGGTAAAACTTCTCCAATGCTTTTCACTACCATCAAACAGAGGAAAAGCTTTATTATGTAATGCGGCAACAATTAATTTTGCATACATTTTTTCAGGACGTTCACGAGGCCCTATAACTGAATATAAACGTAATGAACATGCCGCCATTTTTTGCTCACGGCTTTTTTGAAGCACCAATTGTTCTGCAGCCAATTTTGTAACTCCATAATAAGATGCAGGCTTAGGTATACGGTCTTCAGAAAATGTGGCTTCCAATCCATATATTGAAGACGTTCCAATATTAACGAATAGTTTTAAATCTTTACACGCTTCGGCAAAATCAATTAAGTTTTTAGTTGCTAATATATTATTACTAAAGTAATCTTCGAAAGTAGAATTTGTTGATATCCCAGGTTGAGCTGCAAAATGAAAAATATAATTTATATCATTTGGTAAAGTTTCAGACAGATTAGAATCTCGCAAATCTTTTTTAAGAATAGTAACTCCTTTTTCTTTTAAAGCTTTAGCATTTAACTCTTTAAGATCTATACTGTAATAATCACTAAAATTATCCAAGCCAATAACCTCATGACCAAGATTCTGTAATCGTTCTGCAGTATGAGAACCAATAAAACCAACTGCTCCCGTGACGAGTATTTTCATTTATACAATTTAATATCACAAATTAACAATTTTTAAATCAAACCAAATGAACCTTGCACAGATTAAAAAGAATATTTTTGTATAATTAATACTTTCATAATGGATTATATTTTCACGATTATTGTCCCAGTATACAATGAAGAAGACAACTTAAAACGCTTAGCAAATGAGCTTATTAATTACATTAAAACTGCTTTAGTCCCAACAAAAGTTCTTTTTGTGAATGATTGTTCTACAGATAATAGTCAAGTTTATATTGAAGACATCTGCAGTACACACCATCAATTTGACTATATAATTATTAGTAGTAATCAAGGTTTAAGCACAGCCTTAAAAGCAGGTTTTGATATGGTAAGCACACCTTTGGTTGGTTATATGGATGCCGACCTTCAAACTACTCCAAACGATTTCAACCTACTACTAGAACATATCCACGATTATGACATGGTTACCGGAATTCGCACCAATAGGAAGGATAGTTTTATCAAAAGCATATCCTCAAAAATTGCCAATCGTATTCGCAGGTTCTTTACAAATGATAAAATGTTAGATACTGGTTGCCCTCTCAAAGTAATAAAAACGGATGTTGCCAAATCAATCCCTATGTTTAAAGGTTTACATCGCTTTCTACCTGCAATGATATTATTACAAAAAGGCACTATAAAGCAAATTCCTGTTCGGCATTTTCCTAGAATAGCTGGCACTTCAAAGTTTGGAGTAAGAAAACGTATTATATCTCCTTTACTAGATTGTTTTGCTTATGTATGGATGAAAAAAAGGTCAATCAATTATACCATTGACAAGAAGAGTATTTAATTGTTTTTAAGTTGAAATCTCGTTTGTAAATACATATCTAATTTATAAAATAAAAATCCAGATAAGGCTCCAAACAGCATACCGCTTAGGACATCTAAAGGATAATGAACACCAATATAAATACGACTATATCCCATAGCCAATGCCCAGATAATTAGTATATAAGGCAGGTATTTGTATTTAAATTTAAGCATCAAACTTGTGAAAACAGCCACAGCCATAGAATTAGATGCGTGTCCAGAAAAATAACCATATTTGCCTCCGCAATAACTTTTTACCAATCTAAAAAGCCCATCTATATCTTCATTATGACAAGGTCGTAATCGCATCACCAAAACTTTTTTAAAGAGGTTAGTAACTTGATCAGTAAAAGTAATCATCAAGGCAATGACCAATAATGTCAATACAAACATTTTTGTATTCAGACGCTTATACATTAGATATGCCAAAACAGCATAAAACGGAATCCAATTAAACTTGGTTGTGTAAAACATCCAAAATCCGTCCCATGCTTCACTACCTAGCATGTTTAAGTAGATAAATAACTCTGTGTCTAGCTGTACTAATTCTTCTAACATTATTCGTCGTATCTAGCAACTTCTCTATCATAAAAATCGGTAGCTGCTTGGATTAGATTTTCTGCTTCAGCTTCAATTTCTCTTTGATCATGTTCATCAAATTCTTCAAACCATTCTACCTCATCATCTTCAAGATTAATAATAAAACGAGGAAACTCCGTATGAATAACAAATATAGCGTTTGGATGATCCGTATTATCTCCTAATATAAACTTTGGTAATTCCATGTTTTGAATTCTAGTTGTTAGTGTGTGACAAAATTAACTTTTTCGTCAAATAATTAAATCTTATAAACAATAATATTGCAGCTGTTGTTAATCCAGCCAATAGGCCTAACCATATACCAAAACTTCCATAAGCTTCCTCTTTTCCGAGGAAAAAGCTAATCGGAAAGCCGACAACCCAATAGGATATAAAAGTGATAATTGTTGGGATTTTAACATCTTGTAATCCTCTAAGAGCACCTAAAACAACCACTTGAATACTATCGCTTATTTGAAATATAGCTGCAGCTATCATTAATTTAGCGGCTATAGTAATCACTTCCGTATTATCTAATAGATTTTTTCCATCGTCTAAATCTACATATAATTTTGGAAGGTCATCATGGAAGACAAAGAAGATGGCACCAAAACATACTGCCAATATAATTGCTAATAAAAATATAGAGAATGCAATTCGTCTTAATTCAAAATACTGATGCAGTCCTTTTTGATTCCCCACTCTTATCATTGAAGCAACACTCAATCCCATAGCCACCATAAATGTCATAGACGATAAATTAAGAGCTATTTGATTAGCCGCTTGTGGATTTTTACCAAGCAACCCACTTAACCATATCGCAGCAGTAAAAATAGCTACTTCAAAAAACATTTGCATAGCACTTGGCAAGCCGAGATTAATAACCTTTTTAAGCATTAACTTATCCAAAACAAAAATCTTAATATTAGTAACAAAAGCTTGGGATTTGTCTTTTTTGGTAAGAAGCCACCACAAATATACCACCATGATAAAACGCGAAATTAACGTCCCATAAGCAGCTCCAACAATCCCCATTTCAGGAAAACCAAACTTCCCAAAAATTAAAACATAATTCAAAATAACATTTACAATATTAGCTAAAATGGTTGCATACATTGGATACCTAGTCATAGATAAACCATCACTAAATTGCTTAAAGGCCTGAAATACAATTAGTGGAATCAACGAAAATGCCACTAAATTCAAATAAGGAAGTGCCAATTCTACAACCTCTACGGGTTGTTTCATAAAATACAACAGTGGTTTTGCTAGAAATACACACAAAAACAAAACAATTCCTAAGACCATGCATAGAAATAAACCGTGCTTAAAAGATGATTTACCTTCCGCAAAATTATCTGCAGCATCAGCCTCTGCTACTAACGGTGTAATTGCCGTTGAAAATCCAATCCCGAGTGACATTGCAATAAACATAAAGCTATTACCCAATGATACAGCTGCGAGTTCAGCAGTACCTAACTGACCTACCATTATATTATCAATAAAACTTACAAAAGTGTGGCCTAGCATTCCTAAAATTACAGGAGCTGCTAATTTAAAATTATAGTTAAATTCTTTAGTGTATTGTGATAAAATCAAAAAGCTTGTGTTTTGTTAAGCCAAAGTTACATCATTTGAAATCTCTAAAGTCTCACTAGATTGAGATTTGCATAAAAAAAATTCAATTGTTTGATTATTAAAAAGTTATAAACTTTAATTGTTAATAAGTTGAACTTTTTTTTAACTTAATCCATGTTCTAAACTCTTATTTTTATCCCAACAAATATCTTATTGTAGTAGGTTAGGTATTTGGGGTAGAAACTTTTTTAGCTGTTATTTTAGAGGGATTTAAAAATTTTATTGTTAAAAACGTTTCATGCAAAAAGAGACTTCGGTCTCTTTTTGTCATTTATACCGCTTGTTATGAATTAACAAAACTTTAAAATTATTAAGTTTCTTGATTTGTAAATTGCTATATAAATAAAAATTTATGACACGTTTAATTACACTATTATTTTGCATTATATCGTTTTATTCCTATACTCAGTCTAATACAAATTTGGTAACTCCTTTTTTAGAATCTGTAGTATCTCAATTCCCAAATGTAAGAGATATAGCCTTATCTCCAAACCAAAATGAAGCTATAATATCGGCGCAAAGTAGAATGGGTGATGTTTCAGCATTAGTAATTACACAGCAACAAAATAATGTATGGAATGCCCCAGAAATATTATCCTTTTCTGGTCAATACTTTGATATTGAACCTTTCTTTTCGAGTGATGGATTGACCTTATACTTTGCTTCAAACAGGCCTCTAAACAACTCGTCAAACAAGTCAAAAGATTTTGATATTTGGTATGTTACCAGACCAAGTTTGAATGGCACATGGTCTGAACCTAAAAACATGGGAGCACCAATTAATTCAGATATGGATGAGTTTTATCCCATACTTACAAATTCTGGAAACTTTTATTTCACTTTAGACAACAAAACCTTAAAACGTAAAGATGACATTTATGTAAGTCAATACAAAAATGGAGTTTATCAAGCCCCAGAACCATTGGGTGATAACATCAACTCAGAAGGTTATGAATTCAATGCCTTTATTGCATCTGATGAGTCGTATATTATTTACACTTGCTATGGTAGAAAAGATGGATTTGGAAGTGGCGATTTATATATCAGTTTTAAAGATGAAAATGGACAATGGAGTCGTGCAAAAAATATGGGGCCAGAAGTTAATTCTGATAAGATGGACTATTGTCCGTTGGTAGACACAAAAACAAATACGCTCTATTTTACTAGCAAGCGTAATGGCACAACAACTAAATTCGATCAACCCTTAAATATAAAAGAACTAAAAAAGGTTTTCAAGACTTATGAAAATGGTGCTAGCCGACTTTACAACACTAAAATTTCAGAAATATTAAATAACAGATAAACTAAAATTTTCGACCTAACCATTCTCTAAACTTATATACCGTAGGCATAGGATCTTTCAAAAAGAGTCTAGTTTCTGTGTTATTCATCAAATAGTACCGTTTACATATAAAAAGTGGATTTCTTCTAATCGTTTTTAAAACACCTTTTAGCCTCATATAGTTAATTTTCTTAAACCCCTTATACAACAGTGGTTGCTCTAATGCAACCCTACATATCAAATCAGGAAAATTAACACCTGCAACATTAGAAGCCTCAACACTTCCCCAAAAACGAGCATTAACTTCAATAAGTTTATAGTTCTTAGCCTTTTGATCATAGCGCAAATCTAAGTGAGCCACACCAGACCAATTAAGTTTGGTCATGACCTTCTTAGTTACTTGTAATACTTCTTCATTATCAACAAAATCAAAAGCTAATTGAGGTGCATACGCCGTATCACCTTCCAAATTTCCTTTCTGAATTGTATATGCTAAAATTACACCATTAAGACACAACACACTACAATCAATATCATAACCTTCAATGTATTCTTGAATAAGCAAAGGTTCTTCTTTTAACTTCGGAAACTGATCATAACTGTCAACTTTTTCTATACCATCACCTCCTTTTAAACTCAAAGGTTTTATTAGAATAGGATATTCAAAACTTGATAGTATTTCCAATTTATTGCTTTCAGAAGCGAACATTACTGATTTTGGATGTGGAATGGCATTACTTCTTGCAAAATCACTTAATAATTTCTTATCAATAGCTATCTCAAAATCATTGATGCTTGGCAATGGAATGATTTTAGATATCGCAGAAATCTGCTCTTTATACCTTATAAAAAAAGACATCTCGTGTTCTGCAATAGGTATAACAACAGAAATCTCTTGTTTTTGGATTTCAGAATTTACAATATCTAACCATTGCTCATCATTATGGCGTTCATAAAACTTGTAATAAGATTTGAATTTTGAAAATTTTGTAGCAGTTCTCTTCTTATTAGACAACACAAAGATGTTATATCTCTCACTTTGAGATAAACAATGTAAAACAGATAGAGCCCAGGTACTATCGCCATCAGGAATTAATACATTAATTCTAGTGTTCATTAATTAAAAAGAGTAATAACCATTAAGAGCTGATAAATATACAGTTTTTAGAATGAGATATCCTGAACTTTTAACTTAGCGTTTCTGAACTCGGTCATCATATCCTCAACAATCTGAGCAGCAGGTTTAATATCGTGAATTAATCCAGCAATTTGTCCTATTTCAAGTTCACCATCATCCAAATCACCTTCAAACATACCTCGTTTAGCTCTTGCTCGACCTAACAATGCTTTGAGCTCTTCGACGGTTGGGCCCGTTTTATATAATTCTTGTACTTCGTTAAAAAACTTATTTTTAATAAGTCGTACTGGAGCCAACTCCTTCAATGTTAATTGAGTATCCCCTTCTTTAGCGTCAACGACTACAGTTTTAAAATCTTCATGAGCAGAGGATTCTTCACTTGCCACAAATCTACTTCCAACTTGCACAGCATCTGCACCCAATATCATAGCAGCCAACATAGCTTGACCAGTTGCAATTCCTCCAGCCGCAATTAATGGGATTTGCAACTGCTCTTTTACCATTGGAATTAAAGTTAAGGTGGTGGTTTCATCTCTACCATTATGTCCTCCAGCTTCAAACCCTTCAGCTACAATCGCATCAACTCCAGCTGCTTCAGCCTTTAATGCAAACTTCACACTACTAACGACATGAACTACCCTAATGCCTTTTTCTTGAAGCCAAGATGTCCATGTTTTAGGATTTCCAGCGGAAGTAAATACGATATTCACACCTTCTTCAACAATAATACCCATAATCTCCTCAATATTAGGATATAACATTGGAACATTAACTCCAAAAGGTTTATTGGTAGCTTTTTTACATTTCCGAATATGCTCACGTAACACATCAGGATACATTGAACCAGCACCTATTAAACCTAATGCACCAGCATTACTTGCAGCTGATGCTAATTTCCAGCCACTATTCCATATCATTCCAGCTTGTATTATTGGATATTTGATATTAAAAAGCTGAGTAATTTTATTTGCCATTTATGTTTTTATAAGTTTGAATGTTTTTGACGCGTTATCAGATTGAAATATCATCATATAAACCCCTGAAGCCATAGATGACACATCTAATCGATTTGAAGATGTTGTGATGGTTTGTTCGAAAACACGTTTACCTAACAAATCAAAAATTTCTAGAGTAGTACTGTCGTTTGCTGTAGGAATTTGAATGTTTAAAATATTGGTTGCAGGATTTGGAAATATCTTGAATTCAAAAAAATCGTCTTCCTGAAGAGACAAGCCTATGTCTAAAGCCAATTGTAAATCGGGAATTCCATATCCTAAGAAATAATCTGGTGTATCAAATTGAGAGGCCGACATCCTAACATACTGTTTTATCTCATCATTTGTGGCATCAGGTAAAGCCTGCCATAGTGAAGCAATTCCACCAGCCATAATAGGAGAACTAAAAGAGGTTCCATTATTATTAACGATAGTATTTGCATCATCTATTACAAATGCCGCTAGTCCTCTTGCAGAAACATCCGGTTTTTGGGTGGATTGAAATGCGCTTCCTTGAGAACTAAAAGGCGCATAATTACCATCTGCATCAACTGCTGCAATACTCAAGACTCCTGTAGCATCAGCAGGTGCACCTACACCTGTATCTGCGGAATTACCAGCAGAAGTGACAACCAAAATTCCTTTCTCATTCGCTATATTAGCTCCTCTTGTAATAAACGTGGTACTTCCATTTAAATCTTCATTGACATGAGAATAATTTGGATTTTGATAGGTTCTATACCCTAATGATGTATTGATGATATCGACTCCTAAACTATCAGATCGTTCAGCAGCTTCAACCCAATAAGCTTCTTCAACAGGTGTTTCACTTGATACGTCTTCGGTTCTAAATAAATAATAGGAAGCGTCTGGAGCTGAACCAACAAATTGATCCTGCACAAAACCCGCCATTGTACTTAATACTTTGGTACCATGATCATTCCCTGCGAAAGCATAAACATCATTATTTCTATTTACAAAATCATAACCATTTAACAAATCTCCATTATCTCGTAAGCGCTGAAAAGCAGCCATAGTGTCAACATTTGGAAACCCAGAATCTAATACAGCTACAATAATACCTTCTCCTGTATAATCTTCAATATGCAAAGCATCTGCGTTGATTTGCTCAATTTGATCTAAAGTTGTCCCATAATTAAAAACAACAGTCTCATTTTCGACAGAAAACTTATCAAATGATTGATCTACTCTTGAGTTAGAGTTTAAATTTTTATTTGCGAACTCAACAGATTCAACAAAGTCAAAATTAGAAATAAGAGCATTAATATCAGCTTCACTACCACGAACATAAACAGCATTAAACCATTTCGATTTAGCAAAAACTGTCACTCCAGTTTCTGGTGCTTTAAGTAAGGTAATATAAGTTTCATTAACAGGAACATCGCGCTCATCTATTGCAATGTTATGAGCATTTTTTCTATCAATTGCTTGCTGTGTTAAAATTGAAATTGGATTATCAATTGATGCTTGCACATTATCTTTCGCATTGAAATATACCCAGGCATCTTCTTGCGCCATGACAAAATACTGTGAAAGTATTAGAGAAAAGAGTAGGATTTTTTTCATAGCAATAGATATTACATTTAAAAACTTTGTCGTTTTTAAACTATTATCATTAAGATTTCTTCATTGCAATTTAAGAAATTACTCCCGAACCTACTAATTCATCATCTAAGTACCAAGCTACAAATTGCCCTTCAGTAATAGCAGATTGCTTGATTTCAAATTCTACAAAAAGTCCATCGATCACTTTATACAATGTAGCATTTTCAAGTTGTTGGCGATAACGTATTCTTGCTTTTACGTTCATCGCTTGGCCAACAGATAATTGTAAATCTTCACGAATCCAATGTAATTCATCGTTGCTTACAAATAATGCTTTCTTATATAGTCCAGGATGCTGTTTTCCTTGTCCTGTATAAATAATATTTTCATCCACATCAGTATCAATGACAAAAAGAGGTTCGATTGTACCTCCAACACCTAAACCTTTACGCTGACCTTTAGTAAAATAATGAGCTCCTTGATGCTTGCCTACAATTGTTCCATCTGAAATAGTATAATCAATTTTTTGAGTCAAATACACTAATTCCTGTTCTTTTGAATTAAATATTGGCGCTTCAGCTGTATATGCTTCTTTTTCCTTAGGAATCTCAACAATTACACCTTCTTTTGGTTTTAACTTTTGTTGAAGAAATTCAGGCAACCGTACTTTTCCTATGAAACATAGACCTTGAGAATCTTTTTTATCGGCAGTGACCAAATCTAACTTAGTCGCAATATTTCTTACTTGAGGCTTCGTTAATTCACCAATAGGAAATAGTGCCTTAGACAATTGCTCCTGTGATAGTTGACATAAAAAATAAGATTGATCTTTATTAGTATCTACACCTGCTAATAATTGAAATATGGTCTTACCATCTTTCTCTATAGTTCCTTTTCTGCAATAATGACCTGTAGCAACGTAATCAGCACCAAGATCAAGAGCTATTTTCATAAAAACGTCAAACTTAATTTCTCTATTACATAACACATCCGGATTAGGTGTTCTCCCTTTTTGATACTCATCAAACATATAATCAACAATACGTGATTTGTATTGCTCACTTAAATCTACAGTTTGAAATGGAATCCCTAGCTTATCTGCAACAAGCATAGCATCATTACTATCATCTAACCATGGGCATTCATCAGAAATGGTCACAGAATCATCATGCCAGTTTTTCATAAACAAACCAATGACCTCATAGCCTTGCTCTTTTAACAAATATGCAGCAACACTAGAATCTACACCTCCCGAAAGTCCGACTATAACTCTTTTCATTTTGCAAAATTAAGAAATAAAAATAGCAACAGAAGTCCTGTTGCCATTATAATTAACTATGCTACCCATTTGTTTTGACTATTGCTTTTTAGGGTTTTTACTGCGTTTAGTATGATCCTTAGATTTTACAAGTTTTCCATCTTCATAGTACTTCCATATCCCATGCTTTAAACCACTTCTATAAGACCCTTCGGCTTTTAGCTGACCATTAGCATCATAATACTTAGACACACCATTTAACTCATCATTTTTATATTGAAACACTTTTAAGGTAATTCCATTTTTTGCATACCATGTGGATATACCATTTAATTGACCATTACTATAATTTGATTTTTCTGCCAACTTACCATCAGGATAAAACACAAGTTTTTCTCCTTCCAATTTTCCATTATCATTGTAATATTCAGTAGACATTACTGCATCACTTTTATTATGATAATACGTCCATTTACCTATATATAAGCGGCCATCCATTTGACCTTCACTAATGAGCTTACCTTTAGAAGACAGAAACTTAACTGATGCTTTACTATCAAGGTCATTAAATTCTTTAATCGCGCTTAACACACTCTTTCCCTTATTTAAAGTGTAAAACTTAAATATCCCTATTTCCTTACCATGATCAAACTGACCTTGGTAACGCAGTTCTTTCGTTTTATCAAAGTACTTACGCCAAGCACCATGGCGCTTCCCATTTTTATCAAACTGATTAACAGCATTTTGAGCAAACGAAGTTAAAGAAACAACTGTTAAAATAAATATAAAAAAATACGGCTTCATGATGTTTTGTTTAATCATTTTGTAGTTTTGTTAAACAAAATGATTTTATTATCAATAATGTTGAACAATAAAAAACTCAAAAAAATGAAAATTATTTCAAAAACATTAAAATTATTGCCGTTATTTTTATTTGTACTTGCATTACAATCCTGTAGTGACGATGATGATGGTGGACCAATCATTCAAAATCCATTAAATATTGTAGAAATCGCAAGCGCTAATCCAAACTTAAGCAGCTTAGTTACAGTACTTCAAGCAGCCGATGGTGATTTAGTTACTGTATTAAGTGGCAATGGTCCTTTTACAGTACTCGCACCTACTAATGACGCATTCCAAGCACTGTTAGATAGTAATCCTGCTTGGAACAATTTAAGTGACATCGATACAGCAATTTTGTCACAAGTATTATTAAATCATGTGATATCTGTCGATCTGACGTCATCGGATTTAACTGGATTGGGTTCTGGATATACAAGAACAAATGCTACTGGAGCAGGTGGAGAAAATTTAAGTATTTACTTTGACACTTCAAATGGAGTACGATTTAACAACATATCATCAGTAGTTTCAGGAGGAGCCGATATAGATGCTTCTAATGGAACCGTACATATTGTGGATGCAGTAATAGGTTTACCAAACATTGTAGATCATGCCGTTGCTAATCCAGTATTATCTAATTTAGTTGGCGCTTTAACTGCTGGTGGTAATATGACCTTTACAGATTTATTATCTACACCTGGTGACTTTACCGTTTTTGCTCCAAATAACAATGCATTTGATAATTTTACAAACCCAGATGGAAATGAGATTGCAAATGTGTTATCCAATCATGTGATTGTTGGCGCAACTGCGATTTCAACTGGATTATTATCTGGTTATGTGAATACTGCAGCAGTAAACGCTGATAATGATGCTTTAAGTATGTATATCGATACAGATGGAGGTGTTACTTTAAACGGTTCCTCTTCAGTAACTGCTGCAGATATTGTAGCAACAAATGGTGTGATTCATGTTGTAAATGAAGTAATTGATTTACCAACTATCGTAACTCACGCAACAGCTAACCCAGGATTGTCAAGTTTAGTTATGTCATTAGTAGAAGCAGATGGTTCTGCGGCTAATCCTATGCTTATTCCAACCTTATCAGGTGATGGACCATTTACAGTCTTTGCGCCTTTAGATTCGGCCTTTACTGCATTATTAGATAGTAATTCAGATTGGAATTCTCCTGCAGATATTGATGATGCATTATTAAATAGTGTATTAACACATCATGTTATTGCTAGTGCGAATGTAAGAGCAGAAGACTTAACTGATGGTATCATGCCAGCAACATTTGAAGGTGACATGATTACAATCAATTTACCTGGAAATGATGGAAATGCTGCTAAAATTACTGATGGTGCTGGAAATACAGATATTGATATTGTATTAACAAACGTACAAGCTATTAATGGTGTTGTACATGCCATTGAAACCGTATTAATCCCAGATACTACAAACTAGTAAATACAAGATATAAATTCATTTGAAATTGATTAATTACATTAATTGAAGTGTGACTATTCAAAAAGCGCCATTAGATGTTATCTAAAGGCGCTTTTATTTTTAATACGATGATGCAAACTAATTATTTCTTACGTCTTTGCTGTGCTTGTTTTTGCTGTTCAGCCTGCTCCATCATCTCTGCCATTTTCTTTTGAAACTTGTTTTGCTTTTTAGGCTTCTTCTTGTTCTCTTGAATCTGAGCATGAATCTTATCTTCGTCTAAGATATAATTCTTGATCACTAACATAATACCAATACTAATTAAGTTAGATATGAAGTAATATAAACTCAATCCAGAAGCGTATTGGTTAAAGAATACCAACATTAATAATGGAGAGAAGTAAATCATATACTTCATCATTTTACTCATATCTGGCATTCCTTCTTGGGTTGGCTGAGATGCCATTTGTTGCCCAGTAGTCATTTTCATATAAAAGAAAATGGCTATTGCAGCTAAAATCGGAAACAAACTCACGTGATCCCCATAGAATGGAATGTTGAACGGTAACTCAGCAATCACATCATAGGAAGATAAATCATCTGCCCATAAGAAGCTTTTCTGACGTAAATCAAATGCTGTTGGAAAAAACATGAATAAGGCATAAAAGACAGGCAATTGAATTAAACCAGGTAAACAACCAGCTAAAGGACTAGCACCTGCTTTATTTTGCAACGCCATCGTCTCTTGTTGAGCTTTCATTTTATTGTCTTTATATTTCTCTCTAATTGCATCTAATTCAGGTTTTAAAACCCTCATTTTAGCCTGAGACAAGAATTGCTTGTATTGAACAAACGACATCATTAATTTGATTAAAACCGTCATAACAATTATGGCAATACCATACGGTAAGAAACCACTCAAGAAAGCAAATAATGGGATAAATAATGCCTTGTTAATCCATCCAAAAATCCCCCAACCAAATGGAATACTCTCTTCTAAATCATAATCGTACTGCTTTAAAACCTTGCTATCTGTAGGTCCAAAATATAAATGAAAATTATTATTAGCTTCACCATTTGTAAATGTTAACGGTAGCTTAGAAGCAAACTCTTTTGTAAATACTGTATCAATTTCTTCATCCTGTACTAAGTCTGTAGTTGCAATAGTTACCTTTTTAAAAGGCTGATCTGCTATAAGAATTGTACTAAAGAAATGTTGTCTATAAGATAACCAACGTGCATTTTCGATGATTTCTTCATCATCACTCATTTGAGCTAATTTGTCAATTTTTTCACCATCGTGCATATACGTTAAGCGTGTATAACGATTTTCGTAAGTAATACTTTGGTCATGGCGAAATGCTTTTAACCTCCAATCCAAATCAATTTCCTGAGAGCTATTTACAATAGTATTTAAGCCCTGAGAACGAATTGAAAAATCAATCATATAATCGTCAGGTTTTAACTCATAGCGGTATTCTAAAAATTTAGATTCAGACACTTTTAGTTTCATTGATACAACAGTGTTCTCACCATTTTTAGTCACAGAAGGCTGAAAATATAAATCCTTGGTGTTTAAGATGCGGTTGTCTGCCGTTGGAAATGTAATATTAAATTGCTCATTTCCATTTTGAATTAACGCAATTGGAATAGAATCATAATCTACAAATTGCTTTAGTATCACTTCGGAAATAAACCCTCCTTTATTACTAAACTTTAAATCTAAGACTTCCGTTTGAACTGAGGTATTCTCATCTTTTGCAGAAGGCAATGTTGAGGCATAAGCAAAAGCTCCTAATTTACTTTTTAAAGCTTCTACTTTAAGTGAATCATTTGGATTGTCTAACGAATAATCTTCTGCTGTAGTAATTTTAGCATCTTCGGTCTTTGCTTCAGCTTCAGCTTTTTTCTCGGCTTCAATCTGCTCTTGCTTTTCTTGTTCAGCAAGTTCTTCAGGTGTGGGTTGATTTTGCCACATCATAAAGAGTAATATTCCAAAAATAAGCACAAAGCCTATTATCGAATTTAAATCGAGTTTCTTTTCTTCCATTTGTATAATTTAGTTTCTCCGATTAGTTAGGAGAGAATAGACTTTCTATTACAAAAAGCTATCCAATATTAATTTTGTGCCATACTGACACTATTATTATTTCTTTTAAAGTTTAGGGCGGCTTTTACAAAAGCAACAAATAGTGGATGTGGATTAGCCACAGTACTCTTGTATTCTGGGTGGTATTGTACGCCAACAAACCAATTATGTGACGGAATTTCGACAATTTCGACTAAGCCAGTCTCTGGGTTTAATCCAGTAGCTTTCATTCCTGCAGTTTCAATTTGTTGTTTATAATCATTATTAAATTCGTAACGATGTCTATGCCGTTCTTTTATCGCATTTGTCTGATAAACATCTTTTGAAATACTACCTTCTAATAACTCACAATCCCATGCACCTAATCGCATAGTACCTCCTTTGTTAACCACATCCTTTTGAGACTCCATAAGATCTATTACTGGATTAGTAGTCGTCTCACTCATTTCTGTAGAATTCGCATCTTTCAACCCAAGAACATTTCGGCTGTATTCTATAACTGCCATTTGCATTCCCAAACAAATTCCTAAAAATGGAATATTGTTTTCACGAACATATTTTACCGCTTCAATTTTCCCTTCAATACCACGTTCTCCAAATCCTGGCGCAACCAACACACCATGCAAATGCTTTAATTTTTCAGCTGCGTTCTGCTCAGTCAGATATTCAGAATGTATGGATTGTATTTTTACCTTCACTTCATTTTCTGCTCCAGCATGAATAAAGGCTTCTAAAATCGATTTATAAGAATCTTGAAGCTCTACGTATTTGCCTATAAGTCCTATGGTTACTTCTCCTGTTGGATTCTTATGACGCAATAAAAACTGATTCCATTGGGTTAAATCAGGTTCAGAACTCTCTAAAGCCAACTTCTTTAATACAACGGTATCCAATCCTTGTTCTAACATTAAGTTTGGCACATCATAAATAGTTGACGCATCTATAGATTGAATTACTGCTTCTGGGCGTACGTTACAAAATTTTGCTAATTTGTTTCTCAGATCTGAGGGTAATTCATGTTCGGTACGACACACTAATATATCCGCCATAACACCACTTTCCATCAACGTTTTAACACTGTGCTGTGTAGGCTTAGTTTTGAGTTCACCAGCAGCAGATAAGTAAGGAATTAATGTCAAGTGAATCACTATGGCATTTTGCTCTCCTAACTCCCATTTAAGCTGACGTACTGCCTCAACATAAGGTAATGATTCTATATCACCAACTGTACCTCCAATTTCTGTGATGACTATATCATAATCACCAGACTTTCCTAAAATTTGAACCCGATGTTTAATTTCGTCTGTAATATGCGGAATCACCTGAACCGTTTTACCTAAAAATTCACCACGACGTTCCTTTTCTATCACACTTTGATAGATACGACCTGTCGTTACATTATTGGATTGACTTGTCGGTACATTCAAAAATCGCTCATAATGTCCTAAATCTAAATCTGTTTCTGCTCCATCATCGGTGACATAACATTCACCATGCTCATACGGGTTTAAAGTTCCAGGATCAACGTTTATGTATGGATCTAATTTTTGGATTGTAGTACGATATCCTTGAGCTTGGAGAAGTTTTGCTAAAGAAGCTGCGATGATGCCTTTTCCTAAAGAAGAGGTAACGCCTCCTGTTACAAAGATGTATTTGGTAGTAGTTGTCATGTTGCGCTGTTAAACGCAGGCAAATTTACAAAATTTAAATAGTTATTAAGGAATTGTTTTGGGGTTTATTAATGAAGCCATGAAAAGTATAGTTATTACCTAAATTTACGTAGTTCTACGTATTGACTCGCCACATCAAAAACACTACCTTAATCACTGAAAATTAGCACTATAACAAATTTTAGAAGTCATGGAATGTTCAAATATATTAGAAGCAGCCGTAAAAAAAGGAAATATAAGTCAATCATTATTCAAGGGATCTACAAAAACTGAACTCATCATCGATTTACAACGTACACTTTTCGAGCTAGGATTTCGCAAGGAGTTAAAATGGGATAACTATCAAGCAGATGGTAACTACGGCAAAGCAACAGCTGCTGCGGTAGCAAGTTTTGCCAAAAAAAATAAAATCCATAGCGACGGCACAGTTGTTTCCACAAAACTTGCAAAACTAATATTACAGCGACATGATTTCCTACCAGACATGTATACATTATGGACAATTTATAAATCTGATCTTAGAACCAGAAAATATATATCGAGAGGTACCAGAATGAGCATTAGAGCTGTGCAAGTCCTTTTATATGAGATTGGATATGAGACCCAGCTAAAATTTCACAAATTTGGGGCAGATGGACTCTATGGAAATAACACCAAAAATGCTATAATTGCTTATGCAAATGATAATGGTATTGACTCTGATGGAGATTTGTTAACACGGCCATTTGTTAACCTAATGATAAAAGACATTAATACATTTTATGGAAGATATTGGAGTGAGTTAGCCGAAAAGAATCTACCAGATAAATCTTCTCCTCTTATATTATTTACAGGATCTCAATTTATGGGCAAACCCTGTCGAGCTGATATAGAATTTGCGCCTATTTTAGACAAAATTAACCGTCATGCAGTAGATGCGAATATTTCTGTGTATATAACCAGTTCGTTTAGAACGACTACAAATGTAAATGGAGCCATTGTAGAGCCAGCAATATTTTCAAATCATCTTGCAGGTCATGGAATAGATATGAATGTTATTTATGACAATAATAAATGGGCTAACTCAAAAGTTTTAAAAAAGTATCCAAACATACCAGATCCTGTAAGGCGATTCATTAAGGCCATCATCGATGATCCAGATTTACGCTGGGGAGGAACATTTCAAACCAAGGACCCAGTTCATATTGATGATGGTTTAAATAGAAATATGAATCAATGGAAAAAAAGATACAAAGCCATGCAGCAAGCTGTTCAATTAGGACATTAATATCACTTTGGATAGCGTTCTTTAATATCACGTATGAGATCCTCTAAGCCATTCAGTTTTAATTCATAAACTTGAGTCAACATATCACCTAATCTTCCTTTAGGAAACCCTTTAGCATGATACCAAACAATATAATATTCTGGTAAATCAATAAGATAACGTCCTTCATATTTACCATAAGGCATTTTTGTATGCGCTAGTTTAATTAAGAAGTCTTTATCGGGCTGTAACTCCATACTATTGTGACCTGTAAGCTTTGAACTTATCTAGCTCAGCCTTCACAAATTCAGACCATAAGGCTTGCTGTTCTTTATTGATTGAATTCTCACTTTGAGTATCATAAGCATTTTGCATTTTTGCTAAATTAATATTAGCCTGTTCATGCAACGTTCTTAACTCTCGCTTAATATCTTGAGAGACACTCAATTTAGAAATAGCGTAGCGTAATTGGCGAACATGCAATTCAGTGATATCAAAATGTAACTGTTCGTGGGCTAAAATATGGTCATCTCCTTTAGATTTTATATACCATGATTTTTCAGGATAAAAATGCGCACTTACATTGGTTTCAAAACTCACAATTTGACTATTAGATTGTTGAACAGAAAATGAAAATGTAATTCCAGAGGCTGTTACTGCAACCGCATCTGAGTTAGCTTCTATAGGTCCCTTAAAATCAGACCAAGATAGTTTCTGACTTTCATTCCAAGTAATGGTCACCTCATTATTGTTAGAGGACACATTGAAAAGAACTAAAAAAATAATTAAAAAACGTGGTAACATTTAGTTTAGCATTAATCCCAGTTAAAGGTGATATCTTTTTCGATATCAGGATGTAAACTGTAATGTACAGGACATGTATTTGCTGTTCGCTCTAATATAGTTCTTGTTTTTTTATCCGTTTCAAACGGAAAATTTAAAACCACTTCAATCTTAGATATACGTCTTGGATCACTTGCCATTGTCTTGGTGACATGCGCAGTTGTTCCTGTCATATCTACATTTAAATCTTTGGCTTTAATTCCCATAACGGTAATCATACAACTTGCCAGTCCTGTAGCAACAGTATCTGTAGGTGAAAACGCTTCTCCTTTACCATTATTGTCTAAAGGTGCATCGGTTATAAAAGAATTATTAGATTTTAAATGAACACTTTCGGTTCTTAAACCGCCTAAATAGGTGACTTTTGATGTCATTATTTTGCTTCTATTATGGTTAGATTATCATACTTTACAACATAGACAGCTTCATTATAATATCCACCAAAAAGTTTCTTAGAATAACGGAATTTATTCTCTACATACTCGGTTTCAATATCACTTGATGATGCAGCATACAAATCCTCTTCGCTAGCCAATCGCAATAATAAATCAAGTGTAATGTCAAATCCACGAACTGCATATTTATTTGGACTTACATTATACGTACGACGATACGCTCTCACAAAAGGGTTTCTCGCAGTTAAAATATCTGTTGTTTTATTAGGTGACGGATAATGGAATTTTAAATTAGATAAGTGGTAGTTAGAGATTTCTCTTCCTTCAAATGCTTTATTCTTATTGGTAGTCATCAAAATAACCTCAACATCTTTTACAGACATTCCATTAATCATACTAATTACATTAGAAGCAAAACCTTCATTATCAGTTTCTAAAAACACAATATTTTTACCAGGTTTAAAGATGTTTTCTAAATCGGTTTGGTAGATAAAGTAAGCTTCTTGTCCTTTTTTATTTTTTCTTGAAAAAATTTGTTTTGCTGAAGGGAATTCAGACATTAACCGATCACTTACAGCTTTATGCTTAGAATCGGCAATCACAACCATATGCTTTGGCAAAGAATCACGCTTCACAAAATTTATGATGGTTTTCTCTAGCAATTCATCTGAAGGTACAGTCTGAAACACATTACTATACAGATTAGTAGGTTTTGTTAAAGGTGATACTACTGGTATATTGTCCTTTTTTAATTCTGAAGCAACACGATCTAAATTCTTTGATAATAAGGGTCCAATAATAGCATCATATTCAGAAAAATCATTATCGTTTAAGATCTTAGATATTTCTGAAGGTTGATTTCTAGTATCAAAGACTTTTAGATCTGTAGAAATTCCTAAATGCTTAGCCGAATCTAAAGCCATTAATACACCTGCATGAAAATCTAAAGACACAGATAATAAGGCATCTTTTTTTATTGCTTTTTTGGCCTCTCTAACGGAATCGACATCAATACGATGCATCCTGTATGGTAACATAAGTGCAATTTTCTTCCGACTTAAATTACTCAACTTATTGGCAAGATTGGTATTTACTAGATCTTCGACGTTAGCAGTAGTTTGAATATCTGAAGGTACTTTTAAAACCATTCCTAACTTAAGTCCACCATCTTTTAATTCTGGGTTTAAAGCTTCTAATTCTTCTTGGGTTACACCTAATTTTCTATTAAGTGCCATATAACCTTCACTCTTTAACACTGTATAATAGCTGTACTCTTCTTCAACTGTTTTCTCTTCATTATCACTAATATTAGGTACATTTAGGTCTTGCCCTGGTTGCAAAACATCTCCAAGGTTTGGATTTAGAGCTTCTAATTCAGGAACTGTAATTCCAAACTTATACGCTACGCGCCATTTTCCTTCTTTAGGTAAAACTTTGTACTTCTTAATCGTATTATTCAACGACACTTTACTAACTACAGTTTTAAACTTCGGAATCTTGATTCTATCACCTTTTCTTAAGTTTTCAGAATATAGTCTTGTGTTATATTTCTTTATATCTTCTATATCAACACTATACTTTTTGGAAATACTATATAAGGTTTCCTTACGCTTAACTTTATGTTTTTTAAAACTAACCGCTTCTTTTACTGCTTCAGGAATTGGATCATTTTTAACTCTTGATGTTGGAATTATCAAGACTGTGTTCTCATCTATAGATTGTTTTGCATCAGGATTGAGTGCGTAGATATCAAAAGGCGTTACTAAATACTGCTTAGCAATACTTTCGATAGTTTCACCCTTTTTGACTTTATGTGTTTTATAAGCTTGAGCTATGACTGTAAAGTTGCATAGCAATATGATGATGATTAAGAGTTTTTTCATTAAAAAATTATTTATATCAATATATCTTTCAGACCTCTGTACATATGAAACACATTTGATACATAAGTCACACTATTATTCCCATTCAATGGTTGCTGGTGGCTTAGAACTAATGTCATACACTACTCTATTAACGCCTTTCACCTTATTTATTATCTCATTCGAGGTTTTTTGTAAAAATTCATATGGCAGATTTACCCAATCGGCAGTCATACCATCTGTACTTTCAACAGCCCTTAACGCAACGCACTTCTCATAGGTTCTTTCATCTCCCATAACACCTACGCTGTTTACAGGTAATAACATTGCTCCAGCTTGCCATACTTTATCGTATAAATTCCATGAACGAAGATTATTTATAAAAATAGCATCTACCTCTTGTAATATACGAACTTTCTCAGGAGTTAGATCACCTAAAATACGAATTGCTAATCCAGGACCTGGGAACGGATGACGACCTAAGAGTTGTGAATCCATATTCATAGATGCTCCAACACGTCTTACCTCATCTTTAAACAATGTTTTTAAAGGCTCTACCACTTTAAGTTTCATAAAGTCTGGTAATCCACCTACATTGTGATGACTTTTAATCGTTGCGCTAGGTCCACCAGTTGCTGATACGCTTTCAATAACATCAGGATAAATAGTACCTTGTGCTAACCATTTTACATCTTGTATGCGATGTGCTTCATCATCAAAAACCTCAATGAACACGCGACCTATCGTTTTTCGTTTTTCTTCAGGGTCGCTCTTACCTGCTAAGGCATCCAAAAAGCGTGCCGAAGCATCTACACCTTTAACATTGAGTCCCATACCTTCGTATTGATGTAAGACATCTTCAAACTCATTTTTCCGAAGTAAACCGTTATTAACAAAAATACAATAGAGGTTATCACCAATAGCTTTATGTAACAACATAGCAGCTACAGAAGAGTCGACACCACCAGATAACCCTAAAACGACTTTATCATTACCAAGTTTAGCTTTTAAATCATCAACCGTTTCCTCTACAAAGGACTGTGGAGTCCAATCTTGTTCAACTTTAGCAATTTTAATAAGAAAATTATGTAATAATTGGTGACCATCTGTTGAATGATACACTTCTGGATGAAACTGAATTGCATAGGTACTTTCACCTTCAATTCTAAAGGCAGCATTCTCAACATCACTAGTACTAGCTAATAATACTCCACCTGTTGGTAGTTGCTTGATGGTATCGCTATGACTCATCCACACTTGACTGCCTTCGTGAATATTCTCGAAGAAATCCTCATCCAATTTCACAAAATCTAAATTAGCTCGTCCATACTCTCTCGTATTGGATTCTGCGACTTGACCACCAGAAAAATGTGCTAAATACTGAGCGCCATAGCACACAGCTAGCATTGGTTTTTTGCCACGTATATTGGACAAATCTGGATGTAGCACATCTTCACCTCTTACAGAGTTTGGACTACCAGATAAAATGACCGCTTTAAAGCTGTCAGAATCTGAAGGAATTTTATTGAATGGATGGATTTCGCAGTAGATATTTAATTCTCTAACGCGACGCGCAATTAACTGTGTGTATTGCGAGCCGAAATCTAAAATTAGGACTTTATTGTGTTGCATGTGCAAAAGTAATAATTAGATCTAAAATTAAAACTAGAATGCAACAAATTTTATACTAGATTGTCAACACTAAGAACTCGCCTTTTAAAGGCTCTAATTCTTCAATTAATTTTGGAATCAATGCACTTCCATATTCTAAATAAAACTCAGAGAAATTCATATTACGCTCTTGCAAACTTTGACCAGGAAATAGAGCATCTTGAATTTCAGTAACGCGTTCTATGTGATCATTAAGTTTTCGCTTTTGTGCTTTTAACAAACGCTTTTCAAGATGTTCCAAGCCTTTAATTTGTTTTCGCTCTTGAGCAGCAACAGCACCTTTAAAGGATTTATCGGTTTGTTCAGCAAGTTTATGCAAACCTTCAAACTGATGTTTCAAATGTGCTTTTTGAGAAGAAAAATCAATATCAACTTCTGAAATTTGTTTAGCCACTTTGGTCTCTAAATCAACTTGATTTAAAAATAAATCTTTAACCGAAACTTCTAATTTTTCAAGCTTTTCTTTTTGTTTATCAGTAATCAACAATACCGAATTTCGAAGTAACAACATTGGAAACACTACATTTTGGGCTTCAAAATTAGATTTCAACTGAAGCCAATACGCCAATTCACCTCCACCTCCAATATAACATAAATTAGGCAGAATTACTTCTTGATATAACGGACGCATAATCACATTAGGTGAAAATCGCTCCGGCACCTCATTGAGGTGTGTTAACAATTCACTCTTACTCCAAGATATATCTGTATTCAGAACTTTATATATTCCATCTATTTCTACAATTCGTTCACGAAGTCGTTGAGTAATATAGAACAAATTGATATTTCTAGGATTAACTTGAATCTTATAATTTCCGTCTAAACCATTAAGCTTTGTGTTAGCTTCTGAAACCTTCCTAAATGAGGTTTGACCAACTAACTCATCTTCAATATAAGGGATGAATTCATGTTTTAAATCAGTGTCATTACCATCAACAATAACTAATCCATATTTAGCAAATAAAATATTCACCAAATATCGCATTGCAGATGTTAAATCTTTATGTTCTAAATAGGCATTTTGAAACAATTCCTTTAATTCTTGAGCATTTGATGTAGCATTTAATTGACTAGAATACACCTCAAAAACTTGGTCTAAACCGTTAAGATCTAATGCACCTACGGCACCTGAAGCCTCTCTATTCCATTGTACTTTTTGTCCTCTAAAATTGAAATAATTAATCTCATCAAAATCATGATCTTCAGTAGCCATCCAATATACTGGTACAAAATTTTGATCTGGATTTTGAGCTTTTAACTGTGAACATAAATTAATTGTCGAAATAATTTTATAGAAGAAATATAAAGGCCCCGTAAACAAGTTCAATTGGTGACCTGTTGTTATTGTAAACGTATTACTATCGCGTAACAAATTAATATTCAATTTTGTAGCTTCAGAAATCGAAAGAGCTTCATATTGATCTTGAAGCGACTTAACCAAAACTCGTCTCATTTCCGAAGAAAACGAAGCGCTCTTCTCTTGAATTTGAGCTTTGAAATTATCTAGATTTGGAAAGCGATTATAAAACGGTTTTAAATCGTCATGTTCATCTAAATAATCACAAATCAATGTAGAAAAATAGGTTGTTTCTCTAAACGGAATACAGTCAGTTGGCATAGTTATAGTTCAAATCAGGCATAAAGATAAGCTTCTTGACTTTTTTTAAGTCCTAAATTTTAGTTAATTCATGTGCTCTTGCTATCTTTACTGCTCAACTCAAAATTATTCTGCTTTCATGCAAAAAACTTTAGCTCTCACCATTGCACTATTGACATCCTTTTCAGTAATTGCTCAAAACCTTCAGACACCCTCAGAGTTTTTAGGGTATGAATTAGGAACAAAATTCTCAAGACATCATCAAGTTATTGATTATTTCAAACATGTCGCTCAAGAAAATCCAAATCAAGTCAAACTAGAATATTATGGAAAAACAAATGAGAGACGACCTCTAATGTTAGCCTATGTATCTTCAGAAGAAAACATAAAAAACCTAGAGATTATAAGAGAAAATAACCTAAAGAATACTGGGGTTTTAAATGGCAACCCAACAAATACAAATATAGCCATTGTTTGGTTAAGTTATAATGTTCATGGAAACGAGGCCTCTAGTACCGAAGCATCTATGAATACAATTTATAAGCTACTTACTGAAAAACAAGAGTGGTTAAAAAATACAGTTGTTATTATTGACCCTTGTATTAATCCAGATGGTCGTGATCGCTATGTTAATTGGTATAATGAAACAGCTAGTACGCCTTACGATATTGACCAACAAGCAAGTGAACATAATGAACCATGGCCAGGAGGGCGGCCAAATCATTATTTATTCGATTTGAATCGTGATTGGGCCTGGGCAACACAAGTAGAATCGTCTTCAAGACTTAAAATATATAATAAATGGATGCCACATATTCATGTAGATTTTCATGAGCAAGGTATTAACGAACCCTATTATTTTGCCCCAGCTGCTGAGCCTTTCCATGAGGTGATTAGTGATTGGCAGCGTGATTTTCAAACCCAAATTGGAAAAAATCATTCGAAATATTTTGATGCTGAAGGCTGGCTATACTTTACAAGAGAACGTTTTGACTTACTATATCCTAGCTATGGAGATACCTATCCAACCTTTATGGGAGCTATTGGTATGACCTACGAACAAGCAGGTCATGGTCGTGCTGGACTAGGCATTTTAAATGATGAAGGCGATGTACTAACCCTTGTAGATCGTATGAAACATCACACCACTACTGGTTTGTCTACAGTTGAGATATCCTCAAAAAATGCCGAGCAGTTAAATACAGAATTCGCTAAGTTTTTTGATAACTCTAGCTTGAAATACAAAAGTTATGTATTACGTGGACATGAAGATAAAATTAATAGCTTAAAAGATTTACTCAACAAACATGATATTAAGTATCATTTTGCTCAAGGCGGAAAAGTTTCTGGGTTTAGATATTCGACATCCAAACAAGATCAAATGAGTACAACAAATCGTGACCTCGTTGTTAGCACTGATCAACCCAAAGGAAAAATGGTTAAGGCCTTATTTGAACCTAATGCTAAATTAAGTGATTCACTTACATACGACATCACAGCATGGTCTGTACCTTATGCATATGGATTAGATGCTATTGCAAGCAAAACACTATTTGAAGCTGGAGCGTTAAATCTACCTAAAATGAAATCTTCTGTACTTGATCTTCCTGTTGCAATAGGCTATGCTGAAGAATGGGATAGCATTAAAGACGCTCAGTTTTTAGCTGAATTATTAAATCAAGGCATCAAAGTCCGTTTTACAGAAAAACCATTTAGCGCTGAAAATAAAACCTACGACCGAGGGACTTTAATAATCGTAACTGGAGACAACAAAAATACAGAGGGCTTTCTCACTAAATTGATGAATGTATATTCAAAATTTGATAAAACTCCAAATGCCATCTATTCAGGGTTCTCAACTTCAGGGCCAGATTTTGGGTCACCAGATATCAAATTAGTGAATCCTCCAAAAATAGCAATCTTATCTGGAGACTATACGTCATCATACAGTTATGGTGAATTATGGCACTTTTTCGAACAACAATTACACTATCCAGTTACCGCTATAAATACAGAAAATCTCAATCTAACCAACTTGTCTAAATATAATGTTTTGATAATGCCAAATGGGTATTATAGCGGTTTGATTGATGAAAAACTCAATGAAAAACTCAAAACATGGGTGAGTTCTGGAGGTAAATTAATTGCCATAGATGGTGCTTTAAACAGTTTTGCCGATAAAGAAGGTTTCGGTTTAAAACGTAATAAACCTCAAGACATTACTGAAAAAGATAAAGAGGATGCCAAACGTATTAAATATGCAGATCGAGAACGTGATTACACCAAGAACCTAATCACAGGAGCCATTTTTAAAAGTGATGTTGACAACACACACCCAATGGCTTTTGGCTATGATGATCACTATTTTACATTAAAATTAGGAAGTGCTTCTTATGGCTTATTAGATAATGGCTTTAATGTTGCCTATTTAAGTGATTCCCCTAAAAATGTATCTGGTTATGCTGGCAAAAATGCATTGAATAAATTGGACAACACCTTAATTTTTGGAGAACAACGCATGGGACGCGGAAGCATCATATACATGGTAGATAATGTCATGTTTAGAAGCTTTTGGGAAAATGGAAAACTCTTTTTAGTCAATTCAATTTTCTTTGTTAATAATAACTTACACGAATTATAGGTTATAGGTAAATATTAAGATGAAAAAGGGCGAAGTAATTAAAAATTACTTCGCCCTTTTTCATGTTACTTTCTAGGAATCTTTACCTTACGCATACGTTCAATCACTTTTGAATAGTGATCGACTAGTTTTTGACCATTCTCTTTTGTTGGGTTTTCAATGGCCTCCATCAAGTATGGAAATTTTGAAAAATCAAACCCAGACGTATCAAACTGCTTTTTAATTTGTGTCGACAGCTGATCTAATCGTTCTTTTTGATTTTTTGCATTTCCTAAGAGTTGAGACTTAATATTTGTTGTTGTCATCATTTTATCTTCATAGGTCATTGAAGTGTCTATCTCATATAAACTAGGTCTAAAACTAGGATCCAGTTTTGCCAAACTAAGCTGCATCTCATTCATAGTATGTTGCATTTGCTTTACAGCACCAACCATATCGTTGTTATTTATTCCAACAGCAGTATTGATATACGAAAATAGCTTATCGCCTTTTGAATCTTCCCATGCCACTCCAATAATTCTTTGATAATCGTTTATTTTCATAGCTTTTGGTGCTACTGAAATTGCTAATCCGTCACCATTTCCTGAAGGCAACACATAATCTCCTTTTTCGACATTACCTATTACTTTAACTGGTACTTGTCCCATAAAAGCAATACGTTCAAATAAATGCTCTTCACTCTCTTTAGGCATTGCGCCACTAATTAATGGATTTTGAGATACCACCATATAATGTTCTGCTGTTGCGAATGATTTAGAGATTAAACCACCTCTTACACCAACAACATCTCCAAATACTAAAAGTTCATTAGCATCATATTTCCGCAGCCATTCGGCATAATCTGCACTTCCAGATTCGAAGGCGACACCAATATTGATGGCATTATACAGATACCATTCAGCAAGTTGTATCCCATCTATAGACAAATCGACAAAAGCCCATAACGCATCATCACAATCTCCAGTAGCACAAAGCCCAACAGCTGCAACTAGATTGATTCCAAATCGTTGAATTGATACAGCAAAGTCCATTGTATAATGATATGCTGTAAACGAAAAATCATTCGCATAATACTGATTTTCTAACACATCATTTATGAGATCATCTGGATCAAAATTAAACGATGGAGCTGGATCAAAATCTATAAAAAGATCTATTAAATCTCCTGCACTTGGAGGATCAATAATATCAAGCAGAAAATCTAATGCTACTGGCTCTAGATAATCGTTACCCTCTATACGACCTCTAGCTTGACCATTGGTATTAAAAAATGTGATAAAGTTATTATCTCTACTAGGCTGGTTCTCATTTAACCGAATTGCAAGGCCTTGGCTACTACCTTGGACTTGAAGCGGATAAGATGAATACCCATTCTGACTAGCATCAACTTCTGCGTCGATTCTTACACGATTATTAAACAGACTAACACCATCAACTTCCAAATCATCATTTAAATCGGTTCTACCGTCTACATTTAGATTTCCTGTTAAATTAGACAGGTTAGCATTATTCACATTAAACGCATTGTTGATATTGGTAACTCCATCTGCGGTCAATGTATTTAAACTTGAATGCTGATTCACGGTGAGATTCTCAAAAACGCCATCTGTAAAAAAAGCTGTTCCGAATACATATAAATCACCAGATAGCGTTGTTGTACTTTCATTATTAACAAAAAAATCACTTTCAATATTCGTTTCACCATCTACAGTTAAAGTACCACTTAGGTTTGTCGGACTTTGATTATTGACGGACAAGCTATTGTTTAGATTGGTTTCGCCATCGACATCTAAAGTTGATGTCGCAATGATTTCACGATGCCTTACATAGGGTATATAAGTCAAATTTTGATCACTAAATAGTATCATATCATTACCATCAAACAAATCGATTTCTACTGTAAGACGCTTTGGACTATCCCAATAGATTTGACCAAATACCGATGGGCTTTGACCTGTAATCTCTCCTTGACCAATCATAAGGTTGATCATCCCAAACGGATCGGTCTCAGTTTGATGAGTTTCTTGATAAACAGTCGCACCAGATTCATCTTGAATTGTAAAGCGAACTTCCAATGGTGTATTAGGTAAATTATTACTAGAAACATCCACTCCAGGAATTTCCTGTGGATTATTGTCTATAATCACAGCTTGGTAGTTAATGCCATCTGTTTGTGCAAACGCAACAAGATTCAACATAAAAAATGTGACAAAAAATGTAATGTTCTTCATTGGTTTTGGTTTTAAAATGGGCAGTTACAATTGGGTAGGTTGATGATAATTCCAAACCCAAATTGATGCGCCGAAAGTTTCAATTCTTCTTTATCTGTAGCATTTCCTTTATCCAGTAATGCTGTTTTTCCTATAGTATAGTTTGCTGTTATTGAAGTGTTTCTCGATATAGGATATGTCATCATCAATCCACCTCTTAAAAAAAAGATGTTATTATTGAATTCCTCTTCACCTACCAGATTAAAAACTTGATTATTGATGGTTTGGTTTCCTTGTATTAAAAATTCTGCAGATACAGAACCTTTCAGAAAAAAAGAAAAATCACGCAATCTAAACAGTCTATAATCCAAGCCGGCTTCTAATCCTAAATAGGCAACATCCCATTCGAAAAAATTATCTAATGTTCTATCACTTCCTATTGCTCCATAACCAGCATATAAAACACCTACAGAGAAAAAAAAGGTTTCATTATTATTTATGACATCTCTATATCCCATTTTCAAATAGGTATTAGGCTTTGATTGCAAATTCTCTAATCCGATTCCAAAAGAGTTCTTATAATCAAAAGCAGAACTACTTTTACCCAATTCCATGTACAATTGCTGACTGAAACTAACACATGTTGTAAGCATGCATATATAAAAGACAAATCGCTTCATAACTATCGTCTTACCAGTTTAGCCACTAACACTTCAGTTCTCATTTGCAATCTAAAAACGTAACTACCCGAACTCAAGTCCCCAAAATTTATAATCAAGGTTTGCATGGGATCAAAGATTTTGTTGTAGACCAATCGTCCCAAAATATCATGCATGGTCACAGTAACCACATCAAATATGGGTTCTTGAAACTGTACATTGACATGATCTACAAATGGGTTTGGATAGAAAAAGCCTCTTAGATTATTATCCAAATTTTCTGAAATTAATGAAGCATCTACAGGTTGTAGAAAACCTTGACGTAAGCTATGGTTATTAGCATCATAAGTTCTTATAACACTTTGTTGACCAATACTCTCTTGTATATAATAACTTTTTGAGTTTGCATATACAATATGAGTTGATCCTTGAATCCCTAAAGATTGCCGTTTTAAAGTTTGTGCAGATCCAAATGAAAAGATGAGCATTAAACTTGTAATAATCCAGTTTTGATGTGACATAATTAACTCGTTTAATTTCATCGAAGGTAGGACAGGGAATTGCTAAAAAAAAGGGAAAATGTCCATGTCCACCCTTTGTCCACCATCAAAAAAAATGCAGAAATAAAAAATTAAGGATATTTATACATAGTGAAACTTGTTAATAAAACAAAATACAAATAACTGATTATCAATGTATTAAAACATATCAAGAAATGTTCATATCTTAGGTAATCCAACCACCACAAAACATGGAATCAAAATCAAACCTCAACAATGTCCCTTTTTTAATATTTCAGAAGAAAGTCTACTTCAAGGTGGACATTAACATTTATGTCATCTTATTTATTATCTGTTCATTCTCCATTAATATAGAAGCTCAAAACATGAAAGATGTCGACAGCTTAGAAACTGTTTTAAAATCTCAAGTAGGCCTAGAAAGATTAAAAACCTTAGAACAATTATATACGAGTATTCGCTTTAAAGACCGAAACAGAGCTAAAGCCTATGCCATGGAAGCCTTACAACTATCAGAGTCTGTTAATGACAATTTAGGCATTGCTACAGCAAATCATAGAATAGGGTCTCTTATGAAAAGTATCAACTTGGATTCTGCGATTTTTTACTTTGATAAATCTCAAAAATTCGCTCAAAAAGCCGACGATAAATTACTACAAGGCTATGCCTACACTGGAATGAGTGATGCTCTAAGACTTCAGGGTAAGTATAACAAAGCGCTTGAAGCTATTGATAAATCTATTGCAATAAGTCGCAATCTAAAAGACGGTTTAAACGAAAGCATTGCGTTACAATATAAAAACAGTATTTACCGAAATAAAGGCAACTATATTTTAGCATACCAAAACTCAATAGCTGCTCAAAAAATAATGGACACCATCCCCGGACAAGTTTTAAGAAAAGCAGATCTCTTAAAAGATATTGGAGAAATAGAATTCCACAGAACCAATTACGATGATGCTATAAAAAACTATAAAAAAGCCTTAAGCATCTATGAAGCCGAAGAAGATTTTGAATTTGGAGTAATGACCTTAAACAGAATTGCAAATTCTTATATCGCAATGAAATCTTTTGATAATGCTAAGGAATATGCAGAAAAAGCAGAGAAAATATCTAAGGAAAAAGGGATGACCAGTAGTTATAATATATCGCAAATTAATTTAGGAATTATTCTGAATGAAACAGGGAACCATATTCAAGCTAAAACTATTATAGAACGCACATTAAAATCGTTTAGAGAAGAACAAAATATTAACGCCATATACTCAACCTTATTGGTGTTAGGTCAAGTCTACGATAATATGAAATCATATGATCTGGCAGAAACGTACTATAATGAAGGACTATTAATTGCAGATACTATAAACGCGCCTAGAGAATCTCAAGAGTTTTATTTATATAAATCGAAACTCAACTTTAATAGAGGTCAGTTTAAACAAGCTTATTTAGATCAAGAACAGTTTATCAAATTAAAAGATAGCCTTTCAGAAGTGAATAATGAACGTAATATTGAGGAACTCATTACCATATACGAAACCGAAAAGAAAGAGAAAGAACTAGCACTTCAAAAAGCCGAAATTGAAGTCTTGAAACAAAAAGAAGACATCTCAAAAAACAGACAACTACTTTTGGCGATTGGTAGTGTTTTGCTAATCCTTTTTGCCGGAGCCTTAATCTACGGACTTCAACAAAAAATAAAACGTAATAAAGTGGAACGTGAAAAATTGGACAACTCACTTCAATTTAAAGAGAAAGAACTAACGACTCATGCCTTACATTTGGCGCATAAAAATGAAGTACTACTAGATTTAAAATCTCAATTAAAAGAATTGAAATCAAGTTCTGATAATTCTAGAAACTTCCAAAAAGTCATAAACACAATAAATTTAGATATCAACAACGACAATAATTGGGAACAGTTTAGAACATACTTTGAAGAGGTTCATAAAGATTTTAACGCAAAGGTAATCAGAACCTATCCAGAAGTATCATCAAACGACTTAAGATTAATGTCACTTTTGAAGATGAATTTATCTTCAAAGGAAATTGCAAATATTTTAAATATTTCTACTGAAGGTGTAAAAAAAGCGAGATATCGTCTACGTAAAAAACTCAATCTGTCTACAGAAGACTCATTACAAGAATTAGTTATTGAGCTGTAAATCAACCGTTTAATTTGTTTAGTCCACTTGTTGTCCAATAAAAATTATTGGGTTGTCCACATGTTGTCCACCATCAATATTTTAATTCATAATAAACAGATTCTATGTTTGTACTGTCATTAATTTGACAACCAGTTTTGTGGTGCCTTGCTCTGGTTAGGCTGCAGACTTTACCAGTTGCAAGACGCTACGAAAACTCACAACAAACCACAAAACACAAGTATTATGAATTTCTTAAACACTTTAAACATCAAGTCCTTTCTAATCCTAATAATTATTGCAGCCACTTCGTTTAGTTGTAGTAGTGAAGATGACTCTTCAGATAACCCACCTACTAATACTAATATAGAAGTTTCTATAAATGAATATCCTAATTCAGGAGACCTAATAACTACAGTCACATCTAATCTATCAGGTAACTTAAATTTCAGTATTACAACACAATCTATATCTCAGGCATTTGATATCAATAGCTCAACTGGAGAAATCCGTGTTTTAGCATGGCAAGTTTATGATTTTGAAACAAACCCAAGCATAACCGCTTCAGTTGAGATTAGTAACGGAACTGATACTGAAAATAAACTTATTATTGTTTCAATAAACGATGTAGACGATATTGCTGCATTTTTAAATAGTTCATTAAGTGATTATGACAACGCTAACAATGGCGATTGGATTATGATCACCGAAAGCGAATATAACGACTTAGCAAATTATTTATCTCAAGTTACTAAAAGTGGAGCAACAGATAATCATATTTTAAGCAATGCGAATGTTCAACAAAATCCAGGAAATGTACTACTAGCAAACAGAAATGGAAACACCATACCAGGAAGCAGTTATTTGTTTGCATTTAAATACTATTCTTGGGCAAACAATGTATCAGGAACTAAAGTAAAAATCTCAGAAGGTGATGAATTTGGAATTTACAATCCTATAGGTAATACATTACCACAACATAATGATGAATACAATCATTTTGTTCTTAAAGGAAATACGACAACTACCAGTAACGAAGCTCATCTAGCTATATTTTCAAGCTTAAGTGTAGGTTTTAAAAGCATCAATGGAACCACCTATGGCTGGGGAGATGGAGGTGATACCGATATGATTACCAATGGAAATGTAAACGCTGTTTTTTTATATCAAGGCTTAAGCACGACATTAAAACAATGGGATTAGCCAAAATCCTTTAGTTTGTTAAAAAAGAGTAAGCGTAAAAGTTTACTCTTTTTTTATTCTGAAAAATTGTCGAACTTGTTTGAAGAATTACAAAACATAAATTATTGATTTTTGAAACTCATATCCTAGAACAACCGCTTTTAAATCATATAGAATCTATCTTCTATTTTAAAAACTTCCAACCCGAACATTCTATTGAACGTGTAGTACCAACTGGACATGTATTCATTATTTTCGAATTAGATGGTTTTGAGAGACACACATATGATAATGAGACGTTAAAGCCTAACGGAAATTTTAAAAATGTTTGGGTGTCTGGAATGCACAAAGGTTATTTGTCTATTTCGGCACATCAAAATTCTGAAATGCTAGTAATTCAGTTTAAGGCCAATGGCGCTTATCCATTTTTTAATTGTCGAATACACGATTTGAATAATAGGGTCATTAATGCTCAAGAACTATTTGGTGATGCTATTTTACAGTTGAGAGATGAGATCATTAAACAAGATGACATTTCAGAAAAATTTCAACTGGTCGAACAATGGCTAAATAAAAATTATGATGCTAAAAAAACACCAGACACATCTATTGTTGAAGTTTTAAATTTACTTAAAACAAAATCTGAACGAGAAAACAATACCATTACAGAAACGTATAAGAAATCTCAAAAACATCTTATTAATCAGTTTAAAACCTATTTTGGCTTAACACCTAAAGTGTTTCATAGAATCTTTAGGTTTAATGACTTGTTAGAGCAAATACATCAGAAACAGAGCCTAGAATGGTCTCAAATCGCTCACGAATTTGGATACGTGGATCAATCTCATTTTATCAAGGAATTCAAAGAATTTTCGGGCTTTAATCCTCAAGAATTTATAAAAGCGGGTTTCCAAAATGATGAAACGAATTTTTTTCCATTAGACAGGAAAGGTTAATTTTTTACTATCACAGTTAACAATAAGTTTCTTAATTTGTAATCTATCTCGTTTAGAATTATGAAAACATATCTATTTCAAATTATCATCTTTTGCTTTTCGATAAGCCTCTATGCACAAAACAACAACGACGTTTCAGAAAAAAGAATCACATCAGTTATCGATTCTTCTATAGCCGATAACTTAGTCTTAAAACAATCATTTGTAGTTAACGTGCCTTTGGATTCTGTTTGGAATGCTTACACCACAAAGAAAGGGTGGGAAAACTGGGCAACTACCAAAGCTGAAATCGATTTTAAAATAAATGGTATTGTAAAAACCAATTATAATAAAGATGGAGAAATAGGTGATGAAACAACCATTACACTACATATTGTTAATTATATACCTAAACGAATGCTAACATTTCAGGCAGAACTCACTAAAAACTTTCCTGAGTTCATGAAAGCTGACGAAAAAGACCTATTCAACATGATTCTATTTGAAGCCATAGAACCTTCTAAAACCAAAGTAGTATCTTATGGAATTGGTTATAAAAACAATGAGAAGTACATGTCATTAATGAAATTTTTCATTCAAGGCAACGCACAATCTTATCTCAATTTAATCTCTTATTTGGAAACAGGGCAACCTTCAGTAAACAATTAAACTATGGACAAAGCACTACAAACCATGATTAATAATATGCCAGAGAAAACAGGCAAATCATTAGATGAATGGAAATCAATATTAAAAACTAAAACCTTTACCAAACATTCAGAAGGTGTAAACTTTTTAAAAAAAGAACATGGCGTCACACATGGTTTTGCCAATACGATTGTTACCTTATCAAAAGAGGAAAATAATTCTGACGAAGATTTAGTTACAGCACAATATAAAGGTAAAGAAATGTTATTTCCAATTTACGAAAAGCTGCTTTCAGTTATAAAACCTTTTGGAAATGACATTACAATCACTCCCAAAAAAACCAGTGTAAGTGTAATAAGAAAACGACAATTTGTCTTGATAAAACCTGCAACTAAAACACGAATAGACTTGGGCTTAAAACTAAAAAATGTTCCTACTACAAATCGCTTAGGTAATTCTGGTCCATTTGGAACTATGTGCACACATCGTGTTCAACTCATTTCAGAATCTGAAATAGATCAAGAATTGATAGATTGGATGAAACTAGCTTATGAAAAAGCACAATAGTCATGTCAAATATTTACCAATATTAGATGTTAAATAATGAGTATTAACTTCTTAAATCCTTCAGTAACCTTATTTGAAAAACTATTTTTTTATAGATTTGACTAATAATCTATAAAACCTATTTTTTGGAAGTAAGTAGAGAACTTTTATTCTTTTTTAGTGCTTTAGGCGCTTTTAACGGACTCGTCTTAGGTCTTTATTTTTTATTTTTTGCAAAACCTAAACATATTTCTAATTTATTTTTAGGAACCTTCTTAGGCATGCTAAGTATTCGAGTAGGTAAATCGGTGTTTTTTCATTTTAACACAGAGCTATCCTTTCATTATTTACAATTTGGTTTAACGGCCTGTTTTTTTGTGGGGCCATTTTTATATTTTTATGTAAAATCTATTACAAACACTTCAGATAAAGCATTTACATCATGGAGGTATCATTTAGCTCTCTTGATTCCTATTGCATTAATAACAGGCTTTTTATACCCTTTTAAAACACATATAGGTTTATGGAGGCCTTATATTATAAATATTATATATATTCAATGGTTTATATATATTTTGGCAACAGCCTTTGTTATTCGCAATCGGATTAAAAACCTATTTATTAGGCAAAACAAAGTCACTGGTTTAGACATATGGTTAATTAGCATTTTAATTGGTAATCTATTACTAGTTGCCTCATATTACTTTACAAGTTTCGTAAATTATATATCTGGCGCACTTACGTTTTCTTTTCTATTATATATTCTATTACTATTCGTTTTTTACAATAAAAAAAATAAATCGATACTCTTTTATAATAAAGATAAATACGCTGACAAGAAGATCGCTACAGAAGATGCCTTACAATTAACCCAAAAATTAAACACCATTATGCATGAAGACGCATTATATAAAAATGCCAATTTAAAATCGTCTGATATAGCGAAAAAAACAGGGTTAACAACACATCAATTCTCACAATTATTGAATGACAATTTAGGAAAGAACTTCGCTTTATTTGTAAATGAATATCGAATTGAAGCGGCCAAATCAATGCTTAAAAACAATACTAATTTAACCTTAGAAGCTATTGGATATGAATGTGGATTTAATTCTAAGTCTACTTTTTTTACAACCTTCAAAAAACTTGTAGGCATGACGCCTTCACAATTCAAAAACCAATATTAAAGTTCTATTTTATAAATCCGAACTTCTAATTTATAACTCAAAATTGATTTTTAATTCTAAATCTAAATATTGCTGAAAATAAAAATCAGCAATGCGAATCTTAACTCTATTTTTAACAATTCTATTATTTATTAGTTGTACTAATTCATCTAAACCAGATGTAGCTACAAGTAATGATAAAATTCTTTTTATAGTTTCTAATCAACATACTTATGGTAATACCAACATAAATACTGCCAATCATTTTGGCGAAATAGTATTTGCTTATGATGTTTTGGTTAACGAAGGTTATGATGTGGATTTTGTGAGTCCAGAAGGAGGTGCCATACCAATTGGATATTTAGCAACTTCAAATCATTTACAAAAACAATATTTGTATGATTTTGACTTTATGAAAAAGCTTAAAAACACCTTAAAGCCAGAAACAATTACTTCAACAGATTATAAGGCCGTTTATTACGTAGGTGGTGGAGCTGCCATGTTTGGAGTTCCTGAAAACAAAAATATCCAAGATATAAGTTTATCTATTTATAATAATAATGGTATTGTCTCTGCAATTTGTCACGGAACTGCAGGTATTGTACATCTTAAAACTAAAGATGGCAACTATCTCTATAATGGAAAACAAGTTAATGGATTCCCTGATTTGTTCGAAAACAAAGATGCTGATTATTACAAGACATTTCCGTTTTCAATAGAAGGCATTATAAAAGAGCGTGGTGGAAATTTTAACTATTCTAAAGACGGTTGGGATAACTACTATAAAATTGATGGTAGACTCATTACTGGACAAGATCCTACTGCAGCAGCTTCTGTAGCTAAAAAAATCATTCAAACATTAAAACATTTATAAACTAAGACTATGAAAACATTATTTGCGACTCTTACATTTTTTGTAATGATGATCTCTTTCTCTCAAGAGGTTCAAAAAAGACAAATCACAAGTACAGAAATCGATGCTATTTTTTCACAATGGGACACCAAAGATAAAGCTGGCATAGCAGTAGGCATCCTAAATGACGGAAAAATAGAATACGCCAAAGGTTTTGGATTGGCAAATTTGGAGCATAAAATTCCTGTCAATCCTGAAACTAAGTTTCACATTGGAGACTTAGCTAAAGAGTTTACAGTCTATGCACTCTTATTATTAGAACAGCGTGGAAAGCTCAAACTGGATGACGATGTTCGAAAATTTATACCCAAATTATCTACCCTACCAAATACCATAAGTATAAAACAGCTCATTCATCATACAAGTGGTTTAAATAATTCTGAAGTTTCTAAGGCATTAGCTGGATGGAAAGCAGATGATGTATTTACCAAAGAGCAAGCATACGATTTGGTTTTGAATCAAGCACACAACTTACCTGCTAGTGGTACTACACAACGTTATACGGATGCTGGGTTTATGATTCTAGAAGATCTTATTTCCATGGTTGGCAAAATGCCCTATGCTGAATTTATATCGAAAGAAATTTTCGAACCTCTAGGAATGAAACATTCTGTATTCGATACACAACAGGCAATAATCACCAACAAAGCTCAAGGATATTTTCCTAGTAACAACAGCTTTGTTTGTTCTACTATGAATCCAAGTCAAACCATCATTTCAGATGTTTATACAACTGTTGAAGATATGTGTTTATGGGCAAAAGAACTTCTAAATCCTAAAATAGGAACACAACAAATGGTAGAAAAATTCGATAGCTTATCAATTGTAAATAACAAAGAAGTTGAAGAGACAAATACCGCATTATATACAGGAGGTCATCGATTTTGGAATTTTAGAGGTGCTAAAAAGCTATACCACATTGAAGTTGCTGGAGGATATGCCAGTAAGTTAATTCGGTATCCAGATTATGATCTTGCTGTAGTGATAATGGGAAACGATGGTACTTATAACGGATATGCAGCTACAGGAGCCAGTGAACTCTATATTGAAGATTTCCTTGAAAATCCTGTAAAGCAAGAAGCTACACAAATTGCCTCTAAAAAAATATCAAAAAAACAACTTAAAGCATTTGAGGGAGATTATTGGGATATTGATAGTCACACTTCAAGAAAAATTTATGTCGCTAATGATACTTTAAGATATTTCAGAGGCTCTGGAAATGAAAGCCCACTTGTACCTCTTAACAATAAATCTTTTAAGATGATTACAAGAGGGGAAGTAATGGTACACTTTGATACTAATGTTGTTCCTAAAACTATGACTGTAAAAGTCGGAAATGACACTTTTAATTTGATTGCTTATAAGCTCAATGCAGGCTGGAGTGAGGATTTAAGTCCATTTATAGGAAACTACTACTCACAAGACTTAAATACTTCTTATTCTTTATCTATTAGCAAAAGCAATCTCATACTCCAACACCCTAGATTAGAGACTATTCAATTAAGTCCTAGAATAAAAGACACATTCACAGGAAATCAAAGGCATTTTTCAGCTTTAAAGTTTCAGAGAGATACAAATGGATCTATAAATGGATTTAAGTTATCTACAAATGGAGTTAATGATATATGGTTTCAAAAGGAAGTTAGCCCTAATGAAAACTTTACAAAATCTGAATGAATGTGTTATTTGATAACCAATTGAATACTAAAAAACCTAAATAATTTTAAAACATAACGAATGAAAAACCTTTTATTGAACAAGGACTATTTGAGTTTAGTTAATGACCTCAGCATACAAATCAAAATCCTCAGCTTCAATAACTTTAACTGTAGTAAACTCTCCAGTTTTTAAGTAGGTTTTAGTGGCATCAATCAATACTTCGTTATCCACATCTGGCGAATCAAATTCGGTACGACCTACAAAGTAATTCCCTTCTTTACGATCGATCACTACTTTAAATTCTTGCCCAATTTTAGCTTGATTCAATTCCCAAGAAATTTGCGACTGAATTTCCATAATTTGGTTCGCTCTATCAATTTTCACATCTTCAGGAACATCATCTTCTAAATTATAGGCATGTGTATTTTCTTCATGTGAATAGGTAAAGCACCCCAATCGTTCAAAACGCATATCTTTAACCCATTGCTTTAAGGTTTGAAAATCGGCTTCAGTTTCTCCAGGGTACCCAACAATCAAGGTTGTTCTTATAGTCATTTCTGGAACCTTTGTTCTAAATTCATTTAGCAACTTGGTCGTTTTTTCTTTAGTGGTCCCACGACGCATACTTTTTAGAATAGCATCTGAAATGTGCTGGAGAGGAATATCTAAATAATTACAAATTTTAGGCTCACGATTCATCACATCCAAAACATCCATAGGGAATCCCGTAGGGAATGCATAATGCAATCGAATCCATTCGATACCATCCACTTTTACCAAATGCTCTAATAATTCAGCAAGGTTTCTCTTCTTATATAAATCTAATCCGTAATAGGTTAAATCTTGAGCAATTAAAATGAGTTCCTTAACACCATTTGCTGCTAACTTTTCAGCTTCAATGACAATATCTTCAATTGGAGTACTCTTATGTTTCCCTCGCATTAATGGAATTGCACAAAAACTACACGGACGATCACAACCTTCAGCAATTTTAAGATATGCATAATTTTTTGGTGTCGTCGTTAAACGTTCACCTATAAGTTCATGTTTATAATCAGCACCTAATGCCTTTAGTAATTGTGGCAATTCAGTAGTTCCAAAATATTGATCTACATTAGGAATTTCTTTCTGCAAGTCTGGTTTATAACGTTCACTTAAACAGCCAGTCACAAACACCTTATCTACATCACCAGCCTCTTTTTTCTGCATAAATTCCAAAATGGTATTTACACTTTCTTCTTTGGCATTATTAATAAACCCACAGGTATTAATCACTACAACATTACCTTCCTCTTCATGTACAACCTCTTTACCGTTAGCTTTTAATTGCCCCATTAACACCTCACTATCGTAGACATTTTTACTACAACCTAAAGTGACGACATTAATTTTATTCTTCTTAAGTGATTTAGTTCTCATAATCAAATTTCAGAGGGCAAAGATACATCTAAAATCTGTCTAATTGTAATTTTTAGGAGCAACTCGTTGTTTTGATGCCTGCTCATAAACGTAAGCCCATTCTAAAAGTTGCTTTTCTTTTAATCTTGTACTTATAAATGTGAGTCCTTTTGGTTCCCCTTCTTCAGTATACCCCATAGGCACGGTAAGTGCTGGATATTCAGCAACCGCAGCATAACCTGCATGATAATTATTAATTGATAATATACCATCTAGCTGATTGGCTTTCATAGGTTCATCAAAAAATCGCATACCATTAGTTTTTAACACGTTTTTTATTTGTGCAAATTCTTCATCTGTGGCTATATCATCAGATATACCTTGAAATAAACGCTGACCATATGGCATGATATTTAAACTATCCGTTAGGTTAAAGTTCATAATATCTTCAATAGAATTATATCCTAAATCTTTATTTCCATAAGCATCTAAATAATGAACTAAATCCACTTTCATATCTAGATTAAGTAATCTAATAAACGCAGGCAAATCAATTTCCAAAGGGTCTATTTGAATAATCTCAGCACCTTGCTCTTTTATAATCGTTATAGCAGCTGCATACAGTTCATCTTCCATGAGATTGTTGAATGCTCCAAAACGCTTCCCTTTTAACGAAGCATCTTTTAAATCATTATAGTAAAACGGACTTTCCCATAGATTATAAATCGATTTAGAATCACTAGTATCTTCACCAAAAAGAGCATCTAATACGATAGCATTATCGGTCACAGTTTTAGTCATCGGTCCAGCCGTATCCAAAGTAGATGAAATAGGAACTATACCTCCACGACTTACCAAACCAATGGTTGGTTTTAGACCTACAATAGAATTTTGACTTGATGGTGACAAAATCGATCCCGATGTTTCACTACCAATGGCAGCTGCACAAAAATTAGCCGCAACAGCCACACCACTACCAGAACTAGAACCTCCAGTATCAATAATTCGTCTGCCATAAGGATTTAAAGTTTGACCTCCAATAGCACTATAGCCACTTGGGCAGTCACCACAGAAAAAATAAGCCCATTCACTTAAATTCGTTTTACCCAAAATCAAAGCACCTTTGGCTTTTAATTGTGTAACGATAAAAGCATCCTCTACAATATTATCTTTTAAAGCAACTGCACCAGCAGTTGTTGGCATAGCTTCGGTATTAATATTATCTTTTAATAAAATGGGCATGCCAAATATTGGATGTTTTAGTTTTCGGTTTCTGAATTCGATATCTTTTTGTTTGGCTTCATTAATTACATTGGGATTGATAGAAATCACAGAATTTAAGGACAGGTAGTTATCTCTATCAAATGCTCTAATACGATATAGGTAAAACTTGGTGAGTTTTTCATAAGTTAGTTTATCTTCAGCCATATACTTTTGAAGTGTTGGAATGTCCTGCTCCAATATCAATGGCTTTAAGGTATTATAATCGGTTTCTGAAAAATCTTGCATCTCAGAATTAAGTGCATTCCATATATCATCGATCTTAATATGCTTAGAATCTAAAATCTTGAACTCCCTAAAGTCTTTTGTAGAAATATCACTAAGATCATTTTCGTCTTTAGATAGAGACGCATCACTTTTCTCCTCGTTGGATGAGTCAACTTGAGTTGGAGATGATTCGTTTTTATCATTGGAAGGTTTACAATTATAAGCTAAAATTAAAAGACAACATAGAAGTAAATATCGCATGGCTCGTTTTTTTTAATAAAAATAACAAATAAAGAATGAAGTCTAAAAAAATTAAACAAGTAACTAATTAGTAATCTTCGCCTTACAAATTTGAATGAAATTTTCTTTTAAAAAGCAACTAATTTTCATTCTGTTTTGTAAGTTTGGCTCCCAAATCAAAGTACTCTTTATTATGTTAAAGAAATTAATTTTATTCCTTTTCGCTATTACTATTTTTTCTTGCTCAAGTTCAGATGATGGGCCATCATCTGATTCTCAATGCAGTAAACCAAATAATCTTATTGCTAGCGAAGTTTTTAGTAGCGGAGTAGACATAAGTTGGTCTCAAGCTAATGACATGGCTTGGGAAATTCAATACGGTATTGCTGGTTTCTCTATCGGTTCTGGAACATCAATTATAGTAACTTCACCAGAACACACAATATTAAATTTAGAAGGTTTTACACAATATGATGTTTATGTAAGGGCAATTTGTGATGTCAATATTTTTAGTGACTGGAGTAATAAACTTAGTTTCACTACAACAAATCCTTGTCTTACACCTTCATTTTTTGAAGTTACAAATGTAAATGCCTGCTTTATTAATCTATCATGGGATATTAGCAGTGCAACCTCTTGGGAAATTGAATATGGCTCTCCAGGCTTTCAATTAGGAACAGGAACTACTATTGAAGTTTCAAACTCTCCTTATTCATTAACAGATATAACTCCAGGAACCAATTATGACATCTATATAAGAGGTATTTGCAACAATAGTATTAATGGAGTTGGTGACTATGCAGGACCTATTCAAGCGAGTTCTGATCCTGTAGGATACATAGGTAATTACTTATGTACTACAAGTACTAGTATGGCATTAGAACCTAATATAGGTACGCATGTTTTTGGTGATCCACATATTGTGACCATAACTGCTCCATCTGACAATATAAGACGCATCTCTGTACAATATTTAAAAGATCTTGGATATACTCATAATACAATGCAGTTTGAGTTTGCCTTAGATTGTAATGGTCATGTGATTGTTAGTCCTAATCAAAACACAAATTTTTCTTGTTCTGGGACAAGCAATGTTCTTTTAGGTCCTACATCTGTAGGAGATCCTTGGCAATATGATATTTTTTCAGACGATGAAATTATGTTCTCCTTTGTAGAGTTTTATAACAATAATGACGGAAATTGTGAGCAATCGGAAAATGAAGTTACCATTACATTGACTAAACAATTATAAGGTTTAACCTAACGGAGAAATTAAATCATAAACATTTCTAGAGTATAAATATCAAACAAAAGCGCATCAAAATCTAAGTTATTGATGCGCCTTAAATAATATAAGTTTAAGATCCTTATAGTGAATTCATGAAATTAGTAACTTTCACTAAGTCATCTTCTTCTTTCAAATTAATATCCTCCTTTTTAATATAATCTTTTAAAGCACTTGTATATTTTGGAAACGCCTTAAGAAATCGTTTTTTCTTTAATTCAATTTTTTGAGGATAGTTTTTGTCTTTATCTAAAATATAATAATCATTATATATTGTAAACTTTGCAGCTCTGTCGGCTTGATTTGGTGTTGCAGCTTTTTCTGCAGGTGTTAATACACATCGCTTTCTAAGCAATAAAATGTGCTTATCTGTTTGATTAACTTCTATAAAATAGCTATTTGTAGAATTTCCATTTTCATCTTCATAATAGTACGATTTGATGGTTTTATTATCTAAAAGAACCTTACTGTTATCTGTTTTGAGAAATGCATCATACACAGGATTGTCACTCTGCATATTTTGAGGACTTGCATCTGACAAAATCTCAATTTGATCATTATAAATATTATACCTTAGATAAAAATGTCCCTGGTTTTTACCATTTAGGAAATATTGACCATCTTGAAATTTTTCATTTAAATAAGGACTTCCTTTAATGTCTGAGAAATCAATCGGGTTTGCTCTCTCTTGAACGTTTAATTTATCACGAATAACTTGTTTTAAACGCCATGATGTTTCATACTGATTTGGATCTCCAGCTACAGCTTGAGCTATTGAAACGGTTGGTGCTAAAAAAAGCACTAATACTGCTGTGATAATTACATTTTTCATTTTTTTTGATTTCAATTGATCTTTAAAATTAATCAAAAAATATTACTTAAAGAAAGAGTCAACAAACTCATATTTATTAAAGACTTGCAAATCTTCAATACCTTCACCAACACCAATGTATTTCACCGGAATTTGAAATTGGTCACTAATCCCAATGACAACACCTCCTTTGGCTGTTCCGTCAAGTTTTGTTACTGCCAATGAGGTAACTTCTGTCGCTGCAGTAAATTGTTTGGCTTGCTCAAAAGCATTTTGACCTGTTGAGCCATCTAAAACCAGTAACACATCATGCGGTGCATCACCAACCACTTTTTGCATAACACGTTTTACTTTGGTTAACTCATTCATTAAGTTAACTTTGTTATGTAAACGACCAGCTGTATCTATAATAATGACATCAGCATCTTGATTAACACCAGATTGTAACGCATCAAATGCCACACTAGCTGGATCACTTCCCATATCTTGCCTTACCATTGGCACCTCAACACGATCTGCCCATACTTGTAGCTGGTCAATTGCAGCCGCTCTAAAGGTGTCTGCAGCTCCTAGAACTACTTTTAAACCTTTCTTTTTAAACTGATAAGCTAATTTACCTATTGTTGTTGTTTTACCTACACCATTAACACCAACAACCATTAATACGTATGGTGTTTTAGAGCCATTCGCTTGTTTTGGTAATTCTGGAATTACGTAATCGGTATCTTCTCCAGAATTGGTCTCAGATAATAAACTTGCAATCTCCTCACGTAAGATTCGATTTAACTCTGAAGTCCCTAAATATTTATCTTTAGCAACACGTTCTTCAATGCGTTCAATAACTTTAAGGGTTGTATTTACACCAACGTCACTAGTTACTAACACTTCTTCTAGATTGTCTAATACATCATCATCAACTTTAGATTTCCCTGCTACTGCTTTATTTAATTTTGAGAAAAACGATGTTTTTGATTTCTCTAACCCTTTGTCTAGGGTTTCTTTTTTTTCTGAAGAAAATATTTTTTTAAAAAAACTCATTTTATTATTTAGTCATTTTGTTGTTGTTCTACATTGCGTTAGGGATTACAGCGATATCCTTTTATTTATCATATTGAACGTAGTCGAAATAAAAACAAATAAAAGATTTAGCGGAAAGCCCGACTCTCTGTAGCCAATGCGGAGGAGAGTAACGCCATAAAAAAAACAATACAACAACCTTGCCTCTATTGACATCATGCTAAGTTGTCATACTTGCTCAAATATAGACATAAAAAAACTGCTTTCAAATATGAAAGCAGTTCACAATTAAACACCTAATGTTTAATTTATTTTTTGTTTAAAAAATCATTGACAAACTCTGGTGCCATTACTGACTCAACAAACATATAAGCGCCAGTTTTTGGTGATTTTACCATTTTGATCGCTTTTGTAAGTCTTTTAGATCCTGTTTGTAATGATGCTACTGATTTCTTTGCCATGACTCTATTTATTTAATCTCTTTATGAACTGTCATACGCTTTAAAATTGGATTAAATTTCTTAATCTCCATTCTATCTGGCGTATTCTTTTTATTTTTAGTAGTAATGTAACGAGACGTTCCTGGTTGTCCAGACTCTTTATGCTCTGTACATTCTAATATAACCTGTATTCTATTTCCTTTTTTTGCCATTGTACGTGTTCTTTAACGCGTTATGCTATTATTTTAAAAATCCTTTAGATTTAGCTTCTTTAATTGCAGCAGAAACACCAATCTTATTGATCGTCTTTAATGCTGCAGCAGATACTTTTAAAGTTACCCACTTATCTTCTTCAGGAATATAGAAACGCTTTTTAATTAAGTTAGCGTTAAATTTACGCTTCGTTTTATTCATTGCGTGAGAAACGTTGTTTCCAACCATCGCTTTCTTTCCTGTAAGTTCACAAACTCTTGACATTTCTTTCTATCTTTAATTATGTTTCTTTAAAACAGGGTGCAAATTTAGTAAAACTTTACAATACCCACAAACTAAAAGCGCTACTTTTTTAAAATTTCTTTTTGTAGCATTTCAAAGGCTTTGTTTGCCGCTTTATTAATCACTTTGACTCGATGATTTCCAAAACTAAATTGTTCAGAATACACCTTATCTTTTGTAGCAATGGCGATATACACTATTCCTATATCTTCATTAGTATCATCTTTAGTTGGTCCTGCATTACCTGTCGTAGCAATGGCATAATCTGTATGCAATAATAATCTCACATTATGCGCCATAGCTTCTGCAACTTCTGCACTCACCACTGAATGTTCATTAATAATAGCTTCGGAAATATTAAGGACATTGACTTTGGTTTCTTTTGTATAACTAACCACACTCCCCTTAAAATATTTTGAAGCACCAGGATTAGTGGTAAAGCGTTCGGATATAAGTCCGCCTGTACAACTTTCGGCTATAGCGACAGTCTTTCCTTGATCTGTTAGTTGTCTTCCAATAATTGCTTCAATAGATAAGTCATCTTCATAACCAACAAAAACGTCTTGAATTTGAGGTAGTAACATTTGGGTTTGTTTATCCATTTCGGCTTTGATTCGTGCTTTATCATCTCCTTTTGCTGATAAACGTAAACGCACACGACCAAGATTAGGTAAATAGGCCAATTTTATAAAATCTGGCAATTCATTTTCAAAGGCTTGAATGCGTTCCGCTAATGTACTCTCTCCTATTCCATAGGTCAAAAACGTTTTATGTTCTATATATGGAAAATGATATCGGTCTCTTAGTTTCGGAATAACCTCATCCTTTATTAAAGCTTTCATTTCGAAAGGCACACCAGGTAATGACACAAATACAGTATCATTTTGTTCTAACCACATACCAGGCGCACTTCCATATTTATTCATCAAAACCTCAGCTTTGGAAGGCACTAGAGCCTGATCAAGATTGACTTGTTTAATAGGTTTCTTGATATACACTTCCCAAATATGCTCGACATTTTTACGTACAGACTTACTTTCTACGAGTACATCGTCAAAATAATCGGCAATAGTTTTTTTTGTGATATCATCTTTAGTAGGCCCTAGACCTCCAGTAATAATAACGATATCAGCATTAACTTCGGCTTCGGCTAATGCCTTTAAAATGTGAGTTCTATCATCTTGTACTGATGTAATTTGATATATCGAAACTCCAATTTTATTAAGATGCTTTGCAATAAATGCTGAATTTGAGTCAACGATTTGACCAATGAGAATCTCATCACCAATGGTAATAATTTCTGCTAGCATTATAGATTGAAATCTTGCTTGAGTTCTGCAGTAGCATTCTCTACTGCTGTTAATACTAAATTAAGTTCGCGAGAGCAGTCTTCTCCAGATTTTTCAAATTTTCCCCAATCCTGAACAACGATTAGGTCTTGAAGCACACCTAACTCAAAAAGATCTATTGTTGGTTTCATTTTATGAGCGGCTTGATACGCATTGTAGTAATCTGTTTCTGCTACTGCTTTTTTTAGACGCGCAGCATCTTCTGGCACCTCTTCTAAAAAAGCGGCAGCTAAAGCAGCTACGAAATCTTCATCATGATCAGCTAATTCTCGAACTCTTGATAATTTGTAATGTTGTTCCATTATTATTTTACTGTAATTGAAAACAATTGCTTGTCTTCGATGTATCCCTTTAATTTATCATTAGCAATAACTTTGCCAACTCCTGCTGGAGTTCCCGTAAAGATAATGTCTCCAATCTTTAAAGTAAAATATTTTGAGACATATTCTATGATTTCATCAATTTTCCAAAGCATTAAACTGGTATTCCCATTTTGAACGATGGCATCATTCTTTTTCAAACTAAAATTAATATCGTTCACATCAGCAAAATCTGTTTTTGGCAACCATTCACCTATTACTGCTGCGCCATCAAACGCTTTAGCTTTTTCCCAAGGTAAGCCTTTTGATTTTAACTTGGCTTGTAAATCACGAGCTGTAAAGTCAATTCCTAATCCTATATGGTCATAATATTTATGAGCAAATTTTTTGGCGATGTGTTTACCAACTTTAGTAATCTTCACTAAGATTTCGACTTCATGATGCACATCTTCTGAAAAATCTGGAATAAAAAAAGGTTGCTTCTTTAACAATATAGAAGTATCAGGTTTCAAAAACACAACAGGATTAATTGGCCTTTCATTTTCAAGTTCCTTTATATGTTCGGTATAATTCCTCCCTATACAAATAAGTTTCATAGACTAGGCTTAAAACAATTTATTATTGAAGGCTCTTAACTTGATTGCAGTTAACACCTTTTTTGTATATAATGGAAAATCAGCATTGAGCAACCATCCAAAATAACCTGGCTCTTTTTCCAATACTTCGGTCACTAATTTTCCTTTATGCTTTCCAAAAGAAAAACACTCATCTCCTTCTTTATTAAATGAAATAAATCCTGCAAAATCAGCAAATTTCTTACGTGAACTAAATTCGGCTAAAAATTTAGTATCATTTTCTAACTCATCATATTTATCCAATTGAGCTTTCAGCACTTCATAAGTTGCCAATGTATCTGCTTCGGCACTATGAGCATCATCTAGATCTTTTCCACAGTAAAACTTATATGCAGCACTCAAAGTACGTTGTTCCATTTTATGAAAAATAGTTTGTACATCTACAGATTGGGTATTCTTCATATCAAAATCGACATCGGCACGCAACAGTTCTTCTGCTAGCAATGGAATATCAAATCGATTAGAATTAAAACCTCCTAAATCACAATCTTTTATCATATTATATACCACTTTAGAAATCTCCTTAAAGGTAGGTTTATCCGCTACATCTGCATCAGAAATCCCATGAACTAAAGTCACTTGTGGCGGAATTGGAATAGTTGGATTAACACGTTGAGTGTAAGTTTCCTCCTTCCCATTAGGGTAAACTTTTAAGATTGATATCTCAACGACGCGATCGTTGGTTATATTAATTCCTGTCGTTTCTAAATCGAAAAAACAAATAGGTTTTATAAGATTGAGTTGCATGTAAACAATTTTTAAACAAAGATAATGAGATTAAGTTGAAAAGGAGATTTTGAGTTATGGAATAAAATAGCGAACTTGAATGGCTTGCGAAATTTTATTCGCGTTTACTAACCAACACAGCAACTATTATGACAGTTAAATCCAACCGTATTGAGTCTATAGATATCTTAAGAGGGCTTGTTATGATTATAATGGCACTAGATCATGTAAGAGATTATTCGAATTTTGGGTATCTCTATTCAGACCCAACAAATATGGATACGACAACTCCATTTTTGTTCTTCACTAGATGGATTACTCATTTTTGCGCACCTGTATTTGTGTTTTTAGCGGGAACTTCTGCTTTTCTCTATGGTATTAAAAAGGCAAACAAAAAAGATTTAGCAAGGTTTCTTTTTACACGTGGTCTATGGCTCATTTTTATTGAATTAACTGTTGTTAATTTTGCTTGGACTTTTGATATTGGCTTAAACTTACATATTTTTCAAGTGATTTGGGCGATAGGTGTTTGCATGATATTTATGGCTGCTCTCATTTTCTTGAATAAAAAAATTCTTCTTGCATTAGGACTTCTAATTCTTTTTGGTCATAACCTATTAGATGGAATTACGATGCAAGGCAATGACCCATTATCTATATTATGGTATTACACGCACCAACAAGGTGTTGCTGTTTTTGATAATGGAGAAAGCATGTTATTTATCGCTTACCCTTTTGTTCCTTGGTTAGGCATCATGATTTTAGGCTATTGTTTTGGTCATTTTTATCAAAAGGGATTTGATATCAAGATTCGTAAAAAATGGTTGCTTTATTTGGGAATTGGTGCTATTACTCTATTTATTCTAATCCGTATTATTAATCTTTACGGAAATTTAACTCCTTGGAGTTCACAAAAGAATTTCACGTATACAATCATGTCATTTCTAAATACAACTAAATACCCGCCATCACTTTTATATACTCTAATGACTCTTGGCCCAGCAATGCTCTTTTTATATGCTATAGAATCTGTTAAAAATTGGTTTACAAAAGTGCTCGTAGTTATTGGGCGTGTTCCATTTTTCTATTATATTTTACATTTATATATTATTCATTTCATTGGTTTTCTTGGACTTAGCGTGTTAGGTGAAAATTGGAAAGAACTCATTTATACTCCTCAACGGTTTTCTAGTGGATATTTGGCCGATAAAGGCTTTGATTTGTGGGTTACTTATATTATTTGGATTATTACCTTAGTAGTACTATACCCACTGTGTAAAAGATATATGACCTATAAAGCTAATAACAGAGATAAGTGGTGGTTAAGTTATTTATGATTAAAAGAAAGAAAAATCGCCATTTAAAAATGGTGATTTTTGTATAAGTAAATGTGTTAAAACACAATCCAGAATACAACTTCTGCAATCAAATAAAAAATAAAAATTATAAAAAAGAATCCTACCAACCAATAGACAATGGTTTCAATGAACTCTTTAAAAAAAGAGACTATTTTATCAATATAATAGTCAATAGATTTCATTAAATTTCTCGGTCTGAATCCCAAGCTTCAAGGTAATCTTTAACAGCTTTTACAAATTGCCCTCCAAGCGCACCATTAACAACACGGTGATCATAAGAGTGGGACATGAACATTCTATAACGAATTCCAATAAAATCGCCTTCTGGTGTTTCGACTACGGCAGGTACTTTTCTAATAGCTCCTAAAGCCAAAATACCAACTTGAGGTTGATTTATTATTGGTGTTCCCATGATACTTCCAAAGGTACCAACATTGGTTACTGTATACGTTCCTCCAGCAATATCATCAGGTTTTAATTTATTTTCTCTAGCTCGACCTGCTAAATCGTTGACTTTTTTAGTCATTCCAACAAGGTTAAGTTGGTCTGCATCTTTTATAACTGGTACAATTAAATTACCATCTGGTAAAGCAGCAGCCATACCTAGATTAATATGCTTCTTTTTAATAATTGAATCTCCTTGAACAGAAATATTCATCATTGGATAGTCACGTAATGCTTTCGCAACAGCTTCCATAAAAATTGGTGTAAAGGTTAAATTCTCACCTTCTCTTTGTTTGAATTCATTCTTTACCTTATTTCTCCAGTTCCAAATTTTAGTTACATCTGCTTCGATAAAACTTTGAACATGAGCTGATGTCTGTACTGACTCCACCATGTGATGTGCAATCAATTTACCCATTCTGGTCATTTCGATAATTTCATCGTCGCCACTTGCTAAAATTGGAGCAGATGTTGCCTTCTTCGGCTCAACTTTATCTTGAGCTATTGGTTTTTCGACTTCTGCTTTAATCGCAACTGGTTGCGCACTTCTGTTTTCTATATATGACAGAATATCATTTTTGGTGACACGACCATCTTTACCTGATCCAGAAATAGCATCTAATTCTTCTTGGGCTATCCCTTCCTGCTTGGCAATATTTTTCACCAAAGGAGAATAAAAACGATCTCCAGAGCTTGCAATTGGAGCTACAGTTTCTTGAGCTGCTACTACAGTTTGTGTAACTTCACTAACTGAAACCGGTTCTGATGACGATTCCTGTTGAATAGGTGCGACTTCAGGTTCAGTTATTGCACCGGAGTCATCGCCTTCAATCTCAATTACAGCAATGGTTTGACCTACTTGAACAACATCATCAACATCGAAGCGTTTTTCAATCAAAACGCCATCAACTTCACTTGGTACTTCACTATCTACTTTATCAGTAGCGATTTCAAAAACAGCTTCATCTGCTTCTATAGTATCGCCAACTTCTTTTAACCAAGATGTAATTGTTGCCTCTGCAACACTCTCTCCCATTTTAGGAAGCTTAAGTTCAAATTTTGCCATATCTGTAATCTAAGGTCAATAATTCGTTTATTGTTTGCAAAATTAATGAAAAATCAAAACAATCATTGAGATTTTTTCAATTAATTACAATTAAAAGGATATCACCTCTCCTCTGCTTTTGGAGCTGTTACTTCCAATGATAAAGTTAGAATTTTTTGGTAGAATTTTAAACGTTGCTTTACTATTTTTAGGTCTGTTAGAAATGATTTCAATAACCGACTTAAAATTAAGGTAGTTAAGGTCTAAAATATATTCGGTGTCATTATCATAGGTTTCTATTTCAGATTGCAACTTCAGGTCGTGCTTTAACACCTGTTTTAAGTCTTCATTAACTTCCGAAGAGACTAACACATACTGTTTTATTTGTTGCTTGACAATTTCCGAAGACTCTTGAAATAATGGACTTAGCTTTATTCCGCACCAAACAATGGTATCAAAAATGAAATTTGATTTGAAATGTTTATTGTAGAAAATTTGCATTGCACCATAAAATCGTTTGGCATAAGTTTTATCTTTCAGAGTACTTTCACCTTTAAAATGTATTACGGTAGTATTTCCATGGTAAATATTTTCAAAACCAGCCCGTAATACTTTGTAAGACAAATCTACATCTTCACCATACATAAAATAATCCTCATCAAAGCCTCCAACCTGATTATAAACAGGTCTTGACATCAACATAAAAGCCCCTACAAAAATTGGAACTTTCGCTGTTCCAAATTCATTTAAATTTGACACATAATAAGATGAAGAAAATCCTAATATTTTTTTTATAGCTATAAATGGTATTGGAATATTTCTTTTACTTTCTGGTAAAAAATGTCCTTGACCATCTATAAGACGACAAGATAATATCCCAAGATTATTCTTGAGTTTAGCAAGATTTAGTAATTTCTCGAAGGTATCTTCGGCAACTACTGTATCAGGGTTTAGAATACAAACAAATTCGCCTCGTGCTTTGGCTACGCCAATATTATTACCTTTAGAAAAACCATAATTTTTTTTATTTTCTATAAGTACTACCTTAGGAAATAATTCCTTAACCATTTTACAACTTGTATCTTCGGAATTATTGTCAATAACAATAATTTCAGAATCAATATTTACTAATGCTACTTCTACACTTTTTAGACATAGTTCTAAAAAATGACGCACATTATAATTTAATATGACAACAGATAGTTTCAAATATTAAGATTTCAAGGATGCCTCAAAAGGAATTCTATTAATTATACTGCGCCCAAGTGTAATCTCGTCTGTGTATTCTAATTCATTTCCTACTGAAATTCCTCGTGCAATCGTAGACGTTTTTATATCAAAATCCTGAATTTGTTTATAAATATAGAAATTTGTTGTATCGCCTTCCATTGTTGATCCTAAAGCAAAAATAAGTTCTTTGATAGTTCCTTGTTTTACTTTTTCAACTAATGAATGAATATTTAATTCATTTGGACCAATACCATCCATAGGAGATATCTTTCCTCCGAGCACATGATATAAACCTTTAAACGAACTTGTATTTTCTATAGCCATCACATCCCTAATATCTTCGACAACACAAACTACATCTTCAACACGATTTGGGTTTGAACAAATTTCACAGAGTTCTGTATCACTTATATTATGACAGCTTTTACAGAATTTTACATCTGTACGCATAACTCGTAATGCTTCTGCGAAATTTAGTGTTTGAGCCTTAGGTTGACGCAACAAATGTAATACTAAACGCAATGCAGTGCGCTTACCAACTCCTGGCAATTGAGACATTTCATTTACTGCGTTTTCTAATAATTTAGAAGAAAATTCCATGGTACGAATTTACAATTTGTACGGCATTTCTAGAAGTAATCCACAAAAAAACCACTATCATCAAATAATAGTGGTTTTAGATTGATTATTGGATAGTTATTTTACTGTTAATTTTTTAGTGACAACACCACTTAAATTATTAATTTTCACAAAATATAAACCAGATGCATAGTTTGAAATATCAATTTTGTTAGGTTGAGATAAATCTTGATTTTTTGAGAAATACATCAATTTTCCTTGAGTATCATATATTCTAATTGACACTTGATCTGGTCTATCCCATTCCAATGTTATCTCTCCATTAGAAGGATTTGGATACATAGCTATACCATTTAATTCTAAATCATCCACACTCAATGTATCATCAAACACATTTGTTCTCCATAACCCACGACCATATGTTCCTGCATATAATTTATTATCAGCTGTATTTATTTCTAATTCACTAATGATAACATTAGGCAAACCATTACTAAATGGTTGCCACTCTGTGTAGTTATTATCAATATAATACACTCCATAATTCATTCCTAAATACAACCCATCATGACCGTTATCATGCCACACTAATGCTTGCGCACTAAAGTTAGGCAGATTTAATTGATATGATGTCCAAGATACACCTCCATCTGTTGAAACATAAACTTTTTGATTAGCAGTTGTAGCTATTGCAACTTTATTAGGATCTGAAGGATGTATCGCAATAGAGTTGATAGAACCTGAAAAACCTGATAATTGATTCCAAGTATTTATCACACCAACAAAGCTATTCTTATACAAAGAAGACCCTCTAGCTGCATATTGGACATTACCATTAGTAGGCGCCACTTTTAAATGGTTTAAAGCACCTCCAAAGTCTTGTGAGACTGTAGACCAATTACTTCCGCCATCTGTCGATTTGTATACTTGTCTATACCCTGTATATAATGTATTAGGGCTGGCTGGATCTTGTTCAAATGGAGTTATCCAATTTCCCGATGCTGGAGTGCTAATAAAAGACAAATTATTTCCACCATTAAAAGACTTGTATAAGCTTCCAAATTGAGATGTCCCATAAATAAGGTTAGGATCTGTTTTGTCAATGAAGGTCTCCATACCATCAGCCCCTAACCAATCTGTCCAATTTCCATTGGCATCCATAATAGAGGTACCATTATCTTGAGATCCACCAGTTACAACCACAGGATCTGTTTGGCTAATTCCTATTCTATAAAATTGTCGTATTCCTAAACCAGCAGTTAAATCTTTATAATATCCAGAAGACACAACAGTAGGAGTTTCGGCAACATAAACACCTCCATCTGTACCAACATATAGCTTATCACCAACAAACTGAAGTTCACAAACATCAGCATGGCAATAGCCTATGTTTTGTCCATTAGCCATTCCTGGTTGCCATTGAGATGTTATAGAAAAAGAAGTTCCTCCATCAGTAGATCTCCACGTATTAACGCCAGCAATATGAACATCTGAAACATCTGTAGGGCTTATTGCGATATCCATATGTGTTGGAGCCTGACCAACACCTGCATCGGTTGGATCTTCAGGATCTGAACTATATCCAAAATAATTTTTACCTGAATGGTCCAATGTAGTAAAGGTAGTACCAGAATCTGTTGACTTATATAAATTTCCAAATGCGCCGCCTGAGGCTTCTAGTATATAAACAACATCGGTATCATTAGGTGAAACGCCTATCATTTTAGGACCATTTCCTAAACCTGTAATCTCAGAAAATGTGGCTCCAGAATCTGTAGACACATATACTTCATTACCAGAAGCATAAATTGTACTATAAAGCCCATCTGGTTTAAATTCTACATCATAACCATTAAAAGCGGTCGACAAAATTCTATCCCACGTTGCACCAGCATCTGTAGATTTAAATATTCCACCTCCTTGGACAGAACAATACATCTTATTCGTATTCGATGGATCTATTAGAATTTTATTTACTGCACCAGACCCAACATCAGCTAAAACATTCCATGTAGATCCACTATCGGTTGATTTAAAAATCGTACCTCCAGTTGACCCCCAAAAATATGTTGTATTTATCACTGGATCTATAGCTAAGGCATAAACATTTAAATTTGACAAGTTATCCGTTAATACGGTCCAAGTCAAACCTCCATCTGTAGATCTCCACACACCTCCAGAGTCACCACCGGTTACGATATGCATTGGATTCGCCACTTCAACAGCAACAGATCTAATTCGGCCCACTCCTGGATTCCAACCACTAGTAGCATTCCAAGACGTAGGACCCATAGACTCCCATGCCCCAACTGTGGTTCTTGCTTGAGGAAAGTTAGCATTTAAATACTCATTCCAATTTTCTAATTCGTTATAATAAAATTCAGGAGATTTAAGCATTCCATTTTCATCCATATTTCTTAGAGCTTGATACTCCCAACGTTTGTAAGGCTTATAACCTTTACCACGTTCGGTACCAACTTGGGCAAAATGTGCTTCTGCAACTGCTTGAATTTCGGCAACTGTATAAGTACCTTCAGCAATCATCTGTCTATAATCTTGAGACCAAGACACACAAACAGACATTAAGAATGCAAGTAATACATAATAATAATTTTTCATTTTCATAAGTTTGGGTTAGTATAAGTAGTTTCTAAATCTATTGTATACTAAAACACAATTTCTAATTAGAAATTACTTAATATTGTTTTACAATTTTTTAACGAAAATAAGATTTTTCACGTAAAAATCTGTTAAAATCACAATTATGTCGACGAATGCCATCTTATTACTTATTCTAGCCTACTTTGGAATACTAATTCTAATTTCTTATTTCACTGGTCGAGAAGACACAAATGATGTGTTTTTTAAAGCAAAAAAACAATCTCCTTGGTATGTAGTTGCCTTTGGGATGATTGGTGCATCGTTGTCTGGTGTTACATTTATATCGGTACCAGGGCTAGTTGATGGGCAACAGTTTGCTTATATGCAAGGTGTGTTTGGTTTTTTTGTGGGATACTTAATTGTGTTATTAGTCCTTTTACCACTTTACTACAAGCTTAATGTTACTTCAATTTATCAATATTTAGAACATCGTTTTGGCAAAGTAAGCTATAAAACAGGAGCCTTTTTCTTTTTACTATCTAGAGTCACTGGAGCCTCATTTAGACTCTATTTAGTTGCTTTAGCCATGCAATACATCGTTTTTGAGACCTTAGGTGTTCCGTTTTGGATGACTGTTGTTATTTCGATTCTTTTAATCTGGCTCTACACCAATAGAGGTGGCATAAAAACTATTGTTTGGACAGACACCTTACAAACGCTTGCAATGCTGACTTGCGTTATTGTAGCTATAATACTAATCGCGAATAAATTAGAGTGGTCGGCTTCAGAAATTTTAAGTAATAATCGTTTTACTTCGAAAAGTAAAATCTTGTTTCTTGACGACCCCAACGCTACAGTATATTTCTGGAAATATTTTATCGGTGGTATTTTTATCACTATAGCCATGACCGGCTTAGATCAAGATATGATGCAAAAAAATCTGACCTGTAAAAATCAAAAGGAAGCTCAAAAAAACATGTTTTCCATGTCGATATTATTGGTAATCGTAAATTTTGTGTTTTTAAGTTTAGGTGCCTTACTCTTTATATATGCCGAACAATTTGGCGTAGATATTCCTGTGGTAGATGGTAAAACTAGAAATGATTTATTATTTCCTGAGATAGCAATGAATCAAGGATTAGGAAAAGGACTAGCCATTACGTTTATTATTGGCTTGATAGCAGCAGCATACTCAAGTGCTGATTCAGCACTTACTTCATTAACCACCTCATTCTCTGTAGACTTTCTGAATATTGAAAAAAGAGAGCTTTCTCAACAAAAACCATTACGTAAAAAAGTGCATGTTGGTGTATCAATAGTGCTCATCATAGTGGTTATTATTTTTAATAGTCTCGAAGGCAGCGTAGTAAGCAATCTCTTCAAATTCGCCACATTTACCTATGGTCCATTATTAGGTTTATTTGCATTTGGAATACTCTCTAAAAGAACTTTACTAGATCAATATACTTGGATTATTGGTTTGGCTGCTATTTTAATTACCTATGGTCTTACATCTTTACCTGAGTCTATCATCGGTAATTATAAATTTCACTGGGAAGTATTACCTATTAATGGTTTAATAACCATGTTAGGACTATTTCTAATATCAAAAAAGTCAACATCTAATATTGATTCGTAGATAATAATACCAGAGTACAAGCTTCTTCAAAATAAATTTGGTGTTCCTTTAATAACTTCTGAAATTCAATATTCTCAGTACCTGGATTAAATATTACTCGCTTAGGACTTAAAGATATGATGTAATCATAAAATGCTTTCTGCCGCTCAGAATTAAGATATAACGTAACGGTATCTATATCGTTATAAGAGACTAATGTCGTATCAATATTTACATTATGTACTTGTCCTTCACGTAAACCAAAAGCCACAACTTCATGGTGAGCATCCACCAATCTATGGATCGCAATATTAGAATAGCGATGTGCTTTTAAAGAAGCTCCTAACACCAAAGTTTTTTTACTCATATCAATTTTATTACAAAAATACAGTTCAATATCAAATCATGCGTGTCAAATGTTAAAAAGATGTTAAGTAGTGTTAAAATAAGTAACACTTACTTCTAGTTGTCGTCTATGCTATAACAACCGTTTTATTTAAAAAACTAATCAATCAAAAAATCAATCAATGAAAACAATTACACAATTGTGCATTTTTCTATTCGCTGTAGTAACCTTAGCACAACCTTCGAAATTAGAATTTAGAGATGGTACGATATCCGGACGTGTTATCGATGCTACTCTCAATGAGCCCTTACCCTATGTAAATGTAGTTATCAAGGATGCTAATGAGCAAATTATCACTGGCGGAATTACTAAAGACGATGGTACTTTTGAAATCAACAAAATTCCTGAGGGAAAAATTATTGTCTCAATTCAATATATAGGATATAAAACAGTATCCAAACCTATAAATCTAGGTGAAGATGGCTACAAGGTTAACCTAGGAGACATCAAACTAGAAGAGAACCTTGCGAGTTTAGATGAAGTTACAGTGGTTGCAGAAGTATCAACCATACAACAAAAAGTAGACAGAAAGGTCATTACTATTGGTAAAGATTTAGCTGCTAGTGGTACTGCTTCAGAGCTTATGGTGGGTATTCCATCTGTAAGTGTAGATGCACAAACTGGAACCATTAGCTTAAGAGGTAATTCAAATGTACGTGTTATGGTAGATGGTAAATTATCTAATATACCTACTGCTCAACTGCTAAAACAAATTCCTTCTACTGCAATTAAATCTATTGAATTAATTACTAACCCTTCAGCCAAATACAATCCTGAAGGCATGAGTGGCATTATCAATATTGTGCTACATAAAAATACAATGATAGGGTTTAATGGAAGTGCTAATGTTGGTTTAAGTTATGAAAGAGAACCTAAATTCAATAGTGCATTAAATATGAACTACAGAAATGGTAAGTTTAATTTCTTTGGTAATTATAGTAATAACATTTCTAAAAACAGAAATAGAGGTAATGTTTTTAGGCCAGAAAACAACTCAGAACAAATTTTCAGGTTTTTAGATAAGCGTGAAAACCATCAGTATAAATTAGGCGTTGATTTTTACTTAAATGATAATAATACAATTTCAGTATTTACAAATCAAAACAGCTCAAACAATAGTACAGTTGGTAGAACTACAGCATTCTTTTATGATGACATGAGTTTTAACCAAGATCAAATTTTTTCAAATGTTGGTGATAACACATCTCAACAATACAACTTTGATTATAAGTTAGACTTTGCTAAGGAAGGTTCTAATATTGAATTAGAAGTAGATCATAATATTTATGAAGGTGAAAATCCAGTATTTTTTGATCAAATTGCTGGTCCTCTATCTGATTATTATGATTTTAATTTTACAGATAGAGTTAGAACAACAATTAATTTAGACTATGTAAATCCACTATCAGAAACCACTAAATTAGAACTAGGAGTTCAAGCTCGTTTATTTAATTCAGACATTGCTTATTCTTCTACTGGAAATTCTTTCAATGACATGGGGGGCTTAGTACCAACACCAAGTACCGATTTTGATTATACTAGAGATATTTATTCAGCATATGGAACGTATAGCAAGAAATTTGAAAAATGGACATATCAAATTGGACTTAGAGTTGAAAATGTCAATGTAGATGCCATTGCCGAACAAACTGATGTTGTAACTAACGCAGTTACAGAGATTAACTTTGAAAATGATTACACACAGGTATATCCTTCTGCGTTCTTTACGTATACACCTTCAGAGAAAAACTCATACCAATTAAGTTATAGCCGTAGAGTGGATCGTCCAGGAATTGGTCAGGTAAACCCAATTAAAGAGTTTAGCACACCTTTAATTTCGGCTTTCGGGAACCAGCAATTAGAACCTCAGTTTACAAACTCGCTAGAAGTTAATTATACTAGAACTCTTAATAATAGAAAAGGAAGCATCACAGCTGGTATATTTTATCGTGCCATTACAGACGAAATTAATAGAGCTCTGTTTATAGATCGTAGTGATGTAAATTCAGGTAGAATTATTTTAACGCATGATAATTTTGACGACACCTCGGCATATGGTGTAGAAGTATCAGCAAATTATAGACCAACAAAATGGTGGAGTATTAATGGTAGTTTTGATTTCTACTCTCAAACACAAAAAGGTATTGCTGAGACCTTTACAGATGGCGTCAGCATTGAAACAGCTACAATTAACGATATAGAAACTAGTATTACAGAAGTAGACAATGCGGCTTGGAACTTAAGAATGTTTAACAACTTTAGAGTTAATCAAAAATTAGCCTTTACTGCATTTGGATTTTACAGAGGAAAAAATAAAACTTTACAATTTGATATTAAACCGATGTACTTTGTAAATCTCGGTATGCGTTATAGCTTCTTAGAAGGCAACAGAGCTACATTTAGTTTTAATTACAATGATATATTTGACACCATGAGATTTGGATTTGATGGCAAGAGGCCTTTTCCACAAACTGGTGAGTTTAACTGGGAAAGTAATACTTGGAATATTAGTTTAAATTACCGCTTTGGTGGTGGTAAATACAGAGCTAAATCTCGTAAACGCCGTGATAATGATGAAAAGTCAGGGAGTGGAGGATTCTTATAAAAACATGAAAGTAATATTTAGTAACCTTCATATAATAGTTGATGGTTAGTGTTAATGTTTGGTTATTAAATAAGAAAACCCAAAACGCTTGTTTTGGGTTTTTGCTTTTTTATAGTATCATTTGTAATGAATCAATTTGGTTTACGACTTAGAGACTGTAAAGCATTTGAATTAGTTTTACAAGTTAGAATTTTAAGAGATATAACATTTGGTTAATAGCAAAGAATCCGAAGCATCCTTATGTTTCGGATTTTTTATTGTGCCGGCTCACTTCTGTTAATTGATGTTAAAAATGTTAATAGATAAAATAAATTACACTTTTAAGCGTCTTTAAGATGTGATAAGTTTTAAAGCTAATCAGTTTAAAAAATCACTCTTTTATAGTTTTAGTGTTTTTAGTTAAATTGGTTAATAGCAGAAAAATCCCAGAACATCAGTTCTGGGATTTTTTGTATGTTATACCTACAATAATGGTATCACCATTTCATAATCACACTACCCCAAGTAAAGCCACTACCAAATGCTGCCAATACTACAGTATCACCTTCATTAATTTTACCTTCTTCCCAGGCTTCAGTTAAAGCAATTGGAATAGATGCCGCTGTTGTATTTCCATATTTTTGAATATTATTAAACACCTGATCATCCTCTAACTTAAACTTACGCTGAATAAACTGGGCGATTCGCAAATTAGCTTGATGTGGTATTAACATATCAATATCATCAACTTGAAGTTGATTTTTCATTAAGCCTTCCATGATCACTTCACTAAACCGAACCACAGCATTTTTAAATACAAATTGTCCATTCATATATGGGAAGTAACTTTCATCTTCAGGATCATTTTCAGCTATGATATCATTTACCCAACGCTTGCCCATTCCTGGGGCAATTAGAACCAGTTCTTCGGCATGTTCTCCTTGAGAATGTAAGTGTGTAGATAAAATTCCTTTGTTCGGATCCTCTTCTCTAGTAAGAACAGCTGCTCCTGCTCCATCACCAAAGATTACAGACACACCACGACCTCTAGTTGTTTTATCTAAGCCATGAGAATGTAATTCACTCCCAATTACCAATACATTTTTATACATTCCTGTTTTGATAAAATTATCTGCTACAGATAAGGCATACACAAACCCTGAACATTGATTACGTACATCTAAAGCTCCAACAGTTTTAATATCTAAAGCATGTTGCACTTGAACACCTGGACCAGGAAAATACATATCTGGACTCAATGTAGCAAAAATGATAAAATCAATATCATCTTTATCAATTCCAGCACGTTCAATAGCCACTTTAGCAGCTTTTACACCCATTGTAGCTGTTGTGTCACCAGTACCTTTAACAACCCAACGACGTTCTTTAATTCCAGTACGTTCTTGAATCCATTCATCATTAGTATCCATCATTTTGGATAAATCATCATTTGTCACCACGTTATCAGGAACATAATGCCCTAAACCTATTATTTTGGAATTGTACATAGTATTTTAGTATTAGATAAGTGGTGCAATTTAACCATTTACACAATACATCTTTTTAAACAGAAACCAAATTCGTTATGCATGCATAGTATTATAAAAAATGTCAGTTTGTCACCTTACCTGTCTTGGTACTTTTTTTGCCTTGGTAAAAGCAACAATATTATTATACATAAAACTTATATATCATGACAAAAGGAAACATTAATGTATCGGTAGAAAATATTTTTCCGCTCATTAAAAAATTCTTGTATAGCGATCACGAAATCTTTTTACGTGAGCTTATCAGTAATGCTACTGATGCAACACTTAAACTTAAACACCTAACAAGTATTGGTGAATCGAAAAGCGAATATGGAAATCCGCAAATTGAAGTTAAAATTGATAAAGATGCTAAAAAGCTTCACATCATTGATCAAGGTTTAGGGATGACCGCTGAAGAGGTTGAAAAATACATCAATCAAGTTGCGTTTTCTGGAGCTGAAGAGTTTTTAGACAAATATAAAGACGCAGCCAAAGACTCAGGAATTATTGGTCATTTTGGGCTAGGATTTTACTCTGCTTTTATGGTTGCCGAAAAAGTAGAAATTATTACAAAATCTCATAAAGATGAACCAGCAGCACATTGGACTTGCGATGGCTCTCCTGAATTTACTTTAGAAGCTTCTGATAAAACTGAAAGAGGTACAGAAATCATTCTTCACATTGCTGAAGATTCTACTGAATTTCTTGAAGATGGTCGTATTGGAGAATTGTTAGCCAAGTACAACAAGTTCATGCCAGTTCCAATTAAATTTGGAACAAAAGAGATTAACGATCCAGATTTTACACCAAAAACAACAACGGATAAAGACGGCAAAGAAACTACAGAGCCACATAAGCAAATTACCGTTGACAATATTGTAAACAATCCTAATCCTGCTTGGACTAAACAACCAACAGAATTAGAAGATGAGGATTATAAAAATTTCTATAGAGAACTCTATCCTATGCAGTTTGAAGAGCCTCTATTTAACATTCATTTAAATGTTGATTATCCGTTCAACTTAACGGGAATCTTGTATTTCCCAAAGATGACGAATGATTTAAACATTCAAAAAGATAAAATCCAATTATACCAAAATCAAGTATTTGTTACTGATAATGTGGAAGGTATTGTACCAGAATTCTTAACCATGTTAAGAGGTGTGATTGATTCACCAGATATTCCGTTAAACGTATCGCGTTCCTATTTACAGGCTGATGGTGCCGTTAAGAAGATTTCATCATACATCACACGTAAAGTAGCAGATAAATTGAAGTCACTTTTCAATGCTAATCGTGAAGATTTTGAAAAGAAATGGGATGATATCAAAATTGTTATTGAATACGGTATGCTTTCTGAAGAAAAATTCTTTGAAAAAGCAGATGCCTTTGCTTTATATCCAACAGTAGATGGTGATTTCTTCACGTATGAAGAGTTATACAATAAAATAAAAGCCAAGCAAACTGACAAAGATGATAAGCTTGTCATTTTATATGCTTCAGATAAAGATGCACAACATTCGTATATCGAAACAGCAAAAGCTAAAGGATATGAAGTACTGTTGCTTGATTCTCCTATTGTATCTCACTTAATTCAAAAGCTAGAAACTACAAAAGAGAACATTTCTTTTGCTCGTGTAGATGGTGATCATATTGATAACTTAATTAAAAAAGACGATACGACGATTTCTAAATTGTCCGAAGAAGAGAAAACAGCTCTAGACACCTTATTAAAAGAAGTTATTCCTTCAGAAAAATTTATGGTTCAACTAGAAGCTATGGATAGTGATGCTTCCCCATTTATTATTACACAACCAGAATTTATGCGTCGTATGAAAGAGATGCAACAAACTGGTGGCGGAGGCGGCATGTTTGGAATGGGTAATATGCCAGAGATGTATAACCTTGTGGTAAATACGAATTCTGAATTGATTGGCGATATTCTAAACACCAAAACCAAAAAGAAGCAGGAACGTTTGATTAATCAAAGTTTAGACTTGGCTCGATTATCTCAAGGCTTACTCAAAGGTGAAGAACTCACCAATTTTATCAAGCGTAGCTATGATATGATTAAATAGTTGATACACTATTTTATATATTAAAAAACCACTTTATTAGTTTAATGTGGTTTGTTTCAAAAAAAAAGCCAAAACACATGTTTTGGCTTTTTTGTGCAAATCTCTAAAGCTATTAACCAACTTTAGATTTTACATAATCATCAACTTGATCTGATGGTACTTCTTTGACATCAACTATAAAATCACCATTAGCTCCAGAAATTACAATCTTTGGAGTAAATTGACCTGGAAATGACCCTTTCACCTTATAAGGTGTTGTCCCTTTTCCCACTGGGCCTGTCCATCCCATTGCATCTATTTTTAAACCGCCAACAAAATGCTCGTCGCGCTTTAAAGTAAATCCATATGAGTAGTTTTGAGCCTCTCCAGCTACTTCTATAATAAATATGCCTGGAGTTCTCAAACCAGTCCACAAATACGTTGCTGTTGTTTTACCTGCATCTACAGGTTGTTTCATATAAAATCCCATAATAAAATCATTTAAATCACCTACTCTGTTTATATTGGCTTTTCGGTTTTCGCCAGTATTTGAAAAATCATACTCACAAATACAGTTCAAATTTCCAAAATCAAAACGAGTTTTTTTAGAGCGTAATCACCTCTTTTTCAATCAAGTAAATACACGCGCAAAAGAATATATATACGTGGTTTACTGTAAAACAACAATTAACCTTCTATAGTATTTCAACCGATTTTTCTTGTTAATACGAACCGATTAACTAGTTTTTTAAAGACACATCGAAACTTCTCTATTTCTACAATCATTTTGCGTATCTTAATTTCACCAATTACATTCTAATGCGCAGTGATAACTCCAAAATAAAGGAGATTTTCAAGGATCTTACATTTTCGGATACAGAAATAAAGATCATAGAATCTGTATTTCACAAAGTGACATACAAAAAAGGCTCGATGCTTCTCAAAGCTGATGATATTGTGACAACACAATACTATGTGCTTTCTGGTTGCTTAAGATCTTATCATATTGATATTCATGGTAAAGAACATACTGTTCAATTTGCTATAAATGATTGGTGGATGAGTGATTATACAGCTTTCTTTTCTTCTGATAAGTCTATCATGAATATTGAAGTACTCAAAGATGCCGTATTATATAAGCTATCTAAAGAAGATAAGGAGTTTTTGTATAAACAAATTCCGAAAATAGAATCTTTTTTCAGAAAAAAATTAGAGCGTGCTTTTGCCGCATTTCAGAAACGAATTCTTGCCAACCTTTCTCTATCAGCTGCTCAACGCTATACCAATTTCATTAAGAAATATCCAAACATTGAGCGCAATGTTAAGAACTATCATATTGCGTCCTATTTAGGAATGACTACTCAAACTTTAAGCCGAATTAGAAAAGAATTGTCTGATTTCTAAATTTCTTAACATACATCAATTTTTTTAAAAATTAATCCATTTACATTTGCATCATTAGGAAATTGACATAACATACTAACTATAGTAAATCCCTAATGATTAATAGCTGACGAGCGCAAGTTTACCCAACTTGCGCTTTTTTAATAAATTAATTTGATGAGAGGTCAAAAGCATTAACCGCATCAGATATCTCATAACCTAAGCGATACCCTTCTGTACAATCCATTCGCATATGGACCCCTAATGGGATTCTAGAAAACGCATTTTCTTGGGCCATATCACTAAGTGAGCTGTATGATCTTGACGTGCCTCTAAACTCGGTTTCTCCTTCGTGCGTTGTATCTGTAAAATTGACATCATTCCCAAATTCATTAATAAAAATTCCAGCCGCAGCAGACGCAAAGGTAGAATGTCCTGACGGGTATCCAGGAAATGACGGATTTGGCCAAAATATGAATCGGTATAAATTTGTTTGAAAGTCTTCATCTATAAATTCGTTGATATATACATTTGGACGCATCACCATATAATCATATTTATCTGCCCAACACGACACAGCAGCATCATTGAGCGAAAACCCTAATTTTAAAAAGAGTTCTAATGTTGCATCAGATTCTAAATCAAACTGTTCAACCAATTGTCCTGCAATTGAAAATTGTCGGCCAGGTGGACTCATCATTAAGCCTTCAACATCATTAGACCAAAACTCTGCAATCCATAAATCTTCATTGTCTTCTGCTTTCGCTGTATTATTCACCTCATAGACTTCATGCATTTCATTATAATACGGACTATCAGTTGTCTCATCATAAGAAATTGATGGTGGATTAGTAGAGGTTTCCGCTGAAGAAATGACAAAGGTTCGCACAGATTCCCAATACGGAAATAAAGCACGTTCCTGATCTGCACTGTAGGTCCAAAAACCATCTCCAACTGGTGGTTCATACGACAAAGGTTGTGGTTCTAATTGTTGCTGTTGTGCTTCGGTATCAGTAAGACTGTAAGCAATAACACGCTGGGCAACATAGCTTCCCCAATCTCGTGAACTTTGTGCCAATTGATCAGACAAACCTTCAGACAATTCGTTGTCTTTTTCTTGCTCTAATTGTGCAATTGATGTTTCCAAACCTCCAGAAATATTATACATAAAGTGATCTATAACAGTGGCATAACAGGTATTTAAAGCAACATCAATATCAATTTCGGCTGCACGCTCATTATCATCAATATCAAAACCAGCAAGTCTATTCTTATTAGACGTGTAACCCACCATATCATAAACACAGGTTTCATAAGCTGCCAAATGAATATAAGCCAATGATCTTGCTGTAGCTGTTGGTCGCATACCATAGGCATAGCGATCAACTTCCAGCCAAACATCGTTCCAATCTATAATGAGTTGGGTCGTTTCGTTTGTGATTCCTACAGAATCAATAGTTATACTATCGTCGTCATTACTACATGACTCGAAAATTGCATATGTTAATATTAAAATGAGTATCCCTTTTAAGCTAACCTTTTTCATAATATTAATTCTTAGATTTGTTCATAGTAAATACTATTAATTCAATTAGAACTGCTATTAAATTATAAAAACTCAAGCTTAAGATTATTATTTGATTCATAAAAATCGTTGAAACCAATATTTTAATAGATGATGTTTATTTCAAGGTTGAAAAAAACCTACGAAAGTTAAAAACTAATTATTGTTCTGTAATGCTCACTTTTCTGTAACCAAACGACTTTACTATCGTCAGATAATAAAAATGTAACTTTAACCAATCAAAAATCATTTCGACATGAAACGCAAGCATTACACTTCAAAAGCCCTAACACTTTGCATTTGTTTACTCCTATCTATAAGCAGTTTTGCGCAAACCTTAGAACAACAAATTGACAGCTATATTAGTGGGCAATACACTTCAGAAACACCAAGTGTTTCGCTATTAGTTGCTAAAGATGGTAAGGTTATTTACAATAAGGCCTTTGGTATCGCTAACTTAGAACTCAATGTTAAAGCCGCACCAAAACACGTTTATGAAATTGGCTCCATCACAAAACAATTTACAGCCGTTGCCATTTTAATGCTCGAAGAACAAGGCAAACTAAGTCTTGACGATGAGATTACAAAATTCATTTCAGATTATCCAACACAAGGCAAAACCATAACCGTACACCACTTACTTAATCACACTTCTGGCATCCAAAGTTATACAGGTATGGCTAGTTTTAGGACATTAGCACGACAAGACATGACGCCATTAGAGCTGATTGATAAGTTTAAAAATGAACCTATGGAATTTGATCCTGGTACACAATACAAATACAACAACTCAGGCTATATCTTGTTAGGTCAAATCATAGAAGTGGTTACTGGTAAAAGTTATGCAGACTTCATTCAAACTCAAATTTTTGATAAAGTAGGGATGACCAACTCGTATTATGGCAGTATGGTGGACTTAATTCCTAATCGTGCTAGTGGTTATTCTGAAACGGAAACAGGCTATCGAAATGCTGATTATTTAAGCTTAACCTTGCCTTATGCAGCGGGTTCTATTATGTCGACTACTGGAGATTTATTAAAATGGCAAAACGCCATTAGTGCCAATCAACTTATTAAGAAGAGTTCATTTGACAAAGCTGTTAATGGCTCAAAGCTAAACAATGGCGAAGACATTAATTATGGTTATGGCTGGATTAAAGGTGATGTTAATGGATCGCGAACGATAGAACATTCTGGAGGTATTTTTGGCTATACAACCAATGGTATTTTTCTTCCTGAAGACAATGTGTACGTCATAGGCTTAACCAATTGTGATTGTAAAAATGTTGGTGCGCTCGTTACCAATGTAGCAGCTATGGCTATTGGGAAACCATTTCCGAAGAAAGAAGATGCGATTACATTAAGTGCAACGCAGCTCAGCAAATGGGTTGGTGCTTATGAATTTGATGGTGTGATTCGTCATATCACGCTAAAAGACAATCAATTATTTAGCCAACGTGAAGGCAGTACCAACTTAGAAATCTACCCAATGACTGCAACCAATTTCATTTTTGATGGTGGTGACACAACTTATGATTTTTATACTGAAGACGGAAATCGTATGGTAAAAATGAAATTGGGCGGACAATCTATTGTAGGAAAAGGCATTGACAAAGCGCCACCATCTGAACGTCAAGAAATTACATTAGATGCCGAAACACTTACAGGATATATTGGTAAATATGAAATTCAGCCAGGATTTGAAATCACAATTAGTGTAAGAGATAATAAAGTATATGGGCTTGCTACTGGTCAAGGTGAAGTCGAATTATTTGCTGAAGCTAAAGACAAATTCTTTTTAAAAGTAACGCCTGCAGATATTCACTTTAACCGAAATGCAGATGGTACCATCGAAAGTTTAACCTTATTTCAAGGCGGACAAGAGATGCTGGGAAAGAAAATAGAATAGACGATTTGATTTATAACAAAAAAAGCCACTTCAATTGAAATGGCTTTTTTTGTACTTTTATTTCATGAAAATCATCTCAACCAATATAGCAAAACCTACAACCTTTATCTGGAATGGTAAAGCCATAAAAACTGGCATCAATAAAAAACCTGTAGATTCAGCTATTTATTTAGAAAAAGAAACCGTAAAAGGTGATGAAGTTTCAGATAGAAAAGTGCATGGTGGCGAATTTAAAGCCTGTTATTTATTTTCTGCAGACCACTATCCCTATTGGAAAAACCTGTATCCTAATTTAGAATGGACCTATGGCATGCTAGGTGAAAACTTAACTGTAGAAGGTTTGGATGAAAGACAACTCAACATTGGCGACATTTATAAGGTTGGAAATGCACTAGTGCAAATCACGCAGCCTAGAGAACCTTGCTATAAATTTGGCATAAAATTTGGCACTCAAGATGTTTTAAAACAATTTATTGATCATGGTTTCCCTGGTACTTATGTTCGTGTTCTAGAAGAAGGAACCGTTAAAAATGGAGATACGTTTGAGCTTATAAAAAAAGCAGAACATAGTATTACTACCTTTCAGTTTTTTGAACTCTTATTCGCTCCAAATAAAAACAAAGCACATATCAATTTAGTTTTAGAAAATGATGCTTTACCTCAACGAAAACGAGATCGCTTAAAAAAGTTACTTTAAAACACCGAAGTCTATCTATTGAATTCACGTTCCTGAAATAATGTATAAGTAAAATAGCATACCTTTGCTTCAAATTCTGATGCATGTCATTTAAAGACTTAAAGCTTAACAAACCCATTTTAAGAGCCATAGCCGAAGCGGGTTATGACAATCCAACTTTAGTTCAGGAACAAACCATTCCAGTTGTATTGGATCGCAAAGATGTGATTACCTCAGCACAAACAGGAACCGGTAAAACCGCAGCTTTTGCTTTACCTATTTTACAGTTATTATTTGATAAGCAAGATGCTCCTAAAAAAGGCAAAAAAATAAAAGCATTAGTTGTAAGTCCAACACGTGAGTTAGCCATCCAGATTACAAAAAATTTCACGACCTATAGCACTTATACTAATTTGAGATCGGCAGTGGTGTATGGAGGCACCTCAATAGAACCTCAGAAAGACATTTTGGCTAAAGGCGTTGACATATTAGTTGCTACACCTGGTCGTTTGCTTGATCTTCATAAACAAGATTTGATCAACTTAGATTATGTGGAAACCTTTGTTCTTGATGAAGCCGATTTAATGCTAGATATGGGATTCATCGATGATGTTAAAAAAATTGAACGTTTATGTCCAGAAACAAAGCAAACACTTTTATTTTCTGCAACCTTGCCTTACAAAGTGGAGCAACTTGCGAATTCTATTTTGAAGTCTCCAGAACGTATTGAGGTAACACCTACCTCTTCTGCAGCAAAAAATGTGAGTCAGGTACTCTACTATGTTCCAAAACGCAATAAAATAGAACTGTGTTTACATGTGCTTCGAAATACCATAAAAGGCAATATTCTCATTTTTAGACGCACCAAATTTGGTGTCGATAAACTCCACCAAACTTTAATTAAAAATGGTTATACAGCAGAGCGATTACATGGTGATCGTTCGCAAAATGAACGCCAGAATGCATTAGCCGATTTTAAGCGAGGTAAGGTAAACATACTCATTGCAACTGATGTTGCAGCAAGAGGTATCGACATAAATGGATTGGATGCTGTTGTAAATTTTGATTTGCCAAACATCCCAGAAACCTATGTACATCGCATTGGAAGAACAGGTCGTGCAGGTGAATTTGGCCATTCATATTCATTTTGTTCAGCAGATGAAAAATCATACATCAAAACGATACAGCAATTGATTAATGTCCAAATTCCTATTGAAGAGAATCATCCGTATCCTTTAGACCCAAAAGCGAAACCCATTGTTCATAAAAAGAAAGGAAGTAAACATAAAAAGGGGCGAAAAAGTACTGCTTCAAAAAAGAAAAAGAAACGCTGGTATTAATTTTTAGTATTTCAATTTTCCTTAAATCTGATTATATTTAATCTCAAAACCCAACCAAATGAGTTCAGATCATAACAATCCAGCATTTAAAAAGCTACTACAGCGTCTCCAAGAAGAAAGTTGGCAATTAGAGTTAATCATATCAGGTTTTGCAATTTTTGGTTTATTTACGGCATTTGGCCCTATTACAGAAGCAGCTCAGATTGCAAAAGACAAGCAGCAATTGGTTGCTGCAATTGTATTATTTATTGCTCTTATTTCTTGTTCTATTTTAATATTCAATTTATTATTACATGTAGTTTTGCGAGGGCTTTGGATTGGTGCATTAGGACTTCGTTATGTGTCTGGAGATATTGATTACGACACTTTAAATTACAGTGAAAAATTTACTAAATATTTAAAGAGAAAAGTGGGTTCTTTTGACAAGTATGTTGCTACACTTGAAAATTATTGCAGCATTATTTTTGCAGTGTCCTTTTTATTAATCTTTTATGTTTTAGCACTTACTTTTACTATTGTTACCATAGCATTAATAGCTACTCAAATTATTAGTAATGATAGTTTACCTGAAACTTTAAGAACCATTATTGGAGTTATTCTTATTCTTTTTATTGTTTTTGGAATGATATTTACGTTTATAGATTTTATCACTCAAGGTTGGTTGAAAAAGAAAAAATGGACCTCAAGAATTTATTTTCCAGTATATTGGGTTTTTAGTTTTATCACGCTTTCCTTTTTATATAGACCGCTAGTGTATAATTTTTTAGACAATAAATTTGGGAAGCGCTTAAGCTTTATTTTGCTTCCTGTTTATTTTCTCATATTAGTACTTACATCATTCCATTATAAATTTTCCAACTATTTTGAAAGAATAGATTATTCATCAGAAAATGCAGCCTACAGTGGTAATTATCTCAATTTAATTAACGAGAATAACAATTTAATGGACGACGTGGCTATATCTTCTAAAGTTATAAAAGAATCTTATGTGAATGTTTTTTTACGTTTTACAGATAATCTTGAAAATAATGTGTTTAGCATTAACCCAGATCTTAAACCAAAAAAAGACCGAAGAGGCTTAAGAAGTGATATCATTATAGTTAATGATACCGATTGGAAAAATACAAGACAACTTAAAAAGGATTACATTAATACAGTAAATGACATCTATTCGGTGAGGATCGATTCGCTTGATTTTGACTCTGAATTCATCTTAACAGAAAGCAAACAAAAAAATTTAGGCTTCGAAACTTATGTTAATATTAGTAATTTGCAAGAAGGCAAACATCTATTAAAAGTTATGAGAAAACGTCTAAAAAATGGAGATACCGTGAAGCAATCTATTCGACGAATTCCATTTTGGTATTTTAAAGATTAAGATTCTATACGCTTATCAAAATAGCGCTTTAATAATGGTATCTGGATACAAAGCATAATAGCAAAAAGTAATACAGCATACACTAAAGTTTGTGAAGGTTTAAAGTCTGGAAAAACATCTAAAGAAACCCCTTGCATATTTAAATCTCTCAACCATTTAATGTCTGTACTTGAATTTCCAAAAATCACATAAGAAAAAACAGATACAACTGCTACCATAATTACAAACCAAACACGCTTAGAAATTAACGGCTTATAGGTAGTAACCGATGTATTTAAAGCATAGATCTGAGACATTACAGTATGTGTAAAATCAAACGATGGACTATCAATCGATGATTTTCCTATCACCTTACGGGATAGGTTATCTAAATGTTTATCTGCGTTCTCGTTCATAATGTTCTATTATTTCTGGTTCTAACTGCGACTTTAAAATAGTGGCCAACTTTTTTCGACATCTAAACAACTTCACTTTTATTGAATTTGCTGTGATACCGACAATTTTAGAAATTTCGTCTAAAGATAAGTCATCAAAATAATATAAAGTCAATAAAAAACTATCTTCACTTGGCAAATGATTAATACATCGCTGTATGGCTTCATTGCGCTCTTCTAATTCTAATTTATCTAAAGCGTTGTCAATGGTTTTGACTTGATGCGTCGTAAACTCATTGATTTCCACATCGTTTAAATACTTTCTATTCTTTTTTATACGATCCAAACACGTATTATATGCTACTCTATAAATCCATGTTGAAAATTTCGAATCTCCTTTAAATTTATGAAGCGACTTATAGGTTTTTATAAAGGTATCTTGTGCAACTTCTTCAGCTTCTTCTCTATTTTTCAACATTCTTAATGCCAATGTAAACACCAAATCTTTATACGTATCAACCAATACCGAAAAGGCACTTGTATCGCCATCGATGATTTGATTGATGAGTATTTGATCGGTGTTGGTGGTCATTTTAGGGTAAGACGATCTTATTCTTTATATGGTTACATGATTTTCAAAAAACTTTTTTTTTAATAAAGTGTAACCAAAATTAAGTTGCTATCGTCATAAGCTCAGTAACACATAAAATTAATCAATTAAAAAACACGATTATGGACGGAGAAATTTTAATACCAATTAGTATGTTTCTTGCAATGTTTGGAGTGATATACTTATATCTTTCAACAAGAAACAAAGAACGATTAGCACTCATCGAAAAAGGTGCAGATGCAACAATTTTTACGAGAGGAAGATCTCATACAGCTCCCATTTGGAAAGTACTTATCTTAAATCTTGCACTCTTATTAATGGGTATAGGATTAGGCACTTTTATTGCATCGGTAATAGATAATTATTCTACATTAGATGAAGATGCTATTTACCCTGCAGTGATTTTCTTTATGGCTGGTGTTGGATTGTTTATAGGCTTTAATATGACCAAAAACTTAGATAAAGAATAAACCAAACCTAACCAATCAATCTTAAACCACTGTTAATCAACAGTGGTTTTTTTATTTACCAATAGTTAATATGTATATTTAGACCTATAATTATTGCCCTAAAATGAAATATCTCATCAAAATCATTGTTACGTTCAGCTTTCTTTTTACACTGAATGCATCTGCACAAACCACAATATTAGATCAAGAAACTAAATATCCTGTATCATACGCTACCGTATCTTTTGGTGACGGACAAGGATTATTTGCAGATGATGATGGCATGTTTCTTTTTACAAAAAAATTGTATCCAGATATTGATTCCTTATACATATCTGCACTCGGCTATAAAGACTTAGCGATTTCGACAATAAACCTACCAAAGACTATAGAATTAGATATAGAAACTAATACATTAGATGAAGTTGTGGTTACTGCCATAGTTAATCGAAAATTTAAAAAAGAAACAATCAAACCCTATCTTGATGACGATTATTACAAATGTTGGTTACCAACAATAGAGAGTGAGATTGCCGTATTTTTCCCAAATAAAAATGAACAGTTAAAAAAAATCACATCGGTTTTATTTCCTATTACTTTAGAATCTAGAGATTGGAAAAAGCGTAAACGATCTAATGCAGACAAACGCAAATTCTCAACCTTATTTAAGGTGAAATTTTATAAAAATGACAATGGAATCCCTAGCGATGTCATGACTTATACAAACATTGTTTTTAGAGCTACTGAAAAAAACGGCGATGAGTTTGAATTAGATGTTTCAGAACATGATTTATTTATACCAAATGATGGCTTTTTTGTCTCCATTCAAGTATTGGGCTACACAGATCAAAATGGAAAACTTCTCCCGAATAAAAAATACAAAGAAATTAAAGGCAGAAACGGTATTGTAAAAATTCCAACTAATTTTAGACCGCTCCTACCTTTTACAGATGAAATAAGTGAACATAATACATTTATTAAACGGGTGTTTATAAGTGGCAATAATTGGGTGCAATTTAAAAAAGGTAATGGTATTGAATCAAGTTTGCTAAAAACCAACCTTAACAATTACGGCGTCGGGATTAACTATAATATCTACAAGGATGAATAATCTTTGGTTATGGGTAATTATTAAGTAACGAATTGGGTTTTGGCATTTATAAAACTGAATAATTATTAGTCTAAGTTAAATTCAATCTCGGCAGTGAAATTCTTAAACTATTTTCTATATTTGAATAACTTATCAATCTAAACTACTTGCATGAAAAAGGTCTCAATTTCTATTTTTTTAATTTTACTTTCTATATTATCAAGCCAGGCTCAGGAGCAACTTACTACTTTTGCAGATTTAACAGCAGATAAAGATGCTGACCCAACAGACTTTTTTGAATTCAATAATCAATTATTCTTTCTAGCAGAGAATGATATTTATGGCGAAGAAATTTGGGTAACCAATGGTGAAATAGGTAGTGCTACTCTATTAAAAGACATTAATCCAGGTAGTAAAAATGGTACTAGTTATCCTTTTGTAGCCAACTCGCAATCTAGAAAATTCCAAACACAAACAGCCATCTTAAATAATGAACTTTATTTTATTGCAACAGACGGAAATTCTGATGGAGAATTATGGAAAACTGATGGCACGACTGATGGTACAGTTAGAATAACAGATTTCTTAAATCATGATGTTGAACAACTAACTCTTGTGAACGGCGAACTATTTTTCTTTATCCGAAGGAGTGGGCAAACTAAAGAATTATGGAAAAGTGACGGAACTAGCTCTGGTACTATATTAGTAAAAGGAGATTTAGAGTTTAGTAATCTACCTCATCATTATAGTAAAATAAATAACACTTTTATTTTTGCCACTTTTGGTGTTGAAAGTTTAAGAATTTGGAGAAGCGATGGTACTAATGAGGGAACTTATCAAATTATTTCTTTCTTAAATAGTGCTTTCTCTATAAATCTCAACGACAACTCACTCTTTTTTAAATTTAACAATGAATTGTACTTCACTGTGCACAGCAATTCTATTGATTTTGGTGACCCTCAAAAAAATGTTGGAATAATGAAAACTGATGGGACCATTCCTAATACTGTTCCTGTTGTAGGTCTATTCGATATTTCAATTTATTATGGTTCAGACTTTTCAAGAATTATTGAACTTAATAATAAAATCTATATTTCATTTGCTAGATTTAGCCCAAATAAATTACATATTTATGAGGTAGATTTGATTACTCAAAGTGCTCAAACTATATATGATGAAGAGCGTAATGATATATTTCATACTTCGGATTTAATAACAAATGGGAATTCATTGTTTTTTTGCGGACCAAATTCATTAAACAATACCGCATTACTAAGTGTTAATCTAAATGATTACAGCGTCAATGAGATAAAAGAATTAACAGCCGACAGTTATGCAGACTATGGCACCTTAAAAACAGTAAATTCGAACACCTACTATATAAGCATCCCAACTAATAACAATGAAAATGAAGCTTGGTTTTCAAACCTAACTGAAGCATCAACAAATAGAGTTTCTGAACTAGACAATTTGGAAATAATTTCCTCCTATAACGACGATTTATTTTTCTCTTATCCAACAGTAGATCAAGGCAATGAGCTTTGGAAATATGATACAACAAGTAACACAAGCATTCAAATTGATAATATAAATCCGTATCACGAAGGGTTTAGGGAGTATAATGGGAATTTTACTGGTTTAAGAAAAAATGATATTGCAGTTATAAATGACAAAATCGTATTTGGCGCTAAGGATGATACGAATGGTGATGAACCAAGAGTTTATAATAATACAGATAATACCGTCACATTATTACAGGATATAAATTCGGGTAATAATGGTTCATTTTCTGGTGGATTGATAAGTGGTTATTTTGAGTATGATAACGACATTTATTTTAGTGCTTATAATCCAACTTATGGTGAGGAATTATGGAGAACAGATGGCACAATCAATGGAACAGTGATTAATCAGGATGTTTTTAATGGATCATCAAGCTCAGACCCAAGGTATCTTTTAGAATCTCAAGGGTTATTATATTTTCTAGCTGGAAATTCCCCATCACTGTGGAGTACTGATGGAACCAATAGAACATTAATAAAATCATTTGGTAGTACTTTTGCAGTAGATATGATTGAAAAAAATGGTTTAATCTATATTAGTCTAATTGATACAAATAACCTTGATTCTCTTCTTTGGGTAAGCGATGGTGACATCGAAGGCACAACAAATTTAGCTACTCATAAATCGATAAACGATATTACAGTTACAGATAATTATACTTTTTTCTCAACTCAAGAAGTTTTAAATGGTGAAATCGAACTTTGGAAAACAGATGGTTCTATTGCAGGCACTCAATTAGTAAAGGATATTGGCATTGGCTATTCATCAATCCCACATGGATTAATTGCTTTTGGAGATAGTGTAATTTTTTCTGCTTTTACAAATGAAAACGGAAGAGAATTATGGATATCAGATGGTACTGAAAGTGGCACTACATTGTTAAAAGACATATTCGCTGGAGTTAATAGTGGACTAGACTTTAACTCTGAGTTTTTTACTACAGATGAATTTGTTTATTTCTCAGCTAATGATGGTTCTACTGGCACAGAACTATGGCGTACAGATGGTACTGAAGCTGGGACTGTATTGATAAAAGATATTAACGCTGGTATTAGCGGTTCTAACGCTACTGAATTTGTAAAAATTAATAATACCATATATTTTCAAGCATTCGAAGCTTCACAAGGTTCTGAGTTATGGAAAACCGATGGTACAGAAGCAGGAACTCTAAATGTAACTGATGATATAAGTCCTGGTGTTTCAGGATCAGTCCCTAGAGATATTATTTCCTCTGAAGGTGATCTTTTCTTTACAGCTGTTACTGAAACTCATGGTAGACAATTATGGAAAATTGCTGGAGAGACATTAAGCAATGAGTCTATAGAAGTAACTACCGAAGTATCAATATTTCCTAATCCTTCAAAAAATACAATTCACTTTAATACGACTCAATCCGTTACTAACGCTAGTATTTTCAACATAAATGGACAACTAATCAATATATTTGATAGGATTAATAATAATACAATAGACATTTCAAAATTGACTGCTGGGCTTTACATCATTGAATTCGAACTAAATGGGAAAAGCTATAATAGTAAAATTTTAAAGCAATAATAGAACTGTTTAAAATTATATTTTCATGGCGTCGAATTAGATACTTGAAGCACTTTTCCGTTGTAATATCTATTTCCGCTAAGAGAAAACTCTTGAATATATTGGGCCATTTCTAAGGCAGTCGTAGGCGCTTGATAATCAGGAAAAGCTTCTTTTAACATCTCCGTTTGTACTGCGCCTAACGCCAATACATTAAACTGTGGGCCACTGGCTTTATATTCTTCTGCCAATAATTCAGTTAAAGTAATTACTGCGCCTTTACTAGAACTATAAGCCGCCAATCCAGGAAATTTCATACTGCCTTGTATTCCTCCCATCGAGCTTATAGTTACAACATGTCCGTCATTCTTCATGAATGGTAAAACGATTCGTGTCATTTCAGATACACCAAACACATTAGTTTCATAAACTTTAGAGAAATCTTTAAAGGTCGTTTCTGAAAATGGCTTATTTAAGAGCATTCCTGCATTATTGATCAAAATATCAACATGATTCCACTCATTTTTAACAAACTGTTCTACCTTTTGATAATCGTCCTGATTACATAAATCGAATGCAAATGAAGAAATATTCTCAAAATGTAAATTGTTTACGGGCTGTGCATTTCTAGATAGAGCCAACACATTATGCCCTTGATTGGCAAATAAATGCACCAATTCAAAACCAATACCACGACTCGTTCCTGTTATGATAATATTTTTAATTGGCTTCATACATCACAATCTCTTTAGTAGCAGTATTACTCATTTCTTCAATAGCAGGAACGGTATTATTTATTAAACTTGCCATAAACTCATAATCTAACTCATTAATCTCATCTTCTGCGTGATGATAGTAATTGTAATTAGACAAATCACAGGATGATATCGTTTGGCATGGTAAATTAAATGCCTCATAAAATGGAAAATTATCAGATTTGTTGAATAAATTATACTTTTTAGCAACGTCTGACTCTCCTAGTAGGTTCCTTCCTGCATATTCATTTATTTTTCCAGCCATATTCGACAATTGATAACCTGTTAAAAGCGCTTCATAGTCTCGGTCTTTAAATGGCACACCAATCATCTCAAAATTCACCATTGCATATAAGTTTAGGTTTTCAGATTTTAAACGTTTTGCCAAATGTTTAGAACCTAACAGTCCCATTTCCTCAGCCGAAAATAAAGCAAATATGATACTTCTTTTATTATTTTTTCTTTCAGCAAAATACCGAGCCATGGCAATTACACCTGCTGTACCTGCAGCATTATCATTAGCTCCATTGGCAATAGAATCTGATACAGTAATGTTACCTTTTCTACTCTTCTTTCTGGCATCTTCACCATGTCCAATATGATCGTAATGTGCCCCCAAAATAATGACTTCATCTTTTAGTGTTTCATCTGTTCCCTCTATAAAACCAATCACATTAAAAGCATCTAAACTATCAGCCTTGAAATGATCTCTATAGGACTCGTAGTAAGGCTTTATACCAAACGACTTAAACTGAGATTCAATGTATGATGCTGCATCTTCAATGCCTTTGCTCCCAGTATGTCTACCTTGCAACTCATCGGAAGCTAAATAGTTCACGGCTGCCTTAACTTCATCGCTAGTAATAGTTACGGTTTCTAATTTGGGTTCAGATTTACAACTTACAATAAGCAGTAAAAGTGTTAGGGATAAAATATGTTTCATAGTGTTTTTATTTGCGTTTAAAGATAAAAAATCCTGACTTGAATACATCAAATCAGGATTTAAAAATATTATAGATTCTGAATCAACATCAGAAGGATTTATCTAAATCTTTATACTAACATTGTTACTGGATTTTCAATATAGCCTTTCAAGGTTTGTAAGAATTGAGCTCCAGTAGCACCATCTACAGTTCTATGATCACAAGCCATCGTTAACTTCATTGTATGCCCTGGAACAACTTGTCCATCCTTAACAACAGGTTTAGATACAATTGCTCCAACAGATAAAATTGCTGAATTAGGCTGATTGATAATTGACGTAAAACTTTCAATACCAAACATTCCTAAATTAGAAATCGTAAATGTACTGCCTTCCATTTCGTCTAAACTTAACTTTTTATTTCTAGCCTTTCCCGCATACTCCTTAACAGCAGCACCTATTTGAGTTAAACTTTGCTCATTAGCAAAACGAACTACAGGCACTACTAATCCATCAGGTACAGCTACTGCAACACCAATATGAACATGGTTATTTAAACGCATTTTATCATCAAACCATTGTGAATTTACTTGAGGATGCGCTTTTAACGCCAAAGCACAAGCCTTCACAATCATATCATTATATGAAATTTTAGTATCAGGAAGTGAGTTATATTGTGCTCTAAACGCCATAGCATTCTCCATATCAAACTCCACATTTAAATAATAATGTGGCGCTGAAAACTTAGATTTAGCTAAATTCTTAGCAATCGCTTTACGCATATTAGAATTGGCTACTTCATCAAAATCTTCTTGACCTGTTGGTACAAACTTACCAACTGATGCTGATTGAGATACTGGCGTATAGTTTTCTATATCGCGTTTAACAATTCTTCCGTTTTCTCCTGTTCCATTAACTTGGGATAAATTAATACCTTTTTCTTCGGCCATCTTCTTAGCTAAAGGTGACACATAAATTCTACCATTAGTATTAGATGATGTATTTATTACCTTAGGCGCTTCTTGTTTAGGCGCTTCCGTAACTTTTGGTGTTTCTTTTGGAGTTTCAACCGATTTAGATTCAGTAGGCTGACTACCTTCTATTTTAAAGTTTTTAGCAATAGTTGAAACATCTGTTCCAGTAGGACCAATAATTGCTAATAAGGAATCTACTTTTGCTGATTCACCTTCTTGTAATCCTACGTGCAATAAAGTTCCTGATTGAAAAGATTCAAACTCCATTGTGGCTTTATCGGTTTCGATTTCAGCTAAAATATCGCCTTCTTCTACCTCATCACCAACTTGCTTTAACCATGTGGCCACAGTTCCTTCTTCCATGGTATCACTTAAACGAGGCATTGTAACCACAATGACTCCTTCAGGTAACTCTTGCGAATCTTGACCATCACTACTATCAACAACTTCTGTTGTATCTTCAGAAGACTCTGTATTAACTTCTTCAGATTTAGTTTCTGATCCAGAATTACTTCCGTTTATTAATCCAGATATATCTTCATCAGCATCACCAATAATAGCTAAAAGAGTATCTACTTTTGCCGTTTCTCCTTCTTGAATACCTATGTGAAGTAATGTACCCTCATTGAACGATTCAAACTCCATTGTCGCTTTATCGGTTTCTATTTCAGCTAAAATATCGCCTTCTTCAACTTTGTCTCCAACTTTTTTTAGCCAGCTCGCGACCGTACCTTCTTCCATCGTATCGCTTAAACGCGGCATGTTAATTACTTCAGCCATAGCTTATATTTTGTGTTGTATAAATGGATAATCTTCTTGCTCATAAACGGCATCATACATAACGTTTTTGTCTGGATATGGAGACTCTTCTGCAAATTTCTCACATTCTTTAACCAAATCTTTCACACGTTTATCTATGACTTTAATATCATCTTCTGAGGCGTACTTCTTCTCAAGTAAAATATCTTTAACTTGAGTAATTGGGTCTATTTTTTTATATTCTTCAACCTCTTCCTTAGTTCTATAATGTTGCGCATCAGACATTGAATGTCCTCTATAACGATATGTTTTCACTTCCAAAAATGTAGGACCTTCTCCACGTCTAGCTCTTCCAATGGCTTCATCAAATGCTTCAGCCACCTTAATTGGATTCATTCCATCAACAGGTCCAGAAGGCATTTCATAACCTAAACCTAGTTTCCAAATATCGGTATGATTCGCTGTTCGTTCTACAGACGTTCCCATAGCATAACCATTGTTTTCACAAACAAATACCACTGGTAATTTCCATAACATTGCTAAGTTAAATGTTTCATGAAGCGATCCTTGACGTGCAGCACCATCACCAAAACAACATAAGGTTACAGCATCACTCCCATGGTACTTATCACCAAACGCAATTCCAGCTCCAAGTGGAATTTGCCCACCTACAATACCATGACCTCCATAAAAACGATGTTCCTTTGAGAAAATATGCATAGAGCCTCCCAAACCTTGAGAAGTTCCTGTTGCTTTTCCGTACAATTCTGCCATAACACGTTTTGGATCCACACCCATTCCAATTGGCTGTACGTGATTTCTGTATGCGGTAATCATTTTATCTTTAGTCAAATCCATAGCATGGAGCGCTCCAGCTAATACAGCCTCTTGACCATTATATAAATGAAGAAATCCTCTTACTTTTTGTTGAATATATACTGCAGCAAGCTTATCTTCAAACTTTCTCCAGAACAACATATCCTCATACCATTTAAGGTAAACTTCTTTTGTGATTTTTTGCATTGGTGACGCTAATTATTTAAACGAATAACAAAAGTAACACTTTAGTTAGTAATGAAAAAACTGAAAATCGTAAATTTATTACGAAAACGTTATAGAAAACTTCTGTCGAAACCGAGTGGTAATAAATTTGCTAGTGAAGCTGATTTTACAATTTTACCTGTTTCTCCCATGAAGAAAATTTCTATGGGTGTGTCTTGCTTTACTTCATATTCAGCTATGGCCTGTCTACAAGCTCCACAAGGTGGAATTGGTGTAGAGGTTTCTTGCAGTTGAGAACCAGCAGTTAACGCCATTTTTAAAACTTTTGCATCTGGATATTGAGCGCCTGCATAATAAATTGCGGTACGCTCAGCACATAAGCCCGAAGGGTAAGATGCATTTTCTTGATTATTGCCAGTAATGATTTCTCCATTGTCTAATAAAAGTGCAGCGCCAACTAAAAATTTAGAATAAGGCGCATACGCCTTAAGTCTTGCTTCTACGGCTTTTTCCATAAGTGAAGTTATGGCTTCTGGAAGCTCATCAATACGCTCATAAACCGTAAGCGTCGATTCTATTTTTATGTCTTTCATTAGATATGTATTTAGACAAAAAAACTATTGCTTTTGAGAAACAATAGTTTTGTATTCGAATTACTATAACGATTAATATTCATCATATTCTCCATCTCCAAAATTAAATGTTAGAGAAAAACGCAATGTATTTTCTAACGGACTTTGAACTTTCGATGCTGAGAATAGGTATGACAAATCGATATTAATAGTTGTGTATTTAAATCCAGCTCCTAAAGCAAAAAACTTTCTCGCTCCTTTCTCATCACTTTCATTAAAATAACCAGCTCTAAAAGCAAAAGATTCTTGATATAAGTACTCAGCTCCTAATGCCCAAGTAAATTCTTTTAATTCTTCACTAAAGCCTCCTGGAGCATCACCAAAAGACTGAAATACGCCTGACAAGAAACTTACATCGTTAGTTTGACCTTCAGTAATGATTGTTGGCTCACTTTCATCTATATCTGCAGTTGCAGGATCATCAGACGTTTGTTCTCCATCTCCATTGGTATCCACAAAACCGAATAATGGTGGAGTTGGCACTAATAATTTTGTTACTTCAGCTGTAACAGCTAATTTATTGTAATCATCAAAAATGAAATCAAAACCACCACCCAATCTTAAGTTAGTTGGTAAAAAGTTTTCTCGTCCGCCATCATCATATTTAATTTTAGGACCTAAGTTTTGAATTGCAAATCCAAAACGAGTTCTACCATTAAAACTATTATAAGCCTCTTCTTCACTTTGATAATATCCTGAAATATCAACTCCAAAAGAACCTGCTGCTTGGGCATTAGCATCTACAGCTTGAATTCTTAAATCTGAGCGTAAATATCTTAATGCAACAGACATTGCAAATTGATCAGCTAAACGTAATGAATAAGATGCATCTACAGTAAATTCGTTTGGTTTCTCAATTAATGGTTCAGAAAATTCATCAGGACGAATCTCTATTTCTCCCAATCCAAAATATTTAAAACTAAATCCAAAAGAACTTCTTTCATCAATTCTATTGAAATAGGTTAAGTAAGCAATTGATATATCATTTACCAATTTACTTAAATAAGGTGTGTAACTTACAGCAATACCCGATTTAGCTTCAGAGAATGTATATTTAGCAGCATTCCATTGTTGTGCATAAGCATCAACTGAAGTCGCAACTCCCATATCTCCCATACCAGCAGCACGTGCATCTGGAGCAATAAGCATAAAAGGCACACCTGTAGTAATTACTGTTGATTGGTTATCAAATGTTATTGTTTCTTGAGCCTTAGCGGTATTAAAAACTGTAAGTGCAATTAGGGCTAAAATGTATCTTTTCATATGTAAATTCATGTTTATATCAATGTATTTCTACACTGCATATATTAAGCAAATATAAATCTTTATTATAGTATCACAAGTTTTTCGATTTTTTCGACTTGTTTATTTAAACGGTTAGATCTCACTTTTAGTTTATAAATATAGACCCCTTTTCCAATTTTACTACCAAAATCATCTCTTCCATCCCATACAATATCTTTTGATAGTGAGCTGGTAACTTTACTTCCTCCAGAGGTTTGACCATTTAAAGTTCGAACCAATTTACCTGACACAGTAAATATCTGTACTGAAACGTCTAAAACATCGGAACTATTGTGGTTAAACCAAAATTCTGTGTAATCAATAAATGGATTTGGATAATTTAACACATTCGTTATTACCAATTCTTCATCTTTATCTTTCACTAAAAACTCAATTTCAGCTGTTGAAGAATTATTATATACATCCCAAGCTTTTAAGGATAATGTATGTAACCCTGATTCTAAGTCTCTAAATAAATAACTCAGTTTTCCACTTTGATAATCATCAACATTTGCTTCATAATAATCATTGAGTATAAATGGATTGGTTTCATCTCCATCGAGGACAGCAACAATATCATGTCCAATACCACTAGCAGTGTTAATCCCATTTTCATCTTGAAGTTTAACCAATAAAGTGGGTTGTTCATTGGTAATACCACCAGACACAAAGTTTTCGTCATTCATAAATAAACTAATCAACGGTCCTGTATTATCTTCTTCAGCATTTTCATTAATCCCTCCAACTTGAATATCAAAACTGTATCCAGATTTATCATCTAAAATATTATCTTGTTTAGAGTAAAAACTCACTTTACCTTGACCTACAGGAATAAGAATATCTCGAGGCACAACAAATTCAAAATCAAATGCACCATTAGTCACTGTTGCTTGTCCCTTAAAAATAGTTTCACCTAAAGTTTTGAAATCTAAAATAACAGCATCTCCATTATCATTTCCTAATGTTTGTCTGTCTATTTCTTTATCAAAAACAGTTGCTGTTAGAATACCATTATAATTGGAAAGAAAATTCCCTGCAGTATCATAAACCTCACCAGATAATTTAACTTTATCCAAAGCTTTCAAGATATCGGTTTGTTGATCTATAGAAACATCATTCACTTTTGTTAACCTAATCTCGGGTCTTGGAATAGCTAATTTCATCGCCGGATCTCCAATAAAAAACACTAATGATCTTTGAGAACTTCCTGAAATTGAAGGGTCATTTTTTGTTAATCTCAGTGCTTCAGCTATTGAAGGATATTCGTTAGATCCATAACTAAATAAATATTCTTCAAGCACAACATTATAGCCCACACCTGTGGTCACGAAAATTTGTCGTGTTGTTGTAATTAATGCAATAGAACCACCTTCCTTATTCCAATAAGTAAACTCTCCTGCTGTTTGTCGTAGTGGATTATCAAATTTCGTATACTCGCATGTAATTGTGATGAATACATTGAATTTACACACATTCCTTATATCTTGAGCATCATTTTTTGTAAAAATTCGCTCAGCTGCTAATCCATCTTCACCTCCATGTCCAAAATAATTCACTACCAATGCGCCTACTTCAATAGCATCTTTTACTGCCTTATTAACAGCTGGGTAACGTTCACCACTAGCTGTAGATTCTTGCTGAAAAGCATCTGTATGAATTTTAACAGCATTAATAAATGGCTTTTCTTGCGATACTTCATTAGCAATAGCATCTGTTGTGTTTTGCAAAATAAATTCCCAAGTAGGAATATCAACATCATCTGAAATTGTTATGATATTATTTCTCCAGCTCCCAAAAGCTTCTTCAGCATAGTAGCCTTCAACTTTATCAACCATCTCTTTTGCTCTCTGTGGTGTATCTACTAACATACGTCCCACAGCTATATCTAACAAATCACCAGACGTCATTTGTCCTTCATTAACATCCATCATCCCATAGAAGTCATCAGAGATGAATGAAGATGTTAAACTAAAACTTTGTTGAGAAGCCCAAATAGGAACAATATTAGTATTATTTGAAATTCTGTCTTTCGGATCAAAAGACGCATCGCCAAAAAGACAAAGATATTTAATACGGTTTGTTGGGCTACTAGCATTATCATAGACATACTTTACCATGTTTCTAATAGCTCCTATATCTTGGTTTCCTGAACTAAATTCGGTGTAGATTTCATTAAGTGTTACGACCTTCACATTAAGGTTGTGTATATCCCTATTTATTTGAGCCAACCGTTCAGCTTGAGACACAAAATCATTTCTAGCAACGATAATATAATCTATATCTTCAAACTCTCCCTGGCTATTTAAAAAGATAGTCCCTTTAATATTTTGATTAGCAACAGTGGTATTACTATCTCTTGAGGGTTGAAAATAGTCTAAATTAGAAACTGTAATATAAGTTTTACTCGTGCCAGCAATATCTTTAAAACTAAATGTTTGACTTTGCTCTGCGTTAGAAACAGTAGTTACATTGTACTTATCTGTAATATCCCAAACCTCTTGAACATTAGTAGCATTTTCTAAATTGTATTTAACGACACCTGAGCTGAGAGCCACATCTTTATTTTTGAATCTTAGTTGGGTGCCTTCAAAAATTAAACTTCTAGTAGCTTCAATAGATATATAATCTAAATAGGTTGAACCAGATGGGTTACCATTATTATTAGATATCAAATCTATGGTCACTTCAGGTGATGATAAAAGTACATTTTCAGAATAGATATTTCCTGATGCTAATATAGGATCATCAATAGCAGAAAAGCCTAAAGTACTAACCAAGGTTCCGTTTAAAACAATTTGCATCGTAGGGGTTGGACTTTGACTCACCGCTCCAACTAACACCTTCACTCTTGCTGGCTCCTCACTTATTAAATTTGGAAAATTAAAAGAGAAACTCTGTTCATTTTCTATGTTAAATCGCTCTCCAAACCAGCGCCTCCCTAATTTTGCTATGTTCTCTTCATCTAACTCATGAAACTGATAATCCTGAAATGTATTAATTTCAATTGTCTCATCTTCTTCAGGCTGAGTCATTGGTTCGATACGCTTACCTAAACCTCCTCCGGTATTGATAAAATAATATGATTTATCAGTATATAAATTAATGTTAGTATCACTTTCTTGATTGTACTCTCTAGGACCTTCAGCATAGAACAAAATATAGTCACTATCATTAAATACACCATCTTCTTCTCCTATAAAACGAATTGCATTTTCTGTAAGATCTAATGGATAAAACTCATTGTTAGCCAAAGGAAGCATTGCGCCTCCATTACCATAGACTTTAATCGTTCTTGGGTCAACATTTGTATTCACCCCTAATGAATTCAAAAAACTCTTACTCAATCTAAACACTCCAGATTTATCAACATAAAATTTATGCCAATCGCCAGAGCTCAGAATTGAATTCGTTATTTCATTTGTAGTTTGGTTGGTTCTATTTTGAACACCATTTTGATAATTAATCGTAAATGCTGTTATTTTTTTATACACACCTCTGTCATTTATAATTGGTGAAATCTCAAGATATGTGTATATTTTATCTCTATCAATAGCATTTCGCAATCTAGCTTCAGGCTCGCTTTGTATTGTAGATAAAGGCAAATCTTTAAGATCATTAGCACTTATGTTTTGATAAACGACTTGACTTAATTCTACTGAATTTTCATCAACTAATGAAGAACTTTCCCATTGCGCATAAAAAACAATTCCTTGCTCTCTAGAAAAATTAAAATGCTTTCTATCAAAACTCGGAATTTCAATAGTAGAGGATTCTGTTTCGAGAACAGTAGGTTCAGTCCAAGATATATTAAATCTTTTTTCCTGAGAATATCCTAAAAATGAAATTATAATTAATGGAACTAGTAAATATGTTTTCATGCTAAATAAACGCCTATAAACTCCTGATATTATAGAGTCTCAATTTTTTATTCAAAATTACAACAATAAATGATTTATTCAATCGTTATTAAAGACAAAATACATCGATAAACTGACCAAAAATCCGTTATCATGTACAAAAAAGAGGATGAAATGCAACTTTTTTTGCAGGATTTTGCCAAAAAATGTTGTTAGTTTACCTTTAATTACTATATTGCGTCTCTAAAATTAAACTAGCTTACTTAAAAAGTATGGATATGAAAAACGTCTTAAATCTAAGGATACTATTAGCCCTAGTAGTTTCTTTAACAATCGTTAGTTGTAGTAGAAATTCTTCTGACAAGAACACTTCTAGAGCAACAGGATGGAAAATCAACGATAAAAATGGTGGTTTTCAATACAATGACAAATTCCAAGAACAGGAAACTGGACCAGGATTAGTCTTTATTGAAGGTGGTACGTTCACAATGGGAAAAGTTCAAGATGATGTTATGCATGATTGGAACAATTCTCCAAACCAACAACACGTGCAGTCATTTTATATGGATGAAACTGAAGTTACCAATAAAATGTATACTGAATATTTGGACTGGATAAAGAGAACTTATCCGCCAGAAGAAGAAAACTACAGATTAATATATGAAGGTGCACTTCCAGATACTTTAGTATGGAGAAACCGTTTAGGTTATGCAGAAATGATGACCGAAAACTATTTACGTCATCCAGGTTATGGTGAATATCCTGTTGTAGGTGTTAGTTGGATCCAAGCTGTTGAATTTGCAAACTGGAGAACCGATAGAGTTGCCGAAATGGATTTACAAAATGCTGGTTACTTAGAGCGAGATTCTCACCTTGCCTCTTCGGCTGAAAGCAATTTTAATATCGATACTTATATCAATGCTCCTACACAGACATACGGAGGGAATGATTCAATAATTAACCCAGAAAAATCAAGACGTAGAGTACAAACTACTGCTGCAGGTGATACAATTAATGTATATGCTAGTAGAGAGTCTGGTATTTTCTCACCAGATTATAGACTTCCTACAGAAGCAGAATGGGAATATGCTGCACTTGGTCTAAGTGAATTACGTAGCTACAACGTGTACAGAGGACGTAAAAAATACCCTTGGGATGGGCAATATACTCGTTCTGGAAAAAGAACAACTAGAGGTGATCAATTAGCTAATTTTAAACAAGGAAAAGGTGATTATGGTGGAATTGCAGGCTGGTCTGATGATGGTGCAGACATCACCGCTGAAGTCATGTCTTACCAACCTAATGATTATGGTCTTTACGATATGGCAGGAAATGTTGCTGAATGGGTTGCCGATGTTTACAGACCTATTGTTGACGATGAATTCAATGATTTCAACTACTATAGAGGTAATGTTTATACTAAAAATGCAATTAATGAAGATGGTACAGTAAAAATTGTTACTCCTGATGAAATCGTTTACGACACACTAAGTAATGGACAAATTGTTGCAAGAAACTTACCAGGTGAAATTCTTCAAGTTGGTGTTGATGAAAACGAAACCTATTTAAGAACTCAATTTGACAAGAGTGATAACAGAAACTTTAGAGATGGAGATGTAAGATCTTCTCGTCAATATGCTGATAGTTTTGACGAAGACGACACCGTTAATGATGATAGCAATACTCGTAAAATGTATAATTCTCCAAGACATAATGTTGAAAAAGATTCTACAGGAAAGCTATTGAAAGAATATGACACTTCTAATGACAGAACGTCGTTAATTAATGATGAAGTAAGAGTATATAAAGGTGGCTCATGGAGAGATCGAGCATATTGGATTGATCCTGCTCAACGTAGATACTTCCCACAAGATATGGCAACAGATTACATCGGATTTAGATGTGCAATGTCTAGAGTTGGTTCAAAATCTCAAGGAAATAAAAAAAGAAACTAAATAGTTTTAAAGATAAATTTGAAGTCCTAGTCATTATTGATTAGGACTTTTTTTATTACATTTATTTTATGACAATACACACTATCTATCAACATTATTTAGATTGCTCTACAGCTTGCACAGATACGAGAAAAATTTCAAATAACTGCATGTTTTTTGCACTTAAAGGCGATAATTTTAATGGCAACACCTTTGCCGAAAATGCTATTAGAAAAGGAGCTTCTTTTGCAATTATTGATGAAAAAAAATATCAAAAAAGCAATCAATATATCTTGGTAGACAATGTATTAAAAACGCTTCAAGAACTAGCAACATATCATCGTAAAACCTTAAACATTCCTATCATTTCTCTTACGGGAAGTAATGGAAAAACAACCACCAAAGAACTTATTAATGCAGTGCTATCAAAAACATATAATACTACTGCAACCATTGGTAATTTGAACAATCATATTGGTGTTCCTTTAACCTTATTGAGTCTAACTTCCAAAACTGACATTGGAATCGTTGAAATGGGTGCAAATCACCAAAAAGAAATTGAATTCCTTACCAACATTGCTTTACCTGATTATGGTTTCATTACTAACTTCGGAAAAGCGCATCTTGAGGGATTTGGTGGACTTGAAGGTGTGATTAAAGGAAAATCGGAAATGTATGTACACCTGAGGGATAATAATAAAACTATTTTCGTAAATGCCAATGACTCTTTACAAATTAAACAAGTTGGTGATTATCCTAAGCAGGTTTTATTTGGTAATGACACAAAACTGCTCAATTCTCAACCTTATGTAAAGCTTGCTTATAACGAACATATCATTCAATCACATCTTACAGGAGCCTATAATTATAATAACATTTGTGCAGCCATTGTTATTGGTAGGTATTTCAAAGTTCCTGATAGTAAAATCATTAATGCAATTGAGCATTATATCCCAAATAATAATCGTTCTCAAATTATCGAAAAAAAGGGTCATCATATTATTTTAGATGCCTATAATGCCAATCCTACGAGTATGAACGCGGCATTATCAAACTTTAATCAATTAGATAATACTAATAAGGTTGTTATTTTAGGGGACATGTTTGAATTGGGAGATGCGGCACAATTAGAACACCAGTCTGTTGCTAACTATGTTAATGATCTAAATATAGATTGTGTAATTTTAGTAGGTGAGAACTTTAACAACAGTAAAGTAAAACATGATAGTATTTACTATTTTGAATCATTTGACAGTCTTAAAAAAACGTTCCAAGATTTCGAATTTAAAAACAATACGTTTTTAATTAAAGGATCTCGAGGTATGGCTTTAGAACGAATTTTAGAATTACTTTAAGATCATCTAAACTTAATTAAGTTATTCTATATCAAAATCACTTCAGCAAATAGAAAATCTTGTTGCTAAAGCAACTTATCTTTTTTTATTGAAGTAAATCTTCAAAGCGTTGCTTTTCTTGGATTAACTCCGTTGTTCCAGAACTAAACCATTACTGCAAATAGAAAATCTTGTTGCTAAAGCAACTCATCTTTTTTTATTGAAGTAAATCTTCAAAGCGTTGCTTTTCTTGGATTAACTCCGTTGTTCCAGAACTAAACCATTACTGCAAATAGAAAATCTTGTTGCTAAAGCAACTCATCTTTTTTTATTGAAGTAAATCTTCAAAGCGTTGCTTTTCTTGGATTAACTCCGTTGTTCCAGAACTAAACCATTACTGCAAATAGAAAATCTTGTTGCTAAAGCAACTCATCTTTTTTTATTGAAGTAAATCTTCAAAGCGTTGCTTTTCTTGGATTAACTCCGTTGTTCCAGAACTAAACCATTACTGCAAATAGAAAATCTTGTTGCTAAAGCAACTCATCTTTTTTTATTGAAGTAAATCTTCAAAGCGTTGCTTTGGATTTACTTCAATAAAAAAATCTACACTTTCATGTAGATTTTCTGCTTGATGTGGGTCATACTGGATTCGAACCAGTGACTTCTACCCTGTCAAGGTAACACTCTAAACCAACTGAGTTAATGACCCTTATGTTAAAAACTAAAAAAGTCCACATTTCTGTGGACTTTTGTGGGCGCGAAGGGATTCGAACCCCTGACCCCTTGGGTGTAAACCAAGTGCTCTGAACCAACTGAGCTACGCGCCCTAAATATTGGACTGCAAATATAGTCTAGATTTTTAATTACCAAAAGCTTTTTTAAAAAAAATTAAAATAATTTTTTCAGGCTTTACTTCTTCAAAAAAATCACCTAATTAATAGTGTTCTGATTTATTTTGATATTTTTAAGTTTTATAAAACTAAGCCTTGAAATACATCTCATTTATTGACCAACTAGGTATCGATATAGAAACACTTTCTAATATTGACGCCAATGGAATTATTAAGCTTCAAAAACAACTCAAAGCTAAAGCGATGTTAGGAGATGCTAACAATTTAGGCGAAGTTGCTACACTCATTGAAAAGCTAAAAGATGAGTCTACCAAACAATGTCATGTATTTGTCGAAAAACATAAGTGGTTAAAACAACTTATTTCTGGAGAACATCAATATATCAAACAGAGTGAGATTGAAATTGACGAATCAGAAATTAAAGATATTGATGAGTTGACATATTTCCTAGCACCTTTTTTGAAGGAGAATCTAAAATTGTTCCTTTCAGACACCCTCAATAAAGGTAAATATGTTCTCCTTCTAAAAGTGTTGGCTCACAACCAGCTTTTTTCAGAAGAAAACAATCAACTTATTATTAATTTCTTCAAAGCACGTCTCAACTATGCCACAGTTTACTTACGAGAAAAACGGTTAAAAGATAAAGAGCATCCTGTAAGCTTTATTACGAACAAAGTTTTTATCAATTGTTTAAATGAGTATCCAGACAATTTTAACGAGGAAATACAAGAACTCAATTCTGAAGTGATTGATGTTTACAATTCTAAACGCAGAAATGTCAATAATTCACAATTTCGATTTGCAGCCAAAGCAATGGTTGCATTTGCAGTATTAGAAACTTCGAACTTTTTCCTAGGAGAAACGCTACGATCTAATGCCGGAATTGCTAGAGAATACTCATATTCTAGTAGATCAAGTAGTAAAACAGGCTCTGGATTTGGCGGATGGAGTGTTTTTGTAATTGTTATGATTGTTATCAGAATTATTTTCTGGGCCAGTAAAGGGTCTAATAGTAGTGATGATTTTGATTATATAAGAAATGGTGATTTTAATATTGAATATAACGACCAAATTCGACGTACTTTAGATAGTTTAAAAGCAACTGGCTATGGTATTGAAGAGACAGTAATTGAATCTACGGAAAGCGTTGAAGACACACCAAACTATGAGCGTTACAAACTAGCAGATCATATCAAATTCATTTACACATTAAAGCGAAAGGTAGAACGAGGAGATAGTCAAGAAGGCTATATTAAAACATTAGAAGCGTTTACTAATCCTTACCCCAAAACATTTAATGAGGTTTCATATTCCTTAAACAACAATGACAATACCTTGCTAAACATTGATAATAAGAGTGAGCAGGATTTGATTGTTTTTAGACTAACTGGTGGTATTGACGAATCTATTTACATTCCAAAACACAAAACTCTAGCAATAAAAGTCATTAATACAGATTCTTTAGTATTTTATACAGGAAAGAATTTTGTATCGAGTCGTTTTTCGCACTTTAAAAACAATATGGATTTATCCAATATGTTTCAAATCACAAATTACGATGCTAATAAAAAGAAATCAATAACAGTCTATCCTTTTGAAGATAAGATTAGTAAAGTAGAAAGCAGCTCGTCCAATAAAGTAATTATAGATACGACGAGGAATGAGCGTATTGTATTTAAAAACATAATCGCTAAACCTATCAATATCAACAAACTATACACCGATTATTACAATCGAAAATATCGGAATTAACTTAACCCTGTTCGGCTATCATCCTTAAAGCGCTTCTGTTTTTCTTTTTCGTAGTCAGGCAATAAAGCAGATAAACCATATACAATATGACGCAAAGATTTATAATCTTGTTTTTCTAGAGCCTTATCACCTTCTTTAAATAGTTTATCGGCTCTACGTTGATTAGAATACTCAGTGCAAAATTTAAGATTTAAGAAATAGGTGATAAAATTTTCATCGCTAGACTTTATGATAATGTCAAACAACTCGTCTAGTTCTTTAATTTTGGCACGAATTAAATATTTATTTCCTGAATTAATGACTTCACGTTCATTTTTTATGATGCGTTTATACTTATCTTGAAAGCGTTCGTTTTCGTCTTTATTGAGCTGATATTCTAAACTTTCCTTCGTATCATTATACTCCTCTATTTCTTTGGCAATAAGTTTATTTCGAGTTAAATCATCAAAATCTTGAATCAATTTTCGTTTCTTATCATCTAGTTGAAATTTGGCGTCAGACACATCATCATCATTAATAAGTGACGCTGCTATTTGTGTCTCGATTAATCCAACTCGAATTTTTTCCAATTGCTGAGAATATTCAAAGTTTTCTTCCGAATTATTAGCTCTAATAAGCGCTTCAACATCTCCAAGGACAGTATTAATTTCCATGTTTATTTTATGAAGACTGATAGCTCTTTCTGATTCACTGAACACATTTTTAAACTCTTGATCACAGGCTTGCAAAAAGACATTAATTTTTAAATCTCTAGACTCTGTTACTTCTAATTCTATTTCGATATCTGTCCCTTTAATCAAATCCTCTTCAAGGTCTTTTCCTGAAATTTCTATATACCCAATACTTAATCCCGAACTTGGTAAACCTTTTGCCTTTCCTTCAATGATATTAATAATCAAATTAGAATCGGATTGTTGCAATATGGTTTTAGAAGCTGTCTTGTATATTTTCTTTTTCAGTGGAAGAATACTTCCCTTAGCAAATACCATTTCTAAACGGGTTGTTGAGGCATCAAGATCATCTATCTCCATACAAATATCATTAGGCAATGGTTGGCCTTGAACATTATAACTTCCTTGATTAATTGCAATATTGTCTAAGCTTTTTAATACGTCTAATTCTGTGTTTAACAATTGAATTTTAAACTGATTTAATCGTCCTTCTAATAAAGGAACAAACTCAGAAAATCCGCCATCATCTAATGTCTTAACTCCAGAATCATATCCTCCATCTTTTCGCATTATTCTAAAACTACTAGCCTCTACCGAATGTATTTTACCTGTAATTAATTCTTCTAAATCTCTGGTATTTTGCTCATAAAACAACTTAAGACTTAAAGTATCTGCCGCTTCTTTTTCTATCTTAGTGTCAACTGTAGTAACCGTCATCGGCTTTGAGCCAGCATAATATGCAGCACCTAGAGCAACGGCAGAAGTTGGATCAATACTAGAGTTGACTTCAACACCTATTGCTTCAGAAATTCGTTTTTTAATTAATGGCACATATGTACTTCCTCCAATAAGTACCACACGATCTATTTGTGAATTTAATAATTGATTGTTTTTAATCACATCTTCAATAAAAGTAACAGTCTGTTCTACTTTTTGAGATATTAAACCTTCAAACGTTTCGCGTTTAAATGTAAAGGTCTCATAAAAATCAGTGTCATTAATTTCAATATCTAATTCGACTTCGGTTTCTTCATAATGTGATAATTCTTTCTTCGCTTCTTCTGCTATTTTAAGTAGTTCAAAATACAAGCCTTTATAGTTTGTGGTCTTTGATTTTAAATTTTTCCATAGCTCTGAAAGCCCTAACTTTTGTTCTATAAAAGGAACAATGATGTGCTCAACAATTAGATTATCAAAATCGGCTCCTCCAAGATAATTATCACCAAGGTTATCAATTACTTTTAGCTCTCGATCATTAACTTCAACTAATGCCACATCAAAGGTTCCTCCTCCAAAATCATAAACAATCCAGTATTGTTTATTGCTAACTTCAATAGTAGATGTGTTGGCAAATGCTAAGCAGGCAGCTATAGGTTCTTGTAATAACACGACCTCTTTAAAGCCAGCCATATAACCTGCTTTTTTTGTTGCATTAGATTGTATCGTATCAAATGATGCCGGAATTGTAATAACAACTGACTCTATTACGTCCACATCATTAACAAAGTTTTTTAATTCTTTGAGAATTAAAGAAGATAGTTCAATTGGAGACATCTCTTTATCTATTGCTGGCACATAATAGGTATCTTGAGTTCCCATTTTTCGCTTAAACAGCATGCAAATATTCTCTGCGTCTTTCTCTAAATAGTCTAGAGCTTTATCTCCAATAACAGTTCTATTACCTCGAAACGCAATACAAGAAGGCAAAGTTTGTTTTAAACCTAAAGGGTTATTATATATTTTGACGTTTCCATCATCATATTTAGCAATGAGACTATTGGTTGTCCCTAAATCTATGGCAAAGTTTATAGTTTTCATTTGAGGCTATCCTACAATTACGATTCCTTTTTGAAGGAGTCTGGTTTCATTATTTTCAACTTGATAAATTACGGGCTTAAGTACTTTGGTGATTTTAGATTTCCTATTTAAATCTCCCAAAATGTTAGCTTCCACATCTGTCATTTCGTTTCTATAGATCTGACCAATTGGATTCACAATTTGAAATCCCATAGCTTCAAATTCATGATAAATACGATCTAAATACCGATTTGCACTATCGTTATTGTCTTTTTTTAGTCTTAAATCTAACGCGAAAACTTGATTGATTATCTCTGTCATTTTAAAAAATTAATTGAAGATTAAATATACAAATATTTATAAGCTATACGATTTCAGCTACAACAAATGTACTCCCACCAACATAAATTAAATCATTATGCTTAGCCTGAGCTTTTGCTTCGTTTAATGCTGCATTTACAGACGAGTATGCTTTACCTTGAAACCCGTGTTGCTCAAAATATTTCAACAAGGCATTAGCCTCTAAGCCTCTAGGCACATCTGGTTTGCAAAAATAATAGTTAGCCGTTTTTGGCAACAAAGGTAATATGGAATTTAAGTCTTTATCATTTACAACTCCAAAAACAATATGAAGTTCATGATAGGTTTCAATTTGAAGTTGATCTATAATATAACTCAAACCTTCTCTGTTATGAGCCGTATCACAAATTATTTTAGGCTTATCTTGTAATTGCTGCCAACGCCCCAGAAGTCCTGTATTAGAAACAACACTTTGTAATCCGTTCTTGATATGATCATTAGAAATCCAAAATCCTCGATCATTTAATACTTTAAGTGTTTGGACCGCAGTTTTAATATTATGTTTTTGATAACTCCCTTTTAAATCACTATCAAATTCTTGAGTTATACACTGATCTGCGAAATAGATATCAGCATCATTTCTTACTGCAACTTCATCAAATACATCTTTTGTCTGCGTTTGTGTTTCGCCAATAACAACCGGAATATTAGATTTAATAATTCCAGCTTTTTCTCTAGCAATTGCTTCATAGGTAGTTCCCAAAAACTGCATATGATCAAAACCAATATTTGTAATTACTGAAATTTCTGGTGTTATAATATTTGTAGAATCCAATCGACCACCAAGTCCAACTTCAATTACAGCAATATCAACATTTTGTTTTGAAAAATAATCGAAAGCCATACCTACAGTCATTTCAAAAAACGAAAGTTGATGCTTTTCTAAAAATGACTTATTACGCTTAATAAATCCAATAACAAATTGTTTGCTTATACATTTGCCATTAATTTTAATCCGTTCTCTAAAATCTTTAAGATGTGGAGATGTATAGAGCCCAACCTTCAAGCCAGCCTCCTGAAGAACAGACGCTAACATATGACTTGTAGAACCTTTCCCATTGGTTCCAGCTACATGAATACTTTTAAAATACGTTTCTGGATGCTGTAAATGACTCGCAAGTAGGATTGTATTGGATAGGTCTTCTTTGTATGCTGTTTTACCCTGACTTTGATACATAGGTAACTGCTTGAACATCCAGTTGACAGTATCTTGGTAATTCATTAATTTGTAGGTGTAAAGTTTACACTTACCTTGCCATATTGTCGAGCAGGTGCATTTGCATCGGCTGGCCATTTATAAGATTTTGCTATTTTTTTAGCTTGTGCTTTTAAGCAAGAAGTGGCATTACTACTTCCTCGAACTCCAGGAGTAGCCTCTATGACTCTACCATCACGTCCAACTACAATATCAACAACAATAAGACCATATTCGTTTTCACAACCATCATGTAGTGTAAAACTTGGTTTACCTCTTCCATTTAGACCATATCCTACGCCTCCATTCCCTGAACCTGGAGTTCCTTTGTATGGTGCATAAGGGCTACCATCCAATTCTCCTTTATCACCTGGACCATCACCAGGGCCTTCGCCTCCTTTTGTTGGACCATCAGAGTTTTTTACACCACCTATAAGGGCATCTAACTTGTCTTTTTTGTCTTGTTCTTCTTTAGCTTTTCGCTCTTCTTCAGCTTTTTTAAGTTGCTCTAAACGTTCAGCCTCAGCTTTAGCTTTTGCTTCGGCTTTTTTAGCTTTTTTTATAGCAATCTCTTCAGCAGATTCATTAGTTAAAATATCTTCAGATTGACTTTTAGCGTCTGATGTCTCTTCTGGTTGTGCTTTGTCTGCTTGAGTATCTTCCTTAACAACCTCATCATTTTGTCTTGTCTTGATTGGTTCTTTAGGTTGTACATTTCCTGATCCAACAGGAGAATTTCCAAAATTGACAGCAACACCATATTCCTCTGGAGGATCCATATATGGCGGACCAACAACAAATAATAGCAATAGTAAGATAGCCACAATAAGAGCGGTTATCTTTGCTGAATTTCGTTCATGTTTGGTCTCAAAATACTTCATAATAGTTTCAATACTGCAATAGCTGTTCCAAAATAGCAGAAGAATTCAAATTAATTATTTGGTTTCACTGCTAAAATCACCTTGAATTTATTTCTGTTAGCAATGTCCATGACTTTTACAACATTTTCTACAGGGACCGATTTTTCAGCTCTTAATACAACTGTTGGTTGGTCTTGATTGGACAAGGCAGAAATTAATTCAGTCTCCAAGACACTCTCTCCAACCCTTTTTTGATCTATATAGTACGTTAAATCCTTTTTAATACTCACGGCCACCGATCTTTTATTTTCGGTTTTACCACTTGCCTTAGGCAAAAGTATATCTATCGCATTTGTTGTTACCAAAGTGGATGCCAGCATAAAAAAGATCAATAACAAGAATACAATATCAGTCATGGATGACATATTGAACTCTGGTGTTACTTTATTTCTTCCTCTTAAGTTCATTAAATAGGCTCGTTTAAGTGATCTAAGAATTCTAATGAATTAGCTTCCATTTGATATACAACTTTATCTGTTTTAACTACCAAATGATTATAAGCCATATAAGCTACGATACCTACAATAAGTCCAGCAACCGTCGTTGTCATCGCTGTGTATAACCCGTCTGACAATTGTTTGATATCTATTTGACCTCCTGAATTAGCAATTTCAAAAATGGATAAAATCATACCTATCACAGTTCCTAAAAACCCAATCATTGGAGCAACACCTGAGATTGTTGCCAAAATACTTACGTTCTTTTCCAAACTATAGATTTCTAATCGTCCAGCATTTTCAATAGCTGTATTGATATCTTCTAAAGGTTTTCCAATACGAGTAATTCCTTTATTTATCAAACGTGAAACAGGCGAATTAACCTGAGCACACAACATTTGAGCAGAATCAATTTTACCATTACTCACGTGGTCTTTAATTTGATTCATAAAATTAGAATCAACTTTAGACGCAGCTTTAATTGCGAAAAGGCGTTCAAAATAGATGTAAATAGCAAAGATTAACATCACAAACAACAACGCAATAATGATTTGTCCTGCAGTGCCACCACTGCTTATGAGCTCTATAATGGATAGTGTTTTTTCGGCAGATTCGGCATCAGTAATGAGCTCTGCTCCATCTTGAATATCACTTTGTAATATCATTTTATAGGTATTGAAAATTAAAATTAACTATTGTAATAACGCTTGTTTTCTTTTTAAAGTATATGTTTAAAACAATGTTCTCGTAAACATAAAGGCAATGGCACCTGCAAGGAAACCAATAAGTGCTAACCATGCTATTTTTTTAAGATACCAGAAAAAATCAATTTTTTCCATTCCCATAGCAACTACACCTGCGGCAGACCCAATGATTAACATACTTCCTCCTGTTCCAGCTGAATATGCAATAAAATGCCAAAGCTCATTATCTATAGGCTCAGAAAACATTCCTAAACTTGCAGCAACTAATGGTACATTATCTATAACTGCTGAACCAACACCTAGAAGGAGAACCACTAAATCAGAAACGCCTTCACCGTGCAACTCTGTACCTAACATTGGCATTGTTTCTTGAAGTGTACCCGCAAATCCAAATAAAATACCTAAAGATTCTAATGCCGCTACGGCCATTAAAATTCCGAGAAAAAACAGAATACTAGGTAATTCTATTTTAGATAAAGAGTGGTGCACAGGACTATGATGCGAGTGCTCCTCATGTTCATCAGAATCATGGCTAGAAATACTAAACTTAGAATTACTATAGATTTCAGCGAAAATTGCTACAACACCTAAGGCCAACATCATACCAACATAAGGAGGTAAATGTGTTACAGTTTTAAATATTGGAACAGACACTATTCCTCCTAAACCAAGGTATAGCATTGTAGAACTAAATCTACTTTTCGGTTTATCATTATCACTAACATTTTGCTCTAGATCACCTTGAAAAGGTTTCATAAATGAGGCAATAAAAAATGGAATCAACATACAGATAAGAGATGGTATAAATAAATAAGCAAACAAATATCCGGTAGTTACCTTTTTACCAATCCATAACATAGTGGTTGTCACATCTCCGATAGGAGACCAAGCACCACCTGCATTCGCAGCAATAATTATTAAACCTGCATACCAAATTCGAACACTTCTATCTGATACTAATTTTTGTAAGATGGAAATTAAAACGATAGTAGCTGTTAAATTATCAATAATCGCAGAAAGGAAAAACGCTAAGAACCCAAAAATCCAAAGGATTTTCTTTTTGCTTTTCGTTTTTATAAAACCTTTAATCGTAGAAAATCCATCAAAATAATCAATAATTTCAACAATCGTCATAGCTCCAAGAAGGAATACCAAAATTTCGGCTGTTTTACCTAAATGATGTAGAAGAGTTTCTTCCATCCAATGCATTTTATCGTCGTGACCTAGACTTTCAAAACCATCAACTAATCCATGACTAGAGGAATCAAACCATTGAGGAAATGAATCTATTCCTAATGAAATGAGAGCCCAACTTATGGCCATCATTACCAATGCCGGAATTAATTTGTCAATTTTAATACTATGCTCTACTGTAATGGCCAAATAGCCTAATACAAATACAATTATAATAATGCTTTCCATAATAGTTATCGGATTATATTAATTGGGTTAAGGCAATCTCGAAAGCTGTAGCGCTTATGCCTGTTTTGGTTTTATTCTGTTCGTAAACTTTTTCTATTGCTTTTCTTATAATTTCTGAAGTATCATTAAAAATTGCTTCATCTGTCATTTGCACTTTTCGTTCCATAAAGTACGCAAATACTCTTGCCATACCACAGTTAGAAATAAAATCTGGAATCAAGCTTACTTTATTATCGGTATGCTCCATAATGCTTCCGAAGAAAATTTCTTTATCAGCAAATGGCACATTAGCACCACATGAAATAACCTCTAAGCCAGTACCAATCATTTGATCAATTTGATTTTGTGTAATTAATCGTGATGCTGCGCAAGGGGCAAAAATCTCGGTCTCTAATGCCCATATTTTTTCATTCATTTCAGAAAACGGAATAAGACTATCACTTACCAAAGTGTTTCCTGATTTAGCTAGATATAGCTCAGTTATGTCTTCAAAAGAAAATCCTTCTTCTTTAATTAATCCTCCCACAATATCAATAATACCGACCACCTTTGCTCCCATTTGAGCCAAATAAAATGCGGCGGCAGCTCCTACATTACCAAAACCTTGAACAATGGCACGTTTTCCGATGATTGTATCACCTTGAACATCATAAAAATGTTTAGCTGCAACAGCAACACCATAACCAGTAATCATATCTGCTACAGTATACTTTCTCGAAACACTAGGTGAGTATTTTGGGTTCTCAATAACTTTAATTACACCATGTCTTAACTGTCCGATACGATTAATTTTATCAGCTTGGGTTGGCTTAAAATGACCTTCAAACACACCTTCTTGCGGATGCCAAACACCACTTTCTTCAGTGATTGGAATGACTTCATGTATTTCATCAACATTGAGATCTCCACCTGTACCATAGTAACTTTTCAACAAAGGAGAAACTGCTTTATACCAACGTTCTAACACGCCCTTTTTCCTAGGGTCTTTCGGGTCAAAATTAATACCAGACTTTGCACCTCCAATAGCTGGTCCTGATACTGTAAATTTCACTTCCATCGTTTTAGCAAGTGACAATACTTCATTCATATCTAACCCTTTTCGCATTCTAGTACCTCCACCAGCTGCTCCTCCTCTTAGAGAATTAATCACAGTCCAACCTTCGGCTTCCGTTTCAGGATCCTTCCAATTAAAAATTATTTCTGGTGCTTTGTCTTCGTATTTTTGTAATAACTCTTTCATTTATATTCTTTAAATCTTTGATAACTTCATTTAAAAATTCGTGATATACTAGAAGAGTAGTTAAAGTTGATTCATTGGTTAACTGTTAAATTGGTTTGTTTAACAAATATAAAAAACTAAAAATCGGTATATATTAATTTTGCAATAATTTTACGGATAATATATTTCGCCAGAAGAATGGTCATGAATTGCCCCAGTAACACTAGACAAACAATTGACTTCTCCTCTAAGTTTTAATACACCAAGAAGGCCAAAAATTAAGGCTTCTTTGAATTCAATTATAGCTTTTGATGGTACTTCAAGATCAATTTCAATCATGCTTGATATTCGTTCTAAAAGAAATTTATTATAAGCTCCTCCACCAGTAAAAAGCACTTTCGAGTTTGGAAGAATCACTTGCGATATTTGAACAGCAATATGCTCAACATAAGTTCTAAGCACATCAGCTTCTGAAAGATTATATGATTCTAAAAGTGGAAATATTTTAGATTCCACCCATTCTAAACCTAAAGATTTAGGTGGTTTCAAACTGTAAAATTCCAAAGCATTTAAATCATCTAAGAGTTTATGATTAACCTGACCAGATTTAGCAATATCTCCCTTATCATCATAATCAAAACCCAAGCGTTTAGTGAAATGATTCATCACAATATTCACAGGGCAAATGTCATATGCAATTCTTTGTTTATCTATTTCCGAAGAAACATTTGCAAACCCACCTAGATTAACACAAAAATCATAATCCGAAAACAGTAGCTTATCACCTATAGGAACTAAAGGTGCGCCTTGTCCGCCATAGCCTACATCTTTCGTTCTAAAATCACAAACAACTAGGTGATTTGTAAGCTTAGCAATAAGAGGCAAATTTCCAATTTGGTAGGTAAGTTGGTTCTCAGGTTGATGCAAGGCTGTATGTCCATGTGAACAAATGGCATCAATATTTTGGAGATGATACGTCTTGATAAAATCATTAATAACAGTAGACACATACTTGGTATAAGTATGATCAAGCTGTCTCAATTCATTCAAATCTAAGCTTGTAAGATTTGATAATTTTTGCTTCCAAAAATCTGAATATGATACAGTTTCTGTACAATGAATTTTAAATAACCAACTGTTCTTAAATTCAAAAGTGACATGTGCTATATCTATCCCGTCTAGAGAGGTTCCTGACATGACTCCAATGATATTATACTTAGATTTTATCATATTCAGTAAAAATAACAATACTCATTGAAAATATGCTAATAAAGAGTTATCTTTGACATCATTTTTTATCAATTCAATAATTTTTTCAAATATGGATTTTAGTTTAACCGAAGAACATATGATGATTCGCGACGCAGCTCGTGATTTTGCTCAAACTGAATTATTACCTGGCGTTATAGAACGTGATAATACACAAACTTTCTCTGATGAGATTGTTCGTAAAATGGGAGAGCTTGGTTTTATGGGTATTATGGTCGATCCAAAATATGGCGGAAGTGGTATGGATGCTATTTCTTATGTTTTGATTATGGAAGAACTTTCAAAAATTGATGCTTCCGCATCTGTTATGGTATCGGTTAATAACTCTCTTGTATGCTATGGTTTAGAAGCTTACGGCACAGAAGAACAAAAGCAAAAATATCTTACCAAATTAGCAACCGGCCAATGTATTGGTGCATTTTGTTTAAGTGAACCTGAAGCTGGAAGTGATGCCACATCACAAGCTACTACTGCTATCGACAAAGGAGATCATTATGTCATTAACGGAACAAAAAACTGGATAACTAATGGTGGTCGTGCTGAAGTATACTTAGTCATTGCGCAAACTGATAGAGATAAAGGGCACAGAGGAATTAACGCTTTTATTGTTGAAAAAGGCATGGAAGGGTTTGATATTGGACCAAAAGAAGATAAATTAGGAATTAGAGGAAGTGACACACATACATTACAATTTAATGATGTAAAAGTCCCTAAAGAAAATCGAATTGGTGATGATGGATTTGGATTTAAATTCGCGATGAAAACATTATCAGGTGGACGTATAGGTATTGCTGCACAAGCTTTAGGAATAGCATCTGGTGCTTACGAATTAGCATTAAAATATTCTAAAGAACGAAAGGCTTTTGGTACTGAAATTTGTAACCATCAAGCTATCGCTTTTAAGTTAGCAGATATGTATACAGAAATAGAAGCTGCTCGTATGCTTGTGATGAAAGCTGCTTGGGATAAAGATCAAGGTAATAACTACGATATGTCTAGTGCTACAGCTAAACTCTATGCTTCTAAAGTAGCAATGGAACAAACTGTTGAAGCTGTTCAAATTCACGGAGGAAACGGATTCGTAAAAGAATACCATGTAGAACGTTTAATGCGTGATGCAAAAATTACTCAAATTTATGAAGGAACATCTGAAATTCAAAAAATTGTAATTTCACGAGGTGTATTGAAAGATTAACAAACACTTTAAAATCAATCCATTAAAAAGACTCAACTAAGCGTTGAGTCTTTTTTTTTACCATCTATACACCTTTTTCATCAACACGTAAGTTTTTTATTTCTAATGATACATTTTTGATAAGACGACAATAACTCTTCAACTATCTTAGCAATATATTACTCTCTGTAAATCAATGATTTACAGTTTATTTATTAGCTAACGCAACATATGTTGCATCCTTTGTTACATTATAGATATCGTGCCCTATAATCTATAAATACATTTGAGAAAATTTATTTAAAACCATAAACATGAAAACAAAAATTACGCTATTAGCAACTTTAATTTGCTTATTTGTTAATGCCAACAATATTACGGTAAGTAATATTTCATTAGAGAACTTAAATGACCCAGATTGGGTACAGGTAGAATTTGATTTAAGCTGGGAAAATTCCTGGCGATTAAGCGCAGGCCCATCAAATTGGGATGCTGCATGGGTGTTTATAAAATATCGTGTAAACAGTGGAGATTGGGCACATGCGCAACTCAATTCATCAGGTTTTGTTGCGGCCACTGGCAGCATTATAGATGTAACAGCAGATGGAACTGGAGCTTTCGTATACCGAGATAGTGACGGTAGTGGAAATTTAAACTTACAAAATATGCGTTTACGCTGGGATTACGGATCGATTGATACTAATGATATCATTGACTTACAAGTGTTTGCGATTGAAATGGTTTATGTTCCTGAAGAAACTTTTGCTGTTGGTGGAACTTCAGGTGATGAAATTGGCAAATTTTATTCATTTATACCTACTATTTCATATTCAATAAGCTCAGAAAACCCAATTACAGTATCTGGTGGAATAGGAAACCTTTATTATAGTGCAGCCCAAGGGGAACCTGGAGATCAATTAGGTCCAATTCCTTTAGAATTCCCAAAAGGCTTTAATGCTTTTTATTGTATGAAATATGAGGTTAGTCAAAGTCAGTGGGTGAGTTTTTTTAATACGTTGACTGACTCTCAAAAAATCGAAAATGATATTACAGGCGTTACGGGAAAAAATTCTGATGATGAATTTACTAGAAATGCCGTTTCTTGGTTAGATGGCGCCACGAATGCTACAACGACAAACCCAGATATACCTTTAAACTATGTTTCAAACCTAAGAGTTTCTTCGTATTTAGATTGGGCTGGTTTGAGGCCTATGACCGAATTAGAATATGAAAAAGCATGCCGAGGGCCAATTGCACCTAAAGCCGGTGAATTTGCTTGGGGAAATTCAAATGTCGCTATCAGTCCTTACACTGTAATTAACGAATCTCAACCAAATGAGCTTATTAGTAATCCAGAAACAGGAACTGGCAATATGGTATACTTAGAGACTAATGGAACTCCAACTGGACCTAAAAGGTGTGGGATCTTAGCTGCAAGTGCCATTAACAAAACTAGAGAAGAAACTGGTGGAAGTTATTACGGTATTATGGAACTCAGTGGCAATCTATATGAACGCTGTATAACCGTAGGTAATCCTGAAGGAAGAAGTTTCACTAATACTAATGGTGATGGTAGCCTCGCTACAAATGGTCTTGCAAATGTGGCGAGTTGGCCTACAGATAATACGGGCTGGGGATTTAAAGGAGGTGCTTATATTAACCAATCTACATTTATTCGAGTTTCAGATAGAAATGATGCGGCAAATGGATTTTCAGGATCTAATAGTAGAATAGGGTTTAGAGGTATTAGATCGGCTAATTAAAATGCATAGATTATGACTAATCGTATTTATATTTTATATGTGTTTCTATGTACCTCTTTAGCTAATGCTCAATACATGGGAGGATCAGACGATGGAAGTGATTGGTCTGTACTAAATGGAAGTAAACTCAATGGTACCATCGCATCTTTTTCAGTTCTGTATCAAGGAAGCTCTGGTGATGGGTTTGATGCGGAAAATGACCAATTAATACTATCCAATTCTAGTTTCAACATTTATAATGGTAGAAATGGTGATGGATTTTCACAACATCTAATAGCGTTAACCCTTTTGGGGAATGTTATTAATGACTTATATCAAGGAAATAGTGGTGATGGGTTTTCAATAGACATGCAACAAAGTATTCTCAATGGACAAAACACCACAGTTATGTTTTTAGGTAACGATGGTGATGGCGCTGACAATGAAATCTCTATCGGTCTATTGCTAGAAGGGTTTATGAGTGATTTATTTAAAGGTGGAAATGGTGATGGATTTGCGAGTTTATTAAAACCAGATAATTATTTAACTGGAGTCATGCTAGTGCTTTTTAACGGTGGAAATGGCGACGGGTTTGCAGTAAATAATTTCACATCAGCTTTAACGCTTGATGTTGTAGAGCAGCTCATACAGTTAGATATCTTATTATATCCAAATCCCGCGAGTCATGTAGTTCAATTAAAACCTTCTGATGGGCTTATTATTTCTTCGGTTGAATTATATGACATTTCAGGAAAAAAAATTGACGCACATTTAGCTGAAGATAATAGTATGAACGTTTCAAATCTATCTGATGGTGTATACCTTTTAAATATATTCTCAGAAAACAGGAGTGTTACTAAGAGATTGATAATTAAAAAATAATATTAAACATTCAAAAACCAGTAAACTAAAAAAGGTGAGTTTACTGGTTTTAAATTTCATTTTAAACTAAATCATACCTTCTCTCACACACTTAGTGATAAGCTCAGCACTATTTTTACAACCAGACTTCTTCAAAATATTACGCTTATGTGCTCTTACAGTATGTGGTGAAATGTGGAGGAGATTAGCTATTTCATTAAAATCAAATCCTTCAGACATTTTTCTAATAATTTCCATTTCACGCTTAGTAAATCGTGTTTGATTTTTAGGTTCATTTAAATTTATGTATTCACCCTTTTTCATAGCGTAATAAGAAGGCCCACCATCAAAAGCTAGAATTGACACTTTATGGTCAACTGGTATATTCAAATGTGTCACATCGGTATGAATTACCAAAGCCTGCTGCATTTTACTATCTTTTGAAACATTAAGTGCCATAGCCTGATGCAGAATAGTTTTATACTTACCCATACTATGTCTTAAACGTTTTAAATAGACAGCCTTAAAAGCAAAAGCTCCATTAATAGTGGCTTCATTATACAAGAAATCTCCAATGATTTCCTCTTTTTCATGTAGTTTTTGAAAATCCTCTGGGTGGTACAACGAAAAAAGTGTTTCCAAATCTAAGGCTTCAGGCTTTACACCTAACACATCCAAAACACCATCGCTTACAAACTCAATTTTGAATTCTGCCATATTCATTACGAAATAATAAAATGGCCCAAGAGATAACAAGAATGTCATCTTATTTATTAGCTCACTAAAATCAGAACTATTATTAAGTTGCTTAACCTGATTTGTAGATTTCCAAAGAGACAAGACTTTTGGTTCTTTATGATTTTCCATTGTAATTGTTTGATTAACAATTTAATCAAAAAAAAATTATTTTAAAAATACCTCATATGTACTATTTTTTTATCACTTGTATTTCGTAATTTTAATAAGCTATTAATCAATAGATACTCTTCATCCTCAAGAGTAAACAACTTTCCCATCTACTAAAGCACAGGCTATTTAGTTGAGGTATATCTCCACAAATAATGACAATAATACGTTACGCGATTTTGTATTGCCTAACCTCAAATAAATTATTAATATGAAAAATTGTTCGAACATGCTTAAAACTCTAATCTTCTGTTTAATTTTATTATCAGGACATTTTGCCTACGTACAAACCCAAATCGGTAATGATATCGATGGAGAATTGGCAGGAGACCAATCTGGCTATTCCGTTAGTATGAATGCAGATGGAACTATCATTGCCATTGGCTCTCCCTTCAATAGTGAAAATGGCTCATCATCTGGGCAAGTACGTATCTATCAAAGTATTGCTGGAATCTGGACACAAATAGGCAACGATATTGAAGGAGCGGCTTTTAACGATAGGCTCGGAGCTTCTGTAAGCATTAATGCAGATGGCTCAATAGTTGCTATTAGTAATAATAAGGATAGTGTTTTTGATTCAGGGCAGGTTCTAATCTATCAAAATATAGCAGGCACTTGGACTTTAATAGGGAGTATAGATGGCGAAACTGATTTTTTAGCCAACCTTTCAGTTCATTATGTAAGTTTAAATGCAACAGGAAATATATTAGCTATTGGGACACCAACTGTAGGTAATGCTGTCCCAATTTCTGGACGTGTTCGTATTTATGAAAACATTGCAGGAACCTGGACACAAATAGGTGATGATATTTATGGTCAAATTCAGACTGAAGAGTCAGGTTTTTCATTGAGTTTAAATGCTGATGGTACTATCGTTGCTATTGGAGCACCTTGGGGATCTAATAACCCCGGAAGTGTTCGTATATATCAAAATATAGCAGGAGCTTGGTCTCAAGTTGGAGTAGACCTCATTGGAGAAGCTAATAATGATAGGTTCGGATGGTCAGTTGACCTTAACGCTGATGGTAATATTGTTGCCATAAGCGCACCTCAAAATGGTGGAAATGGCTCTAATTCAGGGCATGTCCGCATCTTTGAAAACATTGCAGGAACTTGGACACAAATAGGCAATGCTATTGAAGGTGAAGCAGAAGGAGATTTTTCTGGTTGGTCTATTAGTACAAATTCTGAAGGCACTGTTGTCGCCATTGGAGCATTTCAAAATGATGGAAACGGAGCAAATTCTGGACATACAAGAATCTATCAAAATAATGGAGGGGTTTGGACAAAAGTCGGTGATGATATTGATGGTGAATCGGAAGGTGATAATGCAGGCGTTGCAGTTAGCCTAAATGGAGATGGTTCTACACTTGTAATTGGTGCTCGATCTAATGATGGAAACGGAGCAAATTCTGGACATGTACAGGTTTACGAAACAGGAATTACAGTTGCAATAGACAATGATAATGATGGCTTTACGAGTGATGTAGATTGCAATGATAATGATGAGACAATATATCCTGGTGCTCCTGAAATTTGTGATGGTATTGATAATAATTGTGATGAACAAATAGACGAAGGCGTACAATTGACGTTCTTCGCAGACACCGATGAAGATGGCTATGGAGATCCTGAAAATACAGTACTTGCCTGCTCAGCACCAAACGGTTTTGTTGATAATAATACGGATTGCGATGATACAGATAACACCATTTATCCAGGATCGGAAACCTTGACGTATTCTGGTAATACAGGATTTACCAACAGCATCATTTCGACTGTCAATGGAAGTCCAAATACTACATTCAACTTTGAAGTCATCTATACCAACGTCAATAATCAACTCCCTCTGAGTAGTTTTCCAAGAGTCTATCTAGATTATGAAGGCAATGGTAATTATAATGATCCAAATGATAGAGTAATTGTAATGTCACCTTCTAACATTAATGATTTAAACACATCTGATGGCAAATTATATATAGCTTCAATAAACAGTCTTCCATCTGGAACCAATTGGCAAACTAGGATACAAATTATAGATGATACATGTATAACAAATATTGGTGCTTTTGATTATCCAAATGTTCAACTTGAACCAGATTTAGAAATTTTTGCAGACGATATTACATTTAGCAATAACAATCCAATGCCAGGAAATCCGGTAGAAGTATTTGCAACTATTCATAATAGATCCGATTTCGGTATTGAGGATATTCCGGTAAAACTGACCAATCAATTTAATAATACAGTTTACCCAGATGTTATAATTCCGAGTATTGCACCACAAACTAATTCAACCGTTAGTTGGATAATTAATACGCCTTTAAATGATTCTTGGAACCCAATGCTTGTTGAAGTAGATTATGATTTCGACATACCTGAAACCAATGAAAATAATAACTCAGCCGTACGACCTTTATTGGTAGGAAATTTCACTTTACAAGGTGACATTATAGTTAATGCAAATGTAACACCATCTACAACTTATGCTAGCCCAAATTCTGTAATTACGATTAGTGGAAATGGATATTATGATAACTTAGCAGTTACTTTAGACGATCCTTCGGTAGCCGGTGGAACCATTAATTTTAGCATCGAGGAAACTGGAGCCACTTTTTCTACCTATACAGATCAAAACGGTAATTGGTCATATACTTTACCTGCATCTCAAATTCCTGGCATATATACTATTTCAGGATCTCTTACAGACTTCACTCTTACAGGTTATTTTGAAACTGAAATAGAAATCCTTGAAGCACCTTGTTTACCAGATTTAATTACCGAAGTAGTTGCATCAGAAAATCAAATTATAGAAGGTGAATCAGTTACAATAGATGTAATAATAAAGAATATTGGTTGTGCCGAAACAGACATGAATACAATTGCTACTGTCTTTCAAACTGGAGGAAATCCAATGCTAAATAATCAACCTATTAATCCATTATTACCAGATGAAGAATTTAGTTTAAGTTCTGAAACCATAATTTTTGATTCCCCAGGAACCTATAGTATTTGTTATGAAGCAGACGGTACCTTTCTTGTAGACGAGGTTTTAGACAGCAACAACAAGAATTGTATTACAATAAAAGTCTTACCATCAATAGCAGATATAATTCCCTTAAGTAATCAAAATCTTAGTGCCTATTTGTGTGATGAACCTAGTCCGTTTTTTAGTGTTAAAAATATTGGTTCGGAACCAACAGGTCCATTTGATTGTACAGTCACAGTAAATTTTGACGGAAATGAAGTAGGCAGTTTTACAGAAACAGTGTCCAACTTAGACTATGAAGAGGTTTATACATTTTCTGTAGATTTTAATCACACCCAAACAGGTGTTTATACCTACGAATTAAAATGTGATACTCCTACAATCTCGGAGGGAGTGGTTACAGAATTTAATGAATTCAATAACGTCGCAAGCTATTCACAATTGATTAAAGCATGTTTACCAGATTTGGTAATCAATCAATGTGATGGTGTTACGGTGACTCCAATAAATCCAACAGATCCAAGTACTCACACTTATAACGTAACTTTAACAAATGCTGGTAACACTATAGCTCCTGCACCAATAGAGGTAGAGTTATTAAGATCAGATAATGCTGTTCCAGTTCTATTGACATATAATAGTGATATTGACATGAATGAAACTATCACGCTGTCTCATGATATAAGTTCAGTTCCACCAGCAACTGAAACATTAATGGTGGAAGTGGATCCAAATTTTTTAATTGACGAATCAAGGGAGTACAATAATAATTTTACTAACGATTTATGTTGGGACTTTAAATTAGGTCCTAAATGTGGTAATAACTTTTGGGATTATACCTACTACGTAAACCAAAGTATTAATTTTTCTGCAGGAGTTTCCAATGACGGTTTGTATGAAGCAACTGATGTAAAAGTGAATTTCGAAATCAGTGGTCCAGGTGGGGTTTTTGATTTGGGCGATGCGATTATTCCTTATATAGGTAACACTTGTGGTTGTTCAATAGTTGCCATAGCACCAATTGATTATATTTTCAACGAAACAGGAATTTATACAGTTACAATGACTGTAGATCCTGATTTTGATTTTACTGAATGTGAAGAAGGAAATAATGTTTTTGTTCAAACCATAGAAGTCACCAATTTTAAACCTGACTTGACTATTAAATCTGAATATATTAATCCGTCACTTCTTAACCCTGATATCAATGAATCTATAAATATTGATATTACATATGAAAACCTTGGCTTATCAAATATAGATGATATCATGCAATTAGATTTATTTATTGATGAAATTCTTGTAGAATCTTGGCCAAATATTAACGGTTTAATTAATGGTGGTACAAATACGGTAACATCAACAAATCTTTGGTCTTCACAAATTGAAGGTTCCCATGTGATTAAAGCAGTTATTGATGCAAATGACACCGTTGATGAAGGAATAAATGAACTTAATAATGAAGCAACGAGAGTAATTATTGTTGGTGCTGCAGCCAATCTTAAATTTACAGCATTTACTACAAACAATAATTCACCTAATATAGGTGAGAATATTCTATTAGATATTTTAATTGAAAATGAAGGAGAGCTACAATGTAGTGCAGATTTAAAACTAAGTTATTTAAGTAACGATTCTAATGAAATTCTTATTACCACTATACCAATTAATATAGAGGGAAATTCAAGTATTCAATTAAATAATATTACTTGGACTGTTGCAGACAACTATACCACTTTAATTGCATCAATAAATAATAGTTCGAGGGAAGAATGGTCCTATGATGATAACACTGCCGAACTTCAAATTGGTAGATTAGACATAATAATAACATCTACACCAAGTTGTCCAAATCAAGAAAATGGAAGTTTACTTGCTGAAGTAAGTGGTGGTGTGGAGCCATATTCTTTCGAATGGAATAACGGATCTTTATTGAATACAACTTCTGGAGGACCAGGAACCTATAATTTAACTGTAATAGACAATACTGGCTTTTCAACAACCATTGAAGCTGACATTTTAATTGATGATACAGATAGTGATGGTGACACCATATCAAATTGTGAAGACATCTGTGAAGGATTTGATGATACAGAAGATATGGATACTGATGGTATTCCTGATGGCTGTGATAATTGCATAAATACCGCTAACATAAATCAAGATGATACAGATGGTGATGGGGTTGGTAATGACTGTGATAATTGTGTTGAAAAAGCCAATCCAGATCAAACCGATTCAAACAACAATGGTATCGGTGACGCATGTGAAACTCTAAGTTTAAATAATGTTAGCTATGATGATATTAAAATTTCACCTAATCCATTCAATGAGTCTATTTCAATTATTACACCACTACAATTAAATAATCAAAAATTTAAAATAACAATATATGATATGTTGGGGCGAGTAATATTAGATGATGTTTTCCAAAGCAATACTAATATTATTAAGATTATAAAACTAGATAAAACTATTAGTCAACAAGGTGTTTATTTGTTAAAAATATCTAGTTTAAAAAACAGTCAAAGTACTACAAGGCAACTAATTAAAAACTGACTTATTTAACTGAGCTATAATTTTTCCCTAAAGATTATTTAAAAAGTTTCAATATAAATATTGAAACTTTTTTATTTTGACATTTCATTAAGTACCAGTCTTAATTCATTATAGGAATACTTATCATCTAACTGATGTTTTAATTCTGAAAGATTTTCAAAGCTGTACTGAGGTATTATTTTTTTTAACTCACTATAATGTTTTTCGGACATTAAATCTGTAATCTTCACTTCTCCTGTAATAATAAAGCTAGCTATATGTCCGAAAATTGTGTTTTCAGTTAGTTCCCTTATATCGGCTATATCCTGTATGGACTTACCAGATTGAAATAAAGCTAGAGACTCTTTTTTGGTATCTCCTTTTTTTCGTTTTGGTTTACTATCAATGAAAATTTCATTTCGCATAGAGGTTTCAATGTCGTGCTCTTTACAATAAGCTCTAACAACTTCTATAATTTCATTGCCATATTTTTCAACTCTTGTTTTACCCATACCATGAATTTGTTTCAAATCAGATTTACTAATTGGAAGTGTTTCACATATAGCATACAAGGCCTTCTGAGTAAATATTTGATAATGGATAAGATCTTCTCTAAGCGCAATAGTATTTCGGAGTTCTCGAAGTAATTCGAAAAGTTCTACATTAGTCGTTCCTTCCAAAATAGCTTTACGCTGTTTTTTAAGTTTAGTCTTTTTAATGAATATAGTTTTAGTTCTTAATTCGAGATATTCTTTAACACTAAATCCTTTTCTAAATCCATTAAAATACAAGGTTTTAACCTCTAATAATTCATCTATGTAATCGAGTTGTTTTTGCATATCAGAATCTATCGCTTTATTATCGGTATTAATAACCAAAGCATTATAAGGTGTTTTAATAATCTCATTCGATTCAGATTTAAAAAATTCTAGTGCTTTTAAAAAACGCTCTTGTAAAACCATATTATTTTGAGGTTCTTCATTATGCAAGCTTAATTTAGAAAGTTGTACTTTAAAACTATGACCTATTTTTAAAAGTTTGGTGACCGCGCTTTTTAAATCATGTAAAGTAGGGTCTATATTACCTTCAATACTACCTTTATTATTATAATAAATATCCAGAATACGATGGATAGGATAAATAAATTGGTAGAAATCAAGAACATCAGAAATACATGATAATTGATACTCAATTTTAGATTGCTTTAAAACTAGCTCATCAGGCTGCTTTTCCTCAGACAACTTATTGAACTTAATAATATTTGAATCGTTAATAATTTGGTTAGAATTGATTTTAGACTTTAATATTAATCCTTCTAAACTTTTACATCTACTTAAAGCAACATAGGTTTGACCATGAGCAAAAGCACCTTGAGTATCTACAATTGCTTTTTCAAAAGTTAATCCTTGGCTTTTATGAATAGTAATTGACCATGCCAATCGTAAAGGCATTTGGGTATAAGAACCCACTTTATTTTCGGTTATGGCATTTGTGTCTTGATCAATAGTATAATTTATATTTTCCCATACTTCTGAACTAACAATAATATCAAAATCATCATCTGGACATTTTACTACAACTTCATCATGGTCTATAAAGATAACCTTTCCTATTTTTCCATTATAATAACGCTTATCATTTGAACTATCATTTTTAATAAACATTACTTGAGCTCCTACTTTTAGAACTAACTCTTCTTTATTTGGAAATGAAAATTCAGGAAATTTACCTTCAACTTTTGCTAAAAAAGTTTTAGATTCTACATTCAGCTTATCAAGTTCAGAAATATTAACATGTTCTGCCTTAGCATTATGAGTAGTTAAAAAAATGTAATCTGCAATATTGTTAGGCAAAAAATCAGGAATAAATCTTTTATTTAACTCATTTGCTGATTCTTGAGATAAGGTATTAGTTCTAATTTCATTAAGAATTTTTATAAACTTTGGATTATCTTGTCTGTAAATATGCTTTAATTCAATCGTTATTGAATTACACTTCTGATAAGCCAAAGAACTAAAGAAATAAATAGTTTTATAAAACGGTTTTAATAGTTGCAATTCATTGTCTTTTATCACAGGGGACAATTGTTGCAAATCACCAATCATTAATAATTGTACTCCTCCAAAAACAAGGTTTTTATTCCTAAATCGTTTTAGGGTTTTATCAATCCCATCAAGTAAATCAGCTCTAACCATACTAATCTCATCAATAACCAATAGGTCTATTGATTTGATAATATTAATTTTCGTTTTACTAAATTTTATATTGAAGTTAGAAGAATTTTGAAGCCTTTCTTTTGGTAGAATTGGTCCAAAAGGCATTTGAAAAAAAGAATGAATTGTAACACCTTTAGCGTTAATAGCAGCAACTCCAGTAGGTGCAACGACAATCATTCTTTTTAATGATTCTGATTTCAATTTATGCAAAAAAGTTGTTTTTCCTGTTCCTGCTTTACCAGTGAGAAACACATTTCTGTTTGTATTATTAACAAAATCCCAGGCTAAATCTAACTCTTTATTGATATTCATAAATTCATTACTATACTTTTATAGTACTACTAATATAAAAACAAAAAACCCTTTTCATATATTATGAAAAGGGTTTTCAAAAAAGGCGACGACCTACTCTCCCACGATTGCAGTACCATCGGCGCAAATGGGCTTAACTTCTCTGTTCGGAATGGTAAGAGGTGAGCCCCATCGCTATAATCACCTTAAATCTTTCGGTGTATGTGGTTTAATCCACTTAACCGTATATAATAACATATTGAAAAAAAACATCATAAAAATATATTGTAACTCTAAAAAAACAGGCGTACAATAAGCCTATGGGTTATTAGTACTACTCGGCTATGACATTACTGCCTTTACACCTATAGCCTATCAACGTGGTCATCTTCCACGACCCTTTAAAGAAATCTCATCTTGTGGTAGGTTTCGCGCTTATATGCTTTCAGCGCTTATCCTTTCCCAACGTAGCTACCCAGCAATGCTCCTGGCGGAACAACTGGTACACCAGAGGTTAGTCCAACTCGGTCCTCTCGTACTAGAGTCAGATCCACTCAAATTTCTAACGCCCACAGTAGATAGAGACCGAACTGTCTCACGACGTTCTGAACCCAGCTCGCGTGCCACTTTAATGGGCGAACAGCCCAACCCTTGGGACCTTCTCCAGCCCCAGGATGTGACGAGCCGACATCGAGGTGCCAAACCCCCCCGTCGATGTGAGCTCTTGGGGGAGATCAGCCTGTTATCCCCGGAGTACCTTTTATCCTTTGAGCGATGGCCCTTCCATGCGGAACCACCGGATCACTATGCTCTACTTTCGTACCTGATCGACCTGTATGTCTCTCAGTCAAGCTCCCTTATGCCATTGCACTCTACGCACGGTTACCAAGCGTGCTGAGGGAACCTTTAGAAGCCTCCGTTACTCTTTTGGAGGCGACCACCCCAGTCAAACTACCCACCAAGCACTGTCCTTCGTTAGAAGTTAGACTCTAGATAAGCAAAGGGTGGTATTTCAACAATGACTCCACAACGCCTAGCGACGCCACTTCATAGTCTCCCACCTATCCTACACATTACTTATCCAAAGCCAATACTAAGCTATAGTAAAGGTTCACGGGGTCTTTTCGTCCCACTGCGGGTAATCGGCATCTTCACCGATACTACAATTTCACCGAGCTCATGGCTGAGACAGTGTCCAGATCGTTACACCATTCGTGCAGGTCGGAACTTACCCGACAAGGAATTTCGCTACCTTAGGACCGTTATAGTTACGGCCGCCGTTTACTGGGGCTTCATTTCAGATCTTCGCCGAAGCTAAACCCTCCACTTAACCTTCCAGCACCGGGCAGGTGTCAGGCCCTATACATCATCTTTCGATTTAGCAGAGCCCTGTGTTTTTGATAAACAGTCGCCTGGACCTTTTCACTGCGGCCCATCCGAAGATGGGCGACCCTTCTCCCGAAGTTACGGGCCGATTTTGCCTAGTTCCTTAGCCATGAATCTCTCGAGCACCTTAGAATTCTCATCCCAACTACCTGTGTCGGTTTAGGGTACGGGCTGCTTCACTCGCTTTTCTTGGAAGTCGCTTCTCTGGATTATCACCTTGGCCGTAGCCTCAGTGTACTATCGCCGTGTTACCACTGGCTTCAACGTGCATTTCCGTCAGCACGCACCAAATATACGCCTCCGTCACTTTTAGTGTGAGCAGGTACAGGAATATTAACCTGTTGTCCATCCACTTCCCCTTTCGGGTTCGCGTTAGGTCCCGACTAACCCTCAGCTGATTAGCATAGCTGAGGAAACCTTAGTCTTTCGGTGTGCGGGTTTCTCGCCCGCATTATCGTTACTTATGCCTACATTTTCTTTTGTAGCTTCTCCAGCAAGCCTCACGACTCACCTTCGACGACACTACAATGCTCCCCTACCACTTTTTCAAGTCC
>NZ_CM145999.1:700000-3586057 GCF_055686305.1 Psychroserpens citreus
ACTACATATTCTAACTACTTCATAATGACTCAAGATAACCAGTATCAAAGGCAATTCTACAGTTGAGCTGCAGACTTTCACCTCTGACTTAATTATCCACCTACGGACCCTTTAAACCCAATGATTCCGGATAACGCTTGGATCCTCCGTATTACCGCGGCTGCTGGCACGGAGTTAGCCGATCCTTATTCTTACAGTACCGTCAGAACTCTACACGTAGAGTGGTTTCTTCCTGTATAAAAGCAGTTTACAACCCATAGGGCAGTCTTCCTGCACGCGGCATGGCTGGATCAGAGTTGCCTCCATTGTCCAATATTCCTCACTGCTGCCTCCCGTAGGAGTCTGGTCCGTGTCTCAGTACCAGTGTGGGGGATCCCCCTCTCAGGGCCCCTATCTATCGTTGCCATGGTATGCCGTTACCACACCATCTAGCTAATAGAACGCATACTCATCTTTTACCGCCGAAACTTTAATATAATAATGATGCCATTAATATATACTATGGAGTATTAATCTTCATTTCTAAAGGCTATCCTCCTGTAAAAGGTAGATTGTATACGCGTTACGCACCCGTGCGCCACTCGTCATCAAAAGAGCAAGCTCTCTTATGTTACCGTTCGACTTGCATGTGTTAGGCCTGCCGCTAGCGTTCATCCTGAGCCAGGATCAAACTCTTCATCGTTAAATTTTTAAGTGTTTCCACTATATTATTAACAACTAATCGAAATTGTTTAATTTCAGTACTCAAAATGGTCTATTCTTTGTCTGTGAAATATCGTTTCCAATATCTCACTTACGCTGTCAATTCAATATGTTAATGAACTTGTTTCTTTTCTTCTCTTAAAACTTTTATGCCTTAAGCGGGTGCAAATATAAAACCCTTTTTTTATTCCCACAATACTATTCGATCTTTTTTTTGAATTATTTTTATAACCCCTTTTTTTATACCAAATATTGTCTCAGAACTTAACCAACTTATCTCGTTAGCGGGTGCAAATATACAACCACTATTTTCTTCAATCCAAAACTTTTGCAATCTTTTTTTAATTTATTTTTTGAAAGCTCAATAACACCCTGAAACAAAGATGGTTGATTAATTACTTAAAGAAAGAAATTCCAAACTAAACCAAATCGAACAGTAAAGTCCCTATAAGGATTGTTAGGTGCAGAGAAGTAATTATATCCTGTAAATGAAGAATTAAAGTGCTCAGCTTTCAAAAATATTCTAGTTTGTCTAATCTTAGCATTAATAAAAAAGTCTAATCTAGGAAAGCCTTCAATTTCAGTTTGTCTTTGAGAATAAAATTCTGCCAATAACGGATCGTATCCATCCATATAGTAATCTGTAAAATAATTAAACGTTATTCCTGTTTGCAAAAACAAAGCATTGTTTCTGAAAAAATGATTAGAATAATAAAGTGTATTACGAACAATTAAATTTGGCAAATTTAACGATTGACTTTTATCGTTTACATTTTGATATAGCAACACATTATTTAACGCAAATTTACCCAGCTTAATTTCTTTATCTAATCTTACTTTAAGCAGATTAATAGTATTTTCAACCTGATTAGGTTTAATTATAGGCGATTCATCTGTAAGAAATTGAGATGTAAATAATGTAAAGTTATCAATAGAAGTGTATTGGAATGAAACATCCAACAATTTTTTAGACTTAAGTTTAAGCTGAAAATCTAATTTATTTTGATTTTCAAAATTATCAACGTTATCCCAATTATAATTTAAATAATTGCTTTGATTTAATAACAGATTATAGTTAGGAGCATTAGAGCTAATATTGACATTTGCTCCAAAGGAAATATCATGATTAAACTGATAATTAGTATTTCCAGAAAAAAAACTTCCATCAAAGTCTCCCGATATATTAATCCCAAATTCTGAACTAAACATTAATTTACCAATTTGATTTAAATAACTTCCTTCTAAAGCAAATATTTGGTCTTTGATTCTGTTACGAATTAATTCATTGTTTAAAATGGTTATTTTATCGTAACCATAATTAACATCATTAAATACAAGTCCAAAATTCAACTTACCAATTGAAGGATTATTATAGTCTATCAATAACTTAGTTTGAAAATTTTCAAGAGTAGATCGATCCCTTAAATTATTATCTCTGAATGATTCACCAAAAAAAGTATTACTTGACGTTTGATCAAACTGAAAATACTTGTCTTCAAAATTAATAACATTTCGAATTGACAAGACATTATTACTTAAAGAATCAGAATTTAATAATTTATAATGATGGTCCAAATAAAATCTTTTACCTACTAATATATTCTCTGCATTTTCAAAATTAGGGTCAAAGACAGCTCTATCAATAAAATCCTCATCTCCAGATGTAAAGTTTATAATATCATTATCCTTTAAGCCTCCATTCTCTTCATTCAACAAATCTTGAGTTACTATATGTGCTTTAGCAGTATACTTTTTGTTTTTGGTCTTATAGTTAGTAGTAAATCTCAAATTTCCAGAACTTGTAATAGCGTGTTGATAATTACCCAGTGATCTAAGACCTTTATAAGCAATTGAAAAATTAAACTGCTTAGAGGTGTTAACTGTAAAAAAAGCATCGAGAAGTTGACCTTGTTGAAATGCTGTTTTATAAAAAAGTTCTGTGAAAGGTGTAGGAACTTCAAAGTAATTTATATCCTCAACCTCCATATAATTAAAATGCCTGGCTCTAGCACCAAAATCTGGTAAATTTTTATTTCTTACAAAATCTCTTGTTAGTTGATTATATGTTTGTCCAAGATTAGCAAAAGGTAACAACCCGAAATTATCTTTTCTAAGATAATTGAACTTATACTCCTTCTGTATTGTAAGAGAAGTATCAACATAGGTCGTATCATTCTCATACGATATTATCTTATATAAATCAATTGTTGCATCCTTACTTTTAGAAGTTTTGCCATTTTTTTGAAACGTATTATTCTTTTGTGGAGAAATAGTATCAGAACTATTCTTGATAAGAGATTTTTGAATATTTTTCGTTTGAGTAAACCCCAAACAAATATTACAGACAAGAATTATAAAAAAAATGATTTTTTTCATGAATAAAATAAAGTTCAAATATAGAACTAAATTTTTGAGAGAAAAGTACCTAGTAACAAAAAAAGCATCGTAGAAAACTCTACGATGCTTTTATATAATTAAATTAACTTTATATGTTAAACCTTAGTTAACATAATAGTTAATGGAACATCTGCTTGACCACAGTTTCCAGCTCCACCTATAAAGTCTAGTAAGTCAATCATGATTACATCATCACCACATGGTAATGCTGAAGCACCATTTCCACCTAAAATAATTTCGGCTCCACAACCTACTCCAGTTGAAATACCATCTGATACCGTAGCACCATCTGCGCTGAATGTAAATTCGATATCAACTACAGGTAAACCTGCACCAATAGCTGGTAAGTAATCTGCTTGGAATGTTCTTGTGAAATCTCCATTATCAGTTAGCGTAACCACAGTTCCATCAGCAAACTGATCACCAAATGGTCCTGGTCCAGTTGGTACAGTAAGTACATAGTCTCCAAGACCAAATCCTGTAGATGCTTCTAATGCTGGACAAATCGTCATTCTTTGAGTAATAGGTTTTTCATCATTAAAACCTACTCCTACAGATGGATCACTTGTTGATGTCAATACAATATCAAACACCATTGGCTCTGTAAGTACTGGTAATTCAGTGAAATCGAATTCGATTTCAGCTAAATAATCGTAATCACTCCCAGTGTTATTATCTGGTCCTGCATAACTTGATAATCCAGCTGGACTTACAAGAGACCCTGAATTTGAAAATGCTGCATTTGGATCTAATCCAGACACACTTACTAGGTTATAACCAATTGTTAGGTCGCTTGCAACTACAGGCACTTGAATATCAACACCAACTCTAGCTCCAAGATCAAAAGATAAATTGTAGTTAAAAGATGCTGGATTAGCTCCAGGGAATTGAATCCATCCAACGTTCTCTGTTGGGCTAAATCCTAGATCATCGTTATCGTCACATGCTGTAAAGCACATCACTAAACAAATCACACTAAATAGTTTTATAATGTTTTTCATATTCTCTGTGTTTTATTGTTGAGTGAATTTATAAGTTGTTTGAACTGGTGGATTACAGTTACTCTGAGTATCATCTGTAAAGGTTAAGAAGAACTCTGTAGGATCATCTAAATCATACGATTCTGCAACTGTTGGTTGTGAAAACCAATCTGTACCATCTCCACATGCACAATTACTTCTCTGTGTTGGTACATTAATCTCATTACACACTAAATTAAATGTAAATGGATTGTTTGTTGTACAGTAATCTGGATAGTTAAACGTATCAAACATTCTTGATGATCCATCAGCTGTAATATTAGTTATAGTACCTGTAGATAATGTTGGTCCATCAACTAAAGCTGATGTTTGTTCCATTAAATAAGCTCCTGTTAAGAAGTCACTTGGTACTGGACATACCTGAAACATACTAATCACAAATGGTGAACTATTTATTGTTCCTCCACCATCGATATCTGTAATCATTAATGTAATTGTTTCTGATGCTGTCCCCAAATTCTCATCATCAATACCAGTCACGGTCATTGTTCCTACGAATGAATTTGCAGGAATTACAACTGACGCAGGTAACATATAGTTAGCTGGCAATGCTGTTGTAGCATCGTCTTCTGTTACTACAGTAAACGATACATTTCTATCACTTGAAGATGATGTAGACACTTCAACAGGAATATCTACACTACCAGTTTCATCAATCAAAACAGGAAGGTTTGTTCCAGCTCCTGCAAAGGACACTAAAGTTTGTCCATTTACTGAATCAAAAGTCGTATTGATATTATCATTCTGATCACAACCAAAAAAGGCTGCTACTAGTAATGACAATACTGCTATTTTTATTTTTTTCATAATCATTTAATTTTTTTATTAATACCCAGGGTTTTGTTCTGCAGCACTATTTGCTGTAGTCTCTGCTAAAGGAATAGGTAATGTATATCTGTGATCATCATTTGGTAATGAACATCCAGCTAAGATTGAGCACTCTTTTGCATCTCTTTCCATCACTCTATTTCCTCTATTTCCTAAACGCTTTAAATCTACCCATCTATGACCTTCAAACAATAACTCTAAACGTCTCTCATCTAAGATCCCTCCAAAAGCTTCTGTTTGATTAGCATATGCTGGTAATGGCTGTGGAGATCCAAATCTTGCATCTCTAAGCTGCTTGATAAACTGTGCCGCTGCTCCTAATTGATTTGCATCTGCTGCTGCTTCTGCTCTAATAAGTAACATCTCAGCTGATCTGAATACTTTTAAGTCATTCATTAATGGCTGACTATCTGATCCAGGGTATTTTTGTACAATTAATACATCATCATTTAAGAAGTTAGGGTTACTTGCATAACCAGGATCAATTGAAGAGTCTGCTAAGTTCACTGCTCTTGGTAGACGAATATCTGCTGTTCCATTCATGATGTTGAATGTTGAACGAGAGATTTCCATAAATGGTCCTCCACCTGCTGTTGCATCAATAAATGCCCATAAGCTTCCTGCCCATCCTCCGCCGGCAGTTCCCTGTCCGTCGTATGAATCACCTCTAGCTCTTTCTAGTGAAAAGATCACTTCAGTAAAATCAGCATCTTCAAACATAGAGAAGTACTGTGCTTGGTTAGCAATTGGATAGCTTGCTAATAAACTTGCTGCAAATCCATCTGCTGCCGCATACTGACCTCTATACGCTGCCATTCTTGCTCTAAGAGCCGTAATGAAATCTTGTCCCATAAAAAACAGTCCTGATGTATCACCATCTGTTCCATTAATCAAGCTTGCTGCTGTATTTAAATCTGATGTAATCTGAGTGTAAAATTCTCCATTAGTAGATCTTGCTACACTTGCAAAAATATCTGATGTTGGCTCTGTAAGTAATAATCCTGCTAAAGCCGCATCATTAGTATAATCTGTTGAAAAGAACGTCAGAATTGTAAAATGTGAAAAGGCTCTAATCGCATAGGCTTGTCCTAATACATGATCGTATAAATCTGGATCTTCTGCTCTATCAATAGTCTCTGCTGCTGCAATGATTCTATTAGCCATACCTATAGCACCATAGTTTCCACTCCAGATATTAAAAGCATACCCACTATTTGAGTTGATATTATAGTTCTGTGTGTTGGAGTTTTGTCCTCCATTATCACGTCCTCTAAACGACTCATCTGTAAATGCTGCCGTATAGCCTATTTCGCTGGTTGTATCTAGGAAATTGTATGCTCCTAGCAAACCACTTTTTAAGTCATTAACACTCTGAAAAGCGTTATCTGCACCTAATCGCCCTGGTTGATCAATATCAATCGCATCATTACACGACACCACTGCAAAGACCAAACAAACACATAATAATTTATATATATTTCTCATATTAATTTATTTTTTTATTAAAATCCAAATTCAATTCCTACTGAATAGGTCTTTGGTGTTGGATATCCATTTTGAGATGCTGCTAATGCTTCTGCATCAAAACCTCTCCACTTACTCCATGTTACTAAGTTCTCTCCACTTACAAATGCTCTAAGAGATGTAAATCCAATCTTATCTAACACTTTCTTTGGTACATTGTATCCAAACTGGATAAAACGTAATCTTAAGTAATCTGACTCTCTAATGTTTCTATCTGATAAGAATTCATCTGCAGTGTTAGTTGCATTTAATGATGGAATATCTGTGATATCACCTGGTTGAGACCATGCTCTTAAGATATCTCTTGAATGTCTAAACTGACCAATTGCTGATGGATCTAAGAAGCCTTGTAAATCGAAATCTGAACGGTGTACACCTATAGTATAGTTAAACTGAGTTGTCATGAAGAAATTCTTATAATCCGCATCAAATCCGAAACTACCTTGGTAATCAGGGAAGATGTTCTTTCCTGTAGCTCTTTGATCGTTTGTTGTAATATCTTCGGTTAAGTTACCATTGATATCTAAAAATAATAAGTTACCATTTGCTGGATTAACACCCATATATGGTGCTGCATAAATCTCTCCAATAACGCCACCTACTCGTCTAGTTAAAGCCACATCTCCAGAATCTCCTAAACTAATGATCTCTTGCTTGTTATAGTTTCCTACCAAGTTAAGTGTCATATTAAAGCCATCTTCCTCTTTTGCTTTAAAAAGATCGTAGTGTAATTCTACATCAAATCCACTGTTTTGTAATTCACCTACATTTGCACGAATTCCTGTAACACCACCATTGATAGACGGAGCAATTGGAGTATTCACAAATAAATCTTCAGTGTTTCTTTGATACACATCAAAACTACCTCTTAATCTATTATTGATAAGTGCAAAGTCTAAACCAATATTAGCTTGTACAATAGTTTCCCATTTTAGATCATTGTTTCCAATCTGTCCTGCCGATAAACCATTTACTCCACCATATTGTCCTCCTGTGTTAAAGAAGTTCTCTGTTAAATCTGGTGCAGCAAAATAAGCAAACTGTCCTGCTACAGCAATAATTCTTTGGTTACCTGTAGTACCATAAGATGCTCTAAGCTTTAATTGATCAAAGATAGAATCTTCCATAAACGCCTCGTTTGAAATATTCCAACGTCCTGCAACAGACCAGAAGGTACCCCAACGATTCGATGCTGCGAAACGGTATGATGCATCACGACGTACTGTCGCTGAGAATCCATATCTTGTATCATAATCATAATCTACAAATCCAAAGTATGAGAATAAACCTGCATCTCTTACTGTAGCTCGACCTGTATCTACATAATTATCATCATTAGCATTATCATTTACGAATGACGCTCCATCTCCAGGAGAGAAGGTTGCTGGATCAAAACCTAATTGTCTAAATCCAAAACTACGTCTGTGCGCCTTAAAGTATTCTGTAAATAAAGACACCTCTAAAGAGTGCTTATCTGCAAATACTTTTGACCACGTAAGTGAGTTGTTAAAGTTTAATGCAACTGAACGTCTTGAATCCTGATCTGAGAATCCTGGTGTGTTATCTCCTGTGGCAGCAAATAATTGTGCGTTAAAAGATATTGGAGATTCTACACGTAATAACTGCTCATCAGTAAAATCACCACCAAAAGAAGTTCTAAAGGTTAAATTATCTGTTATTTTATAACTCGCATTTACATTTGCGATGATCTTGATCTCATCCTCACGTCTTGTATAGGTATCTAAACGATCTAATAAGAATAATGGCGTATTCACAAATAACACTGGAATATTTCCTCCTCCACCTGGCACATAAGATGCTGGTGAGATATATGGTACCGATTGATTGGCTCCTAAAACATAGTTTCTATTAATCGCTCCTGAACCAATACTATTTGGTTCATTTGATTCTGAATAGTTTAATGTAAATGATGTTCCATAGTTGAACTTATCATTACTTGACTTACCAGAAATATTACTTCTGAAGTTAAAACGTTTAAGTGTACTTGCACGTTTTAAGATTCCTTCCTGGTCTGTATATCCAAATGATGTAAACGAGTTAATGTTCTCACCACCTGACGCCAAGTTAAGTGTATGACTCTGAGTAAGTCCTGTTCCAAAGAACACATCTAACCAGTCTGTATTGGTTTGCTGAGCTCTGATTGCTAATTCTGCATCAGATAAAGTCGCTCCAAATCCTGAACCAAAATCCTTCTCTAACTGTAACTGCTCTCTCGAGTTCATTAAGTTATAATCGTGATTCTGTAAAGTTGAAAAGGCTGTCGTTCCAATGTAGTTTATCTTTAATCCTGAGTTATAAGACCCTCTTCGTGTCTTAATAAGTACAACACCATTAGCTCCTCTGTTACCATAGATAGCAGTTGCTCCTGCATCCTTAAGTACAGATAATGACTCAATGTCATTTGGGTTTAAAGATCTAAAGTTATCCTCATCTACTGGAACACCATCTATAATAAATAATGGCTCTGTGTTACCTGATAAGGATGATACACCACGTAAGTTAATGGTACTATCACCTCCTGGCTGACCATTACCTGTTGTAATGTTAAGTCCAGCAACCTGACCCTGAAGAGTCTGAGCAAATGACGCGTTTGGTCTTGCCTCTACCGTCTTTGCGGTAATTGTTGTGGATGCAATATTTGATTTCTCTGCTGTTGAAGTTCTGTAGGCTTCGATAACCACTTCATCTAAAACACCAAGATCTTCAGCCATTGCAACATTGATAGTAGAATTAGACCCTACAAGTCTTTCAACTGTTTTGTTCCCTACGTAGCTAAATACTAAGGTTTCATTAGCACTTGCTTTGATAGAGTAATTACCATCAAAATCTGTTTGAACTCCACGCGTAGTTCCTTTTACTATAATACTTACACCTGGCAACGGTAATCCGTCTGCTTCAGATGTAACTGTTCCTGTGACTGTTTTCTCTTGCGCGAAAGAGAACTGCATCACAAACGCCATAAAAAGCGTCATTAACCATGTTAACTTTAATTTCATAAAACAATTATTTGAGTTAGTCTAGCGCAAACATCTTAATAATATATTAAATAAACAAGTATTTATAATAAAAAAATGTTAACAAGCAACCATAAGTCAATAATCGATTTTTAGCAAGCTAAGACCTATAATTACTAGTAATTAGATACATAATCCGTTCATTGGTTGCGTTAAAATTTTAACTTTGTTTAAACTTTAACATTTTGAGCTTAAAATCATCATTTTCAAATTTTAAATTAGAATGCGGTACAGACGAAGCTGGAAGAGGTTGTTTAGCTGGTCCTGTTACAGCAGCCGCGGTTATCCTTCCTGAAAATTTCAGTAATACCATATTAAATGACTCAAAACAACTTTCAAAACGCAATCGAGTATCATTAAAGCCACTTATTAAACAAGAGGCTTTAGCATATGCTTATACACACATATTTCCAAAAGATATTGATAAGATTAATATTTTGAACGCTTCAATTTTAGCAATGCATAATGCTATTGAAGACTTAAAACTTAAACCTGAATTCATTATCGTTGATGGAAATAAGTTTAAACCTTTAAATAACATTCCTTTTGAAACCATTGTAAAAGGTGACGGCAAATACCTGTCTATCGCAGCAGCTTCAGTATTAGCAAAAACTTATAGAGATGAATACATGGAACACATACACAAAGAGTTTCCCATGTATAACTGGAAACAAAACAAAGGCTACCCAACCAAAGAACATCGTGAAGCCATTAAAAAATATGGAGTCACCAAATACCATAGAAAATCTTTCAGATTGTTACCCGAACAACTCAAATTAGATTTATAACTTTTTATATTTGTAAAAATCTTTTTAATGAAAAACATCTGGTTCGTCGCTTTATGTCTATTATGCTTTTTCAATTGCGAAAGCTCAAAATCAAAGCCTTCAAATCCATTATCTCTAGTTCCAGAAGATACCGAAGTTATAATCAAAATAAATTCTCAAGAAAGTTTAGCAAACGGCTTAAAGAATAATGCTTTAATCAAAGCCTCTGAAGCGTATTCTGAAATTGAGAATTTTCAATCCTTGTTAATTCCTTTACACCATATTAATAAGAACAATAGTTTCATTACTTTATCACATAAGAATACTGATAGCCTAAACATAAGTTACATTATCCCATCTCCTAAACATAATATACATCTTGACTCAATTCCTAACCTAAAGACAGATTCAACATTCAATAATTCAAACGGAATAAGAAAGTTAAGCTTTAATAACAATATCTTTTACAGCAAATTAGTGGACAGCACTTTTTTTATTTCAAACTCGTTGGAATTAACAAAAACTGCTTCATCTAAAACTATAAACCCTGAGATTGAAGCTTTATTTAGCATTTCAGATCAATCAAAAATGACTTCCGTATTAATTAACCATAAAAAAGGAGCATTTACACCAATCATATTTAACGACTCCATTTTGAATAAAGTGCAATTTTCTAATTACACGCTCATTGATACTGAAGTTTCTCAAAATTCAATTTTACTTAACGGAATAACAAAAGCAAAAGACTCAACAAAAAGTCTAATCAATCTATTTAAAAATACTATTCCTCAGGAAAATAAAATAGCTTCAATTTTACCAAACACTACCGAACAGTTTAGCAGTTTTACATTTAATGATTATAGTATTTTCAGGAACAACCTAACACAACATAAACATCAAGATTCTACCTCACACCATTTGAGTTTTTTTCAAAGCATTATAGAAATTGGTCAAACTAAAATCAATAATAAACAGGCAATACTATTTCGATCCATTGACCCTACACTAGCGCAAGATGCTCTAAATGCAAATCAAGTAGAAGATAACTTTCGATCAATAAATTTGTATTCACTCGAAGACACTAATACTAATGAATTTCTCAGCGCTTTTACACCACTTATTAAATCTATTAATGCTAAATATTATAGTATCCTAGATGATTTTTTCGTTTTTACTGATGATTTAAATACACTAAAGCATATTATTTCTAATCATCAAAACAATACCGTTTTATCTGAAAGCGACAATTACGTAGACACACAACTTGATTTAAGTGATGAAGCTTCTATTCTTCTTTTCGGAAATTCAGCAGAATTGAATAACATCCTCAATTTAAATTTTTCAGATGATAAAACCCTAGATATCACTAATTTCAATCATTCAATTATTCAATTTGTTTATGATTCAGATTTCGCCCATGTTAATGCTGTTTTCAAAACGCATAAAGCAAAGCGTTCTGTTAATTCAGTAACCGAAGAGTTTAACATATCAATAGATGCAAACCTAATCTCTCCTCCGCAATTAGTTAAAAACCATACTAACAACCAAATGGATATTGTTGTGCAAGATGTAAATAACAACTTATATCTAATATCGAACAAAGGTAAAGTCTTTTGGAAAAAACAATTGGACGGTAAAATTCTTGGCAAAATTGAACAAATAGACACTTATAAAAATGGGCGATTACAATTAGTTTTTAACACTTCAAAAAAACTTTATGTTTTAGATAGAAATGGCAACAATGTAAATGCATTTCCATTAGGTTTTAACGATGAATTAACCCAGCCTGTTTCCGTTTTTGATTATGATAAAAACAAAAAATATCGTTTTATGATTGTTCAAGGAAAATCGGTCTTAATGTACGATAAAAATGGAAAAAAAGTTTCAGGTTTCACCTATACAAATGCTCCAAGTATAATATCAACTCAACCAAAACATTTTAGAATCAACAGAAAAGATTATTTGGTCTTCGCTTCAGGAAACACAATGCAAATACTTGATAGAACAGGAAAAACTAGAACAAAGGTTAAAGAAAAAATCAGTTTTTCAGACAATGACATTTACCTATACAAAAACAAATTTACGACTTCAAACACTAATGGAGAATTATTAGAAATAAATCCATCTGGAACGGTTAATCACAGCAACTTAAATACGAGTAGTGAACACAAAATAGCAACAACAAGTAAAACTCTTGTTGTTATGAATGAAAACATACTAAACATAAAATCCAAATCTGTAGAATTGGATTTTGGCGACTATACAGCGCCAAAAATATTTTACATTAACGATAAAATTTATGTTAGTGTAACCGACTTACAAGCAAAAAAAGCATATTTATTTGACAGCCAAGCAAAACTAATTGCCAATTTTCCTGTGTACGCAAACTCAGAATTAGAACTCGGTAATACTGATAAAGATAGTGCCCTAGAAATTGTTACCAAAGGAGATAATGACTCTATTATTGTTTATGAAATTCAATAATTAACAAGAAATTTTCCATAACCAACTATACATAAAAACATACAATTCACACATCATTTTTTGTCAATTAAATTTGATTATTTACCTTTAAACATGCTATTAATCAAATTGTTGCATTCCTCATGACTATAAAATTAAATAATACCAAACTATTGTTGTTATGTTTGGCTTTTATCTGTGCAACACCTTTTACTGAAGCTCAAACCAAAAAAATTAAAAGACCAAAAAGTAGAGTTGGTGTATCTAGTGTAGACACCTTTGTACAAGAGTCTTTTGATTTGTACGACAAAGTATACAAATATGATGGCTATGCAGAAGCTGGCACACCTCTAGATGATGAAGACATTGATGTATTAGAAGAAGCGCTAGTAGAAATGACAGCATTAAGTGAAAGTGCTCCAGACATTGTTTCAGATTTAGATAATGTAGGCATTCTTAAACAAGGAAAAGCAACGCTGCAAATCAATAAAGCAAAAAAAGCTCTCAAGTATAGTATTAAAACTGCTAAAGAATTATTATTAGGACAACGAGAATCTAAAGAACAGGACGATAGCGATTCATCAGAAGCTAACAAAACTAATAACAGTTCAGACAAACCTTCGGAAATCAGTAAAGATGAAACAAAAACCCCTAAAAACATATCGGATGACATAGAAATTTTGAGCAAATTTGACTTCGTTCCTGGTGATAAGATTATCTTCTTCGATGATTTTTCTCAAGATTTCATAGGTGATTTTCCTTCTAAATGGAATACGAATGGTTCTGGTGAAACTGTAAAAATTAAAAACGAAAATTGGTTAGAATTAAAATCAGGTTATGGCTTGTTTTTTATTCCAGATATTGAACAACTTCCAGAAGATTATACCATAGAATTTGACATTTTAACTAGTGGAATAACCGATAAAACCTCTTCAACAGCACGATTACACATTTATCTAAGTGATAATTTAAAATTTAACAAAGGTACAGAACATCATGTTATGTCATCTCTTCCATTTGGTCAATATGCAGCTTTCGATATTAGAAACCAAAATTTCTTCAATCGTAATGGAGGTGATGTTAACTCTACTGTTAAATCAGATATTAGAGACGACGTATTAAATCAACCACATATTGCGATTGCTGTAACAAAAAAGCGATTCAGATTATGGGTCAATCAAACTAAATATGTTGATATTCCAAGATTTATTGAAGTTCCAAATGTATTAAATCACATAAAATTTCACATCAATAATTTTAAAGACGGTGAAGAACGCATATTTATTAAAAATTTAAAAGTTGCTGAAGGCGGTGTTGACCTTAGACGGAAACTAATAAGTGAAGGGAAAATTTCGACTAATGGGATTCTATTTAATTCTGGTTCTTCTACTATTCAATCACAATCTTACGGAATCATCCGACAAATTTCACAAGTATTACAACAAGACAATAGTATTACACTAAAAATTGTTGGCCATACCGATGCCGATGGAAGTGATGATACAAATATGAAACTATCAAAAACTAGAGCTAAAGCTGTAAAACAAGCACTAATAGAAGTTTATAAAATTGATGCCAATAGGCTTCTTTCAGATGGTAAAGGCGAAAGTGAACCCATTGGAGACAATACCTCTCCAGAAGGAAAAGCTCAAAACCGTCGTGTTGAATTTATAAAACAATAATCGCATTTATAGTAACCAAATCGATGCCTCAATCTTTATGAAGGCGCCAAAGAGTTTTCTTTGGCGTTTTTTGTTTATTCAGACTAAAATTTAGTAGTATTGCGACTTTAATTTTACATTATGATAAAACGTAATAAGGCTTCTATTTCTAAATGCATTCTCCATAAGGTAGGCAACAAATTTAATAGCACAAAAAATGCATTTTCAGAGCAACCAATAGACTTTGAAGAAATAAGTTATGACTTAATCCTTCCATATTTACTGAGACCATTTACTAGCCTAGCAGAATCTTATCGTTTTAATCACCATGCTAATATAGATTTAAATGAAATTAATAGTTATGCATCACAATTATTACAAGATGACACAGATTTTGTAGACATCTCCAAGCACATTGTCATGCATTTATTTGAACAATCCAATTCTGCTCAAATAAAGACTGGAGATGTAATCGTTTGTATGTTTCACGATATTCAATATGAAGATTATCAAACAGATGCTGTAGGAATTTTTAAAATTGAAAATAAATCTCATTTCTTCCAAACCTATTTAGAACACGGAAGTTATGACATTATAACACAAAAAGGAATTGCGACAAAAAAGGTAGATAAAGGTGTCCTCATCTTAAATGCAGCAGACACTGAAGGCAAAATTGTATTAAGCATAGATAACAATAATTACGATGCACAATATTGGATTAAAAGTTTTTTAAACATTAAATACCCAGATGATTCTAATCAGCACACCAAGAATTATATTGAAATGTGTCGTGAATTCTCAAAAGAAGTTATGCAACCACAATTTGGTGGACAAGAGCAAAGTAATTTCCTTGCCAAAACTGTAGATTTCTTCAAAGAAAATGAGATAGTAAATATAGAATCATTTAAAGACGAAGTATTTGAAAAAGAAGATGCGCTTCAGCTATTTGAGGATTTCAAAAAAACTTATGAAAATGATCATCATATTTTAATTAGAAATCAGTTTGATGTTTCAGAAAAGGTCTTAAAAAAGCAGAAACAAAAGATAAAAACTGAAATTAAACTTGATACAAATATTCACATTAAACTAGATGTTGACGCACCAGATGCTTCTGCAGAGTATTTAGAGCGCGGTTATGATGAAGAAAAAAAAATGCATTATTACAAAGTCTTTTTTAACGAAGAAGGTTAAAATTTAAAAAGACTTAAGAGGTAATATTTATCAAACAAACTCCGCTTCAAAAAGCGTCTTAAAATGTTTTACCAGCTTAGATTTTACTTGAGATTCGTCAACCTTTTCAACTCCCAACTCAACATGCAAAGAGGTCACAGCTTTACCTTTTATTCCACAAGGGATAATATTATCAAAATAACCTAAGTTTGCATTTACATTTAATGCAAATCCGTGCATTGTTACCCAACGACTTGCACGAACTCCCATAGCACAAATCTTTCGTGCAAAAGGCGTCCCAACATCCAACCAAACCCCTGTTTCTCCAGGGCTACGTTCGGCCTGTAAACCATATTCAGCTAAAGTGAGAATAATAACTTCCTCTAAGAATCGTAAGTATTTATGAATATCGGTAAAAAAGTTATCTAAATCTAGAATTGGGTATCCTACAATTTGCCCAGGGCCATGGTAGGTAATATCTCCTCCTCTATTAATTTTGTAGAATGTCGCGCCCTTTTGCGCAAGCTGAGTTTCAGATAAAAGCAAGTTAGACATATCGCCACTTTTACCTAAAGTATAGACATGAGGATGCTCTACAAACAGAAAATAATTATCTGTTTCAAGACCAGCATCCTCACGTCTATTTTTGATTTTCACATCTAAAATTCCTTTAAACAAATCTTCTTGGTAATCCCAAGTTGCTTTAAAGTCTTTAGTGCCTAAATCTTCAAATTTTATATTTTTATTCAATACTATTTATCTTCTAAAACAACTTCAAAGTCTAGTAATTCAGGATCTTTAAGTACATCCATAAATCCAACTTCAAGTGTTACAGTTTTACGATCTTCGCTGTACATAGCACCTTCTTTAGAGATAGATTTAACTGGTCTAGGAAAGTGATAATTGATTTTATATTTAGATGATCCAAACATCATAGCAGCTTGACCTAAACTATCAATAGCTTGAGCATGCTTTTCTTTATCAGTGATTCGTGCAGATCGCTTAAATGTTGTACCATCGTAAGCATAACTCACATCGGTTGCTCCACCATCTCCCATAGAAGCAAATGGGCTAGATGCTGGATTTGCGGCAGCTCCACCTTGACCTTGTAGGTTACTAAAACTATTCATTGCTTTAAACATATCTTGAAGCTCATTAGCATTTTTAAACTCGGTAGACAAATCAAAAGTCATCTTCTTCGTTTCTGGATTCATGACCATATGCATTTTAAAATCTTCAAGTGCTTTTATTTTTTGCTGATCTTCAGCAGATAAGGTTGCAATACTATCTTTATATTCTTCAATAAATTCTTTAAAAACGATTGTTGAATCCATTGCTTTATCCATGCCTTTTGCTGCTTCTCCTTCTCCCATTTCTCCAACCATCTCCATCATTTCTGAGGCATCCATAGAAAATTCCATTGTACCGCTTCCGTCTTCATTGATGTAGATGTTTTCAGAAAACTGACAACTGGTTAACATTAAGGTTAGAGCGCATGCGATAAGTGTAAAAAATTGTTTCATATTGTTATGATTTTGATTTAAGTAAGACAAAGATACAATTTATCTTTCAGGATTGTTAAGAATTACTAGCGCAGCAATAACTCCTGGAACCCAACCACAAACCCACAATAAAAAAACAATAAAAATAGATCCACAACCTTTTCCAATAACAGATAAAGGCGGGAATATGATAGCAAGGACTGCTCTCCAAAAACTCATGATGATTGATTTGTTGCCAAAACAGGTTTGGCATGATTGATTGATGTCTATTATTAAGACGCATTATTTTTACTAACGTTACACTTCTCAAAAGACTTTAACACTTAAAAGCTATTGATTTTATGTTAAAATTTGGTTTTTGAACTAAAATGAGTGGATTACAAGAAAAAATGCTAGTTTAGTGCTGTGAGATATATTATATACTTTATTGTTTTTCTTTTTTTCGGAAAACTCGCCAGAGCACAACATCAATTTAAAGGACATATTGATAAAGATCGCTGGCAGAGTGACGTTTATTTGTCTGTTATTGAAGATTATCGAACTCTTGAAGGCATTAATGATGAGCAAATTATTTCGAAAGCTAAAACAAATTCGGAAGGCTTTTTTCTTTTTGAAGGTGACCAATTAGATGCTGAGCAAAAAATCTACAAACTTCATGTAGATAATTGTACTTCTTTTAATCAAGGCAGCAACCATTTTGAAGGACACTGTGACGATAGTAAGGATATTTTGTTCATAGCAAAAAGCACTGACACCGTTACATTTCCACTCTCTTTTGATGCTGAAATGTTTTGCGATATTATATCTAATAATCAAAAGACAGCAGCATTTATAAAGATAGACTCTTTAAAGGAAGACATGAGGTTTGCCTATTCTGAGTTTAGAAGTAAAGCTAACAGACAACTTAACAATAAAAAATGGTTTAAGACACTTCAAGATTTTGGGCAAGCTCTTGACGAGCCTCTAGCTGAACTTTACATCTATACATTTCTATCAGATCGAGGCAATCAGTTTCACAATTATTATCTCGAAGATTTAAAAAACAACCCTTATTATGACGAGTTATTAAATCGTCTTCAAAGCAAATACCCAAATTCGAGTTATGCAACTCAGTATGAAGCCGAACTCACTTCAGATAAATTTATTCTTTCACCAGAAACTTCAAAAAAAACACCTGAAACAGATTGGACCTACCTTCTCATAGGCTTACTCCTAATATCTGGTTTATTAAACTTATATTTTGTGTTTTCAGCCAAGAAAAAAAAGAAAAAGCAACATACTCATGCCAAAGAACAATTAACTAAACAAGAGCAAAATGTTTTAGAACTTTTACTAAACGATAATAGCAATAAAGACATTGCCGAAGCTCTTTTTGTAAGCGTAAGCACTGTAAAAACACATGTAAACAATGTTTATAAGAAATTAAAAGTTAACTCCAGAGAGGAATTAAAAACCTTGTTTAGCAAGTAGTTACAAAATTCAACCTAGGGACTAGTACTCTTTTCCAACCCTAAATAGACACTATTTTTTCATTCAAATCATGATGTTTGTGAATGTATTAATCAAAAATATCATTCATTATGACACTCATTACTTTCATTCAAAATCAATCAAAAAAGAACAGCTTAATTGCATTACTCTGTATAACTTTCTCACTTTTATACTCAAACTCAGGGTTTTCTCAAGATTACGCCGCTAACGACAAAGTTGGTGTATTCGTTTTTGAAGCTGAAACCATAGATTATGGTACTATTCAACAAAACGACAACGGCGTTAGAACATTTAAATTTAAAAATAGAGGTCTTGCTCCAATCGTAATTTCTAGAGTTAAAACAACATGTGGTTGTACTGTGCCAACATATCCCAAAAAAGCAATTCTACCTGGAGAATCTGGCACTATAGATATCAAATATGCAACCAATAGAGTTGGGAAATTTTCAAAATCCATTACTATTTTTTCAAATGCTGATGAAGGACAAAAACGCCTTCAAATTAAGGGAAATGTAATTAAGAAAGACACTAAAACCATAAAAAAATAGTATTATGAAAATTCACAAAATATGTGTTGTGGCTATATTATTTTCTATAGCCACATTTGCCCAAGACATCAATACAGAAATTGCTATTGATGGAGAAACTCCTTTTTTGCTCGGAACAATCAATAAAGATGGATTGACTACTAAAAACTATAATTCATGGTTTTCAAAAAACAAAGACGATTACACGTTAGACACGTCTACTGTTGCCGCAATTTCCGATAAACTAAAAGAATACCAAATCACATTATTTATGGGGACTTGGTGTGGAGATAGCAAAAAGGAAGTACCACGCTTATACAAAATATTGGAAGCCTGTAATTTTCCTGAAGATCAACTCAAGGTCATTGCTTTAAGCAGAAAACCAAATATGTATAAGCAAAGTCCTAACCATGAAGAAGCTGGCCTAAACATCCATCGTGTACCTACAATTATTTTTCATAAAAACCGAAAAGAAGTTAACCGAATAGTTGAACATCCTGTTGAAACTTTAGAAAAAGACATTCTAAATATCATCTCAAAAAATGATTATAAATCAAACTATCAGATTGTCTCAAAAGTCAATGCTATTTTAAAAGAAGATGGACTAAACGGGCTTAAAAAGCAAGGCAAAAAACTATTAAGAACATTTAATGGAAAAGTTAGTAGCATGTATGAACTCAATACTTATGGTCGCATACTCTATTCTACTAACAGACATGATGAAGCCATTGAGGTTTTCAAATTAAACACTAAACTTTTTCCAAATGAACCAAGAGCACGCATGAGTTTAGCTAATACTTTAGGCATTAATGGCTATTCAAAAAAAGCGATTAAAGTTATGGAAAATGCTATTAAACAATTTCCAGACAATACCGATTTGGTTGAAAACCTTAATGCAATAAAAACAAATATGCATGAAAAATAGTGTTAGAATAGTAGTACTTATTCTAGTTCTTATGTCTTGTGAAACATCAAGAGAAGTAAAAACAGATTATAAAGATCATATTGGCGACACAACTTTTAATGCTGACTTAGATGACCCACAATTTCAGTTTTGTGACTCAACAAAGGTATTACATAGAAGAGCTCTCATATCGTACACTGGAGGCAATAAAGCTCTTAACAAGGCCATTTTGGAGTCTTATAATTATCAATCCGACTACAGATTTTTTAGTGGATATTTCATCATTCGCTTTGCTGTAAATTGTAAGAATGAATCCGGACGATTCCGGATTCAAGTACTCGATACAGATTTTAACTCCACCAAATGTCCCGAAGATTTATTTCAGCATATACAATCTGTTTTCAAAGAATTAAAAGACTGGAATCATGCAATATATAACGGAAAGGATTATGATAGCTATACATTTCGCGTTATAAAAATAGAAAATGGTAAAATTATAAACACATGAAATCAAAACTTCTAGTTATAACGCTATTATTGTCTTTATCTAGCCTCGCTCAACCCAATTGCTATATTTATCCTAAAGGAAGTGGTGAACGAAAAGCTTGCGAATTAAGTTATAAAGCAATAACCTATCCTCAAGGCAGCAAAATGTCTCAAGAATTATTTGATGAAGCCATAGCGATAGGGCCAAAATTTGCATGGGCTTATTATGAAAAATCTGTTCCATATTTTAAACGGGGATTTTTACTTGAAGGTTTATCCATACTAAACAAAGCCATTGAACTTGACCCAAAGGAGTATTTATGTTATAGAGCATACTGGTTTTGGCAATACAAAAATTACAACCGTTGCATTTCTGATTTGGAAACCTATTACAATTTACCTAAAGCCTATCAGCAATTCACACCTGGAGGAGACAAAGACATGAAAATTATACTGGGCTTAGCTTATGCTAAAAATGGGAATTATAAAAAAGGGATAAGTATCATTTTAAATACTATTAATAACGCAAACTCTGCAGACGATATTGGTTTAACTGATTATCATTCACTAGGAATGCTCTATGTCTTGGACCAACAATATGATAAAGCCATAACGACATTAAACAAGCAACTATCTTTGAATAAGGACATTGCAGAAACCTATTATTTTCTAGGGCTCGCTTTGAAAGGGCAATCCAATCTTATTGAAGTCAAAAAACAATTCAATAAAGCACGTTCTAAATATGCAGAAATAAATCGCTTTAAAAACATAAATTCAGGGTTTGAAGTTTTTATTTCTGATGTCGAAAATGAAATAAAATCTCTAAACTCAATTTAAAATCACATCAATTAATTCTATTCTGAATATTTATCAAACTATTCTTCTTCAATTTACTACGATGTTTTTTGCAAATAATGTAATTTTGCACCTCAAAATATATGTAGCATGCAGCTTTCAGAACAAGAACTAGTAAGACGCGATAAACTCGCAAAATTAAGAGCCTTAGGTATTAACCCTTATCCTGCAGATTTATATCCTGTAAATTATACATCTAAACAGGTTAAAGACACTTTCGAAGAAGGCAAAAAGGTGATTATTGCTGGACGTTTAATGTCAATTAACATTCAAGGAAAAGCTTCTTTTGCGCAATTACAAGATAGTGAAGGGCGCATTCAAGTTTATTTTAACAGAGATGAGATTTGTACTGGTGTAGACAAATCGTTATATAATGATATTTTTAAAAAACTAATAGATTTAGGCGACTTTGTTGGTATTGAAGGTGATCTCTTTACAACAAAAGTAGGTGAAAAAACGGTTATGGTTAAGCAATTTAAATTGCTTAGTAAGGCTCTAAAGCCATTACCAATCCCTAAACAAAAAGATGGCGTCACTTATGATGCGTTTACAGATCCTGAGTTACGCTACAGACAACGCTATGCCGATTTAGTTGTTAATCCACACGTAAAAGAAGTCTTTATTAAACGAACAAAACTTTTTAATGCAATGCGTGAGTTTTTTAATAACTCCGGATACTTTGAAGTCGAAACACCTATTTTACAACCTATTCCTGGTGGTGCTGCAGCACGTCCTTTCGTAACACATCACAATAGCTTAGACATCCCATTGTATATGAGAATTGCTAATGAGCTATATTTAAAACGTCTTATTGTTGGAGGTTTTGATGGTGTGTATGAATTTTCTAAAAACTTCAGAAATGAAGGCATGGATAGAACTCACAACCCAGAGTTTACAGCCATGGAAATTTACGTTTCTTACAAAGACTACAATTGGATGATGGACTTTTGCGAACGTCTATTAGAACATTGTGCAATGGCTGTTAACGGAACAACTGAAGCTACTTTTGGTGAACATCAAATTAACTTCAAAGCACCTTATGCTAGAGTAACCATGGCCGATTCTATTAAACATTTTACAGGGTTTGATATTACAGGTAAAACAGAAGATGAAATTCGTCAAGCGGCAAAAGACTTAGGCATTGAAGTCGACGATACTATGGGTAAAGGGAAATTAATTGATGAGATTTTTGGCGAAAAATGTGAAGGCAATTATATTCAACCCACATTCATTACTGATTATCCTAAAGAAATGAGTCCGCTTTGTAAAGAGCATCGTGATAATCCTGATTTAACTGAGCGTTTTGAATTAATGGTTTGCGGAAAAGAAATTGCAAATGCCTATTCAGAACTAAATGACCCAATTGATCAACGAGAACGTTTTGAACATCAATTAAAATTAGCTGAGAAAGGTGATGATGAAGCAACTGAATTTATCGATCATGATTTCCTTAGAGCTTTAGAATATGGAATGCCTCCTACGTCTGGTATGGGAATTGGCATGGATCGTTTAATAATGTTCTTAACTAACAATCAATCGATTCAGGAAGTATTATTCTTCCCGCAAATGAAACCAGAACAAAAACAAGTTCCATTGACAGACGAGGAAAAAGCAGTTTTTTCGATTTTAAAATCGAATACGCCAATTGACTTGAACACCCTTAAAACTCAATCAGGATTGAGCAATAAAAAATGGGATAAAACCATAAAAGGACTTACAAGTAAGAAGATCGCATCTGTAACTAAAAATGATGATGGTCTCTTTGTAAATGTGCTATAGTCACCTATCGCTTTGACATACACTTAAAAGAATCACAATTGTGGTTCTTTTTTTGTTCTAATTATATATATTTAAAGCTTTAACACATCCATAACCATTAGCATGCACCACAAAACTATTATTACATTTTGTATACTTTTTGCTTGCTTTTCATTTTTAAGTAGAGCTCAAAATGACACCATTTGGTTTGATCAAGATTGGAATGAAACGTCAAAATATTATGCCGAGTTTTTTAGACCTCAACCAAAACTAAAAAACGGCAAATATCTAATCAAAGATTATTATATTAACGGTCAACTTCAAATGAAAGGCCTTTCTATTCGGCAAGACTCTACTTTTTTTGACGGCTTAGTTACTCATTATTACAAATCTGGGGAAACGAAAAGCACAGTCCAATTTAAAAACGGTAAACCTCATGGAAAAGCCACGCAATATTTTGAAAATGGAAGTATCAGCTTGATTGTACCTTATAATGATGGTGTAGAACATGGAACATACAAAGCTTATCATAAAAATGGAAACCTTCGAGGACGTATTGATTTGAAAAATAATATTAGAGATGGTTTGTATGAAGAGTATTATGAAAATGGAAACAAAAGAGCATTTATAATTTATAAAGATGGAAAAGTAAATGGTGATTTTATAGAATACTTCGAAAATGGAAACATAAGGTATGCTGCATATCAAATTAATAATATGTTACAAGGCGTTGTCAAAGTCTATGATTTCGACGGAAAATTAAATACTCAAGGACAATTTATTGATAATAAAAAAGAAGGATTGTGGACTTCATTTGGAGGAGACGAATATATAATTAAAAGAAATTATAAAGATGATATTTTAAACGGCAATCTTTATTATGAATCAACTAAAACCGAATCATCAATTGTATATTATTACAAAGGAAATGGCACCTATAAAAATGGTAAATTAATTGCTTGGGATTTAAGAAGGGCATATTTAGATGATTATACCCTTTATAGGTCTATGACCATGGAAAACAATAAAACCATTTGGAAAAATTATGACGATAAAGAGCAATTAGAATCCAAAGTAATCTATAATGAAGACGGCATAGAAGACGGAAGTTGGCTTTTTTATTACCCAAACTCTAAAGTAAAGCACCATGTAAACTTCTTAGCTGAAGATTGTTTAGATAGAGAACTAAATTATGCTGAAGTTGAAGACGTTGAAGAAACAGTAATAGAATCAGCCCAAAGTTACGAGATAGAGACCTCAAAGGAAAAGCCTACCATACCAAAAACCTACCTCCCCAACCTTCTTCTAGAGCAAGAATCTTTCAGCTTAGAATACAAGTGTAAAGCATCAGCATATGGCGATTACTTACAATTTGATAGTAATGGTAATCCTATACTTAAAACCACATTTGAAAATGGACAATTGAAAGGTGATGTAATTCTATTTGATCAAAACAATAAGAAATCGCTGTTTTCAACTGAAAATCATTCTGACACATTATCCAAACTAGTGATTTTAACACCTATTAAAACAGAAGATTACGTAAAAATTGACTATTCTGATATTGAACCAAATCCATTTGAAATGATTGTATATTACAGTAACGATTATGGAGAAACTAAATTTAAACGAGTCGTTGTTCATCCCCTTTTAAACAAGTGGATTTCTAATTTACCTGTAAATTCAGAGTTTTATATTAATATCCAAAATTCTCTAAATACAATAGAGGACTTAAATTTTTCTTCAGAAAATTTCCCGAGGCAATTGTATTATCATACAGAAAATTATAAGGAGAGTTCAAATAATTAAGATCATAAACTTCAGCTCTCAATTAGGCTTTTACATTTATATTTCAAAACAAACGATTCTAGTAAATTTTATAATTCGATTATCTTTTCTCTAGAAAATTACGTAGCTTTAAAATAAAAACACTATGATTACTAAACGCATAAGTCTTATCATGGCATGCTTTATAATTGCTATCACGTGTGTCTATATTTTTACTATAGGCACTACCCCAGATTTTAAAATTTCAGGAGCTGCTAAAAGTCTAGATATTTGGTCGCAAGAACGTGCCTATCCAAGTGGAGACATCCCAACATCGAAATATCTTAATGCATTTAGTGATAAAATACAGGCTCGAAGATCATCGCAAGTTGCTGGTGAATGGGAAAGTTTAGGGCCACAAAATATTGGCGGCCGTACACTTTGCTTAGCATTTCACCCAACAGATCCAGATATTATTTTTGCTGGTGCAGCAAGTGGTGGCTTATGGAAAACGACAACACAAGGTGTTGGTATCAATGCTTGGGAATATATAGAAACAGGATTCCCAGTATTAGGAGTTGCCAGTATCGCCATCGACCCTAATAATGCCGACACGATGTACATTGGCACTGGTGAAGTCTATGGTTCTGGTCTTGCTCAACCAGGAACAGAAAACAGATTAACACGTGGATCGTTTGGTATAGGCGTTTTAAAATCAATCGACGGAGGATCTACTTGGTCACATGTACTAATTTTTGACCAAGATGATATCAAAGGCGTTTCTGACCTTGCAATCAATCCTGATAACTCATCAGTAGTTTTAGCTGCCACTAGTGATGGATTATATAGAAGTGAAAATTCGGGTAATTCATGGACCCTCGTTTTAAACCAACCTCATTGTATTGATATAGAAATAGATTGGAATAATCCAAATAACGTTTATGTGTCTCAAGGAAATCTTAATACGATTTTATCACCTGATTCATGTGGAATATTTAAATCTACAAATGGAGGAAGCTCATTTGTTGAGCTCACAGATCCAGGAAATTTAGTATCTGCCTGGTCTGGAAATGCTAAACTAGAAATAGACCCTGTAAATTCTAATGTTGTGTACGCATCAATATATGATGCGCAAACCACAAGTAGCACGACAAACGCTGGCTTATTCAAATCTGTTAATGGTGGAAATACTTGGTCCAATATCAACAATCAAAACATTGCTCGTTTTCAAGGTTGGTATTCTCATGATATAGCCGTCAATCCAAATAATGTTACTGAAATTATGAGTGTTGGTATTGACGCATGGAAATCGACACTTTCTGGAACCCTATTTATTAAACAGTCTGATTGGATGGCTTGGCCCTTTGGTGAAATCTCTATTGATACTCCAGAAGGTGGTGATAATTATATTCACGGCGATATACATGCAGTGTATTACCATCCTCTTGTCCCTAACAAGGTTTTTTTCGCATCTGATGGTGGAGTATTTTCATCATCTGATGGCGGTGACACCTTTACGACGCATAATGGCGGATTGCAAACCACACAATTTTATGCAGATATGTCTAGCGCATCTTCAAATCCAAATTTTTGTATTGCGGGAGCACAAGACAATGCTAGTTACATTTATAATGGGACACCATCATGGTCTCGAGTAATTGGTGGTGATGGTATGACAACTGCTGTTAATAGCGATAATAATCAAATTGTTTATGGCTCAGCACAAGGTTTATATATATTAAGATCGGATAATGGTGGAGAGACGTTCTCTGTTAGAAGACCGATTATTGATAATGATGATTATACGGCGTTTTCTGCACCTTATGTATTGGCGCCATCAGATAATAATATCGTATATGCAGGATCAAGAAAGCTATATAGTTCAGGTAATGGAGGAGACAGCTGGCTTCCAGTATCCTCTGAAGTTGATGACACTAATGTAATCGTAAAAATAGCAGTATCACCTACCAATGCTAATGTCTTGTATGTTGCAACTAGTAAAATACCGCTAACGGTATCATTCCAATCACCAAAGCTTTTTAAATCTGTTAATGGTGGAGCTACATTTACAGAAATGAATGGACTTCCTGACCGAGTTATAAAAGATATAGAATTTGATCCTAATGAGGAAAATACAGTCTATATTACATTTTCTGGTTTTGGAAGCAATCATGTTTACAAAACGATAAATGGAGGAAATACATGGATTTCAATAGATAATGGCCTTCCAGATTTGCCAACAAATACGGTCTTAATTGATCCATCAGATTCTAATCACGTTTACATTGGAAATGATCTAGGCATGCATTTTTCAGCAGATGGAGGAAATACATGGGAAGATTTTAGCGAAGGCTTACCAGAAGCCGTTATGGTATATGATTTAAACTTGTCTCCAGCTAATAGTAAAGTTAGAATTGCAACACATGGACATGGCATTTATGAAAGAAGTTTAGCAAGTACACTTAATGTAGAATCATTTGAAATTAGCACTACCAATTTTGACATATATCCTAACCCTTCTCAGCATACTGATGTATTATATATACGTATTAATTCTAAAAACCTATTGAGTAACATTCAATTAAACCTTTATAATACATTGGGACAGAAAATAAAAACGATTTTTGATGGAGATGTAAATATCGGACAGAATTCTATATCATGGCCAATTGATCATAATACACCGGCTGGGAATTATTTTTTAGCTTTAGAACATCAGGAACAGAAGCTATCTAAACAAGTGATAATTAATTAACAAGCTCTATTTAAAGACAAAAATAGACGATATAACGATTTATTCATTAGATGAAATAGATTTTTACTACATTCGTTGAGCTATTAATCAGATAAAAAAACCCAAATGTTAAAAAAAACTGGTCTACTTGCATGTCTTGCATGTCTTATTTTTGCATGTAACAATGATGATGATTTAGTTGCAGCTTGCGATGCTGTGCTAAATGTTTCAGCCAATACTATTTCAAACAATACCGCAACTATCTCATGGGATGATCCTAATACTGTTGGATCATACATCTTAGAATATGGTGTTTCTGGCTTCGCACTTGGAAGTGGCACTACAATTTCAGTAACAAACACGTTTACAGAACTCACCGGACTTAATGCAAATACAAGTTATGATATCTATGTACAAACAATTTGTTCTGAATCTAATGTGAGTATGAACACCAGTGTATATAGCTTTACGACATTGGCTCCACCTGTTGTACCCGAATTTAGAACAATGCTTTCAGAATTGAATTTATTTGTTGGAGATTTAGAAAATTTAACTGTTTCGCCGTACGCTTTTGAATATGATTTAAATACACCATTGTTTTCAGATTATGCACATAAACAACGTTTTATTGTATTGCCTGAAGGTGAAAAAATGACTTATGATGGTGATGGATTACCTTTGTATCCAGACAATACACTAATAGCAAAAACATTTTATTACAATTTAGATGAACGTGATGAATCATTGGGGCAACATATTATAGAAACAAGAATTTTAATTAAAATTAATGGTGTTTGGGAAACTGGAGACTACAAATGGAATGATGACCAAACAGATGCTATTTTAGATTTAAATGGTAGTTTTGTTCCTGTCACATGGATAGATGCTAATGGCGAAACAAATTCTATCAATTACTCGATACCTTCCGACTTACAATGCTTTACCTGCCATAGAACAGGCGAAGTAAAAAAACCAATAGGACCAAGACTTAGATCTCTAAACTTTAATATTAATGGTGTTAATCAATTACAACAATTAATTGATAGCGAATTACTAGAAGGTATATCTGATGCATCAACGGTTAGTGTGTTGCCAAATTGGGAAGACGCCATTAATTACACACTAGAAGAACGTGCAAGAGCTTATCTTGATATGAACTGTGCACATTGCCATACCGAAGGTGGTATTTGCGAATCTCCATCCTCTTTAAGATTGGATTATGAGACTAGTTTAAATGATTCTGATCTTGTAAATAGAAAAAATAGTATAATTAATAGATTGACTTCAGATTTTCAACCTGGATTCACAATGCCATGGATTGGCACGACTATTCATCATGATGAAGGTATTGAACTCGTTTTAGAATATCTAGACACCTTTGAATAAAAATTTATTTTTATAATTCTAAGACCACTCGAAAGAGTGGTTTTTTTATTTTATTGAGTTATTATTTATTACGTTAAAATACTATTAAAACCTTAAGATATGTTTTCTACACTCTCTTATATTTCTTAATTTGGGACACTAATTTTAAACTCAACCACATTGAAACACATTTCGATTAAACTACTTCTCGTAGTTTCAGTATGTTTTGTTGCTTTATCTTGTTCTACAACAAAAAAAGCTAGTAAGTCTAAAACAGCTACTACTGCAACAAAACCTCCAGCAAAAAAGCCTGGAAAAAATGACCCAAAACCTTATAACAAAGTTATTACAAAAGACGCCAAAAGTGACGAAGGACTTTTTACGGTCCACACTTTAGACGACAAGTATTATTATGAAATCCCAGACTCTCTCTTTGATAGAGAGATGCTTATGGTTACTCGTATTTCTAAAACTGCAAGCGGTTTAGGCTTTGGTGGAGGAAAACAAAACGAGCAAGTATTACGTTGGCAAAAGAAAGGAAAGAAAGTTGTTCTACGTGTTGTATCTTATAATGTTGTAGCTGCAGACTCGCTTCCTGTTAACGAAGCAGTTGCAAATTCAAATTTTGAGCCTGTATTGTACACTTTTCCTATAAAAGCATATAGCAAAGATTCAACAAGTACAGTGATTGATGCCACTCCATTATTTCAAAAAGATGTAAAGTCACTTGGTTTACCTCAATTTAGAAGACGTCCTTTTAAAGTAACTCGCCTTGAAAGTGATAAATCATTTATTGAAAACATAAAAAGTTACCCTAGAAATATTGAAGCAAGACATGTAAAAACTTATGCTGCTGGCTCACCTCCTTCTAATTTCAGTACAGGTAGTATTTCAATCGAAATTAATAATTCTATGATTTTACTTCCTGAAAACCCTATGAAACGTCGCTATTTTGATGAACGTGTTGGTTGGTTTGCTAGAAGTCAAACCGATTATGGTTTAGGAGATCAGAAAAGCAAGTCATTAACCTTTTTAGATCGTTGGAGACTAGAGGTTAAAGATGAAGATATAGCAAAATTCAAAAGAGGCGAATTAGTCGTTCCTAAAAAACAAATTGTTTACTACATTGATAGAGCAACACCAAAAAAATGGCGTAAATATATCAAGCAAGGGATTGAAGATTGGCAAGTCGCTTTTGAAGCTGCTGGATTCAAAGATGCTATTATTGCTAAAGATCCACCAACAGTAGAAGAAGATCCTGAATGGACACCTGAAGATGTGCGTTATTCTGTAGTTCGTTACTTAGCGTCTCCAATACCTAATGCAAATGGGCCTCATGTGAGTGACCCAAGAACTGGTGAAATTTTAGAAAGTGACATCAACTGGTACCATAACGTGATGTCATTACTTCGTGGATGGTTCTTTGTGCAAACAGCTGCAATTAATCCAGATGCACAAAGTCCGCAATTTAAAGATGAAGTTATGGGACGCTTGATACGTTTTGTATCTGCTCATGAAGTTGGACACACATTAGGACTACCTCATAACATGGGAAGCAGTGTTGCTTATAAAGTTGAAGATTTAAGAAATGCTGAATTTACTCAAAAGTATGGTACAGCACCTTCAATTATGGATTATGCCCGATTTAATTATGTCGCACAACCAGGTGACGAAGGTGTAGCCTTAATGCCAAACATTGGTGTATATGACAAGTATGCGATTTCATGGGGTTATAGACCAATTTTAGGAAAAACAGCAGAGGAAGAAAAGCCAATTCTTAATCAATGGATTATGAAACATGCAGGAGATCCTATGTATCGCTTTGGACACCAACAAGTAGGTGATGTTCACGATCCTAGTTCTCAAACAGAAGATTTAGGTGATGACGCCATGCTTGCTAGTGACTATGGAATTAAAAACTTAAAGCGTATTGTTCCTAATCTTATTAATTGGACTACGGAAGCAGGAGAAGACTATGATGATTTGCAAGAAATGTATGGTCATGTATTATCTCAATTCAGACGCTATATGGGACACGTATCAAATAATATTGGAGGTGTATACGAACACTATAAAGCTGCAGATCAACCAGGTGCTGTGTATACCGTTGTTCCAAAAGAACATCAAAAACGCGCGATGAAATTTATTCAGGAACATTTATTTACAACACCTGATTGGTTGATTGATAAAACTATTTTTGATCGTATCGAGTACTCAGGTTCTGTGGACCGTATTCGTGGGTTACAAGTAAGAACATTAAATAATATTATGAGTTTAGGTAAAATGCAACGTTTAACCGAAGCCGAAACTTTTAATGGTACTGATGCCTACTCCTTAACAGAAATGATGAGAGACATGCGTCAAGGCATTTGGAGTGAATTACGTACTGGCAAAAAAATTGGCACCTACAGACGTAACTTGCAACGCGCGCACATTGATCGACTAGCTTATTTAATGACTGCAAAAAATCAACGTAAGGCACCAGCTTTTGGAGGCTATCAAAAATCAACTGCTGTAAATACGAGTCAGTCAGATATTAGAGCTGTTGTGAGAGCAGAATTAAAAACATTGCGCAGCCAATTAAGATCTGCTCGTGGCGCAGATGCTATGAGTAGAATTCATATTGCTGATGCACTAGAACGCATCGACGCCATATTAAATCCTAATGGATAATATTTAATAAAATTAAATGAATTAAAAAAAGCTTCAGAAAAATCTGGAGCTTTTTTATTTAAGCACATTAGTAATTTCGTTTCGATAATCATCAAATTCTATCAAATTATTATGACTTCCTCCTTCTATGGTCACAAACTTTGTATTGCCTGTAGGTGCAACATGGAATAATTTTTCTGCAGAAGAATACGGTACGACATTATCCTCTGTTCCATGAAATATTGTAATTGGGCAATTCAATTTTTTGATATATTCATTAGATGGAAATTGATATTTCAACAGAGAAGCAACAGGAAATATAGGGAACCGATGCTTTGCGACATCGAGAATGCTATAATACGGTGTTTCTAAGATTAATTGCTTCGGCTGATGGTTTGAGGCTAAATAGGTTGCTATTCCAGTTCCTAGCGATCGTCCATAGAATGTAATATCACTTTTAGAGTAGTGTTTCAAAAGATAATCATAACAATATTGAGCATCATCATAAAGCGCTTGCTCACTCAACTTACCCTTACTTTTTCCATAGGTACGATAATCCATAATAAAAACATCGTAATCTTGAGCAACAAAAAATTCGGCAATAGTACCCCAACGACTTAAATCACCTGCATTTCCATGAAAATATAAAATTACACCTTTAGGGTTTTCGACTTTAAAATGTAGCGCGTTAATACTCACATTTTCACTAGGTTTCAAGAACACTTCCTCAAACGAATAATTAAATTCGTATTGGTAATCTTGCTCCAAAACCGTTGGAAGAAATAGTATTTTTTCTTGTAAAAAATAAAGTGATGCGCCTATCATAACATATAAAAACAAAAGGATTTTAAACCCTTTTTTAAGCTTTTTTCTTAGTGGGTTTTGAACTGTGGATGACATTGATACTTGTAGTTTCTAAATCGATGGTTTTGGGAGTTTTATTCAAAATATCATCTAGCATTAGATGATACGATTCAAAATTATTGAGATTTTTATGTCCACCACCAATCACGGTATGTAGCTTGGTTAATTTTGGATTTACCTTCGATAATTTTAAGCTCGTTTTAAATGGAATTAACTTATCATGTGTTCCATGAATAATGTGTATTGGACATTGTACATATTTTAACCATTTATAGGTTGGAAGCGGGTATTTCATCAGCAAAGACAATGGCATAAAAGGTGCGTAACGTGCGGTAACTTTTGTCAGACTGTAGTAAGGTGCATCAAGGATAAGCATTTTAGGCTGATTCATGGATGCTAACTTTGCTGCAAAACCAGAACCAAGGGAACGTCCATAAAGAATAATTCGATCTTCAGTAGTTTGCTCTTTTACCTTATTGTAAACCAGTTGCAAATCACGTTTTATAGCTTTTTGAGAGCGTCGACCAGTGCTTTTTCCGAAGCCGCGATAATCCACCATCAACACATTATAGCCATGCCTTGTAAAATCAACAGCAAATTTTCCCCAACCTTTAATACTTTTCGAATTTCCTTTGAGGTAAATCACCACACCTTTGCTTTCACCTTTCGGAAAAAATCGCAATCCATTAATAATTGCCCCATCACGTGTTTCTAAATTATACTCTTTTGTCTCTTGATTCTCATAGGCGAACTGAAAGTCGGTAGGTAACTTTTCAGGCTTAAACAACATGTAATCTTGTAAATAATACAAGGCGATACTAATTGCGACATAAATAGCAAGAATAGTAATGATAATGGATAACCAATACGACATAAAACAAATTTGTTTTAACAAGATATAAAATTAAAACGAAAAGGCTCTAGTATGAACCTAGAGCCTTTAACATTTGCAATTGATTATATTTTATAAGCCCAATACCTTTGTGCCTTGTTCAAAAACCACATCTACAGGTATACTAGCCTCACTTAAGCGATCTAAATCGGCTTGTAACTCTGCAGAAATAACGCCTTTTTCAGCAACTAACTGAGCAACACCATCATAGTCTCCATTACCTTGTAAGGTTAGAATAAGGCTAGACAAATCTCGCATTGCAGTTTCCATTTTATCGAAATTCACTTTGTAAGTTCCATCTGCATTTCTTGTAAATGCACCTTTCTCTTTAAAGAAATTAAAACGAATCATATTCGCCTTTCCATGTGCTGAAGACGCACCAAAACGCACTGAGCGGAAAATTCCAGCCATAAAGGTTACCATATTATCCTTTATATCATCGGTTAATTCTCCTTTAGCATTCAGTTGCTGAATCATGTATAAACCTAGAATATCTGCTTTTCCTTCTTCTAAAGCACTAGAGTGTTCCTTTAAAGCAGTTCTTACAGTTCCTTTACCGTTAATTGTATTTTTAATTCCTAAACCATGAGCCACCTCATGAAACATGGTATTAGAGAAAAAGGCATCAAAAGTGATATGTTTTCGCTGACTCTCATCAATTAATACTTTAGAGATAGGCACTAAAATCTTATCAAACTTAGCACGCATAGCATTTTTAAGTTGTAAACGACGTGTTCCTTTTTGCAATTGCACCTCTTCATCATTAGGCAAGTTAATAGCAATGGTTTTACTTCCCGAATTACAGTCGCCTGCATAATATACAACATCATAAGCATTAAGATCACTATCAGTTCCTGGTGTTTCCTTTTTGTAAGCCTCATCAACTGGTAATCCGCGTTGCAATTCTGGCAAATATGCACTAAACTTTGCTAAGCGCTCACTCCATTCCTGATCTTTAATTAACACATACCCTTCATGTGCAGCTTTATTACCAAACAATTGATCTTCATAAGTTTCAATTGGTCCAATAACTATATCAAGTGTATTATTTTTCATATCCATCCAAGCCAAATCACTTGGTTGATAATTATCATCTAACAATGCTTGGGCTCTTAATTCTAAATAATTTTTAAGTCCAGCATCTTCAGCCAATTCAGAAGCTTTCAATAGTAGTTGCGACACTTCTTTTAGTTTACTTTCAAACTGCTTGTGATAAGGAATTGAATACAGTTTTCCGTTATCATCACGACGTACAAAATTGTAAATACTCGATTTATTCTCAATATCAGCAGCTTCAAATTCTGCTTTTGTCATATCCTTAGGATAGAAATTAGCACCAGCAGGTTTAGGACCAATACCATCTACAAAAGATGCATTACCATCTAAACGATCCCATGGGCCATAATTAATCTCAACAAATCGCTTTGTATCGTCGTCTGAAATAGACTTTAGCAATTCACTTTTATCTCCATAGGATTCATACCAGAACAAGTCGTTCATTATATTTGCTGCTTCAATTAAATACGGCAACATTTGACGTTCTTTTTCAGTTAATACTGAAAGATCTGCAGTTAATTTAAAGCTGGTATACTTACTCAAGTTTTTTTCCATAATGCTCGTGTCAACTTTAGGCGTTTCATCTTCGGTTACGACCTCTTTTTTATCTGATTTACAAGCATAAAACAAGGTGGTTACAATCAATACTATTAGTGATTTTTTCATTTGAAAATAGTGTTTTTTTAAATTCACCCAAAGTTAGCAATTTTGAACATTAATTCAACCATTTCAGAAACACATCTGCAAAAGGGTCTTGATCAAGAACCGTATAATAAAATAGTGCGCCGAGCCAACCATGGAATAATCCTAAAACATAAAGGTTTTTTGATTTCAGATAAATATAACCATAAACTAGTGCCAAAATAAATGTGCCTACTAAGAGCCAAATAGATGGATAGTGTACCAAAGAAAATAATATTGCAGTCATCAAAATGACGCTGGATTTTTTCAATTGAATTGCTTTTAAGGTACTCAAATTACTTGCAACCAAACCAATAGTAAGAAACTGCTGGATGGTTCCCCAAATAGGATAAGTAATTAATAATGGGAAAATATGCCATGTTAAATTTATACTATTTTGAATATAGCCTATAATAAAAAATGATATCACAGATACGACAGCAAAAGGAAGCATTAGTTTTAAAACTGGTTTAAAGTTATCTCGTCTAAACCCCCAATCAGATAAGACCTGTTTATCTTTTTTATGACGATACCAAACATAGAATGACCATGATAAAATTGCAATCACCACATACGGCAAACGCCAATTTAAATGATCCATAAAGATAAACTTCCCCACACCTGTTAATACTACAGCTAATATTTCAAGACCCCTTACTTTATCTGATATAGGTCTTGTTAAACTAAAATTTGAAAAGTCGGAAAGATATGATGTAAGTTTTGATTTCATAATAACACTTTTTTAGATTTAAAACCCTTCAGGCTTTAACACCTGAAAGGTTTTGGGTCACCAACCAACCCATCATCAAAACAAAAAAATCATATAGACGATAATTCCTTCAGCAATTCCTGTGATGATGCTCATTCCTAAAATATCTTTGATTTTACTTCTTAAAAAGAATACAATACTCAAGATTGCCATAATGGCTGCTAATAATATTTCGAGTGCGCCGATTTGAGTCAGCAAATAGGTAATTCCAGTAAAGGCAGCTGTTATCCCAGCTGTTATGAGGCAAAATTTTATAATTTCATCTTTAGAGTAATTACCTTCTTTAAAGCCGTTTCTTAAATCTCTAAGAATAGACAAGACAAACAATAAAGGCACAACAGATAAAAATGGAGCAAAGATAACTTTAATGCCTTTTTCAATTCTCAGGTTGAAATGCATAAAAAATGCAATAGCAGTAAAGGCTAACAAACCTGTAACAATGATAGATTGAAATGTAAACAACAATTCACGCTTGTTGGCATTTGTTCTTGGTTTCGGAGGTTGTACAATTGGATTCATAATATTTATTTTTTTGATGATTTTATGTTATTTAATTACTTAAGCAGTTAGAAAAAACACGTGTATTGCTAATGAGAGTAAAACACCGCTTAAAATTCCGTTAACTCTCAAATTGTTGTACAAAATGTAATTAAGCACATAACTACTAATAGTTGTAGAATTGATGAGATGAGCAAAAATGAGGCGATCTTCTAATTTTTGACCAGTAATCCATTCGATAAGTTGCATACTTATAAGGCCAATAGCTATGGTTATAATTAGTAATACTGTTGCTGGCTTTTGATGTTTCAGTTTATATTCATCTGTATTTTGAGGTAAATAATGCTCTATCAACACAAAACGCACAAAAAACAATAGTGGAATTGGAAATAGAATTGACGCAATAATTTTAATAACATCTTTTAATGTCTTAATATCATCATATCCTAAAAACACCAAATACATAAATACAATTACAGAAACACTTGTCGTAACAATAAAAGCTGTATTTACCTTTTTGAGTTGCATGCTAAAAACCAGTTGAGATTGAATTAGTCATGGTTCGACTTGCTAACTGACTTACACAATGATTATATGCTTCTATTATCTCATTTTGAATCTGCTTAGAAAACACTATAAGAGTACATATAGCTACTATAAATAGTGTGATTTTAAAAGACTGTTGCATAACTATTTTGTTTTGTTGATTACATGACAAATGTGCGACAGTTAAGTTGGTTAAAAAACACACATTTAAATAAAAACTGATGATTATATTTGCAACATTATCCTTATATTAGTTAATTATTCTACTATAATCACTAATTAACTGACGATAAAATGACAGATTTAAATGCTATTGTGTCTACATTTTCCCGGGAAGACGAGCAACAGTTTATCAACTATCTTGAGCGAAAAAACAAAAGAAATGACACTAAAAACATTCAATTATTTAAGCTTTTAGTTGACAATGAATTGTCGTCAAAAGATATATCTAAACATATTTATGGGTCGTACAAAAAAGATGCCTATCATGCATTACGGAAACGACTCTATCAATCTTTAATAGACTTTATAGCCAATAACAATCTTGAAGAAGAAAATTCGGTCGATATGCAAATCATAAAATACATATTAGCCTCGCGAACCTTTTTATTTCATAAAAAACCGAAAATCGCCTATCATATTTTAGATAAAGCAGAACGACTAGCTCAAGAACATCATTTATTTCCAATTTTAAATGAGATTTACCATACTAAGATTCAATATGCTTATTTAAATCCTTCAGTAGATATCAATAATTTGATTAGCAATTTCCGAAGCAATCAAAAACAACATTTTATTGAAGAGGAACTTAATTTAGTGTATGCAAAAATCAGACAAACTTTAAGTGATATCACTTACCAAGGAAAGGTGATCGATTTCAAAACCCTACTATACCAAACGCTTAACGAACACAATATAGATTTATCAGAATCCTTGTCTTTTAAATCCTTATATCAATTAATAACCATAGTAAGCTTGTCTGCCTTCGTAACGAATGATTATTTAAGAATCGAACCCTTTTTAATTGAAACTTACCAAAAAATTATTGACCACAAAACCAAAGACAAACAACTGGTTCATCATATTAAAGTGGTTTACCTCATCGCGAATACATTATTTAGAAACAAGAAATTTACAGCATCATTAAACTACCTAGAAGAGATGCACGAATTAATGCAACTACAACGAAGAAAATACTATTCTACATTCAAACTTAAATACCATTTACTTAAAGCTTTAAATCTCAATTATAGCAACCAACAAGAAAAGGCCATTCAATTATTAGAACGCGTTAAACAAACAAAACATACCGACCTTGAGTCGCTATTAGATATTCATTTAGCTTTAGTGATGTTTTATATGCAGAAACAAGACTTTAAAAGTGCTAAAAGTATCTTCTCTAAGTTTTATCATACTGATAAATATTACATTCAAAAAGCGGGAAAAGAATGGATAATAAAAAAGAATTTGGCCGAAATCATTTTATTTATAGAATTAGATGAACTCGATCTTGTAGAATCTAGGCTACTGAGTTTCAAGCGCTCGTATTTTGATTATTTAAGACAGATAGACCAAGAAAGAGCAATTATTTTTATAAATTTGGTTCATTCTTATTTTAAAAATCCCGAGAAGGTAACTTCCACCGATTTTAAAACTAAGGTAGAAAACGCATTTATTTGGGTTGACGAAAAGCAAGAGGATATTTTTGTAATGAGTTTTTATGCTTGGTTAAAAAGCAAAATGGAATCAAAACCATTGTATACCACAACGATAGGACTTATCAAAAAAGCTCAAACTGTTAATTAGACGTTAAATTTATTTAGCTCTTTAAACCAATCACAACTAATGCTGTCCTATGAATATCAATTAAAAAATTGAATTCTATTAAATTAAACAAATCGTATTATGAAAAAACTAATCTTAATCGCTGTAGCATTTATAAGTTTACAAGCTGTAGCGCAAGACAAACACAAAGGAGACAGAAGATCTAAAGCTGAACACATGAAAAACATGTCTGCTGAAGATCAAGCCACTATCATTACAAAAAAAATGACCTTAGCACTAGATTTAAATGAAAAGCAGCAATCTCAAGTCAAAGAAGTAATGCTTGAAGAAGCCAACTTCAGAAAACAAAAAATGAAGGAAAAAGAACTAATGAGGGATGCTAAGAAAACTAAGAGCTCTGTTAAGATTGAAAATGTAAAAGAAATAGACCCTAAAGCAATAAATAATAGACTAGATCGCAAAATTGAAGTTAAGAAAAAGATGAAATCTATTTTATCTGAAGAGCAATATAATAAGTGGGAAAAAATGCAAGTGAGACGTCATGGACAAATGAAACAAAAAGTAAAAACTAAACACTAGTTTTACTAGATTAAATCATATTAAAAGCATCGTTTTTTTCAATCGATGCTTTTTTTTATGATAAAAATGGTTAATTTTAAAAACTTATTTGATTTATAATATCGAAACACAATGAAAAAACTAATTACACTTTGCCTGTTTGCGCTAGCTTTATTATTAAACTCGCAATTCACTTTTGCTCAAAACACTTTAGAAATAAACGCACAAGCTAACACCAAAACTAAAGAACTAAGAAAGGTCATTAAATTTGATCGTGAGTTGATGCAAGATGTATATAAAGCTTACCAAGATTATGGTATTGCATATAAAAAAATAAGTAACAATATTGCTAGTAATACAGAACGTTTAGAAAAGATAAACAAAGCTTTAGACGAACGATTAAAAAATATACTTCCTGAAGAACAATATGTATCTTATCTCAAACATTTTAGAGACAGATAATAACGAGATTATAAAATAAAAAAGCGGCTTTAATCAAGTCGCTTTTTTATTTTATAAGGTTTGAGCCACTTTCTCAACAGCTCTTATTGTTTCATCTAAATCTTCATAAGTTAAGGCATCTGTTATGAACCAAGTTTCAAACGCACTTGGTGCAATATACACTCCCTCCTGAAGCATTCCATGAAAAAAAGCTTTGAATCTATCATTATTGCCTTGGGTTGCCGTTTCAAAATCTTTTACTTCATCTTTGGCAAAATGAATCGACATCATTGATCCTTTTCGATTTATAGTATGCACTATATTATGTTTAACCAAAACTTCGACACAGCCTTTATGCAAATACGCTGTTTTTTCAGCAAGTCGTTCAAAAAGAGATACATCCGTTTCAATTGCCGTAAGCATAGCTAACCCAGCAGCCATTGCTAAAGGATTTCCACTTAAAGTACCTGCCTGATACACACTTCCTAAAGGCGCCAAATGATTCATAATTTCATTACGTGCAGCAAATGCACCAACAGGCAAACCTCCACCAATAACTTTTCCAAAACAAACAATATCGGCATTAATATTATAAAGCTCTTGCGCACCACCTTTAGCAAGTCTAAACCCTGTCATGACCTCATCAAAAATAAGCAGAATGCCATGAGCGTCACATAAATCTCTTAGTTGCTGCAGAAAATCATCCTTAGGTGGAATACATCCCATATTTCCTGGTACTGGCTCAACAATAACACATGCAATTTGATTTGAATTAGCAGCCACTAGAGCTTCCACATTAGCGATATCATTGAATTTTGCCAACAAGGTATCCTTTGCAGTTCCTTGAGTAACACCTGGACTATTTGGACTTCCAAAAGTAACAGCTCCACTTCCAGCCTGTATTAAAAAAGCATCACTATGTCCATGATAACACCCAGCAAACTTTATAATTTTATCTTTCCCCGTGTAACCTCTTGCTAATCGAACAGCACTCATACATGCCTCAGTTCCTGAGTTTACAAATCTAATTTTATCAACGTTAGGCACCATTGAAACTGCTAACTCGGCAATTTTAGTTTCAATTTCTGTTGGCATTCCAAAAGACGTCCCTCTTTTCGTCGTTTCTATCACAGCATTCACTACTGGCTCGTATGCATGACCTAATAACATTGGGCCCCAAGAATTAATATAATCTATAAACCGATTACCATCTTCATCATATACATAAGCACCTTTAGCCGATTTTGCAAAAATAGGTGTTCCTCCAACTGCTTTAAAAGCACGAACAGGTGAATTCACACCGCCAGGAATAACAGTTTCTGCCGCTTTGAACAATGCACTACTACGCTGATATAACATATTAATTGGATTTTATAATTAGAATTTGCCCCAATGACAAATCATTGGATTTTAATTTATTGATACGTTTCAATTCGTCAACAGTCGTATTGTATGTTTTTGAAAGCGAATACAAGGTATCTCCCTTTACGACTTTATGGCTAATTGCATGAGTATTTTCGGATGAATCTTTTGTATTTGAGCGTTTTCCTAGCACCATATCATCATACTCATCAAGCTTGTATCGTTCAATTAAACTAATCAACTTTTGAGGGTATTTTCGATCGGTCGCATAACCAGCTGCCCTCAATCCTTTTGCCCAACCTTTATAATCGTTAGGTCTCAATTTGAACAATTTAGAATAACGACCACGAGTTGTCAAGAATGAAGAATGATCCTCAAATGAGGTAAAAGCATTACTATACTTTCGAAAACATTCTTGAGATTTATCATCATCATGATAGATTTTTTTACCAGTCCAACCATGACATTTAATTCCGAAATGATTATTGGCCTTAACAGCGAGTCTACCCTTACCTGAGCCCGACTCTAAGATACCTTGTGCCAATGTAATACTTGCAGGAATTTTAGATTTCCGCATTTCATCCATCGCGATGGCATTATACTTTAATATGTATATCTCAGTAGCATTAAGAGCACTATTCTTAGGCACTTCAACAGTTTCAATTTTAGTTTCGGTTTCTGAGACAGGTTCTGTCTTCACGTCTACCCTTTCAGTTTGCTGTTTAGTTTTAGTCTTTTTGGTCACAATTTTTTGTTTCGAACCACAACTAAAAATTAAGGCACATATTGATAATAGGCTCACTATTTTTTTCATAAATCTTAAACGATTAAAGGCTTATTTTGTTGTTTCAATTTAGCATTCATTCCATCAATACCCTGTAACCCACCAGTATGAATTGCTAATATTTTTGAATGCTTCGGAAAATAACTTTTGACAATTAAATCATAAATACCAAACATCATTTTACCAGTGTAAATGGGATCTAGTGGAATATTATGTTTACGCTTAAATTGATTCATAAACCTTATTAATTCTTCATTTATTTTTGCATAACCTCCAAAGTGATAATCGGTAACTAATTCCCAATTCTTTAGGGTTGCAAATTTAGCGATTTCTTCTTTCAAAAAATCACCTTTCAATGCAGGAAAACCAATAATTTTTTGATGCGGCAAAGCAGCATTAATCAAACCAGATATTGTACCACCTGTTCCAACCGAGCAACAAATAAAATCGTATTTTGAATCTGCTTCAGAAAGTATTTCTGTACAACCTTTGACCGCTAAAGTATTTGTACCTCCTTCTGGAATTATGTAAAAATCCCCAAATTCATTTCCTAAACCTTTGACAAAAAAAGGTTTTTGTTTTTGTTTAAAAAGAGTTCGTGAAATAAATTTTAGCCTCATTCCACATTGCTGTGCAAAACGCAAGGTAGGATTATCATGAATTTTTGAAATTAACTCCTCTCCCCTTATAACACCAATAGTTTCAAAACCGTATTCTATCCCTACCGAAGCAACGGCAGCGATATGATTTGAAAAAGCTCCACCAAAGGTCAATAAGGTATTTTTTCCTTGGTTTCTAGCTTCAAGCAAATTGTATTTTAGTTTGCGATATTTATTACCTGAAATATAGTCATGCATCAAATACTCTGGCTTTATATCAACCTGATTATCAACACTTAAATTCCTTTGGTCTTTAAATTTTAACATTTGGTCGAATATAACAACTGTTATTCCAAAAAAAAAGTTAAAAAAAGTATATTTATATTAGAATTTGTATGCATTATTAAGAACCAACAAACCAAATGCTATAGTTCTAAAACGAGTCCCCACATTTCGTCAACCTTTTCCTACGCTCAAATCATGTCAAATAATGATTTGATTTTGTTATACTTAAAAATGAAAATGTATGATGAAAAAATTACTCTTTGCCTCACTTTTTACTGTTCTTTTAAGCTCAGGACTTCATGCCCAAGTCACCATCTTCTCTGAAGATTTTGAGGCCGCTACAGGTGCTCAAAATATTGCCGGACCATACTTAGGCTGGCAAAATGGTCAATTTAATACTACACCACCAACGAACAATAACTATTTCTGGATTTTTAATCAAAATAGAGCACCTGTTATAAATGGTCAATATTCGATGGCTGTTAGTAGAAATAACCCTGTCGACAATGGTCCTGGTACAATTCCAAGATATAGAACTACCCGAACAGCTGCGACATTCGTGTATCATACTACACCTATTGATGCTACAAATTATAGTAATTTAACTTTAGACTTTAACTGGATTTGTGAAGGAGAATCTTTACTCGGTTTTTACTTTGATTATGGTACTGTTATGTACTCTTTGGATGCGAATACTTGGACAATTTTACCAGACCTATATGCAGGTCAAAACACAACGCAGTCAGTAACTAATTTAGATTTATCCTTTTTAGATGGGCAAACTTTTTATTTAGGTTTTGGATGGAATAATGATGGTTTTTCTGGAGGGTTTCCTGGCTTAATTATCGATGACATTGATGTTCAAGGAATTTTGCTTTCACCTTGTGTAGCACCAACTCAGCAGCCTACAGCTTTAAATTTAACACCAACTGGCGACACAATCAATGGGTCTTTCACTGCTGCTGTCCCTGCAGCAGATAATTATTTGGTCGTTAGAAGTCCTTTAGCCTCACCACCAGCTCCAGGGCCACAAGATGGCACTGCCTATAATATAGGAGATGCCATAGGTGCAGGCACAGTAGTAGATATTGATGACAATACTAGTTTTACCGCAACTGGTTTAACTCCAAATACACAATATTACTTTTATATCTATTCTTTTAATGACAATGGTTGTATTGGCGGGCCAATTTACAATAACTCAAATCCTCTTACAGGCAATACGACTACAACAAATTCAACCTACTGTACACCTTCAACAAGCAACAGTACAACGGCTCTATATATTGATGATGTTGAATTTATTGGAAATCTAGTTAATGATGTGAATTTAGGAAATGGAACTTCAAGCACTTCTCCTGGTTATTCTGATTACACAAGTAGACCAAACAGTGTACAAGCTCAAGGTGAAGGTGTCAATATTTATGTAGGATCAATTACTGGTAGAGGAGCTTGGAAGGCATGGGTTGATTGGAATAAAGATGGTGACTTTACTGATGCAGGTGAAGAAGTCTATAATACTAATGGCATTGCTACTTCCACAACTACTTTTGGTTTTGTAATTCCAGCAGCACAAGCCATAGGAGATTATCGAATTAGAATACGTTTTTATAATTCATTTGGTTACTATAATGGTCCGGGATTTGCTTGTGACGGGGTTTATGAAATAGCTTCAGACCCTTTAAATCACTTTGATAGCTGTACAACATTTACTGGCTTTACAGCTTCTATAGATCCGGGTTGTGGATCTAGAAATGTTAACTTTTTCGAATACGGAGAAGCTGAAGACTATACATTTACAGTTGTAGAAAGCTGTGCTGCAACTATTGCAAGTATTACTGATGGCGTTACTTGTGGCCCTGGACCTGTTACGTTGCAAGTCACCGGTAATGCGAGCGCCACATCCTTCAATTTATACGATGCCGAAACAGGAGGAAATCTTGTCGCGTCAAATAGCACAGGGACCTTTACACCTAATATTACATCAACAACAGAATATTGGGTTACAGCATCTGACGGCAATTGCGAGTCTTTAAAACGACTTAAAATAGTAGGTACAATGAACCCAATAACTAATTTAACAATAAATGCCGCCACTAGCGTTTGCGGAGTTGACGACATTGTTGAAATTACGGCTTCGGGTGATACTGAAACAGCCTATTTAATTGATGAAGATTTTGAAGGTGGTGGTTTAGGTACTTTCTCAAATATAAGTTTGGCTGACAATACTGCACCTGCTACCGCTAATTGGCAAAACGAAAGCAGTACTTATGTACCTGGGCTCCCTGACTACCTGATTTGGTTTCCAGCCATGTCTTCAGGTTTTGGAACTAATAATTTTGCAGTATGTAATTCTGATGTTGGACAATCACCAACATTTCCTTATCCTGCTTATATAACGTCCAATGCTTTGACCTCAGCAGTTGTAAATAGCACAGATTATACTGACTTGTCATTAGATTTTGACATGTATTATTCACATTATTTAGCCGATGGCATCGGTGCCGCTATTGATTATGTTTCAATTGAAATATCAACAGATGGAGGCGCCACCTGGCCGGTAGCTAACGAGATTAACAGGTATACGGGAGATGTAGGCTATGGCACTGAATTTGAAGACGAAAGTTATGACTTATCTGCTTATATAAACCAGACCCAGTTAAGAATTCGTATTCGTTTTTATGGCGAATGGGTAGATGGTGTTGCTGTTGATAATATTCAGCTTTACGGATCACGTCCTTTATCACCGTCTTTCACATGGTCTGTTGGAGTTGATGCCTATACAGACCCTTCTGCTGTAACACCTTTTGAATATGTTCCTGGAACAACAGCTAGTTCAGTATATATACGACCAACCTTAACACAATTAGAGCAGGATGATTTTACATTTACAGCCTTTGCCACACTATCTAATGGTTGTATAGTTAATAGACCAATTACCATTACTAATAACACCAAAATTTGGGATGGCAGTCAAGGTACTTCCACCTGGAATGATCCCGACAATTGGTCTCCCCGTGGTATACCTACCGCAGATAATTGTGTGATCATTAGAGATGTTGGTGCATTACCTGATCCTCAACTCTTAGGTCCTCCTATACCTCCAACACCAGCTTATGCAAGAAATCTATCAGTATTAAGCAATGGTAATCTAGAATTACAACCTTCAACATCTTTAACAGTTACCGACTGGATTAATGTTGATCCGGCTGGAACTTTTAATGTTAGAAGTAGTGCAAACCTAGTTCAAGTCACGAACGTTGCCACTAATAACAATACTGGAAATATTAATATGCAAAGAGAAGTTACTGGTGTTGGTAATTATGACTATGTGTATTGGTCATCTGCAGTAGAAAACTTTGGCGTTTCTAGTGTGTCTCCAGGTTCAAATGCTGCATTAATTCTTGAATGGCTGCCAACCGTTGGCGGAAATGGTACAGGTAATTACGGTGAGTGGCAAGCTACAGCAGAAAACATGATTCCAGGTAAAGGCTATGCTATTAGAGAATTAACAGGTACTGCCACTGCAAATACAGCAGAATTTATTGGTCGTCCAAGTAATGGTATTATTAATAGAGCAATTACAAGAGGAACTTATAATGGTGCTGACTATGCTGGACCTGGTTCAACTTTAGCTACCGCTATTGATGATAATTGGAACCTAGTAGGTAACCCATTTCCTTCGGCAATTTATGCGGACACCTTTATTACTACTAATGCTGCAAACATAACCGATGATACTGATCCAACAATCGCTGGAACAGTATACCTATGGCGTCATCAATCTATTCCTAGCAATGCAGTAACTGACCCATTCTACGGTGATTATGTTTATAATTATAACCCTAATGATTATGTTGCATATAACCTTACAGGTTCAACACCAGCTGGGTTCAATGGGTATATTGGTGCTGGTCAAGGGTTTTTCGTCCTGATGGATCATGGAGCTACGAATCCTTCAAACCTTATTTTTGACAATACCATGAGAAGTGGGGTTTATGCAAATGACCAGTTCTATAGGACAGATGGCTCTTCAAATGATGAAAATGAAGAAACTACAATCGTTGAAAAAAATAGAATTTGGTTAGATTTAATAGATAGCAACAATTCTGCATATTCAATTTTAGTAGGTTATATTACTGGTGCAACGTATGAAAAAGACCGCCTTTATGATGGCAATCAATTAGCAGGTACAAGCACGTTATTTTATTCATTAATTGAAGATGAAAAAATGGCTATTCAAGGTCGCTCTTTACCATTTGATGAAGCAGATTTAGTTCCTCTTGGTTTTGAAACACCTCAAAGTGGTACTTACACGATTGGTATTAATAATTTGGATGGTATATTTGCTTCTTCTGAAATTAATATTTACTTAGAAGATACATTTACCAATACCATTCATGATCTACGATTAAGTCCTTATAGCTTTAGCTCAGAAGCAGGAAGTTTTAATAATAGATTTATTTTAAGGTATACAGCAGACACACTATCAACCAATGAATCTGAATCTTCTAACGGACTTTCTATAATGGCTCCAGGTGGTAAACATATAAAAATAACATCTACTATTAGTCCGATTCATGATGTTACATTATACGATTTATTAGGCAGAGTTGTTATGGATACTAAAGATGTTAATAACTCCACAGAATTAATAATAGAAACGAAGCATTTATCTGATGGAAGTTATATCTCGAAAGTAAGACTTGTAGATGGTACAGAAAAGACTCAGAAAGTAGTTCTCAAACAGTAACTACATATAAGTAATAAATTTAAAAAAAGGCCTTGATTTTAAATAATTAAGGTCTTTTTCATTATGATATGCTTCTCTTTCAAAGGAAATATTTTTATAGGCTTGTAGCCAGTTTCTAGTTTTTATAAGTCTTACTAAAAATTCAATCCCATAAAATAAATAAAAAGGGATCACCAGTAGTTCTAATTGCTGTCTTAAATGGATACGTTCATGATTGATTAAACTAACGTTCATTTTAAGCTCTTGATATTTAAGAAATATAAAAGGGTAGACACTAATACCTAAATAGCCTTTTGGCACCAAAAATTTTGAAATAAAAACCATATACATCTATAATCAAAAATCTTTCCAATTTACATTATCTTTGTAATATGAAGAAGATAATTCCAGTAGAAGAAGGAGATTATTATATTACTCCTGAAGGATATCGTTGTTTTACTGAACAATACCATTTAAAGAGAGGCTATTGTTGTGAAAGTGGATGTAGACATTGCCCATATGGGTATAATCCTTCAACTCAACTCAATACAAGAAAAAACACAAATTAAATTGGATACATTATTAAGGCTCTATAAAATCAAAATAGCAAATACGCATCATCGCGTAGATATTCGTTACCCATAGCAAATTCCCTATATAAATAACTATGAGTAATTATTAATAAAAAACAAGCTAAAAATGACATTTAAAGACCAAATACAAGAAGGAATACCTAACATTCTACCAGAACCTAAACCTTACGACTCATCCATAAATCATGCTCCAAAACGTAAAGCAATACTATCTTCAGAAGAACAAAAGTTAGCTCTTAAAAATGCCTTACGATACTTCAACACGTCACATCACGATGTTTTACTTCCAGAGTTTAAAAATGAACTAGATACTTACGGAAGAATTTACATGTACCGTTTGCGTCCAGATTATAAAATGTATGCTAGACCCATTGACGAATATCCTGCAAAATCAAAACAAGCTGCAGCAATAATGCTCATGATTCAGAATAATCTTGACTACGCTGTAGCACAGCATCCTCATGAATTAATCACCTATGGAGGTAATGGAGGCGTATTTTCAAATTGGGCGCAATACAGACTTACCATGAAATATTTATCTGAAATGTCAGATGAACAAACCTTAGTTATGTATTCTGGTCATCCTATGGGGTTATTTCCAAGCCATAAAGATGCACCTCGTGTTGTTGTAACAAATGGAATGATGATTCCTAATTATTCAAAACCTGATGACTGGGAAAAATTTAATGCTCTAGGCGTAACCCAATATGGGCAAATGACTGCTGGAAGCTATATGTATATTGGTCCCCAAGGAATTGTTCACGGAACAACCATTACGGTTTTAAATGGTTTTCGAAAAATAAAGAAATCACCTAAAGGAAATTTATTTGTAACCTCCGGATTAGGTGGTATGTCTGGTGCACAGCCCAAAGCAGGAAACATTGCAGGTTGTATTACGGTTTGCGCAGAAGTCAATCCGAAAATAACACAAGTTCGTTTAGATCAAGGTTGGATTGATGAAAAAATTACTGATTTAGATCAATTGGTTATGCGAGTTAAAAAAGCCAAAGATCAAAAGGAAACCATATCCATAGCTTACCTAGGAAATATTGTTGATGTTTGGGAAAAATTTGATAAAGAGCACATACATGTGGACTTAGGAAGTGATCAAACTTCCTTGCATAATCCTTGGGCTGGAGGCTATTATCCTGTTGACATGTCTTTCGAAGATGCAAACGAGATGATGGCATCAAACCCAGAGCTTTTCAAAAATAAAGTACAAGAGACTTTGCGAAGACATGCATTAGCCATTAATAAACATACTGATAAAGGCACCTACTTTTTTGACTATGGAAATGCATTCTTATTAGAAGCCTCAAGAGCAGGAGCAGATATTATGTCCGAAAACGGTATTGATTTCAAATACCCTTCCTACGTTCAAGATATTATGGGTCCTATGTGCTTCGATTATGGGTTTGGTCCGTTTCGTTGGGTATGTGCCTCAGGAAAATCTGAAGATTTGACAAAAACTGACGCCATTGCCTGTGAGGTTTTAGAGGAGATTAAAAAGAAATCTCCTGAAGATATTCAGCAACAAATGGCTGATAATATCCAATGGATAAAAGGAGCTCAAGACAACAAATTAGTTGTTGGTTCTCAGGCACGTATTCTTTATGCTGATGCCGAAGGTCGCATGAAAATTGCAGAAGCTTTTAATGATGCCATATCAAATGGCGATATTGGTCCTGTTATTTTAGGCCGTGATCATCATGATGTTTCAGGAACAGATTCCCCTTACAGAGAAACTAGTAACATTTATGATGGCTCTCGTTTCACAGCAGATATGGCAATTCACAACGTGATTGGTGATAGTTTTAGAGGTGCCACATGGGTGAGCATTCATAATGGCGGAGGTGTTGGATGGGGCGAAGTTATAAATGGTGGTTTTGGTATGGTTCTTGATGGTAGTAAAGAAGCGTCAAGACGTTTAAAATCAATGCTTTTCTGGGATGTCAACAACGGAATTGCGAGACGAAGTTGGGCAAGAAATGAAGGTGCCGAATTTGCCATCAAACGTGCTATGGAAATTGAACCCAATTTAAAGGTTACACTTCCAAATAAAGTTGATGAGAATTTATTGAACTCGTTATAAACCATTATAAAAAAATGACTATGAAACATTTAAAACATCTACTCAAATTATTGCCTGTAGTGATGATAACTTTCCTTATCACTTCATGCAGTTCAGTAAAAGTTGCATCAGATTACGATAAAGATGTGAACTTTAAAGAATATAAAACCTTTGCCTTCTTTAAAACAGGAATTGACAAAGCCGAAATTAGCGATCTTGATAAACGTAGAATTCTTCGCGCTATTGAAAGTGAATTGATGGCTCAAGGCTATACAAAGTCTAAAAACCCAGACTTATTGGTAAGTATTTTTACAAAATCAGAACAACGCGTTAACGTCTATAACAACTCTTGGGGAGTTGGTGGATGGGGTTGGGGCGGCTTCGGACCTGGATGGGGATGGGGCTGGAACGGCTGGAACCAACCAACAGTATCAACTAAAAACCACGGTGTTTTGTTTGTTGACCTTATAGACGCAAATAAAAAAGAATTAGTATGGCAAGGCATGGGATCTGGAGTCTTAGTACAAAGAAGTGTTGAGAAGAAAGAAGAAAAAATCAAAGAATTTGTTTCCAGAATTATGGAGAAATACCCACCAGAATTGGCTCAATAGACATTTTATATTATAGCTTATCAAAAGCAGTAATGACGAAAAAAGTTATTGCTGCTTTTTTTTGCAATTAAGTCTATATTTCACACTTCATTTCTAAAACCCTATATTTGCCGACTTTTAAAGGCAAGTACTATGATATTAGGACAAACAACAAGAAAAAACTTTACTCAAAACCCAAAAAATGATATTCTTTCGGGTTTAACAGTTGCCTTAGCTTTGGTTCCTGAAGCCGTTGCTTTTGCTTTCGTAGCTGGTGTAGATCCATTAGTAGGCTTGTATGGAGCATTTATGATGGGAATAGTTACAGCCCTTTTTGGAGGTAGACCAGGAATGATTTCTGGTGCTACAGGTGCTATGGCTGTTGTTATGGTTCATTTAATTCAAAAAGGAAATGAGGTTGGTACTAATTTAGATGTTCCTATTGATAATCTCGGTTTACAATGGTTGTTTATCACGTTATTATTTGTAGGTGGTATCCAAATATTAGCTGGCGTGTTTAAACTTGGAAAGTTTGTTCGACTCATACCACATCCAGTAATGATGGGGTTTGTAAATGGTTTAGCTATTGTTATTTTCTTATCTCAATTAGGGTTATTCCCTAATGCTGTTCCTAAAGATATTTCTATTTGGACTGAAACTTCTGAATGGTTTTCTTACTTATTCTCAAATGTGGCATTATGGAAAATGCTTGGTTTTATTGGTTTAACAATGGGCATTATGTATGGCCTCCCAAAACTGACTAAAAAAATTCCTGCAGCACTAATAGCAATAATTGTAGTGGCCTGTATTACCATTTTTGGTGGAATAGAAATGAGTACAGTTGGTTCATTTATTCAAGAAGGTGGAGGAAAAGGACTGGAAGGTAGTTTACCAACATTTCAAGATCAAATATTTGGTCTTTTTGGAACTCTTGCAGGCCATTGGGATTTAATTATATCTACAGCATTTATACTAGCCGCAGTTGGATTAATCGAATCACTCATGACATTAAATTTAGTTGATGAAATCACTGAAACTAGAGGTAATGGAAATCGTGAATGTATTGCTCAAGGAGGAGCCAATATTCTCAATGGTTTATTTGGCGGTATGGGAGGATGTGCAATGATTGGACAATCTATAATTAATGTCGATTCTGGTGGACGTGGACGTTTATCAGGTGCTATAGCCGCAATCGCTTTATTGTGTTTCGTATTATTTGGAGCACCTTTAATAGAACAAATACCAATAGCTGCTTTAGTAGGTGTCATGTTTATGGTTGTTATTGGAACTTTTGCCTGGAGTAGTTTTAGAATTATTAGAAAAATTCCATTGTCTGACGCTCTAGTACTCATCGCCGTATCTGCAATTACAGTTTGGAAAGATTTAGCCGTCGCTGTTATAGCTGGTGTGATCATATCGGCCTTAGTATTTGCTTGGAAAAACGCAACCATGATTAGAGCACGAAAGCGTATACAAGCCGATGGCACGAAAACTTATGAAATTTGGGGGCCATTATTTTTTGGATCCATTCAAAATTTTAATTCAAAATTTGATGCAAAGAATGATCCTCAAAATGTAGAAATAGACTTTATAGAATCTCGAGTGAGCGACCATTCGGCAATAGAAGCCATCTATAATTTAGTAAACAAATATGAAGCCGAAGGTAAAACTATCACACTGAAACATTTAAGTTCAGACTGTAAAATATTACTATATAAGGCTAGTCCAAAATTTAAGGAAGTTATTGTAGAAGATGTTGATGATCCAAGATATCATTTGGCAGCAGATCCTGAAAAATTCACTAAGCCACTTTCGGAATATAACATATAAAAAAAGCGACCAAACGGTCGCTTTTTGTTTTTAGAAACACTACTTAATGTACTGCCATTTTCTTTGTATATAATTCGTATTGATCAGGAGTTAAAACCATTTTCAATTTACTATTGATATACTCTTGCATTTTCGCTTTCTTTTTACTGCGTTCTTCTGTGTTTTCTATTGCCGAAATACCTTTCATCTTTTTCTCAACTGCAACAAAAATATCTAATACTTTGTTTTTCTGACTTGCGTCCAATTTGGCTTCTCTTTCTAAAGCGTTTATCACTTTTTGAGCATTCTCTTTTGGAGAAGATTCAATTTTATGTGCTGTCATTTCTTGTTGCGTTGTCATTGTTTGTGCAAAAGACAAGTGACTCCCAACAAATAAAAAACACGCAAGACTCAGAACTAGTAATCTTTTTTTACTCATCATTATTTTATTATTTAAGTACTCATGTACATATCAAGTATGTTCCATGATTGTAGTTATGTATTAAGAGTTCAATATACAAAATTTAGAGAATTATATTAAAATTAAACGATTTTAATAGTTTAATAGCATCTCAATCTTAGCTTTCACTTTTTCTGTAGAGGGAATCATAGTTTGTTCTAAAGTCGAATTTAATGGAATTGCAGGCATGTTCTCGCTACCAATAGTCATTACTGGTGCATCCAAGTGTTTAAAGCATATTTCTTGAATTTTACCAGCTAATGCACGTGCAAAACTATTATTTGAAGGCTCTTCAGTTACAACCAAACATTTCCCTGTTTTCTTCACTGAAGTCATAATAGAATCTTCATCCAAAGGAAATAATGTTCTTAAATCAATAATTTCAATTTGCTCACGCATACCCAATTCTCCAGATGCGTTATAAGCCCAATGCACACCCATTCCGTAGGTGACTATCGTACACGTTTCAACATCTTCTTGCTTCCAAATATCTTGTAATACCCAGGCTTTTCCGAATGGCAATACATAATCCTCAGCAGGTTCAACAGAAGTAGCTGTTAATGTTCCTGGTACTTTAGACCAATACAAACCTTTGTGCTCTAAAATCACTACTGGATTAGGATCATGATAGGCAGCTTTCATTAAGCCTTTTAAATCGGCTCCATTACTTGGATAAGCAATTTTTATTCCTCTAATATTGGTAATTACACTTTCTACAGAAGACGAATGATATGGGCCACCACTTCCATAAGCACCAATAGGCACACGAAGAATCATACTTACAGGCCATTTTCCGTTAGATAAGTAAGAGCTTCGACTTACTTCAGTAAATAGTTGGTTTAAACCTGGCCATATGTAATCGGCAAACTGCACCTCAACAATTGGCTTTAATCCCACTGCACTCATGCCAACGGTAGATCCCACAATAAAAGCTTCTTGAATAGGCGTATTAAACACACGATCATCTCCAAATTTCTGAGCCAATGTTGCAGCTTCTCGAAATACACCTCCAAGTCGACCACCAACATCTTGACCATATAACAAACATTCTTTATGTTCTCGCATGAGTTCTTCAACTGCAAATAAGGCACAGTCAACCATCACCACTTTATCAGCTCCTTCAGGTTCACGTATTCCTTTTTCTTCAGTAATTGGTGTTGGTGCAAAGTCGTTTGTAAATAAATCTTCAGGCATAGGATCTTCAGCCTCTATTGCTCTTTCAAAATCGGATTGAACCATCTCTTTAGCGTCAGTTTCAATCTTATTTACTTCCTTTTCTGACAGCCCATAATCTAATAGTTGTTGTTTAATAACCGGATAAGGATCACGAGATCGCGCTTCTTCTAAATCATCACGATACCATTCCATACGCACACCAGACGTATGATGATTTAATAACGGTACTTTGGCATGAATTAAAAATGGTCGGCGCTCTTTTCTAATTGTAGCGATTACTTTTTCCACAGCTTCATAACTCTCAGTGAAATTAGCACCATCTATAGAAATAGCTTCTAAACCATGAAAACCTTGTGCGTACTCAAATGCATTTTGAGCTCTTGTTTCGGCTTCATTAGCTGAAATATCCCAGCCATTATCCTGTACCAAATACAAAATAGGCATCTGTTTTAATGCAGCCATTTGAAAAGCTTCTGCTATTTCACCTTCGGTCACTGATGCGTCACCAAGGGAACATACAGTAATAGGTTTTATAGACGCTTCGACTGTGCTCAGCGTGACAGGATCTGAATCAAGTGAATAATCATCCAATCCCTGTAATTCTTTATACTGCATCCCCATCGCTACACCTGTTGCTGGAATCGCCTGCATTCCTGTCGCAGAAGATTGATGAGGGATTTTAGGTTTATCGTCATCTTTTAAACTAGGATGTGAATAATAGGTTCGACCCCCAGAAAATGGATCCTCTTTTTTAGCCAATAGTTGTAACATCAAGTCATAAGGCTCTAACCCAAAAGACAACAACATAGCATCATCTCTGTAATATGGAAATGCATAATCTTGAGGCAATAATTGCATTCCTAAAGCAATCTGAATTGCTTCATGACCTCGTGATGTGGCATGCACATACTTAGATACTTGCTTAAAATTAGCCTCATATAATTCTGTCATTGCTTTTGCAGTACAGAGTTTTGAAAATCCTTCTTTTAATATCTCTTTATTCATAATTATCATTGGCTTCCGCCGAATCTTCGATTTCCTGTGAAGACAGTAATCTATGTGTTTGTGGATTCCGCATTATACTTTAACTGTACTCAAATGCGGAACGACAGTTTAATTATATCTTTCTATTTGTATCAAATTGCTCAAAATAATCAGCAACACGACGCGCAAAACTTCCTCCTAAAAAGCCATCAACGACTCTATGATCAAAGGAAAGCGATAAGTACATCATGCTTCTAATAGCAATTTCATCTCCTTTTTCAGTTGTAATAACTTCGGGTCTCTTTTTAATGATTCCTAAGGCTAGTATAGCTACTTCAGGCTGATTTATTATTGGTGTTCCCATGACACTCCCGAAGGTTCCAACATTAGAAATAGTGAAGGTACTTCCTTGTATATCGTCGGCTTTTAAATTGTTCTCTCTAGCCTTGTTTGCTAGAACATTCACATCAGAAGCCAATGTTTTTAGATCTTTAGTGTCTGCATTTTTAACTACAGGAACAATCAAATTTCCGCTAGGCAAAGCAGTAGCCATACCTATATTAATATCCTCTTTAACGATGATGTTTTTACCATCTACAGAGGCATTGATATTAGGAAAGTCTTTCACAGCTTTAGCGACTGCCTCAACAAATAACGGTGTAAACGTTAAACGCTCGCCATACTTTTCTTGAAACGCTACTTTATTCGCATTTCTCCAATTCACCATATTTGTTAAATCGGCTTCTACATAAGCCGTCACATGAGGAGAGGTATGTTTAGAATATACCATATGATCAGCAATCATTTGACGCATCCTATCCATTTCAATCACTTTTCCTTTTCCTTTATCAAAATTCAATTGTGGAATTCGGTAAGCTGTTGGGTCATTTTGAATAACTGGTTGAGCAAACTTATATGGTCGTCCATCATCTATATATTGAAATACATCACTCTTGCGCAATCTTCCTTCGTGCCCAGTAGCTGGTATTCTAGCTAATTCTTCAAAACTAATATGATGAGCTTTGGCTATTTCAATAATTAAAGGAGAAAAAAATGTGTTACTATTAGAAACTGAAAATGAAGTTGATTTAGATTCTTCGACTGCGCTTGGAATGACAGATTGCTTCTTTTTTTTATTTTTCTTTTTTACACGAGATTCTTTGTTATTGTCCTGAATAACACGTTCTTTTTTTGAAGCTGAAACATTGCCATTAGCTTTGATAATAGCAATCGTCTCACCTATTTTTATGACTTCATTAGCCTCAAATAAGATCTCTTCAATAACACCAGAAACAGTTGAAGGCACTTCAGAATCGACTTTATCAGTCGCTACCTCAAGTAGCATTTCATCTTCTTCAATAACATCGCCAACATTTTTAAACCATGTGATGATAGCGGCTTCTGTAATACTTTCGCCCAATTTGGGCATTTTAAATTCTACTTTAGACATTCTTATTTTTTCATAAAATCACGAAGTGTTTTATACACATCGTTTTGAATTTTCATTTCTTTTGGAACTTCGCGAAGAGGCTCTACTTCTCGTAAGCTATCATGACAATCTGATGGCAATTGTTGGTATAATTGAGTCCCTTTTGTTTTCCATTCAATCATTTGGTCACTAACCGTTTTTATCACCTTTGCAGGATTACCAACAACTAAACTTCGTTTTGGGATTTTAGTTTCGGCTTTTACAAAAGCCATAGCACCAATAATACATTCATCTCCAATTTCAGCATCGTCCATAATGACGGTATTCATTCCGATAAGACAATTTCTACCTAAACTCGCACCATGAATAATCGCACCATGCCCAACATGAGCACTTTCTTTAAGTGTGATTGACTTCCCTGGAAACATATGTACTGTACAATTTTCTTGCACATTTACACCATCTTCCAAAATGATTTGTCCCCAATCTCCACGAATGGCAGCTCCTGGACCTACATAACAGTGTTTTCCAATAATAACATTGCCAGTTACAGCTGCCAAAGGATGCACAAAACTTGTTTCGTGTACTACCGGAATAAAACCTTTAAAGCTGTATATCATTTTATTTAAATCCTTTCAATTTTTCTTTCGTAAATTCTGAAAGCACCAATCGACCACTAGTTTGAGCACGTTCAGCAAGAAGCTCATCCCAATCATCTGTTCCTTTCCAGAAGACTTTTTTCATTTCTAACATAGCTTCTGTATTGTACGTACATAAATGCTCTGCCGTAGCTTTTACAGCTTCGTCTAAATCTTCAGTGCTCTCATAAACATGTGTAAATAACCCTTTTTGTTTTGCCCATTCTGCTGGATAAAACGAATTAGCATCTATTGCAATTTGTGACATAGCACTTAACCCCATTTTACGTTCAATTGCGGGTCCAACAACAAACGGTCCAATACCAATATTAAGCTCACTTAATTTAATCGCTGCGAATTTAGTTGCCATACAATAATCGGTTGAGGCAGCTAGTCCAACACCTCCTCCTACAGTTTTACCTTGAATACGGCCAATGATAAACTTTGGACATTTTCGCATCGCATTAATCACATTAGCAAAGCCAGAAAAGAAGACTTTACCAGTAGCTGCATCATTAATATTGATGAGTTCTTTAAAACTTGCGCCTGCGCAAAAGGTTCGATCACCACCACTTTTTAGAACAATGACCTTAATGTTATCGTTTGCTCCAGCATCAGTAATGGTTTGTGCCAATTTTGCTAATATATCTCCTGGTAAGGAGTTATGAGCAGGATGAAAAAATTCAATATATCCTACTTCGTTTTCAATCGTTTGTTTTACGTAAGGTTGTGTCATATTATATCAATCCAAATTGTTCAAAATGATGGTTTAAATGTTTTCGTTCTAGCAAATACCATTCATATCTATTTAATTCTCCGAAGACCATATTTCTTAATAAGTCTTCTGGGTTTTCTTTAAAATAATTCAAGTATGTTTCTCTTTGAGCCTTGAACTGCTCTATTGCTGTAGCTAAATTATCGTATCTTAATGTATCAAGCGTATCTTTTTCCAATAATGGAAATTGAGAATTATGAGGAAACTTTCTATAGTCGTACAAACTATTTTTAACCTTTTCTAAAATCTTGTCTGGTGTTGAAATTTCAAAATCTTGTATTTCTCCTGCGGCAATTTTATAGGTATATTCTAAATGCTCAATCATATGTTGAGGCGTCATGATTCCCCATTTTGGCTTCATGCTCTCGGTCAACGTAGATAAACATTCATCTATCTTTTCATCAGTCATTTCAACAAAAGTCTCTTGTTTCTTTTGAACCATTGTCAAGATGGTAGCAACTGCAACCAAAGGACTATCTTTTTCAGTTTTTTGACTTTCTGGTTTATTCTCAAAATTGGCATCAAAAACTTCTACATGCCATTTTACAATGCCGCTCGGATGTTCGGCTGTAGCCACATCTCGATCAACTTTTTCCTTACAAGTTAAACGCACATATATGGTATCGTTATGATATAATGGTCTTAAAAATCGAATACTATCTAAACCATAATTTGCTGCTACTGGTCCTTTATTTGGATACACAAATAATCCAGCCGCTGCAGATATAATAAAATAACCATGAGCAGTTCGCTTTTCAAAAATGCTTCCATCGAGAGAAGTGATATCAGTATGCGCATAGAAATGATCCCATGTTAGGTTTGCAAAATTGATGATATCCGTATCAGTAAATGTTCGTTTATGTGTTTTGAGTGACATTCCTGGTTGAATATCTTCCCAATGGTATTTGAATGGATGCTGTTCTGCTTCCTTGTATTTGGCATTTTGTTGGTAAATCCCAGTAATCTCTGTTAAGGTAGTTGGCGATCCTTGAATTGCTGTGCGTTGCAAATAATGCTTAATTCCTCGCATACCTCCCATTTCTTCTCCTCCACCTGCTCTACCGGGACCACCATGAACTAAATATGGTAATGGTGAGCCATGTCCTGTACTTTCTTTAGCACTTTCTCTATTAAGCACTAAAATTCTTCCATGGTGGCTCGCAGCGTTAACTACATAGTCTTTCGCTATTTTATCATCGTTAGTAGCAATTGAAGATACTAATGATCCTTTACCCATTTGAGCCAAGGTAACTGCGTCTTCTAAGTTTTTGTATGGCATTATGGTACTTACAGGACCAAATGCTTCACGTTCGTGAATGATCGTATTTTGAAACGGATGATCTGCCCGCAGCAAAACAGGGCTAATGAATGCTCCTTTCTTAGCATCTGCTCCAATTGTTTCTATGATGTCTAAATCACCATAAACAATCTGTGCTTCTTTAGATAAGTCATTTACAGATTCTCTAACAGCATTTACTTGTTGTCGACTCACTAAAGACCCCATTCGAACTTCTTTTAATCTAGGATCTCCAATGGTAACTTTATCTAATGCTTTCCCTAAAGCTATTTGAACATCCTCAACGACATCCTCTGGAACAATAATACGGCGAATCGCAGTACATTTTTGTCCAGCTTTCACGGTCATTTCTTTTCGAACTTCTTTGATAAACAAATCAAATTCTGGAGTTCCTGGTATAGCATCTTCACCAAGAATAGAAGCATTTAATGAATCGGCTTCCATCGTAAATGGTACTGACTCTTGAATCAATCTTGGGTGTGCTTTTAATAATCTTCCTGTTGCGGCAGAACCTGTAAACGTTACGACATCTTGAGATTCTACTGTATCAAGAATTGTTCTAACCGTTCCATTTATAATTTGCAATGCACCTTCAGGTAAAATTCCAGATTCTACAATCTTTCTTGCTACAGCTTCAGCCAAATAAGACGAAGAAGGAGCCGGTAGAACTACCGCTGGCATTCCTGCCATCCAGTTTACTGCACACTTTTCTAACATGCCCCAAACTGGGAAGTTGAAGGCATTAATATGCACAGCAACACCTTTTTTTGGCACCATAATATGATGCGCCATAAATCGTCCACCACGAGATAAATCAATAGGATCCCCTTCAACATGAAAAGTTTGATTTGGAAATAACTTTCGTAATGATGCATTAGCGAATAGATTTCCAAAGCCGCCTTCAATATCTATCCAGCTATCCACTTTTGTAGCTCCAGTTCTATAACTTAACTCATAAAATGCATCTTTTCGTTTTGTAAGATATAATGCTAATTTTTTAAGCATATTACCACGCTCTTGAAATGTCATTTTACGAAGTTGTTCCCCTCCTTTGGTTCTTCCGTAATTTAAAATTTCAGGAATGTCTAACCCTTCGATTGCTACACTAGTGAAGGCTTCACCTGTAACAGCATCATGAATTGGTATTCCTTCTTCGGTTCCTGTTGTCCAAGTGCCTTGAACATAATGTTGTATTTTTTTCATCTGTTAATGTTCATTTTCAATTATTGTCAGATGCAATTCGCATAGAAAATATTTCAAGCTAATTAAATCTACATAGGTATGCTTATTTCATAATACCTTAAGCCATTATTCTTAAAATTCTTCCTGTGATTTTACCTTCAATAGATTTCACATAGCCATCTACAATTTTACCCATAGGCACTGGTGTATTACCAGGAAAATAAGCTGCATATTTCTGATAAGAGTCTTCAACTAAATCTGAGCAAATTACATTAATTCGTTTTCCATCTTCTAACTCTAAAGCAACTGCTTTAACAAAGCTATTTATAGCTCCATTAACCATGGCAGCACTGGTGGTCATATCTACTGGATCATCTGCTAAAATCCCTGTGGACAATGTTATTGAGCCGCCAGAATTTAGATAATGCTTACCAATGCGAACAACATTAACCTGACCCATCATTTTACTTTTAATCCCTATATAAAAGTCCTCTTCGGAAAGCTTATCCAATTTATCCCATTTCGCGTCACCAGCGATTGCGACAATGGCATCCAGTTTACCAACCGATTCAAACATGGTCTTTATAGATGATGCATCAGAAAAATCTACAGTTACATTACCAGAGTTTCGTCCAGCAATGAGTACCTCATGCTTTTGAGCTAAGCGTTCGCTTACCTTTTTCCCAATGGTACCGTTTCCTCCAATGATTAAAATCTTCATTTTATACTTTTTCTATTATTGCTGCATAACCTTGTCCGACACCAATACACATCGTAATCAAGGCATATTTTTTATTTTGTTCATGTAATTCCAAAGCTGCAGAATAAGCAATTCGTGCTCCAGTAACACCTAATGGGTGGCCAATTGCTATCGAACCTCCATTTGGATTTAATCTTGGATCATCATCAGCCAAGCCCCATGCTCTTGTGCATGCCAAGGCTTGTGCAGCAAACGCTTCGTTTAGCTCAATAACATCCATATCATCCATGGTTAAGCCTGCTTTCGCTAGAGCTTTATTTGACGCTTGAACTGGGCCAATTCCCATAATTCTAGGCTCTACTCCAACGACTGCCGAACTCACTATTTTAGCTAATGGTTTAAGATTATACTTTTTTATCGCATCTTCTGAAGCAATTATTGTTGCTGCAGCTCCATCGTTTAAACCTGATGCATTTCCAGCAGTAACACTACCACCTTCTTTTTTAAAAGCTGTTCTTAATTTCCCTAAAACTTCAAGTGATGTATTTGGTTTTACAAATTCATCTTTAGAAAACTGAATTGGATCTTTTTTACGCTGAGGAATTTCGACTGTTACTATCTCTTTTGATAGACGCCCATTTTCTTGAGCTTTAGTCGCTTTCATTTGACTCCAATACGCAAACTTATCTTGATCTTCACGGGAAATATTATACTTCTCAACCAAGTTTTCTGCGGTCATTCCCATACCATCTGTTCCATAAAGCTTCTGCATCTTTGGATTTACAAATCGCCATCCAAAAGTAGAATCATACATTTTAGAATCTCCTCCAAATGCACTTGACGGTTTGGCCATAACATAAGGCCCTCTGGTCATATTTTCTACTCCTCCAGAAATAAATATATCTCCATCACCTGCTTTTATTGCACGATTAGCATGAATAATTGCTGACAAGCCTGAACTACATAATCTATTTACAGTTTCACCTGGCACTGTAAATGGCAACCCTGCTAACAACAACGACATTCGAGCGACGTTTCTATTATCTTCACCTGCTTGGTTAGCACAACCCATAATCACATCATCATAAGCTTCTTTTGGTATATTAGGGTTTCGTTTTACAACTTCTGAAATGACCAAAGCCCCAAGATCATCAGTTCTAATAGCCGACAGCGTCCCTTTATAATTTCCTATTGGTGTACGCACACCATCTATAATATAAGCTTCTTTCATTGTTTCTTTATTTTTGCAAATTTTACAGCATCTACTAATAATGGATAATATTTATCCTTCTTTTTTAATGGAAATGCAGCCATAACATATAAAGTGATATTATCGTCTATCCCTTTTATAATTTTTACAGAAACAAAATGCCTCTTATCTCTATATTTTTCTACCTCCATAGAAGAACAAATCTGCTTATCTTCGAAATACTCAATAGTTAACGCTTCAGGATTTTGAACTTTCTCAGATTCAAAATCGGCAACTATGACTTTATAATCATGTTTAAAAGTTTCTAACGCCACAAATACAGCACCATCTTTAGTCATAAAGGTTTGATCGGATTCCTTAATGAATTCCTCAGAATCTATGTGAAAATCAACATCAACTTGACCTACTGCAATTTGAGTTAAACCTAGCGCTATTAAAATTAAAAACCGTTTCAAATAATATTTCATCATTTCTCCCAATCTTTTTGAGTTCTATACACCACACCTTTAAAAAGTGCTACTAATTCATTTCCTCGTTTTACTTCGACGATGTTAAAACCTAATTTATTATTTACTTTTTCGATTATGGATTCTGCCACCAAATAATCACCTTCTTCCAATGCTTCAATATGATTAATACTTGTTTCTATTGACACGGCATATTTACCATGCGTATTGGCTGTAAAACCAAAAGCAGTGTCTGCTAATGAATAGCTGATACCACCATGCGCATAATTCATACTATTGAGCATATCTTTTCGAATGGTCATAGCTACTTTGCATCTGCCTATTTCGCATTCTAAAATCTCAATACCCAGCCATTGGCTATAAGCATCTTGGCTTAACATTTTATATGGAATATCTGCTCCTTTCATTAAAAGAATGTTTTATACTCTCTACTCATTTTACGTAATAGTGGGCTACAACGGTATCGATCTTCATGATATTCGTCATACAATCTATCTAATGCAGTAACACATTTATCTATTCCAATTTCATCTGCCCAAGCCAATAATCCTTTTGGATAATTGACGCCTTTTGTCATGGCATTATCTATATCTTCAGCCGATGCTATATTTAAAAATAAGGCATCTGCAGCTTCGTTAATTAACATTACTAAAACGCGATTGAAAATCTTTTCTGCTAAGCCTTTATCTTCAATTGGACTCGGTTTAGCAGCTCCTTCAGTATAATCATAATAACCTCTACCAGATTTTCTACCCAAGTAACCTGCTTCTGAAAAACGTTTTTGTGTAAATGCTGGCTTATACCTTGGATCGAAATAAAACGCTGTAAATACAGTTTCGGTTACTGTATAATTGACATCATTACCAATAAAATCCATGAGTTCAAACGGTCCCATTCTAAAACCACCAATGGTTTTTAAACTCCAATCGATGGTTGCAAAATCTGCAATTCCTTCTTCATAAATCCTGAGAGCCTCTCCATAAAATGGTCGTGCTACACGATTTACAATAAAACCAGGCGTGTCTTTTGCAACAGCCACAACTTTTTTCCAATCGGAAATGATTTGTACTGAAGTATCTAAAACCGTTTTTGAGGTTTGAATAGCAGGAATCACTTCTACCAATTTCATTAAAGGCGCTGGGTTAAAGAAGTGAATTCCAATGCATCGTTCTGGTTTTTCTAATGATGCCGCAATAGATGCTATAGACAAACTAGACGTATTTGACGCAATAATACAATCATCACTTACATAACTCTCTAATTCAGAAAAGACTTTTTTCTTTATATCAATATTTTCAACAATCGCTTCTATTGTCAAGTTTGAATTAGATAAATCCTTCAAACTATCCACATAAGAAATATTAGATTGGATTCTTTGTTTTTCATTAGCATCGATTCGTCCTTTTTCAATAAGACGTGATAATATTTTTTCAAGAGTAGTTTTAGCTTTATCTAAAGCTCCTTGATTAGTATCGTATAATTTCACTTTACAATCAGCAGTTGCAGCAACTTGTGCAATACCACTTCCCATTGTTCCGCTACCTATTATTCCTACGTTCATTTTTTTATTTTAAGAGAGACCCTTCGACTGCGCACAGAATGACAAGTCTCATTATTTTCCTTTAAATTCTGGCTTTCGTTTTTCTATAAATGCAGCAACGCCTTCAGCATAATCTTCACTTTGAGCCGCTTCAATTTGTAATTTAGATTCAAGAGCTAATTGATCATCTAAAGTATTTGTCATAGATTGATTAAAAAGTTCTTTAATTAATCCCAGAGCTTTAGTTGGCATGTTAGCCAATTTCAATGCTAATTGATTAACAGTTTCTTCAAAACTTTCTAATGGAATCACTTTATATATCATGCCAAAACGTTCGGCTTCTTCTGCTGACACTTTATCACCTAACATGGCTAAGGCAGACGCTTTTTGAAATCCGATTAATCTTGGTAAAAAGAACGTTCCGGCACTATCAGGCACTAGACCAATTAAACTAAAGGCTTGAATGAAACTTACTTTTTCATGTGCAACAACGATATCACAAGCCAATGCGATGTTTGCTCCTGCTCCGGCGGCAACACCATTTACTGCTGCTATAATTGGCTTCTTAATTGAACGAATTCTTTGAATTATTGGATTATAATGTTCTTCGAGAATTTTTTTAAATCCTGGATTTAATTCTGGAGAAGTGACTTCTTTTAGGTCTTGTCCAGCACAAAATGCTTTTCCATTTCCAGAAAGCACTATAGCTCTCACCTTGTCATTGGTTTCACAATCATCCATAATGGATTGAAGACTCAATGCCATTTCACGATTAAAACTATTAAAAACTTCTGGTCTATTGAGCGTTATGTACGCTACTTTATTTTCAATTTTTAAAAGAATTGAATTATTACTCATACCTTATATTTTATCTCCATATGCGTTAAGGATGGAGGCTTTGTTGAAGCTCCTTAAAGTACCAACTTTAAGAGCGACTGCCGAGAGCCTGACCCTCGGGTAACGCTATACTTATTTTAAACATTTAAAATAGTCGAATGGTTCTTGACAATCATCACATTGAAATTGTGCTTTACATGCTGTTGAACCAAACTGACTAACCAAACGTGTGTTTTGTGACCCACAATTGGTACACTTCACCATTCGTTTTCCATGTAGCAACACATCTTTATTTGCTTCAGCATCTAAAGGCGCTGCTATACCATAATCTTCTAACGCTTTTCGGCCTCTTGGTGTGATCCAATCGGTTGTCCAAGCTGGATGTAAGATCAAATCTATTTCAGATTTGTATCCTGCTTCATTTAATGCTTTCTTGATATCGTCTCCAATGACATCCATTGCTGGGCAACCACTATAGGTTGGTGTAATTTCTACTTTAACGATATCATTTATAATCACAGCTGAACGCACAACACCCATATCCATTATAGACAATACTGGAATTTCAGGATCAGAAACCTGCTCTAAAATAGGCAGAAGCTTTTCATCGATATTTTGTTCTGTTGCTGTCATATTTATTGAGACTCTTCGACTGCGCTCAGAGTGACATTTAGTTTAATTTTTTTGAGATTACTTCCTTCTCAGGAATTTGTTACCATTCCATGTTGGGGTATGTGCGTTGCATATATTGTAAATCGCTCAACAAATACCCTAGATGCTCTGTATGAACACCTTCTTTACCTCCTTTTTGAAACCATTTGGACTCTGGTATTTCTAATGTTGCTTCTTTTAAAAGATCACTTACTTGCTTGTAATAATTATCTTTTAATGTAGTAACATCTACTCCTATACCTTCTGAGACCATAACTTTATCTGCTTCGGTTTGATGAAATAATTCATCGGTATAGGTCCACAAATCATTGATTGCTTGTTGCATTTTTTGATTGCTTTCATCGGTTCCATCTCCAAGACGTTTGACCCAATCTGAGGAGAAACGTTCGTGATAACTGACTTCTTTGATACACTTATTAGCAATTGCCGAAAGTGTCAAATCGGAACTCTTTTGCAATTCTGCCAAAAAAGCTAAATGATATACATCAAATAAAAACTGACGACCAATGGTGTATGCAAAATTGGTGTTAGGTTGTTCGGCTAACAACACATTTTTATACTCACGCTCTTTACGAAGCATGGCAATATCATCTTCTGTTCTACCATCACCAGCAATTTTTCCTGCATACTGAAAATAGCTACGTACTTGCCCGAATAAATCCAATGAAATATTAGTACAAGCAATATCTGTTTCTAAACTTGGTCCGTGGCCACATAGCTCTCCCATTCGTTGTCCAAGAATCAAGCTATTATCGGCAATACCAAGAATGTAATTATATAAGTTTTCGTTTTTCATATTTCTTAAATTGAGACCTTTCGACTGCGCTCAAGGTGACATTTAGATTTTATTTTTGTGATTCCAACTTTTGTAGGAATCACAATTACTACATATGTTTTACTTCATCAGGTAAATCATAAAATGTAGGGTGACGATAAATCTTATCTTGAGCAGGCTCAAACAATTCTCCATTGTTTTCAGGGTTAGAAGCTGTGATATGTTTGGACTCTACAACCCATATGCTCACACCTTCATTACGTCTTGTATAGACATCTCTAGCATTTTCTAAAGCCATTTCAGCATCTGCTGCGTGAAGACTACCACAATGCCTGTGTTCTAACCCGTTTTTACTTCTTACGAAGATTTCCCAAAGCGGCCAGTTTTTTGTTGCCATAATTTTATTTTTTACTTGCTTGACGTCCTTTCGATTTGTTTTGCAATGTGCTTTCAATGAAAATGTATTTCCATTCAATCAATACTCAAGGCGACAAACAATTTAAACTGCTTGTTTTTGTTTTCTTTCTTTTTTCTTTTCTGCATGAGCCATAGCTGCGTTGCGAACCCATTCACCACGTTCCCAAGCTCCAACTCTAGCTTTCATACGTTCTTTATTCATTGGTCCATGTCCCTTAACAACTTGCCAAAATTCATCCCAATCTATTTCTCCAAAGTCGTAACTTTGGCGTTCTTCGTTCCATTTCAAATCAGGATCTGGAATGGTTAAACCAATTAGATCTGCTTGAGGCACTGTTTGATCAATAAATTGTTGACGTAAATCGTCGTTAGATTTTCGTTTTAATTTCCATTTCATGGATTGTGCTGTATGAACAGATACATCATCTGTTGGACCAAGCATCATCAAACTTGGCCACCACCAACGATTTAAAGCATCTTGAGCCATCTCTTTTTGCTCTGGAGTACCATTAGCCAATTTCATCATGATTTCATAACCTTGACGTTGATGGAAACTTTCTTCTTTACATACACGAATCATGGCTCTAGCATAAGGCCCATAAGATGTGTTACATAATGGCACTTGATTGATGATTGCTGCACCATCTACTAACCAACCAATAGCTCCCATATCGGCCCAAGTAATTGTAGGATAATTAAAGATGCTTGAATACTTAGCTTTACCAGAATGTAATTGCTCATAGAGTTCATCTCTAGATACGCCTAAAGTTTCTGTGGCAGAATACAAGTATAAGCCATGCCCAGCTTCATCTTGCACTTTTGCTAAAAGTGCTACTTTACGCCTTAATGATGGTGCTCTAGTAATCCAATTTCCTTCAGGAAGCATCCCAACAATTTCTGAATGCGCATGCTGTGACATTTGCCTAATGTGTGTTTTTCGATACTTCTCAGGCATCCAATCTTTTGGTTCGATTTTTTCGTCTCTTGCGATACGTTCCTCGAATTGCTTCTCCAGATTTTTAATTTGTTCTTCACTCATTTCTTTTAGCTTTTGGCTATTAGCGACTTACTTTCTTTTTCAATATATTTTGAATTCCATAATTCATTTTGACTGTACTCTGTGTGACATTATGGAATAACATCTACACGTCAAAATCGACGACAACTTTTTCTGTTGTTGGTACAGCTTGACAACTTAGCACTAAATTTTGCGACACTTCTTTATCATCTAATGCATAATTTATTTTCATCTCTACAGAGCCATCAATTACCTCACATTTACAAGTACTGCATACACCTCCTTTACAAGCAAAAGGCAAATCGGCTCCAGCACCTAAAGCAGCATCTAAAATATTATCATACGCTTTAGTCATAGTAAAGACAAACTCTTTTCCTCCATCAACTATAGTCACTTCGATTCCTTCGACATTTTGTTGTGCTAAACGCTCAGCTCTTTTGATATCCTCTTCAGAAAGACCAGTTACAAATAATTCAAAATGCACCAAGTCTTTTGGTAATCCTGCATTGACTAAATACTCAGACACATAATTCACCATATTCTCAGGCCCACACAAAAACACTTCACTAGTATCTGGAATATCAATAAATGTATTAGTTAAGACTTTCATCTTTTCGTCATCAAAGCGCCCATTGAACAATTCTATATCTCGACGTTCCTTGGTTAAAAAGTAATAAATCTCAAGCCTTCCAAAATAGGCATTCCTAAGCTGTTCAAGTTCTTCTTTAAAGATAATGGATTTTGCTGTTTTATTTACATAAAACAACTTACAAGTTGAGTTTGGCTCTGCCCTCAAATGAGTCTTAATCATTGATAGTATTGGCGTAATACCACTACCAGCTGCAAAGAACAAGTAATTCTTTGAAGCTTCAGGCTGCACGGACACTCCAAATGTTCCGCTAGGTGTCATTACTTCAAGTTGATCACCAGCTTTTAAATGCTCATTAATGTAAGTTGAAAATTTACCACCTGGAATTTGTTTTACAGCTACCTTCCAAGATCCGTCTATCGGACTTGAGCACAGCGAATATGAACGACGTACATCTTCACCATTGATATCGGATTTCAAAGTTAAGTGCTGCCCTTGTCTAAATTTAAAGTTGTCTTGCAACTCTAGCGGTATATCAAAAGTTATTACCGAAGTATCTTCAGTTTCCTTGTATATCTCTGCAATTTTTAGCTTGTGAAAATCTGCCATATGTCATCTTTAAACCCTAAACTAACGCTTGTTAGTTTGGTGAACAAAGATACAAAATATAATTCTTAATTAGTAGTTAATTCCTTCGATGAGAATTTCACTGAGGTTATTTGCTAAATCGTTTGCATTTAGATCTTCTTTTTTAGGAATCCAAAGATATAAGGAGCGCAAAGTTGTTAACATAGAAAACATGATAATCTCTGGGTTACTTTGTTTAATTTCGGAAGCTGCAATCCCGTTTTTAATAATGTCTAGAAAATTAGCCTCATAATCATTGCGAAGTTTCAAATAATATTCTAATTGATCCTCGAGATGCATCCAATCGTTATTTAAAGACGCCATACCATTTGTATTATTAGCAGTAATCTTAACATGCAAGGAAACAATGTGTTTCAATTTTGAAATATTAGATACGTCAGAATTAATAACGGCATGCATTCCATTTGTAAATTCTTCGGCAATAGAAATAATAATTCCTTTTAGTATGTCTTGTTTAGAATTTATATGATTGTATAGACTCGCAGCTTTGATTCCCATGGCCGTTGCCAAATCACGCATTGTCACTGCACTGTAGCCTTTTTCTTTAAATAGTTTAGCTGCTGTATTAATTATTTCGTCTTTACGCGTCTCTTGTTTCAAACTATTAATTGTAATTATTCGTAAATTTAAACAAAAAGAAACTATGGGATTTTTAAGTTTTATTTTTGGCGCTAAAAAACGTCAAGTACATTATTATTTAGAGAAAAATGCTGTTATTTTAGATGTGAGAACACAGCGAGAATGGGATAGAGGACATATTGATAATTCAATTCATATTCCATTGAATGAATTGAGGAATCGCATTTCAGAAGTTAAAAATTTAGCTAAGCCAATTATTGTTTGTTGTGAAAGTGGTATTCGTTCGGCAAAAGCTGCAAAGTTTTTAAACCTTAATAACATTAATGCTATAAATGGAGGTGGTTGGGTTAATATAGAAAGGCAACTATAGTTTTAATTCTTGTAATTCTTCTGAAGAATTAATAGGATTCATATTGTACTCTAAAGTCCACCCAAGTGATCTTGTTAGAATATAAAATTTGGCAAGTTCACTTATGAGACGATTTTCGGCGTTGGACTTTAAATCGGAAGCTTCTATTTTTTTCATCAATGATTTGTTCACAATGTCTTTTATGTCATTATAATCTTTGGCTTCAAATTGATTAAAAAAATCAGCTTGTATATCATAATATTCAAAATCAGGGCTAATTTTAATCTCCTCCTTTGGGATAGTAATTATGCGTAGCGTTTTGGTTATCTCATCCACTTCATACTCAAGCTTACTAAGATCATACCCAATAGTCACATCGGCATTTACAATAACTATAGCTTGCTTTTTAGCTTCAAGCAAATCAGCGAAAACAGCTTTAGAATTTTTATAAGTAAACACCTCACTAAAATGACCTTCGGTTACTACTAGTTTACCAACATTTTTAACCTGCTCTCTTATCAAAGCTGTATTTTCTTGGAGTGTAATTTTATCTTCTTTTTTGTCACCACAGTATTTGAATGTAAATAAAATAACCAATGTGATTATGACTCCAAAAAATACTTTTCTCATGATTTTACTGTTTTTTCAACTCTAATTTTTCTGCAAAATAATCACAGAAATCCATCATCGTTGCCGACATTTTTTCATCCTGGGTTGCTCTCTGATATGTTTTACTCATTTCGACTAAAGTTTGGTGAAAGAACTGTTTCATTTCGTCAACAGGCATATCTTTAGTCCACAAGTCGATACGCAAGGTTTCTTTATTTTTAGCATCCCAAACAGCTAACATCATTGCTTTAGCTTCTTCGTTCGAAATGCCGCCATCTTCTGCTGTCCAGTGCAATTTTTCAGGCACTTTATTTTCATCAAGTTCTACACTTAATTCTATTGTTGATGTATGGTTGTTTCCCATTATTTAGGTGGTTTATAATTAGATTTATTAAATATGTCGATAGCCTCTTTCTGCATTAATTCTTCAAGGGACACATCTGTATTATTGGTCATATATGCTCTTACGATTTGCCATCCTATATATTGCCCGAGTCTACCTGGTGTTTGACTATCTAGTTCTAAATAAAATTTTGAAAAAGGAGCATCTGCTATAAAACGTGCAGGTAAACTACTATCAGTATCATACAACATTTCGTGCTCTACAAAATGTGTCCATATCATATTTTCATTGATTTCAGCAAATTCTAGTTGCTCTTGAGTATAGCCTATTTTTTCTGCATCTGTTTTAAACGGAATCATAACATCTTTGAAATACAATTGCTTGCCAAAATATATCATCTCATCTAAAAGTGTCTTCTTTTGCATCTGAAAAATTTGCTTTTCACTATAAGCTTTTGCTAAATCAACTACAATTTGTGAAGGCTTTAAATTGTTAGTAATATACCTTTGAATCCCAGAATAAATGTCATGATCAGTTCCTAAATAATTATCAATAGCAATAACGACAACAGAATCTGTAACCACTAATTTTTCTCTGTGGTTTACAAAATTTGTCAAGGTTATTACTCTCGGTTCATTGAAAGTTTTATTGTAAAATTTTAAATGCTGAAATAACCGTTTAATATCACTAGTAACTTCCTTAAAATCTCCAAACTTTTCATGTGTAGCAGCATTCAATAATACTTGATTTGAATCTTTCATCCTTTCAACCCATACAGAATCTGGAACACGCTTAGGAAACAGAAAAGGAAACGCGGCTTTTAAACTTGCTAAATCTTCTGGCTCTGCTTCTGCAAATGCACGATCAAAACGCTCAACAACGACATTAGTTTTCAATTTCGATATTTCGGTCTTTACTGGACTATCACTTTTACAACCAAAAAGTGCTATATTAATAAGGCTTAATAACAGGAGTTTTTTCATGTACTATATTTACGAAAACTTAATCTTACTAAATTTTTATTAGTAACGCTATTACGTTATTTTTGTTACACAAAGGTACTACATTAGTCTAAAAACTTATTAAAATGCAAACAGAAAAAGTTGTTGATCATATTGTAAATTGGCTTAAAGATTATGCGACGAACGCAGGTGTTAATGGATTTGTTATTGGCATTTCTGGCGGAATAGACTCGGCAGTAACATCAACACTCTGTGCCAAAACCGGTCTCGATTTACTTTGTATTGAAATGCCTATTCATCAAGCTGCTAGTCATGTCACAAGAGCACAAGAGCACATTGCTCAGCTAAAACAACGTTTTTCAAATGTAGGAGACATAAGAGTAGATTTAACTCCTGTTTTTGAAGAATTTAAAACGGAGGTTTATCTCGACGGCAAGGAAGCGACAGTTGACATGGCTTTAGCAAATACAAGAGCAAGACTACGAATGACCACTTTATATTACCATGCAGGACTCATGGGACTACTAGTTGCGGGAACAGGAAACAAAGTAGAAGACTTTGGGGTAGGATTCTACACTAAATATGGTGATGGTGGCGTTGATTTGAGTCCGATTGCAGATTTACTAAAATCTGAAGTATACGAAATAGGAGAATTACTTAATGTCCCAAAGTCTATTATGAAAGCTGCACCAAGTGATGGGCTTTTTGGAGATGCAAGAAGTGATGAAGATCAAATTGGAGCATCTTACCCAGAATTAGAATGGGCGATGCAAATGAAAGACGAAGGTAAAACTGAATCTGATTTTGAAGGACGTCAAAAGCAGGTTTATCAAATATTTATGAGGTATAATCGTTCAAATCTTCATAAAATGATTCCGATACCGATTTGCGAAATTCCTAAAATTTTAAAATAATTATTGAGTTTTTATGTGTAAAAAATCGTAAGTGTTGATTTTTTTATTAATTTTGCATTGCAAATCTCCACATTCTTGAACTTTAATAAGTTCTGGCACTCTATATACTAACTAACCAATTAAATACTGTATTATGATTAAGGTACTAGTCGTTGACAATCATCCTATCGTAACTACTGGCTTTCAACTATTGTTCGAAAATCATGAAGATATAAAAGTTGTAGGCACAGTTGGAAGTGGTGTGGATATTTTTGAATTTGTTAGACGACATGACGTAGACGTGATTGTTTCAGAAATTGAACTTCCTGAACTTAATGGTATTACTGCACTTAGAGCTATTAAGAAAGAACATAGTCATATCAATATCATCATGTTTAGTTATCATCCAGAAGAAATCTATGCTATAAGTACAATTAAAGCTGGTGCCTCGGGATATGTTTCTAAATCTGAACCCATTGAAGTTATTATAAAAGCAATTAAAAGTGCTCATAATGGCGATATTTATTTGAGTAATAAAATGTCTAAGCACCTCAATTACAATGACACCAAAAACTCTAAAAGCAGAATTTACAAGCGCTTGTCAACACGTGAGGTAGAAGTCTTAAAATTATTATCTTCTGGTAAAAAGAATAAGGAAATTGCGTTAGAGCTTGATATTAATGAAAAAACAGTAAGTACTTACAAAGCTAGATTATTTAAAAAATTAAATGTAAATAACCTTATTGATTTAGTAAATCAAGGCAAACAATTAGATTTAAGTTAAACTTTACCTCCTATTACTTTACCAAGCTTACGAGATAATAACATTTTTAGACCAACATAATCTTTAACATCTTCAAGAATATTTCTAGTATTTATCTCTTCTTTTAAGGTTTCATTTTGATATTCAGCAACTTTTTTATCAATCAAATAACATCTTAAAGTCAAGATAGTTTGTGTAACTAATTGTGCTACAGTATGTTTCTTTTCCTTAGGGATAATATGATTACGTTCCCAATCATGAAGCATGTAACGCTCATCATTCATTAAAATTGTCGTGACATTATTTGCTAATTCTTGATCTAATCTATTTACAAAGTTCTTTGTTGAAAAATCTGGTTCTTGATGAAGTGTATCTATAATAGTGTAATACAATGATTTAAATTGCGGATTCGTAAATTGCATTTCATCTTCTTGAAGGTCTAAATAGATTTTTTCAAACACCTTAGCATTATGAATTACGGGTTCAAGTTGTAATTCACCATCCTCTGTTTCTTTTAGGACAAGATCTTCAAAATCTTCCGTTTCAGTTCCGTAGAGCAACAAAATTTCTATAATCTTTCGTTCTAACTCATATTGCAAATCGACTTTTGGTGCTCGTGCCTGAGGCTTTACAACATCAAATGCTTTTTGTTTTGCTTTATAATTTTTAGCCACATCTTGCGTATCTTTTTTTTCAATTTGAGCAAGAGTACTAAACAATACATCTTCACTAATATCCATAATGCGAGAGCATTCTTGGATATAAACTTCTTTCTTAATTTGATCCGGAATTTTAGAAATACTATTTACAATATCTCTAATTGTTTCGGCTTTTTTTATGGGGTCGTTATTCGCTTCTTTAATTAATAATGAGGCTTTAAATTGAATAAAATCTTTAGAATTCTCATTGAGAAAAGCCTTTAATTCTTCTAATGTATTTTGTTTGGCAAAACTATCAGGATCTTCACCTTCAGGAAACCCACATACTTTTACATTCATGCCTTGTTCTAAAATCAAGTCAATACCTCTAAGGGAAGCTCTAATCCCAGCAGCATCACCATCAAAAAGCACCGTGATATTATTTGTTAGTCTATTAATCAATCTTATCTGTTCTGGTGTTAATGCAGTTCCAGAAGATGCTACCACATTTTTAATTCCGGTTTGATAAAATTGAATGACATCGGTATATCCTTCTACAAGATAACAGTTATCTTCTTTTGCTATTAATTGTTTAGCGTGGTATATACCATAAAGAATTTTACTTTTGTGATAGACTTCACTTTCAGGAGAGTTTAAATACTTAGCCGCTTTTTTATCTGATGTTAGGATACGTCCACCAAACCCTAAAACACGTCCACTCATACTATGAATAGGAAACATCACACGACCTTTAAATCGATCAAATTTCTTTTCAGGTTTTACAATAGTAAGACCTGTTTTTTCAAGAAATTCTAATTGATATCCATTCTTCAAAGCTTCATCAGTAAAGGCTTGCCATTCGTCAAGAGAATACCCTAAATTAAACTGCTTTATCGTCTCATTTGTAAATCCTCGTTCCTTAAAATAACTCAACCCAATGGCTTGCCCTTGATCGGTTTTGAACATGATACGCTCAAAATAGTCTTTAGCAAACTCATTAACTAAATACAAACTTTCGCGCTCATTAGCTTCAGCCTTTTGCTCATTAGTTTGCTCAGTTTCTTCAATTTCTATATTATATTTTTTAGCTAAATACTTAATAGCTTCAGGGTAAGTAAAATGCTCATGTTCCATCAAAAATGTCACAGCATTACCTCCTTTTCCGCTGGAAAAATCTTTCCAAATTTGCTTTACTGGAGATACCATAAAACTCGGCGAACGCTCATCACTAAAGGGGCTTAGACCTTTAAAATTGCTTCCTGCTTTTTTTAATTGCACAAAATCACCAATAACCTCCTCTACACGAGCGGTTTCAAATACTTGTTCTATGGTGGATTTTGATATCAAAAATTTTAATATAGTCTATGAACGACAAATTTAATGATATTAAACTTATAATTATTATTAGCAAGGTGTAAAGCAACTATAATTTTGTTTACATTTATATGTCAAAAAAATAAATAAAATGAAGAACTTTAAAATTCTCAAATTATCTTTTATTCTGAGTTTAATATGTATTGCGTGTAATTCTGATGATGATAGCACAACTCCTGAGGAACCGGAAGTTGTTCTAACTGACAATGTAGAAGTATATAATGAAGACCTTATAGACAACGGGTTTATTCTGGCTGTAGAAAATGGAGGTACTTCTTCATACTTATTAGCAAAAAATGGCAATAAAATTAAAGAATGGACCTTTGATGACAATCTTGGAAATGACCTACAATTACTACCATCTGGAAAATTACTAGGCTTATTCAAAACCCAAAGCCCTGATGTTAATTTTGGAGGATTTGGAGGCTTAATCAAGATCATAAATGCAGATGACGAAGTGGAGTGGGAGTACCTTTATGCGACTAGTAATTTTATTGCTCATCATGATGTAGAAATGTTACCTAACGGGAATATCCTATTTATAGCTTGGGAACGAATTGGTTCTTTTTTAGGAGCAATAGAAGGCTCTTCTTCTAGTATAGATATTTTTCCTGAAAAACTGATCGAAATCAATCCGAATACTAATGAAATTGTTTGGGAATGGAGAAGCTTTGATCATATCATACAAGATCAAATCCCTAGCGCAAATAATTTTGGTGTAGTTAGCGACAACCCACAATTAATTGATATTAACTATAACGATTCTGAAAATGGAGACATTATGCATGCTAACGGTATTGATTATGACCCAGTAAATGATGTTATTTTTTTAAGTGTAAACTTTTATCATGAAGTATGGGTTATTGATCATAGTACGACGACAGAAGAAGCAGCAAGTCATTCTGGAGGAAACTATAACAAAGGTGGAGATTTGCTTTACAGATTTGGCAACCCACAAGCCTATCAAAACACTTCAGGCGAACGGTTATTTTATAACAATCATTTTCCTAATTTTTTACAAAGTGATGAGCCAGGTGCTGGTAACGTTTTGGTTTATGGAAATGGTAATAACATTGAGCAATCAACAGTTTACGAATTAGAAATGCCAGCAAACTATGAACTAACGCCCAACGCCAATAATGAACCAAATATTGTGTGGAGTTTTACTGATGAAGACCTATTTTTTGGTCGCATTTCGGGAGCAGACAGATTAGACAACGGAAACACTATCATTTCTGAAGGCGATTATGGATTTTGGGAAGTAACTCAAGATGGGGTCGTAGTATGGAAATACAATGGTTTAGGGCCAAATTTTTGGCGTTGTTACGGTTTTAGCACAAATGACATAGAAATTCAAGATTTAAATTTATAAGCTTGTGTTTAATATTTCTGGAGACTAATCCAAATCAAATCTAAACCCCATAGATAGGTTATGTTGATCAAAAGATTGATCTTTAAACATCGGGCTTAAATCATATTTCACGTACAACCCAAGAGTTCCGTAGCCAACATAACCACTTAAACCATATACAAATGGTGACGCATTATAGTTACGTCTAATTTTTTGTTTCACACGATCACCATTTTCTTCAAATCTCAGTTTTTGCTGGGTTCCAATATTAAAACCTGCATAACCTCCAAGTCCAATTTTGAAGTGCCTATTAGTACTATATCTAAAATAGTTTTTACGCTCAATTTTTCTAGAGGGCCCAAACTCAAAGTGCACAGGAAATACAAGGTTAGTAATTCTAAATTCTGATTCTTTTAACTCACTAGGAAACGCTTCTAAGGTTGTTGTATTTCCATCTTGAACAAAATACATGTCATTTTTTGGAGTTAATTTATTCCATTGAAATGAGAATCCATATTTTAAACGCACAGCATTATTATCTTTAAAAACACGTGTTTTCCATGCCCAACCTAATTCAACAAAACCTGAAGTCAAAAAGGTATAATTGTCACCAATTTTTTGTCCGTCACCAATGGCATTGTTAAAACCGATAGCAAACACAAGATCGCTCGTAGTACGCTTATCATATTTTCTTGGTCTACGGTTGGAATTAATATTTATTCCTGTAAATTTCCCTAGACTTATTCCAAAACGTACAGTTTCATCTAAATCATCATTGTACTCAGTATCATTTCGTTTTAATAATTCTATTTTATTATCAATAATAGCTAATCGGTTTTCAATGTTTAAAGCTCGTTTTTTAGCAGCCTCTTTTTTAAGTTTTTCGGCTTCATTTTTGGTGATTTCGCCCTCATCTAAACGTTGGTTAATATATTCTACTTCTTTCTTTAAGAATTCTCGTTCTTCCTCCTGAATTGTTCTTTTTAGGCTTTCTAAAACCTCAATCTTATAGTTGATTCTTTCATCTGAAATAGAGTCTGACGTCTTGTTTTGTGCATTGGCATTAGATACGATTAGGCATAAAATGAGTAGCACTAAGTACTTAGTAATAGTGTTCATAATGTTTGTTTTTTAATTGATGATTATTTAATTGTTACGCTCGGCTACTGCAGTTTTTACCGTTTTGTAACTTGATTTTAAACTTTCAAATACTTTGGTTCTAAACGATCGTTCCAAATCTTCTTCAACGTCTTGAAGTAAGGCATCTGCATCAACTGTTCGTGTAGTCTCATCGTAAATACGTTGTCTTAAAATATCTTTTTCGGCTTGTTTTAATAGTGCCTCAATCTCAGCGTTGGTTACTTCTCCATTTTTAATTTCTAGCTTTTTAATTTCGCTAGCAACTTCTATAGCTTTAGCATCTTCATAAGTTAATTCATTTAAAGATGAATCAATAGGCGAGTTTTCAACTGAAACATCAGTTACAATTTCAGGCGCTTTGACTTCGTCGAGACTAGCCAGCTTATTTTTTGGCTGATGGGTTATATGTTCTTCGGAAATTGAAGCGACATTTGATTGTTTATTAATAATTGGTGAATTTCTATTTAAGACTGTAGTTTCTTTCTGAACATTCGTTGAATTCACATTAGTATTTGTTTCAACAACCTGGTCAGATTCCTGTGAAATCATCACTTTTTCTTCTTTAGGTTGTGGAGTTTCAGTTGGCACATCTACAACAACATTTGTTGTGTTTTCAATTTTCAAACCATTAAAAAACACCGTTATCACTAATAACACACCTATAAAACTTGCAGCAATACCAACATACAAAAACATGCTTTTAGAATTATTTTTCTTTTTACTATCAAGTTTTGACGATAATTGACTCCACGCATCCTGTGAAGGCTGCAAGGTTCGTTCCTCTAACTTTTCTTTTATATTGTCTTCAAATTTAATTGGTGCCATAACTTGCTGAATTTATGTCCTTAATTTTTTGCTGTAGTACTTGTCTTGCTTTAAATAATTGCGACTTTGATGTACCTTGAGAGATTTTCAAAATCTCTGCAATTTCATTATGCTTATACCCTTCAATGGCGTACATTACAAATACCATTTTATAACCTTCTGGCAACTCATCTATGAGTTGTTGAATTTGAGCCACTTCAATATTCGAATTTATATTATTGTATTGCTCTTGATAAAAGTTTTCATCTTCAACTGAAAATTCTATATGCTTTTTTTGTCTTAGAAAAGAAATAGACTCTCTCACCATAATTCGCCTTAACCAACCTTCGAAGCTTCCCTCATTTTTAAACTTTTTTAAATTAGTGAAGGCTTTAAAAAACCCATTCAACATTACAGATTCTGCGTTTTGTAAATCTCTAATATAATATCTACACACACTTAACATTTTAGGCGCATGAATTTCAAACAATGTGTGCTGTGCATCTCGCTTACCTTTTGCAGCTTTCTTAATCAGTGCAGTGTTATTTTTGTGATGTAATTGAATGACTTTCAAAATAGCTTTCGTTTGGTCTTCTAATTATAAAGACGCAATATCTATACAAATGGTTGCCTAAAACAGAAAAAAATTATTTTTTTCTATCAATAACGTAGTTTACCATTAATTCTAAGGCCGTTTTATATTGAGAATCTGGGTAAGTATTTAAAATCTGTAAGGCTTCTGATTGAAATTGTTTCATTTTTTCAATGGCATAATCTAGACCATTATTAGCTTTCACAAAAACAATGACTTCTTTGACTCTCTTTTTATCCTTATTGTGATTCTTTACTGAGTTTATTAACCAAGCCTTATCTTTTTTAGTACAGGTATTTAAAACATGAATAAGAGGCAATGTCATTTTTTGTTCCTTAATATCTATACCAGTTGGTTTACCTATAGCTTCCTCCCCGTAATCAAACAAATCATCCTTAATTTGAAACGCCATTCCAATGAGCTCGCCAAATCTACGCATAGACTCAACATGGTCAGAATTTGGTTTAACAGAAGCAGCTCCTAAACTACAGCAAGCAGCAATAAGTGTTGCTGTTTTTTGTCTAATGATGTCGTAATAAATAGCTTCAGTAATATCTAACTGCCTAGCTTTTTCAATTTGAAGTAGTTCACCTTCACTCATTTCACGAACAGCTACCGAAATAATCTTTAATAAATCGAAATCATTATTATCAATCGACAACAACAAGCCTTTTGATAATAAAAAGTCACCTATGAGCACAGCTATTTTATTCTTCCAAAGCGCATTAATAGAGAAAAAACCACGTCTGCGGTTACTATCATCAACCACATCGTCATGCACTAAAGTTGCGGTATGAATTAATTCGATAACAGAAGCTCCTCTATAGGTACGTTCACTAACCTGACCATTATCAACCATTTTAGCTACCAAAAACACAAACATAGGGCGCATTTGTTTACCTTTTCGGTTTACGATATAATGCGTAATTCGGTTTAATAGAGCCACCTTGCTTGACATGGAGAGTAGAAACTTTTGTTCAAAAAGCTCCATTTCATAGGCTATAGGCTGTTTTATTTTCTCGGTAATCTTCAAGTAATATTAATCTATTAGGTTGGTAATACAAAATTACTAATTAAGTCTGTATCGATTGATATTCTAACAATAATTCGTTAAAACTTTAATTGGGAAGTTTTGATTATTGTTTTTTTGTATATTTAGATACAATTAATTTAAAATCCGAACTTTATGAAAAAAATTACTTTACTGTTTATTGCTTTATTAGCATTTACCTTTGGTAATGCTCAATCGACTTGTGCGACTGCTACCTCTGTGAGTGCTGGCACGACTACTGTACCAACATTGACTGGCACTGATACTCCTGACCCTTTATGCGCCGCTAATGGAGCAGGTGGTATGGGGCTTGCAGAATGGTATACATTTACTGCAACTGTTGACGGTTTAGCCAATATCACTACTGACTTACCAGCGAATGCTGGAGGCGACACACGTTTCCATGTATATACAGGAGCTTGTGGTGCTCTTACTTGTGTTGGTGGTAATGATGATATTGGTGCAGGAAATTATTTATCTGATGGCTCTTGGGCTGTTTCTACTGGGACTACGTATTATATTGCATTTGACGATAGATGGGACGCTGGTGGATTTGATTTTACATTAAGTGAATCTTCTTATTCTTGCCCAGATTCTTTCCCTTACTCTGATGATTGGACTGATGCCACTCGCTATCAAGTTTGTTATTCTAACGAAGATGCTAATGCTGACGGTACAGGTTGGACGTATAACACCGTTAATGATTTAGATGGTGATGGGTTTAATGATATCGTTGTTAATGTATTCCCTCCAGATCCAACCGTTGCTAAAGATGATTGGTTATTTACACCTGCTTTATCTGGTGTTTCTGGTGCAGATTATACTGTAACTCTGGTATACAATAGTGTTGATCTTAGAGGTACAGCAAATGAAACATTTGACATAGTAGTTTTAGATTCTCCATCTGCTGCTGCTGCTAACCAAACTGTTATTGGTTCATACTCAGGAATAACTCAAAGTGGTGTATTTGGAGATACTATGGGTAATGATTTAATTTCTCAAGCTTACACTAGTATGGCTACTTACACTGCACCTTCTGACGGTGATTTTTATATTGGTATTCATGCTACGACTGATGTATTAAACAGCGATGTATTCATGTTAATGAGTTTATCTGTTGACGAAACTTTAAGTGTAGATGAATTTGATTCGAATACTTTTAAATATTCTTATAATAAAGATATTGATGAGTTAACTTTAGAATCTTCTGAATTACCTTTAGAAAATATTGAAATGTTTAATATTTTAGGACAAAGCGTAATCAATAAAGCCTTAACTCAAAGTACTGAAGTTATTGACATGTCGAGCTTAAAAGATGGTATTTATCTTAGTAAAATAACCATAGCTGGGCGTAGCAAAACGATCAAAATTTTAAAGCAATAATCTTTTCAAGGTTAATAAAAAAAAGAGCTACATAATGTAGCTCTTTTTTTATGTTTTATTTGCCAACTGACCACAAGCTGCATCAATATCTTTACCACGTGATCGTCTTACTGTTACTGTAATGTGTTGGGCTTCTAACATCTTCACATACATATCTATAGCTTTAGAGCTGGCTTGTTGAAATTCTCCATCATCAATTGGATTGTATTCTATTAAATTGACCTTACTAGGAGCGAACTTACAAAACTTGATCAAAGCTTCAACATCACTCATCTTATCATTTATACCATCCCAAACTACATATTCATAAGTGATTCGATTTTTCGTTTTAGAATACCAATATTCTAGAGCTTCTCTTAAATCTTTTAGCGGAAATGTAGCATTAAATGGCATAATGGATGTACGAATCTCATCAACAGCAGAATGCAATGATACTGCCAGTTTAAATTTCACATCATCATCGGCTATTTTTTTTATCATCTTAGGTACTCCTGAAGTAGAAACAACTATACGTTTTGGTGACATTCCAAGACCTTCTGGCGAGGTAATTTTATCAATGGCTTTAAGTACATTTTTGTAATTCATAAGTGGCTCACCCATCCCCATAAACACAATATTACTTAGTGGTCTATTATGATACAATCTGCTCTCCTTATCTATAGCTACCACTTGGTCATAAATTTCATCTGGATTAAGGTTTCTCATTCGCTTTAATCGAGCTGTAGCACAAAATTTACAATCTAAACTACAACCTACTTGGCTAGAGACACATGCGGTGGTTCTATTTTTTGCGGGTATTAAAACAGATTCTACAATTAGCCCATCATGTAAACGCACCGCATTTTTAATAGTACCATCAGCACTTTTTTGCATCTGATCAACTTTGATATGATTAATTACAAAATTATCTTGAAGCTTCTGTCTTGTCTCCTTAGAAATATTAGTCATATCATCAAAAGCATGCGCACCTTTACTCCATAACCACTCATAAACCTGATTACCACGAAAGGCTTTATCACCTTCGTTAACAAAAAACTCTCGTAATTGTTCTTTTGTTAGTGCTCGTATATCTTTCTTTTTAGTCTCCATATCGTTTTACAAAAATAGTTAATCCCGTTCCGATATTCATTATTCTATTTATTTTTTAAAACAGCCTTTATGCATTAGTGGTTGAAACGGCATCCTTTTTACTTGTTATTGATATATTTAAATAATTATAATATTCTAAGTATTTATAGTAAACAGACAATAAAAACACTAAAATTAAAGTAAAAAGATATAGTAGAAAACACGACCCTTTAGGGTAATGCCCAAATAAAAAAAGCCTCAATAACACTATTGAGGCCTTCATTTATATTATGACGTATGATTATATAATTAACATCGCATCACCATAGGTATAAAAACGATACTTTTCTTTGACAGCTTCGTCATAAGCACGTTTCATAAAATCGTGACCTGCAAAAGCAGACACCATCATTAACAAAGTAGATTTTGGTGTATGGAAATTAGTAATCATACTATTAGCAATACTAAAATCATAAGGAGGGAAAATAAATTTATTGGTCCATCCAGAATATTCATTAAGTGTTCCACTAGAAGACACAGAACTTTCTATGGTACGCATTGCAGTTGTACCTACAGCACAAACACGTTTTTTATTAGCGATTCCATGATTAATTATATCGGCAGAAGGTTTTGTGATGAAAATTTCTTCACTATCCATTTTATGCTTCGATAAATCTTCTACTTCCACAGGGTTAAAGGTTCCTAATCCTACGTGTAAAGTTACTTCAGGTAATTCAACTCCTTTAATTTCTAATCGTTTCAATAAGTGTTTAGAAAAGTGTAATCCAGCTGTTGGTGCAGCAACTGCTCCTTCATTTTTAGCAAAAATTGTTTGATAACGCTCCTCATCTTCTGGCTCTACATCTCTTTGGATATACTTTGGAAGTGGTGTTTCACCTAATTCGGTTAGTTTTCTACGAAATTCGCTGTAAGACCCGTCGTATAAGAAACGTAATGTTCTTCCTCTAGATGTAGTATTATCAATAACCTCAGCAACTAAAGTTTCGTCATCTCCAAAGTATAATTTATTCCCAATTCTAATTTTACGAGCTGGATCTACCAATACATCCCAAAGACGTTGCTCTTCATTTAACTCACGTAATAAGAAGACTTCAATTCTAGCTCCAGTTTTCTCTTTATTTCCAAATAATCTCGCAGGAAACACCTTAGTGTTATTTAATATCATGACATCACCTTCGTCAAAATAATCGATGACATCCTTAAATAGTTTATGTTCGATTGTTTGATTGGCTCTATCCAAAACCATTAATCGTGATTCGTCTCTAATATCTGCAGGACGCTCAGCTAATAATTCTTGTGGAAGGTCAAAATTGAAGTGTGATAATTTCATTTAAAGTCGTTTTTAAAATATTAAATAACGTCTACATTATTATTTAATATTATATTATTAATAATAACAGATGCTATCTTTGAGTTTTTACAAGTCGCAAATATACAATCTCAACATAGGGGTTGTCAAGTAAAATGCAGTATTTATTTAGAAAAAATAAAACCAAGCGTTTCTAAGTCTTCCCAAAACGTTGGAAATGATTTTGAAACTACCATATGATCTTCTATAAATAGATTAGTTTTTATAGCCAAAGGTGCAAATGCCATAGCCATTCTATGGTCATTATAAGTTGCAATAGTAATGTCTTTTCGGATAGTTGAGGCAGCATGTAATATTAGGCTATCATCTGTAATATCTACTTGAGCACCCAACTTTTGGAGCTCATTTTGAAGTGCTACCAATCGATCTGTTTCTTTAATTTTTAGCGTATGTAATCCTGTCAAGTAACATTTTGCACCAAGTCCTAAACACGTAACGGCAATAGTTTGAGCTATATCTGGAGAATTATTAAGTTCAAATTCAACTGAATTCTCTTTAAATTGTCCAACCTTTTTGATAGTGATTGCATGGTCTTCAAAGCTTGTTTCAATACCAAAAGTTTTATAGATTTCTGACAATACAGAATCTCCTTGCAGGGAATTTTTCTTATATGAAGACAAGGTAACTTCTGTTCCAATAGGACTCAACGCAATAATACTATAGAAATAAGACGCAGAGGACCAATCAGATTCTACGGTTAATTGTGTAGATTTTAAACCATCTGCTTTAGGTTTAACAGTAATAATTTGCTCATTAAAATCTGTTTCAATACCAACTTGATTTAATAGATCAAGTGTCATATTAATATAAGGGATTGATGTTATCTCTCCTTCTAAAGTTAATTCTAAACCATTATCTAGTTTTGAGGCAATAAGTAATAAAGCCGAAATATATTGGCTACTCACATTGGCTTTAAGTGTCACTTTATGTTTTGATAATTGCTGCCCTTTGATAATTAACGGCGGACAACCTTGTGATTCCTTGTATATAATATTTGCACCTAATTGGTTTAAAGCGTCAACCAAAATAGCAATTGGTCGCTCTTTCATACGATCAGAACCGGTTAATATCACTTCTCTTTCGTTTCTACTTGCAAAATAAGCCGTGAGAAATCGCATGGCAGTTCCTGCATGGTGAATATCAACAACATGAGAGGTAGAAGCCAAAGCCTTAGACATCACGATACTATCATCAGAATTAGAGAGATTGTCTATATGCAATTCTGGATATAACGCTTGTAACAAAAGTAATCTGTTAGATTCGCTCTTTGATCCAGTAATCTTTAGGCTAGATTGTTTTCTTACTTTCGATTTATAAAGATGTAAAACCATAAAATTTCTTCCTAAAAGAGGAGTACGTTTATTTTAATTTTTCATTATTATGATGCCTATCATGGTCGCGCTTTGTCTTTTTGTCCATTTTTCTATCAAAAGAATTTTGTAAATCAATTCCAGTTTGATTGGCCAAACACAAAACTACAAAAACAACATCGGCTAATTCTTCTCCTAGGTCTTTATCTTTATCGCTGTCTTTTTCGCTTTGTTCTCCATAACGTCGTGCAATAATTCTAGCAACTTCACCAACCTCTTCAGTAAGTTGAGCCATATTAGTTAACTCATTGAAGTAACGTACACCATGCTCTTTAATCCATGCATCTACTTGTAATTGTGCATTTTTAATTTCCATTGTTATAACTTTTTTAAGACAATTTTTTCAGATTGTTTTTCAATAACTCTTGAATAAAATCCTTTAAAAACCTCATAATCACTTGCTAATATAATTGGTGATTTCATATTTAATGCAACTGTTAATTGCAAAAAACTACCGTTTTCTTTAGCTAAAAACGTAAAATCTCCTACATCATTAAATTGAATTTTTTCACTTGAAGGTAAGGATTCTAAAGCATAACCTTCAGGAATCATAATGTTAATCATATATCTATCGGAAAAAGGATAAGACAAATCAATAGGAAAGTGTCTTGTATCTTGTTTAAAAGGATTCTCTTCAGAAGCAAAAAATAACATAGGTGAAAAGTATAAATTTCCTCCAATATCTTCAATGCCGTCAGTTAAATTATAATCATAAGTAACTTTTAAAGGTTTGTTACAATCTTTTCTATTATCCATACTCACTTCAACAACTTCAAGTTCTCCATTATTACGTTCTAAGCTTTTTATATGTTCATCAGCACTTATGTTTGCATAACGATTTCTGTAGTTCATTGCTACATAATTTGTTTTTTGTTGACGCACCTTACCTTCAATAGTTAGATCAGGATTAATTTTCACATTAAGCGAAGTTACATCATTTGATAATGTAGATGGAATTAAGTTAATCCAAGCTGAAGTTCCATTTTCACGAATCACACGGCCTTGCCAATTTAACACTCGAGTTGGTAATACATTATAAGTACTATATCGTTCAGTAGCGTCTAACAACACATTAAACCCTTCATTTTCGATCATACAAATTACATAGTTAAAGCCTTGTCTCGTTGGAAATAATGGGATTCCATTATTTTTGGTACTGACTAAAACTGGATTCGCTCTTACCCCAGCGTAACGCAACATTGACACCAACATCAAATTAATATCCGCTACGTTTCCAACACCTTCTTTATATGATTTTCGCACCCCATTTTCACAGCTATATCCATAAAACTCGTTCCAATTCATTTTAGATTTCACATAATTAAATATCAAATGTGATTTTTGTATTGGATCTTCAATTCCAGATAATAAGGCATCAATATCATCTTTGTAAAACGATGATTTATCAAGTTGATCTCCAAAATTAGGATTCTTATAAATACGCTCTGTTACCTTGTCCCAAGAAGTACTATAATATTCTAGATTAGACCTAGGCATTCTGGTCATGCTCAATTCCATAATAAGCTTAGATCTATAATTATCAATATTATTGACAAAAGGCTCATCTTTTAAAGCTGGTACATCTTTTAAATTTGCAGAAATAATATCTACTGTATACACTAAGGGTGTTGTTACATTTTTAGCTGACACATCTAACTTTGGAACATAGGACGCTCTAGGATTTAAGAGTTTATTGTACACAAAATATTCTGGTGTAGTTATTTTCAAATCAAAAACTTTGATCGGAATAGAATATTGAAGATCTACTTCATCTATTTGAATATAAGGTGATTCTATTTTATAGGTAAACTCGATAATACTTCCAACTTTTACATTTGGTAATGTAAAGGATTTATATCTCCAATATTTATTTGCAACTTCATCAAAAACACCATCATTTTTGAGTTTATCTTTGGTCATGTCACCACCATCAAGATTATAAGTATATCCTTTTAAACCACGTACACTTTCACTATTTGCTGATGATCTATTATATAATCTTATCTTATTAGTAGCCCAATCTAGACCTTTTTTATTCAAAATTTTTATACGTTGATGTACTTCAACTTCTTGAACAAACCCTTTATTGTCCTGATAATCAAACCAGACTCTATGGTTTCGATAGAGCATAATGGCTCCTATTGTAGAGTCATTAACATCAATAGTCTCAGCGAAATCTTCTTTTGACACTTTACCAAATTTAAAGTTTTGGCTTTGTACGCAAAATGTAAGTAATATTAATACAATGGTTAGGTTGGTTTTCATAGTTAGGTTTTTGATATACATACAATTTTAGTTTTATCATGTCTTACTATTTGAGACATGAAATCTCGAAAAGCTTTATAATCTTCTTTTGGATAATAGCCTTTATTGAGCATATAGGTTCTTTTGTACAATAATTCATTTTCAGAAATCTTTTCAATTGAAAATGAATAGCTGCCATATTGATTGGATATGGACACATTATCAGGAACAGCTTCTATTTTAAGTGAAGAATCAATATTAATCACAAATTCATCCTTATCAATAAATCCACGCTCAATTTCAAAATCTAATGTTCGCTTCTTATATCGCGTTGGAATATTCGTTTTTTTATTAAAGGCGTTTGGTTGCAATAAAAAACGTTTCCCGCTTTTAGTGGCATAACTTGGTGATGATACTTTAGCTTTTTCGGTGAAAACGATGCTATCTTTATCGTTATGATATTCTACCTCATCAATTGATAAATTATTGATATAATTCCAATATTCCTTTAAGTCTAATTTCTGCTCACGTAATGGCTTGTTTTGAACGCCTTCATGAAGCGCATATTGATAACCATAAGTTTTTATAGTGACGTTTGCTGACATGGAACCATCACTAGCAAAGTTAATCGTTGCTTTGGTGTCTTGTAAATTATCCTCTGTTGAGTATACCGTTGTATGCACTATTTTTCCACCTTGTGGAGTAATAAGCAATGCATCTCTATCGTCTGTAAAACCTGCTGTAAAACCAAAGGGATTTGTTTGACTGGTACACTCTAACCAAATATCTTTGTCTTTATTTGTTATACATAAAACAGCATGATTTCCTTGTACTGATGAAAAATCTTCATCGATACTTCGAAGGTTTCTATCACCATAAATAATGGCATAGTTTGCTTCAATCCCAATCTCTTTAAGTAACACTTTAGTATAATTTGACAACCCTTTGCAATCGGCATAGCCTAATCTATCTACCTCACCAGCAAGCATTGGTTTCCAACCTCCAATACCAACTTGAACGCTTATGTAACGTGTTTTATTTTGCATGTATTCATAAACACGCTTTGCTTTTTCATAATCGGTAGTTGCACTTTGAGTAAGCATTTTAACTTCATTAACCACCTCAACAGGTAACACCTCAGTTTCGACAAGCAATTTATCATGAACCCATTTCCCAAAATCTTCCCAGTTATTATTTGTTCCAACAACACCCTCCATGTCAAATTTAGTTAAAGCTGCTTTCAGTTTGGGTGCAAAAGTTTCAAATGATGGACTATAGGCTTCTCTTTTAAGCGCCATCAAATTCTTGGCAGAATAATGATAATCACTATACTGCTCTATGGTATAATTTTCGAAATTAGATGATTTCAGTTTTATTTCAACATCAGATTCATTAACAATTTTATATTCTGAAAATTCGGTACTAGCATAAAATCCATCTATAGGGTTCCAATTTGGCAAAAAAGCAGTTGAATGATATACCACTTCAGTCTCAAATAATATAGTATAAGGATAGTTAATTGGGGTATAATCTAGATATTTTACGCGACTGTCAGAATACAATGTTCCGCCACTAACGGCACTCACATCTTGAAAATCATTTTTTTTTATTTTCTTAATTTCATCTCCATTAGCATTGTAGACTCTAGCCTCAAGTTTACTAATGTTGATATTTTTATCGTAATGCACATAAGCTCCAGGCTTGGAATCTCCTTGGGCGTTTAATACAGTAACTATACGTTTGTTAGTATATATAAACTTGTCAAAAGATTTAATTTCAATAGTCGTTTGATCATACCTCACCACAGCATTGGCCTTTGTTTTTAATTCTATAGGAATAGAATAGGCGTCAAAAACAGTATCATCTTGTGCATATAAACATATAGATAATGACATTAAAATCAATGTCATTAGAATTCTAAAGGGCCTCATAAATAGCTTTAGTTAAGTGTTACTCAAATATAGCTTTTTTTCTACAATCAACAGGTTTTAAAATCGTAAAAATACTATGGTTTTATTGTGTTTTTATCTGGTTTGAAACCCTTTAGATACATATAAAGCAATTAATATTATTCCACAAGGAATTGCTATATATTTTAGCTCGCTCAATATAACACGAAGTCCCCATTCTGAAAAAAACTCCTCAACACCAATTGGAGATACTTTTATGATTTTAAATGGAAAGAAGTGTCTAGAATTTTCAAAGGGAATAAAAAAGCCGACACCTCTACCTCCTGTGGTCAACGCATCAAGAAATCCGTGAGACAATGTTGATAACAGCAAGACTAACATAAAAACTCGTTTCTTCGTTTTCCCAAACAGAGCGGTCAACATACCACTCCATAGAATTGTGAACAGAATTGAATGTGTAAATCCTCTATGCCCTAATGGATCCATATAGTTGATTCCAAAATGAAACCCTATGACATCTAAATCTGGAAGCATTGATGAGCCAATAGCTAAAAACACTAATAGCTTGCTAGCCTTTGAATCTATCACTTTTGTTGTGGTGTATGCAACTAAGCCATGTCCAAATACTGATGCCATTACTGTTTATTCTTAGTATCAATTATAATAGTTACTGGTCCATCGTTAAGTAATTCAACCTTCATATCTGCACCAAATTGTCCAGTTTGAATTGTTTTTCCTAAATCTGATTCCAGTTGCTTAACAAAGGCTTCATATAATAGAACAGCCACATCTGGCTTTGCAGCTTTAATATAACTTGGTCGATTTCCTTTTTTAGTGCTTGCATGTAAGGTAAACTGACTTACAACGATAGCATCATCTTGCATTTGAAGAAGTGATTTATTCATAACACCATTCTCATCAGAAAAAATACGAAGGTTTGCAATTTTATTAGACAACCATTTGATATCGTCTTGAGTATCGTCATTAACAATTCCCAACAGCACAAGTAAACCTGAATTGATATTGGCTACTTTTTGGTTATCAATAGTAACTGAAGCTTTTGATACACGTTGAATAACAGCTCTCATCGTTATTGTCCTTCCCAGTTATCAGTTCTATAATGCTCATCTTCGCCTTCTAAAATTTGCAAATAACTTCGATATCTAGAATAGGCAATTTCATCATCATCTAAGGCCTCTTTCACGGCACATTTAGGCTCTTCCACATGAAGACAATTATTAAATTTACAACCTTGTTTCAATTCAAAAAACTCTGGAAAATAATCGCCGACTTCTTCTTTATCCATATCAACGACCCCAAATCCTTTAATACCAGGTGTATCAATGATTTTCGCATCAAAACTCAAATCAAACATTTCAGCAAAGGTGGTTGTGTGTTGTCCTTGACTATGCTGTGAAGAAATTGCTTTGGTTTTTAAATCCAAACCTGGTTCAATCGCATTTACTAAAGTTGATTTTCCTACACCAGAATGTCCTGCAAACATACTTACATTATCTACCATTAATGATTTAACTTTATCTACATTTTTACCTGTTTCTGCAGAAATACCAATACACTCATAACCAATCTTTCTGTACACATGAGCTAAATAGCGTACTTCATCTAAAGTCTCTTTATCATAGGTGTCTATTTTATTGAACAAGAGAATTGTCTTAACTGAATAGGCTTCGGCAGTCACCAAAAAACGATCAATAAAACTTGTAAACGTTGGTGGATTATCTATGGTAATAAGCAGAAAAACTTGATCTACATTTGATGCAATGATATGTGTTTGTTTGGATAGGTTTACCGATTTTCTGACAATATAATTAATACGGTCATGGATATTGTATATCACACCAGTAACCTCATCATTATTGGTTTCTAACTCAAAATCAACAATGTCTCCTACTGCAATGGGATTCGTACTTTTAATACCTTTTATACGAAATTTCCCTTTGATTCTACATTGGTATGTAGCACCAAGATCTGTTTTCACAGTATACCAACTTCCGGTTGATTTATAAATGAGTCCTGTCATAACAACAAAGATGCTAATTATTGTAGCATTAACCAATAAAAAAAGACCATCGATTGACGGCCTTTTAACTTATAAAACATATTCTTAGTTAATTTTCATACGTCCAAGTTTGTCTTGAGACTTCCTAGATGAATAAATAATATACTCGGTTGGTGAACTTCTGTAATGCACTCTTGGTCTCAACACCAATTGAAATTTTTCAACATCTTCTTGATCTACACGAGTCATTTTTCCATTATCATCAAACATAACAGCTGCAGGAACAGCTTTGTTATAATTTCCTAACCATTTAATTTCTTCAATATCAGTTACACCATAGTTCTTTGTATTATCATTAAATAAAACAGTAAGTTGTCCATTTTCATAAATTGGCATAGCACTTAAATACTCAGGCCCTTTTCCTAACACTCCAATTGGAATACTAACACTAGCACTAACTGTAAAATTAGAATTCCCAGCAAATGCAGCAAAACCTACTGAAAGAGCAGAATAAGCTGCTTTTTGTTTTTTAGGAATCACATTTGACCAGCCAACCGATCCATCTGGGTTGATTGAAGTTACAATAATTTCATTATTTATATGTGTAACAGGTGTAATTTGTAGTGGTCCAATACCAGAACTCCTACCAACAATTATAAGTTGATACTCTGATAATAATATAAGCCCACCATCATTCTTTTGCACTAAACTATGTGTTACATATAATGGCTTGACATCTTTACCTTTTTTAGCACGACGCTCACCAATTAATTTAACTTTGGTATCATAATCAAACTCGTTAAATTTTAATTGATCTACATTTTTGGTATTAACATCTACAACAGAGGCATAAACACCTTTAAGTTCTTTATTAGCTTTACCATTTTTTCTTACACTTGAGTAAAAGCCTACCAATCTCACTTTACCACTTTCATCGGCAAGCATTTCACAATTGATAATTTCTTTATCTGTAAATGCAATATCGATAACTTCTTTTTGGAATCCGTTTGCCGATTTAAAAGCATGTAGTTGAAATTTCTCGTGATTGGTTTTTGTCTTTTTATCTCTAAAGCTTTCGTTAATAACAATAAAAATATCATCATTAAAATTGACGTCGAAATCGGCAATATCAAACTCTAAACCTTTTCTATCATTAAATGGCACTTTCTCGATGTGCTCTGCAATAACATTAAGACTATTATTAATTAGTTTGATTTCATATTGAATCACTTCTTCTTTATCAAACAAGGCTGCATGTAAAATTAATAATCTATCACGACCTGGCCCTTCTTTGAAATAAAACGCACCTCTTTCGCGTTTTTTTGTCACTTTAGTAGAAAACAATTTCCTAGCATTATCTGTTAATTTCCCATCTTCGGAAACCTCAACTGCTAATAAATTAGAGACTTTTGCTTTTTTATCGTAGACACTTCCAAGAATAAAGATTTTACCATCTAACACAGTAATATCTTCAAAATCTGGTTCTTTATCTTTAAAATCTTTCATTTCAATTTCATTGGTTGAAATCAAAGACATATCATCTGCTTTAAAAACCTTAATATAAAACCCTTTTTTTCTAGTCGCTAAGGTGTAAATTTTACCATTAGCTTCACCAGCGATTCTAACAATTTTTTCTTTGTCAGCTTCTATTTCTTGTCCATGAGTGATTGAAATTGGTCCAATAGTTTGTGCATTAACTATTAATGAGAGACCAACCATCATTAATAAGCACATCATTTTTTTAATCATAAGTAAGTTATCTAGTTGTTGATGTTGAAAGAAATTACTTTCAACAGCAAAAATAGACTTTTAATTGACTTTTCAAATATTAAGAGTCATAATCTAAATCCTTATCGCTTTTTTGGATTCAAGTTGCGTGTCATTAAAGGATAAAAAAGCCTCACAAATTGTGAAGCTTTTTTATTTATTACCCATTAATAATCTTTTCCTGATGATTAATCGATTCTTGATGAATAGCTTTAAACATTCTTAAAATAAATTCTTCACTTAATCCACGCTCATCTCCTTCAAGCACCATTTTTCCTAAGATCTCGTTCCAACGTTTGCTTTGAAGCACAGCAACATTCTTCTGCTTTTTTAGTTGTCCAATACCATCGGCTACTTTCATTCTTTTACCTAGTAAGTCTATAATTTGATGATCTACAACATCAATCTGAGCTCTCAAATTATTTAGCTCAGCATTGTATTCTGCCTCAGGATCTGTTTCTTTTCTTATTCTTAAATCTTCCATGATTTGCACCAATCGTTTAGGCGTAACTTGCTGTGCAGCATCACTCCATGCATTATCTGGATCAACATGTGTTTCAATCATTAAACCGTCAAAATTGAGATCTAAGGCGGTTTGAGACACATCAAAAATCATATCGCGTTTTCCTGTAATATGAGATGGATCATTAATTAAAGGTAGGTCTGGGAACTTATTTTGAAACTCGATTGCTAATTGCCATTCTGGAATATTTCTATATTTTGATTTTTCATAAGTTGAAAACCCTCTATGAATTGCTCCTAATTTATCAATTCCAGCAGTGTACAAACGTTCAATTCCCCCTAACCACAAGGCTAAATCTGGGTTTACTGGATTTTTAACAAGAACTACTTTATCTGTTCCTTTTAAAGCATCAGCAAGTTCTTGCATGATAAACGGACTAACAGTTGATCGTGCTCCAATCCATAATAAATCGATATCATGCTCTAGTGCCAACTCTACGTGATTTCTATTAGCAACTTCTGTAGCGGTTTTTAAACCAGTCTCTTCTTTTACTTTTTGTAACCACTTTAAACCTAAAGCCCCAACACCTTCAAAATTACCTGGACGTGTTCTAGGTTTCCAGATACCAGCTCTGTAATAATTAACATCTGTATCTTTTAGCTCGTGTGCTATTTGTAATACTTGATTTTCAGTTTCAGCACTGCATGGTCCTGCAATAACTAATGGATGATTTAATCCTAAATCATCTAACCATGTTCTCATTTCTTTTTTGTTTTCCATAATTCTCTACTAAACAGGTTTTCATTACACTTCGACTGCGCTCAGTGTGACATATTTACCTGACATTCTTATTGTATTCCGTTTAAAATATCTTTTATATGATTTGTATTTTCCATTTCATTATAGATTTCCTCAAAATCATCAGCTTCCATTAGAAGCTTAAAGTGTTTTAAATTGTTGATATATTCATCAAGAGTCTCTATAACATTCTCTTTATTTTGTTTAAAAATTGGGGTCCACATAGCTGGCGAACTTTTTGCCAAACGTACTGTACTTTCAAAACCACTACCTGCCATATCAAAAATATCGCGCTCGTTCTTTTCCTTTTCTATTACTGTTTTTCCTAACATAAACGAACTGATGTGTGACAAATGCGATACATAAGCAATATGCTTATCATGAGCTTCAGGATTCATATAACGAATACGCATCCCTAAATCTGAAAATAATTGCAATGCCTTTTCTTGAAGTTTAAAAGTGGTTTTTTCTACCTCACAAATGATGTTAGTTTTCTTCTGAAACAAATGTCTAATTGCCGCTTTTGGACCAGAAAATTCTGTACCAGCAATAGGATGTGTTGCTAAAAAATTACGACGGCGTTCGTGATTTTTAATTGCTTCACATACTGGAAGTTTTGTTGAGCCAACATCAATCACTAAAGTATCATCTGAAATAGCGTCCAACACTTTTGGTAATTCTATCAGAGCTTTATCCACAGGAATAGACAGCACGACCAAATCAGCTAAATTTAAATCGTCATAAGTTGCTATGGCATCAATAATATTTAGCTCAAGAGCTTCATCCAAATGTGACATATTAGAATCAATGCCATAGACGGTTACTTGGTCATTATTAGATTTAATATCTAGTGCCAAACTCCCGCCTATTAACCCTACGCCTATTATGTAAACTCTATTCATGTGTTATTTTAATCTTGCTAAAGCGTCTTCCAACTGTTCTTGTGGAGCACACAATGAAATTCTTATATACCTATTTCCGTTACTCCCAAAAATGGTCCCAGGAGTTATGAATACTGACTTTTCTTTTAAGATAACATCAATATAGTTTTCAGCTTCCAAGTAGTCGGGAAGCTTAGCCCAAACAAACAATCCTGTGGCTGTTTTATCATAAGTACATTGTAATGCGTCGGCAATTTGCCAAACAATCTCTCGACGTTGTTCATACACACTATTTAAACTTAAATACCATATATCTGAACAATTCAATGCTTCTATAGCTCCTTTTTGAATGCCTAAAAACATTCCAGAATCCATATTACTTTTAACACGAATTACAGCTTTGATATACTCAGGTTTACCCAATAACATTCCAACACGCCAACCTGCCATATTAAAAGTTTTACTTAACGAATTTAATTCTAAACACACCTCTGAAGCTCCATTATATTTTAATATACTTCTCGGGTATTTATTTAAAATAAAACTATAGGGATTGTCATTAACAATTAAAATATCATTACGCTTAGCAAAGGTGATTAAGTCTTCAAATAACTTATTGGTTGCTTGTGCTCCAGTTGGCATGTGTGGATAATTAACCCACATTAATTTCACTTTTTCTAAACCTCTTTTTTCTAAGGCAAGTAAATCTGGAAGCCAGTTATTATCTTCTGTTAAATCATACATCACTGGTGTTGCTCCAACTAAGTTGGTTACCGATTTATATGTTGGATACCCAGGATTTGGAATTAACACTTCATCACCTTCATTTAAAAATGCCATCGAGATATGCAAAATACCTTCTTTACTTCCCATCAAAGGCAAGACTTCAGTCAATGGGCTGAGAGCCACATTGAAATGACGCTGATAAAAACTAGCAATTGCCTCTCTTAATTCTGGGATCCCTTGGTAACTTTGATACTTATGTGCACCATCATTATTAAAGGTTTCCACCAAAGCGTTGAGTACGCGTTCTGGAGGGTTTAAATCTGGACTTCCAATACCCAAATTAATTATTGGTTTTCCTTGAGACTTAAGCAAGCTTACTTCTCTTAATTTTTTAGAAAAGTAGTATTCTTCAACGTTTTGTAATCGGTTAGCAATCTGCATCATAGTCTTGCATTTTTATATTCTCCCAATACTTTAAAATCTTGAGCCATAATACTCATTATAGATTTTGCTTTTTCAAAATCTTTATAGGTTTCAAAAGTTAAATCCACAAAAAAAGCATATTTCCAAGGTGTTTCAATTTTTGGGAGCGATTGTATCTTCGTTAAATTTAACTTACAATCACTTAATACGTTTAAAATTGTCGCTAAACTTCCTCTTTTATGGTCTAATTCAAATTTTACTGAAGCCTTATTGATTTGATCTTCGGAAATTTCAGAGTTTTTAGTTTTTACAACCACAAATCGAGTCTCATTATGCTTTATGGTTTGAATACTCTCAGAAACAATTTCTAGTTCAAATAAATCTGCTGCTAATCGCGAAGCAATTGCTGCAACCTGTTTAGTTTGCTGTTTTTGAATTCGCTGAGCAACTTCGGCAGTATCTTTATCTTCAATAAGCTTAATATGTGGATATTGCTTGAAAAATGCTTTACACTGCAATAATGCCATAGGATGTGAATACACTTCCTTAATATCATCAATAGTTTGGTTTGGCAATGCCATTAAATGATGCTGAATATCTAAATAATGCTCACCAATTATATGCAAATTATAATCATCTATCAAGGCATAATTTGGGATTATAGATCCTGCTATAGAATTTTCAATAGCCATGATAGCTGCATCACTTTCTTTGGTTAAAATACTATCAACTACACTATCAAATGTTAAACATTGACGCAATTCAACTCTACCACCAAAAAATTGTTGAGATACAATATGGTGAAATGATCCTTTTACTCCTTGTATGGCTATCGATGTTATCATAAAAAAAGTCTCGATTTACATCGAGACTTATATTATATTTATTTTAAATAAACTATACATATAACGTCTCTCTCTTTTCATTAAAAAAGAAATAAAACCAGTTAAAATATGTATGATTCAAAGTATTCATGTGCTTAATTATGATGCTAATGTAATTATTATTTTAAGAAATCAAAATTGTTATAAGATATTTTTGTGTTTTTCGTTACAGTTTTAAAGAATTCATAATTTAAAGGCAGTCATTGGTAATAATTACTATTTTTGAACAAATAAATTGATATATGTCTATTGAGGTTGAAAACATTTCAAAAGTATATGGCGAACAAAAAGCGCTGAATAATATTTCATTTGCAGTAAACAAAGGAGAAATTGTTGGGTTTTTAGGACCAAATGGTGCAGGAAAATCAACACTTATGAAAATCCTCACTACTTATATTAGTGCAACTAACGGTAGTGCCAAAGTAAGTGGTTTTGATGTCGACTTTGATAAACAAGAGGTACAAAATAATGTTGGATATTTACCCGAACACAATCCACTTTATTTAGATATGTATGTTAAAGAGTATTTGAGATTTAATGCTGGTGTATATAGCACACCAAAATCTAGAATACATGACGTAATAGAATTAACGGGATTGACTCCAGAGGCGCATAAAAAAATAAGTCAACTATCCAAAGGATATCGACAACGAGTTGGTTTAGCTAATGCTTTACTTCACAATCCGTCTGTATTAATTCTAGATGAACCTACTACTGGTTTAGATCCAAATCAATTGGTAGATATCAGACATTTAATTAAAAACATAGGCAAGGATAAAACGGTGTTTCTATCAACCCATATCATGCAAGAAGTTGAAGCTATATGCGATCGCGTAATCATTATTAACAAAGGTGAAATTGTAGCTGATAAAAAATTAAAAGACTTACGTGATAACACAGAACAAACGGTAATAGTCGAATTTGATTATCGTGTTGAAGATGCTTTTTTGCTAAAATTGCCTAACGTCAAAACTGTAAAGAACACTCATGATTTCACATACGAAATCACCTTTTCTACAGTAGATGATATGCGCTCTCATGTGTTTGATTTTGCTCATGATAATGAATTGAAAATTCTTCAGCTCAATCAGAAAAATGCAAGTTTAGAAAGTTTGTTTAGAGAATTGACATCAAATTAGATTACTCAAAAATAAGTTGCCCAGTATAAAACTGCTCAACATCAAGTACTACAGGCGTATTAACAAGAATCACATCTCCTGTACTTCTTATTTCACCAGTTAAAGATTGTTGGGCATTGATAACCATATCATTACTACTACGCTGAAAAATATCAACATTTTGAGCTATTAAATCCCGTCCTTCAAAACGTGCATCACCGGAAAAATAACCTATTGTTATAGTATTAACTTCACCTTTAATATAAACTGTAGACAAGTTATTTACTACAATATTTATTGTATTACAATTGACTTCTACATCAAAAACCCCATCAGTATTGACTTCCTCTTCGGTATTAAAATCTTCAGAGATTAACCTCAACGCACTATAGTTCAACACACCTTCACTTCGTACAGCAGAACCCGATCCATTTCTAATCTCAGTTAGATTAGGTGAACTCACAAACACCTTAGTAATACCATAATCCCTTGTAATATTACATGCATTATTATTATACACTTTTAATCGACCTTCTTCCACGCGAACATCAATGTCATCCATTAAAAACTCTCCCGTTTGAACAATAACTTTTTGAGTAGGAGCATCAGTAACTATTAACTCTATACGAGGAAATGTTGTAATCTCAGTAAAACTATCTACTGCAAACTCTTTCTCAATGATATTTCCAGCATTTTGAAAACAATCAGGCACATTTTCTCCATTGCAAGAAAATAACAAGATTGTCAATATGATATATAACCCTTTTTTCATAATCGTATTCCTATTCCAAATTCAACAGCTTCTGCTTTTGCTCCATGAGATTTTAAAGTAATAGCACCAAAAACTTTATCTCCAAAATACCGTTTCAAACCAATACGATTATACACCTGTCCTTCAAAATCATACGGGTAATACACATAATACCCTAATTGTGTTACAATTGACATTTTATTAACGAATAGCTCGTGACCTACAAAAAGTCCAACACGTTTCCAATCTTCATCACTAGAGATATTACGTTCAGGAAATGCCACAGCATAAAAGCGAATCAACTCTTGCAAAAATTTTGAAAAGAAAACATCAGTTCCAAATTGCACCGCACTTTTCCGGTTCAAGCGCTTATCTGCATAAGCTGACACAATATAAAACGGATATTGTCCCATATCGATAATATCACTTTCATTAAGACCTGTTCTAAAAACTAGGTTATACTTTATAGGTTCTTTAAAAGTTTTCTCTTTTGAAGATGAAATATATTCAGGCTTGTTATCATCATTAAACATATAATTAGCTCCAATATTAAAAGCAAATGTATTCGTAGATGTATTTGGTGCCCTAAAATTGGCATTAGAATAATGTACAATCGAGATACCAGCCTGTACTCCAATACCTTTAAAGATGTTCTCTTTCTTATAATTCAACATCACATAGGTTGAACTCAACAAATCAGAACCATAAGCATTATTTCTGAAATTTTTAACCTTATCATACGGATTTGTTGTATAAGCGATTCCTTGGGCGATTCTAAAATTAAGGTGTCGGTTTAAAAAATAGAAATTATAATGTGCATAGAGCCCATAATTCTCACCTAGAGTCTCGGTTTTCATATTTTGATAAATGAATGACAATCCCCAATCTGGATAATTATAGTGACTTTCCCAGTCTTTAAATCCGAACGTTTTTTTGTTATAGCTTAGAATTATACCTGTAGGATGATCTGTAATTAAGTGCTGAATATCTGGGTTGTGCTCCAACACTGTTCCGTAGAAAAAATTAGCATCTAAACTAAATAGATTTGGATCTTTGTCTTGAGCAAAAGAGAACAGGGTAAACAAGCAAAAAAAATAGACAATGAAATGCTTCATTAATATAGGTTATGAAGCAAAAATAACAGAAATAATGCAATCAAAACACCTGAGAGGCAATTGATTTAATATTATCACTTTTCCCCATAGAATAATAATGTAGCACAGGTACTCCAGCACCCATAAGTTCTTTAGACTGTTGCACAGCCCATTCAACACCTACCTGTCTCACTTTTTTATTAGAATCACATTGTTCTACGGCTTCAATCAGAGTTTCTGGCAAATCAATTTTAAATACCTGTGGCAGCAACTGTAAATGACGTTTCACTGCAATAGGCTTTATTCCAGGAATTATAGGCACTGTAATTCCTGTAGCTTTAGCTGCTTCAACAAATTCAAAATACTTAGAATTATCAAAAAACATTTGAGTTACTACATAATCGGCACCAGCATCAACTTTTTCTTTTAAGCGTTTTAAATCTGTACTCAAAGAAGGGGCTTCGATATGCTTTTCTGGATAGCCAGCAACACCAATGCAAAAATCAGACTTATGATCTGCCTCTAATACATCATGTAAATATTTACCACAATTTAAGTTCTGAATTTGACCCACTAACTGGCTTGCATACTGATGACCTCCTTTTGTTGCTTCAAAATATTTTTGATGACTCATAGCATCACCTCGTAAGGCCATCACATTATCTATACCTAAATAATGACAGTCAACCAGCAAATATTCGGTTTCTTCTTTAGAAAACCCTCCACACAATACATGCGGTACAGTATCCACGTTATATTTATGCTTTATTGCTGCACAAATCCCCACAGTTCCAGGGCGCATTCTCGTAATTCTTCGGTCTAACAACCCATTACCTTTATCAATATAAACATATTGTTCTCGTGAAGTAGTAACATCAACAAAAGGTGGTTTAAACTCCATTAAAGGATCTATATTATCATATAACTCCTGAATACTATTTCCCTTTTTTGGCGGAATAATTTCAAAGGAAAACAAGGTATCTCCTTTAGCTTGTTTAATGTGATCAGTTATTTTCATATACAGTCCCACAATGGTGGGCATTTTTTTATTTTAATATTTTTGGCGTTCCCTAAAGGTCGCGCTTTCTCTTCTCGCTTTTTTCAAGGAGCTCAAACAAATCGTTCAATCACTAACGCGAGCAACTAATTAATAATACTCGCCAACACTAATGCTACTGCAGTAAGAAAAACTAATTGCAAAACAAATCTTAATTCTAATTTATACTTTTTCATAATTTATATGTTCAAATTTTTTACAAGAATACAACCTGATTTATATTCTAATTCTAACAAATTGTTAAGCTTCTGCTAAGTTTGGGTTGAGCCATTTTCTGGCTTCATCTTCACCTATTTGGCGACGCCTAGCATAATCTTGTAATTGATCTTCTGTTATTTTTCCTAATCCGAAATATTTGGCCTCAGGGTTTCCAAAATAATAGCCACTCACACTAGCAGCTGGCCACATAGCTAGGCTTTCTGTAAGCCTAACTCCAATGTTTTTTTCTACATCTAACAAGTTCCAAATGGTCTTTTTCTCTAAATGATCTGGACAAGCTGGATACCCAGGAGCTGGACGAACTCCTTTATAACTTTCTTTGATAAGCTCAGCATTAGTAAAATCTTCATCTTTAGCATAGCCCCAATGTTTAGTTCTTACTTCTTTGTGCAAATATTCAGCAAAAGCTTCAGCTAGTCTATCGGCTAGGGCCTTTATCATTATCGAATTATAATCATCATTATCAGCTTCAAATTGTTGGGCCAATTCTTGGGTTCCAAAACCAGTCGTAACACAAAAAGCTCCTATATAATCTTGCTTCCCTGAATCTTTTGGGGCAATAAAATCGCTTAGCGCATAATTTGAAACACCTTCACGTTTTTTTAGTTGTTGACGGAGAGTTAGAAATCTAATACTGTTTTTATTAGCCTTAGTTGAGATGCTTCTACTACGCTCAGCATGACAGTTTTCAACAATAACTTCAATGTCATCATCATGAACTGCATTTGCTGGAAACAAACCAAAAACAGCTTTGGCTTCTAATAACTTATCATCAAATATTCGTTTAAGTAAGACTTGTGCATCATTAAATAAATCTTTTGCCTGCTCTCCAACAATATCATCGTCTAAAATCTCAGGATATTTCCCATGCAAATCCCAGCTTCTAAAAAACGGACTCCAATCAATAAACGGTTCTAATTGAGTAATATCAAAGTCTTCTATTATTTGAACACCTAATTGATTTGGTTTCATTATTTCTGTTATACTCCAATTGATTTTAAATTTATTTTTTCGAGCTTCATCTATAGAAAGATACGTTTTTCGTTTTCCGCGAGTTAAAAACTGCTCCCGAAACTTATCATATTCTTCTCGAATTTGTTCTTTGTAAATTGTATTATCTTTTTGCAGTAGATTTCCAACAACAGTGACAGCTCGTGACGCATCATTAATATGCACAACAGTATGATCATAATTTGGTGCAATTTTCACCGATGTATGTGCTTTAGATGTTGTAGCGCCGCCAATAATTAATGGAATAGATAAATTCTCTTTATTCATGGCTTTAGAGAGGTAAACCATTTCATCTAAAGAAGGTGTAATTAAACCACTTAATCCTATCACATCTACTTGTTCTTTAACAGCAGTCTCAATAATTTTCTCTGGAGGCACCATAACTCCTAAATCAATAATTTCATAGTTATTACAACCTAAAACAACACTTACAATATTTTTACCAATGTCATGCACATCTCCTTTAACCGTAGCCATTAAAATTTTACCAGCAAACTCTTGTTTACCATCTTTTTCTGCTTCAATAAATGGCTGTAAATAAGCAACAGCTCTTTTCATGACTCTAGCAGATTTAACCACTTGAGGCAAGAACATTTTCCCACTTCCAAAGAGATCTCCTACTACATTCATTCCAATCATAAGATGCCCTTCAATGACTTCAATAGGTTGTTTAGAAGCCAATCTTGCTTCTTCTACATCATCCTCAATATAAGTATCAATTCCTTTAACCAGACTATGAGTGATACGATCTTGTAAGGTATTATTTCGCCATTCTAAAATTTTGGTATCGTCTTCCTTTTTCTGGCCTTTTACAGTTTCAGCAAAATCCAATAATCGTTCTGTAGCATCATCACGTATATCAAACAACACATCTTCTACATGTTGTAATAAATCCTTTGGAATTTCATCATAAACTTCCAACATGGTCGGGTTTACAATACCTAGATTCATACCATGTTTGATAGCATGATATAAGAATGCAGAGTTTATTGCTTCCCTTACCACATTATTTCCTCTAAAAGAAAACGACACATTACTCACTCCTCCAGAAACATTAGCATACGGTAAATTTTCACGAATCCATTTCGTCGCATTAAAAAAGTCTAAAGCATTTAATCGATGTTCTTCCATTCCTGTAGCCACTGGAAAAATATTAGGATCAAAAATGATGTCTTGAGGAGGAAACTTAACAACGTCAACTAATATGTTGTATGATCGTTCACAAATCTCGATACGACGTTCGTACGTATCGGCTTGACCAACCTCGTCAAAAGCCATAACAATTACTGCTGCTCCATAGCGTTTAACAAGTTTTGCTTGTCGGACAAATTCATCTTCACCTTCTTTCAAACTAATTGAATTCACGACACATTTCCCTTGAGCGACTTGCAATCCTGCTTCAATTATCTCCCATTTTGAACTATCAATCATCAATGGTATTCTAGCAATATCAGGCTCTGATGCAATAAGATTTAAGAATTTGATCATGGCATGCTTTCCATCTAGCATTCCTTCATCCATATTTACATCTAGAATCTGAGCTCCACCTTCTACTTGTTCTCTAGCAACACTAAGCGCTTCATCATATTTTTCTTCTTTAATTAACCTTAAAAACTTACGAGATCCAGTAACATTAGTACGTTCACCAACATTTATAAAATTACTTTCCGGAGTAACCACTAGAGGTTCAAGTCCTGATAAGGTCAAGTATTTCTTACAATCAATATCTGCCATTATACATTTACATTTACAGTTCTTGGTTGATAGTGTTTGACCGCTTCAGCAATAGCTTTGATATGGTTTGGATTTGTTCCACAACAACCACCAATAATGTTTATTAAACCATCTTTTAAATACGATTCGATATACGATTGCATTTCCTTTGGTGATTGGTCATATTCTCCAAAGGCATTCGGTAGCCCAGCATTTGGGTGTGCCGAAGTATAAAATTGGGTTTCGTTAGATAGTCGTTGAAGATAAGGTTTGAGTTGTTCTGCACCTAAAGCACAATTAAAGCCTACACTTAATAAAGGAATATGCGATATAGAAGTAAGAAAGGCTTCGACAGTTTGACCAGATAAAGTTCGTCCTGAAGCATCGGTAATGGTTCCAGATACCATGATTGGAATATCCATTTCTCGTTCTTCCTTCACTTCTTCAATTGCAAACAATGCTGCTTTAGCATTGAGTGTATCAAATATAGTTTCTACTAACAATACATCAACACCTCCATTAATTAATGCTTCAACTTGTTGTTTATACGCAACACGTAACTCTTCAAATGTAATCGCTCTATATTCAGGTTTATTGACATCAGGAGACATGCTTGCCGTTTTATTGGTTGGCCCAATACTTCCAGCAACGAATCTAGGCTTTTCAGGATTTGCATTCGTAAATTCTGTTGCGACTTGTTTTGCTATTCTGGCCGATTCAAAGTTCAATTCATATACTAAATCTTCCATGTTATAATCTGCCATAGCTATTGTTGTCCCAGAAAACGTATTGGTTTCTATGATATCGGCTCCAGCTTCAAAGTACAGTCTATGAACTTCGGCAATAGCTTGAGGTTGTGTTAATGACAGTAAATCATTATTTCCTTTTACTGAAGTTGGATAATTCTTGAAGCGATCACCTCTAAAGTCTTCTTCCGAAAACTCAAAACGTTGCAACATTGTACCCATGGCTCCATCGAGGACTAGTATTCTTTTTTGTAAAGCTTGTAATATGTCTGACATTTTAATTTTTATATAAAAAATGTCATCTGAAAAGTAAGAGAGTTTACTTGAATCTTTGTTTATCTGTCCAAATTATGAAACATCTCATAATTTGGTAGAATTTAGCACCTTCTTTAAGATAAAGGGTTGCTAAGGCTTCATTGGGTCTATTCCCTCTGCCTTTCATGATAACAATTCAAAATATTAATGAACGAAACAAAGAAACGTAATTAATTTATTATTTCATACATAAAAAGTAAGTTTTTAATCAAATAAAGAGGAAGACAAATAGCGATCTCCTCGATCACAGATAATAGCTACAACAACTCCTTGATCTAGAGTATCGATTAATTTTAAAGCTGAAGCTACAGAACCTCCACTACTCATTCCTGCAAAAACTCCTTCTTCTTTTGCTAATCGACGAGTCATTAATCGCGCTTCTGTTTCACTAACTTCAATAATACGATTAACATTAGATCTTTTAAATATCCCTGGAACATAGTCTGGAGACCATTTTCTAATACCAGGTATTCTCGACCCATCCATAGGTTGAGCACCAACAATGGTAATACTAGGATCTTGTTCTTTTAAATATGTAGAGACACCTGTAATGGTCCCTGTAGTTCCCATAGCAGATACAAAATGTGTAATTTCACCAAGCGTATCTGTCCAAATTTCTGGGCCAGTAGTATTATAATGTGCTTTCCAATTATCATTATTTTCAAATTGATTCAATAATGTATACCCGTTTTCATCCCTTAACTTATAGGCTATATCTCTCGACCCTTCAATTCCTATATCTGCTGATGTCAAAATTACTTCTGCCCCATAAGCCTTCATGGTTTTGATACGCTCTTCGGTTGAATTTTCTGGCATAACTAACACCATCTGTAAGCCTAAAAGTTTTGCAATAAAAGCTAAAGCGATTCCTGTATTTCCGCTAGTGGCTTCAACTAATGTATCACCTTTTTTAATATCACCTCGTTTCAGGGCTTCATTAATCATATGAAATGCTGGACGATCTTTGACACTTCCGCCAGGGTTATTGCCTTCCAGCTTTAAAAAGAGTCGAACACCTGCTTTAGACACAAGGTTTTTAGCCTCAACCATTGGCGTATTACCAATTTGATCGGTAATTTGTTTACTTATTATTTGACTAGGACCGCTCACTTAATTTATACTCTTTTTTATACGTTAATATTGAATTTTCAGGGATAGAATTTGTTACACAAACATTGGCTCCAATTATTGAATTAGCACCTATGGTTACATCACCTCCTAAAATTGTGGCATTGGCGTATATAGTTACATTATCTTCAATAGTTGGGTGTCGTTTTACTCTTGACAAATTTTTTTTGACTTGTATTCCTCCAAGTGTAACACCTTGATAAATCTTTACATTATTTTTAATAATCGTTGTTTCTCCTATAACAATTCCGGTAGCATGATCTATAAAAAAAGAAGATCCTATTTTAGCACCTGGGTGAATATCGACGCCTGTTAAACTATGGGCATATTCACTCATCATTCTAGGTAAAATTGCGACCTTCAATTTATGAAGTTCGTGACTTAATCGATATACTGCAATCGCATGAAAACCTGGGTAAGCTAAGTAGACTTCTTCTAAACTTTTTGCTGCTGGGTCATTTTCTTCTATGGCCTTAGCATCTAAACTTAAGGCTTGTCTTACGTCTATGAAGGTTGATTTAAAATCACTCCACAATTGCTTGTTATTTTGAATGTTCAAACCTTGAGTTATCTCTAAAAACAGGCTTTGTAAATTACCTTGGTTAATCGACATAGCATTTGTATCGAACAAACTATAAAATAATGTTTTAGTAAATATTTCTACAGTATCTTTTAAAGCAATATTGTAATGTTTTTGTACTTGTTTTTGATGCAATTTAGTTTTCATATCATACCTAATATTCTGGAGCTATTTCAATTTCCAAATCTGCTAATATAGTAGTTATTGGTATTTGACAACCTAACCTACTATTATTCTTAACATAAAATGCTTCAGAAAGCATTGCCTCTTCATCTTCTTGCATCTTTGGCAAATTATGATCAGAATGCACATAACACTGACAAGACGCACACATAGCCAGTCCACCACAAGTCCCCTCAACAGGAAGTTCATACATTTTAAAAACTTCCATCAGATTCATTGCCATATCTGTAGGAGCAACTACATTATGAATTACACCATTTCGATCTTTTATAATTAGATTAACATCATTCATTATACAATAGCCTTTACGACAGCTTTTTCTGCTTGCTTTCTAGTTCCATCAAACCCATTAATACCACTAACAGTTGTGTATTTTAAAACAAATTTCTTGTTTGGATTCAAAATTTTGTAAGCTGATTGACACATCAAAGTTGCTTCGTGAAATCCACATAGAATAAGTTTTAATTTTCCTTCATAAGTATTAACGTCTCCAATAGCGAATATCCCAGGGATATTAGTTTGGTAATCTAACGTATTCACTTTGATTGCATTCTTCTCAATCTCTAAACCCCAATTTGCAATTGGTCCTAATTTTGGAGATAAACCAAATAGTGGAATAAAATAATCGGTTTCTAGGTGAATTTGCTCATCTCCTTTAGTCACCGTCACAGCTTCTACATGGCTCTTTCCATGAATTTGCATCACTTCTGCTGGTGTAATGAGATTTATCTTTCCTAGGAGTTTTAATTCTTGAACACGTTCAACAGAATCTAAAGCACCTCTAAACTCATTTCGTCTATGAATTAACGTCACGTTTGAGGCAATATCTGATAAATAAATACTCCAATCTAATGCCGAGTCTCCACCTCCAGAAATTACCACTCGTTTATTTCTATACATTTCTGGGTCCTTTACAAAATAAGACACCCCTTTATCTTCATAATCTGAAATATGTTCAATTAAAGGTTTCCGAGGTTCAAAACTTCCTAAACCACCTGCAATTGCTACAATTGGCGCTTGATGTTTGGTACCTTTATTTGTGGTCACAATAAAAGTTCCATCATCTTGTTTTTCGATAGTATCTGCACGTTCTCCAAGAGTAAACCCTGGTTCAAATTGTTTCCCTTGTTCCAATAAATTTTTTGTCAAATCACCTGCTAAAATTTCTGGCAAACCTGGAATATCGTAGATTGGTTTTTTTGGATATAACTCAGAGCATTGACCACCAGGCTGTGGTAATGCGTCAATTAAATGACATCTTAATTTTAACAATCCAGCTTCAAAAACTGTAAATAAGCCTGTTGGTCCTGCTCCAATGATTAATATATCTGTTTGTATCATTTTTATTTCTGTATTAAATGTTCAGTTATTTTGTTTAAAGCCGAAACTTTATCTTCAAAATTCCCTTTTATGGTTTTTCTATACGCATTTAAATTTTGTACCAATTGATTAATGTCTTCTGGAATAACAGCTTCAAAAAACTGTCGCAAACGTTTAGCTGTAGTTGGTGATTTCCCATTGGTTGAAATGGCAATTTTCACATGGCCTTTAGTCACAATACCTCCTAAATAGAAATCACATAATTCTGGCGTATCAGCCACATTAACCAATAAATTTCTACGCTTGGCATCTCTGTAGACCTGATGATTTACATTTAGTTTATCTGTAGCCACTATAGCTAAATCTTTATCACAAAGAAAAGATTCATCATAGGCTAAATTGAACATCTTAATATCATAGGCTGTTGCTAATGCAATGACTTCTGGTCTAAAAAATGGCGCGACCATGGTTACATTAGCAGTTGGACTTGATTTTAATAAAAACGTTAATTTTTCTAAAGCTACATTTCCTCCACCTACAATAAGCACTTGTAACTCATGCATTTTTAAAAATATTGGGTATAAATTATTTCGTTCCATACTAGTCTCTTTTAAACAAATTGGGCTTCTACCTTATTACAAATAGAATCTAATTCAACACGTTGATTAACCACCTCTCCAATAACAATAATTGCAGGTGAAGACAGTTGCTTTTTAGTAACAATAGCCTCTATAGTTGATATTTTTCCAATACCTACATTCTCCCGATTGGTTGTTCCATTTTGAATAATAGCAACAGCCATGTCACTTTTATTTTCCGAAGCAAAAATCTGGACTATTTCGCTCAATTTTCCCATACCCATTAAAATGATAACGGTTGCCGTTGACCGAGCGGCAAGAGCAACATCTTTTGAAATTTGATGTGATTTGGTAGTTCCAGTAATCACCCAAAAACTTTCAGAGACACCTCTTTTTGTCAATGGTATACCTTGATAAGCAGGCACTGCAATAGATGATGAAATCCCAGGAACCACATAAGTTTTTATACCAAACTGTTTTGCATAATCAATCTCCTCTGCGCCTCTCCCGAAGATAAAAGGATCTCCTCCTTTAAGTCTTACAACATGACCATGAGTCTTTGCTCTACTTACAATCAACTCATTAATTTGATCTTGCTGATACGCATAGCAACCTTTTCGTTTTCCAACAAATATGAGTTCGGCATGAGGTGACGCATAGTCTAAAAGTGATGTATTTATAAGTGCGTCATATAAAATGACATCAGCAGACTCTATAATTTTAATGCCTTTAATGGTAATTAAGTCTTTATCTCCTGGTCCAGCGCCTACAATGGATAATTTTGCTCTTCTTTCCATATCAATATCAATTTTCACTTACATCTTGTTCACGTAATACTCTTACAACAGATAAAAATTCTGTTGCATTTTTGATATACGCTTTAGCAAACTTTTCAGTAGGAGCATGTACTTTTATTTGATAGACTAAATCTGAAAACGATACGCCTAAATTTAATTTTTGAGTATCAATAATAAGTTCATCAAACTGTCTAATGATTCCAGCTTGTGTATTAGTTGACACACCTTCTGATAGTAAAATCGCTTTGGCAGAATTTACCATAGAACTATACGCATGATAAATAGCACTCGAAAATACCTGATTATTTAGTGCTTCTTTGGCTTCTGCTATCTTTTCTTCACTTTCTAAAAATAAAGTCGCAATCAGATCAATAACAACGCCTGCACATTCTCCAATTCCAATAGCTTTTATATAAGCTTTCTCACTTCCCCAATCAATAAAATCATCTTGAGTTAAGTTTTCAATGCTAGACAAATCGGTAAGCAATTCATAAAAATACTTCTCACCTTTCTCTTCATAATACTGTTCAAACTTTTGATTCTTTGCAAATTGTTCGTAATCATCTAAAATTCGACGCAAAGCTTCAGGGCCTCGCTTACTTGGAATTTTCACCACTTTATCTGCAAACACGCCTTTACCATTACCTTTATTTCCTCCGCCAAGTAATACCTGAAGTGCAGGCGCAACGCGTTTATCTTTAGTGCGAATAGACATGCCTTGAAATCCTATGTTTGCCATATTATGTTGACCGCAAGCATTCATGCAACCACTAATTTTAATCACCAAATCTTCATTGGAAAGATATTGTGGATATTCAGCTTTTATAATTCTTTCTAATTCTTCTGCAATTCCTGTACTACTAGAAATTCCTAAATTACAAGTATCTGTACCTGGACATGCTGTAATATCTACTGCCTTATTATAGCCAAGTTCAGTAAAACCTAGTTTTTGCAATTCGGTATAGAAAAATGGCAATGCCTCTTCTCTCACAAAAGGAATCAATATATTCTGTCGCAAGGTCAATCTCAGCTCACCTGCTGCATATTTTTCAACTAAATTGGCTAATAGTCTAGCTTTATCAGTATAAAAATCTCCAAGAAGGACTTTTATTCCAATCGCAACATAACCGTCTTGTTTTTGAGGGATAATGTTTGTCGCTTTCCATTGTTCAAAGTAATTTTCATTATCGATATTAACTTTAGGTATATCTTTTTCTACTGGAATGGAAGCTTGATACGCATTGGCATCAATATCAACAGTTTTAAATTCTATGGCTTTTTGTTCATCTTCAACTAAGGCTTTAAAAGCGTCTAAACCAATGTTCTTGATTAAGAATTTCAATCTCGCTTTAGCTCTACTTTTACGTTCACCGTGTCGATCAAATATTCTAAGAACACCTTCCATTACTGGAATAATTCTATTGGCAGGTAAAAATTCATATAGTACATCTGCATGTCTAGGTTGAGAACCTAAACCACCACCTAATAACACTTTAAACCCTCTTTCGCCATTTTTGATTTTCGCAATAAAACCTAAATCATGCATGTATGACAAACCTGTATCTTCATCTGACGCAGAGAATGATACCTTAAATTTTCGTCCCATCTCTTGACAAATAGGGTTTCGCAAAAAGAAACGAAATAAAGCATCAGCATAAGGAGATACATCAAAAGGTTCATTGACGTCAATTCCTGCGGTTTCGCTTGCAGTGACATTTCGGACTGTATTACCACAAGCCTCACGTAGAGTAACGTCATCACGTTCTAACTCCTCCCATAATTGTGGAGTACGATCTAAGTCGACATAATGAATTTGAATATCTTGCCGTGTTGTGATATGTAATCGCCCACGAGAGTACTCGTCAGACACATCTGCAATTCTGCGCAATTGATGACTTAGCACTTTTCCGTATGGTAATTTGATGCGAATCATCTGTACACCTTGCTGACGTTGACCATAAACACCTCTTGCTAAACGAAGACTTCTAAATTTTTCTTCATCAATTTTGCCATCATGAAAAAGCGCTATTTTAGTCGCTAATTCAATAATATCCTTTTCGACAATAGGATTTTCTATTTCGGTTCTAAAACTTTGCATAACATGTATTTATTGAATGAAACCTACTCCGACGGTATTATTAGAATTTGAATCGATTAATATGAAAGATCCATTGGTACGATGTGCTTTAAAAGGATCGAAAAAAATAGGTTTGTTCAATTTGAACGTTACCTTCGCTATATCATTCATTGCTAAAGCATCAGTTTCTGAATCTGTACCAGAATAATCTGGATGAATTTCATGGTGAATCGTCTCCACTTTTGTCAATACTTTATTGACTCCATGTTGCAAGACATATTTTCCTCCAGCAGTAAGTTTTTCATTGCTCATCCATGAGACAGTTGCCGTAAATTGTCTTTCAATTTGAGGCAAATCATCGACTTTAGCAATCATGTCTCCACGACTTACATTAATATCATCTTCTAAGGTTATCGTTACAGAAGAACGCCTAGAAGCAGTTTCATAAGCCTGATCATATACATGAATATCTTTAATTTTTGATGTTGTTTTCGAAGGCAAAACAACAACCTCATCACCTACACTCAAATCCCCTCCATACACCTTTCCTGCATAACCTCTGTAATCATGAAATTCATTAGTTTTAGGTCTGATTACATATTGCACAGGAAATCTTGGTGTTCCAACATTAAAAATATCTTCACGCTCAATAGCTTCTAAATGCGCTAACAAGGTTTCGCCTTTATACCAATTCATAGCAGTTGATTTGTGTACAACATTATCACCATTTAATGCACTCACTGGAATAAAAGTTATACTTTGATCTTGATAATCACGTTTTGACATTAAGGCTTCAAAATCGGTTTTAATACGGTTATAAGAGTCTTCAGAATAGTCAACCAAATCCATTTTATTGATAGCAACAACTACATCCTTAATTCTTAAGAGGTTATTGATAAAAAAATGGCGATTGGTTTGCTCAATCACACCTTTACGTGCATCAATTAATATAATTGCCGCTTGTGATGTAGAAGCCCCTGTTACCATATTACGCGTATACTCTACGTGACCTGGGGTATCAGCGATAATATAACTTTTAGTTGGTGTTGAAAAATAAATATGAGCAACATCAATTGTAATACCTTGTTCTCTTTCGGCAACTAAACCATCGGTTGCTAATGAAAAGTCTAAATAATCATATCCTTTTTGCTTACTGGTTTTTTCAATAGCTTCTAATTTATCTGTAGTTAATGATTTTGTATCGTATAACAGCCTACCAATTAAGGTACTCTTTCCATCATCTACACTTCCTGCTGTTGCAATTTTTAATACGTCCATTCTATATTGTTTTTGGTTTTCACCCTAAATTATTATTTGTAAATTTTTCTAGAAATACCCTTGTTGCTTACGTTTTTCCATAGCGGCTTCAGATCGTTTATCATCGATACGAGCACCACGTTCTGAAATAGAAGATTCTCTAATTTCTTGCACAACTGTATCAATATCAACGGCATCAGAAAGCACAGCAGCTGTACAACTCATATCACCAACTGTTCTAAATCGTACTAATCGTTCTTTAACGACTTCATCTTCTTCACGGTAAACCACACCATCATCAGCAGACCAGATTAATCCATCTCTTAAAAATGTCGCTCTCGTATGTGCAAAATAGATGGATGGAATTTCAATTTGCTCTCTTTGAATGTAAGACCAAACATCTAATTCGGTCCAATTAGAAATGGGAAATACACGTACATTTTGTCCTAACTCAATTTGTCCGTTGAGCATATCGAACAATTCTGGACGTTGATTTTTTTCATCCCATTGCCCAAAATCATCACGCACCGAAAAAATACGTTCCTTGGCTCTCGCTTTTTCTTCGTCACGTCGAGCACCACCTATACATGCATCAAATTTGTACTCGTCAATGGCATCTAAAAGTGTTGTTGTTTGTAAACTATTTCTGCTGGCATACTTACCAGATTCTTCTTTAACTTTACCAGCATCGATAGTGTCCTGAACATTTTTTACAATAAGTTCTAGATCTAATTCTTTAACCAAGCGATCTCTAAATTCAATGGTCTCAGGAAAATTATGACCTGTATCTATATGCATTAATGGAAAAGGAATCTTAGCAGGATAAAATGCTTTTTGAGCTAATCTCACTAATGTAATAGAGTCTTTCCCACCAGAAAACAATAAGACTGGTTTCTCAAATTGAGCGGCTACCTCTCTAAAATATAGATAGCTTCGTGCTCTAATGGGTTTATATTAGATGTATTTGTTTTCATAATTATTTAGGTTAGGCATGTAAGCCACATTCTCTATTTGCTAGTTGCTTTGTAGGATCAAAATATGTAAACTCATTAGGCAAATGATGATCATCAAGATATCTATCTAATTCATCATCGGACCAATGATAAAACGGACTTACTTTTAGTGTCCCATCTGCGCTTTGAGATACAATATCAATACTGTCTCTAAATGCTGTTTGCCCTTTTCTTAAATTTGTAAACCAAACATCTGGTTGATGCTCTGACATGGCTCTTTTAAAGGGCTCTAATTTCACCTGTTCTGTAAAAAGAATGTGCTTAGGATCATCAATTGAAGGTACGCCTAAAACAACATCACGATGTGCAGCTGTTTGCTTTGGCACATATAAATGTACGTTCAAATTTAATTGCTGTATAATTTTTTCAGCATGATTATAAGTATTTGGTGTATTATAACCAGTATCACACCAAATCACTTTGATATCCTTTTTAACTTGAGTTACTATGTTTAAAATAGCCGCTTCATAAGGCCTGAAATTTGTAGTAACAATTGGTCGTTTAGCATATTGTAATGCCCATTGTACAATTTCTGATGGTGTTTTATTAGCTAAAACAGCATTTATGTCTTTTAAATTTAAACTCATTACTTCCCCCATTTTATTTTATTCCATGCACGTTCGTGAACATAATACAACACCAACTTCGAAACCAACTCTACAAATCCTATTGAAAAAGCCAAAGTCAATGTTCCTGTAATTAGATAAGAGATCAGTACGGTATCAAGAGTTCCCAAAACCCTCCAACTAATAGTTTTAACCAATGTTCTTTTTACTTTCTCACCAGATGCTTCTGAGTCATTTTTTTCAACTTTTGTAACATTATGCCTTTGCAAAACTGTATCAATCATGTTAGTAATTATTATTTAATTCTATTATCCTATCGGATAAGTAGGATATTAATACAAACATATAGTATATTTATTAAAATCCTAGTTATTATTTGTTAAAAATTGTTATTGTTTTTTGCGAATATGTTAATTCGACAAGTCTGCTAATGTCGTATTCCTGAAGACTTTGAGCGAATTATCTCTTATCTGAATCATTAATCGATGAACTGCACATTTATCTTCATCTGGGCAATCATCACATTTTTCATAGTAATTTAAACTTACACATGGCACCATTGCAATTGGCCCTTCTAAAATTCGCATAACGCTTGTCATTGGAACATCTTGAGGGTCTTTTAGTAAATAATAACCTCCACCTATTCCTTTTTTTGAACCTAAAATGCCATTTTTTTTTAAAGTAAGTAAAATACTTTCCAAAAATTTTACTGAAATATTTTCACTCTTAGAAATAGTCGCAATTTGAACAGGTTTGCGATGATCTTGTCTTGCCAGATATGTCAGCGCTTTGATACCATATTTTGTTTTCTTTGAAAGCATGCTTCAAAGATACTTTATTTAATCTTTAATCTAAAGCCTGTTTTAAATCACTAATAATATCATATACATATTCTAGACCTACTGAAATTCTTACTAAACCATCTGTTATTCCAACTTCTAAACGATCATGTTCTGTTAGCTTTGCATGTGTTGTTGATGCAGGATGTGTAACAATTGTTCTAGTATCTCCAAGGTTTGCAGATAAAGAGCATAATTGAATTTTATTTAAAAACGTTCTACCAGCTTCAACACCTCCTTTAACTTCAAATGCAACTACGTTTCCTCCTAATTTCATTTGTTGTTTTGCAATGTTATATTGCGGATGTGATTTTAAAAAAGGATATTTAACGAGATTAATTTTAGGGTGTTTTTCTAAAAACTCGGCCACTCTTAACGCATTCTCACAATGCTTATCGACCCTTACAGCCAAAGTTTCTAAACTCTTCGACAATACCCATGCATTAAATGGCGACAAAGCAGGCCCAGTATTCCTCGAAAACAAATATATCTCTCTAATTAAATCGGCTCGTCCTACCGTCACACCACCTAAAACTCTACCTTGGCCGTCAATTAACTTTGTAGCCGAATGAATCACCAAATGTGCTCCAAATTGTATTGGGTTTTGCAAGTAAGGCGTAGCAAAGCAATTATCGATTACTAACAAAAGATTATGTTGTTTAGCAATCTGCCCAAGACGTTCTAATTCGAGAATATCGACTGCAGGATTTGTTGGACTTTCAGCATACAAAATTTTGGTATTTGATTGAATTAAAGTCTCAATACTATCTAAATCATTCACATTAAAATAGCTAGTACTTATATCCCATTTTGGTAAAAACTTTGTAAACAGCCCATGTGTAGACCCAAATACACTTCTTGCAGATACGATATGATCTCCTGAGTTTAACAAAGCTGCAAATGTTGAAAATACTGCAGACATTCCTGTAGCAAAAGCATAACCCGCTTCAGCACCTTCCATTTTACATATTTTTTCTACAAACTCAGACGTATTTGGATTGGTAAAACGACTATAAATATTGCGTTGTTTTTCTTCTGAAAATGACGCTCTCATATCTTCGGCATCATCAAATATAAAACTAGACGTGAGGTATAATGGTGTAGAATGCTCTAAAAACTGAGTACGCTCATTTTGTATTCTTATGGCGTCTGTTTCAAATTTATAATCACTCATGTTCTTAATTTAATTGATTAGCTAGTTTAATAATATCAGACAGTAAGCCTCTAGCTGTTACTTCTTTTCCTGCTCCAGCACCTTGAATAACTAAAGGTTGTTCTCCATATGATGTTGTAAAAATTTCGAAAATAGAGTCAGACCCTTGTAATTGCCCTAGTGGTGAATGCTGTACTTCGGAAATGAGCTTAACTTCCAAAGATTTGCTTTCAACATCTAACTCGCCTATATAACGTAGTACATTATTATTAGTTAAGCATTGTTTACGTTCACGAAACGGACGATCAAGTTCCTTAATTCTTGATTTAAATTGATGTACTGTAGTTTTTCCATTCAGTTGCTCAGGCACTAAAGATTCTATACTAACATCATTGTACTCAACGTTTAAGTCTAACTCTCTAGCTAAGATCAAGAGTTTTCTTGCAACGTCATTACCCGATAGATCCTCTCGAGCATCAGGCTCAGTTAATCCCAAGCGCTCTGCTTCTAAAATTACTTTAGAAAAAGGTTCATCATGAGAAGAAAAGGTATTGAATACATAGCTTAAAGATCCTGAAAACACGCCTCTTATTTTTTTAACACGATCTCCAGAATTAAAGATATTTTTCACGGTTTCAATAACAGGCAAACCAGCACCAACATTAGTTTCGTATAAAAACTTCTTGTTGTATGTTTTTAGGTAAGCCCTTAAGTCTTTATAAAAATCAAAATCTAAAGTATTGGCAATTTTATTTGCTGAAACCACATGGCAACCATGTTGGATAAGTGCCTTGTATTGTTTGACAAAATCTTTACTAGCTGTAGCATCTACTGCAATTAAATTATCGAAGTCTTTTTTTTTAATATAACTGAGAATATCCTCAATTTGATAAGGCACTGAAGCGATTTCAAAATTAGTTTCCCATGTATTTGTTAGTGATTCATCTTCAAAAAACACTAATCTGGAGTTAGCAATAATTGGAATTTTTAAATCAATCCCATCATGTGTTTTAAGTCGTTCTTTTGCTGCATTAATTTGACCAATCAATGTACTTCCAACTTTACCTATTCCGAATACGACTAAGTGTATCTGCTTCATTTGTAACTGGGTTTTTGGTTTGAAAAATGGGTTTTAAAATTTTATTCAGTTGTTCGTATTCTATTAAAAAGGCATCATGTCCATGAATGGATTTAATTTCAGAAATACTGACATTATCTTTGATAAGTTTTAAATCTACATAGGTATCCCAATTCTCTTCAGATTTAAAAAAGAGATCACTAGGAATTGTCACGATATGTATACTGGATTTAATGTTACGAGTCACTTCATTAAATGTGCCTCGTTCTTTAGTAATATCAATTGTTTTTAAAATTTGATTCATTAACTTATATGCCGGTAAATTAAAGCGTTTATTCAATGCTTTACCATGATAATCTAACCAGCTTTCTACATTAAAACGCGCTTTAGACACTTCAGAACGACCAAACTTATTTGTAAAAGATTCTGGTGTTCTATACAAGGTCATAGCATGCATTCTAGCATCTGCTAAAGGCGCTTTTGAGTGATTTAAAATAGCATCTTGAATGTGACAATTGGCAATGAGCCAATCTGTAGATTTCCAATCACTAGCCACAGGAATCAAATGTTCAATTAATCTAGGCTCAAGAGCTGCTAGCTCCCACGCAATTCCTCCACCAACAGAACCACCTATCACTGCAAACAATTTATTGATTTGTAATTGCTTTAGACCAATTGCAAATAATTCGGCAATGGTTCTTGCTGTAAAGTCTTTATAATTTTCAATGAGATGAGATTCAACTGCATCAAATCCGTTGCCAGGAATATTAAATGCTAAAATTGTATAACGTGCCGTATCGATACATTTATTCTCACCTATCAAATCGTTCCACCAACCCTCATTTCCGCAGACATTAGAATTACCCGTTAAGGCATGATTTACCATCACAATTGGTGCTTCACCTAAAGGTTGACCAAAAAGCTGATAAGATAATTTAATATCTTGAAATACTCCCGAAGGCAATTCAAAATTTGAAATGAATATATATTGTAATGCCGCCATTTTAATATTTTTAGTAATAGATGCCACGCACAAAGACAACACGCAGCATCTATTGAACACTAACTAATAGATTATGCTAATACTGTTTTTTTAACGACAGTGAAAGCTTCTTTTAAATCGGCTTTGAGATCTTCTACATTTTCGATACCGACAGACAATCGAATCAAATCTTTGGTAACACCAGTAGTTTCTTGAGCTTCGTCACTTAATTGCTGATGGGTTGTACTCGCTGGATGAATGATTAAAGATTTTGTATCTCCGATATTTGCTAATAATGAGAATAGCTTAGTCGTATCTGCAATAGTTTTAGCCGATTCATATCCGCCTTCAACTCCAAAAGTGACAATACCACTTTGGCCATCTGGTAAATATTTTCTCGCCAGATCCTTGTATTTGCTCGTTTCAAGCCCTGGATAGTTTACCCAATTTACTTCAGGCTGTTCTTGCAACCACTTTGCTAACTCTAAAGCATTCTGACTATGTTTTTTGATACGAAGTTCTAAGGTTTCTAAACCTTGAATAATTTGAAACGCATTAAACGGACTCAATGCACCTCCATAATCACGCAGACCTTCTATTCTTATTTTAGCAATAAAGGCAGCAGCACCAATAGCTTCGCTATAGACTAATCCATGATAGCCTGGAGATGGTTCGGTAAATTCTGGGAATTTCCCATTGGTCCAGTCAAACGTTCCTGCATCTATAATAATTCCTCCAAGTGAGGTCCCATTACCATTGATATATTTTGTTAAGGAATGTATCACAATGTTGGCACCATACTCAATTGGGTTGAGTAAATATGGTGTTGCAACTGTATTATCAACAATAAATGGCACTTTATGAGCTTTGGCTTGCTTAGAAATCGCTTCAATATCCAACACATCTAGTTTTGGATTCCCTAAAGACTCCACAAAGAATGCTCTAGTATTTTCCTGTGCGGCGTTTTCAAAATTTTCTGGATCTGAGGGATCAACAAATGTTGTAGTAATACCATGTCTAGGTAGTGTGACACTTAGTAGATTATAAGTACCACCATATAAACTATTAGACGCTACTATATGATCACCAGCTTTTAGTAAGGTTAATAATGTTGTTGAGATGGCTGCGGTTCCTGAAGCCGTAGCTACTGCAGCAATTCCACCTTCTAAAGCTGCAATACGTTGCTCTAAAATATCATTGGTTGGATTATTTAAACGTGTGTAGATAAATCCTGGAACCGATAAATTGAAACGCCCTGCGGCATCATCTGAATCATCAAAAACATAAGCTGTAGATTGGTAAATTGGAACAGCTCTTGTTCCTCCTGTTTGACTAACGTCGTGTCCTGCATGCAACGCTTTCGTTGCGAATTTTTGTGTACTCATTTTTCTAATTTTTTTGAGTTAATACTAAGTGCTTTTGTAAAAGCACGATTAAAACCAAAAGTCAAATAAGCTTCATAAGAAGCATACCTAATAGAAAAATGTTAAAAAGAAATACGTCATTACAGATGAGTAATTACGTTTGGGTTATCTATCCAGTTTTCGATAAATGAATCGAAACACTTAGTAGAATGTAGCACCTTCATTGATAAATTCAAAGGGTTGCTAAGGCTTCTGCGAGTCTAATCTCTCCACCTTTCTTGATAACATTTCAGTAAGTTATTGAACTTTGTGAGCACAAATATTGCAAAATTAAATTTTCACATCCAAATGAAATAGAAAATTTTTCTAAATAATTAACATAATCGTAATTAAACCGAAAATTTTTCATCAAATACTCAATATCGCATCATAATAATCAAAATTATTACGTTTTAACACCTACTTCCTAATGACGCTATATTCCTAAATTATGAGACATTCTTTTCTAATATCAAATATATCTGTACTTTTACTACCGATTAAAAACGAGGAAAAATTTGTTCTGATTGCAACCTCATAAAAAAATGCTAAAGCAGTTAGTTTTCAACTTCTCTAGCGACTCAGCAATCTCAACTTATTTTTCAAAACACAATAATATTTAAAGGGATTATATGGGATATTTATTCACTTCGGAAAGCGTCTCTGAAGGACATCCAGACAAAGTAGCAGATCAAATTAGTGATGCATTAATAGATCATTTTTTAGCCTTTGACAAAGAGTCGAAAGTAGCATGTGAAACTTTAGTAACTACAGGACAAGTCGTACTTGCAGGTGAGGTGAAATCAAACACCTATTTAGATGTGCAAAAGATTGCACGTGACACCATTAATAAGATTGGATATACCAAAAGCGAATATATGTTTGATGGTAATTCTTGCGGTGTGTTTTCTGCAATTCATGAGCAATCTGAAGACATTAATCGTGGCGTAGATAGAGACAGTAAAGAAGAGCAAGGTGCAGGAGATCAAGGGATGATGTTTGGTTATGCCACACGTGAAACTGAAAACTATATGCCTTTAGCGCTCGATTTATCGCATCGTATTTTAAAAGAGCTTGCCGATTTACGTCGCGAGAATTCAGATATCACCTATTTACGACCAGATTCTAAAAGTCAGGTGACTATTGAATATAGCGATGATAACATCCCACAACGTATTGATGCGATTGTTGTATCGACGCAGCACGATGATTTTGATGCCGACGACGCCATGCTCGCTAAAATTAGAAAAGATATCATAGAGATATTAATCCCAAGAGTTGTTGCTAAACTACCTGAACACATTCAGGTGTTATTTAATGACGATATCACCTACCATATTAACCCAACAGGAAAGTTTGTAATTGGAGGCCCACATGGTGATACTGGACTTACAGGACGTAAAATTATTGTAGATACTTACGGCGGAAAAGGCGCTCATGGTGGTGGTGCATTCTCAGGAAAAGACCCAAGTAAAGTAGACCGAAGTGCCGCTTATGCCACGCGACATATTGCAAAAAATATGGTTGCCGCAGGTGTGTGTGATGAAATTTTAGTACAAGTAAGTTATGCTATTGGTGTGGTAGAACCAACCTCTATTTTTGTAGATACTTATGGTACTTGCCCATTTAATTTAACCGATGGTGAAATTGCTGAAAAAATTGCAACTATTTTTGATATGCGACCAGCAGCGATTGAAACGCGTTTAAAATTACGCCAACCGATGTATAGCGAAACGGCGGCTTACGGACATATGGGACGCCAAGCGGAAACGGTAAGTAAAACCTTTGAGCAACCTAATGGCAACCCTGTTACTTTAGATGTAGAGTTGTTTACTTGGGAAAAATTAGACCATGTAGACCAAGTAAAAGCTGCGTTTGGAATAGATTAAACTCATAATAACATATATCTAAAAACCTCATAACAGCTTGTTATGGGTTTTTTTTTTGGTGTTAACCGCTCATACTTCATCTTGGTCAGAAAATAAAAACTCACGCAATCTACCACCAACCATACAAGTACACGTTAAACGCAGCAAAAAAAGCCTTCCCTATTAGAGGAAGGCTACATTGTGAATTATTAATATTCAGCAATTATCGACGGCTTCTGCCGCCCATTCGGTTTTGTCGAAACTCTTTCATTTTTTCTACAATGGTTTCTTGATAGGCTTGCTTTGTAATGTCTTGCCCCTTGTTGGGTGCTTTAATCTCTATTTTGTCTTCTGGGTTAATCACTAATTTAGAACAAAGCATAGTTGTATTACCTGCACTCACTTCTAAAATTAATCCTGGTAATCCCCAATATTCTGAAGGGCCATGACCCACTGGAATTTGTGGTGTGTACCAAGCCTCGACTTGGGTCATTGGAATGTCTGGTGCTTCTACTGTGTCTCCTTCTGTGGTTTCTGCTGGCTTTTGACGTCTGAGTTTATCCCATGAAAAATTATACCACGATAATTCATCTGAAGGAATAGATGCTGTAGCTTTAAAGCACATATAATTGCCTATTTGCTTTGATTCTTCACCCATGACCCAAGTGATTGGTTGGAGTTTGTCTTTCACTAAAAAGCGTTTACCGTAAAATTCTTGTTCTTGTATTTGCGTATTGGTCTTTACATTTTTGTATTGCTCACCAGGCGTGAAGTTTTTTCCCCAAGAGTCTGTAGCTCCAGAAATGGCATCGAGTTTGTCATTTTCATTAAATACCGATTCTTCTTTATTAAAGACTAAAGTATAGGTTTTCTCTAAACGGTTTTTTAAGCGTTCTTTAACTTGCTTTTTTTGAGCTTCGGTAAGACGATCGCCCCATCGTCCTAAATCCATAGTAGATTTTGTAAGATATATGGCTTGCCCTTGAAAATCTTGCGCGTTTACATGACTTGTTATTACAAGACAATATAGCATTCCTAATATTGTGATCAATGATTTCATAATACTGAATAGTCGATGTTTTGTTTAACAAATTTAATAAATTATTAAACAACATTTAATCGCTTTATTATAACATTAACAGTCTAAATCTCAAACAACTGATAATAACAAGAGGCTGTTTGAAAATTATCATTCTGAATGAAAATGAAATCTAAACACTATTAAAGTACTATATTATAGATCATTGAGATTTTTCGACTGCGCTCAAAATGACAACAGAAGCACTATTTTGTAGCCTTAGTGCTGCGTTAAGGATGGAGGGCATTGTGGAGCTCTTTATATGTTGTCATTCCGCATCATAATGAGGAATGACAACATATAAAAGCGACTGCTGAGAGCCTGACCTTTAGGTAACACCCAAAATATTATAAAGAATAAATGACTCTAAAGGTGATAAATCGAGGTTGAATGAAATACTCGGTTGTACTTACAGAAAATCCACCTTGACCGTTATTAAATCTGGATTGTGTATTGAGCAAATTGGTTGCTTTTAATTCGTATTCGAATTTTGCATCTTTATCTTTTCGATACGCCAATGAGGCATTCCACAAGTCATTACTATTAAGCGTACGTTCTTCATCTCTAGTATTGGTATAGGTATAATCGGTTCTAAAGGTGACAGCTTTCCAGAGGTAAGCATCAAACTCGATGGTTGGTGCACTAGTAAATATTTTAGTGTTTCGACCACCTTGATTGTTATCGTTTATAGAATGCGTATACGATACTTCTACATTTGGTGCTTCTCTAAAATTGGTACGTAATTGCGCGGTATAACTTTGTCTGAAATTCTCATTTACAGAGCGTTCGCCTTGAATGAACTGATTGAATTTAGAATAAGTAAAATTACCTCTTAACGTCGCTCTTATCTTTTTAAAGTTACGTTGAAATCGTCCAAAAGCATTGAAGGTTTCATCGGCAAATCCTGAATTAAATGGCGAACTCGTTCTAATGATACTTTCAAAATCGGTTAAAGATCTAATCTGATCGATACGTTTACTATAACTTAGGTTTGCAAACACATTGGTATAATTAAACATATTAAAACTATAATACGAGAGATTTACATTGTGAGACGTTCCATTTTGGAGTTGCTGATTTCCAAAGAAATAAGAATCGTAATTATTCATCACCAATCCTCTAGCGAGTTGGGTAACATCGGTAAATTCAGTTTGCATGCGATAATTAAGATTTAAATTCTCACTCTTTTTAAGTTCCATACGCACATTTAAATCGGGAAGCACTCTAAAGAAATTGTCTTTAAACTCGGTTCCAAACTGTGTGTTTTTTGTGCTGTATGCATGCGTTGAAAATCCAGGTGTAAACGTAAACATACCACTTTTTAAGCGATAATGTACACCTAAATACAGATCGCTAAAATTATATTTAGTGTCATTAGTATCGATACCATCATTAAAGTTTGGAGCCGAATCAAATACAGATCCATCATTTAAGTATTGAAAGATATTACTATTAAAATCTTGCCTACTTAAAATCGTTCCTAGCGTAAAGTTGATATTACTCTTGTTGTTTAAGACATTCCAATAATCGAGTTTAGCATCAAGTTGATTAGATCGAATACGCTTGTCTTGAACAATATCATAATTATCTAAAGATCGATCAAAGCCTAAAGCTTCGGCTGTACTATCAAATGGATCTTCATCAGGAAGGTTATCATTTGGATCAAATCCGTTATCATTATTTGTAGGATCATTATCTAATAAGGCATTATAAAACGGATCTTCATCTTGAATTAAATGCTGGGCTTCGAGCGCAAATATATTAGTTTCATTAAGCGTGTAATAGTAGTTCAATTCTTGATTAATACTAAACGGACTATTGGCTTCATCCTGCAAAATATCACCAACAACAGACGATGTAAATCGTTGATCTTGAGATTCTTTAGACGTTCTACCAATTACCGAATAGTCTAATTGGTTATTACTATTGGGTTGGTATTTAGTGGTTAATTTAAGAAGCGCCAAATCACTTTTTTGCTCGGTATTACTTTCGGTATCTTCATCTGGAATTCCTAAATCAGGATTGGTATATCTCACAGAACGGTTTTCTTGAAGTCCGATTCTAGAACTTGTAAAAATGGCAAAGCCACCAATATCCCAAGTCTTTTTAGGCGAGTAGCTAAAATTAGCTGCTCCAAATTTGGTTTCTATGCTTTGTGCTTGATTATTTTGAAGTGTTAAAAAACCAAGGTTATTATTTCCTAAATTAATGTTTGTACCACTCTGACGACTTGGTGCTCTAAATCCGCCCGAAAAATTAAAGAAATCTCGTCTTGTAAATGCAACTTCACCAATATTGTTTAAATCACCAATGAGATTGACACTATATTTCGGACTATAATAAAACAACTTAGGTTGCAAGACATATAAGCCTTCACTATCAGCAACACCGCCTCCAGCTGTAATATCTCCAAACCAAAAGTTCTTTTTCCCTTCTTTAAGTTTGATATTAATGGCAATATTATCTTGATTATTGGTGACACCACTTAATTGCCCAACGTTAGCATAGTTTTTCAGTACCTGAACTTTATCGACCGCATTAGATGGAATATTTTTTGTGGCTAATTTAGAATCTCCATCAAAAAAATCTTTACCGTCAACCATGACTTTTGAGACCACTTTTCCTTCGACTTCTACTTGTCCGTCTTCATTAATCTCAACACCAGGTAATTTTTTGAGAACATCTTCCAATTTTCGTTCGGTTCCATCTTTAAAAGAATCGGCATTATACACCAAGGTATCTCCTTTTATGGTTACTGGCATTTCATAAGTTAATTCTACAGCAGCTAAAGCGTTATCAACTTTGAGTGTATAATCTTTAGAAATATTGACTTCTTTTGTTACAATCTCTTCAGACAACGTCTTCATTCCGATATAGCTTACCTGAACACTATAGGTTTTATTCTTTTCTAAATCGAGCTTAAATTGCCCTTTATCATTGGTAATAGCATAAGACGCCATGGCTTTAGTTTCTTTATTGATAGCTATAACATTGGCAAGCTCTAAGGGATTTCCAATACTATCTTTAACAACGCCTCTTACCGTAATTTGGGCAGTAGTTATGCTTGTTACGAACAGTAACATGATTAAAAAAATATGTCGCATTTGGCTGATTTTTTTTATTCCTTTCCGCTTCGGAAAATGGATATTTTTTGATTAATGTGTCTTTTAATTTCTGCGTCCTCGACCTCGCCCGCCATACATCTCACGCATTTCTTGAATTTTATCTTTCATGATTTGATTGTACTCACTTCTAGTCACAACTTCACCTTTTTCTGGACGTTCTATTGTATCTCGTTCTTTAGGGTTCATCACCACTTTGGTACAGAGCATTACTGTTCTGTCTGCATTGACTTCCAGAATTAATCCTGGCAAGCCCTGATATTCTCCAGGACCAGTACTCACTGGTATTTGAGGTGTATACCATGCCGTTACAATAATAAACTTAGGCACTTCTACTTCATCGAAAGGATCATCAGACTTAGTTGAATCTACAACTTCTTCACTGTCTTTCTTTTCCTCATCTTTATCCTTGTTTCTATTTTTTCGACGCATACTCATAAAGTCCATTTCATCCACTTTCTTTGTTGTTGTGGCTTTAAAACAAGTGTATTGCCCAATCTGTTTTGTTTCGCCTTCTAACTTCCATTCTAGTTTTGGTAATGAATCTTGAACTAAAAAAGACTTTCCAAAAAATTCTTGTTCTTGCAACAATAAGCTTTCTTTTACATTTTTGTATTGAGGTCCGCCTGTAAAGCTGCTCATCATACCTCTAAATGGATTATTTCCAGATCCTGGCGCTTCCAATTTTTCTTCTTCCTTATATGTAGATTCACTACGATTAAAATTTAATACATAGGTTTTTTCTAGCATATTTTTCATACGCTCAGCAATCATCTTCTTCTGTTGCTCACTCATTTTATTACCTCCCCAACTACTCATATCGACAGTAGTTTTGGTTTGATAAATGGCTTGCCCTTGAAAGTCTTGAGCTGAAATAGACATGCTTAAAAAAAGCACAAATACAATACAGAACTTAGCTATAAATGGTCTCATAATTTTGAAATCTTTGTCTTTAGAGTAAAGTTAATGCTTTACAAATTAATTAGACTTCAAAACATATGATAAGTAAAATCTTGAACCGTTAAACTTTTCTTAAACAATCGAGAGTACTCTATCCTCCAATTCTAATTTCAAAGCTCTGACCATCACCATCTCGTCTATTAGAACGCATGCGTTCTTCCATATCTTTCATTTTCTTTTCCATCACTTTATCATAGGCCTCTTGTGTTATCACTTTACCTTTTTTAGGTTCTACGAGCTCAGAAGCCTTTTTAGGATTAAGAACAATCTTACTACAGATTACTGTTTCACTTCCGTCATTCACTTCCAAAATCAACCCAGGAAGTCCATGATAATTCCCAGGACCAGCACTCACAGGAATTTGTGGTGTATACCATGCCGTAATTGTAATTTCTTTCATTTTAGGCGCTTCATCTGAAGTACTTAAATCTTTATCTCCATTGATACTAATACCACTTTCAATATCTTCAATTTCGCGTGTCATGGTCGCTTTAAAACACGTATAATCCCCTATGTTTTTAGTTTCAGACCCTAAGGTCCATTCATGTTCAACTAACTCATCTTTAATTAAGAATAATTTACTGAAAGATTCATTTTGATTAGTAAAGCGTTTTTCTTTAATATTCTTATAAAGCACATCTGCACCTCCTGTGCTTACAACAAACACTTGCATTCCTTGAGGCTGAGGCGCTGCAAGAGCTTCCTCCTCTTTGTAGATAGATTCTTCTTTATTAAATGATAGAATATAAGTTTTCTCAAATTGCTTTTTAAGCATTTCCATCATTTGTTGATGCATTCCAGTATCTACTTGAGTACTATCCAATTTGATATCTATTTGTCGTTTTGACTTATAGGTCGCCTCTCCTTGGAAATCCTGAGCACTTACATTTGCAACAACTAATAATGTTGACACAATGATTAGTTTAACAATTAATTTCATGACTTTTCTGTTGTTTTATGATTAATACACTACAAATGTAAATTTCAGAATCTACTATTTTAGTTAACCAGTGTTAACGTGTGTTAACCGATTAGTTTTTAAAGGTTTTAACATTTACTTTTGACTTATGAATGATTTGAAATACAGATACATACTATATGTTATTATCATTGTTATTCTATCTACAATAGGGATTCAGGCCTATTGGAATTATAAGAGTTACCAGTCTAGCAAGCAACAACTTATTAATGATGTACAGGCCAGTTTGGATGATGCTGTCAACGATTATTATGCAAATCTTGCTCAAGAAACAACACTAGCTCTAAAGTTTGATAACAATACCCATAATAGCGCTTTTGATGAAGGAGGTATTCTAGAACAAGTCACAGCCTCTATTGATAAAGCTAATAGCACATTTAAACATATAGACTCTTTAGATATTCAATCTCTAGAAGGCGTTACTGTTTTAAAAGGTCATGGTATTGATACACTAATACATCACAATGATTCGGCTAAACAACCCATGTCGGCTCAAAATTTTAAATTTTTCATCAAAGATTTTAATTCTGAAGACAGTCTAAATGTTGATATTTCCAGTTTTGAAATGTTGACCAAGCAAGTTGTGATATCTATTTCTAATGACTCATTAAATATTTCAAAAATAGATAGTTTACTTCTGTTAGATTTAAATCGTAAAGGCATCAATCTAGAGTACGAACTTGTTTATAATGACAAAATTGAATGTGATACCATAAGCTGGACCGACCATTTAAGCTTTGACAAATCATTTACAGCTGATAAATTCACATTAAGAACGTCTTCTCAGTCTAGTTTTCTTCCAAAAAATAGCCTACTTGCCATTCAATACCAAAATACAACATGGATTGTTTTAAAACGAATTATATGGGGAATTATCATTTCTACTTTGCTTGTATTAGCTGTTATTAGTTGTCTATTTTATTTACTAAGCATCATAAAGAACCAAAAGCAATTAGCCGAAGTTAAAAATGACCTTATAAGTAATATTACTCATGAATTTAAAACACCCATAGCGACTATTGGTGTGGCCTTAGAAAGTATTCAGAATTTTAATGCTATTGAGGACAAAGACAAAACCAAAACGTATTTAGATATGTCAAGCAACCAGCTTTCAAAATTAAATACAATGGTTGAAAAACTTTTAGAAACAGCAAGCCTAGATAGTGATAATTTAGAGCTCAATATTGACACTTATAATATTTCTGAAGTCATATCAAGCATCACAGAAAAACACAAATTACAGCACTCCAACAAAACTATCACATGTAATCTTGAACAAGACGTATATGCTAAAGTTGATGTATTTCATTTTGAAAATGCTATTAATAATCTTGTTGATAATGCCTTCAAGTATGGAGGATCAGACATTAGTGTACGTTTAGCAAAGATGGGGTCGGTAATTAATATCGTGATTTCAGACAATGGAGGATCGCTTACCAAAACTCATAAAGAACGAATTTTTGAAAAATTTTATCGCGTACCTAAAGGCAATACTCATGATGTCAAAGGTTTTGGAATTGGTTTATATTATACCAAGAAAATTATTGAAAAGCACAATGGTGGTATTTCTTTAGATCTCAGCAATTCACTAACCACATTTAACATTACCATACCAAATGTCTAAAACCACGATTTTATTAGCTGAAGACGAACCAGCCTTAGGACAAATCATAAAAGAAAGTCTTGAAACAAGAGATTTCCACGTATTGTTATGTGATAATGGCGAAACCGCTTTACAAACGTACCAAAATCAAAATCCTGAATTACTGGTTCTTGACGTTATGATGCCAAAGAAAGATGGTTTTACTGTAGCTAAAGATATTAGAGCTATTGATAATTCGGTGCCAATTATATTTCTAACTGCTAAATCACAAACTAAAGATGTAGTTGAAGGCTTTACAATTGGAGGCAATGACTATTTAAAAAAGCCATTCAGCATGGAAGAACTCATTGTTAGAATAAATAATCTACTCAATAGAACAAGAGTTCAAAAAACATCTGAGATGATTCAGATTGGTAAATACACCTTCGACTTTCCAAAGCAATTATTATATTTTGACACGCACACACAACAACTCACACATAGAGAAGCGCACTTATTATTTCATTTGATAAGCAATAAAAATCAAGTTTTAGACCGCTCCATTATACTCAATAAATTATGGGGAAATGACGATTTTTTCTCAGCACGTAGCATGGACGTTTTTATCACAAAACTCAGAAAAAAACTCCAAAACGATGAGCACATTAAAATTATCAATGTAAGAGGATTTGGATATAAATTAGTGGTCTAGTTGCAGCAACAACTCTATATTTTTATTTACAATTATACTTTTAATCTTAATGATGAGTTTAATTAATACTGGCTCAATTTTTGTATTTTTCAGTTCTATATTTTAGACATGACATTATTAAGATTTCTTTTCTTACTGTTTAGCGCGAACCTTATTGCCCAAAACACAATAGAGCTTCTTCCTAAAGAGGCTATTGAACTTGAAGCAGATCAAATTATTGCGATAGACAATTTTGAAACCATCTATTATACCAAAGGCCCTGTTTTATATAAAAAACCAAAAGACAAGTCTTCTATAAATTACAGCAATGTTCAATTAGGGTTTCCAACAACAGTTAACGCATTCAATCCGTTAAAAATAAATATGTTTTATCAGGATTTTAATACAGTTATTATTCTGGATAATCGTTTGGCTGAAATTTTCAAAATCGATTTCAACAATAACCAGCCTTACAAAAATGTTTCTCATGTATCTACAGGTTTTGATAATACGCTTTGGATTTTTAATCAAGACCAACAGCAATTAGAATTATATGATTATAAGACTGATAGAACAAGAGCAACAACAGTTCCAATTCCATCCGAAGTATTGGATTTAAAAAGTGATTACAACTCATGCTGGATACTTACTAAAGCTTATTTGTATCAATACACTTATTACGGAAGCCTCGTCTCAAAACTTAAAAACAAAGGTTTTACATCAATAGCAATACAGGATGAAAACATGATTCTGAAATCGAATACTAACCTATTTTACAAAGCAAAACAAAGCGATACTATTATTCCAATTGCGACTCCCAAATTGTTAATAAATCAGTTTTTACTAACCAATGAAACCTTGTATATTTACGATTCGAAAAAACTTCATTCATACCAACTAAAAATCGAATAGATATGCACGTTGCTGTCGCAGGAAATATTGGCGCTGGAAAGACCACACTTACTAAGTTACTCGCAAAACACTTTAGATGGGAACCTCAATTGGAAGACGTTGTAGACAATCCATATCTTGATGATTTTTATAATCAAATGGAACGATGGAGCTTTAATCTTCAGGTGTATTTCTTAAATAGTAGGTTTCGTCAAGTCTCTCAAATTCGTCAAAGTGGAAAGGATATTATTCAGGACAGAACCATATACGAAGATGCGCATATATTTGCACCTAACCTTCACGCTATGGGATTAATGACCAATCGCGATTTTGAAAATTACCGCTCACTTTTTGATTTAATGGAAAGTTTTGTTGAAGGTCCTGATTTATTAATTTATTTACGTAGTTCTATTCCTAATTTGGTGTCGCAAATCCATAAAAGAGGTAGAGATTACGAAAATTCTATTAGTATAGATTATTTAAGTCGCCTCAATGAACGTTATGAAGCTTGGATTCATGGCTACAACAAGGGCAACCTATTAATTATTGATGTTGATAATTTAGATTTTGTGGCCAACCCAGAAGACTTAGGTGGTATCATAAACAAAATTGATGCACAAATAAATGGTTTATTTTAGGGCGTTACCAACCTACGCTTAAACTTCGGCTGGTCAGGCTCTCGGTAGTCGCTTCCAGAAATAAATTTCTGGAGAGCTCCAACAATACCTCCATCCTTAACGCAATTTCAGGTCATTTTATAAAACCATTGCGTCTAGCATGTTCAATAGCTTGCGCACTACTTTCAACTAATAACACAGGGGTTTGATTATAGCCTTCAAACAAAGCTTTAACGCGTTGCATTTTCTTTTTATGACTTACACTTCGTAAATAAATAGCAGCCACTTGAGATGGAAATGCCTTAGCAACATCCATATATATATCGGCATCATGCTCACCACTATCACCAATTAAAATAAATTTTAACTTTGGATACGTTTTTAAAATATTGACAATTTCAATATGCTTTTGAGGTTGATCTCCAGATTTCTTTTTAAAAATATCCTTAAAACTCCGTAATAATATAGGGCCTTTTGGGAATGCATTTTGTTTCAAGAAAAACTCAAGATAACGATATAAATTCCATGGACTGTGGCTCACATAAAAAATAGGATTAGCATTTTCACCAGATTTGCCACGATGCAATTTATGATAGAATTCTGCTGCACCTTCTAGAGGAATTCGACTTGCAGCACTCTTAAAAATACTATTCATAAGTACTTTCCACTTCAATGTAGATACTACTCCGGTATGAATGATCGTATCATCAATATCGCTTATAACTCCAAATTCAGCTTGAGAGCAGGGAATTAATAATTCACCTGGAAACCGATTAGAATTTTGAATACTTCTATTAATATTAACATCATTATAAGCCACTTCAAAATTAAGCCAACCTTCGTCATTTGCTAAATCATTTAAACCTTCAACCTGTTCATCAAGTTTAAAATAGCCATGATCATCGGTAATTGTATTTAAAACAGTACCATTTGGCAATGTAATTTTTAGCTCAGTATATTTGATTTCATCACTCTCAAAACGTTTCCATGAATTAATAAACAGACCAAATAATCCTTTCTGTTCTAAATCTATTGTTTCGTCCTCAAGGGCACGACCTCGCATGTAGAAATGCGTATCTGTTCCGTAGCTTTGAAAAGTAATAACTTGTAAAGGGTCTTTTTTGAACACTAATCGAATACATTAGAGGTTCAAGATACTAAAATCGAAAAACATAAAAACCTATATAGCATTGTAATTCATCTCCAACTTTATAAACACTTCTATTTCAGACTTTAGATCGGATAATTGTTCCATTAGTAACCTATGATTAGATTTTAATTTATCTTTCGTCACTAACAATTCATCTATTAATCTATACCGCTTGTTGACTTTTTCTACAGCTAGTTCATGCTCTAATTGACCCATATCGTGATCTAACTTATAAATGGCAGTGATGATTGATTTGAATTTTTCTTTGAAATTTAAAATCACGGTTCTTTTTTTAGGATAGACCATTACAAGATTTTCAAGAAGATTTTCAAACTTATAATTTACTCCTGAATGCGCACAACCCAAACGAGAAGCTCTTTCATTACAAAGTTTAACACGATTGAACACTACTGAAGCGCCTTGGGTTTTATAAATTGGTTGATTGTTAACATCCATCAACACACTTTCATGATGCATTGCACATTTCACAACCTTTATGGAGGTCATAGTTTGAAGCAAATATGTTGGATCTAATTTACTTTTCATATATCATAAAAGTAAAAGAATTGCCCTGAATACACATAGGTATAAATACCCTTTTTATTACTACAAAAAGCAGCCACAAATTTCTAGATTTAACTTAGAATTCATATGGCTGCTTTTATTTTTTTAACCCTGTGTATTATCGTATAATTAGCTTCTTAACAATTATAGCTCCTGTATCAGCAGTAAGATTAACAAAGTATATTCCAGAAGATAAATCTTGAGTATCTATTTGAATATCTGAATTAATTCCTTGTAAAGATTGATTACGAAGCACTTTTCCATTAAGGTCAATCACACTTATATTTTGTAGTGTATGCTTGCCATTATAAGCAATGGTAACAGGGCCAGTTGCTGGATTAGGATACAATCTAACAGCTGTATCATTTATTGTAGTCTCTTCAAGACCCAAAGTTGTTAAATCAGATTGAAACATTCCATTACCATGAGTACCAACCAATAAAATATTATCTGAAGGCCTATACACTAAACTACTCACTACTGCTAAACCTATTTCGTTTGGACTTTCTAATTGCCAATCGGTAGTTGTAGGGTCTAAACTAGAATACAAGCCTCTTGCTGTTCCGACAAAATATCCTATTTGTCCATTTACTTCTGCAATTGCAGCAGATCGAATAGAATAAGATGCTAGATTTCTTTCCACTAATTCCCAAGTAGGTGCATCACTAGTTGCATCAGAAGTTATAAAGATATTATCAATTCCGTAGTTAGAATACACTACCATCGCGATATCTGGGTTGGTTGGATGAATTGCTACACCACTCACCATAGTTCCTCCACCTACTGTTGCACCAGCAGGCGTAATATTAACTGCAGAAGCTGAATTAGAGGTAAAGTTTCTAGGATCATCAAGTCTAAACACACCACCATTTTGTCCTCCAATAAGCGTATAACTCGATGCCGAATATGTCCCTCTTGTTGAGGCCATACTTCTAATATTTTCGCCTGTAGTTAATGGACCGATATTTTCCCAAGTCAAAAACTGATCTACAGTTGAGGCCTCAAGAGCTCTATAGATATCATTTCCATTGATGTAGTACAGCGTATTGGTTTCTGTATCTAAATAAAAATAAGTTACAAAAATACTTTTGTTTCCATTTCCAGTAGTAGAAGAAGGCCTTATGTTTTGAAAAGAATTATTTCTCAAAGTAAAGAAATTACCATTTTGAGTTCCTAAGTATAATTGAATATCATCTAAATTCTCACCTGTATCAGTGCGTCCAATAGCAACAGCTACTCCATCGCCTCCAAATATCGAGAGCATTTCAGTAGAACTTCCTAAACCACTAAGTGGAGAGGCACTACCTAAAGTTGTTCCATTATCTTGAGCACCTCCAATAACCAAATCAGAACCTGCTTGAGGATCCATAGCTACATGATAATACTGATAAGTTTGATAATTGTTATTTAGATTCGTCCAACCTACTGTACCTGCTGTAATATCAGCACTATGAACACCTCCATCTGTACCAGAATACAATATATTATTATTAAAAGGACTAAACACAAGATCATGAATATCAGGATGATGTGAATCGCCTCCTCCTAAATTATATAATCCATAACTAAAGTTACTAATATAGCCGCCAATGCGGTTAAATGTGGCATCGGTAATAATATTATTAATTCTATAAACGTTAGTTCCTCCAATAACTACAAAATTTTGATCATCTGGTTTTACCGAAACTTCAAGATCATATCCACCTTGAATTGCAAATGGGTCATTTCCAGCTAAATCTCCACCAGGTTCATCAGGCAGTTTGCTTGAATAATCTATCCATGAACCATCATTTAAGTCATATCGCCATAAATCGGCTTCAATACCTCCATTTCCATTTCTGTATAAAGCATACACAATATTTGAATTAGACGGTGCAATTCCAAGCACAATACGTCCATTTGAAGACCATCCTAAAGGATTAGAATTTTGCGCAATATTGGTATAACCGCTATTTCCAGTTTCTGAAGTAAATACACCATTATTAGGCACTCCATTACCAGGCATTGCAGCAAATACTCTTCCAGTAGTCGTTACTTTAACATCTGTAAAACCACTTCCAGCTGTATTTTGAAGTTCTGTATTAAAATTAGTTCCATCATATCTCAAAATTGCTCTATAAGCCGCTACATACAACTCTCCAGTTGTTGGACTCACTACTAATGAATTAATGATATCAAACAGACCATCAAATGACTCGAAAGGTGTATTAGTCTGTGGTATTTGGGCCCACGTAACACCATTATCTGTTGAGCGCCAAATCCCTTGACCTAAATAAAATGCTCCAACGGCGCTGGCACTATTTCCAGACAACTCTCCTGTACCGTAATACCATATATTTTGAAATCCATCTCTTGGATCTTGCGCGATTGCAGTCACATTATGAATTTCATCATTACTAGAAACCTTCACCCAAGAAGCACCTCCATCGGTACTTCTAAAAAGTCCGCTACTTACTCCACCAGCTAACATGGTATTTCCAGTGGCATCACTTAGGTCTATAGCGAATGCTCTTGTTCTCCCACCTAAATTTGAAGGACCTCTAGATACATAAGGGCTAGCAAAACTTCTGGATTGGATGCTTAACATTTCTTCTTTAACCTGAAGTGCCATAGTTAGCTCCTCTTCTTTTTCATCAAGAGGAATCACACCTGTTAGCGGGTTTTTTTGCATATCATATTCAAATTGAACACGATCTTCTACGGCTTCCATTTTTTCAGCCATAGTTTTTTTACTTGTCTTTTCAGGCTTAAGATATTTTAAGCTTGAGACATGTTTTTGGTCATTTGATGTTTCTGAGTAAATAAGGACGATAGAAATTAATAGTGTAGCCAAAAGCCCACCTAATAGCAGTAATTTTTTTTTCATAAGACTTGGTTTTTCTTTTTCAATTTCGAAGATACTAATAACTAATTCAATTTTAATGAAAAGCTTGAAAATAAAAAAGCCATACTATATTGGAAATAGCATGGCTTTATATATGAGTATAAATGGTAGTTATTCTTTGATCACTTCCATTTTTTTAATCACTTTAATTGCTTCTCCTTCAGTCTTAGTCGCTGAAACTTCGAATGCTTTCATTTTTTCTTCAATTTCAGCTTCAGTGCCAGAAAATGTTTCTTCTTTAGTTACTTCTTCACCATTTTCGATGGTTGTATAAGTGATTGTAGCTTGAGCAATATCTTTAGCGTCCATAGTCATTTCTACTTCCATTTCCGCATTCGCTAAGCCTTCTTCAGTTGTATGCCCACCTAAAATAGGAGCAATAACCAAACCTATCAAACATGTCAATTTAATTAAGATATTCATTGAAGGTCCAGAAGTATCTTTAAAAGGATCACCTACAGTATCTCCAGTAACTGCAGCTTTGTGCGCATCAGAGCCTTTATAAGTCATTTCACCATTTATCTCAACACCAGCTTCAAAAGACTTTTTTGCATTATCCCAAGCGCCTCCTGCATTATTTTGGAAGATAGCCCATAATACACCTGACACAGTCACACCAGCCATATAACCACCTAACATTTCGGCGATCGCTTGATGATCCATACCAAATAGCATTGGAAGAAATGCAATAGCTAATGGAAATCCGATAGTTAATAAACCAGGTAACATCATTTCTTTTAAAGACGCTTTAGTAGAAATTGCCACACATTTATCATACTCTGGTTTCCCAGTACCTTCCATAATCCCAGCAATATCTCTAAACTGACGACGTACTTCTTGCACCATTTCCATGGCTGCTTTTCCTACCGCATTCATTGCTAATGCAGAAAACACTACAGGCACCATACCACCAACAAATAACATGGCTAGTACTGGTGCTTTAAAAATATTAATTCCGTCAATCCCAGTAAACGTTACATAGGCAGCAAATAAGGCTAATGATGTTAATGCTGCAGATGCAATAGCAAATCCTTTACCTGTTGCTGCAGTAGTATTTCCAACTGAATCTAAAATATCTGTACGCTCTCTAACGATTGGTTCTTGTTCACTCATTTCAGCAATACCACCAGCATTATCAGAAATAGGTCCAAAAGCATCAATTGCTAACTGCATTGCTGTTGTTGCCATCATTGCTGAAGCTGCTAAAGCTACACCATAGAATCCTGCAAATGCATATGATGCCCAAATTGCTCCAGCAAATAATAATACTGAAGGGAATGTAGAAATCATACCAGTTGCTAAACCAGCAATAATGTTAGTACCAGCTCCAGTAGATGATTGTTGAACGATTTTTAAGATAGGAGGTTTCCCTAATCCAGTATAAAATTCTGTTACTGATGAAATCACTGCACCTACGAATAATCCAACTAAGGTTGCAAAGAATACACGCATGCTAGAAATCTCTTGTAAGCCTTCTCCGAAGAATTCCATTTTCATTGTTTCAGGTAACATATACATACATAATCCGAAACATGACGCAGCAACTAAAATAATAGATGTCCAGTTACCAATATTTAAAGCTCCCATTACTTGAGCTTCTTTGGCATCGTTACTTTTAATTTTTACAAGCATGGTACCAATAATGGAAATAATAATACCTGCACCTGCAATTGCCATTGGCAATAAAATTGGGCCAATACCACCAAAACCATCAGTTATAGCACCACCCATATCTTTAATAACATAATTTCCAAGTACCATAGCAGCCAATACAGTTGCAACATAAGACCCAAATAAATCAGCTCCCATTCCAGCTACATCACCTACGTTATCTCCTACGTTATCTGCAATTGTTGCAGGGTTACGAGGATCATCTTCTGGAATACCTGCTTCAACTTTACCCACTAAATCGGCTCCAACATCTGCTGCTTTTGTATAAATACCTCCACCTACTCTAGCGAATAAGGCAATAGACTCTGCTCCTAAAGAGAATCCGGCTAAGGTTTCTAACACAACTGTCATATCCATGGTGTTTGTCCATTCACCTCCCATAAAGAAGTGGAAGAAAAATATAAAGAACGCTGTTAATCCTAAAACAGCTAATCCAGCCACTCCAAGTCCCATTACAGTTCCTCCACCAAAAGAGATTTTTAATGCATTTGGTAAGCTTGTACGAGCAGCTTGTGTAGTTCTAACATTTGTTTTCGTAGCGATTTTCATTCCGATGTTTCCAGCGAAAGCAGAAAAAACAGCTCCAAAAATAAAAGCAACTACTATAAGAATGTGCGTTGTTGGCACAACAAAAGATACTATAGCAAGTAAAATACTCACAATTACTACAAAAATAGCTAGTAATCTATATTCAGCATTTAAAAATGCCAATGCACCTTCGTAGATATGATCTGAAATTTCTTTCATTTTACCATCTCCAGCATCTTGTTTCATAACCCATGATTGCTTTACAATCATGTAAATTAATCCTAAAAGCGCCAAAGCTATTGGCATGTAAATCATTAATGACTCCATATTATAATTTTATTTGATTTGTTATTTAGCTGGGCAAAAGTAGTGAAATCCATTAAAACTAAAAAACCCTACGTATTTAATAACGTAGGGTGTAATTTTAGAGTTTTTATTGATCTAAATCGTAAAATCGCCTTTTGTTTTATGATCGCTATTTTCGTATCTGTCGATACATTTGTTTAGAATCTCATAAGCTTCTTCAGCATTTCCCCAACCTCCTACATCTACTTTCTTCTTTTCTAAGTCTTTATACACTTGAAAGAAATGCGTAATTTCTTTTTTTCTGTGTGGATTCAAATCTGTAATGTCTGTGTAAGAGTTCCAAATTGGATCAGTAACAGGTACACAAATCAATTTTTCGTCAGGTCCTTTTTCATCTGCCATATGAAAAACACCAATCGGTTTAACTTCCATAACACACATTGGAAATGTTGGTTCTGTTCCCATAACCAATACATCTAACGGATCACCATCGAGCGCTAAAGTTTCAGGAATAAACCCATAATCTCCAGGGTACATCATTGAAGAAAACAACATACGATCAAATCGTATTTTATTGAGTTCAAAATCATATTCATATTTATTACGGCTTCCTTTTGGAATTTCAATTAGCACGTCAAAGGTCAACTTTCCTGTTTTCGTCATTTTGTTTTGATTCTTATTTCGGGCTGCAAAGATAAGTTATTGTTTGAGTTGAGCAATCGAACTCTGCTAAAAATGTGGTATTTCTATTTATTTTGTATCAAAGTTATATCTTAGTTCTTATAAACAGTAACAATTAAAATAATGCTTAACCGATTAAAATTTTCAATTACTATCCATGCAGAAAAAACCAAGATTTGGGACGCACTTTGGACAGACAAAGGGTATCGCAACTGGGCAGGTGTCTTCTTTGAAGGGTCTTATGCTGTAACTAAAAATTGGAAAGAAGGTAGTATAGTACATTTTCTTGGTCCTGACAAAAGTGGGATATGCAGTAATATAGAAAAACATATTCCTAATAAAACTATACAATTCAAGCATATTGGAAATGTTATAGAAGGAAAAGAGCAACCTATTGATGACAAAGTAAAAAAGTGGTCTGGAGCTACAGAAACTTATACACTTACAGGAGAAAAAAATATCAATTCACTCTTGGTTGAAATAGATGTCTTAGATGAACATGTTGAATTTATGACACGTACATTTCCGCAAGCACTAGAAACAATAAAAAATGCATGCACTTAATACAATAGTTAAATTATTTAGAAAAGATTAAATGATGACTTCTGTATAACTTTAAAAACTAAACCCAAAACTTCCAGTCACACCAAAAGCTCTAGCGTCAGGGTTAGTGAGATAGTTTCCTCTAAAGTTAAAATCAATACGTAGTATTTTAAAAATATTACCTACACCAAAACTGTACTCATAATAGATATCATCGCTTGGTGCAATTAAAGGTGTTTCCACTGGATTTCCAGTGGTGTTTAACGCAATATTCTCCCTTGATATATCTCCCCAAACACCTCTAACACCTAGAATAGCTCTAAGGTTATATTTTTTCAGAAATGGAATTCGTGAAAATATGCGCCCGTTAAAATTATGCTCTAAATGCAAAGATGTATAGGTATCTGTCACAAACTCATAAAAATCAAGTTGCGGAAAGGTATTATATATTGAAAAATAAGATTGATTACCAGGAACTACACTCAATAAAGCCAGAGGCACTTCTCCAAATGTTTTTCCCGCTTCAATTGTAGTGGTTAATCGTCCGAAACCACCAACTTGCCATGGCTGAATGTAAGAAAATTGCACCTTAGTATAATCAAAATCACTATTAAAGAGGTTACGATCTCCTCGCGTTACTTGAGCAAATAAACTTGCAAAACCATCATTTGCAACACGACGTTCTACCCCAAACCCAGTCATTTTTCGCTTTGGAAAATAGGATAGCGATAAAGCTGTTTCAAATTGTTTTACTTCCGAAGAAATTCCCGTAGGTGAATTTGGATCATTATAATCTAAACTAAATGTAGGTGACGCCGATTCTAGTGTTTTATAGGTGCCACTAGTTCGAACAACAAAGTTTCGAGTTGGTTCTATTTCAACAGCCATTGTAGTTAAATTGATCGTTGTCAACTTATCATTAACTGCTGTTCCAACAACAGCAGAGGAAGCTAAACTACGCCCTAAAACATCTGTTGAAGCTGTTAAATTTGCACCTATTTGCTCTACATCACGACGATTCCCACCAGAAATGATAATCCGTCTCTTTTTATCAATTAACCATTTTCCAGAAATCCCATACTTGAATTTGTCATCTTTAAATCCGTAAGCCAAAAATCCTTCTACTCGCCAAAGGTCATTAGGTCCAAAATAGGTTCTACCTCCTGTTCGCAATCGAATCCCTTCAACTTCATTAGATCCAAACGTTGAGAAAATTGGTCCATAATCAAAATTAATACTAGGAAACTCAATATAACCTGAAGCTAAAATGCTCCCGAGATTATAGAGTCGCTTAAACTTTTTAACCGTTTTAAGTGTATCAAGCATTTTATAAACACCACGTTCGTCTTTGTTAAGAGATTCCATACGGTTTTGCTGCCAAAACTCATCATCTCTATTATAAGCGTCTTCATTATAATTATACACTTCAACATCATAGAACTTTTCGTCCTTCGGAATATCGAACTTATAATTATCATACAAGGTTGTACGCTTTCCATAAACACCACGTGACTTTTCCTTTTTATTCAGCGCAAAATCAGACAACATATAATCGCGCTTAATCAAAAACAACGAATCATTTAAAACTTCAAACTCTTGCTCAATATAAATCTCTTTTACCCAATTGATATTAGCACTTTTTGAGGCTTGTAGATTAATATCTTTAATCGCATAAGTAGAATCATTTACCCAAAAATCACCTTTGAATGTGAGTTCATTTTTTCGTCTCGGATAATATATGATATTGTAGCACCATTTGTTATCAATAAAAGCACTATCTGAGAGTACATAGTTATAGGTTTGAATTCCTGTTCGTGATAAGGGGCTTACAAAACTCTTGTCAAAAAACTTGAGGTAATTATCATAAATATCGAAATCGGCATAGAGATCATCAATAAAATCAATGATAATTTGGTTATTACTGAAACCAGAATTCTTATTCCCTTTAAGGTCTTCCTTTTCTTCTTTCAGGAGATTATCTCCATACACTTTACTTACCGCTTCATTTAAGAAAATCGGCAAATAAGTCTTACCCGTAACACTTGATGTGTCGACCTCTTCGAATACAAACTCCATACCTCTAAACAGCTTGCTTTTAATAAGAGCACTATCAATGGTATTTAAATCAAATTCAACTTTTTCGTACTTATCATATTGGTATTGTTTAAACTGGCGCAAACCATTTTGACGCTTACGCTCCCAAATCTTTTTAAGAATTCTAATAGCTGGGTTTTCAGATGCTTTTTTAGATTGTTTTCCTGTAACAATCACAACCTCATCAAGTGCTCCGGCTTCTTCTTTAAGTACAAACCTTAAATCGTAATTGACTTTCTTGTCGAGTGGAATTTCTTTTAGTTCATATCCCAAAAAAGATACGATTAGTGTTTCCCAAGTATTTTCAGACTCTAAATAAAATCGACCATCTTCATTAGTAATGGTACCTTCTGTAGACCCTTTAAAAAGTACATTAGCGAAAGCAACGGGTTCGTCATTCTCATCAAAAACATGTCCGCTAACTTTCGTTTGAGCGAATGCAATAGATATTCCGAAGAATAGACATAAAATAAGGAGCTGTTTTTTCATATAAGTAAAAACTTCATCAACAATCGTGCTAATGAAGTTTTGATAACGCAAAAAATTGCGAATTATTTATTTATACATCACTTTTTTAACGGCTTTTACCACATCTTCATGATTTGGAAGCCACTCAGCCAATAATACTGGTGAGTAAGGAGCTGGTGTATCTGCTGTATTAATTTTTACTATTGGAGCATCTAAATAATCGAAGGCCTCAGATTGTACTAGATATGTAATTTCAGTAGCGACATTACCAAATGGCCAAGCTTCTTCTAAAACAATTAATCTATTGGTTTTCTTTACCGATTCTATAATAGTCTTTCTATCCATAGGACGAACCGTACGCAAATCAATAATTTCGCAAGAAATACCTTCCTTTTCTAATTCGTCAGCAGCCGTATAAGCTTCCTTAATAATTTTTCCAAAAGATACAATGGTTACATCTGTTCCTTCACGTTTGATATCAGCAACACCAAGCGGAATAGTGTATTCCCCTTCTGGAACTTCGCCTTTATCCCCATACATCTGCTCGCTTTCCATAAAAATAACTGGATCATCATCACGAATCGCAGATTTCAATAATCCTTTAGCATCGTAAGGATTAGAAGGTACAACCACCTTTAAACCAGGTGTATTAGCAAACCAACTTTCAAAAGCTTGCGAATGGGTTGCTGCTAACTGACCAGCAGATGCTGTTGGTCCACGAAATACAATTGGGCATTTAAATTGTCCGCCAGACATTTGCCTAATTTTAGCAGCGTTGTTGATTATTTGATCAATTCCAACTAAAGAAAAGTTAAATGTCATGTACTCTACAATAGGACGATTACCTGTCATTGTAGAGCCAATAGCGATACCAGCAAAACCAAGTTCAGCAATTGGCGTATCAATAACACGCTTAGATCCAAATTCATCTAACATCCCCTTAGAAGCTTTATAGGCTCCATTATATTCTGCCACTTCTTCTCCCATTAAATAAATGCTTTCATCTCTACGCATCTCTTCACTCATGGCTTCACAAACCGCTTCTCTAAATTGAATTGTCTTCATGTATCAGTTTTTTTAGGAATAGCAAAAGTAATAATTATTGATAATAAAATACCATAAAATTGATGTCGAAAAAGAGAATGAAATTTCTAGCACCACTTCATGAGATTAATTTTAATGATTTTTATGCCGAAACGCGCCTCGAACTGTTAATAGCTTGGCCAAAAAAATGAATAATTGCCGATTTTATTATGAAATTCTGAGATTTTATTAATCAAAATTGCAGAAACTTAATTTTTCACAAAATTTTACTATGCATGCATAGTAAAATTCGGATTTTTATAATTATCTTCGTGCACTAGAAAAAAAATTATATTCAACATAAATAATTCGATATGAAAATATTAGTATGTATTAGTCACGTTCCTGATACAACATCAAAGATTAATTTTACTGATGGCGACACAAAATTTGACACTAACGGTGTGCAATTTGTGATTAATCCAAACGATGAATTTGGACTAACACGTGCCATGTGGTTTAAAGAAAAACAAGGTGCTAACGTTACTGTTGTTAATGTTGGAGGTCCAGAAACTGAGCCTACGCTTCGTAAGGCTTTAGCTATTGGAGCAGATGCAGCTATTAGAGTAAATACAGAAGCTAAAGATGGTTTTCAGGTTGCTAAAGAATTAGCAAATGTTGTAAATGATGGTGGTTACGATTTAGTTATTGCTGGTCGTGAGTCTATCGATTACAATGGTGGTATGGTTCCTGGAATGTTAGCTGCATTAACTAACGCAAATTTTGTAACGAATTGTATAAGTTTAGAGGTTGATGGCAACAATGCTACTGCAATGCGTGAAATTGATGGTGGTAAAGAAACTGTTACTACAAGTTTACCTTTAGTAATTGGTGGACAAAAGGGATTAGTTGAAGAAAGTGATTTACGCATTCCAAATATGAGAGGAATTATGATGGCACGTCAAAAACCCTTATCTGTTGTTGAACCAACAAATGCTACTACTGAAACTACATCTGTATCTTTTGAAAAGCCAGCTCCTAAAGGTGCTGTAACTTTAGTAGACGCAGATAATATTGATGAACTAATCAATTTGCTTCACAACGAAGCTAAAGCGATTTAATAACCCTATTAAAAGAAAAAAAACATGTCAGTTTTAGTATATACAGAATCAGAACAAGGAAAATTTAAAAAGACAGCTTTTGAAGCAGCGTCTTACGCAAAGGCAGTTGCAGAACAAATGGGAACTAGTGTAACAGCTGTTTCGATTAATGCTGATGACACTTCAGAATTAGGAACTTATGGTGTTGATAAAATTTTAAAGGTAAGCAATGGCGATTTAAATAATTTCAATGCCAATACCTACGCAAGTATTATTGAACAAGCTGCAAAGCAAGAAAATGCTAATGTCGTTATTTTAAGTTCTAGTGCAGACAGCAAATATGTTGCTCCTTTGGTAGCAGTTGGTTTAGAAGCAGGTTACGCTTCTAATGTTGTTGAAGTTCCTTCAAGTACAGCGCCTTTCACGGTTAAAAGAACAGCATTTACTAACAAAGCGTTTAATATGACTTCTATTGACACTACCAATAAGGTTGTAGGAGTATCTAAAAATGCCTTTGGTTTAGCTGAATCTTCAGGAAGCGCTAATGTTGAGGATTTTTCACCATCTATTCCTGCATCTGGAGTAACAGTACAATCTGTAGATAAAGCTACAGATAAGGTTACGATTGCCGATGCTGAAATCGTAGTTTCTGGCGGTCGTGGATTAAAAGGCCCTGAAAACTGGGGAATGATTGAAGAATTAGCAGATGTTTTAGGAGCTGCAACAGCATGTTCAAAGCCTGTTTCTGATTTAGGATGGCGTCCACATAGTGAACATGTTGGACAAACAGGAAAACCAGTAGCCTCAAACTTGTATATTGCCATTGGAATCTCTGGTGCAATACAACACTTAGCTGGTATTAACTCATCCAAAGTAAAAGTAGTTATCAATACAGATCCTGAAGCACCTTTCTTTAAAGCTGCAGATTATGGGGTTGTAGGTGATGCCTTTGAGGTTGTTCCAACATTGATTGAAAAATTAAAAGCTTTTAAAGCTCAAAACGCATAATTTTTTATAAATTGTAGTTTGAAAAGGGCTGTTTTGATTTGGTTCTTTAGACATAAATCTGCATTTTGCAGTTGTTAAAGTCCGAATTAAAACAGTTCTTTGTGTTTTATAGATTATGAGCTTAGTTAGATTAAATATCAAAGGGATTTCATATAGCCAAACCCAAAATGGCGCTTATGCTTTAATTCTGAATGAAGTCGATGGCGATCGTAAATTACCAATTGTTATTGGTGCATTCGAAGCTCAATCTATTGCTATTGCTCTAGAAAAGGAGATTAGACCTCCTCGACCTTTAACTCACGATTTATTTAAAAACTTTGCAGATCGGTTTGACATAGTAGTCAAGCAAGTTATTATCCACAAACTTGTGGATGGTGTATTCTATTCTAGTTTAATTTGCGAACGTGACAAAATTGAAGAAATCATAGACGCTAGAACAAGTGATGCTATAGCACTGGCATTACGCTTTAAAGCGCCTATTTTTACTTATAAAAACATCTTAGATAAAGCAGGAATTTATCTCAAGGTAAACCCTAAAAAAGAGAATGAAGAACAAGATTCTATTCTTGTAGATGATATGGTAGCCGAAGAAATCGAAGCTAACATTCAAGACAACTACATGGATAAATCACTCCAAGAACTACACACACTTTTAGATGAGGCTGTTAATAATGAAGATTATGAAAAGGCAGCCAAAATTAGAGACGAAATTTCCAAACGCTAACAACCCCTTCACATGAAACATTTTTTACTAGCTATTACAGCTGTTTTTTTTGGAATTACAATGACCTCTGGCCAAGATTTAGAAAAAAAATGGACGTTTGAAGCTATACAAAATGATAATGGAGACACACTTTTTGAAGTCTTTGAATCTGATATTCTGAACATAAAAGAAGGGGAATTTACTTATTCTTTGAATGCAAAGAACAGCTTGAAAGCTTCAGGCGATTATATCTATCAAAATAACTTATTAGTGTTTTACTACACACAACCTAACGACACTATTAGACATTATAAAATTTCTGAGCTTACAGATTCTACTTTGGTTTTTACAGAAAAGAATATCATTTATAGATTTAAAAGTTCTAAAACTCTAGAAGGTACAGAAGCTACTGCAGCAATAACATCAGATATCGAAAATGATATTATACCAAGTCAAGGCTTCTCGATGAATAGTTTATGGCGTGGTGCCTTAGGTATGATTACACTAATATTTATAGCCTTTTTGTTTAGCAGTAATCGTAAAGCTGTGAATTGGAAAACCGTAGCTATTGGTTTAGCATTTCAACTGATTATTGCAATTGGAGTACTTAGAGTAGGATTTGTAAAAGCCGCATTTGAATGGGTTGGTAGTCTATTTGTTAGTGTACTAGATTTCACCAGAGCAGGAAGTAAATTTCTATTTGAAGGGCTAGTTATGGATATGGATACTTTTGGGTTTATTTTTGCCTTTCAAGTATTACCAACAATCCTTTTCTTTTCTGCACTAACTTCCGTTTTATTCTATTTAGGAATCATTCAAAAAGTCGTAAAGGCTATGGCATGGTTATTATCTAAGGCTCTTAAAATTTCTGGTGCTGAAAGTTTAAGTGTTGCTGGAAATATCTTTTTAGGTCAAACCGAAGCCCCTCTTTTAATCAAAGCCTATCTTGAAAAAATGAACAAATCAGAAATGCTTTTAGTCATGATTGGTGGTATGGCAACTGTTGCAGGAGCCGTTCTTGCAGCTTATATTGGGTTTTTAGGAGGTGAAGATGAAGCCCTGCGTTTATTTTATGCCAAGCATTTATTAGCCGCTTCTGTAATGGCTGCTCCAGGTGCTATTGTGATTTCAAAAATTTTATATCCTCAAACAGAAGAAGTCAACACAGATGTTTCTGTATCCCAAGAAAAAATTGGTTCAAACTTACTTGACGCTATCGCTAATGGAACTACTGAAGGATTAAAATTAGCAGTAAATGTAGGTGCCATGTTGTTAGTTTTTGTGGCATTTATAGCCATGATTAATGGTGTTCTAGGATGGATTGGAGAAGTAACTACTCTAAATGATTGGATTATTGCAAACACTGTATATCAAGGGCTTTCTCTTGAACTTATTCTAGGTTATGTATTTGCGCCTTTGATGTGGCTTATTGGTGTTGCTACAGAAGATATGGCACTTATGGGACAATTATTAGGTATCAAATTAGCAGCCAGTGAATTTATTGGCTATATTCAATTAGCAGATCTTAAAAATGCTGCTAATGTAACCCATCTCAAATATCAAAAATCTATTATTATGGCCACATACATGCTATGCGGTTTTGCTAATTTCGCTTCTATAGGTATACAAATTGGTGGTATTGGGTCATTGGCACCAGGACAACGTAAAGTACTATCTCAATTTGGAATGAAAGCCTTGATTGGAGGGACACTAGCTTCATTGATTTCGGCAACAATTGCTGGAATGATCATCGGATAATTATCCCATTTCGAATAAAGCAATATTCTACATAATTAACAGGTTTTTATAGTTAATAACTTTTAATATCTATCATTAATTTCCTGCAATAAAAACTTGTGTTTTTAACTAAATTCGTCTCCACTATTATTTATTATTTGTCACACTGAGTGCAGTCGAAGTGTCTTCAATTTATAATCAAAAGTTTAATTAAAAGAGATTTCCGCTATATTTTATCTAAAGCGGAGCCAAAAGGCAGGCAATATTATGAAACAATACCACGACTTAGTAAAGCATGTTTTAGAACATGGAAATAAAAAGGAAGATCGTACAGGCACAGGTACAAAAAGTGTGTTCGGCTATCAAATGCGATTTGATTTGAGTGAGGGTTTCCCAATGGTAACCACAAAAAAATTGCATTTAAAATCTATTATTTACGAATTACTTTGGTTCTTAAAAGGTGACACAAACATTAATTATCTCACAGAAAATGGTGTTCGTATCTGGAATGAATGGGCTAATGAAAATGGAGATTTAGGGCCAGTTTATGGCCACCAATGGCGCAACTGGAATAGTGATGATATTGACCAAATAAAAGACGTAATTCACACCTTAAAACACAATCCAGATAGTCGTCGCATGATGGTATCTGCCTGGAATCCTTCTGTAATGCCAGACACATCAAAATCATTTGATGAAAATGTTGCTAATGGAAAAGCAGCCTTACCGCCTTGTCATGCCTTTTTTCAGTTTTATGTTGCTAACGGAAAATTATCCTGTCAATTGTATCAACGAAGTGCAGATATCTTTTTAGGCGTACCTTTTAATATTGCATCTTATGCCTTATTTACCATGATGATGGCTCAAGTTTGCGGCTATGAAGCTGGTGATTTTATTCACACCTTTGGTGATGCACATATCTATAGTAATCATTTGGAACAATTAGATTTACAATTATCTAGAGAGCCTAGAGCTCTTCCAACGATGACATTAAATCCTGAAATCAAAGATATATTCGATTTTAAGTTTGAAGATTTTACATTAGAAAACTATGACCCTCATCCTCATATTAAAGGTGTGGTAGCTGTTTAAACTAAAAATAACAGTTGTAAATAAAAAAAGCATCCAATAGTATTGGATGCTTTTTGTGAATTTAACAATTTAAATTCTTACACGTTTAAAACACCATTTTCGGCTGCGGCAAAATCACTCCATGCATAAGCATCGGCTTGGTCATCGTTTATCCATTGACCATCTACCACATATCTAAACTCATAAGAATTATCTTTTTCTAAATCTAAAGTTCCTTTAAAAGTACCGTTTTTTAATTTTTTCAATTTAACAGCTTTCTTTTCGTTCCATTCATTGAATGTTCCTACTACTGCTACTTTTTTTGCGTCTTCAGCAGGCACAGAAAATGTCACCTTACATACTGGTTTGCTCTTTAAGTATTGCTTTTTAATTGCCATAATAATATGAATTAATTTCTGGGTCAAATGTATAAAAGAAATAGTCACACTCAAACGAATGTAATACTAGAAATAAAAGAATTATCATTTTAATAAAATTAAGCTCACAATGATTTTAAATTCAAAAAAAACCAATACTTATTTTATACGATTCGTAACGCTAACCCCAACCATTAAACATTGATTTTCAAAATATTACAAACGAAAACGTTTGCGTGATTTTGATTTTTCAGAGAAAAAAAATAATTACAACGTTTGCGTTAAAAAGACTAACTTTACATTTACAAATGTTTTGATTTATGTTCGGAAAAAAGAAACCCATACCTCAAATTGACAAAGAGCAACTAGCACTAATAAAGTATGCTGAAAAACGTATCAAACAAAAAAAACGTGTCTATATTCATTTTGTCATTTTTTTAATAGGTTCTGTTATTTTAATTCTTGCTAATACTGTCTTAGGAATAGGAAAAGATATAAAAATAGTAGGATTAGATTGGTTTGTCATTGCCATAGTATTATGGCTTGCTCTATTTATTTATCATTTTGTTAGTGTCTTTATAACACACAGTTTTATGGGTAAAGATTGGGAAGATCAGCAACGGGAGGCCCTTGTAGCTAAACAACAATTACGAATAGAAAAATTAAAACAACAGTTTTTAAAAGAGGAGACTGAAATTGCTAAATCTCAAGCTTATAACGAAACACTAGACACAAAACCTACAAATCAAAAAAAAAAATCTGAATTAACCATTATTGTCGCTGCAGGCGAAAACAATGCTATCGGAAAAGACAACGATTTAATTTGGCATTTGAGTGATGATCTCAAACGTTTTAAATCTCTTACTAATGGCCACCATATTATCATGGGGCGAAAAACTTTTGAAAGCTTTCCAAAACCTTTACCAAACAGAATACATATTGTTATTACGAGACAACAAAACTATAAAGTTCCAGATGGTGTAATTGTGGTTAACTCAATGGAAGATGCCCTTGATGCTGCACGACATGACAAGCAACCTTTTATTATTGGAGGCGGTGAAATTTATAAACAGTCTATGACTCTTGCTGATAAAATTGAAATTACTCGTGTACATCATAGTTTTGAAAATGCCGATACATTTTTTCCAGATATCGACAGGTCTATTTGGAAAGAAACTTACAGCAAATTTCATGATAAAGATGAAAAGCATGAGTTTGCTTTTACATTTTTGACCTACGAGAGAATCTAAATTACATGATTAAACAACTTCAACTTCGTATTACACTTCAAGAAGAGCGCCAAGCTGGAGTTTTGGTTGATAAAGCATCTGAGATGCTACATATAAAACCTGATGATATTTCCGCAATAAAAGTGCTTCGGAAATCGATAGATGCTAGAAAAAAACTCATTATACTTAATTACAAGGTAGAAGTTTACATTAATGAGAAAGCACCTGAACATACAACATACACTTTTGATTACAAAGATGTTTCCAAAGCAAAACCCATTCATATTATTGGTTTTGGTCCTGCAGGTATGTATGCTGCGTTACGCTGTATTGAACTTGGCTTTAAGCCCATTGTATTAGAACGCGGAAAAAATGTTCAAGATAGACGACGTGATTTAAAAGCTATTAATCAAGATCATTTCGTCAATGAGGATTCTAATTACTGTTTTGGGGAAGGTGGTGCTGGAACCTATAGTGATGGAAAATTATACACCAGAAGTTTAAAACGTGGAGATGTAAGAAAGATTTTTGAAAATTTAGTTTTTCATGGTGCCACAGATCAAATACTGGTTGATGCTCATCCGCATATTGGCACAAACAAACTTCCTAAAGTAGTAAAAAATATTAGAGAAACGATTTTGAGATTTGGTGGTGAAATACATTTTGAATCACGAGTGACCGACTTCAGTATAACGAAAGGCTTGATAACATCTATAATACTTCAGAATGGTAAAGAACTTGATGTAGACAAGGTGATTTTAGCCACAGGGCATTCGGCTCGTGATATTTACTATTTATTGAATAACAAACATATTCAATTAAAAGCAAAATCATTTGCAATGGGTGTTCGTGTTGAACATCCTCAAGACATTATAGATGGTATTCAATACCATTGTCGAGGTGAGCAACGTGACGAATTGTTACCTGCTGCCGCATATAGTTTGGTTCAGCAAGTTAATAATCGAGGTGTCTATTCTTTCTGTATGTGTCCTGGTGGTTTTATCGTTCCTGCTGCCACTACTAATGGTGAAGTTGTAGTGAATGGAATGTCACCTTCCAAACGAAATAATGAATATGCAAATTCGGGTATTGTTGTTGAAATTAATGTGGATAGAGACCTCTATAAATACGAACAGCATGGCGCCCTTAAAGGCTTAGAATATCAAAAGGATTTTGAACGACTTGCCTACACTGCAGGAGGACGAACACAAGCAGCACCAGCACAACGACTTACCGATTTTGTTGAAGGACGACTCTCAACCGATTTAAATCCAACATCATATCAACCTGGATTGAAATCGGCACCATTACATTCTCTTTTTCCAAAATTGATTGGAGGATCTCTTCGTAAAGGATTTAAAGCATTTGGTGATAAAATGAAAGGTTTTTATACTGCTGAAGCTAACATTATTGGAGTCGAATCACGCACATCATCTCCTGTTAATATCCCTCGAAATGAACATTTAGCACATCCTGAATTATTAAACTTATACCCTTGTGGTGAAGGTGGAGGTTATGCTGGTGGGATCATTTCAGCAGCTATGGATGGTGAACGTTGTGCTGAAGCAGCAACAGGTCATTTATAGATTTATTTATACAAACATATTGTAACGTTATCATTAAGATATTATTCCTATTTTTGTCGCATAAAATTTGACAACAATGAATGCATATATTTTCCCAGGTCAAGGTGCTCAATTCTCAGGAATGGGACTTGATTTATACGAAAACTCAGAACTAGCTCAAGAACTATTTGAAACCGCTAATAGTATTCTTGGTTTTTCTATTACTGATATAATGTTTGAAGGATCTGCAGAAGATTTGAAAGAAACTAAGGTTACTCAACCTGCAATCTTTTTACATTCTGTAATCTTGGCAAAAACTTTGGGTGACAATTTCAAACCTGATATGGTTGCTGGACATTCACTTGGTGAATTTTCTGCTCTAGTAGCTAATGGTACATTAAACTTTGAAGACGGATTAAAATTAGTATCTCAACGTGCACAAGCAATGCAAAAAGCTTGCGAATTACAACCAAGTACTATGGCTGCTGTTTTAGGACTAGATGATGATATCGTAGAAAAAGTATGTGCTACTACTAATGGTATAGTTGTAGCCGCTAATTATAACTGCCCTGGTCAATTAGTTATTTCTGGAGAAATTGACGCTATTAACACTGCTTGTGACACCTTAAAAGAAGAAGGTGCACGTCGTGCTTTAGTACTTCCTGTTGGAGGTGCATTTCATTCGCCTCTTATGGAACCAGCAAGAGAGGAATTAGCTGCCGCTATTGAAAGCACATTATTTAGTACGCCAAATTGCCCGATATATCAAAATGTAACAGCCTCAGCTGTAATTAATGAAAATGACATTAAGACTAACCTTATCTCTCAACTTACAGCACCTGTACGCTGGACACAATCAGTTCAGCAAATGATTGCAGATGGAGCAACTCATTTCACTGAAGTAGGTCCAGGAAAAGTATTACAAGGCTTAGTTAGAAAAATTCATAGAGAAGCAGAAACTACTTCAGCTACTTTAGACACAAACGTATAGTTGATATGACATTATCCCGAACGGCAGGTATACTTTTGCTTATAGTATTCAATATTGCAATTGATCAAATTTCAAAAGTTATAGTAAGAGCCAACATAGACCCAACGGATCGCATCAATGTTATAGGAGACACCTTCTTGATGATGAACGTAGAAAACACTGGAGCATTTTTAGGTATGGGAAGCGACATGAATCCTACACTAAAATTGTTTCTATTGAAGATTTTACCTGTTCTTGTCTTGTGCTATTTAGTATATTATATTATAAATAATAAAGGTCTAGACAAATTAAGTAAGATTGCATTATCCTGCATTGCTGGAGGTGGAATTGCTAATGTCTTTGATCGAATAGCATTTGGCTCGGTAACAGATTTCTTTCATTTAGATTTTGGAGGTGTCTTTAGAACAGGAGTTTTTAATGTAGCAGATATGTCTGTTACTTTTGGAATGCTTATACTACTCTACAGTACATTCTTTCTCAAGAGAAAAACTCAAAACGCATAAAAAAAGCCACTCCTTTTGAAGTGGCTTTTTTTATCATTAGTTTTAGTTTTTAAATATTTTTCCTTCTTTCATTACAAATACAACATGTTCCATTGTAGATATGTTTTTGGTTGGATCCTCATCTACAGCAATAATATCTGCAAGAAAGCCAACTTTAAGTTGCCCCAATTGGTTCTCCATATCTAATAACTTTGCGTTTGTAATTGTAGCACTTTGCAAAGCAAACATGGGTGACCATCCAGCATCAACCATATATCTAAATTCTTTAGCATTTTCACCATGAGGAAATACGCCAGCATCTGTACCAAAAGCAATAGGCACCTCTTCTTTAACTACCATGTCAAAAGTTTTATCTAACACAGCCATAGTACTAGTAATTTTAGGAAGAATTACAGGAGGGTAATAATTTGGAATTTTAGCCTTTTCCTCTACATAACGTCCTGCAGACAATGTTGGTACTAAATAGGTATTATGCTGTTTCATAAGCATTGCGACTTCTTTATCCATAAAAGAGCCATGTTCTATAGTTTGTACCCCAGCTATAACTGCACGTTTCATTCCTTCTTTTCCATGAGCATGTGCAGCAACGACCATTCCATACTCTTTGGCTGTTTTTACAATTTCATTGACTTCCTCTTGAGTAAACTGTGCGTTTTGCCCATTTTTAGCGACACTTAAGACACCTCCTGTAGCAGTGATTTTAATCAAATCCGCTCCATTTTTATAGCGTTGTCTTACAGCTTTTCTCGCATCTTCTGGGCTATTAATAACGCCTTCAGCGGGTCCAGGATCTCCCATTAATTCTTTTTTTCTTCCGTTTGTAGGATCAGCATGACCTCCAGTGGTTCCAATCGCTTTTTCAGCAGTAAAAATTCGAGGTCCAGGCACTTTTCCTTTTGCAATGGCATCGCGTAAAGACACATTAACACCACTACCCCCAAGGTCTCTAACCGTTGTAAATCCAGACATGAGCGTTCGGTTAGCTATTTCAGCTGAATTAAAGGCGACATCGGCATCATTTTTAGTAAATACATCTAAATACCGTGTTGGACTCGTTTCACTTTCTATATGTACATGCATATCTATGAGTCCAGGTAAAACGGTTTTATCTTTGAGATCAATTACCTTATCATTTGATGATTCTGGAGATGTGTACCCATCATTGATAGCAATAATTTTAGTTTCAGATACAACAATTGTTTTTTTAGTTAAGACAATTCCTGATTTGGTATCAATTAATTTTCCGCAGTACAAATAAGTATTTTGAGCTGAAAGTGAACATGTTATTAAACATAAAAATAAACTAAGTATGGTTTTCATAATATATAAATAAAGATGGTTTTTGCTTTTTTAGAATCATGCTCTATATGGGTCAAATCAAATCATCGTAAGCCTGGTATTTTGAGTATAATTTAAGTAGTTAACCGCTAAAAAATGTATATCTGCATAAAAATAGCAATTAAATTATTCATTAATTATGAAAACAATACTTTCTTTAATATAACTGCCATGTATTTCGAGTGATCAAAAACTGAAATTTTTAATTCTTTTATAGGTAATCGGGAAGGCACATGTGAACTAATGGGAAACGAAGCAACATTTTCTATGGAATGACAAAGCTTACTATATCATAAGTTTATTTAGCTCAAGTTCAAAAACCAATTTGAGAATCATAGTATGGTAACTAATGCCTATTATAATTTAGGGTGACGATTCTACTGAACAAAGGAAAACCATATATGTTATTAAAAATAATCAAATTAATGCAAAAGATTATTTTTTAAAGACAACAACTATTTTTCTTTTACTAAAGCAATTTACAATACTGTCAATTAGTTCTATTTTCTATATGTTCAAATCGCAATTCTAGCATTCTAATTCATTTGCGATATTTTTTGCAACATGACTTTTATAATTGAGTCTTTAACACAAAAAACATCAAGTAATTATGAAAGTAAAAATAGTATGTTTCCTATCCTTAATTTTAATTTTTAGCTGCTCAAATTCTGAAGTTAATGATCTCGTTTTAATTAACGCAAATATTATTGATGTTAATACTGGAGAAATTTCTAAAGGCACGTTAACCATAAACGAAGGTTTAATAGTTGAAAACCCAAAGATTCTTAAAGCGAAATCAATAATAAATTTAGAAGGGAAATATATAATTCCTGGTCTTTGGGATATGCATGTTCATATTCATGGAAACAAACAAAAACTAAAACAATTTTTTAACTATGGTGTTTTAGGTGTAAGAGACATGGGAGCAAGAATTAAATCAAATGTAGATAGTTTAATTAAATGGAAACAGTTGAACAATAAAGCAATACCAGAAATAGAATATGCTGGTTTATTTTATAGTGATACAACTTGTTTTAATGGTCACCAGCACATCTCAAAATTTGACGATGTTATTAAATCTATTAATTACACCAAAAGCATAGGCGCCAAATTTTACAAATTGCACAATTGTTATCCTGATAATTTAATTCCTATATTAGATTCGCTAGCGAAAAAAAACAATATAAAAATAGTTGGGCATATCCCAGAAGGAGTTGATATACTGCAATATATTAGAGAATTTGACATTAGTTCAATTGAGCATATTAGTGTTCCAATTAGAGCGATAAGTTTTCAAAATAAAAACCCGCTTAATATGATGCAAGCCATTTCAAAATTTGACGGCTCATTTCTTGATACCTTAGCAATAGAAATGAAAAACTCTCATACAGCGTTTTCTCCTAATTTATTATCTGAAAAGGAATTTCTAAAATCGTATTCTGAAGAGCAAAAACCTTTAGGTGAAGCATTATATGATCGTTACAAGAAGTACACAAAAAGGTTTGCAAGTCAAGGTGTATTAATATTAGCCTCTACTGATACTGGTCTAGAAAGCATAGAAGCAGGAAAGTCATTGCACCAGGAATTAGAATTATTATCAGAAGCTGGTCTCACAAATTTAGAAGTAATACAAACTGCTACAATTAACCCAATGAAATATTTAAATGACAAAAAACATATCAACCCTTTAGAACTAGGGTCGAATGCAAATTTTGTTGTCTTAAATTCAAATCCAATAGATAATATTTCCAATACAAGTGATATTCATTCCGTCATTAAAAATGGACAATTTGAGCTAAAATCTCAAAATAAGCAATAAAAAAAACGCTGTAATTGTTACAGCGTCTTTTCATTTAGGGTTAATAAATATACTAGATTTTAGTTAGCATAATTGTAAATGGCACATCCATTTGGCCGCAAGCCCCTCCTTGAAAGTCAATCATATTCAATGTTATCACTGCATCTCCACAAGGCAGTTCTGATAAATTGGTTTGATCTCCTCCAATAAACACAGGAACACCTCCACAAGCAAGTCCAGTAGTTATCCCATCAGGAATTGTAACAACTCCATTATCTAATTGAAATGGAATATCTACCACAGGGAATCCTAGTGTTATACCTGGTAAATAATCTGCAGAAAAAGTCCTACTAAATGGTCCGTTATCGCCTTCAGTTATTGTTACAACCAAACTATCTTCAAATTGCGCTCCAAATGGGCCATCACCAGTTGGAATTGTTAATGTATAATCTCCTAACAACAACCCACCTGATGCATCAAGACTTGGGCAAATTGCTATGCGTTGTGAAGCTGGAAAACCTTCGCTACCTAGACCCACAGTTATTACACTTGAACTTGTACTTGCTAATACGATATCAAAAATCATTGGCTCGGTCAAATTCATTCCAATTTCTGATATATCAAAATCAATTGTTGGTAAAAAAACATAGTTAATCCCTGTCCCATTATCTGGCCCCATATAACTTGTTTGTCCAGCAGGACTTACAATTGACCCAGAGTTAGAAAATACACCATTAGGGTCTAATCCAGATATACTTACTAAATTATAATTAATGGTTAAATCTTCATCGGTTCTAGGAACTTGAATATCGACACCAACTCTAAGAATTTCTTGATCTGCTTGATTGGAAATAATGGTACTCGGGCTACCCTCAACAAATTGAATCCATCCTACATTCTCTGTTGGTCTAAACCCTAAATCATCGTTATCGTCACATGCTGTAAAGCACATCACTAAACAAATCACACTACATAGTTTTATAATGTTTTTCATATTCTCTGTATTTTATTGTTTGGTGAATTTATAAGTTGTTTGTGCTGTTGCACCACAATCAGCCTGAGTATCATCTGTAAAGGTTAAGAAAAACTCTGTATCATCTGATAAATCATAAGATTCTGCTACTGTTGGTTGTGTAAACCAGTCTGTTCCTGTATTACAAACACAATTACATCTTTGTGTAGGCACATTAATCTCATTACACACTAAGTTAAATGTAAATGGATTATTAGTTGTGCAAAATACAGGATAATTAAACGTATCAAAAGTACGCGATGTACCATCTGCAGTAATCGTTGTAATACTTCCGTCAGATAGTGTAGCACTACCACCTAAAAATGGTGTCACTTGTTCCATTAAATAGTTACCAATCATAAAAGTTTCTGGTACAGGACATACTTGAAATAAATTAATTACATGAGGGGCATCATTTATAGTTCCGCCTCCATCAATATCAGTAATCACTATCGTAAGTGTCTCAGCTGCTGTCCCAAGATTTTCGTCATCAATACCTGTGACAGTCAATGTTCCAATGTGTGAATTCGCAGGAACCAAAATTGAAGGTGATAACATATAATTAGCTGGCAATACAGTAGTGGCATCACCTTCAGTAACTATGGTATACGATACATTTCTATCTGTCGAAGACACCGTAGATACTTCTACAGAAATGTCTGCACTTCCGGTTCCATCAATCAATATTGGAAGATTAGTGCTAGTTCCAGCAAATGCCACTAATGTTTGTCCGTTTACGCTATCAAACGTTGTATTGATATTATCATTTTCATCGCAACCAAAAAAGGCTGCTACCATCAATGATAATACTACTATTTTTATTTTTTTCATAATCATTTAATTTTTTTATTAATACCCAGGGTTTTGTTCTGCAGCACTGTTGGCTGTAGTCTCTGCTAAAGGAATAGGTAATGTATATCTGTGATCATCATTTGGCAATGAACATCCAGCTAAGATTGAGCACTCTTTTGCATCTCTTTCCATCACTCTATTTCCTCTATTTCCTAAACGCTTTAAATCTACCCATCTATGACCTTCAAACAATAACTCTAAACGTCTCTCGTCTAAGATGCCTCCAAAAGCCTCCACCTGGTTTGCATACGCAGGTAAAGGCTGAGGAGTTCCGAACCTTGCATCTCTAAGTTGTTTGATAAATTGTGCTGCTGTTCCTAATTGATTTGCATCTGCCGCTGCTTCTGCTCTAATAAGTAACATCTCTGCTGATCTGAATACTTTTAAGTCATTCATAAGTGGTTGACCATTCGATCCAGGATATTTCCACACTAATAATACATCATCATTTAAGAAGTTAGGGTTACTTGCATAACTAGGATCAATTGAAGATTCAGCTAAGTTCACTGCTCTTGGTAGACGAATATCTGCTGTTCCATTCATGATATTAAATGTAGAACGTGAGATTTCCATAAATGGTCCTCCACCTGCTCCTGGGTCTATAAATGCCCATAAGCTTCCTGCCCATCCACCACCAGCGGTTCCTTGCCCATCATAGGTGTCTCCTCTAGCTCTTTCTAAAGAAAAGATCACTTCTGTAAAGTCTGCATCATCGTACATAGAGAAGTACTGTGCTTGGTTAGCAATTGGATAGCTTGCTAATAAACTTGCTGCAAATCCATCTGCTGCTGCATACTGCCCTCTATAGGCTGCCATTCTTGCTCTAAGAGCTGTGATGAAATCTTGACCCATAAAAGTTGCTCCTTCATCAGAAGTAATTAAACTAACTGCAGTATTTAAATCTGATGTAATCTGAGTATAAAACTCGCCATTAGTAGCTCTTGCTACACTCGCAAAAATATCTGATGTTGGCTCTGTAAGTAATAATCCTGCTAATGCTGCATCATTAGTATAATCTGTTGAAAAGAACGTCAGAATTTTAAAATGTGAAAACGCTCTAATTGCGTAAGCCTGTCCTACAACATTATCATATTCTGTTGGGTCTTCCGCTCTATCAATAGTTTCTGCAGCTGCAATGATTCTGTTCGCCATGCCTATCGCTCCATAGTTGGAGGCCCAAATACCTGCTACATAACCACTATTAGTATTGATATTATAGTTCTGTGTGTTGGAGTTTTGTCCTCCATTTTGCACACCTCTAAACGACTCATCTGTAAATGCTGCCGTATAGCCTATTTCATTGGTTGTGTCTAGGAAATTGTACGCTCCTAGCAAACCACTTCTCAAGTCCGCAACCGTTTGGAACGCATTGTCGGCTCCTAATCGTCCTGGTTGATCAATATCAATCGCATCATTACACGACACCACTGCAAAGACCAAACAAACACATAGTATTTTATATATATTTCTCATATTAATTTATTTTTTTATTAAAATCCAAATTCAATTCCTACCGAATACGTCTTTGGAGTTGGGTATCCGTTTTGAGATGCCCCCAATGCTTCTGCATCAAACCCTCTCCACTTACTCCATGTTACTAAGTTCTCAGCACTTACAAATGCTCTAAGTGATGTGAATCCTATTTTATCTAACACTTTCTTTGGTACATTGTATCCAAACTGGATAAAACGTAATCTTAAGTAATCTGACTCTCTAATGTTTCTATCTGATAAGAACTCATCACTTGCATTTGTTGCATTAAGTGATGGAATATCTGTAATATCTCCTGGTTGTGACCATGCTCTTAAAAGATCTCTTGAATGTCTAAACTGACCAATTGCTGTTGGATCTAAAAATCCTTGTAAATCGAAATCTGAACGATATACACCAATGGTATAGTTAAACTGTGTTGTTAAGAAGAAATTCTTATAATCTGCATCAAAACCGAAACTACCTTGGTAATCTGGGAAAATGTTCTTTCCAGTTGCTCTTTGATCATTCGTTGTGATATCTTCGGTTAAGTTACCATTGATATCTAAAAACAATAAGTTACCATTGGCTGGGTTAACACCCATATATGGCGCTGCAAATAATTCTCCAATAACACCACCAACGCGTCGCACAAATGGCTGATCTCCTCCAGCTCCTAAGCTGATGATTTCTTGCTTATTGTAGTTTCCTACCAAGTTAAGTGTCATATTAAAGCCATCTTCTTCTTTTGCTTTAAAAAGGTCGTAGTGTAATTCTACATCAAATCCACTGTTTTGTAATTCACCTACATTTGCATTAATTCCAGTAACACCTCCATTTAATGATGGTGCAATTGGCGTTCTAATAAATAAGTCTTCAGTGTTTCTTTGATACACATCAAAACTACCTCTTAATCTATTATTGATAAGTGCAAAGTCTAAACCGATATTAGCTTGTACAATTGTTTCCCATTTTAGATCATTGTTTCCAATTTGTCCTACTGATAAACCATTAACACCACCATATTGTCCTCCAGTATTAAAGAAGTTCTCTGTTAAATCTGGTGCAGCAAAGTAAGCAAACTGTCCAGCTACTGCTACGATTCTCTGGTTACCTGTAGTTCCATAAGATCCTCTAAGCTTTAACTGATCGAAGATTGAATCTTCCATAAACGCCTCGTTTGAAATATTCCAACGCCCTGAAACAGACCAGAAGGTACCCCAACGATTGGACGCAGAGAAGCGGTAAGATGCATCGCGACGAACAGTGGCAGAGAATCCATATCTTGTATCATAATCATAATCTACGAATCCAAAGTACGAGAATAAACCTGCATCTCTAACAGTTGCACGACCAGTATCTACATAGTTATCATCATTAGCATTATCATTTACGAAAGCCGCTCCATCTCCAGGAGAGAAGGTTGCCAAAGTGAACCCTAACTGTCTAAATCCAAAACTTCGCCTATGTGCTTTAAAGTATTCTGTAAATAAAGACACCTCTAAAGAGTGCTTATCTGCAAATACTTTTGACCACGTAAGTGAGTTGTTAAAATTTAATGCTACTGAACGTCTTGAATCCTGATCTGAGAATCCTGGTGTGTTATCTCCTGTGGCAGCAAATAATTGTGCGTTAAAAGATATTGGAGATTCTACACGTAATAATTGCTCATCTGTAAAATCACCACCAAAAGAAGTTCTAAAGGTTAAATTATCTGTTATTTTATAACTTGCATTTACGTTTGCGATAACCTTAATTTCATCTTCACGTCTTGTATAGGTATCCCTTCTATCTAATAAAAACAATGGCGTATTTGCAAAGGTCACAGGAATATTAGCGCCTTGTCCTGGGATATATGATGCTGTTGAAACATAAGGCAAGGATTGATTGGCCCCCACTACAAAGTTTCTGTTTACAGAACCCGCTGCACCAATGATACTATTTGGTTCATTAGATTCTGAGTAGTTAAATGTAAATGATGTTCCATAGTTGAACTTATCATTACTTGATTTACCAGATATATTACTTCTGAAGTTAAAACGTTTAAGCGTACTTGCCTTCTTCAAGATTCCTTCTTGATTATGATAACCAAATGATGTGAACGAGTTAATGTTCTCACCACCTGACGCCAAGTTAAGTGTATGACTCTGAGTAAGTCCTGTTCCAAAGAACACATCTAACCAGTCTGTATTGGTTTGCTGAGCTCTGATTGCTAATTCTGCATCAGATAAAGTCGCTCCAAATCCTGAACCAAAATCCTTCTCTAACTGTAACTGCTCTCTCGAGTTCATTAAGTTATAATCGTGATTCTGTAAAGTTGAAAAGGCTGTCGTTCCAATGTAGTTTATCTTTAATCCTGAGTTATAAGACCCTCTTCGTGTCTTAATAAGTACAACACCATTAGCTCCTCTGTTACCATAGATAGCAGTGGCCCCTGCATCCTTAAGTACAGATAATGACTCAATGTCATTTGGGTTTAAAGATCTAAAGTTATCCTCATCTACTGGAACACCATCTATAATAAATAATGGCTCTGTGTTACCTGATAAGGATGATACACCACGTAAGTTAATGGTACTATCACCTCCTGGCTGACCAAAACCTGTTGTAATGTTAAGTCCAGCAACCTGACCCTGAAGGGTCTGCGCAAATGACGCATTTGGTCTTGCCTCTACCGTCTTTGCTGTAATTGTTGTGGAGGCAATATTAGATTTCTCGGCTGTTGAAGTTCTGTAGGCCTCAATAACAACCTCTTCTAATGACGCAATGTCCTCTTGTAATGCCACATTAATTGTTGTTCTGTTTCCTATGAGTTCCTCTGCTGTTTTGTTTCCTACATAGCTAAATACTAAGGCTTCATTAGCACTTGCTTTAATAGAATAGTTACCATCAAAATCTGTTTGAACTCCACGCGTTGTTCCTTTTACGATGACACTAACACCTGGCAACGGTAATCCGTCTACTGCTGATGTAACTGTACCTGTGATCGTTTTCTCCTGAGCTAACATTGTAGCCATATTTAAAAAGAAGAGCACCACCACTAAAACATAATTTTTTACTTTCATAAATTTTCAATTTTAATTATTACGAGTTAGTTATAGTGCAATATGAAAAGGCTAGTGGTGAAGCGATTTATTTTTGAAGACTAACTCAAAATAATTACTCTTATGAAATTAAAGTTAACATGGTTTAATGCATAATAAGTCACACTTACACCACCATGCCTTTTGCAATTGCTAGCGTAAAAGAAGAATATTTATAAGCCTGATTAAGTATATATGATTCAGAATACTTTTTTACTGAATCAAAATGACACATTAATGATTTGATTGAAAAAAACACATTGTACCAGTACAAATGATTGAAACTATAACTCATGAAACTATTGACCTATATTAGGATAAATGATGTCTATCAACTCATTTTCATAAATACTAAATAATTGATTTGAAACTCAAGTATTTTGATTTGAAACTCAATTAAAAAAAAGTGAAACTCCTAAAAATCAATACGAATCACTTTTAAATGTCACCTTAGAGCAAATAAATTGTTTTAGATTTCATTTGGAATTACCAATAAATTTTGACGCAACCATATTGAATTTTATGCATCTAAACTATAAAGACACTCTCAAAGCATGGTTATCAAAGTAATTATAATAGACGATGAATCATTGGCTCGTAAAAGAGTAATCAATCTATTAAATGATATTAAAGAGGTTAAGGTTATTGGTGAATGTGGGTCAGGCAAGGAAGCTATAAAGATGATTAAAACTAAAAAACCAGATTTAATTTATTTAGACATTCAAATGAAAGATATGACAGGCTTTGAAGTTCTTCAAAAGTTAGATCCAACCGAGCGTCCTCAAATTATATTTATAACTGCATATGATGGATTTGCATTAAAAGCATTTGATTTTTTCGCATTTGATTATTTGTTAAAACCATTTAAGGATGAACGGTTTTACAAATCTACAAGTAAGCTTATCACGTCTGCTTTATCAAATAGACCATCAGGTTTAAATCATAAAATCAACGATCTGATAGATTATATAGAAAGCCCAGAAAGGCGATTATCAGAATTCAAAAACAACAAATTACCAATAAAATCGAGTGGAAGAATTTCTTTTATTGAAAAATCAGACATTAAATACATACAAGCATCAGGTTATTATGTAGAAATCTTTACTGACAAAAAAAAATACCTTCTAAGAGAGTCTTTAACATCTCTTATTGCTCAATTAGAAACTAATAATTTTTATCGTATTCATAGATCGACTATAATAAATATTTCTTTAATCAAAGAGGTCATATATTCTAACTATGGTGAAGTTGATGTAAAAATGGATGATGAAAAGCTATTCAGAATAAGCAAAACTTATAAAAAAGAATTTCAACAAAGAATAGGCATATAAAATCCTTAGTATCCCAGAATTTAAACCGTAATACCGCGTGACATTTTTTAAAAAACATTTTGATTTCAAACTCATTAAATATTTGGTTTTATTTTATACTTTAATTGAGTTCATGAACTTTATGAAACAGATCTATTATAAACGGACTGGAGTACTAGATGATATGAAAATGTCTTTCTTCGACTACATAATGTACAACATTGTTATTAAATGGGTTGTTGTAATTTTACTTATGGTGATTATAAGTTGTGTTTCTAAGAATATGTTCGAAAAATGGGAGCAATCTAAACTCATAATCTTAATGCATATATTGTTAGCATTGACTAGTGGATTTTTTATCTACTTCGTATTCATCTTTACTGTCCTTGCTATAGATCAAAATTTCAAATTTTCATTATTCTGGGAGTACTTTATTGATGAGTATATGCAATTTTTAGATTATAATATGTTGGTTTACTTTTCAATGATAGGAATTATCTATGGCTATTATTATCTCAAGAGAATCAAATTAATTGAAGAACAAAAATCAAAACTCGAATATCAATTAGTATCTACTCGTTTAAAAGTATTACAATCTCAACTACATCCACATTTCCTTTTTAACACATTAAACAGTATTCATTCTCTAATGGATACTAATACTATAAAGTCTAAAGAGATGATTGTAGATTTAGGAGATATATTACGTGAAGTATTAGACAACAAAGACAAAAACCTTATTGAATTACAAGACGAACTTCATTTATTAAACAAATATATTAATATCAAGAAAACACGATTTTCTGATCATCTCAATTTTCACATTAGCATAGAGGATGATTTGGAAAATGTTCTTGTTCCAAATATGCTTATTCAACCAATTGTTGAAAATGCCATAAAACATGGGTACAATAAGAATATATTAAAACTTAATGTCTATTTGTTTATTTATAAAAGAGCTAATAAATTAATTATAAAAGTAGAAAATAATGGTAAAAAAATTAATAACAAAACATCTACACTTTTGAATAAGGGAACAGGACTTTCTAACATAAACGATCGATTACAATCCCTTTTTAACACCAATTATGAACTTAAAATTTACAATGAAAATAAAAAGGTAATCACAAAAGTTTGTTTTCCAATAAAATTGGCTATTTCAGAATTATCAACAGAAGATTAATTATAAGTTTCTAATATATCGTTCCCAATCCCAAGCAGAGCGCATTGCATCGTCTAGGCTAGACTTAGCTTTCCATCCCAAAACTGCATTTGCTTTCTCTGTGTGAGCATACGCTGAAATGACATCACCTTCACGTCTAGGCGCAATTTTATAGTTCAAAGATTGCCCAGATACTTTTTCAAAAGATTGAATCACTTCTAATACTGAACTTCCCACTCCTGTACCTACATTAAAAGTTTCATAATTGGAGTCATTCTTTTCTTGAATTAATCGCTGGAGAGCAACAACATGAGCTTTAGCTAAATCTACCACATGAATGTAATCACGTATGCACGTACCATCTGGTGTTGGATAATCATCACCAAAAACTGATAAACAGTCACGTAATCCCACAGCTGTTTGCGTTATGAATGGCACTAAGTTTTGAGGAATACCAATTGGGAGCTCTCCAATTTTCGCACTTGGATGTGCTCCAATTGGATTAAAATAACGCAAGGCAATGGCATTCAACTTCGATTTTACTTTACAAGTATCTCTTATAATTTCTTCTCCAATTTGTTTTGTGTTTCCGTAAGGTGACTCAGCTATCTTTACAGGAGCTGCTTCTGTAATTGGTAATTCGTCTGCTTGTCCATAAACGGTACATGACGAACTAAAAATGAAGTTTGAGGTATTTAATTCAGAAACTTCCTGGAGCATATAAATAAGCGTATTTAAATTATTCTCATAATACATTAATGGATTTTCGACACTTTCTCCGACAGCTTTGCTGGCCGCAAAATGAATAACACCAAGAATATCATGATGTTCTTTAAAAAAATGTTGAACGCTGGATTTGTCCTTTAAATCTAACTCTTCAAAAATTGGTCTTTGATTTGTAATAGCAGTTATACCATCTAAAACATCCAAGGAAGAATTTGATAAATTATCAATAATAACAACTTCGAACCCATCATTTTGTAATTCAACGACAGTATGCGAACCAATGAACCCCAATCCACCAGTTACCAATATTTTCTTCATACTACGAATTAATAAAATTTATGACAGTAGATGTAATAAATGCAATTTGCTCATCGTCTAGTTCAGTATGCATAGGTAAAGAAATCACTTCTTTGACTAGTTGATTTGTAACGGTAAAATCGGTTTCAATATATCTTGAATCTAAATACGCTTTTTGACGATGTAAAGGAATTGGATAATATACACCACAAGGAATTCCATTTTCATTTAAGTGTTTAGCCAAAGCATCTCGATCAGTATTTAAAACACGAAGAGTATATTGATGAAACACATGGCAATCACAATCAACACAGATTCCATTGCAACCTGATTTTCCCGAAGGAACGATAATATTATCGTGAGCTTCAAATGCATTGCTATAAGCTCTTGCTGCTTTTTGCCGTGCTGCATTATAAGTATCTAAATGTTTCAATTTTATATTCAAAATTGCTGCCTGAATAGAATCCAATCGAGAATTAACACCAACTACATCATGATGATAACGTACATACATCCCATGATTCACAATACCTCTAATAGTATGTGCTAAATCATCATCATTTGTAAAAATAGCACCTCCATCTCCATAACAACCAAGGTTTTTGGATGGAAAAAATGATGTCGAAGCTACATGACCAATAGTACCTGCTTTTGCTTTAGTACCATCACTGTACGTATAAGATGCTCCAATAGCTTGTGCATTATCTTCAATAACATAAAGGTTATGAGCTTTTGCGATTTCCATTATTGCTTCCATATTAGCACACATTCCGAAAAGATGAACAGGAACAATAGCTTTTGTCTTTGGCGTTATAGCTTTTTTGATGGCTTCAATATCAATATTGAAGCTAATAGGATCCACATCTACTAAAACTGGTGTTAATTGCAATAATGCTATAACTTCTACTGTAGCTGCAAAAGTAAAATCGGCTGTAATAACCTCATCGCCTGGTTTCAAACCTAAACCCATCATGGCAATTTGCAGTGCATCTGTTCCATTAGCACATGGTATTACATGTTTTACATCTAAATAATTTTCTAAGTTTTTCTGAAACTCATGAACCTTTGGCCCATTGATATACGCAGTAGATTCTAAAACTTCTAAAACGGAGTCATCTACCTCAGCTTTTATTTTACTATATTGACCTTTAAGGTCAACCATTTGTATTTTTCTCATATGTCACGAAATTACAAAATTCGTCCACATTAAACAATGAAATTATAGCAAAGAACCCTATTTTAGCAAGACCTAAAACTCATTATTATTTGTACAACTTCGGAATACATATCTTTTCTATTATTTTAAAGCTACTTGCACCTTTTAATAATAAGATTAAACAAGGGGTTAAAGGTCGGTCTAAAACATTTGACATATTAGAACGACACCTTACACCTAATGACAAAACATTATGGTTCCATTGTGCATCCCTTGGCGAATATGAACAAGGGCTTCCTGTTTTTGAAGCATTAAGACATCACTATCCGCATTACAAAGTCATACTTACATTTTTTTCACCATCAGGCTATGAAGTGCGAAAAAACACCCCAATAGCTGATCATGTTGTCTATCTTCCCATAGATACCAAAAAAAATGCATCAAGATTTTTAGATATTATAGATCCTGAATTAGTCATTTTTGTTAAATATGATATTTGGCCAAATTTCTTATTAGGTTTAAAACGGCGTGGTAAAAAGGCCATTTTAATTTCAGCATTGTTCAGAAAAAATCAATCGTACTTTAAATTTTATGGAGGTAAGCGAGCTTCTGCACTATTTGCCTTTGAACATATTTTCACTCAAGATAAAAACTCTAAAACATTATTAAACTCTATTAATTATAATTCAGTTACTGTTACTGGTGACACAAGATATGATCGTGTAACTAGTCAATTATCGCAAAACAATACACTCGATTTTATTTCTGAATTTAAAGGTAATAGTACCTGTATTGTTATTGGTAGCTCTTGGCCAGAAGACGAAGACATACTTATCCCTTATATTAATGCGAATGCTTCAAAGGACTTAAAATTTGTCATTGCGCCTCATGAGGTTCATCAGAATCATGTTAAAGCCATACTTTCCAAATTAAGTGTAGACACTATTTTATTTTCAGAAAAAAACGGCAAATCACTAAACGACTTTTCAGTAATGATAATTGATACAATTGGCTTATTATCTAAAATTTATAGCTATTCTGATATTGCATATATAGGAGGCGCTATGGGAACTACAGGCTTACATAATATTTTAGAACCTGCCGTTTTTGGTGTACCAATTATTATTGGAAAAAACTATAAAAAGTTTCCAGAAGCTTCAATCATGATTAAAGAAGCTGGAGTTACTTCAGTAAAAGACGAAACAGAATTAAAAACCGTACTCGATATGTTATTATCTTCAACTGAATATAGAACCTCAGAAGGCATTAAAAATGCAAGTTTTATCAGTAAAAATAAAGGCGCAGTAGTCCAAATCATGGAGTCTATTCGTATATAGAACTGAAATCAAATACGGTGAAATAATAATAAATGTTAAATTTTTTAACAAAAATCCAAATTAACTTATTAATTTCGTGTATTAACAATTAACACTAAAACGATTACAATGAAAAAATTGATTTTAAACATCGCATTGGTATTGGCACTTGTTGTGTCTGTAACATCATGTAGAGAAACTAAAGAAGGAGCAGAAAAAGCTGGAGATGCAGTAGAAAATGCAGCTCAAGAAGCTGGTGACGCAATCGAAGATGCTGCAGAAGCAACTGGAGATGCTATTAAAGAAGGTGCAGACGCAGTTAAAGAAGGTGCTGAAGATGCCGTTAATGCTGCTGGTGATGCGATTAAGGATGGTGCTGAAAAAGTAAAAGAAGGCGCTAAAGACATGGTAGATGATGCTAAAGATGCTGTTAATGATGCAGCAGATAAAGCTAAAGAAGATGGTGCTAAAGCATTAAACGATGCAGCAGATAAATTGAAAAAAGATAACTAAGATTAGTTACTTTAAAATATTAAGGTCTAACGAAAGTTAGGCCTTTTTTATTTTATTGTTTTTACCTCAAAATAAGTATAAGCTAGCTCTACACTTTCAACTAAAACTTCATTGTCTCGTGACTTTAAATCTGCTATTGCATATTTTACTGGGTACGCCTTATAAAACAACCATTTCATCAACACTTCTCCCTTTTCATTTAATAAATTTACAGTTAGATCTTGAGGTCTAATTGGTTGGGTCAACCCACCATCTAAGGTGTCTGAACACCATTTTACTAGCGAAGAGTTGTTTGGGGCAATTGCCCGTTTAAGCACTAGATTTTTACTTGAAGTTATAGTAGGCAAACGATATTTAAAGCGATTTTCACCTCCACTTTTTACTTCTTCAATTCCAAGCTCCTTAGATATCCCTGAAACTTCTTTAAATGCTATATTTTCTCCATCAAGTGAGAGTTCGAAATAAAAACCAACTAAGTAATCTGTTGCCATTATGTATATGTTTTAAATATTCTTCATTAATAAATTCTATTAACTAGAAGTTGCTTGTTGCTGTTGAAATGTTATTATCATAAATTCTGCAGGTCTTACGACAGCAACCTTTATCATCACGTTCATAAATCCTAATGTAATATCATTTGGAGTCATTGTGATACCTAAACCACATTCTACACAAAAAGCATCAGATGGTTTAGCACCAACTAATGCCCCTTGACGCCAAGCTCCTGATAAAAAACTAGAAATCATAGCTTTTACAGCCTCCCAAGTGTTCTTATTATTTGGTTCAAACACATAGGCTTGTACTGCTAATTTACATGATTGCTCTATATAAATCAAGGTTCTTCTAACTGACAAGTACCTCCAATCATTACTATTTCCGTCTAAAGTTCTTGCACCCCAAATTAGAGTTCCTCGACCACTAAAAGTTCTTATAGCATTAATAGATTTTCCTGAAATAGGGTCAACATTAAGTGATTCTTGTTGGCTTTGTGTTAAATCAAGAGGTAATCCAGTTACCGAATTCATTGACATATTTGCAGGAGCTTGCCATGGACCAACATTATTATCAACAGTAGTAATTAATCCTGCTATTCCTCCACTAGGCGGCAAAATATTAGCCACTTTTAATAAGCTTGAAATAATAGTTTTGTAAGTAGTACTTGCAGTAATTAAAGCATTATGATATTGATTAACTGTTAATTCTTGACTTTTAGAATTTGTTAGAATTTTTGATGCTTCTAGATTAGGGTTTGAAGCTGGATTTAATAAAGGTTCTAGTTGTGTTACATCACCTCCATATATATTAGTATAATCAATATCGGTAGCTTGCATAATTGAGGTACAAACAAAAGGAAAGTATGCAGCTCCAAATCCAAGGTTATTAACACCTGTATGATTCCTAAACGTATCTATGTAATCATCATATTTCAATTCGTCAGAATTTTGACCTCCAATAATATCAAAAATCGAAATAGAGGTTTTCATTTCTGTACTTTGAGCCATCATCGCCTGCATTAAACTTCCATTATTTCCAACGGTTAATAATGTTGCTTCTGGGCAGATATATATCGTAGGTTCTTGTTGATTTTTCAACAGATCTAAACCATCCATTAGTTCATTAAGTTGAACGTTTGTATTGATAATCTGCACTCCTAAATCTACTGGACCACCACTTGGCGAACCATAGCTCCCTACAGAAACTATATAAGCATCTCCTCCTCCATTATCATAAAAAAGTTTTATAGAATTGTATAAATAATAAATGGTATTAGGATCAGGTAAAATTGAATAATAGTCACCTTCAATAGTAAGATAGTTCCCTTCAGTAGGCTGATCCATTTGTTTTACGAGATAATAATCAGGCTTATATTGTTTAACAGGGTCTGCAGGAGTTGCTGAATCTGGGTAACAAAAAATAGCACGAAATTCTGCAAATGAAGTAATTTTTACAGGAACATTTGTATACGAAACACCGTCATAAGATGCTTTCGCCGTATATCCAATAAATGCGGGAATTGCTGTTGGAACTGGCACTACAGAATTACCGAAACCATCTATTTCATTGACATAAACTCCTGGAGTCTTAATTGTAGCTAAATTCATAAAATAGTTGTTTTAAATATTTTAAAAGTTTGTCACTATATATACACATACATCGGTGAAATTATTAGCTTTTGGGTATTCTCTACAATTACTTGCAATTGATTTGGATTGGGCATCGGCAAATTTTTAAAAACTGTTTTCTCTTCTTTAACACCTAAACGTTCTATGGTATTAACTAAATCAAAACTGTATTTAGGAATTTCACTTAATAAAACACCTTGCCCAATAGACATAAAACATGTCGCTGCTTGGCCATTTTGTAAGATAACATCCTTTCCTGAGTCAAATTCTATATTAGCATCTCCTTTAATAGAGAGCTGTTCAAAGCGTTGTTGACTATTATTTATAATATTGTATTGCCAAATTGTAGCTCTTGAAAAGAAACCTATCTTGTAATGAACTGGAAAATCATCTGTAGCAAGTTTTAAAAGATCTGCAAAATATATTCGTAATTTAAATAAATGATTATCTGAGTTATCCTGAAGAAACTGTTGTTTTAAAACTATAAAATCATCTTCTGAATTACCTTCACTCGAATCAAAAACTAAACTTCTAACCTCATCAGTCGGGAAATTTGTATATTGATAAAATGTTTGATCTATTGTAGTAATATTGAATTCAAAATACGATATCCCTGTTGTCTGAATTATATAATTTAAAAGTTCTACAATAGATTTTTCTTGAGGAACATAAAACTGAAATCCTTTTTCATTTATAACGAGTTTGAACCCGAATCTATCAATTATTTGTTGAGTTTCATTTGAAGTAGAATAAACTAAATTCTTGCTAAAACCACTTTCAAAGTAAGTATGAGTAACCTGAAAATCGAATAATACACTATAAGAATTTGTCATTGCGTGTTGTTTTGAAGTCATTCTACCTCGCCTATTCTTAACCGCATAGCTCAGCTTATTTTTTTATTAAGAACTTAGAACACCTAAGGTAGTAATACTTATCTAATTATTTACTGTCTTTGACCAACAATAGCAAGTCAATTCTTTCAAAGCTAACTAAAAACAACATAATATTACTAAGTAGAAATACCTGAATTTAGGCGATAGTGAAGTATTTGATGTAAACTTCTAACAATTTTGAAATCAAAAAAGCTGAAACTTTCGTTTCGGCTTTTCATCTGTACTGAAGACGGTTTTACCTTCGGTGAGTCTCATTTCAACATCTTGAGAAAAGCCTATCCAAATTATTGGATTCTTTTTTAGTTTTAAAAATCATTTCGGAAATAAACTTCCTATAATTTTTAAAACTAAAAAAGCCGAAACTTTCGTTTCGGCTTTTCATCTGTACTGAAGACGGGACTTGAACCCGTACGTCCTAATGGACATTGGATTTTAAGTCCAACGTGTCTACCAATTCCACCACTTCAGCTTGGTATATTTTTAAGATGCAGAGCGAAAGACGGGATTTGAACCCGCGACCCTCACCTTGGCAAGGTGATGCTCTACCCCTGAGCTACTTTCGCATTATAGCAATTATTTAAATGAACGTTTGTTGTAATTGCGAGGGCAAATTTAAGACTTTTCTTAGAAATGCAAAGCCTTTTCTGTAAAAAATCACACTTTTTTTATGCACGCTTCTTTTTCAATAACATACGTTTTATTTCATTGAGTTTCATCAAGGCTTCAACTGGTGTTAATGTATCAATATCTGTATTTACAATTTCTTCTTTTATTTGCTCTAATAGAGGGTCATCCAAGTTGAAAAAACTCAATTGCATTTCACTATTCAAGGTTTTCACCTTATCAGTGAGCTCTTCACTAGAATGCGATTTCTCCAACTGCTTTAAAATTTTATTAGCACGATGAATCACTTGCTGAGGCATACCAGCCATTTTAGCGACGTGAATTCCAAAACTATGCTCACTTCCGCCTTCTACTAATTTTCTAAGAAATAAGACATTGTCTTTCAATTCCTTTACAGAAACATTAAAGTTTTTAATCCGATCAAAGGTTTCAGACATTTCATTGAGCTCATGATAGTGTGTTGCAAATAAGGTTTTTGCTTTACTTGGATGCTCATGTAAATACTCACTTATAGCCCATGCAATAGAAATCCCATCGTAGGTACTTGTACCGCGACCTATTTCATCAAGTAGCACCAAACTTCGATCTGAGATATTATTTAAAATAGATGCGGTTTCATTCATCTCTACCATGAATGTTGATTCTCCCATAGAAATGTTATCACTAGCACCTACTCGTGTAAAAATCTTATCGGTTAATCCTATAGTTGCTGTTTCAGCAGGAACAAAACTACCCATTTGAGCCAACAATACTATTAAAGCGGTCTGTCTTAAAATTGCAGATTTACCAGACATATTTGGACCGGTAATCATAATGATTTGTTGTTGTTCACGATCCAAATAGACATCGTTTGCAATATAAGGCTCACCATGTGGCAATTGCTTTTCAATAACCGGATGTCTTCCGTTTTTAATATCTAATTCATAACTATCATTGAGTGTAGGTCTCGTATAATTATTATCTAAGGCCAATTGCGCAAAACCAGTTAAACAATCTAGTTGTGCAATTAATGCTGAATTTTTTTGAACAGGTTGAATAAATTGACCAATCCAACTCACAAGCTCAGCAAACAATTGTTGTTCGATAGCTAAAATACGCTCTTCTGCTCCTAAGATTTTGGTTTCGTATTCTTTTAGCTCTTCAGTAATATAACGTTCGGCACTAACCAAAGTTTGTTTTCTAATCCACTCCTCTGGAACTTTATCTTTATGAGTATGACGCACTTCAATATAATAACCAAACACATTATTAGACGCTATTTTAAGCGACGTAATTCCAGTACGTTCACTTTCTCGCTCTAACATATTATCTAGGTATTCTTTTCCAGAAGCCGATAAATCACGTAGTTCTTTTAGCTCTACTGAAAAGTCTGATGCAATAGTATTCCCTTTTAAAATATTAACTGGTGCCTCTTCATTTAAAGTACGCTTAATACGTTCACGAAGGATATCACAAGTATCCATTTGTTCTCCTAAATGTTGTAGCGCTTTATTTTTTGTTTGAAGTGCAAGTGACTTAATAGGTACTATAGCTTCTAAAGCATTTTTAAGTTGAACCACTTCACGTGGCGTAATTTTAGCTGTAGCTACTTTTGAAATAAGGCGCTCTATGTCACCAATATGTTTTAACTGATGCTGAAATTTTTGCAACACATCTGAATCATTCTTTATATACTCTACAATCTCATAGCGTTGATCAATTTGCTCAATATTGACTAAAGGCAAGGCCAACCAACGCTTAAGTAAACGTCCTCCCATTGGAGAAATAGTTTTATCAATAACATCGATTAAGGTTACAGCATTTTGATTTGTAGAATGGTACAACTCTAGATTTTTTATCGTAAAGCGATCCATCCAAACATGCTCCCCTTTTGATAAGCGTTGAATTGATGTGATGTGTTGTAATTTATGATGTTGTGTTTCCCCTAAATAATGTAAAATCGCTCCAGCTGCAACAATACCTTCATATAAATCATCAATACCAAACCCTTTAAGCGACTTGGTATTAAAATGTTTCAATAAGGTTTCATTAGCATAATCATCCTGAAATACCCAATCTTCTAAATAAAAAGCATGAAAATCATTCCCAAAAGCCTCATTGTAATGCTTCCGCTTAGGCTTAGCTACTAATACTTCACTTGGCCTAAAATTTTGAAGCAACTTATCAATGTACTCTTCATTTCCTTGTGAGATAAAAAACTCGCCGGTAGACACATCTAAAAATGATACGCCTACAGCTTTTATTCCGAAACACACTGCAGCTAAAAAGTTATTGGTTTTAGAGTGTAAAATATCATCATTAAGTGCAACTCCAGGTGTTACTAATTCTGTAACGCCACGCTTTACAATAGTTTTGGTTTGCTTTGGATCCTCTAACTGATCACAAATAGCAACACGCTCACCAGCTTTAACCAATTTAGGTAAATATGTATTAAGAGAATGGTGCGGGAATCCAGCTAATTCAGTTTCAGTTTCACTACCTGCACCACGTTTGGTCAAAATAATATCTAAAATTTTCGATGCTTTAACAGCATCTTGCCCAAAGGTCTCATAAAAATCGCCCACACGAAACAAGAGCAGTGCATCAGGATATTTCGCCTTAATAGCATTATACTGTTTCATTAACGGGGTTTCTTTTTTTGCTTTTTTAGCCAATGCTTTTACGTATTTTTGTGACAATTGTAAGACTGCTAATGTACTTATAATTTCAAGTTTTCTAAAGCTTAGAAACTATAAGTTATCTACAAAAACAATAAGATTTTAACATGAGAAAACTAAAAAATAGCGAGCTCGACAGATTAAATGTTACTGAATTTAAGCAAGCTAAAAAAACTCCACTTATTATTATATTAGATAATATCAGAAGTTTAAATAATATTGGTTCAGTATTTAGAACGAGTGATGCCTTTTTAATTGAAAAAATATACCTCTGTGGTATTACAGCAGTTCCACCTCACAATGACATTAGAAAAACCGCCTTAGGAAGCACTGATACTGTAGCTTGGGAATATGCTAAAGACACCTTAGATGTTGTTAACCAACTTCAGTCTAAACATGTTAAAATTATAGCTATCGAACAAGCAGAACACGCTACAATGCTTGACGAGTTTAAACCTATCCCAAATCAAACTTATGCTTTAGTGTTTGGCAATGAAGTAAAAGGAGTCGCTCAAGATGTAGTTAATGCTAGTGATATCGTCATTGAAATTCCACAATTTGGAACAAAGCATTCCTTAAATATTTCGGTGAGTTGTGGCGTGGTGATATGGGATATGTTTAGTAAACTCCGTAACACCTAAACGATTGGCTAAAAAAAAGAAAACACCTTGGCCAACAAAGGCAGTCATGACTCAAATTTATGAACAGCATCTTTGGGGTGGAAACGAATTTGATTTCTATTCAGGAGAAGGTTCTCATGATTTAAACATTGTGAATCCATATTTAGAAGCTGTCATATCTTTTCTCAAGTCACACAATAGCTCACTAACTATTTGTGATCTAGGTTGTGGTGATTTTAATATTGGGCAGCATCTAATCAAATATGTAAAAAGCTATATCGCGATTGATATTGTAGACGATTTAATCAAGAGAAACAAAACTAAATTCAAAGCAAATCATCTTGAGTTTATTTGTTTAGATATTGCCAAAGACCAACTTCCATCTGCAGATTGTATCATTTTAAGACAGGTACTTCAACATTTATCGAATCAAGAGATCCATAACATTGTTAAAAAACTAAATAATTACCAGCACATCATTGTTACTGAACATGTCCCAGAAAAAACATTTACACCAAATAAAGATATCATTTCAGGACAAGGAAATAGATTAAAATATAATAGTGGTGTTAATATACTTGAAGCTCCTTTTAATTTAAAAGTGAATAAACAATCTGTATTAAACTGTATCACATTAGGCAACAATAAGGGACAGATTTTGACGACTTATTATGGATTATCAATTTTACAACAAGCTAATAGTTGCAATTTATTCATTACAAATCTCCCCTAACAACCACAAATAATCCGAACGATTCTTTACGAAGTCTTTATCTGAAATATCAATAATTTTCACATTGAGTTCTGATTGATTTTTCAAAAACTCTAAATAACCCGAATTAATTTTTTCTAAATACTCATCGTCAATATTTTGTTCGTAATCACGTCCTCGTTTTTTAATATTCTCTTGAAGTCGCTCAGTATTTTGATAGAGATATACATACAAATCAGGCTTAGCAATATCTTTGTACATCAAATAAAATAACTTTCTATACAATTTAAACTCATCTTCAGGCAACGTAATTTTGGAGAAAATTAAAGATTTGTAAATATCATAATCACTCACAATAAAATCTTTAAACAAATCGAGTTGTGATAAATCATCACTTATTTGTTGATAACGATCAGCGAGAAAAGACATTTCTAAGGTAAATGCATAACGCAGCGGTTCTTCATAAAATTTAGGTAAAAACGGATTATCTGCAAATCGCTCTAAAATCAACTTGGCATTAAAATCATTTGATATTTGGTGTGCCAAACTCGTTTTACCGGCTCCAATATTGCCTTCGATGGCGATATAATTGTACTTAGAAAAATCAAATTGTTTTGATGGGTTTTTCAACCAAATTTTAACATCTTCAATCTCACTTTTATCCTCACATTCAACCAAGATATCTTCAATGGTTTTCTCAAACTTTGGGTGTTCAAATTTCGGAGCAATATCTTTTAAAGGTTGCAAAACAAATTGTCTATTTTGAAGACGAGGGTGTGGTATTTCTAATCCATTAATTGAAATACAATCTGTATTAAAAAACAGAATATCCAAATCAATAGTTCTGGCTTCATAAGTGTTTGATTTTGTCTTCTCTCTACCTAATTTAGCTTCTATATCTTGAAGTTTTTTAAGCGTCTTTTCGGCAGAAGACCTAGTTTCTACAACAATACAAGTATTTAAAAAATCATCACTTTCAAACCCAAAAGCAGGTGTATTATAGACTTTAGCTATACTGATGACTTTTCCTATTTCAGTAAAAATCAAATTCACAGCGTCTTGCAGATATTTTAATCTGTCACCTTTATTGCTTCCGAGAGCGATATAAACCTGGTTAGTAGAATTCATATGAATCGTCAAAATAATGAAAAGAAATCCATTTTAGCTTATATTTACACCAAGTATTTATTCACAATTTATGGAGTTAAAAGATAAACTTGATGCACAAAAAATTTATTTATTTCTCGCAGCCTTGTTTATTACGTCATTGGTTGTTTCAAATCTTATTTTCCAGAAATTTTTTTACTGGTATCCTTTTGATGTTGAAATTTTCGGCACAAAGCTTTTTGAAATCTCCGTTGGATTACTTCCATACCCATTAACCTTTTTAATTACCGATTTAATTAGTGAAATCTACGGAAAGAAACGTGCAAATCAAGTTGTTGTAGCTGGTATTTTTGCCTCTATTTTTTCTTTACTAATCATATTAATATCTAGTCATGTACCAGCAACTACATGGTCTTATGTTAACGACGAAACCTTTACACAGGTATTTGGGAACTCTTCAATAGCTGTCTTCGCTAGCATGATTACGTATTTATTTGCTCAGTTTGTAGATATTCAGATTTATCATTTTTGGAAACGACTTACAAAAGGCAAGCATTTATGGTTAAGAAATAATTTCTCTACATGGTTCTCTCAATTTGTAGATACGTTTACAATCCTAATGCTATTATGTTCTTTCGGAATTATACCTTGGGTTAATTTTAAAGGTTTATTAATTAGCGGATTTATTTTTAAAGTTATTGTTGCCGCTCTTGACACTCCGTTTTTATATCTTGGTGTTTTTCTTTTCAGAAGGCGCTTCAACTTAGAAGTGAATGAAGAAATTGAACTGATTTAAAGCCTAAATTCGGGTTAAAATTATATTAAACTTTTGCATTAATTAGACTTAAACTTTATTCTGCACGTATATAGTATACAAAACAATCATATGAAGAAAGCATTAAAGATTACAGGAATTACTATTCTCATCATTTTTTTCTTATTACTCGCCATTCCATTTGCTTTTCAAGGGCAAATCAAAGACATGGTTAAAACTTTTATTAATGAGAATCTCAATGCTAAAGTAGAATTTAGCGATGTGAGTTTAAGCTTCATTCGCAGTTTTCCTCAAGCACATGTAAGTGTTGATGATTTGGTGATTACAAATTACAAACCTTTTGAAGACGAAACTTTTGCAACTGCAAAAAATTTGAACTTCACGATGTCGGTAAAGGAGCTATTTAAAAGTGCTGATGAAGATCCTATAGTTGTTAACGCTATCAACATTGATGAAGCTGTACTAACAATAAAATCTGACGCTTTAGGCAACAATAATTATGACATAACTAAAGAAAAGGGAAATGATACAACAGTTTCAGATACATCAGACGGATTTGCATTTGACATTGAGGATTACAATATCAATAATAGTGCAATTACTTATATAGATGAAAAGTCTAATACTAGATTGTATATTTCAGAATTAAACCATTCTGGGCATGGTACGTTTTCCGAAGAGATATCACAACTCGACACAGAAACAACTGCCAATGTAAGTATGAGTATTGACAGTACGCAATACCTCAACCAAAATAATATAAAACTGGATGCCTTAATAGGCATGAATCTTAATGAGCAGAAATACACTTTCATGGAAAATAAAGGGTTCATAAATCAACTCCCTCTTGTTTTTAATGGTTACATACAACAACTAGAAGATGGCCAGGATATTGATATTTCTTTCGAAAACCCAGAATCTTCATTTAAAGATTTTCTTGCTGTTATCCCTCAATCGTATTCTAAAAACATTGAAGATGTTGACACTTCTGGGGATTTTAAAGTTAGCGGTGTTATTAAAGGAAAAGTAACTGAGTTAACAATTCCAACTTTGGATATAAATATCTCATCTGATAATGCCTCCTTTAAATATCCAGATTTACCAAAACGTGTTGAGAATATTACCATAAATACTGCTATAAAAAACACCACAGGAAACCTTGACGATACATTTGTGGACATCAAAACACTCAATTTTAAAATTGATGAAGATGTATTTAAATCGAATGTTACCTTAAAGAATCTAACAAAAAACATGTTGGTAAATGCTAATATTGATGGCACTTTAAACTTAGCTAACATTTCTAAAGCCTATCCTATCGATTTTGAAAAACAATTAAGTGGTATTCTTAAAGGAAAACTCAATACTGCTTTTGATATGAATGCCATTGAAACTAATGCCTATAATCGTATCAAAAATAATGGTAATATAAGCGTAAGTGATTTTGTGTTTTCTTCGGAAGACATTGTTAATCCAATTCAAATCAATACAGCAAGCATGACATTTAATCCTGGCAATGTAACACTTAACTCTTTTGATGCCAAAACAGGAACAAGCGATTTTAAAGCCACTGGAACCATAAAAAATTTACTAGGATTTCTTTTAAGTGATAATAAGCTACAAGGGAATTTCAATGTTAATTCTAATACATTTGTAGTAAGTGATTTTATGGTTGAGGATGAAATGGCCGTGGATGATTCTAACAAAACTACTTCGGATGGCGAATCACTCAAAATTCCCGACTTCTTAGATTGCACAATAAACGCAAACGCCAAATCCGTAACCTATGATAACTTAACGCTTAAAGATGTTAAAGGCACACTAGCGATAAAAGATCAAGAAGCAAATCTTAAAAACCTAACATCAAATCTGTTTAATGGTGTTCTCGCTATGACAGGAACTGTGTCTACAAAAACAGACACACCTGTCTTTAATTTAAATTTAGGTGCCGAAGATTTTGATATATCGCAATCCTTCAAAGATTTAGAACTACTTCAAAACTTGGCTCCAATTGCTAAAGTCTTACAAGGAAAACTAAATACAGTAATTAAACTTCAAGGTACACTTGATGAAGAATTTACACCTAATTTAAACACAGTATCAGGTGATGCGTTTGCAGAATTATTTTCAACAAACTTAAATAACGATCAAGCGTCTATATTAAATAAATTAGGTGGCGCTTTAGACTTTATCGATTTTAAGAAACTTAACTTAAAAGACATTAAAACCCGATTGGATTTTTCAGATGGGCAAGTCAACGTCAAACCGTTTAATTTAAAATATGAGGATATTGATATTATCGTTTCTGGTGCTCACGGATTTGACAAAACTTTGAATTACAATGCAGTATTTCAAGTCCCAGCAAAATATCTAGGCAGTGAAGTAAATCAATTAATAGGAAAGATTAACGATCCAGAAGTAGCTAAAATCACTATTCCAGTGACAGCAAATATAACAGGTAGTTATACGAGTCCACAGGTAAAGACAGATTTAACCAGTGGAATTTCAAATTTAACACAGCAATTAATTGAAATTGAAAAACAAAAACTTATTGACAAAGGTACCGATAAACTAGATGATTTACTTGGAGGGATTTTAGGTGGAAATAAGAATGAGACGACTAAAGATTCTACAAGTACAAAAACAAATGGTATAAAAACGACAGATCCTCTTAAAGAAGGGGTTAAAGATTTACTAGGAGGCTTGCTTAAAAACCGAAAAAAACAAAAAGATTCTACTAAAAACTAGTCGATTTTAAATTCTAAGCTTAAAAAAAGGCTGAAAATTAGTCAAATTCAAGATTTTTTTGCAAAGAAGTGCCTAAATATTTGCTTTTTCCATTTTAAAAGTTATAATGTACTCTTGCAAACTTTTTAAATACACTTACATACATGAGGCAATTAAAAATTACCAAACAAGTTACCAACCGTGAATCTAAATCTCTAGACAAATACCTACAAGACATCAGCAAGTTACCAATGATTACTGCTGAAGAAGAAGTTGAGCTCGCACAACGTATACGTGAAGGCGATCAATTAGCTTTAGACAAACTCACGACAGCTAACTTACGTTTCGTAGTATCTGTTGCAAAACAATATCAAAATCAAGGACTTACACTTCCTGATTTGATTAACGAAGGAAACGCTGGACTTGTTAAAGCAGCAAAACGTTTTGATGAAACCAGAGGATTTAAATTTATTTCTTATGCTGTGTGGTGGATTAGGCAAGCAATTTTACAAGCTTTAGCAGAACAATCTCGAATAGTTAGATTACCTTTGAACAAAATTGGTTCTATTAATAAAATCAATAAGACGTTCTCATTTTTAGAGCAAACACATCAAAGGCCTCCTAGTGCTGAAGAAATTGCACATGAATTAGACATGACGGTTTCAGAAGTGAAACAATCTTTAAAAAATTCTGGGAGACATTTATCGATGGATGCTCCTTTAAAAGAAGGAGAGACATCGAGTTTATACGATGTTGTTAAATCTGGTGAATCACCAAATCCTGATAGAGATTTGATGAAAGAATCACTTAATGTTGAAATCAATAGAGCATTAGACACACTATCTCAAAAAGAAAGTGATGTGATTCGTTTAAATTTTGGATTAAGTAATGAGCCACCAATGACTTTAGATGAAATTGGAGCAACATTTGATTTAACAAGAGAACGTGTAAGACAAATTAGAGAAAAAGGAATCAAGCGCTTGCGCCAAGATTCGAAAAGTAAAATATTAAAAACGTATTTAGGATAGCCCTAAACCAATAATTACAAGTATTACAATGATTAAAATTTTAGTAAAAGAAGGAGAAAGCATTGAACGTGCTTTAAAACGTTACAAAAGAAAACACCGTAACGTAAAGACAATGCAAAACATTCGTGAAAATCAATTTTTCACTAAGCCATCTGTAAAAAGAAGACGTGAAATCCAAAAAGCTGGTTATATCCAAAACTTGAGAGATCAAGAAGATATTTAGTAGTTTTTCACTTTATATAAAAAAAGCGTCCTGAAAATTTCAGGACGCTTTTTTTATATTTCTCTGTAAGCTTTTCAGAATACAATCTACTAACTCCATATGATTATTTTATACTTTTTAATTGGAGTTTTAGCTAGTATTATTGGTGCTTTACCACTTGGCGCTTCAAATATTGCTGTCATCAATACAACAATCAAACAGAACGCGAAACAGGCCTTTAAAATAGCTATTGCAGCTGGTGTCGCCGAAGTTGTATTATCATATTACGCTTTACATTGTAACATGGTTGTTAGAGACTTTTTTGATCGTAATATGTGGATTCAAATAACAATTGTTATTCTTCTTATGATTATTGGAAGTGTTTTGATTTTTAAAAAGACAACAGAAAAGACGCCAAAAAAGAATAAGCTTACCTCTTCTAAATATGCCACGGGATTTTTATTAGGTATCTTAAATCCTCCTGTACTCATCTATTGGATTGTAGCTTTTGGAATCATTAACAATAACAATTTAATGTTGTCATTAGGATCTCCACTATTCGTATTATTTTTGTTTTTTACAGGTGTATACCTAGGAAAATTAGTAACCCTATACCTCTATAGCAAATTTAGTATTGTGATCAAAAACAAAGTGCAAAACATCTTGTTCGTAATTAATAAAGTTACTGGTGTTTTATTGATTGTAATAGGAATTGTTCAAGCTATTAAATTAAGTTTATAAAAGGCATCCTGATTCCTTATAACAATCTTTCGACTGTACTCAAGACGACATCTAAATCTAGTTTATTGTAAATTTTACAACTAAACCTTCATTAGCACGCACATTAAAAACGGTATTGTCTTCAAAAATGAGATATTGACCTTTTACACCTACAAGTTTTCCTGTATAAGATTGCTCTTTTTTGATATTAAGACTTTTGGGTTTTAATGGATACTGATGCACAGGAAACTGAAGATTAGTTTCAGTATTAGAAGCGATATAATAGTCTTTTGCTTCCTCAGGAATATAATCTTTTAAGCGCTCACGCCACTCAACTAAATTTTCATCTTCATTCTCATTCTTGAGCATTTTTCGCCAATTGGTTTTATCGGCTACATAATCTTTAAGGGCTACTTCTGTAATTCCTGCAAGATAGCGGTTAGGAACTTCTACAATTTCGATAGCCTCATGTGCTCCTTGATCAATCCAGCGTGTTGGGACTTGAGATTTCCTAGTAACACCTACTTTCACATTACTTGAATTTGCCAAATACACAATATGTGGCTGTAATTGCACCTTTTTTTCATACTCTAAATCGCGATCTTCTTTGCCTAAATGTGCTGTAGATAATTCTGGTCTCATAATCCAATCACCTGCCTGAGGAATATCAAAAAAGTCGTCTTTACAAAAGCCTTGACGATAAATTGGCTTATCTAAACCACACATTAAACATTGGTGTTTTATAAATTCCATTGTGATGCTCTTATCCAATAACTGATTCATATTCAGGAAATCATTTTCTAATATCAAATAATATTGAATAGGTTCGGCAAACTCAGTTTGCATTTTTGTTAAAACACCTTGATAAAACATATAAAAAAAAGTATTATTTTTAAAACTTAAAGATACTATAAAAATGCCGATTCCATTAGTAAATTCTATTGCTTCATGGTTTTTAAAAAAACGATTCCATCAGATTGAATTGTTCTTAAAATACCCCAATGAGGTACAAAATGAATTACTCTTTCAGTTGCTTTCTACAGCAAAAGATACTGAAATTGGTAAGCAATATGACTTTAGTTCTATAACCAATTATAAAACTTTTTGCGAACGCATTCCAATTTCGTCTTATGAAGATTGTCAAGATATGATCGAACGCTCTCGTCGTGGAGAACAAAATATATTTTGGCCAACTCCAATACGATGGTTTGCTAAATCTAGTGGTACAACAAATGCGAAAAGTAAGTTTATACCTGTTAGTACAGAATCTCTTGAAGAATGTCATTATGCTGCAAGTAAAGACTTGCTATGCATGTATCTCAACAACAATGAAAATTCACAGTTATTTACAGGAAAGAGTTTGCGTTTAGGCGGAAGTAAAGAGCTCTATCGTGAAAACGGAACTGTGTTTGGTGATTTATCGGCCATTCTAATTGATAATATGCCGTTTTGGGCTGAGTTTAGTAGTACACCTAGCAGTAAAGTATCTTTAATGAGTGACTGGGAAATAAAAATGCAAGCTATAGTTGAAGAGACTATAAATGAAAATGTAACAAGCCTAGCTGGTGTGCCTTCTTGGATGTTGGTACTACTCAATACTGTTCTTGAAAGCACAGGTAAAAATAATCTATTAGATATATGGCCAAATCTGGAAGTCTATTTTCATGGAGGTGTAAGTTTTGTTCCATATGTTGATCAATACAAAACGATTTTACCTAAATCTGATTTTAAATACTACGAAATTTATAATGCTTCAGAAGGATTTTTTGCCATTCAAGATCAAAACAATAGCAGCGAATTATTATTAATGCTTGACTATGGTATTTTCTATGAGTTTATTCCAATGGATACTTATGGAACACCTCAACAACATGTCATTCCTCTTAGTGAAGTAGTAGTTGGGAAAAACTATGCTGTTATTATTACGACTAATGCCGGACTTTGGCGTTATAAAATTGGAGACACCGTACGTTTTACATCTATTAATCCATATCGAATTAAAGTATCTGGGCGCACAAAACATCACATTAATGCATTTGGAGAAGAACTCATTATTGAAAATGCTGAAGACGCTCTAAGAGAAGTTTGTCATTCTACACAATCTGAAATTGTTGATTACACCGCTGCACCTATTTTTATGAGTGGAAAAAATAAAGGTTCTCATGAATGGTTAATCGAATTTAAAAAACCGCCTCAAGACATTAATACTTTTAATGAATTATTAGACACCAAGTTAAAATCATTAAATTCTGATTATGAAGCTAAACGTCAAAATAATATGACTTTAAACATGCCAAAAGTGCATATTGCAAGAGAACGTTTATTTTACGATTGGTTAAAACAACATGACAAACTTGGTGGACAACATAAAATTCCTAGATTATCAAATAGTAGAGAATATATAGATGAATTACTCCATTTAAATAGACCATTATAGTTTGATTATTATCTATAGAATCATTCTTAAAATTCAAAACACCGATGAACGGTAACGATTTTTCCCACACAACGAGTATTTGTTGATGTTTATCCAAAACTGCCCAAAGTCGTTTTTATTCTGAAGCTAATGCACCTATATTTACGAAGTCTTAAAAAAAATCAACAAAAATTTATGATTATAAAAAGACCTAAAATTGATAAAAATATTCAAAATATTGTTTAGCAATATTAGTTTTTAATCCTAATAAAAAAACCACTCCTGGGAAAGAGTGGTTTTCTTTTTTTATAAAAAATAATTCATATTAATCCTCATAATTACACTCTATTAAAGTATTCGTTCCAGCTATAACATCTTGATTAACTTGGCTTCCACCTAATCCAGTTACATCTAAAAGTTTTGAGGTTTCAATTTTATTTAAATACAAGAATAGTACACCGCAGTTTTCATCACTACTATGGATCTTAAAATTAATACCTAATGGCTCTCCATTACTATCAAATGGCGGCAAGTATTCATAAGAAAATGGTGTTCCACCAGTTATGGTTCCAAACGTGACTTGATATTGTATCCCATTATCAATAATTTGCTGTGTATAATCAATAGGTGGATCTACACGTTCATTTAAAAATCTAACACTTCCAACATAGGTGGTATTAAACTCACCTACTCCAGAGGTAGCACTTGGCCCAGGAGTTGGTCCATCCCAACTATCAGGATCATAACTTGTAGAAGTAATTGTATCACCATCGCCTTCAGGAACCATTATCAATTCTACAGTTGTTATAAAAAAATCTTCTTCCTCTTCTTCACTCGTATTAGAATCATCATTAGAATTACAAGATAAAAGGCAAAAATGGATAAGTAATCCTAATAAAGGTAAAGCGCATTTCAATCTTTTAACAGGTATAAAAACTGGCTTAAACATAAAGTAGAAATAAAATTAATGATTTAAGAAACTGCTTTTAATTTCTTAAGCGTTGTCTTAGTAAGTTTACTTTCAGCATAGGATTTTGTTACATTCAGTTTTTTATCATCAGAACTTGGCATTTCAAACATGGCATCTGTTAAGATTTCTTCACAAAGCGAACGCAATCCTCTAGCTCCAAGCTTATATTCAATCGCCTTACTTACGATAAATTCTAATGCCCCTTCTGTAATAGTAAAATCAATGTCGTCCATTGCAAACAACTTTTTGTATTGTTTGATAATTGCATTTTTTGGCTCTGTTAAAATAGCTCTTAAGGTGTTTGCATCTAATGGATCCATGTAAGTCAATACTGGAAGACGGCCAATAATTTCTGGAATCAACCCAAAGTCTTTTAAATCTTTTGGAATGATATATTGTAACATATTATCAGGATCGGCAATTTCATCATCATGAGATGCTTTGAATCCTATTGCAGCCATGTTTAATCGCTTAGAGATCACACGTTCTATACCATCAAAGGCTCCACCAGCTATAAATAAAATATGCTCAGTATTTACTTCAATAAACTTCTGATCAGGATGTTTACGACCTCCTTTAGGCGGTACATTAACAACCGTTCCTTCTAGCAATTTCAATAGGGCTTGCTGTACACCTTCACCTGACACATCTCTAGTAATAGATGGGTTATCACTCTTGCGCGCAATTTTATCTATTTCGTCAATAAAAACGATACCGCGTTCTGCCTTTTCAAGATTGTAATCGGCAGCTTGTAGTAATCGTGTTAAAATACTCTCAACATCTTCACCTACATATCCAGCCTCAGTTAAAACAGTTGCATCTACAATAGCTAAAGGCACATTTAACATCCTTGCTACTGTTTTTGCCATTAAGGTTTTACCAGTACCTGTTTGTCCAACCATTATGATATTCGATTTTTGAATTTCGATATCATCATCAGAAGCTGGCTGTAGCAACCTTTTATAGTGATTATAAACAGCTACAGACATCACTTTTTTTGTGTGTTCCTGACCGATAATATATTCATCAAGAAATGCCTTTATCTTCTGTGGTTTTTTAAGCATTAACTCAGAGGTTAACTCTGCATTATCTGATTGTTTAGATTCCTCTAAAACAATACCATGTGCCTGCTCGATACAGCGATCACATATATGTGCATCAAGACCGGCAATCAACAGATTGGTCTCTGGCTTTTTTCTACCACAAAACGAACATTCTAATTCTTCCTTTGCCATTATTTAATATTAACTTCTATTCTAAAAACTCTAAAAGAGATTTCTCGACTTCGCTCGAAATGACAGTGTAAATTCTAGTAAACAAATACTAAGACACTGTTATTTCCGAAGTACAAATAATTATCCTCTTGATAGTACTTCGTCTATCATTCCATATTCTTTAGCTTTATCAGCTTTCATCCAGTAATCACGATCACTATCTTCATAAATCTTGTCGTAATCTTGTCCTGAATGCTTACTAATAATTCTATATAACTCTTCTTTGAGTGTTAATATTTCTCGTGCTGTTATTTCGATATCACTCGCTTGCCCTTGTGCACCACCTAAAGGTTGATGAATCATAACACGAGAATGGGTTAACCCACTACGTTTTCCTTTTTCTCCAGCGCATAATAATACGGCTCCCATAGACGCAGCCATTCCTGTACAGATTGTTGCAACATCAGGTTTAATTAATTGCATAGTATCATAAATACCTAAGCCAGCATATACACTACCACCTGGAGAGTTGATATATATTTGAATATCTTTAGACGCATCTGTGCTTTCTAAAAACAATAATTGTGCTTGAATAATATTGGCTACTTGATCATTAATCGCTGTACCCATAAAAATAATACGATCCATCATTAAACGCGAGAATACATCAAAAATAGCAATGTTCATTTGACGCTCTTCAATAATGTTAGGAGTTAATGCCGTTGGATACATACTACTAATAATCTTATTATAGTATGTACTACTAATCCCTTGATCCTTTATTGCGAATTTTTCAAATTCTTTTCCGTAATCCATAGATTGTTTTAAATCGTTTTATATTAATTGATTTCAATATGCTTTTAAACAAAAAGCGTAAGACCTGAAAGTCTTACGCTCAAAGATACTAATTTATAATGTATTTACTTAGCTGTAAAACTCTTTTACAAAATCGTCGTAAGTTATCTCTTTTGTCTTAAGATTGGCTTCGGTTTTATAAAGGTTTAACAATTTAGTGCTCATCAATTGTTCAGATAAACGTTTCACTTCATCTTTGTTAGATAAAATTCGTGATGCGATACCGTCTAACTCTTCATCTGAAGGATCTGTTTGACCAAATTGAGCCATTTGCACTTTAATCATTTCTTTAGCGTGAGACTGTAAGTCTTCAAACTTTACTTGTAGATCATGTTTCTCAATCAATTTCCCTTCGATTAATTGATAGCGCATGCTTTTTTCAGATTTTTCGTATTCTTCTTTAGCTTGCTCTGCATCCATTTCAGATTCGCCTGCAGTTTGCATCCATTTCTGTAAAAACTCAGCTGGTAAATCAAACTTTGTATTGTCTACTAAATACTCAGTGACGTCATTTAACAACTTTTGATCACCTTGTTGTGCAAATTGCTTTTCAGAATCTTCTTTAATTTTGGCCTTTAATTCAGTCACAGATGTGACAACTTTAGGTCCAAATAATTTATCAAACAACTCTTGGTCTAAATCGGCTAATTCTCTAGAATTGATTTCTGAAATTGTAAATGTCACTTCTATTGCTAATCCATGAGCATCATCATGAGGCACTTTTAAGAAGGTCATTAAATCATGATCGTCATTAAATAAGCCTTTAGTTTTTAAAGTAATCACATCACCAACTTTAGCCCCAATAAATTTCTTTGCTGTAGCCTTACCTTTAAATTTATCTAAAGTAATCATTGTAGAGTTTTCGATACCTTGCTCTTCATTTTTGAACACACCAGTAATCTCAGAATCTTGAGACACTTCAGTTTCAGAAACAATTTTACCGTATTGCTTTCTAATATGCTCTACTTGGTTGTCTAGCATTTTATCATCAGCAACGATATTATAATGTGTAATCGCTTTTTTACTTTTTAAGTTCACTTCAAATTCTGGAGCTAATCCTAATTCGAACTCAAAAGAAAAGGCATCTGCATCCCAATCTAAATCATCTTGAGGTTTAGGTAATGGATTACCTAATACATCTAATTTTTCTTCGGTTAAATATTTCCCTAAAGCATCTTGTAAAAGCTTGTTTACCTCATCAACTAAAACTGCTTTCCCGTATTGTTTTTTTACTAAGCCCATTGGTACATGACCTTTTCTAAAACCAGGAATATTAGCCGATTTACGGTAGTCTTTTAATATTTGCTCCACTTTATCGCTATAATCTTCTTTAGCGATATCTACTTTTACCACTGCATTTAATGCATCGATGTTTTCTCTTGTAATATTCATTTCTATCTATACTAAACCCATTATTGGGTGTTAAAAAGGGCTGCAAAAATACGACTTTTTTTGCAACCCAACAAGATTTTAATAGACTGTGTTTGAGACTACTTTTTCTTTTTGTCTTTAAGAATTGAATAGGCAATAGATTGTGAGATAGACAATAGTATACTAAACAATAAAGCCGTCCAAAAACCATTAACACCAAAGCCATCTATAAATTTGTCTGCCAACAGTATGATACATGCGTTAATTACAAATAAAAACAAGCCAAACGTTAAAATGGTAATCGGAATGGTTAAGATGATTAAAATAGGTTTTACAACAGTATTAAGCAAGGCTAAAACTACAGCAACAATTAGCGCTGCTTCATAACCACTAACAGCTACACCTGATAAAAAATGTGATAGTAACATGACTATACCTGCTGTGACTAGTAATCGGATTAAAAGATTCATAACTTATAGATTTTGTTGATTTGAAGTTACAAAATTAATCACAGCCTCATAAAATGCTGTAGGGTTTTCGGCATGTAACCAATGGCCAGCATTACTAATGGTTTCTATTTCCGCGAGCGGAAAATGCTGCTTTATTAAATTCTCGTCAGTTGGCATTACATATTCGCTTTTGTCTCCTCTTAGAAATAAGGTCGGTTTTTCAAACTTGGCGTGTATGGGTAATGCTTCTCCAACTTCAGACACATGATCTCTCAGAACTTCAAGATTAATACGCAAGCCTAATTGTCCTTTCTCAACCCAATACAAATTTTTAAGCAAAAACATACGTGTTCCTATTTCAGAAACATATTGCGATAACATAGTATCGGCTGCACCTCTACTTTTAATGTCTGAAAAATCTAAAGCAGATAATCCCTCTAAAATTGCATCGTGATGGATAGGATAAAAACGCGGACTGATATCTGCGACTAACAGTTTTGAGACAAGTTCAGGATATTCAGCAGCAAAAAGCATGGCTGTTTTCCCTCCCATAGAATGGCCTAAGAGAATGATATCTTGAAGTTTATGCTCGTCACAATAGCTTTTTAAATCTTGGGCTAAAACGTCATAATTAAATTCGTCATGATGGAAACTCCGACCATGATTGCGCTGATCTACCAAGTGCATTTGGAATCCAGCCTCTTTAAATTTATTTCCTAGGGTTTTCCAGTTATCAGACATACCAAGAAATCCGTGTAAAATGATAAAGGGTTGTCCTTCTCCTAAAATTTTTGAATGTAGTGTCATAGCCGCCTTTTTTATTTATGAGACATCTCGACTGCTCTCGATGTAACAAAAAAGTTTACTTTAATTTATGAAGATACATTTGAATCACATTTTCAACACCAAGATACAGACTCTCAGAGACCAAAGCATGACCGATAGACACTTCTAATAAACCTGGTATATGGTCTTTAAAAAATTTGATATTGTCTAATGATAAATCATGACCTGCATTCACTCCTAATCCAATAGAATTGGATAACTCGGCAGCTTTTGTAAAGGATTCAATAGCTTTTTCATTTCCCAAACCATATTGATGTGCAAATGTTTCGGTATATAATTCGATACGATCGGTTCCTGTAGCTTTAGCACCTTCAACTATATCTAAAACTGGATCAACAAAAATAGATGTTCTAATACCATTAGATTTAAATTCTGAAATTACTTCAGTCAAAAAGGATTTATGAGTAATTGTATCCCAACCAGCATTAGACGTCAATGCATCTACAGCATCAGGAACTAAAGTAACCTGAGTAGGTTTTACTTCTAGTACCAAATCCACAAACGATGAAATAGGGTTTCCTTCCACATTAAATTCGGTGTACACTTCAGGCTTTAAATCCCTCGTATCTTGATAACGTATATGACGCTCATCAGGTCTAGGATGCACAGTAACACCTTCTGCACCAAATTGCTGTACATCTTTAGCAAAGCTTACTACATTTGGTGTGTTTCCTCCTCTAGAATTTCTTAGCGTAGCTATCTTATTAATATTTACACTTAATTTTGTCATAATATCCATTCATTTAGAATACAAAAATACAGAACTAGTTCATGCTTATTGTGGTTATTTTTAATTAATTTGCAGTAGAATTTACTATATAGATATGCCTTTAAGAGAATATATAATTAACGATATAAAACCACTTAACATTAATGACAAGGTGAGTGACGTGCAGCTTATTTTTAATGAATTAACCTACTCTCATATTCCTGTTGAAAATGAGGGCAGATATCAAGGTTGTATATCTGAAACCGATGCTCATTGTTTTGAATCTCAAAAAACAATTGCCGATTGCAACTATGCTCTAGATAGTTTTTTTGCAAAATCAGACACCAATTGGTTAGATGTTCTTGAAACCTTTGCTCAAAATTCGTGTAATATCATGCCTGTGTTAGACAAACACAATAACTATTTAGGCTACTATGAATTGGGTGATATTATTGGTTTATTTAATGAGACTCCATTTTTTGCAGAACCAGGTGGCATTTTAATTGTTGAAAAAGGTATTCAAGACTACTCATTTAGTGAAATTAGCCAAATAGTTGAATCTAATGATGCTAAAATACTAGGGGCTTTTGTGTCTAAAATGGAAAGTGATGTGATTCAAATCACCTTAAAAATAGGAAATTCAGGACTTAATGATGTGATTCAAACCTTTAGACGTTATAGTTATAATATCATCTCAGGTCACGAAGAAGACACCTATGTTGAAAATCTTAAAGAGCGTTCAGAATACCTTAAAAAATATTTAGACATTTAACAATGAAGGTAGCGATTTACAGTCAATTCTATTCGGGAAAATCATTTCAATCTTTTGAAGATCTCATTGATATACTTCATAAAAACAATGTTGATATTTATATTGAATCTTCATTTTACAAACACATCAATGCCGAAATAAAAGCTATGAATTTGGTACATACCTTTTCAGAATTGAATGACAGTTATGACCTTTTAATTAGTGTTGGAGGAGACGGAACGATTTTAAGAGCCATAACCTATGTTAGAGATTTTTCAATCCCTATTGTTGGCATTAATACGGGACGACTTGGCTTTTTAGCAACCATTCAAACCGATGACATCACTTCTGCTATTGAACATATTCTCAACGGAAATTATAAAACCTCAGAACGTTCATTACTAAGTGTTGAAACTAATGCTAGCAACGACGATTTAAAAGACACCAATTTTGCTTTGAATGAAATTGCTGTGAGTAGAAAAAACACAACGTCGATGATTACGGTAGAAACACATTTAAACAATGAGTATTTAACCTCTTATTGGGCTGACGGACTTATTGTAGCAACACCAACAGGTTCTACAGGATATTCATTAAGCTGCGGTGGACCAGTAATTACTCCTGAAGCTAACAGTTTTGTATTGACGCCTATTGCGCCTCATAATTTGAATGCAAGACCTTTGGTTATTCCTGACAACACTGTCATACAATTAAAGGTAGATGGACGTGAAGATCAGCATTTAATGTCTTTAGACTCAAGAATCATAACACTTTCTAACGATACATTGATTACCATAAAAAAAGCAAATTTTAAAATTAAAATGGTTGAGCTTCTAGATGAGAGTTTTATTGATACGCTTAGAAAGAAAATGCTTTGGGGAGAAGATAGACGAAACTAAACAATAAAACCTTATAAAATCTGTTTTCTGTAAGACTATTTGCCACAAATTACCATAGGCAATTCATATTTGTTATATTTGCAAACTTTTAAAATTTTATGAGGTATTTAATCTTATTAATATTGAGTATTTTTTTCATGCAATCTAGCCACTCTCAAATCTATGAAGTAGGTGTTTTTGCAGGAGGAAGTAATTTTATTGGAGATGTAGGCTCAACAACTTATATCGCACCAAATGCTCCGGCATTGGGACTATTATTAAAATGGAATCGTAGCCCTAGACACTCATGGCGAGTATCGATAATGTATTCAGACTTAAAAGGATATGATTCAAAGTCTGATGATCCAAGACGTTTACAACGTGATTATAGTTTTGACAGTAATCTTTTGGAGATTTCAGCAGGAATGGAATTTACTTTTGTTGATTTCGATTTACATCAAAGTGGTATTAAATTTACGCCATACTTATATTCAGGAATTTCAACCGCAAGACATCCAAATTATTATTTTGATGTTAATGGAAATTATACATCTGAAAACACTAATAGTTGGGCTTTTGGGATTCCAATTGTGTTAGGTGTAAAAAGCAATATTACCAAACATTTTGTTTTAGGTTTCGAAATTGGTGCACGATATACGTTCTCTGATGAGTTGGATGGAAGCGTACCTGATGACCCTTTTAGAGAAAATCTAAGCTTTGGTAACACAAATAGTGATGATTGGTATGTATTTACCGGCTTCACATTAACTTATACATTTGGACAAAGACCATGTTATTGTAATTTTTAAATGAACTTAAAAGACCAAATACATATCAATAAACTACCTAACCATGTTGCTATCATCATGGACGGAAACGGTCGTTGGGCAAAACAACAAGGTATGCTTAGAGTTATTGGTCATGAAAATGGCACGAAATCTGTACGAGATGTTGTTGAAGCAAGTGCAGAAATAGGCATCAAAAACTTAACCTTGTATGCCTTTTCAACTGAAAACTGGAAACGCCCAAAATTAGAAGTACAAACACTAATGAAACTTCTAGTAAAATCATTAAAAAAAGAGATTAAAACACTTCAGGATAACAATATACGATTATTGGCAATTGGAAATCTAAAAGATTTACCTAAAAAAGCTCATATTGAATTATTAGAAGTCATAGATAAAACCAAAAACAATACACATATGACATTAACTCTAGCATTGAGTTATGGATCTAGAGAAGAAATTGTTAAGGTTATAAAAGAATTAACAGATAAAGTTAAAAATAATATAATTTCCGTAGAAAGTATTGACGAATCAATTATAAATAAGCATCTTTACACGCATAATTTGCCAGATGTTGATCTATTAATTAGAACCAGCGGAGAACAGAGGATAAGCAACTTTTTATTATGGCAAATTGCTTATGCCGAATTATATTTTACAGACATTCTTTGGCCTGATTTTAAGAAGAAGGACCTTTATGAAGCTTTGATTAATTATCAAAATAGAGAACGACGATTTGGAAAAACAAGTGAACAACTTAGCTAACAATTTACTTTTGAAAACATATATTAAGTCACTACTTATTGTATTATTATGTACAATTTCTACAGTAGTTACTGCACAGCAATCCGATTTTAATCAAGGCAAAAGATATATCCTTGAAGACATTCAAATTACTGGAGACACTAATTTTAACCCTGGAACAATTATCACGTATTCAAGGTTGAAGATTGGTGAAGAAATTATAATTCCAGGTGAACAAATTAGTAATGCTATTAAAAAACTATGGGATTCTAACCTATTTAGTAGCATTGATGTTTTTCTAACAAAAGTTGAAGGCGATAAAGCCTATTTAGAAATCAATCTTATTGATTTACCAGAATTGAATGAAGCGACAATTCAAGGTGTAAAAAAAGGTAAAGTAGATCAGTTAAAAAAAGATAATAATCTTGCTAAAGGTGTAAAAGTTACTGAAAACTTAGTGACTACAACACGTAATTACATCACTAATAAATACAAAAAAGACGGATTTTTAAATACCAAAGTCACTGTAAATACTAAAGCAGTTGTTGACTCTATTGAAAAGAGTAGAGTTGATATGCTAGTGTATATCGACAAAGGTGAAAAGGTAAAAATTGACAAAATTATTTTTAATGGTAATGAAAAACTTTCAGGTAAAAAACTTAGAAAGGCCATGAAAAATACAAAACAAAAAAATCCAATTCGAATACTTAAGCGTTCTAAATATATTAAGGAAGATTTCGAAGAAGATAAAATTAGTATTGTTGATGCCTACAAAGAAAATGGATATCGTGATGCTAGAGTCTTATCCGATTCAATTGTATACAAAGATGATAAAACTGTAACGCTTTACATTGATATTGAAGAAGGTGAACAATACAAGTTTGGTAAAATCTCTTTTGTTGGTAATACCGTGTATTCAGACCAACAACTTCATTCGATATTAAAAATAAATGAAGGATCTACGTATAATGGTGTTGAATTGAGAAAACGTATTGCAGATAACTCAAAACCAGATGCGGTAGATATTACCAATCTCTATCAAGACAGTGGATATTTGTTTTCGACGATAAACCCAGTTGAAACGAGCGCAGAAGGTAATGTAATAGACATGGAAATTAGAATTTCCGAAGGTAAACCAGCATACTTTAATGATGTATCTGTTTCTGGAAATGACAAAACTAATGATCATGTTATCTATAGAGAACTTAGAACAAAACCAGGAGCATTATATCGTAAAAGCGATGTAATAAGAACCATTAGAGAACTTGGTCAACTTGGATTCTTTGATGCACAACAACTAACCCCTAACATGAAAAATTTCAATACTCAGGATGGTACTGTTGATATTGAATACCAAGTGGTAGAACGAGGTTCTAGTCAGATTGAACTTCAAGGTGGTTACGGTGGAGGTGGCTTTATTGGTACTTTAGGATTATCATTTAACAACTTTGCGATAAAAGACATATTCAAGAAAGAAGCTTATAAGCCTATCCCATCTGGAGATGGTCAAAGTTTAGCACTGCGTTTGCAGGCATCACAGTTTTTCCAAACCTATAGTTTCTCTTTTTCCGAACCTTGGTTAGGAGGAAAACGACCTGTACAATTATCAACGTCTATATCGCACACGAGACAATTTTTATTTGATCCAATATCTCGACGACGTGATAGCAACAGACGTTTTAACATTACTGGAATTTCAGTAGGTATAGCAAAACGTTTAAAAGTACCAGATGATTATTTCCAATTATCTCAAGCTGTTGCGTTTCAACACTATAACTTAAAAAATTACAACACTGGCTTATTTACATTTGGAGATGGTTACTCTAACAACTTATCATATACGGTTGGTTTAACACGTAATAATACACGAACAGATCCTATTTACCCTATGGGTGGATCAAGTTTTTCTATAAGTGCCAAGTTCTCCTTACCTTATTCATTATTTAATGATGTAGATTATGGTGCTTTAAAAGAAGAACGCGAACAATTATTAGCTACAGATCCAAACAGTGCAAGAATTGGAGAAATAGATCAAGAGCGATTTAGCTGGCTAGAATTTTACAAAGTTAAATTTAAAGGAGATTGGTACACTAGAATCGTTGATAAATTGGTGTTTAAATCAAGTATTGAATTTGGATTCTTAGGAGCCTACAACCAAGATAGAGGTGTCATTCCTTTTGAGCGATTTTTTCTTGGAGGTGATGGTTTAGGAAATTTTGCCCTAGATGGTCGTGAGGTAATACAGCTTCGTGGATATCCCAACCAGTCGCTAACTCACTTAGATGAAACTACTGGAAGAGCCTCTACAGATGGTTCTAGTATTTATAACAAATTCTCTTTAGAATTACGCTACCCTATTACACTTGGAGCACAAGCAAAAATTTATGGATTAACCTTCCTTGAAGCAGGTGGATCTTATGATAAATTTAGAGATTACAACCCTTTTACACTAAACAGATCGGCAGGAGCAGGTATACGTATTTTTATGCCAGCCTTTGGTTTATTAGGTATAGATTTTGGTTATGGATTTGATGCACTTCCTGGTCAAACAGTGAGAAATGGATTAGAAACGCACTTTATAATTGGACAGCAATTTTAATTTTGGCACGATATTTTCTATTAACAATACGACGATTTAATCTATGTGTTGAAATTTTTCTAAATATATTTCGTTAATTTGAAAAACTAAACACAAAAAAGACAGAATCGTAATTTGAGTCTGTTGTTTGAAGTTTATAGAAGTTATCATAAATCAAAAATATTACAGATGAAAAGTAAAGTTCTTTTTTTAGTGACCATCATAAGTCTAATGAGCTTTGTATCTAATGCCCAACGTGGTGTAAGAATAGGTTATATTGATACAGAATATATTTTACAAAATATTCCTGAATACCAGCAAGCCTCTTCACAATTAGAAGGCAAGGTACAACAGTGGAAAACTGAAATCGAGCAACGACTAACTGAAATTGACTCTAAAAAGAAACAATTAAACAGTGAAAGTGTCTTATTAACCAAAGAGTTGTATGAAGAACGTCTAGAAGATATTTCATTTGAAGAAGCTGAAATACTTGATTATCAACAAAAACGATTTGGACCTAATGGTGATTTAATGATTCAAAAGCAACAGTTGATTCAACCAATTCAAGATCAAATTTTTGCTGCTGTTCAAGAAATAGCGAGTGGAAAAAAATATGATTTTATTTTTGATAAATCTGCCGATGTTGTGATGCTATTTTCTGCTGAACGTTTTGATTTAAGTGAATTAGTGATTAGAAGTATTACACGATCATCAAAACGAACACAAGCAAAATCTAGAGCCGAACGTAAACAAGCAGAAAAAGAAGATGTCGTTCCTGTGGTAAATAAGGAATTAGATGAGCGTCAAAAAGCAATAGAAGATAAAAAATCTGCTCGTGAGGCACAGATTGCTGAACGTCAAGCTGCTCAATTAAAACGCAGAGATTCATTGAAAGCCGCTGCAGCTGCAAAGCGTCAAAAAATATTAGATGATAGAGCTAAAGCTAAAGCTGCGAGAGATAGTGTAAATAGCGCTAAAGGTGCCAAATCACCTCCAACAGAAAAAGGTGGAAATGCTAGAAAAACAGATTCATCAACTGCTAAAGCGGCAACTGGAACTAAAACTCCAGCGCAACTAGCAGAAGAAAAGAAACAACAAAAAATTAAAGACCGTGAAGCAAGAAAAAAAGCACTTGAAGATCGAAAAAAGAAAATATTAGACGCAAGAAAAAAAGCTAAGGAAGAACGTGAAGCACAAAAGAAAGAAAATGACTCCGTTCCTAATGACGATAACTAAAAACAATAATTATAACACGTAACAAATTTAAAAATGAAACATTTAAAAACCCTTTTATTAGCAGCTATACTATTTGTAGGTACTACAAGCCTTGCAACAGCACAAAGTAAAGTTGCTCATATTAACACGACTGAGTTGGTACAGTCAATGCCAGAGATGAAAGCTGCTCAAGCAGAAATTGAAAAGCTCTCTAAGACGTATGATGCAGATTACAAAACCATGGTTACTGAACTTCAAAATAAAGTAAAGCAATATAGAGCAGAAGTTGATACTAAGACTGAAGAAGAGAACACAAAACGTGCACAAGAAGTTCAGCAAATGGAACAAAGTATTCGTGAGTACCAAGCTGGAGCTCAAGAAGATTTAGGTAAAAAAGAAGCTGCCTTATTAAAGCCTATTTTTGAGAAGGCTAAAGCTGCAATTACTAAAGTTGCTGCAGATCAAGGTTTCCAATACGTATTAGATTCTACACAAGGTGGTGGTGTCATTGTAGCAACTGGGAAAGACCTTTTAGCAGATGTAAAAAAAGAATTAGGATTCTAAGAAAGAATACTTAAATAAATCGATAAGAAGCCACTTTTAATAAGTGGCTTTTTTATTTTTGTAATAATGAGTAAGCAACCTATAGGTCTTTTTGATTCTGGTATTGGAGGCACATCAATCTTCAAGGAGATTTGTGCTCTATTACCACACGAGAGTACCATTTATTTAGCCGATAGTAAAAACGCACCTTATGGTAATAAATCTGGTGATGAGATTATTGCTTTATGTATAAAAAATACAGAACTGTTATTAGAAAAAAACTGTAAACTTATTGTTGTTGCATGTAACACTGCTACTACGAATGCTATATCCTATTTACGAGCAACATATAAGATCCCTTTTATAGGAATAGAACCTGCCATCAAACCAGCTGCATTACGTACACAAACAAAAGCGGTTGGCATTCTAGCAACTAAAGGAACTTTGAGTAGTAAACTCTTTCATAAAACAACAGATTTATATAGTGATGGTATTACTGTTATCGAAAAAGTAGGTGAAGGTATTGTTCCATTAATAGAACAAGGACAGGTCGAAAGTGAAGAAATGAAAGACTTGCTAAGTATGTATTTAAAACCTATGCTTAAAGCTAATATAGATTATTTGGTTTTGGGTTGTACACACTATCCTTATCTCATTCCTTTGCTGAATAATATGCTACCTGCTCATGTAAAAATTATTGATTCTGGACTCGCTGTAGCTAAACAAACAAAATCGATTCTAAATCAAAACAAGCTATCTAATACTGCAAGTACTACTACAGATCATCTATTTTATTCCAATGGAAATACGACCATCTTAGATGCTATTTTAGATCATACTTACGAGGTTAAATTTCTAGATTTTTAATCGCAAGTAATTATTCCTTCAACCAACTGGAATATTTAACATAGTTATCAGCAATTCGATTAATTTCACCAGAAATTAACTCTTGACTAATATCTTTTACCTTTTTTGCTGGTACTCCTGCATAGATGCTTCCTGACTCGACAACGGTGTTTTTTGTAAGTACTGCTCCTGCAGCAATAATACTGTTACTTTCAACTACACAATCATCCATTACAATACTACCCATTCCAACAAGCACATTATCATGAATGGTACAACCATGAACTATTGCATTATGCCCTATGGATACATTATTCCCGATGGTCGTTGGTGATTTTTGATAAGTTGCATGAATTACAGCTCCATCTTGCACATTAACTTTATTGCCTATTTTAATAAAATGAACATCTCCCCTTATAACAGCATTATACCAGATACTACAATTGTTTCCAACAGTGACGTCTCCAATAATTGTGGCATTTTCTGCAATAAAACAATCCTCAGGTAGCTGTGGGTAATTTCCTTTTACTGGTTTTATGATTGGCATAAATTTTAAATTAAATATTAAAGCAATCTAGACATTTTATTCGAATCTTTTCTGTTTGCAGATAAAGGAATTATTTTTTTTCGTTTAATCTTAAATCTAAATTCTTTTCTATCATCAAGTTTCTCTTCATTATTAATTTTTAGATTATATAACGTTAATATTCTATTCTCTTTTCTCCATTTTCCATTATATTGAGTTTGAATTGTTTCGTTAAATTTCATCTTTACATTTCGATAAAACGTTCCATCTTTATAGAGAACTAAACTATCTAATCGAGAAAAGTACCATGTTGTATATTCTTTTATTGAATTTCTTCCTTCTAGTTCTTTTTCGTACACATATGTAGCGATAATGTCTTGACTAGAACTCAGATTTATAAAAGTCACAAAACACAAAGTGGTAAAAATAGTTTTCACTTAAAATAAGATAACAAATCCGACTTTTTTGAAGCAGATACCATAATCTGTTTCCCATTGCTTAGAACCACACTTCCTCCTTTACCTTTTACATATTTTTTAACCTCATTAACATTAACTAGGTAACTTTTATGAACTCTAGCAAAATTACTGTCACGTAAAGCTTCTTCAAAATATTTTAAGGTCTTACTTACTAATTTCTTTTTGTTAGTGTTGAGATAAATTTCGGTATAGTTATCATCGGCCTTGCAATATAAAATATTTGCCGTTTCTAAAACTTCAAATCCATCCTGTTGTGGTATCGTAATCTTACCATTAACTGCGCTCGTTTTTGGAACTAAAACCTGATCCTGTAAGGCGTCTTCTTTCGACTTTATTTCAGTAACATAATCAACAGCCTTAATAAGTTCATCTATAGAAATTGGTTTCATCAAATAATATGATGCATGTGCATTTAACGCATCAATCGCATAATGGTTGTACGCCGTTACAAACACCGTTTCAAAATTCACATCACCAACCTTATCTAATAAATCAAATGCGTTTCCGTAAGGCATCTCCACATCTAAGAACACCAAATCTAGCTCGGTATTTCGAATCAATACTAAAGCCTCTTCAATGTTTGCAGCCTCTCCTAATACTTCTACATTAGGACAATATTTATAGAGATAATTCTTTAGAATTTGTCTACTAGTTTCTTCGTCTTCAACAATTATAGATCTTAATTTCATTTAGTCTTTTTTTAAGGTTACAACGACTTTAGTTCCTGTGTCTTCTGCATCTTGAAAATCAGCGATAGATACATCCACTTTATCCTTATACATATTGTTAAGTATCGCAACTCGCTTTTTAATATTGCCCATTCCTTTTGATTTTTGCTTTTGCTGATTGGCCGTTTTCAAGTCTTTTGAGCGTATACGTCCAATTCCATCATCAGCAACGGTAATGGTAATTTCTGTATTACTTTTCTTAGCAATTTTAATATATAAATGACCTTTTTCAGTTTTGTAACGTAAGCCATGCCACACTGCATTTTCAATATAAGGCTGCAATAACATTGGAGGAATCTGATATTCAGCTACTTTAACATCGTCATCAACTGCAATGGTATAATCAAATTTATCTTGAAATCTGAAATGTTCCAACTTGGTATACAAATCTAGTAAGGCAATCTCCTTTTCTAAGGGAATAAAATCTTCTTCACTATTCTCTAATACAGCTCGCATTAAATGCGAAAAATCTGATAAATATTTATTTGCTGTGCGTTCATCATTACTCGCTATAAAACTATTCACTGAGTTTAACGCGTTAAAAATAAAATGAGGATTCATTTGACTACGCAATGATTTGAGTGCCAATAAATTGTTAGCCAAACGTTGTTGCTTGATATATTTGAACATAAAAAAAGCGGTAATCAACAATAAAATCAATCCTGTAATCAAAGAATAGATAATTAGTTGTTGATTCTTATGACGCTCATTGGCTAAACTTGAGGTGAGTTCACGATCACTTTCTAAGCTTGTAATACGATTTTGCTGTTGGATAATATTTCTCCTAAATTGATCAGCACGTGACAGTTCTTGTTCTCGTTTTATGTAAAGCTCATCAACTACATTCTTGTAATCTTCAAATGCAATTTTAGCTTTTTCATACTCACCAGCATCCGCAAACACATCAGATAATTTTTTTGTCGCATCTTTTTTAACCACTAAATCTTCATTAGCATCGGCTTCTTCAATACTTTTTTCTAAGTATGGAATGGCATTGGCATAATCTTTCTGTAGAAAATAAGCATTCCCAATTTTATAGTTTTGCTTTTGAAGTGTTAACGGGCTTTCATTTACAATAACCGAATCTTTCTGAACCTCTTTTACATCTTCTACTATCTCTTTTCTCAGTTGAATTTCCTCTTCATAATTACGATTGGTGTTTCGAAAATCGGCAACCGTCACCTTCTCTTCTAAAGCTCGTTTTTTGGTTTCTTTTTCAGCTAAGTCTAATGAGTTTAAAAAGAAACTTTCGGCTTTTTCTACCTTACCGCTCGAATTATAGCCTTGAGCAATTTTTGAATTGAGGTCTACAATTTTCGGTTTAATCAAATGCTTATTTGCAATAGATAAACCTTCCTTATAAGATGCAATAGAAGCTGCATAATTCTTGATACTAAAATAGGTATCTCCAAGACCCTCATGTAAGGCTACACGCTGATAGTTACTAAGTGTTTTTTCGTCTATTGCTTTGTAAGTTTCAATGCTTTCTTGATAATTTTTATTGAGACCATAAGCTTTAGCTAAACCTAATTTAGCTTCGTTAGTCTCAATATTTTGAAGACTCATCCTGTAATTGGTAACTGCCAAATCATACTGCTTCCAATACATGTAAACTTCGGCAAGAACTAAATAAGCTTCAGCGTTTTGCTTTTGAGAACTACTTTGAGATAAGGCCTCACCAACAAAAGATATACTCTTATCAACATCCGTTTTTTTGTGTTTTGTTACCGAATCTATTAGTGCATTAAATACCTTAATATCCTTTTTAAATTTGGTTTCCTCTTGCGCTCTAACTTTCGCTGGCTCTACTTCAACCGATATTCTTTCGTCACTTTCTATAGTGTAATACACGGTTTCAAAATCTTTATGTCTTATAACCAATTCATCTCCTTGTCGTGCTTGTATAATAAAGGTTCCATCCAAATCAGTTCTTGTATAAGCACCTCCATTAACTTCGATATTTACTTTAGATATAGGTTTGTAGGTGTCACTTTCTCTAACCGAACCTCTAATAGTAAATAAGGTAGCCGTTCTAACTTTTTGAACCGAATCTTCACGTTCTTGAGCACTTACATTTCCGAAGGGAAAAAGCATCAAAATTAAAAGGCTATATATAACTAATTGTTTCATTATTAAAAATTGAATGGAATAAACTTACACACTTTAATTGAGTAAATAAAATGAGTATTTCGAAAGTCATATAATTTAACCTCCTAAAAACCACAGCTCACTCATTTAATAATCGCATTCACTCATTCATCATCACCATTCGCTCATTCTCATTTTTAATACAAAAAAGTTGACCATAGATTTACAGTGTTAATCAAAAAACAATCGTAACAAATGAGAAATCAAACCCTTAGCTTATTATTAGCTTTTACATGTATCTATGGCATGCATGCCCAACACAAAGGTAATTATGATCAAATCTCCAGACAGAACATTTTACACTCTGGTAATGCCGCGATATATAACCCTACAATTCACCAACAAGTCAACAAAGTATTAACTCCAAGCACTCATGTTTTTGTAGATGTAAAAGCATTACAAAACGTAGACGCAACAACTTATACCGCAATCTTTAATGTCTCTCAAATTGGACCTACCGCAGATAGTACAACCCTTCTTATCAATCAACGAATTAACAAAATTAAAAGTCAGTTAAAATCTGATGGAATTGGGGAAGAACATTTTGCAGTTGATGTTATCTCGTTTGTACCAAATTATGAAATTGAAATACAGAAAAAACTCTTTAGTAAAACCTATACTGAAGTTCCAAATGGATTTGAGCTTCAACAAAATCTACATATCCAATTTGAAAAAACCAGTCAATTTGAGTCCATTTTAACCGCTTGTGCCAAAAGCGAAATATACAATCTGGTTAAAGTAGATTATTACATCGAGAATATTGCTGAAGTGTATAAAAACCTCCAAACACAACTTTTAAAACTCATCGAAGAAAAGAAAACCTATTACAAAGTTCTGGGATTTGATTTGGCTAATTATAATGTTGCGATTGCTGACGATCAATACTGCTATTTCCCAAAAGATTTTTATCAAAGCTATCAAGCCTTTAATAGTATTTCGTTTGAAGCCATAACAAAGAAAAAAGGGGTAACTACTGCAAAAAAACAAACTAGCTATTACTATCAACCTTTATCCTACGAAAACTATGATGTGGTTGTTAACCCATCTATTCTAGAACCTGTTGTACAAATAGGAATGAACATAAGACTACAGTACTCGCCAAAACCTGAAGAAGCTAAACAAGAACCTATAGTTAAAACTGAAACAAAACATAAATATTATGTCGTATCTCCAAATGGAACATTAGACATCAAAGCATTACAAACAGATTAAAAAATAGTATGAAATGAAAACAATAGTCAAAACATTCGCCATTATTTTTTGTGTGATAAGCACCTTATCATGCAACGCCAGAGAGAAGAAAGAAACAAAAGCCTTAGCATTTGCTAATACTAAAGTAGAGTCTCATCGCACAGATAAACAATTTATTAAAGTTGCCTTATTACTAGATACTAGCAATAGCATGGATGGTCTTATCGATCAAGCTAAAGCACAATTATGGGACATCGTTAACGAATTATCATATGCCAAGTGTGGTGATAAAAAACCAAATCTAGAAATTGCTTTATACGAATATGGTAATGATAATCTAAGTAGTGATGAAGGTTACATAAGACAAATTTTAGCATTTAGTAATGATCTCGATGAAATTTCTAAAGAACTTTTTTCATTGACTACCAACGGTGGAAATGAATATTGCGGTCATGTTATTCAAACCTCTTTAAAGCAGTTAAAATGGGGACAAAATGAAAACGACTTAAAACTAATTTTTATTGCAGGAAATGAACCATTTACCCAAGGAAAGATTAGTTATCAAGATGCAGCAGAACTAGCTCATAAAAATGATGTTACCATCAATACCATTTTTTGCGGTGATTATAATCAAGGAATTGCTTCATATTGGAAAGATGGTGCCGATTTAGCACATGGCGACTATATGGCAATAAATCATAATCAAGAAACTATTTATGTGGCAACACCTTATGATAACCAAATTCTCAAACTAAACGAAAAATTAAATAATACTTATGTAGCATTTGGTAGTGCAGGACATAAAAAAATGGAACTTCAGGCTGAACAAGATATAAATGCATTAGGGTATAGTCAAGCAAATGCTGTAAGTCGTACGGTAAGCAAAAGTTCACATTTGTATATGAACTCTACATGGGATTTAGTTGATGCTGAACAAGAAGAAAGCTTTTCATATAAAAACCTAAAAAAAGAACAACTCCCAAAAGAGTTAAAAGGAAAATCAACATCCGAAATTAAAGCTTATGTCGCTAAAAAGCGTCAAGAGCGAGCATCTATCCAAAAGGAAATTCAAGACTTAAATGAAAAGCGTAGACAACATATTCAAACACAAAAACAAAATGACTCCAATGGTTTGGAAAATGCCATGATAAAAGCTATAAAGACGCAAGCCAAAGAAAAGAAATATAACTGGTAAAATAAATGATGAGGACTAACCCAATAATGGTTAAGTGGAGTTGGGCATTACCCACATCAAATTCTCACTAATTTGATATGGGTCGTGCTCTCGGTAGTCGCTTCCAGTCTTAACTGGAGAGCTCCAACAATACCTCCATCACTAATGCAAAAAAGTCTCGATAATATCGAGACTTTTTTTATAATATAAGTAATCTATTTTTAGTTAATCGCTGGACAATTACACTCGTACTTTTCTCGTCTACAGTTGAAATTATAACCTAAGGTTATCTGGTGAAAACCTCCGTTATTAAAAACTACAGAATTAGCTTGGTAAGAGTATGTGTATGCAAATACAAAGTTATTATAATCAACTCCTACAAATGGCGTAAAATATTGTAGCTTTTGACTACTTACACCAGCTCCATCTTGAAACTCGGCACCATCTAAACTTCTGCGATAAGATAATCCACCCCAAAGTTTCCCAAAGTCCATGACCTTATAAGCTTTAGCATTAATATCTATCGATGCTTCTTCAGTGGCATCTCTATACATAAACATGATTGAAGGTTCAAAACTCCAATCACTATTGTATTTGCTAAACGTATTTCCTGCCGAAAAAATGTAAGTTCTTAAATTATCATAACTCAATCCTTGTTCATTGAAATTAATACCCTCGTTGCTTAATACATTTTTTACTGTAGCATGAGCATAGAAATCGATTAAGTGATATGAAAATCCAACGTCAACATTAAAATTAGTAGCACTTTGCTCTACACCAGCAATGATAGGGTCAAATCCATCTGCTAAAAATTCCGTTTCATCCAATTTATATTGAATCAATCCTGCACTTAAACCAAAGGACAACATATTTAAATCAATCTCATTTCGAGAGAACATTAAATGATGTGCATATGTTAAATATGCACCAGTTTGCGAATGATACCCATTCTTATCATTATATACAATGGCACCTACAGCAGAAGGAGTATCTCCAATTCTACCATTTACACTTAAGGTTTGAAGGTTAGGTGCTTCGTCTTGTCCAAACCATTGAGCTCGAGCAGTCAAACGCACTTTAGCACAATTAGCAACACCTGCCATTGACGGGTGAATGAGATAATAGTTATCTGTTAAATAATCAGCATAGATGGGTAATCCCTCTTGGGCAGTCCCAATAAATGAAAATAATGCTACACTAGCAATTAAACAATACTTTTTTAGATTCATACGATTTTTATCTTTTCAGGGTAAAATGGGCTTTAAATTCTTTACGGTCGCCAGTATTAGGTTCATTATACTCTACTACAAACCAGTAGTCGCTCGTTGGCATTAGATTCCCTTGATAGGTTCCATCCCAACCTGCTCCTGTTGGACTAAGTTGTTTGAGTAACTTTCCATATCTGTCAAATATATAAATTTTTGCGCTTGGTTGACTATTTATTGCGCTAATGTTCCATGTATCATGATAGCCATCTCCATTTGGAGTAAAGAATTTTGGATAATCCATCACTGTGACTGTATCACTTGCCTCTCCACATCCATTCTTATCTCGAGCAGTTACCACATGATCTCCTATAGATACATCTACAAAAATATTCTCATCCTGCCACGGCCCATCATCTAAACTATACTCATAATCACCAACACCTTCTACACTAACCTCTATCACATGTGTATCTGCAAAAGCATCTGTAGTTACCGTAGCTGTCACCTCTGGTGGATCACTCTCTATCACCTCCGTACTATCACTACTCTCACACATCGTATTTGGTGAACTACTCACATCAACTACAGTCACACTATAAGTTCCGCCTTCACTCGGCATATAACTCCCCTGGGTAGCTCCTGTGATCTCTGTTCCATTTAAAAACCAGGTAAAACTATAAGTTGGTGTACTCAATCCTGTATCTAAGATCAAGTCATTTAACACCTCTGTCCCATTAGTATCCACACACAGAATATAACTGTCCTCTAAATCAAACACTGGCAATGGATTAACCTGTAAGGTCAATGATGCCACTGCATAACATATCGATGTATCCATACCCGCTCCATCTGGAGTGTCATTATCAACTCGTGCCCATATTACTTGAGGATTCACTAAGTTCTCATACAAAAATGGTAATGGGTTAACTCCTAACTCTGCATCCGCCTCACTCGCATAATAACTCACTATATAATTCGCTGGATCTTGTCCATCAAGTATAAAATCATTCTGTGTCGTCAAATCAAACTGTGCACTATTATTGGTCGGATCATTATCATCATCCATCTGATCATCACAAATCTCATAAACAATAGCCTCCATATCACTATTAGCCTCTGCTGCCTCTTGAACCTCTACATTAAAGCTCGGTGTACTTATTGAACAGCCTGTATCATTATTAGTAATAGCCACAAAAATCTGTTGTGGGTTAGTTACATTCGTATATGGACTCACTAGTGCATTCATTAAATCATCAGCATCTGCCTGAGTAGCATGATAGCTTACTGTAAATAACGCTGGATCTTGACCATTTAGTACTTCAGCATCCTTCATCGTTAAATCAAAATCATAGAACCCATCATTATTAAGCTCACAGGCTATAAAATCTGTAACTGCAACAACATCCGGTAACGGATTAACAATAAGGGTAAAGCTTACTATCGTATAACATCCTGTAATATCATTAGTCACACGTACATAAATCTCCTGTGGTGTACTAGTATTGGTATACATCGTTGGGTCAGCTATCGCATTAACACCATCTTCTGCATCTTCCTCTGTCTCATGATAGGTCGGTGTAACTCCTACTTCGCCATTAAGTAATAAAACTTCATTGGTCGTTAAATCAAATACCTCTTCCATATCCCCTGGATTGATATCATCACAAAGGATAAGCTCTGGTAATACCGTTGTTGGGGTTGGGTTTGGAAGCACTCGTATTGTCAAAGTAACCTGATCAGTACAACCTGTATCGGTATCGGTAACTACTACATAAAGTGTTTGTGGGTTTGCTGGCGCTCCTCCTACTGAAGTATTGGTATAACTCTCTGCATCTACAGCATTCATCTGCGCATCAGCATCTGCCTGTGTCTCATAATAACTCACACTCCAACTTGCCTCACCTCCTGTGATTTCATTATCCTTTACACTCAAATCAAATACCGTAATCTCATCGGCTATCTCATCATCACATAACTCTAATGGACTTGGTTGTACTCCTACTGGTGGAAGCTCTACTCGAATCTCAAATTCCCCTGTATCTACACAACCATTGACTACACTCTCCAATCGCACATAAATCGTTTGTGGATTACTCGTATTAGTATAGTTCCCAACATTAGCTATTGGATTGTTGCCTGTTTCGGCATCTGCCTGGGTTACATGATAAGTTAATGTCACATCCGATTGACCTCCTAAAATCTCTGCATCTTTTATACTCAAATCAAACTGAGCGATACCATCTGCATTTGTATCACAAATTACATAGTCTTCTATATCTACTGGAACCTCTGGTGATTCTAATACGCGAATCGTTAAGGTCGCTGTGGCATTATAACAACCTGTAACCGTATTGGTCAGTCTGATGTAAATCGTTTGCTCGGTCTCTACTATATTCGTGTACGGACTTGATAACGCATTATCGCCACTCTCTGCATCTGCCTGAGTCTCATGATAAGTCACCGCTGTGTCCAATTCTCCTCCTATAACCTCTAATGTTCGTTCCTCTAAATCAAAACTTGCAAAACCATCATTGTCCTCATCACAAACCTCTAAATCCATCGGAGCTGTTGGTGATGGTATTGGATTTACTCTAAGTAATATGCTCGCTGTAGTGCTTACAAAACAGCCTGTAACATCATTGGTTGCTCTTACAAATATCGTTTGTGGGTTCACAATATTTGTATAAGGACTTGAAATTGGGTTCGTCCCTGCATCAGCATCTGCCTGTGTCTCATAATAGGTTAAACTAATCCCTGTTTGACCGTTTAATATCTCATCTGTAGCATCTTCCAACATGAAAGACTCCATCTCGTCGCCTGGATTATTATCATCACATAACTCTAATGGACTTGGTTGCAACAATACTGGTAATGCATTAACTATTAACTCTAAGGTCGTTAACTTATAACAACCTGTCGCATTATCCTCTACACGTATCCATATCGTTTGATTAAACGCAGTTGTATTTGTGTAATTCGCTGGATTTAAAATTGCATTAGACCCTGTGTCTGCATTGAGCTCTGTCTCATAATAGGTAACCGTATATAAGGTTGGATCTGATAAATTCTGTAGAATCTCTGCCTCCTTACTCGTTAAATCAAATTGTCCAAAACCATCTGCCGATAAATCATCACAAATCTCTAATGGACTTGGACCTGCCCCTAACTGTGGCGTTGGGTTGACTATCAATATAAGTTCTACTATAGTAGCGCAATCTGTCGCTATGGTTGAACTCTCCACACGTACATAAACCGTTTGCTGATCCTCTACGATATTGTTATATGGACTCACTAGTGGATTCACATCATTATCAGCATCGGCCATAGTCTCATGGTAACTCACCGTTAAACTTGGATCTCCTCCAGTAATCTCTATATCCTTGCTCGTTAAATCAAATACACCAAAGCCATCACTGTCTGGATCACAATATTCCAATGCAGTCGGAGTATTGGCTATTGGTGCCTGCTCAACTATAAGCTCTAATGTTGTAGTATCATAACAACCCGTATTTATATCTTGAACACGTACAACTACTATTTGCCCATTGACTGTATTTGTATAAGGTATCGGTAAAGGATTTAAATTATTATCTGCATCAAACTGATCTAAATGATAACTCACCGAATAATTTGGATTATTCCCCGTAACCTCTACATTCTTTAACGTTAAATCTATACTCGTTATTCCATCTGGAGTCCCATCATCACAAACCTCTAAAGACGTTGGGGCTACTAATGCAGGTAATGGATTCACAATTAAATCGAAACTACCAACATTTGTACAGTTGCTTGTCGTATTAGTAACATTAACATATATAGTTTGAGGTGTGCTCGTATTATTATATAAAGGCGGAAGTGGATTTAATCCTGTTTCGGCATCAGCTTGAGTTTCATGATATGACACAGAAACTCCAACTTGTCCATTTATGACTTCTACATTTTTAGAAAATAAGTCAAAAATTTCAGTTTCATCACCTGGTAAATTATAATCACATAATTCGTAATTAGAAATCGTTCCTACAGTAGGTAAAGGGTTAACAATTAATACTAATTCAATAGTATCGTAACATCCAGAATTGGCATCTTCCAACCTCGCAACAACTGTCTGTGTATTAGGGGAAATATTACTATACGGACTTGCAAGCGCATTACTTCCTGTATCTGCATCAGATTGTGTTTCATGGTAGGTTACCGTCATATTAGTTTGCGGTCCTATAATTTCTAAATCTTTCAACGTTAAATTAAATGTTGCAAAACCATCATTATCATCATCACAAACTTCCAAAGCCGAAGGCAAATTAGGAATAGGAGTTGGATTTACAATTAAATCTAAAGTCGTTGTATTGTAACAATCTGGGACACCATTTGCCTCAACTCTAACAAATACCGTTTGCAAATTAGGAATACTATTAGTGTAAGGTATTGGTAAAGGGTTTGCTCCAATATCTGCATCAGCTTGTGTTTCATGATAAGACACTGTAACAGTACTAGGGTCAAGAGTGTCAATAACTTCAAGATTTCTATCTGTTAATGTAAACATTGCAAATCCGTCATTGTTATCATCACATTCATCTAAAGGAGTTACCGATGTGTTGATATTTAAGTTCGTAAATACAAGGTCAAACATAGTAGTTGCATAACATTCCTGAGTATTATCTGAAATTCGGGCATAAACTGTTTGAGGGTTAGAAATATTAGTATACGGGCTTGCCAACGGGTTTACATTATCCATTGCATCTTGCTCGGTAAGATGATATGAGATTAGAAAATCTCCTGGGTCTTGGGCTCCAAGAATATCATCATCATTATCAGTAAGTATAAAATCTCCTACTCCAGAAAAGCTACAAATCGACAAATCTGGAGGTGTATTTGCTACTGCATTTGGTTTAAATTCGACAATCACCGAATCAGTGGCTTGGCAATTTCCAGAAAAAACAACATCTACACTATATACACCAGCTTCAGTAACGTCGAGCGTTGATGATGTTTCGCCAGCAATTTCAATTCCATCTTTATACCAAACATGATTAGCTGTAGGTGCATTAGTATTTAGCGTAATAATTTCTCCTCCGCATTCAGCAGTACCCGCAGCTATAGTAATATCATCTCCTAAGTCACCGCCTAGATTAAAACTTCCTGCCTCAATGAAAACTCCTGAATCTAAAGCATTATCAGAAGCATCAGCAATTACCAGTTTAATTGTGTACGTATCTCCAGGGATAACAGGTGATGAGGCTGTAAATACTGTTGTACGACCATCAAAACTCATTGGTGGTGAATTATCTCCTGGAACTGTATCTGTATAGCCACCAAAATACTGTTCATTAATAGCTGGACATCCTGGATTTTCAGGATGAATATTAGTAACAAGAATTGGTGTATTTGTCCCAGGTAAAACAGCTAAATTAGTAGTAGTACCAGCAGAATCTGTAAGTAAGAATGCAAAAGCATCAGAGAATGTACATTCAAAAGTACCACCTGTGTTTCCATTATACTCTTCAGAAGCCATCAAGAAGTCAAAACTGATACTATCTGCTAATGGCACAAAATCAAATTGAATAATAGATGCATTATTAGAATTAATCCCAACTACTGCATCCAATTCTGGATCACCTGGCCATGCACCATCACTCAATGCATTATCATTAGGACCTCTTGCTCTACTTGCATCACCAGAAGTTAAAAGAACTCCATCAGTAAATGGAAAAATAGAACCATCATTAATGAAATAACCAATCCCATTATCATCTCCAAAATTAGTTCCCGTTGAAAAAGTAATATTACTAACAGAAGCACAAGGACTGTCAATTAGAACATCCTGAACAAGTTCTTCAACCGTAAATGTAGTTTGGTCGACTACAATATTTTCTCCAACCACAAAAACTGTAACTTGAGCAATTTCATCACAACCAACTGGGTTGGCATCTGTAACGGTTAAAGTAACTGTATATGTTCCCGGGTTTGCATAAGTATTTGAAACTGTTTGTCCAGTATCTGAATTAAAATCACCAAAACTCCAATCATATGTTGCTCCAGTACCATCATCAGAAAATGTAGCGCTGCCTGTAAAATCGACCTGCTGACCAACATTAACCTGTACAACACCTCCTGTATTTGCTACAGGGACAGTTGTAATTGAAGGTGTAATGGTTTGGCAAGGAACAGCACAAATAATATCGGCTTCCCATCCAGTAGTAGTTCCAGCAGAATCTGACACGAACTGTACAGTAATACAGCCACTAGTATTAGTGTCTGATGCAATAACCAATCCTGGACCAGCAACCCCTGAGTAAGTACCTATTACTGGAGCTGTTGTATCATCTCCATCATAAATTGTTAAGACATCTGCGTTAAGTTGTGTACTAAATGCTGTAAAATCTAAGATGATAAACTCCCCTGCATTTTGTGCACAAATTGTGGTTACAAAATTTTCGTCACTTCCATAGGCTCCTCCTGCACCTCCTGAATCAAAAAACTTATCTGGAGCACATCTTACGAATGATCCATCTTGCATATTTAAATCTTGAGCAAATGAAATGTAGGAAAATAAGATAAATAAAATGTAAAGCTTCTTCATAGCGGTTTAAAATAGTATTTATACTTATTATAAACCACTTTTTCATTTTATAAAAAATGAAGACTATAACGATGAATAATTGTTTTCTTAACGAGAAGAAAAGACAATCTAGTTATAGGTAGAGGTTTTTGATAATAAGAGCGAAATTTAATAAAAATTAAGTAATAACGACTTCTAAATCGTTTTAAAAATAACAGTTTAACACTAAAAAACCCTAACACCTTCGTTCAAATAACTTGTTATTACGATTAATATCCTGTTTTATGTCATTATCAAATTCTTAAAACTAGTATTTTGACATTTTTGTTACTTATTTTTGCAAAAAGAAAAATATATGTCTACTTATTCAATTGCAATTAAAGAAACAAGCAACCCAACAATATTAAAATTTGAAATCGATCAGTTTATTACACAACATCAAAGTTTTGAATTCAACAATATTGATGAAGCCAAATCATCTCCTTTAGCACAACAACTATTTTATTTACCTTTTGTGAAAAAAGTTTACATTTCAAGTAACTTTATTGCAATAGAACGATTTAACATTGTCGAATGGATTGATGTACAAGATGAAGTTGCTGAACAAATTAAATCTTACCTCAACAACGGAGGAATCGTAGTAACATCCACAGGCAATGCAAACAAGAAAGTTCCTGTAACTGTGTATGCGGAAAGCACTCCTAATCCTAGTGTTTTAAAATTTGTAGCCAATAAAAAATTGGTAACTGCGTCACACGAATTTACATCAATAGACGATACGAAATATGCTCCTTTAGCTGCCGAATTATTTCATTTCCCATTTGTTAAAAGTGTTTTTATTGATGAGAACTTTGTGTCTATTACAAAATTCGATATTGCAGAATGGAATGATATTACAATAGAATTAAGAGAGTTTATTAGAGCTTATGTAGAAAACGGAAAAGAAATTATTAACGCTAATGCTCCAAAACAAGTTGAAAAGAATCAAAGCTATTTAGATGAACAATTTGAACAAAAGGATGATATATCCAAAGAAATTATTAATATCCTAGAAGAGTATGTAAAACCTGCTGTTGCAAGTGATGGTGGTAATATTGAATTTCAATCTTATAATGCAGAAGAGAAGAAAGTAAGTGTTATACTTCAAGGTGCCTGTAGTGGTTGTCCTTCTTCAACCTTTACATTAAAAAATGGTATCGAAAATATGCTAAAAGAAATGCTTAAAGGGAAAGTTGAAACCGTTGAAGCAATTAATGGCTAATTTTAAATATTATTTCTATATTTAACTCACTTAATAATAATTAAATAATAAATATCAAATGGCAGTATTAAAAGTAATTGAAGTATTATCAAATTCTGATAAAAGTTGGGAAGATGCAACCAGAAAAGCTGTAAAGCAAGCTTCTAAAAGCGTAAAAAATATTAGATCTGTATATGTACAAGATCAAAGCGCAATTGTAAAAGATGATGATGTTACTGAATTTAGAGTCAATGTCAAATTAACTTTTGAAGTTAAATAAACCACGTCAAAGCACTCTATTAAGGGTGCTTTTCTAATTAACAAAAAAACAAACCCCTAAATCAATAGAGTTGGCATTAAATTTGATGCTAATTGTTAAAATTACTCGTTATGAAATCAACACAATTATTTATCGTTTTATTATTAGCTTCTGCAGTTTCGTTCGCTCAAGATTTGGTTCAGACTCAAACACTTACCACTGGTAATATGAGTTTTACATTTGATAGAAGTGATAAAACTATTCAAGGAACACCCTATATCATAGATGAATTTACACCTGCAAGAGTTTCGGCAGATCAAAACAAAATATTTAATCTTAGATACAATGCTGTTTCTGATCAAATGGAAGTTCAGTCAGACAAAAATACAATTCAAGCCATAAATAGAAATATTGAAGGCGTGACAATAACATTTCTAAAAGATAATAAAACCTATCAATCGCTTAATTACATAAATGAAGATGGCATTGCCGAAAGAGGTTATTTCATCCATGTTAATAGTCCTGATTCGAAAATAAACTTATTATTAAAAGAATCGAAAAAATTCATTGAAAGACAACCTGCAAAAAGCAGCTATCAAGATACCAAACCTGCACGATTTAAAAAGGTTGATGACGTGTATTACATTATAATAAAAAACAATACTGCTCAAATACTACCTGAAAAGAAAAAAGATATATTAAAACTATTTCCTGAGAACTCAAGTAAAATAGCTGCCTTTATGAAATCTGAAAAAATAAAGCCTTCTAAGAAAGAAGACCTCATTAAGCTAGTAAACTTTCTAAATGTACAATAGATTACATTTTTCAAAATATCAAACCCGAACAATTTTATGAATCGTTCGGGTTTTTTTATTAATATTATAGTCTAATTTAAAACTATATTATGGATTTACAAAAATGGGTTGATAAGGGCTACGATTTACTTATCGACTTTGGCCCAAAAGTATTGGCTGCAATAGCCATATGGATTATTGGATCATGGATTATTAAGAGTATCTTAAAAGGTGTTCGCAAAGTCATGGATAAAAGAGAATATGATGAAAGTTTAAAGAAATTTCTTTTAAATCTATTAAGTTGGGTCTTAAAAATCGTTCTTATTGTAGTTGTTCTTGGTACCGTTGGAATAGAAACCACGTCATTTGCCGCTATTTTAGCAGCAGCAGGTCTTGCTATTGGATTAGCCTTACAAGGATCTCTTGCTAATTTTGCTGGAGGTGTTTTACTCATGATTTTTAAACCTATTAAAATTGGTGATCTTGTAGAAGCACAAGGGGAACTAGGTGTGGTAAAAGAAATTGAGATTTTCACTACTAAGTTGTTAACACCTACCAATAAAGAAGTTATTATTCCTAATGGCGCATTGTCTAATGGCAATATTGTAAACTATTCTACAGAAGGAATTTTACGTTTAGATTTAGTGTTTGGTGTTAGTTATGATGCAGATATTAAGGAAACTAAAGACGTGTTGATGAATGTACTAACTTCAAACCCTAAAGTTCTTAAAGATCCAGCTCCTTTAGTAAATGTTACAGAATTGGCAGACAGTTCTGTTAATTTTGCTGTAAGACCTTGGGTGAAAATTGAAGATTATTGGGATGTTCATTTTAATACTCATGAAAGTGCAAAAATGGCATTAGATGCAGCTGGAATTGAAATTCCATACCCACATGCTGTGGAAATTCAAAAAGATGCTTAAGACTTTGGTTTTAAAGCGATAAAATCTTTTAAATAAAAAGGTTCAAAATAGGCGACATCTTCGATGTCGCTTTTTTTATACTTTGCATAAGACAGCGCGCCCATTTCATTAGCTGATGGTAGTTTTCCGTCAATAAATCTTGCGTTTTGATTATTAATTAACGTTTTCGTTTTCTCAACACCATTTCCAACGAAAAACACTAGACCTTTTTTCAAATATTCATTAAAGGAATTTTCATCAAGAATTTGAGCTTCTACTCTTCTTATTTCTTCATGCTGAAAATCAAAAACAGCAGAATACACTTCCAATCGTCTTGCATCGAGCATAGGCACTATAACCCCCTCATCAATTCGCACCTGATTGGATAAAGCCTCCAATGTTGACACGGAAATAAGCGGAATATTTAAGGCATAACTTAAGCCTTTTGCTGCCGATACTCCAATCCTTAATCCTGTATAAGATCCTGGCCCTTTACTTACTGCAATAGCCTTAAGTTGATCTTGTTTAACATCAGCAGTTTTCAAAACATCATCAATATACACATGAAGAGATTCTGCATGTGAATAATTGACATTATTGTCTTCTTTTAAAACTAAAGTCTCTCCTTCTTTAGAAAGAGAGACTGAACAATTAGTTGTAGATGTTTCTATATTTAATATTAGAGACATGACTATTTATTTAAGAATCTTCCGCAGAATCATTCTCTTTTTTTACTTTTTTATTTTTCTTTTCAATTTTATCGCCAGGTTTAAGTGTTTTTGAAACCATATTATATGGTCCAGTGATTATTTCATCACTTTCACTTAATCCAGAAACAATCTCAATATTTGTATCGTCTTGTATTCCAGTAGTAACCTTCTTTAATTTAGCAACACCATTATCATTCACAAAAACACACTCAAATTTTTCTTCATCTTCGGCTTTTATTTCTTCAGTGTCATCATTATCATCATTTCCTCTTCTTCTCTTTTTTTCTTTCATTTCAGATTCGGTCTTAATGACAATCGAACTTATTGGTACAGCTACAGAATTATTACTTTTATCGGTTATAATATCCACTGTTGCTGTCATACCTGGTCTAAAAGGGGAAAAATTCTCTGGTTTTCCTTCAATTAAATCTTGATATGACTCTTCAAGTATTCTAACTTTAACTCTAAAGTTTGTTACTTGGTCTGACGTTAAAGCTCCAGCAGCCGAGTTGGCAATTTCTGTAACTATTCCTTTAAATTCTTTCTTTAAATACGCATCAACTTCAACAATAGTGGAGTCTCCTATTTGCACCTTCACAATGTCATTTTCATTAACATCAACTTCAACCTCCATATTATTCAGGTTAGCCACTCTTAAAATTTCGGTTCCAGCCATTTGTTGTGTTCCAACAACGCGTTCACCTAATTCAACATTTAGCATCGAAATTGTACCACTCATTGGCGCATAAATTTCAGTTCTACTTAAGTTATCTTTTGCCTCATTTACTGTCGCTGCGGCACTTTGGACACTATAGTAGGCAGAGCTTTTAGATGCTTCTGCAGTTTCATATGCAGCAGTAGCTCTATCCCAGTCTGCTTTAGAGATGACACCTCTTTCAAAAAGCGTTTTATTTCTGTCGTAATTGGCCTTAGCCTCTTTTAATGATGCTTCAGCCTGTTCTAACCCAGCTTTAACATTCTGATAACTAGCTTGAGAACGATTCACCGCAGATTGAATTAAATCTGGATTTACACGCACCAAAAGGTCACCTTTTTCAACTTGTTGACCTTCCTTAAATGGAAGTGCTAAAATTTCTCCAGAAACTTCACTAGATATTTTTACCTCAACTTCTGGCTGAATTTTACCCGTAGCAGAAACTGTTTCAGTAATATCTACTAGTGCTACTTTCTTTACGTCTACTTCTTTAAAATTCCCTTTTTTGCCGAACATTCCCATTGACTTTCCTGCTACTAAAGCAATAAGTAGCAAGACAGCAATCCCGAGAATGATTTTTGTTTTTTTGGTCATGGTTTAAAACTTTAATTCTGTTGCAGGTATTCCGAAGTATAATTCGAGAACCTTCAACTTAAATATGTAATCATATTTTGCACGATTAACTTCAATTTGAGCATTGTCGTATCGCAATTTTGACTGACTAAAATCGAATGCATTTGTTAACCCTACATCATAGCGTTCTTTTGCATAATCATAGGCTAGTCTCTGAGACTCTAACGCAGATTCAGCAGCTTCAAATGATTTTAAAGCGCCTTTTGCATCTACATAGGCTTGATACACATTTGACTCTAAATCTAATTCAGCTTGTTCGAGTTGAAATTGTGTGCGTTGTAAATTTATTTTGCTTCTTTTTATATTTCCTTTAGTGGCAAACCCATTAAAAATAGGAATATTTAAATTAAGGCCGTAACCAATACCATCATTTTGATACAACTGATCTCCAAAAGGATCTGCTCCAACTTCACGTACAATTGTATTAGGAAACTCTCCTACAACAGATTGACCTGTAGCCTGAACAACACCTATTTGTTGTGTCACAGTTGGATTGTCTGGATCAACTTCAGATATGAAAGATGTAGTATTGGCATATCGTGTATTGTAGCCAAAAAATGCTGATAACGTTGGTAAGTTAGCCCCTTTCGAAATCTGCAAGTCTTTTTTTGCAAGTTCCACATTTTGTTCAGCAATCTTAATCTCAGATCGCACTTCTTTTGCCTTAGTTAGAATTTCTGAAATATCCTTCCCTACGATACCGTCGTCAACTATATCGTAGCCTTCGTCTTCAATATCGAAGGTTTCATAATCCTTAATAAGTAGTAATTGGGCCAAGCTTATGAGTGATATTCTTACGTTATTTTCAGCATTAATAATAGCTTGTTGTTCACTAGCGTCTGTTGCTTGAATTTCTAGTAAATCTCCTCTAGGCAATGAGCCAGCTTCAACCAAATCTTCTGTACGTTGAATTTGTTCTTTAGTGACTTCGTTCTGAGATTTCAACACTTCCACATTAGCCTTATTTAATATCACTTGAAGATATCCATTGGCCACAAAAAGTGAAATATCATCTTTCATTTTATCTAAACGATACTGACTTGCGAGTTTTGATATTTCAGCACGCTGAACAGATCTTATATTTCTAAGACCATCAAATAATGTATACCCAACATTGATACTACCATTAGCTGATAAAAATGTTGTTGTTTGAGCATTATTGGTTACTGGGTTAAAACTAAGTCCGGTGTTTTCAGATACTCCAGCGCCTGCATTTATACTTGGAAGAAAATTACCAATTGCAGTAAGCCTCTCAATATCTGCTGTTTCAATATCTAATTCACTTTGCTTTACTGAAATATTATTTTCTAAAGCATACTGAACACATTCAATAAGTGTCCATTTTTTATTTTGAGCTTGTAAACTAATTGTTACTAGAACAATGAAAATGCTAACTATTTTTTTCATAATTATCTATATGTCTCTATAAATGTTAAAGTGTTACACTGCATGTTAAAATTTATTGTCCAGCGAACTGCATACCACCTTGGACAGGATTCCAAACTTTTATTTTATCGTCTTTTGTTATACCGCTTTTAACCTCTACGAAAATACCATCACCTATACCTAATTCTAAATCTTTACGTTCAAATTTTTGGTCTCCCACTTCTACTTCTACATATGGCTTTTTCGTTTCTTCATCATATTGTACAAGTGCTTCTTTAATGGCCAATACTTTTACTGCTTTCTCTAAAATAATAGACGCATTAGCGCTTAATCCTGCACGAATAAACGTTGAGTCCATTTTTTTAAGTGTTCCTTTAATCTCAAATTGGATAGCGCCATTTTCTTCAACACCTTTAGGTGCAATATAATCTAACACGGCATCAAAAGTTTCGTCTTCAATAGCACCAACAGTAATTTCTAAAGGAAGCCCTTCTTTAATTTTACCAACTTCACTTTCATCAACTTTTCCTTCAAAGATCATCTTTGTAACGTCGGCTAATGAAGCAATAGAGGTTCCTTCATTAAAATTATTGGCTTCAATAACCTGATTACCTGCTTTTACCGGAACGTCAAGAACCATTCCTGCTACAGTTGCTCTCACTTGAGTTTGAGCAATATTACCTAATCCAGAAGTTGTTCCTGTTTTAATGATATCATAATTTTGACGCGATTGGGTGACATTAATTCTTGCCTGCTCTACTTGTTGCTTTGCTTGTAAATAAGTGTTATTTACTTGATCAAACTCGTTTGCAGCAATAACACCTTTTTCAAAAAGTCCTTTTTGTCGATCAAAAATCGCCTTCTGAGTTTTGTAGTTAATTTCAGCGGTTTGTAATGCTGTTCTATTAGACGCTATAGTATTCTTTGCACTTGTTAAATTAGATACATTAGGAATCACTCGTATTTGAGCAATTAAATCTCCTTGTTTGACATACTCACCAGCTTCAATGAATACTTCTTCCACTACACCAGAAATATTTGGTTTGATTAAGATTTCCTCCTTTGGCACAATACTTCCTGTTGCAACCGTTTTGACAACGATGGTTTCTTCAGAAGGTACCTCTGTAGTATAAGTAACTGGATCTTCTTGATTCTTCTGCCACAGATAAAATAGTGCAGCTCCAAATAGAATTACAATAAGTATTAAAGCGATTAGTGTTTTTGTTCTTTTCATGTGTTGATGATTAATTTAATTTATTCTATTCTTAAAGCGTCGACCGGTTTCATTTTAGTTGCTCTACTCGCCGGAATAAATCCAGCTGCCAACCCTGAAACTATTAATATAACAAGAGCTATCACAACGACCTGCATTCCTACACTCGGGTTAGCAAAGTTTTCAGTTGGACCTGCACTATCTAAAATCGAATTCATACCCCAAATTGTAAATGCAGCAAATGTAATTCCTAACATTCCTGATAAGGTGGTTAACAATAAACTTTCTTGAAGGATTTGAGATTTAATGGTCCAAGGTGAAGCTCCAAGTGCTCGTCTAATTCCTATTTCTTTAGTACGCTCTTTAACGACGATAAGCATAATGTTATTAATGCCAATAATACCAGACATTAACACAAGTATTCCAACAAAATATCCTACGATACTCAGTATAGAAAACAAACCATTAATTCTTCCAAATTCTTCAGCTAGATCAAAATGACCAATCGCGCGATCATCTTCTGGATGTACTTTATGTCGAGATTTCATTAAATCAAAAACCTGTTGTTTAATAGATGTTATTGGAACATTATCTTCTGCTGTTATAGCCATCCAACCCACGCGATCTCCTCTATTAAAGGCTTGTCCAAACGTAGTAAATGGAATATAAATTGTATTAGCTTCTTCTTCACTATCACCTTGACTATTGGTGTTTTTGAACGTCCCTACAACTAAAAAATTGACTCCATTTATTTTGATATAAGTACCTAGAGCATCTTCCGTTTTATCATAAAGTCCTTTTATAACTCCAGTCCCAATAATACATATTTTTCGCTTTTCATTAATATCCGAATAACTAATAAATCTACCCTGTAGAATATCCATGGGCTGTTGTTTAATATACTCTGGGTAATCTCCATAAATTTCAAATGCACCAGTTTTTGTACCTCTTATGACATTATTATTACCTCTAAAGCCACCAAGTTGATTTCTAGGAGAGACATATTTAAGACTAGGAACTTGACTTTTTATAGCAGCTACATCGTCTATTTTATAATTAAAAAAGCGTCCTTTAGGCAAGCCTTTGTAGGGTTTCGATGTACCTTGAGTCCACATAAACATGGAATTAGTAGCGAAGTCGCCAAAATCGGCAGTGACACCATTACGAAGTCCATTGGTTAGTGCCAATAAAATAACAAGTACAAATATTCCCCAAGCTACACCAAATGCCGTTAAGGCGGTTCTAAACTTGTTTGCATTTAATGCTTCTAATATTTCGCTCCAGCGTTCTTTATCAAACATATTATTCGTCTCTTAGTGCTACAATAGGTCGAATTTTAGCTGCACGATATGCTGGGAAAAAACCAGCTACGGCTCCTGCAAAAACAAGAACAAATACAGCACTTATGGCAATATTAAAATCGACTTGAGGATATTTAATAAAATCATGTTCAATCTGAGGCCCTAACAATTCTAACAGTCCCAACCCAAAGATCAAGCCGAATAAACCGGCGAACATAGTTACAAAAATAGCTTCCTGAAGAATCATCCCAATGATAGAAATTGGTAATGCACCTAAAGCCTTTCTGATTCCTATTTCTTTGGTTCGTTCTTTAACTATAATGAGCATAATATTTCCAACACCTACCACACCAGCTATAATGGTTAAAACTCCAATAATCCAAAATACCAATTGAATCATATCAATGAGTCCATAGATTTTTTTTGCTTCTTCTAGTGTATTAAATACTCTAATTGCGCTTGTATCTTCAGGTGATACAGTATGCATTTGTTTAAGTTCACTTTCTATAGCATCAGACATCTTATTAGACAATTGTACTGCTTCTTCAAAATCATCACTCATTTTCACAGTAACCAAAATATTTCGAATATCATCTCCAGCACCAAACACTTTTTGTGCAGTAGTTAATGGAATATATGCTTGTTGTTCTTCACGTTCACCACCTGGGTCAATAAACACACCAACTACTTTAAAACTCATGCCAAAGATTTTAATATCCTTATTTATTGGATCTTCATCCTTGAATAAATCTTGGCGTAGCTTTCTACCAATAACTGCAATTTTCCGATTTTCTTCCAAGTCTATTTCACTCACAAATCGCCCAGTTTCCATATCAGCATTTTCAATAAATTGATGGCCAGGCATAGCACCTCTTACTTGATATCTAACACTTTCATTTTTATAGGTAATATCTGCTCCCCAAATCGAATATAAGGCAGTTTCGTGTTCTATATTACTTTTATATTTTTCAGAAATGAAATCGAAATTTTCATTTTTCATTTGAATATAACGTCCAGGGTTTAAACCCTTATATCCCTTAGTAGTGACACCAGTCCATACTGTAATAAGATTGGTTGCATCTCTTTCGAACTCAGATTTAACACCATTCTCCAGTCCTCTACTAAAACCAAGTAAAATAACTAAAATGAATATACCTGATGCTACTGAAAGTCCAGTTAAAAACGTACGAAGTTTATTTTTTCGTAAGGTTTCAAAAATTTCTTGCCAACGTTCTATATCAAACATGTTGAGATGCTCTTACTTGTTCTACAGTAGTATCGTTAATAATAATTCCGTCCTTTAGGTTCACAATTCGTTTTGTCATTTGAGCAATATCGTGCTCATGCGTCACTACTAAAATCGTTTTTCCTTCGTCATTGATGCCTTGAATAAGCTCCATGACTTCATAAGATGTTTTAGTGTCTAGTGCTCCTGTTGGCTCATCGGCCATTAGCACTTTTGGATCACTTGCTAAAGCTCGGGCAATAGCAACTCGTTGTTTTTGTCCGCCAGATAATTCACTTGGTAAATGATGTGACCAATCTGCTAAACCAACTTTTTCAAGATAATGCATGGCGCGATCTGTACGCTCTTTACGTTTTATACCTTTATAATACAAAGGCATTGAGACATTATCGAGTGCAGATTTATAATTGATAAGATTGAAAGACTGAAAAATGAATCCAAGAAATTCATTTCTATACTTTGCAGCAATCTTCTCGTTAAGATTCTTAATTGGAACATTATCAAGAATATACTGCCCTTCATCAGCTTCATCTAACATTCCTAGAATATTTAGCAAAGTGGATTTGCCTGAGCCTGAAGACCCCATAATAGAGACGAGTTCTCCTTGTTTTACATCAAAATTTATACCTTTTAATACGTGAAGCGAGTTGCTTCCCATATGATAAGATTTATGCAAATCTTTGATTTGAATCATAATACGGATGGTTAATTCCTACAAATTTAATTAAAACCTAAAATGATTTATCCTAAGTATTTGTTAAGAATTGATTTTTGATTGATATATATAAAAGACGACAAAACATCAATAATGTTACAGTTATAACGTGATTTTATTGAGTTTCTTTTGTTTTTCTAAAAAACTTCCAATAAATCACGAATCCAATTCCTCCAACAAGTAGATAAGGAATGGCCATTAAATACATAATACCGTCGTTAACTCCTTCGGCTGTAGTTTGTCCTTCTTCACTTTCTAAAACCGCTCTACACATAGCACATTGTGCACTTGCGCTTAATGAAATTAATGCAAGATATATTGTAAAAAGCACCTTCTGTTTCATAGTTTATATATAATAAGGTGAAATCATTACATACACAATAACTCCAGTTACAGCAACATATAACCAAAGAGGAAATGTAATCTTGGCGATTTGTTTATGGCGTTCAATATTATTTGTTATAGCTCTTACATATGTAATCAATACAAATGGTATAATAACAATAGACAATAATATATGAGATAATAATATTACATAATAGACGTACTTGATTGCTCCTTCACCTCCGAATTTCGTAGAATCACTAGTCATGTGATAGGCTACATACATCACCAAAAATGCTACTGATAATGTAATGGCAAATTTCATCAAACGTTCGTGAAGTTTTCTATTATTTTTTTTAATTGCGATTACTGCGAGAATTAAAATTAAAGCCGTTAGTCCGTTAATCGCAGCGTAAATTGGAGGTAAAAATGTTAAAGGCTCAACCTCAATACCAAAGTCTTGCAATTTTATTCTTGATAATACTGCTACAACAAGTGGAATAACAATAGCCAAAAGCACGATCCATTTGTTGTATTTTTTTTCAGTTGAAGTCGTATTAACCTTAGTCATTATAGTCTTCTTTTAATAGTTTAGCAATATCTTCCTTAAGTATACTTATTTCCTGAGTTTCTCCATCTTCATCCTCTTGATCGCTTTCACTCATAATACCTTTGTAGAATATTTTAGGATTTCCGAAGTTATCTTGTCGAGAACGTATAAATCCATTCTTATCAATCAATGCGAAATTTCCCGAATGCTCAAAACCTCCTTCAACCTCAGGGTTTACACCAGCATAAATATTGAATCCTACATTTGCCAAAGCATAAATCGCATCTTGCTCTCCAGTCATTAAATGCCAATTAGGGTTAGTTACTCCGTAATTCTCGGCATATGATTTTAACACTTCTTGTGTATCATGTTTTGGATTAATTGTAAATGAAGCCACTCCAAAATCTTCAAAATCTGAAAAGGTATTTTGTATTTGAACTAGGTTTCTAGTCATTCTAGGACAAATTGTTGGACAGGTCGTAAAGAAAAACTCAACTACATACACCTTGCCTTCAAAATCTTTATTGGTTATTGTCTTCCCGTTTTGATCAACAAAAGAAAATGACGGAACTTTTTTAGGTTCGTTATTAATTTCTAGAAACATTAAATCAGAAATATAACCGTTTGTATTAGAAGACACATCCTGAGATCTACTTTCTGTTCGAGTGATATCACCTCCTTTAATTCGATCAACAATCTTTGGAACAAAGATGATTCCAGAGACCAATAGTGCAAAAGCAATTCCTATATAGGTGTAGTTTGTTTTTTTTGTGCTCATATCATTTATTTTTATCTGCATTTAAATCTTCGGCACGTCGCGTAGAAGAATCAAATTCACCTTTTCGTTTTTGACGATACTCTGTAAATAAAATCCTAAGATCGTCACTCATTTTATTTTTAATTTCGGCAACTTCAATACAATCGTAAGAATAAAGTGAATACACATGTTCCTGTTTTTCTTTCTCGTTATCTTCCCTATCATCCAATCTTCCACGTTGCTTTAAATCTTTATCCACAATAAACACATGATCTGTAAACAAACTCTCACCTAAAGCTTCCTCTGTTTTTAAACTATTAAATACTGCTTTAATATCATTTGGCTCACCAAAAACATAATGCCAAAAACGCATGTCATCGTAGTTATTTATTTCTTTCTGAAGGGCTAAAGCCTTTTTTTCGGCTCCTTTTGGCAATACAATAACAATCTGAAATTTTTTAAACCCTTTAAACTTATCGTAAACTAATTCTTTGAGGTTTGAAGCAGCAATGACAGCATCAAAGGGCTCATTTCCGAGAAATCCTAAAATAGTGATGTGATCTTCTAACTTAATTTTATCTTCAGAGGATGAAGAAAACAATTCCAATTCGGTTACCTTTTCATCAACAACTTCTAAAGGATTATAATTATGTGTTGAAGGGTAAAGAAATAACAAAAAAATGACAGGCAGGAAGAATAAAACACCTAAAATAAGAACGGTTTTTAATGGCATTTTATTCATAAGGTGCTGAGTTTGATTTTATGGTGCAAAAATAAAAAAGACGGTTTAAAAAAACCGTCTTTTTGTATACTTTATGATAATAAAATCATTTAAAAATCTTTTTTGGTAAAGCCTGTTTCCCATACGCCTTCTACATAACCTCCTTCTTGTAATAAGATAAACACTAAGTAACAAATTAAGAAAATAGTAGTCCAAACCACCATACGTCTTAATGCTTTGGTTTCATCTCTCATATGCATGAAATCCCAAGTAATATAATAGGCTTTTACAATGGTTAAGATGATGAAAATCCAGTTAAGGAGTTTCATACCTAAAACCTTAGTCATTAAATACTCAGGCTTATAAATACCTAGTGCGACCTCAACAGCGGTTACAATGGATAATAATATTAATACTCCCCAAATTTTTTGAGTATTGGATTTAAACTTGAGTGTACCTCTAAATATTGCTAATTTATGTTCGTGTGCCATGTTTTATACTATTAAATAAAATTTAAACCAGGTAGAAGAATGTAAATACAAATACCCAAACTAAATCGACAAAGTGCCAATATAAACCTACTTTTTCAACCATTTCATAACTTCCTCTTCGCTCATAAGTACCAAGGATAACGTTGAAGAAAATGATAATATTAATCACAACTCCAGAGAATACGTGGAAACCGTGAAAACCTGTAATAAAGAAAAAGAAATCAGCAAATAGCGATGTCCCATATTCGTTAACATGAAGGTTAGCACCTTCAACAACCATTTTACCATTATTTTTTATCTGGCTTAATGATTCTTCACGTGATAAGACTGTTTTTTCACCCTCTTCATTAATCGTTTGTGTTCTTACTAAAACATCAGAATGTGATTGCAATCCTTTATAAACTTCGTCAACTGTATATGTTGGTAACTTAGATTCTTGAACAAACCACAATCCATTTTTACGATTATGTTCAGTTCTATATTTTTCTTCTGCAACAACAAAATCACTTAAAGCAACACGTTCGCCTTCGGTATTTACAAACTGAAGAATATTTCCACCTTTAGTTTGCACTGCTCCAAAATCACCTTTGATAAATGTTCCCCATTCCCAAGCTTGAGAACCAACGAAAATCAAACCACCAATAATGGTTAAAAACATGTACCAAGTTACTTTATTTTTCTTCATGTGATGACCTGCATCTACAGCCAATACCATTGTTACAGATGACATAATCAGAACGAATGTCATAAATGCCACGTAAATCATCGGGTAATTTCCGTGGAAAAACGGAATGTGAGTAAACACCTCATCAGCTATTGGCCATGAACCAATAAACTTAAATCTTGAAAATCCGTAAGCTGCTAAAAATCCAGAAAATGTTAGGGCATCTGATACGATAAAAAACCACATCATCATTTTACCATAACTCGCTTTTAGTGGCTTATTGCCGCCACCCCAAGTTTTGCCTTCTGTTCCAGTATTTGCTACTGTAGTATCCATATAAAGCATTTAGTTGTTAAAAGTTGCACAAAAATAATCATTTTATCTATCTAAAAAAACATTGGTTTCTAAAAATTAAAAACATAGTGCTTGTCTAGACTATATAGTAGGTTCAAGCCTATAAAAATGATTGAAATATTAGGCTAAAAATGTTAAAAACAAAAACAAGAACAACCACAGTATATCTACAAAGTGCCAAAAGGTAGCAGAGAGTTGTACTCCAAGGAGTTCTGTTGCTGAATATTTTTGTTTAAAATGATTATAAATTACAACGAGTAATGAAATAAGTCCAGCCACAACGTGCAAAATATGTACAGCCGCAATGACATAAATAAAACTCATCGTCACATTAGACGCTTCTCCAGTAAAATAATAACCAGAATCTACTATTTGCTGAAAGCCATAAAATTGACATATAATAAATGCTACACCAAGCACAAAGGTTATCAATAGCATACTTGTTGCTAAAGATCGTGAACCGTTTTTTATAGCACGCTTGGCTAGTATAAACGTGATACTACTCACAATAATAATAATGCAACTTATTAAAAATGCTTTAGGCATTGCAAAATCGTGCATCCAATCTTCACGTTTTTTACTCACAAGTACAGCACTTGTTAAACCAGCAAATGACATAACTAAAGATATTATCCCAAACCAAAGCATCATGCGTTTAGCTCTATCGTTTTTTTCTTTTATCGTCCCTTCTGTTAAATCCATTTATCTTATAAATTTATCGACCACATATACAATTTGAAGTAATGTGATATATGATACACTAGACAGCATTAGTTGTTTTGCTGCTTTAGCAGTTCGTTTTTTAAATAATTCAAAGGCATAATATAGCATGACCAAACCAAGTGCAAATACTATGATTGCTGCAACAATAGATAATTTTAGTTCTCCAGTCACTCCAAACACAGGTACTATTGAAATTAATATGGTCCATATCGTATACATGATAGTTTGCACAGCAGTACCTTTATCTCGTTTTCTAGTAGGCAGCATATAGAATCCGCCTTTTTCATAATCCTCATACAAAAACCAACCAATCGCCCAAAAGTGAGGGAATTGCCAAAAGAATTGTAAGGCAAATAAGGTGCCTGGTTCGATGCCAAAATCATTACTCGCCGCAACCCAACCCAACATAAAAGGAATCGCTCCAGGAATGGCTCCAACAAAAACCGCTAAAGGTGTTTTTGTCTTTAATGGCGTATATACACAAGTATAAAGGAAAATGGAAATTGCACCATACATAGCAGTTCGCTCATTAATGGTGTATAAAACAACTATACCAGCAATTGTAAATAGGCTCGCAATAATGAAAGCTGTTTGCTTACTCATTCGCCCAGCTGGAACAGGTCTATTTTTAGTACGATCCATCAAGGCATCCAAATCTTTCTCAATGATTTGATTAAACGCATTAGAAGCACCAACCATAAAATAACCACCAAATGCTAGTAAAATCAATGTATAAATATCCACTTCTACAGCACCAAGTAAATATCCAGCCAAAGCAGAAAACACCACACTTACAGAAAGTCTGATTTTTGTAATTTCCTTAAAATCGGAAAATATAGAAGCGGATTTTACTCTTGAATTTACAGTACTCAATACCAGTGATTTTATTGCGTCTGCAAAGATACTCTGAAAATTGCTTTTGGGCAATTCTATTGACAAATAAATGGAACTAAGTAAGTTTCTGTATCTTTATGAGACTCTTGTATAAAACTACATTCTTATGAAATTTATACCAACACTTCTTGTAATTGCTTTTTTATCCTTTGGAACACAAGCTAATGCTCAATTTGATCAAGTGACCATTGAAACAGTAAAAATTTCTGATCACGTGTTCATGCTAAAAGGTGCTGGCGGTAATATTGGGGTTTCAGTTGGGGATGATGGTGTGTTTGTAATTGATGATCAATTTGCGCCTTTAACTGAAAAGATCAATACCGCAATTAAAGCCATAAGTGATAAAGACATTAAATTTTTAGTCAATACCCATTATCATGGTGATCATACTGGCGGAAATGAAAATATGCAGAAACTCGGCGCTACAATCATTGCCCATGACAATGTAAGACAGCGTTTAGAAACAACACCAAAGCGTGATGGGTCCATGCAACCTAAAGGCGCTTTACCTATTATTACATTTAATGACGAATTGAGCATCCATATCAATGGTGAAGAGGTTGATGTATTCCATGTAGATCATGCACATACCGATGGAGACGCTTTATTATATTTTACTAAAAGCAATGTACTGCATACAGGTGACACCTATTTTAACGGACGCTACCCATATATCGATTTAAAATCAGGAGGCAGTATAGATGGTTATATTAAAGCTGTAAAAACTGGGCTTCAACATATCAACGATGACACTAAAATTATTCCTGGTCATGGCAAACTATCCAATAAAGTTGAATATCAATCCTTCTTAACTATGCTCGAAGATTTAAGAACTAAGATGCTTATTGAAATTAAAGCCGGAAAAACAGAGGAAGAGGTTGCTAAAAACCAAGCTATAACGAAATATTATGACGATTTAAATTATGGTACGGGATATATCAATCCTGAAAAAATGCGTCGTACATTGTATTTGAGTTTGAAGAAATAGCTTCTTTAAAAATCATTATACCAATTAAATAAATCGGTCCTTACACCAAAAGTAAACCACGTTGTACTCGTATTTAATGCTGCAGCAGTATTGGCTTGAGGGTTATAATTTCTGAAGGTAATATTAGTAAACAATCGTAAGTTTGTAGCTGTATTGATAATATAACCTCCTGCTAGATCTGCTTGAAAGACATTGGTTCTATTTCCTTGTCCAACAGTAATACCAGTTTCGGCATTTCTATCAACTTCGCTTCTATAAATATTACTCCCATAATTAGCAAAATCATCATCTTCATTGAAATCGAATCCACGCTTTCCAAAAAGAAATTTAGCATCTGCAAACCAACGTTTATAATTATAACGGCCAATTACAATCGCTTCACTAAAATTAGCTCCCCAAAGGTGTGCCATAGGTTGATTGTTATGCGCATAATTGAGTACAATAGAATTATGTGAATATGTATATGGTCTTACACGATTGTACTCTAGTTGTAATAGTAAATTATCTACCTTAAACGCATCGAAATATTTGACACCCAATTGGTATCCAAACTTATTTTTCCAGCTCTTTTCGCCTCCAGTAATATCACTTAATGAGAATTCATCAAGAATAAATTGCCCATAAAGATTTACCTTATTATTCCACTTATATTTTGCAGATGCTCCTAAAATAGCATTACCAGCGTCTTGACCTGTAGAGAATTCTATAGCACGATAAAAAATTACTGGATTTAAATAATTAATATCAAAACCTCGGTCATTATCATTGGTCCACAATACAGATTCAAATAATCCAATATTTAAACGCTTTGAAACATTCCAACTTAAATAATGGTTGGCCATATATTTCGTCAGAAAAGCACCATCTTCAGTAACTTCGGCTCTTACATCGCGAAGCCACATCCATGTATTGGTGTATTTTATTTTCCAGAATTTGGTATTCAGTTTTAGAAATGGGTACGGACTTGTGACATCACTTTGTAATAAAGATCTGTATCCATCACCGATAAAGTTTTTACCATGTCCAAATTGAATATTGATAAACTTAGCTGGTGAGTAGGATAAGTACGCCTCTGCCACTGGATAATCAAAACCTTGATTTTTGAAACGTTTAGACAAACCTCTTCCAGGAACAATTGGTTCGTTACCTTCGGCTCTTAAAGCTTCTGCAAATTCATTAAAATACTGAGCAAATCGTCCTTGGCTTTCATACACAGACGCTGAAAAGTTAAATTTTTTGCCTAATCCACCTTGAATAAAAATTCCTCTCGTATTGTTGTAGGTTGTACTAAAATCGGCTTCAGTATCTTTCCCGATTTGTAAATCAAAAACAGGGTCGGCTGTAAACCAATAGCCTTTGCCCTGAACTTCAACCAAATGTTCATCCCATAATTTCCTAAGCCACCAACTATCACTTCCTTTGACTAAAGCTTCCTTTTCAGCTTTAAAATCATAATATGTAGCCACTTCATCATACATAAATGGTTTAGCTGCCGTATGACTATTGGTGCCCAAACCATTCATTTGCTGATCGAATCGCGCATAGTAATTATGTGTAAATGGTATATTTAGCTGACTGCTATATTCTAGCTTTTCATACTTTACGATACTATCATTCACATTGTCGAATTCTTTACTCACATCAGCATTTAAATCAGTAGTTGCTTTGATATCGACTATGGTTGACTCCTCTTGTTTAACAAGAATTTCGGAAGGGTCTATTAAAGGGATTTTAATCCCTAAAGAATATTGAAAGAATGCAGGTTTTCCATTATATGTACCAGGTGTCACTTTAGGCAAAGCCTCAAATACACGTTGTGTTTCAGTTTTAAGTTCATCATAAACGGCATCAATGTATATTACTGAAATCACGCCTTCTTTATCAACTTCAAAAAGCACATTAACTTCGCCATTATAACTGTCGTCAGAAACAATTTGAGGCACCTTGAAAGTGTTAAAAATATGTGTATTAATTTTGGTGTTGAAACAGGCTTTTAATGCTTCTATAGGTTGTGATTCACATTCAGGAAAAACTGGCGATTTCTCATAGGTTGAAGGTTCTTGAGACCACAACATTCCAAAAGAAATCATAAAAATAATCAAGAAGCAATTCTTCATATAGTACGACACGCATTAGTTGCCGAAAGATACTATTTTTTTCAAAATAGAAATACAAAAAAAGCCGCTTAAAGAATTAAAATTTAAACGACCTTCTTTCTTGTAAAATATAATTCATTTATTGATTCACCTGAAATACGATAGGCAAATTATAAAGTACCGAAACAGGTTTTTGTCTTTGCATTCCTGGTTTCATTTGAGGAATTTTATGAGTAACGCGTTCTGCCTCTTTGCTAAGTGTAGGATGTGCAGCTCTAGCTTTAATCTCAGTTATTTCACCTTTTTCATTTATTTTAAACTGTACATTGATACGCTGTCTACCATATAAGCCCAACTCTTGTGCTAAATCGATATCAAATTTTTTTTGTACGAGTTTACCTATTTTCTGGTTCATACATTTAATGCGGTCTGCATTCGTTTTTTTCTTTTCACATCCCGGATAAATAGGTACTATTTCCACTTTATCTGTTGTAAATACTACTGGAATGTGCTCAATAGGTTCAACAGGCTCAACAAAATCACTTGCTTTAATTGGCTCTGATACCGAAACTGGCTCAGTGACAAAATCTGGTGTATCATCATCAAGCTTTGTATCATCATCAACAATTTTAGGGTCTTTATTAATGACAACTGGTTTTTGTTTTTTGACCTCTACTTTTTTTGGAGCATCAGGCTCTACGACGAAGCTAGGGATGAATTGAATTGTTTCATCTGGTTCGACCATTACGAAATCGTACTTTGATTTGATCGTTTCAAATTTCATTTCGAACATGCCATATGTTGCAAGCAAACATAGAATAAGTCCAATTTGAAAATACAACGATGAGTTTTTTTGTAAATTTGCATCGTGCTTGTGTGATTTTTGCACGCCATTGCTCTGACCAGCAATATTGTGCGATTTTTTAAAATCTTTCATAATACTTAATTTATAATGTTAATATTATGATAAAATCACAATAAGCATACCAAAGTAAAAATCCCATCTAATTACTTAGATGGGATTTTGAAATTTTATGATATACTAGTGTTTACTAGTCTTGTACTTGGAATAAGATTGGTAAAGAGTACGGTACGTTTACTGGTTTTCCTCGTTGTTTACCTGGTTTCATTTTTGGTAATAATCCAATCACACGCTTCGCCTCTTTTTCAAGTCCTGGGTGTGGAGCTCTTGCTCTAATGCCTACAATGTTTCCTGTCTTATCAATTTTAAAGATCACATTGATACGTTGTCTTCCTGATAATCCTAAATCACCAGCCAAATCTGTATTAAACTTCTTATTTACAAACTTGCTGATCTTGTCAGACATACATTGTTTCTTTGCTTCATTGCCTTTTTCTTTCTCACAACCAGGGAAAATAGGCACATTTTCGATGACGTTAAAAGGAACATCAATATCTTCTTCAACCTCTTCAACTTCAATTTCTTCAACTTCAACAATCTCTTCTTCTTGATCTGTTTCAGTAGACTCGATTACTGTTTCTTCGATTTCTTTTTCATCTTCAACGATTTCAATCTCTTCTGGCACTACAGGTGGTGGAGGTGGTGGAGGTGGTGGAATTATTTCTTGATTAGTGATTGGAATTTCTTCATCTTCCAAATCATCTAAATCTAATTGTCCTATATCGATATTATCTTTTTCGTATGACTTATAATTAATTGTCATATACGTTAAAGCTAACATCAATACCATTCCAACTGCAAAATAGAGTGAACTATTTCTGCTCACGTCTGCTTTTATGTTTTTTTTAGGTTCCATGTGCTTAAGAGGTTTTAAGAATGCTAAATTAACCAATTATTTGTTAAAAAAGCAAGCTATTAATTCATTTTAACTTTCGTTTTTATTAAATATTTCAATACCATCACGGCTAATAATGCTCCAAGCGTATTGGCCACTGCATCAAACACATCAAATGACCTATGTGTTGTTAATACAAATTGAAGAACTTCAATAATTATGCCATACCCAATAGCTATCCCTGCTGATAAGATCATACTTCGTTTAAAATTCTTAGTACTAACGTAATTATACACTAATAGTGTTAGAATAAGATAAGCGAGCGTATGATAAATTTTATCATCAAAAGAAAAGCCGAAACTAGGCATGTCTTTTAATTGAATTAAACTTGCCAAAGTTAAGATTATCACATAAAGAATAACAATTGGCAAAGCCCATTTTTTAAGCACCAATAAGAGCTTTGTAATCATCTGCAGATAATAGATTATCTATTTCAGAAGCATCAGAAAATTTGACTTTTATCATCCATCCATCTCCATAAGGATCAGTATTTACCTTTTCAGGCTCATCTTCTAGGCTTTCGTTAAATTCTGTGATTTCACCAGATAATGGTAAAAATAAATCTGATACAGTTTTCACGGCCTCTACTGTTCCGAAAACTTCATCAACATCTAATGTTTCATCAATAGTTTCAACTTCAACATAAACAATGTCTCCAAGTTCGCTTTGCGCAAAATCTGTAATGCCAACTGTGGCTGTATCACCTTCAATTTTGATCCATTCGTGATCTTTGGTGTATTTTAAATCTGATGGTATATTCATCTTGTAAATTAAAAATTATTGTATGTTACAAATGTAATTTTTTTAGACTTTAATTACTAGGTTAATTTCCAAAATTGTATCGCAAAGTAAATCCTGTTCTTATGGTAGTTTGCGGAAATGCTGTCGATATTTCATATTCTGAGAATGTGTAATCAAAATAGAATATAGCTGTTAGATTCTTAGTAAATGCATAATCGGCAGTATATTTAAGCCCCCAAATGGTTTGCCCTTGTGTAATTTGATTGTTCTCAATATCAAGATATCTAATAATCGTTTTATTGTTTCTTACTGAGACATCAGCTTTCATGTTTAAATCACTTTTAATGACTTGTTTCGGTCCAGCAAGTTTTGAACGAATTCTCAAATCTTTGATACGATAACCTAACCCAAGAATATACTCATTGCCTTGTATTTCTGTTAATAGGTTATTATCAAAACTCAATGATAATATCCTGTCTTTTTTCATTTCGGCAAGCACCTTTATTGAGTTTTTCATTTCGAAATCTAATCGAAATAAAGGACTAAACTGTTCTTCTAAATTGATATTGCTGAAAATAGTACCATTTTTAAAGTTACCAGATTGATCTAATACTTCAGGATTTTGATTTTCATAAGCAACACCTGGTTGTAATAATGTAGCATCTAAATCAAGATTTGTTCTGAACTGATTAATAGTATAACTTGAACGGTACCCATGTGTTATAGAAAAACGTTTAAAGTTCTTTTTAAACCATTTCATTTTCATGAAACCAGTATATTTTAATTGCCAGTTAGGAATTGGAATATCTCTAAAGGCAGACAAGCTAATCTTATCTGCGCTGGAGCCTTTATACGCTGCTAAAAATGAAGGCAATAGCACAGCTTGACTATTCTTACCAAATCCTAGTGGGTAGCCTTCTCCATCAGTTGCGAAGTTATCATTACCATAGAAATTTCTTGCCAGTCGTCTTGCAACGATTAATCGGTTAGCTCTAAAGTCGTCAAAGGCTGCCGAGCGTGTTTCGTCACTCTTGCTAAATGCTGTTTTAATTAATGATGTAGAGATATTAAAGTTTCCAAATGAATTCGTAATTAAAGCGTTATATGTATCACTAAATCCGTCACCATCAATATCTGTAGCGTTAAAGTTTTGAGTTAAATTTTCAGAATAGACGCGACCACCTGTTAAATCGATATTCAAATCTTTTATCAATTCTACATCTGCTGAGAGGTCTAAAACCTTATTGGTAGTTTCACTATATTGTTGGTTAAAATTTGGGAATACTGTCAACCAACCATTTCGAGCAACCAAATCTCTAATATCGCGCTGACTCCCAAAGGTATATCCAAATGTTGGTCGCAAAGTTCCAATAAAACCAGGTGTTCTTAAGTATCCAGGTAATAAGGTACCATTGTTCTCAGTATAATTAATTTGTACACGTTTTACTGCTGTTAATACATCAACCAGACCATTTAATATCTTATTTCCTCCGCTCGTTTTGCTTTTAGCATCTCCAGGCTTTGCTGCTGCATTTGGCTGACCGTCTTTACTCAAACCTCCCGGAGTTGCACCTCGTCTTGTCGAAGAGCCTCTCTTCTTCTTTTTTGTTAACCCAATATACTTATAGAGAGTTTCCAAATTAAATGTAGAGTTGATATTATGAGTATTCGCATTTTGAATTGAGTTCCCTAAATTATAAGTAGTAAAGGTTCCATCTTCATTTTGAATAGGTAAATTACTATTTAAATCCGATCCTTTTTGCCACTGAAAATCTCCAGTATACGAATAGGTGGCTCGCATAAAACTTAATGTAGGAATCTTATATAACGGAATCTCATAATTTAATTGCAACTGTTGGTTTTGAATATTTGGATCTCCTAGATCAAAGAAACCGTCCCAAACATCAAGTTCTGGATTTTGTCGTCCATTAATCACATCATTAACAAAATAATTTCTTACAATATTGGTATTGGCTGCGGTAAAATTCAGACTCAAGGCTTTGGTCAAATTAAAATTAAGCGCATATTGTGTATTGAAATTATAATTTCTTCGGAACAATTCTTCAAGCCCTATATTGTCACCTGTTAAATCAACCTCTCTAAATTTCTGCTTATTAAACTGACGAATAATATCTGAATTTACCGAGAAACTGGTTGGAATAGGATTAAAATTAAAGTCTTTTAGAATCTTCCAATATTTCCCTCTAAATAAAGAATCATTTTTCTTAAACGGTTCAATATTGAGAGGTTCAAAACTATAATTATAATTAACACCAGCTCTTACATTTTGACTCAGAGAGTTTTCAATTTCAAAATCACGATGCTCTTCTTTATTGTACGAATAATTAAACGTCAGGTTTTCAACATCATAAAAACGTGGTTTCTTATCGGTAGTTCGATTCTTTCTTACACCAATAAAATTGATGCTTTTCCGCTTGGTATAATTCTCGTTGACATTTAAAATTGAATCTCTATTGGTCGAATTTTCTAATTGTGTTTCCAATTTAATATCCCTGTAAAACTCATCATACTCAGGCGTAATAATTTGTTCTCCTACGGCATAATTAAATGGCAATTGAATGCCCCATTTTTTAGGAAGTAATTGACCGAGATTTAAATTGGTAACAACATCGTATTGCTCAACATCTTCTCGACTTCGTTCATTTGGACGTTGTTCTACAGAACCAAAACCTATAGTGCTTTTTCGACCTGTTGCACTTATATTAGCGAAATCAGCAAAATTTGCATCCATAGAAGCGACTGCTGCCCAGCCACCTTCGTTATCAAGGTCTGCCAAACGCAATTCATTAAACCAAATTTCACCACAGGCGTCCATTCCAGACTGTCCTGAGTTTTTAACACCAACCATTAATACTCTAATATCACCAAAGTTAGGGTTACCAATAATTGCCAAACGCTGTTGCCCAGTAGTATAAGGATCAAATTCTCCTGTTGGAGATAATTCACCATCAATAAGATCGTAGAATGTTGGATCAACATTGGCTAGAGTTCCATCGGCAATACCACGAGATTTCATTTGCTCAAGAACATCTAGTTCTATATTTATTTCATTAACTTCTGGCCAAATACTTTCTGGAGAGGACATACCAGATGACACTTGTAAAGGCACTTCAATTTGGTAGTAATTCTGAGTAAAGTCATTACCCATACGAATAAAACCAACTAAATCTCCATCACTAAGCATTCCAGATTCACCCTCTTCAGCATGAATAAACATACGCAGTTTATTATATTGACGCATGTCTACATTTATATTTTTAAAGACACCTCTAGAATCTTCAGGCTCTAAATCACAAACCTCAACTTGCAGTGATTGTTCATTCTGTCTTATAATATTATTGTTGTTATTTAACTGTTCTAAAACAACACCTGGAGGTAATACATAATTACCATCATTTTCTTGCAACCCTACAACACCAACACTAAACTCTGTATTATCATCATCATTATTTGGCTCATCATCTAAGGTCAAACGGTAACGTCTCCAATCACTACGAACTAAATCTAAAGTTGCAAAACGCAATACTGTGTTTTGGGTAAAGTCTTCTAAATAAAGTCGTGCAAAACGAACCGATCTAATATCAGAAATTCCACCAATAGCTGTTCTATTTGGTCCTTCTCCAATTGGAATTCTAAATTGATACCATCTTACCTGTTCGGTTTGTCCATTTGGCAAAGTGACTTGACGTTCCTTAATATCATTAATTTGTGGGTTGCTCTCATTTAATGTTGCCTGACTGATTTCTACTTCATACTCAAAGTAACTATCAATCGTATTCATCGTATTATCTCTATTGATATCCTCAACATCAGGTTGCGGTGTAGAACCACGATTAGTATCTGTAAAAACATCAGGAGAATTACCTTGTTGACCGTTATATTGCTTATAACGTTCAAAAATATTTCCACTTGTATTTAGATAATAGAGGTAATTATCTTTTGAAGGGTCTGGCCCAAAGTTTCCTCCAAACTGAGCAATTTCTTCTGTGTCATCATATCCATCGTATCCAACATCTTGATTATCTCTATCTCCTCCTGTAGTAGAGAATGTATAAATTAACGCTTGATTTCTCGGCACTACAGTTTGATAAGCTGTTTCAGGTAATAATGGTGTTATATCCCCATCTTCTGGCAAGCCATTTTCGTACAGTTTTTTACCATCTTTAAGCACATCTTCAGAAATATTACCAAGGTTAACAAATAACTTACCTGAAAGCCCACTTGCAGGAGGACTATTTAAGAATGGGTCTTGTAACCAAAACTCAATATATTCTACGTTAGCTTGTTCAAAATCTGTAGACGTAATCTGCCTAGTAATTCCTGCCCAACTGGTTGAAGGATCTAAATTATCATTAGCTGCAGCAGGATCAAAATTATATGGTCCTCTTTCAGTTGGATAATAGGCTAAATCTAATGTATTTATCACAGTACTTTGACCTTGAGCAATGTCTATTTCGGGAAACACTTCATCAATAAATACACGTCTTGTATATAGATCGGAGACATCATCATCACTAATTTCTTGAGGTCTTTGATTGCTATAAAAAATAGGGTCAATCGTATACCAGTTCAGAAAGGCACGATCATATCCATTTTGAATACCAGGTGTATTTACTGGATCATTTTCAGTAACACCATTTACCGTTCTAGGTCTACTTGATAAAAACCATGATTGAGGAGATAATAAATCTATAGCACCTTGTGTCCCTTCAAAATCATCAACATAGGCCGTTGCTTCATTGTTAAAATCCGTTCCTTTTGGAGCTCCAGGAGCCAGATAAGCGAACTCACCCCTAACAGAAAGGTTTGAAGGTGCGTCTGTATCAATATTTGGTAATTTATTAACTAGCCTAGTAAAGAAAGGTACTTCAGTGGAATAATTTCCGTTAAAACCAAAAATAGTATTGTTAATAGGCTCAGTATTGTAATTTGCTTTTTGAGTTATTGGACGTTCATTTAAATTTAATAATGTAGCTCCTAAAACAAAGTTTTCATTAAACTGATGCTCAACATTTACACCTGTGAAACGTCTTGTTTGTTGGCCAAAAACCGCATTATTTTCTACAGAAACATTGATAGGAATGTTTGATGATTTTAAGGCTTCATCAATAATATATACACGACCAATTTGATAGTTTACCGTATAGTCTTGACCTTCAAGAAGCGTCCGTCCACCTGCGGTAACAATTACTGATCCTCGCGGAACATTAAACGCTCCCAATGGAATACCATCTCCTCCAGATGATTTATAACGCCCTTTAATCTGGAATTTATTTTTTTCAGCTTCATCTAATGCTGCTGTTTTGGTTTGCTTATATAGAATATCGTAAACGTACTTTTCTTGATTTAAGTTAGTGAATATTCCAGCATCATAATCGGCTTCATTGTTATTAGGGTTCCCATCATCATCCAAAATATCATAAAGATAACGACCAAAAGGTTCAACTTTAGTAAAGATGATTTTTCCATTTTGTGTAAGAACAGTTAATCCAGGCACAAAATCGAAAAAACCATCACCTCCTGCTTGTGGATCATTATTAAAATTTAAACGATCTAAATGAAATAATCGAATTAACGGTGTATCGATAATTTCAGAATCATCTGAATTATCAAAAGGTGTATTATTTTCAAATGGTGGAAATGTTGTCCCTTCTACTGGTGCAATATAATTTAGTGGAGATGCTTCTGTATAAAAGATATTTAATCTGAAATCTTCTTGATCAAGCTGAAACGCACCTGTGTCATAGATGTTTTTCATCATCAAATCCCATATTGGTTGATTGACATCTGTAATTGGGCTCTTCAGCATTTTTACTACTAAGCTTTGTGTAGACCCCTCAAAAACAACATAACCATCATTAATACCATCGGCATTAACATCAGGTCCATTATCGATGATACCATCGCCATTCACATCAGAATCTGAAATATCATTAATACCATCGCCATCAGTATCGGTACCATTATCAGCTATACCATCGCCATTGATATCAACGTCGGCAACATTTGGAATCCCGTCTCCATCATCATCTGTATTTGTGGCAGTAGAATTAACACCATCATTAGCAAATTCACCAACTTGATAGACTTCTCCTCCAACTGTATATTGAAATGCAACGGCTAATATCTCATCATTTAAAAGACGTTGATTTAAAGAAATATACCCTAATTGTTGATTGAGTTGATAATCTCTTCCTTGCTCTAATTTTCTTGCATTTTCGAGTTTTCCGAAATCGAAACCTTCATTAGCTGGAGTTAAAATACCTTGTTCTGCAGTCGTAATATCTCTAACAGCTGGTGACAAGAAAGACCCTCCATTACCAATATTTGCTGGATCAAAAGCATTATTATCATTATCAGGGAGTTGTGAGCCACTAGGGCTTAAAAAACCTCCAGGAGGTATACCTCCGTTTAAACCGATAGTTTCAAACTCACCTAAATCTTGGAGCGCCACAACATTTCGTACATTATCAGTTTGATTACTTCGATTAGTAACCCATACTTCAATTCGAGTAATTTGAATATTATTATTTATAAAAGGGTAACGAAGCATCGCATCGTCGTATTCATCTCTAAAGTATTGAGCCAAGAAGTAGTGCCTATTTTCATCATAATCTCTTCCAAAGAATTCAAATTCTTCCACAGTACCACCACCTTGGGCAACAACAGATTGTGATTGTGATTGTTGTTCAGAAAAAATGGCTGTCACTCTAGTTTTTCCAAATTGCAATTCGGTTTTTACACCAAATAAACTTTGCGCTCCAGTTATTAAAGAACTGTTTAATGGCATGCTTACATTACCAACCTCAATTTTTCTAACAATATCATCTTCGGTAGGTGTGTATTCTAATTTTACTAGGTTTTGAAAATCAAATGTAGATTCGGTATCATAATTGGCTGTAACCTGAAGTCGTGTTCCGACTTTACCCAATAAACTCAAGCTAATACGTTGATCAAAATCAAATGTAAAATTACTTCGATTTCTAGGAGAGAATGTTGGGTTATCTTGTTTTGTAAATAAAACACCCAAATCCATTTCTACAGAACCTTGAGGAATCACTTCTATTGTATTTCCGCCAAAAAGTGTTTCAAAAAAACCAGAGTTAATATAAAATTCAGGTAATAGATTTTTTTGTTCATCTTCGGTACCATCCTTTTGTCCTGCTGCCGCATCAATTTTTTGCTTATAATACAGACGTTGTTGTTCTGCCAAGACTAATTTTTGATATTCTGCAGGTGTTAATATAATTGGATAATTGATATTAAAACTTCCAACCTTTTCAGTATAAATGTATCTATCTGTTAAAGGGTCATAAGTATATTTAGAAACAATACTCTGCGGATTTGGAATATTAAGTTTTCCTAAAGAAAACCCCGTTTTGGTAGTATCCTGAGTTGTAGTTGGCGTGTTTTGAGCATAGCTAAAACCAACAAAAAACACTAATGTAAGGATTAGTAAAAAACGATGGTAAGATTTTGATATAGTTAGATTTGTTGTGATCAAATTTTATAATTTTTTTAAAGCTTCTTTTATAATAGTCTCAACACTTGCGTCAGGTTGTTGCGATACAATTTTGTCCACTATTCTTTCGGACTGCTTTTTTGCAAATCCTAAAACTTCTAAAGCAGATAACGCTTCATCTTTATTGGTATTGTTTTTATTAACAGAAACTTCTTCAATATCGTAAACTTTTAGAACTTTATCTTTCAAATCCAAGATCACTCGAGCAGCAGTCTTAGCTCCAATTCCTTTAATCGATTGGATTAAAGCAACATCACCATGCGCTATGCCTTCTTTAACCTGTTGAGGAGACAAGGATGATAACATGGTACGTGCTGTATTAGCTCCAATACCACTTACCGAAAGTAAAAGTCTGAAAATTTCTCGCTCTACAACCGAAGAAAAACCAAATAATGTATGAGAATCTTCTCTCACAATTAAATGTGTATACAATTTAAGTGCCTCTCGGTCTGGAATTTGAGAAAACGTATGTAATGATATATTTATAAGGTAACCAACTCCATTGCAATCTATAACGACATCTGTTGGATTCTTTTCCACCAATTTACCTTGAATATGTGTAATCATTTACGCGCTTGGGTTAAAAACTCAAATGTAATAAAATTATTTACATTTCAAAGGTGAATGCATAGGTAAAACAGTAGGCTTATGAGGTTCTTCTTTTCTCCTTTTGCTGTGCATCAATTACAGCAATAGCAGTCATGTTTACAATTTCGTCAACACTTGCATCTAACTGGAGAATATGTGCTGGTTTTTTCATACCCATCATAATTGGCCCAATAGAATCTGCTTTATTTAATTCTTTAAGCAATTTGTACGTAATATTTGCCGATTCTAAATTTGGAAATATTAATGTATTTACTTTTCGTCCTGCTAATTTGGAAAACGGAAATATATCTTGTAGCATTTCTTTATTAAGAGCGAAATCGGTTTGTAGTTCTCCATCAACAACTAGATTTGGATGCCTTTTGTGTAAATACTCAACAGCTTCTCTAACTTTGGTCGCAGTTTGATCTTTTGACGATCCAAAATTAGAATAAGAAATCATAGCCATAACAGGTTCCATTCCAAACATTTTTACGACACCTGCTGTCATTTGTGCAATTCGCGTTAAGGCATTTGCTGAAGGATTTATATTTATTGAAGTATCGCTCAAAAACATAGGTCCTCGCTGTGTCATCATCACATTAGTCGTTGCAATTCTAGTAGATCCTGGTGCTAATCCAATAAGCTCTAACATTGGCTTCACTACCGATGGATAACTTCGAGAATACCCAGAAATTAGAGCATCAGCATCACCTTGATTAACCATCATAGCAGCATAATAGTTACGCTCTCGCATAACTTTTTGGGCAGAATACAAGGTGACTCCTTTACGTTTACGCTGTTCCCAATACACTCTAGCGTATTCATTTTTTTGTGCTTCTTGCTCATCAGTTTTAGGGTCGATAATCTCTAAATTGGCTTCAAACTCAATCTCTTCCATTAAGCTTAAAATTTTATCTCGTCTCCCTAAAAGAATCGGAATGGCAATACCTTCATCATATACAATTTGCGCAGCTTTCAGCACATCTAAATGATCGGCTTCGGCAAAAACAACACGCTTAGGATTCAGTTTGGCTCGATTTAATAAAAGTCTTACAATTTTATTATCAGAACCTAAACGTTCTAACAATTCGTCTTTATATTTTTCCCAATCTTCAATAGGTTCTTGGGCAACACCACTTTCCATTGCGGCTTTTGCAACAGCTGGTGGGACTTCAGCAATTAATCTTGGATCAAAAGGCTTAGGAATGATATAATCTTTACCAAAAGTTAATCGTGTTTCTCCATAAGCAATGTTTACCTGTTCTGGCACCGGTTCTTTAGCCAATTTTGCTAAAGCATGAACTGCAGCCATTTTCATGGCTTCATTAATTTTAGTGGCTCTTACATCTAAAGCTCCTCTAAAAATAAATGGAAACCCAAGTACATTATTCACTTGGTTAGGATGATCACTTCTACCTGTGGCCATAATAATATCATCTCGTGTATCAACAGCTAGTTGATATTTTATTTCTGGATTAGGATTAGCCATAGCAAATACCACTGGATTTTTTGCCATAGACATTAACATTTCTGGCTCAACGATATCTGCCATTGATAACCCAATAAATACATCGGCATTACTCATAGCCTCTTCGAGAGTATCTATTTTTCTATGTGTTGCGAATTCGGCTTTCTCCTTGGTTAAGTTTTCTCGATCCGCTCTTATCACACCTTTGCTATCTAACATAACCATATTCTCACGCTTAGCGCCACAAGCTTGGTACAGTCTAGAACAAGAAATTGCTGCGGCTCCTGCGCCACTAATAACAATACTAACATCCTCTATATTTTTCCCTGCTATTTCAAGAGCATTCAATAATGCTGCTGCAGAAATAATTGCTGTACCGTGTTGATCGTCATGCATAACAGGAATATCTAATTCTTCCTTCAAACGACGTTCAATTTCAAAAGCTTCGGGAGCTTTAATATCTTCAAGATTAATTCCTCCAAAAGTTGGGGCAATATTTTTAACGGTTTCAATAAATTCGTCAATGTTTTCGGTATCGACTTCAATATCAAAGACATCTATATCAGCAAATATTTTAAACAATAAGCCTTTGCCTTCCATAACAGGCTTAGATGCTTCAGGACCAATATTCCCTAAACCTAACACAGCAGTTCCATTTGAAATAACAGCTACTAAATTACCTTTAGCTGTATATCGATACACATTGTTTTTATCTTTTTCAATTTCCAAACATGGTTCTGCAACACCAGGTGAATAGGCTAAAGATAAATCTCGTTGGGAGGCATACTTTTTTGTAGGAACTACCTGAATTTTTCCAGGTGTTGGCTTTGCATGATACACTAAAGCTTCTCTGCGCTTACTTTGTTTGCTCATATACTATGTGAATTAATCAATTTGTAATTATACCTGTGGACAAACCGAATTACAAAGGTACATGTTTTATGAGAAATGAAATAAGATAGAGCCTTTGTTTTCTAATTAGGTTAACGACTCAAAACTTGTCGAAATTGATAGAAGAATCGTTCAATCAATCTCAAATCTTCAGTAATGATTTCAGCTGAACCTCGCATTTCCTGTTTGAAGTCAATTTTTTTATTGTAAGAAGTTATTAGTTCTTCTGGTAACAAAACATCTACTACGTAATTACCTTCATCATCTGGAATTACCGAAACATGTTGTATTTCACCAATCAATACGCCAAATTCTGCTTCTGGATAATTTTCTAATTTGATATTCACTTTTTGTCCTAACTTAACTTTTCCAAAATTTTGGGAAGGTGTTGTTAGTTTTGCAATATATGAAGAGTATTCCTTAGGAATTATAGTAAACACCAAATCACCTTGGTTAACAGTTTGATTAATGCTGTAAAAATTCAAAAAAGAAACCTTGCCATCTATATCGGAGCTTAAAACATATTGCTGTTCCCAATCTTTAATTGCTTTTTTGAGTTGATTAAATGATTGAATAACATTTTTCAACAATATCATTTCCTCCTTTATTCTGTTAATCTCGGTACCTTTATTTGTTCTCCTGGCGTTACTTAATCCTTCACGAATTTGAGAAATAGAGGATTCGAAGTTTTTATAATTTCGTTCAGCCTGAGCATATTCTAATTGTTTGTTCTCATAAGCTTGAGCTGAAATTACGCCCTTTTCGAATAACGCCTTATTGCGCAATAAGTCTTTATTTTTAAACTCCAGTTCTGTTCTATTAATTTCCTTTTGCGATTTCAAACTTTGCAATCTTCTATTTAATTCTGAGATCGAATATCTATTCGCAATTGATTCATTAGAAAATGGTTGCAATTCCTTATTAAGGATATATTGAATATAATTATTTTCAAACAATGCAAATTGAGCGTCTATATTACCTAAAAACAAAACCGGAATACTATCTACTGGGAAATTAAATGTTTTATTATTTATAGTAATTGTATCTATTATTCTTTTGAGTTTAAAAACATCATTATAATTGGAGGTGTTTTCAATTATTGCTAAAGGTTGTGAACTTGTTACCTTTTCATTATCTGTAACTAAAACTGCAGATAATTTCCCAGTTGTTTTGGCATATTCTTTTTGAGGAGGAACTAGTGTTGTGAGTAAAGCTTTGGAAGAAATTATATCTGGATATTTCACAAACCAAGAAATAAATAATAACAAGAGTATCAGTGATAAGAATAAAACATTACCCCATCGAATCATCCAATGAGGAACACGAGTTAATATCTCTTGCACCTCTTCGCTTCTCAGCTTTAAATCGTCCAATTTTTCTGACATACTAATTACCTAATTCTAATTGATTTTTCACTAAATTATAATAATCCCCTTTTCGTTTTACCAACGTTTCGTGATTACCAACTTCTACAATTTTTCCATTATCCAATACAACTATTTGATGAGCGTTTTTTACTGTACTTAACCTATGAGCAATAACTACAACTGTTTTGTTTTCAAAGAAAGTATTTAGTTTACTCATTATTACTTTCTCATTGTTGGCGTCTAAGGCGGAGGTTGCTTCATCAAAAAATAAAAGATTTGGATTTTTATAAACAGCTCTTGCTATTAATAAACGTTGTTTTTGTCCTGTACTTACACCAACCCCTTCCATCCCAATTTTAGTATTGTATGATAATGGTAAGCTTTCAATAAATTCTTTAATATTAGCTACATCGACTGCATGTGCTAATTTCTTTTTATCTATGTAGTCTTCTCCAACAGCAATATTATTGGCTATTGTATCATTAAAAATATATCCTTCTTGCATCACCACTCCACATTGATGTCGCCAGGTTTTTTGTGATACATGTTGTAAATCATAATTACCAATTTTTATCTGACCATTATTAAGATCATAAAACTTTAGTAGCAATTTCATTAATGTAGTTTTACCACTTCCGCTCACACCAACAATTGCTGTGACTTTATTAGCTGGAATCTCTAAGTCCAATCCTTTTAAAACCATGTTATCTGAACCAATATATCTAAAAGACACTTTAGACAGTATCAAACTTGCATCTAATGGAATATCAGTGATTTTTTTAATATTTTGTTGCTCTTCATCTTCTTTATTATGAATTTCTGCTAATCTGTCTAATGAAATCTTTGCATCTTGAACCTCTCTAACAAAATTAATTAATTGGGCAATTGGCGAATTTAATTGACCAACAATATAACTGATAGCCAACATCATACCTAGAGTAATATCTCCATCAATTACGAATTTCGCGGATAATACAGTAATTAAAATATTCTTCAACTCGTTAATAAAACCAGAACCCACACTTTGATATTGTTCAAGGACTAATCCTTCTATGGAAACTTTAAATAATCGAGCTTGAACAAATTCCCAAGACCAGCGTTTTTGTTTTTCTGCATTGTGTAGTTTTATTTCTTGCATTCCATTGATAAGTTCAATCACTTTACTTTGTTCTTGACTCACCTCAGAGAAACGTTTATAATCTAAATCTCTACGCTTCTTTAAGAAAATAATAATCCATAAAAAATAAAGAAAACTTCCTAATAGAAAAATACCAAATAGCTTTAAGCTATAATAGGAAAGAACAAAACTAAACACGATCAAATTAACCATTGAAAATAGAACACTTAATGATGAGGTAGTTAATATTCTCTCAATGCGCTTATGGTCATTTATTCGCTGTAATATATCTCCCGTCATTTTAGTGTCAAAGTAAGCGATTGGGAGGTTCATAAGTTTGATGAAAAAATCGGAAACCAAAGAGATATTGATACGTGTACTTAAATGCAATAATATCCAGCTTCTAATAACTTGAATCGCTGTCTTACCAATAAACAATGCTAATTGAGCAAATAAGATTAAATAGATAAAGTGTATATCTTGATTTTTAATACCTATATCTACTATATTTTGAGTAAGAAAAGGAAAAATAACTTGTAATAAACTAGCGGCAATTAACCCAATTACAAGTTGCCATAAAAATCGTTTATATTTAAAAATATACTTCGCAAGGAATTTAAAACCAAACTCAATGTTATTTGAATCAAAATCTGAATTATAAAATTTTGGAGTAGGTTCTAGTAATAGTGCAATTCCCTCTTCTGTATCATCACTGGCATTATTGCCAATCCATTGTTTTAGAAACTCTTCTTTTGAGTATTTCAATAAACCATGAGCTGGATCAGAAATATAAAATATATTTTTTTTGATTTTATATAAGACTACATAATGATTTTGGTTCCAATGTAAAATACAAGGCAATGGTGCTTCCTGCAAACGCTCTAATGACACTTTTATTCCTAGACTCCTGAAACCTAAATTTTCAGATGCCTCACTCAAACCTAATAGACTACTTCCTTCCCTAGTTGTTTCGGTAAGAGACCTTAAACCTTGAATGGAAATACTTTTTTTGTAATGTTTGGCTACTATTTTTAAACAAGTTGCACCACAATCTTTAAAATCGGCTTGTTTATAGTTTGGAAAGCTAATCATTGTTTTTAATCAAATCTTGTAGTCCATAATGTTTAATAGCCTCCTGTTTTAAGGTATTTGTACTCCATTCTTCCCATTTATTAGTGTAAGGGTCATATCCGCATTTTAAAGGTTTCGAATAATGATCTTCAGTATTCTCTACATAAGCCCTACAATCAGTACACATGTATCTAAATTCACAATCTTTACAGGTGCTTATTAAGTCTTTGGTAATGTTCCAAAACTTTTTAAAGTTTTTATTATTAACCACAATATCTTTTAGTTTAGTTGATGAAATATTCCCAAACTCAGAAGGAAGTGCTGGACAATTCTTAACATTACCATTAACATCAATTGAAATTTTCTTGTAAAGACAAGAGTTATAATTTTTAGACTCAGTAAACTTCTCAACATTTGCACTAAAATAGGTTTGATTTATAATTCCGCAATGAGAGAAATCTTTAATTATCTTTGATGTATAAACTACTTTTAACAGTTCAAGTTCACTTACTGAATTCTCTGGTGAACTATGAAATACTAAAAGAGTTAATTGCATGAACCTCACACTTAATCTCTCCAATTCTGATTTATCTATTTGATCATTAAATTTGACGTACAAGGCAATAGACTTAACTATTGATTTTTTGAAGAGTTCTAGAATTGATATAACATTTTCAATATCTAATTGGTCATAAATAAATATTTCTACGTTCTTACATCCTAAGGTTTGAATTTGTGATACTACATCTTTATTTAGATATTTAGAATTATTATTTAGTTCTAAAATCATATTTGTGATATAGGCAGGAGTATTAAATTCTAAATTCAAATGCGGTAATCTTTCTAAATCTTTATCGGTTCCTAAAAAACCAAGCCCTTGCTCCAAAATAAAATTAACATACTCGGTCAATACACTTTCATTCTCATTTTCATATTCAATTAATAAAGATTTTAATGAAATTTTTGGACGAACTAAAATATCGTACAAATCATTAGGTATATATTTATACTGGTTATTTTGCAAGTCGCAAATCACACTTCTTTTAGGACCTTTCACGGGAATACAATTTGCAAAAAGTATGAGGTAGTTATTACTTTCAAACATTATAAGAATCGTGTTATATGTTTATAAAATGTGTGAACAGGGTACCTATCTGTTTCATATAAATCTACTTTTATCACTTTTGTGAATTTGGTCTTATCAATGGGTTTGATAACTAAATCATTGAGCCCAATTGGGTAGTTGGCTTTATTTTTAATTACCTGATTTTTTATTTTTTTTTCTGAATTCATTCTATGTAATTTATTAATTCATCGGTCAAGATTTTCTCTAAGTTATAGTTGCAAGGTTTAGAGACCATTCCAAATTGACCAATAGGATTCAATTCTAAGAAATAATACTCATCTTTTGGAGTAACAATAATATCAATTGAACCACAATTAATATTTAGTTTTTTCATTAAAAGGTTTAGTTTTTTTTCAATCTCAAATGGCAACTTAAATGGTACTGTTCTATTTGGTTTTACTCTATTATAATTTCTAAAATCAATAGAAGTTTGAGAATCATTTTGTGAAAAAATTGCCATTGAATACATTTTATTATTTAAATAGAAAACTCTTAGTTCATACTTTTTTTCAATATAAGATTGTACTAAAGATGGGAAAAAAGTATCATCATAATTGTTTTCAATTTTTTCTTTATCAACTAGGACAGTATAATAGTAGGAGCATAAGTTATCAAAAACATGTATAGCGTGCCCACTAATAGATTTTGTAGAGAATTTATTTTTATTATCAATTATTTTAAGAAGCTCTTTTTTTGAATTAACTATATAATCATCTGCAGCCAACAAACCTACTTCTCTTGCCACAGAAGACACAATTAGTTTATTAACGTCTGACCTTTCAATTGAATTAATCTTTTTAATTTTAGACAGTTTATAATACAGAAATTCTTTTAATTTAATATGTTCAATGTTTATCAAATCAATAAAAGGGTCATTACTTTTGGCATTCATAAAATCATTGATTTGTCCTCTTCGATACCAATAAGATTTAAACTCAGAAACTGGATATTTCACACCATCTTTAAGTAAGATAATATCATCTTTTACCCATTCAATTTTGACTTTATCTGTATTAGTGATTTTTAAAAAAGGAATGTCATAATACAACAGCCAATCTATTATTTCGGTTGTAGAAAAATCATTTTTTTCACTTAATATTAGAACCATTTATTTAAAAATTAAATTAAAAATAAAACCGCCCAAAAGCGGTTTATTATTTTTATTGAGAGTATTATCACTCAATATTTAAGTGTTTTAAATTTAACAATCGTTTTCTGTATCTATTCTTCTGGTGGACACTACAGTAGTATCTCTTAGTGTACTCACTTCAGTGTCTTGACAACTCCACTCACATGTACTAACAGTAATAGAGTAATAATCTGAAGTTTGACCTCCTAAAATATTTACCTGATTATCTCTAGAAATTGAAACATCATCAAAAGTTTCTATTTCAGAAAATGGCTTTAATTTTTTCATGATTATATCTTTTTATTTATGTTATATACGTGAATGGCTATACTAGCAATCATTCTCCGTTTCTAATCTATGAGAACCGGTATGAACACCATCTTGATAAGTTTCGATTTGAGAATCTTGACAACTCCATTCACATGTACTAGTAATCGTTGCATAATAGTCAAGAGTTTGACCTCCCAAAATGTTCACTTGATTACTTTTACATATTGAAGCATCTCTAAAAGATTCAATTTCTGAAAATGATTTTAATTTTTTCATAAGAGTTTTGTGTTATTTAATTATTATTTTAACAATCTGCATCAGTATCTACTCTAGCAGTTGATATTACAGTTCCGTCTTGAGTGGTTACAGATTCTACGTCATAGCAACTCCATTCACATGTTTCGGTTCTATGAGTATGGAAATTAGCTGTTACTTGCCCACCAATAATTGTATTTTGTGTTTCTGGTGTTAAAATTGAATCGTTAAAAGATTCGAATTCGGATAATGATTTTAATTTTCTCATAATTATTTCTGGTTTTATTAATATTAATACTCGTTAACAATCCTGATCTGTAGTAGTAACATGAGAAGCAAGAACCCTATTATCCATCATTGTTGCTGTACCACTGTCTGCACAATTCCATTCATCACAAGTGGAAAAACTCACTGTTCTTAATTCACCTGTTTGGCCTCCAAATATTGAAGTCGAAACTTTTTCAGATAATTTTACGTCATCAAAAGACTCAAACTCAGATAATAATTTTAGTTTTTTCATAATTTATATATTTAAGTTAATATTTATTCTCAATTCTTTTATTTAGTCTTAGACTCTTCTTTAAGTTTTTCAAAATCTATATGCCCGTAAAGTTTTTTGATCCTCCACTCTTCATATCCATAAGCTGGCAGCCCAATACTCTTTCTTGTTGTATCTAGTTTTTCAAAATTTGAAATATTCATGTTATTAGAATACGTTCCATAAATCTGTGACTCACCATTGTACAAATACAATTGGTCTACCATGGATGCATAAGTGATTGGGTTACATTTCCCCTTTTTTAAAAATTCAAGGAGTTTTGGTATAAAATAATTTTCTCTTACTGAGTCATTTGTATGTAATAATATACTTGTAAACATTAGGTGTTTTTGGTCTACAAAATAATCGCCAATAAGTTCTTGGTTTGGATATCCGTATTCATTAAATATTTCAATTAATCTATTGGTATTTTCTTCATCAATTTTTTCTTGATTAACAACATTATCTTGATATGTTCCATTTCCTCTGTACTTTTGATCTTCTATAACCATTAAATGCATTTCATTTCTTAAACTTAAATTTAAACTAGAAACAAAAACTTGATATAACTCGTCAATTTTCTTTGATACTTCTGGACAGCTATCTGCTATTTTTTTTAAATTAGGGTTATCAAAGATTCTCTGTTTATTATAACCATATTTTGAAACCAGAGTGATTAAATCATCACATAATTCTGAGGTTTTCTCAAGTTCCACAGCAGATGATAAATATGTTTCATACTCGTAATAAATATCCATATTTATCGGTTCATATTTGTCAAATATCTCTTTTAAAATGCTATAGCTTTCTGAATACTTTTTTTCAATAAAGAGACTGTCTGCTTCATATACAGATGAATAGTAGTCAATATAATCGATTGTGTCTTTTTTATCAACCTTACAACTAACTGTTACCATAAATAAATAAAAATATAATCTGTATTTCACAAAGGATTCACCTAAACGGATGTTTTCAATATTTAACATTAAAATTCTTTTTTTATTTTAAAACAAGCAAATCAAAATGCTTACAATAAGTGAGCGTTTTGAAGAAAAAATATCAACATTTATATAAATCCAATTTCTTTGGCTTTAAGAATTAAATCACGATCGCTATTATTAGTGATTTGCAAAGAACTTTTGAGATTTCGCTTTCTTTTTTCTATGCCAGTTTTAGTTAATGGAACAACGTTGAGTAGTTCTTTCATTCGTGCTCCATTAGAAATTTCATGAAGTATTCTTATATCAATTTCATCTAATACAACATCATTAGTTGCTTTTTTTCTCAATAAGCTTCGTAAAGTTCTACTATAATACACATCATTGGATATCACTTTCTTGATGGCCTCAATTAAGTCCCCAAAGTCGATATCACTTTTTACTAAAAAACTGTCTGGGTTAATGGTCTTAAAAATATTGTTTAACCTAAAATTATCATTTAAATTAGTACATACAATAATTTTGGCCTTGGGATAAAGTTCTTTTATTTTTTTTCCTAAATGTTCTCCTGATAAAATTTTCTTATCTGAAGAAGGAGGCAATTGGATATCCAAAAACAATAAATCAAGCTCTTCAAGATTAGAATATGCTTTAACTATTTCATACGCTTCATCACAATTTTTGGCTTGAGAGATGTTAAAAGCATAAGCATCTGTTGATTCTTCTGTAATTTTTAGAGCATTTCTATAAGTGTCGATGATAATTTGATGATCATCAACAATAAGTGTATTATAGTTTCTTTTCATAAAAATAAGCTTTGATGGTTAATCTTAAGACATTAGTAATGACTCAATTTTTGCTATTTTTCTAAAAAACTCATTATAGGGATATTAAATTTAATTTCTTTTTTCAACTGTGCAAAACAAATTTGTAAAAATTTTCTGTCTTTACAAGTTGTATGCTTTTTTTTAAATAGATTACTGATTCTGAGCAAATAAAGAGTCGCTCATAAATATTAATAAAGCAAATTGAACATTTATATTTCATCAAAATCAATTAATCATTTACTTTTAAGAATTTTATATTACGACGTATTCCTTCTAACTTGGTCCGTTTTACAGCAGATTTTTTAAACACCTTATTAAACGTGTCTTTAGTAATTTCTTCCCAATCTTTTTTGGTCATAGATAACAATTCAGGATGTGGATTAAATAGTGGTTCATTATGTGCTTTTGAAAAGCGATTCCACGGACACACATCTTGACAAACATCACAGCCAAACATCCAATCATCAAACTGCCCTTTAAAATCTGAAGGGATATTATCTTTTAGCTCTATAGTAAAATATGAAATACATTTACTCCCATCTACCACATAAGGTTCTGTAATAGCTTCTGTGGGACAAGCATCAATACATGCTGTGCAAGTGCCACAATGATCAGTAACGGCGTGATCATATTCTAAATCTAAATCAATAATGAGCTCAGCAATGAAATAAAAGGAGCCAACTTGTTGTGTCAATAAATTACTATGCTTTCCAATCCATCCCAAACCAGATTTAGCAGCCCAAGCTTTGTCTAATACAGGTGCCGAATCTACAAAAGCACGACCATGCACCTCGCCAATTTCATCTTGTATCGTCTGTAATAATTGCTTCAATTTATCCTTAATTACAAAATGGTAATCTGTTCCATAGGCATATTTAGATAGCTTATAGCTTTCAGGGTTTTGCATTTCCGAAGGATAATAATTTAACAGTAAAGACACTACGCTTTTTGATCCCTCAACCAGCTTTGTTGGGTCAAGGCGTTTGTCAAAGTGGTTCTCCATATAACGCATCTCTCCATGTGCATTAGTCTTTAACCAACGTTCTAACCGAGGAGCTTCTTCTTCTAAAAACTGTGCTTTGCTTATTCCACAAGATAAAAACCCAAGCCGTTTAGCTTCAGACTTAATAAATTGGCTATATGTAGATTTGTTATCAATCACCTTTTCTCAAATCTAAGCATTGCGTTTTTAGGCTTTAATGTAATTAAAGGTGTAATATCTATCTTATCAAACTCTGGATGAATTTTAAATTTTGAAATCAACTCATTAACCGCAATAATCATTTCAAACATAGCGAAGTTATTACCAATACATTTTCGTGGCCCAGCCCCAAATGGGAAATATTGTGATGAGAATATGCGACCACCTTCATGAAAACGTTCTGGCATAAATGTATTAGGCTGTTCCCATAGCTTTGGGTGACGGTGTATTTCATATACAGAAAACAATAAATTTGAACCGGGTTTAAAACGCATCTCATTAAAATGGTCTTCGACAACATTAACACGATCAATAAAATATGCTGGAGGATATAATCTCATAGATTCTTCAATAACCTGTTGGCATATTTTTGAAAGCATAACAGAGGACATCAAATCGTTAGTCTCTTTTTTTATTTCAGAAATTTCATTATAGATTTTGTCTTGCCATTCGGGATGCAATGCTAATAATTGACTTGTAAATGTCAACGCATTTGATGTGGTCTCATGTCCAGCTGTAAATAAAATTAAAATTTCATCGATTAATTGTTCTTCAGTCATGGCACTACCATCATCATACCTAGTATCTAATAACATATCTAACAAATCATTCTCTTTAATTTTAGACGCTCGTCTGTTATTCACAATTCGTCTTAAAATCATTCTTGCTTCTCGAGTTAAAGAGATAGACTTTTCAATTTCTCCATTGGCTTTAAACCACCATCTTAAATAAGGTTGTCTCAACTCTTTAACCATCATTTGTTGAGCAGCTTCAGTAATATATTGAAGTCTATTAATGTCATCTTGATTTGCAGCACTACTAAATAAAGATTTAACTACAGTTTGAAATGCTAAATCATTGAGTATAGGAAAAATATCAATTATCGTATTAGGCACTATACGATTATATTCTGAAACAATCGCATTTTGAATCACATCCAATAGATTGGCTAATTGCTTTTTATGGAATGCTGGCTGAATAAGTTTTCTCTGTTTTTTCCAATGTTCACCTTTTGATGTTAATAAGCCTTTACCTACATACTTAGCTAAGTCTTCCGTTTGGATTTTAGATTTAACGTAATTTTTTTGATTTTTCTGAAGTACATATTCGGCAAAAGCAGCATCTCTACAAAAATAAACACTAGTTTTGAATCCTATTTTCAGTCGGAAAATATCACCTTGTTCTTCAAAATTTTGATGATGAAAAGGAAGTGGGTTTTTAAGAATATCTAGAGAATGTCTTAAAAATTTATACAGAGAAACAGTAGGTATATTTTGTTTATTTGGCATTATTAAAACAATAGTCTTTGGGCATAATTAGGTTCTGTATATATTCAATTCTCAATTTCTTGCTGAACATAACTAACCGCATTATCATTAGGCTTAATTTCTAAGCCTAATTTACGACTTAATATCATTAAAAATGATGCTCCTAAAAATATAATTTGGGATGTATAATACACCCAAAGCATAACTAAAGCTAAAATACTTGCTGATCCAAATGTGGTTGACAAATGACTTCTGCTAACGAGCATTGCTATACCTATTTTACCAAGCATAAACAATAAACCTGTAAAAACACCACTAATTAAGGCTGGCTTTAATTTTACTTTGGCATCTCCTAAATACTTAAACATGATTGCAAAAAGTAAGGAAATAACTAGAAATGACGATGCATGCTCATAGAATGCATATAATTTATATTCCTTACTTAAAAACGGCATATATTTTATCAAATAAGTATTTGCAAATGTGCTCACGATTAATATGAAAAATAAAATCATTAGCAGCAGGAAAGAAGACATATGTTTAGTAAAATATCTAAGAATACTATTTTTAGGTTTAGCCTTTATATTCCAAATATTATTAAATGCATTATGTATTTGACTAAATATTCCTGAGGCGCTTAACATTAAAGTTACAACACCTAAAATACTTGTCAATACAGAATTATGGTTAATGTGTTGGTGTTTTATTATATCCTGAATTTGTAAGGCTGCCGTATCACCCAAAGTATCTTTAAGTTGTGTAAACATTTCTCCAGACACCGCTTGTTTCCCAAATACCATACCCAATATAGATATGACAATTATGATAATTGGAAATATTGAAAACACCGCATAATAAGCCAATGCCGCTCCTTTTTGGAACGTATTACTATTTAGAAAATGATTAAAAACGGCTTTCAGGAACTTTAGCATTTAAACTTTGTTTTTATTAGTCTCAAAATGCATAGGTTTGTCAAAAATATTCACACCTCCCTTTACGCCAAAATCTAATGTTGTTACGGCATAAGCTAATGAAATATCTTCTTTTTCGAAGCGCTTTTTGATTCTCATAACAATCTCATTCATGGCATTTAGATAGTCTTTCTGATGTGTAAACTCAATCCAAAAACGAACTTCGAAATTGTAAGAATAACTGCCTATTTCAGTAAAATAAAAATCTACAACTTCATTTTTCAATACCGCATTAATTTTATCTACTTCCTCCAAAGAAGCACGTCTTACCAGATCTAAGTCATCACCATAAGAGACACCGCTTTTAAAAATAACCCGTCTTTTCCCAAACGTTGAATAATTGGTAAATGTGTTGTTATAGATAAGCTGATTAGGCACAAATACTTCTTGACCTGATATCGTTTTAATAGATGTTGTAATGCCTCCAATATCTTCTATAGTTCCAAAAGTTCCATCAATATCTACCCAATCTCCTTTTTTAAATGGTCGTTGCATGTTGAGCAAAAACCCTGCAAAGGCATTAGAAGCAATATCTTTAAAAGCAAAACCTGCAACAATACCTACAATACCAGCACCAGCTAATAATTTAGTTAAAACACTTTCAAGACCTAAGACTTCCAGCGCAAGGAATACACCTGATAATAAAAAGAAAAAGTAGATAATAACCGATATAAGCTTAGCGAGATCTGATTGTTTTTTAAATACTCTAGAATAAAATCGAAGACCTAATATCTTAAATCCTTTAGCAATAAAGTAAAACACAACAACAACGAGTATAGCTAGAGCTACTTTAGGTAAATAACCTACAAACGAATCTCCCCACTTGTCTAATAATTGGTTAATGTTTTTAATGTCATTCATAGTTTATGATACTTTCTTTCGTTCTGTCTTTTTGTAAACGTATTCAACCAAAAAACTAAAAGCAATAATCCCAATTGCAATAAACACATCGGTTTTATTTACCGAATAGTGTTGAATTAATAAGGCTATCATGGCTAAAAAACATAAGATTGCACCAACTATAGGAATGCTCTTCTTGCCATTTATTTCTTTTGATAACTTAAATCCAGTAAAATTTACGATTGAAAAAATAAGTAGGAAGCCAACACTTCCTGCTGTTGAAATGCTCTCAAGTTTTAACGTATTTACTAAAATTATGGTAGCGATTGTCGTTACAAGTAATCCTATAGGTTGATTCCAAAGCTGACAAGTAAACTGTTTTGGCAATTCGTCATCTTCAGCGATTTCATAGTTAACTTTACTTCCACCATAGAGTGATGCATTAATTGCCGAAAAGGTAGAAATTAATGCTGCTACTGTAATAATGGTAAACCCTACTTTGCCTAACATAGGTTTTGCCGCCTCGGCCAATACATAATCTTGTGCAGTGGCTATCTCACTAAATGCTAATGAGCCTACAGTTATAGCGGCAATAATGATATATAAAAATATGACGAAAATAACCGACCAAAAATAAGCTCTTGGGATATTCTTTTTAGGATTTTCTATATCTGGCGCAGCGTTTGCAATTAATTCAAAACCCTCATAGGCTACAAAAATCACCATTCCTGCAGTAAGTAACTTAAACGGAGATTCCCAATGTTCTGGAGATAATTGTTCCAAATGCGGATTGCCAAATAAGCCGTAAAGACCAAATCCAACAAAAGACAATAAAATAATTAATTTTATGACTACGGCGTAAGACTCTATTTTTCCAACAACAACAATACTATAATAATTGATAAAAGCCGCAATAAGAACAATTGCGGTAGCATAAATATGCGAATCAACCACTTTATCTCCTGTAAGTTCTAATAAGTTCGGAGCGTAAGAGCCAAATGCCGAGGCATACAATGCTAGCATAATGATATAACTAAACCAGAGTAAATTATTAATCCCTCCACTAAATAATCCTATACCAAAGCCTTGGTTTATAAATTTAACCGTACCTCCTCTATCAGGATATTTCAGAGATAATTTGACATAACTATATGATGTTATTAAGGCAATTAACCCAGCAATTAAAAACGATATCGGAGTTCCTCCTTTGGCTAATGCTGCAGCTAGGCCGAGGACAGCAAAAATTCCGCCACCAACCATTCCACCTATTCCAATAGATATGGCTTCTTTTAATCCTATTTTTTTATTCATGATCTATACGTTTAAATCTTGCGATATAAACAACGTGTTGTATTTAAAACAATCCTCCTTGAATTGGTCCTTTAATTTTACCTAAATGTTTATAAGCGAGTTCGGTTACTTCACGTCCTCTAGGTGTACGCATAATAAACCCTTGTTGAATTAAAAACGGCTCATATACTTCTTCAATAGTTTCTGCACTTTCGCTAACAGCAGTCGCTAACGTTGTAATTCCAACGGGACCTCCTTTAAATTTTTCGATAATGGTTTCTAATATCTTATTATCCATTTCATCCAAGCCATGGGCATCAACATTAAGTGCCTCTAAAGCAAACTTAGCAATCTTAATATCAATACTTCCATTGCCCTTAATTTGAGCAAAATCACGAACTCGTCGTAGCAACGCATTGGCTATTCTTGGTGTACCACGACTTCGACCAGCTATTTCAACAGCAGCTTCCATAGATATAGGAACGTTTAAAATAGAAGCACTTCGTTGTACTATAGTCGTTAATAATTCGGTATTATAATATTGAAGTCGGCTTTGAATACCGAAACGCGCTCTCATGGGAGATGTTAACAATCCTGATCGAGTTGTAGCTCCTATCAATGTAAATGGATTTAAATTGATTTGTACCGTTCTAGCATTAGGACCAGACTCAATCATGATATCGATTTTATAGTCTTCCATTGCTGAATATAAATACTCTTCAACAATAGGACTCAATCGATGAATCTCATCAATAAACAGTACATCTCTTTCATCTAAATTAGTTAATAAACCAGCTAAGTCACCTGGCTTATCCAACACAGGTCCAGAGGTCACTTTGATACTAACATTAAGTTCACTCGCCAATATATGTGCTAAAGTTGTTTTACCCAACCCAGGAGGACCATGAAACAAAGTATGATCTAATGCTTCATCACGACCATTAGCCGCTTGAACAAATATTTGAAGATTTTCCAATACTTGATCCTGACCTGTAAAATCATCAAAGGATAAGGGTCGCAATTTTTTTTCGACATCCAATTCTTCATGTGAAAAATTATCGTTTGTTGGATCTAGATTTTCGTTCATAGCAGAGACCTTTCGACTACGCTCAAGGTAACATTTAATTATATACTTTGCGTTTTAGAATAATTCCTTTCTTATTAAAAAGAATCTATTCTTCAAATATAAACAAAAAGCCTTTCGATAGTAACGAAAGGCTTTTCAATATTATTAAGACCCTTCGATAGTGCTCAGGGTAATATCAAATTAATGTTGTAATTCTTCCTCACCATCTTTTAATGGTACATTTTGAGGCACAAAATCATCATCGTGTCCTGGTTTACTATAGTCATATGCCCAACGATAAACATGAGGTATTTCCCCTTCCCAATTTCCGTGGATATGTTTGATTGGTGCAGTCCATTCTAATGTTGTAGATCTCCATGGATTTTGAACTGTTTTCTTTCCGAAGAAAATCGAATAGAAGAAATTCCATAAGTATACCAATTGAAAAATCCCACCAACAATAGCAAAGATTGTTATCACAACATTAGCATTAGCTGTATCATCAAATAATGGGAAATTTGAATTTGTATAATAACGTCTAGGTAAACCTGCCATACCTATAAAGTGCATTGGGAAAAATACTCCGTAAGCACAAACAGCGGTTACCCAAAAGTGTAAATAACCAAGATTTTTGTTTAGCATACGACCGAACATTTTTGGGAACCAATGGTAGATACCTGCAAACATTCCATAAAGAGCAGAAATACCCATAACTAAGTGGAAGTGCGCTACAACAAAATAGGTATCATGTACATTAATATCTAAAGCACTATCTCCAAGGATGATTCCAGTTAAACCACCAGTGATAAATGTAGATACAAATCCAATAGAAAATAACATAGCTGGATTCATCTGTACATTACCCTTCCATATGGTCGTTATCCAGTTAAAGGCTTTTACTGCCGACGGTATGGCAATCAATAATGTTGTGAATGTAAATACAGAACCAAGGAATGGGTTCATACCAGAAATAAACATATGGTGCCCCCAAACAATAGTTGATAAGAATGCTATGGCAAGAATCGACATAATCATTGCACGATATCCAAAGATAGGTTTACGTGAGTTTGATGCCATAATTTCTGAAACTAATCCCATCGCTGGTAATATTACGATATATACTTCAGGGTGACCTAAAAACCAGAATAAGTGTTCAAATAGTACTGGTGATCCACCTTGATAATGTAATACTTCGCCTTGAATAAATATATCTGATAAGAAGAAGGATGTACCAAAACTTCTATCCATAATTAATAGTAAAGCTGCAGATAATAAAACTGGGAATGATACTACTCCAATAATAGCTGTCACAAAAAATGCCCAAATTGTTAATGGCAATCTAGTCATTGACATTCCTTTTGTACGCAAGTTGATTACTGTAACAATATAATTTAGCGATCCTAATAATGAAGACGCAATAAATATCGCCATCGATACTAACCATAAAGTCATCCCAGCTCCAGATCCTCCCTGTGCCATTGGCAAAGCACTTAAAGGTGGGTAGATTGTCCATCCAGCAGCCGCTGGTCCAGCTTCAACAAATAATGAAATAACCATTACTACACTAGATAGGAAAAACAACCAATACGATACCATATTTAAGAATCCAGAAGCCATATCTCTTGCTCCAATTTGTAATGGAATTAGGAGATTACTAAATGTACCACTCAATCCAGCAGTTAATACAAAGAATACCATAATGGTACCGTGAATGGTTACTAATGCTAAGTAAATATCTGCATCCATAACCCCTTCTGGTGCCCATTTCCCAAGTAGTGCTTCAAAAAGCACATTGGGTTGTTCTGGCCATGCAATTTGCATACGGAACATAATTGACATCAAAACACCAATAACTCCCATAATAGTACCTGTGATTAAGTACTGTTTGGCAATCATTTTATGATCTTGACTAAATATATATTTAGTAACAAAAGTTTCTTTATGATGATGATGTCCGTGATCGTCGTGTGCGTGAGTATCTGCGTGTGCTGACATAATCTATTTTCTTTTTAAATCTTTTTTAGTTAGTTGGTAAAGAATTCTTAAATGTTGTTTGCTCTGCAATCCAAGCATCATATTCCTCTTGAGTTTCTACGATAATTTTCATTTGCATGTTATAATGTGATTTTCCACAAATCTTATTACACAATAACAAATAATCAAACTCATAGGTTAACTCTTGACCTTTAGCTTCAATTTCTTCTTTATTTTCTAATCGAATAGCATTAATATTTGCTACTTTCTCTTTGATATCTGGATTTTCACGCATATCAGCTGTTGTAACTGTTGGCGTAAAACCAAACTGAGTAATCATACCAGGAACACAGTTCATTTGAGCTCTAAAGTGTGGCATATATGCTGAGTGTAATACATCTTGAGAACGCATTTTAAATAAAACTGGCCTTCCTACAGGTAAATGTAATTCTGTAGTAATGATATCATCTTGAGCATTAGGATCCGATTCATCAAGACCTAAGATATTAGCACGATCAATATCAATTAATCTTACATTAGCCATACCCAAAGTATTATCTTCTCCACCATAACGTGCTTTCCAGTTAAATTGTTGAGCATATAATTCGACTACTAAAGGGTCATCACTTTCATCAACATTCATAATACTAGTCCATGTGAATAATCCATAAATAATTAAACCAGCTAAAACTATAACAGGTATAAATGTCCATATGGCTTCTAGTGTATTATTATCTGCATAGAATAATGCCTTACGCCCTTTTTCACCTTTATACTTATAAGCAAAGTAATGCAATAAGAATTGGGTAAAGGTTTGAACAATAAATATAATGACCATTGAGATAATCATTAAATTATCTAAACCAGGTCCATGTTCTGAAGCTGAGTTCGACATTAACGGCAAGTCTCCTAAATACCAAAAACTAAGTATAGTAATGATATAAATGAAGGCTAAAAATCCCATCATTAAGTAGCCATTGATTGTATTATCCTTATCTGTAGCAACCTGATCGTTTGATTCACCTACTTGAGCCAAATCAAAAATCTTAACCATTTGCCAAATGGCAACAGCTATGAAAATTACTATTATGAGTGTTAAAAAAGCAGTCATTGTTGTTTCTGTTCTTTATATATTTTATTAATAATGGAAATGTTCACTTTCTTTAATGAAAGGATTACGTTTTGCTAGTAAAGGTGCTTTTGTTAAGGCCGTAAATACTATGAATATGAATAATCCTGCAAAAAGACAAATTGAACTCAATTCTGGAATTCCTATCGACCATCTATCACCAACTGTTGCTGGCATAATCATGTTAAATACATCAATATAATGTCCACAAAGAATAACAATACCTGCCATTACAACAAACCAAGGAATTCGTTTGTAATCGCTATTCATTAAGACTAATAGTGGGAACACAAAGTTCATCACTACCATTCCTAAGAATGGTAATTGATAATCCTGGAATCTAGTAACAAAGTAAGTTACTTCTTCTGGAATATTAGAATACCAGATTAACATAAATTGAGAGAACCATAAATAGGTCCAGAAAATACTAATACCGAACATGAATTTAGCTAAATCATGCAAGTGGCTATCGTTTACAAATGGTAAGTGTCCTCTTGACTTCAAGTACATTGTAATTAAAGCTATCACTGTAATTCCGCTCACAAACATAGAGGCAAATACATACCATCCAAATAAAGTTGAGAACCAGTGAGGATCAACACTCATTATCCAATCCCAAGACATCATAGATTCTGTATAAATATAAAATACTAAGAATCCTGCTGCAATACGGAATGATTTTTTAAAGTTTTTATTATCATCTGCATTATCTTGAGCAATAGAAAATTTACGAGCAAAATACCTATATAATGACCATCCTCCAAGGAAGATTAGTCCTCTTATAAAGAATCCTGTTTTGTTTAGCCAACCAGACTTACCAGCAACTAAAGCATCGTAATTTTCATTTCCTGGTTCTGTAACACCTTCTTTTAACCAAACAAATAAATGACTATCTGCAACAAAAGCAATTGCTAACACTATTAAACCACCAGGTAAAACATATTTTGTAATTCCTTCCATAACTCTAAAAAGAACTGGAGACCAACCAGCTTGAGCAGCAAACTGTATAGCATAAAATGCTAATGCTCCTAAAGCAATCATAAAAAAGAAAAAAGCGGCAACATATAATGCAGCATAAGGTCTGTTATGAATTTGGTGCATCACATGCTCAGCATGTTCATCACCGTGATGACCTGCATCTGAATGCGCCTCATCTCCATGAGAATTACCGTGATCATCTGTCGCAACGGCATGGGTGTTTGCAGCGGCTGCATGACCACCTCCATGATGTCCAGCTTCTTCATGAGCAATCATCTCTTTTACTTCATCTAAAGATTTGTGAGATGTCATAAAACCATAAGTAACACCTAGTGCTCCTATGATCATAAGGGCTATTGCTACTAGTCTTAATTTACTTGAAAATGTATACATATCTATATATAATCTTTATCTATCTTATTTTTCTAAGTCTGATTTTAATTTCAGAACATAATCTACAACTTGCCATCGTTCTTGCTCATTTAATTGATTAGCGTAAGAACCCATTGCATTTTTTCCGTAGTAAATAGTATGATAAATACTACCTTCTGTAATTGCTCGTCCTGCATCATCATAGCTTGGTACACCAAGAATTTTCTCTCGCTTAACTAATTTACCTTGACCTTTACCTTTGTTACCGTGACATATTCCACAGTAGATATCATATAGCTCTTTTCCTTTATCTGTATCAACTTTCATAGAGTCTAAAGGACTTACTAAAAATGTTTTTGCGTACTCATATCCTTCAGTTGTATTCTCAATTTCAAATGGTAAAAAATCACCTCTTGGAATCGAACCTTCAGCAGGCATTTGAGCTTCCATACCTCCTGGGAAGGCATCAGAGTCCTGGTACGTTTCGTATGAAACTGGTTCGTACATATTAGGCATAAACTGGTAATTTGGTCTTGAATCCTTTTTACAAGAAACAACACTTCCAAATACTATTAATACTACTGCTATTTTAAATATACTTTTCATCTGTATAAATTAATGCGCTTTATCGATTAAATTAATTTCTACTGCTCCAGTTTCTTTCAACAAATCTGTTAATTCATTTTCATTTCCGTGAACAGGGATTTCCATTAAAAAATGATCATCTGTAGTTCTTGGATCTGGATTTTCAGCTTTTTTAAATGGCCACATTCTACTTCTTAAGTAAAACGTAATTACCATTAAATGCGCTGCAAAGAATACAGTTAACTCAAACATGATTGGTACAAAAGCAGGCATATTCTCGATATAGCTAAAACTTGGTTTTCCACCAATGTTTTGAGGCCAATCTTGAATCATGATGAAGTTCATCATCACAATTGCTACTGTTAAACCAACACATCCATACATAAATGATGCAATGGCTATTCTTGTAGGCGCAAGTCCCATCGCTTTGTCTAGTCCGTGAACTGGAAAAGGCGTGTATATTTCTTCAATATGATGATGAGCAGACTTTACCTTTTTAACGGCAGCCATAAGGACGTCATCATCTGTATAAATAGCGTGAATTACTTTTGAAGCTTCCATGTACTATTTTTAGTTTATTAATTTTTTAGCTTGTCCTGACCAATCATCACGTTCAGCTCTTCCAGGGAAAGAACCAGTGATAGAATCTAACAAGTCGTATTCTCTTTTTGTCATTTTACTTACCTGAGCATAAGTATAGATCCCAATACTGTTAAGTACTTCTTCCATTTTAGGGCCAATCCCATTGATTTTTTTCAAATCATCTGCGGATTGAGTTGCAGCATCAAAGGCTCCAATACTTCCAAGTAAATCATTAACTCTTGCCGAGTTATCATCTTCAGAACTATTTACTGAAACATTACTAGTAACAGTATTAGACCCAGAGGTCCTTTCATCTGCACCTGTTCCAACTAAACTATCTCCACGCTCTCTAATATTTTTATATCGTTCTCCTGAAGACTTTAAAATGGTCTTAACTTCTGCTTGAGCAATTACAGGGAAAGTTCGTGCGTATAATAAGAATAACACAAAGAAAAATCCGATGGTTCCAATAAATATACCTATATCAACAAATGTTGGTTGGAACATCGTCCATGATGACGGTAAATAATCTCTATGTAATGACGTTACAATAATCACAAAACGCTCAAACCACATCCCTACATTTACAACAATTGAGATAAAGAACGAGAACATGATACTTGTTCTTAATTTTTTGAACCACATAAACTGAGGTGAAAATACGTTACAAGACATCATCATCCAATAAGCCCATGCATAAGGTCCAGTTGCTCTGTTTAAGAATGCATACTGTTCATATTCAACTCCAGAATACCAAGCAATAAATAACTCAGTAATATAAGCCACACCAACTATAGAACCTGTAATCATGATTACGATATTCATTAATTCTATGTGTTGCACTGTGATATAATCTTCAAGATTACACACTTTTCTCATGATGATTAAAAGCGTGTTTACCATTGCAAATCCAGAGAAAATTGCTCCAGCAACAAAGTATGGAGGGAAAATTGTTGTATGCCAACCAGGAATTACCGATGTTGCGAAATCAAACGATACAATAGTATGAACCGATAGTACTAATGGTGTTGCTAAACCTGCAAGTACCAATGATACTTCTTCAAAACGTTGCCAATCTTTTGCTCGTCCAGACCAACCAAAACTCAATAAAGAGTAAATTTTCTTTTGAAATGGTTTCACAGCTCTATCACGTATCATCGCAAAATCAGGTAATAAACCAGTCCACCAGAATACTAAGGATACAGATAAGTAAGTTGAAATTGCAAATACATCCCAAAGTAGTGGTGAATTAAAGTTTACCCAAAGAGAACCAAATTGGTTTGGAATAGGTAATACCCAATATCCTAACCATGGTCGTCCCATGTGAATAATTGGAAATAAACCTGCTTGAACTACCGAGAAAATCGTCATTGCTTCTGCAGAACGGTTAATTGCCATTCTCCATTTTTGACGGAACAGTAAGAGTACAGCAGAAATTAATGTTCCTGCGTGACCAATACCAACCCACCAAACGAAGTTAGTAATATCCCAAGCCCAACCTACGGTCTTGTTTAATCCCCAAGTTCCAATACCTGTAGAAATTGTATAGATAATACACCCAATTCCCCAAAGGAATGCAACCAATGAAATTGAAAATACAATCCACCAAGCTTTGTTTGCTTTTCCTTCAACAGGTGCTGCCACATCTACCGATACATCGTGATATGATTTTTCTCCTGTAACTAAGGGTCTTCTAATAGGTGCTTCGTAATGAGACGCCATAATCTATTATAATTGTTTCTTAATTAATTTTTTATGCTTCTGTTGTATTTCTCACTTTAGTATGATACTGCACATTAGGCTTAGTACCAACACTTTCTAACAAGTGATACATACGATCATCTTCTTTAAGTTTTGCAACTTTACTGTCTTTGTTATTGATATCTCCAAATACCATAGCGCCACTACTACATGCTGCAGAACAAGCGGTTTGGAATTCTCCATCTTTAACTGGACGTCCATCACGCTTTGCATCAAGAATAGTTTTTTGTGTCATTTGAATACACATAGAACATTTTTCCATCACACCACGAGAACGCACTGTCACGTCTGGATTTAATACCATACGTCCTAAGTCGTCATTCATGTAGTAATCAAACTCATCGTTTTGAGCGTACAAGAACCAGTTAAAACGACGCACTTTATAAGGACAGTTATTTGCACAATAACGTGTACCAACACAACGGTTATACGCCATATGATTTTGACCTTGACGACCATGTGATGTTGCCGCTACAGGACAAACTGTTTCACAAGGTGCGTGATTACAGTGCTGACACATTACTGGTTGGAATGCAACTTGAGGATTATCGGCTGGATGCTCTAATTCGGCAAATCCACCCAAAGATCCATGCTCTCCAGTAAGACCAGAAAAATCATCTTTTTTCTTATCATCTTCTGCAAAGGTATCTTCTGAAGAATAATATCTATCGATACGTAACCAATGCATATCTCGACTTCTTCTAACTTCTTCTTTACCTACTACTGGTACGTTATTTTCAGCATGACATGCAATAACACATGCTCCACATCCAGTACAAGCATTTAAATCTATAGACAAATTAAAGTGATGCCCAATAGAACGATCAAATTCATCCCATAAATCAACCTCTGGAGATGTTACTGGAGTTTCCTGATGGTTTAGTGACACCTTAGGAATAGGGTTCCAATATTCTTTATCTTTAGTATTGAATATCTCTAGAGTAGTTTCTTTTATAATATCGCCACGCCCCATTAAGGTGTTTTGCAACTGAACACATGCAAATTCATGTTCTCCAGGCACTACCTTTAATGACACATCGCTTTGTGCTGTATTAAAATCTTTATAGAAATGGTAAGCATTCTTACCTGTTTGCATTTCTTCTTTCAATCCATCTTTACGACCATAACCAAATGCCAAACCTAAAGATCCTGAAGCTTGTCCAGGCTGTATAATAACTGGAATCGTCACTGGAATACCGTTAACCGTTAATTCTACCAAACTAGAATTTAAGGCCCCATTAGCAACATGCCAGTTTTTCACGCCGTACTTTTCGGCATCCTTAGCAGACATCGTAAGATAATTATCCCAAGATGCTCGTGTAATTGGATCAGGAAACTCTTGCAACCATGGGTTATTGGCTTGTTGACCATCACCCATACCAACACTTGTGTATAAAGCTAATTCTAAATCTCCCGATGCTTTAGAAGAAGCTAATGCTCTTGCAGCAGCTCCAGCAGATATTGCATTTAAGCCAGAAGACCCTGAATTACTTGTAGTAGTAGTTGTTGTTGATGTTGTAGTAACATACTCATCTTTGTCTTCCTCTTTGATACCAACACCAACAGCTACATCATGAATAATTCCACCTACAAAAGTTCTGTCTTTCTTATCTTTTAATTCTGTAGTAGATGTTGTAACAGTTTTTATTGACGATCCATTAGGATTGTTGCCAAATACTCCTGGCACATACACACCATCTTGCAACGCTTTATTAAATGAAGATCCACCCAAAATACCAGCTCCCCAAGCCTCTTTAATGTACTCACGGTAACTTTTACTATTTCCAGTCCATTTTAATAATGCCTCTTGAAATTGGCGTGTATCGAATAACGGGCGAATTGCTGGTTGCATCAAACTATAGTGTCCTTTCTTAATCTCAACATCGCCCCAAGATTCTAAATAATGAGGTGCCGCAGCAATATATTGGGCTAAGGTAGACGTTTCATCTGCTTTCAAAGAGAATGCAATTGACAATTCTGTTTTCTTAAGACCTTCTGCAAAATCAGCTGCATTAGAAAGGGTATACATAGGATTTACACCACTCATGATGATACCTCCTACACGCCCAGCTTTCATATCGGCAACTAATTTACTTACCGCTTCATTACTACCTTGTCTTGTTAATATAGGTGCAGAAGCATCAAAAGCTTTACTTCCTAGGGACTCATTTATTGCTAATGCAACAGACTGTGCATTGACATCTTGAATTCCAGTAACTAAAACACCATTACTTCCTGCTCTTTTTAATTCTGTAGCTGCTTTTTGAACTGCAGCATTGATATGCTCAGGTAAATCGGTAGATGCAGATCCACCCACTACCATGCTATATAATTTAGCTAATGCTTGCTTTTGCTGACTTGGTGTTAAAGGCACACGTTTATCTGCATTAGCACCAGACAATGACATATTTGACTCGAATTGAATATGACGAGACATTTTGCCATTTGTAGGCACACGACCTTTCGCATATCCAGCATCAAATCCGCCACCTTGCCAATCTCCTAAGAAATCAGCTCCAACAGAAACAATAGTCATTGCTTTAGAGAAATCGTAATTTGCTAACCCTCTTTCCCCATACTTAGCTTCAAATGCGTCAAGTGCAGCAGACTCAGAAACAGCATCATAAACTACATGACGTACATTTCCGTATTTTGCTTTAAATTCAGAAATCAATTTTGATGTCGATGGGCTTGCATAAGTTTGCGTTAATAACACAATCTCTTTACCAGCATTCATTAAATCGGTTAATTTCTGATTTGTTTCAGAATCAAAAGTAGACCATAAGATGTCTTGACCATCTTTCATGGCACTTTTAACTCTCAAACTATCATATAATCCTAAAACAGAAGCGTTAACTCTTGCATTAGCACTACCATGTGTTTTTGCTAAGTTGTTGTTTTCAATTTTGATAGGACGACCTTCACGTGTTTTTACCAAAACACTTGCAAAATCAAATCCATCTGCAATGGTTGTTGCATAATAGTTTGCGACACCAGGAACAATAGATTCTGGCTGAACTACATAAGGAATTGATTTAATCACTGGCCCTTCACAAGCCGCTAACGAAGCCGCAGCAGTACTAAAACCAACATACTTCAAAAAGTCACGACGCGTAGTAGACGAAGTTTCTAACGTTTCTTTATCTCCTAAAAACTCATCCGTAGGTATTTCGTTTACGAATTCGTTTTGCTTTAGCGTCTCAACAATAGAGCTATTTTCGTTCAGCTCTTCAACACTTTTCCAGTATTTCTTGTTTGATGACATATTATATAATTGAATTACTTCTTATTAATTTTATTAATAGTGACACTTACCACATTCTAATCCGCCCATTTGAGCAGCAGTAAGTTTTTCTACACCATATTTCTTAGATAACTCCTCATGTATTTTTGTATAATAGGCATTATCTTTTACTTTAACATCTGTCTCTCTATGACAGTTTATACACCAACCCATAGTTAAAGGCGCAAACTGATACATCACTTCCATTTCTTCAACTGGACCATGACATGTTTGACACTGCACACCAGCAACCTCAACGTGCTGCGAGTGATTGAAATACGCGAAATCAGGCAAATTATGTACTCTTATCCATTTTACTGGCTGAGTTTCGCCTGTGTATTTTTGTTCAGCCTCATCCCATCCTACTGCAGCATATAATTTTTTGATTTCGGCGTTGTAATCCACACCGTATTCATTCAAGCCTTCTTTTTGTGTATCTGCAGACACCTCATAAATTGATTTATGACAATTCATACAAATATTTAATGAAGGAATTCCTGAAGTTTTACTCACCCTAGCAGACGAGTGACAATATTTACAATCAATACCATTATCACCAGCATGAATTCTATGAGAATAATGAATAGGCTGCACTGGCTCATAACCTTGATCTACGCCTATTTGTGACAAATAACCAAATATAAAGTAAGCACTAGCTAATAGGAATAAAATTGCTGTTACTAAAACCAAAAACTGATTTTTTACAAAAGCCTTCCATAGCGGAACACTTTTATCTTTTGAAACAGCATCAATTCCTTTTTCTTCAGCAAAACGATTTAATGTTCTTCTAACTAAAACTAAAGCGATTGCTAACAAGGCAAATAAAATTGCTAGAGCCCCAAGGATTAATTTATTTGAAATCCCTTCTTCTGAGGTTTCTTTAGTTTTACCATCATCATCGCCATCATCTTCTATTACTGGAGCAGGCTCAGCAGTGTAAGCCAAAATATCCGAAATATCTTGATCTGACAATTGTGGGAACGCCGTCATCGCGGTTCCATTGTATTCATTAAAAATCTGATTAGCATACGCATCTCCAGATTTCACCATGCCTGCACTGTTACGAATCCATGCATTTAACCACTCTCTATCCAAACCATGATCATCTGCTAGCCTTGCCTCTACATCACGTAACGCAGGCCCTGTCATTTTTCGATCAAGACTATGACAAGCAGCACAATTGGTATTAAATAGTGTTTTCCCTTTTACAGGGTCGCCTTCTTGGGCAGTAAGTGAAGTAGTAAACGTAAGTAAAATAACCAATCCTAAATAAGGAATCTTTGAGGCTAGTTGACGGTAAATCACCTGTATCATATTGTTAGTTGAATTATCTTCTAAACTTTGGTATGATTTTTTCATTATTGCTATTGAAAAAAACGTTTGTAAAATCTCACGCAAAAATAATACTTAAAGTCCATTTTAGAAATGTTACAGAACTGTTAATTGCTAATTTATATGGATTCTAAATAATAATTTTGCATCGAATTTAGTTATTAATTTTCACTAAGGAAACAACACTCAAAAAAAATCGTTTTCTTTGTACTAAATTTCAAAATTTATGAAACTAAAAAACATGAAAATTTATTTATTTTCAATTGCTTTCTTAGCCATTGCAAACCTAACAATGGCGCAGGAAGGGGTGGTTACTATTGATCAAGACAGTGACATTACTAAAATGTTGGAATACAAAAAAGACGTTAAGACTGCAGATTTATATAAAATTCAATTAGATTTTGGATCTCGATCTAAAGCAATAGCACTGCGAGAAAAATTTGAAAATACATTTGCGCAATGGCCATCAGAATTGGTATATGAAACACCAAATTATAAAGTTTGGGTTGGAAATTTTAATACGCGATTAGAAGCAGACATCGCGCTTTTAAAAATCAAAAAGACATTTTCAAAAGCAATGGTTTTTGAACCTAAAAAAGATGATTAAAAAACATTGTTTTATTTTCAAAACATAAAAAAGCGACTTTATCAAGTCGCTTTTTTTATTTATATATGTATTCTTATTTGAGTTTTTTCTTCACTTCAACTTCTTGGAAGGCCTCTATAACGTCATCTACTTGAATATCATTATAACCTTTTAATTGCATACCACAATCGTATCCTTTTGCAACTTCTTTTGCATCATCCTTGAAACGTTTCAATGATAATAATTCACCAGTATGAATTACAACACCATCTCTAATTAAACGTATACCAGAATTTCTATAGATTTTCCCATTGGTAACCATACAACCTGCAATGGTTCCAATTTTAGAAATCTTAAAGGTTTCTCTAATTTCAGCAGTACCAGTAATCTCTTCTTTCAGTTCTGGAGATAACATACCTTCCATCGCATCTTTAAGATCATTAATTGCATCATAAATTATTGAGTAAGTTCTGATGTCGATTTCTTCGTTCTCAGCAATTTGACGCGCATTACCCATTGGTCTCACATTAAATCCGATAATAATCGCATCTGATGCCGTTGCCAACAATACATCACTTTCGGTAATAGCTCCAACACCTTTATGAATAATATTCACTTGAATTTCTTCAGTAGATAATTTCTGGAATGAATCCGTCAATGCTTCAACAGAACCATCCACATCACCTTTAAGAATAATATTCAATTCTTGGAAATCGCCAAGTGCAATTCGTCGTCCAATTTCATCTAATGTAATATGACGTTGAGTTCTCACTGACTGCTCACGCTGTAATTGTGTACGTTTAGCTGCAATTTGCTTCGCTTCACGCTCATCCTCAAAAACGCTAAATTTATCACCAGCTTGTGGTGCACCATCTAATCCTAAGATAGACACAGGTGTAGATGGCCCAGCTGCTTCAACTTCATGACCTCTTTCGTCATGCATTGCTTTTACTTTACCGCTGTTTTTACCTGCAAGCACATAATCACCTACACGTAATGTTCCTGCTTGAACTAAGATTGTAGATACATATCCACGACCTTTGTCTAAGAAAGCTTCAACAACTGTACCCGTTGCATTTCTATTTGGATTCGCTTTAAGCTCTAATAATTCGGCTTCAAGTAATACTTTTTCTAATAGTTCTTTAATTCCTGTTCCATTTTTAGCTGAAATGTCATGAGATTGAATTTTCCCTCCCCAATCTTCAACTAACAAATTCATATTTGCTAATCCTTCTTTTACTTTTTCAGGGTTAGCACCAGGCTTATCTATTTTATTAATAGCAAACACGATTGGCACTTCTGCCGCTTGCGCGTGAGCAATAGCTTCTTTTGTTTGAGGCATGATAGAATCATCTGCAGCCACAACAATAATTGCAATATCAGTAACTTGAGCTCCACGAGCACGCATCGCTGTAAAGGCTTCGTGACCAGGCGTATCAAGGAATGCGATTTTTTGTCCGCCTTCTAATTCAACTCCATAAGCACCTATATGTTGGGTGATTCCACCAGATTCTCCAGCAATTACATTTTCTTCACGAATATAATCTAGTAATGATGTTTTACCATGATCAACGTGACCCATCACGGTAACTATAGGTGCACGCATTTCTAAATCTTCAGGCTTATCTTCAACAACCTCGATAGACTCTTCTATATCTGCAGTTACAAAATCAACTTTATAACCAAATTCATCAGCAACAACCGATAAGGTTTCAGCATCTAGTCTCTGGTTCATTGTCACCATCATACCTAGCGACATACAAGCCGAAATAATTTCGGTCACAGACACATTCATCATTGTTGCAACTTCATTTGCCGTAACAAACTCAGTTACTTTTAGAACTTTACTTTCTGCTGCTTCAATCTTTTGATCGATTTCAGACTGCTCTCTGTGTTGTTCTCTTTTTTCTCGACGGTATTTAGCACCTTTACCTTTACTAGACTTACCCTGTAGTTTTTCAAGAGTTTCACGTACTTGCTTTTGAACTTCTTCAGCACTTGGCTCTTCTTTTACAATGTTACGTTTACCTTGGTTTTTACCTTTGTAACCTCCTCTTTGGTTACCACCTCTGTTATTAGATCTGTTATCTCCACCAGATGATGGCCCTTTACTTATACGACGTCTTTTCTTTTTATTATCAGAATCTGAATCAGATTTCTTTTCTTCTTTTTTCTTTTTAGGCTTATTAAATTGAGACAAATCAATTTTATCTCCTGCTATTTTAGGCCCAGATAGTTTTTTATACTGAGTTTTAAGCGTTTCTTCTATTGGCTCTTCAACACTCACTTCCTCAACCGGCTTAGATTTTGGCTCAGCTTTTGGTTTTTCAACCTCTTTCTTTACCTCTTTTACAGGCGCTTTCTCTTTTTTAGGTTTTGGCGCTTCCGCTTCCTCTTTAACTTTAGGAGTAGCTTCTTTTTTAATCTCTTTAGGAGTAGCTTCTTTTTTAATCTCTTTAGGAGTTTCAGGCTGTTCTGTGTCTTTATTCAAGTCTATCTTTCCAACTTGTTTAGGACCACTAAGCTCTGCCTTAGCTTTAACAACTTCACGGCTTTTCGCTTCTTTTAGCGCTTTTTCTTCCAATTCACGCTCACGTTGTTCACGCAACTCTTCTTTTTCTTTGAGTTTTGCCTCACTTACCTCTTGGGATTCTGCTTTTTTATTAGCATCCGTTTGAAACTCATCGGAAAGAATTGTGTAAACCTCTTCTGAAATTTTCGTATTCGGGCTCTTCTCTATTTCGACACCTTTTGATTCTAAAAAATCAACAGCACGATCTATAGAGATATTTAACTCCCTTAATACTTTATTTAATCTAGTTTGAGCCATAAATTGCTTGTAATATAACTTAAAAATCTTTTATACCAAATTAACTTTTCAGAGTTAAAATAGGTATTAATCTTCGAATTCTTCTTTAAGAATTCTTATAACATCTAAAATAGTTTCTTCTTCTAAATCTGTACGTTTTACAAGATCATCTACATCTTGTTCTAATACACTTTTGGCAGTATCTAATCCTGCTTTACTGAATTCATCAATAATCCAGTTTTCGATTTCATCTGAGAATTCAGATAATTCAACATCTTCTTCTGCACCTTCTCTAAATACATCAATTTCATAACCAGTTAATTTACCAGCTAATCTAATATTGTGACCTCCTCTACCAATAGCCTTTGAAACCTCTTCAGGCTTCAATAATACTTCTGCACGTTTATTGTCTTCATCTAATTTAATAGATGTTACTCTTGCTGGACTTAATGCTCTTGTAATAAATAACTGAAGGTTATTTGTATAATTAATCACATCAATATTTTCATTACCTAATTCACGAACAATACCGTGAATTCTAGATCCTTTCATACCAACACAAGCTCCTACTGGGTCAATTCTATCATCGTAAGAATCTACAGCTACTTTTGCTTTTTCACCTGGAATTCTTACTACATTTTTAATGGTAATTAGACCATCAAAAACTTCAGGAATTTCTTGTTCAAATAACTTCTCTAAAAATGCCGGAGCCGTTCTAGACATTATAATTGCAGGTTTATTTCCTTTTAATTCTACACTTTCTATAATTCCTCTTACGTTCTCTCCTTTTCTGAAAAAATCTGAAGGAATTTGTTTATCCTTTGGAAGGATAATTTCGTTACCTTCATCATCTAATAAAATGATTGCTCTGTGACGAATATGATGAACTTCAGCTGAATATATTTCGCCCTCTAATTCCTTAAATTGTTTATAGATATTGGTATTGTCATGCTCATGAATCTTAGAGATTAAGTTTTGACGTAAGGCTAAAATCGAACGTCTTCCTAAATCTACTAATTTAACTTCTTCAGCTACATCTTCTCCAACTTCAAAATCAGGCTCAATTTTCTGCGCTTCAGATAATGCAATTTCTTGATTTGGTTCTTCAACTTCATCATCGGCCACTACAACTCTATTTCTCCAGATCTCTAAATCTCCTTTATCAGGATTGATAATGATATCAAAATTGTCGTCATCTCCATATTTTTTCTTCAATGCATTTCTTAATACATCTTCTAAAATCGCCATTAACGTTACACGATCGATTAATTTCTCGTCTTTAAATTCTGAAAAAGAATCAATTAACGCAATATTTTCCATAACTATGAATTAAAATTTTATTACAACTTGAGCTTTCGAAATCGTATCATACGTCATCTCAGCTTGCTTTTTAACGGTTACTTTACCCTTACCTACTGGCTTAGGTTCTCTTACTTTCCACTCTAGAAGGATTGTATCCTCATTGGCTTGAGTTAAAGTCCCTTCTACAGTTTGATTATCTATAGTTTTTACACTAAGTGTTCTACCAATATTTTTTTGATACTGTCTTTTGTTTGTTAAAGGCGATGTAGCTCCAGCTGATAACACCTCTAAAGAAAAATCTTGTTCCTCACGATCTAGATTGTGTTCGATTGCTCGACTTATAAACATACAATCCTCTACTAAAACACCATTATCTCCATCAATAACAATTTTAATACTGTTATCTCCTAACACGTCAAAATCTATTAAAAACAAGTCGTTACGCGTTTTTAATCCTTCGTCTAATAATTGTTTTACGGTTTCTCTGAACATTTTTAGTATAAAAAGAGCGGACTTTCCGTCCGCTCATTATTCTTTTTTCTTCAAACAATGCTGCAAATATACAATATTTTTATTGATTTCTACAAGTGCGGTAGTCTCGATTTTTATTATTAAATTTATGTAACTTAAATATACTCAGTCGAAATGAAAAAAATATTAGTTCCAACCGATTTCTCTCAAGAAGCAGAACACGCTTTAAAAGTTGCTTCTCAAATAGCAAAAAAGCACAATAGCGAGATCTATTTACTGCATATGCTAGAAATTCCTATGCAAGAAGTTGACACGGTAAGTTCGCAAGCTGATGTCCCTGAAGTCATGTTTTTTATGAAAATGGCACATCAGAAATTTCAAGACATTATGAATAGTGATTATTTAAATGGTCTTACTGTTCATGAAATCGTAAAAGCTGACGGGTCTTTTAATGGGATTTCAGAAATTTGTAAAGAACACGGTATTACTATGATTACAATGGGTTCTCATGGCGCAAGTGGGATCAAAGAAATGTTTGTTGGTTCTAACGCCGAAAAAGCAGTAAGAAATTCAGATGTTCCTGTGTTGGTGATAAAAAATAATCATGATGATTTTAGCGTTGACGACATTGTGTTTGCTTCAGATTTCAAAAACGACAACAAAGAAACTTACCGTCAAGCAACAGAGTTTGCAACTGCATTTGGCGCACAAATACATTTGCTTATGGTGAATACTGCTAGTAATTTTTCAACAACAAAAAAAGCTAATGATCGTATTCATGATTTTATCGAAGATTATAGTTTTAAAAATTATACGGTTAATATATATAATGATGAAACTGTAGAAAAAGGTGTGCTTAACTTTTCAAAACATATTGATGCAGATCTTATAGGAATTAGCACACATGGTCGACAAGGCATTGCCCATTTCTTTAATGGAAGCATTAGCGAAGATTTAGTTAATCATGCAAATAGACCTGTCATTACTTTTAAAATTTAATATGATACTATATATAAAAGAAAAAGTCTTCCATAAATACGGAAGACTTTTTTGTTGGCCCACTAGGTTTCGAACCTAGACTCTTCGGTACCAAAAACCGATGTGTTAGCCAGTTACACCATAGGCCAATCTCTTAAAGAGGATGCAAATTTAGTACAAAGTTTTATTTGTACAAACAATTTTTTATAAAAAAATCAAAAAATGGTAACGTTTACTTAAAATCTGTGATGCATAACATATTTATTGTTAAATTCGCTCGCATTAAATAGACTATTTTTTATGACACATTTCAATTTCAAGAAATGGAATACAATTATGGGATGGCTTGCTTTTACCATTGCCCTAATTACGTATGCACTAACTATAGAGCCAACCGTTAGTTTTTGGGATGCTGGTGAATACATCTTAACCTCATCTAAACTTCAAGTTGGTCATCCTCCAGGCGCACCTTTATTTCAAATGTTGGGAGCATTTTTCTCAATGTTTGCTATCGAACCTGCTCAAATTGGAGCTATGTTAAATATGATGAGTGCTGTTTCAAGTGCATTCACAATCTTGTTTATGTTCTGGACCATTACAATGTTGCTTCGCAAACTTGTAAAAAAAGAAGATAAAGGCATATCAAATAATGCTTCTGTAGCTATTTTAGGCAGTGCACTAGTAGGTAGTTTAGCATTCACTTTTACAGATTCATTTTGGTTTAACGCCGTTGAAACTGAGGTTTATGCCATGGCAACACTAATTATGTCTATCCTATTTTATCTTGGCCTGCGATGGGAACAAGATATGCACGAACCTCGTGGTCATAGATGGTTGGTGTTAATCGCATTTGTTATTGGATTATCATTTGGTGTTCATTTTATGGGACTATTGACAATTCCTGCATTAGGGCTCATTTATTTCTTTAAAAATTACAAAACAGTAACCGTTAAAAATTTTATAATAGCAAATATTATTGCGGCCGCGATTCTATTATTCATATTTAAACTTCTGTTACCAAATGCATTGCGATTGTTTAGTGCTTCGGAAATATTCTTCGTGAATACTATTGGACTTCCTTTTAACTCTGGATCAATAATCGCAGGGCTACTTGTTATTGCTGCATTCTATTTCGGATTAAAATACACAAAGGATCGTGGATTGAAATATGCTAACACACTTATACTCTGCTTGATTTTTATTTTTATTGGATTCTCCTCATGGGTTATGTTACCTATTCGTGCAAATGCTAATGTGATTATTAATGAAAATAATCCTTCAAGTGCGAGAGAGTTATTAGCTTATTACAACCTAGAACAATACCCTGAAACGCATTTATTCTATGGTCCATTATTTACCGATCAATATTCTGGTTTAGATGAAAACAACCCCTATTTGGATGACAAACCTAAATATGAAAAAGACCATGAAAAAGGAGAATATGTGATTGTAAATAAATGGAAAAATGCTAAGCAAAACTATAATTCTGAACATGCAGCCATACTCCCAAGAATGTGGAGTGGAGAACATGCAGAAAATTATATGATGTTTACTGGGTTGCTTGATTTTCAAATTAAACCTGAATACCAAATGGAGAACGATGTTAGACGTTTGGTTAACGAATTTCGCAATGACGTAGCTCAAGGAAAAATAGACTACGAAGGTTATAATAGTTTTCTAAAACAATTTGGTAGAGATCTCCTAGATGTTGAAAAACCATCTTTTGGTGATAACTTATCTTATATGATACAATATCAATTTGGTTATATGTACTGGCGTTATTTTATGTGGAATTTCTCTGGAAGGCAAGATGACATCCAAGGAAAGTATGACGATTTACATGGTAATTGGATTAGTGGAATAGCCCCTATCGATGAATTCCATTTGGGAATGTCTCAGGATAATCTACCAAGTGATGTAGCAAACAACAAGGCCAGAAACACCTATTATATGTTACCACTTATTTTAGGAATAATCGGATTTCTATTCTTGATGGCAAGAGATCCTAAACGTTTTTGGGTCATGTTAGTGTTTTTCTTAATGACTGGTTTAGCGATTCAGTTTTATACCAATGTAAGGCCTTTTGAACCTCGAGAGCGTGATTACTCGGTAGTAGGGTCATTTTATGTATTTGCAATTTGGATTGGGTTTGGCGTGTATGCAATTTTTGATTTGTTTAAAAAATATGCAAGCACCAAATTTTTAGCGCCTGCAATAACAATAGTCTGTCTGATATTAGTACCAGGTATTTTAGCTGCTGAAAATTGGGACGACCATGACCGTTCAGAAAAATATACCGCTCAAGCTATGGCACGAAAGTATCTTGAGTCTTGTGCTCCAAATTCAATTTTGTTTACTATTGGTGATAATGATAGTTTCCCTTTATGGTATCTTCAGGAAATTGAAGGTGTTAGAACCGATGTTCGTGTTGTGAATACAAGTCTCTTTCAAACCGATTGGTATATCGACCAAATGAAGCGCAAAGCTTACGAAAGTGACCCTATTCCGTCTCAATTAACACATGACCAATATAAATTTGGAACTCGTGATTACATCATGAAATACGAACTCACCAAAGACACGATGTTAATTAAAGATTTCATGAACTTCATCTCAAGTGATGATCCAAAATATAGTCTTAAATACGGCATGCAACGTCGAGGGGAAGATCCAAATGGATACCCAGAGCAATTGCAAAATTCTAATTACTTACCTACGTCATATATTAGAATTCCGGTGAATAAAGATGCCGTAATAGAAAACGGTGTTGTAAAACAAAAAGACGCTGATAAAATTGTGCCTAATATTGACATCAAAATCACAGGTGGTGCTTTATACAAAAATCGTTTATTAATGTTAGATATCATTGCCAATAATGATTGGAAACGACCAATTTATTTTACTGGTGGTGCTTTTGGTGATGAAGACTATATCTGGATGAAAGATTATTTACAATTAGATGGGTTATGCTATAAATTAGTACCTATAAAAACACCTGTTGACCGTGCAAATCCTTTTGATATGGGACGTGTAGATTCAGATTTAATGTACGATAAAGTCATGACTTGGGATTGGGGAAATAGTGGCAATGATAATATCTATCATGACGTAGAAACCCGAAAAAACGGAATTACGTATCGTGGAAATTTGGCTAGGTTAATGGAACAACTTCTCAATGAAGATCAATTAGATAAAGCTGAAAAAGTAGCCGATTTGGCCATGGAGAAAATGCCTGTAGATAAATTTGGATTCTACACTTTACTTGAACCTTATATAGGCGGTTATTATGAAATGGATAAGAAAGAAAAAGCTCGAAAACTGTATTTAGATGTTACCAAAAAATATCAAGAGCGACTCAACTATTGGAGTAATTTATCTATTAAAAATCAAACGCGTTATATAGAAGACATTGTAACAGATATTGAACGCTATAGAAATCTTGTTGATTTACTTGTGATATATAAGGATACAGATTTCGCTATGGAAGAAACAAGAAAGTTTAATAATTTTCTTGATGATTTCAAACATTTCACTGATGAGGCAGATGATATTGAACCTCCAACAAGGGAGGAAAGAGATTTGCCAAAAGACACCATAGATAGTATACTCGGAATTCAATAATATTGTATTTTGAAGTTAACTCCCGTAAAGACACCTGTAGTTGCTAAGAAGATGTTCCCAAATTATATTTGGGACATCTCAACTACAAAAAAGGAGTTATTTCTCACTTTTGATGATGGGCCAACACCTGAAATTACAGATTGGACACTCAACTTACTAAAACAATACAAGGCTAAAGCCACTTTTTTTTGTATTGGTGCTAATATTGAAAAGCATCCTGAAATATTTCAAAATATCATTAATAATGGTCACGCCATAGGTAATCATACTCAAACTCATGTTAAAGGCTGGACTACAAAAACCGACGTGTATTTAAAAGAGGTTATCCAAACTCAAAAGATTATCGAGTTACAAGGTTATGATAAGTCAAATTTTTTTCGACCTCCATATGGCCAAATAAAACCCAAACAAGGCAGGAAGTTGACAGCACTTGGCTATCAAATCATTATGTGGGATGTCTTATCTTTTGACTGGGACAAAACAATTTCTGAAGCGCAATGTCTTAACAATGTCATTTCAAAAAGTAAAACAGGTAGTATCATTGTATTTCATGATAGCATAAAAGCATCAAAACGTATGATGCATGCACTTCCGAAGGTTTTAGAAAAATTTAGTCAAGAAGGTTTTGAGTTTAAATCTTTACCTTTCAATACTTAAAAAGCAATTAGATATACTCCTGTACAATTCCGATGAGCGTATTAGCATCTTGCTCACCGCTATGCCTCCATTTCATCTCACCATTTTTGTAAATTATGAGTGTTGGCAAACCTTTAACACGAAGGGCTTCAGCTAATTCTTTGTTTTTATCAACGTCAATTTTAATGACTTTGGCTTTATCACCAAGAGCAGCAGCAACATCTCTCATTACAGGATGCATTGCTGTAGATTGCTCATTCCATTCGGTAAAAAAATCTAACAGAACAGGAATATCAACATCAATAAGTTCCCCAAATTTTGACATACGTTTAAACTTTTAAATCAAACATTGTTATACAAACCTACACATTTTTTTTGGCAATACTTTAAATTACCCTATCTAGTAGGTTCACTCTGACTTATTTATAAAAATAAACAATTTCAGAGTAAATATACCATTTCCATAGCATTACGTGTTTTTTACAGACTTTTTTAGTGTAATTACAGTCACTTCAGGCCAAATTCCAACGCGTCCAGGAAACGCTAAATAGCCAAATCCTCTATTTACATTTATATATTGTCCGAATTTTTCATAAATCCCAGCCCAATGCTTGTATCTCCATTTAACAGGGCTCCATTTAATCCAACCAGGGATTTCAATTCCGAATTGCATGCCATGTGTATGACCACTCAATGTGAGATGGTAATGATAGTCGTCATCTACCACTTCTTGATCCCAATGAGATGGGTCATGACTTAATAAAACTTTGAAATCATCTGAATGAACTTCCGCAGATGCTTTTTTTAAATCTCCAGCTTTTTTAAACCCTCCAGCTCCCCAATTCTCTACACCAATGAGAGCAATTCGCTCTTTTCCCTTTTCAATGAATCGGCTTTCATTTAGAAGTAAATCAAATCCAATATCCTTCTGGATCACTTTTAAATCTTCTAGGTTTTGTCTCTTATCATCAACCGAATTCCATTTTACATAGTCTCCATAATCATGATTCCCCAACACAGAATATAAACCATCTTTGGCTTTCAGTTTTTTAAATATATCTAAATAAGGGATCATTTCTTCAGCCTTATTATTAACCATGTCTCCAGTAAATAATATAACATCAGATTCTTGTTCATTAACTAGATCAATAGCATACTCCACCTTATTAAGATTATCAAAACTACCAGAATGCACATCACTTATCTGTGTTAATTTATAGCCATCAAAAGCCTCTGGCAAATCTTCAAAATGCAAGGTATATTTTAATACCTTGAAATTATATTTTCCTTTAAAAACACCATACAATACAGATGCAAAAGGAATAGCGGCAAGACCTAACGCAATTTGAGAAATAAACTTTCTTCTACCGTAATTAGTTACATTATCCGTTACAGGTGTTTTGATATAATTATTTATGACATAAGTACTCAACCTATAAACATCTTCACCTAATAATGTGATACCAATTATGAGTTTAGGGACATAGAATAAAACGATTAAACTAAAAGCTACTGAAAACCTAAAAGGAATACCATTTGATCTGTCAAAAGTAAAAATCTGGAAAATAAAATTCCCTAGAATACCAATGGTTATTATCCAATACCAAACATACCACCAATTACCTCTTATGGTTGTCTTTAACGATTGGAATGCATAATAGTCTAATATCCCAATGATTAAAATAAAAATCACCAATCTAATCATATACAAATTTTAATTCACAAAGATACTAATATGGCTATCCTCAAATCTTATTAAATTGTTAAAGGTTTTAAAATGAAAGCTGCGATAATTTGCTTAAACATTTTTACCTTAGAGGTTTTAAAATGTAATCACATTTCAGATGAAACCCAACATTCTCTTCCTTTTAATAATTCTTTTGAGTGTTAGCTGTTCTAATCGAGTCAAGATTGAAACTGCTAAAAAAGACAAGCCATTAATTGAATATGTCAACCCATTCATTGGCACTGGAGGTCATGGCCACACCTACCCAGGAGCTACTATGCCTTTTGGGATGATGCAATTAAGCCCAGATACGAGACTAGATGGCTGGGATGGCTGTTCTGGATATCATTATAGCGATTCTTATATCTATGGGTTTTCTCATACACATCTCAGCGGAACAGGCGTAAGTGATTATGGTGATATTCTTTTGATGCCAACAAATGCGATTAATTTTAATAGTGGAAGTAATGGAAAAGCTGGCTATCGAACCCATTTTTCTCATGATAATGAATTTGCCCAACCTGGTTTCTATAAGGTGCATTTAGATTCTACAAATATTGATGTTGAACTTACTACCTCTTACCGAAGCGGTATTCATAAATATCAATTCCCTTCTGCGCAAAATCAATTTGTCATCCTAGACTTAGAGCATCGAGATGAAGTACTCGATTATAAAATTCAAAAAATTAACGATTCAACACTATCAGGGTTTAGACATTCTAAAGCTTGGGCTACAGACCAGCGTTTGTTTTATACAATCCAATTTTCAGAACCTATTAAGAGCATTACTTACGAAGAAAACGGAACAACTATTTCCAAAAACTATAAATTTCAGAGTAAACAAGCAGCTATCGAATTTGACAATCCAAATAATGAGCCTGTATTTGTTAAAGTAGGGATTTCAGCTGTTGATAATAAAGGAGCTACGAAAAACCTACATGAAGAAATAGGGACTAAAACTTTTGAAGCTGTTAAAAAAGAAGCTCAAAACGCATGGGAAACTCAACTCGAAAAAATAGTAGTCCAATCTAAAAACAAGGATTACAAAACAAATTTCTATACGGCTTTATATCATACAATGATAGCTCCAAACCTATATCAAGATGTTGATGGCCGCTATCGCGGCATGGATTTAGAAATTCACAAAACTACGGATTTCGATTACTATACAGTATTCTCTCTATGGGATACCTATCGTGCTGCACATCCGTTATATACTATTATTGAACAAGAACGAACCAATGATTTTATAAATACCTTTTTAGCAAAACATGATGAAGGTGGCATCATGCCAATTTGGGATTTAAGTGCTAATTATACAGGTTGTATGATAGGATATCATGCTGTACCTGTGATTTCTGATGCCTATCTAAAAGGCATTCGTGGCTATGATACTAAAAAAGCTTTCGAAGCGATGACGCACTCAGCCACAAGAGACAAATTAGGTCTCGAATCTTATAAAAAATTTGGGTTTATTCCTGTAGAACTAGAAAGTGAATCGGTCTCTAAAACACTAGAATATGCTTATGACGATTGGACCATAGCACAAATGGCTAAGGCAATGGGTAAAACTGAAGATTATAAAATCTATACCGAAAGAGCACAATTCTACAAAAACATTTTTGACCCTGAAACGCAATTTATGAGAGGGCGTTTTAGAAATACATGGTTCGCTCCATTTGATCCTTATGAAGTAAATTTTAATTATACAGAAGCCAACTCTTGGCAATACAGTTTTTATGTACCTCAAGACATAAGTGGGTTTACCAATCTTTTAGGTGGAAAAGATAAACTTGAAGCTCAATTAGATAAATTATTTACTGCCGAAGCTGAAACTTCTGGGAGAAATCAAGCAGATATTACTGGGCTTATAGGGCAGTATGCACATGGAAATGAACCAAGTCATCACATGGCTTATCTATATAACTTTGCAGGAACACCTCATAAAACACAAGAAAAAGTTTATCAAATTTTAACCGAATTGTATTCTAACGAACCTGATGGGATTTCTGGAAATGAAGATTGCGGACAAATGAGTGCATGGTATGTATTTTCATCTATGGGATTTTATCCCGTAACCCCAGGTTCTAATCAATATATTATTGGAGCTCCTTTATTTGAGAAAGCCACTATAAATATAGAAAACGGTAATACGTTTACAATTGCTACTCATGATTTAAGTACTAAGAACATATATATTGAATATGTTTATCTTAATGGAGACAAACTTGATAGAACTTATCTCACTCACGATGAAATTATGCAAGGTGGTGTTTTAGAATTCTACATGAATGACAATCCTGCTGTATGGGGTAGCCGTGAGCGTCAGCATCCAAAAACTGAAATCACTGATCACCTTATTGTCCCAGCACCATTTATTGCTAAAGGTGATGTAGCTTTTAAAGGCAATACCGAAGTTACTTTAGAAAATGTTGATGCAAATACCACTATCCTCTACAGCTTTGATAATGGAGATTACCAAGCTTATGAAGCACCTTTTAAAATTTCTGAACCTACATCGCTAAAAGTGTATTCAGAACTAAACGGACATAAAAGCGCCATTGTAGAAACTAAGTTTTATAAGATTGATCCCAACCTATCTATTAAACTCGACACTAAATACGCTAACCAATACAATGCAGGTGGCAACGACGCTCTAATTGATGGTATTATGGGCACACAAGATTTTAGAACTGGCACATGGCAAGGCTATTGGGACGAGGATCTCATTGCTACAGTAGATTTAGGAAGTATAAAGCCTTTTTCTCAGGTTAATATTAACTTTTTGGAAGATCAAAAAAGCTGGATTTTCTTACCCAATAATGTAGAATGTTTGTACTCAGTTAACGGTAAAGATTTTAAAACTATTGAGAAAATTAAAATTGATAATACTGTTCCATTAGAAGGCTCAAAAATTAAAACTATCTCATTTAGTATTCCCTCTTATCATAAAATACGCTACATTAAAATCATTGCTAAAAAAATGGGGGAACTTCCAGAGTGGCACTTGGGTTATCCTCACGATGGAAGGAGCTGGATTTTTGTGGATGAAATTTCAATTCAATAAACTTATTAGAGTATATTTATAAAACCAATAACTAACTTATGACAAATCAAAACAATAAGTCTGCATTAGCAACTCTAGTTACCGTCTTTTTTTTCTGGGGATTTATAGCAGCTTCAAATGGTGTATTTATACCATTTTGTAAAACCTATTTTAATATCGATCAATTTCAATCTCAACTCGTTGATTTTGCATTTTATGGTGCCTATTACATTGGAGCGCTTTTACTATTTATCATGTCAAGTGCTATTAAAAAAGACATTTTGAATAATTGGGGATACAAAGCAGGAATTGTTTATGGTTTATTATTATCGGCAGTTGGCGCATTTGTAATGTATCCGGCAACTGCAGGAGCTGAACAGGGACAAACAAGTGTGTTTTATTTAGTTCTTATTGCTCTATTTATTGTTGGTTTAGGCTTTTCATTACAACAAACAGCAGCAAATCCTTTTGCAATTGCGTTAGGAGATCCAAAAACTGGTTCTCATCGTTTAAATTTAGCCGGTGGAATTAATTCCTTTGGAACAACCATAGGACCTATTGTTGTGAGTTTTGTCATTTTTGGATCTGCGACTTGGAGTACAGATGAGTTAGCACAAATGATAACAGATAACAAAATTACTTTAGTTACTGTTCAAACACTATATTTGGGTGTAGGTGTTCTTTTTTTAATAGCCGCTGCATTATTTTATTTTTCAAAAAAACTACCTGCTTTAAAATCTGAGACAGCCTTCGAACCTGCTAATAAAGCACGTAATTTATTAATCCTATTAACCTTAGTTGTAGTAGGTTGTTTTGGATATATTTTTAGCACCTATTCTGGCGATATAACAGTTACAGAAGATTTAGAACAGACTCGATTAATCATTCTATTTATTGCCCTTTTTGCAGTTATTGTAGCTGTATTTCTAGCTAACTCTATGGCCTCAAAACAACCTGAAGGTTGGGGAGCTATGAAATACCCACAATTAGTTTTGGGTATGTTAGCAATATTTACTTACGTAGGTGTAGAAGTTACCATTGGTAGTAATTTAGGGGAGCTATTAAAACAAGGCGCAGAAAACTCAAACTTAAATGCTCTAGGTTTACCTATTTTAAATGATTCTGAAATTGGAAAATACATTTCTTTATACTGGGGCGGTTTAATGATAGGACGTTGGGTTGGAGCTATAACTGTATTTAACCCAAGTAAGGGCCTCAAGAAAGTATTACTCATTATTGTTCCTTATATTGCTTTTGGTGTGATCTTATTGGCAAATTCATTTAATAGTACATTTACAACTAATGAAATTTTATTCTTTGCGGCTTGTATTGCTGTTCAAATTGCTGGGTTCTTTTTAGCAAAAGACAACCCTGTTAAGACGCTTAAAATATTTAGCTTCCTTGGAATTTTAGGAATGCTTATTGGTTTGTTTAGCTCTGGAAATTTAGCATTATATGCTTTTTTATCGGGTGGTTTATTCTGTTCAATTATGTGGCCTTGTATTTTTACATTGAGTATTGCTGGCCTAGGAAAATATACTTCACAAGGCTCTGCATTTCTTATTATGATGATTTTAGGAGGTGCAATTATACCTCCTGTACAAGGTAAATTAGCTGATGTGTTTACGATTCAGTCGTCATACTGGATAGCAGTCGCTTGTTTTGCTTATTTATTATTCTATGCATTTAGAACCAAAACAGTATTAGACAAACAAGGGGTTAATTATGATTAATTAGATATGAAACGAAGACACTTTATTAAAAAAGCCTCATTAACTGGTGTAGGCCTAGCTGTTGGAAGTTCGGCTATAAATTGTGCTCAAAGCCCTTCCAATGAAAAAACTAAAAGTGCTTTAGCTTCAGAAGATACCACTGCCGCTTCGCTACCTTTAGTGATTGCTACATGGCATGTCATTGATGCTACAGCTAAAGCCATGGAAGTACTACAAGCAGGTGGTAACGCATTAGACGCCGTTGAACAAGGTTGCATGGTAGAAGAAGCTAATGAAAAAGGGCAATCTGTTGGTAAAGGCGGATTACCAGATCGTGATGGATATGTAACACTTGATGCTTGTATCATGGATAAACATGGAAATTGTGGCGCTGTGGTGTACCTAAAAGACATTACGCATGCAGTATCTGTAGCAAGAAAAGTGATGGAAGACACGCCTCATGTGATGCTCGCTGGTGAAGGAGCCAAACAATTTGCAATATCTGAAGGGTTTGAACCTGAAGACTTACTAACTGAAGCTTCTAAAAAAGCATGGGAAAAATGGAAAGTTGAAGCCAAATACAAACCTATAATAAACATCGAAAATCATGATACCATTGGGATGCTAGCTATTGATAAAAATGGTGATATTTCTGGTGCGTGTACTACAAGTGGTTTGGCTTATAAAATGGGAGGGCGCGTTGGTGACTCGCCAATTATTGGCTCTGGGTTATTTGTAGATAATGAAATTGGAGCAGCAGTGGCTACAGGTTTAGGAGAAGAAGTAGTTAAAACGGTAGGAAGTTTTTTAGTAGTAGAGCTTATGCGACAAGGCAAATCGCCTCAAGAAGCATGTGAAGAAGCTATTGGTAGAATTGTCAATAAACCTAATAGTAATTTTAAGGATTTCCAGGTAGGCTATATTGCAGTGAATAAAAAAGGAGAAACAGGATCCTATTCAATTCATCAATGGTTTAGTATGACTAAATTCCAAGATGGTGTGAATGAGCAAATACAATCAGATTATTATAATAAAGTTTAAAATACTTATATTGTAAAAACCAACATTATACAATTGAAAGTTTCTGCAGTCATTTTAGCCTTTCTAATTTCCTTTTGTTGCTTTTCTCAAATCACAGAAAAAGAACGATTGCTATCTAAGATTGACAGTGTAAAAGATTATAAAGATCAGGTTCAACTATTTGCCGATTTAGCTTGGGAATATATAATTACTGAAAATGACAGTGCGCTCATATACGCAAATGAAGCATTAAAAATTTCTACTAAAAACAACTACCCTTTAGGCCAAGCTATCGCCTTTGAATCCAAAGGCTTATACCATGAACTTGTTACTGGAAATTATGATGAAGCAAGCTCGTTTTATTTCAAAGGCATCTATGTTTGTGAAGAGAATGGTTTAAATTATGCATCATCAATATATCACTCCTTAGGTGTTATGTTTCATACATCAGACAATTATGATAAAGCCTTAGAATATTATACAAACTCATACAATTTAGCAATTAAAGCAAATGATTCAGTATTAATCAAAAAATGCCTTATTAATTTGGGCAGTGTAAATTCTTCGCTAGAGCATTTAGATAAGGCCGTTTTCTACATGGAGAAAAGCTTTGATTATAACGTTAGGAGAGAATTAGATTATACCACTTATTCTAATTTAGGTTATCTATATACTAAACAAGAAAAATACAATAAAGCTTTACCATATTTATTAAAATCTATCGAACAAAATTCGGATAACCCAAATTCGGAAATAAACCTATACTTGCTCTTACATTTAAAAGCTGTATCCAAAGACACGCTAAGTATACCCATTTTAAATAGAGCTAAATTGGCATTAAAGAATGTAGTAGGGCCAAGGAATAAAAGCTTATTTTTAAGAAATTTAGCTGATTATTATAAATCAATTGGAGATTACCAACAAGCTTTAGAGTATCGCGATCAATATATCACAGTATTTGAAAAAATTAAAGAGAATCAACGCGACGATATAGTCCATCAATTAGAAACTCAGTATGAAACCGAAAAAAAAGATACTCAATTAAAATATTTAAAAGTAGAAGGCGAAAAAAATAAAAAACAAAAGCAACTCTATTTAGTGCTTTCCCTTGCAGGAATTTGTATTGCACTATTACTAGGCGTCTTTAGCTTTAAAAACCGATTGAAAAACAAAAAATTAGCAACTCAAAAAATGCTATTAGAAACAGCTTTAGGAGAAAAAAACCTCCTTCTCAAAGAAATTCATCATAGAGTAAAAAATAGTTTTCAAATGGTATCTAGCTTGCTGTATTTACAATCGGAAAATGCAGATGACAACGAAGCAAAAATAGCTATTAAAGAGGCAGAAAACCGAGTGCGTTCTATGATATTAATTCATCAAAAACTATACAATAAAGATGAGTTGGTTGGCATAAATGTTCAAGAATATGTTCATGATTTAACTCATGACATCATTGAAAGTCATGTATCAAACCCATCTTTGTTACAAGTACAATTAAACATAGTCCCTCTAATTTTAAATATCGAAACTATAACTCCATTTGGGCTTATTCTTAATGAACTTATTACTAATGTCATAAAACACGCTTATTCTGACATTAATGATAACATATTAAAAATTGACTTAAAAAAAGAGAACAATCAACTCGTATTGCAGGTTGTAGATAATGGAACAGGATTATCCACACAAACAACAGATACATCTTTTGGAATTACACTAATGAAAGCCTTATCAAAAAAGTTAAAAGCAACTTTAGATATTAAACCTCGAAAGGATTCGCAAGGTACAATTGCCACCTTAATAATTAATAGATTTCAAGTTGTATCATAAATTATTTCGAGTACTCACTAAAAAATAAGAGTAATTCGCTAAATAAATACGTAAAACAAAATAAATAATAAATATGTTGCTTAAAAATTCAGTATTGAGTAAAAATTTAAACATATTTATTGTTGAAGATGAACCACTTATCTGTGCAACTATTGAAACAGCATTGCGTAAACAGGGTATTAAAGTAGTTGGAGATTCAGATAATTTCCTCGATGCCTTACAAGCTATAAAAATGCTTCAGCCAGACCTAGTCTTATTAGACATTCAATTAGAAGGTATAAAAGATGGTATTGATTTGGCTTTAAAATTAGACCAAATGAGCATCCCTTACTTGTATTTAACCTCACAAACCGACCCTGAAACTATTGAGCGTATAAAAGTAACGCAACCTTTAGGTTATATTGTAAAACCATTTACAGAATCGGGATTGCGAAGTAATATTGAACTTGCATGGCACAATTTTTCGTTAACTTCTGATGATTATTTTTTAGTAAAACATGAGGGCAGATTACATAAGCTTAATCAAAAGGATATAACATACTTACAAGCTTATGATAATTACTGTTATATAAATACTAGAACATCTCAATACCTAGTGCCACACACATTAAAGCATACTTTTGAAAAGTTAAACTCTGATCATTTTATAAGGTCGCATCGGTCTTATGTAGTTAACTTGAAACATGTAACCTCATTTAATAATAAAATGGTTTATCTAGATGATTTATCAATACCTTTAAGTGCATCACAGCGTCCTATTTTAAAACAAAATCTCGAATAATTATTATCACCTGATTTTTAACCCTTTTTAAAGTTTACTAAAAATTTCCTAGCATTCACTAAAAATACATTGTGCATATGTTGTGATACCTGTAAATTTAATTAGCTATTAATCAATACAATATGTATTTACGCAAATCATCCTTATTTAAATATAAGGTATTTGCTTAACAGATTGCTATTTAAATTTTAAGTTATGAAACGAATTTTAGTTCTATGCTGTTTTACTTTTTTAAGCTTATCTTCTGTAGCTCAAGTAGGTATTGGCAATACAAATCCCAATGCTCAGTTAGACATTTCGGCTTCTAATACTGGTTCTCCATTAAATACAGATGGTATATTAATTCCTCGTGTTTCAAACTTAACAATTCCAAGCGCTATGACCCTAGATCAAGATGGTATGATGGTTTTCTACACGGGCAATAGCTTTTCTGGTAAAGGATTTTATTATTGGAATCATTCCACAACATCTTGGACACCAATACATAGTTCAGATGATGATTGGACTGTAGTTGGCACTGATATAGAACGTCAAAATGGAGATGTCTATATTGGTAACACTTCTGGCACAAACAACGATTTATATATAAGTAATAGAATTATAGATTGGGACAATGTTAATTACATAATGGATCCTGCTGGCGATACTAGAATGAATGAAATACAATTTGATAATGGAACAACAACAGATCCAAGCGTACGGTTTACCGATGATGACACAGGTTTCTTTAGTCCTATTAATTCATCTGTTGCATATTCTGCTAATGGAACAGAAGCCTTTAGGTTTCACAGTAGTGGTGACATTAGTGTTGGCTTGACCTCTGATACAAATTATAAAATTGGAATCAATTCATTATCTAATTTAAGTCAAATAAGAATGGGGAATAATGATATTAATTTCCCAGTAATGTCAATTAGCCATAATGGAGACAGAAATAACGGTTTAAACGTAGATATTATAAGTGGTTTCATATTACAAACAAAATCTTCAATTGCCACCTCTTATACACTTGGAAATATACAAACAAATCTTTCCACATTTGAAGCTGGAACATTTAATCTATATGGGCTAAAAACATCGATAGGCACAAATTCTACAGGTATTGAATATGGTGTACATTCTTCTGTAACTACAGATAATGGATTTGCAGGTTATTTTATTGGTCGTTCTTCATTTGGTAATACAACAGCCAACAGATACATCTTACCAGCTCAAGATGGTACAGCAAATCAAGTCATGGCAACTGATGGTGCTGGTCAAGTTAATTTTGTAGATGCAAATACATTGATAAACAATTCTTCTAATTATGCAGTTGCAAAAATAAGATTAGCAACAGGACAGTCGCTTGGATTTAATACTAAGGTTAATTTTAACACTATTGTATTTGACACTAATAATAATTTTAGCACTACTGATACCAGATTTAATGTATCCGAAGATGGAATTTACCGTATTTCAGCACAATATACCATACTTAATGAGTCTATATCTAGTTCAAGTAGTCCAAGAGAATACGGAATAAGTATTTATGTAAATGGAGCTAAAATAAGCAGTGTCAGATATGATCAGGTTCCTCCATCATCAAGCACAAATATTAGGCTAGTGAGATCTATATCAACCTTAGCAAATTTGAGTAATGGAGATTATATTGAAATATTTAGTGATGGCAACGAAGGGGTTTTCATATCGACAAATGATCCCATATTAAGCTATTTTGAAATTGAAAGAATAAAATAACTAATTGAAGGGAATTAGTATGTTCAATTATGTTTTTTTAAAAAAGTCGTTCGTAGGGAGCGGCTTTTTTTAAAACCACTTAATAGCGAGGTTGGCTATTTTTTCCTTAAACCTATTATACGGTGGAAATAGTAAATATAAAGGTCCAACAGTATGTCGTTTTAATACCGAACGTGCATTTGAAAACTCCTGAAATCCAAAAAATCCATGCGCTTTTCCAATACCACTATTATTAGACCCTCCAAAAGGTAAATAATGGTTAGAATACTGCAAGGCATTACTATTAACACAAGTACTACCAGCTCTAGTGTTCTTAATGATGGTATTGATGACCCTTTTATTACGCGCGTAGATGTACAATGCTAATGGTTTTTCTTTCGAATTGATATAACCTACTACCTCATCAATGGTTTTATAGGTTTTAATCGGAAGTATTGGGCCAAAAACTTCATCATTCATTAGAATTGCATCATCTGATAGATTTGACAAAAGCGTTGGTGCTATATAGCTTGATGCATCATCATAATCTCCTCCTAATTCAATTATAGCGTTATTGTCTTTAGCATTTTCTATACTCGACACGAGTCGCTGAAAGTGCTTTGTATTGACTACGCGACTATAGGACTCTGACGCTTCAGGATGCTCTGAATAATACTCTAATACCTTGGATTTAAATGCTTGAATAAAAGCTTCCTTAATAGACTCATGAACTAATACATAGTCTGGTGCAATACAGGTTTGTCCATTATTTAAGAATTTTCCCCAGACTAAATTCTTGATAGCAGCATTTAGGTTAGTGGACTCGTGAATTATGGTAGGCGACTTTCCTCCCAACTCCAAAGTTACTGATGTCAAATGCTTTGCTGCAGCAGACATCACAATCTTCCCAACCGATGGAGACCCTGTAAAAAAGATATGATTAAAAGGTAATTTTAATAATTCTTGTGATACTTCAACTTCTCCTTCAACTAATGCAACCTCATCTTCGCTAAATAATGATTTAACTAGTTTCGCCATAACAGCTGATGTATTTGGCGTCATTTCCGAAGGTTTTAAAATCACAGTATTCCCGGAGGCAATAGCCGATACTAAGGGTCCGAAAGTTAAAGTTATTGGGTAATTCCATGGTGAAATGATTAAACAAACTCCTTTAGGCTCATAAGTGATATAAGATGATGTGCCTAATAATGTAAGTGGTGTATCAACACGCTGCTTTTTCAACCATGATTTTAAATTAGAAATAGCATACTTGATTTCTTTAACCACCAAATAGATTTCTGTGAGGTCTACTTCAATTTTAGGCTTTCTAAAATCTTGATACATGGCTTCCGTTAATTCTTGTCGATAAGTTTTTTCTATGGCAACCTGTAGAGCCTTTAATTTTTTAATTCGCTCTTTATATGTTGTCCTACCTATCGCAAATTGATTAGATTTTTGCTTATTAAATAGTTCTGAATACCTGTTATCTGAATAATCTGTCATTTAATCCTTAACGTTTTTATTGGGCTGCAAGCCGTTTTCATGCATTTCATCGATGTTTTTTACGAACGTTTTCATCTTAACTAAAAATCGACCGTTTTATCTAATATATTCATTTTCACCTCTAATCTTGTGTTTCTTTGACCTGAGTTTAACAACAAAAATCCCTCTAAGATTATGAAAAAAGTATTAACAATATTAGCCTTTACATTATTACCAATCCTTGCGATGGGACAGGACACTAATGTAGATATCAAAAATAGCGATACTATAGAAACTGTAATCGAAAAGACTACAGAAACTCAAAAAATAAAAAAAGAGACTACTTCTAATTCTGCTGTTAAAGCACAATTATTAAAGATAAACAAAAAGAAGAGCAATGAGATTATAAGTATTAAAGCTTATAGAAAAAGTTTACAGATTAAAGTAAAAACAATTAAACTTTGCTAATCTAAATACAACAAAATTAAAAACCCGAAACATTATGTTTCGGGTTTTTTTATGATTATGCTCTAAAAACTATTCAGAAAAGATCAATTCTCCTTTAGCTTCTTTGTCTTTAAATGTCTTAACTAAGTCTAAAGCATCTGGAATGACATCACTACATAATATAATTAGCGACCCTTTTACAGCATTCTTAACGGCATAGGTAATTGCTTCTTTTTCAGATGGAATAATAGTCGTTTTCTTATTAGGATCCTTAGATTTAATACCATCATCAAGCATTTTAATTAATTCCTCTTCCGTTTTACCTCTTAAACGTTTATCCTGACGAATAATGATTTCATCAAACATTTCGGCTGCAATAGCTCCCATTTCATTATTATCTTCAACACGTCTATCTCCAATTCCAGCAATAATACCAACTTTTACTGTAGCCTCTAATTCATCAGTAAATTTCTGGAGTGCTCTCATCCCTGCTGCATTATGTGCATAATCTAACAGAATAGTAAAGTCATTAAATTCGAATAAATTTAATCGCCCAGGAGTTTGTGCTGCCGAAGGAATGAAGGTTTCTAAACCAGCTTTCATATCTTCAATACTAATACCTTGTACATGTGCTGCAAGTATTCCAGCCAATACGTTTTGAATCATAAATTTTGCCTTTCCTCCATACGTTAATGGAATATTTTCGGCCTTCATAATTCTCATTTTCCATTCCCCTCTACATATGGTTACATATCCATTTTCATAAACAGCTGTTATACCATGTAAACGTTGTAAGGCTTTTATTCTTGGATTATTTTCATCCATAGAAAATAGTGCTACATTACAATCTACACTTCGTCGCATATCATAAACCAAATCATCATCAGCATTTAATATGGCATAGCCATCAGGTAATACTGTTTCTGGTACTACACCTTTTACTTTGGCTAATTGCTCGACAGTATGAATCCCTTTTAATCCAAGATGATCTGCTGCTACATTGGTTACCACAGCAACATCGCACTTTTTGAACCCTAAACCAGCTCTTAATAATCCACCTCTTGCACATTCTAAAACTGCAAAATTTACTGTTGGATCTTTAAGAACAAATTCTGCACTCGATGGTCCAGTACAATCTCCTGTCATTAATAGTCTGTTTTGAATATACACACCATCACTAGTAGTATAACCAACACGATAGCCTTTCATTTTGGCAATATGGGATATTAAACGTGATGTTGTTGTTTTTCCATTTGTTCCAGTTATTGCTACGATAGGAATTCGTCCAGTGTCTCCTTTTTGAGGGAATAATTTATCAATAACAGGTGCAGCAACATTACGCGGCAAACCAGTAGTTGGTGCCAAATGCATTCTAAATCCTGGTCCAGCATTAACTTCTAATACGGCACCTCCAGTTTCAGACAACGGTTTAGATATATCTGTTGTCATGATATCTATACCGCAAATATCAAGATCTATAATTTTAGAGATGCGTTCGGCCATTGAGACATTTGCTGGATGAATAATATCGGTAATATCTTCAGCAGTTCCTCCAGTACTGAGATTAGCAGTATCCTTTAAAACCAATCGTTCTCCCTCAGAAATAACGGAATCTAAAGTATAACCTGCATCTTTAATAATCGTTTTAGTTAACTCATTAGTTGTAATTTGAGTAAGCACTTTTTCATGCCCAAAACCACGACGAGGATCTCTATTAACTTCATCAATAAGTTCTTGAACAGTAGATTTGCCATCACCAATCACATGTGCTGGTGTTCGAATGGCTCCGGCTACTAATTTATTATTTATGACTAATAATCTATAATCTTCACCTACAATAAACTTTTCCACTATAATAGCTCCACTGCGAGAACTATCTTTAGCATGTCTAAACGCTACAAGTGCATCGTCATAATTTTGAATATCTACTGTAATTCCACGACCATGGTTACCATCAATAGGTTTAATTACTAGAGGATAACCTACATAGCGGCAAGCATCTTCTAAGCTTCTTTCGCGACGAATAATATCACCCCTTGGTACTTCAACTTCAGCTTGCTCTAATAAATATTTAGTATCTTCTTTATCACAAGCCAACTCTACACCAATACTACTAGTTTCACTTGTTACTGTGGCTTGAATACGTTTTTGATTTGCACCATAGCCAAGTTGGCATAAAGAATATTTATTTAATCGTATCCAAGGAATACCTCTAGCTTCGGCTTCAGCGACTATTGATCCTGTACTTGGCCCTAAGCGATCAGATTCACGAAGCTCACGCATTTCCTGAATATCTTCAGATAAATCGTAGTCTTCACCAGCGATTAAAGCCTCACATATTCTCACAGAAGCCTTTGCGGCATAGCGCCCTACAGATTCTTCCATATAAGCAAACACCACATTATAAACACCTTCCTCTCCATAACCTCTTGTTCTACCAAAACCAACATCCATGCCAGCAAGCGTTTGTATTTCTAATGCTATATGTTCAATGATATGTCCCATCCAAGTACCTTCTTCCACACGTTGGAAGAATCCTCCTGGCTCTCCAACAGAGCAGCGATGCTCATACATTCCAGGAAACATGGCTTTCAATCGATCGTAAAAGCCATCAACTTTATTTGAAGGTGATTCTTCCATTTCTTGAAGGTCTAATACCATGACTATTAATTTATGTCGTCTCACAGACCAATAATTTGGTCCTCTCATTGCATTTATGCTGCGTATTTCCATAGGGTTGGTTTTTAAGTGAAAAGATTATAAATATAACATTTTTCAATAAAAAAATTAGTTTATTTTTGTCCAATATTCAATCTACAGGAAAGTTTTATGCAGCAGATTAAAGGAACGCTTATTCCCATTGGCGGAAATGAAGATAAAGGTTTAGAAGACAATGAAATGTACACCTTAGAATTTATTGATGAAGGTATTTTGTACCATGTCGTTCGTGAAGCTGGTGGTGTTAATTCTAAAATTGTCGTTATTCCAACGGCATCTAGTATTCCTGAAGAAGTAGGAGATAATTACTTGTCTGCATTTAAAACTTTAGGGTGTACTGATGTAACCGTTTTGGACATTCGCAGTAAAGAAGATTCTGAAAAACAAAACGCTATAGACCTTATCAAATCCGCAGATTGTGTCATGTTTTCTGGCGGAAACCAATCAAAAATCACTGATAAAATTGGTGGTACATCTATTCATACTATTTTATCGGAGCGTTATAAAAATGATGAAGGATTTGTAATTGCAGGAACAAGTGCAGGCGCAATGGCCATGTCTAATGAAATGATTGCGGGAGGCAGTGCCGCCGAATCTTTTATTAAAGGTGCTGTTGCCATGTACAAAGGATTAAGTTTAATTCCAAGTTTGATTATCGATACCCATTTTATAAAACGTGGACGCTTTGGAAGACAAAGTGAGGCTATTGCTAAACACCCAAATTTGGTTGGATTAGGCCTAGCTGAGGACACTGGATTGATTATCAAAAACGGAAACGATTGTACTATTATTGGTTCTGGAATGGTCATTGTTTTTGACGGAAGCACACTGACACACAATAACGAAGACGTGCTTAAAGAAGGTACACCAATGACAATGGCTAATCTCACTGTTCATGTATTATCTAATGGCGATAAGTATGATATTAAGAATCGAAAGGTAACAGTTCTTCCAATTGAAGCACCTTTTATTTAATTTTACGTTAAACTAAATTCCATTTCGTATTGGTTTACTGTATTGTTTAAACCTGCGTGCTCTAGAGCGTTGAGTTTAGCATTCAATCGATCATCAACATTGATAATTCTTACCTGCTTTTTTACAGATTGAACAGCTGATAGTAAACGTTCCCATTGGCCATTTTCAGTAGTAAACACCTCTAACTGGTTTATTGTTCCATCAGGTTTTATAGAAAAGAATGACTCTAAACTATTGTTGTAGTAGACATTATAAAACTTTGATGTTCCATCTTTCAAACACCTATGATGAAAGTCCCAAGAATAAACATCTTGATTAGGTATGTCTTCCCAAGCAATGTTCTCAAAAGGGACATCTTCGACTTGCATCTGACTTTCAGAGATAGATAATTCACCACTAAAACATTTAAAGGTCTTACATATTTTAAAACCAACACCTTTGTAGGCCTTAATTGCTTTTTCATTATCTGTAATCACTTCAAGCACACTTTTTGTTATCCCATGACGCTTTAAATTTGGAATGGCATACTCATAAATAGTTTTTACTATTTTTTTTCCTCTATATTCAGGTATCACACCTGTTCCAGTATTAAATGCAATGTGTTCGCCATGACGTTCGTCAATAGCATGAATAATAAAGCCAACTAATTGGTTATTATCAAACATACCATATGATAGATTAAAGTTTACCCTTGCAGCTTTCCAACGTTCTTTATAAAAATTATGATCTGTAGGCATGGTAACGAAATAGTTCGCAAACGCAGACAGAAAGCATTCCATAATACTTTCAAAATCTGTATGTCCTAAATGCTTAACTATCATAATTTGTAAATTGAAATTTCTTCTTTTCCTTCAGACGTTTTACTTGCTCGATACATCCCTTCAGTATTAAACGGCATTGCGATATTCCCTTTGGCATCTACAGCAATTAAGCCTCCATCACCTTTAATTTCTAGAATACGTTTATGGATAACTTCTTCCGAAGCCTTTTGTAAACTCAATCCCTTGTGCTCCATCAAACAAGACACATCATAAGCCACAACACCTCTAATAAAGAACTCTCCACTTCCAGTACAAGATACCGCACAGGTTTTATTATTAGCATAGTTTCCTGCACCAATCATCGGACTATCACCAACACGTCCCCATTTTTTATTAGTCATACCTCCTGTAGATGTTGCCGCGGCAATGTTACCATCTTGATCGCATGCCACAGCGCCAACAGTTCCAAATTTCGAATCCTTCTTTGTTGAATGATCTAACTGAAAACTATCAGTGTCTTTTATCTCTAACCATTGCTTGTGACGAAATTCATCAAAAAAATAGGCCTCATCCTCAAGCTTATAATTTAATTCTTCAGCAAATTGCATGGCGCCTTCACCTGCTAAAAACACATGCTCACTGTTTTCCATAACATCACGAGCTAAACTCACTGGATTTTTGATTCCGCTAATCAAACTCACTGCTCCGGCATTTAAAGTGTTGCCATCCATAATACTCGCATCCATTTCATGAGATTCGGTCGCCGTAAACACCGACCCTCTCCCTGCATTGAATAAGGGCGAATCTTCTAAGAGTTTAACAGCAATTTCAACAGCGTCCACAGCTGTTTTCCCAGCTTCTAAAAGCTGGTATCCTGCATCTAATGCAATCTTTAAATCTTGTTTATATTTAGCTTCCAACTCTGGAGTCATCATGCCTTTCACTAAAGTTCCTGCACCTCCATGAATAGCTATCGAAAAATGTATCATGCGTTATATTTTTACTTCGGAAATTTACAAATTGTAGTTCAATTTGTTCCAATTAAACGCATAAGTTTTTGTAGTTTTGAGACACGTGTCTGTTCAAGCGCAATTGAGAATAATTTGAACTAAAAACAACCTCTAGACTGCGCTCGAGGTGACATGTAATTCCAACTAGTAATATCATTACCTATGTCAGACCAAAAACGTTTATTTCTTGTCGATGCCTATGCCCTAATTTTTCGTGGGTATTATGCTTTTATTAAAAACCCAAGAATCAATTCTAAAGGTGAGGACACCTCAGCAATTATGGGATTTATGAATTCTTTGTTAGATGTAATTAAACGTGAGCGACCAGATCATTTAGCCGTCTGTTTTGACAAAGGCGGAAGTGTGGATCGGGTTGAAATGTATCAAGAATATAAAGCCAATCGTGATGAAACTCCTGAAGGTATCAAAACCGCAGTGCCATATATCTATGAGATATTGAAAGCTATGCATATCCCAATTATATACAAGGAAGGATTTGAAGCCGATGATGTTATTGGAACCTTATCACGTCAAGCCGAAAAAGAAGGCTACAAGACCTTTATGGTCACACCAGACAAGGATTTTGCGCAACTCGTGACTGATAACATTTTTATGTACCGACCAGTATTTGGAGGTGGCTACGAAACTTGGGGAATACCAGAAGTTCAAGAGAAATTTGAAGTCAAAGACCCACTGCAAGTCATTGATTATTTAGGTATGATGGGAGATGCCTCAGATAATATTCCTGGATTACCAGGCGTTGGACCAAAAACAGCCAAGAAATTTTTAGCAGCTTATGGCAGTATGGAAGGCTTGTTAGCTAATACGCATGAACTTAAAGGCAAGATGAAAGAGAAAGTAGAAGCTAATGGCGAATTAGGGTTGCTTTCAAAAAAATTGGCAACTATTATGTTGGATGTCCCTGTAACCTTTGACGCAAAAGATTTTAAACTTGATCATCCAGATGTTGACAAAGTCAAAGAAATATTTCAGAATCTCGAATTCCGTAGATTAACCGATAATTTCCTAAAAACATTTGCTACTGAAACTTCTACTGCGACTTCGAGTACTTCGACTGCGCTCAGCACAGGCTCTGCCGAGAAGTCTTCATCAAAACTAAAAGCAACGCCTAAACAACAAAAATCGGCTGGAGCTGGACAATTCTCATTATTTGGTGGCGATGATTCGGATAGCACAGAAACTGCTTCAGAGTATACGCGACAAACTGCCGAAAACACCTCTCACTTTTATCAGAGTGTTGCTTCAGGTATGGCAACGAAATTATTTGTCAATAATTTATTAAATCAATCTGCTGTTTGTTTCGATACGGAAACAACAAGTCTTAATCCGTTAACTGCAGAACTTGTAGGCATTGCCTTTTCATGGGAAGCTGGCAAAGGGTTTTATATCCCATTTCCAGAAGATAAACATGAAGCACAAGACCTCATCGAAGTCTTGCGTCCGTTTTTTGAAAGTGAACATATTGAAAAAATTGGTCAGAACTTAAAATACGATATCAAGGTCTTGGCCAAATACAATATTGACGTCAAAGGCAAACTCTTTGACACCATGTTAGCGCATTACCTCATTAATCCTGATATGCGACATAATATGGATGTGCTCGCGGAAACGTATCTGAATTACACACCGATTTCTATTACAGAATTGATTGGCAAAAAAGGGAAGAATCAATTATCGATGCGAGACGTCCCTTTAGACAAACAAACTGAATATGCTGTTGAAGATGCTGATATTACCTTGCAGCTTAAGGAGCATTTCGAAAAGGAATTAGGAGAAGCCAATACGCAACAACTATTTGATGAGATTGAAATACCATTGCTGCGTGTGTTAGCCACAATGGAATTGGAAGGTATCAATTTAGATAAAGATTTTTTGAATTCGCTTTCTGAAGAACTGAATACAGATATTGCCAATCTCGAAAAGAGTATCTATGATGCCGCAGGCGAAGAATTCAATATTGCTTCACCAAAGCAATTAGGTGTGATTTTATTTGAAAAAATGAAACTGGTTGATAAGCCTAAAAAAACCAAGACTGGACAGTATTCTACCTCTGAAGATGTACTAAGTTATCTCGCCAAAGACCATAAAATTATTCGTGATATTTTAGAATATCGCGGACTCGCCAAACTGAAAAGCACCTATGTCGATGCTTTACCTTTACAAGTCGATGAAACGACACATCGTGTGCATACCGATTATATGCAAACCGTTGCAGCCACAGGACGATTAAGTAGTAATAATCCGAATTTGCAGAACATCCCAATTCGTACCGAACGTGGTCGACAAGTTCGTAAGGCCTTTGTACCAAGAAACGAAGACTACACTTTACTCGCTGCCGATTATTCGCAAATAGAACTTAGAATCATTGCTGCACTAAGCAAAGAGGAAACCATGATAGAAGCTTTTAAACAAGGAGAAGATATTCATGCCTCTACAGCATCTCGAGTGTTTAATGTTCCGATTTCAGAAGTGACTCGTGAGCAACGTAGTAATGCGAAAACGGTTAACTTCGGAATTATTTATGGAGTTTCTGCGTTTGGCTTAAGTAACCAAACCGATTTATCGCGAAGCGAAGCTAAAGAACTCATTGACACCTATTATGAGACCTATCCAAAATTGAGAGCTTATATGGGTGAGCAAGTTGATTTTGCCAGAGATAATGGTTATGTACAAACCATTTTAGGACGTCGTCGTTATTTAAAAGACATCAACTCACGCAATGCTGTGGTTCGTGGAGCTGCTGAGCGAAATGCGGTAAACGCTCCAATACAAGGTAGTGCTGCTGATATCATCAAAATTGCCATGATTAAGATTCATGACAAGCTAAAAGCAGGCGACTACAAATCAAAGATGCTACTACAAGTACATGATGAATTGGTATTTGATGTCTACAAACCTGAACTTGAGACTTTAAAAACCCTTATCAAAACGGAAATGGAAAATGCTTACACACTAGACGTGCCTCTTGATGTGGATTTAGATATTGGTGTTAATTGGTTGGAGGCGCATTAAAAATAGAGACAGTTTTTAAATCTGATTATTAAATAATAATTAAAACATGTAAATGGATATTGAGGAAATAAATAGATTAGAAAAAAGATATTTTGATTTTATATCAAACTTATTTGAAACAAAAGCAACTACATTCACAAAGAACATACTATCTCAATATTCACTTAGAGATTCTTGGCATGATTATACAGGTGATATGACTTTTATCCAAAAAGGTTTAGAATCTATCGTTCATAGTTTAATATACAAAAATGTAGATTGGGAATTATCCTCAACACCAGAAGGCTCAGACAGTATTTTTCAAACAGCAAAAGCTGTAATTCATGTTGATGCGAAAGCTGTCTTAAAAACAGATCAAGACGCTATTGGCAATAAAATTACCATACAAAAAAACCAATGTTCTTATTGTACAGAAAATTCCTTGATATATTTAAATAAAACTTTTCAATCAAATTTACCTCCAATATATAACCATAAAACATACGGAGAAATACCTTGTTTAACTTATTTTGTTAAACTTATTTATGATTTAGATTCTGAATTAGATTCATTTAGAAAATTTAAATTAATCCTTTACTCTGTACCAAATGGAAAGTTCAATCCAGTTTTAGGAACAAATTTCTTTCAAGCTGGAAGAAGCACAACCTCAAGTACTAGGGGTTCTATCAGAGTAAATTTCAACCTCTTAGATTATGACATAAACAATAATCTTAAATGGAAAAGATATAAAGATTTAGATATGATTTAAATATGCATTCGAAAACTTAAAAATCTCCTTGATTTAAATAAATCTCTTTATAAAAAGAAAGCTTTTTTGATAAATCATCCTCCATTTCGTTATCAAAATAAACAACCTTAACTCTTGACTTTTCTCCTTCTAAAAGCTCAAAATTTGGAACTTTTGTAAACCTAAATCTAGTTTTATCAAGGTTTTTACCAGCTTGTAAAACTCTTGTTTTGTAATGACTTTCTAAATTTCCATTAGGCATGCAAATTAAATTGATATTAAGTATATTTAAATCGACATCCTCATAAACAATCGTAACAAAATATGATAGACATATTTTTTCAGTCTCTTTCCCTTTATTATAGAAAGTTGGTAGAGCAGGCTCGTATTCTCTTTCAATAATACCATCACTAGTATTTACCAACATAGTACCTTTATAACTATTTTGATTTCTTCCTACAAAGATACTCCTAGTAATATCACCTATATTCCTGGTTTGTACTGTTTTTAAATCAATGTGAATGTAAGCATCATCAACCTCAAAAAACATATCAGAACCCACAGGGCAAGAATTTGGTTGACCAACTCCTTTACCATTAAACAAAGCATAAATTATACGTTCAGCACCAACAGCAAAATTTGAAATATTAGTTCCATATTTATCGTGCCAATCATCTTTTATCTTTTCTTTGGTTTGGAAGCCAAGCATCATCTCATCTTCAGCATATTTTAAAAAGTAATAGAACTTATTTAAGTACTTCAGTTCTAACTGTTCTATTTCTTTGTTGCTCATCATATTTGCTTAATTCTTTTTTGATTTCTTCAGCTATTTTATTTGCCATTAAGACAGGGACAGCATTACCTATTTGCTTATACATATTGCCTAAACTTCCAACAAATTCAAAATCCAAAGGAAACGTTTGTATCAATGCGCATTCTCTAACTGACATTCTTCTCTCTCTATTTGGATGAATTTCTGGACCAGTAGCAGTAATAGTATCACTAGGTGTGTCCCAATTATTAATCCTTAATGATTGTTCAAAGGTAATGGGTTTTAATTCAAGTTCAGTAACTTGTACATCATACTTGTCATCAAACCCTAATATTTTCTTTAATTCCCACCAATCACTTGGATTTGGTATACTCCCAGAATTATTATCTTTTCTAAACCAATGACCTGCAGTATGTGCATATCCAAAGTGTTGGTCGACCCTTTTAGTGCTCCAACCACTTATATTTCTCCAATGCTTTAAATAATCACAAATATCATGTTGATTAACTTTGTGTTTTCTTCCCCAAAACTTATCATGTACATTAGTCCTAGCTTTGTGATTAATTATTGTTTTTCCGTTTAATTTAAAATCAACATCTCGTATTCTAGCATCTGCAAGAAACCCAACGGTTTCTTTTGTAGAAACGTAAGGTAATAGGTCTTCATCATCACCATGGGTTTTCTTTGGAAAAGGATTTTTCAACCCCAGTCTATTTCCAATAATTACAACTCGTTCTCTATGTTGTGGGACTCCATAATCAGACGCTCGTAAAAGTCTATAGTCAACATCGTAACCAATTTCTTGAAAATCATTAATAATCATCTCAATGACTTTACCTTTCTGCATTGATAAAAGTCCTTTAACATTTTCAGCTAAAAAATATTTAGGCCTCTTATCTTTAATTACACGAAGCATTTCCTTGTATAGAAAATTACGTTCATCTTTCATTGAGCGCTTTATGTTAGCGATAGAAAACCCTTGACAAGGAAACCCACCAAGAAGTATGTCAAAATCATTAGGAATATCAGAACTAGGGATTTTAGTTATATCTCCCAATACAATATGTTCGCTAATATTCTTTTTATATGTTTCAACAGCATCTTTAAAAAAGTCGTTTGCCCAAACAACATCAAATCCTGCTTGTATAAAACCTAAATCTAATCCTCCACAACCAGAAAATAATCCAGCAACAGTAGGTTTTTTGTTTTCAGTCATAATTCTTTATTCTCTTAAAAGTACTTTTATATGGTTATTTTTCAAATTATAACCCATAATTGGCATCGGGTTCTGCTGCCAAACTCATTTGATTCTGATAATCCTTAATTTCAATTTTTTCACAGCCAATTAGAGCCAGCGCTTGTAAAAAAAATGATGCACTGAATGAACCTCGACTTATTTTACTATCAATACCCGATTTTGTTTCTTCTACTCCAGCTTTCGTAAACATTTCAGCTAAATCAGAATTTGATATTCCTCTTAACTTTAATTGCGCCTTCAACAAACATTTAGCATGATAATTCCAATACAACATATTGCAAAATTTTTGTAAAAATGAACAATTATTTGCATATATGCAAATATAAAAAAATTAAAATATTTATTTTTTTTCAATTATGTTTAAATATTTCAAATTTAAAACATTATTAAGTATTGAAAAATAAATATACTCGTAGTTATAAAATTCTATTAACAAAGTAGATATATCTTACCTCCTCCGCTTCTTCTTCCCCTTATACTTAACCTTGTTTTTCCTCTGGTTAAAAGGCACAGCATCATTAAAGGTGTTTTTGGCTTCACCTTTCGGTTTGTTTTTACGCCACTTTTCATCTTTTTTAGGAAGTAAGACGTCTAATAAATCTTGGCGCCCAAGCTTATTTAAGGTCTTTCTAATCCAAGCTTTGTTTTCGTCTTTATACCAAAAGAAAAAACGATGTTGCTCATCCTTCTCTTTTCGTGTTTTAGGTGTGTTCACCTTTTTTAAGGTATACGGATGATAGCCACTATAATAAATAACCGTCGCAACCGTCATAGGTGTTGGTGTAAAGCCTTGCACTTGCTCTAACTGGAAGCCCATATCTTTGGTTTCGGCAGCTAAATTGGCCATGTCTTCCGCTTCGCATGCTGGATGATTGGATATAAAATATGGGATAAGCTGTAGCTTCAAACCTTTCTTGATATTGATTTTATCAAAACGTTCTTTAAACTTATGAAAGTAACTAAACGACGGCTTCCGCATGAGTTTCAACACAGGATCACTGGTATGTTCTGGCGCTACTTTAAGTCGGCCGGAGACGTGTTTGGTCATCACTTCTTCCGTATAGTCATCGAGCTCTTTCGGGTCTGCATTTTTATTGAATTCAGGAACCAACATATCATGGCGAATTCCTGAACCTATAAAGGATTTCTTCACTTTTGGATGACTATCGACCGCCTGATATAAATCGGTTAGCGGTTTATGCGACGTATCTAAATTACTACAAATCACAGGCGAAATACAACTTGGTGCGACGCATTTGTCGCATATAGACTGTATTTTACCTTTCATTTTATACATATTGGCACTAGGACCACCAATATCACTCAAATAGCCTTTAAAATCAGGCATATTCGCAACTGTATCAACTTCTCGCAATACAGATTCCTGACTTCGAGACGCAATGAATTTGCCTTGATGTGCCGAAATAGTACAGAAGCTACAACCACCAAAACAACCTCGATGGATGTTGATTGAGAACTTAATCATTTCATAAGCAGGAATTGGACCTCGCTTGTTATATTTTGGATGTGGCAATCGCGTATATGGTAACTCGAAAGACGCATCAATTTCGGCTTCGGTCATCGTAGGATACGGCGGATTAATCATTAAGGTTTTATCACCAACCTTTTGAAAAATACGTCTCGCTGCCAGTTTATTTGATTCTTGCTCTATAATTTTGAAATTAGAAGCATATTGTTTCTTATCTTTTAAACACACTTCATGTGACGCAATTTCAACATCATCCCAATTACTATTTTTTGGAATTTTGGCATCTTTTTGTAAAAGTACAGCTGTTTGCTTCACCGTAGTTATACTTGAAAATGGCACACCTTTCTGCATTAAGCGTACGACTTCTCGTAAGGGTTGTTCTCCCATTCCATAAACCAACAAATCGGCTTTTGAACTTTCTAAAATAGTAGGCATTAAGGTATCACTCCAATAATCATAATGTGTAACACGACGCAATGACGCTTCAATGCCACCTATTAAAATGGGTACATCTGGCCATTTCTCTTTTAAAATTTTGGAGTATACTGTCGTCGCATAATCAGGTCGAAACCCAATATCACCATTTGGTGTGTACGCATCTTTATCACGACGCTTTTTATTAGCATTATAGTTAGAAATCATAGGATCCATACAACCACCTGTAACACCAAAGAATAATTTTGGCGCACCAAGTTTTGTAAAATCTTGAAGATTATCATGAACACTAGGCTGCGGGACTATAGCCACTCTCAACCCGAAACTTTCAAGCAAGCGTCCGATGACTGCAGGCCCAAACGTTGGGTGATCTACATAGGCATCGCCGCTAAACAAAATAACGTCTAGTGCATCCCAACCACGTATCTTTACTTCTTTATTTGTGGTAGGCAACCAATCTGAAAGTCTTAATTCGCTCATCCTTTTGCAAAAATAGTCAAAATTTACTGCTCTAGCGTTAGAATCAAATATATGAGCATATTAGCCTTCATCTTACATCTCATTTTGATTTTTTAGAGTAATATTGCAAATCGAAACAGGTTATGAGTATCATTTCTAAGGACATATCAAAAGCAGTTGAGCTACTAACTTCAGAACAAATCGTTGCTATTCCAACCGAAACAGTTTATGGATTAGCAGGTAATATTTATTCTGAAACGGCAATTACATCCATTTTTGAGACCAAGCAGCGTCCGTTTTTTAATCCGCTAATTGTACATATTCCATCGACTGATGTGCTATCAGATATCGTAAAGCACATCCCAGAAAAAGCCAAACTATTAGCAGAGGCATTTTGGCCTGGACCTTTGACGCTTGTACTTCCAAAGCATTCAACTATACCTGATTTAATTACGGCAGGAAAGAATACGGTTGCGGTTCGTATACCTAATCATCCTTTAACTCTTGAATTATTAAACCAATTAGATTTTCCGATAGCGGCACCAAGCGCAAATCCGTTTGGAAGTATAAGCCCTACAACTGCTCAACATGTCAATGATTATTTTGAAAACGATATTCAAATGGTACTCGACGGTGGTCATTGTCAGCGTGGTATCGAATCTACCATTATTGGGTTTGAAAATGACGAACCTATAATCTACCGTTTGGGATCTACATCTATTGAAGCCATTGAAAATGTAGTCGGACCAATTTCAGTAAAAAACAAAAAGGAAAATGCACCTGATGCTCCAGGCATGCTGGAGCGCCATTATGCCCCTTCAACTCAAACAATCTTAGTCGATGATATATCTGAAGCGATAGCACAATATCAAGGCAAACATATTGGTGTGTTGGCTTTTCAGAATGTTAAAACTGATCATTCTATAACATTTCAGATTATATTATCTGAAACTAACAATTTACAAGAAGCAGCTTCAAAATTGTATGATGCTTTGCATCAACTTGATAAGCAAGACTTAGATATTATTATTGCGGAACGCTTCCCAGATTTTGGATTAGGGAAATCTATCAACGATCGTTTGCAGCGTGCAACCGTTAATCTTTAGATACCTTAAAACAATAAAAAGTGCTTTTTAGCGAAAAAAAAAGTAGCACAAATAGGTATATTCTCTTTTTTTTATATATTTAAAATATACTAAACTGTTCAAAATCAATACATACGCATGTAGTAACATGAGATTTTAAACTTAAATCCCCATATTATGAAAACTCAAACTCACCTTATTGTTCTATTTTTTGTAGCCTTTGGAAGCTTACTTTCGTGCAGCAATGATAATGATGATAATAACACGCCTGATGTCTGGTCTTGTGGTGACCAAATTGTTGATGTTGATGGCAACACTTATGACACCGTTAGTATTAATGGAACTTGTTGGACTGTACAAAATTTAGATACTGCCAATTATAATGACAATACTCCAATTGCCAATACAACAGATTTAACAGATTGGAATAATTTAACTACAGGAAGTTGGGCATATTATAATAATGATAGTGCCTTAGGTGCTGTTCATGGTAAGTTATATAATTGGTTTACTGTTGAAACTGGGAAACTATGCCCTCAAGGTTGGCATATACCTTCAAAAAATGAATGGAGTTCTCTTGTTAATTCTTTAGGTGGTTCTTCTACTGCTGCTGAAGCAATGAAGTCTTTGGCAGGATGGAATAACTCACCAGATAATGCAACCAATTCTAGCGGATTTTCTGCCTTACCTTCTGGTAACCGTGATATTAATGATGATTTCCTAGGACTTGGAGACAATGTATGGTTTCATACTTCAACTGAGGACCCAGACGATGACACCAAAGCCTTTTGGTTAAAAGTGACTAGTGGCACAACTACTGAGCAAGGAACTACATTTAAAACTGAAGGTTTACCTTGCAGATGTGTTATAGACTAAAATAGACATTTTTTACAAAACAAAACGATACGTCGCTTTAATTAAAAAGGTGTTTTCGGGTTTCTGATTAAATATCTGATTATCGATAATGGCTCCAAAATCATTATTGACATCACCAAGACCTGTGATACCTTGTGACCAGACTAAAAATATTTCTGAACCAGGAATATATTCCCATCGTACTACCAAATTTGATCTAAACTGTACGAAGGCAAAATCTGGGTCTCCAAAACTGTAATCTGATGTTCCGTTTAAATCTTCATCAACACTGTAAGCACCATCTTCAAAGGTAATTTGATTAGCACCATACCAAGTAACTCGCTCATTTATATTTTTGGCTGTAGGATTATTTACAAAATTAAAGTTGGAATACTTTGCTTTAAATATAAAAGGTTGCCCGTAATATTGAATGGTCAAATTTGGATTAATATTATAGTTTACTCTCAAAGTAGCACTTAAACTTTCATTATCTATTTCACCTAATATATAACGAGGTGTTCCATTGAAATCAGATTCGGTAACATATTGTGTTTTGTTCGGGTTTTCTTCATACTGAAAATTTAACGACATACTCAATGAATTTAATGGCTGATATCTAAAACGTAACTCATAACGATCTAAAGAAAAGTTATTTTGTTTTGCTCTTGAATTCACATATCCTAAAGTAGTACTTAGCTTTTTACGTTGATCTGTCCCAACAAACATATACCAAAAATTCTCTTCATTCCAACGCCATCTTGGACCACCTCTTAACACCGTATTACTAAAAATTCTCGGTTTATGAGCAGCTCCAAAATCGGCAAACCAGTTGTTTATAAAGTTAATATTACCACTCATTTCATACTGAATCCTATTATAATTCCCCTCAAAATCATATTGGGTAAATTGTTCCAAACCAATATTGGCGCGTCTAAACCAACTTGTAGGTTTATTAAATAGGCGCCTCACATTAGCATATTGAGAGATGATATCTGCCTGACGCAAAAACCCGATATCGTTAAGTTCTAATTCTGGGGATTTCCAATTTCCACCGATAGTATATCGCCATTTATCGCTACCACGTTGCCCAAATTCTAATCGGCCACCAGTTCCTGTAAGCGATGTTTTATTGGGATCAACATCTACATGACTTGCATCGGTTCGTTGAAACAAATGCGTTAGTGAGGTTTGTGTATTGGTAATAGCTTCTTTACTTCCATTTACATTACTCAATGTGAGATTTCCTTGAATGTAATATCTACGATCTTTCCAATTGTGTCTAAAATCGACACCTCCAGTGTAAGCACTCTTTCTTAAGAAATCTAAATTACCTTCCAGTTTTCGATTTGTAGACGTTACAATAGCACCTATATAAGAATTACGATCGTTAAAATCTTTTTGAGCTCTTGCGACTAAATAATTAGTAAAAGGCTCTACGAGTTCTTCACGACGTACACCTACTTCGGGCAAACTATTAATCACATCATCGCGCTCATCTAATTCGATATCTGCATACTCTTTTGCTGTGATACTTTCTAAGAGCCCGATAGCCCATCCATTTTTTGTTTTACCACTAAATTTTGCAGCACCAAGTATTGTAGTGAAATTTGGAATATCTTCATATTCACCTAAACTTCCATCGGCAGTAGTGAATCCTTGAGGCGTTCGTCCAATTCGTCTTGAGAAGAACACATTATCTCGACCACCACCAACTCTAAAGTCAAATACGTTTTTATTCTCCACAAAGAACGGTCGTCGTTCCTGAAAGAAAATCTCAAATCCATCCAAGGCAATGGCGCCTGGATCGGCGTCTACTTGTCCAAAATCTGGATTAATAGTCAAATCAACTGTAAGGTCATTTGTAATTCCAATTTTAGCATCCAAGCCACCTGTGAGTTTGGTATCACTTCCATCACGAAATGGGTTTCCTGGTTCAGCTTGATAGGTATCTAATTGCGCTACCGTATAAGGCTGTATTTCGAGTTGTTTCTGAGGTTTTAGACCAACGAGACCACGTAGCTCACCAAATTCACTTACCCAACCTGGTGGATTTGCAGGTAAAGGTTGCCACGTAGAACGTTCTTCATTATTAAAATAACGACGTGTTGATTGCAAGCCCCAAACTTGGTCTTGAGAATCTCCAAAACGCAACTGACTCAAAGGAATTCGAATTTCGGCAGTCCAACCATCATCATCAATTTTTGTATCGGCATACCATATTGGGTTCCAGCTGCTATCAAAATTTCCATTATCCGATATAAATTCGTCACCTTTTACTCCAGAAGCAGAAATGGTAAATGAAAAACCTGTTCTATCATCATTATAGCTTCCTAAATTGATTTCGACCCAATCTCCTGGAAAGTCATCACGTCTACCCATTCGCTTTTCAATTGTTGATGGATCTGCTTGATAACACTTAAAGGCCACATACAAATTTTTATCATCGTACACAATCTTCATTTTGGTTTGTTCAGAAGGCGGAGTACCAACATCAGGTTGAAATTCAACATAATCAGATGTCCATTCGACAATGTCCCAAACGGGCTCATCTAAAATGGCATCGATGGTAGGAGATGCTAGATCGTTAACTGGCGCTGTGGTATATACACGCTTTGGAATAGAATCATTTTGAGCATATACAATGGTGGTACTACACAATAATGTAGCTAGGAGAGAAAGGATTCTCATTGATTTGATTGATTAGGTTGTTATTCTAAAGACTTCAATTTAAGTTGATTGTTACATTAAATTGTTATGTTTCAGAAAATTTTAACGAAACCATTAATCATCAATGACATAGGATCAAAAAAATATTTTTGATTACAATCGAAATATTGCTTAAATAGGATTTGGTAATCAAATATTTAATCGTAAATTTGCAAACTCTTTTCGAGAGAGGAATGTTTAATAACAAAATCAATAAGTGTGGACACATTAAGCTACAAAACGATTTCAGCAAACAAAGCTACTGTTAATAAAGAGTGGGTTTTAGTTGATGCTGAGAATCAAACGCTAGGTCGTTTAGCTTCTAAAGTAGCAATACTTTTAAGAGGTAAACACAAGCCTAACTTCACACCACATGTTGATTGTGGAGATAACGTTATTGTTATCAATGCAGAAAAAATCAACTTATCAGGAAACAAGTGGAATGACAAAACGTACATTCGTCACACAGGTTACCCAGGTGGTCAAAGAAGTTTATCTGCGAATGAATTGTTTGGAAAAGATCCTGCAAGAATCGTAGAAAAATCAGTAAAAGGAATGCTCCCTAAAAACAAACTAGGTGCAGATTTATTCCGTAATTTAAATGTTGTTGTAGGTTCTGAGCACAAACATGAAGCTCAAAAGCCTAAAACAATCGACTTAAACAAAGTTAACTAATGGAAGTAATTCACAAAATTGGCCGTAGAAAGACGGCTGTTGCTCGTGTGTATGTTGCCAAAGGAAAAGGAAACATCACGGTGAACAAAAAAGACATGGCGGTTTATTTTCCTACTGCAACATTGCAGTACAAGGTAAACCAACCTTTAGCTATGACTAACAATGATGGCAACTTTGATATTACAGTAAACGTTTACGGTGGTGGTATTACAGGCCAAGCCGAAGCGATCCGTTTAGCATTATCTCGTGCAATGTGTGAGATTGATGCAGAAAACAGACTAATATTAAAGCCAGAAGGATTATTAACTAGAGACCCTCGTATGGTTGAACGTAAGAAGTTCGGTCAGAAGAAAGCAAGGAAGAAATTCCAATTCTCGAAACGTTAATCCTATCCTTTTTTATTATTCTGAATTTTCTTCGGAATATAAAAATCTTAAAGCTGTTCTGGTCAAACACATCAGAACAGCTTTACATTAAAAATCCTGAAACGAGTTCAGGTGCAGTTTAGCATCTAAATGATTGAGGCGAGCGAAAGCAACCACTTAATCATTGCTAATTTAAAAGAACGTAAACAATTACAACATGGAATCAGTAGAAGTTAAAGACTTACTAGAAGCAGGTGTACACTTTGGACACTTGACCAGAAAATGGGATCCAAACATGGCTCCTTACATTTATATGGAACGTAACGGTATCCATATCATCAACCTTTACAAAACGCAAGCAAAAATTCAAGAAACTGGAGAAGCACTTCATAAGATTGCAGCTTCTGGAAAGAAAATTTTATTTGTTGCTACAAAAAAACAAGCAAAAGACATCGTTGCTGAAAAAGCAGGTGCTGTAAACATGCCTTACATTACTGAAAGATGGCCAGGTGGAATGCTAACCAACTTCGTAACAATTAGAAAAGCTGTTAAAAAAATGGCAATGATTGATCGTATGAAGAAAGATGGAACATTCAACTCGTTATCTAAGAAAGAACGTTTACAAGTAGATCGTCAGAGAGCTAAATTAGAAAAGAACTTAGGTTCTATTTCTGACATGACACGTTTACCTGGCGCGTTATTTGTAGTAGATATTAAACGTGAGCATATTGCCATTAAAGAAGCACAGAAATTGAACATTCCAATCTTCGCAATGGTAGATACAAACTCTGACCCTCGTGAAGTAGATTATTTGATTCCATCAAATGATGATGCTTCTAAATCTATTGACAAAATTATGTCTGTAGTCACATCGGCTGTAGCTGATGGTTTGGCCGAAAGAAAGTCAGACAAAGCTCAAAAAGACGCTAAAAGTGAAAAATCACCAGCAGCGAAAAAAGAAGTGAAAGCTGAAGCAAAGGTTGAGAAAAAAGCTGAAGTAGCTGCACCAGTTGCCGCTAATGAAGAAGAATAAATAACAATTACACAATATAAATAAGTCGTTTAGTTGTTTTCTTCGGAAATTTTAAATTAAACGACTTTTTTAAATTTTATAACACTATGGAAAATACTGTAAAAATTACAGCTGCAGAAGTAAATAAATTAAGACAAGCTACTGGAGCAGGTATGATGGATTGTAAAAAAGCCCTAGTTGAAGCTGGAGGTGATTTTGATAAAGCCATTGAAGTACTTCGTAAAAAAGGACAAAAAGTTGCAGAAAAGAGAGCTGATAGAGACTCTTCTGAAGGTGCTGCAATTGCAAAAATTAATGCAGACAACACGTCTGGTGTTGCTATTGTATTAGGATGTGAGACTGATTTCGTTGGAAAGAACGAAAACTTCGTAGCATTAGCTAATCAATTAGCTGAAGTCGCATTAAATTATAATACTAAAGAGGAGTTTTTAGCTGCTGATTTTGGTGGAATGACTGTTGCTGAAAAGCTAACAGAACAAACTGGAGTTATCGGTGAAAAATTAGACATCACTGCTTTTGAAAAGTTAGATGCACCTTATGTTGGACAATATGTTCATATTAACAAGATTGCCGCTTTAGTTGGTTTATCTGCAAAAGTGGATAATGCTGAAGTATTGGTTAAAGATGTAGCAATGCAAGTAGCTTCAATGGGAGCAACTACATTATCATACAAAGACTTTGACCCAGCTTATGTAGCTTCTGAAACTGAAGCTAGAATTGCAGTTATCGAAAAAGATAATATCGAATTAGGACGTTTAGGAAAGACCTTAAAAAATGTACCTCAATACATTTCTATGGCACAATTAACTCCTGAAGTTTTAGCTCAAGCTGAAGAAGCTGCTAAGGCAGAATTAAAAGCTGAGGGTAAACCAGAGCAAATCTGGGATAGAATTTTACCAGGTAAAATGGAGCGTTTTATCTCTGATAACACCACTTTAGATCAAGAACAATGTTTATTAGATCAGAAGTTTATCAAAGATGAAAAGAAAACTGTTGCTCAATATGTAGAATCTTACGGCGATGTAGCTGTAACTGGATTTAAACGTGCTACAGTAGGATAATCCTATTTATCATTCTTTATATAAAATTAACCTCTCAATTCTTGAGAGGTTTTTTTATATCTAAATTCTACTTTTGTAAATTACAATAATGATTATATTTGCTAAACTTTCAATGTAAAACATGAAATACAAAAGAATCCTACTTAAATTATCTGGTGAAGCCTTAATGGGATCTCGCCAATATGGCATTGACCCAGAACGTTTAGCAGAATATGCTAAAGACATCAAAGAAATAACAGACTTAGGCGTTGAAGTTGCCATTGTTATAGGTGGAGGAAATATTTTTAGAGGTGTAGCTGGTGCCATGAATGGAATGGATCGTGTTCAAGGAGATCACATGGGAATGTTAGCCACAGTAATTAATGGCTTAGCCTTACAAAATGCATTGGAAGACGCTGGTGTAAAAACACGTTTACAAACAGCTATTAAAATTAATGAAGTCGCAGAGCCTTTCATTAGACGAAAAGCAATGAGTCATCTCAATAAAGGACGTGTAGTGATTTTTGGCGGAGGAACAGGTAACCCATATTTCACAACAGATTCTGCAGCTGTACTAAGAGCTATAGAAATTGAAGCCGATGTGATTTTAAAAGGCACACGTGTAGATGGAATATATACCGCAGATCCGGAAAAAGATTTAAATGCTGTTAAATTTGATCATATATCGTTTGATGATGTATTGCGAAAAGGACTTAAAGTTATGGATACTACAGCGTTCACCTTAAGTCAAGAAAATAAGCTCCCAATTATTGTATTCGATATGAATAAAAAAGGAAACTTACTGAAAGTAGTTTCTGGAGAAAATATAGGAACTAAAGTGAATTTATAATGTTTGGCTTATTTTTTGGTAAGCATTTTACAAATTAAAGTTTTAACTATGAACGAAGACATCACATTTATATTAGATACGGCCAAAGAAGCCATGGATGCTGCATTAAAGCATTTGGAAAAACAATTTGTAAACATTAGAGCTGGAAAAGCAAGTCCAGCAATGCTTGGAAGTGTAATGGTAGATTATTATGGAACACAAACACCATTAAATCAAGTAGCCAATGTCAACACACCAGATGGACGAACTATTACAGTGCAGCCATGGGAAAAAAGTATGCTTCAAGAAATTGAGCGTGGTATTATGGTTGCCAATTTAGGTTTTAATCCAATGAGTAATGGAGAAAGTATCATTATCAATGTTCCGCCTTTAACTGAAGAACGCCGTCGAGATTTATCAAAACAGGCGAAAGCTGAAGCTGAAGATGCCAAAGTTGGTGTTCGTAATGCTCGTAAAGAGGCTAATAACGATATTAAGAATTTAGACGATGTATCTGAGGATCTTCAAAAAAATGCTGAAATAGACATACAACAAATGACAGACAAGTACGTTAAAAGAATAGACGAAATTTTTGAAGTCAAGGAAAACGAAATCATGACCGTATAAATCTCAAAAAGCGACGTATGAATGTCGCTTTTTTTATTAATCCATTTTATTCTAATTTCTAAATGCATAAGATTTGTTGCTTAATTTTCATTACGCTATTTACTTGTGCTTTACATTCGCAAAACCCAAACACATTTAAAGATTCTACGACTACAAAAAGTGACTCTTTGAGCAAAAGAGAATTTTTAAGACAATTAGGTAATGGGTTTTTCCCTACAAAATTCCTAAATATTGATATGCGCTATTTAGTCAAATACAATCAATATGAAGGACTAAGAACTGGGCTTGGTGGTGAAACTAACGACAGTTTCTCTAAACGATATCGCTTAAATAGTTATGCAGTTTATGGATTTCTAGATCATCGGTTTAAATATAAAATTGGTGGCGGTTTTAGAATTAATGAAGCCACAAACACTTGGGTAAACTTGTCTTATACAGATGATTTACAAGAAACGGGTAGCTCAACATTTTTAACAGATAAGCGTTTCTTCTCTTTCTTTGAGCCACGCTTATTAAATATCGATCTATTTCATAAACACATCACAAAAGCGATTTCTTTAGAGCATCAATTTTCTAATCATCTTTTATCTGAAACTGAACTATCTATTAGTAAAATAGACCCAACTTATAATTATAGCTTCAATATTAATGGCAATTCGTTTACAAATTTTGATGTGAGTTTGGCTAAAATCTCCTTACAATGGAGCCCATTTAGTGATTTTGAAATTTCCGAAGGCATTACCAAAGAAGTCAAAAATGGATATCCAAAATTTTCGTTACAGTATACTCAAAGTTTTAAAAACGTTTTAAAGGGCGATTTTAATTTTTCGAAAATAGATTTTAGAACTGTACAACGTTTTATTTTTAATGATGATGTATTTACCGAAGCCATTTTAACAAGTGGATTTGCCACAGGAAAAACACCTTTAACACATTTATACCATGCCTATCCAAATAATATTACTAAAGAAACTATTCTTCAACGATTTTCGGTAGCAGGAATTAACAGCTTTGAAACCATGTATTTTAATGAGTTCTTTTCAGATCGCTTTGCAACGCTCCAAATTAAACATTTTGTAAAACCATTTAAAATTACTGAGCGTTATAGACCTCAACTGGTACTCATCTCTAGAATGGCCCTAGGAGATATGCACAACATTAATCGTCATCAAAATATTGAATTTGGAACCTTAAATAAAGGCTATTCTGAAGCTGGGTTTGAGCTTAATAAATTACTTTTTGGATTTGGGTTGAGTTTCGCCTATCGTTATGGAGGTTATCATTTACCTTCCATAGCAGATAATATTGCTGCTAAGTTCACTTTTAATGTGTCTTTATAATACAGCTTAGTTTAAACGCTCTTTCACCTTGTAAGGCACAACTTTATAACCTAGCATTCCGGAATTTGTTATAGCCTCTAAAATGATGATGAAATCACCTTTAACATCAGAATTGTAGTAATCTATCAAAGCTCTACCTTGATCATCTGTAGTTATCTCTGGATTCCAATACAATGGAGTCCTTAAATCTAATGTATTTGAATTAAAATCATCATTATCATATTTGGGAACATAAAACTCTTTTTCCTGAGCAAATACCGATATACTATTTAATTCCAATCTATCTTTTGCGGGTTCCAAAGCGCCAAATATACCTTTACCAATTTTTGTATAAATGCTTATAATACTTCCATCTGGGAATGGTGGTCTAGCTAGTGGAAAAACTCTTGTATATAGCGCATTGAAGTTTTTTGGAAACTTTATAACTTCAAAACTAACTATTTCATCGGGAGACAAATACTGAACAAAAGGATATTCATGTTCTAGAACAGGGATACCATCTATGACTACAAGAGTTACTTCATTCGTAAAAATCTGCGCTCTTAAATCGCGACCTTGTCTGAGAATAGTAATTTTATCCCAAAATGAATTACGAAGCACACTATATAAACCATAAGACCAATCTGATGTTTTTTCGACAATCTCTTCCCCATCAATAACAACATCTGGTTTTCCATACGTATTTAACATTTCTTGTCTTTTAGGTGTCATTTTATAACCATCAATAACAACCTCATCCAGTATTGTTCTGCCAAAAGTAGAAAAATAAAAATCGGTCTCTTCTTTTTTATACTTCCTGTTTTGAGAAACAATCTTATCCGCTATTTCCTCATTAATCACAATCTTATGTTTAGGAGTAGAGTTAAAACTAATTGGAAGTCTTTTTTTCTCGTTTAAGGCAATAACATATTTTTTTCTCTCATCTTTACTACCATTGATAGGTTGAATCAAAATATCCTTTTCAGAACCATACATATCATCCAATTCAAAGTTAAATGTGCCAGGTACATTCACATTCTTTATGTATGGCACTTTCATTTCATCAAATGTCATTAACATTAATTCTAATTCTTCTGTGCTTTTAACCTTTTTTTTGTGGTTTATTATTCCTGAAACCTTAAGTTTTTGTTCCATCTCAAAATTAAAGTTTCCACTTAGCTTGATGTATTTGTAGTTAGACCAGCCTTGTGTTAGCAATAAGTCGTCAATATTTAATTGTTCTTCATTATTAAAATAAGCCCCTGGAGTTTCTATTGTTCCCTTTAGGTCAGAGCTAAGTAAAAAGAAGGATAATATATTTTCTCTTAAATTTTGCACATCATTAAACTGTTCCTTTTGAACAACTAAGCTAGACAAGCTGACTACTAAAGGTATATTTTCAGAATTAACCGCTTCAACTTTCAGGTTAACTTTTTCTCGTTGTTGGTACTCTTTTTTATTTGCTATAGCTTTTATCGTGATTCTATTGGTAGGCATTTCATTAAAAATCATCCTCTCAGCAATTGGAAAGTTGTCATTATCACTTAGCCTAAATACGATAATACCTTCGGGTAGACTTTGTTTTGGTATGGAGAACACAAAGCTTCCGTTCACTATTCGTCCAGACTCATGAAAATAAGTATAACCACGACAAGATGCTTTTAAAATTATAGATTGATCATTTTTTGAATCATTAGATGCTACTGAAATATTTATGGCATTCTCATTAAAAGATGCAGCCATTAGTATACCATTGCCCTTCACTTTTGGCAAATTAACTTGCCAATCTATTGAATCTTTGACTCCAAAGCAACGTGCTTTATATGTCAAAGAAGAATCAACATCCTTCAAAAAAAAATGTCCCATTCCCAAAACATTACTTTCGAATGCTGTAACTATTCTATCGTGATTATCTAAAATAACTCCCTTAACACCTGTCCCTTTTCCGTTAGGATCTATTGCCTTAAAACCAACTTTACTCGTTAAACCATGAACCAAGGAACCACTTTCAGGAAAAAATTGTAGATCAATTGATTCACGATTTTTTAAAAGCGTCGTCAAATAATGTTTTTTATCGTGAGTGATTAATTCTAATGTTACTTCTTTTGTGTTTTTCTTAATTAAATGGCTAAAATCAAAAAAACCATTTCGTCCTCTTTTTAACTTTATAGTATCTCTAACCCCATCTTGAATGACAACCACTCTTAGCTTTTGATTTTTATGTAGGCTATCTATATGTTCAGGAAATATATCAGCCTTCAGATTAAATCCACTTGATGAACTATCAGTCCGTCTCAAATTCTGGACAGGCTTCAAGCTAGGGTATTTACTATTTTCAGAGTAAATCTGTATATCTTTTTTGAAAAAAAAATCCGATCCAAAATTCTTATTCCATTCAGTATAAGCTCTTAGAATATACTGCCCTTCATCATAGCTTCTATCTAAATCAAAAAAACCATTTCCAATCCCTTCTTCAATTTTGATTATTTTAGATTTGACAATGTCTTTTTTAGGATTTATTAAGTCAACATACAAAACACCACTAGAAAACTCTGGGCTATGCAATACAGCATTACTCACAATAGCTTTAAACCAAATCGTTTTATCAGTGGTGTAAACTTCGTTATCTAGTTGTAAATAAATTTTCTCTGCAAAAGAATCATAAGTATATGATTTCGTCTCTTGAGCCAATGCCGCGTTAGAAAACAAGAATAAAATAAATAGGTTAATATGATTAAATGACATAACAATCGTGTAGATATAAAGTTATTAATTTTTATCATAACTTCATTTCAATTAATTCTGAATGTCTTACATCGACTCCATTTCATCTTACAAAAAAAAGTTAAACTATAGTTATAGCTTCTAATAAATAACTTTTTCCCCTTACAATCCCTAGGTTTTTTCTACCTTTGCGCTTGTTTTAGAACTAAGATGCTTAAATTGTTTACAAAGGATTTTTGGGAAATTGTTGCGCGATTAATTTTACGCAACAAGATTGGTATTTTAATTGCCATAATTCTAGCTACATTATTCTTTAGCTCGCAATGGAAACATATGCGTTTCACTTATACAGAAGCTAACTTGCTTCCTGATGAACATGAAGTGAATGTTACCTATAACAACTTCTTAAACATCTTTGGTGAAGAAGGTAATTTAATTATTCTTGGTGTTAAAGACTCCACATTATTTACTGTTGATAAATTAAATGCTTGGAATAAGCTTTCAGAAGATTTTAAAGCTTTTGATGAAGTAGAAACTGTAGTTTCTATCAATGATTTACAAAAATTGGTTAAAAATAAGAAAGCGGAAAAATTTGACCTGGTTCCATTTATTAAAGATTCCATAACATCTATCGAGCAAATAGATGTGCTTCAAGAAGAATTATTTGAACAGTATCCGTTCTATGATAATTTCTTGTTTAATACGGAAACAAAAACCATAAGGACTGCCATCTACTTAAAGAAAGATATTGTAAATACATCTGCACGAAAAGATTTCATCATGCTAACACTTGATGATAAAATCAAAAATTTTGAAGCTGCTAATGATTTGGATGTGCGTATTTCTGGTATGCCATATATACGAACTTTAAATTCTCAAAATATAGTTGATGAAATTGGGCTCTTTATTGGGCTCGCTTTAGGTGTTACCTCTTTAATTTTCTTTTTCTTTTTTAGATCATTTAGAGCAACTTTCATATCGCTAATTGTTGTTTGCGTTGGTGTGATGTGGACCTTTGGAATTTTAGGTTTACTTAATTATGAGATTACTGTACTTACAGCATTAATACCACCACTTATTATCGTTATTGGAATTCCTAACTGTATTTTTCTAATTAATAAATACCAGCATGAAGTTAAGCTACATGGTAATAAGGTAAAATCGTTACAACGAGTTATTACTAAAATTGGTAATGCCACATTAATGACCAATGTCACTACTGCTTCTGGATTTGCCACCTTTATTTTAACTGAAAGTAAGCTTCTTAAAGAGTTTGGTATTGTTGCTTCGTTAAGTATTCTAGCAATTTTCATGTTGTGTTTACTTATTATTCCAATCATCTATACCTTTTTACCGTATCCTAAAGAACGGCATTTAGAACACCTAAATAAACGTTGGATTGGTGGCTTTGTCAATTGGATAGAGCGTATGGTTAGAGAACAAAAAATTGCAATTTATGTCACTTCTCTTATACTCATTATCGCTAGTATTATTGGTATTTACAAAATAGAAATATCAGGTAGTCTAATTGAAGACATGCCAAAAGAAGAAGCCTTTTTTAAAGATATTAGATTCTTTGAAGATGAATTTGATGGCATTATGCCATTAGAGATTATGGTTGATACCAAGCGAAAAAAAGGCGTTATGAAATTGAGTACACTTAAAAAAATGGAAACGCTGGAAAACCTTATAGATGAAACTCCAGAGTTATCACGTCCTATTTCTGTAGTAAGTTTAGTAAAATATAGCAAACAAGCCTATTACAATGGTAATCCTAAGTATTATCAACTACCAACCTCTCAAGAAAATAGCTTTATTTTATCATATGCTAAAAACTCTTCTTCAGATGTAGACTTACTTCAAAATTTTGTAGATAGTACTGGCCAATATGCACGTATCACGACCTTTATGAAAGATATAGGTACGAAAAAAATGGAACGCATCCAAGAAGATCTTCAGAATAAAATTGATAAAACATTTCAGCCAGCTGATCACTATAATGTAACAATGACAGGCAAAGCATTAGTGTTTCAAAAAGGCACTAAATACCTCGTAAAAAATCTTGCAATTTCATTATCATTAGCCATATTTCTTATTTCATTATTTATGGCCTATATGTTCAGATCGGTGAGAATGATTATTGTGTCATTAATTCCGAATGTATTACCATTAGTTATCACAGCTGGATTAATGGGTTATTTAGGTGTCCCTATTAAACCATCAACAATTTTAGTATTTAGTATTGCTTTTGGTATTTCTGTAGATGATACCATTCACTTTTTGGCAAAATATCGTCAAGAATTGCAAGCGAATCACTGGAAAATACGAAAGTCAGTTTATGCAGCTTTACGCGAAACTGGCGTGAGTATGTTCTATACGTCAATTGTATTATTTTTTGGATTCATTGTTTTTACAACCTCTAGCTTTGGAGGAACAGTTGCATTAGGTGCACTAGTTTCGGCAACTCTGTTATTTGCCATGCTATCCAACTTACTTTTATTGCCATCGCTATTACTTTCTTTAGAACGAAGTATTGCCAATAAAGAAGTGATGCGCGAGCCGTCAATTAATATTATCCCAGAAGAAGACGAAGATTCTTAAGACAAATAAATTCTATAAACATTTATATTTGCATAAAATTTTAAACTAATGAGCTATACAGTTTCACAATTACTAACACAAGATATTACATTCCAACCCATAGAAATTAAAGGTTGGGTAAGAACCTTTAGAGCTAATCGATTTATTGCTTTAAATGATGGGTCGACTATAAATAATATCCAATGTGTTGTTGATTTTGAAAATACTGAAGAAGCAATTCTAAAACGTATTACTACAGGTGCTGCAGTTCATATTAAAGGAGAATTGGTAGAAAGCCAAGGTAAAGGTCAAAAGGTAGAGATTCAAGTAACCTCTATTGAAATTCTTGGTGATTCTGATCCAGATGAATATCCTATTCAGCCTAAAAAACACACGTTTGAGTTCTTACGTGAGAATGCCCATTTACGTACTAGAACTAATACATTTAGTGCAGTCATGCGTTTGCGGTCGTCATTATCATTCGCCATTCACAAGTATTTTAATGAGAACGGATTTTACTACATGCATACACCTATCATTACAGGAAGTGATGCTGAAGGTGCAGGTGAAATGTTTAGAGTAACTAATTTAGATGCTAAAACTCCTCCTTTAGATCAAAACGGACAAGTAAATTACACTGAAGATTTCTTCGGAAAAGAGACCAACTTAACTGTATCTGGACAATTAGAAGCTGAAACCTATGCCATGTCCTTAGGAAAAGTATATACGTTTGGACCTACTTTTAGAGCCGAAAACTCCAATACATCACGACACCTAGCCGAATTTTGGATGATTGAGCCTGAGGTTGCCTTCATGGATTTAGCTGGGAATATGGACTTAGCCGAAGACTTTATGAAATCGGTATTAAGTTATGTTTTAGAGCATAATCGTGAAGACTTAGAATTTTTAGAAAAGCGTTTATTAGATGAGGAAAAAACCAAACCTCAAACAGAACGCTCAGACATGAGTTTGATTGAAAAAATCAAGTTCGTTGTTGATAACAACTTTAAACGTGTGAGTTATACCGAAGCAATTGAAATTTTACGCAGCTGTAAGCCTAACAAGAAAAAGAAATTTAAGTATCTCATTGAAGAATGGGGAGCTGACCTTCAAAGTGAGCATGAGCGTTTCTTAGTAGAGAAACATTTCAAATGCCCTGTGATTTTATTTGATTATCCCGCTAACATCAAAGCCTTTTACATGCGCTTAAATGAAGATGGTAAAACCGTTCGCGCCATGGATATTTTATTTCCTGGTATTGGAGAAATGGTTGGAGGGTCTCAACGTGAAGAGCGATTAGATGTGCTTAAAGAAAAAATGAAGGCATTAGATATCCCTGAAGAAGAATTATGGTGGTACTTAGACTTACGTAAGTACGGGACTGCAGTACATTCTGGATTCGGTCTTGGGTTTGAGCGTTTAGTAATGTTTGCCACAGGAATGAGCAATATTAGAGATGTAATCCCTTATCCAAGAACACCTCAAAACGCAGAATTTTAAAAAATAAAAAGCCTGTAGGTTATAAAATACCAACAGGTTTTTTTAGTTTTATATATAGAATCATTTCAAATAGAAAAAAATCTGTGTTGTTGGAATAATTCTTGTAGATTTATAGATATTGTTTTTACAATCAACTATTAAACCAACTAAATACGAGCTAACACTATATGGCTTTAAAACAATACTTACAGTTTAAATTATCACAAAAGTTGTCTCCACAACAAATTCAACTTATGAAGTTGATTCAACTGCCTACACAAGCTTTTGAGCAACGTATTAAGCAAGAATTGGAAGAAAATCCAGCTTTAGATACGGGAAAGGAAACTAAAGACGAGGATAAATTTGATGAGTTTGACAACTCAGCTGATGAGTATGACGATAGCGAGACCATCAATACTGATGACATCAATATCGATGAGTATTTGAGTGATGATGTTGTTCCAGAATATAGAACTCAAACTAATAATTACAGTGCAGATGACGAAGAGAAAAATGTCCCTTATGCAGCAGGAACTTCATTTACCCAACATCTAAGAAACCAGCTAAACACCTTTAGACTTAATGAAGAAGAACGTGACATTGCAGAATTTCTTGTAGGTAGCGTAGATGAAAGTGGCTATATCCGTCGCTCCTTAAGTGATATCATGGATGATCTGGCGTTCACACAAAATATTTTTACAACAGAAGATAAAATTGAACATGTTTTACAAAAGGTCCATCAATTAGATCCAGCAGGTGTTGGTGCTAGAAATCTTCAAGAGTGCTTAAGTATTCAGCTACATCGCAAGGAAAAACACCCAGATGTACAGTTAGCATGTGATATTATCGATAAAGCCTTTGATCAGTTTACAAAGAAACATTACAAGAAGCTACTTCAAAAATTTGATATTACAGAAGTTCAGCTTAGAGATGCTATTGAAGAAGTGGAACGTTTAAATCCTAAACCAGGTGGCTCTTACTCTGGAAATAATAAAATAGTAGAACATGTCGTACCAGATTTTGCAATTAAAATTGTTGATGGTGAGTTAGAATTAACGCTTAATGGAAGAAACGCACCTGAACTTCATGTCTCTCGCGAGTACAGTAATATGATGAAAGGCTACAAAGCATCTAAAGATAAGAGTAAATCTCAAAAAGATGCTGTTATGTTCATTAAGCAGAAATTAGATGCTGCCAAATGGTTTATCGAAGCCATAAAACAACGTCAGCAGACATTATTTGTTACAATGAGTGCTATTATGCAGTATCAAAAGGATTATTTCCTTACAGGTGATGAACGCAAGCTTAAACCAATGATTTTAAAAGATATTGCCGATGAGATTGAAATGGATGTTTCAACAGTTTCTCGTGTGGCAAATAGTAAATATGTCGATACACCTTATGGCACAAAATTGATTAAAGAATTCTTTAGCGAATCAATGACCAATGACCAAGGAGAAGAAGTATCTACTCGTGAGATAAAGAAAATTTTAGAAACCGTTATCGAAGAAGAGGATAAGAAAAAACCGTTAACCGATGAAAAATTAGCAACAATTCTCAAGGAGAAAGGCTATCCAATCGCTCGAAGAACGGTAGCAAAATATCGTGAGCAGTTAGATATTCCTGTGGCTAGGTTACGGAAGAAGATATAATGAACCAGCTCCTCAAAAGCATATCATACATTTTTCACCCTCTGCTTATGCCCTTGCTTGGCGTAATCTTTTATTTTTCTAAATCTCCACGGTTTATTCCAGAGCCATTGATGAGAGCCAAGTTTTTTTCAATTAGTATTCTTACTATCGTTTTACCAATATTATTGTTCTATTTATTAAAGACCATTAATAAGGTGCAATCTTTTCATTTAGAAAGTGTTGAAGAACGTCGTTTACCTTTACTTATTAATTGTGGGATAATTATCCTGATATTAATTCGAGTACTTCCGATAGATGAGATACCAGAACTCTATTTCTTTTTTATTGGTATACTCATGTCAACAATAACCTGTTTTGTTCTTGCAGTAGTAAAATTCAAGGCTAGCATTCATATGATAGCTTCTGCTGGTTTTTTTATGTTTGCCATTGCAATAGCCATTCACTTCAAAATAAACATTAATGGAACTATCGCACTGATGTGTATCATTTTAGGCGCTATAGCAACCTCAAGGCTACATTTAAAAGCACATACAGTCATTGAGTTAGCCGTTGGATTTTTTGTGGGCTTATTGCCACAATTGATACTTTTAAATTACTGGATGTAGATCAAAGTTATAAAATATAGAATATCAATCCTATTTTTACAGCATTCATGTCTATACTACTATTAGTGTCAGACAAGGTAGCATTGTCATCAAAAATGCTATTTAGCGCATAATAAAAATGAAAATTAACGTTAGAGTATCCAGCACTTAAGGTCAATCCATATTGTAAATCATTAAAATGATCAATATTAGATAATTTAATATTATTTGGATTTCCATTGAACTTTGAAGAATTATGCACGACATAACCAAATTTAATACCTGCATAAATACGCCAAAAATCATAATCGCTAGCAGTAGAAGTGCGCCATCTAAACTCTAATGGAACTTCTAAAAGATAGGTTGTAAATTTATTTTTACTAAAAGACACATCACCTTCAATCACTGAATAATTAAAGCTACCATCTATTTCAGAAATTAATAACGTTTGATTATAGGAATTGGTTGACAATCCTAGACCTATTCCAATGGCCTTATTACGTTTTTCATTGATAGGCATATCTCTAATAAATCCAAAATGAAATCCGCTCGAAAACCCACTCTGTGACACACCCTTAGGTTTGTTACCTAATAAATTATAGGTTACCGAAAAATAAAATTGATCCTCTCTATATCTATCATCAACAACCTTGGTGCTGTCTTTACCTTTAGTTCCTTTAAGAGGATTTTCTCCTTGTTGAGCATTCAAGCCAAACAAGGTCATACATACAAAAATGAGTAACCACAATCGTTTCATATCACAAATATAACTCAATAGTTCATAGAAAATTTCAGCACGTACATAAAAAAAGCATCCAAATTTGGATGCTCTTTTATCATTTATCTTGTATTTAACTAATTTTCGAGTGCACTACCAGTTCCTACACTATAATTAATTTTTAATGCATTAGCTTCTCGGAGTTCTTGTTTAATATCTCCTACAATACCCATATTTGCTTCTCGATCTACTTTAAGAGAAACAGTCATATAAGGAATTAAGTCTTCAGATAACAATGCAGATCTTTCTGCATTAATAAATGCTTGAATTTCACCGATGTCAGCAAATTTATCATTGAGTTGTAATCTAGCTTCGGTACCAAATTTCTCATACCCTCGAGCAGGTTTTCCTGCATAGATATAGCTAATGGGATACTTTTTTTCTAGCTTCTCAACCTGATCTGCCAATGGTAATCTGTTTTCAATAAGAAGTGTATCTTCTCTCATCACAGTAACTACCATAAAGAAAAATAATAGCATGAAAACAATATCTGGTAGTGATGCTGTATTTACAGCGGGTAAAGCATTGTCTTTTTTACTCTTAAATTTAGACATATTCTTAATGTTTTATTTTATTGTACTTCAGAAAGCTTTTCCGGATACTCTTTTCTAATTTGATCGATTATCTCTTTAAGTTTCTCTGTATTACCAGTAAACTTAGGATCTTTATAATTCTTTTCCATGGTCACAAAATCCATGTCTCTAAATCCTTTTTGAGGTCCTATCTGTAAAGCTCTTTTGTTTCTTAAATCATTATAAGCTGCAACCAGTTCATTTTGAACAGAAATATAGGTCTTATACGATGTTTCTCTTTCGTTTTTTAAAGAGATAATGGCTTTATCAGGGTTATCTGATGATTTAGGATCTCTACCTCCATTACAATAGTTACAAGAACCATCACCACCATTATCTAAAAATTCAATCGCAGCTTTTCTTAAGTCTTTGAGTTCCATTAATTCATCCTCAACTAGGAGTTGATCCTTACCATTTATTAAAACCGTGAAGATGTTTTTTTGTTTAATTACAACGTCTTCTTCATTAGGCGGTTCTATAGGTGGCAACTTACGACTAATCCCTGAATCTTTTGGGATTGTGGTTGTTACTAGGAAAAATATAAGAAGTAAGAATGCTATGTCTGCCATAGACCCAGCATTAACTTCTGGTGCTGATCGTTTTGCCATAATTTTAAATTATTTACTAAGCATCTTTTTAACTCCGAAGAACAACATAAGACCTGCTGCCAACAAAATTAAAATATAGAATGCTTTAATTCCTGCTTCAATCAATTGCGATCCAGACGCCGATAAAGTTGTACCATCGCTTAATAGTCGCTCTTCTCCTGAAGATGCAAACCATGCGATTGCTAAAACTAGAGCAAAAACACCTAAAGACATTAATGCTTTTTTAAGTTTATCAGGCTGACTAACCAAGTTAATTAAACTGAAAACTACAGCTGATATTGTTGCGATTGCTAAGACTACATAAGCTAAGTTCGCAAAACCAGATAAAACACCTTGATTTGCTACATCAGACTCAATCGCCTCATCACCTAACATCATTATTCTTACCAAAAAGAACACTGCAATTAGACCGATTACTAAAGCAACAATTTTGATTATTTTTTGAATATTCATATTATGTTTGATTTAATAATTGGTTTCTTACTTCTTGTGTCTTACTAATAAATCCATTAGTGAGATAGATGCATCTTCCATATCGTTAACGATGCTGTCAATTTTTGAAATGATATAATTATAGAATATCTGTAATATAATAGCAACAATTAGACCAAAAACGGTTGTTAATAAGGCTACTTTAATACCACCTGCTACTAATGAAGGGTTCATATCCCCTGCAGCTTCAATTTTATCAAAGGCATCAATCATACCAAGTACTGTTCCCATGAAACCAAGCATTGGTGCTAATGCGATAAATAATGAAATCCAAGACACATTCTTTTCTAATTGTCCCATCTGAACACCACCATAAGCTACAACAGCTTTCTCAGCAGCATCAATATCTTCGTCTGCTCTATCTAATCCTTGATAGAAAATAGATGCAACAGGACCTTTTGTATTTCTACAAACTTCTTTTGCTGCTTCAATTCCACCAGAGTTAAGTGCATCTTCCACATCTGCTGTTAATTTTTTTGAATTTGTTGTTGCAAGATTTAAATAGATAATTCTTTCAATAGCAATGGCTAATCCTAGAATTAAACATAGCAATACAATTCCCATAAAAAATGGACCACCTTCAATAAAACGCTCCTTTACCTTTTGTGTAAAAGATTTTTCAGCTGCAGCTGGTTCTTCTTGAAATGATGTGGCAACTGCTGTAGTTGCAGTCTCTACTGTATAAGCATTTGTAGTTGCATTAACAGTACCGAAAGCCATGATACATGCTATGGCTAAGATAGAAAATAGTCTTTTCATCGTTCTTGTTCTTAATTTTATTAGTTAAAGTGTTAAAGATATAAAAAAATTGTAATTAAAAAATAAAAATCCCAATTGAGTAGTGAGGTTTAACGTTGTTACACTCAATTTGAAAATTTATAATGACGAATTTAAATAAAATGTTTTGGATTATTGGTTTTGATTTTAAAAAATCTTTTAAAAACTCTGTATATATCACACTTTTAACAATGTAACTATAGTTTTACTTCGGAAAATATCAAACCATGTTTCGTTTATAACTATAAGTAAGACAGTAAATTGATTTCAAAACAACCAATAAACATATCTACTACAACACTCATTTATTTGAATTTAATAGTCATTCAACATTAATAAAGTTGATGATATGTGTCTCAATAGAGTATTGAACAACACTACAACCTATTATATTAGTAAACTAGCGTTTGTTATCAAATCACCCCTACAAATTTACTGAAGCAAACTTCGACAAATACATGGATTGACTTCGTCCATCCTATTAGGTTATGCTGGCAATACACTATAAGCAAACTAGCGTTTGCTTATGAAAACACCCTTTAGAATTTACTGAAGCGAGCTTCGACAAATTCTAAAGGGTGTTTTCATGTATTCGCAGAGAGGAAGGGATTCGAACCCTCGATACCCTTTTGGAGTATACACACTTTCCAGGCGTGCGCCTTCGACCACTCGGCCACCTCTCTTTTTGAGCATGCAAACATACAACTCAAATCATAATTATAAAACTTTGTGATTAATTTTAAGACATCTCTCCTCGCAATGAGGTTTCAAAAATAGTCTTGAAGGTTTTAAATGACACTTTTTCACCTAACATAAACATCATTTTTGCTAGCGCTGCTTCAGTTGTAATATCTTTCCCCGAAATTACACCTATAGATTTCAATTGTGTACTTGTTTCATATTGCCCCATACTAACACTTCCGCCTTCACATTGAGACACATTTACAACTGGAACTTCTCTTTTTATAACCAGCTTTAATAAGTCTATAAACCAAGATTCTGTAGTCGTATTTCCTGCCCCATAGGTTTCTATAACTATACCCTTAACATGAGATAAGTTAAATAAAGGAGATAGCACAGATTCTGATATGCCAGGAAACAATTTTACGAGTAAGATATTATTTTCAAATTGCTTATGCACTACAAGCTTCTTTCTTAAATTAGGCTTGAATAAATCATCATACTCTACTTTTAAATGCACTCCTGATTCAGCCAAATGCGGATAATTCATGGATTCAAAAGCTTCAAAATGCTCGGCATTTATTTTAGTTGTTCTATTTCCGCGGTATAATTTGTATTCAAAATACAAACCTACTTCTTTAATAACTGGCTTACCTCGATGTTGTAAGGATGCCATTTGTATTGTCGTAATCAAATTCTCTTTAGCATCAGTTCTTAAATCTCCAATAGGCAATTGTGATCCAGTAAAAATGATTGGCTTGGATAAATTCTCAAACATAAAACTTAATGCTGAAGCCGTATAACTCATCGTGTCACTTCCGTGTAACACAACAAATCCATCAAATGCGTCATAATTATTTTCAATAATTTCGGCTATTTGAATCCAATAGGTTACATTCATATTACTAGAATCTATAGGATTATCAAAGGAAATAGCTTCAATATTACAATCTAATAATTGAAGCTCTGGAATATTTTTGAGCAGATTTCTAAAGTCAAAAGATTTTAAAGCTCCCGTTTCTGGATGTTTTATCATTCCGATAGTTCCTCCAGTATATACTAGTAATATGTTAGGTGGGTTTGTAGACATTATTAAACTCCGAATATATCCTTAGAATTTTGAGTTGTAATTTCGGCAATTTTTTCTTCGGAAACATTATATATCTCACTTAATTTTTCTAATACCTTTATAAGGTATGCACTTTCATTACGTTTTCCACGAAACGGTTTAGGTGCTAAATACGGTGAATCTGTTTCGAGTACGATATGTTTTAAATCAATATCTTTAAGAAATTGATCTATTTTACCATTTTTAAATGTTGCTACTCCGCCTATACCTAATTTCATATTATAAGATATGGCCTGATGTGCTTGTTCTATGGTTCCTGTGAAACAATGAAAAATTCCATAAAGTTTATCATCGTTAACCTCGTCTAAAACCTCAAAAATTTCATCAAAAGCTTCTCTACAATGAATTACGATGGGCAAGCCATATTGTTTTGCTAAATTAATTTGATGTTTAAAAGCGGCTTTTTGAATATCTAATGTAGAAGTGTCCCAATACAAATCAATACCAATCTCACCTATCGCATAAAAATGACGATTGGCCAATAAACCTTCAACGTGTCTTAATTCTTCTTGATAATTATCTTTAACTGAGGTAGGATGCAAACCCATCATTAAAAATACATGATCAGGGAAATCATTTTCCAATTTCAACATGGCTTCGGTGTAACTCGAATCAATTGCTGGAATAAAAAATCTTGAGATATTTTGAGCTAATGCACGATTAATCATTTCGAAACGATCCTCATCAAAAGCCTCACTATATAAATGTGTATGGGTATCTGTAATTATCATTTTGCAAAAATAAATGAATTAATAATAAGGTCTACTAATACAATACATTCTTTACTATTATCTTTGTTTAAAATTACAGCTATGGAATCGTTACAGGAGTATTTAATTGATAAAGGTTACGTGAAGGTGAAATTAAAATTGACCAAAACCAATCATTTTGAAATTAAAGCCACCATCAATGGTGTAAAAGGTCTTTTTATTTTAGATACAGGAGCTTCAAGTTCCTGTGTGGGTTTTGAAGCTATTGAAACCTTCAATCTTACAGCTAAAGATTCTAAAATAAAAGCGGCTGGTGCAGGTGCAACAGATATAGCAACCCAAGTTTCTAAAAAAAATACACTAAAAATAGGAAAATGGAAAAAAGATAAGGTCGCATTAATACTATTTAATTTAACTCATGTAAACAAGGCTTTAACCACTCATAATGTAGAGCCTGTAGATGGTATTATTGGAGCAGATATTCTCAAAAAATCAAAAGCTATTATAGATTATGACAAAAAATACTTGTATTTAAAACTGTAAAACTTATATACCGATATTAAAAAAATCTCAGTATATTTATATTTGAATCCCTCACAACTAAAGCCCAATGTCGACGTCAATTATTATAGCAGACGACCATCCACTTATTCTTAAAGGTCTCAATGACTTCCTTCTAGAAAAACATTTTAATGTCATAGCGAGTGCAAAAAATGGAAAAGAAGCCTTTACCTTAATTAATGCACACCAGCCAGATATTGCCATTTTAGATATTCAAATGCCAATATTTACTGGATTACAAGTTGCAGAAAAATGTAAAGATGCTGGTTTAAAAACTAAAATCATAATCATCACTTTTGAAAAAAGTGATGATATTTACAATAAAGCGAGATCATTAGGCATTTACGGATACATATTGAAAGAATTTGCAATCGCAGAAATTGAACACTGTATTGCATCTGTACTTAAAGAACATACGTATTTTAGCCCCGAGCTTATTGAGTATTTAGAAATAAAAGAAACCCCTGAAGCTTTAAAAACACTTACTGATACTGAAATGAAAGTATTAAAGCTCATAGCTCTAAATAAAACTGCTAAAGAAATTGGACGTGATTTATTTATATCTGATCGTACTGTTGAAAAACATAAAAGTCATATCCGTACTAAGCTCCAATTGGAGTCTAAATCTAATAGTATTGTATTATATGCTAAAGAACATGAAGAATTTTTATCAAAATATACGTAGAACTACGTATTGACTCACATAGTTTTAATGCTGATATTTGCTTCAGCTATTAATTCTTATAGGGAGAATTAAATCACAAAACTCTGAATCGGATAATCGGTTCAGAGTTTTCGCTTTTATAAAAACAGGTATATATACCTATTGCCGATAGCCGCATAAATAAAGATATTTACTTACTATTAATTTCTAAGGGAGATTTTAATTTAATCTAACCTCTAGATTTTTAAAGTCTAGAGGTTTTTAGATAAAAAATACACAAAATATACGTAGAACTACGTATTGTTTGATGTTGATTTATTCACGAAGTTTGTATTGCTATTAATCAATTTCCTTTTATAAAATAAAGGATTAAAGCTCTAGGTCTTTTGGCTTAGAGCTTTTTTGTTTGTAGTTCTGAAATTTTAACATTTAAAATTAAAATATACGTAGAACTACGTATTGTTTGACATTAGTATAATTACGAATTTTACACCAGAGTTATTAGGATTAGAGGGATTTTTTGTAGTAACTCTATTAATTAATTAGGGTATATAAGGCTCTGAGTGTCTTCATAAGCTCAGAGCTTTATTGAAACGAAAAACACAATTTAAAACATATAAAAATGGAAACGATGAAAAACAACCAAAGCCTTACTAACAAGATCTTTATTGTGGGCTTAATCTTTAGCGCCATTTTAATCATATCAATTAATATTCTTGTTAATTTTTTTTAGTTATTAGTTAGTTATTTTTTATTAGGGAAAAAAGCGCAATCCAAACTTATGAATTGCGCTTTTTTATGTTTAAATATGTTCTAAAGATTACATCTCTAAAGCTTTCTTGATATCATTATTCATTAATAATTCTACTGGATTTTCTAAAGCTTCTTTAACGGCCACTAAGAAACCAACTGATTCTTTACCATCAATAATTCTATGATCATAAGATAAAGCCACATACATGATTGGTCTTATCTCTACTTTGCCATCAATCGCTACAGGACGTTCTACAATATTATGCATCCCTAAAATCCCGCTTTGAGGTGGATTTATAATTGGTGTTGATAACATACTTCCAAAAACACCTCCGTTGGAAATTGTAAATGTTCCTCCAGTCATTTCATCAACGGTGATTTGTCCGTCACGAGCTCTAATCGCTAGACGTTTGACTTCAGATTCCACACCTCTAAAGCTTAAGTTTTCGGCATTTCTAATTACTGGAACCATTAATCCTTTAGGTCCAGACACTGCAATTGAAATATCTACAAAATCGTAGCTCAACATTTCTTTTCCATCAATCATTGAGTTCACAGCTGGATACATTTTCAAAGCACGCACAACTGCTAATGTAAAGAAACTCATAAAACCAAGACTTACACCATGCTTTGCTTTAAAGTCTTCTTTATATTGCTTACGTAAGTCAAAAATTGGTGACATATCCACCTCATTAAACGTCGTTAGCATAGCAGTTGTGTTTTTTGCTTCTACTAAACGTTCTGCAACTTTACGACGTAACATAGACATTTTACTACGTGATGTTCCTCTACTTCCTCCAGTTGGTGTTCCCATAGAAGGCACAGCTTTTGTAGCATCATCCTTAGTAATACGTCCGTCTTTCCCTGAACCAGATACCGATGAAGCATCTATACCTTTTTCGTCTAATATTTTCTTAGCTGCTGGACTAGCAGTTCCAGTAGCATACGTTTTAGAAGACTTCTCTACTACGCTCGAAGTAGCAGTCTCAGGTTTTGGTGCTTCTTCTTTTGCTGGTGCTACATCTCCGCCTTCAGGTTTAGCAGCACTTGTATCAATTAAGCATACTACTGCTCCAACCTCAACAGCGTCACCTTCTTCTGCTTTAAGCGTTATGGTTCCACTCGCTTCTGCAGGTAATTCTAGAGTTGCTTTATCACTATCGACTTCTGCAATGGCTTGATCTTTTTCAACATAATCTCCATCTGAAACTAACCATTCAGCAATTTCTACTTCTGTGATTGATTCTCCTGGTGAAGGAACTTTCATTTCTAAAATCATCGTTCTATAATTTTATTTTAGCGTTTGTATCAGTTTATATTTTTTATAACATCTCCCTTAACTGGAAGGTAATCGTTTTTTATGTCTCCGTTAACTTGTATGTTCTCAAAATAAAGTTTTCCTCCTGTTGCGATATTCATGTCTGCGACATTTTGAAGACTTAAATGCAAATGAGCTTCTGTAGTATTTCCAGAATTTCCACATTGCCCCATAACTTCACCTTGTTTCACTTTTTGACCTTCTTTTACTAGAATTGACTTTTCTTTTAAATGCGCAAACAAGATATATTCTTCATTTTCGGTTTGTAAAACAATGGTATTTCCTGTTAATTGCTCTGGATTAAGTTCTCCTGGAATATTATCTTTAACTCCAGTTATCACTTTTACTACTGTAGCATCACAAGGTGCAATAATCTCTTTCCCAAATACAAAATAATTTGAATTTACTTTTGGATCTCCTTTGTGAGACACACCATCTTTCATTATCATGATATCATAGGCATACTTCTGATTATCGTAAGCCACATGATAGTTTTGTTTTACATTTTCTCCACCCCAAAACACAAAAACTTCTTCATTAAAAGGGATGATCATTTTTGTAATATTTCTTTCTATAACCGGAAGATTATTAGGCTTGTGAGGAGATACTAGTAAACCTCCAATTTTATCTGTATCATCTAAATAAAACAAAACATCTCTAAGTTCAGAATCAAATGTTGTTTTGTAAACATGGGCAACACCTTGTTTAAGTGTATTAAATTCTATAGATTTAATCTGACCCAATCGCGATTTCATATCTGAGAAAAACGCCTGAGTTTTATCTAAAGGTAAGGCCTTTTGCATTTCATTATTAAATAAATCAAATATACCTTGATGATTGTCATCATTATATAATGTTTTAAAATGAGACACTAATACATTATAGTTTTCCTTTTCTTGAGAAAACAAAAACGTAGTACTAATCAAGCATAATATGAATACAACTTTTCTCATCTAGCGTTGATTATTTTTAGCTTTATCAAATACAAAATCAATAACTTCCTGATGACGTTTTTTAGACCTTACACTACTCCCTGCAGCAGGTGCACCATAAGGTCTACGTGTTGCTGCCCTGAATCTTTTTGCTTCATCTAGATGCATAAGCATATGACTGTATGCTCCCATATTTCTAGGCTCTTCTTGAGCCCAAACCATATCATCTACATTTTTATACTTAGCTATGATGTCTTTGATTTGTTGTTCTGGCAATGGGAATAATTGTTCGATTCTAACCAAAGCCACGTCATCTCTTTTTAATACATCACGTTGCTCAAATAAATCATAATAAAACTTACCTGTAACAAATACCAATGTTTTTACTTTATCGGCTTTGACGGTTGTATCATCAATTACCATTTGGAAACTTCCGTTAGCAAAATCATCAACGGTAGACACCACTAACGGATGACGCAATAAACTCTTAGGTGTAAATACAATTAAAGGCTTTCTAAATTCTGCTTTCATTTGCTTGCGAAGCAAGTGATACATATTTGCTGGTGTTGTGCAATCCATAACAAACATATTATCTTTAGCACATAACTGTAAGTAACGCTCCATTCTACCAGAAGAATGCTCAGCACCTTGACCTTCATAACCGTGAGGTAGTAGCATCACTAAACCATTTTGAAGCTTCCATTTGTCTTCAGCTGCCGAAATATATTGATCGAGCATTATCTGCGCACCATTACTAAAATCTCCAAATTGAGCTTCCCAAATCGTAAGTGTTTTTGGGCTAGCCATAGCATAACCATAATCAAAACCAACAACTCCATATTCTGAAAGTAAAGAATTGTAGATATAGAAATTACCTTGAGACTCACTAATTTGATTTAATAACAAAATTTCTTCCTCACTATCCTCAACTTTAACTACGGCGTGACGATGAGAAAATGTCCCACGTTCTACATCTTGGCCAGATATACGCACATCGTAACCTTCTTCGAGTAAAGTACCATATGCTAAATGCTCTGCCATTGCCCAATCCAATTTATCGTCATCATACATTTTTTGACGGGATTGAACTAGACGTTCAATTTTGCGAATAAACTTTTTATCTTCAGGTAAATTTGAAATCACTTTAGTGATTTTTTCCAATCCTTCTTTTGGATATGTTGTATCTACCGGTTGAAGCATTTTATCTTCAATAACCGTTTGGAAATCTACCCATTCGTCTTCCATAAATGGTGTAATTACCGTTTTATCTATTTTTCTAGAATCTTCAAGATTCTCTTCAAGCTTATCCTTGTATTCTTTTTCTAATTGAGAAACATAACTCTTATCAATCACACCTTCAGCTAACAATTTTGCTGCGTAAATATCTCTTGGGTTTTGGTGTTTTGATATCGCCTTATACAATTTAGGTTGTGTAAATCGAGGCTCATCACCTTCATTATGACCATATTTTCGATAGCCTAATAAATCGATAAACACATCACGCTTAAATTTCATACGAAAATGGAGTGCAAATAACATAGCATGGACTACAGCTTCGGCATCATCTGCATTAACATGCAATACAGGAGATAATGTGACCTTACCAACATCAGTACAATAAGTACTTGAGCGTCCATCAAGGTAATTGGTAGTAAAACCAATTTGATTATTAACCACGATATGAATGGTACCATTTGTTTTATAACCATCTAATTTGGCCATTTGAACAAGTTCGTATACAAGTCCTTGTCCAGATATTGCAGCATCACCATGGACAACTATTGGCAATACCTGTGATGGATCATTTTTGTATTTATCATCTTGTTTTGCTCGAGCAATCCCTTCAACAACTGCACCTACTGTTTCTAAATGTGATGGGTTTGGAGCTATATTTAAATTTATCTCCTTTCCGTTATCTGTAACACGATTACTCGTCCATCCTAAATGGTATTTCACATCTCCATCAAAAACCTTTTGCTCGTAATCTTTTCCATCAAACTCACTAAAGATATCTTTTGCAGACTTTCCAAAGATATTAGTCAAAGTACTTAATCGACCTCGATGTGCCATCCCCATAACAAATTCTTTGACACCATGATTAGCTGCACTTTCAATAAGCGTATCTAAGGCAGGAATCAAAGACTCATTCCCTTCTAATGAAAATCGTTTTTGCCCTACATACTTGGTATGTAAAAAGCTTTCAAAAGAAACCGCTTCGTTTAATTTTTTGAGAATATATTTCTTTTCATCAGCTGAAAACCTTGGTTGATTATCATTAATGTTTAACTTATTTTGAATCCATTGAATTTCTAATGGATTTCTAATATACATATACTCTACACCAATAGAATCACAATAAATACTCTCTAAATGTTGAATTATTAATCTTAAGGTCTGTTTCCCAATCCCAAGCGTTTCGCCAGCATTAAATTCAGTATCTAAATCTGCTTTTGACAAACCGAAATTCTCTATATCAAGAGTTGGTGTATACTTACGGCGTTCTCGAACAGGGTTAGTTTTTGTAAATAAATGCCCTCTACTTCTATAACCGTCAATTAATTTTACAACTTGAAATTCTTTCTGAACATGTTCAGGAATTTGTGCAGAAACCCCTTCTACAATGTTTCCATCCATTCCATAACTCTCACTTCCAAAATCGTAACCTTGAAAAAAGGCTCTCCAACTTGGTTCAACAGAATCTGGATTTTTTTGGTATTGTTCGTATAAATCAGCAAAGTATGCTGTATGTGCTGCGTTTAAAAAGGAATATTTATCCATTATTTGGTGTAAGTCGTTTTCGCTTCAACAAAATTTAAACAAAAATACAACAATTACTAAAAATAGGGGTGATTTTGATATATTTATAGAAGTTATTTAACTCAAAATTTGGAATATGAAATTTTCTAGCCTTTTTCAATCAAAAACATTGTTCCTATTTGTCATTTTATTGACATTCTCAATAGCTTCTTTTAGTCAAAATAAAGATGATAACAATACCTTTTGGAAACATGTTCGTTTTGGAGGAGGGATAGGATTGAGTTTTGGAGATGGTTTTTTTAGCGGCACCTTAGCTCCAAGTGCCATTTACCAGTTTAATTCTGATTTCGGGCTTGGTGTTGGATTAAACGGCACATATAATAGTTTAAAAAACAACTACAGTTCTACCATCTTAGGCGCTAGTATGATTGGATTGTATAATCCTATTCCAGAATTACAAGTCTCAGGTGAATTTGAGGAGTTAAACGTTAATCAAAAGTTTGATAACAATCTCTTCGAAGACCGAAATTACTGGGTACCAGCGTTATTTGTTGGCTTAGGATATCGAGCTAATAATATTACTATTGGCATGCGATATGATTTACTTTATGATAGAGGTAAAAGTGTTTATGCAGATCCTTGGATGCCTTTTGTTAGAGTATTCTTCTAGCTTATTTAGCTCCATAATGGCTTTTGAACCATACCTTTTGCCACTCACGTTGTAGTATTAAAAATGTGACCTCTTCAGACAATTTTAAAGTGTCAGTTCCATCTAATTCCCTAATCTTTTCTTCGGAAACATCAATGATGTAAAGCAAGTTTAAATATTCAGCAAATTTCTCCTGGATGAGTTTGTAAATTTCTTCATGCAACAAATATTTCATGCTGGAAGGCAAAATATCTTCTGTAAAGTCGACGTCAATATTAGCCAATAAAAAATCCTTATTGATTTGTTTAATAAGTTTTGAATAGAGGTCTAAATCTTCAGCTTGCTGAATGAGATTCTCAAACGTAGCAGGTAATTTCATTTAAACGTTTCGATTCATTAAATCACTACCAAACGTACGAAGTGCAATTTTATTTTCTTCAGAAATTTTTATAGAATTTAATACTGAAAATGCCTTATTCGTATAATTTTTAATTTCAGCTTTAGTGGCTTCTGCTGAACCACTCGACACAAATAATTGCTTTACCGTTTCAATTTTTTCTATAGGATCAGAAGGACTCACTCCATATAAATGTTGAAGTTGTAATACGTCTCCAGCTTCAGAAAACTCTAAAGCCTTAAGATATAAGTATGTTTTTTTATTTTCTATAATATCACCTCCAACTTGCTTTCCAAACGTTTTTGGATCTCCAAAAGCATCGAGATAATCATCCTGTAATTGAAATGCAATACCCAGATTTTTTCCAAATTCATAAATCGAATTCTGACATTCTTCTGATGCCTCAGCAACAATTGCTCCCATTTTCATAGCGGCTCCTACTAAAACAGCAGTTTTGTATTCTATCATTTTTAAATACTCAGGGATAGTCACATCATCTCTAGTCTCAAAATCCACATCATACTGCTGCCCTTCACATACTTCTAAGGCTGTTTTACTGAATAATTTTGCTAGCTGTTGAAATACATTCGAATTATAATTTTCAAACAATTGATAGGCCATTATAAGCATAGCATCACCAGACAAAATCCCAGTATTCACATCCCATTTTTCATGAACTGTAACTTGTCCTCGTCGTAATGGAGCATCATCCATTATATCATCATGTACAAGCGAAAAATTATGAAACACCTCAACACTCAAAGCTGCGTTTAATGCTCTCTTATAGTCACAACCAAAAATTTCAGCTGTCATAAGGGTTAATATAGGACGTAAGCGTTTACCTCCTAGTTGTAAAATATAACTGATTGGTTCGTAAAGCGTTTTAGGATCTTTAGGTTTTATAAAAGTCTTTAAATACTCAACAAAAGTGTCGTGATAGGATAAAATATTTTGCATTGTGCAAAAATAATGTAAATGCATAAACCAAACACAACTCTTTAACGCAATGTTAAAAAAAGATTAAAACTTTGGAAACTTTTATTGTTTTTAAAGTTTCCATTCTTATCTTTGCCCCATCATGAAAGAGAAAATAATACTTAAATCTGCAGAACTATTTTTAAACCTTGGGTTTAAAAGTGTGACTATGGATGACATTGCGAACGAAATGGGAATTTCTAAAAAAACCATTTATGTGCACTTTCCTAATAAAACAAAGCTCATAGAAGTCACAACAATGCACATGTTTGAGTTAATATCACATGGCATTGATTGTATTTGTGCTCTTGAAAAAAATCCAATTGAAGAGCTTTATGATATCAAACGCTTTGTAATGGAGCATTTAAAAGATGAAAAATCCTCACCTCAATATCAACTTCAAAAATATTATCCAAAAATTTACAAAACACTTAGAGACAAGCAGTTTGAAGTGATGTATGATTGTGTTCAAGAAAACTTACGTCGTGGCATTGACCAAGAATTATACAGAGACACGATTAATATAGAATTCATAACCCGAATTTATTTCAATTCTATACTAGCTATTAAAGATAAGGATTTGTTCCCTTTAAAAATCTTTTCTATGAACATGCTTATGGATAATTATTTAGAATATCATTTAAGAGGCATCGCCACAGATAAAGGAAAACGCGTATTAAGTCAATTTATATCTAAACATCAATCATAAACAATTTAAAAATACGAAATGAAAAACAGTGTAATTTATCTATTGCTTCTAGGTTTTAGTTTTGGTTTTGCCCAAGACACTCCTTCAAGTTTCAGTTTAAAAGAAGCTATAGATTATGCGATAGAAAACAACAGGCAATCAAAAAACGCTAGTCGTGATATTGAAGCCGCAAAAAAACAAAAGTGGGAAACCATAGCTACTGGATTACCACAAATAAACGGACAAATAAGCTATGTCAACAATATTGAACGCCAATTCCCTGGAATTGATTTTAACAATGATGGGATAGAAGATATTGGTGCCAAACAAAACATGACACCTTCAGTTACGTTAAATCAACTCATTTTTGATGGTTCATATTTAGTAGGATTGCAATCAGCAAAAGTTTTTTTAGAAATTTCAGAAAACGCTAAAGTAAAAACCGATTTAGAAGTCCGTAAAGGCGTTATTAATGCCTATGGCAATGTTTTGCTGGCAGAAGAGAGTATCCTCATTTTAGAACGCAACATTGAAGTGCTTGAAAAAAACCTAAATGAAATTACTAAAATATACGAAAATGGTTTAGAAGAAGAAGAAAGTGTAGAACAACTTCAAATTACACTTTCTGGAGTTCAAAGTAGTTTGAGCAATACGCAGCGATTAAAGGATATCGCTTATCAAATGTTTAATATCTCTTTGGGCTTAGATGTCGATAACCCAACTGTTCTTAGTGATAATCTTGAAACACTAGCTGTCATGAATTTGCAATTAGGTTTAATTGAAGGTGATAGCAATATTGAAAACACCATTGACTACAAAATTGCCGACAATGATAAAGTATCTAAAGAATTATTAGTGAAGTTAGAGCAGAGCAGAGCATTACCTACCATTAGTGGCTTTGTTACAGCATCATATATAGGCAACAATGATAAATTTAGATTTCTTGATAGCAATCAAGCATGGGCTGGAACAGCAGCATTTGGGTTCAATATAGACATCCCAATTTTTGGATCTGGATTAAAAAATGCTCGTACACAACGTGCAAAAATTAATTTAGAAAAAGCCGAAGACGATTTATTAGAAGTCGAACAAACCATAAAGCTTCAAATAGCATCAGCAAAAAGTGATTTTAAATTTGCTGTTGAAGACTATGAAAACAAAAAAAATAATCTTGCACTTGCAGAGCGAATAGAGACTAAAAACCAAACGAAATTTTTTGAAGGTATTGGGTCTAGTTTCGAACTCAGACAAGCACAAACACAATTATATTCAGCACAGCAAGAATTACTTCAGGCCATGTTGGATGTCATCAATTCAAAAGCAGCATTAGAAACTGTATTAAATACACCAATCAACAATTAAACGCATTATCAAATGAAACATATCATAGCCATATCATTATTCACACTTATACTCGTTTCTTGTGGAAATAATAAAACGCAAAGCGTAGATGACATTATTGCCACTAATGATTTAGAAAAAATACGAAGTAAAAAAGCAACATTAGATGCCGAACAACAAGCATTAGCGGCTCAAATAAAAACACTTGAAGACAAAATTAAAGTGTTAGACCCTCAAGAAAAAATTCCATTAGTAACTACTATTCAAACTAAGGAAAATGTCTTTAACCATTTTATTGAACTTCAAGGTAATGTGAGCACAAAACAAAATTTGGTAATCTTCCCAGAGTACTCAGGAATTTTAACTCAAGTCTATGTTAAAGAGGGACAAAAAGTTAAAAAAGGACAAATGCTTGCAAAAATAGACGATGGAGGATTAAGTCAACAAGTCGCTCAATTGCAAATTCAGGCCGATTTAGCAAAAACCACTTTTGAACGCCAAGAACGTTTATGGAATCAAAAAATTGGCAGTGAAATTCAATATTTACAAGCTAAATCAAGTTACGAAGCGCAACAAAAAGCCGTAAACCAGTTACAGCAACAAATAAGTAAAACTATTGTTAGAGCTCCTTTTTCAGGCACAATTGATGATGTCATAACAGAACAAGGAAGTGTAGTTGCACCTGGTCAATCTCAATTATTTAGAATTGTAAATCTAGATGATATGTATATCGAAACTGACGTTCCAGAACGTTACATTTCTAATGTAACTCCCGGAAAAGAAGTACAGGTAGAATTCCCTATTCTAGGTACATCACTAGAGGCAAAAATAAGACAGGCTGGCAACTTTATCAATCCGGCTAACCGAACATTTAAAGTAGAGGTTGCTATTCCAAATAAGGATAATTCTATAAAACCAAACTTAACAGCTAAACTTAAAATTAATGATTATACCAACGAAAAAGCCATTCTTATTCCTCAAAGCATCATTTCAGAAAATGCAAATGGAGACCAATACGTGTATACTGTTTCGGGTACATCTGAAGGAAAAGCTAAAGCACAACGTGTCATTATTACAACAGGTAAAACACAGGGTGACGATATTGAAGTGTTATCTGGTTTAGAAAGTGGAAATAACATTATTCAAGAAGGCGCAAGAAGTGTAAAAGACGGGCAAGATGTTAAGATTCTTGATTATGATGAAACTAAATAATCTAAACTACTCATGACAAAACAGAAAAAACAAAATAAAGTAAACAAAGAGTTTGGATTATCATCGTGGGCCATCAATAATAAAACAACAATGTATGTTTTGATTGCTGTAATCCTGTTTTTTGGTGGAAAAGCATATTTCAATATGCCTAGAGAAAATTTCCCTGAGATTAAAGAAACTAAAATTTACATCAGTTCAGTTTATCCAGGAAATACAGCTGAAGATATTGAAAAGTTAATTACAGACCCCATTGAAGATAAAATAAAAACAGTTAGTAATGTCGTAGAGATTACCTCTACATCTCAAGAAGATTATTCTATTATCATTGTTGAGTTTGACGAAAACATTACCGTTGAGGCTGCAAAGCAAAAAATAAAAGATGAAGTAGACTCAGAAACTTCTGGTGAAGATTGGCCAACCTTTAATGGTGCTAAAGTTGAGCCAAATATTTTCGACTTAAGTATGTCTGAGGAAATTCCGATTCTTAATATTAATATTTCTGGAGATTATCCTGTTGAAAAGCTTAAAACCTATGGAGAGTATCTTGAAAACAAAATAGAAAGTCTCAAAGAAATTAAAGCTGTAGACATCCGTGGTGCTCAGGAGAAAGAAGTTGAAGTTGCAGTAGACATTTATAAAATGATGGCCGCTCAAGTAAGTTTTAATGACCTTATTGGAGCCATCAGTAATGAAAATATGACCATGTCTGCAGGTAATCTAATTACTAGTGGTCAACGTCGAACCATACGAGTTATAGGCGAAATTGAGAAGCCTTCAGAATTAGAAAATTTTGTCGTAAAATCTGAAAATGGAAATGCCATCTATCTTAAAGATGTAGCAACTGTAACCTTTAAAGATGAAGACAAAACAACTTATGCTCGAGAATTTGGAGCTCCTGTTGTGATGCTAGATGTTAAAAAACGTTCTGGAAAAAACATGGTTGCCGCTGCAGAACAAATTGTTGAGATTGTAGACAACGCTAAAGCCAATTACTTTCCGCCAGATTTATCGGTGACGATTGCTAATGACCAATCTGCAAAAACAATCGGGCAAGTAGACGATTTGGTAAATAATATCATTTTCGGAATCATACTCGTTGTCACAGTATTAATGTTCTTTTTAGGCTTTAAAAATGCTTTATTTGTAGGATTCGCAATCCCAATGTCGATGTTTATGTCCTTAATGATATTGGATCTTCTTGGATATACTATGAATACCATGATTCTCTTCGGATTAATTATGGGATTAGGAATGTTAGTCGATAATGGAATTGTGGTAGTTGAAAATGTTTATCGTCTAATGGATAAAGAAGGTATGAGTCGTATGGAAGCAGCTAAGAAGGGTATTGGTGAAATTGCATTTCCAATTATCATTTCTACAGCGACAACAGTTGCAGCTTTTATCCCTCTTGGATTATGGCCTGGAGTTATGGGACAATTTATGAAGTACTTCCCGATTACATTATCTGTAGTATTAGGGTCGTCCTTATTTGTTGCAATTTTCTTTAACTCTGTTTTGGTATCTCGCTTTATGAAAACAGAAGATAAAGAAATGCCAGTTAAAAATATGGTTATAATCTCTTCAATTCTAATTGGTATTGGCCTGTTAATCATCCTATTTGGAGGAGCATATCGAGCTTTAGGGTCTGTAATGGTAGTTACTGCCATATTACTTTGGGCTTACAGACTATTCCTCAGAAATTGGGCCAATGGCTTTCAAAATAAAGTATTACCAAGATGGGAACAATTTTATGAAAAAGTTTTGCGTGCTGCTTTGAGCGGAAAAAAACCTGGCGCTATTACTATAGGCACTTTTCTTTTGCTAATTATTGCTTTTATGGGCTTTGGAATGTCGATTGGAACTCAACGTACCAAAGTCGAATTTTTCCCGGATAATACACCTAATCAAATTATAGTGTATATCGAATACCCTGAAGGAACCGATATTAATAAAACCAACGCAATAACCAAAGAAGTAGAAGAACGCGTTTATAGTATTATCAATGAGGATGCTTATAAAAAGGGAACTTATAATTTCATGACAGAAAGTGCGGTATCCCAAGTTGGTGAAGGCGCAGGAAATCCTCAAACCGATGGTGGTTCTGCTGCCGAAATGCCTCATCGCGGAAAAATCACGGCAACCATGCGTGAATTTAAATTTAGAGAAGGCCAAGATAGTAAAGTGCTTTATAAAAATATTCAAGAGGCATTAAAAGATATTTATCCTGGTGTTACAATTTCTGTTGAAAAAGACCCTGTTGGACCTCCTGCTGGTGCGCCAATTAATTTAGAATTAGAAGGTGATAATTATGCCGAGCTAATTACAACAGCAGAAAAAATGCGCGACTATATTAACTCTAAAAACATCCAAGGTATCGATGAATTAAAAATCGACGTGAATCGCTCTAAACCTGCGATGCAAGTTGTTGTAGATCGTGAAAAAGCTGGTGAATTAGGGGTGTCTGCTGGGCAAGTTGGTCAACAATTACGAAATGCTGTCTTTGGTGCCAAAGCAGGAATTTATAAAGAAGCAGGAGAAGATTATGATATTTATGTTCGCTTCAACGAGGAGAATCGCTATAATCAAAGTGCAATTTTCAACCAGAAAATAACCTTTAGAGACATGGCTAGCGGACAAATACGAGAGATTCCTGTCTCTGCTGTTGCCAAACAAAATAACACTTCTGGATTTAGTGCTATAAAACATCGCGATGTAAAACGAGTAGTGACGTTATATTCGGCATTAGCACCTGGATATACTGATGCAGCTGCTATTGTATCTCAAATACAAAATGAAATGCAGAGTTTTACTGAAAAACCTGATGGTGTTAGCGTAGATTATACGGGACAAATTGAAGAACAAAATAAGCAAATGGCGTTTTTAATGACTGCATTCCTTTTTGGCTTAGCCTTAATTTTCTTCATTTTAATATTTCAGTTTAATTCCATCTCAAAGCCTGGTATTATCATGTTAGCTATTTTCTTGAGTCTTATTGGTGTGTTCGGTGGTTTAATTATAACAGGTAATGCGTTTGTTATTATGATGACGATGATGGGTATCATATCTCTTGCAGGAATTGTAGTAAATAATGGTGTTGTACTTTTAGACTATACTCAACTCCTTATAGATAGAAAGAAACTAGAAAAAGACATTGAAGATGATCAATACTTAATCAAAGAGGATTTAATTAATGCCATAGTCAAAGGTGGAAAAGCCCGTTTACGTCCAGTATTATTAACTGCAATCACAACAATTTTGGGATTAATCCCTCTTGCGACAGGTCTAAATATTAACTTCTTTACATTGTTTAGTGAGTTTGATCCTAATATTTATGTTGGTGGAGATAATGTGATTTTTTGGGGACCATTAGCTTGGACTGTTATCTATGGACTATTCATAGCAACATTCTTGACACTTATAGTTGTTCCAATTTTATTTTATCTAGTGACACGACTCAAAATGTGGTTTAAAGGGTCTCGTGCATCCTCAACTGAAATGATTCAACAAGAAAACTTCAATATGGATAAACGACTTGAAGGTCAAGTCTAACAGCATACTTTGGTTTAAAAACCATTGTACAAGAACCTTTTTAGGGAATTAGAAAAGGTTTGATTAATAGCAGAAAAAGTCATAACACAATGTTATGGCTTTTTCATTTTAATAGTCGATTAACTTGATTAAATTTGCAGGATTAAAATTTCGATATGTACAGAAGTCATAATTGTGGTGAATTAAGAGCATCACACATCAATACAGAAGTCACACTAGCAGGTTGGGTTCAAAAATCTCGTGACAAAGGATTTATTGTTTGGGTAGATTTACGTGATCGCTATGGTATAACTCAGTTGGTCTTTGACGAAGAGCGCACCTCTAAAGACATGATGAAACAAGCACAAGAACTTGGTCGAGAATTTGTGATTCAAGTAAAAGGCAAAGTCATTGAACGTGCTTCTAAAAATCCAAATATACCAACGGGTGATATTGAAATTCTCGTTTCAGAATTAAATATTTTAAACGAAGCGCAATTACCACCTTTTACAATTGAAGATGATACTGATGGTGGTGAAGAATTACGAATGAAATATCGTTATTTAGATATTCGTCGTAATCCAGTAAAAGATAGCCTAATATTTAGACATAAAGTGACTCAAGAAGTGAGGAATTATTTATCTAAAGAAGGATTTATCGAAGTTGAAACACCATATTTAATCAAATCTACTCCTGAAGGAGCTCGTGATTTTGTCGTGCCATCTAGAATGAATGAAGGTCAGTTTTATGCGCTTCCTCAATCCCCTCAAACGTTCAAACAGTTATTGATGGTTGGCGGAATGGACAAATATTTTCAGATTGTAAAATGCTTCAGAGATGAAGATCTACGTGCCGACAGACAACCAGAATTCACACAGATTGATTGTGAAATGGCTTTTATTGAGCAAGAAGATATCTTAAATGCGTTTGAAGGTTTAACACGTCATCTTCTTAAAGAAGTGAATGGTGTTGAGATTGAAAAATTTCCTAGAATGCTTTACGATGATGCTATGCGTCTCTACGGAAATGATAAACCAGACATTCGTTTTGGAATGCAATTTGGAGAACTAAACACAGTTGCCCAACATAAAGAGTTTAACGTTTTTAACTCTGCTGAACTAGTAGTAGGTATTGCTGTTCCAGGTGGAAATAGTTATACCAGAAAGGAGATTGACAAACTTATTGATTGGGTAAAGCGACCTCAAGTTGGCGCCTTAGGAATGGTATATTGTAGATGTAATGATGATGGGACTTACAAATCCTCTGTAGATAAGTTTTATGATCAAGATGATCTCGCAAAATGGGCCGAAGTAACTGGAGCTAAAGCTGGAGATTTAATCTGTGTTTTATCAGGAAATACTAATAAAGTTAGAGCACAATTGAGTGCCTTACGTATGGAATTAGCAGAACGTTTAGGTTTACGTAAACCTAATGAATTTGCGCCACTTTGGGTTATGGATTTCCCGCTTTTAGAGTGGGATGAAGATACTGAGCGATACCATGCTATGCACCATCCATTCACATCACCTAAACCTGGACAAATAGACTTATTAAAAACAGATCCAGGAGCTGTAAAAGCTAACGCTTATGATCTTGTTCTTAACGGAAATGAAATTGGTGGTGGTTCTATTCGTATTCACGACAAAGCAACTCAAGCCTTAATGTTTGATTATTTAGGCTTTACTCCTGAAGAAGCCAAAGCACAATTCGGATTCTTAATGGATGCGTTTCAATATGGAGCACCTCCTCATGGTGGGCTCGCTTTTGGTTTAGACCGATTGGTCGCGATACTTGGCGGACAAGAAACCATTCGTGATTTTATAGCATTCCCAAAAAATAATAATGGACGAGATGTCATGATAGATGCACCTGCTCCAATTGATGATGAGCAATTAACAGAGTTGAGCTTAAAACTCAATTTAAAATCATAAATTAAAAATCCTGCTCCGTGCAGGATTTTTTAGTAGATTTAATACATGCCAATCCAAAACCTAATAAAACGCTTACTCATTTTGCGATATAAATACATTTCGCAAAAAAACTTTGTGTTCTTATTGGCTATTTTAATTGGTTTACTTTCCGGACTAGTTTCGGTGACCATAAAAAATATCACTTATGGTATTGAATGGTTACTCTCCAAAATAATCATTGTATCACAAAATAGCATTTATTTCATACTACCTGTTATTGGACTATGGCTTATATATCTATTTGTAAAATATGTATCTAAAAAGAAAGTAGAACATGCCATACCAAGCATACTATTTTCTCTATCTAAAAAAGATGGCTTGCTCAAACGAAGTCGCATTTACTTGCCTCTTATTACAGCTCCTTTAACTGCTGGTTTTGGTGGTTCGGTTGGATTACTAGGACCTGCAATTGCCTCGGCTTCCGCTGTGAGTTCAAATATTGGACAACTCTTTCATGTGGATAGAAAAACGAGAACTCTACTTATTGGCTGCGCAGCTGCAGGAGCCATAGCTTCTATTTTTCAATCTCCAATTGCTGCTATCATTTTTGCAGTAGAAGTTTTTAGTTTAGATTTAACCTTTGCGTCTTTATTACCACTACTTATTGCTTCAGTATCGTCGGTATTAACCTCTTATTTCTTCCTCGGAAACGGAGTGTTATTCAATTATAATGTAGCAACAACATTTGCATTGAGAGACACTTTGTTTTTTATCATTCTAGGTATTGGGACAGGCATTGCTTCCATATATTTCTCAAAAATATACTTCGCCGTTTATAAATTTTTTGAACGTTTTAAAACTAATGGACAAAAGTTAATTGTAGGCGGTTTAGCTATCGGTGTGATGCTGTATTTCATACCTCCTCTCTATGGTGAAGGCTTTGGTTTTATTAATGATCTTCTAGATGGAAATCATTTACATGCCTTAGGTAAAACACCTTTTGATGATTATCTCGACAATATTTGGGTTGTTATTGCATTACTTATCGGTATTACTATTTTTAAAGCTGTAGCCATGACCACGACATTTGCTGCAGGTGGTGCGGGTGGAATTATTATTCCAACTATGGTTATGGGAAGTGCTTTAGGAAATGTGGTAGCAAAAATTATCAATAATATCGGATTAGGATTTCAAGTCTCAGAATCTAATTTTACACTTATAGGCATGGCTGGATTAATAGCAGGTGTACTACATGCACCTTTAACTGCTATTTTTTTAATCGCTGAAATCACAGGTGGTTATCAACTATTTGTTCCTCTAATGATTACCGTATCCATGTCATTCATCATTACTAAAAATGCTATTGATCACACAATATACACCAAAGAACTTGCCGAAAAAGGAGCCTTATTAACCCATAATAAAGATCAGTCTGTTTTAACGCTAATGAAATTAGATAGCGTGATTGAGCAAGATTTTACCATTTTAAATTCTGAAATGTCGCTTGGAGATATGCTACATCAAGGTGTTGCAAAATCTAGTCGGAATTTATTTCCAGTCGTAGATGAACATCAGTATTTAGTTGGAATTATACTATTAGATGATATTCGAACAGTGATGTTTGATCAAACACTCTATGACACAACGTCTGTAGAAACCTTTATGCATAACCCACCAGAACATATTCATTATGAAACCGATTCCATGAAAGCCGTTATGAAAAAGTTTCAGGACACAGGTGCATGGAATTTACCAGTTATAAAAAATGAAAAATATTATGGTTTTGTATCAAAATCAAAACTATTAACAGCGTATAGACGCGAATTAATTAACTTTACATCGTAATCTTAGCCTAAATTTGTCATATTGAGCACAGTCGAAATGTTTCAAAAATTAAAGTTTAAGTCAAAATATTACTGATACAAATGAAATACATCATTCTCATCGCTTTTTTACTCTCCTTTGGAAGTATCTTATGTGGCTACTTTTTAGATGTCGAATACTCACAAAAGCTTATTGGATTTGGTGTGACAGGTATTTTTCTTGTTGTTTTTCCTTTATTTACTTACCATCGTTGGAAAGATAAAAATGTTAAAGATTATATGCTTACTCAGGAAAATCTCGAAAAGATGAGAGAAAACCAAAGAGAGAAAAAATATTAAATTTGCTACATTCTCTTGAAGTCAATGAAACACTAGGTTTTTAACTTATTAGCTTTCAATATTTTAAAATATTACAATTAATTAACACATCGCATTGTATTATAGCGTACATTTGCATCTTAATTAATATATTTTTTTTACAATGACTGGAACAGTTAAATTTTTTAATGATTCAAAAGGATTTGGATTCATTACCAACGAAGAAACAGGAAAAGACATTTTCGTACACGTATCAAACCTTAATGGTGTTGAGTTACGCGAAGGCGATAATGTAGAGTACACAGAAGAAGAAGGAAGAAAAGGAATGGTTGCGGCTAACGTACAAGTTCTTTAAGAGATATACTTTATATTACAAGTTTCAACGTCTAACGAAAGTTAGGCGTTTTTTTTTATTCTTTTTTTGGCGTTACCTCACTTCGCAAAAGCTACATAAGGTCAGGCTCTTGGCAGTCGCTCTTTTCAAGGAGTTCCAACAAAGCCTCCATCTTTAACGCGGGTTTCGGCTTAATTCAAATTTCGTTTCTGAATAAAAAAACGTTTCAGTAAGTCTGCAGCTTCATCAGCAAGAACACCACCAACCATTGTAGTTTTTGGATGCAATTTGGTCTTCAAGCTTATGCATCCACGTTCATGATCTCTTGCTCCATATACGATTTTAGAAATCTGACTCCAATACAACGCACCTGCGCACATTTGACAAGGCTCTAAAGTCACATATAGCGTACAATTAGATAAATACTTTCCTCCTAAAAAATTAGCCGCAGCAGTAATGGCTTGCATCTCTGCATGTGCTGTCACATCGTTTAATAATTCCGTAAGATTATGAGCTCTGGCAATGATACGATCATTTATAACCACAATAGCTCCAACTGGAACTTCACCTTTATCAAAAGCATCCTCAGCTTCTTGTAAGGCCTTTTTCATATAATATGTGTCATCAAAAGGATTTTCCATAGTCGTAAAAATACAATTCTAATCGATTCTAACATACATCGGCAAGAAATTTGATGCTTTTTAGGAAATCTTTCAACTATGAAACCACATTATTCTATCTCTATCCCTAAACCATGTCATGAAAATTGGTCAGAAATGACACCTAGAGATAAAGGGCGATTTTGTCAATCGTGTTCTAAAACAGTTATTGATTTCACTAAAATGAATACGGTTGAAATTCAAACCTTCATCCATCATAATAAGCATCAACGTATATGCGGACATATCAAACAAAGTCAGCTTTATACCATTAATTTACAGATTTCCGAAGTAGTATTCGAGCAACGATTAAGCTTTCATAAGATATTCTTATTAGCTTTATTACTGGCTATGGGAACAACCTTGTTTAGTTGTTCAGATGATAAAGGGCAAACTAAAAAAATAGAGAGTATTGAGATTATAGAGAAGATGATAGATTCTACTCAAGCAGAATTAAAACAACACTTGGACTCCACAACAACTTGTACTCCTAAAGTCAAAGCAGATAGTATTGATCATAAAAAACAGATTCCACCTCCTCCAATACCAGTCATTAATGGATTGGTTATTACAGGTGAAGTATTAGACACTACTAGAGATTCAATTATTGAACCTGAATATCCTGAAGTTGAGGGTATGATCGAAGTAAATTATGAAGACCAACCTCATTCATGGTACGCAGTAGATGAAAAACCCAATTTTATAGATGCGCCAAAAAATCTTTCCGAAGAAAAGGTTGAAAGCTATTTTAATAACAGATTAAGTAAGATAGTAAAACAAAATTTTGATATGGACATAGCATCCAAATTAGGTCTAAAAGGACGGCAACGTATATTAACTCAATTTACAATAAATGGTAAAGGAATAATTGAAAATATTAGAATAAGATCACCTCATCCAAAACTAGAAAATGAAGCTAGGCGTGTCATACAACAATTTCCAAAATTCAAACCAGCAAAACATCATAATCAGCCAGTTGATTTACTTTTCAGTTTACCTATTGTTTTTGTTATTGAAGAGTAATTAATTCTCGTATTTTTGTGTAGTGCAAAACCCACTTTTAGATCATATTAATAATCCTTCAGATTTAAGACAATTAAATCCCAATGAATTGCCTCAACTCGCTAAAGAGTTGCGTGAGTTTATCATTAATATTGTAGCCACAAAAGAAGGTCATTTAGGCGCAAGTCTTGGTGTTGTAGAACTAACTTTAGCCTTACATTATGTGTTTAACACACCTGTAGATCAACTCATTTGGGATGTTGGCCATCAAGCCTATGGTCATAAAATATTAACTGGTAGAAAAGGTGTATTTCATACTAATAGACAGTTAGATGGTATTAGCGGGTTTCCAAAACGAGAAGAAAGCGAATATGATACTTTTGGAGTTGGGCACTCTTCGACATCTATTTCAGCAGCTTTGGGAATGGCAATTGCCTCACAATTGAAAGGAGAAGACAAACATCATATTGCTGTGATTGGAGATGCATCCATTGCCAGCGGAATGGCTTTTGAAGGTCTTAACCACGCTGGTGTTACAGATACTAATCTTTTGGTCATCTTAAATGATAATGCCATAGGTATTGATCCAAGTGTTGGTGCTCTAAAACAATATTTGACTAATGTAAAAACGGGGAAAGACAATCAAGACAATATTTTTGAAGCCTTGAATTTTAATTATTCTGGTCCAATAGACGGACATGATTTGACTGTTCTCGTTTCAGAATTAAAACGCTTAAAATCGGTAAAAGGCCCAAAGTTTCTACATGTGATTACCACAAAAGGAAAAGGCTTAAAACAAGCTGAAGACAACCAAGTAAAATACCACGCACCTGGCAAATTTAATGCTGCAACCGGTGACTTACTCCCAAAAGACACTAAAGTTCAAGCGCCCAAGTTTCAAGATGTATTTGGCCATACTATTGTTGAATTGGCTCAACAAAACGAAAACATTGTTGGAATTACTCCAGCCATGCCAACTGGGAGTTCGTTAAAATATATGATGGATCTAATACCTGATCGTGCTTTTGATGTTGGGATTGCCGAGCAACATGCTGTTACATTGGCAGCGGGAATGGCTACACAAGGACTTATTGTGTTTTGTAATATCTATTCCACTTTTTTACAACGTGCGTACGACCAGGTAATTCATGATGTAGCTCTTCAGAATCTTCCTGTTATTTTCTGTTTGGATCGTGCTGGCTTGGTCGGTGAAGATGGTGCAACGCATCATGGAGTATTTGATTTAGCGTATTTAAGATGCATCCCAAATCTCGCTATTTTTGCACCGAGAAATGAAATAGAATTACGGAATATCATGTATACTGTTCAAAAAGGTATAGATGGTCCAATTGCCATTCGTTATCCAAGAGGCCGCGGGCATATTTTAGATTGGAGGCAGCCATTTTCTGAAATTGAAATCGGCAAGGCTGTCTCTCTTAGAAAAGGAAAAACGATAGCAGTATTATCTATAGGTACGATTGCAGTGAATGTTGAAGAAGCGATTACAGCTTGTGAGTCTAATGAAATGATATCGCATTATGATATGCGATTTGTAAAACCTTTGGATGAGCAATTACTTCATTCAATTTTTAAAACACACCAACATGTAGTCACAATTGAAGATGGGGTTGTAACTGGCGGATTTGGAAGTGCCATTTTAGAATTTGCTTCAAAGCACAAGTATAATGTACCTACAACAACTTTAGGACACCCCGATTATTTTATAGAACATGCTTCTATAAAACAACAACATCAATCGATAAAGATTGATGCTGATAATTTAAAACTATTTTTTAATTCTATTGCTCTTCCTCATCAGTAGTAGCAATATCTGCCTGTTCTTGATCATTTACGTCTAATACTTCAACCGTATTAATCTGCGGCTCTTGATTACCTTTACTTGTAATGTCATCAAGCATTAACAAAAACGCAAGAGTTACAAAAAAGATGACCGCAGCTCCAAGAATATTTTTTTTCATTTGAGTAGGTTTAAAAGATTAGGTGAAACAAATATAGTAAAAACATCGTCTAAATACAAGTTTTATCGACGAAATGCGTTTAATTAAAAAAGAGCTCTACAAGCTCCCCTTCTTTTCACAAAGTAAATATCTTAATTATTTAACGTAATTCTTGCTGGTTTGATAATAATTATCAACACTAATATCAACAATACATTAAATATATAATAAAGCGAATCTTATATTCTTACTACAAATGATTTCCTCTTAACTTTTGATAGGTAAGCATTGCATTTGAATCAGACATTTTAGATATGTAATAACATACAGACATCAAGCTTTCATAAACTGTGCTTTGTTTAATATCGATATGCTTTTCTAAGCTTTTCAAAATCAATTTATCAAAGTTAGACGCCTCTCCGTTAAGATTATTTACGACTGCTTTTGAAAATACGGATAAGAGCTCATCAATTACCTTATAACCTACTATTTCTTTATCTATAACCTCTTTAGACTGATAGACATTTGAAATACTAAGCTTAATAATATCGTTTATCTGAGCTTCATACTTACTATAATCAATTAGAGACTTAGAAAACGTTCCAGAAAGCATGGCTTCTTCATGAGTCATAAATAATTCAACAGCTTCATTAATTAATGTGTTTATTGCTAAAGAACGTAAATAACTTAAGCGGTCTTGAGCATTTTCTAATGCATTATACGTTTTAGTTTGAATAGAGTCTCTAACTAAATTAATAAGATATTCTAATGCGTATTCTTCTTGAATTAATCCTAAATTGATACCGTCTTCAAAATCGATAATGGTGTAACAAATATCATCTGCTGCCTCTACTAAATACACCAAAGGATGTCTACAATAACTTATACTATCGTTAGCACCTCTTTTCACTAATCCCAACTCATCGGCTATATCTTGAAAAATAGCCTTATCGCTTTGAAAAAAGCCATATTTCTTATCAGCAATATGTTGCGTTGGTTTTTTGGGTAATGATTCTTTTGGATACTTAGTAAAAGCCCCCAAAGTAGCATAACTTAATCTTAAACCACCTACTCTACCTTGTCTGCTTTCGGTTAAAATTTTAAATCCATTGGCATTACCTTCAAAACTGCATAGATCTTCATACTCCTTTTTAGTTAGTTGATCTTCAAAATAACGACCTTCTCCAGACTTAAAAAAAGCGCCTATTGCTTTTTCTCCTGAATGTCCAAAAGGTGGATTTCCAATGTCATGTGCTAAAGCAGCTGCTGCAACAATAGCTCCAAAATCATTGATTTGGTAACCATGAACATCACGCAAATGTGGATGCTTTTCTAGAAGCTTTTGACCTACACGTCTCCCCAAAGAACGCCCAACTACACTAACCTCTAAACTGTGTGTTAATCTAGTATGAACAAAATCTGTTTTAGATAACGGAACCACTTGAGTCTTGTCTTGTAGACTTCTAAACTCTGAAGAAAAAATAATACGATCATAATCAACTTCAAAACCTAATCGTGTTTCGTCTTGTTCTTTTCGTAAGCGTTTATGAGTATCTCCAAATCGTTTTAAGGAGAGTAAGTGTTCCCAATTCATAGGTCTAATTTAGCCTTTGCAAGATAAACTTTTTCAATGTTAATTTAATGTTTCCTTTCTATAAAAAATAAGGTTTCTGCATAACACTTAATTAACGGTTTCATGATTTACGTTTAATATCCTATTAACTTAAACTTTACACACTTCTTTTTTCTTTGCAGCTGAATTACTACTTACAAAACTATTTAAAAAGTATATCATGAAAAAATTAGTATTATCTGCATTAATTATCTCTTCACTAGTATTTACTGGATGTTTTAAAGATGATGACACACCAATTATTATAGAAGAAACAACCATTATTAATAACGGTGGAAATGGAAACGGTGAAGAATGCGCTACAGTTTCAGTAACTGGAGCTATTGTTGAAAACACGACATGGACTAACGATAATATTTATCAACTCAACCAAAAAGTAGTCGTAGATAATGGTGCTACGTTGACTATTGAAGAGGGAACTATTATTAAAGGCACTCCTGGAACTGGTTCTTTAGCCTCTGCTTTAATTGTTGCTAGAGGTTCTAAAATAAATGCTATTGGAACAGCTACACAACCGATAATATTTACGTCAACCAGTGATAATATTACTTGCGGTGAAACTGCTGGTACTAACTTAGACCAAAATGATAGAGGTCTTTGGGGCGGATTAATCATATTAGGAAATGCGCCTTGTTCATTTTCCGGAGATATTTCTGAAGCTCAAATTGAAGGGATTCCTGCTGACGATACTTTTGGTTTATATGGAGGGGCAGATGCTGCTGATAATTCAGGAGTAATTTCATATGTATCAATTCGTCATGGAGGTGCTTTAATTGGAGAAGGAAATGAAATCAACGGTTTAACACTTGGCGGTGTTGGTAATGAAACTATAATCAATAATATAGAAGTTGTTGCTAATGTTGATGATGGTATCGAATTCTTCGGAGGAACAGTAAATGCTTCAAACTTATTAGTGTGGGCTCAAGGTGACGATGCTCTAGATATTGACCAAGCCTATTCTGGAACCATTGATAATGCTGTTGTCGTGCTAGGAGATTTTTCAGACCATGCTTTCGAAATTGATGGCCCTGAAGGTTCTGCTGATGGTACTTTCACCTTACAAAATGCAACAATCATTGGTAATACTGTAACTGAAAATGGTGAATATGCAGATTATAGAAGTGGTGCAACAGGAACTACCAACAATATATATGCTTACGGATTTAAAACGTCTTCAGATGTTGAATTAGATAATGATGGCGTTGCTACTAATTACAATAATGGAGAGTTAGTATTTGGGGCTTGGGAAATTGCGTTACCAACTGGTGTTACAAATGTTGAAGACATTTTTGTAAACAAAGCAGAAACTGTAACGGTATCTGGTTTTGGATCTACTGCTTCAGCAGTAACACAAGGTGCTAATACAGTTGGTGCTACAACCTCTGAATTGGCTTGGACGTATTCTAATACTGCTGGAGGTTTAGGGTTCTAAACTAAAAAACACTTAGTATTAGTCAAAAACTAACGATGCTGCCCTTAAATATCTTTTATGAGTAGTATCGTTTAGATAATTAAACACTTATGAAAAAAAATATTTACTCACTTATAATGACCTTGCTAACATGTATTGGTTTTGTTAATGCACAAGAAGGAACATTAGCTGGAACAATTATGGATGGTGAGTTTGTAGAACCTATGGCTTTTGCTAATGTATTAGTAAAAGGAACAACTACAGGAACAACTTCAGATTTTGATGGCAAGTACACCATAGATTTAGAGCCTGGGACTTATACCATCGTATTTTCTTTTGTTGGTTACAATACGCAAGAGATTAGTGATGTTGTTATTAAGCCAGGAGAAGTCACTCAAATAGACGTGACCTTAGAAACCAACTCTTTAGATACTATTATTGTCACTACTAGTGTAAAACGTAACACTGAGAGTGCCGTATTAAATATGCAAAAGAAGTCTGCTGTAGTAATGGATGGTTTGTCTGCTCAATCCATCAAAAGTACTGGAGCAAGTAATTTAGCAAGTGCCGTAAAAGCTGTTCCTGGAGTATCAATTGAAGGCGGAAAATATGTATATGTTCGAGGTTTGGGTGACCGTTATACCAAATCCATTCTAAACGGAATCGATATTCCTGGTTTAGATCCAGATCGAAACACCATTCAAATGGATCTATTTCCAACTAATATTTTAGACAATGTCATTGTACTGAAATCGGCTTCAGCAGAATATCCAGCAGATTTTACAGGTGGTATTGTTAATATTGTCACTAAAGACTTTCCAACTAAAGCCGAATATACCATTTCATTAGGTACTGGATACAACCCAAGCATGCACTTTAATGACAAATATTTAACCTATACAGGAAGTGATACTGATATTTTAGGTTTTGATGATGGCACAAGAAACTTACCCATTAATCGTTACCAGCAGATTCCCGGAACTTTTGATAATAGATTATTATTAACGACGCTTACCAATCGTTTTCAAAAAGAGCTTCAAGCAAAACAGGAAACTAGTGGTATGAACTTCGATTTCGGATTTACCTTAGGCAATCAATATGATTTAGGAGATGACAAAATTGGATACCAAGCATCATTTTCCTATAAAAATGAAACCACTTTCTACGAAAACAGAAACGACGGAGCTTTTGTAAAGAATTTTGATGATGCCACTGATACAGAATTAAAATCGGTATTAGATTCAAGAGGTTCTGAAGGGATTAATACTGTAATTCTTAATGGAATGCTAGGATTAACATATAAAACAGGCCAGTCTAAATTCAAGGCAAATGTTTTACATATTCAAAATGGTGAATCTACTGCTGGTTTTTTTGAACAAGATATCTCACAAGATGGTGTTGGTGGTGGTATAGAACCATTAATTAAAAATGCACTAACCTATACAGAGCGTTCTATAACAAATGTGTTGCTTGGTGGTAAACATCGTTTGAGTAATGATGACAACGCATTTAATTTTGAATGGAAATTATCTCCTACCTTTTCTAAGGTTATGGATAAAGCGCATCGAATAACCCCTTTTCAGGAATCTGGTGAAGGTCAATTTTTTGTGAGTCCATCGGCATCTACATTTCCAATTCAACTATGGAGAAATCTAATTGAAGAAAACTGGGCTGGAAAGGTAGATTTTGACAAAACCATTGAACTTTTTGGACGTCCTGCTAAATTAAAATTTGGTGGAGGTTATACCTATAAGTTTAGAGATTTCAGCATTGATGATTATACATTTAATATTCAAGGAGACGATTCTTTTGTAGCCGATGGAAATGCTGATAATTTATTAGCTTTCGAAAATATATGGAATCCAACAACAGATTCTGGAACGTTTCTAGTATTTGGCGACCAATTTAATCCAATAGATGCCTATGAAGGCGAGCAAAATATTGGTGCAACTTATATTTCTGCAGAATTTAATATATCAGAAACATTAAAAACTGTTTTAGGTATTCGTACTGAATTTTTTCAATCGTATTATACAGGTCAGAACAATGAAAAAGCATTTGAACGAGAAACTATACTCGATGAAATTGATCTGTTCCCTTCTGCTAACTTAATCTATGCGCTTAACGATAATTCTAATTTAAGAACCTCGTATTCAAGAACTACAGCTAGACCATCTTTTAAAGAATCATCTGTAGCTCGAATTTTTGACCCTATTACCAACAGGTTATTCATTGGAAATATTGATCTAGTCCCAACTTATGTGAATAACTTCGACTTGCGATATGAGCACTTTGGAGACGAAGGTCAAATGTATGCGATTAGTGGATTCTACAAAGATTTTAAAGATCCAATAGAACAATCCTTCTTTTTACAAGCACCAACACAATTAACCGTTGCCAACTTAGGTAATGCCAAAGTATATGGTTTAGAATTTGAATTGAGACAGCGTTTAGGCTTTATAACTGAAGGCTTAAATAATATAAAGTTTTCTACAAATATCTCATTAACCAAATCAGAACTAACCATGTCTGAGGCCGAATTTACAAGTCGACAACTGGCAGCAAGAGAAGGTCAAACTATTGAAAGAGAACGAGATTTACAAGGACAAGCTCCTTTTGTAATCAACTTTGGATTAGATTATAGCAATGATGACATAGGATTACAAACTGGTTTATTTTATAATGTTCAAGGAGAAACACTACAAGTAGTTGGAATTGGACTTGTACCTGATGTTTATACTCAACCCTTTAATAGTTTAAATTTCACCTTAAATAAAGCATTTGGTGAAGATAAAAAATCATCTATTGACTTTAAAATCTCTAATATTTTGAACAGTAAGCGTAAAAGTGATTACGAATCATTTCGTGCTCAAAATCAAACCTTCTCTTTAAGAGAACCTGGCACCGAAATATCATTAGGGTACTCTTATAAGTTCTAAACTAAAGTTTTGAATTAGTCTCTATAAAAAGCCCCAACCGTATTGGTTGGGGCTTTTTATTTTTAAAATTTTATTTTTATCAGTTATGCACTGCTAATTCAACTTTGTCTGTCCATTCACTTACGCTAGTTATTTTAGAATCTACATAGTTAACCTCTTTCAGTTTATTATCAGACCAAAATAACCATTTACCTGTTTTATGCCCATTGTCATACTTTCCAACTGTAACTTTATTACCCTCAAGGTCATAGCTTGTCCATACTCCATGTAGTTCTCCAGCTTCATTAAAAGTGCCTTGTTGTTCAATCATTCCATTGTCATAATAGTATGTAGCGACAGTTAAATCACCATCTTTATTGATGTCAACTTTTTTTGATTCCTGAGCAAATGTTAGTGAAACACATAACATTAAAGCAATAGTAAGTATCTTTTTCATAGTGATTTTAGAATTTATGGCATGTTGCTTAACAAAGCTAAAAAAAACTTTACAATAATCAAACATTTAGATAACATTAAATTAACATTAGAATTTTAAATCACTGATTATCAATTATTTATAAATGTTAATAATTAGATAATACTAACATTACATTTAAATTACTTTCCATTCTCATATTTGACAAGTGTTTTAAACACTATAATTAGATTTTCATAATGTTATTAGTTTTTGTCGGCTAAATTTATGAATTCTAATGAGGCTGCTTTTTACAATAAAAGCAGCCTTTTTTTTATTAAATCCTATTGTAAAATTAATTATTAGGAAACATTAAGTTAACATTAGAGTCGGTTATTTGCAGCGACAAAAACTAATAACTTAATATGAAATTTAAATTTACCCTAATACTCGTTTTGAGTGTTTTCTGTTATTCTAATTCACAAGAAATTAGTGATACTTCATTTGGAAAAGGACTTATAAACTTTACAGCTAAAGACAGTTCTTTCAGTATTAAATTTGCACCGCGTTTTCAAGTGCGCTCTGTTTCATCATGGGATCACGATGGAGACCAGTACGGAAGCCCAGAGCATAATTTTATAGTACGGCGAGCCCGATTAAAATTTGACGGTTTCGCATATAGCCCAAAATTAAGATATAAAATTGAGCTAGGATTATCTAACCGTGATATATCTGGAGCTAATCAATTTAATAGAAATACACCTCGTTACATTTTGGATGCAGTTCTTATGTGGAACTTTGCAGAAAATTGGGAACTTTGGGCTGGACAAACAAAGTTACCTGGTAACGTTGAACGTGTTATCTCATCTGGAAATTTACAATTGATTGATCGTTCTTTATTAAACAGTCGTTTTAATATCGATCGTGATCTAGGTATACAGCTACGTCATAAAACCAAATTGGGAGAGCACTTTTTAATGCGTGAAAAATTATCTCTTTCTCAAGGTGAAGGTCGTAATGTAACCGAAGGCAATGAAGGAGGGTTACAATATACTGCTCGTGTTGAATTTTTACCGTTTGGAACATTTAAATCCAAAGGAGATTATAGTCATTCAGATTTGAAACGTGAAGAAAAACCTAAGTTAATGCTCGGTTTCACATACAACTATAACCAAGATGCTGTTAGAGAAAGAGGTTTTGCTGGAGATTATATGTTGAGAGCAGATGGCTCATTATATAAAACAGATCAGACTACAATTTTTGCCGATGCGGTATTTAAATACAATGGATTTTCATTTATGGGAGAATATGCGAAACGAACTGCAGATGATGAAATCGCAACAGAAATTGACGGAACAACTCCAACTGGAGATATCGTTCTAACCGGTAATGCCTTAAACTTACAAGCAGGTTACCTATTTAAAAGTAATTATGAAATTGCTGCACGTTTTACAACTGTAGACTACGAAAGTGTAACTGGCGCTTTACCAACTGATCAATATACTTTAGGATTTAATAAATTTATAGTTGGACATAAATTAAAAGTTCAATCTGATATAAGTTACACTACAGTGGATGGAAATGAAGACAATATCACATTTAGATTAGGATTTGATTTTCATTTTTAAGCAAGGAAAACATAACAATAAGGTAACACTTTACCGAAATAGTTTTAAGATATTTGCAAACCTTTTTAAATTAAACAATTATGGATAACATGTACTTATTTATGCTCATTGCTATTACTGTTTTAGCAATTGCAGATATTATAGTAGGAGTTAGTAATGATGCAATTAATTTCTTGAATTCTGCTATTGGTTCCAAAGCAATTTCTATGAGAACTATCATGATAGTTGCTAGCTTAGGGATTTTTATTGGAGCCGTGTATTCGAGTGGATTAATGGAAGTAGCACGTAAAGGAATATTTGTTCCTGGCATGTTTAATTTCCATGAAATCATGCTCATTTTTATGGCAGTTATGATTACTGATATTCTATTATTGGACTTCTTTAATACATTAGGTCTACCAACATCAACAACCGTATCTATTGTATTTAATTTATTAGGTGCAGCTGTGGTAACAGCTTTAATTAAAATTGGACATTCTGAAGCATACACCTTTTCAGATTTGGGTAGTTTCATTAATACAGCCAAGGCCTTAGAAATTATAAGTGGTATTTTATTATCAGTTGTTATCGCTTTTAGTGTTGGAGCTCTTGTACAATGGATTTCTAGATTGATTTTCACATTTCAATATGAGAAAAAGATGAAGAGCTTTGGTGCAATTTTTGGAGGATTAGCATTGACTGCCATTTTATATTTCATCTTCATGAAAGGATTAAAAGGTACACCGTATTATAAAGATTTAAAAGGATATGTTGAAGGGAACGAATTATACATTATCGGTATTGGATTTGCAATTTTTGCTTTATTCTCTCATGCGTTTCAAATAATAACAAAGAAGAGTATTCTTCTTGTTGTCATTGCTGTCGGGACGTTTGGTTTAGCACTAGCGTTCTCTGGAAATGATTTAGTGAACTTTATTGGGGTTCCAATGGCGGCGTATCACTCTTACGAAGCTTGGGTTTTAGATGGCGGTGCAGCTACTGGTTTTATGATGGATGTTTTGGATAAGAAAATGCCAGCAGAGCCTTTCTTATTATTTATAGCTGGAGGCATAATGGTTATAACATTATGGTTTTCTAAAAAGGCTAAAACAGTAGCTGAAACTGAAATTAGTTTATCTCGTCAAGGTGAATCTCATGAAAAATTTGAGCCTAATGCTTTATCAAGAGCTGTAGTAAAAGGAACATCTTGGTTATCTACAGCATTGAGTTCTATAGTCCCAACGGCAACTCAAGAACGTATAGCTAAAAGCTTCCACAAACCTGAAGAAAACTTGACTAAAGCTCAAAGTGTTGAAGCTCCTGCTTTTGATATGATTAGAGCATCTGTCAATCTTATGGTTGCTGGTGTATTGATTGCCATTGCAACTTCAATGAAATTACCATTATCTACCACTTATGTAACTTTTATGGTAGCCATGGGTACGTCTTTAGCAGATCGTGCTTGGGGAGCAGAAAGTGCAGTTTATAGAGTAGCTGGTGTTCTCAATGTTATTGGAGGTTGGTTTGGTACTGCAATTGGTGCCTTTACTGCTGCAGGAATCGTAGTATTCTTAATCAATTGGGAGCCAAGAGTAATGACACCTATTCTGTTATTAATTACGGCATTTTTACTATATAGAAATTATAAATCTCATAAAAATAATGCAAACAAGTCTATTGATGAAGATAGTATAAAAGAAACAGGCAGTCGCTCAGTACAAGGTATCATTCATGAAAGTGCTACAAACATTGCCAACGTAGTAAAACGTGGGAATAAAATTTACACCAATGCAATTAGAGGTTTAGCCTCTCAAGATTTGGCACTTCTTAAAAAGAATCAAAAACAAATAGATAAACTATCTACTGAAGTAGAAACCTTACGCGATAATATTTTCTATTTTATTAAAAACTTAGATGAAACGAGTCTTAGAGCTAGTAGTTTTTACATCAACATACTAGGTCACTTACAAGACATGACTCAGTCTTTAGAGTATATCTCAAAAGTAAGTCATAAGCACATTAACAATAATCACAAGAAACTTAAATTTAGCCAAATTAGGGAGCTTAAAGAGATTGATGATGCTTTAGAAGTTTTATTCAATGAAACTAAAGATGCTTTTAACTCAAGTTCTTTTGAACAAATTGGAGCTATTTTAAATGAAAAATCTCAAGTTTATAATCTTGTGAAGGAAAAAATTGAAAAACAAGTTAAACGAACTCATACAGAAGAATCGAGTCCTAAGAATACAACATTGTATTTTAGTCTACTTCTTGAAACTGAAGATTTATTAGATGCGACAATGAATTTATTGGAGGAATATCATAACTCATTTGATAGTTCTGTTGAACCTGCAACAATTACTGTGGTTGAAGAAGAAACAGTTTCAGATGAGCGTACTTCTGATGAAGAAAGCGAATAATTAAACAACATATTTAGTACAAAAACCACCTTTAATAGGTGGTTTTTTTTATTATTCTTATTGGTCTATTCTCCTATTTTTCCAATGTCGTCTAAATCTTCAAAGGTTTGTTTCTTTGCTTCAAACTTTGCGATGTCAACAACATAAGTTTTTGAAATAGAATCATGCCAACCTTTACCATCATCCCCAAAAAATGAAAAAGCCTCAAAAGGGATCAAGCGAGATAACGAACGTATTAATATGTCATTAAAGGTAGGTTTGCTCCCATCATATAAAACCACTTTAGTTTTAGTAATATATTTTCCAATAGAACGTCCTGTTAAAGTTTCAATTGTTGTGTAATAGATTAAAATAATTATGCCTCCAAAAACATAGTCAACTATACGGCTATCAGACTCCACAACCAAATCATATAATCCATAACTTCCTGTAAGCTCAGAAATAACACCAATTAAAATACCTAAAACAATTACGAGTACAAATCTAATGATATAGTCAATAAGAACATTGGCAAAACGAATACCTTTAGTTGCTAAAACATCTTGTGTTACTGTATATTTTATATGATTCATAGATAAAAGATTTGGTTAGTGCCCTCAAATATAGGATTCTTACATTAAAATCAAATAGTTTAAATTCGTATTCTAAATAGAATTTCATGAAAATATTATCTATAACAATTATTGCTGTCTTAAGTTTTCAATCGCTCATCGCGCAACATATTAGCGGAAAGGAACTGCTTCAAAAAGCAATCAAATATCATGACCCACAAGGACAGTGGCCAACCTTCAATGGTGAACTTCTTGTCACCATGGAAACACCAAATAACCCAAATCGGGACAGTAAGATTATTATCAATTTGCCTCAAGATTATTTTTATGTAAGTGCCAAACGAGATACAGTCACTACAGAATACACCTTAGACAAAGGAAAGTGCAGCATGCGATTAAATGGTTCGGAGGATATTTCCGAAGCACAATTAAAAACTCACAATTTGAGTTGTGATCGTGCAGAACTTTATAAAAATTATTACACTTACCTCTACGGATTACCAATGAAATTAAATGACGAGGGGACCATTATACATGATGAAGTAGAACTAAAAACGTTTAAAGGCAAAGCATATCTTGTACTAAAAGTATCTTATGAAAAAAATGTAGGTAACGATGTTTGGTTTTTCTATTTTAATCCAAAAACCTATGCAATGGAAATCTATCAGTTTTTTAAAACTGATGCTAATGGAATCCTCAAAAAGGATAGCGGTGAATATATTTTACTTACTGAAACCGAAATCATTAATCATATTAAACTTCCTAAAAATAGAGCTTGGTATTATAATAAAGATGATGGGTATTTAGGGACCGATACGTTATCTCACTAAGATAAGAAAGTCATCAATAGATAGCCCATAACGGCACCAATAACAATCACCCATATAGGACTTACTTTTTTTGTTTTAAAGGTTAAAATAACGGCAATTAACGCAATAAGTATAGCTTTCCAATCTATTAAAGTTTCTTTCATCATTAGTAGTAATACGGCTAGCATTACAGCTACAGCAGCCACATTTACAGCACTTAAAAAGTGTCGCAAAACTGTAGACTTTTGCATTTTAGGAATCAACGGATTTAAAATCAAAACGAATAAAAATGAGGGAAGAAATATTCCAGCTGTTGCTGCTAATGCACCATAGAATCCCGATAATTGATATCCGATAAATGTTGATGTTGATAAAATTGGTCCAGGTGTAAATTGTCCTACAGCAATCGCATCAATCAATTCAGCTCTAGTTAACCAACCTCTAGTCACCAATTCGGCATCTAGATATGCAAATAAAACATAACCACTTCCATAAAGTATAGCACCAACTTTTAAAAACACCCAAAAGACATTCAACGTTGACACTTTTAATACTGAAGTTCCTAAACCAGGTAACAATATTAAAGGGGACACACTATTAGCACTTTTAATAGTCTTTTCTTTAATCGAAAAGTATAGCATTCCTAAAATTCCTGCAGTTAACAAAGCGATAATTTCATTAACACCTAAAACACTAGCAATTAGTACTAAACTCCCTAAAATAGCTAATTCAGTAGATTTTACAGCTTTCTTACCTAATTTGAGTATTGCAGAAGCAATAATCGCTAGAACAGCTGGTTTTATTCCAAAGACAAAGGGCTCTACTTCTGGTAAGCTACCATATGATACATATAAATATGCCAAAATAGCCGTAATAACTGTAGCTGGTACAATAAAGGATAACCCTGCCACAAAAAGGCCAATTTTACCTGCGCGTTCATAGCCGCAATGCATGGTCATTTCGGTAGAGTTTGGTCCAGGAATTAAATTAGTTGCTCCAATTAAATCTAAAAAATAGTCTCGAGTCATCCACTTACGCTTGGTAACGATTTCGTCTTCCATCATTGCAATATGGGCAGCTGGACCTCCAAATGCAAAACAACCTAATTTAAAAAACACACTGGCTACTTCTTTGAGCCTCTTACCTTGATTTATTTTCATAATTCAAATGTATGATACTAACTAATTTACATTGATTCTCCTATTTGACCAATTTGCTCCAATTCGAATACTTCATTTTTCTTTTCCTTAAACTTATCAATCTTTACCACATATGTTTTGGGAATAGAATCATGCCAACCTTTACCATTAGCACCTAAAAAGGATAAGGCATCAAAAGGTATTAATCGGCTAAAGCTTCTTTTAAGAATTTGCGTATTGGTAGGTTCACTTCCATCATATGATACCACCATAGTATTGGTTGCATACTTACCTAATGTTCTAAACGTGTAACGCTCCATTAAAAAATAATATACGAGCATTAATAAATAACTAAATGCATAATCCTCTAATTCAGACATTCCATTCCAATAGTCATCTAAAGCATAGTTGCCTGTAAATTCACCTATATAAAAGAATCCATAAGATAAACCATACATGACCGCATATTGGGGAATTAAATCAATAAAATGATGCAACAAACGTTGGCCTTTACTGGCTAGAAGATCATCAGTAATTATAAATGGTTCTGTATTCATAAAAAATTAATGGTTAGGAGACATCAAACATAAAAAAAAGCATCTCAATTGAGATGCTTTTTTTTAAATAACACTTAATTATTAAGAACCACACATTAAGCAATCATCACCTTCGGCTTCTTTAGCCTGAGCAATTAAGGCTTTCATTTCTTCAGCACTCATTGGTTCTACATCTACATTTGCAGTTTCAGGCTTTGCCTTTTCTGCTGTTTGCTTTGCAAACTTGGCTGCGGTTTCAGCAGCTTTTTGTTGTTTTTGAGCGACATTTTCAACAGCTACATCTTGAACTTCGGCAACCGGTTCTGTCTTTGCAGTTCTTGTAATTGTTACTTTCTTCGCATCTACAGCACTCTTGGTACGTAAATAGTACATTCCGGTTTTTAAACCGCTCTTCCAAGCGTAGAAATGCATAGACGTTAATTTTGCCATTGTTGCACCTTCCATAAACAAGTTAAGGGATTGTGACTGATCGATAAAGTATCCTCTATGTCGTGACATATCAATAATGTCTTTCATACTCAACTCCCAAACTGTTTTGTAAAGCTCTTTAATATCTTGAGGAATGTTCTCTACATTTTGAATAGACCCATTAGCTCTCATGATTTCATTTTTTAAACCTTCATTCCAAAGACCTAAATCCACTAAGTCTTCTAATAGGTGTTTGTTGACTACAATAAATTCTCCAGATAACACACGGCGTGTGTAAATATTGGATGTGTAAGGCTCAAAACATTCATTATTTCCAAGAATTTGAGACGTAGATGCTGTTGGCATTGGTGCCACTAATAGTGAGTTACGCACACCATTTTTAAGCACTTGCTTACGCAATTTTGCCCAATCCCAAAGTCCACTTAATTCTTCATCCTTAATACCCCAAAGGTTATACTGAAATTCTCCTTTACTTATTGGAGAGCCTTCGTAAGATTCGTAAGGCCCATCTGCTTTAGCCTCTTCCATACTTGCTGTAACTGCGGCAAAGTATAGTGTTTCAAAAATATCTTGATTTAATTTTTTAGCTTCATCGCTTGTAAATGGTAAACGTAATTTGATAAAGGTATCTGCTAAACCTTGAACTCCTAATCCAACTGGTCTGTGACGGAAGTTAGAGTTTTCGGCTTCTTTAACAGGATAGTAATTCCTATCGATTACTCGATTTAAATTCTTTGTTACACGTTTTGTAATTCTGAATAATTCTTTATGATCAAACTCTCCGTTTTTAACAAACATTGGAAGTGCAATCGAAGCTAAATTACATACAGCAACTTCATCTTTAGAGGTATACTCCATGATTTCAGTACACAGATTAGACGAACGGATGGTTCCTAAATTCTTCTGATTAGACTTACGGTTTGCTGCATCTTTATACAACATGTAAGGCGTTCCTGTTTCAATTTGAGATTCTAAAATTTTCTCCCAAAGCTCACGAGCTCTTATACTTTTACGGCCTTTACCTTCTGACTCATATTTAGTATAAAGCGCTTCAAACTCTTCACTATGCACATCACATAATCCAGGACATTCGTTAGGACACATCAAGGTCCATTCACCATCTTCTTGAACGCGTTTCATAAATAAATCTGGCATCCACATGGCGTAAAATAAGTCACGAGCACGTAATTCTTCGGCACCATGATTTTTCTTTAAATCTAAGAAACTCATAATATCTGCATGCCAAGGTTCGATATACATCGCAAAACTTCCTTTACGTTTTCCTCCACCTTGATCTACGTAACGTGCAGTATCATTAAACACTTTAAGCATTGGAACAATACCATTACTTGTTCCGTTAGTTCCTGCAATATAACTTCCAGTAGCACGAATATTATGAATAGACAAACCTATTCCACCTGCAGATTGAGAAATTTTTGCTGTTTGCTTTAATGTATCATAAATACCATCAATACTATCATCTTTCATTGTTAATAAGAAACATGATGACATTTGAGGTTTTGGTGTTCCAGAATTGAATAGTGTTGGGGTAGCGTGTGTAAAGTATTTTTTAGACATTAACTCATAAGTCTCAATGGCTGCATCTAAATCATTAAGATGAATCCCAATAGATACTCTCATAAGCATATGTTGTGGACGTTCGGCAATCTTACCATTTAATTTTAATAAGTAAGAACGCTCTAAAGTTTTAAAACCGAAATAGTCATAACCAAAATCACGGTTATAGATGATAGAAGAATCTAATTTATCTTTATTATCAATAATCACCTTATACACTTCATCACTAAGTAAAGGCGCTTTTTTATTAGTTCTCGGGTTTACATAAGTATATAGGTCTGTCATGACCTCACTAAAGGTCTTTTTTGTGTTTTTATGTAAGTTAGACACAGAAATTCGTGCTGCTAAACGTGCATAATCAGGATGAGCAGTGGTCATTGTTGCCGCTTGCTCTGCAGCTAAATTATCCAATTCACTTGTGGTTACACCATCGTATAAACCATCAATTACTCGCATAGCTACTTTAATTGGATCTACAAGTTCATTAAGTCCATAACACAATTTACGAACTCTCGACGTGATTTTGTCGAACATTATCGGTTCTTTTCTTCCGTCTCTTTTAACTACATACATACGTTACACATTTTTTAGGGCCTTTTTCGAAGCTACCATTCAGAAAAAGGGTTAGTTAGTTATTAATCAATAAGGAGTTGATTAATAATGGATTAATTATTAGGTTTTATTTTGAAATCAAAATTGGTACTGTCTTCTGAAATTTAAAATTTCAATATGTCTAGTTGGCCAATTAAAATACTTCTGTCTTTACTGATTGGTTCTAGAAATCGAAATTATCTGAACCGAAATCGTACTTGTTTTCTTCTTCTTCTTTGTTAAGAACACCCGCTTTTTGGTATTCAGACACACGTTTTTCGAAGAAGTTAGTTTTCCCTTGTAATGAAATCATATCCATGAAATCAAAAGGATTAGCTGTATTATAAACTTTATCACACCCAAGATCAGCTAAAAGCCCATCGGTTACAAACTCAAGATATTGAGACATGAGTTTTGCATTCATTCCTATTAAACTTACAGGAAGTGATTCTGTAATAAATTCTCTTTCGATATTTAAAGCATCTACAATAATTTCTTTGATACGCTCTTTTGGTACTTTATTCACCAAATGATTTTCGTGTAAGTGTACTGCAAAATCACAGTGCATTCCTTCATCACGTGAGATTAATTCATTTGAAAAAGTTAAACCTGGCATAAGACCACGTTTTTTCAACCAAAAAATAGAACAAAATGATCCAGAAAAGAAAATCCCTTCAACTGCAGCAAAAGCAATCAATCGTTCTGCAAAACTTGGAGATTCAATCCATTTTAATGCCCAATCTGCTTTCTTCTTAATTGCAGGAAAAGTTTCAATTGCATTAAAAAGCTTTGCTTTTTCTTTTTCGTCTTTTACATACGTATCTATCAACAATGAATAAGTTTCACTATGAATGTTTTCCATCATAATTTGAAACCCATAGAAAAATTTGGCTTCACTATATTGTACTTCGTTCACAAAATTTTCAGCTAGATTTTCGTTTACAATACCATCACTTGCAGCAAAAAATGCCAAAACGTGCTTGATAAAATAGCGTTCATCATCAGTTAATTTATCTGTCCAATCTGTAATATCTTGATGTAAATCAATTTCTTCTGCAGTCCACATACTTGCTTCAGATTTTTTATACCACTCCCATAAATCATGGTGTTGGATTGGAAAAATCACGAATCTATCCTTGTTTTCTTGCAAAATTGGTTCTACAACTTGAGACATATTAATTGGTTTTTTTAATTAAAAAATTAGCTGAAAATTTTAGTGTGATTTGGGACTAACAAAGATTCAAAAATGTATGAGATATTTTAGGCTTTTTTGAGAAAGCTTTTCAACAAGTTTTTAACAATGAAGAATTCTCAAAAAAATCAAAGAAATGTTAAAAATAATTTTAACTATTTGATTATTAGGGTGTTATAAAACACAAATTACAATTAAAAGCGTAAGTATAATCTTATTAAAATCAGTGTCACCAGTGATGTTTCCTAGATAAATAGATATAGAAAAATTGAATCGAAATGAAACAAAAAAGAGAGCAGTTTCATGCTCTCTTTTTTCCCCTAATAATTAACTAAACTAACTAAAACTATTTACTAATATGAAGTCGTGTTAATTGAAATTAAGATTTAAAAAAAGTCAGGTTTGACCCTGACTTTTTTATGATTAATAGCATTTAATCAAAAAGTGAATCCCCACGATCACTCTATTTTTTTCGACATAAGTCGATTGGCCATCTTAATTTCAGTTCAAATATGACAAATTATATTCGCTTAAAAGTTTCAATTTGTATGGTTGGTTATAAAAAGTGTATAATTGGTAATTTGAAAACTAATACATAGTTTAAAACACATTACACAGGAAATCGTGCTAACTATACATAATACAAATATGATATGATTTTATGTTCTATATTTGATATATGATTAAAGCAGTAATAGTCGATGACGAACCTAAGGCCATACAAGGTCTATCTTGGGAGCTTACTAATTTTAGTAATGACATTGAGATTATCGAAACCTTTTCTAATCCCGAAGAAGCAATTCATTATTTGAATCGCAATACTCCAGATTGTTTGTTTTTAGATATTCAAATGCCAACTATGGACGGGTTTCAGTTTTTAGAAAAGCTTTCGAACAAAGACTTTGCTGTTGTTATCACTACCGCTTATGATGAATATGCTATTAAAGCCCTTAAACATGAAGCGATAGACTATCTATTAAAGCCAATAGATTCTGATGATTTACAAGATACTATTGTAAAAATTAAAAAATTTAATTCAAGACTCCTAAACTCTTCAAAGATTGAAGATGTCCTTGTAAGCTTTAATGAAAAGTATGATAAAAAGAAAATCACTATCAATACTGACGGAAAATTAATTTTCTTAGATATTGATGACATACTATTTGTAGAATCTGACGGTAATTATAGTACTATTGTAACGGCAAAACAGCAAAACATTGTCATTACCAAAAAATTAAAAGAGGTTAATGCAATCCTACCAGAACATTATTTTTTCAGGATACATAACTCTTTTATTATTAACTTAAATAAAATTAAAGAATTTATAAAGAATGAAGGTTATGTTGTTATGGAATCTAATCATAAAATTCCTGTAGCTAGACAACGTAAATCAGATTTCTTAGAAAAATTATAGTGAATTATTTCTCCCTACACATAATGCCTAGCAACAGAATTGTTTTGTTAGTGATACTACTATTAGTCTCACTAAACTCAACTATTGGAGTTGCGCAAGACGACAACACTTCATCATTTAAAACCAATCTTGAGGTTTTAAAAACTTTGAAGCCTACCAATTACAAATCTTTAGATTCATTATTTAAAAAACATTCAACAGATAGTTTAATGATGAAGAATTTGGTAAAAACGTCAAATAAATTAAACTATACAGAAGGAGAAAGCTATGGCCTCAATGCTTTAGGAGTTATTTATAGAAATGTATCTTATTACGAGCGTTCAATTGAAACTCATAAAAAAGCAAAAGCTTTGGCCGATATCACCAATAACCAAGAATTACAAGTTGTAAGTCTCAATAACATAGGTGTCGCATACCGAAGAATGGATCTTGTTAAACCTGCTTTAGATTATCATACTAAATCTCTAGACATCTCTCGATCAATAGAAACCCCTTCTGAGACAATTTCCTATAATATTGCAGTATCCCAAAATAGTATTGGTAATATTTACCTCGTGTTAGAGCAATATGATTTAGCGACTAAACAGTTTCAAAAGTCCTTAGTCATTGAAAAAAAATCTGGAAATCGTCTAGGTTTAGCGATTAACTATCAAAACATAGGTTATGCCTATGAAGCTACAGGTGATCTAGAAAATGCACTTCGGAATTATAAATTATCATTAGAATATAATGATCAAATAAATTCAAACTTAGGTCGCGTTATTTGTTATAACAGTATTGGACAGGTATATATCAAACAAAAAAAATATCCAGATGCACGAGTGATTATAGAAAAAGCATTAGAGAAAGCCCTTCAAATTGGTGATCAGTTTTATATTGCTTCTTCTTATATTAATTTGGGTTGGGCTCAAGAAAAAATGAATGAGCTTAGCTCAGCTGAAAACAATTTAAAAAAGGGACTTGATGTTGCAAAAGCCTATAGCTTAAAATCATCTATAGTTGAAGCCGATAAGCATTTATCAGATTTATATAATAGAAAAGGCAATTATCAATTAGCATTTGAACATTACAAAGAATCTGTTGAAATAGAGAAAACAATAAATAATGATCGTAACCTTCGATATGTTAATGATGTGATTATTCAATATGAAAACGAAGCTAAAAACAAAGAAATAAAAGCGCTTGCAGATGAAAACCTCATAGTGAGATCAAAGTTGGAACGCAATAAAAAAATATTTTGGTATTCTATGCTTGCTCTTGCCATTATTGGAAGTGTTTTGGTTGCTTTATATAGACATCGGCAATTACAGCAAGAAAAGCAGATTTTGACATTAGAACAAGACATGTTACGAAGTCAAATGAATCCGCATTTCATTTTCAATTCTTTAAATTCAATTAAACTATACATCATTAATAATGAGAAGGAAAATGCTGTGTATTACCTCAACAAATTCTCTAAGCTTATTAGGAAAATATTAGTGGCATCATCGGAAAAGGAAAATTCTCTGGAGGACGAATTAGACACGATGCAATTATACATGAACATTGAAAACATCAGATTTTCTAATGAAATAGACTTTGAAATAAAAATTGATAACAACATTAATACTGCCAGCATTAAAGTGCCATCACTTATATTACAACCCTTTTTAGAAAATGCACTTTGGCATGGCTTGTCTTCAAAAAAAGATGATAAGCACATCTTATTACATGTTTACCGAACAGAGGAGAATTTCATTACTATTTCGGTAACTGATAATGGTATTGGCAGAAAAGAAGCCGATAAGATTAATCAAGAAAAACTACTCAAGAGGAAATCTGTTGGTATAGCGATTACAAAAGCGCGTTTAGCCAACTTTTCCAAAGGGTATACCAACGATTATAAGATTGAAATTAAAGATTTATACGACAGAAATCAAAGCCCAATTGGGACCAAAGTTATTGTAGACATCCCTACACAATCTAGTGTTTTACAAACAGCTTAATTCCCTGCACCTAAAGCAGACATCATTGAACCATACTCTGAAGCATTTATAGAAAAATCTGTTTTTTCTAAACCAACACATTCCATTGTCATACTGTTTTTGGCCTTTTTCTTATCTACAAAAATCATTTGCATCATTAACCCGTTATCTGCATACTTTTTCATCCATGCTGGGTCAAAGCCCTTTGGAAGATTCTTTTTGTCAGCACCAAAAACTTGATTAAAACTCACTGGGACATCATCTGTGATATAGAAAGTGATTTTTACCGCATCGCTTTCACTAACAAATCCTTCACAGTCATATCCTAAAATAGATTTAGACTCAATTTTTTTGAACTCATAATTTGAAAAGTCGTCTTTTTCATTTTTAAAATCAGACGCTTTAAGTTTCGATTTTTGAACAATTTTCTTCCCCATCATTTCCATAAACATTGCTGTGACAGCAAGATCATTATCCATAACCATAAACATTTTAGTATCTCCTGCTCCTTTATTCATTTCAGCAGAATCGAAACCAAAATATTTTTTATCCTTTTTTAAGTAATAGTCAAAATTTACGTCCCCTTTTTTATGCGTCATTTTAAGCTTGTAGATATAATCAAAATCATAAGTAGAAGGCAATTCTACTTTGGAAGCTTTTTGAGAGAAACCTAATTGAAAACTCATTAAAAGAGTAAAACAAATAGCAATTGATATGATTCGTGATGTTTTCATTTTTTTGATTTTTTTTTAATATTAATTACCTGTAAACCATTAATTTATAATAATCATTACATAAAGCAAAACCTAAATGTATAGTTAGCTTTAATTGATGTGTTACCGGACATTAATCGATGATTATTTTTTTTGTTTGTACACTATTTCCGGATACTATTTTTAGAAAGTATAATCCTGATTTGATTTGACTTAGATCTAAACGTTGAGTTGATTTAGTTTTTAAAACCCTCTTTCCTAACGCATCAAAAAGTTCCAAAGAGTCCATAGGAATATTAGAAACTACATTGAGTATATCTTTTGCTGGTATTGGATAAATAGCAATCTTATTATTTAAATCAACATCAGTAGTATTTAAAACTTCTGGTTGTGGAATATACTCAGTCGCAAAATCTGTATCTATCAATTTAAAAGTATTCAGTGATGCATGAGTCCAAATACTACCTTCACTATCTATTGTTAGAGCATCTGGTCTATAATGATCTAAAGCTGGTAATACTGAATTTTCGTTTTCAATACTTGTATTGGTTAATACCGGGTTAGCATCTGTTGGGTTTTCTATGGTAGTAATTGAAGCACTATCATTATTAAGCAAATAGGCTTTCCCATTAGTATCTACAACGATGTCTACCACATAATACAATTCTGGATGGTCAGCATTCAAAAAGGGATAAAAAACGCCATTTTCTTGATATACAGCTCCTAAAGTGCCAATAAACCATACTCCTCCATTTGGTGCAGCAACCACTTTACGTAAGGTACTTAAGCCTCCAATAGAAGACACGTCGTATGTGGTAGTCGTCAATGTAGTTGTATCAAATTTTTTAATTTCTATACCATTATAGCTTCTTATAAACCAAACATCTCCATTATCATCAGCCGCAAAATAATACGCGTTAAGATACCAATCTTCATCTAAGTCATATGTATGTACTAATGCATCATCTTTGTAAGCTTCAATTTTTTTACCTCCTCTATTATAAATCCAAATTTGATCTGACACACGTTTCATATCATTGGCTTCATTATAATTTACCTGAATAGAATTTGCATTTGGGAAATCTATTTTTCGCAGCTCATTTGGGCTACCCCCTCTAACAATGGCTTTATTATCAGTATCTATTGCTGCAGATTTATAGCCTATATTTTCAATAAGAATAGATTGATGATTATCGTCAGTATCCCTATATACCACAATATCATCGTAGCCATTAAACCACCAAACACCACCATTATCATCTGGTAGAACATTTGTAAACCGTCTATTCATTCTTTGAGATAAATTACTTTCAGCATTATCATTTCTCCCAAACCAATCACCATCATTATTAATGATCACTTCATAATTAGAATTGCTGCTAGATGAAAAATCTACGGTTGTAAAATAAAATTGATTGTTCCTGAAATATATCTCACTCGGTACATACGTTACAGGAACACCTAGCCCTATTAAATCTCCATTAGTTATAGTATTCCATGTTTCATTATTAGAAGGGAAGTCTAATCTATATAGAGAGGAGCTAGTATTTGCCGCTGCCCAAATCGTTCCTAAGTCATCAATAGCTAAAGTTTCAAATGAATGGTTTAACGTAGCATTATTTTCTCTTTCTAATTGATACAATTCATAAGTATCATTAACAACATCAAACTTTACAATACCACCATTTCCACTTACACTTTGCGTTAGCCATAAATCACCATTCGAATCAAATTGAAGGTCACTTACACGATCAAAGGGTAGACTCGGTGTAGTGTTACTGTCATAACTTGTTACTGGCAATGGAGGTGATACATAATTAGATACATCTATTTTATGCAATCCATTAATACTGCCTAAGTACAAATTATCCTGATTATAAATTAAGTTCGCAGAGTTTATTTGAATAGTTGTTCCTTGAATATCAGTAATATTTGCAACAAACGATAGTGAATTCCCATCAAATGTATACAAAAATCTGTCTGATGAATTAAAAGCCAAAATCCAAGTTAAACCCCTATCAGAATCATAAACAAATAATTGAGGGAATCTATTATTTGGAAAATCAATGAGAGTAAACGTTTTTGACACTCTATCATATACATGAGTAATAGGACCAATACTTCCATTAACAGACTGAATAATAATTTTCCCATCTGGCAACACCAATCCATTTTGAACCTTTCCAGCATTAGTCCAATCGCCCTGTGCATTAAAGGTTGGTATCGCAATATTTGGAATATTTTCCCAAGTACCATCAGTATTTCTTATTGACAAACCTTTGCTTGTAACAAACATTTCGTCTTGGTTAAAATGATTAGGCAACATACGCTCAACACGTCTATCATTTAATCCATAGCTACGCTCAACAACACCTAGGTTTTCAATACCATCACAAAACGTGAGTTTTCCAGCTGCTTCTGGTATTGTGTTTCCGCATTGATTAGGATAAAATGAAACTTTAGTCCCTGTTAAAAAAGTTTCGGCTTTTGTAATTTGTGCTTCTGCTATTATTGAGAGTAATAATATTAATATGAGTAGTTTTGTCTTCATAATAAAGAAAGTATTGATTAATAGTTTTTTATTTGATAAATTAATTTGTGTAACAATTTTAAAAAAGTAGTCATACTCTAATTGTTTTTAGGTTTCTCTGCAAAGAGTAAAACTATCTAAGCTATTTAAATAAGAGTATGACATATGTTTCAAATGATTTAATACATGTAACATGAGGCTTTTTTAAGGTCTTGCTTCTAGAATTAAATTAAAAGGAGTTTCGGTTGCACGTTTAAATTTTGAAAAACCGCCTTTTAAGATGACATCCTTTAGCTGTTTTTCACCAGCTTGAGCACCTAGTGCTAATCCTACTTCTTGATTTAAAGAACATGGTGTACACAACATTGTTGAAAAGGCATAAAATGCTCTTCCAACCGGGTTTAAGTTTTCTTCTAGAGTATCTTTTGCAAATGGTTCTACAATCATACATGTTCCGTCTGGTTTTAAAACAGATTTCGCATGCGCACAAGCGCCAACAGGATCTCCCATATCATGTAAGCAATCAAAAAATGTAATAAAATCGTAATCGTTTCCTGGAAAATCTTTTGCTGTTGAGACTTCAAAAGAAACATTAGTAACACCTGCAGTTTTAGCTCTTTCATTTGCCTGTTCTATAGACGGTTTATGATAGTCAAAACCTATAAAAGTAGATTTTGGAAATGCTTTTGCCATAATAATTGTAGACGCTGCATGACCACAACCAATATCAGCTACTTTTGCACCTTTTTCTAATTTTTCAACAACACCATCCATTGCAGGTAGCCAATTAGAAATTAAGTTCCCTTCATAGGATGGACTAAAAAACTTCTCCGTTCCGCAGAATAAACATGAATTATGATCTCCCCAAGAAACACCTTCACCAGTTTTAAACGCTTTTTCTATTTTAGGTTCATCATGATAAACTGAAGAAATGGCATAAAATGCACCTGTCATAAATACAGGGCTTTGCCTGTTTCCAAACACCATAGACTGCTCTGGTGTCATAAAGAATTTCTCAGTAGAAGCATCATATTGAACATAACCTGAAGCGGCTTGAGCCGACAACCATTCTCTAATATAACGTTCTGCTGTATTCGTTTTAACGGCCAACTCATGAGATGTTAAATGACCTAACTCTGACAGCGTGGTATACAACCCTAGCTTATCTCCAATTGTTACTAATGGCCCATTGGCTGCTGCTCCCATTTCGGTTACTACCTTACCTAGCAAGTCGTGTAATTTGTCTTCATTTAACTCCATGATTTTTTGATTTTATTGGTTAATAATCTACTTATTAGTATGCTGTTTTTTAAAAGGTAAACATGCTACCTAAGTTTTTTATATTTTTACTATTCATGTTTACTTCAAAAAGAATCCAACACTAATATGACAGACATTGCTGTTATTCAAGCCCTAAAAAACAGAGATCAAAATGCTCTAAAACATATCTATTCAAACAATAGATTGGCTTTTATGACCTTTGCAAAAAAATATCCTATTGCAGAAGAAGATATTATCGATATTTATCAAGATGCGATTATTGCCTTAAGAAATAATGCTGTAAATGGGACTATTGACAATCTAAAAAGTGAATTAAAAACGTATTTATTTAGCATTGGTAAGTATATGATTTATGACAAATTAAGACAGCAAAAAAAAATGCATTTAGTTGAAGACACCTCTCATTTTGTTAAAAATGAAACGGAATTTGTTTTTGATACTGAAACTAATGAATTAACTAGTAGGCAAAAGCAATTACAAGTAGCTTTTAAAGCATTAGGACAAAAGTGTAAAGATGTATTAACCCTATTCTATTATAGAGGTTTCGATCTTGAAGAAATTATGAACGAATTAAACTATACAAATAAAGACGTTGTAAAAAGTCAGAAATCACGTTGCATAAAATCACTAAAAATGATGATTTTAAAAAACTAGTTATGGACAAAAAAGAATTAATAGCACATTATTTCCTCAAAGCACTTTCCAAGGAAGCACAGAAAGAGTTTGATTACCTTATGTCTACTGATACTGAATTTGCTAAAGAAGTAACATTTCAGAAGGATTTAAAAGCTGCCATAGAAAAAGAAGAATATGATACTGTAAAGCAGCAATTGAAAGATTTTGAAGCCGAAGAACACTTAGGTTTTAATTACAAAAAATGGTTGGTCGCAGCAACCGTAGTTGTATTATTAGGATTATCGAGTTTCTGGTATTTTAGTGCTATTGATACAGAAAAACTCTATGCTGAAAATTTTAAACCTTATCGAAACGTCGTACAACCTATAGTTAGAGGAGAATCTAATACCGATGTAAAGACAAAAGCATTTACTGCTTATGAAACTAAAAAATATACTGAAGCTCTCGATTATTTTGATAAAATGTTAAAAGAAAACCCCAATGAAACTATTGCATTTTATAAAGCCAATGTATTACTAAAGCTTAATAAAACTGAAGAAGCCATTTCTATTTTGAAGACTAATCTAAAAACGCCCGATAGTCTTGATGCAAAAAACACTTGGTATCTTGCTTTAGCAGAATTGCGGCTTAATAACATTAAAAATGCAAAAGACCGATTAACTCAATTAATTAATTCTGAGGATACGTTTAAAAAAAGTGAAGCAAAAAAACTACTTAAAATTTTAAAATAATACGCTACTAATGTTTACTTCTTTCTTTTAGTCATACAAATTAGAACAAGAGTTCTAATTTAAGTACAGAAAGATGAAAAAAATTGTGTTCACTCTATTAGTTATTTTAAATCTAACCTCTATTCATGCTCAGGTAGGTATTGGTACAACAACTCCAGATGCAACATCTATTTTAGATATCAATGCAAATGATAAAGGTGTTTTGGTTCCACGTATTAATTTAGTAGATGTTACAAATTTAACTACACCTATTAATTCTCCCGCTACTGGTTTATTAATTTGGAATACAAATGCGATAGTATCCGGAGGAAATGGAACAGGGTTTTATTTCTTTAATGGAGCACAATGGACACCACTTACACAAGTAGCCATGGAAGATCACGATTTTTATGAGGAAGGAACAACTAATGCTCCTGATGATATAAATAACGACATTTACACCTTTGGAAATGTAGCAATTGGGAAGAATAATGCTGTTTTTAATATAGATATAGTTGAAAACGCAAACACGAGAACAATAAACCTTGATAATACAACAACATCAGGAGTTATCTCGGGAATATTCAATACTGTAAGTGGTAACATGACGACTGCAGAACAGCAAAGAGGTCTTTACAATCTAATAGCTGGCACAGGCAATAATACTAAAACTGGGGTTTATAATAACATTACAGGCTCAGGAAGTTCAAGTAATAGACATGGCACTTATAACTCATTGAGTACAAATAGCGATACAAGTGACCATGGTACATATAATAACATTACAAGCTCAAGTATTTCCAATAATTATGGTAAATATGGGACATACAACTCAATAAATAATGGCGGCACATCTGATAATTATGGGGTTTATAATGTTTTAAATGGATCTTCAACAAGATCTCAAACCGGAACATTTAATTGGGTAATCAACTCCTCACCTAGTAATAGTTCAAGCAACTATGGTGTTCGTAATATTATGCAACTTAGCGGGCCAGGATCACAATATGGTATTCATAATGATTTAAGTCCTGCTTCTGGAACTGGACTAAAAATTGGAATTCGAAATGTAATAGATTCATCTAATGATGCACCAAGAACTGGTATTATCAATTATTTTAATGGAACTGGGAACGGAAATCATGTAGGACTATCTAATTCCCTTCTAGGATCTGGAACTGGAAATAAAACAGGAATTTCAACCTATATTGACCCTGCATCTGGAGGCACTCACTTTGGGTTATATTCAACAGTATCAAAAGCAGGGAGTTTTTCTGGATATTTTATAGGAGATGTTGCCATAGGCACACTGGCTTACAATGTAGCATCTCCTGATTATTATATTTTACCATCATCTAGAGGCACTAATAATCAAATCATGCAAACTGATGGCTCCGGAAATGTGAATTGGGTAGATCCATCAACTTCATTTTGGTCAAGAACTGGAACCAATTTAGATGTAGCAACTGCTGGTGATAACATCAGCTTTTCTAGTGATCAAACCAGCATAACATTCCCTCAAACTACTGGAACACCAAGTCCAATGGTTTACATGTTTGATGGAGGCTCAAGTAATTCTAATAGAATGGTGTTTTCGCATTCAAATACATATACCGATTGGGGATTACAATACAGAGATAGTGACGATTCATTTCGATTTTTAGGTGGCGGCACAGAAAGAGTCAGCATCAACTTAGGAACAGGAAGTCCATTAATTGTCAATGGAAATGCAGAAGCTACAAGCTTTATTTCAGCAACAACTACCTATCCAGATTATGTGTTTGAAGCATACTTTGATGGCGTATCAAAATTAAAAAGCAGTTATACATTTAAAAACTTAGAAGAGATAGAAAACTTTATTATCAAAAATAGACACTTACCAGGTGTATCATCTTATAGTGCAATAGCAGAAAATAGCATGACTATCAATCTTGCAGAAACTACATTAATTAATCTCGAAAAAATTGAAGAACTTTTTCTTTATAGCATAGAACTTAAGAAGGAAAACACTAAACTAAAAGAACATCAAAAGACATTAGAGAAACGCTTAAAAAAAATTGAAGATCTAGTTTTGAAAATGGATTAAATATTTTTTTTAATACGGTATTTATACAAAAAAAATAGTATTAGAAAGCTTCCAACTAAAATATAATAGAATGTGTTCGAAGTGTCTTTTAAAGGCGAAACATCTCCTGAAATCACAAATCCAGACCAATAAAAAGGATGTTTTAATGTCTCATCATCTGTAGTATTTAAATAGTCTATTTTAGCATTTTTAAGCGCTTCATCCTTTGAATTCCCTGCTTTTAAATGTTTGTAAAATGACTCCATGAGTTTAGCTGTCTCTTGATCAGGAACTTTCCATAAACTCATAACTGTACATCTCACTCCAGAATACTTAAATGCTCTAGACATGCTCATAACACCTTCGCTCTTTTCTAACTTGCCAAAACCAGTTTCACAAGCACTCAAAACTGCTAAATCAGCATTAATTGGCAAAGTATAAATATCTGAAGCTGTAAGCACAGAATCTTGAGCAAAAAACAACTTGCTATACAGTGGATTAGTTTTATCTATTTCAGCATGTGTAGCTAAATGCAAAATGGAAGCGTTTTGAATAGATTTTTTGAAATTTACTACTGTTGCTTGATCGCCTAAAAATATATCACCATTCATCAATTTTGCTACAGATTCTATTTCTTCTTTACTCGATGTAAGCGTGTTATTTGCCTCGAAATCTGGTGCGAAACCAATCCAATTGGTAGTGAATTTAAAGTCAAATAAATCATCTTGCTGTGCTTTCAATAAACTTGCCGAACCCGAATAGCAAATAATATAATCTTCAACCATAAAAGTATCGTCTTTAATTAGTGCCTCAAATGGTAAGTGGTTGAGTTCTTTATCTGGAATAAAAATTAATCGCTTTGTTTTAATATTTAAATCGTTTAGTAATAAATTGTATAAATCTTTTGATTCTTGAGTAATGTCCTTTCTTTCATTTAAGCGAGCCCTAAATGAATTCAAAACAGACACTATGTGTCGAGCTTTGGGAAGTGCAATAAAACTAATTTCAGATTTAGATATTGTAAACACATAGACTTGATTTTTAGCTAAAAAATACTCTATAATTGTTTCACCATCTTTTAAAATCGTATTTTGAAGTTCATTAATACCAATACCTTTCTCACTATATTTTAACTGATAATACTTTGGATACTCTGTTTCAATTTTTATAAAAAGACTATCTAATCTAGATCTACAAATAATCTGTTCACTCAACAATTCGTCTAAATACTCCTCGTCTGGTTTGTCTGCATTCTCTTCATAATAAATTTCCTTTTTTAAGCGTGCTAACTCGTGATTTAGTTTGTTCTCTTTTAATAATAAAGCCTGAGGAACATTCGCCATTTTTTTGAATCGAACATCCTGTATTCCAGTAACGAGAGCATTACTTCTATTGAGTTCAGATAACACAAAAGCTTTTTTTACATACTCAAAATCATCTGTTGAATTGTATAATACATATGAAGCTTCAATAGCTTTTTCCACAAAATCATTCATACTGTTGCTCACATAAATACGTGATTTACTACTTGGGAAATCTTTTTTAATTTTGAATATTACCTCAATCGCTTCATCAATATTTTGGATGCATTTTTTAAGAAGTCTAGTGTCTTTTGCTTTATAATAATCATCTAAAGCGATATCAAACTCTAATGTTAATGCATCTAAACCATAAAATAAATTAGAATCTGAAGCATTAACTTTTATAAGGTCTATAATTTGTAATGCGTTTTGCTGTTCTCCTTTTTTAAAATAATTTTCAGCTTCAAGTACTAATATGCTTAAATGTGTTTCGTGATAATCCCCATAAGCATTTATAAATTTTTCTTTAGCTGCATTTAACGTAGCTATAGCCAAATCATGTTGATTAGTTTCCATATAAATAGTTCCTAGCCCCATTTCGGCATAAGCTTGTATCAAATTATTTTTAATAGATTTTGCAATAGTAATGGCTTCGTTATAATTGTTTTCAGCTTCAACAAAATGCTTAAGTTCTATTTGGCTTTCAGAAATAGACAATAAACTCTCGGCAGTCCATCTATGATTATTTCCGTAGGTTTTTCGCCTTATTTTAAGAGCCTTTTTTACGTATTCGATACTCTTTTTATAATCCCCTTTCAATTCAAAAATATTAGAATAGGCTATGTAAACAAAACTGGTGTTTGGACTATCTTCTCCATATCTTTTATTAGCAATTTGCAAAGCTTTTTCGGCAAACTCTTCTGCTTTTTCAAGATCATTCTTTTTAAAATAAGTGTTCGTTAATGCTACATAAATATCTGAGAGAAACCCAACCTCTTCTCCTCTATCTAATAAATCATGCTGTGCTGCTTTATTATAAAACTCAATGGCTTTATCATAATCCCCTAAATCTTCTTGTACAATTCCAATATTATATGTTGTTATAGCAAGCTGATAATTGTCTGCATTTATATCTGTCTTTATCTTATAGGATGCATTATAATAATAAGACGTACTATCTAATTGATCTTTAAAATAAAACCCAACTCCTATGATATTCAATAATGCAGCTTTACGTTCTTGATTTTTATTAGCATTGAAAGACATTGCTTTTTTTGCTGAAACAATTGATGCGTCATAATTACCTAAGTCTATTTCTACACGACTTTTAATTTGATACGCATTAGCCAGAGTTGCTTTTGATTCTGTTGATTCTTTTATACTACTAATTAACGAATCGATAACACTATATGCTAGTTCAAATTCTCCAAGAAGCTTTAAATTCAATGCTTTACTAGACATTAATTCGCCATAAATACTATCGTTATTAATCGAATTATTCTTTAAATAATTTAAGGCCATTGCGTCATTATCTAAAGCTGATCTATAATCATTTTGAAGACTTTTAATTTTTGAGATATAAGATAAACAATACACAGTATTTAAACCGTCTTGCTGATTTTGAAATTGCTGCTTCGCCAATTGAAAATTTACTAAAGCTTGTTGATAGTTTTCAGCTTCGTAATGTTTTAAAGCTGTGTTATAAAGAGACTGATTGCTTTGCGCGAAACACACAGTCATTTGGCTTAAAAACAACAATACTGTAAACCTGATTCTCATTTAGTTATAATATTTATTAAATATACTAAATGATGCCCTTAAAAATTAAAGAATAAATTAACGATTAAATTTCTCAGCTACTTTTTCTAGTTCTGTATACCAATCTTCACCAAACTTCCTAATGAGTGCTTCTTTTACAAACTTGTAAACAGGGACTTGTAATTCTTTTCCTAATGTACAAGCATCATCACAAATTTCCCACTTGTCATAATTAACAGCAGAGAATTCAGAATAATCTTTAACTCTAATTGGATATAAATGGCAAGAAACGGGTTTTTTCCATGACACTTCACCTTGATTATAAGCTTCTTCTATACCACATAAGGCTGTTTTTTTATCGTCAAAAATAACATACGCACAATCTGCGCCATTAATCAAAGGGGTCTCATAATCTCCAAAATCTGTAGTGATATGCATTCCTTGTTCTTCAATTGCTATAATACCCTCTTTGCGCAAAAAAGGTTTCACCTTAGGATATATCTCTTTGAGGATTTGCACTTCTTCAGCGTCTAATGGCGCTCCAGCATCACCATCAATACAACAAGCTCCTTTGCATGCCGATAAATTGCACACAAAGTCCTTATCAATGATATCTTCTGAAACTATAGTTTTACCTAATTGAAACATGCTTTTTTATGATGAAAAAACCGATAACAAAAGTAATTAAACTTTACGATTATTTAATGTTATAAATCTGTAATAAAGCACTACTTTTGGCGAAAATTTAAAGCTCATGGACATTCAGTTAAATATAAAAGAGATTATTACGGCATTTATGATCTTATTTGCTGTAATTGACATTATTGGAAACATTCCTATTATTATCGACTTACGAAAAAAAGTAGGTCATATACAAAGTGAGAAAGCCTCTATTATTGCAGGTATAATTATGGTGTTCTTTTTATTCCTTGGGAAGACTATTTTATCCTTTTTAGGTGTAGGTGTTAACTCCTTTGCCGTAGCAGGTGCATTCATTTTATTTTTTATAGCCTTAGAAATGATTTTAGGGATTACTCTATATAAGCAAGACGAAAATGCATCGATGACCGCTTCTGTATTTCCTTTAGCTTTTCCATTAATTGCTGGACCAGGAAGTTTAACAACCTTACTGTCACTTAGAGCGGAATTTAGAATTGAAAATATCATTATAGCAGTAATACTAAATGTTATCATTATCTTTATCGTATTAAAAACCTCATCCAGAATTGAACGTATTATTGGACAAAATGGCATCAATATCATACGTAAAGTGTTTGGTGTTATTCTTTTAGCAATTGCTGTGAAGTTATTTGCTCATAACATCAAAGCCCTTTTTGAACTGGCTTAATCTATAGAGATGAAATATTTTACCATTATAGCAACAATCATAGCAATCGCACTTATCATTAATAATGCAAGAATGCTCAACTTTAACAACTTATTTGAAGGGGAAAGTATTATTGCATTGATTACCATTTTAGCCTCACTTTGTGTGATTATACTATTACAAGTTTTGCGTTTATCAAAACGCGTAGACCAAAAGCTTAAAGATCGTAATTAATGTACGATGCATTTATAATTGGTGCTGGTGCAGCTGGAATGTCTTGTGCTTTAGTTTTGGGATCTGCCAAACCCAAACCTTATGCTCAAAATAAACGTATAGCTATAGTAACACATCAGCGTTCATCACATTTACAAAACGCCTTATTTAATAATGTTCTAGGCTTAACGCCTGGCACTTTAGGAGCTGATATTCTAGAAAGTGGTAAAGCACAGCTCAATGATTTATATCCGCATGTAGACCAAATAGATCAGGAAAAGGTTAAATCTGTAAGATCATCTAAAGAAGGATTTACCATTATTACGAATAAAAATGTTTACAATGCTAAAGTTGTAGTTGTGGCTGTAGGTTATACAAATTTGATTACTATAAAAGGTTTGAAGCCTTATATTGAACCTCATCCAAGAGCTATTAAAGACAAAGATCGTATTTGGTTAAAAAATGACAATCACTTAGTTGCAGAAGGACTATATGTAGCAGGTACGTTAGCGGGATGGCGAAGTCAGTTTTCTATTGCATCAGGAAGTGGAGCACAAGTCGCTACAGATATTCTAACACTTTGGAATGATGGAAAACATACTAAGGTACATGATAAAGTTTGAAAAACTCTAGTTATTATCTTCTGAAAAGTTTACTTCAAAATCATTACCGCCTTTACTTAAAAGAATGACTTCTTCAATCATATCGTCGGTTTCGTTTAAGATTTTTTCAGCTATATTGGTTCCGTAAAGCTGTTCTGCTAGTTCCGATTTAATTAAGCGTTGCATTTGGTTGTAGTAGGCTACAAAAGTGATACTTGTGCTTTCTTTAAGATTTACAAAATCCTGAAATTTCACGACAATATCATCACTCACTTCAAAATTAGCCACAAAATCATTTGCTTCTACGCCTTCATAGATACTTCTGTCTTTATCTAATTCTTCGAATACAAAATTGCTAATGTATTCTCGACGTTTCAGATAATTAAGTGTTTCGTTCTGAACACTTGTATTTAACGGCACAAAAATATCGGGAATAATCCCTCCTCCTCCATACACGATTTTTCCTTCTGGCGTTCTAAACTTTAATGAATCGGCAATATCAATACTTTCAGCATTTTCAAGTTCACCACTACTTAATCGTTTGTAATAATCGTTGTAATAATCATTGCTTCTACCATTATCATAAGGCCTTTGAATGGATCGACCTGTTGGTGTATAGTATCGTGACACTGTTAATCGAACAGCACTTCCATCACCTAAGGACATTTCGCGTTGCACCAAGCCTTTACCATAACTTCTACGACCAATTATGGTTCCCTTATCATTGTCTTGTAATGCTCCAGCTACAATTTCACTTGCCGAAGCAGAACTTTCATTTATTAATATATAGATGTCACCATCTTCAAAATCACCGCGTCTAGTTGCATATCTTTTTTCTACTTTTCCTGTTTTATTTTTAGTGAATAGTATCAACTTATTGTCTTCTAAAAACTCATCAACAATTTGTTGCGCAACATCTAAAAATCCACCAGGATTATCACGTAAATCTAATGCCAACTGGGTTGCACCTTGGTCTTGAAGTTGATCCAGAGCTCTTTTAAACTCTTTATATGTAGATTCTGCAAAGCGATTAATTTTGATGTAACCTAAATTATCGGTTAGCATATAGGCAGCATCAACACTTTTAATAGGAACAATATCTCGCTTCACTTTAAATTCTAGTAATTCATCTTCTCCTTTCCTATAAATTGATAGCTTGACTTTAGATCCTTTTTCACCTTTTAATTTGGCGATAATATCAGCATTACTCCATTCTCTTCCAAAGATAGAATCTCCATTAGCCATTAGAATACGATCTCCAGCCCTAATTCCTGCTCTTTCACTTGGCCCTCCTTCAATGGTTCTAATCACCGTTATAGTATCATTATAGGTGTAAAAATTAACACCTAAACCTATAAAATCGCCCTTCATATTATTGGTAACGCGTTCTAATTCACTCTTAGGAATATAGGTAGAATGCGGATCGAGATTGTCTAATATACCATTGACAGTAACATCAACAATACTATCGGTATTAATGTCATCAACATATTCATAATCGATATAATCTATAAGTCGATTGAGTTTGTCTTTTTTGCTATTTGAAGTGAATAGTCGATCAGAAGTATCAGAAAAGTTAAGCTTACCACCAATAAAAACGCCTGTTGCAATTGCAATGCCTATAATTAGTGGTATGTATTTTTTATCTAATGCCATTTATACCGAAACATCTTCTATTAATTCTAATGAGATCCCTGCTTTTTCCAAAAACTCTATTCCAGAACAATCCTTATAAGCTTCATGATATACTACTCTAACAATACCTGCTTGATGAATGAGCTTACTACACTCTTTACACGGAGACAAGGTAATATATAAGGTAGCTCCTTTACATGATTGCGTAGAAGATGCTACTTTTAAAATAGCATTGGCTTCGGCATGCAATACATACCATTTTGTATACCCTTCATCGTCTTCGCAATAATTTTCAAACCCAGTAGGTGTACCATTATACCCATCAGAAATAATCATTCTATCTCTAACTATTAAAGCGCCTACTTGCTTCCGTTTACAATGCGATAGCTTTCCCCATTCTTTGGCTATTCTTAGATAGGCTTTATCGTATCGTAATTGCTTTTGTTCTGACATGTATCGGTTTTCTGTATTTAATATTCCTGCGGAAATGCCTAATCAACCATAAAAGCTGATTTCAAATGTAATAATTATTAAAAATGTTTTAGTTGTTTTAAGACTTTGATAACGTTAAATTTTTACCAAAACTTATATTGTTATGTCAATTACCTAATTAAAAAACTGACTATCTATTAGCATTGGTAATACAAAACCTACAACAATAGCCGATATAACCATGACCCAATCTCGTTTAGAAAATCTGAAAATAGTTTGACATAAAAAACTTAAGAACATAGCAATAAAAGCGATAAATAATTGACCAACTTCAATACCAATACCAATTTCTAAAAGTGCTAGAAGTTCATTTTCAGAATTAGAAATCATTTTTTCAAAAGTATCCAGAAACCCAAAACCGTGAATAACTCCAAAGCACAAGGACACAAAAAATAATAGTCCAATTAGAGAGCCATGTGATTTTTTTCCAGCAGTAAACACATTGAATAGCCCTATAATTAAAATAGTCATTGGAATTAAAAATTCTACGAGTCTTACATTAACACTAATAACACTATAGACTGCCAATGCTAACGCTAAACAATGTCCTACAGTAAACATGCTAATGTACAACAGCACGCGCTTCCAGTCCTTAAACAGGAAAGGAATAGTAAGAACGACTAGAAACAAAATATGATCGTAGGCCTTGAGATGGACTATATGATAGACACCATCATGAAAATTTGATAGAAAATTGTCAATCATAGTAATTTTTTATTTGGGTTATATCAAAGTTACGGGATTTAATTGATACTAAAAAAGGCTTTAACAGTGATGCTAAAGCCTTTTGTACTCAAGGTGGGAATCGAACCCACACGACCGAAGTCACTGGATTTTGAATCCAGCGCGTCTACCAATTCCGCCACTTGAGCAATTTTGGACTGCAAAACTATAAAATAATTTATTACAATCCATTAAAAATAGTAGCTTTTATGCTTTTGCAGTCCAAATAAATTCCTAAATTTGCACCTTGTTAAAAGAAAACGTGTATTACGGCACTTAAACAATTCATTACCAATGCCAAACGGAACTACTGAAGCTAAAATTTTTGCTTGTGGACAAAGTAAAGAACTTGCTGAGAAAATCGCGGTCACTTTTGGTGTCCCATTAGGTAATGTCATTACATCCACATATAGCGATGGCGAATTCCAACCATCGTATGAGGAATCTATAAGAGGAACACGAATTTTCATCATTGGATCTACACATCCTGGTCCAGAAAATTTAATGGAAATGCTACTAATGATTGACGCTGCTAAACGTGCATCGGCAAGACATATTACAGCTGTACTTCCTTATTTTGGATGGGCAAGACAAGATCGTAAAGATAAACCAAGAGTTCCTATCGCAGCAAAATTAGTTGCTAAAATGCTTGAAGCTGCTGGCGCAACGCGTATCATTACTATGGATCTGCATGCAGATCAAATCCAAGGCTTTTTTGAGAAGCCTGTAGATCATTTATTTGCTTCAACCATATTTTTACCATACTTAAAGTCTTTAGCATTAGATAACTTAACTATTGCATCTCCAGATATGGGAGGTTCTAAAAGAGCTTATGCGTATTCTAAAGCATTAGAAAGCGATGTTGTAATATGTTATAAACAACGTGCTAAAGCTAATGTAATTTCACATATGGAACTCATTGGTGATGTTACAGGTAAAAATGTCGTATTGGTTGATGATATGGTTGACACCGCTGGAACATTAACAAAAGCTGCCGATTTAATGATGGAAAAAGGTGCACTTAGCGTTCGCGCAATTTGCACACATCCAATTTTATCAGGTGATGCTTATAATAAACTTGAAAACTCTAAACTTGAAGAATTAATCGTAACAGATTCAATTCCTTTAAAACAACACAGCGAAAAGATTAGAGTGTTAAGTTGTGCTAATTTATTTGCTGAAGTAATGCATAATGTACATTACAACAAATCAATTAGCTCAAAATTTTTAATGTAGTTTCGACTACACAAAACAACCAAAGCTAATGTATAGCTATGGTAATAAATTAGAATATTAATAATAACTATAAATTTTTAAAATGAAATCAATTACAATCAATGGATCTCAAAGAGAAAGCGTGGGCAAGAAGGCAACGAAAGCCCTACGTAATGCTGGTCAGGTTCCTTGCGTATTATACGGAGGAGACCAAAACGTGCATTTCTCTGCACCAGAATTGGCTTTCTCAAAACTTGTATACACGCCTAATGCGCATACAGTTGTGATTGCCTTAGACAATGGCGAAACTTATGATGCTGTTTTACAAGACATTCAGTTTCACCCAGTAACAGATAGAATCTTACACGTAGATTTCTACAGATTATTCGAAGACAAAGAAATTGCTATGGATATTCCTGTGCATATCATTGGAACATCTAAAGGTGTTTTAAATGGTGGTGTTCTTCGTAGAAACAGACGTAAGTTAAGAGTAAAAGCCTTACCAAAAAACTTACCTGATTTCTTAGAAGCTGATATCACTCCACTTAAAATTGGAAATAAGCTTTATGTAACTGCATTAGCGGGAGAAGGTTATTCACTTTTACATTCTGATAATACTGTTGTTGTTCAAATTAAGACAGCTAGAACAGCGGTAATAGATGATGAAGACGATGAAGATGAATTAGAAGAAGGTGCAGAAGGAACTGCAGCAGAAGGAGGAGATGCTCCAGCAGCTGAAGCGCCAGCTCAAGAATAGAACACATTTTTCTATAATTATTAAAAGCATTCTATTTATTTAGAATGCTTTTTTATTTTTACGTAAATTAAATTATTATCTGGAAGTTTATACGTAATTTATTTAATTGGAACTCGACATCATTAGATGTTGAAGATACAGACTCTATGAAAAAATTTCTAATAGTCGGGCTTGGTAATATTGGAGACAAGTACGCAAATACAAGACACAATATAGGTTTTAAAGTCTTAGATGCTTTAGCTGAAAAAGAAGATTTAAAGTTTGAAACTCAAAAGCTTGGAGACTTAACCACTTATAAATTTAAAGGACGAACATTCATTCTCTTGAAACCTAGCACTTACATGAATTTAAGCGGTAAGGCAGTACTCTATTGGCTTACAAAAGAAAAGATACCGCTAGAAAATTTACTCATTATTACAGACGATCTTAACCTTCCCTTCGGAAATATCCGATTAAAAACAAAAGGAAGTGATGGTGGTCATAATGGTCTAAAAGACATTCAGCATAAATTACAAACCACTAAATACAATCGATTCAGATTTGGAATTAGTGACGAATTTAGTAAAGGAAGACAAGTAGATTATGTCTTAGGAGAATGGACTAATGAGGAATCAGAAAAGCTTCCAGAGCGTTTAGATAAATCTATAGAACTCATAAAATCTTTCGGAACAGCTGGTGTTAACAATACTATGAATACCTTTAATGGAAAATAAAAAGAGCGGCAATATTGTCGCTCTTTTTATTTAATAATGACAGAATAATAATAATATATTATTCTACTATGATTTTCTTTGTGATGTTCTTAATACCATCACTAACAGTTACCAAATACATTCCAGTTTGAACATTATTCAATCGAACAACTTCACTAAAGTTAGATGTATTTTCATAAGTATTAGATAAGATTCTTCGTCCTCTAATGTCAAATACATCAACATTGATAGCTTCACTAGATGGCGAATTTAATGTAATCGTAAACTCCCCTTTATTAGGGTTCGGGAACATTGAAAATCCTTCAAAGATATTTTCTCCTACTGATAGTGAACTATCAAAACAAATCTGTACTGTAAATTCATTTATACTACCTCCATCTTGATTGGTGTCATCAAAAACAGTTAACACCCAATCTCCAGCAGACATTTCTCCATAAAGTGTTGATAAATCGCCTTCTGGAACAAATGAACCGGTGAAAGGAGCTGACCCAGCTGTTATAGACGTTGAAGCTTCTTGGTCAAAAACCGTATTGGTATAATTGGCTGTGTTATTAGCTCCATTATCTGAAGTCAATTCCACAACAGTCCCTGCTGGGCTAGTTAATGTTATATCTAAATCATTCACCCAAGTATGAGAAATATCTATCGTAACATTAATATCTAAAATTGGAACATCTGGTACAACAGATACTGTAGATATTACAGTTGGAGTTCCAGAGGCCGATATAGAAAGCGGTGTATCTGTAGCTGTGAAATTAGTACAATCTACACAATTATTAGCCAAGGTAACGTCTATTGACTTTGTTACCGAGTTTGAGGTTCCTGTCACAGTAATTGTATAATCACCTAAAGTACTACCAGATAAATTACCAATTGTCATTGTAAAGTCTCCATCGGTATTGAGTGATGTTGGACTAAACGTAACTGTGGTACCAGCTGGTTGTCCAGTAGCAGAAAACGTTGTAGTCTCATTAAAATCCATAATCGTTGAATAAGAGAATGAAAACACAGCCTGATTGTCTGTTGTAGGGCAACTAAACACTTCACTCTCATCTGCAGCAATATTAAAATCTGGTAATGGCGGATCACAAACACCAGGCTTAATTGCCGGTGCTATGACACTTGTGATATAAGCATCTACTGCATTCATTTGCTGCGGAGTAAACATATACATACATGCATCATTTACATAATCCATATAGTTCATATGTAATACACTTTGTCCTCCTACACAACCTGGTTGAGATCCAGGAGCCGGACAACCATAAGTCTCTTGACCAGTATTTGGTGTATCTGTAAATCCATCATCAGTAGCACAAGAAGGTCCACCTGGCCCCCAAGGATGAGCCAAAGTATAGAAATGACCTAATTCATGTGTAGTTGTACGACCTAAATTAAATGGTGCTTGAGGGACAATTCCTGATCCAGGGCATCCAGCACCTGTTCCTAAAGTACCTAAATTCATTACTACAGCTCCTCCATTAGCTAAACTTCCTCCTCCTGGAGAATATCCTAATAGACCAGCTCCAATATTTTTAACCAAAAAGTTCATATAGCCCACAAAATTGGCATCTTGTTCTGGAAATCCAGATCCATTGGCAAAATTATATCCAATGGTAACCGCAGGTTCGCCTTCAAGTAATTCAGGATCCACACCTGGAGGGTGATTTGATACCGCTAAACAAAATTCAATATTAGCCGCTCCTGGTTGTAGTGCAGGATAAAAAGCACTTGCCGCTGCCCATTGAGAAATATCTGCGTTTGTCGCAGAATAATCTGCATTCAAAACATCTACTTGAGATTGAGCCAAAGCCACTAAACAATCTCTATCTGCTTCATTTCCTGTTGGAAAATGTACTGCCACTGGGATTACTATAGTTCCAGTACCTCTCTGGCTATAGTCACCATTAGCTCTTCTGTCTAATTCAGCTTGAAATTTTAATTGGTTTGCTTTATGCTGTTTAGCAAACTCAGGGTCTTTTAGTGCTTCTTTCATGTACTCATCTGTAGCACAAGTTCTATTCTGAGAATAGCCAATAAGCGTACACAAGAGTATTAAAATTGCACAAATTGATTTAAAAGTAAAGTTCTTTTTCATAGAATGGTTGTATTAATTTAAATGTGAAATCTGTAAAATTTCACCAAATCTAATGAAAATCATGTATTTTATTAGGTTTTTTTTAACAAAAAATCAATTTTTAACGGTTTAAAATTGACTAATCCGAAGTTCGATTAACTTTTTTTACGAATTACAAATTAATCGCATTCTGAAATATGACAGTTTTAGGTTTATCGTTATTTTTACCAAAAAACAAGAATTGCATTCAAATAGTTCAAATACTAAATTTAAAAATGGCTCAGTAATTACAATAGGGACATTTGATGGGGTACATATTGGACACCAAAAAATCATTGAACGTTTAGTCAATACAGGAAAAGAAAAGCAATTAAAATCTGTAGTACTAACTTTTTTTCCGCATCCAAGAATGGTATTGCAACCTGATTTTAAAATGGAGCTTTTACATACCATAGATGAACGCCAAAGCATTCTATCCAACTTTGGTTTAGATGAATTAATAATTAAAGAGTTTACTAAAGATTTTGCTAACCTTTCTGCTCATGATTATGTCAATAAGGTTCTCGTCGAAGAACTCAATGTAAAACACATAATAATTGGATATGACCATCATTTTGGCAAAAATAGAACGGCCAATATTGAAGACCTTAAATCATTTGGAAGCATCCTTGACTTTACTGTTGAGGAAATTTCGGCACAAGATATTAAAAATGTTGCTGTAAGCTCAACTAAAATAAGGCAAGCGCTATTAGACGGAAATATAGAAAAAGCAAACTCATTTTTAGGATATCCCTATTTCTTAACAGGAACTGTCATTGAAGGAAAGGGCATCGGCAAAACCTTAACATTCCCAACAGCAAATATTGCGATTGAAAAATCATACAAACTCATCCCAAAAAATGGTGTTTATGTTGTAAAATCGGTTATCGATAACACCAATGTATTTGGTATGATGAATATAGGTGTCAATCCTACTTTTAATCAGAACAAACGATCTATTGAAGTGCATTTCTTTAATCTTGATGCCAACCTTTATGGTCATACTTTAAAAGTAGACCTGCTTCATCGTTTAAGAGATGAGTATAAATTTGAATCTATTAAAGCACTTCAATCTCAACTTGAGATCGATAAAAGAGAAGCCTTAGACTATATCAAAAAAAATACATGAATAAATTTTTGTTTAAACATATAGACAATAGTTCGCTAATAGTATTTAGAATATGTTTTGGTGCCTTAATATTTTTGGAAAGTATAGGTGCCATATTTACGGGTTGGATAAAACGAACACTTGTTGAACCTCAATTTACATTTAACTTTATTGGTTTTGATTGGTTACAGCCATTACCTGGTCAATGGATGTATGTTTATTATATCATCATGGGCATTTTTGGCATATTTGTAATGTTTGGTTATAAATATAAAATGAGTATGTTAGGATTTACGCTATTGTGGTCTGGAACTTATCTGATGCAAAAATCATCTTATAACAACCACTATTATTTCTTAATGATTCTAAGTGCAATAATGGTCATTTTACCTGCGCATCGCTATGCATCAATCGACGCTAAAAACAACCCAAATATTAAACGTATTTCAATGCCCAATTGGTGCCGTTGGATATTTATAGTCCAACTATTCATTCTATACACTTACGCATCAATTGCAAAAATATATCCTGACTGGCTAGATTTAAGGGTTCCAGAATTATTAATGAAAGCTAAACAACATTATTATATTGTAGGAGACATACTCCAAACTAAATTTATGCACTATCTGGTAGCGTATGGAGGCATTCTATTTGATGGTCTCATCATACCTCTTTTGCTCTGGAAAAGAACACGTAAGCTAGCCTTTTTTGCTTCTATTTTCTTTCACTTGTTCAACTCTATCGTTTTTCAAGTTGGCATATTTCCGTATTTATCTTTAGCTTTTGCGGTATTCTTTTTTGAACCAAAAATCATTCAAAAGCTATTCTTAAAACGAAAGCCGCTTTATATAGAAAACAAAATATATACGCCTAATTATGCTATGCCGCTAAAATTAGGATTAGCCATTTATTTTATAATTCAAATAGCGTTACCATTACGCCAACATCTATTTCAAGATAATGTGTTGTGGACAGAAGAAGGTCATCGACTCTCTTGGCGAATGATGCTTCGTTCTAAACGTGGAAATACTAGCTTTAAAGTTGTCGACAAAGCAACTAAAAATGTCACTCGAATTAATTTAAAAGATTATCTCACCAAAAAGCAGATTAGAGCAGTAAGTGTTAAACCAGATTTTATGTGGCAATTTGCACAACGGTTAAAACAGGATTTTTTAGAAAAAGGCCAAGACATTGAGGTCTATGTATCATCCTACGTTAGTGTAAATGGAAAACCAAGTCAGCAACTAATTGACCCTAATGTTGACCTTGCCAATGAAGAATGGTATCATTTTAAACATCACGAGTGGATTTTACCTTCAAATCAAGATGAAAATAACTGACAATTACGTAAATTTGGCGTTTCAAAATATAGAAGAACACCATGTTACAAGTTGCATTTATTAGAGAACACAAAGCAGAAGTTATCAAACGTTTAGCCAAACGTAATATTGATGCGTCTCAAATGGTCGATAACGCCATTGCTTTAGATGAAGAGCGAAAACAGCTACAAACTCAATTAGATAATACCCTTGCAGAATCTAATAGTATCTCAAAAGAAATTGGCAACCTATACAAATCAGGAAAAGCTGCAGAAGCCAATATTCTAAAAGAAAAAACCAAGCAACTTAAAGAAGACTCTAAGACTCTAAGCGATCAGCTCAATGCTAAAGCAGAAGCGCTAACAGAAGTATTATATCAAATCCCCAACGTACCACATGCATCAGTTCCTGCAGGCAACTCTGATGAAGACAATGAAGAGATCTATACTGAAGGAGATATTCCAGCATTGTTTGAAGGTGCACTCCCGCATTGGGAACTCGCAAAGAAACATGATATCATTGATTTTGAATTAGGAAATAAGATTTCTGGTGCAGGTTTTCCAGTTTACAAAGGAAAAGGCGCGAGACTCCAACGTGCACTCATTGCATACTTTTTAGATAAAAATACAGCTGCTGGTTATACCGAATATCAATTACCTCATTTGGTTAATGAAGCCTCTTGCTATGGTACAGGCCAATTGCCAGATAAAGAAGGACAAATGTATCACGACTCTCGAGACGACCTATACTTAATCCCAACAGCCGAAGTTCCTGGCACCAATGTGTTTAGGGATGTGGTTTTAGCTGAAAGTGATTTACCAATTGGTATTACTGGATACACACCTTGTTTTAGACGTGAAGCTGGAAGTTACGGCGCTCATGTAAGAGGATTAAATAGATTACATCAATTTGATAAAGTTGAAATTATACGAGTTGAACATCCTGATCATTCTTATAAAGCCTTTAACGAGATGATTGAACATGTAAAAGATATTTTGCGTGAATTAAAATTACCATATCGTATCTTACGCTTGTGTGGAGGAGATACTGGTTTTCCATCAGCAATGACCTATGATTTTGAGGTCTTTTCTACTGCTCAAGATCGTTGGCTAGAAATTTCTAGTGTATCTAATTTTGAATCATACCAAGCCAATAGATTAAAACTTCGCTTTAAAAATAGCCAAGGCAAAAATGAATTAGCACACACATTAAATGGAAGTTCATTAGCCTTACCTAGAGTACTTGCTGGCATTTTAGAAAACTATCAAACTAAAGATGGGATACAAATCCCTGAAGTTTTAATCCCATACACAGGATTTGATTCAATTTAATAATTTGTAAGAATTTTACTATTAATTATCGTTTAAATGCTAAAAAATAACGTTGTTCAACGATTTTTTAGCATTTTTCTTTGTTTTTCAATTTATAATTATGATGTTAGTAATCCCAATAAGAACTAACCTACTTATTATGAAAAATATTAAACGCCTAGTACTGCTTGTAACTTTAATTGTTATGGCAAGTAAAGTCTTTCTTTAATAGTAAAGATTAAAAATACGACCTTAAAAAAGCCAAAGCAGAATAATTGAATCATTTTGTAAAGAATAGATTAATAGCACATTTATTTTGTTGGTAATGCCTGAACTTGCGTTTAGGCATTTTTTTTTGCCGTTTAACAGAACAATTATAAAAACATTCACAATATCTCGTAATTGCATTTGTTATATTTACATAAATTAATCATGTATGCGTCATATTTTAATCATGTTAGCTCTTTTTAGCTGTGGCCTTTTGTTTTCTCAAAGTGAACAATTGGCAGATGATTATTTTAAACGCGGTGAATTTGAGAAAGCTCTTCTATCTTATCAGAAGCTCAACGAAAAAAAGAAAAGCTCAAAGTATATCTATAAAATTATAGAAACCTTGCAGCAATTAGAACGTTATGACGAAGCACAAGCGGTTATCGTACAACGCATAAAGGAAATCAACTACCCAGGGCTTTTAGTAGAATTAGGTTATAATTATCAACTAAAAGATAGTACAGATCTGGCCAACAAGTACTTTAAAGAAGCTATCGATAAAATCGTAGAAAAGCCAACTTATACTTATAGTATCGCTAAAAAATTTGAAGATCATTCTTTATTAGAACAGGCCTTAATAGCCTATAAAAAAGGAATGGAAATTAATCCAGAACTTAACTTCAATATGCAAATGGCGCGTATCTATGGCGAACAAGGAAATATCGAATTATTATTTTCTAATTACCTAGACTATATTGAAGCCAAACCAACATTTCAAAGTAATGCTAAGCGTGTGTTTAGTGATTTTGTCTCCGAAAACAAAGAAAATGAAAACAATCTCATCTTAAGAAAGTTATTGCTAAAAAAACTGCAATCTAATCCAGAACCATATTGGTATGATTTATTAAGCTGGTTGTACATTCAACAAAAAGAATACAACAAAGCCTTTACCCAAGAAAAAGCATTATATCGTAGAACTCGAGAAAGCTTGAGTCGAATTTTGGATTTAGCATTAACTACTGTTAAAGAAAAGGAACGTGATATTTCAAATTCTATCTTTGAGTTCATTTTGGAAAATTCTCAAGATATCGACACACGATTAACAGCGCATCAATATATGTTGGATATTGAAATCGAAAATGCTAATACTTCTCAACTTGATGATATTGATAAAAAATTTAATAGTCTTTTTGAGCAGTATGGTAATTACGAGCAAACCATAGCATTGCAAATTGCCTATGGAAATTTCCTTGCTTTTCACAAACATCAACCAAAAACTGCGAGTGCTTTTCTGAAAAAGAGCTTAGACTTAAATCTATCAACTTTTCAAGAAGCAACAGTAAAACTAAAATTAGGAGATATTCTTGTCTTTCAAGAGCGCTTTAATGAAGCCTTGATCTATTACACACAAATTCAAGCTAATCTTAAAAACAGTACGATTTCGCAAGAAGCTAGATTTAAAGTAGCAAAAACTAGTTACTATAAAGGGGATTTTGATTGGGCCGAATCTCAACTAAAAATTTTAAAAGCATCCACATCTCAACTCATTGCAAATGATGCCTTAGAGTTAAAGCTGCTCATTTCAGACAATAAAGATGAGGATTCCCTTCAAACGGCTTTAAAACTCTACTCAAAGGCTGATTTGATGTCATTTCAAAATAAAAATGAAGATGCAATTGCTTTAATTGATAAAATCTTAACCGAACACAAAGGCGAATCTATAGAAGATCAAGCTTTATTTATGCAAGCCAAACTTTTCGAAAAAACGAAACAAATCAACAAAGCTGTAGCAAGTTACGAATACATCATTGCTAATTATAGAGATGAAATTTTAGCCGATGATGCATTATACTATTTGGCAGAACTCTGTCAAAATCAACTAGAGCAACCCGAGAAGGCAAAAGATCTCTATGAAAAAATCATCTTTAATCATCAAGACAGTATCTATTTTATTGAAGCCAGAAAGCGATTTAGAATGCTTCGTGGTGATGCGATAAACTAATAATTTATGATTGTTGCAGAAACCAACAGACTCATTCTTACTAAAATCACAATAGATGATGCGCCTTTTATACTCGAGCTTATGAATTCTCCTGGCTGGTTAAAGTATATAGGTGATCGTAATGTCAAAACTATTGACGATGCTAAAACCTATCTCAAAAACAATCAACTTAAAGCTTATGAAACTCAAGATTTTGGCTATTATAAAGTGCAATTAAAATCTGAAGGTTTAAAAGCTATAGGATCTTTTGGATTATTGCAACGTGATACTCTTGAGCATATTGATATTGGATTTTCTTTACTTCCCAGCTATGAAGGTAGAGGTTATGGTTTTGAAGGTGCTTCTGCTTTGATGAAACTGGCTAAAGATACCTTTCAAATAAAAACCATATGCGCCATTACACTTCCAGAAAACAAACCCTCTATTCATCTATTGGAAAAATTAGGCTTATCTTACCAAAAAAGAATAAAACCTTTTGATGACGACGAAGAACTTCTGTTATTTGCAAAAGATTTATAACTTTTAAATATGTTGAGCACTGGTTTTAATTGAAGTGAGCAACACAATAAAACAAACACATGTATATCTACAACGTAACAGTTAATGTTGACGATACTATTCATGACGAATGGTTACTCTGGATTAAAGAACATATACCGCAAGTATTAGCAACCGGAAAATTTGAAAAAGCCACTTTATCAAAGGTATTAGTTGAAGAGGAAATGGGAGGACAAACCTACTCTATTCAGTACCGCTCGTATTCTAGAGAAGCACTCGATGCCTACTATAAAGAAGATGCAGAACAATTGAGAACTGACGGACTGAAAAAATTTGCTGATAAAATGCTAGCCTTTAGAACCGAACTTCAAATTGTAGATGAATATTCTGTGAAATTCACCTAAAACTATGTCTGTTAAAGCAAAAAAACATTTAGGTCAACACTTCTTAACCGATGAGTCCATCGCTGAAAAGATAGCCAATACATTAAGTCTAAATGGCTATGAGCATGTGTTAGAAATTGGTCCAGGGATGGGAGTGCTCACCAAGTATTTATTGGATAAGCCTCTAAAAACTCATGTTATTGAAATTGATACCGAATCGGTAGAATACCTAAAAGCAAATTACCTCAATTTAGCAAATCGCGTGTACGAACAAGACTTTCTAAAATATGATTTAACTAAAATTTTCAATAATGAGCCTTTTGCAATTATTGGTAACTTTCCATACAATATTTCAACACAAATCGTATTTAAAACTTTAGAAATGCGTGAACAAATTCCTGAATTTTCGGGCATGTTTCAAAAAGAAGTCGCGCAACGTATTTGCTCAAAAGAAGGATCAAAAGTATATGGTATTCTTTCTGTTTTAACACAGGCCTTTTATGATGCCGAGTATGTATTTACAGTACCCCCAACTGTATTTAATCCGCCACCAAAAGTAGATTCGGGTGTCTTAATACTAAAACGTAAAGCGAACTTTAGCTTGCCAGTTGATGAAAAGCTATTTTTTAGAGTAGTAAAAACCGCTTTTCAGCAACGTAGAAAAACCTTACGTAATAGCTTAAAAGCCTTTAATCTTTCAGATAATTTAAAAGCAAATGTTATATTTGGCAAACGTCCTGAGCAATTAAATGTGGATTCATTTATAGAACTCACACAACTCATTGAGAATGACGCCATCAACTAGTAAGACCATCCCATTTGAGCGAAGAGAAAGAACATATTCAATTTGAACTTACCGATGAACTCATAGAGCAAGTAGAACTTCTTGTCGCTAAACAAGGTAACAAGGAATTAAAAACGCTGTTGTCTGAGTTTCACTACGCTGATATTGCCGAAATTCTAGACGAGTTAAACCTCGAGGATGCTGTTTACGTCATCAAGTTACTAGATTCTGAAACCACTTCCGATATCATTACAGAATTAGATGATGATACTCGAGAAAAAATTCTTGAAAACTTATCTGCGAAAGAAATTGCTGAGGAAGTTGAAGAACTTGATACCGATGATGCTGCAGATATTATTGCCGAACTTCCTGAAGAACGACAAGCTGAGGTAATTTCAAGAATTGAAGATGAAGAGCACCGAGAAGAAATTACCGAATTACTTACTTATGACGATGATACGGCTGGTAGCTTAATGGCCAAAGAATTAGTTAAAGTCTACGAAACCTGGACAGTTGCTGGATGTTTACGTCGTATTCGAGGGCAAGCTAAAGAAGTGACCAGAGTACACTCCATTTATGTGGTTGATAAAACCGATAAACTTATTGGTCGACTTTCACTTAAAGATTTAATCGTTGCCAAAAGTGAACAAAAAATAGCCGATATCGCCAAAGATAATGTGGATTACGTTAATGTAAATGACGATGTTGAAGATGTAGCAAAAGTCATGGCAAAATATGATTTAGAGGCCATACCTGTGATTGATGACGATCAAATACTAGTTGGAAGAATTACTATTGATGATATTGTTGATGTATTAAAAGAAGAAGCCGAAAAAGATTATCAAATGGCTGCTGGTCTTACTGGTGATGTTGAAGCCGATGATAGCATTATCGAATTGACCCGAGCTCGATTACCTTGGCTGTTTTTAGGCCTAATTGGAGGTATTGGTGCTTTTTTAATTATGGAAGGTTTTGAAGAAGCATTTAAAGGTGAAGCATTTGTCCTGTTCTTTTTCACGCCTTTAATTGCCGCGATGGCAGGAAATGTTGGTGTACAATCTAGTGCTATTATAGTCCAAGGTCTTGCCAACGATGATGTTAAAGGTAGTATCAATAATCGCTTAATAAAAGAAATGTTCCTTGCGGCATTAAACGGAACCATTTTAGCCTTATTCTTATTCTTATTTGTATGGATCTCAAAAGGAGATTTTATAACAGCGCTTGCCATTTCGGTATCATTAATCGCTGTAATAATAGTTGCCGGAATTATTGGAACATTCGTTCCACTTTTCTTAGATAAAAGAGGTATTGACCCAGCTATTGCCACAGGACCGTTTATTACAACGAGCAATGATATTTTCGGAATCCTAATCTATTTCTGGATCGCTAGACTAATACTAGGAATTTAATCATTAGCGCGTTTCCTTTCAGGTCGTGCTCTCACAAGTCGCTCTCTTTGAGGAGCTCCAACAAATGTTCCATCACTAACGCAAAAAGATTGTAACTTTATACTCAACAAAGTTATTTCATTATGAAACCTATCAATATTAAAGAAAAACACAGTTTGTTTTCTAAACAATGGCACCCTCATCGTATTGCTACAGTCGACAACATGCAAGTCATATTAGCCAAAATTAAAGGTGAATTTGTCTGGCATAGTCATGATAAAGAAGACGAATTATTTCAAGTTATTAAAGGCACTTTATATATGCAATTTAGAGATCGTACAGAGGTGGTCAACGAAGGAGAAATTATCGTTGTACCAAAAGGAGTTGAACATAACCCTTCGACTAAAAATGGAGAAGAAGTGCATTTATTATTGTTTGAAAAACTTGATACAGCTCATACTGGAAACGTCAAAGATGAAATGACCCAAACTGAATATCCCGAAATTTAAAACTTAATTAAAATATCACACTGAGCGCAGTCGAAGTGTCTCCATATTTATGAAAATATTACATCTAGATAGCAATCACGATTTACTCATTGAGCAACTCAATGACTTAGGATTTAAAAACGATGAAGATTATACGTCTTCTAAAGATGAAATTATTCAAAAAATTCATAATTATGATGGCTTCATTATTCGCAGTCGTTTTAAAATAGATGCTTCATTTTTAGATGCTGCTAAACGTTTAAAATTTATCGGTCGTGTAGGTGCAGGTCTAGAAAATATAGACTGTGATTACGCAATCCAAAAAAACATTTCGCTCATTTCTGCTCCAGAAGGTAATCGCAATGCCGTTGGAGAACACAGTTTGGCCATGCTACTTTCCCTCTTCAATAAACTAAACAAAGCTGATAAAGAAGTTAGAAACGGTCAATGGCAACGAGAGGCCAACCGTGGAATAGAACTAGACGGCAAGACAGTGGGCCTCATTGGTTATGGTAATATGGGAAAAGCCTTTGCTAAAAAACTACTCGGCTTTGATGTTGAAGTACTTTGCTATGACATTAAAGCTCATGTTGGTGATGAGAATGCTACTCAAGTTTCATTACAAACACTTCAAGATAAATGTGATATATTAAGTTTGCATACTCCTGAGACACCTTTAACTATTAATATGATCAATTCTAAATTTATTGAGGGCTTTTCAAAATCATTTTGGCTCATCAATACAGCAAGAGGAAAGAGTGTTGTAACTAAAGACTTGGTATCTGCATTAAAATCGGGTAAAATTTTAGGAGCTGGTTTAGATGTTTTAGAGTACGAAAAATCATCTTTTGAAAACCTATTCTCTTCAAATATGCCAGAGGCTTTTACATATCTCATTTCAGCAGACAATGTAATTTTATCTCCACATGTTGCTGGATGGACTGTCGAGAGTAAAGAAAAACTAGCTCAAACTATTGTAGATAAAATAAAAGCAGAATTTTGCTAAATTTAAGTCATGAAAAAAACTATTCTTGTTTTTGGATTGCTTATTCTAGCTTTGCTATTACTCTTTCAGTTTAGTAAATATGCAATTGTCTCTGGTGATTTACAGACAGAAATCATTATTGCTGTGATTGCAATAGTGTTTTTTGCTATAGGTGTTATTATTAATAAAAAGAGTCTACATCAAAACACTCCAATTTCCGAAGATATTGATCATCAAAAAATAAAAGAACTTGAAATAAGCAATAGAGAATACGAAGTGCTCATTGGCATTTCGGAAGGACTTTCAAATAAAGAAATAGGTGATAAATTATACGTATCTGAAAGCACCATAAAAACACACGTATCTAATCTGCTCTCTAAATTAAATGCAAAACGTAGAACACAGGCCCTACAAATTGCAAAAGACTATAATATCATATAATTTATCTACTTTTAAACGAAAGTATGAGTCCTTTGGTACTTTAGTATGACCTCATTTTAAACGGCTTCATATAGTTTTGTAGTATATTAACCCAAAAACGAATTATTATGACATTAGGTGCTTTTTCGGCTAGTTTGAATGTTAAAGACATTCATGCCTCAAAGACGTTTTATGAAACTTTAGGCTTTTCAGTATTTGCTGGAGATATAGAACACAATTATCTAATCATGAAAAACGGAGACGCCATTATTGGGTTGTTTCAAGGCATGTTTGAAAACAATATACTAACCTTTAATCCAGGTTGGGATCAAAATGCACAAACACTAGACAATTACGATGATATTAGATCTATTGAAACACATCTAAAAGCTAATAATATTCCTTTAGAGCGCGATACTGATGGTAGTACTTCAGGTCCAGCAAGCATCGTACTTTATGATCCTGATGGCAATACCATTCTTATTGATCAGCACATTTAATTTAAGCTAACTAAAACTAATTAATTATGAAACATACAGTTCAAAAATATGGTCTTTATGGACTTATTACAGGTTTTATCATTTTCACCTTACACCTTGTTTTTGGTATCGATAATTTAGATTATTCAACCAATGAAATATTAGGTTATATATCTATTTTTCTATCCCTTTCATTTATCTTTTTTGGTATAAAACATTATAGAGACCATATCAATAATGGTAGTATTTCTTTAGGTAAAGCTATTATTATTGGTGTTCTAATATCACTATTAGTTGGTACAGGTATTGCAATAGCAGATTTTATATATACCAAGTTTATTAACCCATCTTTTTTTAGTGATTTCGAAAAACAATTAATTGAACAAGGTAAAGAAGATCAAATCATGGAAATCACAAGTACAACTGCCGCACTATTTATGCTCATACTTGTAACTATAATTGGATTTATTATATCTTTAATTTCAGGATTAATCCTTCAACGCAAATAAAACTAACGATTATGCAATACAAAGCAACCTCTCCAGAAGACTATATAAGTCAGTTACCTGAGGACAGAAAGGGACCAATTACCAAATTAGATAATCTAATTAAAAAACATATGCCAGAAGGACTTGAAACTGGAATGGGATATGGTATGTTAGCTTATTATGTTCCTAAATCTATTTATCCAAAAGGGTATCATTGTAAGCCTTTTCCACCTTTGCCATTTATAAATTTAGCATCTCAAAAAAACTTTATAGCGCTTTACCACTCTGGTATGTATGCCAAAAAAGAATTATACGATTGGTTTGTATCTGAATATCCTAAATACTCTAAATATAAATTAGATATGGGAAAAAGTTGTGTTCGATTTAAAAAAATGGAAGACATACCTTATGATTTAATAAAAGAACTTTTAGGGAAAATGACTGTTGAAGAATGGATAGAAATTTATGAAAATGCAATACTTAAAAAATGAAAAATAGAGTCACTGGAATAGGAGGGTTATTTTTTAAATCAAAAGACCCAAATGCATCAAAAGATTGGTATCAAAAACATTTAGGGTTTAACACTGATGATTATGGTTGTACATTTTGGTGGAAAGATAAAGAAGGAAATGATTGTTCTACACAATGGAGTCCATTTAAAGACGATACCAAATATTTTGAGCCTTCAAAAAAAGAGTTTATGTTTAACTATCGTGTTGAAAACTTAAAGGAATTATTAGTGACTTTAGAAGAAGAAGGGGTCACAATAGTAGGAGACATAGAAGAATACGACTATGGGAAATTTGGTTGGATACTGGATAACGAAGGAAACAAAATTGAGCTTTGGGAACCAATTGATCAAGCTTTTAAGTAGTCATATTGTAACAAATATTATTTTTAAACTACTCACTAATAAACGATTAAAATGACCGAAGACAACAACAACCTAGACAGCGAATTAAACAAAACTGTTAAATCTACTGAAAATACCATAGATAGTACTTCAGAAGCAATTGAAGAAAAAGCAAATGACCTAAAAGAAAATGCTAGTGATGCTTTAAATTCTGCTAAAGACAAAGCCAATGAATTAGCCTCAGATGCTAAAGAAGCATTTAATAATGTAAAAGATAAAGCTACAGAATTTTTTGAAGGAGAAGGCAAAGACATGATTAATGATGCTAAAGAAAAGGCATCAGAGCTAGCAAGTGATGCTAGTGAAAAACTAAGTGAATTTGCAGATAGTGCAAAAGAAAGAACAGCAGAACTTAGAGATGATGTAAAAGAAACCTATAATGAAGTAAAAGATAAAGCCTCTGAATTTGTTGAAGATGCTGGCGAAAAATTAGAGACTTATGCCGATATTGCCAAAGACAAAGCCTCAGAATTAGCAGATAAAGCAGAAGACAAACTAGAAGATTTTGCTGAAGACGCAAAAGAAGCTTACGACGAAACCAAAGAGAAAACTAAAGGTTTTTTTAAAAGACTATTTGGCAATAAATAACAAATTACTACATTTTTATTAACTTTATAGTCTAACCATAAACTATATAAACAAATGTCTGACGATAACAACAATTTAAGCAATGACCTAAATGATATGTTAGGAGATGCCAAAGAAAGTGCAAAAAAGGCAGCCGATAAGGTAAGTGAAAAAGCAAGTGAGCTTGCTGATGATGCTAAAGAATTTGCTGGAGAAGCAAGAGAAAAAGCTTCAGAATTTGCAGATGAAGCAAAAGCCTCAGCAAAAGAGTTTGCTAGTGAGGCAAAAGAAGTATTTAGTGATGGAAAAAATGTTGCTATCATAGCTCACTTCACACTAATTGGATGGATTATTGCTTTAGTTATGAATAATGGAAATAAAACAGAGTTTGGATCTTTTTATGTAAGACAAATGTTAGGTTTAATTCTTTGTAGCTTAGTAGGTATCATTCCAGTTTTAGGACTTTTCTTATGGATTGTTGTGTTTGTAGCATGGATAATGAGTTTGATAAGTGCTTTAGGAGGAAAAATGCAGCCAACATTTTTATTCGGAAAACAATTTCAAGAATGGTTTAAATCATTATAAATTAAGAGAGCCAGAACTTTAATTCTGGCTTTTTTGATAAATATTATTATCGTAATATCGCTATATTACGATAATAATACTATATTTGTACCATAAATACATAACAATGGGAGTAACTAAACGATTTATTTATACAGATAGTATTAACGAAATAGCTAATATCGCTAAAGTTTTTGCACATCCAGCAAGAGTCTCTATTTTAAAATATATTAGTGAACAAGAAGGCTGTATTTGTAATGATCTTGTTGATGAAATTGGATTATCACAAGCTACTATTTCTCAACATTTAAGTGTCATTGGAAATGCTGGCTTACTTAAAGGAAGGTTTGAAGGCAAGAAAAAATGTTACTGCCTTAATGTTGAACGATTTCAAGAATTTCAAATCTTATTAAACTCTTTTTTTATTAAAACAACAGCCAATTGCTGCTAAGCCAAAAAGTATTTTTTTAATCACTCATAAGCATAAACTAAATCATATAATATTATGAAAACACAAGAATTTTTTACATTACTAGAACAACACCAAGACAAATCATTACTATTTGAATACACTCCAAATAATTTTGTTGGCGCTAATTATCACATTACTGAAGTAAAACACATCTCAATAGATTCAGTCGATTGCGGCTCTCAAACCGATTCTTGGAATGAAACCATAATACAATTATGGGAAAGCCCATCTGAACTTCACAAAACAAAGTATATGTCTGTTTTAAAAGCATTGGGAATTCTAAAAAAAGTTGGAAAAATGAAACCTTACGATTTAGGTGCTGAAATAAAATTTGAATATAGTAACAATACATTTCATACTGCTCAACTCTTTGTAAATGATTTCAAAATTGAAAACAACAATCTTATTCTAAGTTTAAACGTCGAAAAAACCGATTGCAAAGCTAAAGAGGCATGTGGCATAACAGAACAAATTAAAGCACCAAGTTCCACAGTTGAAGTATGCTGCTCTCCTGAAAGTGGATGTTGCTAAAACCTGTAATGGATATAACCATTAGAACCTTTCAGAAGGCTGATTTCAATAAAGTAATTGCTATTTATGAGCAAGGTATTCATACTGGTATAGCTACTTTTGAAACAACGCTACCTAATTGGCAAAAATGGAATAAAAAATATGTTCTAAACCCACGACTTGTAGCCCAACATAAGGACAGTGTTGTTGGATTTGCGGCATTATCTTTAGCATCTAATAGATCCGTTTATAAAGGTGTTGCTGAAGTTAGTATATGTGTTGCCGAAAACTTGAGAGGTCAAGGTATAGGCAAAAAGTTACTACAACAACTCATTACCGAAAGTGAGAACAATGGATTTTGGACCTTACAAGCTGGAATTTTCTCAACTAATAAAGTTAGCATACATTTGCACAAATCTTGTGGGTTTAGAATTGTTGGAACTCGAGAAAAAATAGGCCAACTAAACAATGCTTGGTTTGATAATGTACTTTTAGAAAAAAGAAGTAAAATAATAGGACATATAATGAAAAACATACTCGTACTTTGCACTGGAAATTCTTGCAGAAGTCAAATGGCTCATGGCTACCTTAATCAATTCACTGAAGGAAAAGCCAATATTTATAGTGCCGGAATAGAAACTCATGGTATCAACTCTGAGGCAGCAGTCATTATGAAAGAGGATGGTATTGATATTTCAAATCACACCTCTAATCACGTTGACGAATACGCACATGTCAACTTTGATTTTATAATTACTGTATGTGATCACGCCAATGAAAATTGTCCTTATATTCCAAGTAAAAATGCCATTAGATTACACCATAATTTCTTTGACCCATCTAAAGTAATAGGATCTGATGATGAAAAACACCAGGCGTTTTTAAAAGCTAGAAACGAAATTAAAAGTTATTTTGAAAACTTTGTAAAAGAGTATCTTTAAGAATCTTCTGTATTGCCATTAGAAAACTTACGTTCTAACTCGGCTTGAAACTCTTCCATCACAGGACGAACTGTGCTTTCTGGTAAGTCAGCGATTTTAATATACATCAAACCATCAACCGCATTATTAAACAATGGGTCTACATTGAATGCCACCAATTTTGCATTCTGTTTGATGTATTTTTTCAGTAAAACAGGTAACCGTAATGCTCCAGGTTCTACCTCATCAATAATTTTATCGAACTTATTCAAATCGGCTTCAGCAGCATCAAAAACAAAGTCTTTATCGGCATCCTTCAATTTTACTTTAAATTCTTTTTTCGGATGTACATACTGTGCCACATAAGGATCGTAGTAATGTGACTTCATAAACTCAATCATCAAGGACTTTGAAAAGTTTGAAAATTGATTACTAATACTCACACCTCCGATTAAAAATTTATGCTCAGGATAACGCAAAGTAGTATGAACAATACCCTTCCAAAGCAAAAATAACGGCATTGGTTTTTGTTGGTATTCTTTAATGATAAACGCTCTACCCATTTCAATAGATTCACTCATCATTTTGTATAATTCAGGTTCAAATCTAAATAAATCTTGTAAGTAAAACCCATCAATACCATAACGTGCATAAATCTTTGAGCCTAATCCCATTCGGTAGGCACCAGCTAATTTTTTAGACTCTGTATCCCATAAAAACATATGATGGTAATAGGTATCAAAACTATCTAAATCTATAGCTTCATTTGTTCCTTCACCAATAGCTCTAAATGTAATTTCTCTAAGGCGTCCAATTTCATGAAGTATGTTAGGGATTTGATCTGCAGGCGTTAAATATACTTCATAATTCTTACTAACTAACAACCTATAATCACCTTCACGCAAGGCGTCAATTTCAGCCGCCATTTTCTCAGTGCTAACAGAACCGACAATACGCTTTGGAGGTTTTGCAGGAGGCTTTAATGTATTTGATAAATTATCTAAAATCTTTGATTTATCTTCAAATGCATTAGACAACATATACGTTTTTCGTCTTATAAATTCTGAGAAATCAGTAAGTGTTTTGTGTTCTTTTTGATCATTTACTGAAATAGGTTTTCCTATTCTAACTTTTATAGTTCGATGCTTTTGGGTAAGTAATTCCGAGGGTAATTTAGCTGTTCTGAAAGTATCACTAATCTTAGATAGCTTATAAAATAATTTACTATTCTTAGCGTGGAAATAAATTGGAACTACAGGAACCTCAGCCTTTTTAATGAGCTTCATTGCGGCTTCTTCCCATGGTTTATCGACAACTAACTTTCCATCTTTATAAGTAGACACTTCACCAGCAGGAAATACACCTAATGGATGTCCATCTCTTAAATGAAGAATTGCATTCTTAAAACCAGCAATACTAGATTTTACATCTTTCCTATCCTCAAACGGATTTACAGGCATTATATATGGCTTCAAAGGCTCAATTCTATGTAATAGAAAATTTGCAATGATTTTAAAATCTTCGCGTTGCTCAATCATCAATTTCAACAATAAAATACCATCTATTCCACCAAGTGGGTGATTTGATACCGTAATATAAGCACCATCCTTAGGTAGTCGTTTCAAATCTTCTTCTGGAATTTCAAATTTAATCTGAAAGTCTTCTAAAATGGCATCTAAAAACTCAACATCATTTAGATGTTTATTTCGCTTATAAATTCTGTTAAGCGTCGAAATTTTCAAAACCTTCATAAGTAACCATCCAACAAAGGTTCCTAAGAAACCATACTTATCAGCATTAATTGCTTTAGCAACTTCTTTTGCGGTAACTAATCCTGTATCTTGTTGTTTGGTCATGAGTGTAAAAGTACTAAAATGTTTATTTAGTTAGGATTTGAACGGTTTCTTGAGCTAACTGTTTTAACAGCAATTCTTTATCTTTTTCAATCGAAGCTATTGCTTGTTCATTATAATGTCTTACAGTATAAAGACTCACATTTTCGTGAACTGTTACTTTAAATTTTGCTTTTAAGTGCTGTAATAATCGCTCAAGGTTATTATATGTGTTTTCAAAACATACCGAAAAACTAATGGCTGAATTCTGAATCACATCTACTTTCATTTTATACAGGTGTAATAATTTAAAAATTTCACTGATGTTTTCTTCAACAATATAACTGAAATCTAATGAGGATAAGGACACTAACACCTGATTTTTCTTAACTATATAACAAGGAATATTTGGTTCTATACCAAAGCCCTTTCCTACTCTTGTCCCAGAATCTTCCGGATTTAAAAATGATTTTACAAATAATGGTATCTCCTTTTGTTGCAATGGTTGTAATGTTTTAGGGTGAATCACAGAAGCACCATAAAATGCTAACTCAATCGCTTCTCTATAAGAAATACTATTTAGTAATTGGGCGTTTTCAAAATAACGAGGATCGGCATTTAAAACACCTGGAACGTCTTTCCATATCGTAACACTTTCGGCATTTAAACAATACGCAAATATAGCTGCTGAGTAGTCACTTCCTTCACGGCCTAAAGTTGTCGTAAAGTTATTAGAATCGCTACCTAAAAATCCCTGAGTGATATTGAGAATCTTTGGATCAAAATTAGATTTAATATGTAATTGGGTTTGCTCCCAATCCACATTAGCTGTGCGATAATAATTATCTGTTTTTATAAACTCTCGAACATCTAGCCAGTTGTTTTTTAATCCAATTTCATTAAGGTAAGCCGATATAATTGTTGTAGATGTTAGTTCTCCAAAGCCAATCACTTGGTCATATACAAAATTATAATCTGGTGATTTATTCCGTCTTAAAAAATAATCCAAATCTTCGAAAATTATCGAAACCCTTTTAAATATTGGATGATGCGTATTCTCAAAAAGGTCAATTAATATGTTGTTATGATACTTTATTACATCCTGAATAGAACTTTGCAATTCGGTTTTATTGTCAAAATAATTTTTTATCACCAATTCCATAGCATTGGTGGTTTTTCCCATTGCTGAAACCACTAACAACGTATTATCATAACCTACATTTTGCAATACTGAAGCTAAATTTTTAACTCCTTCGGCATTTTTTACCGATGCTCCTCCAAATTTAAATACTTGCATATTAAATATTTGCTATATAATGTTTTATGCCGTCTTCGTTAAGATGAACAACATCCCAATCACGTTTAACGTCTGCTCCCTTTTTCTCGTAAAATCCAATAGCAGGTTCATTCCAATCTAAAACCTCCCAACTAATGCGTTTAACACCTAAATCATAGCCATATTTTACAACCTCATTTAAAAGTGCTGTTCCTAAACCACCACCTCTTTTTCTCTGACTAACAATAAGGTCTTCTAAATGGATTATTGGACCAACCCAAGTAGAAAAACGATTATAAACTAAAGCAATCCCTTCAACACAGCCTTCACATTCACCAACGAAACACACAAACTGTTTTGGGTTTTCAAATCCACCTTTGACAAGTGTCTCTAAATTCACCTCAACTGCGTCGGGTTCTTTTTCAAAAACAGCCAATTCTGTAATGAGTTCAAGCACTCTAGGCATATCCGTTTTTACTGCTTTTCTGATTATGAAACTCATAGATTTTCTTTAGCCCAAATATAATCTAAAACTTATCAATTTTATCATATAATAATCTTACTATAACGTTGTAGTTGATTAAAAAAATGAGATATTTGCAAAAACAATCACACTACATGTCTAGAAAAAATCAAACACTAGGTGAATTTATTATCGAGAATCAATCCTCTTTTAAATACACATCTGGTGAATTATCGCGTCTTATAAACTCAATACGTTTAGCAGCTAAAGTTGTTAACCACGAAGTAAATAAGGCAGGGTTAGTTGATATTATAGGAACTGCTGGCGACACGAATGTTCAAGGTGAAGATCAACAAAAATTGGATGTTTATGCCAATAATAAGTTTATCCAAACTATGACTAAACGTAATATTGTTTGTGGTATTGCTAGTGAAGAAGAGGACGATTTTATTTCAATAAATAGTCAGGATGAAAATCATCAAAACAAATATGTTGTTTTAATTGACCCTTTAGATGGCTCATCAAACATTGATGTTAATGTTTCTGTAGGAACTATTTTTTCAATTTACAGGCGAATAACTCCCGTTGGAACACCTGTAACGATTGATGATTTTCTGCAAAAAGGAAATCAGCAAGTAGCAGCCGGTTATATCATTTATGGAACTTCAACTATGATTGTATATACTACAGGTGATGGTGTTAATGGATTTACCTTAAATCCTGCTATAGGAACTTTTTATTTATCGCATCCAGATATGCAATTCCCAGAAAACGGTAAAATCTATTCTGTAAATGAAGGGAATTATATTCACTTCCCACAAGGCATAAAAAATTATATCAAATATTGTCAAATGGAAGAAGGTGACAGACCATATACTAGTCGCTACATTGGATCCTTGGTGTCCGACTTCCACAGAAATATGATTAAAGGTGGAATCTACATGTACCCAAAAAGTTCTCAAAATTCAAACGGAAAATTAAGACTACTCTACGAATGCAATCCAATGGCATTTTTGGCCGAGCAAGCCAATGGTAAAGCGAGCGATGGATTTACAAGAATTATGGATATTGAACCTACAGAATTGCATCAGCGCGTACCATTTATTTGTGGCAGTAAAAATATGGTTGAAAAAGCTGAAGAATTTATGCGTAAAGCATAAAAAAAGCGACTTTAAAAGTCGCTTTTTTTATTGTAATTTACTTACTGATTCATTTTTTTCATTCTATCAACAAAATCATCTAAGTCTACTTCATAATGTACGAGATGCAATGCTTTATCTGTAATATATTTTACATTATCTTGATTAAATCCTAAACCTATACATAACTTTTCTAACAATCGTACTTGATCTTCTCCTTCAATATGATCAGCCCAAACCATACGTGCTAAATCATACAAACGTTCTAAACGCTTATCATAAGATGTTGGAGGGTTAATTGGGTGACTTTGATAATCTTTAAGTATGGCTTTATAATCGGATTCTGTAATATCTAAACGCGTTGCTAAACGGTCTAAAAAGGTTTTTTCTGCTTCATTAATAATCCCATCACTCATGGCTACTCTAACAATAGCAGCAAAGTGATCCTCATTACGCTTTTTGAATCCGCTTTCGAATAATTCTGAAAATGACATATGTTTTATTTTAAGTGCCACAAAGATAGTTCTATTAATACATTTTAACAATAACCAATGTCACAAAAATTTTATATTTGCACAAAATAAAATGCTTTGAGTAAAACCATTCTCTCGCAAACTTATGCACAGGCTTTGCAAACGCAAAATCTGCAAACTGCTATTGCCCAAACTCAATCTTTAGATGCCGCTAGAGATAGTACAAAACTTCATTTAAAAGGCCTTGTTGGATCATCGTTTTCACTTATGATAAGTGAAACATTTAAAGCTTCTCAACTCCCTTTTTTACTCATTTTTAATGACAAAGAAGAAGCTGCTTTTTATCTCAATGACCTAGAAGTTTTACTCAATGACAAGGATGTCTTATTTTATCCAGGAAGTTATCGAAGACCTTATCAAATTGAAGAAACTGATAATGCAAATGTGCTTCTTAGAGCAGAGGTGTTAAATCGAATCAACTCTCGAAAAAAACCTGCGATAATTGTTACCTATCCTGATGCACTTTTTGAAAAAGTAGTCACACGTCGTGAGCTCGAAAAAAACACTTTAAAAATTGCTATTGGTGATCAATTATCTATCGATTTTGTAAATGAAGTGCTCTTTGAATACCAATTTAAACGTGTTGACTTTGTAACCGAACCTGGTGAGTTTTCAGTGCGTGGAGGCATTGTAGATGTCTTCTCCTTTTCTCATGACGAACCCTATCGTATTGAATTTTTTGGCGATGATGTGGATAGTATTAGAACCTTCGATGTAGAAACACAACTCTCTACAGACCAGATAAAAAAAATAGGCGTAATCCCAAATGTTGCTAATAAATTTTTAGAGGAAAGCAGGCAAAGTTTCTTAAAATACATAGCTCAAAAAACAGTTGTGTTTTCTAAAAACACAGACCTCCTATATTCTAGAATTGATGAATTCTTCGGAAAAGCTGAAGACACCTTCAAGAACTTATCTTCTGAATTAAAGCATTCTGAACCTGAAGAGTTATTCTGTAACTCTGAGTTACTGAAACGTCAGCTTCTAGATTTTAAATTAGTTGAATTTGGCACAACAAGTTTGTTTTCAGAAAACACAATAGAATGTAATACGACGCCTCAACCGTCATTTAATAAACAATTTAATTTATTAATTGATGACCTCAATAGCAACCACAATAAGGGATACACCAATTATATTGCATGTTCAAGTGAACAACAGGCTAAGCGTTTTCATGATATCTTTGAGGATGTCGAGCAAAATGTTCATTATCAAACTATAGTCCTATCTCTATACCAAGGTTTTGTAGATCATGACCAAAAAATCACATGCTATACAGATCATCAAATTTTTGAACGCTATCATAAATTTCATCTTAAAAATGGATACGCTAAAAAACAAGCCATTACCCTTAAAGAGCTCACAAATCTTGATGTAGGGGATTATGTAACACATATTGATCATGGAATTGGAAAGTTTGGCGGACTTCAAAAAATTGACGTTGAAGGAAAAAAGCAAGAAGCCATAAAATTAGTGTATGGCGAACGAGATGTCTTGTATTTAAGTATTCATTCGCTTCATAAAATCACCAAGTTTAATGGTAAGGATGGGAAACCTCCAAAAGTTTATAAGCTTGGAAGCAAAGCTTGGAAAACACTCAAGCAAAAAACTAAATCTCGGGTCAAAGAAATTGCTTTTAATTTAATCAAAGTCTATGCAAAACGTAAACTTGAAAAAGGTTATCAACACAAGCCCGACAGCTACCTTCAACATGAATTAGAAGCATCGTTCTTGTATGAAGACACACCAGATCAAATCACATCCACTGCCGATATTAAAGCCGATATGGAAAGTGAACGACCAATGGATCGTCTCGTTTGTGGTGACGTTGGTTTTGGTAAAACTGAAGTCGCTATTCGTGCAGCATTTAAAGCTGTTGACAATGGAAAGCAGGTGGCCGTTTTAGTGCCGACGACTATTTTAGCTTATCAGCATCATAAGACGTTTACAGAACGCTTAAAAGATTTTCCTGTAACCGTGGATTACCTTAATCGCTTTAGAACAGCAAAAGAGAAACGCATAACTTTAGAAAAATTAGAAAAAGGTCATGTCGATATCATTATAGGGACGCATCAGCTCGTTAACAAGAATGTCAAGTTTAAAGATTTGGGCTTACTCATCGTTGATGAAGAACAAAAATTTGGTGTAGCGGTTAAAGAGAAGCTTAAAACATTAAAAGATAATGTAGATGTTTTAACGCTCACAGCAACTCCTATTCCAAGAACTTTACAGTTTAGTCTGATGGCAGCTCGTGATTTATCTGTAATTACAACACCTCCTCCAAATCGTTATCCTATTGAAAGTCATGTGATACGATTTAATGAAGAAACCATTAGAGACGCCGTAACTTATGAAATTCAACGTGGTGGACAAATCTTCTTTATTCACAACCGTATTGAAAATATAAAAGAGGTCGCCGGAATGATACAACGTCTGGTGCCTGATGCAAAAATTGCTATTGGTCATGGACAACTCGATGGCAAAAAACTCGAGCAACTCATGCTAGCGTTTATGAACGGAGAGTTTGATGTGCTTGTGAGTACAACTATTGTGGAAAGCGGACTAGACGTTCCTAATGCCAATACCATTTTTATCAATAATGCCAATAACTTTGGATTGAGTGACTTGCATCAAATGCGAGGTCGTGTGGGACGAAGTAATAAAAAAGCCTTTTGTTATTTTATTACACCAGAATACTCGGCCATGACTACAGATGCTAGAAAACGTATTACAGCTTTAGAGCAATTTACCGAATTGGGAAGTGGTTTCAATATCGCTATGAAAGATCTAGAAATTCGTGGTGCTGGCGACTTGCTTGGTGGTGAGCAAAGCGGGTTTATTAATGATATTGGGTTTGACACTTACCAGAAAATTTTAAATGAAGCCATTGAGGAGCTCAAAGAAAATGAGTTTAAAGATCTATATAAAGATACTGGTAAGGTTAAAACTTATGTCAAAGACATTACCATTGATACCGACTTTGAATTATTATTTCCAGATGACTATGTCAATAGCATAACAGAGCGTTTAAATTTGTATACCAAACTCAATACACTTAAAACTGAAGCCGAACTAAACACCTTCGAAACCGAAATTGTCGATCGTTTTGGAGAGTTACCTATACAGGTCATTGATTTACTCAATAGTGTTCGAATCAAATGGATTGCTACCAATATTGGTCTTGAAAAAATCATCATGAAAAATGGTCGTTTTGTAGGTTATTTTATAAACAATCAACAAAGTCCGTTTTATCAAAGTGATCAATTTACGAAAGTGCTTCAGTACATTCAATCACGACCTAAAGACTGTAAGATGAAAGAAAAGCAAACCAGAAACGGATTGCGTTTACTTCTTACTTTCGAACATATCAAGTCGGTAAAGCAAGCGCTCACAAGGCTTCAAGAGATATGAAAGATGCCCATCTAAAACATGTGCTTTGGCTTACTTTGGCAACAATTTTTATCAGTACATCTGGCGCTTTAGGCAAATTTATTGATATGCCAATTGCCGTTATTATTTGGTGGCGATGTGCTTTAGCTGGCGTATTTCTCTTCCTCTATTGTAAATTCAAAACCATTAAATTGAAATTCAACTCTAAAAGAGATGGATTGACAATTGTTATTTCAGCCTTGTTTTTAGGCGCACATTGGATCACCTATTTTCATGCATTAAAAGTATCTAACGTTGCGATAGGGATGTTATCTTTATTTACATTTCCTATGTTTACAGCCATTCTCGAGCCTTTGTTTTCAAAAGTGAAATTTGATCCTATTCATATCGTGCTTGGTGGATTAGTATTACTTGGAGTTTACTTTTTAGCTCCCGATTTTGACATAGAAAGCACGCAGCTCAAAGGTGTGTTTTGGGGTATTATCTCTGCCATTTGTTATGCTATTAGAACTCTAATGTTGAAAAAGCACGTTTCAGAATATAATGGCAGCATGATTATGCTCTATCAAGTTGTAATGCTTACAATCGTTCTTTTACCAGTCTTATTTTATAAGGACACTTCAGGGATTTCAACGCAGTATCCTTATGTTATTATTTTAGCTTTAGTTACGACTGCAGTTGGGCATACCCTATTTGTAAATAGTCTCAAATATTTTAAAGTGAGTACAGCAAGTATTATCGCCAGTACACAGCCCGTATTTGGAATCATTATAGCTTTTTTATTTCTGAAAGAAATCCCAACTTTAAACACGTTTATAGGTGGCACATTAATTATTTCAACTGTCATTATTGAAAGTATACGATCAAAACATAGATTAAAACAATAAAATTCAGATATTTGGCTTGATATTTGAAATTGACTATGTGTTTTAAAATAAAATACCAATGAAAAAACTATTATTAGCATTTGTTTTATTCCCAGCAATACATTTTGCACAACACAGTGTGAATGGAATTTTTACACCAAAAGAAGAATTTACCTATGCCTTTTTATACCATGCCACACCTACAAGTTCCGATTATGTAAACAGAGCTCAAATTGGTGAAGATGGAAGTTTTAGTATTCCCTTAGACTCTACAGCCACTCCAGGTATTTATAAAATTGTTTATGCCTTACCGCCTGAGGAGAATAATTTCGATTTTATTTACAGCGGAAAAGAATCAGTAGCATTTACGTTTAGCCTTGATGATGGACTCGAATTTACTGACGGACAAGACAATAAATTGTGGGCGTCGTATACCAAAAGTATGGAAATGGTGAATATGACCATTAGCAACTTTTACACTCAAGAAAGCACAGATAAAAAAGCATATGCTGATATCATTAAAACCCTAAAAGACACACAAACAGCATACGAAACCTCATCCGAAGGCACCTTAGCTTCGGTGTTTATAAAAGCCAATGCACCTTATATTCCTGAAAGCTTTGAAGACCTTTCAACCTATTCAAATAACCTAAAACAAAGCTATCTTAAACATGTTGATTTTAGCAATCCGCTCTTGCAAAGTTCAGATTTCTTAGTAGATCGTGTTTTAGCCTATATCTTCGGAATGTCTGCAAACACCAGTAATGCTGTTTACAAAAAAGATGTCGATGATTTAATGGCAACAATTGGAGATGGTAATACTGATATTAAAACCATTTTATTTGAAATGATTTGGAGGCGTTTTAAAAGTATGGATAATGCCGAGTTAGCAAATTACGTGACTGATAATCATTTACTAGAATTAACCAAAAAAACGAACTACGACGCTTTAGCTGAGCAATTAATCGCTTATAAAAACAATACGCTTGGTAAGAAAGCTTCAAATTTTGATTTGGCTTTGACCAAAAATGGAGAAACCATCACAACAACACTACACGATTTAGATATTGCTGAGCAATACTTACTTATCTTTTGGAGCAGTGGTTGTGGACATTGTTTAGACGAACTCCCAAAAGTAAAAGCGATGCTTGCCGACAAGACAAATCTTAAAGTCATTGCTTTTGGATTAGAAGATGCGCCAGAGAACTGGCAAAGTAAGATTACAGATTATCCAGATTTTATACATGTATTAGGTTTAGGAAAATGGGACAACCCAACTTCAAAGGCTTATGGTATAGAATCTACACCATCGTATTTTTTATTAGATAAAGACAAACATATCATAGCCAAACCTTATGATGTGGAGGCTTTGGAAACCGTTTTGAAAAAATAGATTAATATCTCAAACTAAAATGCCCAGTGTATTGCTTACCATTTTGACGTTCTAATGTGAACCAATAATCGCTTGCAGGCAATTTATTACCATTATAGTAGCCATCCCATCCATAATCTGTGGACTTTAAAATTTTTAAAAGCTTGCCGTATCTGTCATAGATGAATAGCTTATTGCCTGGCTCTCTGTTTGCACTGTAGAGTTGCCAATAATCGTGATAGCCATCTCCATTTGGCGTAAAATATTTAGGATAATAGAGTAGATAAATATCTTCTAAGACTTCACCACAACCGTTCTTATCTCTCACATAAACAGTATATTCATCAATGCTCAAATTCGTGAATACATTACTGTCTTGATAGTTAATACCGTCTAGCGAGTAATGGTAATCTCCATTCCCTTCTACAAATATGGTAATGGTATTATTACTTTGCGACCAATCTACGGTTTCGATATCCACAATACTAGCAATGTTAGATTCCACAACACTAATTGTTTTTGTTGTACTACAGCTTTCTGTTCCATAATTATTAGTAATAGTTACGTTGTAGTTTCCTGCTTCATTAACAGTAATTACTCTAGTCGTTTCACCTGTTGACCATAAATATTCATCGTATCCAGCATCAGCCTCTAATTCTAGCGCTTCACCTTCACAAATAGCCACCTTATCATCAATCGATATAGTTGGCAATTCATTAACTACTAGATTAAAACTTGTAGTCGTATAACATTCAGATGACATGTTACTTTCTAATCTCACATATATCGTTTGTGGGTTTTCTGTATTCATAAAATCATTTGGAATTTGATTTACTCCATTATCGGCATCGACTTGAGTCAAATAATAACTAATCGTATTCTCAGTCTCAGATTGACCATTAAATATCGACATGTTTTGGTCTGTTAGGTTAAACGTTTCAAAACCATCGTTTACTTCATCATCACAAACAAATTGATCATTTGGCTGATTTGCAATTGGAAGATAAATGACTCCTAAGTTAAAAGAGGTAATATCATAGCAATCTGGGTTTATGATATTTTGAATTCTTGCAAAAACGGTTTGAGATTGGCTATTTACCAAATAGATGTTAGACAACTCATTTTGGTTGCTTTCTGCATCAGTATTGTTTTCAAAATACAACACTTCAAATATTGTAGATGACTGATTGTTTAAAATTTGAGAATTGTAATCAGACAGTGTAAATTCATATTCTCCATCATTGCTGATATCATCACAAACGATATCATCTTCAATTGTATTTGCTATTGGTTGCGAGCTAACCACAAAATCGAATGTTGTTTCACTAAAACAAAATGTGCTCGCAGTATTTTGAACCCGAGCTGTTATGGTTTGCGTACTTGTCACAAATGGATTAGGCAATGGACTTGGTAACTCCGCACCATCTCCATCAAAGTAGCGAACTGTGGTATTGGTTTGACCATTTAGAATAGTTGCATCAATAGTAGACGTATCAAAAGCAAATTCACCATCATTGTCATCATCACAAACAATAAAATCGTTAACTGGATTTGCTATGGCACCATTATCAATAAGCAAGGTAATTGTAGTTTCAACACTACAGCCTCCATTTGGATTATTAGGGTTTGTTGCGGTCATTGTCGCAAAAATATTTAATGCAGATTGACTAATCGTTAACGGATTTGGTAGTGTACTTCCATAATCATTACCTAATTCATCTATATAAGAAAAAGTAATAGTTTCTGTTTGCCCTTGAAGTAATTCTGATTCAATTCCAGAGGTATCAAAAGATTCTGTACCATCGTTAGCTTCATCACATTGTTCTATGATAACTGGACCTGTAATTAGCGGTCTTGGATCAACATATAAGGAAATATAATCTCCAAACCCAAGACAGTCATTATCTACTATACTATCAACTCTAATGTAGATGTTCTGCATATTTGGAGAGCCTATATTTTGATAGTTTGAAATATCAAGTATTGGATTAGATTCAGATAATGCATCAGATTCATTTCTATAATAATTAATTGTTAATTGTTGACCGCTTGGAAACATAGCTTCAACTTCGGTATTAACTGAGCTAAAATCAAAGGTTGAAATGCCATCTGTAATATCTAAACCATCATCACATTGATAGAATTCCCGTTCGAAAGTGTTAGGGATTTGAGTTGTAGACACTAACAAATTGATTTCAGATGTTCTATAACATCCATTTGAATTTTCGATTCTTGCCCAAATAGTATCGGAACTTACATTTTCATTTTCATAATTAACAATATTCGTTATTTCATTGTTGTTGGATTCTGCATCAGTTAAAGATTCATAAAACCTAATGACTTCATTGGTACTATTGCTTGTGATTTCAAGAACCACTTCATTTAAATTAAATAATGAAAAGCCATCCAAATCATTGTCACATTGACTTAAGGTTACAGGTGAATTCACTGTTGGCAGTTCAAATACGTTGATATTAAAAGACGTTTCTTCTACACAATTGGCGTTATTATTATTTACAACCTGTACATATATCGTTTCACTCAAACTCGTATTTTGATAATTATCAGGGGTTGTGATTTCATTCGTAAATCCACTATCTGTATAATATAACACTGTAAAATCACTATTAGATTGCCCATTTAGAATTGATGCCTCATTGTCTGTCAAATCAAAACTAATTACACCATCGTTATCAGTACCTACACTGTCATTATCACAAAATGACAATTCTGGTACATTTAGACTTGGAGTTGGCGATTCAAAAACTTGAATATCAAACTGCGTCATATCCTCACATGAACTATTTAATATATGTCGAATACTAGCAACAATGATCTCGGAAGTATATGCGTTGGTGTTTGAATATGACTCTGGATTCGGTATAGCAATTCCATTGTCATAATCATCCATAGACGCATAATAAACGATTTCAAATGTAGCATCACTTTGCCCATTTAATACCTCTACATCTTTAGAGGTTAAATCAAAATCATAAAACCCATCATTATCGTCGTCACAAATGATAATATCATTAGGTTGGTTTGCTGTAGGTTGCTCATAAACAACTACCTGTTTTGTGTCACTTGAAGATTCTGATCCTATTGTAAGCGTTAATTGCACATTATATGTACCTGGACTTGAATATGTATGTGTAGGGTTTTCATCTGTTGATGTTATACCATCACCAAAATCCCATAGTAATGCATCATAAGGCTCAGAAATATTTGAATTAAACTGAGTCGTTTCACCAAAGCACACATTTTCAGCATTAAAACCAAAATTAAAAAACGACTGAATAAAAGGTGGTAAGCCCGAATTACATCTTTGGCCATCTAGATAAACCGCATCACTCAAATAATCACAACCAACTCCTAATATATTTGGAGCGTTAATAGCATCTAGGTAATACGACCCAATAGTAGATAAATAAATATTACCATCTGGTCCTAATTGTAAGGCAGAATTACTAATGTTTAATGTTCCTATTTGGGTTTCAGAATTTAATATCTCTGTAGTACTTCCTGTTATATCAAATTGAAAAACACCCTTTAATCTAACCGAAACATACAGTACGTTGCTATTTGGAGAAAATTCGACACCATAAACATAAGATTCTGAATCAAAGTCCATGACCGTTAAAGCATTTGACACCACGCCTGTAACGTCATCAAAATCGAATAATTGAGACTCCCATAGGCCTAAATTTGCAACAGCCAATTTACTTCCATCAGGTGAGATTTTCATGGCTCCCATGGCATTGCTTGTATAACCTCCTAAATAACTACCTACATTGCTAATCACTGGATTAGTATCAATCCCTGTGCTAGTAACTTTATAAGATATAAACTCAGTACTATTCCATTTATGTGCCACGACCCAGAAGGCATCTTCATCTTGCACTTTAGTAGCTGTAATTTTTTCTGCAACTGGTGTATGTAATAGTATATTTTTATTAGCGGTTACATCTCCCAAACCTCCATTTAAAGTCATATCAATTTCAGAATACTGCAGCCCATTAGCATAGCCGCGCTCATCTAAAGTAAACACATAATACACCGTTGTGCTCTCTGGTTTTGGTATAATTAGTGCGGCATTAGTACTAGATTCGTTGCCATTGAGGCCTGTACCATTTGGCATCACTTGATGTGTACTGTCCCAAACCGAAACACCATTGGTATAAAATAAAAGATTGCCATTTTCATCTGAAATGGTCGCACAGCCTTCTATAGTATTTAACTCTCCATCTGTTAAAGCTATAGGAGTACCACTATTAAAATCAATCCCTGCATATTCACCAAAATACCAAATATTGGCCTCATTTTGAGTGAAGCCAACATGGGTTATGAGTATACAAAAGAGTAGGGCTGTTTTTTTTATAATATTTATTATCATATAAGAAAACATATTAGAATCAAACTACTCAACTTTGAGAATCTTACCTTTTGCAATTACTTCTGGAAATATTCCTATTTGAAAATCTACATCTTCTTTAATTTTATCTTGCAAGAATTCCTGTTCTAATAGTTTAATTCGAACCAAACTTTTTATACCTACATCTAACCTTTTGCTACACATCAAGATTTCAGAGAAAGTAGATTGATTAGATTCTAACAACCAAAATGATGTCCTTATTGTATTTACAATTGGGAAATTAAATCTTTCTTTAGCTAATTCAAAAAATAGTATTTCTGCTGTTATTATTATTTCTCTCATTTTATTTTGTTTTTAAAATCGAATCCAATCAATAGTTATTACTGAATTGAATTTTTTTAAATTTGCAGGTAAAACTGTTCCACCAGGATGACCATCAATTATCATATTATTCTCCATAAAAATATAATTTCTATGCCCAGGAGTAACGTATGATTTAGGGATAGTAACTCTAGCTGTAAAAGGTTTGACAAAACTAGATTTTTGACTCCACATTTCCAATCCTGATTCGCCTACCCAAAATTGTTTTCCTTGAAAATGTCTAGGATGTATAGAAAACTTACCTTCTGCTGATTTGATTGATTTTAATTCATTCCAACCGAAATTACGATACATAGTTACTCTACTTGCTTTAAAAACAGTATTTGCTAATAATCCTACGCCTTTACTAACAATAATGGTTTCAGCAACCTTTTCTGTAACATAACCAACTTGATAACCAGCCTCATAGGCACTCATACTAGGAATACTTTGTATATAACCCACAACAGAATTTGCCATATCAGACCTTAAACCTGCACCATAATCTGAAAATGGGTTAACCATTGCAGAAGACCTTAAGGCGCCAGCTCCTAACTCTAACCACCCATTAATCGTGCCTAAGCTTTTAACAAAATCCCATGTACTCTTGCCTCCAGCAGCAAAACCATGACTTGCACCCATGCTAAACTGTGCAAAAGTATTAAATTTATCGCCAAGCCAAGATAAGTGATTTTTAAACATGGACAATCCCAAATTACCTTCACTACCAGAACTCCCAAAAAATGAGGATTGCATATTAGAACTCGAGCCTGTTAGTGGGTCATTGTTTTGGTTAATTGGGTTATCCATATAGGTAATGCGATCACCTCCTCCAAAAAGTTCTTTAATACCTCGTCCTATTTCTCTTACTAAATTACTAGCATCTCTCACGATACTTCTAGCATTTCTACCAATCCATTCGCGTGCAGGTCTAAAATCTACACCACTTAGAGAATTATATAATGATCCTGCTAGACTTCCAGCAGCAACTTGCCCTCCTGAACCTCCTCCTGGAGTTTCAGTCGTTTCACCGCTAGGATCGACATACATTAATGGATTATTTAATACATAACCATAACGATTAAAGTTTTGGGTGTTACTTATATCTTGTATGTAATTATCTGGTGATAAAAAGCGTTTGAGTTTTGGGTCGTACAATCGCCCATTCATATGGATGAGTTTGACACCATCTAAATGCTCATGACCTGTGTAGCCTCTATCTAAAAATGTGAGTTTATCTAAAGTAACATTATTGCCATCTACAACTCTAACAATATTACCCCAAGCGTCAAAATGACGTTTCTCCATAGGATTCCCATCTTCATCACTAATAAGCAGTATGCTTCCCAAATAATCGCGTTCAATGTAATAATAGTCGTCATCTGTATTAGACCCAACTTGGTTTGATCTCCATATGACTGGGGCCGAATAGGCATCTCCTGCGATATACGTCACAAAAGTAGACGTGTTAGCATCATCATCATAGCTTATTTCCATACTACCATCAAAAGAATAATGCTTACGATTGTTACGGTCTAGAATATCACTCTCGGTATCGCCATAAAACATATGCGACCTGCCGTTAAATGCGTTGTATTGAAATCCTATTTTTTCTTTGCCTTCCTCATTGATTTCAAAAGGTTTTTTGAATGCATTATAAGACACCTGCTGTAATTCATTTTGCTGATAATACAAATCTCCTGTGTGGTTTAAATCTACATTTGATATTTGGTATGAAGTCCCCGAATAGTTATAGTCTCCTATTGTATTATCACTAGTAATTCTTCCAAAAGTATCATAGCTTAAACTATTGTTACCATCATTATCATTGAATGTAATTAATCGATCTAAATTATCATAGCCAAAGGTTTCAGACCATGAGAAGAGACTACTTGTTCTACTATTTAGAATACCTCTTTGTACATCAAAATCGTTTGCCAATTGCATGAGCACAACAGATTGTTGCCCAGTGTTTTTAAACACCGTATTATTGGTTAAATACCCATAGTTGTCATAGGTTTTATTTTCCAACATATTATTCCCCATTGAGGCAGATGTCATTTGCCCTCTAGCATTGACTCCTGTGAGTTCCCATAATACAGCATTAGATGTGAAATCTTGAATTGCTTTTACACCTCCATTTTGATAGATATTTTTAATTTTCTTATTACTAGTTTTACTATTAGAAAGTAGCGTAGCCTTGTACTCCTCAGTTTCTATTCTACCAAAGTTATCATAGGTATAATCTTTTTCAAATTTAGCATAAGGGTTGGTTTCTATGACATTATTTAATCTCTTATTAGTGTCGTAATTATAATCAATTATGCCATTATTACCATCAACATTAGTTGTTGTTATTTTATCAAGAAGCTTACTCGTTGCATCGTAAGAATATTGAAATTGTACTTCAGTATTATCACCTGTGATTTCCTTTTCTAAAAGTTTTCCAAAATTTGAGTAATCATACTCAACTTCTCCTTTTGGATTTACTTGACGAGTAAGTTCTCCAAATCCATTATATTCATATTCATACACACCTGCAGAAGGATCAGAAAGTTTGGTCTTTCTTCCCCATCCATCTTGTTCTAAAGAAACAATTACACCATTATTATTAGCTGTTTTTAAATTACCATTACCATAATATGTGTAATTAATGGTGCCTCCAGGATCGGTTACTGATTTGGTGTTGCCCATGGCATCTCTTATTGATGACACGACTTTCACACCATCATTTACGGTTGTTGTCAACCCATTGTATGACATCGTAATTGTTCTGCCTGTATATAAGTTTTGAGTTACAGGTCTACTATATTTATCGTATAAAATTTCATTCCACTGCGTAGCATTACTACCAATATATGGTTCACTCTCTTTCCACAAACGATCAAACTTATCATACTCAAAACTTTTATTCACCCATTGTCCCATAATGTCTTTTTCTTTGACTTGGGAAACACGTTTAAGTCGATCATAAATTGTAATAGAACTACTGCCATCGTCACTAACACTAGTAACAGTGTAAATATTATTAGAGTCTTCAGAAAACGACATTGTAGATTCATTTCCGAGATAATCAGTTACTTTAGTTAATCTTAACCAAGAATCATAATCATAAGATGTAGAATTTCCATAAGGATCTGTTTCAGAAGATAAGGTTCCCGTATTTGGATTATTTACATAAATAGTTTCTAAGCCTTCTAAGTCAATAGTTTTTTCTAGAAATCTTCCAGAAGTATCATACTCAAATTCAACAAATCTTGATGACTCATTATAAGGCGTTATTGTTTTCTTTGTAACATTTCCAAATGTATCATACTCGTAAGTTTCAGAATCGAAATTTGTTCCATTTCCTTTTATTTTCTTCTCTGTAACTAAATTATCTGTATAGATAAATTGAACTTCAGTATTAAAAGTATTGTTGGTAATAGATGATGTAATAGTTTGTTTGGTTAATCTGCCAACATGATAACTAGAGACTATGTTATTAGAATATTCGTTAGTTGTGATAACAAATCCTGCTCCTGTATACTGAGTAGTTATACCTGTTGTATTTAAATAACTATCATAAGTATAAGTACTATTAATAGAAGTTCCTTCTAAGCTATTTTGATACAAACTCGAATCCACCCATGATTTAAACACCTTAGAGGTTGAAATAGATGATGAATTCACATAAGTTGTTTTATCTATATATCCAGATGTGGGGATAGGGTCAAATATTACAAAATTTTCTTGTGAATAGGACGCAGACATAATCCCTCTAGAAACTGGGTCAAATATTGACACATTATAAATTCTATCCATATTATTGGTATGCCAGTTACTAATAGCAACACCTTCAAAACCTTGAAACCCTAGACCTTCGTAATTAAATATAGCGCCTCTGTACCTATACTGTTGTTGTAGTGTTGTTGCACCAGAGGTAACTCTCTCTAACATTTTTACTAGCTTAATCCCAGGAGCATAATTTATATTAGAATACGGGTAAGTCATACTATTGGATGATTCATATACAGGCACAAAACTGTTGTTTTCTTCATCGGGATTTAAATTACTATAATCTATATTATAGGTAACACCATTATTAGTTACTGACCTCATTAAAACATCTTCTCGATGATCTTGGGTGAATGTAAAATGCGTAACCCACTGGTCACTTATAGATGCAAAATCAAGGCTTTTGTTAGGTTGAGTAGATGTTAAAAATATTGGAATAGGATAATGATCTAAGTTTCCTGTTTTTGTTGCAGTGCCGACATAAGAAAATCTAACTCCAGTAGATGAGATATTATTCTTAATCCCATCGTTATTATACACCTTAATGGTTTGTGTTCCATTATTGGTATTGTTAGAAGTAACGGTATTATATTCGACAATATCGGTTCTACCATCTCCATTAACATCTAAAGGAATAAGGTTGTAAGAATCTAATATTCCGTCTATCCCAAAAGGAAGTGCTTCAAAGTTTGTTTTTCTAAACTTGAATGGTTGAATTTCAAGATTTGATTCGTATTCTGTTCCAGTAGAAATAAATACTTTAAATGTATAATTGTTATTAGAAATTGGATCAATAAAATCTGTTTTCCCGTCTCCATTGTAGTCGCCAAATAATGGCGGTTCATTTGGACTTATACCTGTATCATTTACTTCTTCTAAAAGAATAATTGAATTTGAGCTTGTTAATGTATATATTTTAATTTTATCTTCTTTAACATGAAAAAGATCTGTCTTACCATCTCCATTAAAATCACCTGTTGTTAATACATCATCTTCTCCTACAGATAAATCAAGACTCCCTGCATTAAAAGCAAAATTAGTAGTTAAATCTTGTCTTAAATCTATAAATGAAACCCCTTTGGCATAGACTGTAGATGTAGAACAATGACAACACGTTCCTCCAGGGCCATCGGGCAGTTCAAATTTATCACATGATTCATAATTACAATCTTGCTTTTGATATGGGATTTGTATGGCAAGAACATCTGTTAAACCATCACCATTAAAATCTCCCGAAACATATTCTTTTGGTACATTAATGTTATTCCAAAAACTACAATCGACATCATTAACATATACCGAAGAGTTCCAAGTTTTTGTATACTGAAGAGTAATTGGATTGATTATTCCATTTGCATACACTTTAAAGTTTACTTGGGCTCCAGAACCATTTTGTACAACAGTTAAACCTTGGCCAGGAAAAACTACGTCGTTGTAATTAATAAGTTTTGTCGGAAATATTGCTTCAAATGTACCAGAATTAACTGTATATGGAGCATTACTACTTCCGGGCTGAAGATCTTTAAACAACCAAAATTTGGATTTGTCATTTGGATAAATAACAAAATCCATAGAGCCGTTTCCTGTAAGGTCTAATGAAGCCATCTGGGAGTTTCTCTGCTCAATATTTGCAAGACCCAAACTAGTAACAATTTCTTGATATCCTACAGAGGGTGTTGTATCCGTATAATTAAATGTCACAGAAGAATGTGACTGAGACAAATCACCACTATATTCAGTAACACCAGTTAATCTATTATACTCTAAATCTGTTGTATCATGATACAAGTTATAGCGTCTAAACCTAACATTATTACTAAAAGACTCTATCCTTGTAAGTATATTTTTCCTTGCAATTGACACATTCCCTACATACGATTGTTCCCATCGTGATCTTATAGAACCACTATTATCATAAATAAATCTAACTTCATTAATCTGGTTAGACGTATTCAAGCCTCCATATTTAATTTTATCAATGGATAAACTATTTTCAAACGTAGTGTATTCATAACTAATTCTAACACCTTGAGGGTTTTCCCAATAGGTTATTGCATATTCAGTTTGAGATCTTGAATCTGTACTATTACCATATTGAGCGAATGAACCATCAGGATAGAATACATTAAAATACTTTGGACCATAAGATGCTCCATAAGGAGAAGTCCCAACTGAAACTATTTTTATATTAGAAAAGTGCTCTGTTTCATATTTAGCCCTATGAGCGCCATAGGATACTCCTGATTTAAAAATTAATCGTTCTCCATCTAATGCAAAGCGATCTAAAGAATTAAAATCTACCTCATCAATATTATCATCATGGTACTTTGAAGATGGAATTCTAGAAATTGAAGATATACCGCTAAGGTTCCAGCCATAACCAGCAATTCCATTTCCGCCTTGACTATCATAAGAGAGGGATATTTCAGGAGCAATTCCTGTTATTCCTGAAGGTACTGCGATTGGGATATTATATTGTGCAGCCCCTGACAATGACACTGAAAGCTGGCCTAAAGTTTCTCCAACACCTGTACCTGAACGATTAGCACTAGAATTAGATGATTTCCGAATAGTTTTATTACCTCCTGTTAAGAGTATATTTCCTTCGCTAGACTCTAATATTTTTTCTCTTTCATAAGTAAATTTATCCTCTTCATATGTTGTGTTATCGTTTTGCGAATACGAGATTATTGGTAAAATGAATATGTATAATAATATTAGTTTTTTCATGTTTATTTGATTTTGAGTAACAATTGAGAAATATTGTGCTATTTTTTAATGACTTTTTTAGTTAAACTTTGACCATCATTAAAATGTATGTGTACAAAATAGATCCCTGCGGGTTTACCTGATAAGTTCACTAAAGGTTTACCTTTTTTAATATCAAATGAAACTTGATCTACTAAAGAAGTGTTTATATCATAAATAGAAATGGATTCAATTTTTTTAAATATATCATTAGATATTGTTAATGTTGCAAAATCACTAGTAGGGTTTGGTGATATAAACACACTGTCTTCAATATTATCTAGAAGCATGTCTTCAACACTTTGTTGATTTGTGGTTCTTCCTAATGGAGGATTAGGAACAGAACACCCTAAATCGGAACAATAAAACCGTTGTTTTTGACTTCCCATATTGTCATAAGCAAATAGTAATTGAGAATTTTCATTGATACTCAAGAGTTCTAAAATTGAAGGTTCATTACCATCAACAACATCTATTCTTGGATCAAAATAATATTGCCTATCTGAAGTATTTCCATCGTAAGATAAATATGCTCTATGCAAAACATTAATTGCTGTACTTTTGAATTTAAAGTCGGTTAAGCTTTGAACGACTTCTCCATTAGTTCCATCATATATTTTACCAAGATTTACAGATGAGGAATAATCTTTATTGTGTACATACCCCACAAGTAAGTACCATCTATTTAAAACAGGTAAATCTGCAGCTAAAAAATATGGATTTGTATTGTTACTATTTCCTAAAGTCAAAATATGATAAGAACCAAAGGAATAGCTTCGTGTACCAAAAAAAGTAACGCCATCATTTGAATTAGTCTTCTTTATCCATACGGAGAATCTATATGTTTTAGTATTATCAATACTAACATATGACGTATTAAAACCACCATCAGAACCTCCTCCAGAAACATCTGGAACTGATGTCCAGAGCACCACCTCATTATTGACATGGTCGAAACCAAGTTCCCTAATATTTTCTGATGTAACTCCATGCTGTGAAAACCCTACAACAGAACCAGATCCAACTGTCCAAGTAGACGTGTCTAGTAAGTTTTGAGAAAAATTTGAAGTTGGTATTAGAAAAATAAGTAATACCAAAAAATGTGATAACCTTTTTGAAATCATAATTAATTTAATTTGGTTTATATTAAACGTTGTTGTTCAACTTATAACAATACAATTTGCTCTACATAAAGCAGATGAATTGATTGTAATCAAATAAATTAATTAATTAGGATGGACATTCAATCTCAACTTTGAACGTCGATTTAAATGTAAGAAAAAATATGCGAATATATTCTACAAAAAAGATTTTTAACAATTTAATAATCTATACTTGTGCCTTCACCTCAAAACAATCCTATTTCCTTATCATTAATAACAAAGGAAAGACTATTAAAAATTCTAAAACCTGATAAAAATCATATCAAATAACATTGTTTCATCTTAAGACTTAGATATTATCATCAATAAAAAAGGCGCAACAAAATGTTGCGCCTTTTTTATTGATTTAAAACTTAACTTAATCTAAGTTTGGAATACGTAATACTTGTCCTGGGTAAATTTTATCAGGATCTGTTAGCATTGGCTTATTAGCTTCAAAAATTTCAGGGTATTTCATTGCATTACCATAATAATGCTTTGCTATTTTTCCTAATGTGTCTCCACTAGCTACCGTATGAAATTGTGCTTCTGGCTCTACATGCTCCACAGTCATTTGATCATCTACCGTAGAAATTCCAGCAGTATTTCCAATCACTAAAACAACTTTCTCTTTAGTGGCTTGGTCATAAGCCATTCCAGATACTCTAGCCATATCATCATCAACAAAGATATTTAGACCGTCTACTTGTAATTGCAAATCGTTTATCGTTTCTTCCAAGTTTCTAGCTGCTGCTTCCTCTAAGCGTAACTCGGCCGCATCTGCTTCACGTTTTGCTTTAGCTCTTGCTTCAGCTGCTTCCTCTTCTGTTGTTTTTCCTATTCCGAAGACTTTAGCGCCTGCGTTTTTAATAAATGAAAATAATCCCATGTTTCTGTAATGTTTTAAGGTTATAAATTTGTGTTATAAAGTTGGTGAATTTTAGTGTCAATTCCAATTATATATTCAACTTCAATTATTATGACACAGGTTTTGATGTTGAAGTCACTTTCCGTAGGACAATAAAACACAAGTAAAAGAAAACGCCCAACTCAACTGAATGAGGTGGGCGTCTCTGGAGTCTAAATAACCAACCAAAATCTAGCTCCTTGTATTTACTCTAGGGTTATCTTTTTTAGCAGTCTTCTGCTTACGTTTCTTTAATTGTTTTGTCCCTTCAACTTTACGTCCTAAAGCATCTGTTTCTCTTAAGAATTGAATGTATCCACGTCCAGTAAATTCATATATGGTTTCTGACGACGGATGAAACAATTCTATCCTTTGATCATTAATAACGCTTAATTCGAAGTATTCATTGTCGAAGAAATCATAATCTAGTGTTAATGTTTTCAAATACATGTTTCCGCTGATATCTCCTACGCCATACACACCTGTGTAATCCCAGTAGATATTATCTGGATTTCCAACATTTACATCTTGAGAGCTTCTAAATTCTGAATCATTTCCACCAGCTAAAAACTGAAGGTAATTTTCATTATCAAACTCATTCAACACGCCCATTTCACTAGTATATGTTTTTTCCCATGCTTCATATTCTTGTAAGAAATAATGAATATTATCATAGAATACAAAGTCGTAATCAAAGGTGCTTCTTTGATATCCATTTAAGAAATACGATGTATCGTTAAACGGATTGTATAATTCTATAGTATTATTATCTATCTGATAGACATCAAAAGTTTCAAAACCATCAATATCATGATTAATGTCTAAAATCATATCATAAGCATCATAGGTTCCTACATCAATACCATAACCATTACCTTGACTTCCAAAGCCAACCAGATTATTATTTGCGTAGACCAAACCGTTTCTAAACGATAATGTAAATGCAATTTGCAAAAATGGCGTTTCACCAGGGCCTAAGGTTTGGTTGATATCTACATACCACAATTCGTATGAGTTTAACAACTGATTTAATGAAATACCTGGTTGATTGTCAAAATCATTAACAATCACCTCTTCTGTATAGCATGAGGTAAATAAAGTTGTAATTAAAGCAAAGCTCAAAAGTAGTTTAGTCGTTTTCATAATCTCCCTGTTTATTGTTTATATGAATTAGATTTCAAAACGCGTGCCAAAAATCAAAAGTCTATAGTATTCTCTTCGGAAAACGTATATAAAATGTGTATTTTTGAAAGACTCTAATTTTAATCCATTTATGAATCAACCATTAAAATATGCCGTTTTTGGAGCTGGAAGCTGGGCAACTGCTATTGTAAAAATGCTTTGTGAAAACTTAGACGAAGTTGGATGGTATATGCGTAGTGTTTACACTAAAGAACATTTATTAAAAGAGCAGCATAACCCGAGTTATTTAAGTTCTGTAGAATTCAAAATTGAACAACTTAAATTAAGTAACAACATCAATGACATTGCTGAATGGGCAGACATTTTAATTTTTGTAATCCCATCGGCATTTATTCATAGTGAATTAGAAAAACTCAGTGTAGATATTTCAAATAAAACTGTGGTATCTGCAGTAAAAGGTATAATACCAGAATCTGGATTATTAGTAGGAGAACATTTTCATGATATTTATAAGATTTCATTTGAAAACATTGCCGTTATTGCTGGACCATGTCATGCAGAAGAAGTTGCATTAGAGCGCTTATCCTACCTAACGATTTCATGTGCTGATGCCGTAAAAGCGCAAACCATAGCCGATGCTTTATCAAGTAATTATATTAAAACTAAAATTAGTGATGATATCATCGGTACTGAGTATGCTGTGATGCTCAAAAATATTTACGCCATAGCTGCCGGTATTGCTCATGGTTTAGGCTATGGAGACAACTTCCAAAGTGTGTTAATGAGTAACGCGATTCGTGAGATGAAACGTTTTATTAAAAAAATGCACAAGATGAAACGTAACATTAACAATTCGGCCTATTTAGGAGATTTATTAGTGACAGGCTATTCTACATTTTCTCGTAATCGTATGTTTGGTAACATGATTGGTAAAGGCTACACCGTAAAGTCGGCACAAATGGAAATGAATATGGTTGCCGAAGGCTATTATGCAACAAAAAGTGCTCACGAACTCAATCTTAAAAACACAAAAAAAACGCGTTTACCTATAATCAATGCAGTGTATAGTATTTTGTACGAGAATAAAAATCCGAAGAAAGTATTCAAAAAATTGACGGAAAAACTGGATTAGATTCCTTCATTGTGGTCGAAATGATACACTACTACATTAAATCATTCCTTGTCATTTCAAGCTTGTCGAGAAATCTCTTCTTATACTAAACTTCATTTCAGGTGAAACGACTATGTCTATTTCACCAAAACCCCTTTTAATTGCATTAAAGGAACAGGTTGTAACGCTTTAGTATTGATCGTGTTTTTTCTAAACAAATAGGTTTTATCTAGCATTTGATTGCCTTCAAAAAACGTCACTTTAAATTCGTTATTGAGCGCCAAAACATCCTGTTGCATGAACTCAATTTTTGCATAACTTCTTGCCGGTAGTAGTGCAATAGTATGACGCATTATTGGTGTCATTTTGGTCTCAGAATATCCTTTAGACACAATTAAAACAGTTTCTAAATCAACATCTTTATTATTAATGATATAGGCATTCCAATCATTGGTTTTATATTCAGGATGTTGTTCTTGAACAACTGCGACATAAACGTCTTTAACACTTGGAATTTCAATATCTTTTCTCATCTCATTTCGTGCTTCTTTGGAAATACTTTAATTTAGAGCAAAAATAACCCATTTAATACGTTTTAATGAAACTCCGTTCTATATTCCTACTGTTTTTAGTGACAAATTTAAGTGTTGCACAAGTAAAAAACGACTCAAAGTTAACCATTGATCAAATCATGCAAGGTGATAATTTTGTTGGTTATTTACCAACCAATATCTCTTGGACAAGTGATAGCAAGCATATTAATTTTAGTTGGAATCCAGACAATGATACTATACGATCTACCTATCAAGCTAATATTAACACAAAACAAATTAAAAAATTATCATTTAATGAATTAAAAGCACTCGACAACAATGGTGATTTCTCAAAAGATTATCGTTTAAAGGTGTATCAAAAAGGTGGTGATTTATTTTTGTTAAATCTATTAACTAATTCCACCAAACGTCTAACAAGTACAACTGCTTATGAATCCAATCCTCGATTTTCGGGTGACCAAAAATCGATTATTTATCAACTCAATAATAATCTTTATCAGTGGCAAATAACTGATGGTACATTGACACAATTAACCAATTTTAAATCGGGTAGTGAGCAGCCTGAACGTAAACCTAACTCACAAGATCAATGGCTTATGGATGACCAATTGGAGCTTATCAATATCTTAGAAAAACGAAAGAATGAAAGTAAAGCGAGCTCTTATAGAGCCGAACAAACCCAATTGGACCAATTAGAGCCGATTTATTTAGGTGATAAAAATGTATTTGGATTGTCTGTGTCTCCAGATTTAAATTATGTGGTGTATAACCTATATGAAACCCCTAACGACAAAAACACTATTGTTCCTGATTATGTTACTGAAAGTAGTTATACCACAGATTTAACCGCTAGATCAAATGTTGGTAGCCCACAATACACTTATGAATCTTGGGTTTTAAACCTTAAAACAGGAGCACATTATCAAATTAAAACAGATGCTATTGAAGGTATTAAAGACAAACCCGCTTTTTTAAAAGACTATACTGAAAATGTCTCAGAATATGAAGAGACTTACAACGATGCAAGAGAAGTTAATATCAATAATTTAAGCTTTTCTCAAGATGAGAAAGCGGTCGTGAATATCGTATCTGCTGATCACAAGGATCGTTGGATCATGTCATTAAATTTAAGCAATGGTGGTTTAAAATTGATAGATCGTCAACATGATGATGCTTGGATAGGAGGTCCAGGAATTGGATGGTTTTCCAATGGGAATCTTGGTTGGATAGATGATGATACCATTTGGTTTCAATCTGAAAAAACGGGCTATTCACATTTATATTCGGCTAATGTCAATACAGGAAAGATAAAAGCCTTAACTCAAGGTAAATTTGAAATTCAAGAAGTGAACTTATCAAAAGATCACAAGACCTTTTTTATTGTAAGTAATAAAGTAAGTCCTCATGAACAACATTTTTATCATTTGTCGTCAAAAGGAGGGCAAATGAAACAAATCACATCGTTGGTTGGAGGTTATGAGGTCATCGTTTCCCCTAATGAAGAACAATTAGCCATTAGATATTCCTACACCAACAAGCCATGGGAACTTTTCGTTATGCCAAACAAAGCTGGTGCAACAATGACCAAGCTAACAAACTCCACAACTAAAGCATTTGAATCTTACAATTGGATAGATTCTGAAATTATCAACTTTACAGCTCGTGATGGTGCTCAAGTACCAGCCACATTGTATAAACCAAAAGAAGACAATAAAAATGGTGCAGCGGTTATATTTGTTCATGGTGCAGGGTATCTACAAAACGTACATCGTTGGTGGCCTTCTTATTTTAGAGAATATATGTTTCACAATATCCTTGTAGATAATGGATATACTGTTTTAGCCATAGATTTTAGAGCAAGTGAAGGTTATGGACGTGATTGGAGAACGGCAATTTATAGACATATGGGAGGGAAAGATTTAAACGACCAAATTGATGGTGCTCAATATCTCGTTAAACATCAAGGTATTGATAAAGATCGTATTGGAATTTATGGTGGATCTTATGGTGGGTTTATCACCTTAATGGCTATGTTTAATTCTCCAGATACTTTTAAAAGTGGTGCTGCATTACGTTCTGTAACCGATTGGGCGCATTACAATCATGGATATACTGCTCCAATTTTAAATACACCTGTTGAAGACCCTGAAGCTTATAGACGTAGTTCTCCTATATATTTTGCCGAAGGCTTAAAAGGAAACTTATTAATGTTGCATGGTATGATTGATACTAATGTACATTACCAAGATGTTGTTCGTTTGTCTCAACGTCTCATAGAGTTGAAAAAGGAAAATTGGGAGCTAGCCGTTTTCCCCCTTGAAGGTCATAGCTTTATAGAAAGTTCTAGTTGGTCTGATGAATACCGACGCATTTACAAATTATTTGAAACGACTTTAAAAAAGTAAAGCAATAAGTTAACATACTACTTTTGATTATCTCAAAGAATTAGTCGATCTTAGTAAAATGTTGATTAACAGATAAAACTTCAAGCTATGCGGTATTTTTTGATATGTTTCCTATTTACACAATTTTTATTTGGGCAACGCATTAACGGTATTGTATTAGATTCTGAAACAAAAGTCCCAATTGAAAATGTGACGATTTCTTTTAAAAAAGATAATTCTGGTACAGTAACTAATGCCAGCGGCAAATTCTATCTGAAATTAAAATCTAAAATATCAAAGACTGATAGTTTAAATATATCTTGTATTGGTTATCATTCTAAATCTGTGTCTATTCGAGACCTTAAGAACGAACTGTCAACTATATTCCTTTCTAAAAAATTGGAAAATCTTGATCAGGTTGTTGTTAACTCTGCTGAAAGTTTAAACGACAAATTAAAATTTAAAAGATTAGCTCCTTTAAGATCTAGAGTTTCAGATTTTGGTTCTCTAGTTGTTGGTAATTACATTTATGTAGTTAGCGGAAACTCTTCTTATTTGCAAGACATGGGGAAGAAAGCTCTTATGGAGGTTAGTCTCATACCAAATGCAACGCTTGCCGATTTACTGAGAGAGTTAAGACGAGGGTTTTACTATGAAGGTTATAGCAATAAACTACAGATATATGATATCATAAATAATTCTTGGTCTGTTTCTAAAATATCGTTTAGAGAACGTGCGTATCACAATCTCAATTGCTATGGTAATACGCTATATAGCATTGGCGGAAAACGATTATCAACAAATAGAAAAAAGGAGTATTTAGAAAATACCATTGAAGTATTTGACATGGCTTCTGACAAAGTGATAATTGATCATACCAATCCACATCAAGCTATTAATTTTGCTTCCTTCATTTACAATGATAATGTGATTTTAATGGGAGGTTCTACATCAATAAATAAGAATGGTAAAAAAATCTACACTGATGCCTCACATATATATAACATCACATCCGGAAGTTGGTATGATCTTCCAAAAATGACAACACAAAAAGAAACACAAGGTGTGATTATAGACAATACTATTTATCTTATAGGAGGACATGATGGACAGCCACTAAAAACGATAGAATCTTATAATATCAAAACGAAGGCATGGTCACATATTGGAGATTTGTTCCAAGCAATGGAACAACCAGCTTTAGCCACTAATGATCACATCATATACATATATGATGCCAATAGAATGTTTCGTTTCGATACTATATCTGGACTTATAGAAATGTATGATCTAAATGTAGATTTAGAGAGTCCTAAATTGCATTATTATCAAAACAAGCTTTATATACTTGGAGGGTTTACAGAAAATGCCCACACCAAAGCAGCGTCATCAGAAGTTTATGTTATTGATCTTGAAGACTTCGAAAACACAAAAATTATTAACTCGAAATTTTTAGTTAGAGAGCGCTCTTAAACTGCTCTAAGAAACGCACATCATTTTCGCTCAATAAGCGGATATCACTAATTTGATGTAATAACAATGCTATACGGTCAATGCCCATTCCAAAGGCAAAACCTGAGTATTCTTTAGAATCTATACCGCAATTTTCCAAAACATTAGGATCGACCATACCGCAGCCCATAATTTCTAACCATCCAGTTCCTTTAGTCATCTTATAATCGGTCTCCGTTTCTAATCCCCAATACACATCAACCTCAGCACTTGGTTCTGTAAATGGGAAATATGATGGGCGTAATCTAATCTTAGATTTCCCGAACATTTCGGTAGTAAAATATTGTAAGGTTTGCTTTAAATCGGCAAAACTCACATCTTTATCAATATACAAGCCTTCTACCTGATGGAAAAAACAGTGTGAACGCGCTGAAATAGCTTCGTTACGAAACACACGCCCAGGAGAAATTGTACGAATAGGCGGTTTATTATTTTCCATATAACGCACTTGAACCGAACTGGTATGGGTACGTAATAATATATCTGGATCTGTTTGTATAAAAAACGTATCCTGCATATCTCTAGCAGGATGATATTCTGGTAAGTTGAGTGCCGTAAAATTATGCCAATCGTCTTCAATTTCTGGACCTTCACTCACATTAAAACCAATACGTGAAAAGATATCAATAATTTGATTTTTTACTATGGAAATAGGATGACGTGCACCAATCTCTATAGGTTCACCTGGACGCGATAAATCACCATACACGCTTTGTATCTCTTCTTGGCTTTCTAATTCGGCTTTTAAGGCATTAACTTTTTCTTCAGCAGTTTTTTTAAGTTGGTTTATGGTTTGCCCAAACTCTTTTTTCTGCTCGTTTGCTACATTTTTAAACTCGGCGAAGTAGTCTTTTAGAAGTCCTTTGGATCCTAAATACTTGATGCGAAATGCCTCAACCTCTTCTTTTGATTGAGCTGTAAATGCTTCGGCTTCTGCTATGAGTTCTTTTATCTTATCTATCATAATACCTAAAAATGAACCGCAAATTTAATGAATTTATCCAAATTTGCGTTAAGGATGGAGGTTTTGTTGAAGCTCCTCGCAGAGAGCGACTACCGAGAGCCTGACGCACTGTAGCACTTAGCGAAAGTGGGTAACGCCAAAAACTAATCTATAAATTCGGTTTCAATAAAATAGTTAACGATAGCATCTTTCATCAATACACTTTGTTCTCCTGCTTTTAAAGGTGGCAATTGCTCTTTAACCGTGTAATGTGGCCAGCCATCGTCATCGACAAAATCAAATTCATAGTAGCCATAAGGCGACAATAATTTACATATGGCGATGTGCATTAAATCGAGTTTATGGTCTTTCTTAAATTTACGATCTAATTGTCCTAATTCCTGAACGCCAATCAAGTAAATAATAGCATCTAAATCTAGAGGATCTCCATCAGAAAATCGTGCTGATAATTTTTCAACCACCAACTCCCATCGCTGTTTTAATTGCTCATCTCTTGCCATAAATCATGTTCAAATAATTAAGATGTCAAAGTTACTAAACTAAGTGATGGATTTTAGCGTTATCTGTTTAAAATCGTAAAAATTATGTACGTTTGTTAAAACTAACTGAACTATGGCATTAATTGATATTATTTTAGGCGCATTGTTATTATTTGGACTCATTCGTGGGTTTATGAAAGGACTCTTTGTTGAAGTTGCTTCGCTAGTAGCACTTGTAGCTGGTGTATATGGCGCCATTCATTTTAGTAATTTTGCTGCTGATTTTTTAGATAGTAAATTAGATTGGGATGAAAAATATATTAATATCGTAGCTTTTGCTATCACCTTTGTGATTATTGTTTTAATCATTGCACTTGCAGGAAAGGCATTGACTAAACTTGCAGATTTTGCTGCTCTTGGTATTTTGAATAAGCTTCTAGGAGGTGTGTTTGGTGCCTTAAAAATTGGGTTAATTCTTAGTGTAATGCTTATCGTTTTTGATAATATGAACAATTCTATTCCGTTTGCAGACAAAGAGGATTTAGAAGCATCTATTCTTTATAAGCCAGTAAAAGCATTAGCGCCAATGATATTTCCTAGTATTTTAAATAAAGGGAAAGACGATCCTAATGAGGATACATCTGAAGATGATACTGAAGCATAAAAAAACTGTCTACTTTAATAGACAGTTTTAATAGTTTTATATGATTTTACTTTTAAAGCATATTTACTTTTCCAGTATGTAAGCTATATACACCACCAACGATTTTAATCTCACCATTGTCTTCCATTTCTGTTAAGATTTGGCTTTTTTCACGAATGCGATCTATCGTTAATTTAACATTGTTTTCTACTGTTTTTGCTACAAATTCGGCATTAGAAGAATTAGCTTCGCCTTCAACTTCTTCTGCAGATTGTCTTACTGCTGGCATGATATTATCTAACATTGCAGTAATGTTTCCTAGTTCTACTCCATCGCAAGCGGCTTTAACTGCACCACAACTTTCATGGCCTAAAACTAAAATAAGCTTACTACCAGCAACATTACACGAATATTCTAAACTTCCTAGAATATCTACATTTTCAAAGTTTCCTGCGACTCTCGCAACAAAAATATCTCCAATTGCTTGGTCTAAAACGGTTTCTACTGGTACACGTGAATCTATACAAGATAGAACAACAGCCTTAGGAAATTGACCTGTAGTGGTTTGATTTACCAAAGCCGAATCATCTTTTGGCTCTGAATTTCCGTTTACAAAACGATTATTCCCTTCTAATAAATCATTCAATACACTGTTTGGTGTAAATGTATTTTGTACTTCTTTTGTTATTGCTATGTTTTTCATTTGTTTGATTTTTTATAATTAATATTCGTCTTTTACATTTTCTTTTATCCATTTTAAACAATCTTTAAAGGACTTAAAAATATGATCTTCAGAAACAAAATCAGGTATGATATCAATGCGTTCCATCATATAACGCGGCTGTCTCAAGACGTTAACGAATAAGACCTCAACCCCTTTAGTTTTAAGATCTTGAAGCATATCCTCCATGGCATACAGACCAGATTGATCCATATATTGCATTCGATCTAATCTTAAAATTACAATGGAAGCTGTATCAGGAATTTGCAATGTTAGCGCTTGAAAATCACTTGTTGATCCAAAAAACAACGGTCCTTTAATGTGTTTTACAAAAACTTCTTCTTTTAAACTAACAGGAAACCCTCCTTCATCGTCCCAAGCTTCCTCTTTGAGCGATTTAACATCTGAACGCTCAGCTGTTAAGTCTCCTATTTTCTTCATGAACATTAGTGAAGCAATTACTAAACCAATTCCTACAGCATATACTAAATCCCAAAGCGAAGATAGCACTAGTACCACAAGCATGATTAGCACTTCCGAACTCAATTTTAAAGGCCCTAATTTAATATCTTTGGGCATTGCAGGAATAGCTCTTAACCCTTTATAATCCATCACTCCAATACCTACAGTAATTAAAATACCTGCTAAAACTGCTGCTGGAATTTGGGATGCTAAATTTGGGAGACCAGGAATCATTAAAATACTAAACAATAATATTCCAGCAATCATACCTGACAACTTTGTTTTACCACCAGAATTTATGTTTACCACAGTTCTAATCGTTGCTCCTGCTCCTGGGATACCTCCAAATAAAGCTGCAATACTGTTTCCAATACCTTGACCAATTAATTCTTTATTCGGCTTATGTTTAGTTTTGGTCATATTATCAGCTACAATACTCGTTAAAAGCGAATCAATGGCTCCTAAAAGAGATAAGGCTAATGCCGTAAAAATATAAGGCGTAATGGCACTTAAATTAAAGCTTGTAATAATTTCTAAATTAGGAATAGGTAAGCCCTCAGGAATTTCAGGGATTGCTCTGTAATCTAATTTTGCTAACATCGCTATAGCAGACATTACAACAAGAGCAACCAGTGTACTAGGTATTTTGGTGGTAATTCGTTTAAATCCATAAATAATAAAAATGGTTCCTAGTGCTAAAGCTAATTCTAACCAATTAATATTTTTAAGCGCTCTAGGCAGTACCTTTAGAGCACCGAGTACGCCAGATGCATTTTTAGCCGCTAGTGTTTGGGACTCTTTCAATATATCACCTTGAGTGATCCTCTCTGCTCTAGTTATTGTCTCTTTAAAGTCTTCTAATACTAAAATTCCTTCACCAGCTTCTTCTTTTAGAATATTCTCAAGTATCACTTCTTCGGCCTGAGGCTTAAATTTTTCAACAAAATCTACATCTTCTTTAGGATAATATCCAATAGCGGGCAAGATTTGTGTTACTAAAATAATCACACCTATAGCGGTCATAAAACCTGACACTACAGGATAAGGAATATATCTAATATACTTACCTAAACCAATAGCACCAAGACCAATTTGCATCAATCCAGCCAGTAAAAACACGGTTAGAATGGCTGGTAACGCTTTTTCAACACTGCCGTCATTAGTTGCTATTATTCCTGCTATAATAACCATACTTACAGCAGTCATAGGAGCAGTTGGCCCAGAAATTTGAGTATTAGTTCCTCCAAACAGCGCTGCGAAAAAACTTATAAATATAGCGCCATATAATCCTGCACTAGGACCTAGACCTGATGATACTCCAAAGGCTAACGCAAGCGGCAAGGCTACAATTCCAGCTGTAATTCCACCAAATGCATCTCCTTTGATGTTTGTAAATAAGTTTTTCATAATTAGGTTGTTATCTTAATCTTCTAAGTTAGCTTTATTTTTTAAAAAAATGAAAAAATGTAAGCCAACTTTATTTAGAAATTAACAAACGCAATGATATTAATTTGATCTCGCCCTGAAGATTTAAAAAACTGATTCATATAGCCCAACTCTAAGCGCAATGCTTTTGAAAATTCGTAACCTAAACCTCCATAAAGCCTGTTTCTATCAAATACTGCACTTTTAGTATTTAAGAAAATCTCATTATATGCCGATAAGTATAATGGATTTTTTTTGTCCTCTTTATACTGAAGCGGAATACGTAGTCCCAGAAAATATCTAAGACGCATTTTAAAATCATCTTCTACAAACCGCTGTTCAAATCGGTAACGATGACTTAACCCAACCTTACCAATTTTTTGTTTGGTAATAAATTGTTGGAATATTCGGTGCTCTTCTACTGAAACCTTGTCGCTCGAATCATCGATATAGTTTTCAGATAAGATATATCCATATCCCAATAAAATATTATTATTGTTTTCAGTTAAATTATATCCCAATCCTGTACGCAACAACAGCTGTTCTAAATCACCAATAGCATCATAATTTCTGTATTGTATTTCATTATGAATACTCCATTTTTCATCAATTTTCTTGTTGCCAATATAGATGAGCCAATTTCCAAGATTGCTATCTTGAGCTAATGACATTTTGGGACACATAACAACAATAAAAAAAACGAAAAGAAAGCTGTAGTTTAGATTTTTCATATACATTTTGACTTAATTACTAACTAAGATATTGCTTCTATCTTGTTAAAAAAAGAGAAACATTAACTTTATCTACAACCTCTTTAATTTCAGATTTTACTTTGCTTTGTCTACCAGAAATATGACTTCTATTAACACACAATAGATTGACATTGTTTTTTTCTAAATAATTAGAAAGCGTTTTAAAAGCATTATCATTTTTTTCGAATACAAAATCTACAGTATTATTTGAGCTACTTATCAAGTTCTCATTTTGTTGACCTGGTTTATCAACAATATTAAATGACATTAGTGGTTGATCCGTTTGGTTAATTAAATGTTCTGTGAATCCTAAATTGGATGTGTGCTTGTTGTTATTAAAAAACCCTAATGACAGTTCTTTTTCAGGTTCTAAGCCATACTTTTCTGAAGCTAACATGACAGGCCCATCAAATGTATCTAGCACAAAACCAGTTACATTATCTCCAATAAAACTCAACGCTTTTTGTTTTCGTTTTCCTAAAACGATAATATCTGGTTTTGTTTTTTCAATATGGTCTTTTATTTCGTTTTTTATATTACCAAACGCAAAAGACGTCTTTATATCTACATCATAATCATTGGAAATTGAAGTAATGAGTTGTTTTATTTTCTTTTCGGTAACAATTCGTTCTTTATTTATTGTACGCATAGCTGATAATTGACTATCCGTTTCTACAATATCTGTAGGTTTTTTTACATGAAAAAATTCAATATTAGCATCAATCATCTTTGAAAGGCTAATGGTATTTTTTAAGGTACTTGTTGTACTTCCTTTTAAATTAGAAAGTACCAGAATTTTATATTTATTACTTTTCATAATTATCTAATTTTAAGCTGTTTTTGGTCTCAATTTGAAAAACTCTATGAAACTATCTGGATTCTCTACAATTCCACGTTCTGAAATAAGCTTGATATCAATATGTCGTTCTTTAGCTTTGAAGGCAAAATCCTCGAGAATTTCAATAATGTCATTATCTAAATACCTTGTTTTTCTAACATCGAGTTCTAAGTAAGTATCTCTTGGTAAACTATCTAATTCATTGAGAATAGCTCCTTTATTAAAAAATGTCACTTCTTCTGCAAGGGTCATTTTTATTTTATGCTTTCCGTTACTTTTATCTTCAATATGTAAGAAGTGAGAGTTTTGAAAACTTTTTATTAAAATAACGACGATTCCAACCAATAATCCTAAAGCAATTCCTTTAAGTAAGTCTGTGAAGACAATTCCCAAAACAGTTACTGTAAATGGTAAAAATTGTTTCCATCCCAAGTCATACATCTTTTTAAATAACGCAGGTTTTGCCAATTTATAACCTACAATTAATAATATTGCTGCAAGGACTGACAATGGAATCATATTTAATAATCTCGGAATTAAGATTACTGAAATCAATAAGAGAAATCCGTGAATTATTGCCGACATTTTACTGCGTCCACCCGACTGGATATTTGCAGAACTTCTAACAATTACTTGTGTAATTGGCAAACCACCAATCATACCTGATATAATATTTCCAGTTCCTTGAGCAAGTAATTCTCTGTTGGTAGGAGTTACATTTTTGTGAGGATCCAATTTATCGGTAGCTTCCACACATAATAAAGTTTCTAAACTTGCTACTAAGGCAATTGTAAATGCAACAATCCAGACATCTGCTCTAGTAATAGCAGCAAAGTTTGGTAAGCTAAATTGCCCTAAAAAAGACGCAGCATCTTCTGGTATTGGCACACTAACTAAATGAGATTTGTCTATACCAAAAGTCTCATGTGATTGTGTCAATACATAAAACACAATACCTACAATAACGGCAACAAGAGGTCCTTGGACTAATTTAAAAAATTTCCCTTTATCAGATAATACCTTATCCCAAAGTAATAATATTCCTAATCCAATAGCTCCAATAATAGCAGATCCAGGGGCAATATGGTTAATGGCATTAATGATTTCTGAAAAAGTGTTTTCTCCATCAACTTGGATAAACGCAAAATCACCTTCAGGGCTTGGATCGTAGCCAAAAAAGTGTGGGATTTGTTTTAAAATGATTATAATCCCTATACCTGTTAACATACCTTTTATCACAGAAGAAGGGAAATAATAACCAATAATACCTGCTTTAAGTAATCCAAAAATTAATTGAATAATTCCACCTAAAACAACGGCAACTAAAAAATTTTCATAGCCTCCCAAAGTACCGATAGCTGTTAATACAATTGCAGCTAGACCAGCTGCTGGTCCACTAACACCTATTTTGGAACCACTTAGAGATCCTACTACAATACCTCCAACAATTCCTGCAATTAAACCTGAAAATAGTGGTGCTCCACTGGCTAATGCAATACCTAAACATAACGGTAAAGCAACAAAAAATACAACGATACTCGCTGGTAAGTCATTCTTAAGAGTTTTAAACATAACATAATTCATTTGTGCTAAAGGCATTTTTGCCAATAGCTAATTTGTAATACTTTTTTAGGATAAAGTTGTCTATCCTTGATCGAAAAAATTACAAAATGAATTCGGGGGGTGGGGATATTAAGTTAAGATGTGGTTTAGGATAAGTTTTGAAGGAATAACATGAAGCTAGTTGCTTATAAACAGTATCTATATCTTCTGCTTCATTGTCAAATTCTATTACAAAAACTTCAAACTCCTTGTTCTTTTCACTTTCTTTTTCTTCTTCTTCTTCAGAAATATCACACAGCAAAGACACATCGATAGAGCTATCGACAATATGAATAATCGTAGGTACAATAGTTAGTGTCAAAAACACTAATGAAAAAAAAATGGCTGGTAATTTCTTACTCATATATTATTAGTGAAGGGCAAATATAAAATTAGATTTTGATTTTTTTGTTAAAGAACCTTTAAAATATCTTCAACATTTTAATATCATCACTAATGACCCATCCTGATTTCCCATCTGCCAGTTTAATTTCTTTCCAATTATCAACAGTATCGATCACTTGAACTTTAGTGCCTTCATGAATTTTGAATGCTTCACTACTTCTTAGATTGGGTTCTGTTTTAATTTGTGCCTCTTGGGCAAATACAATGGCTGGTTGATCATTTTTATCTAACTCATACTTATGAAATGCAAATAACACGCTTACTAATGCTAAGCCAAAAGCGCAAAAACTCGTAATAAATGCCAAACGCTTTTTTGTAGTTGAATGCGAAAAATAATACATTAGAAAAATCAACACAAATAGCACCATTAAACTCACTGATAACTTTGCCCAATTATCAAAACTAAATGTATGAGTCGCAGTATTTAATACCTTAGAAAAGCCAACATCAGGTATGGTGTCAATGGCATCGATGGTCATATTTCTTGCATAGGCAATATTATTTTGAATATCCTCATCATTAGGTTTTAACAGTAAGGCTTTTTCATAAAAATATATACTAGGCGCAATATGATTGAGTTTATAATGCGCGTTTGCAATATTAAAATACAATTCAGCAGAATGCTGTCCTGTGTTTAATATCGATTTATATTTTTCTAAAGCATCTGTATAATTACCTTCATTATATAAGGTATTAGCTTGCTCAAAAACAGTGGTGTTTTGAGCAATGCCAATTGTGTACATTAAACTTATTAGTATGTAAATTAGTTGTTTCATCACTATCTAATTTCCTTGTCAATAATTGAGATTGTAGAAGCCGATTTTTCATAGTCTTGCTTCATTTCAACATTAGTAATTGGCGTATACCTCGCTAATTCGCAGTGTTCTAAAATGCCAATAAATTCTTGTATTGTATTTTCATTAACTTGACGTTCTAATAAAATACCTTGAATCTTTTCTTTACTGAAATCACTCGTTTCAATTTGAAGTTTTGCCTTCAAGTAATTATGCAAGGCTTTTTCAAGTGCAATATAAAATGCTTCCTTGTTTCCTAATGATTTTTTAGCTTCACTCAAATACTTTTTGGCCAATCTATCGGCTTTTCTAATCCTATTTCCGAAGACATCAGCATCACGTTCTTCTTTCTTTTTACGATAAACCATAGCCAACGGAATTGCCAATATTGGCAATAGTAAGGACGTCCAAAATCCAGTTGATTTAAAGAAACTATCCTTACTAATTGGCTTTAAATTAGCATCTGTTTTTATAAAAGCGAATTGATTTCCATTAAGTGTTACTTCAGTTTTATTAGCTTCTGAAGTAGCAATATTATCATCCCCTGAAGAGTTATTAATCGGGCCTTCAATAACATCAATAATGATCTCACCTGAAGAGACCCTTTTGTAAGTTTCTGTCTCTAAATCGAAATAAGAAAATGACACGCTCGGAATAGGATATTTGCCTTTGTATTGAGGTACAATAGTATAATTATCTGAAATTGAACCTCGCATTCCACCTAAGTTAGTTCGAATTTTTTCATTGTGCTCTGGCTCATAAACTTCTAATGAACTCGGTAAGGTTAACTTTGGAAGTTGAAACAGATTAAGGTTCCCTGTTCCGGTAACTTCTACTCTGGCTTGTAAGGATTCTGATGCATTCAACTCTGTTTTAGATGTAATGACATTAAACTCAAAATCACCAACCGCTCCAGTAAAATCATCAGGCTTTCCTTCTTCTGGAAGAGCCTTTACATTAATCGTTCTACTCCCTGCAGATACCGTTCTATTGATTTGTGCCATATGTCGTCCTCCAAAAATATCGCGTCTATTGGTAGGCACCTCAACCGTAATATCTAATGCTAATGGCTCTATATCAAGCTTGCCCGTTTTTTGGGGATATAATACCGTTTTACGAAGTACAACATAACGATAGTCTTCACCTTTGTATTTCCCATTTTGGATTTTGAGTCCTTTAACATCAATTTTCTGACTCCAAAAATCGTTATATCTTGGGTTTTCAATCTCTCTCCAATTACTAACACCTGTATTTGGAGACACATATAATTTATAAACCACAGTTATAGCCTCGTTGATATAAGGATCTGTATTTGAAACCTCTGCGACAAGGTGAATGTTTTCTGAAGCAATGCCTTCTACATTGTATGGGTCATTTGGGCGCTTTACTGCTTTTGTAACTTGTACGGCAACAGTCTTAGATTTATATACATCGCCATCAATTTCAATACTTCCTTCTTTAATAGTAAAGGTTCCTTGCTTTTTAGGTGCTAAAAAATAGCTATATGTTTTAGTATACGAGTGTTTTCCATTAAGCCAAGAATTACTTACAGACGTATTAGGTCCTCCAACAACATTAAAGTTTTCAAAACTTGGCGGGTTAAAATTATCGCCATCTTTATTCATCACAAAGTCAATGCGCAAGCGTTCATTAACACCTAACTTCGTCTTACTAACTTTGGCTTCAAATTTTATTTGAGCAAAGGTCATACTAGACGTAAGTATAATAACGAGTAATGCTATGTGTTTAAAGATTTTCATCTCAATGATATAGTTTCTATTTTACGATTATTTTAATGGGCTCGCTTATTAAATCTTTATTTAAAGTTTCCTTCTTTAAACCTTCATTAGTAGAACGATCATCTGAAAATATTTCTATAGTAACATTTAGTTTTAAGGGATCAAACAGAAACGTGCCTTTTTCTTTAGAGGTTAGTTTTGTTTTGTTAAGTATGACATATCTATGAGTTTCTCCTTTAAATTTTTCGGTTTTAACTTGCATGGGCTCAACTACTATTTCACTAGATTCAAAACCCTTATATTCTGGCTTCTGAAGCTCTTTCCAATTAGAAACACCAGTACTTTGGGAGACATATAATTTATATGTAACTTCTGTTGTTTGGCCAACAGAAACAGTTTCATTTGACACTTCTGCCACCAGATAAACACCTTCGTTTTGAGCACATGCTACAGTAGAAAACACTAGTAACAACACACGTGACAATCGTTTTAGATATTTAAACATCTTACCAGTCTTTCTCAGGTTTAACTTTAACTCCTTTTCGCTTTTCAGCATTCATTTTTTCTTGAACTTTTTGCTCTTGATTATTCATCGCTTCTAATAGGTTTTTGATTTGTTGCGGTGATAATTGACCAGGTTTAGGTTTGGGCTTTCCTTTTTGCTTTTGATCATCTTTTTGATCACCTTCTTCACCCTTATCTTTTTCATCTTTAGGTTTCCCTTCATCATCCTTTTGATCATCTCCTTCTTTCTTATCTTGATCACCTTCGTCTTTAGGATCCTCCTTTTGTTGGTCATCTTCCTTTTTATCCTCTTCCTTATTATCGTCGTCTTTGTCTTCGTCTTTCTTATCTTCTTCTTTATCCTGATCTTGCTTTTTTTGTTGTTCAGCACATTCTTTAGCTACAGCAAAATTATAACGTGTTTCTTCATCTGTTGGATCATTCCTCAAAGCATTTTTATAAGCTTCAACAGCCTCTTGACATAATTCTTTTTTCATTAAAATATTACCAATATTATGGTAAGCCTTATGCTTTTCAGTCTTTGAAGTCGCTGTTTCTGCAGCCTGACTATGCCTATATAAAGCTTCTTCATAATTACCTTTCTCATAGTAACTATTTCCTAAGTTATAGGTTCCAGCTACAACCGAAGGTGCTTTAGAGATTGCTTTTCTATATTCCATTTCAGCATAGATATAATTATCAGCATCTACCAATTCGTTCCCTTCATAAACATAATCTTTAGCAGTTTCAAGTAATAACTGTTTTTCTTTCTCTTTGTCTTTATCTTGAGCAAAGGACACGACAGCAATAAGCATTATACAAATACAAAGTAGTTGTTTCATTTTATTTTTTTTCTTTAAAAACGGTATTAAGATACACCTGTTTCCATAATCCATTACTATAGGAGCCTACTTTAAAATTATAGGTAGACTCATCTACATATTCCCACATATCTGTAATGACCGTGTCTCCATATTGATACTGATACACAATGTTTTTCCCTTCAGATACCACTGTTCCTTTGGTTACATTTCCGAAGACATCAAACTCCCAAAATTTTACTGTATCACTAGCTTTATCATATTGACGAACACCATGATTTCTATGTCCAAATTTAGTTTGAGCTTCATCGATAAATCCTTTAGAATTAGCAACAATAATGCTATGTTCTAAATCAAACTGAAAAGAAACCTCTTGTTTAAATTTTGGCCCATTATTTTCCCATTGCCCTTCTGCTATCCAAGTCTTATTTACCAAATTGTCAAATATAGATAACTTATTAGTTTGACCAATCAAAGCCATTGGAACTAAACAAAAAAAGATGAGTATGTTTATATGTAGTATTCTCATATTTGTAACTAGCAAGATAAAAAACTGAATGGCTTGATATAGTTAAAGAATTTATAAATTATTGAGCCTAAATATGCTATATATTTTCATTAAAAAGATTCAATCGCTTTAACCAGGCTGTTTTTCGTTCTAGGAAGAAAATATCAATAAACAAGAAGAAAATTCCAAAGCCAAGGAACCATTGAAATTGGTCTTTAAAATCGGCAAACTCTTTAGCTTCAAATTCGGTTTTATCCATACGATTTAAAATATCTTTTATCTCTGCGATTACATCAGAAGTGTTACTGCCATTGATATATGCTCCATTAGCTTCTTCTGCTATTTCTTTAAGTGTATCTTCATTAAGTTTTGTCACAACAGTTTCGCCTTGACTATCTTTTTTATAGTTTAGCAACACACCATTTCGTTTAATTGGAATAGGCCCTCCTTTAACATCTCCTACACCAATTGTAAAAATACGAATACCTTCTTCACTTGCTTCCTCTGCCACATTACTAGCAAGATCTGTATGATCTTCACCATCTGAAATAATAAATAAGACGCGATTAGTTTGCTGCTCATCATCAAAATAAGTTTTTGCCAACTCAATAGCTTCACTAATAGCTGTACCTTGAGAAGAGAGCATATCAGTATTCATATTTTGCAAGAACATCTTTGCTGAAGCATAGTCTGTAGTAATTGGCAACTGCGGAAAAGCTTTTCCAGCATAGGCAATAATTCCAACACGATCGCTTGCCAGATTATTAATGATTTGAGTAACCAATTGTTTAGACTTGTCCAATCGGTTTGGGGCAATATCTTCGGCCAACATACTTTTAGAAACATCAACAGCGAAGACGATGTCTACACCCTGTCGCTTAACTGTTTCCAATTTGGTTCCAATTTTAGGGTTTACTAATGCAATTGTCAAACAACCAAATGCCAAGCATAGCAATATGATTTTTAAAATGGATTTAAATATCGATTGATTAGGGCTTAATCGTTTCAGTAATTTATGACTTGCAAATCGTTTTTGAGTACGGTGTTTCCAAATTTGAAGAATAATAAATAGCAGGACAAGTACCGGAATTACCAGTAAAACCCAAAACCAAATTTTTTCTTCTAATTGAAAATCAAACATAATGCTTATACAAAACTTCTAAAAACAGTTAATCTTAGTAAGGCTTCTAATAGCAGTAAGCCTAATGCAATTAGTACCAACGGACGATATTTTTCATCGTAAGTGGTATACTTAATTTCTTCGATTTCGGTTTTTTCTAATTTGTTTATTTCGTTATAAATTTCTTTTAATTTCTTGTTATTGGTTGCTCTAAAGTACTTTCCTCCAGTAACATCGGCAATTTCGTTGAGAAGGTCTTCATCAATTTCAACTTGCACTCTTCTGTATTGAAATGATCCATTGCTCAACATAGTATAAGGCGATAATGCCATTCCATTTGTTCCAATACCGATAGTATATACTTTAATACCATATTCTACAGCAAGTTCACTTGCTATTTTAGGATCTATAAAACCAGAATTATTAACCCCATCAGTAAGCAAAATAATAACTTTGCTTTTTGCCTTGCTATCTTTAATACGATTGACAGCTGTGGCAAGCCCCATTCCGATGGCAGTTCCGCCTTCAATTATTGTATTATACTTAATATCTCTAAGTGATCTCAATACAATAGCTTTATCGCTTGTAATTGGTGTTTTTGTATAACTCTCTCCTGCATATTCTACTAGACCAATTCTATCGTTTGGTCGTCCTTGTATAAACTCAGATGCTACTTTCTTGAGTGCTTCAAGTCGGTTAGGCAATAAATCCTTAGCTAACATACTTGCCGAAACATCAATCGCCATAACGATGTCTATCCCTTTAGTCGTTTTTGTTTTTGTGGTTTCGTCAGAAGTTCTAGGCCTAGCCAAAGCCGTAATTAAAAATGCTAAGGCCAATAAACGACATAAAAATAACAGTGGACGTAATTTAGGCCATAAAGAATTTCCAACTTTAAATCCTTTAACGCTCGACATTTTAAGTTCAGCCGTTTGGTACTTTCGCTTAAAAAAATACCAAACGATTGCCAGTGGCAGTAGTAAAAACAGCCAGAAAAACTCTTTATTTAAAAACTCTACTCCTTCTAACATTACTCGTCGTCTTCTATAGTTTTAAGTTCAACAGAATTTATCACGCGTTCAATAATTTGATTGGCATATTCATCTTGATTATTCCAAGCTAAAGCAATCTTATGCATTATTTTTTTATTATCTGACACAAACAAGATAATGGCATATTCTCCAGATCTATACTCATCTTTGACTTTAGTAGGAAATTCACCTGTTCCATACACCTTAACACCTGCAGCAGCATTTGGTGTAATAAATTGTTCTTGTTTTACAATGAGGTTTTTTGCTCCATTATTCTCAAACAACTGGATAGTTTCTTCAATAGCCGATTGAATTTCAATATCTTGAGCACCTTCATCTAAATATTGTGTAGTTCCAACTCCAATATCAAAAGGACTATCGACACTTCCGTATGAAAATGCTGTTCGCTTTACCTTTTGAACAGTATCTATAGCTTGTATTTGAAGTCGTTCTAACACTATTGGTGTCGATATTGTTATTGGAGGAATTCCGTATTCACTTTGCACCCAATCTCCTTCTAACAACTCTTTAGTATCATGACCAACTATACTATCGGCTACATATTTAAAGCCATACTTAAGCCCAAAACCAACATAAGTTGCTGCAAGAATTAGGATACTTGCAGCTATTGTGAGCCATATTTTTTCTTGTTTTTTCTTACGCGCTTGTTCTTCTTCATAAGCCTTATTGCGTAGTTTTTGCTCTTCGGTAAGCTCTGGCAAAGCATCTCTAACTTGATCAATTTCAATATCAATGGTATTTCGATCAATCTTAGCGAGTTCTATATCTGGAGCTGACTTTGCAAATTTCACCAAATCGGCTCGCTTTAAAATATTTTCAATGTTATCAATATCTTCAATGCTTAATTCAATTTGATTAGCATCGCGGAGTAAATTTAAACGACTTATTAATTCGTCTGTTGTACTTTCTAGGGCACGATCATATACTTTTTCATCTAAGTATTTTCTGATGATAAAAGTCAACTCTGAGTAATAGTCTTTTAATTCTTCTCTCTGAAGGTAATCGCTTTCATCTAACTTTTGAAGCGCTAGTTTTGCTCTATCATAAGGTGGAAGTAATGCAATTTCCTCTTCTTCAGTTAATGGTTTTTTTCTCCAAATCAACCAGTACAATATAAATCCCGCTATAGCAGTAATCAATAAACCAATCAATAAATATTTCCACCAATCACTAGACGATTTTTCAACTTCAATCATTGGTTTAATATCATAGAGATTTTGCTTAGTCGTATCAACAGCAACCGTTTCTACATTTACTTTTAAAGAATCGGTGTAAAAGGTTTTTGTACCAATAATTACTTTTTGTTTCGGAATTAGATATGCTCCAGAATCAAACTGGGTGAGCCCATATGTTTTAATGAGTCGAAACTTGGCATTAGTTTTTGTAGTATCTACTTCATAAGACTCTATCATCTCTAAAGGTGTGAAGGTTTGACCTTCTGGAAACACCACTAGATCTGTAGTATCAGCTTCAACTTGAATTTTATACGTGATTTGCTCGCCAATTCTAATTTTAGTCGTATCAACAGAAGAGCCGACTTGGGAATACATGACAAAAGGCAACAAACAGAACATCAAAGTATATAATGATATAACTTTAAGCTTTTGAAATTTAACTCGTATGTTTAAGTGCCTATTTTTCATTTTAAATTAGGTTTTGACTGCGCTCAACCTGACATTTTTTATCCTCTTCTTTTAAAATACCCTAATAATTTTTTCACATAACTTTCATCAACACGACAATCAATTGTACCTGAGCCCGATTTCGTAAACGTATCCTTATAATAGTTTACCTTATCATTGTAGTATTTACTATAATTTTGTCTAACAGATTTTGATGCAGTATTAACCAGCACCAATTCACCTGACTCTTCATCTTCCATTTGAACCATCCCAAGATTAGGAATAGACTCTTCGTGTTTATCGTAGATTCTAATTCCAGTTATATCATGACGCCCAGCAGCAATTTTTAAATTTTGTTTATAATCATCTGCAATAAAATCACTAAGTATAAACACAATTGCCTTTTTCTTCATAACATTCGATAAGAACTTTAAAGCTTCAGCAATATTGGTAAGCTTACTTTTAGGTTTAAACTCGATTAATTCACGAATAATTCGCAATACATGAGAGCGTCCTTTTTTTGGAGGAATGTAAAGCTCTATGTCATCAGAAAACAGAATCAATCCTATTTTATCATTGTTTTGAGTTGCTGAAAATGCTAATGTTGCAGCAATCTCTGTGACGATTTCATTTTTAAATTGTTCATCAGTTCCAAATAATTCTGAACCAGAAATATCCACCATTAACATCATAGTTAATTCACGTTCTTCTTCAAAAACCTTAATATAGGGTTCATTATAACGTGCTGTAACATTCCAATCTATGTTTCGAACATCATCACCATATTGATACTGTCTTACTTCAGAAAAAGTCATACCACGTCCTTTGAATGTTGAATGGTATTCGCCTCCAAATATATGATCAGACAATCGACGTGTCTTAATCTCAATTTTTCGTACTTTTTTTAGTAATTCCTTAGTATCCATTATTTCTATTTGTCATTCTGCACCTAATGCAGAATCTATCAAATTTAGGTTTTGATTGCTTCTATTGAGATTCCTGTCTTGATTTTGATTACGCCCAATGACTTTACAGGAATGACATTTTTATGGTACTTCGATTTCGTTTACAATTTTATTGATGATATCCTCAGAAGTGACGTTTTCAGCTTCAGCTTCATAAGTGATTCCAATTCTATGACGTAAAACATCATGAACAACAGCGCGAACATCTTCAGGAATCACATAACCACGTCGCTTAATAAACGCGTAACATTTAGCAGCAGTAGCTAAGTTGATACTACCACGAGGAGAAGCTCCAAAAGAAATTAGTGGTTTTAAATCGGCTAAACGATATTGTTCTGGGTAACGTGTTGCAAAAATAATATCGAGAATATATTTTTCAATTTTCTCATCCATGTAGACCTCTCTAACAACATCTTGAGCTTTTATAATTTGAGCTACTGAAACCACAGGGTTAACCTTGTCCCAATTTCCTTTGAGGTTAGCTCTCATGATGAGTTGTTCTTCAGCTTGTTTTGGATAATCGATAACTGTTTTCAGCATAAAACGATCCACTTGAGCTTCCGGCAATGGGTAAGTTCCTTCTTGCTCTACAGGGTTTTGTGTTGCCATAACTAAAAATGGCTTGTCTAAAATAAACGTTTCATCTCCAATTGTGACTTGTTTCTCTTGCATAGCTTCTAATAACGCTGATTGCACTTTAGCTGGCGCTCTATTAATTTCATCTGCAAGCACGAAATTAGCAAAAATTGGTCCCTTTTTAATTGAGAAATCATTCTCCTTCATGTTGTAGATTAATGTTCCAACAACATCTGCAGGCAATAAATCTGGAGTAAACTGAATTCTACTAAAACTACCAGCAACTGCTTGAGACAGGGTATTAATAGCTAAGGTTTTTGCTAACCCAGGAACACCTTCGAGTAAAATATGCCCTCGTCCTAATAGCCCAATAAGCAATCGTTCTACCATGTGTTTTTGTCCAACAATGACTTTATTCATTTCCATCATTAACAAATCAACAAAAGCACTTTCTTTTTCTATTTTCTCATTAATGCTTTTAATGTCAATTGTACCTGTATCTTCCATTATCTAATAGGTTTTAAACGCTATGTATAGCTCTATTTAATTTAGTTACGCAAATTGTTAAAATTTTTGATGTAATGCTGTTAATAATTGGTTAAAAAAATAAGGGTAATACCAATGGCATTACCCTTATTTGCTTATAAAAATTATTTTATTGTAATTCTATAGTCTCTAGTACTGTAGTTTCACCCGCAACAACGTTAACAGATTCAACAATTGTTTCTGATAATCCAGATTCAGGATCTGGTGTCACAACAACATCATAAGCTCCTGACAGCAAACCAACTAGCATAAAGTTTCCGTTTTCATCAGTATAAGTAGACACCTCTTCAGATCCAACTAAAACGCTAACTTGAGTTTGTACATTTATTGGTGTAATACTTCCGCTAATAATCCCTGTCGATATATCTGCTACTGCTCTAATGACTGGTTTTAAGATAATATTACCAGAATTTCCTGCTTCAACTATTGACTGACATACATCAAAATCTAACCAAAAGGTATATTCAAAATTAGGCTCTAACGTTTCATTGATTTGAATTTTAAGTCCAGATTGTTGCGCACTTGGTGTCATTAATGGAAATGTTTCTCCATCAATAACGATGCTATTATCATCGCCAAGAACTAACCTTATTTGATTTAACATTCCTGAAGGAATTTCGTAATCATCAGCTAACAACACATTGACACCTCCTGTAAGTTCTAATAAATCATATATTCCTGTATTGATAGCGCCTACACTTTGCCAACCACTATCATCATCTTCACTGTCATCATTGACTTTAACCATCACATCTACTACATCAACATATACATGCTCATAATCCCCAGGGTTATCAACTAATTTCACAGTTAGTTTAGATGTCCCTTCAATGTTTGAAGGAGAATCATCGTCTCCACAAGCAAAAATAGTTAGTAAAAATAAAGTTGAAACTAAAAGACTTTTAATTTTAATTGAGTTCATAATATTATTTGATTTGATCTAAATTATATACGTTCAATTTAAATTTGCAGATGTTTTTAACACTCTAGAAAATATTAAAAAGACGCATTAAGGTATTCATTTTGGGTGCGAAATTAGCATCTCCATCTGAAGACATTCTTATAGAATCATCGAGATTTAATTCTATTACAAAATCATATAATTTGTTAGCAACCAATTGCTTTTCAACAATGTTTACTGAAGCATTTTCGTATTCTGGCAACAGATCTAATTCGTATACAATACCATTTTTAATTGCAGTGTGTTGATCTCCTAGTATTAATTTAATATTGTAAATATATTCAGCTGGAACTTCTTCAAAATCTACTAATGTGATAACTTTATTATTAGTACTATTTGTTAAATCGTGAATTCCTGTATTAATGGTATTTAAACTTATCCATGCATTAGAATCATTTTCATCTTCTAAGATTCTAAATTGCACATCGAGCACTTCAATATTAACTTGACTAAATGCACTATGTGTACCTTGAAGTTTTATAGTAACTAAGCTACTGTTTTCATAGGTTTCTGTATCTAATTCTTGAGAACAACTAGATACTAAAAACAAACAAATTAATGCAAACAAAGTAGTTTTATAGGTATTTATATTTTTCATGATTGGGACATTGAATAATAGCAATACAATAATACCTTGTTCTTCATTATTTGACTATTTTTATACATGAATTGCAAAAAAATCAGCATAAACAGAAAAAAAAGTGAAATATTCTCGATTAATTGCAGGTACTATGACCTGGGGCGTTTGGGGAAAACAACTCAAGACCAACGAAATTATTGAATTAATGCAGTATTGTATTGATCAAAACATCACTACATTTGATCATGCTGATATTTATGGAGGTTATACTACAGAAGCAGATTTCGGAAAAGCTTTTGCTAAAAGTGGTATTAAAAGGGATACTATTCAACTCATTAGTAAGTGTGGCATTCAATATATTAGTGAGAACAGAAATAATACTGTGAAACATTATGATTACAGTAAAGAATATATCATATGGTCTGCAGAAACTTCATTAAAGCATCTTAACACAGACTACTTAGATTTACTCTTACTGCATAGACCTAGTCCATTAATGGAACCTAATGAAATTGCAGAGGCCATAACCAATTTAAAAGACAGAGGGTTAATTAAAGATTTTGGGGTTTCAAACTTTACACCATCTCAAATGACATTATTATCTAATACCATAGATATTTCAGCAAATCAAATCGAATTTTCCCTAACTCAACATACAGCCATGCATGATGGTACATTAGATTATATGACAGCGCAACATATATCTCCAATGGCTTGGTCACCGTTAGGATTAGTATTTAGAGAAGACACAGAGCAAACCCGTCGTATTCATAGGCAATTAGGCGATTTATTAGATAAGTACAATGCCACCGAGGATCAACTGTTGCTCGCTTGGATTTTAAAACATCCATCACAGATTCATCCAGTTATTGGCACTACTACGAAACAACGCATTTCAGATGCAGCAAATACTGCTAACATTACATTAGAATTAGAGGATTGGTTTAAAATATTAGTGGCTTGCCAAGGTCATAAAGTCCCATAAATAAAAAGGATATGAAAAAAACAGCATTAATCACTGGAGCTACTAGTGGCATTGGAAGAGCAACAGCTCATGAGTTTGCTAAACATGGCATTAATTTGGTGCTCTGTGGGAGACGTCAAGAGCGCCTGGACACCATAAAAAAAGCATTAAGCAAACAAACGGATGTTCATACACTCAACTTTGACGTGCGTGATAAAAAAGCAACTTTTGGAGCCATAGCATCCCTTCCTGAAAATTTCAAAACCATAGACATATTAATCAATAATGCAGGAAACGCTCATGGTTTAGACCCTATACAAACTGGTAATTTGGAGGATTGGGATGCCATGATGGACATCAATGTAAAAGGGCTTCTCTATGTAAGCAAGGCTATTATTCCTCAAATGACCGAACGTAAAAGCGGGCACATTATTAATATTGGTTCTTCGGCAGGGAAAGAGGTGTATCCTAAAGGCAATGTGTACTGCGGAAGTAAACATGCTGTTTTAGCCATAACAGAAGGGATGCGTATTGATTTAAATCCCTTTGGAATTAAGGTGACAGCCATAAATCCTGGTTTGGTTGAAACCGAATTTTCCCAAGTGCGTTTTAAAGGAGACCCAATAGCAAACAATGTATACAAAGGCTATAAAGCATTACAAGCCGAAGACATTGCGGAGGTCATACAATTTGCAATTTCCCGTCCGGCACATGTTAACATTGCTGATGTACTTATGTTTTGTACGGCACAAGCCAGTTCAACTATTGTTAAAAAGGATATATGATTGACTGGTTGAAAAAAAAATTAGTTTACACTAATATGAAACAGCGACTAACTTTTGTCTTGATCTTATTGCTCATGAACACTTCATGTATGTCATCTGCTCAAGAGATAGAAGATGATCGTTTTATTATTCACGTTGTCAATTTAAAAAGCCAAACACTTAAGTTTTATCTAAAGGACAGTACTGGAACTAATTTTGGTAATTTTCAAAAATTAAAAAAAGATCTAGAGCATAATCATCAAAAGCTCACTTTTGCCATGAATGGAGGTATGTATCTTAAAGACGGATCGCCCCAAGGTTTATATATTGAAGATGGTGTCGCAAAAACCAAAATAGACACCATTACTAATGCCTATGGTAACTTTTACTTACAGCCTAATGGCATTTTCTATATCACCAAAAATCAAGAAGCTTCGGTTTGTAAAACAAGCCTTTTTAAATCAAGTCCCAATATTTTATATGCCACCCAATCTGGACCAATGCTTGTAATTGAAAATACTATACATCCAAAATTTGTAAAAGGGTCAAAAAACTTACACATAAGAAATGGTGTAGGTGTTTTACCTAATGGTTCTATCGTTTTTGCTATGTCCAAAGATCGGGTTAACTTATATGATTTTGCAGATTTTTTTAAAGGTATTGGCTGCAAAAATGCGTTATACCTTGACGGTTTTGTATCTCGAACCTACCTTCCAAAGAAAAAATGGGAGCAAGTAGATGGTAATTTTGGAGTAATAATTGCTGAAATAGAAAGTGGGACAAACTAAATAAAATCTCAGTTTACAAGAGAAATTAAATGATTAACAAACGTCTTCTTATCAAAAACTTACTTGCTCATAATGATGAGAATAGTTTTTATGATAAAAAACGAAAAGTTGATATTACACACAAAGAAGGCAAAGCCAAATTTTTAAAGCACATCTGTGCACTATCTAATAGTAATCCGAAAAACAATTCTTATATCGTTATTGGTGTTGAAGATGAAGAAAACAAGATTATTGGTGTGAATTTTTTTGATGACAGCAAAATTCAAAACCTCATAAATGCTTATCTGGTAAACCCTCCAATTGTGCAATATGAAAACATTTCTTTTCCACATTTGCCAGATGACAAAGTGGTTGGCTTAGTAACGATAAGAGCTATAGATAAAATTACCTCGCTTCGAAAAAACATTTGGAAGTACTATGGAGGTTCGGTGTTTTTTAGAGATGGTAGCATGAGTATGCCTAAGGTATTTGATATTGAAATTAAAGATATAAATTCTGAAATCGTTAATGCTATTGAATCTCATGCACAAAATAATATTGAATATACACTTGATGGTGTTTTCGATTTTATGAATAAACGAAAGGATTTTAATCCACAATACAAAGTCTTTAAAGAATATTTCGTGGTATGTTGGTCTGGCCAGAAAAAGATAGTAAAAAATGAAACCTTTTTTTCAAGAGTAGATATCGAATTAATTAATGAGCAAGTCCGCTTGTTCTTTTCAACATTAGACGAGGTCTCTATTTATTACGACGATAATACTTTTAAAATTTTAGAATATGTGAGTTTAGGGCTTCAAAACTCCTTTAAGTATTATAAGCTAGAGGAAACCATCATTCATTTTGAAGATAATGCTCATTATACTATTGAAACCAATCTTATATTTGAACCACCTCAATTTGATAAAAAAGTACTACACCATATTTACAATGCCAATAATGCACTTCTAGAAAAATTAAAGAAAGGATTAGTACTGAATAAACATGAAGCTCATGATCTTAAAAACCTTCCTGCCACCTACTTAATTTGTTATTTTAATCAATTTCATGAAGCTATTGATAGACTGAATGAAGCTAAGCCCTATTTAAAAAAATATAGCCAATCAGTTTATAACTCTTATCAGGAAGCAACTCGAATTTTACGGAAAGTAAAATACAGTTAATTAGCAGCACAAATACTTCTAATCAACTGTATTTTTAAGGTATTGAATTGGATTAATCTTTATCTTCCTTTTTAAAAGGACATACTACTGCATGCGCAATAATATAGATTTCACCTTCTACATCGTCTATTTTGTAATCATCAAATAATGTTCCTTCTGGAAAACTTCCGTTATAAGGGTACTGACCAGGTGCGACAGTAAATTGGCCATTTCTTTTGGTTGGATACTTTTCATTTCCTACATATAAATGTGTTTCAAAAAAACCAAAACCTTCATTTGCAACAAAATTCACTAAAACATAATCTGACTCGTAGGTAACATACAAAGTACCTATTAGTTCTCCATTATCAAGATTGCAGCCTCCTGCAGCTTGATATATTTCATAAGATCCGTCATAATTAGGAGTAATTGGGCCAATCGTCCAACCCCATCTATTAGAGTTGAGATCATCGTCATCTAAAAAACAAGTTGCCTCATCCTCCTTACCATAAGCAAAAGCAGTTTCACATCCATCTTCATCTTTGGTACTTCTTTCAAGTGAGTCTTCAACAATCACTTCCTCTTGTTCACAAGATGAAAATGAAATGAAAAAACAAAAAACAATTAACTTAAAAAGTGTTTTCATAATAATATATGTATTGATTAATAGCAGCTTAAAGTTAATAAAAAAATATTCAACTAATTAGTTATCAGGTTTTTAAAAACACAAAAGTCTCATTATTTTATAAATATTTGAACACATTAATTAATTTTTCAAGAAAAGCCCTACAGAGTTTCTTTAGTATATTAAGCACTTTTAAGATCATACATACAGTTAATCGAAGAAATATCGCACAGATTACCGTTCATACCATTTTTTTTGCTATTTGTAGTATTAATTCTACTTGAACTTCGAATTTTACGATTTTTGGCTTGCTATTAATCAATTACATATAACCTTATTTCAAAAGCGACTATTCGCAGGCGAAATAAGGTTTTTGTTTTTTAAAGGTTTCTATTTCCTTCTGAAATATCAAAAAAAGGTTCGTTTTTTTACCAAGATGAATGTCAGAATTACCATTCATACAGTTTTTTTTACCACTTATAGTTTTTTTTAGAAAGCAAGCTTATTTTTTACGATTTTAGCGTTGCTATTAATCAATTACATATAACCTTGTTTCAATGTCGCTAGTCGAATGTGAAACAGGGTTTTTGTTTTATAATACTTTAAATAAATTGTAATTTAGAGTAAGAAGTATTTAGAATTGACGTATCATCTACTGCTAACCACTTGTTCAAAATAGTAGCATACACCGATCTAAAATCTACTGTGAATTTTAGATCTCCATTAGTATCTAAATTTGACAAACTTGCCAAATCATTATAAAATCCTGGTGTTTTTAATTTGTTTCCGATAATAAACATATTGCTTGCAGCTCCATGATCTGTACCATTTGCTGCATTTTGCTTAACTCGTCTACCAAATTCTGAAAAGGTCACAATGAGTGTGTCATTAAAAGTTCCTTGCTGTTTTAAATCATTTACAAAGGCGTCAATGCTTTCGCCATATATGTTTAATAATCGCGCTTGGCTATTTAATTGATTGGCGTGGGTGTCAAACCCACCAAGAGAAGAGTAAAATACTTTAGTTTCAATCCCAGAATTAATCAACTTCGAGGTTGTTTTCAATTGATTTGCAAACGCATTATTTGGATACGTTTGTTGAGAAGATGCAATTTTATGTTTTTCAAAAATATATTTAGCAGATGATTCAGCTGCAATCATTGTTTTATATAAATAACCTAAATTGTGTTCACTTAAATGTTCATCCTGATAATACTTAAGTACATTTTTGAAATAAGGATCTTGAGACGTTTTAAAAAGTACTACTGGATTTTTAGTTGCAATCCCATTAATGTTTTGCCCCTTTAAAGCCAAAGATAAACTATCGTCTATCTCAATAGCATTGTAAGGTTTATTTCCGTAGATATCTAAATAGCGACCAATCCAACCCGTTTGAAAATATTGATTAGAATCACTTGCTGTTTGCCAGATATCTGTAGCCCTAAAGTGTGATCGATTGGGATTAGGATACCCAACATTATTAATAACTGTAAGATGCCCATTATCGTACAATTTCTTTAATGGACGTAAATTTTCATGGAATCCAAGTTCATCAGTAACTTTTAGAACCTTAGATCTTTGAATAGCTATTTTAGGACGATTACGGTAATAACTATCATTAGTAAAAGGAATAATGGTATTTAATCCATCATTACCTCCAGATAATTGAATCATTACTAGTCTCTTGTAACCTAAACTTTTAGTAGACATGCTTTCAAACGCCTTTATAAAACTTGGCACAAAAAATAGACTACTTGCTAATGACGATTGCTTTAAAAAATGTCTTCTATCCATACTTAACACATTTGATATTCAGGTAAAGACATGAGTTGGATACACAGGTCTTGTTTTGACGATTGACTTAATGTTTCAATATATGCTTTAGTGCCATTACTTATTTCAGGAACAATAATTTGTGCTCTTAAGTCAGCAATTTTAAGCAATTTATACTGCTTGTCAAAAGTTTCCCAATGGACATTTACCTTTACAAATTTATTTTTCTTTTGCCTTGAATAATAGGTTTCAAAAGCATCTTCAAATTCTCCTTTTGCTCTAATTGATATCTTGGCATTTGCCAATATTATAGATGGAAGTTTAAGTCGCAACATAATCGTGTTGCTATCAATCCAACTTTTACCTCCTTCCCATCCAGAAACATTTGGTGGATTTAGTAATATTTGTCCGAGTAATTTCTGAAGTTTTAAGACATCTTTGGTGTCTTTAAAAGTTACAGGTACAGTTCTTATCATTCCGACTAAAAACTCAATTGGAGATTTAATTTTTGCTCCAATATGTTGTCCAGCATAAAACCAATCAGACATAAATATATGTCGCATGAGCTGTTCTATATCATAATTTTTAAAGAAAATAGATGTAAGTTCTTCTATTCTTTTTTCATCTATGTTATCATTAACAAAATATTTATAAATCTTCTTGCAGATAAAGCGTGCGCATTGTTTTTGTTCTAAAATAATATCTATAATATCATCTCCATCATAACGTCCCTTATGCCCTAAAAATGATTTAAACTCATAATCATGTTGCAAACGTCGAAGTACAAACTCTCCTGCAAAATTATGGTTATAACCAGTAAAAGCCCTAGCACTTTCTTTAACATCTTGCTCAGAATAATGGCCTTCTCCAAGTGTAAATAACTCCATCAATTCTCTAGCAAAATTCTCATTGGGTTTCTGTTTTCTATTTTGCTTATTGTTTAAATATTTAAGCATTGCAGGTTCTTTAGAAATTGCTTTTACAAAATCACCAAAATGTCCTAAAGCATGAGTTCTAAGTATATTATTATACTGTTGTACATGAAAAATATTCTGATCTCGACACACAAAATGGTTAGCCCAAAATAAGGTCATTTTTTCTCTTAATACTTCCTCAGAAATTGCTAATCTTTCAATCCATGATTTATTAAAAGACTTAAGCTTCTTTGTACTTATCTTCCTAAATTCTTTTTGATTCGCTTTATCTTTAAGTAACTCCCGTGACCAGAATGGTTTTAATTCTGATGTGTCAATCTTTAAAGGTGACATGGTTTTAGAATCAGAAAATAAGGCATCTACAACTTCATGTCTATCTAATTTCAATAACTTCACATATTGATTTGGTTGCACACCAAACCCAGCTCTCCAGTATAAATGTTGTATTTGCTTTTGTTTCATACAAGTTAGACTGAATATTATAGTGTTGGTTTAATCATCATAACTACTATTGATATCATTAAAATTATTTTAGAATTGAGTTGTTAAAACGAATCCAAAAAATCATTCTTCTTTCTTACCGAAACTGGTATACTGCTGCCATTAGACATAATTAGTGTGCCTCCACGTCCTTTAATGTACTTTTTTACATAATTAAGGTTGATGACATAGGAGTTATGCACACGTACAAATTGAGTTGCATCCAATTTCTCTTCCATAAACTTTAGCTTTCTGGTTACCAATAGTTTATGTTTATTCTCTAAATAAATTTCAGTATAGTTACCATCACTATGGCAATATATTATGTTTTCGGTTTTTATAAAATCTAAGCCTTCCATCGTTGGCAAACCAATTGTAGAAACTCTCTTATTATTATTTTGCAGGCGTTCAAATAATTCGGTTAAATAATTTTGAGTGGTATCACTTTCTAAACTTTTAGATACCTTGGTTACAGCTGCTATTAATTCGTCTTTATCAACAGGTTTTAAAAGGTAGTCTGCTGCTGCTGTTTTAAACGCCTGGAGCGCATATTCATCATAAGCTGTAATAAATATAACTTGGGCATTTTTATAATCTATCCTATTTAGCAGTTCAAAACCATCTAATCTTGGCATCGCAATATCTAAAAACAACAGGTCTGGTTTTTTATTATTAATAAGCAGTATAGCTTCTTCTGGATTAATAGTTTCGCCTATAACTGTTAGCTCTGGACAATGTTTTGATAACATACGCTTTAAAGAATTTAAGGCCATTGGTTCATCGTCTATTAAAACCGCTGTTATTTTTGAACTGCTCATGCCTTTTGTTGTTTAGGTAAAGTTACTTTAACTAACGTGCCCGAAGCTTTATTACCCACAACTAAATCTGTCACTTCTACTTTGGCCTCTTTGCCATGTATGCTTTTTAATAGTTCTAAACGACGTTGAGTAAGCCCTATGCCTTGCGATTTATGGTTACTCCTTTGGGCTTTTTGTTTAGCACTTGCTCTTCTACCAATACCATTATCTTCTATATCACAAATAATGTTTTGTTCATTTTCTGAAAAACGTAAACTTAACTTCCTATTGTTTTCCTTTGCCATTAAACCATGCCATATGGCATTCTCAACAAAAGGCTGAATCATCATAGGTGGTATAAGTACTTTATTAATATTAATATCTAGACTTATCAGTAAATCAAAATCTATAGAATTATAAAATCGTAAATTCTCTAGTTCTACATAAAGCTCAAGCAATTCTAATTCTTCTTCTAAAGTTACAAATTTGCGCTTAGAGTAATTTAAAGTAAAACGCATTAAACGTGAAAATTTTACCAAATAATTAGACGCGTCTTCACTGCTATCATTTTGTATAAATTCGTTGATTGAATTGAGCGAATTAAACATAAAATGCGGATTCATTTGTGAGCGAATCGTATTTAACTCGGCCTCTAAAGCAATACGTTCTTTGTTGGTTAGTTGCTCTCTATGCTGGCTAATTCGCAACTTCTCTTTTTGGTTTTTGTGGTATAGAAAAAAGCCTGTTAAAGCTATAACAGCTAACAATGCATATGTTAAAATGTTCTTGGCTTTTGTTGATTTAGTTATTTGCTCATCTAAATTGATTTTTGTTGAAGTGAGATCTTCATTTTCTTTTAAAAGCTCATTTATACCTAATTCCGCTTTAGCAAGCGCAACCTGTTTTTCTGCAACTATTCTATTTTCTAATTCCATAGTCTTCTCAGACTTGTTTCTATAAAATAAAGCAGAGTCTAAAACATTAGTGGCTTCGTAAGCGTTAGAAAGTAATCGTTCCATACCAGATTTATAATAATTTCTAATCTTGGCTTTAGTATTATATGTAGGTTTTAGTATATCTAATGCTTTTGAAGGTTGATTTTTTTGAAGATAAATTTGCGCCAAAGCAGATGCTGATATTGCTCTAATCCTATTATTATTTCCTCCTTTAGACTCATTATAACTAGATAATAATACCTTTTCGGCTTCTGTAAATTCTTCAAGTGCAACTAATATTCTTCCTTTATTTAGTTTATTGTAAGGACTTCTAAATGTATTACCTTCTATGCTATCAAAATAGAAGCATCTTTTGTTATAATAAGCTGCAGAATCTAATTGTCCAGTTTTAATAAAACCATTAACCACAAAATCTAAAAGATGAGCAGGATAAGGATAATCTGATAGCTTCTTTTTAAACATTGGTCTAATTTCATTCCATATTTTAATAGCACTTTCACTATTATTAGTAACATTAAAATCTTCCATTACTTTTTTTAACGCTAAAATCATCTCTATGGAATCCTGATCTTTTTTTGCAAATTCATAGTGTTTTTTATTATGAAATACGGATTGCTCATAATTTGCAGAAGAGCTATTATAAAAAGCCAAATTTGAATGGTATTCTGTTATTCTTTTATAAACCTGGCTTTTTTCAGCATAACTTAAACCTTTATAGAGGTCCTTTAAACTCTCTTCAAAGCTGAAATTTTTGGGAGATATATTTTGACAGCTTTTCCAAGAAATAATAGCCAGTAATGTATAATCAATTGGCTTTTTTGCTAGTACATCGTTCTCTAATTGTAAATAGGCATTTTTGGCATTGATATAATCTCTATTAAATCTGAAATCGTCTGCAATAGCCAAACGTAAAATGAAATTATTTTTTTGTGTTTTCTTTAAATATTCTAATGAATCCATTGGTATGAATTCAGCCAACTTAACCAACTTTCTAAGATGCTCGTCTTTTTGTTTATTAGTGGATATGGTATCATAATCTTTGATAAACCTTTGCAAGTCTATAAGATCTCTGTTTTGTCCAAAACTCAAGTTCGTGCAAAAACATAGGAAAATATAAAAGGTGACATGCTTCAAGAAATTGGATCTCACGACATAAATATTTTGTTAAACAGTAATTATACATATTAAAAATCGCACTAGATACTTAAACTGTATAACTGTGTTAATTTTAAATACCATAAGCATAAACAACTAAAAAAGTGTGTTTATCAAATTTGTAAAAAACCCGATAACTTCTCAAGAACACTTATACACTCACTTTTAATGCTTTAGACAGAAAGAAACACACCTGTACATTCTCACTTTTCAGCGCGGATCTTTTAAAATACTTTTATTTAAAGATAAGATAATCAGCATTATAAACACCAATTTATTATGAGGAAACTTTATACACTTTTAGCTTTTTTAGTTGCTTATACAAGTACTGCCCAACAAGGCATTAATTACAAAGCATTGATTAAAGACGATTTGGGTAATGCTTTAGCTAACCAAAGTATTACTGTTCAATTTAGTATTCTACAAGGCGTTGCAGAAACCAATGTGTATACCGAAGTGCATACACCAACTACTGATGCTAATGGACTGATTATCCTTACTATAGGAGAAGGCATACCACAAAATGGCAATTATACTTTTATTGATTGGGCATTAGATTCTCATGCACTAAATGTGCAACTAGATACAGGTAGTGGATTTGTAGATATGGGCACCACAACATTTAAGGCCGTACCTTATGCCTTACAGGCAGAAAAAGCCAATAATGTAGAAGGTTTAGAAAAACTGAATATTGGGTGGCGTTTAATTGGTAAAGACCCTAACAATTATGGAAGCGTAGGCCTTAATGCAGTAGATTTAAGTACCAATACTAGTACTTCAACTACTGCAGGAGCAACAGGTGCATATGCTGTGGCAACGGGTTTTAACACTACAGCTTCTGGCCTTTATTGCACGGCATCTGGTTCTAATTCTACAGCTTCTGGTAGTAATGCTACAGCTATAGGTTTTTCATCTACAGCTTCTGGAGACAATGCATTTGCTTTAGGTTCGTATGCCCAAGCGAATGGGGAGTATGCCATGGGTTTAGGTTATTATGGGCAGGGATTAGGTGACCAAACTATAGCTCTTGGTAATGGCGCTATTTCAAGATCATATAGAGAGACCACTTTAGGATGTTATAATACTGAATATGTCCCTAGTGATACCGAAAATTGGGTAGCTACCGATAGACTTTTCGGTATAGGCAATGGCACACAATTCTCTGATACCTCTGATGCCTTAATCATCTTAAAAAACGGTACTATAACAGCACCTAGTTTTGATGTATCTGAAATTACAGACGATAAAGCCCTAATTACCAAAGAGTATGCAGATGCCAATACCTTTAGCGGCGACTATAACGACTTAACAAACGCACCAAATATTATTGCTCCTTCTGGTCTCGAAGCCCTAGACGAAGGCAATGGTATTGGTTGGCGGTTAAAAGGGAGTAATCCAGATAATTACGGAAATATAGGTTTAAATGCTAAAGACTTAAGTGTTAATGTAGTCTCTTCAACAACTCATGGAGCAACAGGAGATTATTCAATGGCAATGGGAATAGCTTCTACTGCTTCTGGAGATTATTCAACGGCAATGGGTTATTACACAACAGCTTCAAATGAATATTCTACAGCCATGGGATGGTTTACAAATGCATTAGGCACCTACTCAACTACCTTGGGGGCAAGTACATCAGCTCATGGGAATTTTTCAACTACTATTGGATACCAAGTAGCTGCCAAATCATATAATGAAATCGTTATAGGTAATAATAGCACAGATTATTCTGCAAATAGTGAAACTAGTTGGAATGAGGATGATCGCCTATTTGTAATAGGTAATGGCGGTGTTCCGGCCTTTAAAAGCGATGCTCTGATTATCTTAAAAAACGGCACCATCACAGCACCAAGCTTTGACGTTTCTGAAATTACAGACGATAAAGCACTTATTACCAAAGAATATGCAGATGCTAATCTTGGAAGTTCTGGTCTCGAAGCAATAGACGAAGGCAACGGTATTGGTTGGCGATTGAAAGGGAGGAATCTTAGTTCTTTTGGAGATATTGGTTTTGATTCTATTGATTTAAGTAATAACTATGGTGTTTCAACAATTTATGGAGCAACGGGATCAAATAGCATCACTATGGGTTTGGCGACTACTGCTTCTGGTGATGCTTCAACAGCAATGGGAAGGGTTACAACTGCTTCTGGAAATAATTCTACCTCAATGGGAACTAGTACGATAGCTCCTTCATTTAGTGAGACATCAATTGGATTATACAATACAGATTATACACCAGTATCTAATTCTTCTTGGCAACCATCTGACCGCTTGTTTGTAGTAGGTAATGGAGAAATTAATTACAGAAGTAATGCGTTTACAATTTTAAAAAATGGGAACACAGGTATTGGTACAGACACTCCTAACGCATTAATGGATATAGAAGGTAATGGCTCGTCTACCAGCCCTCATTTAGAAATTACAGAAGAAAATGCCAATAGTGGCTCAAGAATAAACTTTAAAAATGCACTAGAGTCAACCAACCGTTGGACACTCTTTGCCAGAGCAGATAATACCGACATAGATAGCCAGTTCAATATTTTTTACTCTGGGCTCACCCAAAATGTCATGTCGCTGCGTGGTGATGGCAATGTATATATAAATGGCAGTTTGGCGCATAGTAGTGATAGACGTCTTAAAAAAGACATCAAAGATTTACCATATGGTTTAAATGAAGTTTTACAATTAGAGCCTAAAGCCTATTTCTGGAAAGATAAACCAGAGCAAAAGCAAGCCTCTTTGGGTCTTATTGCACAAGACGTGGAAAAGGTTATTGCCAATATTGTTCATACAAACAATGATGACGATAAAACATTAAGCTTAAGCTATTCAGAGCTAATACCTGTACTTATTAATGCTATTAAGGAACAACAAAAAATTATAGTTCAACAAAACGCAAAAATTACTGCACTAGAGTCTTTCGATTCTAGGATTAAACATCTTGAAGCCTTATTAAAAACATCTGAGCAATGAGAACATTATTTACAATTCTGTTAGTTCTTGGCTATTCCAAACTAATAGTAGCGCAGTCCATAGAAAAATATAGTATAGACTCTGGGGGAGCTTTGGCTTCAGAAGGAGGCATAGAAATTATTTATACCATAGGAGAAGTTAACGTACAAGAATTAAATGTAGGAGACATTTCAGTTTCCGAAGGTTTTATAAACCCTGAACTAAAAATTAGAATTAATCCCAAATTATTTTTACAAGGTCCAATGCTTAATCCTACAATTGCAGGATTAATGAATGACCACTTGCGCCTGGCTGGTTATATCCCAACCACAAGTCCTTATACTGATGCAGCAACTTGCGATGCTTCCATTTTTAGTATAACTGGCAATAATGCTATTGTAGATTGGGTTTGGGTAGAATTAAGAGATAAAAGTGATAATACATCTATTATTTTAGCGCTATCAGCACTATTACAACGCGATGGTGATGTAGTCGCTACTGATGGCGTATCTTCTATAAATCTTAATGTATTAGCTGATGAATATTATGTAGTGGTTAACCACAAAAATCACTTAGGTATTATGACTAACACACCTGTGACTATTGCTAGATCAACAAACCCATCTATAATAGATTTTACAGATGTAAGTACTACTACTTTTGGCACACAAGCACAAGTGCTACTTTCATCTGGTACTATGGCACTTTGGGCTGGTGACGTCAATGGCGATGGTGTTATTAATTTCTCAGGTGATATTAATCGTGTATTAACGGACATCATTTTATTTCCTGCAAATACAAGTTTTAGTACAAGCTATGATTTTGTAGATGGATACTTTCAGTCCGATGTTTTTTTAGACGGCAATGTGTCCTTTTCTAATGAAAACAATCAAATACTATTATCTATACTCTTATATCCATTAAATACTAGCTTTAGCTCACAATACAATTTATTTGAAGAGCAGCTGCCTTCACCATCTGCATTGAGAAATACAATACAACTAAATCTTGATATTCAGAGGTTGAAACAAGCAATAGAATTACTAAATAATTAAAACTTTAAAACCATGAAAAAAATAATTACTCTTTTTGTAATCTTAATTGTATCTGCTCCTTTGGTTGCCCAGAATGTGACCTATGATTTACGTTGGAATTCTAACAGTTCACTATACGAACTTTACATAACAAGAGATGTAACAGCAGTAGCACCTGTTACAACGGGAGGTACTTCTACTGTAACTATAGTATTCCCTACAGACGGTGTTTCTGGAACAAGAACAGTCTCCCACACAAGTGAGAGTGTTTCCACGTATAATGCTGCCGGTGTAATTAGAAGTCCTAACGCATCTTCTAGCAATGATTATTATGTATTTAACTCTACAGGAGGTGCTAGTTATATAGGTGTCCTAAATGCTGGTATTGAAGTACTATGGATGACATTTACAGCATCCGATGGTAACTCTGAGGCTCGGTTATTTGAAAATAATTCAGATCCAAATTCTACAGATTCAGGTATGATGGGCATAAACGCTAGATCAGAATTTTTTACGATTACGACTGCTGGTTCAAATGATGAATTTTCAGAAAATGTACTGAATGTAGAAACAAATGAATTACTGGAATTGTCAATATATCCTAATCCAACTTCTGACAAGGTAAGTATTATATCCAATTCAGAAATAAACACAATTGAAGTTTACAACTTACTAGGAAAGAAATTAAAGACTCTAAAACAAACCAATGAGGTATATGTTTCTGATTTAAATACTGGTATGTATTTGTTAATGATTTACAGTATTAAAGGGCATACTACTAAAAAGATTATTAAGGAATAACTATAGGTTTTATATTACAAAATCATAATTTAAAAAAAACCGCTTCTACTTAGAAACGGTTTTTTGTGATTACTATTATAACAGTAATTTATTTACCTCCATCTAATTCGTCTTGCCACTTTAGAAGTTCACTCCAACGACCTTCATAAGCCATTTTTGCTTGCTCTGGCCAAGAACCTGGGTTATGAATTTTAAATCGCTCTCCTCCACTGTCCAAAACGCTTTGACATTTATCTACTGAACATTCAGATAGTCCTTTCCATGTCATTACATTATGATTGTGAAATAACTCTTGGATTTTGGGTCCAATACCTTCTACAACCGTTAAATCATTTTCTTTTATTTTCTTACCAAATACAGCTTTGGCTGCATCTGCATCAAAAGCAATTGCGGAAGCTGCAGCAAAAGATGAAGCTATATTTGCTTTAGCTGATTTTAAATCGGCCTCTAATGAAGTTCTAGAGCTTCTACACGCTTCTAAATCTGCTTCAAGTCTTGCAATTCTATCACTATCATCATTTCCTCCTCCTAAAAGGCGTCCAAGTAAATATCCTAATAATGCACTAATTAGGCCGACAAGTAATGGGATTAATATACACCAGTTCATAATTTTATAATGTTTTAAATTTGTTAGTTTATTGTTATTACAGTTCTTCTATTTTTAGCTTTGCCTTCCTCAGTTGCATTGTCTGCAATAGGTTCAGTTTGTCCTTTTGAAGTAGATTCAACATTACCTTCTAAAATTCCATTTCTAACTAAATAGCTTTTTGCAAAATCTGCTCGTTGTTGTCCAAGAATTACATTATTATCAGCATCACCCGTATTATCTGTATGACCAACAACCTGAACCTTTACTCCAAGTTTGTCTACACAACGAGAGATATCTGCAATCTTTTGACGTTGCTCTCTTGTTAAATTTATTTGAGCTTGACCAGTTTTAAAATATAATACTAAAGGATTTTTTCTAATAGAATCACAAGCAGCTTCAAGAGCTTCATCTTTATAGCCTTCTTCAAATGTTACAATACCAAATTTTAACGGCCCAAATAGCGTGCTAGCATCATCTGGATTAATGTCATCGTTCAATTGACCATGTGTATCAATTTGTCTTGAAGGAATCCCTTGAGATATCAAATAATTTTTTACCGCATTGGCTCTCGCTAATCCTAAATTAGGATATGCAGAGTTATTAGTTTCATCACTACGGTAATACCCAGTAATATCAATATCTTTTAAAGGGTTTGTTAAAAGATAGTCTTTCAATTTTACAACTTCAGAAGTTACACCTGTAGAAATAGGTTCTAAAATTGAGAAGTTCGATGTTTTAAAATTAAAATTGTCATTAATTTTAATGTTGAAGTCACCATTTACATCAGAAATGGCAAATGCATTTCTAGTTGCTGGCTTTACTTCTGGTACATCTACTACAGTATTGGTTTCTGTTTCTTTAGTATCTCCACTTGGAAAACAGTGACAATCGTCACACAAGTAGCAATACAATAAAGTACCAATAATAATAGTAAATAAAATACCTAGAAGATAGGACATTTTTTTACTCATACAGTTAGTGTTTTATAGTTATAGATTAATAAGATATTAAAAATTTAACATCTTTTGCCAATAATTAGATACAGTTGTGTTAAAAAAGTCACATTTACCCAACTAAACTCAATTATATAAACAAAAAAAGCCACATCTGCAGATGTGGCTTTTTTTGTTTATTATATGCTAATAAAATTCCATGTCAATCACGACACGATATTAAATTAAAGGTCAAACTTTATACCTTGCGCTAACGGCAACTCGTCTGAATAGTTAATCGTATTTGTTTGTCTTCTCATATAAACTTTCCAAGCATCAGATCCAGACTCACGGCCTCCACCTGTTTCTTTTTCACCACCAAAAGCGCCTCCAATTTCAGCACCAGATGTTCCAATATTTACATTAGCAATTCCGCAGTCTGAACCAGCATAAGACAAGAATTTTTCAGCTTCTTTCATTTCATTAGTCATAATCGCTGAAGATAATCCTTGAGCAACACCATTTTGTTTAGCAATAGCATTTTCTACATCACCAGAATATTTCATTAAATACAAAACAGGAGCAAAAGTTTCGTGTTGTACAATTTCAAAACTGTTTTCTGCTTCAATAATAGCTGGCTTTACATAACATCCAGATTCATAACCTTCACCTTCTAAAATACCGCCTTCAACCAATACATTTCCACCTTCGGCTTTTGCTTTTTCTATAGCAGCTAAATAAGTATTAACAGCATCTTTGTCAATTAACGGCCCAATATGGTTAGTTTCGTCTAATGGGTTTCCAATGGTTAATTGCCCATAAGCGCCAACAATAGCATCACGAACCTTGTCATAAACAGACTCATGAATAATTAATCGACGTGTTGATGTACAACGTTGTCCACAAGTTCCTACAGCACCAAATACGGCACCAGGAACTACAACTTTTAAATCGGCAGAAGGTGTAATAATGATCGCATTATTACCTCCAAGCTCTAACAGAGACTTTCCAAAACGTTCAGCAACTGTTGCTCCAACTATTCGTCCCATTCTTGTAGAACCAGTAGCAGATATTAAAGGAATTCTTGAATCAGTAGTTAGCATTTCACCAACTTTATAATCGCCATTAACGATACAAGATATCCCTTCAGGTAAGTTATTATCTTTTAAAATATCTGCAATAATATTTTGACAAGCAATAGAGCATAAAGGTGCTTTTTCTGATGGTTTCCACACACATACATCACCACATATCCAAGCTAAAGCTGTATTCCAAGCCCAAACTGCAACTGGGAAGTTAAATGCAGAAATGATTCCAACAACACCAATAGGATGCCATTGTTCTCTCATTACGTGTCCTGGTCTTTCAGATGGAATTGTTTGCCCATTTAACTGTCGAGATAAGCCCACAGCAAAATCACAGATATCAATCATTTCTTGTACTTCGCCATAACCTTCTTGTAAAGATTTTCCCATTTCGTAAGAGACTAATTTTCCTAAAGATTCTTTTAAGTCTCTTAATTTATTACCAAACTGACGTACAACTTCTCCTCGTTGTGGAGCCGGCACATCTCTCCAAGTTAAAAATGCTTTAGTCGCAGCATCCATAACTTTATCGTAATCTGCTCTTGTTGTTGCTTTTACTTTTCCAATTAGTTGCCCATCAACAGGTGAATACGATTCAATTATATCTCCATTTGAAAAATTATCAGAACCTGTAGATGTTCCGTTATTTACATCGTGAACACCTAATTGCTTTAAAGCGTCTTTTATTCCGAAATCGGTAGCAATTGCTTCCATATATGCTTGTTTTTTATGAATTATTAAATTTTGACGCGAAGTTACTAATAAAATGTCATTTTCTTTTGATGTGATTCACATTATAATGTAACTTTAAAGCACGTACTAATGACACATAACCATGAGACATTCTTTACTTATTATTTTACTGTTTTCTATTTGTTTGAATTGCGCTGATAATACTAAATCTTCAGAGGGTAAAGACAAAGAATCCACCACAAAACTAAGTCATCAAAACAAAGCAAATTTTGCAATTATTATCCATGGTGGTGCAGGAACCATACTAAAAAAAAACATGACACCTGAAAAAGAAACCGCTTTTAAGACCACATTAGAAAAAGCGATCAGAACCGGCTATAATATTTTAAAAGATGGTGGAACTAGCTTAGATGCTGTTCAAAAAACGATCAATATCATGGAAGATTCTCCCTTGTTTAATGCTGGAAAAGGTGCAGTTTTTACGAACACTGAGTCTAATGAACTGGATGCTTCTATTATGGATGGAAAAACATTAAATGCTGGAGCTTCAGCTGGCACGACAACAGTTAGAAATCCGATAAATTTAGCCCGAGTCATTATGGACGAATCTCCTCATGTGATGATGGCTGGTGTTGGAGCCGACACTTATGCCAAAGAACAGGGCTTAGTAATTGTTGATCCTTCATACTTCTATACTGAACATAGATCTAAAGCTCTAAAACGTGCCATGGAAGCCGAACGCATCGAATTAGATCATGATGATAAACAAGCCTTTTATGATCCAGAAATTAAGAACTTTAAATTTGGAACTGTAGGTTGTGCTGCTTTAGATAAGTATGGAAATCTTGCCGCAGGAACCTCAACCGGAGGTATGACAAATAAACGCTATGGTCGTGTAGGAGATGCACCAATTATTGGTGCAGGAACTTATGCAAATAACAACTCCTGTGCCGTATCAAGTACTGGTTGGGGTGAGTATTTTATTAGAAGTATGGTCGCTTATGATATTTCTGCCTTAATGCAATACAAAGGTTTAAGTTTAAAAGAAGCGGCTCGTGAAGTCATTCATACAAAAGTCCAAAACCTTGGTGGTGATGGTGGCATTGTTGCTGTAGATAAAGATGGAAATATGGTTGCCGAATTTAATACCGCTGGTATGTATCGAGCCTCAATGAACGACAAAGGAGACATTGAAATAGGGATTTACAAGAACTAAAAACGAATTCTATCTCATTAGCTACGAATTCTATTTTATCTGTTGCATATAACAAAACAGCCCTGTAAAAGCCTCACGAATACGCTAGTTTTATTGTATTCAACTATCAAAAAGGATGGTTTGAATTTAATATTACAAACCAATAAACACATTCATTGCCATGAAACTAAAACATCTATCTGTACTTATTTTATGCTTTACCATACTATTTTCTTGTAAAAACAAAGATACCATTGCTCAAGAGACCGATAACTTATTTAAGTTTAGAGATTATATTAGTTACACGTCTTCAGGCTTGCAATCAGTTACAGCACCAATTAAAATTAATCTCGCAAATGATGTTGACAGTTGGGAGTTTGATAAAATTATCGACGATGACATTGTTCATATTTCTCCACATGTAGAAGGTGTTTTAAAAGCTACTAATAAGCATACCTTATTATTCACACCAGATGAACACTTAGATCCTGCAACAGAATATACCGTTGTAATAAAACTGAATAAGATATACCAAAATATGCCTAAAGACTATGAAGATTATGTTTTTCAGTTTAAAACCATAACTCCCAATTTTAATATAATCACAAACAGTCTTCAATCGTACAGTAAAAAATGGCAATATTTAGAAGCAGTAATCAAGTCGGCAGACATTATTTCAATTGAAGATGCAAAACAATTAGTTGAAGCTTCTCAAAATGGAAAATCATTAAAATTAGTGTTTGATGAAGTTGAAACCCATTCCAATTATTTTAAGTTTAGAGTGGATAGTATCAATCGATTGGTTGAAGACTCTAAAATCACCATTGCATGGGATGGCAAAGCTATAAAAGCTGAAAACAAAGGCGAAAATACCGTTCAAATTCCTGGAATTAACAACTTTACTATCGTTAATGTTGAAACCTTCAAAACTCCAGAGCAATTCTTATACATAAATTTTTCAGACCCAATTAAAACCCAACAAAATTTTGATGGATTGGTGACTATTCAAAATGTAAAACATCCAAAGTTTGTCGTTGTTGGAAATGTGCTAAAAGTGTATCCAGACACTAAACTGGTTGGCAATATCCAAGTAGATGTCTTTCAAGGTATTAAAAACACAGACGGTTATAAACTTAAAACGCCATTTTCTGAATCTATTTCGTTTGAAGAAATAAAGCCGCAAGTACGGTTGATTAGCAATGGAACTATACTACCAAATTCTAATGAATTGAAATTCAATTTTGAAGCGGTTAATTTAAGTGCAGTTGACGTTAGAATAATTAAAATATTTGAAGATAACGTCTTACAATTTTTGCAAGACAACCCTATGAATAGTAATAATCAAAACGAAATTAAACGTGTAGGGCGCCGTATTGCAAAACAAACTATACAGTTACAATCTGCAGCTGAAAATTCAGGAAAATGGAAAGCTTACAGTATAGACCTTTCTAAATTTTTCAAAGCAGATCCTGGTGCTATTTATCGTGTCGAATTAAGCTATTTACGTCAATATTCGCTATATGATTGTAACGCCAATCCGCAAGGCGATTTAAACGACAATGATGACTATGAAGATTACTATTACGAAGAGGATTATTATTATGATGAATATGCCGATTCAAACACTGAAGATGATGAATTAAGAGAACAAGAATATTGGGATAACCGTACCTACAGATATCGAAACTACAGCTACAATTGGAGGCAACGCGATAATCCTTGTCAGGATGCATATTACAATGAAAATCGAATTGTATCTCAAAACCTCTTAGCATCCAATCTTGGTGTCATCGTAAAACAAGGTGTCAACAATAATTATTATTTCGCAGTTACTAATATATTAGATACTAAACCTGAAATTGGTGTAACCATTAAGTTATATAATTTTCAACAACAAGAAATTGGTTCTACAACTACCAATAGTGAAGGTTTAGCCGTTTATGAATCTAATAAATATGCGGCTTTTGCCATTATCACGAAAGGTAACCAAACTAGTTACCTCAGATTAACAGATGGAAATTCGTTATCATTAAGCAAATTTGATGTTTCTGGAAACCGTATGCAACGCGGACTTAAAGGTTACATCTATGGAGAACGAGGGGTTTGGCGACCTGGAGATTCGTTATTTTTAACGTTCATGCTTAATGATAAAGCTAATGAGCTTCCAAAGGGTCATCCTGTAAAATTAGAAGTCACAGATCCCAATGGTAAGTTAGTCTACAAAAACGTGACTTCTGATAATGTCAATAACTTCTATAAGTTTATCGTTCCTACAGCTTCCGAAGGAAAAACAGGGAATTATAATGCTAAAGTTTCAGTAGGAGGTGCTCAATTCTACAAATCTTTAAAAATTGAAACGGTAAAACCTAATCGACTGAAAATTAAAGTGGATTTCGACCAAGACATCTTATCTAGTAATGAATTAGTTAACGGAACACTTGACGTGAAATGGTTGCATGGTGCTCCTGCAAAACATATAAAAGCAGAAATCAAAGCTAAATTCACAAGTTCTTATACTAGTTTTAAAAGCTTTAAAGGCTATACATTCAGTGATCCTACACGTCAATTTAATTCAGAAGAGCTTAATATTTTTGAAGATGCCTTAGATGAAAACGGAAAAGCAACCATAGATGCGACATTAGATATTGGAAAAAACGCTCCAGGAATGTTGAACGCTCAGTTTTTGGTTAGAGCTTTCGAAAACGGAGGTGATTTTTCATTAGATGCCTTTACTAAAACCTATTCACCTTATGAATCTTACGTAGGTTTAAAATCTCCTGAAGGCAACTACTACGGCTCATATTTTACAGATACCAATCAAACTTTTGATATCGCTGTAGTAGATAAAAATGGTAAGCCTGTGCAACGGAAAGACTTAGAAGTTAAAGTCTATAAAATTGAATGGCGTTGGTGGTGGAATTCCTCCTATGATAATCTTTCAAATTATATATCAAGTAGTTACCACAGACCCATTTTAAACCAAAAAGCATCCACGGGAGCAAACGGAAGAACAACATTTACAATAAAAATTCCTGAAAATGATAGAGGGCGTTACCTCATCAGAATCTACGATCCAGTAAGTGGTCACGCCACTGGACGAACAGCCTATTTCTATAAAAATTGGTCAGGAATGTCAACAGGAAATGATAAAGAAGCAGCCAAAATGTTAGTATTTGCATCAGATAAGGATAAATATATTGTTGGGGAAACTGCTAAAATCAAATTTCCCTCAGGTCAAGACGGTCGCGCTTTAGTGAGTATTGAAAATGGTTCAGATGTTATCGAACATAAATGGGTAAAAACCAGCAAAGGTGAAACTACAGTCGACATACCAATTACTTCAGAAATGGCACCAAATGTTTTTGTTAATATTTCATTATTACAACCTCATTCCATAACTAGTAATGACTTGCCTTTGCGTTTATTTGGTGTAATTCCAATTTTAGTTGAAGACCCAAAAACCATTCTCGAACCCGAATTACGAATGGCTAGTGTGCTGAGACCTGAACAAGAATTTGAAGTAGAAGTTTCAGAAAAAAACAACAAAACAATGACCTACACTATTGCAATGGTTGAAGAAGGTTTGTTAGACTTAACACGCTTTAAAACTCCAAATGCATGGCAATCTTTCTATGCTCGTGAAGCTCTTGGTGTAAAAACTTGGGATATTTTTGATGATGTTATAGGAGCCTATTCAGGAAGCATCGATCAGGTATTTGCGATTGGAGGTGATGGAAGTGCTGCAAAAGGCAAAAACAAAAAAGCAAATCGCTTTAAACCTGTTGTGAGATATTTAGGGCCTTTTACTTTGGAAGCTGGAAAAACCAAATTCCACAACATCAAAATGCCAAACTATATTGGAGCTGTTCGAACCATGGTTATTGCTGGAAATAATGACACGGAAGCCTATGGAAGTACAGATAAAACAGTAGAGGTCAAAAAACCTTTAATGGTACTCGCTTCCTTACCTAGAAAATTGAGTCCAGGAGAAAAAGTAACGCTTCCAGTGACTGTTTTTGCTATGGAACCTAAGGTCAAAAATGTCAAATTGAATTTAAAATTAAGTGATGGGATTTCAGTTGTAGGAAACGCTTCTAAAACATTATCGTTTACAAAACCTGATGAACAAATGGCATATTTTCAGCTTGATGTGAGTAAAGCCAAAGGCATTAATACTATTGAAGTGGTTGCAACTGGTCAAGGGGAAACATCTACATATAAAGTTGAATTAGATGTCGTAAACCCTAACCCTATAACCTCACTATATGAAAGCGTAAAATTAGAGGCGAATGCTTCAGAAACATTAGAGTTTAAAACTTTTGGTGTTCCTGGAACTAATACGGCAACCGTAGAATTCTCCACATTGCCTCCAATGGATTTCTCAAAACGCTTACAATACTTAATCAAATATCCTCATGGCTGTGTAGAACAAACCACATCTGGTGTATTTCCACAATTATATCTCAGCGATATTTTCGATTTAAAATATGAAAAGAAACAAGAAATTAAATCTAATATTGAAAATGGTATCAAGCGCCTAGGAAATTTCCAACGCCCTAATGGAGGCATGAGTTATTGGATTGGGGAAAATACAGCCAACGATTGGGGAACTAGTTATGCTGGGCATTTTTTAATCGAAGCCGAAAAGAAAGGGTTTGTATTACCACTATCCTTTAAGAATAACTGGTTACGCTACCAAAAACAAGCTGCTAGAGATTGGAGACCAAGTTATAGAAACTATAATTCAGATTTAGCGCAAGCCTATCGTCTATATACTTTAGCCTTAGCCGGAAGTCCAGATTTGGCTTCCATGAATCGATTGCGAGAGTTTACTGAAATCTCTAATGAAGCCAAATGGCGATTGGCTGCAGCTTATGCATTGTCTGGTCAAAAAGAAGCCAGCAAACAATTATCACAAACAGCCAATATTGATTTCAAGCCACCAAAGTATAATTATTATACCTATGGATCGGTAGATAGAAATAGAGCTATGGCTTTAGAGACGATGATTATTACTAACGATTCAAAAGCAAGAGGACTCTCCGAACAAATTGCAAAAGATTTATCTAGTGATTCCTGGATGAGTACTCAAACCACAGCTTACAGTCTGCTTGCAATGGCTAAAATGGTTGAAGCAAATGGCGGCAAAAACATGAATTTCAGTTACACTTTTGGAGGTAAAACTGAAACTATAAATACTAAAAGTACAATTGCACAACGCGAACTTCCTGTTGTTGATGGATCGAATACCTTAAGTTTGAAAAATGCTGCAGGTAACTTAGTTTATGTAAGAGTTCTAAATTCTGGAAAATTACCTTTAGGTCAAGAATTAGCTGAACAACGTGGCTTAAGCGTTGATGTGGTTTATACTGACTTAAAAGGTAACCGTCTTAACATTTCCGAATTACAACAAGGTCAAGATATTATTGCTAGAATTAGCGTAAGTAATTTAAAACGAGACAATGTGAGAGATATTGCTTTAACACAAATATTCCCTTCAGGTTGGGAGATTGTGAATACGCGTTTTACTGCTTTTGGAGATACAACAACAAGTTCTGCAAGATATACTGACATTCGAGATGATCGCGTGAACTTCTATTTTGACCTGCCTTCAAAAGGAAAATATGGAACTAAAGTGTTTACGGTTATGCTAAATGCAGCCTACTTAGGTAATTATTATTTACCTGGAACACAAGTAGAAGCCATGTATGATAATGACTTTTTTGTGAGAAATAAAGGCCAATGGATAAAAGTTACTAAATAAGTGTAATTGGCAATCAAGTAAGCTATCAACACAAATTGAAAAGTATAAAAAAATGAAAGACAATTTCAAACCGTATTATGCAGTGATTTTCACATCAACTCATTCAGAAAACACAAAAGGTTATGCTGAAATGGCAAACCAAATGGAGGCTCTAGCAAAACAACAGACTGGTTTTATAGGAATAGAAAGTGCTCGAAGCGATTTAGGGATTACTATAAGCTATTGGGAGAGTTTAGACGCCATTAAAAACTGGAAACAGCATACCGATCATTTGGTAGCGCAACAAAAAGGGCGACAAGATTGGTACACATGGTATAAAGTGAAAATCTGTAAAGTAGAGCGTGAATATGAATTCACGAAAAACAAATAAAAAGAACCTGAAATAAGTTTAAGGTCATAGAAATGAAATTAGTAAACTATATAAAAAAACACAAAAAGAAATCTATTGCTTTAGCGATACTTCTGATTATGTATACGTTTTGTTTACCGAATGATTTATTTAAAGACCCAACAGCTACAGTAATCACAAGCAAAAACAATGAACTATTAGGTGCTCAAATAGCATCTGATGGTCAATGGCGATTTCCTCACAATGATAGTATTCCTGAAAAATTCAAAATTTGTATTGTTCAATTTGAAGATGAATATTTTTATAACCATCCTGGATTTAACCCTATTTCAATCTTTAAAGCATTACGAGATAATATCAGTTCTGGAGAAGTAAAACGTGGAGGAAGCACATTAACACAACAAGTTATTCGCTTATCTCGAAAAGGACAATCCCGAACTTATCTTGAAAAAATTAAAGAAATCATTTTAGCAACCCGTCTAGAACTTAGGGATTCAAAAGCCAATATATTAGCTTACTATGCAAGTAACGCTCCATTTGGAGGTAATGTTGTCGGGTTGGATGCTGCATCCTGGCGTTATTTTAATAGAAACCCTCATCAATTGTCATGGGCAGAAAGTGCTACACTAGCGGTTTTACCTAATGCACCAAGTTTAATTTATCCTGGAAAAAATCAAAAGCGGCTATTACAAAAACGAAATCGGTTACTAAAAAAATTATTAGACAATAGTATTATAGATTCTTTAACTTATGACTTATCCATAGCTGAAGGATTGCCACAAAAACCTTATCCGTTGCCACAAATTGCGCCTCATCTTTTGCAAAAAATATCTCAGTTAAATCGAGGTGAACGCATTCAAACTACCATTGATTTTAAGTTACAAGAACGTGTTAATCACATTGTTAAAAATCAATACAACTTATTGAAACAAAACGAAATTCACAATGCAGCTGTCTTGGTTTTAGATGTTCATACTAGAGAAGTGCTCGCTTATATTGGCAATACTCCTACAGATCAAGCTCATCAAAAAGATGTGGATATTATTGATAAACCTCGAAGTACTGGTAGTATATTAAAGCCTTTTTTATACGCATCAATGCTAGACGCTGGCGACCTACTTCCAAACACATTAGTCACTGATGTTCCTAGTCAGTTTGGAAGCTATAATCCTGAAAATTTTAATAAAGAATTTGATGGTGTTGTTCCAGCAAGCCACGCCTTGTCACGTTCTTTAAATGTCCCAGCAGTTCGTATGCTCCAAGATTTTGGACTCGATCGTTTTTATCAATACTTAAAACAATTACAGTTAAAAGATTTAAAATATAATGCCAATCATTATGGTTTATCACTTATTCTTGGTGGTGCCGAAAGTAATCTCTGGGATTTATGTAAAAGTTATGCCTCATTATCATCGACATTAAATCATTTTTCTGAAACTTCTAGTGCCTATTATACTAATGAGTTTGTTGAACCTACATTTATGGCTTCGGAAACCGTAGATTTTGGAAACATTTCAAATAGCAAAACCTTATTTGATGCCGCATCAATATATCTCACTTATGAAAGTTTAAAAAAAGTTAACCGTCCTGAAGGTAATGAAAACTGGGAGTTTTTTGACGACTCCAAACAAATAGCTTGGAAAACCGGAACAAGTTTTGGTTTTCGTGATGCATGGGCAATTGGCACCACAAGAGATTATGTAGTAGGTGTTTGGGTTGGTAATGCCGATGGTGAAGGTCGTCCAGGTTTGGTTGGTGTACAAACTGCAGCTCCAATTTTATTTGAAGTTTTTGATATGTTACCAAATAGTGAGTGGTTTTCTAAACCTTATGATGAGATGCAAGAAGTAGATGTTTGTATTAAGAGTGGACATCGTGCTTCTCCAATTTGTGATAACGTTGCGCAAGTCTTTATTCAAAATAGCGGGCTTAAAACGACACCTTGTCCCTATCACATTTTGGCTCATGTGGATCAAACAGAAACCTATCAAGTTAATTCATCCTGTGAAGATCTAAGTACGATAAAACATAAACCTTGGTTTGTATTATCACCATTAAAAGCCTATTACTACAAAGCGAAAAATCCATTTTATAAACCGCTACCTAAACTTCGATTGGATTGTGCAGGAGATATTCAAATGAATATGGATTTTATTTATCCTAAGGAAAATAATTCAATTTTTCTTCCAAAAGATTTTGATGGGCAAACCAATGATTTAATCTTAAAAATAGCTCATTCAAAACCTGAAACTAATGTGTATTGGTACCTAAATCAAACTTATGTTGGGACAACAAAAGATGTTCATGAATTAGCCATTCTTCCTCAACCTGGTGACCACCTTATTACCGTTGTTGATTCATTTGGAAACGAGATCAAGCGACAGATTTCTATTTCCGAATAATTCTATACATTAAATTATTACCTTTGCCCTCGTAATCTTAAAACTATAATGATGTACGATGTAATTAAAATGATCCATTCTTATTGGGCTTATTTGGTAGTAATCATGTTGGTCATAGCCACATTTAATGCTTTAGCAAAGTTTTTTGGTAATAAGGAATTTCATGCTGTAGATTTTAGAATATCATTATTTACGCTTATTGTAACCCATATTCAACTTTTAATTGGACTTGTGCTCTATTTTACGTCTCCTTTTGGATTGCAAAACATTAAAAACAATGGTATGGGAGGCTTAGATTCATTTAGTCGTTTATTAGCAGTAGAACATCCTTTTGTTGGCATTCTTGCTGTAGCCATGATTACTATAGGTTACTCAAAACATAAGAAAAAATTAACCTCAAAGCCTAAGTTTAAAATGTTAGCTATTTTTTATACATTAGGTTTAGTGTTGGTGTTATCCAGAATTCCTTGGACAAATTGGTTTTAAAGATATATATACTAAACAAAAAATGCGCTATAAATTTATAGCGCATTTTTTGTTTGTAATAGTAAGTTATTATTAATCTACTTGTTTAATTAAGTATACATAAACAGGAAAGTGATCACTAAATCCTCCAGTGAATCCTCCATCAGCAAAACTTCTTAAAGGATACCCTTTCCATCGTCCTCTTTTATTTGTAAGGTATAGTTTGTTATAAATTCCTGCTTTATAGAATCGAAATGATGAATAATCATCTTTTGCAACAAGAGGTTCTGTAAACATAATTTGGTCAAATAAACTCCATGCGTCTCTCCATGCTGTTGTCCCATAACCTTTATCAGTAAACATATTTTCAAACGGATTGTAGATGTCTTTTAAATCCAACCTGTCTTTTTCTGCTTTTGCTTTCAATACATCCTTAACACTCTTATTCGTAGGGTCATCATTTAAATCTCCCATAATGAACACCTTTGCATAAGGATCTTTAGATTGAAGTGAATCCAAAAGAGATTTACTCACTTTAGCAGCTGCAACTCGTTTAGGCCTACTTCTAGCTTCTCCACCACTTCGAGATGGCCAGTGGTTTACAATAACATGTATTGGATCTCCATCTAACTCACCGCTAACTAACAATTGATCTCTAGTTTGCTTACGCTCTCTAGTTTTATCATCGTAAATTTTAACCTCATGCGAACTATGATTAGTAGGCTTGAATAAGTCTTTTTGATATAATAATGCAACATCTATACCTCTAGCATCAGGAGATTCATAATGAATGATGCCATAATTTTTAGAGAGTAATAAAGGATGATTTACAACATCTACTAAAACTTGTCTGTTTTCAATTTCACAAACGCCAATCACAGCAGGTGCATTTCCAGTAACATCAGCGCCAACATCAACAAGTACTCTTGCCATATTGTTGACTTTCTTCTTGTATACTTCTTCGCGATTAGCATTCATCTCCATAATTGGGCTGCGTTCATCTAACTTAGTAACGTCATTGATAGTATCAAATAAGTTTTCTAAATTGTAGAATGCAACAGTATGGATTTTAAAGCGTTTTTCTTTCTTTTCTTCTTGAGAAAAGCTATTAAATGTTAATAAAAAACATATAATGGCTAAAGAAAAATGTAATGGTTTCATAGTCTATATATTATGTTATCGTTATGATGATTACAAATGTCGAGCCAAAAGTATGTATTTATTATAAATAATGTAAATTTGCACGCCTTAAATAACTATTATTTAATGAGCAACAATTATTAACTAAAGATTAGGCATGAAAAAAAGTTTTTTTATTTTCTTATTTGGAATATTTTCTGTGCTAAGTTCATTTGCACAAGACACTATTGTAAAAGGTAGTGTTCTTGACGGAACTACTGGCGAAGCAATTCCAGATGTAACAATCACTATTGAAGGTACCTCGATCACAGCGACTACTGATGCTAACGGTGAATTTCAATTTAAATCTATTGTTCCTTTAGGAGAACAAGTTTTAAAAATTGAAAAAACAGATTATGTTACAAAACGTTATCCTATTGTTGTAAATGAAGGCCAAACCGTTGATATTAGCGGGATGACTTTAGATTACGATTCTAGTGACAAGAAAGATTTGTTTATTATCTCTATTTCAGATGATAACTTAAACAGTGAAGATGATGGTTTAACAGACAATGTTTCTGGTTTACTACAATCGTCAAGAGATGTATTTTTAAATGCAGCAGCATTTGATTTTAGCGCAACATTCTTTAGACCAAGAGGTCTAGATAATGCGAACGGAAAAGTTCTTATCAACGGTGTTGAAATGAATAAACAATTCAACGGTAGACCTCAATGGGGAAACTGGGGAGGTATTAACGATTTACAACGTAATCAAGAATTTACTATGGGAATGTCTGCAAACGATTACACATTTGGTGATCTTGCAGGAACTAACAATATCATAATGCGTGCCTCTAAATATAGAAAAGGCGGCCGTGTTTCTTATGCTTCAGCAAACAGAAGTTATACTGGACGTGTTATGGGAAGTTACAATTCTGGTTTACTTGAAGGCGGATGGGCATATTCTGTGCTAGCATCACGTCGTTTTGGTGACGAAGGATTTGTAGATGGAACTTTATATGATTCTAATTCATTTGTTGCTGTAGTTGAAAAGGTAATCAATGAAAAACACTCCCTTAATTTTACAGGAATCTATGCTCAAAACAGGCGTGGTCGTTCTACTGCAATAACTCAAGAGGTTTTCAATCTAAAAGGAAGAGAGTACAATCCGTTTTGGGGCGAACAAAATGGTGAAATTAGAAACTCAAGAATACGAGAAATTAACGAGCCTATTTTGATGTTAAATCACTATTGGGAGATGTCTCCTAAAGTAAGATTAAACACAAACATTGCTTACCAGTTTGGAGAAATTGCTAATTCTAGGATAGACAATAACGGTTCTCGATTAGACGCTATTAATGATGGTACCTATGGTGGGGCACGTAATCCAACACCAGAATATTACCAAAACTTACCAAGCTTTTTCCTGCAAGATGCTAATCCAACTGCCTATGATTATCAATTGGCATATTTAGCAGAGCAAAATTTCAGAAATGATGGTCAGTTAAATTGGAATAATTTATATACTGCAAACGCGATTAATGATTATTCGGTTTATGCACTCCAATCTGATGTGATAGAAGATAAGCAACTGACTTTTAACTCTATACTTGATGCGGATTTGGCAGATAATATTAGATTAAATGCAAACGTAAGTTACAGAACTTTAAACAGTGAAAACTTCGCTCGAATTGAAGATTTATTAGGAGGTTCAGGTTACCTTGATATTGATGCTTTTGCTGACGATCAATCTGGACAACAAACTGAAGGGCAGGCACAGAGTGATTTAAGAAACCCAAACCGAGTGGTTACAGAAGGAGATCGTTATAAATACAATTATGATATTAATTCTGATGTTATAAGTAGTTTTGCTCAAGCGCAATTTAAGTATAATAAAATAGACTTTTATGTCGGTGCAAATGTGTCACAAACCACTTACCAAAGAGATGGAAAATACGAAAACGGTTTTTTCCCTGGTTCTGGTAATCAAGCTGGTTTTGGTGATATTAGCTCTTTTGGAGAAAGTGAAAAATTAAAGTTTTCTAATTACGGTATTAAAGCAGGACTTACTTATAAAGTCACTGGAAAACATTTAATTGATATTAATGGAAGTTATTTTACAAAAGCACCGAGTATTAGAAATTCATTTGGAAATGCTAGACAAAGTAACCAAACTGTATTAGGTTTAGAAAGTGAAAAAATTCAATCTTTCGATGCGAGTTACATCTATAGATCTCCAATAATAAAAGCTAGGCTTACTGGATTCTATTCAGGATTTCAAAATGGTACTGATATAGGATTTTTCTTTACTGAAAATTCAAGTAATTTTGTACAAGAAGTTCAAACTAATATAGAAAGAAGACATGTTGGAGGAGAGCTAGGTATTGAGGCACAAGTAACTCCTACAATTAAACTTAAAGCAGCAGCATCTGTAGGTCAATACATTTTTACAAATAATCCAAATTTATATTATACTGCTGCAGATTTTAAAGATGAAAATGGAAACAATACAGTTCTAACTTATGGTGATGGCACTACTGCTTTAAAAGATGTACATGTTTCTGGCGGTCCTGAACGTGCATTCCAGTTAGGTTTTGAATATCGTGATCCTGATTTCTGGAACATAGGTGTTACAAGTAATTTCTTTTCAAACGCATATGTAGATGCAAGTGCTTTAAAACGATCAGCTTCTTTTTCTCAGGATGTTGACTTGTTACCTGTTGATTCTAATGGCAACCTAGTTATTCCTGAAGGAGGAAACATAAGTGGTTACACTATTAATGATTATGATGATGATGTTGCTAAAGGTTTATTAAAGCAAGAACAGTTTGATGACTACATGTTAGTGAATATTATTGGTGGAAAATCATGGCGAATAAACGACTACTTTGTTGGATTTTTTGCTACAATTAACAATGTATTCAATCAAGAGTACAGAACAGGTGGTTTTGAACAATCTCGAAGAGTAGATTATAGAAGTCAGATCGAAGAGCAAAATAATGACAATGGTCCTGTATTTGGGAATCGTTATTTCTTCGGTAATGGCACAACATATTACCTTAATGTATATGTTAGATTTTAAAAAAGTGATGTTAGAACAAAATAAAATATTAAAAATGAAAACTTTAAAAATTAATAAATTAATACTACTATTTTTAGGCTTAGTAGTGATCACTAGCTGTGTACAAGACGATGATTTTGACACGCCTAACTTATCGTTTGACGAACCAAACATTCCTGCCAATCAGCTAAGAACATTAAGCTCTTTAGCTGGAGATTTAGCTCAAGAACAAGATAATGGTGGAACATTAGACTATACAGATGAATCCGCTACAGTATCGTACACATTTAATGAAAATGATGAGTACATTACTGGATATGTCGTTTCTTCAGATGAAGCTGGGAACTATTTTGAAGAATTAATTATTCAAGACAAACCTGAAAATCCAACAATTGGAATAAAGCTTCTTATTGATGTCAATCCTTTATTTACAAGATATGAAGTAGGTAGGAAAGTGTATGTGAAAATTAATGGATTATCAGTTGGAATTACAAATGGTGTTCTTACAATAGGAGCTTTAAATGGTAACGAAGTTGATAAAATCGCATCATCATCTGAAACCCAATTTATTCAAAGATCAAATGAAGTTGCTACTATTGTACCGCTTCCTATGACTATTTCAGACCTTGCTGATGATAAAACCAATCTTATGATTGCGTTATCTGATGTTCAATTTAATAGAAATCAAGTTGTAAGTAATTCACTTACTTATGCATCTGAGCAATCTGATGAATTTGATGGTGAGAGAACTTTAGAAAGTTGTGCTTCTAGTGCTTCAGTTATTTTTAGTACTAGTACGTTTTCAGATTTTAAAGGTTTAAGCTTACCAGCAGGTAGAGGAAGTGTAAACGCTATATTAACTAAAGATTTTTTCGGTGAAGTATTTAATGTAGTCATTAACACCCCTGAAGATATTGTGTTTGATAACCCTGAACGTTGCGATCCTGACTTTTTAGAATGTCCTGATGGTTCTGGTGGAGGATCGGCTATCTTTGATGAAGATTTTGAAGGTTTTGGAACTTATGCTTCTGAAGGATGGGATAACATCAACATAAGTGGTACAAGTACAGATTGGTTTATCAATGGTTTTGGAGGAAATAACTACTCAAGAATTTCGGCATTTAACTCTGGAAATACTGAAGCAGATGTATGGTTAGTAACTCCTGCAATTGATTTAGACAGTACTACAGGTGAAGAATTATCTTTTGATGTTCAACCTAATTTTGATAATGGTACAAATCTTTCGGTTTGGATATCTACAGATTATGCAGGTGACCCAACAACAGCAACATGGCAGCTTTTAGATGCTACAATTCCTGTTGGGCCATCTGGCGGATTTGGTAATTTTGAAACTGTTGGACCAGTTAACATATCTTGTTTAGACGGTATGGTAAATATTGGATTCTTTTATGAAGGGTCAGATCCAACGGCAACGACAAGATATCACGTAGATAATGTAGAAGTTACCGGAAACTAGTAACGCAATATATACAACACAAAAAACCACATCTATAGATGTGGTTTTTTTATCTTTATATTCTAGGACTATGAATACATTTGATATCTTTTTTTTTAATGTTTTTCAGCATTATAAACCCACCAAAAAAAAGAAAGCTAATACTATAGCTTTATTTTATATTTCCGCACTACAGTGTAGCTTAATTTTATTATCTGGCATTATTATTTCAATATTCTTAGATGAAATGAACACAACTACTATTTCCTCTGGAAAAGCATGGAGCCTTTTTGTAATGGCTTGTGTGTTTATTTACTTTAAAAACTGGATACAATACACTGGAAAAAAAAGAAGCATCTTGAACGCTAAACGACTTAAAAAACATAGACCTCAACACTATAATATATGGATGCTATGGTTTTTATTAATAGGTAGTTTAGCTTTATCTATTATTTTACTACAACTATCTTAATCATATCATAAATGAGCTAAAAAAAAGCCTCTAACAAATTGCTAGAAGCTTTTTTATTATAGTTTGTAATCTTTTTTATTAATTCTCTCTTTGAATATAAACCCAAGCGCTTCTACGTTCACCATCTCTATATTCCATAGTATAGAAATATGTACCTACTGGCAACTCATCTCCATCCATATCTTGACCATGCCATTCATCTACATAGTTCTTCTTAGAATATACTAAAGTACCAAATCTATTGAAGATTTCTAATTTAGTCACCTGATAGCTACTCAAATCAAAAATATCGTTCATTCCATCTCCATTAGGTGAAATCCCTTGAGGTATAACACAACTCTCTAATTCTATAACTGTTTGAGATGTAATATTTGAGCAACCTGTATCGTTGAAAATTACTTCAATTTCATAATCGCCAGCAATTAAAACAGGAATAGATAAACCATTCTCTCCATCGATTAATACACCATCTAAATACCAGTTAATAGTAACTTGATCAGTTGTATAATTCACTGGAGTTGCTTCAACTATAATTGGTATTGTTGCATTAGGGCATACCTCATAATCAAAGTCGGTTGTAAATGTTGTTTCTGGTTCAATTCCTAATACTAAATCAAAGCTTGTTGTATCTTGACAACCTGTTGTATTGTCAACAACCAATGCATATACGGTTTGAGGGTCTGACAAACTCGTATAAGGGCTAACTAATGGATTGTCACCATTATCAGCATCTGCTTGCGTTTCATGATAAGTCACTGTATAATTAGTTGGATCAACAACTGCTGCTAAGATTTCAGCATCATTATCAGTAAGCTCAAAAACAGCAACATTTGCACCTATAGAACATCCTATTAAATTTGGTGGTGTTTCAGCAATGTCCGGTAACGGTAAAAACTCAACAACAATTTCATCGGAGATAATACATGATGGTGAAAATATAATTTGAGTAGTATAAGTTCCAGCTTCTGTTACCACTAAAGTATTAGAGGTCTCGCCTTCAATAACAAACCCATCTTTAAACCAAACATGATCTACAGAAGGTGCTTGTGTTTGTAATATCACTTCCTCACCTAAACAAGCAGCAGTTCCAGCTTCAATTGTAATATCAGCTCCTAATTCAACCTCTCCAATATCAAAACTACCCGCTTTAAGGAATACTCCTGAATCTAAAGCTGTATCTGTGGCATCAGCCATAACTAATTTAATATGATAGGTTTCACCAATATTAACCGGAGAAAATGCTGTAAATACAGTTGTTCTACCATCAAAAGAGATTGGCGGTAAATTTTGTGGAATATAACCTCCAAAATATTCTTCGTTTATCGCAGGACAGCCTGGGTTTTCTGGATGAATATTTGTTACTAAAATTGGCGTTGTTGTTCCCGGCAATACAGCAAGGTTTGTTGTAACCCCATTTTCATCAGTCAATAAAAATGCAAAAGCATCAGAGAAGGTACATTCAAATGTTCCACCTGTACTTCCATTATATTCTTCGGAAGCCATTAAGAAATCAAAACTAATTTCATCAGATAAAGGAACAAAGTCGAATTCTATAATACTTGCATTATTAGAATTAATTCCTACTGCTGCATCTAATTCGGCATCACCTGGCCAACCAAACCCACCATCACTCATTGCATCAAAGTTTGGCCCTGATGCTCTACTAGCATCTCCAGATGTTAAGATAATTCCTTCTTCAAAAGGGAAGCTATCTTCATCGGCTGAGAAATATCCAATTCCATTCACATCTCCAAAATCTGTACCAGTAGTGAATTCAATATTAGTTATTTGTGCACAAGGGCTATCTATTAATATATCAACTACTAATTCTTCAATAGAATAGGTGTCTTGATCTACGGTTACATTACCAGAACCTGGTCTAATACATAAGTCAAACGTATAATCTACACCTTCGTCTCCTTCAGAAAACACTCTAACATAATAAGTATTACCAACTGTTAATGGAGGTGTTAGACTTGCATTATCATCAGAACAATAAAGTTCTGTAAGCGCATCACAACTACCTTCATATAGTGCGTGATCTAAATTTTCGAAGAATCCACTACTATCTATATTAATTAACTGAATAATTTGCAATTCATTCAAAGCCGTAAATTCGAACCATACATCATCATCAGGATTTCCAGCACAAGTACCTCCAGGCACGCCAGATTCTGTAGCTTCTAATAATGTTCCAGACGTTATAATATCACAACTTTCATCTGCATTCACACCTGCAACAATAGCATCACAAGGGTTATCATTGTCAGGTGGGCAATCGGCCAATTGAATAGCAGAACTATTAATCACACAGTTAACATCTTGATCATTACTTAATGTGATAACCACATCAACACCAAAAGGGAATGGTCCAACTTGGTAAATACCAGTCGCAGTAGCTGATACTGTATTGGCATCTATATTATTTGAAATCGTTAAAGATGTTGCATCACCTAAGGTTGTTACATTAACATCTACTAAGAATTGTGGTCCGTTATCACAATCATCTACAACTTGGTATGTAGCAGCTGGATTAATACATGTTGCACAAGACACAGTGTAATCTATTCCATCTGAACAACAGAAACTTCCAGATTCACAACTTACTGAACCATCAGATTGAACTTGGAAAGAAATAGTATCACCTGTAGATTGGAATGTCAATCCTGAAATATCTCCATTGTTTCCTTCATCATTATATAATTCTGTTCCATCTGAATCAAACACCACTAAGAAATCAAAAGGTGCTCCTTCAATTTCACCAGCGTTAAACGTCAAATTAAGAGGTGTCCCATCTGTACTAGTATAAGTAATAACTAATGAGTCGTTATTGCCATAACATAATGAACTAGAGATTGGACCAGCAGAACAGTCGACATCAAAATCAGTCTGAATTGTAGTAGTAAATTCAACTGGACCCACCCAAGTACTAAATCCATCTACTCCACAATCAGATCTTACCCATACTTCATAAGCTGTATCGTAATCAAGCGCTGTTTCATTTACGGTAGTTGCCGTTACAGATGTTCCAGAACCTGATGGTTGACCAGTACCTGCAGGCTGAACAACATATTCCCATGTAGTTTCTGCTCCTCCGGCAGTCCAACTTATATCTGCAGTTGTACCACCAACATTGGCAACACCTAAACCAGTAGGCTCTTGACAATCAGGAATTAATCGTACTCTAAAGTTGTCTACAAAAATATCGTTGTCTTCAGTATCATCTACAGTTCCTTCAGATCCTAGGATACCAAATTGAACTATTTGACCAGAATACGCTGTTAAATCAAAAACAACTTGTGTTCCCGTTGCAGGTACCACAGATGTATTGTCCCAAGTTAATAAGTTCGTCCAAGTTGCACCATTATCTGTACTTATTAATAATTCTACGGTATCATCAGAACCTAAAGTACCAGCATTAGAATTACTTCCAAATTGCATGATCCCAAAGTCAAAATCGACTTGAAATGGCCCTCCAGTTAAATCAAACTGAGGAGATAATATCCAATCACTCTTAAAGGCTTGCCATAAGTTAATCTTGTATGCTCCATTGAAACCATTATTTAGAAATCCATCAGCCGTCCAATCACCAGCACCTAAACCAGTAGGTCCAGTAGTTGCATCTCCATCAGCAGCTTCATCCCAACAATCAGGAATTATTGTATCAAAAGTCTCTAAATAATCTGGTATAAATACATCACATCCTGTTTCAAAATTCACAGGACCAGTCCAACTACTTAAACCATCAGTACCTCCACAATCAGCTCTTACCCAAACTTCATATTGCGTAATTGGTGTTAAGGTATTTGCTGTATAAGGATTATTCGTTGTTGCTACTCCAGGACCTGAAGGCAAACCTGTTCCAGCTGGCTGTACAGCGACTTCCCAAGCTGTTTCTGAACCTCCAGGTGTCCAGCTAACATCAGCTGTAAATGCAGTGATATTAGCAACCGTAATTCCTGTTGGTTCTTGGCAAGTTGGTACTTGTCGTACTCTAAAATTGTCTACAAAGACATCATTATCTTCGGTATCATCAACAGTTCCTTCAGAACCTAATATTCCAAATTGTACAACTTGACCCGAATATGCTGTTAAATCAATAACAACTTGTGTTCCTGTAGCAGGTACTACAGATGTGTTATCGAAAGTAAGTAAGCTCGTCCAAGTTGCTCCATTATCTGTACTAATTAATACCTCAACAGTATCATCAGATCCTAACGTACCAGCATTTGTATTACTTCCAAATTGCATGATTCCAAAATCAAAATCTAACTGAAATGGGCCACCTGTTAAATCAAATTGAGGTGATAGTATCCAATCACTTTTATTGGCTTGCCATAAGTTAATCTTATATGCTCCACCAAAGCCATTATTCAAAAATCCATCTGCTCCCCAAGAGCCCGCACCTAAACCAGTTGGTCCAGTTGTAGCATCTCCTCCATCAGCTTCGTCCCAACAATTAGGGATGATTGTGTCAAAAATTTCTAAATATTCAGGGACAAATACATCGCAAGCCGTTTGAAAACTAAATGGTCCAGCCCATGCACTTAATCCATCAGCTCCACAATCTGATCTTACATAAACATCATAATCAGTAATTGCAGATAAATTAGTTACAACATAAGGATTGTTTGTAGTCACAATCCCTGGCCCACTTGGTTCACCAGAACCAGCAGGTTGTACAGCAACTTCCCAAGAGGTTTCAGTACCTCCTGCAGTCCAGCTAATATCAGCCGTAGTGGCAGTGATATTATTCACTGCGATATCTGATGGAAAATTACATGTTGAATTATAAACTTGAACATTATCAACAAGCCAATACCATGCCCATACGTTCCCATCATTATAAATAAATCTCACCTGCATAGCAGCATTAGAATATGCTGTAATATCAATGTGTTGTTGATCTGGAGCATTAAAACCTCCTGCATCTGCGGTTTGGTTTAGAACTTCAATCCAATTCGTACCATCGAAAACCTCAACAACTGCAGTGTCATCACCAATATTATTGTAAAATTGATCAAAATCAAGGAATAATGCTACTGCTCCGGTAGTATCAAAAACAGGAGAGGTTAGTGTTTCAATAAGTTCTGTCCCATTACCATTAGCATCACTATCAACAATTGCACAGTTAGTTCCATCAAGACTATTTGCTCCACCTTGTTGTCCAGAAATCCACGAATCTCCAGTAGCAGCACCTCCATCATCAATGGTCCAAGTGGCTGGAATTTCGGTATCAAAATTCTCTTGTAAATACGTTTGCGCATCTACCCAGCTAAAGGTGAAGATGAGCGCCATTATTAAAATTATTTTTTTCATTTGTGTCGGTTGTTTTTTAACTTTTTCTTTTATATGATTTATAGCAATCTTTAATTAAAAGGCATAAAAGCCCTGCTTGATTAGGTCAGGGCTTATATTAGTTAGTTAATCATATGTATCAATATTATTGTGCTTGTGGTCCTCCACTTACGATAATAAATTCTGATCTTCTATTCATCTGATGTTCATCATCTGTACAGTTAGAACCACAATCTACTTTTGGTTCATTTTCACCTTTACCCATTCCAGAGATTCTGGCTTTATCAATACCTTTAGAGATTACATATTGAACAGTTGTTTTAGCTCTTCTATCTGATAATCTTTCATTGTAAGAAGCAGACCCTCTATTATCGGTATGAGATGTTGCATTAATTACCATTTCTGGATATTTATTCATGATTTGAACTAGTTTATCCAATTCAAAAGCTGCTTGTGCTGTAATATTAGATTTATCGTAATCGAAGAAAATAGGGTTAAGAACAACTTCATCAGGAGTAACGATAACTTCAATTGGGTCTAGCATAACGCTAACACTTTCCTCTTCTTCTTCAGAAGCTGCTATGGTTAGTTTTTGACTTTCGTAACCATCCATCACAACTTCAAGTTCAGATTCTTTACCACATTCAACAATAAACTCAACTGTTCCGTCAGAATCAGTAACCTTGCTTAATACTAAATTTCCTTGATCATCGTATAATGATACAGATGCAGCGTTTATTGGGTTACCCGTTTTAGAATCTGTTACTGTACCAGTTATAAGTACATCACATAATGGCTGCAATTTTTTAATTGCGTAAATATCATCACCTCCTAATCCACCATCTCTATTAGAGGATACAAAACCTTCTTCGGTTTCTTCATCTAAATTAAATGCAAAATCATCTGCATTACTATTGATTGGAATACCAACATTTCGAACTGGCCCCATTTTACCATCAACAACTTTAGAATAAAAGACATCTAGATTTCCTAATCCTAAATGACCATTTGAAGAGAAGTAAAGCGTGTTATTGCTGCTAATAAAAGGATACATTTCCTGACCTTGAGTATTCACTTTTTGGCCTAAGTTTTCTGGTTCTCCTAAAGTACCATCATCATTAATACTCGCTTTGTAAATATCAAATAAACCATATCCTCCCGGCATATTTGATGCAAAATAAAGTGTTTTACCATCTGAGCTTATCGATGGGTTTTTTACAGAGTAATTATCACTGTTAATCGCAAAACCTTCGACATTATCCCAAGTACTACCAGATTTAGTAGCCTTAAATAGATGTATTTGACTAATTTTATAATTTGTTAAAGAATCGGTTTCATATTCTTTTTCAAAATAACTTTCTCTTGAAAAATACATGGTATTCCCATCCGGTGAGAATGCTACCAATCCTTCGTGGTGTTTTGTATTAATTTTATCTCCAGACAAAGCTCCTGCTTGGTAAGTACCATCATCATTTTTAGTCATTTCATAAATATCTAAAAATGGTTCTTGGTTCCATCCATAAGTTCTACGAGATGTATTTCTTGCAGAAGTAATATATAGTTTTCCGTCTTGAAGTGTTCCTCCAAAATCTGAATATTGTGTATTAAACCCTAAGTTTTGAATATTGAATTTCTTTCCCTTTTCTAGAATCTTAGGTAAGTAATCAGGGTTTTTATTAAAGGCGATGGCTCTATCATCACTAGGACGCATTTGAGCAAATTTAGCCATTTGAGTATTAGATTCTTCATACTTACCATTTGCTTTAAGCATTTGAGCATACTTAAACAACATTTCAGGGTCAGTATTACTTTCTAAAGCTTTTGCATACCAGCGTTCAGCTTCTTGAGTATTAAATACATTGTAATAAGATTCAGCTAATTGGCCATAAACGTAAGGGCTACCTTTGCCGTTTTCAATTAACTTGGCATAATCTTCGGCAGCTTCAACAAATTCAAATCTATTAAAATGTTTATCTGCTTTTTTGGTGTCTTTATTCTGAGCAATTAAGCTGAAACTACTTAATGCTGCTATTGTAAAAAGTGTCAATAATTTTTTCATAATGTTTTAGCTTAACTGTTTAGAAATATCTAGGTGAACGTGAAACTTTCCTTGGGAAGTTTAAATCAAATAATAACATGAACTCGTGAGATGCAGGAGCATAATTCCTAATATCTGAAGACACATTATCATAAGCATATCCAATTCTAACCGAAGGTGTAATGGCAAAATTCACTAATCCAGAAAAAGAATCGTCTAATCTGTATGAAGCACCTAATTCAAATTTTTCAAAGAATAAAGCATTAAGGTTGACATCAAAAGATGTTGGCGCACTAAATGCAGACTTTACCATAAATGATGGCTTCAACTTTGTATTTGGTGACAATTGAAACACATATCCACCTGTAAGGAAGTAATGTGCTTCTTCTGACCCTAATTTATTACCATCGGCGTCTAAATGAACTGAGTTTAGAATATTTGGAACAGATAATGCCAAGTAATAATTATCAGTATAATAAAAGAATCCGGCACCTATATTTGGTGTGGTTGTATTAATGTTTTGAAAAAATGGATCGTTAGGATCAATTAAATCAATTCCAGCAAGACCAATATCATGAAATGTTGCTCCTGCTTTAAGACCGAAAGCTAACCTATGAGGCCCTCCTAACTGTAAGGTATAAGAGAAATCGGCATAAACATTTGTTTCCTTGATTGGACCTACTTCATCAGAAATAACCGACAATCCTAGACCTACTTTTTCTCCAACTGGTGAGTGGCCAAAAAAGGTTCCTGTTTGAGGAGCACCATCAATCCCTGCCCATTGTGAACGATATAATAATCCGAAAGACAAGTTTTCTCGAGAACCTGCATAAGCTGGATTAATGACATTCATATTATACATGTACTGTGTATACTGGGGATCTTGCTGTCCATACACTTGTGTTGCTATAAGCAATACAATAATGATATAAAATTTTTTCATTTGTTAGTTGTTTGATTTTTAGTTTTTGGTTGAATTACTTAATTCTTTATTATTGATTTTAATTGGTTTTAATTGAGACGTTGGATGTAAACCCAAGCAGTTCTTCTTTTACCATCTTCATACTCCATAGTATAAAAATAAGTACCGACTGGTAACTCTTCTCCATCATTAGTTTGACCATGCCATTCATCGGTATAATTCGTTTTAGAGTACACTAAAGTTCCATTACGATTGAAAATTTCTAGTTTGCTAACATTATAGCTGCTCAAATCAAATATATCGTTCATTCCATCACCATTAGGAGAAATTCCTTGTGGGATAACACAGCTTTCTAGTTCGATTATGGTTTGCTCAGTTACACTTGAACACATTGTATTATCGTTAAATGTCACTTCAATTTCATAAAGTCCAGCTTCAAGAACTGGAAGTGTTAAACCAGATTCTCCAGCAATAACAGCTCCATCTCTGTACCAAACTATACTAACATCAGAAGCTGAATAGTTATTTGGTGTTGCAGTTATAAGGATTGGTACTGTAGCATTCGGACAAACCTCATATTCAAAATCGGTTGTAAATGATGTACTAGGTAACGGCTTAACGATTAAGTCGAAAGGTGTTGTAGAATAACAATCGAAAGCGATATTACTTTCTACCCTAGCATAAATAGTTTGAGACTCACTACTGTATAATACTGTAGTATCTATAGGATTTGTACCAGCTTCGGCATCTGCTTCAGTCTCATAATAACTCACTGTAAATTGAGTTCCATCTTGTCCATTTAATACGTTTCCATCATGAGCAGCTAAATCAAATAATGTAACGCCATCCATATCATCATCACATGCTTCAATTGGAACACTAGTTGCATCTGGTGTTGGTCCCGAAATGATTAAATCAAAACTTGTAGTTGCAAAACAGAATTCAGCATCAGCATCTTCAATTCTTACGTAAATAGTTTGTGGATTTGATATGTTGTTATATGGAGATGTTAATGCTCCTGTATCTGCTTGAGCATCTGCAAGAGTCAAATGATACGTTACATTAAACTCGGTAGCATCTTGAGCTCCTAATACTCCAACAGTTTGCGACTCTAAGTCAAAGTCTTCTACACCATCAGCAGAGATATCATCACAGGTTACCATATCTGGAACAGCATTAGCTACAGGCTCATCTCCAAAGACTACAGTTATAGAATCTTGAGCTTGAGCATCACATTGTTCATCATAAGCAATAACCGTATAGGTATCAGATTCTGTTACTGTTAATGTCGATCCTGTTTCACCTGCAATTATAAATCCATCTTTATACCACTCATAAGTATCAGCAAAAGGTGAATCTGCATTTAACACAAAATCTGGGAATCCACAGAAGTTTTGATCTTCTCCAAGTTCAACTTCAATTTCAGCAGTAATATTTCCATCATCTTCTCCTCCAGAATTGGTTTGACTAATCGAAATACTACCAGCATCATCAGAGAAATTAGTAACTAATAACACATAAATTTCTCCAGTTTGAGCATTATTAATCGTTAAATTCTCCACAGCAGCAGCCGAATAACTACAGTCTACAATATTACCATAAGGATAAAAATTAGGATCAGTAGTATTATTTGGGCAATCCCCTCCTGGGTTAGGGCAACCTAAGTCTAAATTACCACAAGCATCTTCAAGTGAGGCAAAAGGACCCCAAAGTACAAAATCAACATCTAATCCATTTCCATCTTCATCAGTTTGGGCAATTTCGATTTCAATTAAGCCAGGTTCTCCAATTTGGATAATATTCCATGTAGGATTTGGTGCAGAAAATAAGCACGCAATATCTGTTGGATCAGGTATACCTATGATATTTGACGTAGTTAATGCTCCTCCAGCTTCAGCACAGAAGTTTTCAGCATTCTCACAAATAATATTAGTTGGTGCTTCCTTGATACATAAGTCAAAAGTTGTCGTTTCAGCATTATTTCCTCCAGAGAACACTCTAACATAATATGTATTTCCAACTACGAGTTGTGGAGACACCATAGCATCAGCGCCAGCGCATTCTAGCTCTACTAGGTTATCACAATCTCCTTCATACAACCCTATATCTGTATTAAATCCACCTCCAGCAATATTGACCAATGAAATCAATTGCACTTCATTTAAAGCTACAAATTCAAACCAAACGTCATCATCAGGGTTTCCTGCACAATTTCCAGCAGGAACGCCAGAATCTGTTGCTTCAACTAGGGTGCCTGGTGTTGTTAAGTCACAAGATTGATCATCGTTTACTACTGCAACCGTTGCATTACATGGATTATCATTTTCTGGTGGACAAGCCAATAGTTGTATTGGACTACTATTGATAACACAATTTACATCTTGATCGTTACTTACTGTAACAACAACATCTACTAAAAATGGGAATGGACCTATTTGATATATTCCTGTGCTAGTTACTGGAACAGTTGTAGCATCAATATTATTTGAAATTGTTAAAGAAGTTGCATCACCTAAACTAGTCACATTAACATCAATTAAAAACTGATCGCCATTATCACAATCATCGACAACTTGATATGTTGCGACAGGATTAATACAAGTAGCACAAGACACTGTATAATCTATACCATCTGAACAACAGAAACTTCCAGATTCACAGCTTACCGATCCATCTGAAAGGATTTGAATTTGAATGGTGTCGGTTAAGGATTGAAATGATAAGCCATCTAAGACACCATCATTACCTTCATCATTATATAATACAGTTCCATTACCATCAGTCACTAATAAGAAATCAAAAGGTGCTCCTTCTATTTCACCAACATTAATTGTCAGGTTAAGAAGCGATCCATCGGAACTTGTATATGTAAATATCTCGGAATCATTATTCCCATAGCATAAGAAACTATTCACAGGGCCAACAGCACAATCGACATCAAAATTCGTTTGTATTGTTGTTGTAAAAGTTACTGGTCCAGACCAAATACTAAATTCGGTACCGCAATCGGCTCGCACCCAAACTTCATATTCAGTTTCAAAATCCAATCCTGAAATACTTGCAGATGGTGTATTGGTAGTTGTTCCAGGCCCTGAAGGCTCTCCAGTTCCAGCTGGTACAACCACATATTCCCAAGATGTTTCTCCATTATTAGGAGTCCAACTAATATCTGCACTTGTTCCTGTAATATTTGCTACCGTTATTCCACTTGGAGGGATACAAAATGACCCACAAGATTCTACTCTAACAAAGTCAATAGACATATCACCTTCAAAACCAGTTCCAGCTCCACCATAACTAAATTCTAAATAAATGATCTGACCTAAATAAGCATCTAAGTTTATTCCTACTGGAACCCATGCTTCATCATCTGAGATTTGTAAATCTCCAACCCAAGTGAACAGGTTTGTAAATGGTCCTGCTGCATCATTAGCAACCCCAACATTTAAAGTTCCCATATCTTCTCCAAACGCATGAAAAAAGAATGATAATTCTGCACCATCAACAGCAGCCGTCAAATCTATACCTGGGCTAATAGCCGATGCAATATCTGAAGAATCACCAGAGGCTTCATATTCTAAGTGCGTACCTGAACTTCCATCATATGCATTTGCTGGTCCAGTCCCAAAAGAATTAGCACCTGCGGCTGTGATATCCCAATTCCCATCTGTTCCATCAAACCCAGTACCAGTCCAACCAGATGGTGGATCTTGATCAAAATTCTCTGTAAATATAAACGATGACGATCCTGAAACACATGTCACTCCTACTGGTGGTGGAGGCGGTGTATTTAATGTTGTAAAATTAAAAGGCCCAACCCAATTGCTGAATCCATCTGCATCACAATCACTTCTCACATATACTTCATAAGCTGTACTTGGTGTTAATGCTGTAGCATTATATGGATTATTATTCGTTGTAGATACACCAGGTCCTGATGGCAAACCAGTTCCTGCATCTTGTATTGCGATTTCCCATGTGGTCTCTGCGCCCCCAGCTATCCAACTTACTTCAGCAGAATTTTCTGTTACAGCGGCTATATTGATTCCTGAAGGCTCAGGACAAGACACTTCAAAAATTGAAACCGTATCAAAAGCGACCCCTTCATCTTGAACAGATCCATCAGATCCAAATGCAACTCTTAAAATCACATTGGCTTGGCCACCTAGACCATTTAATGCATGTCTAGCTATGACCCATCCTCCAGAACCCGAAGTTCCTCGGCCAGTCCAACCTTCTTGTTGTCCACCAGGATTACCAGCAATGGTTCCATCATTATACCAATTATTAGGATCTCCATTAGCTCCTACATTTTGCCATGACGTTCCTCCATCGATAGAAGATTGTAACACCATCCCATCCCAACTAAATTCTGAATTCCACCAAACGCTTAATTCGATCGATGGTGAAACAAGTGAAGATAAATCAAAAACGGGACTTACAACAATCCCATTTTCATTAGTTCCATAATTCCCTGTAAGGTTTGTCACCCAAGCATTAGCACCTGAATCGGCGCTATTAATAACCGTTGCTGCAGGTGCACCTAAAGCCCATGTTCCAGGGTTGGCACCATCAACTGTCCATCCACCATCTCCTGACTCAAAGTCTTCTGTATAAGGATATGATGTAATTTGTGCATCAGCACACCAAATTGAAATCGCAAAAAGGAATGATAACGAGAGTAAAATTTTTTTCATATTAATGAAAGCTATTAATTATTAATCAACTGACTATTAGCGCCTTAAACATATCCATTGGGGGTGAATTGTGAGTTTTAGACAAAACGAGCGAATTTAAAGACTCGTAATAAGTAACCGAAGATAAAAAAAATGACAGTTAACAAACCGTTAACATTGTTATAATAGACAAAACGCAATTATTATCGACAAAAAGAAAAAGACGTTAAGAACTTAGTTTTCAGATACATTTAATTGCACAAAAACTGGGAAATGATCGCTGTAACCACCTTTATATTTTTTCCCTACGTAGGTTCTAAATGGCTGACCTTTAAACTTCCCTTTGTATTGGGTTAAGAACTTCTCATCAAAGATATCAGCTTCATCAAACTTCAATGTACCTTTTTTTGTATCAAAAAAGTTTGTAGTAAACAATATTTGATCAAATAAATTCCATTTGAAATTATGGTTTAAACTTCCTCTTGTATAAGACAGCATGGTTTCCATTGGATTATAAAGACCACCTTCATTCACTAAAAGTTTAATACTTTCGTTACTAGGGTTATCATTAAAATCACCCATAACAAAAATCTTAGCGTTGGCATCTTCATATCTAATTTCTTGCAAAATATCTAAAACTTTTTGAGCTGCTTTAATACGCTTATGCATTGACTCATTTTCCCCCTCCCTTCTTGAAGGCCAATGATTAATAATGCAATGCACTTTTTCTGAATGCAGTATTCCAGACACTAGTAAGATATCTCTGGTATAATCTTGATCACCAATCTCGTCTTCTATGTAAATTGAATATGTTTTAGAACGTAGAACTTTAAAAACAGTCGTGTCATAGATCATAGCGACATCAATGCCTCGTTCATCTTGAGAATTATAATGAATTATCCCATAATTATAAGCTTCTAAATCTTTACTTTGTAGAAGTTCTCGTAGTACATTCTTATTTTCAACTTCGGCTAAACCTACAATAGCGGGAGGTTTTTGAGATTCCTCAAAACCAATCTTTGAAATAACTTGACCAAGTTTGTAGAGTTTTCGATCATAGCGCTTCTTGGTCCAGCGTTTATCTTTACCTGGTAAAAAATCGTCATCATGTTTTGAAGCATCATTATAAATATCGAATAGATTTTCGAGATTATAAAAAGCAATCGTATATGTTGTCATATTGAAATCTTGGGAACTCACATCACAAATTTAGGTTTTAAAATGCAATAGACGAAGATTCAATTATGTAACTTTGTTTTTTATTTGAGTCTATGATTGAAAAAAAGAATATAAGTTTAGAAAAAACGGTTCTAATAGGTGTTGTTACTCGTGAGCAAAATGAAGAACAATCGAAAGAATATTTGGATGAGTTAGAGTTTTTAACCTATACTGCTGGTGGTGAAGTTTTAAAACGTTTTACTCAAAAAATGGATATGCCTAACCCTAAAACATTTATAGGGTCAGGTAAAATGAAAGCCGTTCAAGAGTTTATAGAAGATAACCATGTTGGAACTGCTATTTTTGATGACGAACTATCCGCAGCCCAAGAGCGAAACATTAGCAAAATATTGGGTGTAAAGGTTTTAGATAGAACTAATCTTATTCTAGATATTTTTGCTCAAAGAGCCACTACAAGTTATGCGCGTACACAAGTAGAATTGGCACAATGCGAATATTTACTTCCGCGATTAAAAGGAATGTGGACCCACCTTGAACGGCAAAAAGGAGGTATTGGAATGCGTGGCCCTGGTGAAACAGAAATTGAGACGGATAGACGTATAGTACGTGATAAAATTGCATTACTTAAAGCCAAAATCAAAACCATTGATAAACAGATGGCTGTACAGCGAGGCAACAGAGGTAAGATGGTTCGAGTGGCTTTAGTTGGATACACTAATGTTGGAAAATCAACACTCATGAACGTCGTGAGTAAAAGTGATGTATTTGCTGAAAACAAATTATTTGCAACTTTAGATACTACGGTTAGAAAAGTAGTCATCCAAAACCTACCCTTTTTATTAACTGACACCGTTGGGTTTATTAGAAAATTACCAACCCAATTAGTAGAATCTTTTAAAAGCACGCTTGACGAAGTTAGAGAAGCAGATTTGTTATTGCATGTTGTAGATATTTCTCATCCTAACTTTGAAGAACATATAGAGTCTGTTAATAAAATTCTAGGTGAAATTAATAGTTCAGATAAGCCTACGATTATGGTGTTTAATAAAATCGATGCTTATAAAGCTGAACCTTTAGAAGAGGATGATTTAGTTACTGAAAGAACCTCATCTCATTATTCTCTTGAAGAATGGAAAAACACTTGGATGCATCGTGTAGGTAATAATGCTTTATTCATTTCTGCATTAAATAAGAAAAATTTAGACACCTTTAAAAAACGAGTATATGATGAAGTAAGAGACATTCATGTGACTCGTTTTCCATATAATCATTTTTTATATCCGGATTATTCAGAAGAAATAGAGTAAATAAAAAAGCACCTCAATGAGGTGCTTTTTTTGAATTGTGAACTATGTGTTTTAGAACTTGTAAGTTAATCCTAATGTATAATAAGTTTGCAAGTCGTTATCTACGCTATCAAAAGTTGGAGTATCTGCAACATCTCCATCAAAATTAGCCAAAGCAAAGTTTAATGCTTCTTGTTTATTGTTTCTTAATCCGAAGTCAAAACCAACACCAATCATTTTCCATAAAGTATAGCTAAATGAGTTGGTCCAAGTCCAGTTTGACAAATCTCCACTTTTATAACTTTGAAATGCAGACAAATTAGATTTAAATCCAACAGCGCCTATTTGACGAGTATAATCTGCAACAATTTTTGCACCTAAAGACGACTCAAAAACATTATCGTTATCAGCAAATACAAAATTGTAGTTTAATGGATGAATAACCACGATTAAATTATCGATTGGTGTCCAAGTGGCACCAATACCTATATCTAAATATCCTGGATCGTTGAAGTTATTTAAAATGGTTGTTCTGTATTCCATTAACGCAGATGCAGCAAGTTTATCAGTGATATTTCTTCCATATAATGATGAAATATTAAATACATCAGTAGTTGGTTCGAAATCGTCACTATCCAAATCAGTGTCTTTATTATCTAATTTTGTCCAGTTTAAATTTGTAGTTAATGCATTTCTCCAGAAAAATTTATCCTGAATTAAATTTGCAAATCCATTTACTGTAAAGCCAATGTTACCAGAAGCATTGTTTGGAGCACCTTGTGCGTACCAATTATTAAAGTTAGATAAACTTCCACCAATCACACCAAAAGCACCAACTCTCCATCCAGGAAGAGCATCAATTTGAGCTTGTAATGCATCAGCTTCAGCTTGCGCAGCATCAGCAGCAGCTTGTTTTTCAGCTTTTTGAGCTTCTAATTCTTCTTTAGTTTGCGAAAAGCTAAACATGACTGATAGCATCAATACTGCAGTTAAAAGTAATTTTTTAGTCATAATTTTAATTTTAAGGGTTTCAATTAAATAATCAAAGCGCAAATATAATTCATTAGTTATTTGAACACCAATTATTTAAATTAAAGTTTAGTTATTTAGGTTTGAGTATTAGACGCTTTTACGCAACATAAGTCACGAGTTTTAATTTATTTTTTTCTTTTGAATAGAGGTACCGATGAACAAGCTTCACCATACATAATTGATTTTGCTACTGGTTTTAATCTAGTTGCAAGCATACTATAGGCGTTAACTGGTACTGGTTTATTAGCACAACCTTTTATAATTAATGGCTTATCTTGAAAGTCATCAACATTAAGTGTATTAATGACATCCTGATAAATAGAAGTTTCTAATACTTCTAAATCACCAATAATAATTTTTTTAGCATAAGGTTGCAATTCTAAAGTTAACAGCATATATGCCCAAGCTGGAATAATAGCGTCGGTAGAGCAGGTTAACGCAATAAACTGGTCTTGGTGAATAGTCCAGTCATACGCTTTGATCTGTTTTCTAAAGTCTTTTTCCCGTAATACAAAACCTTCAAACAGCCAGTCTTTGATATCAAAAATTACTCGTTTGCCTTCAGGATAGAAATCTTCTAAATCGACAACCATTAATTGACTCTGTGCTACTCTATTTATAATTTCATCTGCCATATTATAGCATCCCTAATTCTAATTTAGCTTCTTCACTCATTAAATCTTGGCTCCAAGGTGGATCAAATGTGATTTCTACTTCAGCAGATTTCACATCATTTAATGATTTCACTTTTTCTTCAACCTCAAGCGGAAGTGTTTCGGCCACAGGGCAGTTAGGCGTTGTTAAAGTCATTAAGATTTTAACATCATAATCTTCATTAACAAACACATCATAAATTAATCCTAATTCGTATATATCTACAGGAATTTCTGGGTCATAAATAGTCTTTAAAACTCTAACTATTTTTTCTCCTAACAAGTTAGTATCTATTGTTGATTCGCTCATAATGAACTAGTTTAATTGTGTTTGGTATGCAATCGCATACATTTTAATTTGTTTAATCATACTTACCAAGCCATTAGCACGTGTTGGTGACAAATGCTCCTTCAAACCTATTTGGTCGATAAAATCGGTGTTACTTTCAATAATATCTTTCGGGTGTTGGTTAGAAAACACACGAATTAAAATTGCAATAATCCCTTTAGTAATAATTGCATCGCTATCTGCAGTGAACTCTACTTTGTCATTATTCATTTCGGCATGTACCCATACTTTACTTTGACAACCTTTTATAATATGCTCTTCCGTTTTATATTGTTCGTCAATTAAAGGCAAGGTTTTCCCTAAGTCAATCATATATTGATACCGTTCTTCCCAATCTTCAAACATTGAGAACTCATCAATAATTTCATTTTGTATTTCGGTTATAGTCATAGTATTCTTCACGTTTTTTAGCTCAACAAAAGTGGTCTAAATTACAGTTGCAAAGATACGACATCTCTATTGTTTCTCAACCATAGTTTTAAGAGATAGTATTTTTTCTACCAAAGCCTTAATAGCACTAGGTGGATTACCATGATCAAAAATCATAGTTTTATAACTTTCTTCTCCTTCAGATATTTCTAACCATGCCATTTGAGCTGCATCAAATTGTGATGTGTTCGAAGGTGCTTCTAAATCTGGGAGATTATTTTTATCAACATCACTCAAAAGGTTTAAAAAAGTTTCCCGTTGATCCTTCGGAAATGGGTAAGTATCAATTTTTTCTAATGAATAATCACTAGATATCATAATCGAATCGCCTTCAAACCAAATCCGCATAAAAAACCCTCTAGTAGCAGCTTGGTAAGTTACTTTCATACCTTCTTGAATTTGCCTTTCAGATGACTCTGAAGTCGTTTCATTAGATGCCTGAGTTGTATGTTGATCGCATTCTTTTGCTGAAATTAACATCATGAGAACGCATAGTATAAGTTTCATAGTCTTATGTTTTTAGTTGTTTATAGTAATATTACAAAAAAGAAGCCAAAGTTTTTGACTTCAAAATGTAAACAAAAAAGGGCGTCAAATTGACACCCCTTTATAATCTATAATTAAATTTTTAGTTCGCCATTGCTGCTCTAGGTCCTCCAGCTTGGAAAATAGTTCTCATACGAGTTTTTTGTCCTTCAGAAAACATATACATACAGTCATCATTAACATAGTCCATATAGTTCATTGTCATATCATTTGATCGACAATTAACTGTAGGGTAAGATGGGCAACCATAGTTAGGTGCATCAGACTTAGGTGTATCAGATACAAAATCATCTCTATTACATCTTCCATCACCCCAAATATGGCGTAAGTTTAAGTAATGCCCAACTTCGTGTGTTGTTGTTCTACCACCATCAAAAGGAGCTGATACAAAACCTGTATTACCAAAATATTGTGGAGACACAACCACACCATCTGTTGAAGCTGGTCCTCCTGGGAATTGTGCGTATCCTAAAATTCCTCCTCCGATGTTACACACCCAAATATTTAAATGTGTTTGAGGGGTTATTGGTGGATAGGCTTGTTTCATTGCATCATTTGTTCCCCAAGAACTTCTTGAATCAGCATGTCTAAATGTGTCTGCTAGTGTAAATTCAATTTCGCTATCTGCTACCAAGCCAGAAAATTCTCCTGGCACTTGATTGGCATCACTATTTGTTGCTCTAAAATCTTCATTTAATATATCAATTTGTGATTGAATTTGTCCAGAACTAATATTTTGTTGTGAATTGCTATAAATAACATGTACATATACTGGAATCGTAATAACACCTAAGTTGTCACCTGATCCGCCATCACCTCCATCGCCACCGTCACCGCCGCCGTTGTTTCCATTTCCATTCCCATTTCCGTTTCCAGGTTTAAAGGCAATAGAATTGGCTCTTGTATGATACTCAATGTCATACATTTTTTTATACAACTTTGGGTCTTCATCTAATAATCGGTTTAGGTTTGCCATACTGTGACATGGTGTAATTCCTTGTCTCCCTTGAGCACCATTAGTATCAGATTCTGTGTACACAAAAAAGTCACTCATATCGACTTTAGTTTGTTCTTCAGAAATTTCATTTTTGTCAGAATCACATGACGTAAAAATCAGGGCTAGAGCCGCAAAGCTCAATAACATTTTTCTCATTATATAATAGTTTTTGGTTAAAAATTTGCTGAATATATATTTTTTTGATGTAAAAAATGAATAATAAGCAAAAATATTGTAGAGTTTTCGATAAAATGCAATTCACAAATAAGATATTACGGAAAACCCGTAATTAAGCCGAAGGGATTTCGTACAGATTGTTAACTTAACATCAATTTTGCTTTCTTAACACCTTCAACTAAGGCATCAATTTCAGTCTTTGTATTATAAAATGCGAAAGAAGTTCTCACTGTACCAGGAATTTTGAAGAAATCCATAATGGGTTGAGCACAATGATGGCCAGTTCTAACAGCAATGCCAAGTTTATCTAAAATGGTTCCAATATCATAAGGATGAATACCATCAATATTAAATGAAATTACTGAGGTTTTTTCTTTAGCCGTTCCGTAAATTTTTAAACCTTCTATGGTTGATAGTTGCTCGGTTGCATACTCTAAAAGCTCATGCTCATAAGTTGCAATAGTATCAAAACCTATAGCATTCATATAGTCTACAGCAGCACCAAAAGCAATACCTCCACAAATGTTTGGTGTTCCAGCTTCAAATTTATGAGGCAATCCTGCATACGTTGTTTGCTCAAAAGTTACTTGGTCAATCATTTCACCTCCACCTTGATAAGGTGGTAATTTCTCTAACCAAGCTTCTTTTCCATAGAGTACACCAACACCAGTTGGGCCACACATTTTATGCGCAGAAGCCACATAGAAATCTACATCTAATTCTTGAAGATCTGGTTTGATATGCGGACACGATTGTGCACCATCAACCAATACTGCTGCACCAACTTGATGCGCCTTGTTTATGATTTCAGAAATAGGATTAATAGTCCCTAGAGCATTTGAGATATGGTTGACAAACACTAGTTTAGTTTTATGAGATAACAATGCTTCATATTCAGAAAGAATCAATTCCCCATTCTCATTCATAGGGATTACTTTCAAACGAGCACCTGTACGCTCACATAACATTTGCCATGGCACAATATTGCTATGATGTTCTAACGCAGACACTAAGACTTCATCGTCTTTATTAAGAAGACTTGAAAACCCATTAGCAACAAGATTGATACCATGGGTAGTTCCAGATGTTAGAATGATTTCGAAAGAATGCTTGGCATTAAAATGTTGCTGTATTTTGAGTCGAGCTGCTTCATACAAATCGGTAGCTTCTTGGCTCAAAGTATGTACACCTCTATGAATATTAGCATTGTAATTTGAGTAATACTCTACAATCACATCAATCACCTGTTGTGGTGTTTGTGAAGTGGCCGCGTTGTCAAAATAGATTAATGGTTTTCCATTAACCTCTCTATTGAGAATTGGAAAATCTTGTCTAATAGTATCAACGTTGAACACCATATGATTGTTAGTGTTTTTCATTACAAATCAAACCCAATATTGACGCCTAGTTTGTTGGCAATAATTTTTGTAATACGATGTTTAATTTCAGGAATTTTTACAGAATCTAAAACATTATTACTAAACGCAAACATCAGTAAAGCTTTAGCCTCTTTTTCAGGAATTCCTCGTGAACGCATATAGAACATAGCACTATCATCTAATTGCCCAATAGTACAACCATGAGAGCATTTGACATCATCTGCAAAAATCTCTAATTGAGGTTTAGTATTTATTGAAGCTTTATCACTTAATAAGATATTATTGTTGGCTTGAAATGCATTAGTTTTTTGAGCTATTTTATCTACAACAACTTTACCATTGAATACACCTGTTGATTTATCAGAAAAAATACCTTTATAATCTTGATGGCTTTCACAGTTAGGTTCAATATGATGCACTAATGTATTGTGGTCAACATGTTGTTTATCTCCTATAATAGTAACGCCTTTCAAAGTTGAATCAATTCGTTCGCCTTCCTGATAAAAATTAAGATTATTACGGATGAGCTGTCCTCCAAATGAAAAGGTATGCACAGAAGCATGGCTTTCGCGTTTCTGCTTGATAAACGTATGATCCACTAAAGATGCTTTAGGTTTATCATTTTGAAGCTTATAATAATCTACAATCGCACGTTTATTTGCAAAAATTTCGGTAACACTATTAGTTAGTACTGGGTTATCTGTCAAACTTTGGTGACGCTCCATAATTTGAACATGAGAATTTTCATCTACTACAATCAAATTTCGAGGTTGTAATAGCAATGCTGACTCGCTTCCTGTTGAAAAATGAATAATCTGAATAGGCTTTTCTACCACTTTATTCTTCGGAATATGAATGTAAGCCCCTTCTTGAGAAAATGCCGTATTTAATGAAGATAGGCTATCTTTTGTAGCCGCTTTATTGAAATAATTTTCAATAATTAATCTATATTTTGGCTTCGTTAAAGCTGCAGACATCAAACATACATCTATACCATCATGAGTAGTCTGACTTAAATGAGAGGAATATTTCCCGTCTATAAATACAATCTTATAAGAATCGATATCATAGATAAAATACTTCTTAACATCCTTATAATCAAGTGCATTTTCTTGCTTTGGAAATACACTATAATCGTGTTTCAAAACACCATTTAACGATGTATACTTCCAAGCTTCATCACGTTTAGACGGAAACCCTTGATCTTCAAATGACTTTATCGCTTCACTACGAATATCATGAACTGGAGCATCAATGTCTACCGAGTTCTCAAATGCCATAAAAGACGATACTAATTTATCTTTTAAATCCATACTTATTATGCGTTCACCTCTTCTTTAATCCAGTCGTATCCTTTTTCTTCTAACTCGTGTGCCAATTCTTTAGTTCCTGATTTTACAATACGTCCATTGTATAATACATGAACAAAGTCTGGTACTATGTAGTCTAATAAGCGCTGGTAATGTGTAATGACTATAACAGCGTTATCTTTGCTTTTTAGTTTATTAACACCATTAGCTACAATTCTTAATGCATCGATATCTAATCCAGAATCCGTTTCATCAAGAATTGCTAATTTAGGTTCGAGCATTGCCATCTGGAATATTTCATTTCGCTTTTTCTCTCCTCCAGAAAATCCTTCGTTTAGTGATCGGGATAAAAACTTTCTATCGATTTCTAAAAGCTCAGATTTTTCACGAATTAATTTCAGCATTTGATTTGCAGGCATATCCTCTAAACCTTTAGCTTTTCTAGTTTCGTTAATTGCCGTTTTCATAAAGTTAGTTACACTAACTCCAGGAATCTCCACAGGATATTGAAAGGATAAAAACACACCTTTATGTGCGCGTTCTTCTGCAGCCAACTCTTCAATATCTTCACCATCAAGGATAATTTCACCCTTGTCAACTTCATACTCTTCTTTACCAGCAATTACTGATGCTAATGTACTTTTCCCAGAACCATTTGGTCCCATTATAGCATGTACTTCTCCAGGTTTTACCTCTAAATTAATACCTCTTAAAATCGCTTTATCTTCAACACTTGCGTGTAAATCTTTTATTTTTAACATCTTAATTACTTCCAAGTTTTATAACGTCGTTAGTTTCTGGTGTTGGTTCAGAAACTTTCAATATTTCTTTAATTTCAATTATATTATCCCAGCCTTCAGCCTCTGGTTCTTTTTTAAATAAGCGTCCGCGAATGGTTACTGGAACCATATCTGTATCTTCTTTTTTGTATTGTTGTGCTTGCTTATCTAACTCATGCATTTTCTCATTAATCACAATACCATACATTTGTGTCGGTGTTTTTAATACAGCTGCATCAGCATAGTAAATAAATTCTCCTTGAATGGCAATTAGACCATCACTTTGCTTTATTGTTTTTCCCTCTTCAGCAACAATTGTTTTATCTTCTGGAGTAATTTCTACTTCAGATTTTTTTTCTGTTTTACAGCTCATTAATACCGTAAACACCATCATAATCATCAATACTTTTTTCATGCTTTACTTTTATTTAACCTACTGATCCTTCTAAACTAATTTCTAATAATTTTTGAGCTTCAACAGCAAACTCCATTGGCAACTTGTTTAGAACTTCTTTACTAAATCCATTTACAATAAGTGCAATCGCTTTTTCTGTATCAATACCACGTTGATTGCAATAGAAAATCTGATCTTCACCAATTTTACTCGTAGTAGCTTCGTGTTCAATTTGAGCCGACTTGTTTTTAGCTTCTATATAGGGAAATGTATGAGCTCCACACTCGTTACCCATTAATAGACTATCACATTGTGAGAAGTTACGAGCATTATCAGCTCTAGAACTAATTTGCACTAATCCTCTGTAGGAATTTTGAGATTTCCCAGCCGAAATTCCTTTGGAAATGATAGTAGATTTAGTATTCTTGCCTAAGTGAATCATCTTAGTGCCAGTATCGGCTTGCTGGTAATTATTTGTCACTGCAATGGAATAAAATTCTCCTACCGAATTGTCACCTTTTAATACACAAGAAGGATATTTCCAAGTTACAGCACTTCCTGTTTCCACTTGAGTCCAAGATATTTTCGCATTGGTTTCACACAAACCTCTTTTTGTAACAAAATTGAATACTCCACCTTTACCTTCAGCATTACCAGGATACCAATTTTGCACTGTAGAATATTTTATTTCAGCATCATCTAGAGCAATGAGCTCTACCACAGCAGCATGTAATTGATTTTCATCTCGACTAGGAGCTGTACAGCCTTCAAGATAACTTACGTAACTGCCTTCATCAGCAATAACTAGCGTTCTTTCAAACTGACCTGTTCCTGCTTGATTAATTCTAAAGTAAGTTGATAATTCCATAGGGCAACGCACTCCTTTAGGAATGTAACAGAAACTACCATCACTAAACACTGCACTATTAAGAGCAGCATAAAAATTATCTTTCTGCGGAACGACAGTCCCAATATATTTTTTCACCAATTCTGGATACTCTTGTATCGCCTCAGAAATACTCATAAAAATGATTCCTTTTTCGGCCAAAGTCTTTTTAAATGTAGTTGCTACTGATACTGAATCTACAACAACATCCATAGCAACTCCTGCTAATTTCTTTTGTTCATCAAGTGAAATACCAAGCTTTTCAAATGTCGCCAACAGCTCAGGATCAACCTCATCCAAACTGTCATATTTTGGTTTGCTATTGGGAGCAGAATAATAAGATATAGCTTGAAAATCTGGTTTTTCATAGTGTACATTAGCCCATTCAGGCTCTACCATATTTTTCCAAACTTTGAACGCTTCTAGACGCCATTCTGTCATCCATGCTGGTTCTTCTTTTTTCTTAGAAATAGCACGAACAATGTCCTCGTTTAATCCGTTTGGAAACGTTTCAGATTCGATATCTGTATAAAAACCGTATTCGTATTCTTTGGTTTTTAATTCTTCTCGAAGATCATCTTCTGTATATTTATTACTCATAAATCGTTTTTAAAGTGAGAAAGACTCTCCACAACCACAGGTTCTATTGGCATTTGGATTGTTAAATACAAATCCAGCTCCATTTAATCCGCCTGAATATTCTAAAGTTGTTCCTATTAAATAAAGAAAACTCTTTTTGTCGACAATAATTTTAACACCATTATCTTCAAAAACTTTATCATCTTCTTTTTGTTCTTTATCAAATTTTAAGTCATATGATAAACCAGAACATCCGCCACTTTTAACACCAACCCTAATGAAGTCCGTTGTAGCGCTAAAGCCATCATCGGTCATGAGCTCTAAGACTTTCTTTTTAGCTGTATCTGATACTTTAATCATGTCTTATATAGATTTTATCTAAATAGAGTGCAAATATAAGACATAAGTAGGGTTTATTCATATTTCCTAACATTATATTAGTAAATAATGACATAGAATCTGGTTATAAAGATAATAGGGTTTTATATGGACTAGAGAAATATTTCACCTTTTCCCTTTTATGCTGAAATGCGCTCTCTAGAATACTGATGTTTCAAGATAAACAATTGCCTAAGCGTCTTTTGTAGATTTTTATTGTTAAATGATGTGCTCTCAAATTCTCCTTGATTATCAACTGGGACTCTAGATTGACAGGTCTTACATATCAACTGATGTGCATTTCCAGTCGACATCGGTGAGCGCTCTAGATTATGTCCAAATACCGAACACGACAGTTCGTTGGTGGTTATCATTTGCATAGTAGGTTAAAACATTTGGGATAACTAACTTAGGTATTTAAATGCAATACACCGACTAAACACTTGTTTTTTCGATGAAATACGTGTTTTAAAATTTCCGAAGCCCTTAAAAATCCCTTAAATGAAGGCTTAGCTTTAAAAAAAGCGATTATTTTTGCAGCATGATAGAAGATAAAAATCCGCAGCGTACCTCCTTAGAAGCATTAGGAGAATTTGGTCTTATTGAACATTTAACCAAAAATTTTGGCATATCCCACACATCAACAATTAAAAGTATTGGTGACGATGCTGCAGTACTAAATCACGACACTAAACAAATTGTGGTCACTACCGATTTATTAGTTGAAAACGTTCATTTCGATTTAAGTTATGTTCCACTAAAACATTTAGGCTACAAGGCAGTTATTGTGAATTTAAGTGATGTCTATGCCATGAACGCTAATGCCACTCAAATTACAGTATCTATAGCAGTATCTAATAGATTTCCATTAGAAGCTCTTGAGGAATTGTATGCGGGAATAGAAACCGCAGCTAAACTTTATAATATTGATGTAATTGGTGGAGATACAACATCTTCAACTACTGGGCTCATAATTTCAATTACGGCTATTGGAGAGGCAGATAAAGATAATATCGTTTATAGAAAAGGTGCAAAACAAAATGACTTATTAGTTGTAACTGGTGATATTGGTGCAGCTTACATGGGTCTTCAAGTTCTAGAACGTGAAAAAGAAGTGTTTAAAGTAAACCCACAAAATCAACCCGATTTAGACCCATATTCTTATATCATTGAGCGCCAATTAAAACCAGAAGCGAGAAAAGACATCATTGAATTATTAAAACAATTAGATGTCTTGCCAACATCTATGATTGATATAAGTGATGGCTTATCTTCAGAAGTTTTACACCTTTGTAAGCATAGTGATGTAGGTGTTGAAATTTATGAGAACAAAATTCCTTTAGACCCTCAAGTTATATCAACTTGCGAAGAATTTAATATTGATAGTACGACCATTGCTTTAAATGGAGGTGAGGATTATGAATTATTGATGACGATTTCTCAAGACGATTTCACTAAGATAAAAGGCAACCCCAATTTGACGGTTATTGGATATATAACTGACAAAGATAGAGGTAAACTATTAATCACAAGAGGAGAACAAGCTGTACCTATCATTGCAAAAGGTTGGAATGCTATGAAAAATGAGGAGTAAAATCTAGCAAGGTCTCTTCTACTACTTTAGAGGCAGCAGATTTTTGCTTCATTCTTGATAAACGCCTATTATGGATTCGTTCTAAAACAGAGTTGATTTCTTTGTATTTTGGAGTTAACAACGTTAAACCACCACTGCCACTTGTCGTGACTTCCGATTTACAATGCGAACATTTGTATTCTTTAACGTGATACGTAATGTTTTTTGAGACTTCATAATGATGCCCAAAAATTGAACAATAGAGACTTTTCACCTTGATAGGGTTTTTTTAGATATTAAATTAGAGGATGACTAAATATATAAAAACCTTCTTGTAAGGTGAGAATTTTACACTAACATATCGATGAAGTGAGCGTTTTATTCTTTAAACGCACCATTCGACGTGTGTAAATCTTTTCAAGAATTTCATTTATCTCTTGATACTTTGGTGTTAACTCGGTGAGTTTCCCATTACCGTTAGTCGTTAATTGACGCTTACAACACTTACAGGTATACTCTTTAACGTGCGAGGTTACTTTTTTAGTCATCTCATAATTATGACCAAAAATGTCACAGTAGAGTCTTAACGGGCTCGAAGTCTTTGTAGTAGCTTTTCTCATGGCTGATTGATTTGGGGACAGTAAACATAGAAAAAAAACTTATTAAATACGCTTAAAAGTATTATTATTCGATGAATTGCAATAAAATGTAAGTTAATTCTGATTTATCTTCAATATAACTCATATGTCCATTAGATAATACCTCACAGTTTATATTTGTGTTATTAGTTTGATTTAATATTTGTTCACTGTTTACAACCGGATCATTGGCTCCAATTATAATAAGTTTTTTTGCAGACAAGTTTTTAAAAAATTCAAACATATCAGATCTTATCATCATTCCTTTTTGTGCAGCAATATAACCCTGTACAGGTGTATTAAGTGCCTCTTGTAAAGCTAATTCCATTTCAACTTTGTAGCGCATCCGACTCTCTTCGGAAAATAAATTCATAAACGATAAGCGAACTAAATTAGCATAATTGGTTTGAGCCATTATATTAGCTCGTTCTCGGATAGTTCGTCTTTCTATATCATCGGCTTCGTAAGTAGAATTCATTAAACATAAACCCGTAATTGAAGCAGGAATTTTCTTAGCTAAATTTAAAGCCACATAACCTCCCATAGAATGCCCAATAAGCATAAAGGTTTTTAGTTTTAAATCCTTTATAACTGCCAACACAGCTTCAGACATTGTACTCATAGTATGAACATATCCCAAACAACCTGTTTGACCATGGCCCAATAAATCAACACAAATCACGCGACACTTATCTAGTAGCTCCTTTTTTATACCAGCCCACATTGTTGTGTTTTCTAAAAATCCATGAAGTAAAACTATAGGCCTTCCTTTGCCCTCATCTTCATAAAAAATTGGTATGCCTTTGTATTCTATAATCATCACTGCAAAGATACTATTTGAATTATGCAACTACCTAAACAAATGCATAAGTATTTACTATATTTGAGCAAACAAATAGATCTATCAATTTGAATTCTAGAAAAGAGCTTTTTATCACCAGTTTTGCTTTATTCTCTCTGTTTTTTGGTGCAGGAAATCTATTACTTCCACCGCTTTTAGGTTATAACGCAGGTGAACATTGGTTTTGGGTTGCCGTTGGTTTTATGATTACTGCAGTAGTAATTCCTATTATTGGAATTTTAGCACATGCAAAATTACAAGGCACACTCTATGATTTTGGAAAAAAAGTATCTCCTCAATTTAGTCTAATTTATTGCATTCTAATTTATATCATTGCCATCGCTATTCCCTCACCCAGAACTGCAGCAGCTACACATGAAATTGCAATTCATCCAGCCTTTGGTACAAGTCCATTATTAACTAGCACTATCTACTTTGCTTTAGTTTTAGTGTTTGTCTTAAATCGTTCGAAAATTTTAAGTTTTATCGGCAAATTTCTAACACCATTAATAGTCATTATTCTTTTAATGGTTATTGGTATTGGTTTGTTTTCTTCGGAAATGGCTACAAACCCATCTCAATTCGAAACACCAATTGTTGCCGGAATTTTAGAAGGCTACCAAACCTTTGATGCTATTGGTGCTGTTGTAGTGGGAGCTGTTATCATTATCTCCATCAACTTAAGACATAAAGGAAGTTTTGAAGACCGAAAAGTATTGATAGCTAAATCGGGTTGGATTGCTGGTTTTGGTCTATTTATCATTTATGCAGGTTTGATTTCTGTTGGTGCTTATTATGGCTCTCAAATTGATATTGATGCCGCATTAAGTAGTGATATGCAGCGCGCAAATTTATTAAGAGGAATCAGTATATCTGCCTTAGGTAATTTTGGAAATACAGTATTAAGTATCTTAATTTCTTTAGCTTGTTTTACAACTGCAGTAGGTATTATTGCAGGAACAGCCGATTATTTTAAAGGAATAATGAGCAACTCTCAAACCGTTTATATTATAACATCCATTATATCCTGTGTATTAGGTATTGTTGTTGGACAGCTCGATTTTCATTCCATAATAGTTGTAGCTATTCCAGTTCTCTATTTTATTTATCCCATTACCATTGTGCTTATCTTACTCAATGTATTACCAAAACAATTCTCAACACCTTTAGTTTTTAGAGCAGTTGTAATCGTGACTTTTATATTTAGTATTCCTGATGTTGTAGGCTTTTTAAGTCCGTCAAAAGGTTTAAATGACATCATCGCCTATATTCCCTTAGCAAAACATCAATTAGGTTGGGTTTTGCCTGCTTTGTTGACTTGTTTAGGGGTTGGGTTTTTATCTTCTGAAACAAAAAAAGTCTAACACTAAAAGTACTAGGCTTATTAACTATAAATTTGAATTTCTAATCATTCATAATATCCTCAATCTCTTCTACCTCAATCGGAATATTACGCATAAGATTAAATGGTTCACCAGACTCCTGAATCACGATATCATCTTCCAAACGAATTCCAAATCCTTCATCAGGAATATAGATTCCAGGCTCTACTGTAAAAACCATATTAGCTTGCATAGGTTCTGTTAAAATCCCATAATCGTGAGTGTCTAATCCCATATGATGCGATGTACCATGCATAAAATATTTCTTATACGCTGGCCAGTCTGCATTTTCATTTTGAACATCGGCTTTATCTAATAAACCAAGCCCTAATAATTCTGAAGTCATCAACTTACCAACCTCAACATGATAATCTGCCCAAATAGTTCCTGGAACTAATAGTTTTGTAGCTTCATTTTTCACACGATTAACAGCATTGTACACGGCTTTTTGTCGGTCAGTAAATCGCCCAGATACAGGGATTGTTCTAGTCATATCACTTGCATAATTAGCATATTCTGCACCTACATCCATAAGGATTAGATCTCCAGCTTTGCATTGCTGGTTATTCTCTATATAATGTAAAACGTTGGCATTATTTCCACTAGCAACGATAGGCGTATACGCAAATTTCTTTGAGCGATTTCGTAAAAATTCGTGCATGAACTCTGCTTCAATTTCAAATTCCCAAACATCAGGCTGAACAAAACCTAATACACGACGGAATCCTTTTTCGGTAATATCGCATGCCTTCTGTAACAGTTCTAATTCAATAGAATCTTTTACCGAGCGTAAACGTTGTAAAATAGGATTGCTCTTTGCCACGCTATGTGCTGGATATTTATTTTTTAACCATTTGGTGTAACGATCTTCTCGAGTTTCTGTTTCTACCGAAGCTCTGTAATGCTCATTTGTATTGATATAAACCGTATCACATTGCGACATTAATTCAAACATAATTTTCTCCATGTCTTGTAACCAATACACAGTCTTAATCCCACTTGTCTCTAATGCTGCTGCTTTGGTTAGTTTCTCTCCTTCCCAAACCGCAATATGCTCATTAGTTTCTTTTAAAAATAAAATCTCGCGATGGTTTTCTTTTGGACAATCAGGGAACAATACCAAGATACTTTCTTCTTGATCAACACCACTTAAATAAAAAATATCACGATGTTGCTCAAAAGGCATTGTACTATCAGCGCTTATAGGATAAATATCGTTAGAATTGAAAACCGCCAAACTACTTGGTTTCATTTTAGACATGAAGTTCTTACGGTTTTTGATAAAAAGATTACGGTCTATTCTGTGATATTTCATGAGTATGTATATTTTAAAAACTTTAATGTCTTCAAAAATAATTAAAACAAATCTAGATTTATGTAGCCAAATGGCGTTAATTTATGTTTTTTCGAATACGACTCATATGTCGTGACGAAATCCCCAAAAAAGAAGCAAGATAGTGTAATGGCACTTCTTGAAGTAGTTCAAGATCATTACTTAATAGTTTCTTATAGCGAGCTTCTGGACTCAATGTTAACAAGTCTATACGATAATCATCAATAAGATAAATTTGATTTTCAATAAGATTATAATAGAATCTATTAAATGCTTTATTGTTACTTAGTAATGTTTTAAATGCATCTATTTCTATTACCCAAAGTCGACAATCACTTATGGCTTTGATATGTTTTCGAGAAGGTGTTCTATTAATAAAACTTTTAAGTGCAGAAGTACACGAATTTTTCATAGCTAAGTAAGTGGTTTTCTCTTCATCTAAAACATCAATAGCGTGCTGTAACACACCAGATTCAATGTAACAGAAATAACGACAAACCATGCCTTTCTTAACCAAGACATCATTTCTATTTAACTCTTTACAGTGGAATATATTCAAAATTTCGGGAACAAGCATATGAAGGCTTTTATCATTGATAACAACCTTTAAATAATCCTCAAACTTGGTATTAACACTTTCCATATACACTTAATTGAGGTCTAAATGTAATTAGATTATAATAAAAAAAGCGTTCAATTTAAATTGAACGCTTCATTTTAAGTGTCATTACTAAGAGTTATTTACTCATAGCATTTTTTATCATTCCTACGATAGCCATGACAACACCGCCACCAACTCCACCTCCGGCTACACTACCAAGAATACTAGACAAGTCCATACTTGTTGAGGCAGCAGCAGCTTCAGCTCCTCCTAATCCTAACATGCCTAAAAGCTGACCTCCAAGACCACCACCTAAGATTCCTAAAATTGAATTCCCAAGCGTTCCTAAAGAAAACTTCTTCATTAATGATCCTGCTAGGTTTCCACCAACAGCACCACTGACTAATTGGATAATTAAGGGTAAATACTCTTCCATTTTCAATAAAGTTATTAGTTAATATTTTGAAAAGTACTGAATTTTTTAGTTAAAAAAATAAATATCATTCATTTTATTTAACATTTTATGTAAAATTTTCATATTTCAAAATATGATTACTATCCTTTTAAATCATAACCCTCATCAATATTTCTTACCTTTAGACCACTAAAAAAACCATCTCATCATGTTTAAAAAAATTTGTTATTTCTTCTTAGGAACTTCTCTTTTTATAAATGCTCAACAACCAGCAACTTCACTACAAACAATCGATGACGCTTTAAATAAGAAAGCACAATTAACTAAAACATCTTTAGTTAAAAATGTAGCCTTTAAAAATATTGGTCCAACAGTAATGAGTGGCCGCGTGACCGATTTGGCAGTTAATCCTGAAAACCCAATTGAGTTTTATGTTGGTTACGCCTCAGGAGGTGTTTGGCATACGACTAATAATGGCACCACGTTTACTCCTATTCTTGACACCTCTGACACACAGAATGTAGGAGATATTGCTGTAGATTGGAACACAAGAACCATTTGGGTTGGTACTGGTGAAAATAACAGTTCGCGTTCAAGTTATGCTGGAATTGGAATTTTAAAATCTACAGACAACGGCAAAACATGGCAAAATATGGGGCTTAAAGATTCACACCATATTGGTCGCATTTTAATCAATCCTAATAATCCTGATGAAGTAGTTGTTGGTGTTACTGGTCACTTATATTCACCAAATCAAGAACGTGGTATTTATAAAACTATAGATGGTGGAAACACTTGGTCTCAAACTCTTTTTGTTGATGATATGAGTGGTATTATTGATGTACAAACCAATCCAAACAACTTCAACTTGATGTTTGCATCTTCTTGGACTAAAGATCGCAAAGCATGGAATTTTGATGGTAGTGGAAATAATTCAGCCATTTTCAAAAGTACAGATGCAGGAAATACTTGGGCTAAAGTATCTACTGAAAAAAGTGGTTTCCCAACAGGTAAAGGTGTAGGGCGAATAGGCTTAGCTGTTTTTGATAACAATATTGTTTATGCTATTCATGATAGCCAATTTCGAAGACCTTCAGAAGGAAAAAAAGATTCAGAATCTAATATCTTAAATAAAGACGATTTCAAATCGATGACAACCGAAACTTTTTTGAAATTGGATAATAAAAAATTGAATGACTATTTAAAAATGAATGGTTTTCAGGAAAAATATAGAGCCGATAATGTAAAACAAATGGTAAGAAGTGGAAATGTAAAGCCTATAGACTTAGCAAAATATTTGGAAGATGCTAATTCTATGCTATTTGACACACCGGTTATTGGCACTGAAGTTTACAAAAGTGTAGATGGGGGAATCACTTGGAATAAAACTCACGATGATTATCTAGACGATATTTACTACAGCTATGGGTATTACTTTGGTCATATATACGTAGCACCAAACAATGCCGACAATATCTATATTTATGGCGTTCCGATTGTAAAATCAAAAGATGGCGGGCAAACATTCACATCAATTAGTGCAGAAAATGTACATGCCGATCACCATGCATTATGGATTAACCCTAAAAACCCAGATCACCTTATAAACGGAAATGATGGTGGCGTTAATATCACCTATGACGATGGTGGCAATTGGATTAAAAACAATTCACCTTCTGTAGGTCAATTTTATGCTATTAATGTAGATAACGCTCAACCATATAACGTTTATGGTGGCTTACAAGATAATGGGGTATGGGTTGGCGCTCATAATGCTCGTGAAGATAAAAGTTGGCATCAAAGTGGCCAATACCCTTGGGAAAGTATTATGGGAGGCGATGGTATGCAAATTCAAATTGATAATCGAGACAACAATGTTGTTTATACTGGTTTTCAATTTGGAAATTACTTTAGACTCAACCTAGAAACCGACGAGCAAACTTACATTCAACCTAAACATGAATTAGGAGAAAACCCTTATCGTTTTAATTGGCAAACGCCTATTTTGTTATCTCCACATAATCAAGACATATTGTATTTAGGAGGTAATAAATTGATGCGTTCTATGAATCAAGGTAAAGATTGGACTGCCATAAGTAGCGATCTTACTAATGGTGGAAAACAAGGAAATGTAGCCTACGGAACTTTAACATCAATTAGCGAATCCCCATTTCAGTTTGGATTGATTTACACTGGGAGTGACGATGGCTTAGTTCAGGTCACCAAAAATTCGGGTGGAAGTTGGACAAATATTTCAAATGGTTTACCAAAAGATCTTTGGGTAAGTCGTGTTATCGCTTCACAGCATAAAAAAGAACGTGTTTATGTCACACTTAATGGTTATCGTTGGGATGATTTTAAAGCATACGCTTATATGAGTGATGACTACGGAAATACATGGAAAAGTATAAGTTCGAATATTCCTGCTTCTCCCGTGAATGTCATTAAAGAGGATCCTGAAAATGAAAACATTTTATACTTAGGGACAGATAATGGAGCTTATATCTCCTTTAACCAAGGACAATATTGGGAAGCCTTCAGTAATGGATTACCTAATGTAGCATTTCACGATATTGTTGTGCAACCCGATGCTAAACATCTGTTATTAGGAACGCACGGAAGAAGTATTTATCTAACCAACATTGGGCCGCTTCAGAAAATGAATAACGACATGAAATCAAAAGCTGTGACCTTATTTAAAGTAAATGACACAAGATTTTCAAGTCGTTGGGGAAGCTCATGGAGCAAATGGTTTGACCCTTATGAACCTGAAATTGATATTGCCTTCTATTCAAATACTTCAGGTGATAAAACAATAAAAGTATTTGCTCAAAATGATATTCTATTAAACGAAATGACAGTGAAAGCCGATAAGGGTTTCAACTATGCCACTTATGATTTAACACTAACCGAAAAAGGAAGGAAAGCATTATTAAAAGATAATACTAGTATTGATATCAATAAAGCCAAAAATGGAAAATATTACATCCCTAAAGGAACATATACTATACAAATTGGTGACGAAAAAACAGACTTTGAGGTAAAATAAATATGTTGATTATAGAGTTATATTATAAACTCCAAGTCAATGAAACTATTTAAAATACTAATAACAGTCGTAGCTATATCAATATTGTCGTGTAGTAATGAAGGTGACGACTCATCTCAACAATCATCGCCAAATTTAATTATCAAACTAAAGTTTGATCCAAATCAAGAACGCCTTGGAAATCTTGGTCAGCCTGTTTCCGTCGCTAATGGAAACGCTGCGCAATCACCATCTATAGATAGAATGAGTGCTAACTATATTGAGTTCGCTCCAACGACAACAACAGCTTTAGGTGAGGGAGAAATTATATACGAAGGTGAAGGCACTTCTATAGGAGGTGCGTTGGCAATTGATTTTCAAAATGCCCTTTTTGCAGGCAACAACGAAACCTTTGTAACAGTACCTCTTAACCAAATTTCTATTGGAGATTATGAATGGGTTCGTGTGTCATTAGCTTATCAAGAAGGTGCAATAAACGTATTGGTGAACAATCAAGATATTACTGGAACTTTGGCAAGCTTTGTAGGTTACAATTCTTATATCACATCATTCGATCTAAACGGAAACACGATTGATATTAATGGCAATAGAGCCCAAGGCTTTTGGGTTTTTGAAGCTTTAGGCTTTACTAGTCAAGGCCAAGCTCCAAATGGATCAATAACTGTTCCTAACCCATTATTTGATTCATCTCCAATTCCTCAAGGTTCATGTGTAGTCACAGGTCAATTTGAAGATGCATTTACCGTATCAGGAAATGAAACTCAAGATGTTACTGTTACCTTATCGTTTTCAATAAATAATAGTTTTGAATGGACCGAAGTTATTACTGATGGAAAATTCGAGCCTGAGGCTGGTGAACAAGTTGTAGATATGGGTCTTAGAGGACTCATTCCTAGCGTATCTAATTAAACCCATTCTAAATTATCAAAATAGGAGTTAAAATTTGTAGTACAACCCTCTGAGCCTTATCTTTGTGGTACACAATAATTAACTACAATTATAATGAGCGGAATTTTTAGTTCGTCGATAGGAAGAAAGTTTGCCATGGCACTTTCGGCACTCTTCCTCATGTTTTTCATTTTACAACATTTTGCAATAAATATTCTATCTGTCTTTAGTGAACATGTGTTCAATGAAGCATCTCATTTTATGGGAACATTTTGGGCAGTTCAATATTTGTTGCAACCGATACTCATCTTAGGGGTGATTTTTCACTTCGTTATGGGATTCATTCTTGAAATTCAAAACAACAAAGCTAGAGCAATTAGTTATGCCAAAAACAATGGAGGAGCTAATTCTACTTGGATGAGCAGAAACATGATTTGGAGTGGAGGCTTTATACTAATCTTCTTAGTCATTCACTTTATTGATTTTTGGATTCCAGAAATTAACACAAAATATGTTGTAGGAGATATGTCTGGATTAGTAGATCCAAATGTAGCTGATAGCGGTTATAGATACTATGAGGAATTAGTTCATAAATTTCAACCTATTTGGAGAGTTGCTTTATATTGTATTGGTTTTATTTTCCTAGCACTTCATTTATTGCATGGTTTTAATTCAGCATTTCAATCGGTTGGAGCAAACAATAAATACACAAAAGGGTTAAAAGGATTTGCGAAAGTCTATGCTATTGGATTACCATTAGGGTTTATATTCATTGCGTTATTCCATCATTTTAATCACTAAAAACACATCTAAATATGGCTTTAGATTCTAAAATACCTAATGGCCCACTTGCAGATAAGTGGACCAATCATAAAAACTCAATCGATCTAGTCAATCCTGCAAATAAACGTAACATCGATGTTATTGTTGTTGGTACTGGATTAGCAGGTGGATCAGCTGCTGCAACCTTAGCAGAATTAGGTTACAACGTTAAAGCGTTTTGTTTTCAAGATTCACCAAGACGTGCGCACTCTATTGCGGCTCAAGGAGGTATCAACGCTGCAAAAAACTATCAAGGTGATGGTGATTCGACTTACCGATTGTTTTACGATACTGTAAAAGGTGGTGATTATCGTTCTCGAGAAGCTAACGTATATCGTTTGGCAGAAGTTTCAGCAAACATCATTGACCAATGTGTCGCTCAAGGTGTGCCTTTTGCTCGTGAATATGGAGGTCTACTTGACAACCGTTCTTTTGGTGGTGTACTAGTCTCAAGAACATTTTATGCTGCAGGACAAACGGGTCAGCAATTATTACTTGGCGCCTATTCTGCAATGAATCGTCAAATAGGTCGTGGTAAAATTAAAATGTATAATCGTCACGAAATGCTCGATGTTGTTATTGTTGATGGAAAAGCCAGAGGAATCATCGCTCGTAATTTAGTGACTGGTGAAATTCAACGCCATTCAGCTCATGCTGTTGTTTTAGGGACAGGTGGTTATGGAAATGTGTTTTTCTTATCAACCAATGCGATGGGAAGTAACGTTACTGCAGCATGGAAAGCACACAAGCGTGGTGCCTATTTTGCAAACCCTTGTTATACACAAATTCACCCAACTTGTATTCCTGTTTCTGGAGATCACCAATCTAAATTAACATTAATGTCAGAATCACTGCGAAATGATGGTAGAATTTGGGTGCCTAAACATAAAAAAGATGTTGAAGCCATTCGTGCTGGTCAATTAAAACCAACCCAACTCGCAGAAGAAGATAGAGATTACTATTTAGAACGACGTTATCCTGCCTTTGGAAACTTGGTGCCTCGTGATGTGGCTTCTCGAGCAGCAAAAGAACGTTGTGATGCTGGCTATGGTGTGAATGCTACAGGAGAAGCAGTGTACTTAGATTTTGCATCTGCATTTATGCGCTACGGAAAAGAACAGGCTCATGTTAAAGGACTCGATGAAAATGATGGTGCTTTAGTTAAAAAACTTGGTCAGGACATTGTTAAGGAAAAATATGGAAATTTATTCCAGATGTACGAAAAAATTGTAGATCAAAATCCTTATGAAACACCAATGATGATTTATCCAGCTGTTCACTATACCATGGGAGGTGTTTGGGTTGATTACAACCTACAAACAACTGTACCTGGTCTATACTGTATTGGTGAAGCCAACTTCTCCGATCATGGTGCAAACCGTTTAGGAGCTTCTGCATTGATGCAAGGTTTAGCTGATGGCTATTTTGTTTTACCATATACAATAGGAGATTTCTTAGCTAATGATATTAGAACAGGACCTATTCCTACTGATTCTGCCGAATTTGATGAAGCTGAAAAGAACGTCGTAGACAATATCAGGCATTTGATTAATAACAATGGGACGCATTCTGTAGATCATTTCCATAAACGCTTAGGAAAAATTATGTGGAATAAATGTGGAATGGCTCGTAATGAAAAAGACTTGAAATCGGCTATTTCTGAAATTGCAGAACTTCGAGCTGAATTCTGGAAAAATGTAAAAATCCCTGGAACAGATCAAGAATATAATGAAGAATTAGCAAAAGCATTACGTGTGGCAGATTTCTTAGAGTTAGGAGAATTGTTTGCAAAAGATGCATTATTGAGAGAAGAATCTGCTGGTGGACACTTTAGAGAGGAGTATCAAACTGCTGAAGGAGAAGCTATGCGTCGTAAAGAATTCCAATATGTATCGGCTTGGGAATATAAAGGAGAGCCAAAAGATGCTGTATTACATAAGGAAGACTTAGTATACGAGAACATTCAAGTGAAAGAAAGAAGCTATAAATAAATGAGAACAATATTTTTTTCAATATTCTTATGCTTTTTTACTTTTCATGGTATGAGCCAAACACTGAAGACTCCCCAAGAAGGAAAAGCTTTGGTGTATATTATGCGAAGTAATGGCCTTGGTGGCGGCTTTAACTTTAGGGTTTATGACAACGATAAATTTCTTGGAGTTTTGCCTTCTCGAGCATATTTTACTTACGAGTGTGAGCCAGGAGAACATTTGTTTTGGGCTGCTTCTGAAAACAGAGATTTTGTTGAAGCAAACCTAGAGGCCAATAGAGCCTATGTTATTGATCTTAGAGCAAAAATAGGTGTCTTCATAACGGCTGTTGGTGTTGAACCATATTCACCAAACAACAGAAAACATATTAAACGTATTAATAAGGTTATTAAAAAACATGTAAATGCTATAGTAACAGACAGTAGTAGAACTCTAGAAAAAAAAGAAAATATTGAAAAAGCGCTAAAGGCCTATAATAAAATAAAGAACGATAGTTATTCAAAAATTAAAAAGCTAGAATCACATATGTATTTTAAAACAAACTAACTATGAACAACGATATTTTAAAATTAAAACTAAAACGAATCGATCCGGTTAAATATGCAACTATTGCTGCTATACTTACAGCTTTAATAATGCTTATTGTATTTGTACCATTTATGTTGTTATTTTCTATAGCTGGTGCAGGTGCTGCTTCTGGTTTTGGTGAAGGTGCTGCTATTTTTGGTGGAAGTATATTTATGATACTTCTCGTTCCTATTATTTATGGTGTTATAGTATTTATATTAACACTTATATCAACTTCTCTTTTAAATTGGATTTTAAAGAAAACAGGTGGACTAGATATCGATTTTGAGAAAACTGGATTGGAAATTTCTCAAATTGGTGGTGACCGCAGAATTGAACAATAAAAAATATTTGTTATGAACTTAACATTAAAAATATGGCGTCAGAAAAACGCTAACGATAAAGGTAAAATGGTTGACTATACCATTAGCGATGTCTCACCTGACATGTCTTTTCTTGAGATGTTAGACGTCCTTAATGAAAGCTTAGTCGCTAAAGACGAAGAACCTGTTGCTTTTGACCATGATTGTCGTGAAGGTATTTGCGGCATGTGCTCATTATATATCAATGGTGAAGCTCATGGGCCAGATCGTGGTATTACAACGTGTCAACTTCACATGCGAAAATTCAAAGATGGTGACACCATTTATATCGAACCTTTTAGGGCTAAAGCTTTTCCAGTAATCAAAGATTTAATTGTCGATAGAGGTGCCTTTGATCGCATTCAACATGCTGGAGGGTTTATTTCTGTTAATACCTCAGGTAATACTATAGATGCTAATGCTATTCCAATAAACAAACACGACGCAGACGATGCTTTTAGTGCAGCTACTTGTATTGGTTGTGGTGCATGTGTGGCGACTTGTAAAAACTCAAGTGCAATGCTATTCGTTGGAGCTAAAGTATCTCAGTTTGCTTTATTACCACAAGGTCAAGTTGAAGCTACAGATCGTGTATTAAATATGGTAAAGCAAATGGATGAAGAAGGCTTTGGTAACTGTACCAATACTGGAGCTTGTGAAGTGGAATGTCCTAAAGGTATTTCATTAGAAAACATTGCTCGAATGAACCAAGAATATTTAAAAGCTTCACTCAAAGGTTAAACTAACCAACAATTCTAAATACATTTTAAACCCAAGCTAATTGCTTGGGTTTTTTTATTCTATGTAACGTTATATAATTTTATTCGTCTTTTTAATATCAACCATTATCAATCAAAATGAAACAGCTAATCATCTCTCTTTTCATTACTAGCTTACTACTTTCTTGTACACAAGAAAATAATCCAACAATAAACTATACCATTTCGCCAATAGAAAAAAATGGTGAGCATTTTCTAAACATCAAAATGACTTTTCCTGTAGAAAATACTGGACAAAGTATTCTTCTCTATCAAAACAAAGCTTGGGGACAAGATAGCCTGCACAATGTAATTCATAACATTAAATTACTTTCTGAGAAAGGAATAGTAACTTCTCATAGCGATAGTGGATGGTTTAAAATTACTCATCCAAAAGACACAAAACAGTTAGAGCTATCTTATACTATAAAGCAAGATAGAAAAGGAGAGTTAACAACATGGGATACTTATAGACCAATTGTCCAGCCTGAATATTTCCATTTATTTTCTCATAACTTCTTCATGTTGCCTAAAGCTGTCATAGAAGCTTCAAATGACAATTTTAATGTAGTTATACAATGGACAGATTTTCCTGAAGACTATACCATTGCGAATAGTTTTGCTAGTAATGAACGTTATCAGATTATAGAGAACATTTCCGAAGAAAAATTTCACACTGCCGTTTTTGTTGGAGGCGATTTTAGAATTCATGAGATGAATATAGACACCAATAAAGTTGCTTTTATTATTAGAGGAGAATGGGAAGTTTTAAACGACTCAACTATGGTGAAGATATTAGAGAAAACAGTTACAGCACAACGCGATTTTTGGCAAGACCATAGTCAAGATTATTTTGCCGTAACCATGATACCAACTTTTCAAGAAAGAGGGAGTAGTTTTCAAGGCTCTGGTCTTAGCAATTCATTTGCAACTAACGCTACCAACAACAAATATTTAGAAATTGAAGGCTTAGTGTATTTGTTTAATCACGAACTACAACATAACTGGACCGGACATATTATACAAAATGACAATGAGGAAGAGCAGTATTGGTTTAGTGAAGGTTTCACAGACTATTATACACTTAAAAATATAGCCAAAGGAAATATTTACAATTTAGATGAAGGCTATTTTATAGATGAATTTAATGGTTTTATTAAATCACTTTATACATCTCCTGTTAGAGAAATGCCAAATAGCGAAATGAACTATGATAATTTCTGGAGTGGAAAAGAAGGAATTCAAAAATTACCTTACCGAAGAGGTGCTATTTTAGCATTTTATTTAGATCAAAAAATAAAACTAGATAGCAAAGGTAAGTTTAGCCTTGACAATGTATTATTAGACATTAAAAATGATGCTTTAAATTCAAATCAAAAAATCACACATCCTTACTTCATAAATACTGTAAATACATATCTAAACGCTAATTTTAAACCCTTTTTCGATACTCATATTGAACAAGGAAAGCTATATGATCTAAATCAGATATTTACAGACTTTAATTTTGAATATACTCCAACGGCAAAAGTTTTCGACTTAGGTTTTACATTTTCAGAAGACAAAAAAAGAATTGTATCTATTGACAAAAACTCTGAAGCATACAAGGCTGGACTTCGCTCTGGAGACCAATTAATTAGTCGAAGCTACTATTATGATTCTATTGAACATGAAGCTGAATTTACGGTTATAAGAAACGATAAAGAAATAAGTATTTCATACTATCCTATCAAGAATGCCCAAATCCCACAACTAAAAAATAATCAGCATAACAAAATCCTTTTACGGTTTTAAAACTTAATTATTCTATAAAACACATTTCAAATCTTGGGTTTTTTGTTTCTTTATACTCTGATAATACAAAATGAAAAACCCAGACCTATTTTATAAGCAACAACTAAATAAACATCTAGCAGATGCCAATGGGCTTCAAAAGCGGATGTTTTTACTTAGTATGCTACGCCTTTTAATTTTTATTACTATTATTACAGCTATTTATCTTGCACGTCAAAGCTGGCAAACGGCAATACTAATTGGAGTTATAGGCTTAGGTGTTTTTTTGTTTTTATTATCAAAATATACAGATACAAAAGCAAAACGAGCCCTTCATAAAGCTTTGACTCATATCAACAAAGAAGAATTAAAAATTGCAGCTGGTGATTTTAGTCACAGAAATTCTGGATCTCAATTTCAAAACCCAAAACACTTTTATAGTTTAGATATTGACCTCTTCGGAAAAGGGTCATTTTTTCAATATATCAATAGAACCTGTTCTACCGAAGGACAAATTAAATTAGCTAAAGATTTAAAAGCCAATAACATATCACAAATAATACAACGGCAAGATGCTATTAAAGAGCTCTCAGAAAAACCAAAATGGACACAATTATATGCGGCAACCGCAAGTTTAATCAATACCGAAACACCTGCGCCAACTATTATTAAATGGCTTAAAAATCACCAATCTTGTATTCCAAAACATATGATTTGGGTAAGTTGGGTGTTTGCACTAATTTCTTTAAGCCTACTCCTTCTAGCCATATTTGAGATTCTGTCTATCGGTTTTTTTGGCTATTGGTTATTTGCGGGTTTAGCAATTACTGGAACTTATTTAAAGAGCATCAATAGTTTAGCTATAAATTCTGATAAAACTAAAGATACTTTTAAACAATATGCGGCATTATTGCTTCAAATTGAAAACGAAACTTTTAAATCTAAACTCCTTCAAGAAAAACAATTACAAATCCAATCTGAGCACAAAAAAGCTTCCGTTATTTTTTCTCAATTTTCCAAGTATTTAGATGCTTTAGACAATCGCAATAACCTCATCTATGCCATCTTCGGAAATGGTTATGCATTAACCGATATTAAAAACGCATATAAAGTAGAACGGTGGATTTCTAAGTATGCTCATAAAGTAGAAGATTGGTTTGAAGTCGTATCCTTCTTTGACGCCTATAATAGTCTGGGCACTTACGCTTTCAATCATCAAGATCATGTATTTCCACATATCTCTAAAGAGAATTCAATTATAAAAGCCAAAGCATTGGGTCATCCATTATTGGACAAAAATAAGCGTATTAGTAGTGATATAACAATTGATAATCAGCAATTCTTTATTGTAACCGGAGCTAATATGGCGGGAAAAAGTACGTTTTTAAGAACGATCTCTTTACATATTGTTATGGCTAATGTTGGCTTACCTGTTTGTGCCCAATCAAGTAGCTATTCTCCTGTAAGATTAATTACTAGTATGAGAACTAGTGATTCCTTATCAGATGATAGCAGTTACTTCTTTTCAGAATTGAAACGCTTAAAATTTATTGTAGATGCTATAGATCAGGAACCATATTTTATCATTTTAGATGAAATTCTAAAAGGAACTAATAGTACAGATAAAGCCATTGGTTCTCGAAAATTTGTAGAAAAATTAGTTGCTGGAAATGCCACAGGTATTATTGCAACTCACGATTTAAGTCTTTGTGAAATTTCGGAAGAACTTAGAGAAGTAAAGAACTATTATTTTGATGCTGAAATCGTTAATAATGAGCTTTATTTTGATTATAAGTTAAAAAAAGGGGTGTGTCAGAATATGAATGCGAGCTTTCTTTTGAAGAAAATGGAAATCATATAAAACAAAAAACCCATTCTTTAATAGAATGGGTTCTTAATGTTTTTGAAAATTCTTGAAGAACTTGTCGATTAAGCTTCAAAAGGCTCAATAGATACAAAAGACTTACCGTCTTTTTTCTTTGTGAATTTTACAATACCATCAACTTTAGCATGTAAAGTGTGGTCTTTTCCGCCATACACATTTTCACCTGGGTGATGTGTATTACCTCTTTGTCTTACGATAATGTTTCCAGCAATTGCTGCTTGTCCACCAAATATCTTAACACCTAAGCGTTTCGATTCTGATTCTCTACCGTTTTTAGAACTACCTACTCCTTTTTTATGAGCCATTGTCTTAAGGTTTTATATTGTTATACTTAAGTGGAGCAATTAAGCTTTACCACCATCTAATTCATCTTGCCATTTCTTTAACTCATCCCACTTACCTTCAGCAGCTAATTTAGCTTGCTCTGGCCATGTATCAGTCACGTGATTTCCACGAACTCCTTCGATGATTTCAGAAATTTTAGCTGGTTTTGCTTTAGCTAAATCTGCAAACGTTGCAATTCCTGCTTCAACTAATGTTGATGCAATTTTTGGTCCAATACCTTCGATTTTCTTTAAATCGTCAGCTTTTCCTGTTGCTTTCTTAGCAGCAGTCTTTGGTGCTACAGTTTTTGGTTCAGCTTTTTTAGTTTCTTTTTTTGGAGCCGCTTTTTTAGCTCCAGAAGCAGTAATCCCTTCAATTACGATTTCTGATAAGGCTTGTCTGTGTCCATTTTTAACACGGTAACCTTTTCTTCTTTTCTTTTTGAAGACTATTACTTTATCACCTTTAAGGTGCTTTAAGACTTTAGCACTAACTTGTGCTCCGTCTATAGCTGGGGCGCCTAAAGTTACATTGTTACCATCTCCAATTAAAAGAACATTATCGAAAGAAACTTTCTTACCTTCTTCTGTTGCTAAACGGTTAACAAAAACTTTTTGGTCTTTTTCAACTTTAAATTGATGCCCTGCTATCTCTACAATTGCGTACATAGCGTAACGTTTTTATTAATTAATTTGTTCAAAAAATGAGTGCAAATATACGCCTAAATTCTTAATCTACAAACGTTTTATGCATTTTGAGAGGGATTGTAGCTTTTTTTGAAGATTTGCATAAACGCTAAAGATAATACAACCGTCGACGCTAACCCTTCAATTAAGATAATAAACACCAAAATTCCAGCACCTGTTCCATAGTTTTCAAACCATTCGCCTAGTATTTTTTCTGTAAAAGCCGAGTCTAAATGGAACATATATACAGACATGAACACTGTAAATATAATAGTAGCGATAAACCCTGTAAGTAAGGCTGTCTTTATCCCATTGATATAAGAGAAATTCTCTTCGGAAATAAGCTTATAATACTTGATAGCGAAATAAATTCCTATACACATAGCTATACCATTAAATAAACGCAACCAAGGATTTTCATGTAAATCGAATAACCTTAGAATTAAAAAATAAGCAACCAAACTTATAGCAGTAAATAGTCCGTATTTTAAAGCAACCGAAAGTGAAGTATTCATAACTATCTGGTTTTTAATTACAAAACACTCTTAAGTTCGTAAAAAAAAGTCAATTCCCACTCCTTTTTAGGATTTATTTCACATCAAAATTTATGATAAAAGGCTTTCTAATCCTTATTTTTGCAGAATAAGGTGTAACAATAATGTTATTTATTACACTTATGACACAAGTTGACTATTATTAAAACAAACTCACAATTAATTTAAAACGAATCGCAATGAAAAAATGCTTATTATTTTTAACTTGTTTGATGCTTGTTGGTGTGACGGCCCATGCTCAAAAAGTTGAATTTGAAGAATTTGATTTAGATAACGGACTTCACGTTATCTTACACCAAGATAACACTGCTCCAGTGATTACAATAGGAGTCATGTATGATGTTGGAGGAAAAGATTTAGGAGGTAGCCCAGAAGCACCTCGAACTGGTTTTGCTCACTTTTTTGAGCACCTTTTATTCACAGGAACAAAAAACATTGGTAGAGGAGAATATTCTACCATTATCTCAGCCAATGGAGGAAAGAATAATGCCAACACATCATTAGATCGTACTTATTACTATGAAGTATTCCCTTCTAACAATCTTGAATTAGGACTCTGGTTAGAATCTGAAAGAATGTTACACCCTATCATTGACCAGGCTGCTGTTGACACTCAAAATGAGGTCGTTAAAGAGGAAAAACGCATGCGTTATGACAACTCTCCTTATGGACAGTTTTTATTTGCTTTAAGTGAAAATCTATTTGATGTTCATCCATATAAAAACAAAAATATAGGCGAAATGGCAGATTTAGATGCATCTACATTAGAAGAGTTCAACCAATATTTCAAAGATTGGTATGGCCCAAACAATGCTGTGTTAGTTGTTGCAGGTGATATTGATAGTAAGAACGCAAAATCTTTAGTTGAAACCTATTTTAGTGAAATTAAGAGTAGACCAGTTCCTGAAAGAAATTTCTCAAAAGAAGCACCAATCACTGAAACAAAAAAAGCTAAATTCTATGATCCTAATATTCAGATACCAGCGATCATTACAGCCTACAGAACACCAGGTTTTGCTGAGCGTGATGCTTATGTATTGAATATGATTTCTGCGTATTTAAGTGATGGACCAACATCTAAATTGTACAAAAAGTTAGTCGATGACAAAAAAATGGCTTTACAAGCAGGAGCTATAAATATTCCTCAAAAAGACTATAGCATCTATGCTATTTTTGGCTTGCCATTAGGTGATAATTCCATGGAATCATTATTAGCCGAAATGGATGAGGAAATTGTAAAAATGCAAACCGAGCTTATTTCTGAAAAAGATTACCAAAAACTTCAAAATAAATTTGAAAATCGTTTTGTAAGCTCAAACTCAAGCATCGAAGGAATTGCAAATAGTTTGGTGCGAAATTATTTATTATATGGTAATACCAATCTAATAAATAGTGAGATAGACATTTACAGATCCATTACGAGACAAGAGATTCAGGATGTTGTTAAAAAGTACTTGAATCCAAATCAACGTGTTGAATTAGAATATTTACCTAAAGAAAAAACAAACAACTAATAAAATGAAAATGAAAACAAAAATATCTGTATTAATTGTGTTGTTTTTAATGTCAATAAGCGTTAATGCGCAACTTGATAGATCACAACAACCTAAACAAGGACCTGCTCCAAAGATATCTATTGATAAACCTAATGAGTTTGAATTAAAAAATGGATTAAAAGTTCTTGTTGTTGAAAATCATAAATTACCTAGAGTGTCTTTTTCTCTAAATATAGATAACACACCTATTTTTGAAGGAGACAAAGGAGGAATAAAGAGTATCCTATCTGGTATGTTAGGAAACGGAACAACAAGTATTCCTAAAGACGATTTTAACGAAGAAGTAGACTTTTTAGGAGCGAGAATCAACTTTGGTTCTCAGAGTGCATTTGCACAATCATTATCAAAATATTCTGATAGAATTCTTGAGTTAATGGCCGATGCTGCAATTAATCCGTTATTAACTCAAGAGGAGTTTGATAAACAGAAAGAACAGCTTACTGAAGGCTTAAAAGCAAACGAAAAAAGTGTGGCTGCCATTTCATCTAGAGTAGGTTCTGCACTGTCTTATGGACTTAACCATCCTTCTGGTGAAATTACTACTGAAAAGACCATAAATAACATTAGCTTAACTGATGTTATTGCATTCCACGAACAGTATTTTAACCCGTCTAACGCCTATCTCGTTATTGTTGGTGATGTAGATTTTAAGTCAATTAAAAAACTTGTTGAATCACATTTCGGTAAGTGGGAAACTTCGGCTAACGTAAGTTCTACTATACCTGAGGTTAACCCTAATGCGCAATACACTCAGATTAATTTTGTAGATATGCCTAACGCAGTACAATCTGACATTAGAGTGACTAATAATGTAAATCTGAAAATGAATGATGACAACTATCATGCTGCGCTTATTGCAAATTCTATTTTAGGAGGTGGTCGTGAAGGTTATGTATACCAAAATTTACGCTCAGATAAAGGATATACTTATGGTGCTTATTCAGGAATTGGAACAAGCAGATATGGTGCTTCTCGTTTTAGTGCTGTAGCTCAAGTAAGAAATGAAGTAACAGATAGTTCTGTAGTAGAATTAATGAAAGAGATAAAACGTATTAAAACTGAACCAGTAGATCCTGAAGCTTTGAAACTAACAAAAGCTAAATATGTTGGTGATTTTGTTATGGATTTAGAAAGTCCACAAACAATAGCAAACTATGCTTTAAATGTAAAATTGAATGATCTTCCTGAAGATTTTTACACCACATATTTACAAAAAATTAATGCCGTAACTACTGATGATGTAACAAGAGTTGCAAATGAATATTTTAGTACAGATAATGCACGAATTATAGTTGTTGGAAAAGGAAGTGAGGTTATTGAAAATCTTGAGAAAACAGGAATTCCAATCAAGTACTACGACACCTATGCAAACGCAACAGAAAAACCAGTATTCTCAAAAGAAATTCCTGCAGGAATGGATGCTCAAACCATCATTAATAATTATATCAAAGCTGTTGGTGGAAAGACAAATCTCGAGAAAATAAATACTGTACTTACTAATGCAGATGTCACTATTGAAGGTGCTCCTTTTAAACCTAAAGCAGTTATTAAAGCCATGGCTCCTAATAAAATTTCTATGGAAATGGTTATCGAAGGTATGGGTACAGTTATGAAGCAAAAGTTTGATGGAGCCTCTGGATACCAAGAGCAACAAGGAATGAAAATTCCTATGTCTGAAAAAGAAGTGTCAGACAAACAAGCTGAAAAAGGATTATTCCCTGAGTTATATATGGACATCTCAACTTTAAGTTTAGAAGCGATTGTTCCTATTAATGGTACTGATGCTTATAAAGTAAAAGTTACTAAAGGTGATGAAGTGTCTTACAGATTTTATAGCACAGATACAGGGTTATTAATTCGGTCTGAATCTACAAAAGACCAAGGTGGTCAAAGTATAACAACTATTGAAGAGTTGTCTAACTATAAAGAAGTAGATGGTGTTATGATTCCGTTTACTCAAAAAATAACTGCTGGCCCACAAATTGTTACTTTAAATTCTACAGATGTTAAATTTAATGAAGGTGTTACTGATGCCGATTTTAATTAATCATCTAAAATACTATTAAAAAAAGAAATCCGAAGTGCATTAGTGCTTCGGGTTTTTTTATGTTTTTCTTTTATTGGCTAAATACACGCCTATTAAAATAATACTACTTGCTATAATTTGAATAAACCCAAATTCTTCATCATCAAGCAATCCCCAAATAAGAGCAACAACAGGCATTAAATAGGTCACCGAAGAGGCAAATACAGGTGTAGATATTTGAACTAAAGTATTAAATAACACTTTTGCAATAGCGGTTCCTACCAGTGATAAAATTGTCACATATACCAAAGACATTTTAAAATCAGGATGATTGTAGGTCGCTTCAGAAAAGAAGTCAGTAAATAACAATACCACAATTGCTGGAATCATAATCGCTACATAATTTCCAGTAGCAATACTGAGAGGTTTGGTATTCTGAAGATATTTTTTAATAATATTCACATTAAGCGCATACATTACAGTTGAAGCAATTACAAATCCTGCATACCAATAGTTTTGGCTTGGATTTAAATCGGCTCCTCTTAAAATTAAAATACTCGTTCCAATAAAACCAATAATTACTCCTAAGAGTTGTCGTTTAGTAAACCCAATTTTAAATATTGCAAAGCCCAATAAAATTGCATTTAGAGGTACTAAAGAATTTAAAATAGATGTTATGGCGCTGTCAATTTCAGTTTCTGCAATAGCAAAGAAAAATGCAGGAATGAAAGATCCTAAAAATCCAGAAAGTATTACCCATTTCCATTCGCTCTTATGTATGGATTTGACACTTTTATAACCCACCACAAATAAAAACAACCCCGATATTATTGTTCGTAAAGCCCCTAACTGATAAGGTGTTAATCCAAGTAGTGACTTTTTAATTAAAATGAAGGAACTCCCCCAGATTATCGATAAAATCAGCAGGTACATCCATTTTATGTTAATTTTTCCCATACAACTCCTCAACTAATTCACAAAATTCGTTAATTTTCACGCAAGGAACATCAATATTCCTTAAGTTTGTTCAAATTATTATTAATAAATTCTATGAAGACATTACAAAATATATTAGTTGTTGCGTTTATCTCAATGTCTGTGATTGCTTGTAAAAGCGAAAAAGAACCTGAGGTAAAAACAGTAGAAACTAAAACTGAAATAAACACCAATGCTGCTAAGCAATTAGATCCAAATGCCACGTATGCTAAGGCAGAATTTGGTATTGAAGGAATGACTTGCGCTATGGGTTGTGCCAAAACTATCGAAAAAAAGATTGCTAAAATGGACGGTGTAAAATCGGCTAAAGTTGATTTTGATAAAGAAATAGCAATGGTAGAGTATGATGAAGCTAAAGTAACACCTCAAACATTAGAAGAGGCGGTTGCAAAAGCTGGAGACACCTACAAAGTTAAAGACATGAAGACTGTAGACTCTTTTTCTGCAGAAAAACATGAGTGCAAAGCCGATTGTAAAAAAGCGTGTTGTACAGACAAATCTAAAGATGCTAAAAAGATGGCTTGTGCAGATGATTGTAAAAAAGATTGTTGCGCTAAGAAAGCTTAATTAATAGTAAACTTGTATAAAAAAGCCACTCAATGAGTGGTTTTTTTATACCCAATTTTGAAATGGATATTTGCTTAATTGCGAATTATAATACCGTTGATCTCCTGTAACCTCTTCCCCTAACCACTCTGGTTTTTCAAAGGCTTCATTTTCATGACTTAGTTCAACTTCAGCAATAATTAATCCTTCATTACTTAGCGCAAATACATCAACTTCAAAAATGTGTTTACCAACTTCAATCTGATATCTTGTCTTATCAATTATACCTGGTTCACACAATAGCAAAAGTGCATCTGCATCTGTTATAGAAATCTCTTTTTCCCATTCAAAACGAGACAAACCATCATTTGAAGATAAACCTTTAACCGTTAAATAGCCTTTATCTCCTTTAACACGCACTCTTACAGTTCGTTCAGGATTAGTATTTAAAAACCCTTGTGTGATTCTAGTTTGCTTGTAAGATTCCCTTTTAAAAGCATTTGAAGTAACTAAAAATTTACGTTCTATTTCTATCATGAAAAAAAGACATTTAATGTCTAAATTTACATGATGTTAAACGATTTACCAATACGAAAAATTATTCATGTTGATATGGACGCTTTTTATGCATCTGTAGCACAAATGGATAATCCTGAACTTCGTGGTAAAGCCATTGCTGTTGGTGGTGGAGGTCCTAGAGGTGTAATAAGTGCTGCTAGTTACGAAGCTCGAAAATTTGGTGTTAAAAGCGCCATGTCTGGACGGTTAGCTATCAAGTTGTGTCCTGAACTTATTTTTGTAAGAACCGACTTTGCTCGTTACACAGAAATCTCCAAAAAAGTACGTCGTATTTTTTATGACTACACTGATTTGGTCGAACCATTATCACTAGATGAAGCATATCTGGATGTCACCGAAAATAAAAAAGGAAATCCGAGTGCTTCACTTATTGCTCAGGAAATTAGGACACGTATTTTTAATGAAGTAGGTTTAACAGCATCTGCAGGAATTTCTATCAACAAATTCATTGCTAAAGTCGCCAGTGATTATAACAAACCTAATGGACAAAAAACAGTTAATCCTGAAGAGGTTTTACAATTTTTAGAGGATTTAGATATTCGGAAATTTTATGGTGTTGGAAAAGTGACTGCCGAAAAAATGTATCAAAAGGGCATCTTTACTGGTAAGGATCTAAAATCAAAAACGCTGGAATACCTTGATGAAAATTTTGGAAAGTCTGGACGATACTATTACTATGTAGTTCGTGGTGTTCATAACAGTGAGGTCAAACCCAATCGTATTCGAAAATCATTAGCTGCAGAACGCACGTTTAGTGAAAATTTATCTTCGGAAATTTTTATGCTAGAAAAGCTAGATCATATCGCTGAAGAGGTTGCCAAACGTCTCTCTAAAAGCAAAGTGTCTGGAAAAACAGTTACACTTAAGATTAAATACAGTGATTTTACACTTCAAACCCGAAGTAAGACCTTACCTTATTTTATAAGTGATAAAAGTATCATTCTGGACACAGCTAAAGACTTACTCTATCAAGAAACATTAAACAACTCGGTAAGATTATTGGGAATTTCTTTGTCCAATCTAAACACAGAGACTTCAAAAAAGAAAGTTTCAAAAGTAAAAGAAAAGCCAGTGAGTGTACAGTTGAAATTTGAGTTTTAAAGACTTTCCAAATAGGCTTTAATCTTAGGGTTTACAGCAAGCTCTTTAGCCGTTTTACCATCTTTGTTTTTTATATCTGTTCTTACACCAACTTCTTCAACCAAAAACTTAATTGTTTTTAAAATCTCATCGTCTGCGCCTTCATATGTTGCTTCACATAAAGCATAATTCATAACTATATTATTCCCGTCTGAAGGGTCGATCCAATTAAAGTCGTAACCGGCTTTTTTAAGCGGAACTAATTGTTCTGTAAGATCAAATCCAAAACATTTTTTTCCAAAAAAAGCATGCCCATTATTTTTTATAACAAGCCTTAATAATGCTTCATTCTTATCCGCTAAAAAATAATGAAACATTTCATTTTTAACCTCTTGAGGCAAATCCTGCTTTAGATAAAATGTTATTAATTCTTTAGAGTTCGATTTACAAATGGAGAAATACAACCCAGCTCCATAAGGATTAAATCCTCCGGAAGTACCATCATAACAATCTAAAAGTAGATTTCCTCCATTTTCAAGATAATTTTTCACTACTTCCAAATTACCTTCTTCGGCTGCTTTATAAATTTTTAATTCTTCTCTATTACACCTTTTATCGCAAGAAGAAAAAAACAATACAATAATTACAAGACTAATTTTTAGGAGGGTTTTTAAGTTCTTCGAGGTTTTTTTCAAATTATTTTATTATTTACTGATTACAAACTTTCCAAATAGGCTTTAATCTTAGGGTTTACAGCAAGCTCTTTAGCCGTTTTACCATCTTTGTTTTTTATATCTGTTCTTACTCCAGCATTTTCAACTAAAAACTTTATCGTCTCTAAAAATGCATCATTCCCTTCAAAAACCTTTTCACATAAAGCATAATTCATAAGAATAGTGTTTCCATTTGAATCTATCCAATTGAAGTCATAATCTGTTTTAGTAAGAGGTAATAATTCCTCCGACGGGCTCATTGCATAACATTCTTTACCATAGACTAACCGCCCTTTATTTTCTATCATTACTCTTAATAATGCTTCATTTTTATCAGCTAGAAAAAAATGAAGCATATCATTTTTTATATGTTGAGGTATATCTTGTTCTAAATAATATCTTACTAATTCCTTTGAACCTGATTTACATATTGGAAAATATAATTCTACGCCATAAACATTAAACTTTCCTCCTGAAGTGCCATCATAACAATCTAAAAGCACATTTCCTCCATTTTCAAGATAATTTTTTACTACTTCCAAATTACCTTCTTCAGCTGCTTTATAAACTTTTAATTCTTCTCTATTACACCTTTTATCGCAAGAAGAAAAAAACAATACAATAATTACAAGACTAATTTTTAGGAGGGTTTTTAAGTTCATCGAGGTTTTTATTATTTATTGATTACAAACTTTCTAAATAGGTCTTAATCTTAGGGTTTACTGCAAGTTCTTCAGCTGTTTTACCATCTTTGTTTTTTATATCTGTTTTCACATTGACTTCTTCAACTAAATATTTTACAGAATAAAATAATATATCATTTTCATCAGTCGCATTACACTGAACAATATTCATTAAAAGAGTGTTATTTAAGTATGAATCTTGGTAATTAAATTCATATTTAAGTTTACTTAGTAGTTGTATATCTACTAATTCTAAAATATCACATTTTTCTATATGAGAAAGGTGTGCCTCTTTTTCAATAAGTTTTTTTGTTAATGAGACATCTTTTTGTTCTAAAGCTAATCTTAATATTCTACTCAATCCATAATCTGAAATATCATCTTCATGATCTAAGATCATATGTAATAAATCTAAATTCTTGAGAAGAATACTCTTATCTAAAAGCGTAATATAATTACCAAGTTTTCCTGATTTGTAATTATAACACGCCTCAACAGCACTACCCCCATTCTCTAAAAATTCTAAAACCTTACCTTGATTATTTTCTTCAGCATCTTTAATGACTTCAATAAATTTTTCATCGCAAGAGTCTTCACATGAAAAATTGAATACAATTATTAATGTTAAAGCACTAATTTTTAGGAGGGTTTTTAAGTTCTTCGAGTTCTTTTTCAAATTGTTCAAGAGTTCGTTTAACCTGTTTTTCATGATGATATACTTTAGTTTTACTTTCTGCTTCTTTAACAGCTCTAGCGTTTTCTTTTGCCCAAGATCTTATTGCTGAGTCCATCCATGTTACTCTGCTTGGATGGTTAAAATACGTTTTTTTTGCATACTTCACCAAGCTATCTATTGGCATTCCTGTTTTCATTCTCCTTCCAATATCATAAACAGCCATCACTGCCAAATTACCTGCCAAAGGGTTTAATGGGTGGTCAAAAGCATCTTTTGCGATTTGCGTGTGTGTTGGATCTGTTCCAAAATTTTGATGAGTTCTTGTTTGTTCTTCCTTTATTCCATCTTCAACTGTACTTAAAATAATATTAAATAAAATATTATTGTAGAATTGAATCGACTGACCAAGAAAATGAAGTGCACGACTAATTCCCTCTATAATCCAACCGTAATATGGGTTCTCTTTTTGTTTCGCCCATTTATCTCGCCATCCTAAATAGTTGTTATACATATCTAAAATATTTTGAACACTCAATCCCAAATACCTTAACTTATCTTTTTCTGGGACATTCTTTTGATTTTCGGCAATACCCTCTAACAACGTTGTGAATAAGGCATCAAAAAAAGTACGTTCTAAGGGCTTTATACTATAATACGCTTCAAAATCTTTTGGAAATAATTCGTCTGCTAATTTAGGCGCAATACTAGCCAAAGTATCATCTGTTCCGAATAATCCTGTAACTACAGGTATTTTAGGAGCTCTATCTTTTCCTTTTTCTATATCGACAATCTCTTGAGGCAATTGCACCCAAGGAAATACTTTAGTATAACCATTTTTAATTAATGCAACTTCAATAAAGTTACTGTGTGCAAAATAATCTTCTAATACATGTAAAGCTGCTCCAAAATGACGAAAGCCTTCTCTATTTGTACCTTTTCGTCTTGCCAAACGTAATTGTTGCTCAAAATAGGTAAAAGCCGATGGTCGCAAGCCATTATCTAAGTCCTCTAAAAGGTAACGCTTCATTTGACTCATGTTGTCTATCCCCAAAGATATAGGGTTTGTACCCGCATATAGTTTTTTAGTATTGAATTTTCCTTTTGGGTATTCGTACTTATAAACAATAGGATTCTCTAAGTTTTCATCACTAAAAATTCTATAATCGTCGAGTCCTTTTGGATTATCTAAGTGTTCCTCTGGACGGTAAAGCCCTAAAACATCTTGATTGAAATTACCATAAAGTCTTTTAAATTCATCTTTATAAGTGCTAAATTTTTGAGTAAGAACCTTACCTTTCTTCATCTTAAGATTGTAGACAAATTCTTTTACAGCCAAAATATGTAATACTTCTACCCATTTTTGTTGGGAAGGTTTTTTAGACATTTGATTTATTATTTCTAAAATTCTAGTGTCTCCAGGGTATTTCTTTATTAAATAGGCTCTATCTTTTTGATTTAAACCAACAGCAGCAGGCAAAATAACTTGAGAATAGTCACGTAACCAATTGCCATAATAAACTTGGTAAATTTGCTTTTTACTATAACCTGCTTTGGTTAATGCTTTTAGTTCTATATCGCCATGACCAAATGCATTGGGATGCTTTTTACTATGATTAAAACCTGCTGGGAATTTTAATTTTATTACATCAAAAGCATCTCTTAGCCCTTGTAATAGTTTTTCTTTTAAATTATAAGTCTCTTTAACACCTATCGCTTTTAATACAAATCGCATTAGAGAATCATGTGATAACTCTGGCTCTAAGTTCTCTTGTACTTCGTTTATCGTAAATGGAAAGCTTTTGTTTTCAATAGCATTAGCATTGTACTTTTTATTCTTTAAAAACATCCTAAAATAGTCTCCAAACTTAAGTTTTAAGGAAATGCTATTATCAATATTAGTACTCATAAATACACATATTTCATTTTTAAATGGTACAACTAATTGACTTTTTGTATCTGCTTCAACTCCTTTCGGATATGAATAGAACTTCACATTAAGTACTTCAGGAAAATTCCCAAAAGTTAAAACTTTGTTTTTTGTTATAGATAGTTTTGTAAACAAATTTGCGCCATCAAAAACATAGGTGTTTTTGTCAATTTGACCTTCTATTTTAAATAAAAAAGTAGCGGCATAATCTACAGAACTATAACTTTTCCATGTTCTATTAAAAACTGGGTGAGGTTGACATTGCTCTATTAATTTATTGTATTCTTCTTGTGTCATTATATTATGGGTTTTAAATTTTAAGCATAAGTATGTCTGTAACAATAACATATTACTAAATGCAACTTATGATTATGTTTGATTTGAATTTTTGATGAATACCAAATACATAAAGTATTTATTCACCACACGGAAAGAATTAAAATGTCTAGAACATTTCAATAGGAATACAAAAATACAACTATTTTGTAATATAGCAAAATTATTTTAAACATTTGTTTTACAGAGGTAGTTTTAATAAAAAAAATCCTCACTAAAATTAATTAGCAAGGTTTTTGCGTTAGCGATTGAAGTACTGTTGGAGCTCTTCAAAGAGAGCGACTACGGAAAGCGCGACCCTTTGGGTAACGCCCAAATTCTAAAAACTACAACTTGTAATTTCGGTCACTCTTAAAGTATTTACCATTCCTTTATCTTGTATAGGCATCGCAGCTAAGCTAATTAACATATCGCCTACATCAAGATAGCCTTTTTTACAAGCTATGGCATTCACGTCTTCTATAGTTTCATCAGTACTTACAAACTTGTCATAATAAAAGGCCTCGACACCCCAAAGTAAACTAAGTTGCGTTAAAATACGTTTGTTAGACGTAAATACAAGAATATGTGCACTTGGTCTCCAAGCCGAAATTTGAAAAGCGGTATATCCTGAGTTGGTCAAGGTAGAAATGGCTTTGGCACTAATTTCATTGGCCATATTAGCTGCATGATAACAAATAGATTTGGTAATGTATCGTTTAGTACGAATATGTGGTGGAGACTGCGGGACTTTAATCAAATCAGAGTCCTCAACACTTCTTATAATTCCTGCCATTTGTTTAATTACTTGTACAGGGTAATTACCTACAGATGTTTCTCCAGATAACATTACTGCGTCAGCTCCATCCATAACAGAGTTAGCGACATCATTTACTTCTGCTCGCGTTGGAGTCAAACTCGTAATCATTGTTTCCATCATTTGGGTAGCAATAATTACAGGAATTCTTGCTCGCTTGGCTCTTAATACCAATTTCTTTTGGATTAATGGAACCTCTTCAGCAGGAATTTCAACTCCTAAATCACCACGAGCCACCATTAAACCATCGCAATAGGCCACAATCTTATCGATATTCTCTACGGCTTCTGGTTTTTCAATTTTAGCAATTATTGGAATTTTATGGTCACTATGTTTTTTGATTAATTCTTCGAGTTGCATTAAATCTTCAGCGTGACGCACAAAAGATAAAGCAATCCAATCCACTTTTAATTGACAAGCAAAAATTGCATCATCAATATCTTTTTCGGTTAATGCAGGTTGTGAAATATTTGTATTAGGCAAGTTAACCCCTTTTTTAGACCGTAAGGGACCACCTTGAATAACTCGAGCTTTTACCTCTGATTTTTTATCGGTAGACAGCACTTCAAAAATCAATTTACCATCATCAAGAAGAATACGCTCACCTGCTTTGGCATCTTGGGGGAAATTATCATAAGTCATATAGACACGCTCTTTAGTGCCTTCAAAACGTTCTCCAGTAGCAAAAATAATTTCATCACCTTCGCTAACAACAACCTCTCCCTTCATTACACCTACTCTTAATTTTGGGCCTTGTAGATCGGCAAGTATGGACGCATTGTAATCAAATTCATCATTGAGATCTCTAATCATTTTCACACGTTCCTCTACATCTTTATAATCGGCATGAGAGAAATTAATCCTAAACACATTTACGCCTTCTTCTAACATCCCCTTAAGGACATCCTTAGTGCTTGTAGCCGGTCCGAGGGTTGCTACTATTTTGGTTTTTTTAGTTCTTAACATTAATCAAAAATTAGGTGGTCTTTAGATTTTATTTGATCGATATTTACGCTATAAGTCGTAATGACTTGAGGTATCGATTGAATTTTGCTTAAAATAAGTTTCTCATTAAAATTTCGATGTTCATTCGAAACCTTAAGAAGGTAATCTACGGTCTTTAATTCTGGTAGTAGATTAAACGTTCGGGTTACAGTAGTTGAATTATCAAATAAAGATCCAGAACTTTGCAATGCCGCTTCTTCTTTTTTACAAATATTAGATACCAAATTCCAAACAGTATCAAACTTTGTGTTTTCCCATTCAAAAATAGAAAAGGAAGCAGCAAAATAATTGTAGTCTAAATCTTGTGGTTTACGTTCTAAATTGAGTCCTAAATGTTTATTGAGAAGATAAGCCAATCGATAATCTTCTAGTCTACAATGTATAGCCAGAAGTGAAAAAGAAGCATCATAAAAATCGTCAACAAGTAACTTGTGTAATGCCATAATTAGTCAACTACGAATTGTAAATATAACACAAAAAAACCAAGTTATAGCCAAAGTTTATCAACTATAGCAACGAAAACGTTATAGTTAGCAACTATAAATTTAAAGGCTTTAAAATGCTTTACTTATTTCTCTTTGAAATGCAAAAAATGCGCGTTTGGACGCTTTTTCTTCGGCTTTCTTTTTTGAAGTTGCTCTGGCTTTTGCGATCACTTTTTCATCAATAGATAATTTTACTGAAAAATGTTTAAGGTCATCATTACCTGTATCCTCATAGACGTTATAATCAAAGGTCTTCTTTTCTTTTTGGCACCACTCTATTAATAGGCTTTTATAACTTATTACACGCCCTTCAAGAGTTTCAATATCTACATGAGGTTTAATGACACGTTTGTAGATAAATTTTTCACAGTATTTATAGCCTTTATCTAAGTAAATAGCTCCAACTAGAGCTTCAAAAAGGTTTCCATGAATATTATTTCCAAAGTTTGATTTAGGAATTTTACTTTCTACTAAATCAATAAGGTTTAGCTCTTTGCCCAATTCGTTCAGATGCTCTCTACTTACGATTTTAGATCGCATTTTAGTAAGGTATCCTTCATCTCCATGCGGTACTTTTTCAAATAAATATGCTGCAATTACAGAGCTTAGCATTGCATCACCTACAAACTCTAAACGCTCATAATTAATCGCATTTCCTTTGATGTCCTTTATATTCATAGAACGATGGGTAAATGCTTTAATATATAGGGATTTGTTTTTGACTTTATAGCCTAAAATATCGTTCAGTAATAAAAAAAAATTCCCGTCATTATCAGAACGGGAATTTTTTAATATGTTACGAATGAAGCTCATTCGGGATTTAGTCTATTTTTTTGAATAATACACAAGCGTTATGACCGCCAAATCCAAACGTATTACTCATAGCAACTTTAACGTCTCTTTTTTGTGCTTTGTTTAATGTTAAATTGAGACTAGAATCAATATTTTCATCTACAACGTTGTGGTTTATGGTTGGAGGCACCATTCCATGTTCCATTGCTAAAATTGATGCAATAGATTCAATAGCTCCAGCAGCTCCTAATAAATGTCCAGTCATGGACTTCGTTGAATTGATATTAATATGTTTTGCATGATCTCCAAACACTTCTGAAATCGCTTTAAGTTCGGCAACATCTCCAAGAGGTGTTGACGTTCCGTGCGTGTTGATATGATCAACTTCTTCAGGTTTGATTCCTGCATTTTCTAAACAATTTCTCATTACAGCCATAACACCTATACCATCAGGATGAGGGGCTGTCATATGATGTGCGTCAGAGGATAATCCTCCTCCGATCACTTCAGCATAAATTTTAGCACCTCTTGCTTTAGCGTGTTCATAGTCTTCAAGAATGATAGCTCCTGCACCTTCACCTAATACAAAACCATCTCTGGTTGCATCAAATGGTCTAGATGCTGTTTCTGGGCTTTCATTTCTTGTTGATAAGGCATGCATGGCATTAAAACCACCCATTCCAGCTATAGTCACAGCTGCTTCACTTCCACCTGTTACAACAACATCACAATGTCCTAAACGTATATAATTTAGAGCATCAATCATTGCGTTTGCAGAAGATGCACAAGCAGATACTGTAGTATAATTAGGACCCATAAATCCATTTTTAATAGATATGTTCCCTGGCGCAATGTCTGCTATCATTTTAGGAATAAAGAACGGATTAAATCTAGGTGAACCATCTCCATTAGCAAAGTTTAATACTTCATCTTGAAACGTTTCTAAACCTCCTATTCCTGCTCCCCAAATAACACCTACTCGTAATTTATTTACTTTATCTAGATCTAACTTAGCATCTGCGATGGCTTCATCTGAAGCCACCATAGCATACTGTGTAAATCTATCCATTTTACGAGCGTCTTTTCTATTAAGAAAATCCTCAGCGTTAAAGTTTTTTAATTCGCAAGCGAATTTAGTTTTGAACTTCTCAGTATCAAAATATGTTATAGGAGCAGCACCACTCTTCCCACTAACTAATGCATCCCAATATTCATCTTTGGTATTGCCAATAGGTGTAAGTGCGCCTAAACCAGTAACTACAACTCGCTTTAATTCCATAAAAATTTATTGGATTATTTTGCTTCTTCTATATAAGATACAGCTTGACCAACTGTTGCGATATTTTCAGCTTGATCGTCTGGAATTTGGATATCGAACTCCTTTTCGAACTCCATGATTAATTCAACAGTGTCTAATGAATCTGCTCCTAAATCGTTTGTGAAGCTTGCTTCAGTTACAACTTCGTTTTCATCAACTCCTAATTTGTCTACGATAATCGCTTTTACTCTTGATGCAATGTCTGACATAATTTTTTAATTTTAAGTTTTAATTAGGTCGCAAAAATAAAAAAACTTTATTTCAATACACACCTTTACTTTAAAAATGTGTTTGTAATTTACTAAAATTACTTTGAAGAATTTATCTTTTACGCACTAATTGTTAATTATTATTCTTTTTTTTGTTTCGAATAATCTAACCTATTTTGTCTGTAAATGAAACGTATTGTAATCTTTGCGTCCGGAAGTGGAACCAATGCTGAAAATTTAATTAAGTTTTTTCACAACAGAGAAAATGCTTCTGTTATTCAAGTATTGACTAACAATCCTCATGCCAAAGTTTTAGATCGTGCCAAAACTCTCAAAGTTAGTGCGCTCTCATTCAATAAAATAGCTTTTTCAAACTCTGATGATGTATTACATCTTCTGAAATCGTCGCAGCCAGATCTTATTGTCTTAGCTGGCTTCCTTTGGAAGTTTCCTCAACATATTTTAAACGAATTTCCGAATAAGGTTATTAATGTACATCCTGCGCTTTTACCAAAATATGGAGGAAAAGGCATGTATGGTATGCATGTTCATAAAGCTGTTGTGGCGAATAATGAAACCGAAACGGGAATTACAATTCATTATGTTAATGAACATTATGATGAAGGAGCTATTATCTTTCAGGTGAAATGTGCTGTCAATAAATCTGATACCGCTGAAGATGTTGCAAAAAAGATTCACAAATTGGAAATGGAACACTTTCCTAAAGTTGTTAACCAACTACTAAATGAGTAAAAAAAAGAAAAAATACTATACGGTTTGGAAAGGACACCACACAGGCGTTTTTGAATCTTGGGACGATTGTAAAGCTCAAATTAAAGATTTTCAAGGCGCTCAATATAAATCTTTTACAACATTTGATGCTGCAAAAAAGGCCTACAAAGGCAACTACAAAGATTATATTGGCAAACAAAAAAAATTCAAGAGTGAACTTTCCGAAGCTCAGCTTAAAAAAATTGGTCAACCCAATTATAAATCTATATCTGTTGATGCAGCTTCTTCTGGTAATCCTGGAAAAATGGAATATAGAGGTGTAGACACTAAAACCAAAAAGCAACTCTTCATTCAAGGCCCTTTTGAGGAAGGCACAAACAATATTGGTGAATTTCTAGCAATTGTACATGGATTGGCCTTTCTCAAGAAAAAAAATAGCGATCTAATCATTTATACCGATTCGAAAACAGCTATAAGTTGGGTGAGAAAAAAAAATTGCAATACAAAACTAGAGCGCAATAAAAAAAACAAAGCACTTTTTGAACTCGTTGATCGAGCCGTAATCTGGCTTAAAAATAATACTTACAATACCACCATTGTTAAATGGGAAACTAAAGCTTGGGGTGAAATCCCTGCAGATTTTGGTAGAAAATAGCCTAAAATTTTATATCTCATATGTAATGCTATAGAGGTTTCAACTACTAAAGTTAAAATTGAAATAGCTATGTGCACGAGAATTTTACTGCGGCTTTTTTTATGTCTCCCGTTTTTTGGATTATCACAAGAGTATTGGAATCTTAAAAAAGAAAGTCATCAAATTAAAATATATACGAGAAATACTTCAAATTCAAATTTAAAAGAATTCAAGGCTGTAACTACCATCAACACACCTTCAAAAGTTATACTAAAAGAACTTCTAGAAGCACCCAAATATTATGAGGACTGTCCATCTAACATTAGCTATTATGTTAAAAAAATAGGTAACAATCAGCATGTATTTTATGCCTATAAAGATTTACCATGGCCCATCAAAGATCGTGATATTGTGACATTATTATCTGTAGAAATTATTGACAAAAAAACAACAAGATTGACTTTAGAGAGTCTTCCAAATGAACTACCAAAAAAAGATAAAACAATACGAGTCAAAACACTGATGGGATATTGGCTCTTAGAAGAAATGGATAATAACACCAAGGTAACACAACAATTATTTCTCGATCCAGAAGGTAATCTCCCTTCATTTGTGGTTAATAATTTACTCATAAAAGGGCCTTATAAAACATTTAAAAACCTTCAAGAATCTGTGAGCAAAACCAAATAGATTCTATTCCTTACAAAAAACATTGAGTTTGTAATTAATCGCTGTATATTTGCAGCAAATTTTTAAAACGCTTTATGAGCAAATTAGTTATTGTTGGGACCGTAGCTTTTGATGCTATCGAAACCCCTTTTGGAAAGACCGATAAAATTCTAGGTGGCGCAGCTACTTTTATTGGCCTAGCAGCTTCGCATTTTAACATTGATGCAGCAGCTGTTTCTGTAGTAGGTGGAGATTTTCCTAAAGAGTATTTAGATTTACTAGAAAGTAAAAACATCAATATTGATGGTATTGAAATTGTAAAAGAAGGCAAAACATTTTTCTGGAGCGGTCGATACCATAATGATATGAATTCTCGTGATACTCTTGCTACAGAGTTAAACGTTTTGGCTGACTTTAATCCTGTTGTTCCAGAAGCATACAAAAACGCTGAAGTTGTGATGTTAGGAAACTTACACCCTATAGTGCAAATGAGTGTTTTAGAACAAATGACAACCAAACCTAAACTAGTTATTCTAGATACTATGAATTTCTGGATGGATTGTGCACTTGACGATTTACATAATGTTATTAAGAAAATTGATGTCATTACAATTAATGATGAAGAAGCAAGACAATTAACAGGAGAGTATTCACTTGTCGTTGCTGCAAGAAAGATTCATGAAATGGGTCCTAAATATGTAGTCATTAAAAAAGGAGAACATGGTGCTTTGTTATTTCACAATGATTATATGTTCTATGCGCCAGCATTACCTTTAGAAGAAGTTTTTGATCCAACTGGAGCAGGTGACACTTTTGCTGGTGGCTTTGCAGGTTACTTAGCAAAAACTGAAGACTATTCTTTTGAAAATATGAAAAATGCAGTTATATACGGATCCACATTAGCTTCGTTTTGTGTTGAGAAATTTGGAACCGAACGAATGGTTAACTTAGAAAACGAAGAAGTTCATAAACGTATGCAGCAATTTAAACAACTCACGCAGTTTAACATTGAATTATCATAAACCAACGCGCTCAAAATTGAGCGCGTTTTTTATTTAATACTAAACCCAAAATTTATAATTTTGGTAGACTTAAAACAACAACACAATAATGAGCGATGCTTTAAAACATGAGTGCGGAATTGCACTTATAAGACTTAAAAAACCATTAGAGTATTACAAAGAAAAATATGGAAGTGCATTTTATGGCGTAAACAAAATGTATCTCATGATGGAAAAGCAGCACAATCGTGGTCAAGATGGTGCTGGTTTTGCAAGCATTAAGTTAGACACAAAACCTGGCGAACGTTATATAAGCCGCGTGCGTTCTATAGCTCAACAACCCATACAAGACATTTTTGCACAAATAAATGCACGTATTAATGATGAATTAACAGAACATCCAGAATATCAAAATGATGTAGCCCTACAAAAAAGACATATTCCTTATGTTGGCGAATTATTATTAGGTCACGTGCGTTACGGCACATTTGGCAAAAATAGTGTCGAAAGTGTTCATCCTTTTTTAAGGCAAAATAATTGGATGCACAGAAACCTTATTGTTGCAGGGAACTTTAATATGACCAATGTAAATCAACTATTTGACGGATTGGTAAGACTTGGTCAGCATCCAAAAGAAAAAGCCGATACTATCACAATAATGGAAAAGATTGGTCACTTTCTTGACGATGCGGTAGCAAAAATTTATAAGAAATTAAAAAAAGAAGGGTATAATAAAAATGAATGCTCTCCTTTAATTGCTGAGCGCTTAAATGTGGCAAAAATTTTAAAGAAGGCTTCTAAAAACTGGGATGGAGGTTATGCCATGGCAGGTTTATTAGGTCATGGTGATTCATTTGTATTGCGTGACCCTTCTGGTATTCGTCCAGCTTATTATTACGACGACGATGAAATTGTTGTGGTCGCTTCTGAGCGCCCTGTAATACAAACTGTATTCAATGTTAACTTTGATGATGTTAAAGAGTTAGATCCTGGTCATGCTATAATTACCAAAAAGTCTGGTGATGTCTTTATTGAAGAAATTATTGAACCTCTAGAACGTAAAGCATGTTCTTTTGAACGTATTTATTTTTCTCGAGGAAGTGATGCTGAAATTTATCAAGAACGAAAAAATCTTGGTAAATTGTTAATGCCTAAGGTACTGGAGGCTATAGATGAAGACACTAAAAACACTGTGTTTTCTTATATTCCAAATACGGCAGAGACTTCTTTCTTCGGAATGATAGAAACCGTTGAACAACACCTCAACGAACGAAAAACAAAAGCTATCTTAAATGGTAATGGAAAACTTTCAGCACAACATGTGACTGATATTCTCTCAGAACGACCTAGGATTGAAAAAATCGCGATTAAAGATGTCAAACTTAGAACCTTTATTACAGAAGATAGCAGTCGTGATGATTTAGTAGCCCACGTTTATGACGTTACCTATGGTGTAATTCAACCTGAAGATAATTTGGTAATAATTGACGATAGTATTGTAAGAGGCACAACACTTAAAAAGAGTATTATTAAAATGATGGATCGTTTAAACCCTAAACAAATCATAGTAGTATCCTCTGCTCCTCAAATTCGTTACCCAGATTGTTATGGTATTGATATGGCAAACCTTGAGAGTCTTATCGCATTTAGAGCCATGCTCGAATTATTAAAAGAACATAATAAATACCATATGGTAGAAGAGGTATATCAAAAATGTAAAGCTCAACTTGAGTTAAAAGACACAGAGGTAAAGAATTTTGTTAAAGATTTATATAGTCAATTCACAGCAGACGAAATTTCAGATAAGATTGCTGAATTGATTTCTGATGATACTGTAAAGGCTAAAGTAAAAACTATTTTTCAACCTATAGAAAACTTGCATGAGGCCTGTCCAAAAAATTTAGGAGATTGGTATTTCACTGGTAACTATCCTACTGCTGGAGGTAATCGTGTGGTTAACAGGGCTTTTGTTAATTTTTATGAAGGAAACAAAGAAAGAGCGTACTAGATAAACGGTTTATATTTGGTATTTTATCCTAAAAAAAGGCTTTTTATCTGAAAAAAATGCATTTCGTCTAATATTTAATAACTCTTATCCAATAATCACATACATTGGTATCACCATAACATAAGTAGGTTAAGTTCATGGTAGATTTGGGGCAAAAAAAGGTGAACTCTCGTTCACCTTTTTTTATTTCTTTAATGTCAACATCTTCAGCAACTTAAACCCAAACATTCATGTTTTTTTTTCGATTCTAAGCAACCCTTTGATTATCAAACCATTTGTAAGGTTACTTATAGTTGAAGTTTATTTCAAGCTATTAAACACTCAGAAACACTGATTTTTCCGTTTAAGCCAATTTATTCGTCGTTGGTCTAAAAAATTAACATATTAAATAAAAGTGCTGTTATATTTGTTTCACCATAACATAAGTAGGTTAAGTTTATGGTAGATTTGGGGCAAAAAAGGTGAACTCTCGTTCACCTTTTTTCATTTTTAATTCATCCTACAACATTCATAATCTATTTCCGAAGCACAAAAAAAAGCAAACCTAATATAGTTTGCTTCTTTATTTTATATAAACAGCTTATTACTTAGCTTCTGCGTAACGTCGTTCTACTTCGTTCCAATTGATTACTTTAAAAAATGCATCAATGTAATCAGGTCTTCTGTTTTGATAGTTTAAGTAATAGGCGTGTTCCCAAACATCTAGACCTAAAATTGGAGTCCCTCCACAAGTTACGCCTGGCATTAATGGGTTATCCTGATTTGGTGTTGAGCATACTTCAACTTTTCCTCCTTTATGAACACATAGCCAAGCCCATCCAGATCCAAATTGAGTTGCAGCTGCTTTACTAAAAGCTTCAATAAAAGCCTCTTTAGATCCGAACTCTGCCTCAATAGCATCTTTTAAATCACCAGATAAATAACCTCTATCTTCTGGGTTCATGACATCCCAAAACAAAGAATGGTTATAAAATCCTCCTCCATTATTTCTCACACCTTTATTGTTCATGTCTAAGTTTCCTAAGATAGACTCAATCGATTGTCCTTCTAAATCTGTTCCTTCAATCGCAGCATTTAATTTTGTTGTATACCCATTATGATGTTTAGAGTGATGTATTTCCATTGTTCGCGCATCAATATGTGGTTCTAATGCGTCATATGCATATTTTAATTTCGGTAATTCGAAAGCCATAATATTTTGTTTTTTAATGTTAATATGTAATGATACCAAAATTACGTATAAAACAGCGCAATTAAAAATATTAAATACCTATGAACTCATAGATAGTTTTTATAATTTTAAGCGTGCAAAACCAATCGCCATTTACAATTTATAATGCCTCTGCTGGAAGTGGAAAAACCTTTACATTGGTTAAAGAATATCTTAAAATTTTATTTAAATCTAGTAGTAAGCTTGCTTTTAGAAATGTTTTAGCACTTACCTTCACTAACAAGGCTGTCGGTGAAATGAAAATTCGTGTTATTGAAATGCTTAAGGCATTTTCCGAAGTTCATATACTAGAACATCCAAACCCAATGTTTGAGACTTTAAGTAAAGAACTAGATATTGAACCTCGACAGCTACATCTACGCTCAAAAGTTGTACTACAAACCATCGTTCATAATTATGCTGCTTTTGATATTTCAACCATAGATAAGTTTAACCACAAACTCATAAGGACCTTTGCTTATGATCTAAAGCTTCCTATGAATTTTGAAGTCGAATTAGATACCACAACCATATTAGGTAAAGCTGTAGATAAGCTAATAGATAAGACAGGAGAAGATAAAGAGCTTACAAAAGTACTCGTCGATTTTGCCATTGAAAAAACAGATGACGATAAAAGTTGGGATATTTCATATGACTTTAATGCTATTGCACAATTACTAGTTCACGAAAATGAGATTCCTTATCTAAATACATTAAAGGACAAATCACTTGAAGATTTCAAAGGACTCAAGAGTAACCTAAAAAAGCAACTAAAAGACGTTGAAGAACAAATTGTTGATTTAGCACAATCAACATTGAATTTAATCAGATTAAATGGTTTAGACTTTGAAGACTTTACCAGACAAACATTACCTAAACATTTTAAAAAGGTAAGCCATTTAGATTTAAATAAACTTTACGATAATAAATTACAAGAAAATCTAGCAAACGGAACATCAATTTACAACAAGACATTAGATCCTATTAAAGCGGCAACAATTGATTCTATGTTACCAGAAATAGAAACTAGTTATTTATCCGTAAAACGATTGGTTTACACTTCAAAATTTTTGAAAAATGTTTTGAAAAATGTAACACCTTTGTCAATTTTAAGTGCCCTAGCAAAAAGTCTTCAAGACATCAAAGACGAAGATGATATATTACTTATTTCAGAGTTTAACTCTATTATTCACAACGAAATCAAAGCGCAGCCTGCACCTTTTATCTATGAGCGAATTGGTGAAAAATTTAAACATTACTTCATCGATGAGTTTCAAGATACCTCTGAGTTGCAATGGCAGAATTTAATCCCATTAATTAGTAATGCTGTTTCTGGAGAAAATTTAAAGGGAGAACATGGCACTGCTATGCTAGTTGGCGATGCAAAACAAGCTATTTACAGATGGCGTGGTGGACGTGCAGAACAATTTATAGACCTATATTCTGATGGAAACCCATTTCACACAGAGAAAACAGTCAAAGATCTTCCAGCAAATTACAGAAGTCACAAAACTATTGTCAACTTTAATAATATGCTTTTTCACCATATAGCCGATTTTGCCTTTAGTAATCCAGAACACAAACTCATCTATAAAAATGCCAAACAAACTGTTACTATTGATACATCAGGCTATGTAGAATTGTCTTTTCTAAATACTGAAAATGAGGATAAAAACATGCTGCATTGTGATGCCGTATTAAAGATCATAAAAAAAGTAAAACAACTGGGTTACAAGAGAAAAGACATCTGTATCATTGTTAGAAAAACAAAAGAAGGTATCGCTATTGCCGAATACTTAAGTGCATTGGATATAGATATTATTTCTTCGGAAACTCTATTACTCAAAAATGCTCCTGAAGTACAATTTATAAATCAACTCATTACCTTAAGCCTGCAACCTGAAAATGATGAGGTCAAAATACATTTACTGACTTTTATTGCTGAACATAAATTACAGCTTACCGATACTCATGCATTTTTTAAGCAAATGGTTCATAAAAAACCACATGCTATTTTCGAAACTCTAAACACTTATGGTTTCAATTTTAACTACAGAGCGTTTTTACAAATCCCTATTTATGAGGCTGTTGAAAGTATTATTAGAGGCTTCCAATTAAATAAGACTTCCAATGCATATATTCAGTTTTATTTAGACGAAGTATTTGATTACTCACAAAAATACAATGCGAGTTTTTCAGGATTTTTAGAGTATTGGGATCGCAAAAAAGACAAACTAAGTATTGTATCTCCTACAGATAAAGATGCCATTCAAATAATGACCATTCACAAATCGAAAGGCTTAGAATTTCCAGTGGTTATATTTCCTTATGCCAATCAAGATATTTATGCAGATATAAATCCGAAAGTTTGGTTTCCTGTAGATGAAACACAATTTAATGGGTTTTCATATTTATATCTAAATATAAATAAAGATCTTGAAGTGTTTAATGAGAAAGGAGCCGAAATTTATAATGAATATAAATCACAGTTAGAATTAGATAGTATTAATTTATTATATGTTGTGTTAACTAGAGCAATTACGCAGCTATATGTGATTTCAGAATATGATATCGACAAAAAAACTAAAAATGAAAAACCTAACCGTTATTCAGGTTTACTCATAAGCTATCTAAAGTCACTCGGAGAATGGGACGACAACACTATGACCTATAATTTTGGAACTCTTAGAAGACCTTCCGAAAATACTACATACACCATAAAAAATATAGAACAGCAAAAATTCCTTTCTACCCAAAAAGAAGACCACAACCTTAATATCATTACAAGTTCAGGTTTCTTGTGGGATACAGTCCAAGAAAAAGCAATTGCACAAGGGAATTTAATCCATCAAATCATGGCATTCATAAAAACTGAGAATGATATTGATTTTGCGCTTGATCATTTTTTAAGCACAGGTCTAATTGGCTCTAATCAGTTAGAAAATTTAAGATCTATAATTGGTAACATAACTAGCCATAAGGACTTAAAACCCTTATTTAATAGTAATCTTAAAGTGTACAATGAAAAAGATATCATTACAAAAGAAGGACAGCTTTTAAGACCCGATAGAGTAGTAATTAATACAAAAAATCAAGCCATCATTGTTGATTATAAAACAGGATTGCAAGACTCAAAGCACAAGGAGCAACTCTTCGATTATCAATATGTATTAGAAGACATGAACATTGAAGTCATTAAGAAAATTCTAATTTATATTAATGATGAGATTACCATAAAAGAATTTTAAATTTGTAAAAAACTAAACCAACTATGTACGGACATATCAAAGAATATTTACAAAACGAAATTGAGACTATTAAAAATGATGGTCTTTTCAAAGAAGAACGCATTATTACCTCTCCTCAAGGTACTGAAATTACATTAAGTACAGGGCAAACTGTATTAAATTTTTGTGCAAACAATTATTTAGGCTTATCCTCTCACCCCGAAGTTATTCAAGCAGCTAAAGATACTATGGATACTCATGGTTTCGGAATGTCATCAGTACGTTTTATTTGTGGAACTCAAGATATTCACAAAGAATTAGAGCATAAAATTGCTGATTTTTATGGAACAGAAGACACCATATTATACGCTGCTGCATTTGATGCCAATGGTGGTGTTTTTGAACCCTTATTAGGAAAAGAAGATGCTATAATTTCAGACTCACTAAATCATGCCTCTATAATAGATGGTGTTCGATTATGTAAAGCAGCTCGTTATCGTTATGCCAACAATAATATGGAAGACTTGGAACGCCAGCTTATCGCTGCAAATGATAATGGTGCTCGATTTAAAATTATTGTTACAGATGGTGTGTTTTCAATGGATGGATTAGTGGCTCCTCTAGATCAGATATGTGATTTAGCAGACAAGTATGATGCACTAGTTATGATTGACGAGTGTCATGCTACAGGTTTTATTGGCGAAACAGGAAGAGGAACATTAGAAGAGAAAGGTGTTTTAGGTCGTATTGATATTATTACCGGAACACTTGGCAAAGCTATGGGAGGAGCTATGGGAGGTTATACCACTGCTAAAAAAGAAATTATAGAAATTTTACGTCAACGCTCAAGACCATATTTATTTTCAAACTCATTAGCCCCAGCAATTGTTGGTGCATCTATAAAAGTGTTTGATATGTTAGCAAATGACACCTCATTAAGAGACACTTTAGAGGATAATACAGCTTACTTTAAAAAAGGAATGAAAGACGCTGGATTTGACATCATCGATGGTGATTCAGCAATTGTTCCAGTAATGCTATATGACGCTAAACTGTCTCAAACCATGGCTAAGATGTTACTCGATGAAGGAATCTACGTTATAGGTTTCTTTTTTCCGGTTGTCCCTAGGGAAAAGGCTAGAATTAGAGTTCAACTATCGGCAGCACATACTAAAAGCCATTTAGATAAAGCTATTGCTGCGTTTGTCAAAGTGGGTAAAACATTAGAAATTATTTAAAATCAGTCCAAACTCCCTATTTTTAGTACTAATAATCAATATTTTTATATATTTGTCTTTGTTAATAAAATTTAACAACTTACTTTTGCCTTTAATTAACACTTAAAATTAAAATTATTTAGAATATGAAAAATCTTAGCAGATTATGTTTCGCTTTGTTGCTACTAGTAAGCTTCAATGTTAATGCGCAAGACGAAAACAACCCATGGAAAATTGAGATTGGAGCTAACGCAGTTGATCTCTATCCTGTTGGTGAAGATGCTCCATTAGGTGAGTACTTCGATGAATTCTTTAATGTAACTGACCATTGGAATTATTTACCTTCATTGTCGAAAGTTTCTATTTCAAGATATTTAAGTGATGGTTTCACTATCTCAGCTGCAGGTACAATTAACAGAATCGACAAAATTGGTGATTCTTCTGCGGAAGATTTATCTTACTACGGTTTAGATGGTACAATTTCTTACGGGTTAATGGATTTAATCAACTCTAACAAAATCGACCCTTATTTAGGTGTTGGTGGTGGTTACACATGGGTTGACGAAATTGGTGCTGGAACATTAAACGGAACTTTAGGAGTAAACTACTGGTTTTCTGAAAACGTTGGTGTAACAGCTCAGTCTTCTTATAAGCACTCTTTTGAAGATTATTTACCAAAGCACTGGCAACACTCTATTGGTGTTTCTATCAAATTTGGTGGTAAAGATACAGATGGTGATGGTATCTATGACAAAAACGATGCTTGTCCAGATGTTCCAGGTTTAGAAGCATTCAACGGTTGCCCAGATTCTGATAATGATGGTATCGAAGATTCTAAAGATGATTGTCCTAACGAAGCTGGTTTAGCTGAATTTAACGGTTGCCCAGATTCTGATAGTGATGGTGTTGCTGATAAAGATGATGACTGTCCTACAGTTGCAGGTTTAAAAGCATTAAACGGTTGTCCTGATGCTGATGGTGATGGTGTTGCTGATAACGCTGATGATTGTCCAAACGAAAAAGGACCTTCTGCAAACAAAGGATGTCCTTGGCCAGATACTGATGGTGACGGAATCTTAGATAAAGATGATCAATGTCCTAACGAAGCTGGTACTGTAGCTAATAATGGTTGCCCAGAAATTGCTCCAACTGAAGAAGTAATTAAGCAATTAAATGACTACGCTAGAACAATCTTATTTGATACTGGTAAAGCATCATTCAAGAGCGAATCTATGGAAGTATTACAAGCTATGACAGCTATCTTTAAAGAATACCCAAGAGCAGATTTCGCTATTGGAGGTCATACTGATAGTGTAGGATCTAAAGCAACAAACCAAGCTTTATCTGAAAGAAGAGCTAACGCTGTTAGAGATTACTTAATCGCTAACGGAATCAATGCAGATAGATTAACTGCAACTGGTTACGGTGAAGATTACCCAATCGCTTCTAACTCTACAAGAGCTGGAAGAAAAGAAAACAGACGTGTAGAAGTAAAACTTAAATAAGAAAGTTTCACTTACAAACATAAATAAGTAAAAAAACGCTCCGATTAATTCGGAGCGTTTTTTATTTTTATACTATGAGACCCTTCATAGATGATGTCATTCTGGATTTAATTGAAAAGCATTATGATGTAACTCAATTAACTTTTATACTTCCTAGTAAACGTGCTGGTACATTTTTAAAACGCGCCATTTCTCAACATGTAAAAAAAACAATTTTCTCTCCTGAAATAGTCTCAATAGAAGAGTTTGTTGAAACGCTTTCAGATTTTCAATATGTCTCTAATGCCGAATTGCTATTTGAGTTTTATGATGTATATCTTAAAAACACACCTAAACAACATATTGAACCTTTTGATCAATTTTCAAAATGGGCGCAACTTTTGCTTCAGGATTTTAATGAAATAGATCGTTACTTAATTCCGCCAAATCATGTATTTGATTACCTATCTGCTATTAAAGACATAGAAAATCAACATTGGTCTTTGGATGAAGAACCAACACAATACATCAAAAATTATCTAGCCTTCTGGAACCGATTAAAAATCTACTATTCAAAGTTCCAAGAACAGCTCATTTCAAAGAAGAAAGCCTATCAAGGATTAGTTTATCGAGAGGCCGTAAATAATATTGAGCAATACATTGCACTCAATGCTGATAAAACATTTGTATTTGTAGGCTTTAATGCGCTTAACAGAGCTGAAGAACTCATTATTCAGGAGTTATTACAACAAGAACTCGCTTTAATTTATTGGGATATCGATAAAGCATTTATGGATAGTCCATTTCATGATGCAGGCTTATTTACACGACAACATAAAGCTAATTGGAAATACTTCGACAAACATGATTTTAACTGGATGTCAGAACAGTATAGTGATGAAAAAGACATTCAAATCATAGGCGCACCTAAAAATATAAGTCAGATAAAATATGTTGGAGAACTTTTAGAAACCATTTACAAAGAAAAAGAAAGTCTACATAATACAGCTGTGATTTTAGGTGATGAAACATTACTGCTACCTTTACTTAATTCTATTCCAAAATCTATAAATACCATTAATATTACCATGGGATTGCCGCTTAAAGTTATTCCTTTGGCAGCCTTATTTGAGTCCTTATTTAGTATTCATAAAAACGTAACAGAGAAACTTTACCATAAAAATGTAATTGATATATTATCAAATCAGTATATGGTGTCATTATTTCAAAATACTTCATCAAATGATTCAGACCGTATCATAAATCACATTCAACAACATAACAAAGCTTATATCTCTCTAAGCGAATTAATTGCTATAGCTCCACAAAAGGAACCTCTTATGCAATTATTGTTTATGTCTTGGAATGATAACCCCTCTCGTGCAATCCATAATTGCATTGCACTCATATCAAAAATTAAAGCAAATCTTGATGAAGACAAATCTGATAATTTGTTAGCATTAGAGTATTTATATCGCTTTCATCAAGTGTTTAATAGCTTAGAAACACTAAACGCTTCTTTTTCTCATATTAATACCATTGCTACATTATTTAGTTTATATCGCGAGCTTATTAAAAGCGAAACCTTAGATTTTAAAGGAGAACCTTTAAAAGGACTTCAAATAATGGGAATGCTAGAATCTCGCGTACTCGATTTTGAAACAGTCATCATCACCTCTGTCAACGAAGGTATTTTACCTTCTGGGAAAAGTTATAATTCATTTATCCCATTCGATGTCAAACTAGAAAATAAACTCCCAACTTATAAAGAAAAAGACGCTGTATACACGTATCATTTTTATAGATTATTACAACGTGCTAAAACAGCTTATATTCTTTATAACACGGAACCCGATGTTTTAAATGGCGGAGAAAAAAGTAGGTTTATCACACAATTAGAAGTAGAAAATATCCACAAAACAAAACAATATGTCGTTTCTGCTCAAGTCCCTTCCATTGAAAACAATTTAAAGCGTGTTAAAAAAACACCTGAAGTTATTGACACTCTGGATTTAGTAGCTAAAAAAGGGTTTTCTCCATCTTCATTAACCAACTATATCCGTAATCCTATTGATTTTTATTATGATAAAATCTTAGGTATTAAACAATATGAAGAAGTCGAAGAAAGTGTAGCTTATAACACTTTAGGAACAGTAATCCATAATACTCTTGAGGATTTCTACAAACCACTTGAAGGGCTTATACTTACTATCGATCATGTTAAAACCATGAAAACAAAAATTAATGCAACGGTAACTCATCATTTTAAAGCAGAATTTAAAGATGGTGATATTTCAAGTGGAAAAAACCTCATCATTTTTGAAATTGCACAACGTTATATCTCTAACTTCTTAAATCTTGAAATTTCCGGTTTAAGACAAGGCAATACCATTAAAATAATTGCAATAGAAACCGAAAACAAGATTCCCATAACAATTGAAGCGCTTCCTAAAACAATATATCTCACAGGGAAAGTAGATCGCGTTGATCAATATAACGGAACTACTAGAATTATTGATTATAAAACAGGACGAGTCGAATCTAATAAGGTGCACATTGTAGATTGGGATGTCATTACATCAGATTACGACAAGTATAGCAAAAGCTTCCAAATACTAATGTATGCCTATATGATGCATTCATCTTCAAAAATCACACTACCAATTGAAGCAGGGATTATATCATTTAAAAGCTTGAGTTCAGGTGTGCTAAAATTCGCTACCAAACCTTCATCTAACAGTAGGACTAAAGATTACACGATTACTTCTGAAACTTTAGAGGCCTTTGAAATTGAGCTTAAAAAATTAATTGCCGAAATCTATAACACGAAACTAGATTTCATTGAAAAAGACGTCTAATATGATCCTTAAAAATCAAGTTCTATATAGAGAAAAACAAAAACCAATTGTTTGGGATGCATTCTTTAATGCCAACGCACAACCAAAACCTTTGGTTATATTTAGTCATGGTTATAAAGGGTTTAAAGATTGGGGCGCATGGAATTTAGTAGCTCAAACATTTAGCGACAACAATTTATTTTTCGTGAAGTTCAATTTTTCACATAATGGTGGAACAATTGAAAACCCAATCGATTTTCCAGATTTAGATGCTTTTGCAGAAAACAATTACACCAAAGAGCTTGATGATCTTGACTCGATATTAAACCATCTACTTTCAAATAAGTTTGAACATAAAAATGATATTGATATTACAAATATTATTCTAATAGGCCATTCAAGAGGTGGTGGTATTTCAATAATCAAAACATTTGAAGACCATCGTATAACTAAATTAATTACTTGGGCTAGCCTTTGTGATTTTGGAAAACGATCAGCAACGTCTGGTGACCTAGACAACTGGAGAAAAAATGGTGTGAAATATGTATTGAATGGCAGAACCAAACAACGTATGCCACATAATTTTCAATTTTATGAAGATTTTAAAGCCAATGAACAACGCTTACATATTGAAACTGCAATTCGACAAATTGATATTCCTACATTAATCATTCATGCTAAAGATGATCCTGCAGTCACTTTTGATGAAGCTGAAGCTTTACATTCTTGGAATACATCAAACAAACTAGTAGTTATAGACCATTCTAATCATGTGTTTGGAGCACGTCATCCATGGAAAGAAGATAAATTACCAATAGCTCTAGCTTTAGTTGTAAAAGAAAGCATATTGTTTATTAGAGAATAGTGGAGAAGATGGGACTCGAACCCACGACCTCTTGACTGCCAGTCAAGCACTCTAGCCAGCTGAGCTACATCCCCATTTTTATTTTAATCCACGTAAAACTAGAACTGGTAAACTACTGCTAAAATCTTTCTTCAAAATGGTATTCTTTTCCCATTTTTTAACAAAGAACCCTCTTTTACGTCTCACAACACAAAGCATATCTGGATTATTATCCTTGTAGTGCTCTAAAACACCTTGGAATGTAGTTGGGTTTTCAGTGATTGTTGTATTTGTCATTATACTTGATAAATCGTCATTAAGATCAAAATCACCTTCTTTATGAAATGGTGTTTTTACTAATAACAAATTCACTACAGCTTTAAACTGATCTTTGATAGCTTTTAGTGGTACTAAAGCATCATCTTTTTTGATTACGGCAGATTTCACTGCCATTAATATTTTTACAATAGGTTTATAAACATATCTTTCAGGAACAATAAGCGCTGGAATATTCGTTTGCTTAATAATTTTTCCAGAAGTCTTTCCTAAATAGACCTCATCTTTTATTGAGTTCGTTCTAGGCTCTAATAAAATAAGATCTACATTTAGAGCTTCACAAGCCAATTCTATAGTATCTACCAACTTGCCTTTAAACGTTTTAACCACAACATCAACACCTTTAGTATCAATTTTTTCAACATGACGTTTTAAAAACGATAAGCTCTCACGCTCTAAAATATGATCAATCTTAATCATAGTACCTGCTTTCGTATACACATTATATACTTGAACTACATATAGCTTAGCACTAAAAGCTCTTGCAAAATCTACAGCATATTGTAAATGGCTTTCTGCATTTTTTGAGGATCCTACGGGAACAAGAATAGACTTCATAATCAAATATTTAAAAGTAACTTTGTATAAATATTTGGCAAAGGTAACTATTAAAATGATACGTCAAGCAACACTCAACGATATAGATGCTATTATAATGATGACCAAAGCATGTGCAAAACATATGATTGGCAAAGGGATTTTCCAATGGAATGAACATTACCCAAATCCAAAAGCGTTTCAAACTGATGTTGAACGTCAAGAATTATATGTGCTAGACATTAATGACCAAGTAAATGGCTGTATTGTTATATCAACGTTTATGGACGATGAGTATGTTCCTGTTAAATGGTTAACAGCAAATAAAAATAATATTTATATCCATCGTTTAGCGGTTCATCCAGAACATCAAGGTAAAGGCTATGCGCAACAGTTAATGGATTTTGCCGAAACCTACGCCATAGATAATAACTATAGTTCTATTCGATTAGACACCTTCTCACAGAACAAAAGAAATCAAAAATTTTACGACCTTCGTGGCTATAAACAATTGGGTGATATATACTTTCCAAAGCAAAGTGAACATCCTTTTCATTGTTATGAGTTGGTCTTTTGAAAACAGATATCACATTAAAAAATATCAATCGCCTTGCTATTCCTGCATTAATTTCTGGAGTTGCCGAACCTATTTTATCTTTAACTGATACAGCTATTATTGGTAATGTTGATTATAATGCCGCTGAGTCTTTGGCTGCTGTAGGTATTGTAGGAACATTCATTTCAATGCTTATTTGGGTATTAGGTCAAACTAGAAGCGCCATTTCTTCTATTGTCTCACAACATCTTGGTGCCAATGAGCTTGATAAAGTTAAAAACCTCCCTGCTCAGGCTATTTTTATTATTACATCAATTAGTATCCTAATCATTATAGCCACACTTCCTTTTGCTTCTGAAATTTTCAAACTGTATAACGCCTCTGAACTCATTTTAGAGTACAGCGTAGATTATTACGGAATTCGTGTATTTGGTTTTCCATTTACACTATTTACAATCGCTATTTTCGGAACATTTAGAGGCCTACAAAACACCTTTTACCCAATGATTATTGCTATTATTGGAACCATTATCAACATTGTACTTGACGTCGCTTTGGTTTACGGTATTGATGGCGTTGTTAATCCGATGCATATTAAAGGAGCTGCTTGGGCCAGTGTTATTGCGCAAATTGTAATGGCCTTATGCTCGGCTTATTTTTTACTAAAGAAAACAGATATATCACTGCGCATTACATTTCCGTTTAATGCTGAAATTAAAAATTTCATTATTATGATTCTTAATCTGTTTGTAAGAACCTTAGCGCTAAACGCAACGCTCTATTTTGCAACACGATTTGCTACCTCATACGGAACAAAATATATCGCAGCTTATACCATAGCTATTAATCTCTGGTTTTTAGGAGCATTCATTATTGATGGTTATGCAAGTGCTGGAAATATCTTATCTGGAAAATTATTGGGTGCTAAAGACTACAAAAAACTAGTAGAGCTTAGTCGTTTTTTAATTAAATGTGGCATTGGTGTTGGCATTATTCTAGCCATTTTGGGGTTAATATCATACAGTTTTGTTGGACCAATTTTCACTAAAGACCAATTAGTGCTTAATGAATTTTATAAGGTGTTTTGGATTATTTTGGCCATGCAACCATTTTGTGCTTTAGCCTTTATATTTGATGGGATGTTTAAAGGTATGGGGAAGATGAAATATTTAAGAGATTTATTACTATTATCAACAGGGTTGGTCTTTATTCCTATTCTATTTCTACTAGATAATTATGACTTGAAATTATATGCTGTATTTATAGCTTTGACCTTTTGGATTATTGCTCGAGGTGTGCCTCTAATTATAAAATTCAGACAACTATTTTTGTCGCTTTCACAAAAGACGTAACTTTGAAAGCATAATTTAGGCTAAATAAATGCTTTTAATAACAGTAATACAGGATTCAACCGCAAGAGATACAGGATATAATATTGGGTATGCCATTGGTCAAAACCTTCCTTATATTCTTGTTTTAATTTTAGCCTTTATAGTATTCCAATATTTTAAAAACAAATCTAAAAATAAATAGACCTATGGATTTTATGTCATTTATCAGTGGAAATGGATTATTCCTTATTTTAGGAATCGTTTTAGTGGTAGTGTATTTCTATAATCGTAATAAAAGACGCTAATGAGTAACATTCGCATTACAAAGCAATTCTCTTTTGAAACAGGTCATGCCTTATATGGTTATGATGGAAAATGTAAAAATGTACATGGGCATAGCTACCGGTTGGATGTTACAGTAATTGGACAACCTATTACTGATAATAACAACGTTAAATATGGAATGGTTATAGATTTTAGTGATCTAAAAAAGATAGTGAAAGAAGAAATTGTTAATGTTTTTGATCATGCTACTGTCTTTAATAAAAACACACCTCATGTTGAACTTGCTAAAGAACTTGAAGATCGAGGTCATAACGTACTTTTAGTAAATTACCAACCCACAAGTGAAATGATGGTTATCGATTTTGCAAAAAAAATAAAACAACGTTTACCTAATAACATCAAACTACATTCGTTAAAACTTCAAGAAACTGCGACCTCTTATGCGCAGTGGTTTGCTTCAGATAATGACTAAACCTACGCACATAACAATTCCTGAAGGCAAGAAAATTTATTTTTCTTCAGACAATCATTTAGGAGCTCCAACTAAAGAAGCATCTTTACCTCGTGAAAAGAAATTTGTGGCTTGGCTCGATGAGATAAAAATCGACGCTGCTGCTATTTTTTTGTTGGGTGACTTATTTGATTTCTGGATGGAATATCGACGTGTCGTTCCTAAAGGGTTTACTAGAACACTTGGCAAATTAGCAGAGATTAGTGACTCAGGAATCCCAATTTATTATTTTGTTGGAAATCATGATTTGTGGATGAATGGCTATTTTGAAGAAGAACTTAATATTCCTGTTTTTCACAAACCCAAGGAATTTATTTTCAATAATACGTCTTTTTTTATTGGTCATGGTGATGGCTTAGGTCCAGGTGACAAAGGCTATAAACGCATGAAAAAAGTATTTACAAATCCTATCTGTAAATGGCTATTTAAACGATTGTTACATCCTGATTTTGGAATGCGTGTTGGACACCACTTGTCTGTAAAAAACAAAATGATTTCTGGTGATGAGGATGCTAAATTTTTAGGTGACGATAATGAATGGTTGGTGCAGTATTGCAAACGAAAACTCGAAAGCAAACATCGAGATTATTTTGTATTTGGACATCGACATTTACCTTTAGATATTCAACTTAACGACCAATCCAAGTATATCAATCTTGGAGATTGGATTCAATATTATACCTATGGTATTTTTGATGGAAAAGAATTTGAATTGAAAACTTACAATTAAATTTATTATTCTTTCTCGTGCTCTTCTATATCTTTTCTTAAATCTAATTGTCTAAATGATGGAGAAATAAGCCCAGTAGCTACAACGGTTATTAAAGTCATGGTTCCGCCAAAAACTACAGCAGTAACTGTTCCCATAAGTTTAGCAGTGAGACCACTTTCAAGTGCACCCAATTCATTAGAAGAGCTAACAAACATCGAATTTACTGAAGACACTCTACCCCGCATATGATCTGGTGTTTTTAGCTGAAGAATGGTTTGACGAATGACCATAGAAACACCATCAAAGACACCACTAAAAAATAATGCCGCAACAGAAATCCAAAATATAGATGACAATCCAAATATGATGATACATATTCCAAAACCAAAAACAGCAATCAACAATTTCATTCCTGCATGTTTACTAATTGGAATATAAGCTGTTACCAACATCGTTAAAAATGCGCCTACTGATGGTGCTGCAACTAAAATCCCAAAACCTTGTGGTCCAACTTTCAAAATATCCTGAGCAAAAACTGCTGCTAAAGCTATTGCTCCACCAAATAAAACAGAAATCATATCTAAAGTAATAGCTCCTAAAATTGCCTTTGTATTAAAAACAAATTTTAAACCTTCCGATAAACTCGAAAAAACATTCTCACCAATTTTTGGGTTAAGAATTGGCTTTCGAGGTATTTGAAACATCGTTATAAATGAAAATAAAACTAACCCAAAAACGATACATAAAGACCAATGCACACCAATCCAACTAATTGAAAATCCCGCAAAGGCAACACCTAACACTCTTGCCATTTGCCATGTAGAACTATTCCACGTAGCTGCATTTGGATAGATTTTTTTAGGTACAATTAGTGCTACCAATGAAAATATAGTTGGGCCGAAAAATGCTCTTAAAAAACCACCAAAGAAAACCAATGCATATATAGAATAGAGGATACTATTTTTAGACCACAATGTTGTTATTGACTCAGAAGTTAACCAAAACAACCCAAAGCTTATTAAAGAAAATGCTGCAATACATAAAGCTAAAAGATTTCGTTTTTCCCGCTGGTCTACAATATGACCTGCAAATAATGCCATAACAAAGGCAGGCGCAAATTCAAAAAGACCTATTAAACCCAAACTCAAAGGGTCTTTTGTTAACGCATAAACTTGCCATTCTATAACAACAAACTGCATAGACCAACCAAAAACTAAGGCAAATCTTATTAGCAAAAAAGTATTAAATTCTTTAATTCTGAGTGCTGCGTATGGGTCACTTTTTGCCATATTTATGCTTTTATATCTCTTAGCTTTAATTGTAAACTTACATTTCCTTGCCAATGATTTTCATCAATAGAGTACACAGCGTCAAATGATTTTCGTTGTTGAATTAAGTTCAACTTATCTCCTAAATTAAAACCTATCCCAACTAATTTTTGTTGCCCTTGAGTGGCTGTTAATCGTAAATGCTTATCATCTTCTCCAACACATTTACCATAGCCTGTATCTTGTACATTTTGTGTTAAGAAAATTGGTGTCATATTTCCAGGTCCAAAAGGGGCAAATTGTCTAATAATTCTGTAAAATTTAGGTGTGATTTCATTTAGCTCAATTTGGGCATCAATTTGAATTTCAGGAATAAGTAAGTTTTTGTCAATAGTTTTTGAAACCTCATCTTCAAAAGCTTGTTTGAAGGCTTCATAATTCTCTTCCTTAAGCGTTAACCCAGCAGCATATTTATGTCCGCCAAATTGTTCAATATGTTCGCTACAGGCCTGAAGTGCATTATACACATCAAAGCCTTTAACAGATCGTGCAGAAGCCGCAAGTTTATCGCCACTTTTAGTAAATACTAAAGTAGGTCTATAATACGTTTCAGTTAATCGAGAAGCCACAATACCAATAACACCTTTATGCCAAGATTGATCATATACAACAGTAGTGAGTCTATCTTGTTCATTTTGTGCTGTAATTTGTTCTAGCGCTTCTTCAGTGATTCGTTTATCAGCTTCTCTTCTATCGAGATTAAACGTATCTATTTCTTTTGCATAAGTGCTGGCCAAAGCATCATCTGTTTCAGTTAACAAACTTACTGCATAAGTGCCATGTTTCATACGACCAGCAGCATTAATGCGAGGTGCTACGATAAATACCACATCAGTAATTGTAAGTTCATTTTTCTTAATTTGATCAATTATAGCTTTAATACCAGGTCGAGGGTTCGTATTAATAACTTGCATTCCGAAATAGGTCAATACTCGATTTTCCCCAGTAATAGGAACAATATCTGCCCCAATTGCTGTGGCAACTAAATCTAAATATTCGCTTAAATCATCAATGGTTTTGTCGTCTTTAGACGCCAAGGCTTGTACGAGTTTAAATCCAACACCACAACCACAAAGTTCTTTATATGGATAATCACAATCGTCTCGTTTTGGGTCTAAAACTGCAATCGCTTTTGGAAGTTCGTCTCCTGGTCTATGGTGGTCACAAATAATAAAATCAATGCCTTTTTCCGAAGCATAATCAACTTTATCAATAGCTTTCACACCACAATCTAAAGCGATAATTAAGGAAAATTCATTGTCATGAGCAAAATCTATCCCTTTATAAGAAATACCATAACCTTCATCATAACGATCAGGGATATAGGTTGCAATAGTCTCTGATTTTGTTTTTAAATATGAAGACATTAACGCTACAGAAGTGGTTCCATCTACATCATAATCACCATATACTAAAACATTCTCACCTTGAAGAAGCGCAGCTTCGATACGCTCAACGGCTTTATCCATATCTTTCATCAAGAACGGATCATGTAAGTCTGTTAAGCTTGGTCGAAAAAATGTTTTGGCATCATCATAAGTTTCGATACCTCTTTGAACTAATAGTGTAGCAACAGATACGTCAACCTGAAGAGCTTTTTGTAAGTCTTCAATACGTTTTGAATCTGGTTTTGGTTTGAGTGTCCAACGCATGTACTAATATAGAAAATTTTCGCTAAGCATTGTGATAATGTATCGATGTTTTTACCTCAGCAAATCTGCGAAACATTTCCATTACACCACAATAAGTATCTATAGACAAATTCACCGCCTTTTTTATTTTACTTTCATCCAATTGATCTCCATAGAAATGATATTCTACAGAAACAGTATGGTAGTATTTTGGATGTTCATCGGTCAATTCTCCATAAGTATCAATTCTAAAATCTGAAAATGGCACTTTCATTTTCTTTAGTATAGATACGACATCTAATCCTGAGCATCCAGCAAGAGAAGACAACATCATTGCTTTAGGTCTTAGTCCTGAATTATGACCTCCATGTTCTGAGGAAGTATCCATCATTAACATTTTTCCACTAGGATTATCAGATTCAAATTGTAAGTTTCCTTTCCAATGTGTGACCACTTTATTAGACATATCTAAAGAATTTTTCGTTTATTGTTAATTCAAAAATACTACTAAAAAAAAACATATGGCATTAGTAACTCCTTTATCTGCGGAACACGATCCGGAAACAAAAGAACTTGCTGAATTTTTTAATGAAACCCTTGGGTTTTGTCCAAATTCGGTTTTAACCATGCAACGTCGACCTGCAATTTCAAAAGCATTCATCAATTTAAATAAAGCAGTAATGGCCAATGAAGGTCGTGTGACCTCAGCATTAAAGCGTATGATTGCTTGGGTGAGCAGTAATTCGACGGGGTGTCGGTATTGTCAAGCTCATGCTATTCGCGCTGCCGAACGTTATGGTGCCGAACAAGAACAATTAGATAATATTTGGGAGTATAGAACACATCCTGCATTTTCTGAAGCCGAACGCGCAGCTCTTGATTTTAGTTTAGCTGCATCTCAAGTTCCTAATGCTGTAGACGCTGATATCAAAAAACGCTTATATGAACATTGGAATGAAGGAGAAATTGTAGAAATGCTTGGTGTTATTTCGTTATTTGGTTACCTCAACCGTTGGAATGATTCTATGGGAACCGATATTGAAGAAGGTGCTGTTGAAAGTGGCAATCAATATTTAGGGAAACACGGTTTTGAAGTTGGAAAACATGATGGGTCGCAGTATTAAATAATCGCTTAACTATATAATAACAAATACACCTCTTCTGGAATGGAGAGGTTTTTTATAATATAGCATTAACTACTGTTTTTAACTCAGGCACAACCTCCTTCTCAAACCAAGGATTCTTTGCCAGCCAAAATCGATTTCTAGGACTTGGATGTGGCAATGTGAAATATTTAGGTAAGTAGTCTTTATAATTTGAAACTGTTTCGGTTAAGGTATGTTTAGCTTGCTCTTTTAGGTAATATTTTTGTGCATACATCCCAATCAAAATCACCAATTCTACGTTTTCCATGTTGTCAAATAACAGCTCATGCCATTGTGGTGCACATTCTGGTCTCGGAGGTAAATCACCGCTTTTTCCTTTCCCTGGATAACAAAATCCCATTGGGATTATAGCAAACTTACTCTCATCATAAAAATCTGAATCAGTAACACCTAACCATTTACGTAATTGCTTTCCGCTTGCATCATCCCAAGGAATCCCAGAAACATGAACTTTAGTTCCTGGTGCTTGACCAATAATTACAATTTTAGACTCTGGATGTCCAGTAGCAATAGGTCTTGGACCTAACGGTAAATGGGCTTCACAAATCTTACATTGTCGTATTTCGTTTAATAAAGCGTGCATTTTATTTTTTATAATTAGTCACATTACACTTCGACTGCGCTCAGTGTGACATTAATTAAAAATCCTATCGTTTCCCTCCTACGATAATAACAATCTCCCCTTTAGGTGGTTTATTGGTATAATGCTCTAACACCTCTTTTGCACTCCCTCTTATAGTTTCCTCATAGAGTTTAGTCAATTCTCGAGACACAGAAACTGGTCGTTCATCCCCAAAATATTCACAAAAATTGGTTAACGTTTTTATCAATTTATGAGGGCTTTCATAAAACACTATTGTTCGTGTTTCTTCAGCTAATAATTTGAGTCGTGTTTGACGTCCTTTCTTTACAGGTAAAAAACCTTCAAACACAAATTTATCATTAGGTAATCCAGAATTGACTAGAGCTGGAACAAAAGCAGTAGCTCCAGGCAAACAATCTACTTCTATTTCATGTTCTACACATGCTCGTGTTAATAAGAATCCTGGATCTGAAATTGCTGGTGTACCAGCATCACTTATTAATGCAATGGATAATCCGCTTTTCAATTTCTGAATCAAATGATCTACCATTTTATGCTCATTATGCATATGATGACTTTGCATTTGAGTACCAATCTCAAAGTGCTTTAATAATTTTCCTGATGTTCGTGTATCTTCAGCTAATATCAAATCGACATCCTTTAAAACCTCAACAGCTCTAAACGTCATGTCTTTTAAATTTCCGATAGGTGTAGGTACAAGATAAAGTTTACTCATTGTAAGCAGTTTCTTTTCAAATTTACAATGTTTCTAAGTATATTAACGCAACCTTTTGTGATAATTAGCATCTTTTCATTAGTTAAGGCTTTATAGTAGGAAAATTCTATATTTATCTGTTATAGTCTTAAAATTGTCCATGTTCTCATTGCACTAGACCAAACTATTAGTATATGCCAGTAAAATTACTGTTTCGCTTAATTTTTTTCTTTCTCTTATGTACGCAATTACATAGTCAAACTACCGATTTATCAATTGTAGCTCAAGCACAAAATACTAGTGGCAATAGCGTCTCTCAAGTGGAAATCTATCAAGATTTCCAATATATTGTTACCATTATCAACTCTGGAAATCCAGTTGCTGATGCGTCTTTTGAAATTACGATGTCTACTAGTATTCAAAATTTAGACATTGCAACCATTACATCTCAAAATAATACTGGTGGTGCCTCAAATGCTTCAAACCTTGCTTTAAACGGAACTACGCTCACAGGAAACGTTGCAAATTTACCTACAGATTCTAGTGTAGAATTAAGAATTCCTGTTACTGCTCCTTCTAATGTTGGTGGTATTGCTATTGATGCAGTTATTTTTCCTCCAGATGGCACAACAGACAGTAACGAATCTAACAATCAATCTTTGATTTCTATAGATGTTATTGATGTTGATATTGATTTTACAGTAACTCATGAGCAAATCACACCACCTGAAGGGACTGGAATTTCTGCATGGAACGATACGATTACTTATAGATTTACAATTACAAATAATAGCGCTATCGACTTCCCTTTGGAAAGTTTCAAAGGCACGCTTACGAGAACCTCAGATTTAGATTTTGGAAGACCTAACGCTCAGTTAGAATCTATTGCCTGCGTTGGCACTACAGGAGGTACTGAATGTCCTGATGTTTCTGGTGTTACAACACAACAGAACTTTCTAATTAGTGGTGCTGCTGATATGTTTACTTTTGGAATACCACACCTGTATACTTCTGGTGGGTCTGCAACATTTGAAATTGTATATAGGTACTCTGAACCTTCTTGTGCCATTGTTTTAGGCACCATAGAGGTGGCAAGTAACATAACTATAGCCCTAAATCATGACAATTTATCTTCTAATGTTTCCAATGTAGTTGATACACCTTTAATAGAAGGTGCCTTGTGCCAAGTAACAGATATATGTATAGATACAATACAAACCAACCCAGACTCTGCAACACAAGTAGATTGGGGAGAACAAGTTACTTTTGAAACTACTGTTTGTAATAATGGTCCACTTGATGCCAATATTGCTTTTTTCCTTCAAAACTTATCCGGAATCGAATGGAATATCCTATCTGCTCAGTGTACTGGAACTATAGGGAATATTTCCTGTGATGATGTATCCATTAATATTGAAGAGATTTTTTGGGTAAGCGAAGCTTTTATTTTACCTGTTGGTGCTACTGTGACCATAACAACAGTTGTGGTTTTTATCGAGCCTGAATGTGCAGTCAATTCACAGCCCATTTCAGCACATATTAGAAGTGGCACCAATGTTTTGGAATCGGATATTTTTGACAATGTCATTGAAAATAGCGCTCAGAGTGATTATGTCATGTTACCTGCTGTGGATGAATGCCCAAGTATTGATTTAAGCATTACTAAAACTCAAATCGATCCTGCTTTACCAGAAGGAGGTTCGGCAGCAAATCCAACACAAGCAGGAAACGTAACTTATGAAATTACAGCAGCTAATCTAAGTGATGAAGATACAGTTATAGAACTCACTGATATTACAGAAAACTCTAGTAATATAAATTACCTAGGAACCTTACTATCTGTTGAATGTGTTTCAACAACTGGAACAGCAGACTGCTTTAATATTGTAAATGCTAATATTGATATTCCTTTTGATGGTGTTTCAAATAATGGTGTTAACGATATTTTCTGGCAAATCACACCAGAAGAGAATTGGATTTTACCTGCCAATAGTTCGGTGACATTTCAAGCAACTGTTTCCTGGGAAACTGACTGCTCCATAAATGCTATTCCTGTATTTAATTTAGTTGAAATCAGGAATGCCAATAATACGGTTGATAATAACCTTTTAAATAATGCCGATGATGTGACCACATTTTTTGCGCCTTGTGTTGATTTAGTCGTACAAACGTATCCAGAGTTCACACAAGTGAATGTTAATCAAAATTTTGACTGGATTATTGATATAACCAATAGCGAAACAAGTTCTAATGCTATCAATATTTTCTTTGAAGATACCGTAAATAGTGTGTTTACAATTACAGGAACTCCAACCTGCACTGTAACTAATGGAAATGCAACTTGTGTTACTGGGTTAACAACCAATGGAAATGTTGTGACTGGAACTATTGACAATATGGATGCCGCATCAACAATACAGATACGAATTCCAGTAACAGCTCCAAACTTTGGTGGGGCCTACAATAATATAGCTGTTGCTACACCAGATGAAAATGATAATTTAGAGATTTCACCAGAAACAAATACTTCTATTAGTAATGTACAAATTGTAGCGCCTTTACTTGAAAAGGTATTCGATCCTGATACTATAACTGTTGGGGAAGAAAGCACTTTAACCTTTACTATCACTAATTTACCTTCTAACCCTGCCCAAAGTGACATTTCGTTTACTGATGTATTCTCTTCTGAAATTACAGTTGTTTCAACACCTGATTGGGTGTCTAGTAATGGTTGTACAGCAACTTTTATTGGAGTACCTGGTGATAATTTTGCTGGTGTTACCAATCTTGTGTTTCCTGAAGGCGTTGCTTCTTGTTCATTTAGTGTAGTAGTCACATCTAATATTCCAGGAATATATGTTAATGATACTTCAAACTTTACTGAGCAAAATAATATTGACACCTCACAAACCAATGCTACATTGACTGTTTTAGAAGATATGTCTGATGTAGATATTGAAATCCTGAAAGACGTTTTTCCTGAAGAAGCCATTATTGGAGAACAAGTCACTTTTGAAATCACAGCGACCAATTTAGGAACAACTGAAGGCACAGACATTGAAATTCAAGACCTATTTCCTCTTGGAATGTCTTTTGTTTCTGCGAGTACAACCGAGGGAATATTTGATCCATTGACATTTATCTGGTCAATTGATACATTAAACCCAAATCAATCTGAGATACTTACCATTATTGCTCAAGTAGATGCTAGTGACAATCTAATAAATGTTGCCTTATTAAGTGATTTACGCCAACCTGATCGAGATGAGTCTAATAATTCTGATGATGCCGAAGTTACAGTTCCGTTTTGCTTATTAATTCCGCAAGGGTTATCTCCAAATAATGATGGATTAAACGATGTGTTTGATATACAATGTATAGAAGAATATCCTGATAATTTAATAAAAATTTACAACCGTTTAGGGGTTCAGATTTATGAACAAGATAACTACAAAGGTGATTGGGATGGCACACCAAATATGGGTATTCCTGAAACTTCAGGATTACTTCCCGTGGGAACGTATTTTTATATATTAGATTTAAATACTGGAGACAAACCTATTTTAGGTTGGGTGTATCTTAATTACTAGGCCTCACTTTTTTTCCTAGGAAATAGGACACAAATAACAATGGTATTCCTATAACAGATAGCCCTAATGAATGACCAGCGTCTAGATGCGCTGCAGTAGCTAAGACTAAATCAAAAAAGAACCCAGCATACGCCCATTCAGATAGCCAATTACTTTGACGCCATAATATCATAATGACTCCCAATATTTTAATAATTGCTAAAGGAATGACAATATAACTTGGATAGTGTAATGATTCAAAATAGCCTTTTACCATTTCAGTATTGAATAGATACATTTGGGCAGAATACAGAAAAAGTAATGCCAATAAGACGGTTGCAATCCAATAAATAATTTTAGTGGTTTTCATTTAAAGGAAGTCGAAAAGTTTTAGTCAAACTTACGTTCAATTGCACTTAAAAAACGAGCTTCAACCTCCTCTTTACCTTCCCAATTGTTATAATCGGGCTTCACAATATTATGAATAAGGTGTGTTGCTTCTTCAAAAGAATTAATTGTTTTTAGTTGAGAAACTACACGCTCATAGTCTTCATTTTTACCATCAAACAAATGTTTAATAAAGGCTAATTTATCATTAAGTCCAATATTTATGCCGCCATTCTTCAGTTTGTCATTTAACGATTTTCTATGAGTGCTGTTAGATTCGGAAACAGGTTCAAATACAGGGATTTCCTCAAAGCCAGCAGTAATATCTTCTAGATGTTCTTGCGCTTTAGGCTCGCTAACTACGGTTTCAACAATATCATCTACTTGCTGCGTTTCTTGAGGCATTTGAGCGACCATGTCTTTTATTTTTTCCATGACTGGTTCATAGATATGATCATCTTCTTTCTCATCTAAGTTGACGTATATTTTATCTTCAACTTCAATATTATCACTAACCTTGTTATTAAAAGCCGTATCTAACATCCCAAAGAAGGAAGAATTACTTCCTATAGTTGGTAAATCGCCTTCAAAATTTTCATTAGCGAATTTAAGAACACTCAATTTTTCAAATAATGCAGCTGTTTCAGCATGTAGTTTTACAACATCTTCCTTTCCTTTAAGCTTTAAAATTCTGTGAGCAATACTTATTAATTCTGCTTCCAGCTTCTTCTTCATAACTTTTATGTTTTATCTAAAATAGATTTTTGTTTTTTAATAAATTTACGCCACCTTTATACAAAACGAACTACAGGTTGGTTTTAGTGTTAAAATTACGAAATGTTTCTCGAAAATACAGTAAATCATAAAGAACAATTTGGGTGGATTGAAGTCATTTGCGGTTCAATGTTCTCTGGTAAAACAGAAGAATTAATCCGTCGACTCAAGCGTGCACAATTTGCAAGACAGAAGGTTGAGATATTTAAACCTGCTGTTGATGTGCGTTATGATGAAGAGATGGTTGTCTCTCATGACTCTAATGAAATTCGTTCTACTCCAGTTCCTGCTGCTGCAAATATTCCAATTTTAGCAGATGGCTGTGATGTAGTTGGTATTGATGAAGCTCAGTTTTTTGATGATGAAATTGTAAGAGTATGCAATGATCTTGCCAACAAAGGCATTCGTGTTATAGTTGCTGGTTTAGATATGGATTTTAAAGGAAATCCTTTTGGTCCTATGCCTTACCTAATGGCAACTGCTGAATATGTCACTAAAGTGCATGCCATTTGTACCAGAACAGGAAACCTTGCTCAATATAGCTATAGAAAAGCTACAAGTGATGCACTTGTATTACTAGGCGAGGTTGATGAGTACGAACCATTAAGTCGCGCTGCATTCTACAAAGCCATGTTACGTGATAAAGTACGAAACATGAAGGTTAACGACGCTGAAGAAATTTCTAACAAAGACAGCAAATCCAATGTCCAAGGCTAAAGAAACTGTTTTAGAAATTGATCTAAAAGCACTTAAGCATAATTTCGATTATATAAAATCTAAGCTTAAAAGTGACACTAAAATACTCGCTGTAGTAAAAGCTTTCGCTTACGGAAGTGATGCAAATATAATAGCAGAATACCTTGAAGATTTAAACGTTGATTATTTTGCTGTAGCCTATGTTACTGAAGGGGTAGCTTTACGTAATGCTGGAATAAAAACCCCTATTTTAGTGCTGCATCCTCAAGCCGTAAATTTCAAAACTCTAATAGAACGTTGCTTAGAACCTAGTTTGTACAATGCTAAAGTTTTAAATGAATTTATAGCTGTTGCTTCAAAAGAACATCAAAAGGATTATCCCGTTCATATTAAATTTAATACAGGATTAAATCGTTTAGGATTTTGGGAAACTGACGTCGATTATATTGTTCAAAAACTTAAAGACACCAACTCTGTAAAAGTAAAATCTATCTTTTCACATTTAGCTGCAAGTGAAGACTTAAACGAGAAAGAGTTTACCTTGAATCAAATTCATAGCTTCAAAAGTATATCCAAAATATTTGCAAAAGCTATTGGCTATCAACCAATGCTACACTTAGCAAACACCTCTGGAATTATTAATTACGCAGAAGCACATCTTGATATGGTACGAATAGGTATCGGCTTATATGGTTTTGGTAATTCTGAAGCAGAAAATAAAAATCTAACACCTATTGCTACTCTTAAATCTGTGATTTCTCAAATTCATAAAATTGAAAAGAATGAAACGGTTGGTTATAATCGAGCTTATCGAAGTTCTGGTTATGAAAAAACAGCAACCATTCCTATTGGACATGCAGATGGCATTGGGCGACAATATGGTAATCAAAAAGGTTATGTAACCATTAATGGATATAAAGCACCAATTATAGGTAATGTTTGTATGGATATGATTATGGTTAATATTACTCATATTGATTGTCAAGAAGGCGATGAAGTTATCATCTTTGGAAAACAACCTAATGCGTCACAATTTGCAAATTCAGCTGATACGATTTCCTATGAAATTATCACAGCCGTTTCTCAACGTATAAAACGTGTCATTTTGAAATAATAGTTTTTAATGTTATTGCCTATTATTTTTTTGAGTATTTTAGACTTCTAATAACTAACTTAATACATTAATTATGCTTAAAGAATTTAAGAATTTTATAATGACAGGAAATGTCATTGATCTTGCAGTCGCAGTTATCCTTGCAGGTGCAGTTGGATTGGTTGTAAACGGTTTTGTTTCTGATATCATGATGCCTTTAGTCGGACATTTTACAGGAGGTGTAAATTTTGCTGATATGAAACATGTTCTATCTCCTGCGGTAGTTGCAGCAGATGGCTCAGTTACTACACCCGAAAATGCAATTATGTATGGTAAATGGATTAATGCTATCATTAACTTAATCACTGTTGGCTTTGTATTATTCATGATAGTAAAAGCTTACAATAAAACGAAAGCTCCAGCTGAAGAACCAGCTCCAGCAGGGCCATCAGAAATTGATTTATTAACTGAAATTAGAGATGCTCTAAAAAAATAGTAAGCTTTACCGCTACACTATATACTAACTTGAACCGCTTCGTATGGAAGCGGTTTTTTTATGAAATTCTCAAAAAAATCGCTTAGAAATAAAAACATAGAATTTTTTAAGCCTCATTTTTAACAAAAAAATCGCCTATATAACAGGTCAAATCATATAAAATACTATAATTTTACATCTTAAAATTTCATACTATGAAAGTAGCTGTAGTTGGTGCCACTGGTTTAGTTGGCGAAGTCATGCTTAAAGTTCTAGAAGAACGTAGCTTTCCTGTTTCAGAATTAATTCCTGTCGCTTCAGAGCGATCTATTGGAAAATTAATTTCCTTCAAAGGAAATGATTATAAAGTTGTTGGTATGCAAGATGCAATTGACATGAGTCCAAATATCGCTTTGTTTTCTGCTGGAGGCGGTACTTCATTAGAGTGGGCCCCAAAATTTGCTGAATCAGGAATTACAGTGATTGATAATTCTTCGGCTTGGCGAATGGATGCAACCAAACATTTAGTAGTTCCAGAAATTAATGCAACATCTTTAACGTCTGAAGACAAAATTATTGCTAACCCTAATTGCTCTACCATACAAATGGTAGTAGCTTTAGCTCCTCTTCATAAAAAATATAACATCAAACGAATTGTTGTATCTACTTATCAATCTATTACTGGTACTGGTGTTAAAGCAGTACGCCAGTTAGAAAATGAACTTGCAGGTGTAAAAGGAGAAATGGCTTATCCTTATCCCATTTACCAAAATGCTATTCCTCATTGTGATGTTTTTGAAGACAATGGGTATACCAAAGAAGAAATGAAATTGGTAAGAGAAACTCAAAAAATATTGAATGATCGCACAATTGCTGTCACTGCAACTGCCGTTAGAATTCCTACTGCTGGTGGACATAGTGAAGCAGTTAATGTTGAATTTGAAAAGGATTTTGATTTAGCCGATGTTAGGCAATTACTCAATGAATCTCCTGGTGTAGTTGTACAGGATAATGTTGATGTAAATACCTACCCTATGCCAATTTATGCCAATGGAAAAGATGATGTTTTCGTTGGAAGAATTCGCCGTGATGGGTCACAACCTAACACATTGAATATGTGGATTGTAAGCGACAACTTAAGAAAGGGAGCCGCTACCAACACCGTTCAAATTGCCGAATATTTAGTTCATAACAATTTGTTATAATTATTTCTTGCCTCTTCAGGTAGGGTTTTAAACATTTCAGTTGTTTAGATAGTGATAATATTATCTGGTCTAAATTTTAGAAAAAATTCAACAGTTTTTTCAGCATTTAGACTCTTGTTGTCTGATAAAAAGTGTATTACAACTAATTAATTATTGAGACACTGGCTTTGTAATTATATTTACTATCCAAATTTTACTATAAATGTTGAAAAATTACGCGCAAATCTTTAGCATTATTGCTATTTGTTTTGCTTTCTATTCTTGTGGTGACGATGATGACAATTATGTTCCCATAGAAATTGAAGCAAATGCAGATGCTTTTGAAGTGCCACAAGATATGTCATTTACTGTGAACGTGCTGTCTAATGACATCAATATTCCTGATAATGGAAGTTTGACTGTAGTAAATTCTCAAAACAGTACAACTCAAGTTTTAGATCCAAATTCAACTCCAGACATTCCGTCTGATGATGTTATTCTATATACTCCTAATAATAATTTTGTAGGTACGGACACCTTTCAATATACCATTTGCGACACTAATGATAATTGTGCAACTGGAATAGTGACTGCTACGGTTACACCTGTAACCCCTGTTAATATCGATCTAGAGAACATGCCATATTCAACGCTTTCTGAATATAATTTTTTTAATGGTGACATGAAAAATTTAGATCCTGTATATGGAGTGATTCCTTATGATTTAAACTCAACATTATTTACCGATTATGCGCATAAAAAACGTTTTGTGTGGATGCCAAATGGAACTAAAGCAAGTTATAATAGTGATTATACACCTCTAGATTTCCCTCTAGGTGCTGTACTTATCAAGAATTTTTATTATGATAATGTTCAACCATCTAATGCGACCAGAATCATTGAAACACGCTTGATGTTTATGACTGAAGAGGGATGGGATTTTGCAAATTATGTGTGGAATGATGAACAAACCGAAGCCACATTTACAAATGCGGGTAGTTTTACTGAAGTTGAATGGATAGAAAATAGCTTATTACAAAATGCTAATTACAGAATACCATCTAGGAATGAATGCTTTACATGTCATAATAAATATGGAACACCAGTGCCTATTGGACCAAAACCACAAAATTTAAATAGAGACTTAACCTATTCAGATGGAACCTTTAATCAACTCCAAAAGTGGATAGATTTTGGGTATTTAGAAAACAACCTCCCAACGTCAATTGTTTCAACTGTTAAATGGGATGATGAATCTCTTGATTTAAACTTAAGAGTTCGTTCGTATCTCGATATTAATTGTGCCCATTGTCACTCTGAAGAAAGTTATTGTGAATATAGACCAATGCGTTTTGCTTTTCATGAAAATGAAGACGATATTAATAAAGGGGTTTGTGTAACTCCAGACACACAAATAGCTGGTACAACTCATATTGTCGTTCCAGGAAATAATGATGCCTCTGTATTACGTTTTAGAGTTAACTCTATTCAAGAACAGAATAGAATGCCTTTATTAGGTAGAACACTTAAACATGAAGAAGGTGTCAGACTTATTGAAGAATGGATTAATTCTCTTAGCGGAGAATGTGAATAAATAAAAACTATAATGTTATGAAATTAAAATTACTAGTATTAACCGTTTTAGCCTTAACGTTTTGCTCTCAATCTTTTGGGCAACCAGCTAATGACACAGTTGCTGGAGCAATTCCTATTACGCCTTCTGCTGAAGGTACTGGGTGCTCTGTTGCCACATTCAATTTGCCTTTTTCTACAGATGGCACTACAGATAGTGGTGTGCAAGGTGGGTGTAGGCTTTCAGGTTTAGATCAATTCTTTACTTGGACGGCAACTACAAATGCATTATTTTTCTCGTCTGACAGCCCAGGAAACCCTGGAATTGTCGTTTGGGATGCAACTGGAACTGTTGAGATTGACTGTGCAGATACATTTGCAACTACGAGTCTTACGGGATGGAATATTGGTGATGATCTTGTACTTCAAATTTATGATTTTCAAAATACCGCACTTTCAGACGTAGCATTCTGTTTAGAAGCAATAACGTATACACCTCCACCACCTATACCAGTAACTTTTACATCTCAATCTTCAGGGGCTTCAGGCGACTATAGACTCGCTGTAGTTGATATGAATGGGGATTTTTTAGATGATATGGTATCTGTATCATCAACAAATATCAATATTAGAGAGCAAGGTGCTGGTGGAACGTTTACAACAAAAAATATTGCAACAACTAATGCTGATAATCTTCCTAGTTGGAGTTTAGCTGCTGCAGACTATGATGGTAATGGTTACACAGATTTACTTTATGGAGGTGGAAATGGTGTCACCTTTATGAAAGCGAATTCCACTGGAACAGCATTTACTGAAATTTCTGGTCCTCAAGATGTGTTTTCACAACGCTCAAACTTTGTAGATATTAACAAAGATGGACATCTTGATGCCTTTGTTTGTCATGATGTTGCGCCTAATGTGTATTATATAAATGATGGAAGTGGAAATCTATCGTTTAACCAAGGTGGTTTAGGTGATTATCCTTCAGGAGGAAATTATGGCTCTATCTGGATTGATTATGATAATGATAGAGATTTAGATATGTTTATAGCCAAATGTGGCGGTGAACCAGCACGTCGATTAAATGAAATGCATACAAATGATGGCTCTGAAAATTATTCAGAAAATGCAGCCGCTTTAGGCTTAGCTGACCAAACACAAACTTGGTCTGCTGCTTGGGGAGATTTCGATAATGATGGAGATATGGATGTGTTTATTGGTGCTAGTTCATTGGCGACAGCTTCTAACGGATTCAAGTCAGACCATAGAATTATGAGAAATGATGGTGGTGTTTTTACCGAAGTAACTGCAGGTTCAGGAATAAGTGTATTAACAGCAACGAATACAGATACTGTTACATTTGATTTTGATAATGATGGAAATCTTGATTTAGTATCTGGTGGAAATATAATGTTCGGTCATGGTGATATGACCTTTGATGTATATACAGATGTGTTCCCTGGAGCAGGTGCTTATGGCGATTTAAATAATGATGGTTATATAGATGCTTTTAACTCTGGAAGTATGCGTATTAACAATGCTGAAAGTAATAACAATTGGATAAAAATTCACACGGTTGGTACATCAAGTAATATTCATGGAATTGGAGCTCGTATTGAAGTTCATACACCATCAGGGGTGAAAATTAGAGATGTAAAAAGTGGTGATGGATTTAGATATATGAACTCATTAAACACGCATATTGGTTTAGGAACAGAAGCAAGTATTACTGAAATTATAGTATACTGGCCTAATTCTGGGTGTGAAACGTTTTCAAACCCTGCAATCAATCAATCTATTACTATTACAGAAGGTGCTGGTGTTAGATGTGATGCTGTAGTATCACCCAAAATCTACCTTCAAGGCGCGTCTTTAAATCCAAATTCAGGAGAAGAAAATTTAATGCGTGATGATTTACGAGCAAATGGATGGTTAGCTTCAAGTGCTACAACTAGTCCTTATGCTGATGCATTAGTCGCTGATGTTTCAGTATTTAATATCACTGGAGACGATGCTATTGTTGACTGGGTTTTTGTTGAATTAAGAGATAAAGATGACAATTCTATAATTTTAGATTCTCAATCTGCACTATTACAACGTGATGGAGATGTGGTTGATATTGATGGCGTTTCTCCGTTAGTATTTAGCCAAGCTTCAGGTAATGCTTTTATAGCAGTTAAACATCGTAACCATATCGGTTTAATTAGTGCAGACACATTTAGATTAAGCCCTGTAAATACTGTTGTCGATTTATCATCAGACCCTAATGCTGTTGAAGGCCAAACCAATGCTGTTAATGCTTTAGCTAATGGTAAATTTGGAATGTATACAGGAGATTTCGATGGAAATGAACAAGTTCAAAATGCTGATGCTAATGGAGTAATACAACTTCTTGGAGGTTCAGGATATAATGATGCCGATATGGATGCCAATACACAAGTTCAAAATACGGATGTAAACACACTAATTAATCCAAATATTGGTCGTGGACAACAGTTTAGAACCGACGGGAATGCGGATGTATTATCTCCAAGTATTACAGTAGCCTTTGATAATGCGGAGATTACCAATGATGGCTCTAATGATTATTATGAAGCAGATATTTTTATCTCTAGTACTGAAGATTTTAAATTAGGTTCTGGTCAATTATATATCAATTATAATGAAGCTGCTTTTGGTTCTAATATATCGAGCAACGGAAGCTTAGAATATAGCCAACCTAATGGTTCTATTTTAGGAGAAATCCTTAGTGGTTTCCCAGTATATAAAGATTTTATAGAAAACGACAATACGACATCTAGAGTTTCTATTTCATTTCAACAAGGAATAAGCTCAGGAACCATGCCAATAGATAACGTAATTGCAACACCAAAATTATTATGTCACATTAAAATTTTGTATCAAAATGCTGCTATCGATCCTAATATTTGCTTCGATACGGACCCTGTTTTCTTAGATCAATTCTTTACTGCTTGTGGACCTGAGTCTTTTGGTTTCCCTGATTGTACGAACAACCCAGGAATTCAGATATTAGATGATACCTATGATTGCTCTGAAGCTGGTGTTGAAACATTAAACGTAAATGATTTTACACTTAATTCAATTACATTATATCCAAATCCAGTAGATAATATATTGTATCTTAAAGGTGTGACTAGTGATTTGAATAAGATTGATATTTTTAATATTAATGGGCAACTAATAAATACTATTGAATCTAACTTTAATCAAATAGATGTGAGTCAATTAGATCCAGCTGTATATTTAATTAAATTTTACACAACAAAAAGCACAACTGTTAAAAGGTTGATTAAACGTTAATATGAAAATAGTAATTTTTCATTATACCCATTGAAAAATCAATACTAAATACTATTGCCTTACAACAATAAAAAGCCTCTAAATTAAATACTTAGAGGCTTTTTTGTTATTTTTATAGACTAAATTAATTAATCTATGAAAAAAATTACTTTAGTGCTAGCCCTCATTAGCACTGTTTTTTGTTTTTCACAAATCTTAAACCAACCTGCGAATTGGCCTAATAGTAATTGGGTACTTAGTGGTTCATATCTTACAAACTCTAATGTTTTAGAAGCTAACCCTACAACTACTGATAGTAACTTTGCATACGACGATGATGATGCATCTAGTGGTCATCAAGATAATATAGCAGCCGAATCGCCTATTATCGACCTAACTGCCGCTCATAATGCCCAAGAATATTGGATAACCGTGAGTTCTAGTTACGTGTTCAATGATATTGGTGAAGTACTAAAGCTACAATACTGGGATGCCGATGCTAGTGCTTGGACAGATTGGGGAAATGAGTTAGAAGAGAATTCAGGTGTTACAAATAATTTTTGTTCTGGTAATGCAGTTAGTTATACGTCTAGTTTTCTGAATATTTCATCATTTAGTGCTAATCAATTAAATAATTTTCAATACAGGATCTCATATGATGATTCTACTTTGGGGAACTATTGGGGTTGGGGGTTTTGTTTCCAATCACCTACAATTAGTTCTCAAGCGCCTCCTGCATGTCCAAATATTACAAATCTTACTGTTGGAACCATCACAACAAATTCGGCATTATTATATTGGTTATCTGGAGGCAGTGAAACAAACTGGGAAATTGCGCTACAAAACCCAGGTTCTGGAGTACCTACTGGTTCCGGAACCCCAACATCTTCAAACAATCCTCATACACTAACCAGCTTATCAGATGGCACTAGCTATGAAGTATATGTTAGAGGTTATTGTGGTGGCTCAGATTATAGTAATTGGGTTGGGCCACTTAATTTCACCACATTAGCTCCTGCAAGGGTGAATTTTATTCAACAACCTATGGCAATGGGAGGATATGATTTAGCTGTTGTTGATATGGATGGAGATCATTTAGATGATATTGTATCTGTCACATCTACCAATGTAAAAATAAAATATCAATTAAATACAGGTGGATTTAATGAAGTTAATATTGGTACTTCTAACGCAGATTTTGTTCCTGATTGGAGTATGGCTGCTGCAGATTTTGATGGTAATGGATATACCGATTTATTGTACGGAGATGGGTCTGGTGTTACATTTATGAAAGCCAATAACAGCGGAACAGGCTTTACAGAAATTTCAGGATCTCAATATGTGTTTTCTCAACGTTCAAATTTTGCAGATATTAATAATGATGGGCATTTAGATGCCTTTGTATGTCATGATGTTGCTCCTAATGTATATTACATAAATGATGGGAGTGGTAACCTAACCTTTAATCAAGGAGGTCTTGGAGACTATACATCTGGTGGAAACTACGGGTCCATTTGGGTTGATTATGACAATGATAGAGACCTGGATATGTTTATTGCTAAATGTGGCGGTGAAGAAGCTAGAAGACGAAATAATATGTTAACCAATAACAGTGATGGTACTTATACTGAAAATGCTAATTCACTAGGTTTAGATGATCCAATGCAAACTTGGTCTTCATCTTGGGGAGATTATGATAATGATGGAGACATGGATCTTTTTGTTGGTGCTAGTTCAGGTAGTCATAAGCTTATGAGAAATGATGGTGGTGGTAATTTTGTCAATGTAACAACTGCTTCAAATATTTCTGCTCCAACAGGTCATGAAAATGTAAGTCATGACTTTGATAATGATGGGTTTTTAGACATTGCTTGTAACGGTACAATAATGTATGGTAAAGGAGATATGACTTTCGAGGATATTGACTCCTCGCAATTAAATTATAAAAACGGATCGTTTGGAGACCTAAACAATGACGGCTTTTTGGATGCCTATTACAATGACGTTATATATATGAACGAAACAACGTCTAATAATTGGATTAAAATTAATACTGTTGGGACAACTAGTAATATTGATGCTATTGGGGCTCGTGTAGAAATTTACACAGCAAATGGTATTCAAATTCGAGATGTTAGGAGTGGAGAAGGTTTCGAATATATGAGTTCATTAAATACCCATTTTGGTATTGGTTCAGAAACAGCTATTTCTCATATTATTGTGTATTGGCCAAATAAAGATTGTGAAACATTTCTAAATCCTCCAATAAATCAAACATTTACTGCTATAGAAGGAACTGGTGCTTCATGTGATACTTTAGGAATTAATGACAATGAGCTATTTGCAGCAGACATTATACTATCACCTAGTCCTGCAGATAATATACTAAATCTTAATACAGAGTTAGAATTACAAAATGCTTTTTTTAGTATCTATGACCTTAGCGGAAGGCGTGTCATGACAAATACTTTACATAATTCTAAGACTATTGATGTCTCGCAATTAAGCGCTGGTAATTATATATTAAGCATCATGTCTGATACCATTGTAAAAAACCAAAAGTTTATTAAAAAATAAAACATACTTCATCATATTTAAAAACGCCTTTGCATTTGATGTAAAGGCGTTTTTTATAGTACTTTTGCATAAGCCATGTTAGACGTTAAACAACTTACTTTTTCATACGACAATACCCTGGTTTTAGACCACATATCATTTAAAGTTCAGCCAGGTGAATACCTTGCCATTATTGGAGAAAGTGGCTCAGGAAAAAGTACGCTTTTAAAGACCTTGTATGGCGAATATGATTTAAGCTTCGGAAATATCCACTGGAAAACAACTGAGATTCTTGGCCCAAAATATAATCTCGTGATTGGCTATGATTTTATGAAGTATGTGGCTCAAGAATTCGATTTAATGCCATTTATTTCTGTAGAAGAAAATATTGGGAAGTTCCTCTCCAATTTCTTCCCTAAAGAAAAAAAGCAACGCACCAAAGAATTATTGGAAGTTGTTGAGCTTACTGATTATGCTACAACTAAAGTCAAAACCTTATCTGGCGGTCAAAAACAACGTGTAGCTCTAGCAAGAGCCTTAGCCAAAGAACCCGAAATTATTTTATTAGATGAGCCGTTTAGTCATATTGATAATTTTAAAAAACAGTCTCTAAGACGTAATGTTTTTAAATATCTCAAGAAAAAAAACATTTCATGTATCGTCGCAACACATGACAAAGACGATGTTCTAGGATTTGCAGATCAAATGGCACTATTGAATAATCATAGTATAGAAGCTTACAATACTCCTCAAAATCTATACAACAATCCTAAAACGCCTTTAATCGCTTCCTTTTTTGGAGAGTTTAATGTTATTAATAATGAAATTGTTTATGCTCATCAGCTTTATGTGGTACCTCATTCTCCATTAAAAGCGACAATTCTTAATTGTTATTTTAAAGGTCAAGACTACCTTGTTGAAGCAGCTTTAAATGGTACTAAAGTCTTTTTTAATAGTACTATTGAATTAAAAAAAAATAACACTGTTTATTTAGAGGTATCTGAATAGTTAGATACCGATTTTTTCAACTTCTTCAAAATTCTATCTCTCAATGCTTGAGGTTTAATCACCTCTATTGTTTCACCAAAACCTAATATTAGACGCTCTAGCTCAAAATTTACTTGTACTAAAATATTAAAGATGACGCCGTCTTCAGTGTGTTTAATAACTCGTTGCGATGCATGAAATGGCTTAGTAATCACATAAGGCGCATTGTGTTTATCAACCTTAAATTCTATGCGTTGTGACCTAGAATTAGACACAGTGACTCCAACAACATCTTTATAATAACTATCACCATCTATGTTGTGGTCTTCATAATTAGCAGTATCTATTTCAACAATCTTAGACATTCTATCCAAAGCTAGAGTAATATATTTTCCTTTATGAGTCGCCAATAAAAACCAACGATTATTAAATTCTTTTAACAGCTGCGGATGTACAGTCATTGTGCTTGCTTGTCGTGCTTTAAAAGATTGGTAATCCACATCTATCACTTTTTTATTCTGAATAGCAGCATAGATGACGTCAATGTATTCTAAGCCTTTAAGCTGTTCGTTTTTATCTAAATGAATAATAGCACGCTTATCTTTTTGAGACGAATACACCGAATCTTCTAAGCGTTGTAAAACACCATCCATTTCTTTAAACAGGGAAAAATCTTTAAACTGACGCAAGACCTGTATGGCTTCATTCATAACCTTTACATCCTTATCGGTCACAGGAATATTAACAATACTAAAACCCTCATCATCATATTTATAATACTTTCGGTCATAAACCACTATTGGCGCATTATAACCTAGTTTATCACTCCGCATCATTTGTATATCGAGCTGTACCGTACGCTTACTCACATCAATATCTTTCCCTTCATATTCATATAATGCATCAGAACAAGCCTCTATCAAATCATTAAGCGTCCACTGTCTGTATTGGTTCTGAAGACATTTATCTATCGTTTTATAACGAATTAAAGCATTTTTATTGATGGGCATATTGCAAAATTTTATTTGAATTTATAATAAAATATTTAGTGCGCAAAATTATTGCGTATATCTAAAATAATCTTTGTATTAAACAATTGAATCATGAAAACTAGAATACTTAACAAACTCTCTGAAATAGAACGAGATAAAAACATAGAGATTCTATTCGCCGTAGAATCAGGCAGTAGAGCTTGGGGTTTTGCTTCACCAGATTCTGATTATGATATCCGTTTTGTTTATAAGCATAAAAAAGACTGGTACCTCAACCTTTGGGAGCAAAAGGATACTATACAATTTATGACAGACAATGATTTACTTGATGGTTCAGGTTGGGATTTGTGCAAAGCATTACGTCTTTTAGCAAAATCTAATGCATCCTTTACAGGGTGGTTATTTTCCCCAATAATCTATCGAGCCAGTAATGATTTTTTAGAAACTATAAAGAAAGTAGCCAATACCAATTTTAATCCTGTTTCTGGATTTTATCATTTCCATAGCATGAATAAGGGGTTTGAAGAAACTTTAGATTCAGAAAAAATGACTTTAAAAAGTTTTTTCTATGCTATACGCACAGCGCTTTGCGCGAATTGGATCTATAAAAATGAATCTATACCACCTGTTTTGTTCAGAGAGATGTATTCTTTGATAGACTCAAGTTATCATAACAAATTAGATGAATTAATAGCTTTGAAAAGTAAACGCATCGAAAAAAGTAACGATCCTGTTGATGCAGATTTAATACATTTGGTAAGAGCTATTGTTAACGACAATAATAACGTTAAAAATCAACTGGTAAATAAAAAACCAAATCCAGACGATTTTAACAGTTTATTTTTAAAAACATTGAACAAATGACACTAGAAGAACTAAAATCATCAGGACATATTATTTTCGAATGCATTAGCGGCAGTCGTGCTTACGGATTGGATACACCTTCATCTGATACAGATATACGAGGTGTATTTATTCTTCCTAAGGAAAGTTTTTACAGTTTAGATTATGTGGAACAAGTAAATAATACTACCAACGATATCGTGTATTATGAGCTTAGAAAATTCATAGAGCTATGTGCTAAAAACAATCCTAATATATTAGAACTTCTTAATGTTCCTCAGCATTGTGTATTATATAAGCACCCTATTTTTGACAGTATTAAAACAGAGTTGTTCTTATCAAAACTATGTAAAAACACCTTTGCTAATTATGCCTTTACTCAAATAAAAAAAGCAAGAGGTCTCAATAAGAAAATAGTTAATCCTGTTGAAAAAGAACGTAAATCTGTGGAAGATTTCTGTTTGGTTTTAGATGGTAAAAAATCAATAACTCTAAAACAATTCTTAAGTGAAAAAGGCTTAAAAAATGAGTATTGTGGATTAGCAAAAATCTCAAAAATGAAAGATTGCTACAACTTGTTTTATAACCCGTCTTTAAATTATAAAGGAGTTGCAAGAATTAATGCTAATGAGGTTTGTTTAAGCTCTATCCCTAAAGAAGAATCACCAATTGCAATGCTATATTTTAACCTAGATGGTTATTCTACTTATTGCAAAAAATACAAAGATTATTGGTCTTGGGTTAAAAACCGAAACGAAGAACGCTATAAGAACAACACCTCTCATGATAAAAATTATGATGCCAAAAACATGATGCACACGTTTAGACTATTACATATGGCAAAAGAAATTGGAGAGTCAAGTAAAATAAATGTAGAACGTTCAGATAGAGATAACTTACTGACAATTAAAAATGCTGAATTTGAGTATGACGAATTGGTCTCTAAAGCTGAAATCATAAGAGACGAACTAGAAGTGATATTTAATAATTCTGTGCTTGCCGATAAACCAAATTTGGACAAAATTAATGACCTATTAGTCTCTGCAAGAACTAAATTCTACAATTGTAATTTTGAAAATTGAAAAATAAATCTCAATATTTGCACTAATAAACAAAGAAAAAAAGAATCTATGACACTACATAATTTAGAACATCTGATGCTGAAAAGCTATTTCTGTAGTGTAGGGAAATAGGTAAAATATAAATAAACCTTTATAAAAAGCATCTAAAATAAAATTGGATGCTTTTTTTATTAATTTTTTTTGAAGTTAATACATATACATGCCTAAAACGCAAACAACTGCACTTCAATAAATTAAGATATCTGCCATTTGCGGACAAGATGTCCATTACCCAAAAATAACTTAACAAACTGATAATCAATAGATTAATTTGATTTTAAATTTGGATAATTCAAATATTCCATTTTATATTTGCACCAGTGCTGAGCAAAGTCGAAGCATCGCTTAAAAACAATAAATAATAATTTTTGAATGTCACCTTGAGCGCAGTCGAAAGGTCTTTCAAGTAAAAACGAAGTAACATGTTTAATCTAAATGTAAACAAAAGTATGTCAGGAGAACCAGGTTCTTTTACATACACGCTTCGTGACTTCTTTCCAGATAAATAGACATCTATTTTTATCATACAAAGAGTCCGAAGCCCAAACGTTTCGGGCTTTTTTGTATGCCTTTGTTTCAAAACAGGTTAAGGTTTAAAAAAGATTCGAATCCATCAAATCAAATCATTGCCATCAAGTATTACAGCTCGATGACAGATAACTAATATCTCAAACCATGGGAAAGAAACTAAGCGGAAAAGACTTAATCAAATTAGGCTTTCCAAAGAACAATAGTATTAATGTGACTTTAGGCCAGATTAATCGCTATCAAAAACGAGTAAAAAAAGAGAAAATATTAACGGAAGCAAAAAAAGTATTACTAAACCCTGAAGTCTATAAAGGAGATGGTGTCTGGGGAAAAATAGCAGAAAGCCTGCTAGACCCAGTACATGTGGTGAAACAAAAATTAAACACACATCGCGCACCATTTCAAATTTATGGAGAAAACGAAATTGATGATCAGGCAAAGTATCAATTATATGATGCCTTAAAACTGCCAATAGCCGTTGCAGGAGCCTTAATGCCAGATGCACATGTAGGTTACGGATTACCAATAGGTGGAGTACTAGCAACAAAAAATGCTGTAATTCCTTATGGAGTTGGTGTAGACATTGGTTGTAGAATGTGTTTAACCATTTATCCAGTAAAAGCGTCTTACTTAAAAGGCAAAAAGCATCAACTGGAAAACATATTGTCAGAGCATACCAAGTTTGGAATGTACGAAACACATAAAACCAAACACGACCATGAGATTTTCAGTCGTGATGAGTTTAAAAACATTCCTCTGGTAAAACGTTTAAAAGATAAAGCCTATAAACAATTAGGCACTTCTGGTGGAGGTAATCATTTTGTTGAATTCGGAGTCATTAGCATTATCGATATCAATAACGAATGGAATTTACCATTAGGTGATTATTTGGGTGTTTTATCACATAGCGGCTCACGTGGATTGGGAGCAAATATTGCAAAACACTATACCTATTTAGCAACAAAGCAATGTCCATTACCAAAACACGTACAGCATTTAGCGTGGTTAGATTTAAACACGCATGATGGTCAAGAATATTGGTTAGCTATGAATTTAGCCGGTGACTATGCAAAAGCGTGCCATGACGATATTCATAAACGCATTGCAAAACTCTTGGGAGAAAAGCCAATGGCGAAGATTGATAATCATCACAATTTTGCTTGGAAACAAGACGTCAACGGACAAGAGTGCATCGTCCATCGCAAAGGAGCAACACCAGCAAACAAAGGAGAGCTAGGTATTATTCCAGGATCAATGACAGCGCCAGGATTTGTAGTTAGAGGATTAGGCAATACAGAAAGTTTACAATCGGCATCTCACGGAGCAGGACGTGTACTATCTAGACGCCAATGCAAATTGACATTAACACAAAGTGCAATAAAAAAAGAATTACAAAAGCACGATGTCTCTTTAATTGGGGGTGGTATAGATGAAGCACCAATGGCATATAAGAACATTGAAACCGTGATGAAAAACCAACAAGAATTGGTTGAAATCATTGGGAAATTTACACCAAAGATTGTGAGAATGGCTAAGTAAAAAGAAGTAATAAAATGGAAACTAAAATCATACAAATTACCTCTGGTCGTGGTCCAGCAGAGTGCTGCTGGGTTGTGGCTCAGGTTTTAAAACTATTTATTAAGGCTTTAAAAGAAGAACAAATGGCATACACCATTCTTCAAAAAGAACAAGGAACAGAAAACCGAACCATACAATCGGTTACAGTTCAAATTGAAGGAAAAAATGTCAGTCCATTTCTAGAATCTTGGAAAGGTACTATTAAGTGGATTGGTATATCATCATTTAGACCGCAACATAAACGTAAAAATTGGTTTATAGGTCTTTATGAAATAGAGAATAATCAAACTTTTCAAATTAATGAAAAGGATATTATGTACCAAGCGACTAGAAGTTCTGGACCAGGAGGACAACATGTCAATAAAGTGAGTTCTGCAATAAGGGCTATTCATAAACCAAGTAACATTCAAGTATTGGTAATGGATAGTAGGTCGCAACACCAAAATAAAAAAATTGCCAAACAACGTTTGCAAGAGAAGGTTGCCAAATTGCAGTTACAAGCTTTGCAAAAGAGCATAAAACATCAGTGGGAAAACCACCTAAAAGTTGAACGTGGAAACCCTATTAAGGTGTTCAAAGGTTCAGACTTTAAAGCTCAAAAAAAAGAGAAGCATTATAAATCAAAACGGAATCAATTAAAAACTGAATTACGTAATGAATTAAAATAGATTCTGAAGCATATTCAGGATGAGGAAACATAATACTATGGAAACTAATTTATTAAATAACTACGTACTTAAAGCAATGGATGCATATCCTTATGAGCTAGAAGAAACTGTAGAAAATCTAAATTATGCCTTATCATATGAAGCTAACAATGCTTATGCTTTATATTTAATGGGACGTTTACAAGCTGAGCAATTTGGTGATTACGAAAAGGCCAAACAGTATTATGCTGAAGCTTTAGCTAATAAAATGGATTTTCACAAAGTGTATCAACACTACATTTTGGTTTTAATCTGGAATGAAGATTACGTAGAAGCTCAGAAATTAATAGACTTTGCTTTTACTGTAAAAGGTCTTAATAAAGGAATCATTCATTTGTTTCAAGGACAATTGTTTGAAAACCTTCAAGCCTATAAAAAAGCTATTAAAGTCTTGAAAAAAGCTAAGTTATTAGGTTATAACGACGGATTTATTAACTATGTAGATTCTGAAATTTCAAGAATCAAAAACAAGCTGAAACCAAAGAAAAAGAAGACTTCTAAAAAGAAAAAAACTAAAAAAGTGAAGTCTAAAAAAAATAATTAATAATCAACCTACAAGTTTTGTCATGCTGAACTTGTTTCAGCATCTCAACTTGTAGGTTTAAATAATGAGATTCTCACTGAAGCTTGCCTTGAGCGCAGTCGAAAGGTGGGAACTAGAAAACATGAATACAACAAGAAACATATACTTTACATCAGACCATCACTTTGGTCATACCAATATTATAAAGTTCACCAACCGACCCTTTGAAACGGTTGAAGAAATGGACGAAGAACTCATCAAACGCTGGAATTCTCGCATAAATAAACATGATAAAGTCTACCATTTAGGTGATTTCGGTCTATGCAAAGCAGAACGTATGCGAGATATTCTAGACAAGTTAAACGGTAAAATTTTCCTCATTCGAGGTAATCACGAAGGAGCAGCTTTAGCAAATCCAAACCGATTCGAATGGATAAAAGATTACTTTGAGCTTAACGTCAATGATGCAGATGCACCTAATGGCAAACAAAAGATTATCCTCTTGCATTATGCGATGCGAGTTTGGCGCTCTAGCTTTAGAGGCACATGGCATTTGTACGGACACTCTCATGGTAGCTTACCTGACGATCCTAATAGTAATAGCTTCGATGTCGGAGTAGATTGCCACGACTTTTACCCTATTACCTACGAGGAAGTCAAAGTAATTATGAATCAAAAAACGTGGGAGCCTCCGTTTAAATAATAAATAAAAAACAGAATACGATGAGTTATATAATGGTAGATATAGAATCCGATGGGCCAATCCCAGGAGATTTTTCAATGGTTTCTTTTGGAGCCGTTGTTGTAGATCAGAATTTAGATAGATCCTTTTATGGAAAATTAAAACCTATATCCGAAAAATGGGTTCCAGAAGCATTAAACGTCTCTGGACATACTAGAGAAGAAACGATGACTTTTTCTGAACCTGAAAAAGTAATGCGACAATTTAAAGATTGGATAAATTTAAATTCTAAAGGAAGACCAATATTCATTAGTGATAATAATGGTTTTGATTGGATGTTTATATGTTGGTATTTCCATCATTTTATTGGTGAAAACCCATTCGGATTTTCTTCAAGAAGATTATCTGATCTTTTTTGTGGATTACAAAAAGATACTTATGCAAAATGGAAACATCTGAGGAAAACTTCGCACACACATAATCCAGTTGATGATGCTATGGGTAATGCAGAAGTTCTATTACTAATGAAAAATGAAATGGATCTAAAAATAAGTTTAAAGTAAAAAAAGTTTTAACAACGCAAAAAGATTACGTTTCAACGTCATTATATTTGCTACATAAATAAAAAACATATATTTACAATACAAAATGAATACAATACAGATACATAAACAACCGATGTCACGCTTTAATGAATGTGGCGATTATAGATGGGCAGTCATTTTACTGAGTACCATCTCAGGACGTTTTGTATCTAATTTTAAGTGTTGAATATGATTTAAATACTATTAAAACTATAATATGAAGCGTCCAACCTAAAAGTTGGGCGCTTTTTTTTAAAATTTTTTTTGAAAATATTTTGAAGCTATAAAACGATAACATAGAAACGAAATAAACAGTGAAACAATTGAGAGACAGGCTATTGTAAACATGTTGAGAATCCGTAGATATACGGACAGGAATTCTATTATCTAAAATTAACTTAACTATCTGATTATCAATAAATTAAATTGAAATTTTTCTTGCATAATTCAAAAATGCATTTCATATTTGCACCGTCGAAATAACTAAAAACAAATGACAAACTATTTACAACATATTATTCAAATACGTCTCTGCATAAGCTCGCCGAAATACATGGTCGCGTTAGAGAATGATGAAAGATTTACAAAATATACTAGGAAGGTTATGGATACATAGTGACGTATTCATAGATATAAAGAAAGCGCCTTCCGTAAAACGAGGCGCTTTTTTTATGGTGTTCATTGAAATAAAAAATAGTGACGCGTAGCTCAATTGGCAGAGCACTCAGCTTTTAACCGAGGGGTTGTGAGTTCGATCCTCACCGCGTCAACACAACGGAAGGACAAGCCAATTTGGCGGTGGCCACACTCTTGAAAAGTGCTCGGAGTTAACGACTCGTGTGGGTTCGACTCCCACTTCTTCCGCAAAACTAGGAGAATAACAATGGCTGTTTACTCGCTTTGGAAGCGAGAGGTTGCAGGTTCGAAATGCGAAGCATTCATGAGCTCTTATTTATAACAATAAGAATGCAGCGAACTAATCCTGCTAGTGAAAATCTGGGAATATAACAATTGGCTAGTTTATTCGCTTTGGATGCGAAAGGTTGTAGGTTCGAGTCCTGCTTCCCAGACTAAAATAACAAATGGAGAGTAGGCAAATATTGGTTTGTTGCGCTTGTCTGCTAAACAAGTCCGCAATATCGCGGTGAAGGTTCAATTCCTTTACTCTCCGCAACGTAATGGGGTTATAGTTTAACAAGCCAAAACAGTGGATTTGCAATTCACAGAATGGAGTGCAAGTCTCCGTAGCTCCACAAACGATACCGTAGCTCAATGGCAGAGCAGTTGGCTGTTAACCGACAGGTTATAGGTTCGAAATGCAAAGCATTCACGAATTCCTATTTAATGATATAGAAGTGACATGAGCTAATCCTATCGGTATCGCAAAAGACAAGGTGGCTGAATGGTTAAAGGCGGCAGATTGCAAACCTGTTTTTTATGAGTTCAAATCTCATCCTTGTCTCTAATTTGGAAGTATTGAGCAATTGGTTGGCTCGCCAGACTGTAAATCTGGTCTCTTCGGAGCATGTAGGTTCGAGTCCTACTACTTCCACAATAAGCATCTGTAGTGTAATTGGCAACATAGTAGATTTCCAATCTATAGTTTCGGGTTCGAACCTCGATAGATGCTCTGATAAAACACGCTTATAGTGTAATTGGTAGCATTTAAGCCTCCAAAACTTAAGGTTAAGGTTCGAGTCCTTATAAGCGTGCAAAATATATCTATGGTGTAACGGAAAGCACAAAAGGTTTCTACCCTTTAAGTCCAAGTTCGACTCTTGGTAGATATACAATATTGGTTCATTGGGGTAATGGCTATCCTTCCCGACTGTCTCTCGGGAGATACGAGTTCGATTCTCGTATGAACCGCAACAATCGCGTTAAGGATTGAGGTATTGTTGAAGCTCCTCGCAGAGAGCGACTACCGAAAGTCTGACCCTTTAGGGTAACGCCATAAAAGAAAAACATGCTCTATTAGCATAGTGGTTAGTGCAACTGGCTTTCTACCGGACGACAAGGGTTCGATTCCCTTATAGAGTACAAATTGAGGTATAGCTCAGTGGAAGAGCATCACGCTTACATCGTGACAGTCATAGGTTCGATCCCTATTACCTCAACAAATTTTGAGATATAGCTTAACTGGTAGAGCACTGCTCTCATAAGGCGGTTTGTTTAGGTTCGAGTCCTAATATCTCAACTATGCAGGAATGGCGGAATTGGCATACGCTCTTGTCTTAGAAACAAGGTTTTGAGAGTTCGAATCTCTCTTCCTGTACAAATGCTTCGCTGGCCAAACTGGAAAAGATTGGCGAGTAAAAACAAATGTTTTTACGAAGGCACCGAACGAAGTTACGTTTTAAGCGCTGTGATTTCTTGGTTCGAAATACCAAGTATTCACGAATTCATGAAACAATAGAAATTGATGAGTAATCCAAGGCGAAGTACAAATAGGTTTATGGTGTAATGGATAGCATACAAGGTTTCGACCCTTGTGGTATGGGTTCGAATCCTATTAAACCTACAAATTAACTTGTGGTGTAACGGCAGCATTGAAGACTTTGAATCTTCAGGTACAGGTTCGAATCCTGTCGAGTTAACAACATTGTGATATAGCTTAATTGGTAAAGCGCTCGCCTGATACGTGAGTAGATGAAAGTTCAACTCTTTCTATCACAACAAAAATGGTGGTTCTAGCTTATTTGGTAAAGCACCTCACTGTGAATGAGGAGAACAGAGTTCGAATCTCGGAATCACCCAAAAAAGGAGCAATAGCAAAGCAGGTCTATGCCTCTGGTTGAAATGAGTTTACGAATTCAACGAATCCTATTTAATAAATAGAATTCATTGAGTTAAACCCAGAAGATACTGGTTCGAGCCCAGTTTGTTCCACTAATTAATTGTTTAACTAAAAAAATGAGGAAATCATGAAACCAACTCAGCAAAAATGGAGAACTATGAGTGGTAAGGTATTTGACGAACCGATTACCCAACTTGTAAAAGAGGCTATCATCAGAGAGCAAAAGGCTGGGCATCGTTTAAAGATTTGCGTAGGCTCAGATTCACAAGCATATCAAGATCATATTGCTTACGCAACTGTAGTAGTGGTGATCCGTGAAGGTAAAGGTGGTTTTATGTTTATCCGAAACCTAAAAGGAAGCACTAAGATTGGAATTAAAGAGCGTATGCTAAAAGAGGTAACGATGTCTGTAGAAGTGGCTTATGCCATCTGTAATATTCTTGAAGCCTACAATGTAGAGCTTGAGGTGCACGCAGATATCAACACAGATCCAAAATTTCAATCTAATGTAGCGCTTAAAGATGCTATGGGTTATATCCTAGGAATGGGGTTTGTATTTAAAGCGAAACCTTATGCTTTTGCAAGTTCATCTTGCGCAGACAAAATGGTATAACATACTTCACTCTAGAATAGGTTCCTATTCTTTGTTAGGGAATTCTGCTGGGTTCTACATAGCCTAGAACCTGGTGGAAATCTTAAAAAGTGAAGTCATTTCATAAAATCATGGAAGGAATAATTTACAGAGAAAACTTCATAAGTCATCATAGATCACTTTTTGAAGCCTTAAAGAATAACACAATTTGGGATGAGAGTATGACTGCTCGTAAAACAGCAAGTTTTGGCAGACCTTATAACTACTCTCAGATAGTATATCCATTTCAAGAGTTCACTCAGGATATTCTAGAAATTATAGATGGCATTGAAGACTTGCTAGGATTTAGAACTAATAACTGTTTGGTCAATTATTACGAAAACGGAAACTCTACGATGGGTTTTCACTCTGATCAAAGAGATATGCTAGAAGATGATACAGGTGTTGTGATTGTGTCTATAGGAGCAACAAGAACCCTACGATTCAGAACTATTGAAGATAAGAGTATTACTAGAGATTTTGATCTTAATTCTGGTTCATTGATTTATATGAATAACGAAGTTCAACATATATGGCAACATGCTGTAATTAGATCAAATACAAAAAACGGAAGAATGAGTTTAACATTCAGAAAATTAAAATAAATTTTATATACGCAAAAACATTGCGTAATACTGTAAAACATTTGCAGAGTAACTAACAAAAAGTCTTTGGAATCAGGCTTTTAAAGTAGCGCTCTGCCAGATACAGAAGCTGGCAGAGTTTTAAAACAAAACGTTCATTGACATCACAAGAGATTCAAAAAACTGAATTTCATTGTAATAAAAAAATCATCAGACATTAATCATAGATTAGTAATTGATGGGGCGGCTTATCGTCCTTAGATAAACTTGGTAACAAGGATAAATCTGTTTACAGGTACTGTAAATGGAGACTGATTTCTCGCGAGAGCAGTACAGGTAAGCAAGCAACTCACATAAGTTACTATTTGCAAGGGGCAACCGCTGACGTAGATAAGAGCTTATAGCCGACAGTAATTAGGCTTGAGATGGAGACATCAATAGGAAAAGTTGTAGTAATGGGTTACGTATAGGTCATCCAACCTTGCGGAGCGTATTGCAGTATTCAAGTAACCCGATAAGAAATTATTCGGTGACTTCACATACCGTGTGCCGGGAGGCATGCAAGGAAAAGGTTGGTATTTTGTAGGCCAAAATCTACGAAGCCATTTTCGAAGCTCTTTTCCTAGGCCAACAAACCAATGGGTTCAATTCCCATCCTAATACCAGAATTGAGGATGCTCAGTCGGTGAGCAAAACGCAAAAGACTTCGAACGTTACAGCAGCTAGTAGTTGCCTAAACCCATTGTAATATATGGGACAGTAAAGGCCGCAAACCTTTACTGTGTAGTGAACATTCTAGTAGGCCGCCTCAAAAGAGGACGTCTATGAATGGTGAGGGAGCCAACCCTTGTAACTGCAAAGCGTGGTATAAAACCACTATGCAGGCCAAGTCTAAGTCGCTGAACAGCTATAACGTAATTAGGCATCGGATAAGTACGTAATTCTCTAAGCAATGAGAAGCGCGTGGAAAATTAGGGAAGGGCTAAGGCTATAATCCTAAGAAAGCTTATCCTAAAGCGAAGGTATTCTCAGAACGCTTTTTAAAATATTAATACCTCTTTAGCTTAAAGGGAAGAGCAGTGTCAAAAGACTTTTAATCGTAGGCGCGGAGTGATAGGAAGATGTGGTTGGTGGCAAGTCTGCCAATGACTAGATTTTGCAGAAGCACCGAAATACATAGGATGTAAAGTAGGAAGCGCATTTAGAGCCTATCTGTTCACTTTTGTGAAAGTACCAGTTCAAAATGCATAGCATTCATGAACTCCTTTTAAACAAATAAAAATCCAGTGAATAATCTGGTAAGAGGTACAACGTTCTTTAACATAAAAATGGTCCAGTAGCTCAGAGGATAGAGCAGCGAAAATACTTTTCGCTATTGGCACAAAAAAGTTCCTGTAAAGATTCAAAATCCGCGGGTCGCGGGTTCGAATCCCGCCTGGACCACAAAATATTACTAACACAGAAAGTTCCTATGACAAGTTAATTCTCCACCATTATTACATTCCGTTAGTAGAAGACAATAGACGTTCCTATAATATGCTGGTTCGAGTCCAGCGCCCGAAAGGGTCGTTTGGTTGAAATTACGTCTCGTCTTAAAAGACAAAAAGAGTTCCTATAAATTACGGTCATCGCTCCCACAAAAGGGGGTATGAAAATTACTCTTCGTCTTTAAAAATAATAGGTAATAGGTGTTCCTATTTTATTGAATGATTATCAAAACTATACACCTCACTTATTTAAATTTTAATATTATGAATACATTAAAATTATTTAACGCAGTAATTGCGAAACCATCAAACGAAAAGCCATACATCTCAGATGAAGGCTATATCATTGCACCAAATGCACTTTGGGCAAAAGACAGAATTATTACCTTTTTAAAAGATGAAAAGCTCAATGGTAATGATCTTAACAAAACATTTCACAAGTCTTGGAGTAAAATCAAAAACAGCTCTAGATATGAGTTATATGTAGATCAAATTCAACATTATATGTCTACTTATGGGAGTGATTTTCAAGATGATATTTATATCCCAGAAGAAGTTTTAGATATTCCCAATGTAAAGCTTAACTATAAGGTTATTAATGCTTACTCAATTGAGGAGATGACACAAAAGTGCTTGTCATTATTACAATCTGGCATTGCTTTAAAAGTAGAAACTGTTGATGCATTAATCATAGTGTTGATGGATGAAATAGGATACACTTTCACAGGTAAAGAAAACATTAGAAATAAAGAAGCTATCGTAAAATTGGCTGAATTTTATAATGTGTATCCTAATAATCCTGTGGAGTTTTTCAGATACATTATCTACAGAACAACGGATACGACTTTGCTAATTAAAAATGATGCGTTGATTGAATTGATTAAAAACAGTTCTTACAACCCAACACAAGCTTTTAATGATTTTGGATTAGAAAAACTTGCTGAGATTTTTAATCGTTACAAGCCTTTGTTTTTAGCTTTTAAAAATAGAGCGCCTAAGACGATTAATAAAATTAGTAAGTTGTCCAAAACGTATCACAAACCATTAGTTTCTAACCCTTTAAATGATGTAACAAGTACCTTGTTAACTGATAAAGATGTTCACTGGTTAGATAATGCAACACCTTTTGCGTTGTTTAAAGCGTTGTCTGCATGTTATACCAGAGCACAAGGTCAAGATGCCTTTTTATATAGAATTAGAAATGGTAAGTCTTGGGTAACCTCAGAAGGTATGACAGCTGTTGGTAGAACTAATATGTTAGCAAATCTTTTAAAGAAGACCAAAGCTAGTAAATACAAAAAAACCGTTATTGAAAACCCATTATACAAAGAAAATTACCAATTCTTAAAGGGTTATTTAAAACAACGTTTTGATTTATCTGGTAAGCGCTTATTTTTCCCTGAGGAAATTACTTATGCCTTACCTACATCCGAAAAAATGTATGTAGGTAATATTCCTACTGGAACACGTTTTTACGGTAAAAATTTAGCTGTTGGTATTTATTGGGAAGATGCTTGGGGAGCACGAGATTTGGATTTATCTGGTTTAAATATTGCTGGTAAAATTGGTTGGAATGCCACTTATAACCAACAAAAAGGCAACCTAATGTACTCTGGTGATATTACCTCAGCACCTCATGGAGCTGTAGAATATTTGTATGCTAACAAGGGGTTAAATGTCCCTACTTTAGTACAAAACAATGTGTTCTCTGGAACCAGTGATTGCGGTTATAAAATTGTAATCGGTAAAGGAAGTACTATCTCTAAGGAGTATATGATGGATCCAAACAAAGTGTTTGCGGATATTAAATGTGAGTCTGTACAAAAACAAACTATTTTAGGAATGTTAATTCCTAAAAATGACAAACAATGTTTTGTTTTACTAAATTTCGGTGCAGGTCATTCTAGGGTATCTGGTAATTCTGAAGTATCAACTTTAGCAACTAGAGCTCTATATCAACAATGGAATGACCCTTTGGCCTTTGATAATTTGGTAAGAACCTTAGGTGCAGAAATCACGGATTATAAAGATGAGGCTGATTTTGACTTTTCTTTAGAGAATTTGGAAAAAGATAGCTTTGTAAAGCTATTTAAATAAGGAGAACCTAGTAAGAATTTATTTTTTTACTAGGTTTTTTAATAAAAAATAAGCTACGCAAAAATATTGCGTAATACACTATAATATTTGTAGTATAATTAAAAAAGACATGAAAACAAGTATTGAAATAGATGAATTCTTAATGGAAAATGAGGAGTTCTGGAATCATTTAGAATATCACTGTGTAAGAGAGTGTTGTGGAATTGATGCATTCAATTTAGAAAGAGAATACTTCTTAGAAATAATTGAGTATTACAATAAAGCTCAAATTTTAGAAAACATGAACTCAATCATTGATAAAATAGAAAATAGCGCACTGAAACAAGTTCGTTCTGGTTTTTTCAATCTGAATGAAAATAAAGAGGTTTTTAAACAAAGACTATTAAATGTCATTCCGAGCATAGTCGAGGAATCTCATTAAAAATAAAGTTTAACTTAAAAAGATTCCCAATTTCTTGGGAAATAAATATGAAAACAAATACTAAAATCACAGGACACGATTTAATCGCTTTAGGTTACAGACAGGGTAAATGGATGAAAGACGCTATTGCATATATCAATGACAATGCATTAGAAGGTGAAGCCATGGCAACGTACTTAGAACAATTTAATTCTCCTGACCCAATAGCTTTACACGATAGATCAATTGAATTTTCGATCAATATCAAAGCAGAGAATGAATTGGAAGAGGACAATGTCTCTAAAGTCATTAACTCCATGCAAACCTTAATGAAAACACCTACTTTGGTTGATGGCGCCATTATGCCAGATGCTTGTCCTACAGGTCCAGACGGAACGATTCCTGTTGGAGGTGTAGTTGTGGCGAAGAATGCGATTCATCCAGGAATGCATAGTGCCGATATCTGCTGTTCAGTGATGTTAACCGACTTTGGTAAAGCAGATCCTAAAGCCATTTTGGATGCCGCACATGCCAATACACATTTTGGACCAGGTGGACGCGATAGAAACACACAGTTTAGATTTCCGAAGGACCTACTAGAAGCTTTTGAATCGAATTTTTTGTTGAATGATGGAAATATGATTCAAATTGCAAGATCACATTTAGGAACTCAAGGTGATGGTAATCATTTCTTGTTTGTAGGAACATCTAAAAAAACAGGAAATACCATGATGGTCACACATCACGGATCTAGAGGTCCTGGTGCTAAATTGTATAAAAAAGGAATGAAAATCGCCGAACGTTTTAGACGTGATTTATCACCAGAAACAAAAAAGCAAAATGCTTGGATTCCTTTTGAAACTGAAGAAGGTCAATTGTATTGGGATGCACTTCAAATTATAAGAGATTGGACAAAAACCAATCATGAAGTGATTCATAATTCGGTAGCTGAAACTTTGGAAATTGAGATTGAAAACCGTTACTGGAACGAGCATAACTTTGTCTTTAAAGATGGGGATTTGTTTTACCACGCTAAAGGTGCCACACCATTAGATGCTAAGTTTATGCCTGATATTACTGGGCCACGTTTAATTCCATTAAACATGTCTGAACCTGTATTGATTGTTGAAGGTGCAACAACAAAAACCAATTTAGGTTTTGCGCCTCATGGTGCTGGTAGAAATGTGAGTAGAACGCAACATAGAAAAAGTAAAACAGGGACTATTATGGAAATTTTTAAAGAAGAAACTAAAGGCTTGGACGTTCGGTTTTTCTCTAAAGAAATTGATATCACTGAGTTGCCTAGTGCCTATAAAAATGCACAAACCGTTAGAGCACAAATGGATGAATTTGGCTTAGGAACTGTAATTGACGAAGTGATGCCTTATGGTTGTATTATGGCTGGCGATTGGCAGAAAAATGCGCCTTGGAAAATTCGTCGAGAGAAACGTAGGAACTCAAAAAAGACTAATTCTTAGAAAGAGAAAAGTAGACTGACTTTGTTTGGTTTGCTTTTTTGTTTCAACACAAAACACAAATTTAAAATCAGAAAACAATATCAATGCCCAACCAAAGAAATCGCGGAAAAAACAGTAACGATAATCAACTTTTTGGTTCTAAAGCTATTCAGCAAAAACTTAAAGAAGCACTCATCGACATGCACTATTTGTTGACCAGAGGTTATGCAGAAAAGTCATCCTTACAACTTGTTGGAAATAGACATAGGCTTAATGTAAGACAGCAACAAGCAGTTAGAGGCATGAGTGCGTCGCAACAACAAATGGAGCAACGACAGTCGGCTTGTATTCCTTTTGAAAGTATTGGCAGTGATTCCATTATTATTGATGGGTTTAATCTCCTCATCATTTTAGAAAGTGCCTTGTCAGGTGCTTATCTCTTTAAGGGCTTAGATGAGGCTTATCGTGATTTGTCTGGAGTGCACGGCACTTACAAACGTGTACAACAAACAGAAAATGCATTGTTGCTTGTAGGTAACCGGCTCAAAACTAACAAGGTTATTTGGGTGTTTGACAAACCTGTATCTAATAGTGGACGACTCAAAACCATGCTTAGAGAATTAGCAGAAAATCATGACTTTAATTGGGAGATTATTCTAGACCATAATCCAGATAAAGTTTTAGCAAAAAGTAAACATATTGTAGTGAGCTCTGATGCTTGGGTTTTAGATCGCGCAAAACGATGGTTAAATCTTGGAGCATACATTATTGAGCATCATATTTCTGAAGCTAATATTATATATAGCAAATAATTAATATGTAACCTTAGAAAGTTAAATGACTTTAATGATTTTAAAATCTTGATTTCTAAATTGAATTTGGTCTCCTACGGTTTTGCCTAATAATAATTTTGCAATAGGTGTATTAGCAGAAATAGCATAAAATGATTGCTCATGTAGTTTTAACTCTCCGGCACTAATTGTTACAAAGTAATTAAATTGAGACGTAAAAACTACGCTTCCTAAACCAATGGCTTCCGAAGATTTTGAAATATCAATTTTTGAAAGTATTTCGTTAATTTTTTGAATTTCGGAAAGCTGCTGCCCTGTTTTTTCACGCTCTAATTGCAACATAGCTCGTCCTGTTTCATGCTTATCTCCTGCAGAGCTCTTTGTTTCAGAATTTAAAGATTCCTGAATCTCAGCAATCGTTTTTTGAATGGCTTCTAAACGACGGTCTACAAACTCTTGGCATTGTGTATATAATTCGTCTTTCAGTTTATTCATTATTATCATCTTGATCTGGATACTCTAATGGTCCAAAATACTGCATTTGTTTAACTATCCAAGTCTTTCTCCCTTCTATGTATACTGTTGCTGGATTAGCTTTATAGCGCAACGGGTTAGGTAATATAGACGCAATTGCTGCTGCTTCATAACGACTTAAACTTGTTGCCTGTTTTTTAAACCAATATTGTGATGCGGCTTCTATTCCATATATTCCTGGCCCCATTTCTATACTGTTGAGATATACTTCTATGATGCGTTCTTTACTCCATATCAATTCTATCAAAAAGGTAAAATAAGCCTCGAGTCCTTTTCGCAACCAACTACGTTGCGGCCAAAGAAACACATTCTTTGCTGTTTGTTGGCTTATGGTACTTGCCCCTTTAATTTTTCTTCCTTTTTGGTTGTTCTCATAAGCCTTTTCAATCGCTTTAATATCAAATCCGTTGTGCTTTAAAAACAATTGATCTTCACTACAAATAACCGCCAATTGCATGTGCTTAGATATATCTTCTATTGCAACCCAGTTATGTTTCCAACCCTTTTTGTTTTTGTCGGTTTGTTCTATATTTCGAATAAGCATTAATGGTGTTATTGGTACAGGAACCCACTTAAACACAAAGACAATAACTATAGAAAACACAAACAACCAAAGCAAAGTATTGAGTATAAATCGAAACAATCGTTTTATAAGTTTCATACTATAAAAGGTCTGCTAATTCTTTACCAACTAAGCTCCCAATTGCAATTCCCATTCCTCCTAATCGCACACCGCAATAAACATTGTTACTTATCTGTTTGAGAATTGGTTTTTTTTGTTGGCCAACACCCATAATCCCACTCCATCGATGATCAATTTCAAAAGAGGTGTGTGGTAAAATAGATGATTTTAGTAGGTCTTCAAGTTTGTTTTGAATCTGTTTTGTTTGCGCAAATTCTGTCGTTTCTTCACCTTTAAAATCAAGATTTCGACCGCCTCCAAATAGAATTCGGTCATCAATATTCCTGAAATAATAGTAGCCTTGATCTAAATGAAATGTGCCCTTAATTTGTAAATTATCAATTGGTTTGGTTATGAGGACTTGTGCTCTAGCTGGTTTTACTTCGGAAATATCTAATGATGAAGCAAAGCCGTTGGTAGCAATAAGTAATTTAGACGTCGTACATTCAAAGTGATTGGTTTTAATCTTGACAGACGCATTAACCTCATCAAAAGACTCAACTGTTATAGTATTCAATATTTTAATTCCTGAATTTAAGACCAATTGCGTTAACGAGACCATCATTTGACCTGTGTCAATTTGCCCTTCATATGGGTTATAACTCAACGTATCGTGACAATTTTTAAACCCGAATGTGTTAGATTTAAAATGAAAAACATCGCTATCAAATAATGGTTTTAAAAGGGTGTTTATGGTGTCTTTTTTATCCTGACATGTTTCAAGTAAATCGTCGGTTTTTGAAAACAACTCATAGCCACCATGTTGCTGATATTTGATATTTTGATCACCTAAAGTATGACGTAATACACGCAAACCATCTATTCGTTTCTTTACCAATTCGAAGACCTCAGCTTCAGAATGCGTTTTGAGGTCGGCTATAATTTCACTTAAACTCCCAAAACAAGCAAAACCGGCATTTTTGGTACTAGCACCTTGAGGTAATAGGCCTTTTTCGAGAATCAAAATTTTTGCTTTAGGGAAACGATACTTCAACTGCAACGCACAGTTTAAACCAACAATCCCACTACCAACTATGGTAAAGTCTATGTCTGACAACCATGATTTTATTTCCCAATAGGATAAATTCATAGCTCTAAAATAAGTGTTTTGTGTTAAGGATAGAAGCGATATCCTTTTTTATTGTGATAGATATTTCGACTGTGATCAATATAACAATAAAAAAGATTTAGCGGATAGCCTGACGCTACTTAGTTTTGACTAAGTAGTGAAACACCCAAATAAAAAAACTCCGAAAGATAAATTTCGGAGTTAGTATATTAATCGTCTTCAGGTTGAATTTCAAAATCTTCCATAAATTTAGTGGTATAATTACCTGCTAAATAATCTGGATGTTCCATCAATTGTCTGTGGAATGGAATTGTGGTTTTAATACCTTCAATAACAAATTCATCTAAAGCACGTTTCATTTTGTTAATCGCCTCTTCACGTGTTTGTGCAGTTGTAATTAACTTTGCGATCATAGAATCATAGTTAGGCGGAATCACATAACCTGCATAAACATGCGTGTCTAAACGAACCCCATGCCCACCTGGTGCGTGTAAAGTTGTAATGCGTCCTGGTGATGGTCTAAAATCATTAAATGGATCTTCTGCATTAATACGACACTCAATAGAGTGTAAGTTTGGCGAATAGTTTTTACCAGAAATTGGCACTCCAGCCGCAACTAGAATTTGCTCTCGTATTAAATCAAAATCAATCACTTGCTCAGTAATAGGATGCTCTACTTGGATACGTGTATTCATTTCCATGAAGTAGAAATTACGATGCTTATCTACTAGGAATTCAACTGTTCCTGCTCCTTCATACTTAATGTATTCTGCTGCTTTTACGGCTGCTTTACCCATTTTATCACGTAAAGCTTTCGTCATAAATGGAGAAGGTACTTCTTCCGTTAGTTTTTGATGACGACGCTGTACAGAACAATCACGTTCAGACAAGTGACAAGCACGACCTGTAGAATCACCAACAATTTGAATTTCAATATGGCGTGGTTCTTCAATGAGTTTTTCCATGTACATATCATCATTCCCAAAGGCTGCTTTAGATTCTGCACGTGCAGACTCCCAAGCATTCTGAAGGTCTTCTGGTTTCCAAACAGCACGCATTCCTTTTCCACCACCTCCAGCAGATGCTTTTAACATTACAGGATAACCTGTTTCAACGGCTAGTTTTTTACACTCTTCAAAATCTTCAATAACACCTTCACTTCCTGGAACACAAGGTACACCTGCAGCAAGCATTGTTGCTTTTGCATTGGCTTTGTCTCCCATTCTATCAATCATTTCTGGTGAAGCTCCAATAAATTTAATATCGTGTTCTTCACAGATTTTTGAAAATTTCGCATTTTCTGATAAAAATCCATAACCAGGATGAATGGCATCGGCATTTGTAATTTCTGCTGCTGCTATAATGTTAGGGATTTTGAGATAAGATTCGCTACTAGAAGGCGGTCCAATACAAACGGCCTCATCAGCAAATTTCACGTGTAAACTTTCGGCATCGGCAGTAGAATAAACAGCTACTGTTTTAATGCCCATTTCTTTACAGGTTCTAATAACACGTAGTGCTATTTCTCCTCTATTGGCAACTAATATTTTTTTAAACATAACTTTTTGTATTAAAAATTTCAATTTCCAAGCACCAAATTCCAAGAATTGGGTTTTGGGATTTGTGGATTGGAATTTTCAATTGTTATGATGGATCAACTAAGAATAATGGTTGATCAAATTCAACTGGTGATGAATCGTCAACTAAAATCTTAACGATTTTTCCAGATACTTCAGATTCAATTTCGTTAAATAACTTCATAGCTTCAATAACACATAATACATCACCTTCACCTATTGAAGACCCAACCTCAACAAATACAGGTTTATCTGGTGATGGTTTACGATAGAATGTACCAATAATTGGCGATTTGATTGTGATATATTTTGAGTCATCTGCAGCGGCTGGCGCTTCTGCAGCTGGAGTTGGTGCAGTAGCTACAGGTACTGCTTGCGCAACGGGTTGGCTTACTGGAATTTGTTGAACATAAGTGGTAGCATCTCCTTTACCATCTGAACCTGTTCTTATAGTGATTTTTACATCATCCATTTCTAATTTAACCTCACTTGCTCCAGACTTGGCAACAAATTTGATTAAGTTTTGAATTTCCTTAATATCCATAATTAATTAGTCTTTATAATTAGTTAGTTAAAAGTTGGTTATGAATTGTAAGCCCATTTTAAATAAATTGAGCCCCAAGTAAATCCGCCACCAAAGGCTGCGAATATTATTTTATCGTCTTTTTTTAGTTGTGATTCGTAATCGTTTAGTAATAAAGGTAAGGTTGCCGAAGTTGTATTTCCATATTTGTGAATATTCATCATCACCTTAGCAGGTTCTAAAGATACTCTATTAGCGGTAGCTTCGATAATTCTCTTATTAGCTTGATGCGCTGCCAACCAAGAAATGTCATCATTTGTCAATTGATTTCTTTCTAAGATACGTTCAGTAACATCAGCCATATTAAACACTGCATTCTTAAATACAGTTCTTCCTTCTTGAAAGACGTAGTGTTTACCTTCATTAAAAGTATCTGCAGTAATTGGATATGAAGAACCTCCATAAGTCGCTTGCAAAAATTCACGTCCTGCACCATTACTTCTAAGTAATTCGTCTTGTAGGCCTAAACCTTCATCATTAGGCTCAAACAAAACTGCTCCTGCTCCATCTCCAAAAATAATGCAGGTCGCTCTGTCTTTATAATTGATAAATGAAGAGTTTTTATCGGCTCCTATTAGTAATACTTTTTTGTATTTTCCTGATTCAATGTAACGTGCTGCAACAGACATTCCATAAAGAAAGCTAGAGCATGCAGCTTCCAAATCAAAAGAAAAGGCTTCGGTTGCACCTATCTCAGTAGCAGTAAAAGCTGCGGTTGATGCAGCTTTCATATCTGGTGTTGCCGTAGCAACGATTACTAATTCTATGTCTTTTGGATCTAAACCTTTTTTATTTATAAGGTCTTTAGCAGCTTGTATTGCGAGGTATGAAGTTCCTTTTCCTTCTTCTTTGAGAATGCGGCGTTCTTTAATACCTGTACGCGCTGTAATCCATTCGTCATTGGTATCGACCATGGTTTCCAAAATTTGGTTGGTCAATTTATATTCAGGTACGTAACCGCCTACTCCGGTAATTGCAGCTGTGATTTTACTCATATTATATTTTTAAAAAGTGTCCTAAACGGACAAAAATCGTCAAAAAAAGGTAAAATTTTAATGAATTTACTAAATTTTGAACGAATATGGCGCAAATTAAGTCGTTTTTCAGACTTATAGAAATTAAACATAAAAAAAACGCTCAGAATTGAGCGTTTTATTATATGCATGCATAATACTTATGCTACGTTTTCTTCAGCTTCAGAATTGTCAATCAAAACTTGCCCTCTGTAATATAATTTACCTTCGTGCCAGTGAGCTCTGTGGTAAAGATGCGCTTCTCCTGTTGTAGGACAAGTAGCAATTGTAGGAACTGATGCTTTATAGTGCGTTCTTCTCTTATCTCTTCTTGTTCTAGATATTTTTCTCTTAGGATGTGCCATTTTATATGTTATTTATCCGTTAATAGTTTTTTTAATGTATTCCAACGAGGATCAATATCCTCTGATGTTTCTTCTTTTTCTTTAAGGCCCTTCGGACTTAATTCTTCAAGCTTTTTAAGTATTTCTGAATCTAATGTTCCGTCTTCAACTCCTGGGTGAACGCGTTTAATGGGCATTGACAATATAATTAGCTCATAAATATACTGCGCAATGTTTATTTCGTATTCTCCATGAGGAATAATAAGAATGTCTTCAAACTCGTCGTTATATTCATCACCAAACTTTACTACTAGTTTAAATTCACCTTCGATCTCTTGATCATAAGGTTCATTAGTAAGATCACAGTTGACATTGACTACACCAGAAATTTCAAAATACAACTCCAATAAGGTAGTTTTCTTCTCAAAAACTAACGCTGTATTAACGTTGACATCATTAAAATCATCATACTCAAAATGTTCAAAGAACGCTTTATCAATTTGATAATCAAAATGGTGCTTTCCTACTTTGAGACCAACAAATGGTATCGTATATTCCTTAAAAGGCTTCATCATCGCATTCATTTTGAGCCTGCAAATATACAAATTTTAATTAATTAAACACGGGTTATGAACAAAAAATGTTTATAACAATTTTTAAGCTTTTTTTGGAGCCTTTTTTAGTGGGTTTTTTGAGTATTCATCATACTCAATTCTGTTTTTGAATATTTGAATTGCCATGAATACCGCTTCCTTAAAAGATCCATTATCTGCTTCGCCTTTACCAGCAATTTCAAAAGCAGTTCCATGATCTGGTGAGGTTCTTACTTTACTTAACCCAGCAGTATAGTTTACACCATGACCAAATGCAATAGTTTTAAACGGGATTAAACCTTGGTCATGATACGATGCTATAATAGCATCAAAATTCTTATAATTTCCTGATCCAAAAAAACTATCAGCTGAATATGGACCATAAACCATTTTTCCTTTGTTTTTAATTTGCTCAAGCGTAGGGCGTAACACATCATCATCCTCTTGGCCAATTACACCATTATCTCCTGCATGTGGATTGATTCCTAAGACTGCAATTCTAGGTTTATTAATTCGAAAGTCTTGAACTAAAGACTTATACACTGTGTCTATTTTATCATTGATTAACTCAGAAGTAATCTGGCTAGGAACATCTTTAACTGGAACATGATCTGTAAGCAGGCCAACCTTTAATGTTGGTGTTACCATAAACATTAGACTCTTTCCTCCTAACTTTTCGGCCAAGTAATTGGTGTGTCCTGGGAATTTAAACGTATCAGATTGTATATTGTGTTTATGAATCGGCGCAGTTACTAGAGTATCTATTGCATTATTTTTCAAAGCTATTGTTGCCGCTTCTAACGATTTTACAGAATAGGTTCCAATTGTTACATCCTCTTCACCAAAATTGATAGTGACATTTTCTTTCCAAACATTCAATACATTAATTTTACCATGAACAATCTGATCAGTATGATTAATCCCATGAAAATTAATTGGGCTTTTAAAATGTTTCTTAATGAACGACATAGATTTGATTGATGCAAAAATCACTGGAGTACAAAACTCGAGCATACGATTATCTTCAAAGGTTTTAATGATAATTTCAGGTCCAATTCCATTGAGGTCTCCTATTGAAATTCCTAATTTTATTTTTTTGTCTTTTTCCATTAAGATGTTTTCTAATGTCCGTAAATTTGTAATTGCAAATTTAACTATTTATTCGACACTATGTTTACAGGAATTATAGAAGACTTAGGAACGGTTACTAACCTTAAAAAAGAGCAAGATAATCTACATGTAACCATCAAAAGTCAAATCACTACAGAGTTAAAAATTGATCAAAGTGTTGCGCACAATGGTATTTGTTTAACTGTTGTTGATATAGAAGGAGATCAATATACTGTAACTGCCATAAAAGAAACAATAATCAAAACCAATATTGGTGATTTACAAATTGGTGACTCTGTTAATTTAGAACGCGCCATGAAACTTGGAGATCGTTTGGATGGCCATATTGTTCAAGGTCATGTTGATCAAATAGGGTTTTGCGAAAACGTTTCTGAAGATAACGGAAGTTGGTTGTATACATTTAGCTATGATGATACCCTAGGAAATGTTACTATTGAAAAAGGATCTGCTACAGTTAATGGTGTAAGTTTAACGGTTGTCAACTCTGGAAAAAACGAATTTAGTGTTGCTATTATTCCGTACACTTATGAACACACCAATTTTAAACATCTTAAAAAAGGCTCTATGGTTAATTTAGAGTTTGATGTCTTAGGAAAATATATTCAGAAACTTTACGAAATTCGATTGTAGGTTTAAGACTTTGAATTTTGAATTGTCTTTTTTATACCAAAGAAAGCTCCAACTATTACGGCTATTGTAGTAAAACCATCAATAGGTAAACCTGGAGGTGGTGGTGGCATTGGTGGCGGTGGGTCACTACCTTGTGCTACACATACAAAACTTATTAATACAAATAAGATCGAGGCTATGATTTTCTTGTTTTGTATTCTCATTATGGCGTAAAAGTATAAAAAAAAAGGTCTCAACAAAATTTATTAGCAAAAAAACATCCATAAAACGCAAAAAAAATCGACGAAATGCGTATTTTTTTAAGTTTTGCGTTAAATTTATATTAAAATCAAATATATGCTTTTTTGCGATAATGAAAAGCAAAACCGTACATTTTTCGTTTTAAATAATTGTTATAATGCATTTTACAACTTTTTATAAATAAATTATTCAACTTTCGTTTTATAAAACTTACATGATTATCGATGCAATCGATCTAAAACATCAATAACTTCAGACTTTTTTCTTACCGAAACAGGAACATTTTCTCCATTTTTTAACATTAGATAACCCCCATCGGTTTTAATAAACGCACTAATACATTGTAAGTTTACCAAATGGCTTTGGTGTATTCTTAAAAAACCATATGGTTTAAGCATATCAGAAAAATACTTTAATGTTTTAGTAACAAAAACCTTTCGGCCTTCTTTTAGATGAAACATAGTATTATTACTATCTGATTCACAACGAACGATGTCATCTAAATTCACAATAATAATTTTGTCTAGCGTATGTAATGAAATCTTATCAGGTTTTTGTTCTGGTGCAGATAAGGTGTCTTTTAAAATTTCCAAACGTTCTTTACTCGGTTGAATTTGTGATTTTGCTCTATCTATAGCTTGTGCTAAATCTTCATTACCATAAGGTTTCAATACATAGTCAATAGCTGCAAACTTAAACGCCTTTATAGCAAATTCATCACTAGCAGTTACAAAAATGATCTTTGATGCTAGATCTGGAAAAATCTCTAAAACATCAAACCCTGTACCATCTCCCAACATAATGTCTAAGAATAAAATATCTGGTTGATGTTTTCGAAGTACTTTGGCAGCTTCAACGACACTATGGGCAGTATCTATAATTTTAATGTCTGAATGATGCGTTTCAAGATCACTTTTTAAAAGTGCCATCGCATCTTTCATATCTTCTACAATAATTGCTGTTAACATATTAATAATCGGTTTCTAACGGAATTTCAAATACAATGGTTGTACCACTTATACTTCCGTTGTTGTGTTTTAGTTCATGAATTTTTAAAGCACCTTTCCCAGAAATAGATTCTAATCGTTCTCTGGTAACTTTGAGCGCCATAGATTGATGATCAGTTTTTGGTTTATGTTGTTGTGAATGATAAATCCCAATACCATTGTCAGAAACAGTTACTTTTAATTTGTCTTCAGAAGTCTCAAATTGAATTTTTAATTCACCATCTCTCGGGCCTTTTAAAATTCCATGACGAATCGCATTTTCCACAAATGGTTGAATTAACATTGGCGGAACTAAAATTTCCTCAATATCCAAATCTGTGTTAATTTCAATATCATATGTAAATGACGTATCGGCCATTAATCGCTCGACTTCAATATAATGTCGTAAGGTTTTTATTTCTTGATCTAATCCAATAGTATCCTTTCTTGAATTCACTAAAGTTTCTCTTAATAGAGTTGCAAAACTATTCACTGTATCGTTCATTTTATCGGGTTGCGAAGGTGCCATTGCTTTAATACCATTTAAAACATTAAATATAAAATGCGGATTCATTTGCAAACGCAGTGCTTTTTGCTCCAAAGAGAGTAAATGATTTTCTAATTCTAAGCGTTCTTTTTCTTTAGCATTATTACGCTTAATCCTTTTGATATATAAATACGTTAACCCTGATAAAACAAGTAAAATAAAACCAATAATTGTCCATTGAAACCATGTTTTTTTATACAATGGTGGCTCTATATAAAATGAAAAATGAAGAGGGTCGCTTTCCTTCCAACGATGATTTCTCGACTGAACGACAAAATCATGAGATCCAAAGTTAAGTTCAGAATAATCTTGAGTTGTTATAGGAGACCATGGGCTCCAATTGTTATCATTCAATTTGTAACGATACTCAATACCATTTGGATGATCTAAATCCACAGTTTTATACGAAAAACTGACTTGTGTTTGTTCTGGGTTGAGTTGTAATATATTCTTAGTATTGGTCCAAGATGCCAGGTCTATAGAGTCAATACTTTTAAAAGCAACTTTAACATCTTCTAAGTAAATAATCGGTTTTTCAGCATCTAGATTGGTCTCGGCAGGTTGGTATTCGGTAAGCCCATAAAGTGCCCCAAACCATAAATGTCCCTTATCATCTTTATCAACAGCATTTAAGCAGGTCTCAATACCGAGAAATCCATCATTCCTTCCGAAGAAAAATGCATCTTTTATCTGAGTATCTTTGTCAAGTTCTAACTTATCAACTCCTCGTTCGGTACCAACCCACAAATACCCTTGATTATCAAAAATGAGTTGATATATATTTTCTGAGGTCGTTTTCTTTAATCCTTTTAACTTTTTAAATGTACTAAAATCGTCATCATTAGACCACCAAATTCCTTGGCCAGCAGTACCTAAAAACATGATATTGTTTTGAAATAAAATAGTGTTAATTGGAACTTGTAAATCTAAAACCTGCCCTAAATGTGAGACTGTGTTATTTTGTAGATATCCTAAATGTCCATTTCGCGTACTATACCAAAATCGATTATTACTATCTTTTACTAGGTCTTTAATATAAAGATCCTGAATACCTTCTGCTGTAGCAAATGTTTTAGCAATAGTTATACTATCTGACTTGATATGATAGTTAAGTTTAACGACACCACTAGAATAAGTAGCGACATATATGGTATTATTGAAGGTACTTATTTTCCGAATCCAATCTTCTGGAAATCCGTTTTCCGTATTAAAAACTTTAATGATTTTTTCAGTTTTAGGAATTAACTTTTTACTTCGCTTTAGAGTGTCTATTGCATAAGAATCGATTTGTCTTTCTCCTTGAAATAATATACCTCTACCGTCAGATCCTGCCCAAATATTCCCATAAACATCAGATGTAATTGTCTTTATTTTGACATTAGAAAAAGGGTCTGGAGTCTCTATATCATGAATTCCAAAATCATCAATTCGCATAAGACCAGCTTCCGAATTGGAAAGCCAAATGGCATTATTAATAGCATGAACAGCATAGACTCGGTCACCATTGAGCCCTGTTTCGGTGTTAAAATGTTTGAAATTATTTTGAAAGTACTTATACAGTCCTCCACCAGAAGTTGCCATCCAAATATTAGATTGGCCATCTTGAAGCACTTGTCTGACATTAGGGACCGACAAGCCATTAGAACCGTTGAGTGTAAACAATTCACTATTGGTTTCGGTATTAATAACAGTTACGCCATTACTATCTGTGGCAATCCACAATTCGTTAGTATTAAAAATTGAAGCGCTATTTATTCGAAGCGGTTCTCTTATTAAAATTTGAGTTTCAAAATCATCAGATTCAAATGCTAAAGTACCATCATTGAAAGTTGATGCAAATATTTTGTTTTGAGATCCTACCAAAGCTTTAAAGTTACCACGTTCTAATTTTTGAAATAACTTAGGGTTAGACATTGTTCCTGAAAATCGCCATAAGCCATCTTGCATTGCCAACCATATATAATCATTAAAAACTAATACATCATTGATTTGAAGATTATCAATCTCAGGATGAAGTTTAATTTTCTCAACAGAAAAATCTTCTTTTACTCGAAATACGCCTTGTATAGTTAATAACAATATTTGATTATCTATTTCAGATATCTTAATAATTTCTGGTGTTTTTGTATTGAAAAACTTAGCTTTTTTCCTAACCGACAGCCCTTCTTTAGTTCCAATAAATATTGTATTATTTAAGGTATGAATGGCATTTATATAATTAGATGCTAATCCATGCTTATTATTAAACACTCTAAAATTATTCCCATCAAATCGTGCTAAACCTCCTCCTTGAGTACCCAACCATAAATACCCTTTTTCATCTTGAGCCATAGCATAAACTTGGGATTGAGGTAATCCATCTTCAAGCGTATATGCTCTTAATTGCCTATTTTGTGAATAACTATACAATACAGCACCTAAGAATAAAAGTATACAGATATATTTGTTTTTTTGTTTCAAATCTGAATTTATGATTTCAATGCAACTTACAATTTTGAACGCAGTTTTTATACTTGAAGTATATACAAAATTTATATAACTGTTAAAAGCGCTGTACCCATAACGATATACAGCGCTCACAACATGAATCACAACATCAACTAATTTTCATGAATTTTATTTATTATCCAATTCGCATGAATATGCATAATCGGTTTTGTCTAAATCGACTTTTTCTAAAGCAGCTAAACTTGACGTTTGCATTAATTTATTGTTTTTGAACACCACATATGATGTGTTGTCTGAAACATCACAGCTTTCGCCTTCATTGTTACATAGTGAAATTACATCTGTTCCATAGGTATTATCCTTCTTAGCAATGATATTGACAAGTTCGTGATGAAGCGTTTCTGATTTTACAAAAATCTTATCTACCTCAGCGCCATTCCTAACAGCTCTAATTTGAAAACGTTTGTAGCCTTTATAATCAACTCCAGCTTCTCCAAATACAAATTTGATTTCTGGATTGATTTGACTCACCATTGTTTTTTGTGAGATGAGTCCGCCCCATATCCATCCAATTTGTGGTCCCATTTTAATTTTATAAAATCTACTCGTAACTCCATTAATGGTTTGTGGCGATTCACTTTTTGCTAATAACCTTACGTTGGTTCCTATTTTAAGTGTAGTTAATTTTTCACAATGAATCGAAGCGCAATCTCGCATAGCAACATCATCTCCGAGTAAATATTGTGATGCATCTGCAGCTGAATTTGAATAGACTTCAAATTGGACTTCGTTGGTTTGTGCATAAATATCAGATGCGATAAACAACATTGCCAAAATCATAATGGCTTGAAATAATTTAGTAGCTCTTGTTTGTGTTTTGTTTTCCTTTTGTATGTTCTTTAAAGTCTTCATGGTATTTTGATTTATAGATTAATACTTTTTTGATACTTCAAAGATATGTTGCATCTAAAGTGAAATTTGAGTGCTTCTAGAATTCGTTAAGGATGATTTAGAATTCGTTGAGTAAAACATTTTAAAACAAAAAGACTCTAGTTCTCACCAAAGTCTTTTAGATTATCTCACTCACCTCATTTAGCTCTGTATCATTCTGATGCAATTAGGTAATTTTGTCTATTATTAAGCTCTCTTGAAGCTATCTCTAAATAATTATTAAACCGTTTATCAACCTGCTTTTGAATTTGCTTCATTAAGAGACTAAATTGTTCTTGATCATTTAGAAATAATTTTGAAAACCGCTTTTCCAACTTTAAATAGTCCTGAATTTTTATTGAAGGGGCATCAGAATCTAATTGTAAGCTATTTAAATTCTGATCTGCTCGACGAGGATCATGTCGGTACAATAGCCATTGTCCAGAATTCACTGCTGCCTTATGATACTGAGTTGGTCTCATCATATCAATTCCATGAGATTTACTGTGAGTGTATGCGATAATAATTGAAGGGCCATCATAGCTTTCGGCTTCAATAAATGCTTTTAATGTTTGTTCTTGATTAGCACCTATAGCAACCGAAGCTACATAAACATCCTCATAAGTCATGGCTATTAAGCCCAAATCTTTCTTTTGCTTGGTTTTACCAGCAAACCCAAATTTAGCAGATGCTCCAAATGGTGTTGCTTTAGACATTTGACCTCCGGTGTTAGAATACACTTCATTATCTAATATTAATATATTAACATTTTTTCCTGAAGCAATGACATGATCTAAGCCACCAAATCCTATATCATAGGCCCATCCGTCACCACCAACACACCAAACACTTTTTTTGACTAAACTGTCAGCAATTTTCAAAAGTGATTTTGCCGTCTTGGAGTTCATGGTTTTTAAACTATCTTTTAAAATCTTAATGCGTTTTCTCTGTTGAATAATTTCAATTTCAGTATGTTGTTTGGCAGAAATGATATCATGCACCAAATCGAAATCTAAAATAGCCATCATGTCTTTTAATAAACGCTTAGCTTCTAACTCTTGGTGATCTAATGATAATCGAAACCCTAAACCAAACTCGGCATTATCCTCAAATAATGAGTTGGACCATGCAGGCCCTTTGCCTTTAATTGTTTTGGACCAAGGTGTCGTTGGAAGCGCTCCACCAAATATTGAACTTGAGCCTGTAGCATTTGCCACTAATAAGCGATCTCCAAATAACTGAGATAATAGTTTTAAATATGGTGCTTCACCACAACCATTATCACCTGTAGCATATTTGAACAATGGTTCTTGTAGTTGCTGCTGGTTAAGCTTGGTCCTATCAATTTTTGTTCTATCAAATTCTTGAATCGATTTAAAAAATGTCCAGTTCATTGAATTATCATTCTTTTCGTTTTTCAATTCAAGTGCATTAACCTCACAAGCATCAACACAATTATTACACCCATTACATTGCTCATTATTAACCTGAATGCTTAGGTGCATTCCATCAAAGTCTTTAGATATTACAGATTTAAAATCTGCTGGAGTCACTTCTAAGTCTTCCTCATTTAGCACTTTCATACGAAGCGCACCTTGCGGACAAGCTAAGGTACAAGCACCACATTGGATACATGATTCTGGGTCCCATTTAGGAATATTTTCTGAGTATTTTATTGGATTGTATAGTGATGTGTTAGTAAGGAATGTTCCATCGATCGGGACATCACTTACCTTAATATTCTTGCTTTCGTTTCTTAATAATTTACCTATAAGCGTCGCCGAAAAATCAGCATTATGAAGAGCATGATGTCTTTCTAAGTTGGTTTGTTTTAGTGTATTTACTTCAATAATTTTTGTACACAATTCTGTCAACCTATTTGAATACACAAAACCACTATTTAAATACAAAAAACAAGCTCCTAAAGCAGAAACAGTTGTGTTTCCAATGGTGTAATTGTGTTTTAATTTTTTTATATCAGTAACATGTAATAAAACCTCCTTTTCTATTATTCGTCTTTGAGTTGCTGCCGATAGTGATTGCCAAAATTCGTCAGATGTTAGTGAGGTATTAACTAATAATTTTCCCTTTGGTTTTAAGTTTTTTAAAACCGTGTCATTTTCAATATAGGGTGTATTTTGACAGGCAATAAAATCTGCATTAGTAATTAAGTATGGTGCTTTTATGGGTTTAGAATCAATGCGTAAATGAAATAGATTTCTTGACTGAGATTTTTTATAATCTAATTCAATATAAGATTGAACATAATTTGATTTCTTTTGACCTATTAATTCCGGTAAAGATGATAATTGATTGTTATCTCTTGTTGATTTTTGGCCATAGAAAATGGCTTGAAATCCATTGGTTTCTAGTTCAAAATCCAAATCTATTGTTAGACTTAAATTTGTAATATCATCTTCAATGCCAACCGTAAAATTATGTATTGGGCTATCTAATTTTATATTATTGAAAACAGCCTTAACCATGGCAGGTGTAAACTCTTTTGAAGACAAGCCATAACGTCCACCAACAATAAGTGGCAATGTCTGTAATTGGTTGTTTTGAAACGCTTCCGTTACTGTATTTTTAACATCAAGAAATAAGGGCTCTCCTGTTGCTCCTGGCTCTTTAGTTCGGTCTAATACAGCAATAGATTTGCAGGTTTTAGGCAGCACTTGGATAAGGTGCTTTGTACTAAAGGGTCTAAATAATCTAACTTTAACTACTCCAAATTTTTGACCTTGTCTATTAAGTTGAGTGATTGTTTCTTCAACAGTTTCAGATGACGATGCCATAGTTATAATTATGTGCTCTGCTTCTGGGTGACCTGTATAATCAAAAAGGTGGTACTGTCTATTTGTTAGTTTCGCAAATTCGTTCATTTTTGATTGTACAATTTCTGGACAAGCATTATAATGTGAGTTAGTTGCTTCTCTACTTTCAAAAAACACATCGGAACCTTGAGATGTTCCTCTTAATACAGGATGATTAGGATTTAAAGCTCTGTTCCGATGTGCATCAATCAACTTAAAATCTATCATTTTTGAAATAACCTCATCAGAAAGCATTTCAATTGTACTCGCTTCGTGAGATGTTCTAAATCCGTCAAAAAAATGTATAAAGGGAATTCTTGACTCTAAAGTTGCGGCTTGAGCAATTAAAGCAAAATCATGAGCTTCTTGAACAGATGCAGCACCAAGCATAGCATAACCAGAACTTCTTACAGCCATGATATCGCTATGGTCTCCAAAGATTGATAAAGCGTGAGTTGCAATTGTTCGTGTAGCAACATGAATGACATTTGGTGTTAATTCGCCAGCCATTTTATACAGGTTTGGCAACATTAATAATAAGCCTTGAGATGCAGTAAATGTAGATGACAAAACACCAGTTTGTACCGCTCCATGCATCGCTCCTGCAACCCCACTTTCACTTTGCATTTCAAAAACAGAAGGTGTTGTACCAATAACATTAGGCATTTGTTTTGCCGACCATTCTTCTACCAATTCAGACATTTCAGAAGCTGGTGTTATGGGATAAATAGGGAATACCTCATTTGTTTTATAAGCAATTTGAGCCACTGCTTGATTAGCATTTAAAAGCTTATGTGTTTTATATTTCATGATTAATAGAGGTATTATTGGTTTTTGATTAATGAACTAAAAAAGGCTATGAACCTAAAAGCATAGCCTTTTTTAATATTCTAGTATTACTCCTTTACAATTTCGATTGAAATTGGTGTTGGATTACTAATCATGTCAAAAACAGGTGAGAATTTTGCGAAATTTTCTAAAGCTTCAACTGAGGCATCAGATTTTACTTTTAATGTAAACTTGATACCATCAAACCCCATACGAACTTCTGGATCTAAACCTAAAAACCCATGTAAATCTGCGTTACCTTCTAAAGATGATGATGCACTCTCAATAGTAACGCCATTGGCAGCCGCATGGTAAACCATTGCTCCGGTTAAACATGATCCTAATGAGTGTAGTAAAACTTCAGGTGGTGTTGCTGCTTCATCTTGCCCTAATAATACTTGTGGGTGACTACACTCCATTGTGAATGTGTCTTGGCGCGATTCATCTTCGGCACCAACGCCATAGAACCCTTTAATACTAGACACACAATGTCCGCCATCAATCCAATTATTTTTAGCTCTAAATTGAAATTTTGCTAATTCTGGATTAGTTTGTACTGCACCAATAGTTTCTACTAATTGATCTACATTTACTCCGTTTTTAATGTTTGCTGTTGTAATCATTGTTTTAAATTTTATTTGTTAAACATTTTATTTGACTTTAATAAAGCCAATGATGTGCCAAACATTATAAACATTTGATTATCAATTATTTATGTTGTTATTTAAAACAATATAACGTAACGAAATTTAGTAAAAAAACTAAATTTCGTTAAATTATTAACGATATATCGTGAATTAGATTGGGCGTTCGATACCGAATGCCTTAATTTTAGAAGTTAATGTGGTAGAAGGTAATTGGAGTAGTTCTGCAGCTCCATTTTTACCAGAAATTTTCCAACGTGTTTGTTTTAATGCTTTTAGAATATTTTCTTTTTCCAGTGTTATAAGTTCTTTCGTTGTGTATATTTTGTCCTTTTGGTTTTCGCTTTTTAAATCCACATCTGTAGTCATTTCAGGAATAATAGCTTTCAAATTAATAGTGCCATTTTTAGATACAATAATTGCACGTTCAATAAGGTTCTGAAGCTCACGAACATTTCCAGGCCAATGATAATCTAATAATTGTGATTTATCTACCTGAGATAATTTGGACAATGGTTTTCCTAGCTTTTTTGAAAAATGACGCATCATGTCTTCAGCAATTAAACAGACATCATCACCTCTATCTCTCAGCGCTGGTACTTCAATAGGAAATACATTAAGTCTATAATACAAATCCTCACGAAATTTGCCTTCGGCCGCATGTTGCAGTAAATCTCTATGGGTCGCTGCTATAATTCTAACATCAACCTTAACAGTTTCTGAACTACCTACAGGATCAAACTCACCTTCTTGAATTACACGTAATAACTTTGGCTGCAATTCTATAGGCATTTCTCCTATTTCGTCTAAAAAAATTGTACCCTTATCGGCCAGTAAAAAGCGTCCTTTACGATCAGCAGTGGCACCTGTAAATGCTCCTTTTTTATGTCCAAACAGTTCGCTCTCAATAAGGTTTGATGGTATGGCACCGCAATTAATTCGGATTAACGGTTTGTTATTTCGTTTGCTAGCCTCATGAATAGCACGAGAGACTAACTCTTTCCCCGTTCCAGTCTCGCCATTAATTAAAACCGTAGCATCTGTAGGAGCAACATGTTTTACTAACTCTAAAACATTCTGCATTTTAGGATGCTCTGCAACGATACCATATCCGCTTGTTAATTCTTTTATTTCGTCTTCTAAATATTGTGTTTGCTTAGTCAAAAAACTAATGTGATCTTCTGCCTCTAACCGTTCTTCAATATTTCTAAGGATTAGTGTGTAAAACGTTTCCGTTTCATTTCCATAGGCACTAATAGTTCCTTCGTTTAGAGTTTCCGTTTCATTAGATCCAATGACTTTTACGACATTAGGAATGTAATCACTAAAAGCTTTGCCTCTATTTGCTTGAGCTTTTTTAACAAGTACTTCAATCACTTCAGCGCTCTCATCATCAAAAAAATAAAGCACATTTCTCTGTGTGACATCATCATTTTCTAAAACTTTGTTAGCTGAAGGATTAGTTAATACAATTCTAAAATTACTATCAAACATAATGATCGCATCCATAGCGCCATTAATAAGGCCGTTAGTCTTTGAACTAGCCATTTCCAATTCTAATTTAGAGGTGGATAATTGCTCTTGAATGGCATCTAACTCTCGGTGACGCTTAATCATTACTGCCAAAATACCCTGAGCAAAACCACTATCATTAGACATCAGGTTCAAAAAATCTTGACGTTCAATCTTTAATGCAGAAGTTCGTTCAATCGCTGTAACTGAAGCTGACCGCTCCTTGTTATCAATTAGCGCATATTCACCAAAACAATCTTGAGTTTCAAGTGTTCCATAAAGATGCTCTTTATCATGTACCTTAACCTTGCCTGTTAATATAACATACATAGAGTCTCCACTATCTTCTTTAGAAATAATAGTTTCATTTTTTCTAAAAGACACTTCAGTAGTATTTTCTAATAAGTGCTCAAGAGAGGCTGTTGATACTTCAGAGAAGAACAACACTTCAGATAAAAAATTGATACGATTCTTGGATGTGTTCTCTAACATTAATGCATGAATTTCAAGTTAAAGATATTAATTATTATTTTCAGAACTATGAAATAATGGCATCTCAAAACAATTTTAATTAACTTAGTAGCACTTAACACAATTAATCCAAAAATGTCACAACAAAGGCTTTTAGCTGCAATAATGTTTACAGACATTGAAGACTATACAGCTTTAATGCAGCGCGACGAAAAAGAAGCTTTAGTGATTAGAGATAGACATCGCAGTACATTTGAGGCAACTACAGAGGCTTTTAACGGTAAGATTATTCAATATTTTGGAGATGGTACTTTGAGTATTTTCACAAGTAGTGTAGAAGCCGTTAGATGCGCAATAGAGCTACAAATAGCATATCTTGAAGCCCCAAAAATACCTGTAAGAATTGGTATTCATGTTGGTGATATTATATATTCCAGTGAAGATATTATTGGAGACGCGGTTAATGTGGCTTCAAGAATCGAATCTTGTGCAGTTTCTGGTAGTGTTTTAATTTCAGATAAGGTGCATGACCAAATAAGAAGTCACCAAGACATAAAGGCCAAATTTCTAGATGCTTATGAATTAAAAAATGTGGATGATGCTATGCCATTATTCGCAATTACCAACGACAATCTAGTAGTTCCAAAACCAGAAGATATTAAAGGAAAATTAAAACCAAAAAATAGCACCACCAACAAAACTATTTCCCCAAAAAAGGCATTTTTATTTGCAACTCTTGCTTTTACATTTCTTTGTTCCGCTTTTATAGCTTATCAATACTTTCAAAAAAAAGACCCTGTTTTAAAAGAATTATCTATTGCAGTTTTGCCTTTTGATAATTTAAGTTCAGATGAAGATGCCGAGTTTTTTAGAGACGGTATTACAGAAGACATACTCACCCAGCTCTCAAAATTAAAAGAACTACATATCATTTCGAGAACTTCGGTAATGCAGTATAAAGACACAAAAAAAACGATACCTGAAATTGCTAAAGAATTAGGAGTATCATATGTTTTAGAAGGTAGTATTCGAAAATATGGTGATGCTATTAGAATTACAGCTCAATTAATTGACGCTTCAACAGATGAACATTTATGGGCCGAAAATTATGACAAAACTCTAACCAATATTTTTAGTCTACAAACTGAAGTATCTGAAGAAATTGTTGAAGCTTTAGAGATTAACCTCTCCTTTGAAGAAGCACAAGGTTTAGCAGTTATTCCAACCAAAAATATAGATGCCTACAAACTTTTTTTAGAAGGAAGGCATGAGGCTGATAAACGCAATAAAGAAAGTCTAGCAAAAAGTATTTTATTATATAAAGAAGCCATTGCTCTAGACCCAAACTATGCACTTGCATATGCTGAAATTGCCAACTCTGTGTATTTGGAAACTTACTATTCAGGGAGAAACCCTGAGGAAGCGTCGAAAACTGCAAATGCTTATTTAGAAAAAGCCATTAAAATCAATGATAAAGTATCAAGAATTTATTCTGTACAGGGACTTATTAATAATATAGAAGGAAAGCATAATGCTGCAGAAACAGCCTTTAAAAAAGCTATTGCTCTTTCACCTAATGATTTAACGGCTCGTCATCAATACTCAACGTATTTCTATTATACTGGGCAATATGAAAAACAATTAGAACAAGCAGAAATAGCTTATCGCTTAGACCCTTTATCGTTTCCAATCGCTAATAGTTACTTTAATGCTCTATTGGCTAATGAAGAATTTGAGCGTGCAGAAAATCTCATGAACAAAATTCAAAGTAGAGATGACGATAGTAATCAGTTTGTGATTAACAGATCATATTTTAGACTCTATATGGATCAGCAGAAATTTAAAAAAGCGATTCCGTATCTCGAACAAATTGTTAAAACCCAAAATGTGTTTAATCGTTTTTTAGGATATTGCTATGTTAAAACGGGTGATACCTTAAAAGCACTTAGCACAATAGATTCAATACATAAAAATGGACACCCAAGAGAAAAAAGTCAGCAATTAGCAGTCGTGTACGCAGCGCTAAAAATTGATGATAGTGTCTTGTACCATTTAGACACTATACGCAACAAACAAACACGAACGTTGAGGCGAGAGCATGATGAGTTTTTTGATTATTTAAAAGATGATAAACGCTATCAGGATGTCTTAAAACTACACGGCATTGAATAAAATTCTGGATTAGGTTAGGGTATTTTAATTTCCAACGGTTTTATATAAACTGAGAATGTTTTTAATACATTATAATGGTTTTCATAATTGTTTTAGTAGAAGTAATATTAATAGGCGTGTATCTACGATTTATTAAAAGCCATTCTTAGTTAAACACACTAATCTTCTAATTCAATTCCAAAAGCTCTAAAAGCTACTAATTGGCCTGGGTGTTCAATATCTTTAGTGTTAACATTGCCTTCAAACTTGGTTTCATTATCTGTAATTACCTGATAGTTTATATGTTGAGTATTGTCTTTTTGGGTAATACTAACTTTTAATGTTGGCCAATTTGTATCATTCTCAACCCATTCTATATTACAATCTTTTAGTTCTTCTATGATTGTTTCTTCTTCAGAGGTCAACGTAGTATTGGCAACTTCAAGATTAAACTTCATCTTAAGATCTGAATAAGGAATTAATTGAGGATACATATTATAAAATGCTAATAGATTCTCATCTGCAAGATTTGTGTCGTCATTTTCGGCATAAGCTTTACTTAATGCTTCGTGTATTCTTGCGATGAGTAGCTTTTCATTTTCAGTATCTAAAAATTCATCTTTTAATACGTTTTCAAACTCATTAATAGCAAGATCATAATCGCCATCTTCTAAGTGAAATTGAGCAATAAAATACTTGAAGTATTTATGAACTCGTTCTCTTTCATCTTCAATCAATTTTTTTTGGAATATATCTATAAAGTATTCTGAATTGAAATATTTTATCAGCTCCCAAATTTCATCAAAAAATATATTATTCTCTGATGCGAATAAATTATAATACCCTATAAATCGCTCTGGGTCTGCAGAAAGTTCACTTGTAAGTAGTAAATGAGCATTTTCTTGTTTAAAATGATCCTTAGATATTTGATATAATTTTTTGGCCTTGTACCAATAGTATTTATCCCTAAACTGAATCTCGTTTATGGACTTCTTATGGAAAAGATATTTAAATAAAAGCGTGTTACGATCATAAGCCACTTCTCCCCAAGTACTATTAACGTGTATTTCTTTAAAATTAGCCGCTTTATCTCGAAACTCTTTAGATTTTTTTAAATCTCCAGCATAGTAATGTGCTCTACTAAGTGCTATATTATTCCATCCAAACCCAGGAGACGTACCGAGTCTTTTGATTGAGTTTTCTATAATTGATTTAGACGATGTTAAATCATTTTGAAAAATCTTTATCGCCGATTGCATATAATCAAACTCTTTTACGCTTTTATCTTCGTAATTATCTTCTTCTCTTGCAGTGTCATAGCTGTTTTCAGCATCTTGATATTTTGCCTGAATAAATTGAAGGTTCCCATAATTGTTATAAGACAGCCTATTGTATCGTTCTAATTGATTACTAAAATATTCAGCAGAGTCAATTTTAATTTGATGTGAATAGATGATGTTTTTATAATGGTAGTAACTCAGTAACGCGTCATTTGCATTATTTGGCCAATACGTGTTTAAAAACCATTGATTGTTTTTATCACTTGTTTTAATAGAATCGGCATATTTGGATGCCATTTCAAGGTTTTCTTCAATAGTGGGTTTTAAAAATTCGTATTTTTCTGGACTATACATTCTATTACGTAAGTAAATCCATGACATATTACTGTACGGATTAATTCCAAAATTGAACACAAAATCACGCTTTTGGAGTCTTCTAATAACTTTAATGGCCTCACCGGGTTTATCTATATGTTCATAGCATTTTGATAAATAATAAATAAGCACCACATACTTTCTTTGTAATTGATAACGATCAATATACGTTCTAATTTCTGTTGTTCTTCTTAGCGATCTTGGGTAATCTTTTTCTAATAAATCAATGGCTTTCACCAATGATTTTATTGCAGATTCATAACCGCGTTTATCTGAAGCTCTAAAATATCTATAATTGGCTTCAAAAAAATGGCCAACATAATAGGTGCTATCTAATTGAATCATCTTCTGTGAAAGCTCAAATGCTTTACGAGAATTATATTTTCCTCTAAACTCTCGTTCTAGACGATCAATTTCAATACGTTGTGCATTGACAGAAATCAAGCCTAAAAAGAACAATCCAAAAAGTAAGATTATTTTAATGCTTCCTATTTTCACAAACTATCTCTTTAAGTTAAGTCTCGATAAACGATCTATTTCAGATTTAACAATGCTATGCACTGCATTCGTTTCGGCGCTAATGTTTTTGAATAGGAGTCTGTGTTGAAGCACTGGTCTTGCCAATGCTGCTAAATCATCTTCAATTACATAATCGCGTTTATGAATTACGGCATAAGCCCTTAAACATTTTAAAAGAATAATTCCTGCTCTCACAGAAGCTCCAAGAGTAATCTCAGAATGGTCTCTCGTTTTTCGAACAATATTTTTAATACTAACAATAATCTCATCTGCCACATGCACTTCCTCGGCTTTACGTCTTAACATAAGAACATCCTCCATTTTTAACACGGCCTCAACAGCATCTTGTGATCTCTGGATTTCTAATTGCTTTTTATAAATTTCAAGCTCAATGTCTTCTGCAACATATCCAAAATTAATCTTCATAAAGAAACGGTCTAACTGTGCATTAGGAAGCGGGTAAGTCCCTTCCATTTCAATTGGGTTTTGTGTAGCAATAACAAAGAAAAGATCTTGAAGTTTATAGGTTTGATCTCCAATAGATATTTGGTTTTCGGCCATACATTCAAGCAAGGCAGATTGTACCTTTGGTGATGCTCTGTTAATTTCATCGGCCAATAATATGTTACAAAACAATGGCCCTTTTTTAAAAATGAAATCCTTGTTTCCTTCGTCATACAAATGTGAACCAATCAAATCCATTGGTAACAAATCTGGCGTAAATTGAATTCTTTTAAAATCGGAATGATCTTTATCTCCAGACAGAGAATGAGCTAAAGTTTTTGCCATAACCGTTTTACCAGAACCAGGGTTATCCTCTAAAAGAATATGTCCTTTAGCAATCAAACAAGTAATGATTTGAACAACCCGCTCTCTATGTCCTTTAACCACCTTACCAATGTTTTCGATTAGCAAATCAATTTTTGCTCCAGCATGATCTGAAGAGACTCCTAAAGGTACTGTTGTAGTTGATTCTAAATGTTCTGGATTTGTATGTTCTAAGTCTTGACTCATAATATAATGTTCTATTTTTTTAGATTAAGATTCAGCATATAGTGAATCCACTTGTTCGGTTTAATAAAATTGAAGAATTTCTCTGATCTTGTGAATTTAGAAAAGACCTTTTGATTGAAATCTGCGTGGAAATTTCTAACCAAATTAGCTTCCTCATTTGTTAATTCAGATTGACTATATTTTAATTTTTGATATATTCTTATAAATGCCTCGAAATGCGTTCCAAATTTTGGGTCTACTATGTCTTTGGCATATGCCATAGGTGTTTGTTGCCCTCTTGGAATACCCATTTGGTTTAATACAAAATGAGCGTTTTTATAATTCACTTTAGACAAGGCGACAATTGAAGTCTTGTTTTTTGCCTTTTTGGATAACCACCAAAAATAACATATTGGCGAGCATACTAATATCAATAATACAAGTAATAATAGGCCTAGAATATAAAGTGACCAATCGGTTAAGGTTTTGACAACACTATCGTCCTTATCTTCCGACGCTTCTTCTATTCCTTCAGATTCAATTTCTGGCACATAGACTTCCATAATCGTTATAGGGTCTGGAAAACGCTTTAAATAATTTTCTATGGTTTCTGAATCAGATTTCTTTCGGATGCGAGCTAATTTATAATCAAATGAGACCATCACTGCCGTATCACCAAGTTTTACATTTTGTAAAGGAATAGGTGTTTCGCCAGCAAATACTTTAGCTTGATTCACATCAAAATTCATATTAACCGTATTAGTACTATCTAGAGATATACCATTATCATTAACAATCATTTGGTCTATGCGAACCTCCATTCTTTTACTTAAGGTATCTACAACAGTAATCACACCTTTCCCAACATAAGTCTCTTTTGTTGGGGGTGTTGGAGGAGTTCCGTCTGGCTGCGGTGCATCTTCAGCATCAGAATTGCTTACCGTCATGTCAAAATCTAACCAACCATACTCTGGAATATACACCTGAGTCCAAGCATGTGCTTGATCTGCATAAAACCAATACCAGCCTGGAGTTTTATAACTTCTATCAACCGTCATAAACCCTACAGCAACTCGAGTTGGAATTCCTAAAGACCTCAACATAAATAACGAAGACGTCGCATAATACGTACAATAGCCTTTATGTGTATTAAATAAAAATTCTCCCAACATGCTCGCATTAGGTATGTTTGGATCTGTTGGTTTCCCTGGTGTTAATGTATACACGTAAAGCGGGTCTCCATTTTCATCATTAGACAAGAAATAATTTCGAATGCTTAATATTTTATCAATTGTTGTCTTATCTCCAACGGTAAGACTATCGGCTAATTGATCTATTTGCTCATAAAGTTCACCATCAGGAATTTCAGTATAATAATTCATAAATCGCTCATCTTCATTATCATAACCTTTGGCCGTTCTCAATGTACGATACCGCTCCTCCTGATAACCATTAATGAATGGGTTATCTGTATTGTATACAAAATAGGCGCTGTTGAGTTCTGAAACTTCAGAATACACATTATAGGCAAACTTATACTCCTCTTTAAATTCTTCTTCAATAGAAATTGGCTGACATGCATAGGCAGTACTTGGTGCTACAAAAACTTCAGGATCCAAATTAGCGATATACATTGTACTTTTAACTTGTTTAGTAGCGCGCTCCATCTTATCATAAACGAGTACCGAGTCGTTTTGCTGACTAAAATACTGTGGAATTGTTGTTGGGTTTGGTAAATATAAGTCTCTAACAATACTATCAGGATCAATCTCAAACTGCTCTAAAGTTGGATTGTATTGGTTTAAATGGTATAATGTGATGTATTGAGGATTAGGTGTTGTTTCATTAATAAAGTTATCAATATTTGCACAAAAAAGAAGCTCATCTGATACATCCAATCGATCTCTAAGACCAGTATAATCATCAAGGTCAAAAGGCGCAGTTGAACCACCATTATTGTTTTCAGAATCTTCATCACTCTCATCTTCATCTTTGTCTGATTCTTCATCTTCGCCTTGGGATTGTGTAATTTCATTTTGAATATGATCCAACTTAGAATCTAGAAGCTGTACGGTTACCCAAAATAAAAAGAATGCAATTAATGAGAATAATAAAATCCTCATTACAACCATTAAATAGTTAGTCTTCTCTTGTTTTTTTATGGTTTTCAGTAGTTCTTTAACATATAGCGCATAAAAGAGATATAATACAGTTGGAGCAATTAACCAAATCATATCTTTTACATTAGACATTTCTAAATCTGAAATGAGTATGACTGTTATTGTGGTTAATAATATTGAAAATACAATTAAATAATACCTCCATTTCGATATCGCAAAACCTGAAAACCAGCCAAATACAAAAATGATTGTATTTATTTTGAATCGATTTGCCACATAATAAGCATCAAACTCATTAAAAGAAGCTGAACTAATCGAGTTGTAAAGTATATTTATTCCCAAAAGGAGTAGGCCAAAAATAATTAGAAATCTAATTTTAGTGGTATGTAGAAGATAACCCGTCGCAATACCAATAGCGAAAACACTAACTAGAAAATGCTTATCAATAAACAATAACGAATAGTAGTCTGCTAAAAACCCAAGCAAAGGATACATAATAAGTATCGTAGGTATAATCAAAAAAATCAACCCAAGCGCCAGTTCTTTATAATCTATATGCTTCATATAATCTGTCCTTGAAAATTTGAGTTAGATATTAGTGATTCAATCTCTTTTTCGTTGCTTTTTATCTGTCTTCTGGTTCTTGACAACATCCAACCTAATTTATTGATTTCACTTTTATGATCTTTTCTTAAAAATAAATTTTTGAAATTAAATAGGTTTTGATTGTCTAAGTGCCTAGATGCATTAACAATAATGATATTTGAAGACGCTTTTTCAATTAATGATGCTAATTCTTTTGCACTAATCAAAGACGATACACATATTATAGATTCACCTGAGGATTTTAATTCATTTACCGAATAATCATTTTGCCACATTGCTGAGCTTAATAAAAACCCAACACGCTCGTTTTCACTTACCGTTACAAATTCGTTGACATTTTGATCAATATGAAACTCTATTTTTTTATCCTTTTTATTAATATTTAGGCAAATATTATAGACAATGTCTTTATAATAGTTGAGCATACTAATGGCATAGGCCGAATTCATATTCTTAGAAATCACATTATAAAAACTTGTATGAAACTTTATGTGAGAAGCGTAAGGGTTAATCACTTCAGGAGTCCTTATGACCAACTCTCTGTTTTTAGCAAAAATCTTCCATACAATTCGTCTCACATCATCACCAACCTCGAAGTCTTTATAATTTAAATAGTCGCCTTGAACCTTTCGTGAAGTTTTAATTTTTTCTACTTCTTCTTCTGTTTTAGAAGGCGTAATCTCTTTAACGGGAATCTCCATTTCAGAAGAGTGTAAGTAGAACGATTTAGGAGATGCTTTATATAAGGTAAATCGGAAAAACTGCAAATAATCAATAAAACTAACAATGAATCCTTTGGCATGATACTGTTTGCGATCTGGCAACCATATTAGTGTAGACCCTTCTTTTGGCAGTAGTTTTTCAAACCCTTTAGAGTATTTATTGATGATAATCGTGTCTGAAAGGTCTCCATTATCAAACTCTATTTTTATAGTAATGTATCCTAGTAAAGGCAATAAGGCCTTGGGTAAAGAGATCATCACAGGAACTTGTCCTGCTTCACCTTTAATATTGCCTTCAAGACCAATATCAATATTAAGGTCTATTTGTTTTCGATTAATTACAAAATACAAATAACATATTAAGGTGTGTATTAAACCAACACCTATGACGATCAAGATAAAAGATCCTATTAACCAAGCAAATAATTTGAGATATAGTGCAAAATTGGTCTCTTCTACAAAGAATTCTATTTTAAGAAAATAGATCGCGATTAAGAGAACTAATATAAAAACTAATGCATTCCTTTTAAAAGGTAAGAAATTAATAATTCTCGTAAAATTAATATTCAAAGTAACACGTATTAGGTTAATGTGATAGCATCTAAGACAGGCTAAATCTACAAAAATAAATGTGTCTATGATGCCTTAAACGAGGTTTTAATAAAGTTTTAAGAGCATTTAAGTAATTATTTTTTACCCTGTAATCACCTATTTACTAAATTCAATAACACTATTAAATCAATTTATGTTTTTAGTTAAGTGATAAATTTTTAGGCTTTGGTGTTTAGATTAAAAGTATTACTTACTTGTTTTAAATTTAAGGTAGAGTAAAAAAGGTATAACAGTAGAATAAGTAAATATTTTTTCAAACTCTTTATTGGGTTTGTTCTTTTATCCAATCTGTTATTACGTTTAAAACTTCTAGAGATATCGTTTGCTCAATTTCAGAATATTCAGACAACATACCTGTATTGCATTCTTGAAACAAATGGTTCAAGTTTTTTAACTCTAGAATGTTGACATTTTTGTTACCGTTTTTTTCAGTGGCAGCTTTTATAGCATTTAAATTTTCTTTTGAAGGCACTTGAAGGTCTTTATCTCCATTTATTGCCAAAACAGGACATTTTACTTTTTCTAAATATGTTGATGGTTTTGATTTTATGAAACTTATCATTTCATTTCCCATAAATTGCTCAACTAGTTTTTCTCTTTGAGTTTCAGGAATTAGTTTTCCATATTTATTAATGTAATGAGAATTTAAGCTGTCTTTTAGGGTTTTACCATCAAGGTCTGTATTAATAATAATATCATAAGCTCCTTTTACCAAATCTTGTCCTTGTGCAATTTGCATTTCATTTAATCCTATAATTCTTTCCATTGCTGCTTTTTGAGAAAGCATTAATTTGTCGCCGTTTACTCCAGGTGCAGCCATTAGAACAATAAAATTAATATCGTTAATTTCTGAAGCTATTTTTGGTGCAATTATGCCTCCTATACTGTGACCTATCAAACCAATTTTAGAAGTGTTGATTTCTTTTCTTTCTTTTAGATAATTGATAGCCGATTTTACGTCGGCTGATAATTCTTTAATTGTTACCGTATTAAAATTACCTTGAGATTTTCCTACGCCTCGTTCATCAAATCTTAAAACACCAATTCCGTTTTTAGTAAGATGGTCTGCAATTACATAATAAGGTTTATGCCCAAACATTTCACCATCTCTGTTTTGAGGGCCACTACCACTTATGATAACAACTACAGGAAATTTTCCTTCTTTTTTGGGCAAGGTCAAAGTTCCTCTTATTTTAAAGTTGTCTGAAGTATTAAACATTATATCTTCTGAATAATAGTTAAAAGGTGGTTTGGGGTTTTGAGGCCTGTTAAGAATAATTTCACCTCGCTTTAAGTTTAAAGCAGTTGGACGTCCGTTTTTAAACAAATTTCCAATGATTACATTTTTATCATTTAGGCTTCCTTTATATTCTAAATTAAAGTTTGGAAAAGTTATGGTTAAAATGGTATCAATTAATATTGTCGATTCTGCTTTGCCTTCATTTAATCCTTGTTTTGGAATACTCATTGTTGACTCATAATCATCACCATTTTTTTTAATTTTAAATACAAAATCTAATTTGCCATTTGGTGTAGGTATTTCTCCAATCCAATTCCCTTCATAATTTTGAGAGAAAGATGAAACCGAATAGAGTAAAAAAAATATACCAGTAAAAATTGTCTTCATTAGATAGTGTGCTTAAAAAAATTAATTATTAGTATAAGATAGAATTTTTGCATCGTTTAATTTTCCATATTCTGTTAATTCGAATGACCAAAGCACCCTAAAGTTCTCAAAAACAGACACTATACTATAAGTTGTTAAATCATCTTCTTGCTCTTTGTCTATTATATGAAGTGATTTAAGGTTGCCTAAAGTTTTTATTGTAGATTGTGTTTCCTCTTTATCCGCATTCCATTCCTTTCTTAAACGTTCTGAGAAATATTTTGAAGGAAACTGGCCTTTTGCACCATAAATGAATATACTTTCGATCAATGGTTTTACACCTGATTCATCCTCCATTTCTTCTGAGAAATCAAAAAGAACTAATCTATTCATCGTCGTAATTAAAGATTTAGTAGATTGTTTTAATTGATTTTCTAAATCAGCCATATCATAATAATGCGAGCCTTTTTCTAATTCGTCAAATAGATTAACAGTAGTGGTTTTCGAATCGTTTTTAAAGTTAAAAAATGTCATATCTCCGTTTTTTAAATTATACGAATTTGAATATTTTGTCCCAGCATTAAAACCTTCTTCCTCTGGAAACATACATCTTTTTAGAATTTTAGCACCACTTTCTAAATTAACAGTTGTTTGTTCATTGTACATTTTGTTAAATGTTCTTGTTGCCCATCCCAACACTCTACTTTCTACTACTTTTTCAAAATACAGTTCACTATTTCTTGCGCCAATTATTACTGACGCTCCAGTTTTATCAGCTATTATAATGGTTGCTCCAGCAAAACTTGGTTCGCGATAAGTTTTATAGAATTTAATGGCCTCGTCTACATTTGAACAAGTTTCTAGCATTCTTTCAGATGTACTATCTTCAATAGGAATTAAGTTATCTTTTGGAGTATAATCTACAGGTTTGCCTGCATACCAATCAAATGCTAAGCCTTCTGTATTTACACCACCTTGTGCAACACCATCATCATAACCTACAAATCCACACCCGAAATGATCTTTCCCAGCAGGTACAAACCAAATTCTTGAATTAGGATTGGTATTATCTTCATTATTAAAGAAATATGTATTGTTTCCGTCTGTTAAAACAAATATGGTGCAAGCAATAGACTGGAAAGATGGTAATAACAACACAATAAGTATGACTACTATTTTTTGTATTATATGTTTTTTCATTTCTAATTAACTTATATAATTATGGTCTAACCTTATTCTTTATTAATCAAGTTGTTTGTAACAAACTCCATAATAATATCTCTATTGTTTACAACATCGTGTATAGTATTTGTAATTTCATAATCTGGCAGAACCCCTCTTCTTTTTAGATATTTATTTATAGGCATATCTGAATGCATAACCGGTATATATATGACAATTCCTGTTTCTTCCCCTAAAACATGAATTTTGTTGACGCCATTACTAATACCCGCAGTACCAAATGTTTCACTTCCAACAAAAATAGCGTCAGTATACTCTTGTAATATTGCCGGACCAGAGCCTCCTGCTGACGATGCTCCACCATCAATTAATACTATTATTTTACCATCATAGTGATATTCATCAATAGGTTCAAAAACTTTCAATCCCGTTAGATAACCATAGTCTGTAACTTTATAATCGCCATTTAATTTTTGTTTTAGACCAAATTGTTTATTGAGGAAAAGTGTGTCAGCATCATTATAATTCAGATAATATTCGTCATTTCCTTTTGTTGTGACTTCATTTACTGGTGTAAAAGATTCTTTTATGAAATACCTCAATAGGTGAGCGGCATTACTATGTTTACCTCCATCATTATCTCTCAAGTCTACAATTAGATTTTTAATCTTTTTTTCTTCTATTTCCTTAAAACATTTCTTGTAAAAATCAGGATAGGTGCTTTCTGGTTCTTGAAAGCTATCTTTAAAAAATCGAGTTATTTGTAAGTAAGCATACTTTTCATTCTCATTTATCCTAAAATCAAAGGCTTTTTCTTTAAACTTCTTTGAATTTGTACCATATCTTTCTAGTTCAATTTTTAAATAATCTTCTCTCGAAATTGATGCTACTGTTTTTGTTTTAATTTCTTTAGTTGTATAGTCTTTATAGGTTATTTCATAGGTTGATTTGGCATCATAAACAACAGGATATGTTTTACTAAATGATAAATAAGACACTCCAAGGTAGTGTTCTATACCTGAAATGCTTAATCCATCAGCAGAATAATGCTCAAGCATTTTAGTCACAATTTCATTACTTAAAACATTATCAATAGAAATAATTTCTGAACCATCTGGAATCGATTGGTCGCTCATGTTTCTAACTATGTATATTCTTTGATTTTTAATAAAAACCTGAAAGGGTAATCGTTTAAGAGTCTTGAAATACGCACCTAGTGTTCCAATAGAATATACACCAGTATGTCCATCATGAATTTTAGCAATTAGTTTGAGCACAATATTATAAAATGCTTTTCCTTCTAAAGGTTTAGAAACCTCTAACAATAATTGATTCGTAAATTGTTCAAACTCTTGAGGTGTTTGATACTGGTATATCCCTGGATGAGTTTTAATCAAAGCATTCTTAAACTCAATGAGGTCTTTCTGCATTTGAATAGGTTCAAAAACAATTTTGGTCTGAGCATAGCTTGATGGTACTATCGCTAAAAGCAATAAAATAAATAACTTAATTATAGTCTTTTGCATTGAGTTTATTTTTTTAATATGAAATTAAACAAACATAAAATATTTAGGTGCGTTTCTATGTTTAGTTATACTCAATAAGGTCTTATTGCGAGTCATGAGACTCTTTTATATATGCAGAAGGTGATAAACCTGTTGCTTTTTTAAACACGCGATAAAAACTGCTTTTTGAACTAAACCCAGATGAAAGACCAATACCGGTAATCGAATGACTATGAACAGCATCGGTCTTTAATTTCATTTTTACTTCTTCTACTCTATAAGAATTTATAGTGTCATAAAAATTACTTTGTAACACTTCGTTAAAAAAAGCAGATAACTGTCTTTCAGAAATCATCATTTGATCTGCTAACATTTTCAAGTTTAAATTTGATTGCAGATAGATTTTTTCTTCAGACATTAAGGTATTAAACTTTTCTTTTAATTCATCTTTTAGATTTTCTTTTAGGTAAAATTGTTTGTTTGATATAGTCGTATCAAACTCTTCTATTAAGAAATTAGGTAAGAAAATTGTTGATTGGGTGAGTCCGTAATATCCAATATAACCTATTGCAACAATCAAAAAGAAAACTGTCACATAAGAATCCCAATTTATGTTATAGCCAATACTTACTTCGCTAATGGTTAGGAAAAGGTCAATAAATAAAACGCATAAAAAACTAATCAAGAATTTTTGAAGCCAAAGAAAATTAGAATCACTTATGGTCGATAAACTATGCTTCAGTTTTTTGCTAACACTATAGTATAGTTTCAATGAAAATAGAAAGTATCCAATTCCATAAAGATTTTGGACAATTACAAGATTTAAGAAGTTTTTATTTATAACATTTAAATATCCTAAATTTAAGTTTACCGATTGAGGTATTATATAAAAAATCAAAAACAGAAAGAATGGAATGAAATGGAATAAATGCTGCTTAACAAGTTTAGGTGATTTTCTAAAAATAGAATTTACGTACAAAAACATTAGTGGAGGAACAACAAATCTAATTCCTCTTTCAAAATAATATGCAATAAAAGCTAATGTGTTTAGTTCATTTAATGCAGCATAAAAATATACAATTACTCCTAGGATAAAAATCCAAAAAACGATTAATATGTTTTGAGGTAATGTTCTTTTTTTGACACGAAAGAGATTTATAATTGCAATACTATTTAAAACAATTCCTGTTATTAGAATAAAGTTAACGGCTAATTTCACAAGATTAAACTTAAATATAGATTTTAGAAATCATTTAATAAACTACTCTTATTAGAGTTTTTTTTGAGATAAATAGTTCATTTCAAAACTCAATAACAGAAAAGCTATTATGGCTTTGTAAATATGAGCTAGCTTCATTTGTTCGGTTTTTTAATTATGATAATTATTTAAAAAGAGCCTATATTATGTATAATTTAAGATTTGCATCCAATTCTCTTTTAGTATTTTAATTGCTTCACTTTTATTACCTAGTTCCAAATACTTTATAATTTCATCATGATGATGATGTGATTTAGATAAAAAATCATTGTCTTTCATAAAATCTAATTCACAAAAAAATATTCTAATTTTTAAATCTCTTAAAATTTGATTAGAAATTGCATTTTTATAATTTGATACTAGAATTTCATGAAATTGCATATCTGCATTTATTCGTTCAATTGCGTTAGCAGTGTTTTTAAAAATAATCTGTTGTTTTTTTAATTTTTTAATAATTTCTGCATTCAATTTTGAATTTTGAATTGCAAACACCTCTAAGCAAACAACCAGCTCATATAAGTTTTTAACTTCATTCTTTTCAATGTGAGGCACAATAAAACCTCTATTAGGTATTGCTTTGACGATGTGTGATTGCTCCAATTGTGTTAATGCTTCTCGTATTGGCGTTACACTTATATTTAACTCTCTTGATAATTCTGCCAATGAAATATTGTTTCCTGCTTTCAAAACTCCAGATTTCATTCGTCCCAAAAGAATATTTCTTACTTGATCTCTATAACTCGTTTTTGTAATCACTAAACAAATATAATATATCGTATACGATTTAAAAAATTAAATCTTATTTCATTCACTGGTATTTGGTCTTATAAAACCGTTTAACAATTTTATTTAAAAACAAAAAACTGCTTCAAACTAATGAAACAGTTTTGACTGTGGTCCCACTTGGGCTCGAACCAAGGACCACCTGATTATGAGTCAGGTGCTCTAACCAACTGAGCTATGGGACCATTGACTTAAGTCAATCTCTTTATCTCTAAAGCGAGTGCAATATTACTACATATTTTAAAACACTGCAAGAAATTTATTCTTTTATCTCTTGGCATAACTCAATGAGAACGCCGTTTGTGGCTTTTGGATGTAAAAACGCAATTAACTTATTATCTGCTCCTTTTTTTGGTGTCTCATGTATCATTTTAAATCCCTTCTTTGTCAAGCGCTTAATTTCTTTATCAATATCTGAAACGGCAAACGCAATATGGTGTATGCCTTCACCTTTCTTCTCAATGAATTTTGCTATCGGACTATCAGCATTAGTGGCCTGTAGTAGCTCAATTTTATTTGGTCCTGCTTTAAAAAATGAAGTTTTCACGCCTTCACTCTCTACAACCTCAATTTTATAATGTTTCTTACCAAAAAGGTCTGCAAATAAATCATTAGATGCCTCAAGGTCTTTTACAGCAATACCAATATGTTCAATTTTCTTCATCTCTAAGCGTATCTCTTTATATTATATTGTCTCTTTTGTGCATCCAAAGTTAACATAATCCTTAATTATCGCCTATTTTTGCAGTTCGAAACCAAAACTTGGTTCTATTTTTGATAAAAGGCGTTATATTAGAATATCTGATGTCGATTAAATAACGACTTAAATGTAAGATTATGGATGAATTAACTCAAAGACAGAAAAAAATTGGCGGACTTTTACAAAAAGACCTCGCAGATATATTACAAAAAGCAGCAACAGATGGTGGATTACGTGGCGTTATAATATCGGTAAGTAAAGTCAACGTGACTACTGATTTGTCTTTAGCCAAAGTATACCTCAGCGTGTTTCCTAATGATAAAGGAAAAGAACTTATTGAAGGTATTCGGTCTAATACACCTTTAATTCGCCATGAAATGGCGCAACGCACTAAAAACCAATTACGTCGTATGCCAAACCTAGAGTTTTTTATCGATGATTCTCTCGAATATATTGATGGTATCGAAAAATCACTCAAAGGTGAAGACGACCCAATTAAAGATCAAGACCTTTTAGAAAAACGTAAAAAGTCTTAAGTGAATGTTGCCCTATACATAGCGAAACGGTATTTGTTCTCTAAAAGCAGTAATAATTCCATAAATATTATGACTATCATTGCAGCTTCAGGAACAGTTATTGCCGCTGCTGCATTGTTTATTGTGCTGTCTGGTTTTGCCGGACTTAAAAATTTTAGCCTAGAGTTTTCCTCTTTCGTCGATCCCGACCTTAAAGTGATTCCAATAGAAGGAAAATCATTTCTACTTTCCGAAGATGATATCGTAAACATTAAAGCTATTGATGGGATTGATCACTTTTCTAAAACCATTGAAGAGCGCGTCATTTTAGAATTTGATAATAAGCGTCAAATCGTAACGATGAAAGGTGTTGATGAGAATTTCACCAAAGTCACAGATATAGATACGATGATTTACTACGGAAATTGGCTCGAACGAAACACCGATCAAATTGTTTCGGGTGGAGGTGTTTCTAACAAATTATCTTATGGTGTTCTCGACTTAACACGACATCAAAAGATATACGTTCCTAAACCTGGAAAAGGTCAAATCACCTCTGTAAAAGGGGCTTTCAACTCCATAAACGCCTATAATATTGGCATTTTCGACATTAATGAAGACCTCAATAATGAGTACATTTTTGCCAATATTGAAACCGCTAGGTATTTATTGAATTATGATGATAAGCAAATCTCATCTATTGAATTAAAATTAAATTCTAATGCTAATCAAGATGAAATTACCGCTCAATTACAAACTGTTCTCGGTAGCAATATTCAAATAAAAAACAGGGCACAACTTAATGATGCACTTTACAAAATGCTCAATACCGAAAATGTTGCTGTGTACCTTATTTTTACCTTAGTGATTATCATTGCATTGTTTAATGTGATTGGTGCATTGATTATGATGATTTTAGACAAAAAAGAATCCTTAAATACTCTATTTAATCTAGGTACTACAACCAAAGATATTAGACGTATTTTCTTTCTACAAGGAAGTTTAATGACTATTCTTGCTGGTACGATTGGTGCTGTTTTAGGGTTTATTATTGTATTTCTACAGCAGGAATTTGCATTGGTAATGCTAACACCTACATTGCCTTATCCTGTAGAATTAAAATTCATCAACTTTATAATTGTAATAACAACAATAGTTGTGCTTGGCTTACTTGCTTCAAAATTAGCATCACAGCGTATTACCAAAGATTTGGTAAAAGGATAGGTTACACAAATTGATGGTCACTAAACTTGTCTAGTACCTCATCAAAAGCTGCAAATACATCTTTGGAGTCATCACTAGTTACCATTTTCATACGATATTCCTTGAAGTTCGGAATCCCTTTAAAGTAATTGGTATAATGGCGTCGTGTTTCAAAAACACCTAATCGTTCGCCTTTCCAATCAATAGACATTTGAAGATGGCGTCTAGCCGCTTCTACACGTTCTACCATAGTAATTGGAGCCAGGTGCTCTCCTGTTTCGAAAAAATGTTTGACTTGTTTAAAAAACCATGGATTACCAATGGTTGCACGACCAATCATACAACCATCTAAACCATAACTATCGCGCATAAGCGCTGCTTTTTCTGGTGAATCTACATCACCATTTCCAAAGACAGGAATATGCATTCTTGGATTATTCTTCACAGCTGCAATAGGCTTCCAATCAGCTTCCCCTTTATACATTTGCGCACGCGTTCGCCCATGAATGGCAATAGATTTAATACCGACGTCTTGTAAGCGTTCGGCAACTTCAACTATCTTAATAGAATCATGATCCCAACCCAAACGTGTTTTAACGGTCACAGGTAAATTAGTACGCTTAACCATTTCGGCGGTTAATTGTTCCATCAAACAAATATCTTTTAGAATTCCAGCACCAGCGCCTTTACTTACCACTTTTTTTACAGGGCAGCCAAAATTGATATCAATAATGTCTGGTTTTGAACGCTCTACAATATCAATGGTTTGTAGCATGCTATCCATATTGGCTCCAAAAATTTGAATCCCAACAGGACGTTCTTTTTCGTAGATATCGAGTTTCATAACACTTTTTGCAGCATCACGAATCAAGCCTTCACTGGAAATAAATTCAGTGTATACCACGTCGGCACCTTGTTCCTTACACAAAGCACGAAACGGAGGGTCGCTTACATCTTCCATTGGTGCTAATAGCAATGGAAAATCAGGAAGTTCTATGTCACCTATTTTTACCAAACTCAATTTATTTGGCGCAAAATTACAGTTTTTTAGGTAATTGCGTATCTTCAAAGCTCATAACTAAATATATTCACGAATTGAACATCCCTTTCGAGCCTGAAGTCTTTGGAATTACAATAAATATTCATCTCATTTTAGAGTATTTGGCTTTTTTTATTGCCTTTAGATATTATGTGATTTTACGTCGAAAATCTAACGACCAGATCTCTTCGGGAAATCGCTTATCTATTATTCTTGGTGCAGCTTTAGGTGCTTTAATTGGATCGCGTTTATTTGGATTTCTAGAAAACCCTTTAGTGGATATTTCCGAAGCTAATGTCATTCAAATTCTTAATACAAAAACTATTATGGGTGGGTTATTTGGTGGATTGCTTGGTGTTGAAATTGGAAAAAAAATTATTGGCGAAAAAAGTTCATCAGGAGATCTATTTGTCTTCCCTATTATTCTCGGGATTTTTATTGGCAGAATTGGTTGTTTTTTATCCGGTATTAAAGAATTTACCTACGGAAATGTAACTAGCTCCATGTTTGGAATGGATTTAGGCGATGGTTTAATGCGTCATCCTACCTCGCTCTACGAGTTGTTGTTTTTGGTGATTTTGTTCTTTTCGCTTAAGTATATTCAAAACACTATTGTATTAAAAAATGGTGAACTCTTCAAAATATTTATGTTGTGTTATTTCGGATTTCGATTTTCTATTGAGTTCTTGAAGCCTAATGTCTTTTATATCTTAGGGCTTAGTACGATTCAATATTTATGTGTAATTTGTTGGTTGTATTACAGCTCATTCATCTATCAAAAACTCAAACATGCCAGTTAGAAAATATACCTATTACGATTTTACTTTAAGTCTCTGTCCAGAATGTTTGCGTCGTGTTGATGCTAAAATTGTATTCGAAAATGGTAATGTTTATATGCTAAAGCGCTGTAATGAACACGGAAATAGTAAGGTGTTAATTGCCGACGATATAGACTATTACAAAAACATTAGAAATTATAATAAGCCTAGTGAAACGCCTTATACATTTAACACCAAAACACATTATGGATGCCCTTATGATTGTGGATTATGCCCAGATCACGAACAGCATTCTTGCTTAACGGTTGTTGAAGTCACTGATCGCTGTAATTTGACTTGCCCAACGTGCTATGCAGGTTCCTCACCAACCTATGGAAGACATCGTACACTTGAGGAGATTAAAGCCATGTTAGATGTTATTGTAAAAAACGAAAAAGAACCTGATGTTGTTCAAATTTCAGGAGGCGAACCAACCATACATCCGCAATTTTGGGAAATTTTAGATTATGCTAAATCCTTACCCATTCGACATTTGATGTTGAATACCAACGGGATTAAAATTGCTAAAGATTTTGCATTCGCTGAACGCTTAAAAACCTATGCGCCAGATTTTGAAATTTATTTGCAGTTTGATTCCTTTAAAAATACAGTCCTTCAAGAATTGCGTGGTGCCGATTTAAACGATATTAGACGACAAGCTTTAGACCATTTAAATCAGTTAAATCTCTCAACAACTCTAGTGGTCACGCTTCAAAAAGGATTGAATGATGATGAAATAGGTGAGATCACTAGTTTTGCTTTACAGCAAAAATGTGTAAGAGGCGTAACATTTCAGCCTACACAAATCGCAGGTCGCTTAGACAACTTTAACCCTGAAACCGACCGAATGACTTTAACTGAAGTTCGTAGAAAAATATTGGAGCAAACCGATATTTTTAATGCTGATGATTTATTACCTGTACCTTGTAATCCTGATGCTTTGGTAATGGGCTATGCTTTAAAATTAGATGGAGAGGTATTTCCGTTAACACGTTATATCAATCCAAATGATCTGTTAGACAATAGTAAAAACACCATTATTTATGAGCAGGACGAACAACTTCACGGCAAAATGATTGAACTGTTTAGCACAGGGAATTCTGTAGAAAAAGCAGAAGAAAACCTAAAATCTATTATGTGTTGTTTACCAAATATTGACGCTCCCGAATTGGGTTATGATAATTTATTTCGTATTATTATTATGCAGTTTATTGATGCTTATAACTTTGATGTAAGAGCTATTAAGAAATCCTGTGTGCATATTGTGGATAAGGACAATAAGATTATTCCGTTTGAAACTATGAATTTATTTTACAGAGATGATAAAAAAGAACGCTTAGAAACACTTAGAAACGAAATGACATGATACAATCAATCGCATTAGAAGGGGGAAGTTATATTGGAGTCATTCTTTTGGCGATATTTATCGCGATTATCATCCCTCTTACACTCTTTATTATTGGGTTGGTAAAGTATTCTAAAAACAAGAAACAAGGTAAAATCATTTTAATCATTGCTGCAGTTTACGCCATTATAAGTTTTGGGATTTGTGGTGGCTTCGGTTTTTAAATAAGAAACTATGCTATTATTAAGTCCAAATATGAATTTAGACGGATTGCTCATCCTGATATTACTCATCATGTTTGGCCCAGCTATTTTACTCGCGCTAATTGGAGCTTTAGTTTATAAGAACCATAGAAAGGCAGCAAAAGTATTATTTATTATCGCAGTAGTTTATGTGATTGTAAGTCTTGGAATATGTGGAGCACTCATCGCTGGTTTTTAAGCCTCGATAATACCCAAACCCCATAACATCCTAAAAATAGCTCAGCAAACATACCGAAGCGGTAACCAAATGTTGGAGTGCCATCTAGAAGGCAACTAGCAACTCTACCTAACCCAAGACCTAACATAAAAATGATATTTGTGACGAGTGCTGTTTTAAGATATTCAGATTTAAAAACACCTAAAAGCCATAATACTGAGAAGCCTAAATATAATCCCATTACAGCTTTGTAAAAATTATATTCGTCAACAGTTTTGGGAAATAACTCAAACTGACTTTCAGGACAAAACGCATATATAAATGCCACAGGTATTACAATCACTACTGAAATGATCAAATGAACCTTTGTAATGATATCCTGTTTTGTTATTTCCAATTTGTAATCTATTTAAATCTTGATTTGTATCAAAAAACACTTCGACTGCGCTCAGTGTGACTTGCATTAAAATTCAATATTGGCTTTAACCTCATCGTCACCTCGTTTAATTGTAACATTAGTCTTGTCTCCTTTATCAAAGACCGAAAGTGCTCGCATATAACTTTTCATATCTATCACCAAACTATCTCCTAGTTTAATCACAATGTCTCCTTTTTTAAGCCCTGCTTTTTGAGCTGGTTTATCTTCGCTAATTCCATCTATCCGCATCCCTTTTCCGTTGAACAAATAATCTGGAGTTACCCCAAGACCAACTTTAAATCTTGGCACTTCTTCACTTTCATTTTTTGTTTTTCTGAAAGGTAACTTACCATTATCATCTAAGTCGGAAATAATATCGAAAATATAACTAGAAATCATCGTCATTCCTCCATAGTTAAGCTTAGGTGTGTCATCACCAGGCTTGTGATAATCTTCATGCTGACCTGTAAAAAAATGAAGCACAGGAATATCACTATTGTAAAACGACGTATGATCACTGGGTCCGACACCTGATTCATTCTCGATAATTTTAAATTTCGAATTATTTGCTTTTACAACTTGTTTCAATATTGGAGATGTTCCTACGCCGTACACAGCTAGTGTACTATCCTGTTTTAATCGACCTACCATATCCATATTTAGCATATAATTAGCCATTTTTAAATCTATGGTTGGTTTTTTTGTAAAATAATTAGACCCTAATAAGCCCATTTCCTCACCCGAAAATGCCATAAATAAATAATTATTACCCTTATTAAAACTCTTTAATTTACTAGCAAGATTTAATAATACCGCAACACCACTGGCATTATCATCTGCTCCATTATGAATTTCTTTAGTTTCACCTCTATACAAAGAGCCTTCTGCACCATATCCTAAATGATCATAATGTGCACCAATTATAATAGTGTGCTCAGCCTTATTATCCATGAAACCAATCACATTAGTGCCAGTAATAGTACTATCTCCGTCTTTTATGGTATAATGAACTACTTGGTGAGGATCGGTTTGTGGTTTAAACGAAAAGGGTTGAAAGTAACCATCGGTTCCTTTAGGCAACAAACCTAAATTTTCAAAACGCTCTGCAATATAATTTGCCGCTGCTTTTTCACCATCAGTTCCTGTTTGACGGCCTTCAAGCTCATCTGAAGCTAAAAAAACAACATCCTCTTCAATAGTAACGTATTTAAAATTGTCTTTTGAATCTGTTTTACAAGCAGCAAAGACCATCAAAAAAAGAGTGATAATTATATAATTAACGCGCATATATCTTAATTTTACTCAAATTTAGTTAATAATATGAAATACCTATACCTCATTATATTCGGAATATTACTTTTCGACTGTAAAAATGAATCAAATAAAACTTCGGAAATAGAAAAATCCCAAACTGTTGGTGTTACTAAATCAGATAATGATTCCTTAATTTATCCTGGAGAAAAACATTTTAAATCGATTCGTCAAGTAACCTTTGGAGGTGATAATGCAGAAGCTTATTGGAGTTTTGATGATAAGCAGCTGGTATTTCAGTCTAACAATAAAGGCTGGAATGTAGGTTGCGATCAAATGTTTTTAATGAATGCTAATGATACTTTTACAGACAGTATTGCTCCACCAATGTTAAGTACTGGAAAAGGTCGAACAACTTGCGCCTATTTCTTACCAGACAACAAACATATCATCTATGCCTCAACACATCTAAAACAAGATGAGTGTCCTGATACGCCTTTACGCAAAAACGGAAAGTATATCTGGCCAATCTATGATAGCTACGACATTTTTATTGCCGATTTAGAGGGTAATATCGTCAAACAATTAACTAATGAGATTGGGTACGATGCGGAACCTACAGTTTCTCCTAAAGGTGATAAAATTGTATTCACATCAACCCGAAGTGGTGATTTAGAATTATACACCATGAATATTGATGGTTCAGAAGTCAAACAAATTACTTACGAATTAGGTTATGATGGAGGTGCATTCTTTTCTCCCGACGGAACAAAACTTATCTTCCGTTCCTCTCGCCCTAAAACAGAACAAGAGGTTAAAGAGTACAAAGATTTACTCGCTGAAGGTCTAGTTGAACCTACTGATATGGAACTCTATATCTGTAATGCCGATGGTAGTGATTTACGTCAATTAACCGATTTAGGAAATGCCAACTGGAGTCCGTTTTTTCACCCTTCAGGGCAGAAAGTATTATTCTCTTCAAATTTTGAAGCAGAACGCGGATTCCCTTTTAACCTATACATAATTGATCTAGACGGAAAAAATTTAGAACGTGTCACTCATGGAGAAACTTTTGATGCGTTTCCTGTATTTTCTAATGATGGCAAATATCTGGCATTTTCGTCTAATCGAAATAACGGAGGCGGCAGAGATACAAATTTGTTTATTGCAGAGTGGAAAGACTAAAAGGATTAACGCTCTGAAATATATCTCTGAAAGAGATTACTCAATTGCAGAGTGGAAAGACTAATTCCCATCTTTATTTAAACGGTCGCGTTCCTCTGTAGTTGTAGTACGCTCATTTGTTTCTAGTCGCGTGTTTCCGAATTTATAGCGGAAACCCAACCTCACATAGCGATCGTCGATATCAACAAACTGGATGTTAAATTGGTTTTGATACTTTGTACTGACTTCGAAATCATGCATACCAAAAAAATCACTTACAGATAATGAAATGGTTCCTTGCTTCTTAAACACTGTTTTTGATATAGCTAATTGACTAAACAAACGATCTTCTACTGTTTGAAAACCTTGAAGGTTTTTCCCAAGCCAAGTTAAGTCCATAAACACATTTAGGCTGTTGTCTTTTAAAAGTGATATATTATTTATTAGTGACGAATAATTTGACCATTGATCTTGATTTACAAAACCATTACCAAAATCTACTTCTTCTTCAATATTATAAAAAGATGTCACTGCATAAACTGACCATCGGTCTGTAACTTCAAAATTAGCAATAAAATCAAAACCATACTCAACCGTTTTATCAAAGTTTACAGATGTAAACTCAATAATATTTGTGTTATTATTTTGTCTAGGGACTTCAAAAATTGCACCATCTTGATTATCATAATACGCCTCAAACGTAAATAAACCATCAAATAATGAGGTTCCAATAACATAATGATCTACAAATGTTGGAATTAAATTCGGGTTTCCAGTAACCACATAGTTTTCATTTAAAAAGAAACGAAATGGATTTAAATCAGCATACCTTGGTCTTAAAAGACTCCGTTTGTAATTGGCATAAATACTTGTAGCATCAGAAAGATTGTATAAGAAACTTGCATTAGGAAATAATTCAAAATAGTCTTGTGAATTTGAAATGGATGTTAATGGTGATTCACCTTCTAAATTAGTTTGTTCAGCACGCAAACCAATACTAAAATCATACTTTTCTTTGCTCAATGAATAATTTGCATAACCTGCATAAATGAGCTCATCATAATCAAATGCATCCGAATTTAACACATCAAGCGTTTCATTTCCAGTTACTATATCAACATCAAATTGATTGATATTACTCTCTGCTTTAATGTTTGAAAATTTAATCCCTGCTTCAAAATTTGAATGCTCATTTATAGGCAAGCTATAATCTATTTTTGCAGCTATAATTTGAGTGTCTTGATTAGCATTTGTATTAAATGCACTTGAATTAAGGAAATCATTATTTTGATCATAAAAATCACTCAAAACAGATTGATTTCTTTCGTAATTATAGGTTGTGTAGTGTGTGTTAAAAGCCAATTGCCCTTTAGTGAAGTCGTGATTAAAATCTAAATCAAAACCTAAATTATATTTATCATCTCTAGATAAATTGTCTGCTGTAAATCGAGACAAAAAACTTCCATTTTGATCAGATATGTTTGTATTATTACTTATACGATATTTGAAATAAGGAACGTATAATGAATTCGTTGAAAGGCTCAACGTATTCTTATCATTAATAAAATAATCAAAATTTGCATTCAAATTATGTGTGTCTGACCATGTGTTTCTATTAGTAATAGATTGCCAGCTTTCGTCTAAAAGAGTCGCATTGTCTAAATAATTTACCGTGTCATCTCCTGCTCTATTAATTTTATCTTTAGAGTATCCATAATTAATATTGAAACTAATATCTTCATTTTTAAAAAAGTGGCTAGTTCCAACCTTATACCTTGGGAACACCGCTTGTGTATAATTAGAATAGATTGTTCCTCTGTAACCCGTAATTAAATTTTTACTCATCACAATGTTTAATACAACGCCACTTTCGGCATCATAACGCGCCGAAGGGTTCGTTATGACCTCAACAGACTTTATGGCATTTGCAGAAGAGCCTTCAAGGAGTTGATTTAAGTCTTCCGAAGACAAATGCACCTTGCGATTGTTAATATACACTGTTGGTGTAGAATTTTTAACTGTAATCTCATCACCAATCACTAAAACACTTGGTGTACTTTTTAAGACTTGGAGTATATTTCCTTCTATTAAAGCCGTGTTTTCAACATCAAAAACAAGACGATCTGCCTCTCTGGTCAAGGTTGGCTTTTTTACAGTAATGCTCACTTCATCCAAACTTTCAATATCGTCTACAAGACGAATCGTCTTTAAATCTAAATGTCCAGATAAGACAATTTTTTGGCTGTAATCTTGATACCCAATAAATCTTATTTTTATTATATAAGCATTGGGGGCGAGATTACTTAAACTAAAAACGCCATTAATATCAGTTGAAGTTCCACTTAAAATCGTGGTTTCATCGGAATCTAAAATGAGAATAGTTGCCAATTCAATAGGCTGGTTATTAGAGTCTAAAACTGTACCAGATATAGAAAATTCTTGACTGTAGCCCAAAAAAGAGCACATCAAAAACAAACTTATACGCAGCAGGAATTTCAAAATTAATAAGGGTTTAGGATGCAATATAACATTTGTTTTTGAATCGTATTTACGGTTTTTCCTCACTTATTCCTGTTTTGTAAACATTTATAACCTTTTATGCATAATAAATCAATTATATTTGCAAATCTTTATTGAGATGAATTAGGATGTTATGAAGCACATTAGAAATTTTTGCATAATTGCACATATTGACCACGGAAAAAGCACACTTGCCGATCGATTACTTGATTACACAGGTGCTGTTACAGCACGTGAAAAGCAAGATCAGCTTTTGGATAGTATGGACCTAGAGCGTGAACGTGGAATTACGATTAAGTCTCATGCTATTCAAATGGAATATACTTTTGAAGGACAAGAGTATGTGCTTAACCTTATTGACACGCCTGGTCATGTAGATTTTTCATATGAAGTTTCCCGTTCAATTGCTGCCTGCGAAGGTGCTTTATTAATTGTTGATGCTGCTCAAAGTATTCAGGCTCAAACCATTTCTAATTTATATCTCGCGTTAGAAAATGATTTAGAAATTATTCCTGTTCTTAATAAAGTAGACTTGCCTAGTGCCAACCCAGAGGAAGTTACTGATGATATTGTTGATTTGTTGGGTTGCGATCCTGAAGAAGTAATTCACGCCAGCGGAAAAACAGGATTTGGGGTTGATAATATTTTACAAGCCATAATTGAGCGAATACCTGCTCCAGAAGGAGATCCTAATGCGCCATTACAAGCACTTATTTTTGATTCAGTGTATAACACTTTTAGAGGTATTGAAACATATTTTAGAGTTTTTAATGGTGAAATTAAAAAAGGGCAAAAAATTAAATTTGTCGCTACAGATAAAGATTATTTTGCTGATGAAGTTGGAACACTAAAATTAAATCAAGTTGCTAAAAAAAGCGTTAAAGCAGGAGATGTAGGTTACCTAATTACAGGAATTAAAACGGCAAAAGAAGTTAAAGTAGGAGATACTATTACAGATTTTGCAAATCCAACTACTAATATTGTTGAAGGGTTTGAAGATGTAAAACCAATGGTTTTTGCTGGAATTTATCCTGTTGACACTGAAGATTACGAAGAGCTTCGTAGTTCTATGGAAAAATTACAATTAAATGATGCGTCATTGGTGTTTCAACCCGAAAGCTCGGCGGCTTTAGGTTTCGGATTTCGTTGTGGATTCTTAGGAATGCTTCACATGGAGATTATACAAGAACGATTAGAGCGTGAGTTTGATATGACTGTTATTACAACAGTTCCGAATGTATCGTATCATGCGTATACCAATAAAAATCCTGACGAAGCATTAATTGTAAATAATCCTTCAGACTTACCAGAACCAACAACAGTTAATCGTGTTGAAGAGCCTTTCATTAAAGCAACAATTATTACCAAAGCTGATTTTGTTGGTAACGTAATGTCTCTTTGTATTGAAAAACGCGGGATGATTATGAATCAAACATATCTAACTCCAGAGCGTGTTGAGTTAACTTTTGAAATGCCACTCGCTGAAATTGTATTCGATTTTTACGATCGCTTAAAAACAGTATCTAAAGGCTATGCATCATTTGATTATTCTCCTATTGGAATGAAAGCCTCAAAACTAGTGCGATTAGATATTTTATTAAATGCACAAACAGTTGATGCGCTTTCGGCATTAATCCATGCCGATAATGCACATAATATTGGTAAGAAAATGTGCGAAAAACTAAAAGAGTTAATACCAAGACAACAGTTTGATATTCCAATTCAAGCGGCAATTGGTGCAAAAATAATTTCTCGTGAAACGGTTAAGGCTTTACGTAAAGATGTTACTGCAAAATGTTATGGTGGTGATATTTCTCGTAAACGTAAACTTTTAGAAAAGCAGAAAAAAGGGAAAAAACGTATGCGACAAGTAGGTAACGTAGAAATTCCTCAACAGGCTTTTATGGCTGTACTGAAGTTGAATGATTAATCTTGCGAATAAATTTTTACAATATTAAACCGAGGTGAAATACTTCGGTTTTTTTGTTTTAAACCAACAGAAACACACTTATTTAGTCTTCATTGGCAACTTTTTCTACATTAAAAGGCTTCCCTAAATACACCAATTTAAAATTCTCTTCAATAGTATCAATCTCTGTATTATAGGATGAAATGATGTATAACTCGCCTTCATTATCTTTAATAAATAACGGGATTATATCTTTGTCTTTATTGGTAATCTCTATAAGACTGTTATAGTGAGCTTTATCTTCCAAATTAACTTCTTGAATTGTAGGGAATTTACGTGTTACTTCTGTTAACGAATTGTAATCATCGGTGTGCGAAAATAGGCCTTCTTTTGGATTGTTTTCTGGATTATTTATCTCTACTGGGCTTACTAATCTAAACGACCCATTCTCACCAAACTGCTTTGCAAATTTATTGATTGCATATTTATTTATATCACTGTTTCCTGTCATAGCCATTAAATAACCAACATCATTAAGTTCAATATTATCTGTTAAGGTTTCAGAATAAATATTGGTATTCAAAGCTTCTAAACCTAATTCTTTTGCTTTATCAACATTATTTTGATTACTATCAATAAGCACAACATGGCGTCCGTTAGTTTCTAAATAATGCCCTAAGAGTCGAGAAACTTTTGAAGCGCCAATAATTAAAATTCCGTTAGACTGGGTTAAAAACACACCCACCAACTTTGCAAATAACCTAGCGGTTGTGGCATTAAGCAAAACAGTACCTAACACAATCATAAACACTAATGGTGTAATATATTCGGCACCTTCAACACCTTGTTTCAATAACTTACTTCCAAAAAGAGAGGCAATACCAGCAGCAACAATACCACGAGGCCCAACCCAACTTACAAACAGTTTTTCGTTAAGTTTTAATTTGGAACCAGATGTACTAAGAAAGACTGCTAACGGTCTAATAACAAAAACGACTATAGCAAAAAGCGCAGCGGTTTTCCATGTATATAGTAATTCTAAATCTTCAATATTGATATTAGCGGCCAAAAGAATAAACAGAATGGAAATAAGGAGGACACTTAAAGACTCTTTAAAATACAAGAGTTCTTTCAAGTTTTCTAATTTTCCGTTTCCTAATACCATTCCCATAACTACTACAGCTAATAAACCAGATTCGTGAGCGAAAATTTCAGACTCTACAAAGACTAATAGAACCGCAGATAAAGACACTACGTTTAGTAAGTAATGAGGAATCAGTTTTTTATTTATAGCAAATGCTAAGGCATGGGCAAAAGTAAACCCGAAAGTTGTTCCGAAAAGAATAATTTTACCAAACTCAATAAAGGCTGTTTTTGTAAAGCCACTATCGCCTTCTACACTTATAAATTCGAAAACCAATACGGCTACCAAAGCGCCTATTGGATCTATTAAAATTCCCTCCCACTTTAATACTGTAGATATGTCTTTTTTAAGTGGGATATTTCTTAAAATTGGTGTGATTACAGTAGGTCCAGTAACTATAATTAATCCAGAAAACAAAAAGGCTAAATCCCAACTTAGATTAAAAATAAAATGTGCTACAATACCTGCTCCAAAAAAGGTCACCGCTGAGCCTAGTGTGATTAGTTTTGTAATCACCGGACCAACATTCTTAATTTCAGAACGCTTTAATGTTAATCCGCCTTCGAATAAAATAATACTAATCGCTAAAGACACAAAGTAGTATAAACTTTCGCCAGGAAAGAGTCCTTTTTTACCATTCCATACGGGCTCTATCCATTTTGTTCCATCTTCAGATAAATATTCGGCGGCAATAGGGCCAACCAAAAGTCCTATCAAAATTAAGGGTAAAATTGCAGGAATTTTAAACTTCCAAGCAAACCATTGCGCTAATATTCCTAAAATGATAATTCCCGCTAATTCTAACATATATCTGAATTTTGAAAGCTAAATATAAAAGAAACTATGTTAACAATTCTAAAAACCACTAAAAAAACAAATAGACTAAGGAGAGTTTAGATTTTAGAAAACACCAAAAAATAGTAATATCTTAATAAACTCCTAAAACTTATCGCCTAAACAACGGTATTTATTAATTTGCAATTATGAAATTATACCCTATAAACGCTGGAAATTTTAAATTAGATGGTGGTGCCATGTTTGGTGTCGTTCCAAAATCGTTGTGGACAAGAACCAACCCTTCAGATGCTAATAATATGATAGATATTGCGGCACGTTGTTTGTTAATTGAAGATAGAGATCGGTTAATTTTAATTGATACTGGTATGGGTAACAAGCAGAGTGATAAATTTTTTGGCTACTACTACCTTTGGGGAGACGACTCTATAGATGCATCCTTAAAATCTCATGGCTTTCATCGTGATGATATTACTGATGTGTTTATGACGCACCTACATTTTGATCATTGTGGTGGAAGTATTCAATGGAATAAGAACAGGACAGGTTATGAACCTGCCTTTAAAAATGCACAATTTTGGAGTAATGAAAACCATTGGAAATGGGCTACTAAGCCTAATAATCGAGAAAAAGCATCCTTTTTACAAGAAAATATTCTGCCAATGGAAGATTGTGGGCAACTAAAATTTACATCTCTTCCTCAAGATGATATATTAAAAAATTCAGAATTAGGCTTTGATATTTTTTTTGCAAATGGCCATACCGAAAAACAAATGATCCCTATGATTCAATATCAAGGAAAAACAATATGTTTTATGGCCGATTTATTACCTACCGCTGGCCATTTACCCATTCCTTTTGTTATGGGTTATGATACAAGGCCCTTACTTACATTAGATGAAAAACAACGGTTTCTTAATCTTGCTGCAGATGAACAGTTTTATTTATTTCTTGAACACGATGCTCACAACGAAATCATCACTGTACAGCATACAGAAAAAGGTGTAAGGTTAAAAGACGTTTATTCAACCAAAGATATTTTTAATTAAACTATTATGAAAAATATATTTAAAGCATTTCTATACACATTATCTATTGTTCTTTTAGGTTGTGCTTCAACAGGTGGCATGATATCTACACCGATAGAAAATATTGACACCTCACCAATTAAAGAGTCTAAGCTTAGCGATTCCCAAAAAAAATCATGGGCACATTTAGATCTTGCAAAAGACACTATTCCAGGAATGAGTGTCGATAAAGCTTATAGAGATATTATAAAAAACAAACGAGGTCAGAAAATAATTGTTGCTGTTCTAGACAGTGCTATAGATATAGATCACGAAGATTTAGATGGTGTTATTTGGACTAATACCGATGAAATACCAAACAACGGAAAAGATGATGATAAGAATGGTTATATCGACGATATTCATGGTTGGAACTTTGTAGGAGATGGTTATGATGAACAAATGGAATACACTCGTATAGTAGCTTCTGGGGATCGTAGCCATCCAAAATTCGCAGAAGCAGAGGCTATTTATAATGATGAGTATCAAAAACAGCTCGCATTAAAAGCCCAATATGATGAGATTTACCAAGGTGTTGTATCGGCTGATGAAACTCTTACAAGACATTTTGGTAAATCTAATTACACAAAAAAAGAAGTTCTTGGTATTAAAACTGAAGACGAAACGCTCCAAACCGCTATTCAATATGCAAGACTAATGTATAGCAATAATTTTGAGACTATGGCCGAGGGTAAACAGGGATTAAAAAACGACCTCAAAACTATAAATGAGCGTCTTAATGTTCATTTAAACAAAAACCTGAAAGGACGTAAAACTGGAGATAATCCCAATGACTTAAATGATAAACCTGGGTATGGCAACAACAACCCAAAACCATCTACCAAAGACCAAAGTCATGGCACTCATGTTTCAGGAATTATAGCTGCAGAACGCAATAATGGTAAGGGCATGAATGGTGTTGCTAATAACGTACAAATAATGGCTATTAGAACAGTTCCAAATGGTGATGAATATGATAAAGATGTAGCATTAGCTATTAAATACGCAGTGGATAATGGTGCTAAAGTTATTAATATGAGTTTTGGTAAAACATTTTCAACGCATAGTAATTGGGTAAGAGATGCAATCGTATATGCTGCAGAAAAAGATGTTCTCATTGTTCATGGAGCAGGAAATGAAAAAGAGAATATTGATATCCATTTAAAATATCCTAACGATGCTATTGGCACAGGACCAGAAGTTGCTGATAACTTTATTACTGTTGGTGCCTTAGCACCAAGATATGGTACAAATATGGTTGCAGATTACACGAACTACGGAAAGGTAACTGTCGATGTATTTGCTCCAGGAACTGATATTTATTCATCAACACCAGAAAATGAATATGAGTTTCAAAAAGGGACGTCTATGGCTGCTCCAAACGTATCGGGTGTTGCTGCATTAATTCGTTCTCAATATCCAAAATTGACAGCATCCCAAGTAAAGAAAATAATCATGGAGTCTGGTTTACCTATAAAAGCAAAGGTTGTTGTGGGTGAAAACCGAGTCATCAAATCATTTTCAGATATCTCGACATCTGGACGAATCGTAAACGCCTATAATGCCTTAATTATGGCTTCACAATTGGCTAACTCAAAATAATTTCAGAATAAAATAATTATGAGCTTAAAAACTTGCCCTGTCTTATATATAAGTCTAATGCTAATGGCATTCAAACTATTTGCTCAAGACATAAAAATGGTGTATAAAACAGATAGCTATTGGCAGCAACAAGCCGATTATACAATGGCTATTGATATGGATGTAGCGTCTTACCAATTTAGTGGAACTCAAAATATAAAATACACCAACAACTCGCCAGATACTTTAGACAAGGTCTTTTATCATTTATACTTTAATGCATTTCAACCTAATAGTGAAATGGATGCTAGAGTACAGAGTATTAAAAAACCAGACTCTCGATTTACTACTAATGTAGGTACTGAACAAAACCCTATTTATGGTAGTAGAATTGCTAGATTGCAACCAGATGAAGTTGGATATATTGACATACAATCCCTTAAACAAAATGGGAAGCCACTACAGTATAGTATGTACGGAACAGTTGTTAAAGTACAATTAAATACGGTCATTAAACCAGGGGAAACTGTAGACTTAGATATGGTTTTTAAAGGCCAAGTTCCTGTTCAAATTCGTCGATCAGGACGAAATAATAATGAAGGCGTAGCCTTGTCTATGGCGCAATGGTATCCAAAGCTGGCAGAGTATGATGACGAAGGCTGGCACGCTTACCCATATATTGCTCGAGAATTTCACGGAGTTTGGGGGGATTATGATGTAAAAATAACAATCGATAAAGAGTATACGATTGGAGGTACTGGGTATCTTCAAAACGCCGAAGATATTGGTCATGGGTATACCAAGAAGAACGTAATTCCTAAAAATGATAAGTTAACATGGCATTTTTACGCACCTAATGTTCATGATTTTACTTGGGCTGCAGATCCAGAGTTTATTCATGACACCTTACAAGTTGCTGATGGGCCAATGTTGCATTTCATATATAAAGAAACGATGTCAAAAGACCAGCTGGAGAATTGGAAATACCTCCAGCCATTTACAGCTCAATTAATGACCTATTATAGTGATTTGGTTGGTAAATACCCATATGATCAATACACTATTATTCAAGGAGGAGATGGAGGTATGGAATATGGAATGTGCACATTAGTAGCTGGTGAAGGTAGTTTTGATGGTTTATTTAAAGGAACAATATCTCATGAATTAGCGCATACTTGGTTTCAGTTTTTGTTGGCAAATAATGAAGCAAAACATGAATGGATGGATGAGGGGTTTGCTACGTATATCGAATATAAAGCCATGAATGATATGTTTGAAAAAAACATGCCTAACCCATGGCTCAGAGCCTATAACAATTATTTTGCTTTGGTCGATACTGGAGATGAACAACCTATGACCACTTTCGCTGATAAATATGACTATAACAGTTTATACTCAAAAGTAGCTTACTATAAAGGCTGTGTGTTTTTAACTCAACTAGGGTATATTATAGGTGAAGACAATTTAGATAAAACTATTAAACGCTATTATAAAGAATGGGCGTTTAAACACCCTAAACCACTTGATTTTATTCGTGTTGCTGAAAAAGTATCAGGCTTAGAATTGGATTGGTATCTTGTTGATTTTGCTCAAACCACCAATACTATAGATTATGCGGTAAGAAAACCTAAAGGGAAGACCGTTACGCTTGAACGCATTGGACTAATGCCTATGCCAATTGATGTTAGGGTTACTTATACTGACGGAACATTTGAAGATTTTTATATCCCTTTACGTGAAATGTTAGGAGAAAAACCAACAGAAGCAACATTGAAACCTAATTGGGCTTGGGCACAACCACTCTATAGTTTTGAGGCTTCAAAAGACGTGAAATCTGTTCTTATTGATCCAATGGGACGAATGGCTGATATAAAACCTAGTAACAATAGAGTATCATTGTAGTTAATACCATGATTGGTTTTTATACGACTCAATTTTTGAAGTTCGCTCTCTATTGAAAAGCAATACATGATTAGTGTTTAATTTTTTATTTCTATAACCCAATAAATGGAATATAGATTTTGCAAAAAACTTAGCTATATTCAAGTTAACTTTTAATGCTTTCTTGTTTTTATCTTGCCAGGTAATGCCTGGAAGCAACACTAAAAGGCGATCAAATTTTAATTGTCTTAATCCTGCTGAAAGCTTCAATACAAAAGGCTTTATCGTTCTAATAATAAAGAACCCTTCTTGACCTTGTGGCTGATACAGTGGCATAAATAACCAAGCACTATACTTTGATTTAACATCTAAATTATTACTAGTTGCAATAGACATTCCTTTTCTAATTTCCTGAAAACTTTTAAAACCCATCTTCATTTTAAACATCTCATCTTTTCTAATGCGATGTAAATAAATTACTTCGAATACTTCAGACAAATGATTAGCGTTTGTTTGTAATGTTTTAAATTCTTTATCTAACTGCGGAATCGTGTCTTTTGTTAAAATTTCAGCATAGGACAAAGCCAAATAAATAAAGGAAATACAATTATCAATCGCTTCTTTATCATCATGTTGACCAGACTCAAAACCAAGCGACACGTAACCTAATTCATTAATATAACTCAATAATGGTCCGTTTAAATATTCTTCAATTCCTAGCACAATTGGTACTGGAAACAATTGAGAAAACTTTCTATTGATTAACGCATCGTTTATAGTTATAAAAGGTAGTGTCTTGCTTGAGGTCGTATGAAAATCTATAAAATAAAATGGCCCTGAATTAGAATTAATAATCTGCTGTATAAGCTGGAATAATTCCTGTTGTTCATGCTCTTCAATATTTAAACTATTTTTAAATTCAAGCGCTACTAATTGCTCTTTTGTCCAGAGTCTATTTAAATCCGCATCTAAATAACGTTGCTGTTCTTTAAGTGCTTGAAGGTTACCTGAAATACCATAAATAGTCCCATGAACCTGCTCTGATGGTATGGTTTTCAAGACCTGTTCTAATGCAAATACACCAGCAGTTTCATTGCCATGAATGCCTGCAAAAAACACAATAGTAGCACCAGGATTTTTACCTTGTATATGAGCTATAATTCGATCTACAAATATTGAAGTATCCATAGCTTTACTGTAGATTGTCGTCATATGTTCTAAAAATCATTTGAAGTCAATATTCCGACTAGTTTTTGTCCTTTAACCACTGGCAGACAGCTAATATTATGAAGCTTCATAAGCTGTTTTGCTTGGTCTACAGATTTTTCTTTAGTCACTGTTATAACCTCATCTTTCATAAAGTTTTGTACTGACTTTGTACTTTCTTCAATTTCATTAATATGGTTTTTAATATCCGACCAACTCAACAACCCTATTAAATCTTTTTTAGAATTAATAACTGGCATATGGTGAATATTTTTCCACTGCATCATATTAAGCACCAATTCTAGACTGTCTTTTTTTCCTACGGAAAACAAATCAGTATTCATGATATGCACCACTTTCTTGTTAATATCGAAAGTTGTGTGTGCATCTTCATCAAGCACTTCCCATGTAGACACAGGATAATCATGTTCCTGTTTTAAATACATATTAGCTGTTAATACTTGTAGGGCTTCAATAGGTTTTTTTCGTTTTAATAAACTTCTGTAGCTTTTGGTAAGCCATTCTGAACCATTGTGAATATTCACTCGGTTTTCGATAACGGTTAAATAATGCTCTGCGTCTTTAGGGGAAATTCCCATTTTATATAATCCACGATACGCCATTGGTAATAACTCATCTAAAATTAAACGTTGACTTGAAATGGTTTTTTCTTTCCAAGTAAACTGTGCAGCCATTCCATATCGTGCTGCTTTAAAAAAGTTGAATTTAGCATCTTTGAAGTCCATCGTCTCATGAATGTTATTTTCCGATTTTGGACGACCAATCATCAATCCGACCCAAAACATCATATTTGCAATTTCATCTTTCATGGTTGGGCCCGAAGGAATGTATCTGTTTTCAATTCTTAAGTGCGGTTTTCCTCCACCAACACCATAGCACACGCGGTTCCAACGATATACTGTTCCGTTGTGGAGACATAATGCTTTAAGCTTCGGAATCTCACCGTTTTGTAACATGGTAAGACTATCTTTTTCAAACTCGGCAGTTACTAAACTTCTAAATCGAGAGATATTATCTTTAAAAATATCGGATACACTTCCGGTTTCCCAGCTATTTCCAAAACTTACTCTAGATTGTTTTTCATTGAGTAAAAATGAATTCGCTCTTGTATCTACACTTTGTGTAAATAAGGCAATACGCGTTTCACTCCAAAGCTCTTTTCCGAAAAGAAATGGTGAATTTGTACACACGCTCAACACAGGACCAGAAATGGCTTGTGCCCAATTATAGCTTTTAATAAAGTCGTCTGGATGAATCTGCAAATGTGCCTGAAAGCTTGTGTTGCAACCTTCTAACATCACAGAATCATGTAATAAATTGAGCTCATCAACCCCTTTAATATGAATATCGAAATCTTGCTTTCTAGATTCTTTTATCGCCTCATTTAAGACGTAATACCGTTGTATTGGTGTCATATTATCAATTGTAATATGCTTGAGTGATAGTGTGGGTAAAATGCCAGTAAGTGCAATTTTAGTGTTATGTTTTTCTGCAACAGCTTTTGCTTTATCTAATAATTCCTTCAGTTGGTTATGAAGCTTTGAAAAGCAATCGCCTTTGAGTTCAAAAGGATCGAGATTGATTTCAAGATTATAGTTTCCTATTTCGGTAGTAAAGTGCTCGTCATCAATCTCTTTTAGAATATCTAGCGCATTTCCGCTAGGTAAAAACTCTTCATTAACGAGGCAAAACTCCTGTTCTGCACCAATACGAATTGGTGCTTTTTCAATCATATCATTCTCAATCATAAAGTCTAAAGCTTCAATGTCTTTAGTAAGTTGATGGATATAATTTGCCTTGTCTTTCTTTTTAGACAGTTTAGTAACATTTAAATTTCCCATGACCTGACGATTTAAATTATAACTAAAGTTACTTCAATCTTTAGGCTTAAAATATGACTTAAGTCATGGTTTGTAAGGTGTTATATAACACTAAATCACTATTTAAACAATCGAACTCCAACACCAACATTATGCGTTGGTTGCTGTAATTGATTTAAATTTGCCCTGTAACTTACAAACCATTTGCCTTTTCGGTTATATTGTATACCGAAGCTGATGTTATCAAATCGGGTTTGATTACCTCCAATTTCAGAAAAGAAATAGAGTCCGCTTCTATAAGTTTTTGGGTATTCAATGGTGTTGGTCACTGTAATCTCTCGAGGCAGTTTGAGTTTATAAGAAATCTCACTATCGAGAAGGTTCCCTTCTACAAGATTAAAGCTAAAAATATCTATGTCGTCATTGCTAAGTGTGTCTTTATATACTTTAGCCTCAACAAGTTTTGATGCGTCTTTTGCATTAGAACGTGTTTCGTTAATCGTTGTAGGGTTATCTCTATCAACATACACGGTTTTATACCTCAGCGTTTGTACTTTAAACGTGTCTACTTTAATCTGCCATATAGTGTCTCTAACAATAGTCACTTTTGGTGTTTGTCTATCGGAAGGGTTGCTAACACATTGCTTTGTTAGCAAATTAAAAATGATAATGGTTAGAATAATAAGTAGCAGTGTTTTTTCTGTGGAAATGTGTTGTGTTTTCATAATTGTGATATTAAAATTTATAGTATAAAGCCTCAATTCTTGATCTGTTTCGCTTCCTGAAACTAGACCAAGAATGTCATTGGCTTTGTGGTTACTTTACCCTGAATCCTTTTGTTGTGCAGATTCGTCGTCTTCTGTAAGTGTTTCTATGGTATCCTTTAGCGAGGTTAACTTTATTAAGTTAATCAGCGCTTTAAACGGGTTTTTTCCATAGATTACATTGTAGTTCTCCAGTATGGATTTGATTTCAGTAATCGCAATAAACCCAGCAATTATCTTTAAAAACGGCACTTCATTAACGATGTATTCTTCTAAAAAGAAGGCCGCTAAAATGACCAGATTATAGATAAAGAACTTAGAAATGGTGTGACCAATTCTAGAGCTACGAATGGGTATTCGATTTTTAATAGAGGCGTAGGCACCTGTAATAAAATCGACAATGATTAAAAACACCATGGTTACCATAACAGCATGAACAGGAGACAGGAGCGCAAGTAACCAAAACATAAATTTGATTACTTTTTCCATATCAATGGTTTTTATGGGTTATTCAATGTGTGCTAGTTGTCTATAGTCTAACACTTTTGGTTTGGGGTAAGCCTTAATGCATACCATGTTTCGCTGATTACCACCTAAGACATAGACATAGTTTTTTGTCTCTTTAATGTAAAAGCCCACATGACCTTTCCAGCTTCGAGGAGATTCTCGCCAAAAGACAACAATATCGCCTACTTTAGGTGTTCGTGTTGAGGTGCCAACACGTAACCAGCTTCTGGCGGTTAAATCACCAGAATATTCATATCCAGCTGTTTTAGCCACCCAATTAGCATACGCGCTACACCAGGCGGTTTCGTCTTTAAGTTTTGATCCATCAAAACCTAATTCATTAAAGTATTTCAAAATTCTAAGGTTGTCTTTGGAGCCAACCGTTTCTTTAACGCCATATTCAGATAGCGCTTTAGATATTATGTTCATCGGTTCTATATTTTTATTAATGATTAAGTGAATAAAAATATATTCACCTCTGGAAACACTGCGTTTTCGTATTAAAAAGCTGAATCACATTCTTAAAAAGGTGATTAACTTTATTAACACTCATTTCATACATATGTTTGAATTAATTTTAAGTAGACCAAACTCGTTACCAAAGATTACTTGTTGTTTATATACATCTTAACCAGAATAGGATTAATCTAGGTTTTATGAGTTTCCACTTAACACGAATTGTTTAAATTGCTATTCTAAAATAGCATAACTAACGGTAAACGTTGTTAGAAAAGCGAATACAAATATAATCATATGTGATAAATTATACAAACATTTTACAAAAAATATATGTTAAATTTTGTAATTTGTTTTATTCTGATTTTGTGACTGCGTCTAGGAATTTAAGAAGTGTTGGGTGTCTATGATCACCATGCATCTCTTGGATGCATTGTGCTGCGATTTCTAGATCCATACCAATGGCTGAAATGTGAAGTGGGTTGTTGCTCGTGCCTCTAAAGATATCTTTAACTGTTTCCTTATTAGCATGAAATTCTCTTTTGGCTACGCCAATAACGGGAACCTTTTTGTCTATAGCATCATACAAATGGCCACCTAATCCAAACTGACCATGATTATCTACATAGACGTGACCATCAACAATAATAGCTGTTATCGTATTGAGGTCTATTTTTGAAATCACTTTAAGCAAACAGGGTAGCTCGCGTTTGTAAAATTCACCTGGTTGATAGACCGCCACATCTTCTATCATTTCAATGAAAACATTTTGAGGCACTTGATCGTTTGTGCTTAAAAACGTGATGCCAACACTTTTGGCATGGTTAGTTTTATAATGGACATCTAGGGCTAGGTACATAAAAAGCTATTAAATTAATACAAGATGGTCGTCCTTTAATAATACTTCTATTTCGGGTGGTAAGTCTATGACTCTATTTACAAAATCATCAATATAGCCCTGTGTTTCATCAGATATACAGTCTTGATACTCTTTTAAACCCTCGTCACCAAGTATGGATATTGGTGTAATTTGTTTGTCATTATAACATATAGCAGATATCTGATATTCATTTAATTCGTTAATAGTTTTGTTGGATATTGCACACCTGTGAACTTGATTATCATCCATACCCCAGAGAAAAGAGATATCTATACTCGTTACGCCAAAATCTGGATAGGTCTCTCTAAGTGCTTCCAATTTAGATGTTGTAGATTTGGAAATCTCAGAGGCATAAGCTTCAAGACATTGGCTGCAAAGTGCTATCCCAAAAATAAGTTTGTGTTTCTCATTTTTGGTTAGCCTAGAGTAACTTTTAAATATTTTATAATCTCCCTCTAATTTGTTTTTACAATCAGAACACGAATCAAAAGGTTGATTATTTTCATTGTACAATTCTTTTTGTACAAATTGTTTACTCATTTCTGCAGCTTCTTTCCAAGACATCTTATGTTTTTTATAAATATAAAAAAGACCAGGTAAAGCTTGGTCTTTTTTTTTTTTTCATAATCCTAATTAGTTGAACAGCGATATATTAATGTCGTATTCTAGATTTAATGCGTCTTATTGACTCATTAATGAGTTCTGAAAATGTAAATTTCATTGGTCTAGTAATGGGAAAATGCCCTTCCTTTTTACCAAAAGGATCTAAAATATGACAATCTGGATCTTCATTGTTTTCATCAAGATAAAAGAAGCTATATTGACTATCTAAATTATCAAACACAAAATATGGTCTATCTAATTCATATCCACAATATTTCATGTCGTCGTTACAAGTTACCTTAAGGTCTTTAAAATCATTATCAACAACACCTGTGCCACTCTTTTTCCCTGCTATAAATAAATATTCTCGGAAAGCTTTTGGGAATTGTTGTTCGTCATTTAAACTTAATTCTAAATCAATTATTTCCTCAATTGATAATCCTTGAGCAGTAAACTTAGGGTTTAAGTTAGGGTGTTTTTCTAGTTGTTTTAAATATATAATGTTCAAGAGTTTTAAATTAAATTAAAGCTATATTTTTCCTGGTTCAAGTATGTTTTGTTTCTAAAAAAGATTTCCATTTTTTAAGATAACTGACCACCTCCTCCAAAGGCATTTCTAAATTTTGGCTTGAATCTCTTTCATTTACAAAATATGCTGTTTTTTCTTCAACTTCTAATATACAATGCCCATCATCAAAATCCCATTCTGCGAAGCCCTCCATAATTTCGCCAAAACTCTTTTCATCTTTTAATATTTTTTCTAACGGCTCAATAATATTACTTTGTATGTAGCTTGAATTAGAATAATCTCCTATAAAATATCCTAATAATAGATATTTGTCCTCATTGGATTCTACCCAGCTATTTCCTGTTTCTGTTTTTTTAAATTTAAGTTTATTCATAGATTTTATAGAAAGTTATATAACAAAAAAAACCGCCTCATAAGAAACGGTTTTAAAAATAATAAATTGCTCTTATTCTAAAATGATTGCAACCCCTTTAAAGCTAGATCTACTTGTTTATCAATAAACTCTTTAAGGTTCGGTTTGTTTCTTACAGGTTCTATAGAGGGGTTGAGTTTATTAAAATCGTTATAAGGCTCAAAAATATATGTTTTAGGATTGTCACCTTCATCAGTATAACAAAAAATAAACCCGTTATCATCATATAAATGCAGTACTACATATGGTCTTTCTAATGTATTGATCCTGTTTTTTGCCAAAAAACTATTAACATAATTATGGGAAATAAGTATATCACCTCCATTGTCGCCATCAGCTAAAGTTTGTAATCCCAACGCATTAAACTCTCCTCCTAAATACAAATACTCTCTGTATACTTTAGGGAAAGGGTTTCCTTGGTTCAGCTCCAGTTCTAATTCTATAATACGTTCCAATGTCAAACCCCTCATTTCACTTAAACCTTTATTAGGCTTAGGGTTGTTTTTCATGGATTTTAAATATTCTATTATCATTTTATCTTGTTTTATCTATTAATTGTTTGTTTCCTAATATATCTTCATCTCCAAAAATTTTAAACTCAATTTTCTTGCCAATACTTTCAGCATATCTTTTTAACATGATTAACTCACGTTGACATGATGTGCAAGCAAAATAAATATTCTTTGTTTCAATTACAAACTCATCTGCCCTATGAATATGGTTAACTAAAAACTCATACACGAATTTAATCTCACTATCATTTCTCTTGCTTCGTCCTTTAAGGTCTTTCACATTTTCTAGAAACTTATTGTCATCTATTGTTTTTACAAATTCCTTATAAATTTGTTCATAACCCGAATGACTAAGTACTTTGTGGTTTTTATGAATTGATTTACCCTTCTTTTTTGAGTTTATAATAAACTCAGCAATGTTAACTGATGTTGTTTTTCCTGTTAATGGATTATAATGATGTTTTAATCTTGGGTAGCTTCTTAGCATTCTGTCTCTAAAATTAATCAAATCCTTAGTCTTGAAATGTTTTACATTGAGCTCTTTTTTAAATAAGTTTATTAAGCCGACTTCATCTAAATTTAATAAGTCTTTCCTTAATTTAGTAAAGGGTTTTAATGCTTTTTCAAAGAACAAATCTTTTAAATATGATTCATCTTTATTTATTTTTTTTAAAAACTTATTCGCATCCTTTTCGTTTTCAAAGCTTTCTAATACAACACCTTTATATCTTATATGGTATTTATTCCCATCTGGTATTTTTATTGGTAAGCCCGAATAAGCAGGTTTAGAACTTCCTGTATAAACAAGTTCGACATCTATTGTAACCCCCTTCTCTCGAAGCTCTTTTAGAGTTTTTCTATCAAGTTTTAAAAGTATTTGAGCCTCAAAATCCTTAATTATTTTATTAGCATCTTTTAAAAGTTCAAGCAAAATATCAGCGATATCTTTCATTTTTTTAACCACCTTAGCAGCACCTTTACTTATAGTAATGGCATCTATAATAATTTCTAATAGTTGAGGGATAAAAACCCCAAAGTCATAGGCCTTTTGATACATATCTGAACTTGATATATATTCAAAAAATTCTTTTATAGATGACTTAATCATTATCTTAATCGTGGCCCAGTCAAGTTTGTTAATAAATGTACTTATGCTTTCTACTAACTCACTTTGTACTTCAAACTGAAATAGGCTAATCATAAAACCAATAGCTTCAACGATACTAGCAACAAGCTCAATAATTCCATTAATAAAACCTACTGTAAAAGCATTATACAATTGTATCGTTTGCTCAAGCTTCATGCTTACACTGTAAATCTGTTGCGTAATAAAGTTTTTAAGCCACCTCACTATTTGATCTGTAGCCTCATAAATTAGTTCAGGAAAGCTTTGAATGTTCTCTAGGTCTTTTACCGTAAACTTATGGTCTACAGGTAATTTTACTTGTGGTTGCTCTACTAAACCATCTAATATAAAAGCAATTGTTTTTACTGACTTAGGCACTCCAAATAAAGGATCATAATCTTCTGAGTCAGGATCCTTCCACCTATTGTCATCTAATTTTTGTGCTCTTATGGTCTCGGCTAAAGCGAAAAAAATTTCCTTAGATACAAATTCAGCAATATTAGACATATCTATTATACCTAATTTCAAACACAGTTGAAATACATTAAACATCTTGTCAAAAGCGTTTGGTGGTGTAAAATCATCATAATGCTCAACGTAATTATATATCATAGACCTAATAGAAAAGGTCCAATCATTACGTTTTTGCGACTGGGGGATGCCAATCCAATCCATAATTTGTTCTACAATATTTGGAACAATCTCTTTATTTTCTCTAATTGACTCAACTATTGAAACGCCCAGTCCAATGCTATAAATCTTAGTAATATTATAATGTGTTAAACCTGTTTTTGTAAAATCGGTTACACTATAATAATTCTCTTCTGTGGTTTTATTTTTATCAGCTAAAATGTAAACATCTTTACTGCCTAAATTATTGATAAATGAGTTTTCAAAAGTTCTGACATAGGTTTTATTATCAACAAAACCTATACGTATGTGAACATCTGTTACCTCTTTATTTTCAATAGTTATATTGTTCATAATTCATATGTTTATTTATTTTGAACGATTTAGATCTAGCTTCCGATTGATCTAAAATCATTAGTTTATCTTTAATTTTTATTATACTTCTCATATAAAATCAAGACATAACACTTCTAACCAAAGATTACTTTAGAGTCTATAGTCTTAGCCAGAATGGGTTTAATCTCGGTTGTGAATTATGCCTTGATTTATGAGACTTGTTATGCGGCTTTTATAGCCGCTTGTTCTTTAAATAGCTTCGCTACGAGCTCAAAGGTTTTTGGGTCTTCTCGATGTAAACGTCGCAATAACACCATTTCAAGGTTTTTATCGGCTTTGGCTCCCCAAATGTGGGTAAAGCCTAAATCTCGTAAACGTTTTTTATCTAGAAATTGATCAAAAAATACGGTGTCTATCTGATAGTATTGTGCCAAACAGGCCAAAATGTATTGCTCAAAAATGATACAGTATGAACCTTTGTTGTCAATGGTTTTCCAGGCTTTGGCATTGCGTTTATCATTGATAAACTTTAAAGCTTCTTTGCAATAACGCTGAATAAAATCGATATCAGTACCTCCAAAAACACCTGTACAATAGGCTTCTTTGGCCACATTCCAATTCTTAGGAAAATAATTAAGCACTTTATTTGCGTGATTGATTTCGGCTCGGTAAACACTTTCAAACCAACGCTTATCTTCGGTATTTTGCACAAAAATTGGTGCGTCTTGAGCCCACTTAGGGAGTCCTTTCCAAAGAATAGCATCATTATCTAAATGCACAAAGGGTTTGTCTTGTGCTTTGTAAGCATGTATTTTTCCTAAGGCCCAAAATCCATATTGTGATTCTGGGATATCATCCAAAATTGTCTTCACAGACGTGAAAGGAAGGTTGAGTTGTTTTATCACGTCCCAACCTTCGCTATCTGTTACCAGTTCAATTTCAGAAAAAAACCTTTGAGATGTTAATACAGACAATGCTAAACAAGCAAGTTGTGCTTTTGGTGAATGCCAATTGACCGCGTTCTCAAGTATATTTCCGCTAGGTTTTGTCCATAGGGAATATACAATCTTATCTATCTGTTGTGGTTTTGTTTCCATTGTGGTATCTGTTTTTAACTAATTATTATTAGCTTAATAAATCCACACCAACACCAGCACTATCATCATCTCCTCTTAAAAGTTCTGAGCTCGACATGATAGTATTATCGTCAGTATGCTCCTCACAAAAACACGGTAATCCGCTTTCTAAAAGGGCTGCAGATTCAGCTTGCAAAATGGTTAATGCTGTAGGTAAACGTGTTTCCCAGGTGCCTTCAACAACACCTTCAATCGTTTGCATTTCTTCAGCTACAGACACATAAAGATCATCATCTTGGTCTATGACCAAACCTTGACCGTTCCAAATTTCTCCAGTTTCCATATACCAGTTTACAGCATCTTCAAATCCAGGTCTCACAGGAACTACAGTTCGTGCCATCCCTGATTGTAAGAAGGCCTGGAATAATGGATCTGCAGCATCTTGTGCTTGGAACAAATCTTTCCAATTGGCTTCTTTTCCGTAGAAATATGGATAAAACACATAAGCCATAATATCCCAATCAAAAGCTTGCTCGAAAAATTTAACCGCTGCTGCATGGTCTTGGAATCCTTGATCTCTTTTCACTCTTGGGTTAGAGCCTGTTAAATAATCATCTTTAGCAGTAACTACTTCAAAAGGTTTAGTAATTAATTCGATCGCAATACGTTTCAATTCCTTTTTCTCAAGACTTCTGTTATGTAATGGATTAAATTTTATTTTTTCTTTATCAGTGAACGGAACAATATCTTGCCCCTGGGCATCATTATACTCTTGTAGGCGCTCATAATACGCATCCATAATAGCTCTATAAGTATCATTTTTCCATTGCTCTAAGGTTTCTGGTAATCTATTGACACCTATGCTCACATTGATACTTCCTGATAAGTTTCCTAATTGAGATACTGAAATTGGCACTTTCTCTGTAAACTTATCAATTGAAGTTGGTAAGAAAGGAGGGATTACAACAGGAAAAGGAAATGAAGAAGAATTTAGAATTATTCGCTTTTCTCCAACTAATACAACAGTATTATTAATGTCGTTATCTTCACTATCGAACCAACATGCTTTGGCATTAACTGTGTAATATCCTTCTGGAACCTCTAAATCAACAGCTTCAGAGGTGTTTTCGTTCCATTCTCCACCACCTGGATTACCTAAATACGAAAATGCTTTTCCAATATGCATATACTCCATAGGAGGCTCAGAAACCTCTGCATTATATTGTGCTGCCAGCTCTTGATAATTATCTTCGGTAATGTCAGAAGCATTCTTTACACTTGATTGCCCAATAAAATCATAATCGCTTGGGTGTACAGGAGGTTCAGGAATAATAATCGCAGATTCAACCTCATTAGCTTCAATTTGTTTCCAAATTGCTTCCTTAAAAAAACGAGATGGTTCTGGAATCGCAAATTCGTACATCAGCCGTTTTCCATAATTAATTAATGTGTTTTTATAAATCTTGTCAACCCAACGATACACGCCAGTAACATGCTGATCGCCTTTAGTATTATCAAAACCGTGCTTGTTATTTTCTTCAAACTCCTTTAAAATACGAGACGTGCGTTTGGTTTGTGTTTTTTCAACAATACGTTCCATTGCACGTTCTGTCACTTCTTGTGCATAAGTTTGGGCTTGAGAGTTTGAATTAGATGTTGAACTTGCGCTTGAGGAATCAAAATAAGCGCCTGCGCTAAATGAAACTTTACCATCATAATTCATATTCGCATTACCACCTTGGGACTGTGCTTGATCTTGATTTAAAACAGAAGACACTTCTGTTTGCATTTCATATCGTTCTGTCGTGGTAGTATCTGATAAATTCTCTCGTTCTCGTTCTTCTGTTCGTTCTGATGTAACCTCTGAACTTACTAAATTACGTGTGGATCGCTCTTTATATTCACGAGCCATCACATTTTCAATATGCGACACTTCTCCAGGTACATAACAACACACCTCTTGTTCCACACGTCTAAAATCGGCAATTCCAAGGTTAGTAACACCAAATAATTGAGGTTTTACTATTGTTTGTGTTGGGTTTCCAGAATCTGTATCAACGGTAAACATGCCAAAATTTGTACGGCTTTTTATATTTACTTGTTTATCAAAACTCAAAACTCTTCCATCTTGCAAGGTTATTTCTCCTTCAAGTGTATAGGTTTGAGTACCTGTTGGAAATGCAATTAGGGATGGAAATAATTTAACAAATGTTGTATCGAAAGTGTTTGATGTGATTTCAAATTCTGTTTCGCTTGATTGAGTACCGTTATCAAAAGTAATAGTATAATCAATACTCTCGATAGGAGACTCTTGTACATAATTAAATACAAGCATAAAAACTTCTCGTTCACCTGAAGGATGAATTGACGACAATGGGCTAATATTGTAATCAAAAGAATTCCCCCATGGATTGGTCGCTCTAAATGAGGCGCCACCAGTACTCACTTTTTTAGGAGCTTTTGGTGTTTTACTAATAACAATCTTTTGATCATTACTAATACTTGTCTTTATTGCTTTTTCAGCATCAGTGAAACTATCATGAAGCTCCAACTCCAGAGCCTCAAACTCATATAATGAACCTAAGGTTAGTTTATCAGATAAATAAGCTTTAGTTATTGGTTCTTCTGGAGTAAATTCAAATTTTGGTAACTTAAGATTTGGATATGTTTTTCTGGTTGTGGTTATTCCGGTATCTGGATTGGTTTCTTCTACAATAACCTCGGCGTCATCTTTGAGTTTCTCCACAACTTTATTATGAGCATCTAAGGCAATTTCTGAAGTTTTTGCTGTGTCTTTTACATACTTTGCTTTAACTTTTTTAAGCTCTTTTAAAAGTGTGTTCTTTCTAGTAATGCGTTCTTTGGCCAACATAGCCTCTCCTAAATCTAAAGATCTTTGCTCTTGTTCTGGAGTTGCTTTACGTTTTTGGTTTTGAGATGCTTTAGCATTACTAAACAAAAGCTTAGACATAACCACACTTGCATTAGCGCGTCTAGTAAATTCTTTGTCTTGATCCTCTGTAAATATAATATCATCACTCAGCCCATTAGAAAATGTATTAAATGCGTTCAAAAATTGATTCGCCACTAAAAGCTGAATCATAGCCTCTCTAACATAAGTTGATTTTTTCTCAATAGTTTGATAGATTAAATTGTCCCAAATTTGTAATAATTGAGTTGAGCTTAATTCTGAAACACCATTTGAATTTTCTTTAATTTCTGAAAATGACAATGCATTTTTATGTTGCATCAACCACGATGAAAACAAATAAAGCTTTTCATTAATTGCTCTCGATTCGGTTCTTGTTTTAAATGCTACTGATGTATAAGCATCTGCCGCCTGATTAAGTAAAGCTGGTCTTTCTTCTGCTGTTTTATTTAATATTACAGAAAAGAACTTTCCTCCTTTTTCATCGGGATGAAAAACAAACCCTGGTTTTTCTTCCTTTTTATCTATTAGTTGTGGATTACGCAATGTCACAAACCTAAATAGGTTGTTTTTAATTGTTTTACTCATTGTAAATTGTTTAAAGTTTATACTTGTTTTTTTAAGCTCAATTAAGAACTGTTATCGTTTCGCTTTTCTAACAGGTTACCTAACTAAAGCCTTAATAACTAAGGCATAAACTTTCATTGTATTCCAACATCTTATGGAATACGTCATCATTGGAGATTTTAATAAGACGTCTTTTATTTTAAAATCTGAAGAAAATGCTAATAAAATCACACAAATGTTTGATTTTTAAGTAATTTTTGTATCTTAGCATTTAAATAGAGTACAAATATAAAACATTTTACAAATTAAAACAAACAAATTGCAAAATTTTTTTGTAAAAAGTTTTAATTAATAGCTAAACCCTTATGGAATCAATTGACGAAAAAATTACCGCTATTATTAACAAATTTAACCTCAATAATTATGCGTTTTCAAAACGTATTGGTGTCACAGGAACAACTATAGATAGTATTGTTAACGGAAGGCCACAACAAGATGGCTCTCGTAAAAAAACAAAACCAGGTTATGATGTGCTCTCTGCCATTATAGACGAATTTGAAATCAATCCTGATTATCTCTTCGGAAAAAGTAGTGTGATGTTAAAATCTGAAATCGCCAATACTCCAACATATTCTGGAATGCCACAAGTGATCTCTACAACTCCAGAAGGTGAAGAAAACGTCGTGTATGTTCCTGCAAAAGCCAGAGCTGGATATTTAGATGGCTATGGTGATGCAGAATATATTGAAACCTTACCAGCGTTTCATATGCCACAACTTAATAACGGTACGTTTCGTTGTTTTGAAGTGCAAGGCAATTCTATGGTTCGTACCTTTTTTGATGGTGATATGGTATTTGGACGTTATGTTGAAGACTTTAATGATATCAAAGATGGTCGTGTGTATATCATTATTAGTAAAAATGATGGTGTGGTTTTAAAGCGTGTTATTAATCGTATTGAGGAGCGTGGAAAATTGATTTTAAAAAGTGACAATAAAGATGGTAACTATCCAACCTACACTATTAATGCTGAAGATATAATGGAAGTCTGGTATGTAACCATGTTTGCGTCTAAGCAAATGCCAGAACCTATAGATGTTTATGATAGACTTCATGAATTAGAAAGTAAACTTGTAGATCTTCAACAAATAGTATCTCAGAACTCAAAAAACTAGATGTCGTTTTCGTATTCAAAAAAAGAAAAGCTCAAAAGCCAAAAGCTTATAGACCAACTGTTTTCCGAAGGTCAATCGGTTTCAGCATACCCTTTACGAATGGTGTATTTAAAAACCGAATTTGATGAGGTAGATGTTCAATTCAAAACTGGAGTTTCTGTAAGTAAACGTCATTTTAAAAAGGCTGTCGATAGAAATCGTATCAAACGCCTACTGAGAGAAGCTTACCGACTTAACAAAAATGCTCATTTTAACAACATTTTATCATCATATGCGTTAATGATTTTGTACATTGGTAAGGATGGAACAGATTTTGATTCTGTAAACGCAACAATGAAAAAACTCTTAGATACGTTTTCCAAGAAAGCGTCCTAACTATTAACAATAAACATCATGCGAAAACTACTACACAAGCGCATTATAATTCCGCTATTAGCATTAACTATGTTTTTTGGTGGAACTGCTTTTAAAAGTGATTTTTTTGAAATCGCTAAGCAGATAGAAATCTTTACAACGCTATTTAAAGAACTCAACATGAACTATGTTGATGAAACAAATCCAGGTGATTTAATGGACACAGCCATTAAAAGTATGCTTGAAGATTTAGATCCTTACACGAATTACTACAACGAACAAGATGTTGAGGCGGCCAGAATTAATAACGCGGGAGACTATACTGGTATTGGCGCCAATGTACTTACCTTAAAAGATCGCTTAGTTATTGTAGAACCTTATAAAGGTTATGCGGCCGATAAAGCAGGCTTAAAAGCTGGAGATGAAATTATAAAAGTTGATAATGTGGTAGTTGCTGATTTCAAAGATGATGCTGGAAATCTATTACAAGGTGGTGCAGGTACCTCTGTAAATGTTACCTATGTAAGACAAGGAAAAACACAATCAGCTACTATTCAAAGAGAGGCGGTTGATATTCATGCCGTTCCTCATTATTCTATGATTAATGATAATATTGGATATATCGTACTTCGAAAATTTAATGCGAAAACCTCTTCTGAAACTATAGCAGCGCTTCGTGATTTAAAAAATAAAGGTGCCGAGAAACTCATTTTAGATTTACGTGGAAACCCTGGCGGATTATTGCGAGAAGCTGTTAATGTCACTAATATATTTGTACCAAAAAACCAGTTGGTTGTTACTACTAAGTCTAAGGTTAAAAAATATAATAAAACCTATTATACCTCTAAAGAACCTATAGATACTGAAATTCCGTTAGTAGTGCTTATTGATGGTAGTAGTGCGTCTGCCAGTGAAATTGTCTCTGGTGCTCTTCAAGATTTAGATCGTGCTGTTGTGATAGGTGCGCGTAGTTTTGGAAAAGGCTTAGTGCAGCGACCTAAAAAATTGACTTATGGTACACAAATGAAAATTACCATCTCAAGATATTATACGCCTTCTGGACGCTGTATTCAAGCTCTTGATTACTGGAATAGAGATGAAAATGGTAAGGCCACACGAGTAAAACAAGAAAATTATAATGCCTTTAAAACGAAAAAAGGACGTACGGTTTATGATGGTGGAGGTGTTCAGCCAGATTTAGAATTAGATGAAACTAAATTAAGTACAATTACTAAGACAATCGTTAACGACAATTTAATTTTTAAATATGCTACAGAATACTATTATAAAAATTCTGTGACAGATTTAGAAAACTTTAAATTAACCGACTCAGATTTTAATGACTTTAAACGTTTTCTAAATGCAAATAATTTTAGTTTTGAAACCAAAACTGAAAAAGCATTTGCAGATGCGCTGTCTGTTGCAAAAGAAGAACAATTAAACCATGAAATAAATACTGATTATTCAAGTTTAGTTTCAGCATTAAACAGTTATAAAAACAAAGCAATTGACCAGAATAAAACGCAATTATTATCGTTATTATCAGACGAAATAGTAAAACGATACTTCTATCGTGAAGGTTTATATAGTTATTATATAGACCATAATTTTGAAATTCAAAAAGCGGTAGAAATATTAAAAAACCCTTCTAATTATTTGAGCTATTTAGACTAGAAGCGTTGAACTAATTTGACGAAAGCTTAAAAATAAATTATATTTAGTTATAGTTTTCGGTTATATCATGAAAAAAATACTACTCATATCGATACTATGTTCACAGTTTTTGATTGCTCAAAAGCAGATGACGCATGAAGTATATTTTGAGACTGATAAATATGATATACCTCCAACAGAACATTACCGATTACTTCTGTTTTTATCTGAAATAGAAACACTTGACATTCAAAAAGTATCTATTTACGGGTTTACAGATGATAGAGGAAGTGACTCTTATAATTTAGTATTATCACAAAACAGAGCTAATTCAATAAAAACTATTTTTTCTAATAATGAATTTGACGAATCCATTATTACTAATGTTGATGGGAAAGGAGAAATACTTCTAAGATTGATTAAAGAAGAAGATATCCATAAAATTAGAGGATTAAATAGGAAAGTAGAAATCATTGTACAACCTTATAATCCACCAAGAGTCCAAAAAGTTGTAGAAGAAAAACCTAAGGTTGAAGACATTATAAAAGGCGAATTAAAAGCTGGAGATAAATTTACACTTGATAATATTTTATTTAAAACTGGATATAGTAAATTATTACCCGAATCTAAACCTACACTAGAAAGTATTGCCCAAGCTCTACTAGAGCGTCAAGATATTTATTTTACCATTCAAGGTCATGTCTGTTGTACTCAAAACAGTAGAGATGCTATAGATCGTAAAACTAAAAAACGAAATCTTTCTGTCGCTAGAGCGAAGTTTATTTATGATTATTTAGCAAAAAAAGGAATAAGTACACGTCGAATGAAATATGTTGGTATGCGTCGAAAATTTCCTTTAGGAGGCGAACCTAAATTTGATCGTCGTGTTGAAATTTTAGTGACTTATGTAGGGCAAAATAATTAAGATCTCATCATGCCTATATGTGGAATACCATCTTCAAGATACTCCTCTCCTACTTCATAAAATCCTAAATTATTATAAAATCGCTTTAAATAGGTTTGTGCCGAAATTTTGACACGTGTTTCGTTATAATACTTTTGTATAGCCTGTATAGATGCTTTCATAATATCATAACCATATTTATGTTTACGCTCTGTATTACTTACTACTACTCTACCAATACTGGCTAATTCAAAATAATCACCTGGTTGAAATACTCTTGTGTAGGCCACAACTTTACTACGTTTATAACCAATAATATGTAATGCTTTTTGGTCTTTTCCATCAATATCTTGATACACACAATCTTGCTCTACCACAAACACTTCGCTTCGTAATTGAAGTAGATCATACAACTCCTGAGTATTTAACTCTTGAAAGGTTTTTACTTTTATATCTAACATATTATTTTATCACACTGAGCGCAGTCGAAGTGTTTTTATTTTTACATTCTAAATTTAATACCATTAATCTTGAACAATCACATCTTTAGTATCACACTTTCCAAATTCTGGTTGGATATTCACATGATTGATTCCGAAGTTATGAAAAACTAATTCTTCTATCTCATGTAAAATACTATCAAATTGGGATAAAGTAATATCTTCTTTAAAATCAATATGAGCCTCTAAATGAATTTCTTCTTCATTGAGTTGCCAAATATGGACGTGATGTACATTTTTTATAGTCTCTATTTGTTGAATATCTTTAACAATATCTTTAACTTGGATTGTTTCTGGAGTGAACAACATCAATACTTTAAATGAATCTCTTAATAATTTATAACCAACCACAATAAGATACAATGCTATTACTAAAGTAAGAACACTATCTACCCAAAATAACTCATAATACTTCATTAACAAACCTCCTATCAATACTGCAACGCTTGCCATCATATCTGTTAATAAATGTAAGTAAGCACTTTTCATATTCATATTAACTTCGGAGTCTTTTTTTAATAATAAGACACTAAAGCCATTACCTAATATAGCAACAATAGATAACCAAATCACTAAATTAGACTCAATTACTTGTGGGTCTTTAAAACGTTCAACCGCTTCAAATATTAATAATACTGCCACAATAATTAAAGTCGCAGCATTAATAAAAGCAGCTAAAATTTCAGCACGTTTATAACCAAAGGTTTTTTGAAGAGAGGCGCGTTTTTTAGTTAATCGATTAGCGATATAACTAATAATAAGTGAGACAACATCGCTAAAATTATGAAGTGCATCACTCAATAATGATAAACTTCCTGAGAGTAATCCGCCAATAACTTGCGCAATAGTAATTACGATATTTAATAAGATAGAAATAACAAGATTTTTACCTTTTAAATCACCGTGAGAATGAGAATGATTATGCGCGTGCGAATGACTCATGTTCTAACATTGAACCGGAATTTTATCTACACGTTTTTGATGACGTCCACCTTCAAATTCAGTTTCTAAAAACGTATCAACAATTTGAATAGCCTGTTGTAAGGCTGTAAATCGTGCTGGAATACAACAAATATTTGCATTATTATGTTGCCTAGTAAGTTCTGTGATTTCTTTGGTCCAGCAAATTCCAGCTCTAACTTTTTGATGTTTATTAGCTGTCATTGCAACTCCATTCGCACTTCCACAAATTAAGATTCCGAAGTCTACCTTTTTGTTTGTAACATCATTTGCTACTGGATGTACAAAATCTGGATAATCAACACTGTCGTTTGTATTTGTTCCGTAGTTATAAACAGTAAATCCTTTAGCTTCTAAATGTGCTACAATAGCTTGTTTATAATCGGTTCCTGCGTGGTCGTTACCTATTGAAATCGTCATGTTATTGTTGTGTTGTTTAAAACCTTAAAGTTAATAATTGCTTATAAAATATCCGAAGGTAAAGGCACATAGTTATTCATAATATTTAAGTTTGATTGTGATGTTGTTTTCTTCGGAAATAGGCACTGTTAACTTCTTAACTATTTTATAGGGATTACTTGTTAATATCTTCTCTTAAGTATTTAAAACTTTTATTAGGATTATCTAGTAATTTTTTCAAACCAAAAGCAAAATGAGATAACCTAAAATGTTAGTTGTTTTTTTTAGCTAAGTTATCAGCATCTAAATTGTAAGATACCAACACAAAATTTTAAAATACTTATTAAATTTTAGTTGTCAACAGTGGTTATTAACAGCTGTTAATAGTTGTATTAATAGTCTTTAAAATAAGCCACTTATAAAAACAATTGTTGTTAATTACCTATGCAAGAAAACTTATAAGTCATATATCAAAGTAAAGTTTAAAAAAGTTATAGTCACTATTAACAAACTATAATAACCATCATTTATTTTTTTAAATTTTAAAAGAAAAAAGATGATATGTATATATATGTTGATAACATAAATTTAATCGAGTTACTTTATCATATATTTATATATTTGATAGAAAATAGACTACTATGAAAAAAATGATATTATTTTTTACGTTACTTCCTTTATTAGGATTGAGTCAAGTTCAGATTGGACAGGATATTGATGGGGAAAATGCTAGTGATAGATTTGGAAATAGTGTGTGCTTATCTTCGGATGGATCTATTTTAGCTGCTGGTGGTTTCATTAGTCCAGAAATAGATGATCGTTCAGGTTATGTAAAAGTATATGAAAATATAGGAGGCGTTTGGACTCAAATAGGAGGTGATATCGAGGGTGAAAACCCTGGTGATTTTTTTGGATGGACTTTAGATTTATCCTCGGATGGCAATATTGTTGCTATTGGAGCATGGCGTAATAGTGATAATGTAGCTTTATCAGGTCATGTGCGTGTTTATGAGAATGTTAATGGAATATGGACCCAAATAGGTCAAGATATTGAAGGTGAAAATGTTAATGATGGTTTTGGTTCTTGTGTTAGTTTATCATCTGATGGAACGATTCTAGCAGCGAGCGCATATGCCAGTGATGCAAATGGACTTAATAATTCAGGCCAAGTAAAAGTATATGAAAATATAGGAGGCGTTTGGACCCAAATAGGAAATGATATTAATGGTGAAGAAGCAGGAGATTATTCAGGTGGTAGTAATTTAGCAATAGGTTATAAGACTATTGAATTAGCGTCTGATGGTTCAATAATAGCAATAGGTGCTGGTGAAAACGATGGGAATGGATTTAATTCAGGACATGTAAGAGTATATGAAAATATAGGAGGAGAATGGACTCAAATAGGAGAAGATATTGATGGTGAAGCCGCAAATGATCATTCAGGTGTTAGTATAAGTTTATCTTCTGACGGATCAATTGTAGCGATAGGAGCAAGAGCTAATGATAAGCAACCTACTTCTTTTTCAGCAAATTCAGGACATGTACGAGTTTATGAAAATATAAATGGCAATTGGACTCAAATAGGGGAAGATATTGATGGAGAAAATGGTCAAGATGCTTCTGGTACAGGTCTTAGTTTATCTTCTGACGGATCGATAATAGCAATTGGAGCAGGTATAAATGATGGGGTAAATGGAGATAATTCTGGCCATGTTAGAATATATAAATTTTTAGATGGAGAATGGACTCAAATAGGAGAAGATATTGACGGTGAAGCTGCTAATAATCAATTTGGCATTGCGGTATCATTGAATTCTTCAGGAAATATGATAGTAATTGGAGCACCATCTAATAGTGATAATGGTACCGTAGCTGGGAGTGTAAGAACATATGATCTTTCAGCATTATTATCAATAGAAGAATTAGAAATTTCAAGTTTTCAACTCTACCCCAACCCAACCAAAACCCAATTCACTATTGAAATAGATAATTCTTCAAGACTAGAGAAAGTATCTGTTTATAATACTTTAGGTCAAGTGGTGTTGATTTCCGAAGAACTTATTGTAAATACGTCTAAATTAGCATCTGGTTCGTATATGGTTGAAGTCTTAACTAACAAAGGTAAATCCTTAAAAAAACTAATTATAGAATAGTAAAATTTACATAGTATTATCACTTATTTAATCTTAACTAAACACGATTAAATAATTAAACCGTAGATTTGTAAAAACTTAATACCTTCACTCCTTCCTGTATTAAGTTTAATAAGAAAGAATTCCTAACACTTTTAGGAAATGAAAATGATTACAAATTATAATGACAAAAAAGAAAAAAAGGAAATCATCACACAATAAGATTTCCAACCTCACACATACAATTCTAAGTATGTTAAAAAAAGATAGAAACCAATCCTTTAACTATAAACAAATTGCTGCTAAACTCGGTGTTAATGACGCTAGTAGCCGAAATCAAATTATAAAAACCTTAGCTAAGTTAGCAGCTAAACAAGAGATTGAGCAAGTAGATCGCGGGAAGTATAAAGCCATTATTAATACCGAATATCATATTGGTATTGTTGATATGGCCTCACGAGGATCTGGCTATATTATTAGTGATGATTTTGATGAAGACATCTATATCGCTTCCAATAATATGAACAAAGCTTTAGATGGCGATGAAGTTGAATTTTATGCTTACAAACGAAGAAAACGTGGTAAAATTGAAGGTGAAATTACCAATATTATTAAACGTGCAAAAAGCGAGTATGTTGGAGTCATTCAAATTCATAAAAACTACGCCTTTGTAATTCCTGATGGTAATAAAATGCATACCGATATTTTTGTTCCAATCAATAAAATCAACAAAGCTGAAGAAGGTGATAAGGTTTTAGTTAGTTTAGAAGATTGGCCAGAAAAAGCCGATTCTCCTTACGGTCGTGTTATTAAAGTCTTAGGGAAACCTGGAGAACATAATACTGAGATTCATTCCATTCTAGCTGAATATGGATTACCTTACGAATTTCCGCATGACGTTGAAGACTATGCTAATAATTTAGATACCTCAATTACTAAAGAAGAAATAGCAAAACGTCGTGATATGCGTCAAGATTTAACGTTTACGATAGATCCAAAAGATGCTAAAGATTTTGATGATGCCTTATCGTTTAAAGTACTCGATAATGGTTTATATGAAATTGGAATTCATATAGCAGATGTCTCACATTATTTAAAAGAAGGTACTGTTTTAGATGACGAAGCTTATGAGCGCGCTACATCTGTATATTTAGTAGATCGCGTGGTACCAATGCTTCCTGAAATACTATCAAATGGCGCTTGTTCATTACGACCACATGAAGAAAAGTATACCTTTTCAGCAGTCTTTAAAATGAATGATAAAGCTGAAATTAAAGACCAATGGTTTGGGAGAACAGTCACCTATTCTGATGCACGTTTCGCCTACGAAGAAGCACAAGCTATTATAGAAAATAATCCCACTGTCACGCTGAGCGCAGTCGAAGCGTCTCAATTAAATACTCAAATTCCTAAAAACGTTTCTCTTACAGATAAAGCTTATAATACTAAACCAGAAATAGCCGAAGCTGTAATGGTGTTAGATAGACTCGCTAAAAAAATGCGTCGTAAGCGTATGAGCTCTGGGGCGATTTCTTTTGATAAAGTTGAGGTAAAATTCAATTTAGATGAAGATGCAAATCCAGTTGGTGTCTACTTTAAAACCAGTAAAGATGCTAACAAACTTATTGAAGAGTTTATGTTACTAGCCAATAGAAAAGTAGGGGAGTTTATAGGAAAACAAAAAAAGACTTTTGTATATCGTATTCATGATGAACCTGATGATAGTAAATTAACTGCCTTACAAAATGTTGTTGGACGTTTTGGCTATAAACTCAATTTTAAAGATAGAAATAGTGTTTCAAGTTCGTTAAATAATTTACTCAAGGAAGTAGTAGGTAAAAAAGAGCAAAATTTAGTCGATACCTTAACAGTTCGTACGATGAGTAAAGCTGAGTATTCCACCCATAATATTGGTCATTATGGATTGGCTTTTGATTATTATAGCCACTTCACCTCACCTATTCGTCGTTATCCAGATGTGATGGCACATCGTTTATTACAGCATTATTTAGATGGCGGACAATCGGTAAGTCAAGAGGCATATGAAGATAAGTGTAACCATTCTAGTAATATGGAAAATCTAGCCACTAAAGCCGAGCGTGATTCTATTAAATACATGCAAATTCGTTTTATGGAAGATCATAAAGATGAAGAATTTGTTGGTGTAATTTCTGGTGTTACCGATTGGGGAATTTATGTTGAAATCATTTCAAATAAATGTGAAGGAATGGTAAGTGTACGTGATATGAAAGATGATCATTACGAATTTGATGAAGATCATTATGCGATGATTGGACGAAATTCTAAAACCATGTATCAACTTGGTGATGAGGTAATTGTTAAAGTAAAAAATACCGATTTAGTTAAAAAACATCTCGATTTCACCTTAATAGGTAAACCTGAAGACCAATAATTTGGGCGTTACCTAAAGGTCAGGCTGTCCGTTATATCTTTTGGTAACAACCAAAAGGATGTCACTACCATCCTTAACGCAAATGCAGATTATTTTGCAGTTGTAACATTTCAGATTAAATTCACACCAATTAATTAAAACTAATCATCATGGTTCTAACGACAACAAACTCAATCGAAGGATTTAAAATTACAGATTATAAAGGCATCGTTACTGGTGTTGCTATTAATGAAAAAAAACTTACCCTTGGATTTAGTATGTCTAAATACTATAAAGCATTACAAGAAAGTATTGATGCAACAAAGGAAACAGCATTTCAAACACTTACTGAAAATGCAAAAAAACAAGGTGCAAATGCTGTAGTTGGTATTAAAGTTGAAATCGAACTAATGGCAAGTAATTATGCTATGGTTTCAGTTACAGGAACAGCTGTTACAGTAGTTTAATTACTATAAAAAAGTTCAAATAAGTTGTCAGGTTGAGCGCAGTCGAAACCTAAAAACTCAAGATGACAATTACATTAAAATTAAACAATTAATACAACTAAAACTGTAACAACTATGTTTTTATAACATCTTTATAGTAGACACAAACGTAACTATTATATAAAAACATTTAAGATGAAACGATTTTTTACTCTCGCATTATTAGTTGTAACTACAGTATTAACTGCTCAAAACCCTAAAGAAAAAGGTGTTGGAGATTTCAATGAAGTTAAAGTCTATGATTTAATTGCAGTAAATTTAATTAAGTCTGATGAAGCTAAAGTTGAAATTACCGGAGACGATATCGAAGATGTCGTTGTCATTAATAAAGACGGAAAGCTAAAAATTAGAATGAAAACCGATAAGATTTTTAATGGCGACCGCACGTTTGTCTCGGTATATTATACAACGCTTGATATAATTGATGGTAATGAAGGCGCATTTATCACAGCAAATGAGCTTATTGAACAATCTCAAATTGAATTAAAAGCTCAAGAAGGTGCTCATTTAAAAATTGGTTTAGATGTAGATCAAGTCAATATTAAAGCAGTTTCAGGAGGTATTGTAGAAACTAGAGGTAAAGCAATATCTCAAAATATTTCATTAAATACAGGTGGAATTTATGAAGGTCAATCTTTTGAAACAAAAAATACTACTGTTAATATAAAAGCAGCTGGTGAGGCCGATGTTTTTGCTTCTAAAACTGTCGATGCTAGAGTGACTGCAGGAGGTGATATTAAAATCTACGGTAATCCTGAAAGCGTTAAAGAAAAAAGAACCTTTGGCGGACGTATAAAACGTATGGACTAATCTTATCTTTTTTAGTAGCTTTGTAGGAAACTTAGTTCCTATATGTTAGATGATATTTTAGCTGCGATTCCATTCGGAATTATTCTTGCATTCACAATTGGGCCAGTATTTTTTGTACTGCTTGAAACGAGTGCCACTAAAGGGTTTAAAAGCGCTATTATATTCGATTTAGGAGTTATTTTTGCTGACATTGTTTTTATACTATTAGCTTTTTATAGCACCAATAATCTCATAAGTAAAATTAAAGACGACCCTAATTTTTTAATTTTTGGTGGTGTACTTCTTGCTGTTTATGGCTTTATTTCGTTTATAAAAACTTCCAAATCTTTTCGAGCAATTGTAAAAGAATATCATAAAGTAGAAATTCAAAAAAATGCCTATGGAAAGCTCTTTATTAAAGGATTTTTACTCAATTTTATTAATATAGGTGTACTATTAGGTTGGCTTGGTTTTATTGTAATAGGAAGCTCAATCACAGAATCTGAGAATGGAGTATTCGTTTTTATCGTAACCATGCTTGTGGTCTATTTTTTAGCAGATTTAGTAAAAATTGCGATTGCAAAACGGCTTAGAAGCCGATTAACACCTCGTCTTATTTTTAAAACTAAAAAAATTGTTGCTTTAGTAATTTTAGGTTTTGGCGTATTATTATTGGTACAAGGGTTTTTTCCTAAAGGGAAAGAGCGTTTACAAGAAGAAATAGAGCATCGTTTATAAAACCTCCTAAAAATGCCTAAGGTAGAATATCGTATATATGTCGTTGAATTATCAAAGCGAGTATTTACTGAAAATCGAAAATTTAGAGAAGCTAACCCTCAGTTTAATGGTGTTTTAGAGTGTTTATACGTAGGTATGACAAGTAAAACACCTAAAGAGCGATTTACTCAGCACAAAACAGGTTACAGAAATAAAAAAGGTTATAAATTATCTTCAAATATTGTAGAGAAATACGGTACTTATTTACGACCAAGTTTGTACAATCATATTCCTCCTTTAAAAACTAGGATAGAGGCGCTTAAAATGGAGGAGACCTTAGCACTAGAGCTTAGAAGAAGCCGTTATGCAGTTTGGTTTAATTAAATTTTAAATGCTATTATCTTGAAAAACATACCATCAAAAACATTAACACTTCCATTACGTTTAGCACTTATAATTTTAATTTATGGAGCCTTATTTAAAGTGATGCATTGGCCATACGCAAATACATTAATGCTTTACGGAAGTGTTGCAATAGCTGTATTTTATACAATTCGTTTTTTGAATAAAAAAGAAAAAATAAGACTCGATTATATTAAACTTGGTTTGGTTTTACTCTGGGTGTTTAATTATTTAACTACTATTTTTCACCTATTTAAACTTCCATACATACTAGAAATTATACTACTCATAGTATTTGTTTGGTGGCTAGTAGAGGAAGGTGTATCCTATTTTACTAATAGAGAATTAAAAAGCCATAAAGTCATAAAATTTATTTATTATACGTTTTTAATGATTTCGGTGTTCCTAATTATAAGTGGTGTATTATTTAAAGTAATGCATTGGCCTTATGGCAATATTATGTTGACTCTTGGCATTCTTTTGTTTAGTATATTTCTTATAGTTGACTATTTTGCAATAAAAAAACCCTCAACTAATGTTGAAGGTTTTTAGAGGCATCTAGCGGATTCGAACCGCTGTACAAGGTTTTGCAGACCTCTGCCTAGCCACTCGGCCAAGATGCCCTTTATCTTGTTATTCACAAACAAGGAAGGCAAATGTATAAAAAATTACCATGTTACACCATAAACCCTTAGTTTTTTCGTCTTTCGGTCATTTTTATCGTTACGCTTTCAACATCACCTCCAATAGGTGGATTTAATTTACTTACACTTACAGTTGCCTTTTTAACGAGCGTGTCTTCTTTAAAGATACGATTAAGAATTCGTTTTGCAACGGTTTCCAACAATTTTGAAGGTTGTTGCATTTCCTCCTTAACAATGGTATTTAAAAGCACATAATCTACTGTATCACCTAATTCATCTGTTATTGATGAGGTTTTTAAATTAGCTTTAATTTCAATATCCACTCGATAGTCACTACCAATTTTTGTTTCTTCTTTTAAACAGCCATGATGTGCAAAAACACGAATATTTTCAACTTTAATTATTCCCAAAGCATTCTATTTTAAAGCAAATATATTAATAACTTTGTCTATTATTTTGAATCATATGTCTGAAGAAACAAAATCGCTCAATTTTATAGAGCATATCATAGAAGAAGATTTAGCAAACGGATTATCTAAAGAGAAACTTCGATTTCGATTTCCACCAGAACCTAATGGGTATTTACACATAGGCCATACTAAAGCTATAGGGATTAGTTTTGGTTTAGGAGAAAAGTATAATGCACCAGTTAATCTACGTTTTGACGATACAAATCCAGCAAAAGAAGAACAAGAATATGTAGACGCCATAAAACGTGATATTGAATGGTTGGGTTATAATTGGGCTAACGAACTGTATTCTTCAGATTATTTTCAAACGCTTTATGATTGGGCTGTCCAGCTCATCAAAGATGGAAAGGCTTATGTAGATTCTCAGTCTAGTGAAGCTATGGCAGAACAAAAAGGAACACCAACTCAGCCAGGAGTTGATGGCCCTTTTCGTAATAGAAGCATAGAAGAAAACCTTGATTTATTTGAGCGAATGAAACAGGGTGAATTTAACGAAGGCGAACACATACTTCGTGCTAAAATTGATATGCAACATCCAAACATGTTGATGCGAGACCCAATTATGTATCGTGTCTTAAAGAAACACCACCATCGAACAGGAAACGAATGGTGTATCTATCCGATGTACGACTGGACTCATGGCGAAAGTGATTATATAGAGCAAATTTCTCATTCCTTATGTTCTTTAGAATTTAAGCCCCACAGAGAGCTTTACAACTGGTTTAAGGAGCATGTGTATGGTTATGCGTCTAAAACATTACCAATGCTTCCCAAACAACGTGAATTTGCACGTTTAAATCTAAGCTATACTATTATGAGTAAGCGAAAGCTACTTAAACTGGTTCAGGATGGTGTTGTATCTGGTTGGGACGATCCAAGAATGCCAACAATTTCTGGCTTGCGTCGTCGAGGCTATACGCCAAAATCCATTCGTCATTTTATAGAGCGAGTTGGTGTTGCGAAGCGCGAAAATGTTATCGATGTATCCTTACTAGAATTTTGTATCAGAGAAGACTTAAATAAAACAGCGCCTAGAGTTATGGCGGTTTTAGATCCAGTAAAACTAGTGATTACTAATTATCCAGAAGGTAAGGAAGAATGGTTAAATGCTGAAAACAACCCAGAAGATGATACAGCAGGGTTTAGAAAAATTCCGTTTTCGAGAGAATTATATATTGAACGTGCCGATTTTAAAGAAGAGGCAAGTGCTAAGTTTTTTAGATTAAAATTAGGTGGCGAAGTACGTCTTAAAAACGCATACATCATTAAAGGAGAAAGTGTGGTTAAAGATGCTAATGGTGTTATTTCTGAAATTTACTGTTCATATACAACAGATACAGAAAAGAAAGTTAAAGGGACACTTCATTGGGTATCAGTTAAACACGCTATTAAAGCAGAAGTGAGAGAGTACGATCGTTTGTTTGTTGATGAGGCTCCAGATAGCCATCAAGACAAAGACTTTATGGAGTTTGTAAACCCAAATTCTTTAAAAATTATTAAGGCTTATATTGAACCAAGTCTTGCAGATGTTAAAGTGGGTGAGCGTTTTCAATTTCAACGCATCGGTTATTTTAATGTAGATGACGATTCTACTTCTGAACATTTGGTATTTAATAAAACGGTTGGATTAAGAGATTCATGGGCGAAGCTGAAACCTAAAGCTCAACAACAAAATAAAGCACAACAACCACAGAAAAAGCGTCCAGCAATAGAAGTGATTAAGCAACTAGGGAAGAAATACACTAATCTACCTGAAGATAAACGCAATAAGTCTAAAGCAGAAATATTAAACCTAGCTGAAGATGTTGTATATGACGACTTACAGCCGTTATTTAATACAGCTACAAAAAAAGCAGGAACTCGAATTGCTGCACTATTAACATTAAGTGTTTTATTGAAAAATGGACAAGAACGCAATGCCGATATTAATGCGTTTATAGAGAAAGCTTTGGATGATAAAAATGAATTGTTAGTAGCTGAAGCTAAGACTTTATAAGAGTATAAATTATAGTATTTACAACCTCAAAGTTTAATGCTTTGAGGTTTTTTTTTTACTTTTAAAACATACTAACAAATAAATCAAAACATTATGGAATTACCTATTAACCCTATCGCTATTCCTGTTGCTGCTGTTGCTGCATTAGTTATTGGCGCTATTTGGTATAACCCAAAAGTCTTTGGAAATGTCTGGATGAGAGCATCTGGAATGACTGAAGAAAAAATGAAAAGTGGTAACATGGCTGTTATTTTTGGCTTGTCATTACTATTTGCAGCCTTACTCGCCGTTTTACTAATGCAATTTACAAATCACCAATGGGGAGCATTGGGTATGGTGGGAGGAGACCCTGAAGTTGCGAAACCAACATTTAATGCATTTATGGAAGATTACGGCACAGCTTTTAGAACCTATAAACATGGCGCATTACATGGTACTATTTTTGGAGTTTTTGGAGCCTTACCTATTATTGGAACCATTGCTTTGTTTGAGCGAAAAGGCGCAAAATATATTTTTGTTAATTCTGGATATTGGATTGTGACTCTTGCTGTCATGGGAGCAATTTTATGTGGATGGCAATAAAATTTTAATAAGTTTTAACACTATTAAAGGCTGAGAATCGTAATTTTCGGCCTTTCTTTTTTCATATTGATACACTTTAAACTATACCACTCGGTTGCAGATTTACCCCAAACTTGGGATACACTTCCTGTAAATGATATATTTTTAAAAACGTCGTTTTTAAAGGCTTTAGAAGATTCTAGCCCTACAAATATTTCTAGTTATTTTTTAGTTGTGTTTTCTTCAGAAACCATAGTTGGAATTGCGGTTATTCAAAGGGTTGAAATGTATTTAGATGATGTGTTTCGGAAAACATCCAATCAATTTTTTAAGCGCTGCGGAAAGATTCTTATCTCAAAAATAGTTAAAGGAAATGCTTTAATTATTGGTAATTTAATGCATACTGGTCAGCACGGCTTGTATTTTGATAATCAGGCTATTACTCAGGAAAAGTTTTTAAACGTTGTTGCTAAAGGCGTAGAAGAACTTACAACAACAATTCAACAACAATTCAACAAAAAAATAAGAATTATAGGGTTTAAAGATTATTTTGAAGAGGATGCTATTCATAATAGTCTAACCTTTTTTAGAAGTCAAAAGCTATACAAAGCTCAGGTACAACCTAACATGATATTTGATATTAGGAAGGATTGGAATAGCGCAGAAGATTATATAGCGTCATTTAATAACAAGTACCGTAGACGCTATAGAACTGCAAGAAAAAAAAGAGGAATCATTGAATGTAAAGAATTAAATTTAGATGCGATTAAGGCCTATTCTAATGAGATATACTTGTTATATGAGTGTGTATCTGATAATGCAGGCGTTAATTCATTTAAGCTACATAAAGACCATTTCTATAATTTAAAACTTCAACTTAAAAATTGCTTTAAACTTTATGGATATTTCATAGATGAAACTTTGGTGGGTTTTTATACGCTCATCGAAAATCACAACAAACTAGAAACCTATTTTTTAGGATACAAGCAAGAGTTACAACACCAACATCAAATGTACCTCAACATGCTCTTTGATATGGCATCTTTTGGTATAGAACACAAGTTTGAGCAAGTTATTTTTGCAAGAACAGCAATGGAAATAAAAAGCTCAATTGGAGCAAAAGCCTATAACATGCATATTTACCTCAAACACACCAATAATGTTATTGCAAATACGGTTTTAAAGCTTGTAGTAAAATATGCTAACCCTATAAGAGAATGGGAAGAACGGCATCCTTTTAAATAATATAATTTGGTAGCTTGTGTTTGTTTTGGTCTTTTTTTTCGACTGATTCATAAATAAAAATTTAATGAAACAGACACTTTTCTTACTATTCGTTTTACCGTTTTTGTCATTTTCTCAAGACATGAATAATGACAAACTTCAAGAGATTTACACTTCAATTAGTGATTCTATTCAGGGAGAAAAAGGGGCTTGGCAGTTTTTTATTAAAGAGGTTCAGCTCGCGTCTTTTACAGACATTAATCATAATAGAATGCGAATTATTTCACCAATTGCTGATGCGAAGTCGCTAGATGACACCTTAATAAAAGCAGCTTTAATTGCAAATTTTCACACTGCTTTGGATGTGAAATATGCGGTGTCTGATGGTGTTTTATGGGCTGTTTTTATTCACCCATTAAAAGAGTTATCAGAGCACCAAGTTAGAGATGCTTTGAGTCAAGTGTATCATGCTAATATTAATTTTGGTACAACATATGCTAGTACATCTTTATCATTTCCGTGGATAGGTGAGGAGAATAGTGTAGAGGAAGACCTTAAGAAGACCCAAAAATTTAAGAAAATAAAGATTTAAAAAAAGCCTGAATTGTAGTTCAGGCTTTTTGATTATTACAAGAATATTATTTATTCCTCTTTTTTCTTACTTGCATTTTTCATTGCTTCACCAATTTGGTTACTAGCTGTAAAACTTGCTACCATATCATTCAACATATTACTTCCTGCTTGAGGAGAATTTGGTAATAAAATTAAATTACTATTGGTTTCGCCTCCAATCGCTTGTAGTGTATCATAGTGTTGCGTGACCACAATAAGAGCAGAAGCTTCCTGTGAATTAATTCCAACCTTATTTAAAACCTCTACAGACTCCTCAAGACCTCGAGCGATTTCACGACGTTGATCAGCAATACCTTGTCCTTGTAAACGTTTGCTTTCAGCCTCTGCTTTAGCTTTTTCTACTATCAAAATACGCGCTGCATCTCCTTCAAATTGTGCTGCAATTTTTTCACGTTCAGAAGCATTAATTCTATTCATGGCTTCTTTCACTTGAGCATCTGGATCAATATCAGTAACCAGCGTTTTGATGATATCATAACCATAGGTCATCATAGCGTCATTTAATTCAGATTTTACAGCAATTGCAATATCATCTTTACGCACAAACACATCGTCTAATTTCATTTTTGGAACTTCGGCACGTACCACATCAAATACATAAGATGTAATTTGATCATGAGGATAATCAAGTTTATAAAAGGCATCGTATACCTTGTCTCTAATAACTTTATACTGTACAGAAACCTTCAAACGAACAAATACATCATCTAAGGTCTTTGTTTCTATAATAACGTCTAACTGTTGAATTTTTAAACTCAATTTCCCAGCAATTCGATCTACCAAAGGAATTTTGAGTTGTAAACCCGAGTGCCTAATACTATGATATTTACCAAATCGTTCGATAACCGCAGCAGTTTGTTGCTTTACTATAAAGAACGCTGAAATTAAAACGATTAGACTGAAAAAGATAATAGGAATAAAAATAAATTGACCCATAACAAGTTTTTTAAATGGTTAGGAAAATATTGAGTTACTAAATTAAGTTATATTTGCTCAACTCACACATTAAAGACATGCAAAAAAAGCAGTTTATATTATTAGTAGCACTTTGTATCGGTTTTGTTACAGTTTCTTTCGCCCAGCACAAACGTTATGCTATTAAAAATGGGATAGGAATTATTGGTGGCCTCACCCAATATGATATTTCTACTGACAATTTTAGTACTAAAAGCGGGAACGGTTTTACAGGAGGAATGGTGGCTACGGTTGATATTCCACATAAATGGTATACAGTAAGTTACGGACTTCAATTTTCTCAAAACACATTTGAAATAACAGGGAGGCCATCTGCAACTACAATTACTCAAGAGCAAATTGAATACAACCTAAAAGCGGTTCAGTTAGCTTTTTTACTGCACGTAAAGTTATTAAGTGATAACTTAACCATAGATCTTGGCCCTCAACTACAATACAATAGTGAATTAGAATTAGGAAGCGACAATCAAAGCAATTTTGTTATTGATGGGTACGATACGTTATTAGCAGAAGACATTACCAAAATTTCTCAGTTTAATGCCAACGGTGTTATTGGTGCTTCAGCTGGAATAGGAAACTTTAAGTTAAGAGCATCTTATAGCTATGGGTTTACAAACATCCTGAATAAACTTAATGATGAAAACCTATCTACTGAACCTTCGACTGATAAGTTTAAAGGAAACCAAAACATGGTGTCTTTTGCACTAATGATTACCTTTTAAAAGGCAGAGTTGATAGCATCAATACGCTTTATTGTTTCTGTTTTACCAATCATATAGATGATATCAAAAACATCTGGACCCTGTAAAGCCCCAACAAGGGCTAAACGTAATGGCATCATTACTTTTCCGAAGCCAATCTCATTTGATGTAATCCAACTTTTTATAGTGTTTTGAAGGTTTTCAACAGTAAAATCATCAACACGTTCTATCAAGTTTTTAACCGTATTTAAAATTTCTGTGGTACCTTCTTTAATTGCTTTTTTAGAGGCTTTTTCATCATAAGACTTTGGTGCTACAAAAAAGAAATGACTCAACGACCAAAAATCACTTACAAAGGTTGCGCGCTCTTTAATTAAAGCAATTACCATTTCAATATATTGAATGTCTATTTGAGCTAACTCTTCTTTTGAATTTTGAAATGCTACAGCCAATTCATAGTTGTCTTGATTTTGCATATAGTGATGATTAAACCATTTAATCTTGTCTGGATCAAAACGTGCACCAGCTTTATTAACACGCTCCAATTCAAAGGCATTAATTAAAGCATCCAATTCAAATATTTCTTGTTCTGTACCTGGATTCCAGCCTAAAAAAGCTAAGAAATTTACCATAGCTTCAGCAAAATAACCATCTTCTTTGTAACCTCTAGACACATCTCCAGTTTTAGGGTCTGTCCATTCTAAAGGAAACACAGGAAAGCCTAACTTATCACCATCTCGCTTGCTTAGCTTACCTTTCCCTGTTGGTTTTAAAATAAGTGGTAAATGCGCAAATTCTGGAGCCTCCCAACCAAAAGCACCATAGAGTTGATAGTGCAATGCTAATGATGGCAACCATTCTTCGCCACGAATAACATGAGAAATTTCCATTAAGTGATCATCAACAATATTAGCAAGGTGATACGTTGGCATGCCATCGCTTTTAAATAAGACCTTATCATCTAAAATGTTAGTATCAATTTTAATGTCTCCACGAATGATGTCCTTTAAATGAAGTGTTTGGTCTTGAGGTGATTTAAATCGAATCACATAATCATCACCTGCGTCCAATTTTGCTTTTACTTCTTCTTCAGAAAGCGATAAAGAGTTACTTAATTTTAAACGATTATGCCAATTATAAATAAAGGTTTTGCCTTTTACCTCATGATCTTTTCTATGATAATCTAAAGCTTCAGAAGTATCAAAAGCATAATACGCATGCCCTTTTTCTATGAGCTCAATAGCATATTGCTTGTATAAATGTTTACGTTCACTTTGTCTGTAAGGACCATGTTTTTCGTTTTTCCCTACACCTTCATCAAAAGGAATACCGCACCAATTTAAGGATTCTACGATATAGTTTTCTGCGCCTTCAACATAACGATTTTGATCTGTATCTTCTATTCGAAGCACAAAGGTACCTTTGTGCTTTTTAGCAAATAAATAATTAAAAAGCGCTGTTCTTACACCTCCAATATGTAAAGGCCCTGTTGGGCTTGGTGCAAAACGCACACGAACTGGTCTTGTCATGATTCTCTTTTTGAAGGCGTAAATATAGCTTAGAAAAATGAAATATATCATCAAACACTTCCACGAATGCTTGAGTTTTTCTATTATCGTATTTAATTATTAACCATTTAGCTTTATTTAGTACCATGTTTATGAGATTATTTTTGACCTTTCTAGTTTTTATTTTAAGTGTTAATGCGTTTTCGCAAAACAAAGAGGAGTTTTTGAAAGCATTTCAAGATTATGCAAATCAGGTTTTTAAAGATGAGGTATTAAAGAAGGGTAATGGGGAAATTATAATGACTTTTGAAAATGGAAAGACCCAATATTTAATTGAAGTTAAAAATGGTGAACTTCATGGAAAGTGGATTGAATACAATAGAGAAGGAAAGGAGGTTTTTATAGCTAATTTCAATGATGGTAAACTTGATAATGAGGCAAAAACTTTCTATGATTCTGGTCAATTAGAATGTGCGTATAATTATGATAATGGTGAAATGTTGCCAGAATTTGAATGTTACTTTGAAAATGGAGTCTTAAGCGCTAAAGGAGCTTATGACAATGACAAGCAATGTCGTATTATTAGAACATACAGTGAGAGCAACAGGTTATTAATGCTAGCAAATTACACTCTAAATAATGGGCTAATTAGTGGTAAAGAGTCTCATTATTATGATGATGGAGGGTTTCAACTTAAAGCAGTTAAAAATTACAAAAACAATGAACTTCATGGCTTACTCAAAAGATATCATGAAAATGGTCAAACAAAATCAGTTGAAAATTATTTACACGGAGATTTACACGGTGAATCAAAGTTTTATAATGAAAACGGCCAAGTGGTGCTAATCAGAAACCATATTAATGATAACCAAGACGGAAAAGAGGTTAGGTATTTTGACAATGGGAATTTGAAGTCAATTGTGCATTACCTGGATGATATAGAAATAAAAGAAGAATCGTATTATGAATCAGGACAGCTAAAAAGTAAGACAAACTATAAAGAAGATGGGTCTGAAGAAACGAATTATCAATATTATGAAAATGGACAACTAAGAGGAGAATCTGATTATTCAGAAAATGGAGTCGAGAAAATCATAAAATATTATGAAAGTGGTGAAGTAAAAAGAAAGAGCATTCAAAATTTAAATACAAAAACATCAATAGACACCGAGTATTATGAAAATGGAAACCCTAAAACTTTAAAAGAGTATGTTGATTATAAGTCAACATACGACTATAAAGTCAGCGGTAAATTTATTCAATACCATGATAATGGTCAGATTGCTGTTGTAGAGCGTTTTAAAGACAGTAAATATGAAGGTAAGTGGACACAATATCATGATAATGGACAATTAGCAAGTGAAATAATATATAAGAATGATAAACCATTTATGGTTGTTTCTAGTTTCGATAGAAACGGAAAAGACAGAAAAAAAGGAACCTTTAAAAACGGAGACGGTTCTATTTTTTGGTACGACAATAACGGTTTATTACTAAAAGAAAAAGTTTATAAAGATTATAAGGTTATTGATTTTACTAACCATCAAACTAACTAATAATAAACGTTTTTGAAGCAAATAATAATGTATTGATTTAGATTGAAAACAATTAAAGCACCTTTAAGCTAAATGTAAAGTGTATTATAACATTAATGAGTTCCGTTTATAGTTTATAATAGGCTCTTTTCAACCATGTTTTTTGGTATACGCTTGTTCATTATAGAAAACCATAATGGCGGCACCATAGACAACACCATAGAAGTGGGATAGCCATATGGCATCTGTGGACTTTCATCATGACAATCTAAAATTTGATATTTTTTTGATGATTTATAATGATGATCACTGTGTCGTGTGAGTTCGTACAATACAATCCTTCCAATAACATGATTAGAATTCCAAGAGTGGATTTCTTTAACACGCTCGTATCGACCCGATTTTGTTTTAAGTCGAATTAAACCATAATGTTCGATGTAGTTCACCGTTTCAAGCAATAGAAACCCAATAATTGCTGATATGAACGCAAATAGAACGCCTGTACTTCCAAAAAGTATATATACAATAACCAAGTATGCAACTTGAAATATTACATACCAAAGCATATCATTTTTTACGGAAAAGAAGCTATTATTATTGTTTTTTAATAGTTTTTTCTGAATCTGCCAAGCACTCGTATATTGTCGAAAAATTGAGGTTACCCAAAACGAATATACAGTTTGATTATACCTTGCTGTTGCTGGATCTTCTGGTGTTGCAGCATTTAGGTGGTGGCCAAAATTATGTTCAATATAAAAGTGCATATATTGAGCCGGTAGAAGTAAAGCCTTCCCTAAAAAGCGTTCATTGGTACTCTGTCTATGACCTAATTCATGCGCCACATTTATTCCATTAACACCCAAAACAATACCAGTTGAAACCATCATTCCAATTCGTTCGTAGGTTTCAATTGTTGAGGTTGTAGAGTCATACAAACCAAAAACGACTAAAGCATAAACAATAGGAAGGTTGAGGTATAATAACCAATCAAAGAGTTTCAATTTAAGCTTACTATTAACATCTTCGGTAGATAGGTTGTTGGTGTCTATAGGAAAAATAAGCTCTAACAAAGGAATGATTACAAAGGCATATAAAGGTGTAAGAAACACAAAACCACCTTTATAATAGACACCAATAAAGGCCATAATTGGAATTGAAAATGCTGTAAGATATTTGAGGTCTTTCATGTGATTATTGATTTTGAGTTGGTCTTTATTTTAACACCACTCCTCGAAATTAACAGAATCTTACCAAATTTAGATATTTACTGTTTAAAATAAAATTGTAGATTAGTGAGTTAATTATTCGGATGACAAGTAATTTTAAACATATTCAGAGCAAATTAGAACGATTCATTAAGCGTTATTATACCAATGAATTACTGAAGGGAGCTATTTTGTTTTTTTCAATTGGGTTGTTGTACTTGATATTTACATTACTTATCGAGTATTTTTTATGGTTAAACCCTACAGCAAGAACCATTCTGTTTTGGGTGTTTATAGCTGTTGAATTAGCCTTGTTTGCTAAGTTTATTGCCTTTCCTTTGGCAAAATTGTTTCGACTTCAAAAAGGTATTGATTATGAAGATGCTTCAAAAATTATTGGCAACCACTTTTCAGAGGTGAACGATAAACTGTTAAACGTACTTCAGCTAAACAATACTAATAAGCAATCCGAATTACTTGAAGCTAGTATAGAGCAAAAATCTGCAGAACTAACTCCAATTCCCTTCAAATTAGCGGTGAATTTTCGGAAAAACGCAAAATATTTAAAATATGCGGCCATTCCAGTTCTTATTTTACTATTGTCTTTTGTGACTGGAAAAATTAACTGGTTTAGTGATAGTTATGAACGCGTTGTGAATTACAATACCGCTTATGAGCCACCCGCACCATTTGAGTTTTTTGTAGTTAATGATAATTTGAAAGCAATAGAAAACAAGGACTTTAAAGTGATTGTAAATACGGCTGGCGATATTATTCCTGAAAATGCCCAAATTCACTTTAATGATCAGTCATTTTTCATGCAACAAACTACGCCAGGACAGTTTGAGTTTGTATTCGCCCAACCAAAAGAAACCCTAACATTTAGCTTATCGGCTAATGACGTACAATCTAAAAGCTACAATTTAGATATAATTAAAGTACCAACACTTCTTAATTTTGAAATGATGCTGGATTATCCAGCATATACCAAAAAGAACGATGAGGTTTTGAAAAGCACTGGTAATGCGACAATCCCCGAAGGTACAAATGTTACATGGCGAGTAAACACAAAGTCTACTGATGATGTCGTGTTGTACTCTAAAGATACCATAGCATTTAATGTTTTGTCTGAGACCCAATTTGAAGCCTCAAAAAGAATTTACACTAATACAGACTATAGTATTAGTACAAGTAACGAACAACTAAAAGACTATGAGAATTTAGCGTTTTCTATTACTGTTGTTAAAGATAATTATCCTGAGATGAATGTGAAGATGGAAAAGGACTCTTTAGATAACCAGACCTTGTATTTTTTTGGTCAAGTTAGCGATGATTATGGATTGAGCAAGCTTCAGATGGTCTACTACCCAATTGATAGCCCCGAACAAAAGTTGGTAGAAATTATGCCAGTTTCAAAATCTAATTTTGATGAGTTCGTTAGTGCGTTTCCTAACCAGTTGAATTTGGAAGAAGGTGTAGATTATGAGCTGTATTTTCAGGTGTTTGACAATGATGCACTACATAGTTATAAAAGTTCTAAAAGCTCGGTTTTTAGTTATAGGAAGTTAACGAAAGATGAAGAAGAGCAAAAACAATTGCAAGAACAAAACGAAACCATAAAGGATATTAGTAAAACATTTGAAAAACTTCAGGAGCAGGATAAGCAATTAAAGGAATTGTCGAAAACTCAAAAAGAAAAGAAAGAACTCAACTTTAATGATAAAAAGAAATTCGAAAACTTTATAAAGCGACAGAAAGAGCAGGAGCAGTTGATGAAAAACTTCAACAAGAAACTTAAAGAAAATATAGAAGAGTTTCAGAATGAAGACCAAGAGAAAGATCAATTTAAAGAAGATCTTCAAAAGCGTTTAGAAGAGAATGAAGAGCAACTCAAGAAGGACGAAAAGCTACTAGAAGAGTTGGAGAAGATGAAAGAGAAAATTAATAAAGAAGAGTTTACACAAAAGCTTGAGGAACTGGCGAAACAGAATAAAAATAAAGAGAAAAGTTTAAAACAACTTTTAGAATTAACTAAGCGGTTTTATGTAGCTAAGAAAGCTGAGAAGCTCATGAAAGAACTTGAAGACTTATCTGAAGAGCAAGAGAAACTTTCTGAAGAGTCTAAAGAAAATAACACTAAAGAGGAGCAAGAGAAACTCAATAAAAAGTTTGAAGATTTTCAAAAACAAATGGAAGACTTAGAAAAGGAAAACCAAGAGCTTAAAAAGCCAATGGATTTACCTACAGATAAGCCAACAGAAGAATCTATAAAGCAAGATCAAAAAGAAGCAACAGATGCACTAGAAGAGCAAAAGAAAGAAGAGCAAAAAGGAGGGGAGCAACAAGAAAATCAAGAATCTCAAGAGGAAGAAAAACTAGAGCAACCCGAAGGAGAACCTCAAAACCCTCAGCAAAATCAGCAAAAAGCTAAAAAGAAACAAAAACAAGCAGCTAAAAAGATGAAACAGATGAGTCAGCAAATGGCTCAAGCAATGTCTATGGGTGGAGGAGAGCAGATGCAAGAAGATATTGAGGTGTTAAGACAAATTCTTGATAATCTGGTACTGTTTTCTTTTGATCAAGAAAGCTTAATGAATCAATTCAAAAGCATAGAGGTAAATCATAATGAATATGGTAAGTTTTTGCGTAAACAAAATAATCTTAGAGAGCATTTTGAACACATAGATGATAGTTTGTTTGCCCTATCTTTAAGGCAGCCAGCTATTTCAGAACAAGTTAATTCACAAATCACCAATGTCTTTTTTAATATTGATAAATCTTTAGGGCAACTATCTGAAAATCAAATATATCAAGGCATATCATCTCAGCAATATACCATTACTTCTACTAATGAACTTGCAAGTTTTTTGAGTGATGTTTTAGATAATATGAATATGCAAATGAACCCATCTATGGGGCAAGGTCAAGGTCAGGGACAGCAGCTTCCAGATATTATTATGAGTCAGGAAGAGCTCAATAAAAAGATGGAAGAAGGGATGAAGAAGGGAGACAAAGGAAAACAACCCAAGGATGGTAAAAATGGAGAAAGTGGCGAAGGTGAAAACTCCCAAGATGGCAAAGACGGTAAAAAAGAAGGCGGAAAGGATGGGAAAGAAGGAGATAATGGTAAACAAGGTAAAATGCAAGGCGAAGGAGATGGTGAAGGACAAGGAGAAGGAAATAATGAAGTGCAAAATGGAGAACTTTATGATATTTATCAACGTCAGCAACAATTACGTCAGGCATTAGAAAATAGATTAGGTAAAGAGGGAAAGAAAGGCTTAGGTGGTCAATTATTAAAAAAAATGGAAGAAGTTGAGTTGGATTTAATTAATAAAGGGTTCACTAATCAAACGCTTCAAAAAATGATGGAACTTCAGCATCAATTATTAAAACTAGAGAACGCCACCTTTATGCAAGGTCAAGACAATAAACGTCAATCTGAAACTAATAATAAGTCATACGATAATACAGTTCCTAATCAAATTCCTAAGGCGAAAGAATATTTTAATACTACTGAAATTTTAAATCGTCAAGCCTTACCTTTGCAGCAGGTTTATAAAAAGAAAGTTCAAGAGTATTTTAAAAAAGCTAATGATTAGTTTTAACTACGAAACAGAGTTTCAATTAGAGGATGAATTAAAGATGTCTCAATGGGTTTCACAAGCTATTTCTGTCGAAAACTGTGTTGAAGGTGATATCAATTATATCTTCTGTGATGATAACTATCTATATAATTTAAACATTGAGTTTTTAAATCACGATACACTAACTGATATTATTAGTTTTGATTATTCTGTGGGAAAAAAACTACATGGCGATATTTTTATTTCTGTTGAACGAGTAGAGGATAACGCGAATAATTTTAAGGTAGAGTTTACAGAAGAGATGGCTCGTGTAATTATCCATGGTGTTTTACATTATTGCGGATATAAAGACAAAACCGAAGAAGATGCCAAATTAATGCGAGAACGGGAAGACTACCATTTAAGCTTACTTTGCTAATAGTTAAGATTTCGATGTATATTTGCAAACTGAAAAATTCTAATTTATAACGTTCCACGTGGAACAATGTAATATATTATGTTCAACGAAGTATATGATGTGATAGTTGTTGGGGCAGGACACGCTGGAAGTGAAGCTGCTGCTGCTGCTGCTAATATGGGTAGTAAAACTTTGCTTATTACCATGAACCTACAGAACATCGCGCAAATGTCTTGTAATCCTGCCATGGGAGGAATTGCAAAAGGACAAATTGTTAGAGAGATTGATGCGCTTGGTGGTTATAGCGGAATTGTTAGTGATACATCTGCAATACAATTTAAAATGTTGAATAAGTCTAAAGGACCTGCAATGTGGAGTCCTAGAGTGCAAAGTGATCGTATGCGATTTGCAGAAGACTGGAGGTTGCTTTTAGAGCAAACAAAAAATTTAGATTTTTACCAAGAAATGGTTTCTGGATTGATAGTTGAAAACCATAAAGTGATTGGGGTTAAAACATCTCTTGGAATTGAGGTTAAAGCCAAAACAGTTGTCCTTACTAATGGTACTTTTTTAAATGGTTTAATTCATATAGGTGATAAAAATTTTGGTGGAGGACGCGCAGGAGAAAGAGCAGCTACAGGCATTACTGAACAACTTATAGATTTAGGTTTTGATTCTGGAAGAATGAAAACAGGAACTCCACCTAGAGTTGATGGACGATCCCTTGATTATTCAAAAATGATTGAACAACCTGGAGATGATACACCGGAAAAATTTTCTTATTTAGAACATATTAAGCCGCTTACAGAACAGCGTTCTTGTCACATGACATATACAAGCCCTGAAGTACATGATTTGCTTCGAGCCGGGTTTGATCGTTCACCTATGTTTAATGGTAGAATTCAAAGTACTGGTCCGCGATACTGTCCTTCAATTGAAGATAAAATAAATCGATTTGCTGATAAAGATAGACACCAATTATTTGTAGAACCTGAAGGCTGGAATACTGTTGAGGTCTATGTCAATGGCTTTTCTACTTCGCTTCCTGAAGATGTTCAATATAATGCTTTGAAATCTGTAGTTGGTTTTGAAAACGTAAAATTTTTTAGACCTGGCTATGCTATTGAATATGATTATTTTCCACCTACACAATTAAAGCATACACTTGAAACTAAACTTGTAGAAGGTTTGTTTTTTGCTGGTCAAATCAATGGCACGACTGGTTATGAAGAAGCGGCATCTCAGGGTTTAATGGCAGGAATAAATGCAGCATTAAAAGTTCAAGAAAAAGACGAATTTATACTAAAACGAAATGAGGCATATATTGGTGTTTTAGTAGACGATCTAATCACAAAAGGCACAGAAGAACCTTATAGAATGTTTACGTCTCGTGCTGAATATAGAACGTTATTGAGACAAGATAATGCAGATTTTAGGTTAACTCCTAAGGGTTATAATTTGGGCTTAGCTAGTGAGGTGCGTTTAAAGCGTATGGAGCAAAAGCAAACCCAATCTGAAAATTTTGTTGATTTCTTTAGACAAACCAGTGTTAAACCAGAAGAAGCTAATCCAGTTTTAGAAGCAAAGAATTCATCTTTAGTTAAACAATCTGATAAGATGTTTAAACTCTTTTCTAGGCCCAATATTACGACTGAAGATATGCGTCAATTTCAAGCTGTTGAAAACTATATTCAAGAACACAATCTTGATAGAGAGGTTATTGAACAAACGGAAATACAGGTTAAATATTCTGGATATATAGAAAAAGAAAAAAACAATGCTGATAAACTAAACAGGTTAGAAGATGTTAAAATCCCTTCAAATTTTGACTATACACAGTTAAAATCTATGAGCACTGAAGCAATTCAAAAGCTAACCAAAATTCAGCCTGTTACGATTTCACAGGCCTCCAGAATAAGCGGTGTTTCTCCTGCTGATGTTTCTGTTTTGTTAGTGTATCTGGGTCGATAAATTGCTTTTTTAAAGCATGTTTCACGTGGAACAACTCAATTAAACAATAAATAATTTTCAATTAGTGATACAAGAGACTAATAAAAATCTATATCTAGAAGTCAAAGACTATTCTGTTTCTGGTGAAACATTTCAACTAATGCACAATGATGTATTAGACATGCTCGAAACAACCCCTCAACCTTCCAAAGACACATTAGCCAAGTATTACGATAGTGATGATTACATTTCTCATACTGATGCTAAACGAAATATATTTGAGCGTGTATACCACATTATAAAATCTATTGCGCTTAAACGAAAACTAAATTTAATTAATAGTTTTTATTCAAATGACAAAACACTTTTGGATGTTGGATGTGGAACAGGTGATTTTTTAAAAATAGCTAAAGACAATAATTGGATAGTTTCAGGAATTGAACCAAACAAAAACGCTCGTTTAATTGCTAATCAAAAAACTAATAACTCTGTGTTTGATATTGATCATTTATTAAAAATTAAACCTCATAGTTTTGATGTTATCACACTTTGGCATGTGCTCGAGCATTTGCCAGAATTAGAAAAACATATTGCAATTTTCGAATCACTTTTAAAAAGAAACGGAAGACTTGTGATTGCGGTTCCTAATTTTAAAAGTTATGATGCTAACCATTACAAAAGTTTTTGGGCAGCTTATGATGTTCCAAGACATTTGTGGCATTTCTCTAAAGCTACTATTTCTAAATTGGCGCAAAATAAAAACATGTCAGTTATAAAAACAATACCCATGACTTTTGATGCATATTATGTATCTCTTCTTTCTGAAAAATATAAAAATGGGTTTATGAATGTATTTAAGGCATTTTGGATAGGGTGGAGATCAAACATGAAAGCTAAACGTTCAGGAGAGTATTCATCTTTAATATACGTCATTAAAAAAGGTTAAAACGCAATTTTAAGCGATTTAAGCGCCTATAAGAAGCAAATACATATAATGTGGTTGTTTTATTTTTAAACCGGAATAGCGCTTTGGATTTGGATCCATTTTCTATAGATTTTTCAAATAATATATATAACCTCTATAAAAAATACTTATAGTATCTTTTTTGCATAACTATTCAATCTCTTTTTTACATTTGCAAAAAATTAATAAAAACTAAACATGAAAAATTTATTAGGTGTATTCGCTATTGTATTTGTTTTAACATCTTGCCAAGAACAACAAAAAATTGCTTTTGTAGATAATGGAGAAGTAATAAATGCATACCAAGAAAAAATTGACGTAGAGGCAAAATATAAATTGAAAGATGAAAATTTCAAAAAACGTGCTGATAGTATCAGCCAAGCTTTCCAATTAGAAGCTCAAAACTTTCAGGTGAATGCTACTAAGTTTTCTCAAAAAAAGCAACAAGAGCAATACCAAGCATTAGGTCAAAAACAACAGTTATTACAACAACAATTACAAAGAGAGCAACAAAATTTAACTGAGCAATTTAATGTTGAAATAGATTCAGTTATTAGCAATGTTAAAACATTTGTTGCTAATTACGGTAAAACAAATGGATACAGTTTCATTTTAGGAAAAAATGAAGCAGGAAGTGTTATGTATGGAACCGAACAAAATGATATCACAAAGACAATCATTGAGGCTATTAATGCAGATTACAAATCTAAGGAATAAGACATAACTACCACATAATCAGAATATAAACAAAAAGAGAGGTGAATTAACACCTCTCTTTTTTTCTACCATAACACTTTTTCTATTTCACAACAATTTTTCCCACTTTAAAAACATTTCCTCTTCCAAGTTTCACGATGTAAACTCCACTTGATACGTATGACATATCAAGTTCGTAGCGATATTCGTTACTATTTTCTTTTTCAATGTTGTTAAAGGCTAATATTTGACCTGTTATGGTATAAAGACTAAAACTTAATTTTTCGTTTATAGATGTTTTTAGAATGATTTCAAACTGATTATCAGGATGACTTAAAATGGAGAATTCAGAATCATCCAAGTCAATTTCAGGTAAGCTAAGAGTGCTATCAATAATATTCACGGTATAGTCTTGAACTTCACCATATGCAAAATTGCTACATGGATTTAAAATATCTCCACTTGCAGATGTATCAATTGCTTTAGCTCTTAACACGTGAGACCCTAAAGGCGCATCAGTTGGTATGGTTAATATGAAATCGACAAGCGCATCAACTGCAGTAAAGAATGCTCCAGAAATAAGGCGTTCTGAATCTTGAAAAGTTCCATCATCATTAAAGTCGATCCAAATAGATAAAGCTTCAACATTGGCGCCATTATCCCAATTGGTTTGAGCTTGTAAGGTATACACATTATTTCCAGGACTCCTATCTAGATTAGTAGTTAAATCTCTTCTGTCTGCATAACCAGATGAAGCACCAGTTGTATTGCAACCATCACCACCATCATCAGCTGAGATGTCAGCCAAAATAAATTGTTTAATGCCATCAACCCCACAACCAATAGTTGCTGAAGGCTCGCAATATAAAACAGCATTTGTAACAGTCTTAGTAAAGCTATCATTGTCTGTATTATCATCATTTGCTAATCCTGTAGAAGCTATAATCTCATAATCTTGCCCGTTAGTTGATAGGTCTGCTGTTTGAGTAAATGTATATGAAGTAGTTGCCCCAGCTCCTAATGGTCCGACAAAAGTAGCGTTGATAGCAGTTCCTCCATTAATCGTATAGCTTACAGGGATATTAGATTGCTCATTTTCACCAAAATTTCTTATAGTTACAGTTATGTTTTCTGTACTTGACAACACACCGTTTTCAGGAGCTGTAATATCGGTTATTCCAACATCATTAGGTAATGGAGTTGTAATTTGAAAAGAAGCAACAGCATCTCTTCTGTTTCCGTTTCTGAAGTATTCAGAAGTAAACCAAAAGGTTTCATTATCTAATGGATCTATAGTTAAATGCGAATAATCGGCATATCTCGTTGTTGGATTATCTGTATTACTTTGTACAATAGTCTCTTCAATTCCAGTCATCACATTCAAAGGGTCTCCATCAAAACGACCTGTATATCGTAATGATACACTTTGAGTAGTACTTACTGAACTATATGCCATTGCAATGCTTCCAGTTGCGTCCATTCCCATACTGGCAGCAAAGGCATGTCTTCCTTCTGGTGCTGAGTATGTTCCTTCTTGATAGATAGACCAAGGTTGACCATCACCAGATTGTCTTAGTTCATACCAACGTACAGCAGCCAATTTCTCACCAACACCTACATCAACCACGAAATTGAATACTACAGAATTGTGTGTTGGAAATTTTCTAAACTGAGCTTGGTTCATTATAGTGGCTTGCATAGCATCTATGCTAATACCATTTGGTTGTTGTAAGTTATTAAATGCACCACCATCAAATACACCAACAAAATCTGTTACAGGAATTTCTATAGGAGCAGAAATTGAGGAGTTAGCAGGAGTAGTCCAGTCTATATTTATAGTCCATAGTTTTAAATGGTCATCTCCTGGGTCAACACCATCCCAAGCATCATCTTGCATATAAACCATAGTTGCATTTCCTGTCGCTGGTAAAGGACCATTTCCAACGTTAAATACCTGTGGGCTAAAGAATCCGCTAGTAACTAATCCTGGTGCTGTAAATGCCTGAATACTTGCAGTAGGATCACCAACTAACATTTTATCTCTTTCTATAGCCCAAACATTTCCATTACCACCACCAATATTAGCAGTGACATAGTAAGCATCAGACCAGATAGAAAATTTTGTGTAATCAGGAAAAGCACCTGTTTGAAATGCTGAAGACGAATAAACATGCCAACCCCCAGTCACAGGGTTGTTGGTTTGTGAAACAGCAACGCTAAACCCGTTTGGATTTCCAGAGAATTGAGTTAATATATAGCGATCTACGGCAGCATCATACAATACGATTGGATCTCCAGGGTTTTCCCCAAAAACCGTAGCTAAATCAGCAGCATTAGGCATTCCAGCTGCTGGAGACCCATCTCTATTAAATATTTGAAAGGCAGTATTCCATGAGGCAATATAAAAATCTAAACCAATAGCTCCAGTTGGATCAGAAGGTGTAGCAGTATTTGTGGTAGAATCAAAAACCAAGTTTGTAGATCTCATTGGTATTTGTGGGGCATTTCTTTGAAGTGGTAAGAGCGCATCTGGACCAGAGGAACCTTTTCCTGGAACAACTTTGTTTCCAGACCATTGTTTTGGTCTCCCTAATTTTTCTCTGTCACTTACTAGATCTGCGGCAATAAAGGTGTTGTCTTTGATTTGGTCTGCAATACTAGGAACAAATTTATAATCTAGCTGTTGCTCCCAAAGTAGAGTTTCTGTTTTTCCTTGTGTTTGCTGTGCAAATGAAATATACGCAACAAACACAAAACAGAACAATAACAATGGGCGTAAGTTAGTCTTCATGGACTGTAAAAATTAATGGTTGAGTATGTAGAACAGTTTGATATGTAAACACCCTACTTTTTAAGTATTATTTTTTAATTTTAACTCCAAATCTATTATAGCAATAAATGACTACAACGAAGAATACCTCTTTGTGTGATGAAAAAAACTATGAATTGTTTTTCAAAACACATTCTAAAGTCTTTAGAAATTATATTTATTACAAATGTGGAGATCTTCAGCAGGCCGAAGATATAGTTCAAGATACATTCATTAAACTTTGGAAGAATTGCGCTAAAGTTGCTTTTAAAAAAGCAAAGTCTTACATGTTTACTATAGCAAATAATGCATTTTTAAATCAGGTAGCTCATAAAAAGGTGGTTTTAGAATATGAAAAAACGATAACCAATCAACAAACTAATGAAAGTCCAGAGTTTTTATTAGAAGAAAAAGAGTTTCTAGCCAAGCTAAATAGCGCAATAGCTGATTTGCCAGAAAAGCAACGAGTAGTATTTTTACTTAGCCGAATTGATAAAAAAAAATACCGTGAAATTTCTGAACTGTTAGGTATTTCAGTTAAGGCTGTAGAAAAGCGAATGAGTAACGCTTTAGAATCCTTAAGAAAAAAAATAAGTCATATTTAAAGTAGGGTAAAACGAAACATAAAGGTTTTACATAAGTAATCGAGATTAAAATGGAGAAAGATATTACAAACGGATCGATAATCAGAAAATGGCTTGAAGGTGAGTTATCAGAGCAAGAGATAAGCGCTTTAAAGACCTCTGATACTTATAAAGATTATAAAAAGATTATAGATGCCGCTGATGCCTTAAACGTACCTACTTATGATATTGACCAAGAGTATATTAAAATCCAAAGCTTAAAACAACAAAAGTCAAAACCAGTAGTAAAATTAAAACACTGGATGTATACTGCTGCAGCTATTTTGGTACTAGCTTTTGGATATTTTTACTTAGTCAACGACACAGCCAAATATCACACCGCTTATGGAGAGCAACTTACTGTTACGCTTCCTGACAACTCAAAAATTTTATTAAATGCTAATTCCTCAATTGAATTTGATGAGCCCAATTGGGATAAAAAAAGAGAGGTTAGTTTAAGCGGAGAAGGTTTTTTTGAAGTAGAAAAAGGGTCTAAGTTTACTGTTAAAACTAACCAAGGTTTGGTAGAAGTTTTAGGCACTAAATTTAACGTATTAGTTCAGTCAAATGTTTTTGAGGTAACCTGTTTAGAGGGAAAAGTAAAAGCATCAGACACAAAAGGAAAATCTACCATACTAACTCGCGGAATGGGATACAGAAATATAATTGGTGAAACCGAAGCTTGGAATTTTACAGAAACTCACCCGTCATGGACTCAAGGCGAAAGTAGTTTTGTTAATGCACCATTACACCAAGTTTTAATTACTTTCCAAAACCAATACAATGTTACATTTGAAAATAAAAATGTAGATGAAAACCAACGCTTCACAGGAAGCTTTACTCATGATAATTTCAATACAGCATTAAAAACTTTATTTGATGCTATGGAAATTTCATATACTTTTGAAGAAGAACAAAAGATTGTTCTTTTTAAAAGCGAATGAGATTAAGATTATTAATAATCGTCCTACTACTTTCATTTACAGCATTCTCACAAGAAAATAATTCTGTAAACTATAATCAAGCACCTTTAGGAGATGTATTAAAAGATATTGAATCAAAATTTAATATCAAGTTTTCCTTTAAAACAAAATTAATTGAAAATCAATTTATTACACTATCTGAAAATGATATTAGCCTTGAAGATGTCCTACAGGCTATAACATTGCAATCGAGCGTAAAGTTTAAAAAAATTACAGATCGTTACTATACCTTAGGAGCAAAATCCACCAAAAGAATATCAGACTTACAAGAATTAGATGAGGTATTTGTATCTGAGTTTCCAACAATAGGAATAAATAAAACAGATAATGGTTCTATCTCTGTTGACCCAGACAAATTAGCGATACTTCCAGGGCTTATTGAACCTGACGTACTTCAAAGTCTTCAAATTTTGCCTGGAGTACAAAGTCCAGATGAAACCGCATCAGGGTTATATATTCGAGGTGCAACACCAGATCAAAATCTAGTATTATGGGATGGTATAAAAATGTATTATTCTGGACATTTTTTTGGAATATTATCTGCATTTAACCCTTATGTAACGGATGAGGTTAATTTGACAAAAAATGGAACCAGTGCTCGTTATGGGAATGCCCTATCAGGTGTTATCGATATTACTTCTACTCCAGATATTCCTAAAGATTTAAAAATTGGATTTGGTACGAATTTTACTCACGCAGATGTTTATCTAAAAACACCAATAACAGAGAAACTCGGCCTAGTGGTGTCAGCAAGACGTTCATTTAATGATGTTTTTGAAACAGTAACATTTAAAAATTATTCAGATAGAGTATTTCAAGATATTAGATCCTATATTGATGAAAACGAACTAAACTCAACAGTAGATAACACTTTTTATTTTGCTGATTATACAGCAAAGCTAATTGCTGAATTATCACCTAAAGACAAATTAACATTCAGCACCTTATACACCACTAATGATTTGGATTATAATTTCAGATTTGAAGATGATGTTGAAACCTCTGAAGACGAATTAGAAATTAGCAACCGAGGAGCAAGTTTAACGTGGAACAGAGCACAGAGTGATCATTTATTTTTTAAGACAGAAGCATTTTTTTCTAATTTCAAATTGGATTATGCAGGAGAGAAAACCATTTTTGGGTTTTTTGAAGAAGGTGAAAAAAATAACGATATCATGGAAGTTGGCGTATCTCTTGAAAGCACATTGAAGTTTAATGATAAGCATAGTATTCATACAGGATATCAATTCTCGACTAATGACGTGAGTTATGATTTATATAGTTTTTTAGAGTTATTTGATGATGTTCCTTTTGAAGAGTCACTCTCTCAAACCAATATTACACATGCTGCGTATTCTGAATATCAGTTCAAAGGAGAAAAATTTCAAACAACTGCTGGTGTTAGAGTTTCACACTATTCGGTAGAAGATGAATTATTTTTAGAACCAAGGGTTACACTAAAAACTAAGTTATCTAATACCATAAGTTTAAAAGCTGCTTTTGAAGCGAAAACCCAAGCGGTAAGTCAAGTGATAGAATTTCAGTCTTCAAATTTAGGGTTTGGACTCGAAAACCAGGTTTGGACATTGGCCTCTGGAGATAGTATTCCTGTGCAACAAAGCAGGCAAGTTTCTGCTGGAATTGAATTTAAAAAGAACAAATGGAATATTGATATCGATGCATATTATAGAACCATAAAAGGGGTGACAACAAATACAAGAGGTTTTAGAGACGTTTCTTTTTTCTATACTGATGGAAGAACAGAAGCATTTGGTGTTGATGTTTTGATTAATAAAAAAATTGGAAACTATAGAACATGGGTAGCGTATTCTTTTTTAAATAATGACATAACAATTAATGAATTAGATTTTGATACGTTTGAATTTAACGACCGACGAACCTACTCAGGAAATTACGATATTACTCATAACTTTAGTTGGTCTCACGCTTACAATTGGAAAAACTTAGAAGTTTCTTTAGGTTGGCGAATAAGAACAGGACGACCATACACCCTTTTAGAATCCATAACATCAGATGAACAATTTATTTATTTTAATTATGGAGAGGTAAATGAAGAACGTTTACCCAATTACCATAGACTAGATTTTTCATCTACTTATAAGTTTAAGTTTTCTAAAGACGGAAAATGGAAAGGAAAAGTGGGGATCTCTATTTTGAATTTGTACAATAGAGAAAATGTATTATTTCGTCAATTTTTTCAGGGAGATGCTGTAGATGATAGAGAGAATCCCGATTATGAAGTTGTTCGTTCAGATTTCTTATCATTTGGCATAACACCTAATGTTGTGTTTAGGGTTGAATTCTAGTGCCTATTATTAAAAGCTTTTATTTTTTGTGTAGTAATCGTGTTAGCTTTATAGACAAATCTGTTAGAATAATTTTTGAGTTTCCGTTGCGCTCTATATGGTAAATAGCATCTTGTAGTTCATTTGAAATGTCCAGAATATTATTCCCATGCACAAAAGGGGCAAACTTTTCTAATTTAAATGCGGTTTTGGGCTCCATAAACACTAAATCATCAGCATTATAATTAAGTAATAATGCTTGCCTAAAAAAATCAAGACAAAAACTTAAAAATTGCTTTTGAGTTTCACGGCCAGTTTTAGCTATGGTTTCGCTCCAAGAAATTAAATCATGAATAGCACTTTTATTTCCTTTTGCTTTAAAAGCTGAGCGAATCCAAAATACAAACCATTCTTCAAACTGAGTATCTTCACTATCACTATAAACAACATCACAAGCTTTATTGTAATTTCCATTGGCTTGATGAGCTATTTTAACAGCATCAGCCACAGGGATTTGATAGTTTTTTATTAAAGCATCTTTAATAACATCCTCAGCCAAAGGAGGAAAGTGTAAGACCTGACATCTTGATCTAATGGTGTTGATAATTTGTTCTTCATCTTCGGCAATTAAAATAAAAATAGTCTTATTAGGAGGCTCTTCTATAAGCTTAAGTAATTTATTAGCCGCTGAAGTATTCATTTTTTCAGCCATCCAAATGAGCATAACTTTGTAACCACCTTCATAAGATTTAAGAGATAATGCCTTTACAATATCTTGAGCTTCATCAACACCAATTTGACCTTGTTTATTGTCAATGCCTAGAGCACGATACCAATCAAATAAATTGCCATAGGGTTGCTTCTCAATTAACTGGCGCCACTCTTCTAAAAAATGACTAGATACTGGGTGACTTTTAATTTTATCATTTGTCGCAACTGGAAACGCAAAATGCAAATCTGGATGAGATAGATTTTTAAATTTCAAATTACAAACTTCATTACCCTCAGTATTTTCGGCATTGGTGTTGTTGCATAATAAATATTGTGCATAAGCAATTGCCATAGGTAATGTTCCAGAACCTTCTGGACCTACAAACAATTGCGCATGTGGAACGCGCCCAAAATCTGCACTCTTTGTAAGGTGGCTTTTAATGTGTTCTTGTCCTAAAATTTCTGAAAATAGCATAAAGCAAACCTACATATTTTTTTTAAATGTTTACTAATATCACCCATGCAATCGTTTTCGTAAAAAAACAGCTTTTTTCGATTGGTTTTATTGGTTACATTTGTGATGCAATTTTTATAAATTCCTAATATATGACAACTATAAACGACTTCAATTTTGATAATAAAAAAGCCTTAATTCGTGTTGATTTTAATGTGCCTTTAAATGAGGATTTTGAGGTTACTGATGCCACACGTATTATCTCTGCAAAACCAACTATTATAAAAGTACTTGAGGATGGTGGAAGTTGTATTTTAATGTCACACTTAGGGCGTCCAAAAGGAGTTCAGGATGAGTTTTCTTTGCGTCATATAGTAAATAAGGTTGAAGATGTTTTAGGGGTTTCTGTAAAATTTGTTGATGAATGCATCGGCTCTAAAGCTGAAGCAGCAGCAGCAAATCTCAATCCGGGAGAAATTTTATTGCTAGAGAATTTACGTTTTCATGATGAAGAAAAACAAGGAGACAAAGATTTTGCCGAGGCTTTATCTAAGTTGGGGGACATTTACGTTAACGATGCTTTTGGTACTGCGCATAGAGCACATGCATCAACGACTGTTGTTGCACAATTTTTTCCTGAGACCAAGTGCTTCGGAAATTTGCTAGCTCAAGAAATTGAGAGTATTAAGAAAGTTATGGAAACTGGAGAAAAACCTGTTTTAGCTGTTTTAGGAGGGGCTAAAGTGTCATCGAAAATTACAATTATTGAGAATATATTAGATAAAGTAGACCATTTAATTATTGGTGGCGGAATGACTTTTACGTTTATTAAAGCGCAAGGCGGAAGCATTGGAGATTCTATTTGTGAAGACGATAAAATGGATCTAGCCATGGAAATTATGGAAAAAGCTAAGGCTAAAAATGTTCAAATTCATTTACCAGTTGATGTTTTAGCTGCTAATGCATTTAGTAATGATGCAGACACACAAATCTTAGATGTCACTAATATCCCTGATGGATGGCAAGGCTTAGATGCTGGGCCAAAATCTAAAGCAATCTTTCATGATGTGGTTATGCAATGTAAAACCATTTTGTGGAATGGTCCTTTAGGTGTATTTGAAATGGATAACTTCGCAAAGGGAACCATTGCGCTTGGAGACTCAATTGCTGAAGCGACTAAAAATGGTGCGTTTTCACTTGTTGGAGGAGGAGATTCTGTTGCAGCGGTAAAGCAATTTGGATTTGAAAACAAGGTAAGTTATGTTAGTACAGGAGGAGGAGCAATGCTAGAAAGTTTAGAAGGAAAAACCCTTCCTGGAATTGCTGCTATTTTAGACTAAGCTTTTCAGATTCACTACAACGTTTATTAAGAAAACCCCTACAGACTTAGTTAAATTGTCTAATTAAACTTTCATTTTAACCAAAAAAATACGATTTTAGCTGACCTATCGTTTAGGTAGTTAAACAATATAACCAATGAACCCAAAGCTAATACCCCTAACGTTTGGCTTTCTGTTTTGCGCTTTATTTTGTTTTGGTCAGGACTCTATTCCAACAACGACCAAAATAAAAAGGCTTACAGAATCCGATTTTATTGAAGGCGAAACCTACGTCATTGACACCATTATTGATGGTAAGACCTATTTTAAAAAACATCTGAGTATCACTCCAGTAGTTGATTCAACAACCATCACAAAACTTGAAGATCATAAACTTGCGGCCGAAATTGATGAGAAGTGGCTAGAAGAACTGTACAGTAATAATTTATTTGATACCATTTATAAATCAGTTTCTGAATTAAAGTACGACCCAGTAGATTACCCTGAGTTAACGACCGATACTCTAAAAGCAAGATTGAAACGACTAAATGCTAGAACACCTTTTAATATTGAATACAACCCTTCGTTAGAAAGTGTCATTAAGTCTTATTTAAAACATCGTCGAAACTCATTGTCTCGATTGATGTCATTAAGTCATTATTACTTTCCATTGTTTGAAGAATCTTTAGATAATTATGACATTCCTCTTGAAGTTAAATATTTAGCTATAGTTGAATCTGCATTAAAGCCAAGAGCACGATCTCGAGTTGGAGCTACTGGGTTATGGCAATTTATGTTTGGAACAGGAAAAGAGTATGGACTCAATGTAAGCAGTTATGTTGATGAACGTAGTGATCCTATAAAATCTACCGAAGCAGCAAGCAAATATTTAGCACGTCTTTATAAGATTTTTGGAGATTGGGATTTGGCTTTAGCAGCGTATAATTCAGGACCAGGAAATGTGTCTAAAGCAATTAGACGTTCTGGAGGGTATGAAAACTATTGGAATATTAGATCACATCTTCCACGTGAAACAGCAGGATACCTACCCGCGTTTTTAGCAACCATGTATATTTTTGAGTTTGCAAAAGAGCATGGCTTTGAAGTTGAGCGACCACAATATCATTATGTAGAAACCGATACAATTCATGTAAAGAAAATGATTACGTTAGACCAGGTTTCAGAATTGGTAGACGTGCCTATAGAACAGCTTCAATTTTTAAATCCGTCTTATAAATTAGATATTATTCCATATATCAAAGGAGAGAACTATACGTTAAGGTTGCCAAGAGAGGCTGTTGGTAAATTTGTAACTAATGAAAAACAGATTTATGCATTTGTTGAAGAAGAATTGAATAAACGAGAAAAGCCATTACCTCAATTTTTTGACTCGAATAGCAAAGTGAGATATCGTGTAAGATCTGGAGATTATTTGGGGAAAATAGCTAGGAAGTATGGTGTTAGAGTGAGTCAGATTAAGCAATGGAATGGACTTCGAAGCAACAATTTAAAGATTGGTCAGCGATTAACCATTTATCCTAGAAACCCATCAACTTCGGCAAAAAAAGTAAGTTTGAGTTCACCAAAAAAAGTGATTAACACTGAAGGAAAGTCGACCTACAGAGTTCAAAAAGGGGATTCACTTTGGAGTATTTCACAAAAATTCCCTGGAGTTTCAGTTCAAAATATTAAAGAATGGAACGATATTAGCAGTAACAAACTAAAAATTGGGATGACCCTAGTGGTATCTAAGTAACTCAAATTCAAAAAACATGATAAATAAACTATTCAGTCTATTGATAATTGCTACTTTGATTTATTCTTGTGGTGATAACAAAGAACAACGTTATGTGTCGGCCTCTTCAGGAAATATAAATAATATTGTTGTTGTTGCTGATAATGTTTTATGGGAAAATCAAGTAGGGGACGTCATACGAGATGTATTGGCAGCTCCAGTTAATGGTTTGGCCAACGAAGAACCTCAGTTTTCAATGAGCCAAATGCCCCCAGCTGTTTTTACTGGATTTGCAAAAAAGAACAGAACCGTTTTAAAGATTGAAAAAGGAAAAGATGCAGCAACAAAAATTGCAACTGATGCTTTTGCAAGACCCCAGACTATGGTGGTTGTTTCTGGAAAGACGAATGCTGAGATTATTAAAGAAATACGGACGAATGCTGAAAAAATAATAGATGCATTTAATAAAACTGAAATTACCGAACGTCAAAGACGTACGAGTAAATCATTATTTGACGACTCTAAATTAAAAGAGAACCTAGGCATTTCCCTTAAATTCCCTTCGGCTTATAGGATCGCTAAGTCTGAAGAAGATTTTTTCTGGATTCGAAGAGATATCAAAACGGGTAATGTTGACTTAATGGTATATGAAGTTCCATTATCTTCAATTAGAAAAGGAGATAGTGCGGTTGTAGATATTGTTAGAGTTAGAGATTCTGTTGGGAAGATTCATATTGAGGGCGCAGCCGAAAACACATATATGGGTACCGAACGTGCATTTACGCCTTTTATTAATGATGTAATTATAGACAACAAACCAAGTTATGAAACGAGAGGCATTTGGGACTTAATAAACGCTTATATGTCTGGGCCCTTTATTAATTATGCTATTGAAGACAAAGTGAATAATCGCTACATTATTTTAGAAGGATATGTCTTTGCACCTTCTATAGAAAAGAGAGATTATATATTTGAGCTAGAATCGATTATAAAATCGGTAGCAATACAATAAAAAAGAGACGTGATTATCACGTCTCTTTTTTATTGTAAAAGTATTACATATTATTCTTTGTCATTTGCAGCTTTTGAATTGTCTTCTTCTTTGCTAGCATCTTTAAATTCTTTAATACCGCTTCCAAGTCCTCTCATAAGTTCAGGGATTTTCTTTCCTCCAAACAATAATAAGACAACGATTACTATTAAAGCAATCTGCCATGCTCCAAAAGCTAAAAATATGCTTGATGTTATCATAACGATTAAATTTGAACTGCAAAGTTAATAATTAAACTTCAAAATAAACGTTTAATCACAAACTTTAAGAACCACATCTAAAACTTGGGCTTATTTTATTTAATTTTGTGCGACAATGGCAAAACAGGACAAAGAACAAAGATTCAGAAAGAAATTACTTCATAAGTATCGTTTGGTTGTATTAAATGAAGATACTTTTGAAGAACGCTTTGCTATAAAACTTACACGCCTTAATGTTTTTGTAATTGCTTCCTTAGGCACTATCTTGCTTATTGCTGGTACTATTTTTTTAATTGCTTTTACATCACTAAAAGAATATATTCCTGGCTATTCTTCTACGGCACTTAAAAAGCAGGCTACGGTTTTAAATTACAAAACGGACTCCTTACAGCAAGTTATTAATCTGAATGAGCAGTATTATTCTTCAATTAAAAAAGTGCTTACAGGAGATGTAAGTACTGTAGAGTTTAATAGAGATTCTATTATTGATGCTGCGAGTATTGATCCTAGTAGTTTAGATTTAAAACCCACTAAAGAAGATTCATTACTTAGAGATTTAGTAGATAAAGAGGATAAGTACAACATATTTGAGTCGACCATTTCATCCTCTAATTTTGTGCTTTTTCCACCTGTAAATGGGACAATTTCTGAAGGCTATAATATTAAAGACAAACATTATGCTGTAGATATTGTTGTTGCTAAGGATACACCAGTTAAAGCCACAGCAGATGGGACGGTGATATTTGCTGAATGGACTTCGGAAACGGGTTATGTGGTTATTATTGAGCATAGTTATGAACTTATTTCAGTATATAAACACAATGCATCTTTAACAAAACAACAAGGTGATCTAGTGAAATCCGGAGAAGTAATTGCTATGGCAGGAAATACAGGAGAATTAACTACAGGTCCTCATTTGCACTTTGAACTCTGGAATAGAGGTTATCCAGTAAACCCAACAAATTTTATAGATTTTAACTAATGATCTCTCTTAAACCAAAGCTAGCAAAACTTTTTGCAAAGAATGTTAGAAAGTCCATTTTAAGATGGTCTAATAAGCCTGTTGAAACCCAGAGCAGCGTGTTTCAAAAGCTAATAAAAGATGCAGCGAAAACTCAGTTTGGGAAAGACCACGATTTCAAATCAATTAAAACACATCAAGACTTTGTTAATCGCGTTCCTATTCGAGATTATGAAGCCTTAAAATACTATGTGGATCGTGTGGTGGCTGGTGAAGAAAATATCCTTTGGAAAGGAAAGCCTTTATATTTTGCGAAGACATCAGGTACGACATCAGGTGCTAAATATATTCCGTTGACTAAAGAGAGTATGCCAACACATGTTGAAGCTGCGCGAAATGCCATTTTAATGTACATTGCCGAAACTGGAAAGAGCAAGTTTGTAAATGGAAAGATGATTTTTTTACAAGGAAGCCCAATTTTAGAAGAAAAAAATGGTGTTCAATTAGGGCGACTTTCAGGAATTGTAGCTCATTATGTTCCGAAATATCTTCAGAAAAACAGAATGCCTTCTTGGGATACAAATTGTATTGATGATTGGGAAACCAAAGTAGAGGCGATTGTAGATGAGACTTTACCTGAGGACATGACTGTCATTTCTGGAATACCGTCTTGGGTACAGATGTATTTTGAGAAAATTAAAAGTAAAACGGGAAAGCATGTTGGTGAAGTTTTTAAAAACTTTAACTTATTCATTTTTGGTGGAGTAAATTATGAGCCTTATAGAGCAAAATTTGAAAACTTGATAGGCCGAAAAGTAGATAGTATTGAATTGTACCCTGCTAGTGAAGGGTTTTTTGCCTTTCAAGATAAACAAAACGAAAAAGGGATGTTACTACAGTTAAATTCAGGGATATTTTATGAATTTATACAGGCAGATACTTTTTTTGATGAGAGTCCTAAACGCATTACAATTAAAGATGTTGAGGTTGGTGTTAATTATGTAATGATTATTTCTACCAATGCTGGGCTTTGGGCATATAATATTGGTGACACTGTTGAATTTACATCAACTAAGCCGTATCGCGTGATCGTTTCAGGAAGAATTAAGCATTTTATTTCAGCTTTTGGCGAACATGTTATTGGTAAGGAAGTTGAACAGGCATTGCAAGAAGCTGCCTCAAACATTAGTATTAGTGTTTCTGAATTTACAGTGGCTCCTCAAATTAACCCAGACTCTGGTTTGCCATTTCACGAATGGTTTATTGAATTTGAACAAGAACCAGACGATATTTCAGAATTAGCAAAGCGAATTGATTTATCAATGCAACAACAAAACACTTATTATTATGATCTTATTGTTGGAAACGTGCTACAACCACTTAAGTTGACTGTTATTAAGAAAAATGGATTTCAGAATTACATGAAGTCTATAGGTAAATTAGGAGGGCAAAATAAGATTCCTAGACTATCTAATGATAGAAAAATCGCAGACGCTTTATACGCTCAGAAATTAACTAAATAGTGCTATATTTGTCCGCAAACCTAATGCGAATGAATAAAAAGAAAATTCACGAAAGAACGAGGGCTCAAGAAAGTTCAAATGCTATTGAAAAAATGTATGTCACAATGCGACATTTATTCAATCGTGGGTTTTATAAACCCATGGGAGTTTCTGGTGAAACACTGCGCGAATCTCTATTATTATTACGACCTGAAATTTATGGTTCAATTTCCGAAGAGAAAGCAGAACTTGAAGGCCTTTTGTATGTAATAGATAGGCTTCCTCAGGGGATTGAAGAATGTTCGTTTATTAACTTAACCAGTGATGAAGGCTATGGAAATTCGCATTTTAAGCCTATAATCCCTCCAAAACGTCGTCGTAATTGTTATCGTATAGATGATGAACAAATGAATATTGAGGTGACTAGAGGGCGTTCAGAAATTTATGACATACTAACCCACTTAACATTTTTATTTGTAGAATCTCATAAAATAAGTAAGCGCGTTTTAATTGATGAGCAAGGCGGAACAACTCGTGATTGGATCAAGCTAGAAAAAGCAGTCCTTTCTAAAAAGAAATTGACGCAACAAGAACGTGAGGTTGCCATTACACATACTGCTAATATATTAGGAAGAACGTTTGAAGAGCTTACCAATGCTCATGCTCAGTTTACCACTAAAGTAAAACCTGAACGTTTACTTCATATAATCTATTGGTTAGGGAAGTTAGCCATTGAAGAAGTCATTCATAATAAAAAGCGTACAGTAACGTTCAGTCCCGTGTTAAGAGAGCGTTTAGGGCATCATATTCATGGTGAAGTTTGGGCAGATCATATTAAAGCTGTTTTGCATAAAAACAATCTATTGGGTCGTCCAATACATGTGATTAGTGCTAATATGCATAGTGTAATGAATTCTATTTTTGCACCTATTGCTCTAAAAAGTTTGGCATCTAAAAAGGATATTTTTGAGCTATACGAAGCAATTAGTCAAAAAGAAAATGAATCTTTACGCAATAAAATCAATAAGGAAGCGTTGCAGTGTGGAATGACATATATAAAAGATGCGTCGGGAACCAATATTGATGTTCAAATTTTTGATACTGAAAAAATTGATTTTTCTAAGACAGATATTAGTGTTGGAGACTCTTTTGATCAAGGAGAGAAACCTGTCATATTTGTGATGGATTATGCATTTGGTGAGCAAGCTTATGAAACCATGGATGAACTTTTAAAACCAATTAAGGTTAACGGTGAAAAAGTACATCTAAATGTTGAATCTGTTTCAATAATGGGAAAAGCCGGAATATTAGAAGGGGGTAAAGGAGATATTATGATTCCTTCTGCTCATATATTTGAGGGTACAGCAGACAACTATCCGTTTAAAAATGAATTATGTAAGTCTGATTTAGAAGGTCAAGGAGTTGATGTGTATGAAGGCTCAATGATTACAGTTTTAGGCACATCACTTCAAAATAAAGAGATATTGAAGTTTTTTTACAATTCAACATGGAATGTCATCGGACTTGAAATGGAGGGAGCGCATTACCAAAAGGCAATACAAGCTGCTTCTAAAGTAAGAGGAAGCATCAACCCAAATGTAAAAGTGCGCTATGCCTATTATGCAAGTGATAACCCGTTAGAAACTGGAAGCACACTGGCCTCAGGAGGATTAGGGACTTCTGGAGTTAGGCCAACATATTTAATTACAAGAAAAATTTTAGAACAAATATTTAATAATCAATATTAGAGATATGAGTGAAAAGTTACCTAATACCAATCAAAACGATGAAATAGATTTAGGTGTTTTATTTAATGCGATAGGACAACTTTTTGACAAGTTATTTTATTTTATAGCTAATGTTTTTAAAGGTATTTTTTCTATTGTAGTTTATGGTTTGAAGCCATTAATTGCAAACTTCAAGCTGATTTTTTTAATAATGACCATAGCTGCAGTTTTGGGTTATGTATTAGAAAAATACAACCCAAAGTCTTATAAGTCGGTTATGTTCGTAAAACCCTATTTTGATTCTAAATACCAATTAGTGAATAATATTAATTATTTCAATGCATTAATAGGGAATGAAGATTATGAGACATTAACAGAAGTATTTGATATTTCCAAAGAAGAAGCAAAGATTATTAATGGGTTTGAAATTGATATTGGTCCAGAAAGTGAAAATGATAAAATCAAACAATATGATACTTATTTAAAATCCTTAGACAGTATAAGAGCTCAAGATATAAGTTATGAAGAATTTATTGAAAATAGAGATATATTTTCATCTGATTTTTTTGAAATATCGGTTGAAGCTAACAAAAAAGATATTTTTAAAAAACTAGAAGACGGATTGATTAGTTCTTTTGAAAATACGTATTCAGAAAAGAAAAAGAAAAAAAGAGACTCTTTAATTTATTTACAAAAACTAAGTATAGAAAGATCCATTATTTCTGTTGACTCCCTGCAGAAAGTTTATATTAAAGTTTTACAAGAAGACTCTAAATCAGCTAGTAATACCATAAGTTTAGGGGAAGGGTTTTCTATAGAACCAGAAAATGCTAAAACTAAAGAATTTGAGCTATTAAACAAAGAATTGCAATTAAGAAAAGAGTTGAGAGTATTAGACGAACAGAAAATAGAAGAAAATGATTTTTTTGATATCGTTTCTGGATTCCAAGAAATAGGTAGTATAAATAAAAGCTTTCTCAAAAAATACACTATAGTTTTACCATTATTAGCTTTTTTAATTATTTGTTTAGCTTTTTTAACCAACAAAATTATTAGGTTTATAAACAGTTATGAGAAATAGAAAAACAATATTGATTACTGGTGGAGCAGGCTTTATAGGTTCCCATGTAGTAAGATTATTTGTTAAAAAATATCCTAAATATCATATTTTTAATTTAGATGTTCTTACTTATGCAGGTAATTTAGAAAATCTTTCAGATATTGAAAATGAACCTAACTATACGTTTATTAATGGAGATATAACAAATAGATCATTGGTTAATAGTCTTTTTTTATCTCATAAGTTTGATAGTGTTATCCATTTGGCCGCAGAATCTCATGTTGATAGATCTATTAATGACCCATTAACTTTTGTACAAACTAACGTAATAGGTACGATGGTATTATTAGATGCATTCAGGGATTGTTGGCAAGATAATTTTGATGGAAAGTTATTTTATCATATTAGTACAGATGAAGTTTATGGAACTTTAGGTGAAACAGGTTTATTTACTGAAAGCACAGCATATGATCCTAATTCACCATATTCGGCATCAAAAGCTTGTTCAGATCATTTTGTAAGAGCTTATGGCGAAACCTATCAATTGCCTTACGTAATTACGAATTGCTCTAACAATTATGGTCCAAATCAATTCCCTGAAAAATTAATTCCATTGTTTATAAATAATATCATTAATAACAAGCCATTACCAGTTTATGGTGATGGGAATTATACTCGAGATTGGCTTTATGTTATGGATCATGCAGGAGCAATAGATCAAGTGTTTCATAAGGGTTCTAAGGGAGAAACCTATAATATTGGAGGCTTCAATGAGTGGAAAAACATTGACCTTGTAAAGCTTTTATGTCAACAAATGGATATTAAATTGGGTCGAGAGATAGGAAGTTCAGAACAGTTAATTACATACGTTAAAGATCGACCAGGCCACGATTTGAGATACGCAATAGATGCTTCTAAAATCAAAGATGAATTAGGGTGGCAACCTTCAGTGACCTTTGAAGAAGGTCTTTCTCAAACGATAAATTGGTATTTAGAAAACCAAAAGTGGTTAAATAGTGTAACTAGCGGAAGATATAAATCATATTACCAAAAACAATATAGTTAGGAATGAAAGGAATTATTTTAGCTGGAGGTTCTGGTACTAGATTGCATCCATTAACCTTATCCTTAAGTAAGCAGTTAATGCCTGTTTATGACAAGCCGATGATATATTATCCCCTTTCAACACTAATGTATGCTGGAATACGTGAAATATTAATTATTTCAACACCTAAAGATCTTCCTCTATTTAAAGAATTATTAGGTGACGGTAAAAAATATGGATGCACATTTGAATATGCTGTTCAAAATGCTCCAAAGGGCTTAGCTGAGGCTTTTATTATTGGTGCTAATTTTATAGGAACTGAAAAAGTAGCTTTAATATTAGGAGACAATATCTTTTATGGATCTGGTTTATCTGATTTATTACAAACCAACAATGATCCGGAGGGAGGTATAATTTATGCATATAGAGTACATGACCCCGAGCGTTATGGAGTAGTTGAATTTGATGCCAATGGTCAAGCAATTTCAATTGAAGAAAAGCCTGAATTTCCAAAATCAAATTTTGCTGTACCTGGGATATATTTTTATGATAATATGGTGGTAGAAATTGCTAGAAACATAAAACCCAGTAAAAGAGGAGAGCTTGAAATTACAGATGTTAATAAAGAATACTTAAGACAAAATAAGCTCAAAGTAAGTATACTTGATAGAGGTACAGCATGGCTAGACACTGGAACTTTTCAATCTCTGATGCAAGCATCCCAGTTCGTAGAAGTCATTGAAGAAAGGCAAGGGTTAAAGATTGGGTCTATAGAGGCAGCTGCTTTTGAAATGGGATATATTAATGAATCTGAATTTAGAGATTTAGCAAAACCATTGATGAAAAGTGGATATGGAAAAAATTTGTTAGGGTTATTGAAAAACAAAGCATGAATATAGAACAAACAAAACTTCAAGGCTGTTTTGTAATTAAACCTAGAGTTTTTCAAGATGAAAGAGGATATTTTTTTGAAAGCTTTAACCAAGGTGCTTTTGATAAAATAAGAACTACTAAAACATGTTTTGTGCAAGATAATGAATCTTACTCTACCAAAGGCGTTCTAAGAGGGCTGCATTATCAAACAGGCTTACATGCTCAAGCTAAATTGGTACGTGTTATAAAAGGTGAAGTTTTAGATATAGCAGTTGATATTAGAAGGGACTCCAAAACATTTGGAGAATATGTTAGTGTTGTATTATCGGAAGAAAATAAAAAACAGCTATTTATTCCAAGAGGTTTTGCTCATGGATTCATTGTATTAAGTGATATTGCTATATTTTCATATAAATGTGATAACTTCTATAATAAAGAGTCTGAAGCAGGTATTATATATAATGATCCTACTCTAGGCATTGATTGGAAGTTAGAACAAAGAGAATATATCGTTTCAGAAAAAGATAAAATATTACCTAAATTTCAGGAAGCTAGATTATGAAAAATATTTTAGTTACAGGAGCAAATGGTCAATTAGGACAAAGTTTAAAGGCAATCAGAGAGAAATATCCTAATTTAAATTTTATTTTTACTGACAAAACGAGTCTTGATATCACAAGTATAAAGGAGGTTAATCGATTTTTCAAATCAAATCATTTTGATTGGTGTATAAATTGTGCTGCTTACACCCTTGTAGATAAAGCCGAAAGTGATATAGAAAATGCCAAACGAGCTAATGTTTCTGGAGTTCGAAATTTGGCAAAAATATCTAAAGAAAGTAATGTTAAAATGATTCATGTTTCTACAGATTTTGTTTTCGATGGGTATCAAAACAATGCCTATATTGAAACAGCAAGCACAAGGCCTTTAAATACTTATGGTCGTACAAAACTGGAAGGAGAAAAAGAATTAATTAAGGAAAATTCAAAACATTTTATTGTTAGAACATCTTGGTTGTATTCAGAATTTGGTCAAAACTTTCTAAAAACCATGCTGCGTTTAGCTAAAGAAAGAAGTGAGATAAAAATTGTTTCTGATCAAATAGGAACACCTACCTATGCTAGAGATTTGAGTGTGTTCTTGCTTAAGATTATTAATAATGATAGTAACGCTTATGGTGTATACCATTACAGTAACGAAGGTCTAGCTAGTTGGTATGATTTTGCAAAAGCTATTTTCGATATCAATGGTAATGATTTGATTGTAAAACCAATAAATACAAGTTTATATCCAACCGCAGCACAAAGACCTTTATTTAGTGTTTTGGATAAAACTAAAACAAAACAAGAATTCAATTTGGATATTCCTTATTGGAGAGATAGCTTAAAAACCGCAATATTAAATTTATGATACATAAAGACTTAAAAACTGCAATTCAAGCTTCATTGAAGGCTGGTGAAGTTATTATGGAAGTTTATGATACAGATTTTAATGTTGAGATGAAGGAAGATATATCTCCACTAACAGAAGCCGATAAGAGAGCAAATGACATCATTAATACTTACCTAAAAGAAACACTTATTCCCATTATTAGTGAAGAAAACAAGAAAATAGATTATTCGGTAAGAAAAGAGTGGGGAAAATGTTGGATTGTGGATCCTGTTGATGGCACTAAAGAGTTTATAAAACGAAATGGAGAATTTACTGTCAATATTGCTCTTGTAAATAATGGTATTCCTGAACTGGGAGTTATATATGTGCCAGTTACAAAGACCCTTTATTTTGCTGATAACATTAAAAAAATGGCATTTAAAATTGTGTTAGAATCACATAACACAACTATTGAGGATGTACTACAATTTGCGATTAAATTAACTCCTAAAACCAAATCTAAACATATACAAATTGTTGGTAGTAGATCGCACCTTAGCCAAGACACATTAGATTTTGTTGGCACTTTAAAAAAAGATGGTTTTGAAGTTGATATGGTATCAAGAGGGAGCTCTCTAAAATTTTGTTTAGTTGCCGAAGGATTGGCAGATATATATCCGCGATTTGCTCCAACAATGGAATGGGATACTGCAGCAGGACAAGCTATTTGTAACGCAGTAAATGTTGATGTAATTTCTAATGAGACACAACAACCCCTCCTTTATAATAAAGAAAATCTATTGAATCCTTGGTTTGTAGTTTCTAAGTATAAATACTAATGACAATTTACAAACAAGAATCACACATCAGAAGCCTATTGAAGGGGGTTTCATGGAGAATTGTTGCGACATCGGATACAATTTTAATTGTCCTAATTGTTACTTGTCTGACAGGACAATGTAGTATTGAGAATGCATTTATAATTGGTACAGCTGAGTTCTTAATTAAATTTTTTATTTACTATTTACATGAAAGACTTTGGCAACAACTTCTAAATAATAAAAAGGTTACTAAGAGACAAACACTTCACAAAACAATTTCTTGGAGATTAATTGCTACAACATTAACTTTTTTAATTTCTGGAACAATACTAGAAGCATTTGATCAAATAGCATTGTATATTGCACTTACAGAATTATTTACGAAATTCGCATTGTACTATGCACATGAAAGATTGTGGCTTAAACTACCACTAGGTAGAATTAGACAATTTTTGTTCAGAAAAAAACAATAATATGACGAAACATATCATAGCGCATAACTATCAAATTTCTAAAACCGATAGGATAATTTCTAATGGTCATAACCCTTTATTGGTTTGGTTTACAGGACTTTCAGGTTCAGGAAAGTCTACAATAGCAAATTTAGTTGAGAGACAGTTATTTAAAAGTGGGATAAAAACCTATTCTATAGATGGTGATAATATTAGAGGAGGTATTAATGAAGACCTAACATTTACACCTCAAGATCGTACTGAAAATATTAGAAGAATTGCTGAAGTTTCGAATTTAATGATAGATGCTGGCTTAGTAGTTTTAGCCGCTTTTGTATCACCTTATAAAAAAGATAGACAGAACATAAGAACTATCGTTAAAGATGTTAACTTTGTTGAGGTTTATGTGAATACGAGTATAGAAGAATGTGAGCTTAGAGATGTGAAAGGACTATATAAAAAAGCAAGAGCTGGTGAAATAATGAATATGACAGGGATTTCTGCTCCTTACGAAGCACCAGAAAGTCCTGATATAGAAATAAAAACTGAAAGAGAATCTATAGAAGATTCTGTCAAAAGAATAGTTGATTATATAACGCCAAAATTACAACTCAACAATGAGTAAGTATTATTTAAATTATTTAGATGAATTAGAAAGCGAAGCCATATATGTTTTGAGAGAGGTTTGGGCTCAGTTTGATAATCCAGTAATTTTATTTTCCGGAGGTAAAGATTCTATTTTAGTAACGCACTTAGCAAAAAAAGCGTTTTACCCTGCAAAGATTCCTTTTCCGCTAATGCATGTAGATACAGGGCATAATTTTCCTGAAACTATTAAATTTAGAGATGATATAATCAAGGATTTAGGAGTTGAACTTATAATAGGGTCTGTACAAGAATCCATCAATGAAGGTCGTGTTGCGGAAGAGAGAGGAAAGAATGCTACTAGAAATGCGCTGCAAATCACTACCTTATTAGATGCTATTGAATCTAATAAAATTGATTGTGCAATTGGGGGAGGAAGGAGAGATGAAGAAAAAGCAAGAGCTAAAGAACGTTTTTTTTCACATAGGGACGATTTTGGGCAATGGGATCCTAAAAATCAGAGACCAGAACTTTGGAATATTTTTAATGGTAAACATTTTGAAGGAGAGCACTTTAGAGCATTTCCAATAAGCAATTGGACCGAAATGGATGTTTGGAATTATATTAAGCGCGAAAATATTGCGATACCATCTCTTTACTTTGCTCATGAAAGAGAAGTGGTATGGAGACAGGATAGTTGGATTCCTAATTCGGAGTTTTTAATATTAGAAGATCACGAAGAAATTAAAACAAAAAAAATTAGATTCAGAACTCTTGGTGATATCACAATTACAGGGGGGATTGAATCTGACGCAGACACACTCGAAAAAATAGCAGCTGAGGTATCAGGAATGAGACAAACCGAAAGAGGAAATAGAAGTGATGATAAGCGTTCAGAATCTGCTATGGAAGATAGAAAACGCCAAGGCTATTTTTAAAGAAGTTACACATGTTAGATAATAATCAATTATTACGTTTTACTACAGCTGGTAGTGTAGATGATGGTAAAAGCACATTAATAGGTCGTTTACTTTACGATTCAAAATCTATTTTTGAGGATCAATTACAAGCTATCGAGAATACGAGTAAAAAGAAAGGTCACGATGGCGTTGACTTAGCGCTATTTACAGATGGATTAAAAGATGAAAGAGAACAAGGAATCACTATAGATGTCGCGTATAGATATTTTACAACTCCTAAGCGTAAATTCATTATAGCAGATACACCTGGTCATATTCAATATACAAGAAATATGGTTACCGGAGCATCAACAGCAAATGCAGCTATTATTTTAGTAGACGCAAGACATGGTGTGATAGAGCAAACAAAACGACACTCTTTTATTGCTTCTCTATTACAAATACCACATGTGATAGTCTGTATTAACAAAATGGATTTGGTAGATTATTCTGAAGAGTCCTATAATAGAGTTATAAATCAATTTGAAGAATTTTCTTCTAAGCTCCTTGTTCAAGACATTCGTTTTATTCCAATTAGTGCTTTAAATGGAGATAACGTGGTAAATAGATCTAAAAAAATGAGCTGGTACCAAGGAGCCCCTCTATTACACACTCTTGAAACCATGCATATTAGTAGTGATATTAATAAAGTTGATGCTAGATTCCCGGTTCAAACAGTTTTAAGACCACAAAATGAAACTCATAGAGATTATAGAGGATACGCTGGGCGAGTTGCTAGTGGCATTTTACGAATTGGAGATGAGGTTACTATATTGCCGTCTGGGTTTACATCAAAAATCAAATCTATTGACGCTTTAGGAGAATCGTTAACAGAGGCTTACGCTCCTATGTCTGTATCTGTTACCCTAGAAGATGATATAGATATTAGTAGAGGAGATATGATTGTTAGATCTAATAATAAACCAGAGCCATCTCAAGATATTGAAGTGATGTTATGTTGGTTACATAACAATCCCGCAAAGCCAAGAGCGAAGTATAGCATTCGTCATACAAGTAATGAACAAAAAGCGATGATAAAAGAAGTGGTTTACAAAATAAATATTGAGTCGTTAGGTCGTGATAAAGAAAATAAAGATTTAAGAATGAATGATATTTCTAAAGTAAAAATTAGAACCACAAGACCTTTAATGGTTGATTCTTATAGGGAAAATAGAACCACTGGAAGTATAATTCTTATCGATGACGCAACAAATGAGACAGTAGCCGCAGGTATGATAGTTTAAAAAAAGAAATGGCAATAAATCAAAAATATATTATACTACTTCTTTTCAGTCTTTTATCATGTCAAGAAAACCCTAATAGTAATAAGGTCTTAGCTAAGGAAGTTTCTGTGCCTAATTTTATCATAAAAATTGAAATAAGTACAGACACTGAGGATGATTTTAAAATTATGTTCAATAATATTATAATTGACGAATTCCAGAGCAAAAATGTTCAAGTTAAAGAGCGTATTCCTACTTCTACTGGGTATGAGAGTATTGTTGCTAGTTACTATGGAAACAACACATCTAATGATTTAAGAATAATTTTAGGAATTAAATCAAAGAAAGTTAAATTTAAAAAAATTGATATTTCTTATGTAGATAAAAACTTAGTTATTGATAATGATAATTTTAACAACTATTTTAGATTTAATGAATTTATTTCTTTAGATGATACCACTTTTACGTTTACAGTAACTAATCCATCAAATAATCATACTCCAGTAATCTTTGCTAAAAAAAGACTCATTGACTTTATGTTTGATTAAATATTATAATGAGCTTTTATTAACAAAATACTGTACTAATGATTCTTATAATGAATCATTTTCTTTATGATCAATAAAATAAAAAAAATCTTAAAAAACTTAGATGTTCACACACTAGAAGTTTTAAAAAAAGCTTCTACATCAATTGTCGTAAAAACTCTAGGTGTTTTTGCAAAAATAGTTATTAGTGTTTTTTTGGCTAGAGCATTAGGTGCTGATGGTCTAGGACAAATAAGTATTATAAATCAATTGATTGCAGTTGTAATGATCTTCTCCATGCTAGGAATGGATAACGTTATAATTAAACAAATATCTATTGGTTATGAAAAAGGAAATAAAAAACTGATAGCAGACAGTATATATAGTTCTCTTATAATTAATGGTATAATTGCTCTTTTTATTACATTATTTGGTGTTCTTCTCTCAGGCTTTATCTCGAAAAATGTTTTCGAAATACCAAATTTAAAGGAACCGTTGATTATAGCATTTAGCGTTATTTTATTTGAAACTTTTGGTAGAATATTTACATCTGGAATAAATGGTTATAGGAAAATATGGCAGAGTAACTTATTTCGGGAAGTCCTAACTGTATTTTGCGTTTTATCTGGATTAGTTGCTTTATACGTTTTAGATATAGATTTATCAATAAAACATATAATTCTACTATATGCTATTGGGAAGTTTATCACTTTTATTGTTTCACTAGTCTATTGGAGAAAACTCTTTTATATAAAAACTCATACCTCAAAGTTAATCGTAAAATCAATGCTAAAAACAGCATTACCTCTTTTATTTGTTACTGCAACATCAACACTAGCAGCTTCGGCAGATGTGTTGATGTTGGGTTGGCTGAGTAACTCAAGTGAGGTGGGTTTATATACTGTGGCTTCAAGATTATCTTTATTTATTATTTTTTTCTTACAGGTTTCGAATAGTGCAATTTCACCAAAACTTGCAGCTTTGTATGCTGATGGTAGAATAAATGAAATGAATATAATGGTCAAACGAGTAACTCTCGGATTAATATGTATTGGTTTTTTATTTTTAGCATTGTTAATTTTTGGAGGAGATTATATTTTGAGTATTTGGGGTGATAATTTTAAACAAGCATATTTAATTTTAGTTATTTTAGGAGTAGGACAATTAATCAATATTTCTACAGGATGTTCTGGGTTGTTACTCATTATGTGTGGTTTTGAAAAAACCCACAGTTATATTTCAGGTTTTTTTGTAATATTAAATTTAATTCTTAACTATTTTTTAATTACAAATTATGGAGCAATCGGTGCTGCGATTGCGACTTCAATGACCATTATAGCAGAAAATATTTTCAAAGTCTTTTTTGCGAAGCAAAAAACCGGAGTTTTGACAATTCCTTTTTTATAACTTTTAATAAATACTATTTTTGTTCAAAAGAAGCCATAATGAATAAATTAGATTTTTTTTGTGTTGGAGCTCAAAAAGCAGGAACTACATTGTTACATGATATCTTAATTCAACACCCAGAGATTTATTTACCAGAAGAAAAAGAAGCACATTTTTTTGATGTCAACGAGTTATATGAAAGAGGTGTTGAATACTTTAAAACTTTTTTTAAGTCTTATTCAAATGAAAAAATAATTGGAAACATTAATCCCAATTTACAAATTGAAGACAGATCTCTTCAGAGAATTATTGATTGCTATGGAAATAAAGAAGTTAAAATAATTTTTTTATTAAGAGATCCTGTGAAAAGAGCATATTCTCATTATTTAATGAGTAAAAAAAGAGGTTATGAAAATCAAAGTTTTTTGAAGGCAATCGAAATGGAATCATATAGATTAAAACATCCTAAAACGCATAAAGATTATGAGTCTAATGAACTTGGACATTTTGAGAAAAATCATTTAGGGTATATATCTAGGAGCTTATACTCTACTAAAATTAAATTGATTAAATCACTTTTTCCTGATGAACATATTAAAATCGTTTTTTTTGAAAAGTTCATTAATGAAAAAGATAAAACGATTAGTGAAATACTTGATTTTCTTGGTTTAGATAATACAACGGAGCTAAATACTAATATAAAAAGTAATCCAGCTCAAAAGGCAAACTTTTTTTATTTGTCAAAGTTTTTAAACACATCATCTAGTCTTAAAGATATACTAAAAGTTGTCCTACCTGAGTTTATAAGGAAACCTATTAAAGTCTTTTTGAATAAAAAAAACATGAAAACTTTGTCAGAAAACGAAAAAAATCTCTCTTTTAGTGACTATAGTTCAGTAAACAAATACTTTGTTGATGATATTTTAGAATTGGAGAGGTTATTAGAAATTAAAATTGATTTTTGGCAATATTAATTTTTGAACCCTCACCTTATAAGCATGAAAGTTACGTTAAGTCTAATTTTTATATATGAAAACAACAGCAATAATAGTAACTTACTCCAATAGATTTAATTTACTTACTCAGGTTGTAGACGCGTGTTTAAAAGAAGGCGTAAGTAAATTTATAATAGTAGACAATAATTCAGTTTTAGATAGTAAAAATAGTTTACGTCAACTTCAAGAAGAGTTAGGTAATTCAATGCATGTAATTTGGAATGATAGCAACGAAGGCTCTGCAAAGGCTTTTAAGCAAGGGCTTGAGTTTGCAAAAGACGATAAGGAAGTAGAATATTTATGGTTGTTAGACGATGACAATAAACCAGAAAATAACGCGCTCAATGAGCTCTATGACTTTTGGTTGATTAAGGAGAAAAGTACTCTATGTCTTGTTTCATATAGACCAGATAGAAGCCAATATAAAGACGCTGTTTTAAGTGAAAATCCTGATTTAGTTTTAGGGTGGACTGATAGTTTTTATGGGTTTCACCTGTTTGATAAACTTAGAAAAATAGTTAACCCAAAACCAATAAAAAAAAGCAATAAAAATTTTGGAAGAATTTCCTATGCACCTTATGGTGGGATGTTTTTTCATAAATCACTAATAGATGCTATTGGGTTTCCAAATGAGGATTTTTTCCTTTATTCAGATGACCATGATTGGAGTTATCGAATCACTCATTTGAATAAAAAAATAGTGCTTCTATTAGATAGTGTTGTAAACGATATAGATAGCTCTTGGTATGTTTCGAAAAAGAAGAAGAATGTTTTTCAAACTATTTGTAGTGGAGATTCCTTTAGGATTTACTATACAATTAGAAACAGAATGGTATTCGAAAAAAAATATTTAATACAAAACCCTCTTATTTATAATCTTAATAAACTCTGTTTTACTTCAATATTGTATTTTTATTGTCGAAATAATTCAAACTTTAAAATATTTATCAACGCCATCAACGCAGCCAAAAATAATAAATTAGGTAATAATTATGAAAATATTAATAGTTAATACCTTGTATGCTCCTAATCAAGTGGGAGGTGCTGAAAAATCAGTTCAATTATTAGCAGAAGAGTTACATCGTCAAAATCACAGTGTCATGGTTGTATGTTTGGATAAAGAATCAAACAAGAGAAACATAAATGGAGTTGATATTATTTATCTGGAGAATAAAAACATTTATTGGCCATTTGATGATATTAAAGTTAGCAAAATAAAAAAGATGATATGGCATTTTTTAGATACATATTCATTCTATTACTCCAGTAAATTAAAAGACATTTTATCTAGTATAGACCCTGATGTAGTACATGTGAATAATATTAGTGGGTTTTCAACAAACATTTTAGGTTTTATAAAAAAACAATGTTCAAAACCAATAGTTTATACTGCTAGAGATTATTATTTATTGTGCCACAAAACAACATTTTACAAAAACAATAGTAGATGTGAAACACAATGTGCAGATTGTAAATTTCTTAGTAAAAAGAAGATAAATAATGTTAACAATAATGTATCAGTATTTGTTGGAATTAGTAATTATATTTTAAAAAAGCATATTAATACTGGGTTGAGACAGGATTTAATTAATTCTGTGATTTTTAATTCAGTTGATAATACTTCAATTTCACATAAAACTAAAAAAACCTCTAAAACAAATGTTTTTGGTTTTATGGGAACCATAAGCAAAGCTAAAGGGATTGAAGTTTTATTAGAAGATTTTACATCTTCTAAAATAAATTCCTTTCAGTTTAAACTAAAAATTGCAGGTAAAGGTAACAATCAATACATAAGCTTTTTAAAAAAGAAATATCAAAATAAAAAAATTGAATACTTAGGCTTTGTCAATCCTTCTCAATTTTACCAACAAATAGATGCGCTGATTGTTCCCTCACAATGGGAAGAACCATTTGGAAGAGTAGTAATTGAAGCATCAAGATATGGGTTGCCAATTTTTGTGTCTGAAAATGGCGGTTTGACTGAGCTTAAAGAAATAATTCATTCCGTTTTTGCATATAATATTGAAAATATCATATCATTTATTAATAATAAAGAAAAAAGTATTGATATAGAGCCACAATCTCTTAATGAATTTTCCAATACAATTATTACTGAGCAATATTTAAAACTTTATAAAAGTATATCTGAAAGTGATAAAATAAGATAGTATGAAGTTGAAATTAAATCGAATATTGTTCATTGGAGTTTTCGCTCAATTAATGTCTACTCAAGGAGTTCTTCTTTTTAATGTATTCAAAGCGTTAGGAAACTGGGAAATTAAATCTATTGTGCACCCTTTGTCTTTCTTCATGATTATTGGGACTTTTATAATATTTACAATAAAAAGAATTAAAATAACTAAAATAGATATTATTGCTTTCATCTATTTTTTTTTAATGTTTCTTATCTTATTGTATAATGCAGATGGACCATCCTCTGTTTACTTAGGTTTTAGAGAAGTGTTAATGATATTTGTTTTAACATTTATATATAACCAAATGTCATTAACTAACAAACAATGGGCAATACTTTTGAAGCTCTTGTTTTATCTAGTAATACTAAATCTTTTTTTCGTGTTTTTAACTTATTATTTAGGTCCAGAAGACTATATGAAATTAATTACTGGAAAATATAAATGGGGCGTTGATGATGAATATAAATTCCAAATAAGTGTGTTTTTAAGTCGTTTTTGGAGGTCACCAGGTTTAGTTGGTAGCTCTGGAGCATTGTCTTATTTTGCATTATTCACCTATATTTTAATGGATGATGTTAAAAAGTATAGATATAAAAAATTCTTAGCATTTCTGCTTTTATTCGTAACCTTTACAAGAAGCGCATTATTAGGGTTCGTAATTTATTTTGCTTTACGTTTTTTACTTAATAAAGAGAATATTAAAAGAATGGCTTTTATTAGTAAATATCTTCTAATATTAATAATCGTAGCTCTCATAATATTAAACTATTACGGAATATTAGATATACAATCAATTTTAATAAGAATTGATATATGGTTTAATAGTATTGACGTTGATTATAACTTTATTTATGGTGGCGCAATAGGGGATTCGGGAAGTGCAGTAAGAGGAGAAGGCGCTGTTGCAATCTTAGATAGCTATTGGTTGTTGATGCTCTATTCTACAGGAATAGTAGGTATTTGTATGTGGGGATTGTTTTTTTATGAAAAAGGAATGAGGTCTCAAAAACTCATTATTATAACCGTGGCTATTTTCATTTCAGGCTTGTTTATTACATTAACTCAAGCCATTCCATTTTTAGTAATGTTCCCATTACTTTATTTAAGGAAGTATGAAGATTTTAAGAAAACTATATGATATGAAAAGTAATAAACCAAGGATAGTTTTTTTTTATTTTACGTGCCTAATAGCTCTTTTTCCAATATTGCCATTTTTGTTGAGAAGTATATTTACTATACTTTGGACGGCCTTAGGATTGTATTTATACTTGAATTCTAGAAAAATAAACGGTAAGAAGAAAAATTACAAACTTCTTGTGATTACAATTCTTCCTTTTTTGTGTCTAGTTTTAACAATGGCTTACTCAGAAAATATCGAAAGAGGAATTAGCCTTCTTACACATATGTTGTCTATGCTTGTTTTTCCTGTAGTGCTTTTTCTTAATAAAAGCATGTTTAGTTCAAAACAGCAAAAGACAATAGTATTATGCTTTTGTACTGCAGTATTTTTGTTGGTTTTAATCCAAATCTCATTTTCAATATATAATATAGAGTATCTATTGAGCGACCTCAGTCAACATGAAATAAAAATCAATAACCTTCAAAAATATGCAGAGATTGATTCTGAAACGATAAACAGAATAAAAATAAGAAGATTAAGAAAACTAGTCATAGAAAAAGTAGATACTCACCCAACGTATCAAGGCCTTTGGATTGGGTTTGTTATTTTTTTATTAATTAAAGAAGTCTTTTCTAAACACAAAATTGTAATAAAACTGTTTTTATGCCTTATCACATTATTATTATTTGGGTGGTTATTGTTATTAGCTACAAGAATGCCTGTGTTAGCAATTTTTGTGTCTTTTTTAATGACATTTATTATAGTTAAAAGATATAGTAAAAGAGTATATTTTACAGCTTCAGTTATTTCTCTTTTGTTATTATTAAGTGGTTATTATTTTATAAAACCTTTTAAAAACAGAATAGATGAAGTTTACAAAACTAAATTTGAATTACCAACAAAGACAGGAGATATAGAGACTTATAACTCAACCAATGTTAGAAACGGAATTTACTATTGCGCAATTGAAGTTATTAAGGAAAATGCAATTTTTGGTGTTGGTGTGGGAGATAATCAAGAGCAATTAAACAGATGTTATGTCGAAAAAATTGGAACTAAAATATATACTTGGAGAAACTTCAATAGTCATAATCAATTTTTGTTTTTCTTTATATCGTCAGGAATTATTGGCTTAGCTATTTTTGTTTTTTCATGGATTGTTTTTTTTAAAAATGCAATTAATACTGTACATGCTTTATATTTGTTTTTTTTACTTTTAACATTTTGTATTTCCATGACTGAAAACATATTAGTAAGATCAGACGGAGTGATGTTCTTTGCTTTTTTTAATGGTTTATTTTTATTTAACAAAACAAAGAATGATAATAATTAATGCTCGATTTCTAACTCAAAGAATTACAGGTGTACAAAGATTTGCCTTAGAATTATCAAAGAGAATAAAGAGTCATTACAAACACAATGTTGAGTTCGTAACTCATTCGGGAATTATTCATAAGGATTTAGCCAAAGAACTTGATGCTAAAATTATAGGCATAAATAAAAGCCACTTATGGGAACAATTTGATTTATACTTTTATTTATTGAAAAAGAATAAGCCATTATTAATAACCTTTGGCTATACAGGCCCTTTGTTTTATAGAAATCAAATAATCTCTATACACGACATAGCTTTTCGCCATTATAGAAAGTCTTTTTCTAGGTCTTTTTCTTTTGTATACAATTTCTTAGTTCCAAAGCTAGCGAGAAAGGGCTTACATGTACTTACAGTTAGCAAAGCTTCCAAAAAAGAAATTCATGAAGAGCTAGGTATTTCAAAAGAAAAAATAACTGTGATTTATAATGGTTTATCTTCTATTTTTAAAACAAAGACTAAAGAATTTCTTGAAGAAAACGAAAAATATATTCTTACGGTTTCTTCACATCATCCTAGAAAAAACTTTAATCGTTTGATAGAAGCTTTCTCTCAAATAAATAATGATTCTTTAAAACTTTATATTATTGGTAATAAAGTAAAACATTTTAAAAATGAAAATAAAAACGCTATTAAAATTGATAATAGAGTTAGATTTTTAAGTGATATATCAGATGAGCAATTAGTTACATATTATGACAATGCTTTATTGTTTGTTTTTCCTAGTATTTATGAAGGTTTTGGAATCCCAATTATTGAAGCTATGAGTAGAGGGCTTACTTGTGTTATTTCTGACATTCCAGTGTTTAAAGAGATAGGAAATGAAAAAATGGTTTATATAAATCCATATAAAACAAACTCAATTAAGCAAGGTATAGAGAAAGGTATTGAAGAAAGTGAAACAAAGAAGCTTTATAATATTCAAGATTTTTCATGGTCAAAAAGCGCTAATAAAGTTATTGAGTTAATCGAAGAGTACACTAATAATTAAACTGTTTATTGAACTATTTTTCAATAATTAATGTATTTTTGCCAATGCTATAAAGCTTTAAGTAATCTTAAAATAAAGAGTCTCTCAATACCTAGATGTTTTTGAGGATACAAAAATGAGGAAAGCATTAATTCATGATTGGTATTACATTAATGGTGGTGCTGAAAAAGTAATACACTCTCTCAATAATATCTGGGATGATTTTAACCACTATTCACTTGTTGATTTTTTAGAAGAAAATGATAGAGATTATATTTTAAATGGAAAAAACTCAAACGTAAGCTTTATTCAAAAACTACCAACAGCTAAATCTAACCATCGAAAATTCCTACAATTATTTCCATTAGCAATTGAACAATTTGATTTGAGTAAATATGACTTAATATTGTCTTCATCTGCCTCTATAGCAAAAGGAGTATTAACGACTCAAGACCAATTGCACATATGTTACTGTCATTCACCAATGAGATATGCGTGGGATTTGTATCATCAATATATTAGTGATTCTAAGCTAAAAAAAGGGATTAAAGGACTATATGCTAAATGGGTTTTAAGTAAAATTAGAATTTGGGATATATCAACAACCAATAGAGTAGATTATTTTGTAGCTAATTCAATGTATATAGCTAAGAGAATTAAAAAAATTTACAATAGAGATAGTGTGGTGATTTACCCTCCCGTTGATGTAAATGCCTTTGAGGTTGTAACAGACAAGGAAGATTATTATTTCACAGCCTCTAGAATGGTGCCCTATAAAAAAATGAAAATTATTGTAGAAGCATTTAATTTAATGCCAGAAAAAACACTTATTGTGGCAGGTGATGGGCCAGAGTTTAAGAGTATAAAAAAAATCGCGAATCCTAATATTATAATTAAAGGGTTTTTGAACTCTGACAACTTGAAAAAGCATATGCAAAAAGCTAAGGCTTTTGTTTTTGCAGCAAAAGAAGACTTTGGAATTATACCTGTTGAAGCGCAAGCCTGCGGAACTCCAGTTATTGCTTTTAATGAAGGAGGAGTTAGAGAAACAGTCGTTCATAAAAAAACAGGATATTTATATAATAAGCAACAGCCTCAAAATATAATAGAGGCCGTATGTAATTTTGAGAAAATAGATTTTGACCCTCTTTTTATTCGTCAAAACTCCATCAAATTTTCTAAAGAAAGGTTTGAAAAGGAAATGAAAGAGTTCGTTGAAGCTAAGTATAAAATATTTAAAGACAATAAATAAAATGAAAATATCAGTAATAGGTACGGGTTATGTGGGTTTAGTTACTGGTACTTGCCTTGCAGAAACTGGCAACGAAGTACTTTGTATAGATATCGATGAAAAGAAAATAGAACTCATGCAAAGCGGTGTTGTGCCGATATACGAACCGCATTTAGACGTTATATTTGACCGTAATATTAAAGCTAAAAGACTTAAATTTTCCACATCTTTAGCTGAAGGCTTAGAGCATGGAGATATTATATTCTTAGCACTTCCAACTCCAGAAGATGAAGATGGTTCTGCAGACTTAAAATATATTTTAGGTGTTGCAAAAAATATAGGAAAACTATTAAAGGGCTATAAAGTCATTGTAGATAAAAGCACAGTTCCAGTTGGCACATCAGATAAAGTAAGAAATGTTATTTCTAAAGAAACGAATATTGAATTCGATGTAGTGTCTAATCCAGAATTTTTAAGAGAAGGCTTTGCCGTTGATGATTTTTTGAAACCTGAACGCATTGTTATTGGTTCTAGTTCCGAAAAAGCTACAACACTAATGAAAAAATTGTATAAACCGTTTGTAAGATCGGGTAATCCAATTATAGTAATGGATGAACGTTCTGCCGAACTCACTAAATATGCTGCCAACTCATTTTTAGCAACTAAAATTACTTTTATGAATGAGATTGCTAACTTTTGTGAAAAAGTTGGTGCAGATGTTGACAAGGTCAGAGTAGGAATGGGAACAGATTCTCGAATTGGGAAGCGTTTTTTATTTCCAGGTATTGGTTACGGTGGTTCTTGCTTCCCAAAAGATGTAAAAGCATTGCAAAAATCGGGAAAAGATAATGGTTATGAGTTCAATATTTTGAAATCTGTTATAGAAGTTAATGATGCTCAAAAGAAAATATTAATCCCTAGAATAGAAGCCTATTTTAAAGGTGATTTAAAGAACAAAACATTTAGTATTTGGGGGCTGGCATTCAAGCCAGAAACCGATGATATCAGAGAAGCTCCAGCTTTATATATAATAGATGAACTATTGAGTCGTGGAGCTTCCATTAAGGTGTTTGATCCAGAGGCGATGGTAAACGTCGAAAAAAAGTTTGGAAATGAGTTGTACTATGCTCAAAACATGTATAATGCCATCGAAGATACGGATGCTTTGATTATATGTACAGAATGGAGTATATTTAGAACACCAGATTTTAATAAATTGAAATCAAAAATGAAGAACGCTGTCATTTTTGACGGACGTAATTTATACGATATAAATGATGTTAAAAATGAAGGCTTTTTTTATTCGTCAATTGGAAGATAGTTATTGAGTATTTAATGAAAAATATATTAATTACAGGAGCTGCAGGGTTTTTAGGTTCTCATTTATGTGATCGTTTTATATTAGAAGGCTATCATGTCATTGGTATGGATAATTATATCACTGGAGATAAACGTAATTTAGAGCATTTAGATACTAATCCTAATTTTGAATTTATAGAACATGATGTGACCAAACACATTTCTATCGAAAAAAAAATAGATTATATTTTACATTTCGCCTCACCAGCAAGCCCAATAGATTATTTAAAAATCCCTATTCAAACACTTAAAGTTGGGTCCTTAGGAACTCATAACCTTTTAGGATTGGCTAAAGCTAAAAAAGCTAGATTACTTATAGCTTCAACTTCAGAAGTTTATGGAGACCCATTAGTACACCCGCAAACAGAAGACTATTACGGTAATGTAAATACCATTGGGCCAAGAGGTGTGTATGATGAGGCTAAACGCTTTCAGGAGTCAATAACAATGGCCTATCATAGGGTTCATGGTTTAGAGACTAGAATTGTGCGCATATTTAATACATATGGACCAAGAATGCGATTAAACGATGGTAGAGTGATTCCTGCATTTATGGGCCAAGCCTTAAGAGGGGAGGATTTAACTGTTTTTGGTGATGGTTTACAAACACGATCGTTTTGTTATGTTGATGATCAAGTAGAAGGAATTTATAAATTGCTACTAAGCGAGTATGCTTATCCTGTTAATATAGGTAATCCACATGAAATATCAATTCGTGATTTTGCTGAAGAAATCATCGAGTTAACAAACACCAAGCAAAAGGTAATCTACAAGGACTTACCCATAGATGATCCGATGCAAAGGCGACCAGATATCACTTTAGCTAAAAAGCTATTAGGTTGGGAACCTAAAGTGAATAGAACTGAAGGGATGAAAAAAACATTTGAATATTTTAAGAGCTTACCTCGAGAAGATTTATTTAAAAGAGATCATAGAGATTTTTCAAAACACATAAAAGCGTAAATTGAGTTTATTTAAACAAGGGAGGTATTCAGGTTATTTAAGACCTATTTCATACTTAATTGACTTAAGTGTCATTAATAGTACAGCTATTTTATATTTTTTTAAAAGCCTTGATCCAGTAATATTCATCGCATTTACTTCAATTTCTTGGATTACAATATCAGTGTATTCTAAATTTTATGAAGTGTACAGGTATACCAGAGAACTTAAAATCTTATCACTTATTTTGACCCAAATGGTATTGTTTACTTTAGTGATTTTTGCCTTTTCAGGGTATTATCATAATTTAAACATTTATCCCATTACCATATTTAAATATGTGTTTTGTGTGTTTGTCGGGGTTGCATTTTTCAAATACACTGTCTATTATCTACTGCAAAAATACAGAGTGTCTTTTGGGGGAAACTTTAGAAGAACTGTGATTTTTGGAGCCAATAAAAAAACAAGAGCTCTAGAAACATTTTTTAACAAAAACCCAGAATATGGCTATGTCCATTTAAAGACATTTAGTTTTAAAGAAGGTAGAAAAACTAACTTGAAAGAGTGTTTTGACTATATCAACGAGGAAGATATTGATGAATTGTACTGCTCTATTTCAGAGTTAACAAATGGACAGATTAGCGACATTGTTGATTTCGCAGATAATAATTTAAAGATTTTAAAATTCCTTCCCGATAATAAAGAAATCTATTCTAAAAAACTGAAATATGAGTATTATGATTATATTCCAATCTTATCATTAAGAAACATTCCTCTAGAAGATTCTTTTAATATGGTTATTAAGAGAACTTTCGATATTGTATTTTCAAGTTTAGTTATTATATTCATATTATCTTGGCTTACACCTATAATAGCCATATTGATAAAACTGGAGTCTAAAGGACCTATATTTTTTAAACAATCTAGAAACGGATTTAATTATAGAGAGTTTGATTGTTATAAATTTAGATCTATGACCCCAAATGAAGATGCACATATTTATCAAGCTACTAGAGGTGATCAACGTATTACAAAAGTTGGTAAATTCATTCGTAAAACAAGCATTGATGAATTGCCTCAGTTTTTTAATGTGCTTTTTGGAGACATGTCTGTAGTAGGACCAAGACCACATATGGTAAGCCACACAAATATGTATGCAAAAAGAATTGATAAATTTATGGTGAGACATTTTGTTAAACCGGGCATTACTGGTCTTGCTCAAGTAAGTGGATATAGAGGAGAAGTTGAAAGCGATAAAGATATTATAGGCCGTGTAAAGTATGATATTTTTTATATAGAAAATTGGTCTTTATTGTTAGATTTAAAAATCATAACACAAACGTTTTCGAATGCCATAAAAGGTGAAGATAAAGCCTATTAAAGAAGTTGCTTTAATCGATTTAATTGCTCTTTAAAACTAAAGCTTGAAATAGCAATATCTTGAATTTTTCTTCTTTGGTCTTCAGAAATATGTTTGGATTTAATTTGAGAAACCACACGATTGAGATCATTATAATCGCCAGCATTTGCAATCCAGCCCAATTCATGTTTTGTAATAATATGTTCTCCTTCTCCACCACCAAAGTATACCATTGGCAAGCCCAAACGTGCATATTCGAATATTTTTGAAGGAACGCTTCCATAAATCCGGTTCAATAATGGGATAATTGTAATATCATACAACATCAATTCTTGATGTAGTTTCTCTCTTGTAACTCGACCATGAAAAAAAATGGATTTTTCAGGATGTTCTAATATATAACGTTCAATTTTTTCTTGTTCAGCACCCGAACCATATATGTGCAATTCGACATTATAAAAATCTAGTTCATTACATAATTTATAAATACCTTGAGCAATACCTAAAAGTCCAGCATATACAATTTTAAGTGGCTTTTGAGAGGTGTATGTAGAAATGTTAGGAGGGTTGAAATCAGGATAATTACGATATAAAAATGTCTGTTTATTTGGATAAATTGAGGAGATATGTGCTAGAATTTCTTCACTTTGTCCTAAAACCAATCGTGCTTTTTTATAATTATAACGTTCTATTTTTTCTAATAAGCCATAACTAAAATTCTTTTTGAATGCGCCTAGCTCTAATCCAGCGATTGGCCACAAATCACTTATGTTTAATGTCAGGTTTCTTGATTTATGATTTAAAAAAAGCATGCAAGTAAACGCAACTAGCAATGGAGGAGATTGTACAATAACCGTTTTTGGAATTTTGTTCCACATAAAAAACCAAATCAGACTAAAACTATAAGACAACATAGCAATTAAACGTAGTGCTTTATTTTTAGAATTGCTAGCATAAATCCAAAGACGATTAATTGTAATATTATGCTCACTAGATACGTGCTTAAATTTACCGCGATAGTCTTTAAATATTTTTCCCGTGGGATAATTAGGTAAAGGTGTTAATACTGTAACATTAAATCCAGTATTCTGCAAGCCTTTAGCCAACTGAAACATCCTATTAGAGGCTGCTCCAATTTCTGGAGGGAAATAACTAGTTATGATTAAAACCTCCTTACTCATGATGCATCGGTTATATAAGATGTAAATTGTTTGAGTTTACCACTTTTTGAACGCTGTAATTGATTTTGTCGTTCAAACGAAATTGTAAGACCCTTCTCTAAATACCGCTCCATTTCATCAGTAATAACCCTAATTTTATCTTCAGATATGACGACATCACAGACATATTTAATTTTAAAATGATGTTTTTCTAATTGTTCAATTATAAACTCTTTCACGTTGCCATCGTCTTCAATAATACGTTTAGTAATATAATAAAATGTGAGGCCAGCAGCTTTTTTCCCACTAGGTAAAATAGCAATATCATTAGTTCTTCCTATTAGTTTTTCTAAGACAGGAACTCTAATTGTGCTGTCTTTAGAAAGTATTCCAATATCACCAATATCGTATCTGATAAAGGGATGAGCTTTGTTGTAAAGTGATGTAATAACTATACGACCTTCCTCACCATAAGGTAAAGGTTGATTATTAGAATCTAACACTTCTACAAATATGGTTTCGCTATTAACTTGCCATTTAGAATTTGGGTTTTGAAACGCAATTAAGTCGAGTTCAGAAGCTCCATACTCATTAATAATAGGGACTCCAAAATAATGTTCCATTAAAATTTTGTCTTTGTCAAATAACATTTCTGAAGTAACAATGCAAGCTTTTAAGGATGGACAAATCGCTTTTAAATTGAGTTGTTCGCGTTCTAGAAATTTTGCGAACTGAACAATCGAACTAGTATATCCATTGATATAATCAAAGGCTGTTGTTTTAAACCTTTTTAAATGTTGTTGGAATGCAGTATCACTTAAATCGAAAACCGAAAACCGAAAACGCTTACTCAAATGATCTTTAAAACGCTCTTTAAAATAGCCTTTTTTATCTAAAGGAATTCCATAAAATCGTGCTTGCTTTGACGTATTAAAATCTAATCCAAACCAACCAAATCTATTCTGAATAACAGCCCAAGTCATAGCATGACAGAACTTGTCTTTTGCAAAAATAAACGGGTCACCTGAGGACCCAGAAGTTTTATTAATATAAACTTTTTTTGAACTATATCCTTTAGAAAGCCTTTCCTCTAAAGGTAATTGCAAATCTCGCTTAGTCATGATTGGGATACTATTCCAATCTTCAGCATTAATTTGCTGCGCTAAAGATCTATAATAGTTATTGAATTCTAAATGGTAAGTGACAATGTCTTTTTTCTTTTGATTGATTTCGGATACGAAGTCGGCATCACTTTTACTTTGTATTGCAGACAAGGTTTTCTTTGCCTTTTCTAAAGGGTAGCCATTGAGTCGTAGTGAAGCATCAAAAAGGTTCAAAAAGAGAGAGTTTGTATTTATTGTAAAGTAAAGAAAAAAAAGTCTTGTTGCGAAGTTTACTTAAACCCTAAAAACAATTATTTTTGCGCAAACAAACTGAAGTCATGACAATTTTAATTCTTGGTTCTGGAGGAAGAGAACATACATTCGCTTGGAAAACGAAACAAAGTCCTTTATGTGACAAGCTTTTTGTAGCACCTGGTAATTCTGGAACTGCAGAAATAGCAACAAATGTAGCTATTAATGTAACCGATTTTGAAGCCATTAAAACCTTGGTTTTAGACGAAGCTATAGCTATGGTTGTGGTAGGCCCTGAAGATCCATTAGTACAAGGTATACATGATTTCTTTTTAAATGATGACCAACTTAAGCATGTTGCAGTAATTGGCCCACAGAAGGCAGCAGCCGAATTGGAAGGAAGCAAAGAATTTGCAAAAGAATTTTTATTTAGACATGATATTCCAACTGCAGCATACCAAAGTTTTGACGCTAGTACTGTGGATAAGGGTTGTGATTTTTTAGAAACTCTAAACCCTCCCTATGTACTCAAAGCTGATGGCTTAGCGGCAGGTAAAGGTGTTTTGATTTTAAATGACTTAGATGAAGCTAAAACCGAATTAAAGCATATGCTTGTAGATGCTAAATTTGGTGACGCTAGCTCAAAAGTGGTTATCGAAGAATTTTTAGATGGCATAGAACTAAGCTGTTTCGTTTTAACCGATGGTACACATTATAAAATTTTACCCACAGCTAAAGATTATAAACGAATTGGAGAAGGGGATACTGGTTTAAACACTGGAGGAATGGGAGCTATCTCACCTGTACCTTTTGCAACCGATAGTTTTTTGAATAAAATTGAAGAACGTATTGTGAAACCTACAATTAATGGTTTGCAACAAGATAATTTGCCATATAAAGGATTTGTATTTATTGGATTAATCAAAGTAGGTGACGATCCTAAAGTGATCGAGTATAATGTTAGAATGGGTGATCCAGAAACCGAAGTCGTTTTACCAAGACTTAAAAATGATATTGTTGAGGTGTTTAAGGCCATTTCTGAAGGACGTCTCAATGAAATTGATATCGAAATTGATGAACGTGCAGCTACAACCGTAATGTTAGTATCAGGAGGTTATCCCGAAGCTTATGAAAAAGGCAAGGTGATTACAGGATTACAACACATAGAAGGATCTATTCCATTTCACGCTGGAGCAAAGATTAGTGATGGTAAAATTGTAACCTCTGGAGGTCGAGTTATGGCCATAACGTCATATGGAAACACCTATCAAGAAGCTATAAAAAAATCTTATCAAAATATAGACAAACTACATTTTGATAAGATGAATTATCGAAAGGATATTGGTTTCGATTTATAAGTAAGAGTGAGAAGAAATACTTTTATCCTCCTCATTATTGTCATTGTATTTTTTAAGTTGAAGCATCCAATACACCATAGCTATGATACCAATGATGATAAAAATCCATGACATCATGTTGGCTGTCCACCAGTTTTCAAGCTCTAATGCTCTTAAAGCATCAAAAGGAGCAAATAATACATTAACAAATAAATCTTGTATTGCGTAAAAAAAGTCTTTCATTATAGCGATATTTTTAGAATCTCGTAATGAGCTTCAAAGGTATAATCATATATTTACAGTGCAAAACTACGTATTTTTTTCATTTTAAAATAGTAAAGCAACAAAAGCATAAGCATGATTTCAAATTTTTTTAGTAAATCAAAACCAATTCATTATATCGTGGTGAGTCTAATGCTACTTCTTGTATTTATACTAACACGATTGAACATATATAATGAGGTACCAGACATTTATATTTTTTTAAAACAAATCGCATTATTTTTGATATGCTTATTTTCTGTTTTCGTTTTTGATTTTTTTGTAACTCGAAATAGTTTAACCCAAAAAAACAGCTATAATATTGTTCTTTTTGTGTTATACTTTGCGATTTTACCCCAAACCATACTGAACTCAAAAATTCTTGTTGCAAACCTGTTTATTTTGTTAGCATTAAGACGAATCATTAGCCTGAGAACTCAAAAAGACATTAAAAAAAAACTATTTGATGCCTCATTTTGGATTGCTATTGCAACCTTATTCTATTTTTGGTCAGCGGTCTTTTTTGTTCTCATTTTTATAGCCTTGCTAACATACGCTATCACAGACTTAAAGAACTATATTATTCCGGTAATAGGAGTTGCAACAGTATTGGTTATGGCTATATCTTATCTTATTATTATGGATATGGACATTTTAAATTTTGTAAGTAATATTTTTAATTACAGCCTAGATTACAGTGCATTAAATTCGAAACAAATTATTGTTGGCTCTACTTTATTGTTGTCTTTTGGGCTTTGGTCATTATTCTATTACATTAAAAACATTAAGGCTAAAATGAAAAGCTATAGACCGTCTTTTAAATTGATAATTATAATGGCAATTATAGCACTTATTATCGTTGTGGTTGCTCCTGAAAAAAACGGAAGTGAATTTATTTTTCTATTTGCTCCTTTATCAATAATTATGACTAATTACCTTGAAGTGATTTCAGAAAAATGGTTCAAGGAAACTTTGCTTTGGGTTATTATTATAACACCTATAGCATTATTAATGCTGTAGTTTTTTTCCGAAAGCTAAATCACCCGCATCACCCAATCCAGGAATTATATAGCCTTTGTTACTTAATGTTTTGTCAATAGCTGCAATCCATAAATGTGTATCTTTTCCGAAGTGATTATTCACAAAATTAACACCGTCTTGAGCACCAATAACACTAACTAAATGAATATTTTTAGGTGTTCCAAAAGGTTTTAATGCTTCAAATGTAGCCACCATTGATTGTCCTGATGCCAACATTGGGTCGGCAAGGATAAGTGTTTTCCCTTCCAAGCTAGGACAAGCCAAATACTCAACAATAATTTCAAAGGTTTCAGGGTTGTCTTTATGATGTCTGTAAGCAGAAATAAAAGCATTCTCAGCGTTATCAAAATAATTAAGTAACCCACTATGCAAGGGCACACCTGCTCTTAATATAGAACACAACACAATATCATCTGTATAAAGCTGAGTCTCACTTTCACCTAAAGGCGTTCTAATTATCTTACCTGTATAGTCAAGTGTTTTGCTCATCTCATAACACAGTATTTCACCAATACGTTCTATATTTCGTCTAAAGCGCATACGGTCAGTTTGAATTTGTACATCTCTTATTTCAGAAACAAAAGAATTTAAAATAGAATTATCTAATGATAAATTATGAATGTGCATGTGTAGTCATCTGTTTTTAGCGAGTTAAAGTTAATAATAACTTCTATATTTGCACTTTAAAATCACAGATTATGTTTTCAGAGAACGCAAATAAAATTTTTCAGGATGTTATAGAAAAATATCATGTTATTAATACGGTTGATCAACCTTTTACTAATATATATGATAAAAACTCCAATTTATTAGAACATTTACTATATAGAAAGTGTTGGATTGATACAGTTCAATGGCATTATGAAGATATTATTCGCGACCCTCAAATTGATCCAGTAGCAGCATTAAAATTAAAACGACAGATTGATGCATCTAATCAGGATCGAACGGATATGGTTGAATACATTGATAGTTTTTTTCTTGAGAAGTATAAGGACGTAACTCCAAAATCTGATGCTACCATAAATACCGAAAGCCCTGCGTGGGGAATTGATAGGCTATCTATTTTAGCACTTAAAATTTATCATATGAACGAGGAAGCTACTCGTGAGGATGCTTCTGAGACACATAAAGCAGCGTGTCAGAAAAAATTAGATATTTTATTAGAACAACGCGTTGATTTGTCTACTGCAATAGATACTTTATTATCAGACATAAGTGAAGGGGATAAGTATATGAAAGTATATAAGCAGATGAAAATGTATAATGATGATGAGCTTAATCCAGTATTAAGAAGTCAGAAATAAAATACCTTTTACGAATTTTCGGTCAATTTTATATATACGACCATAAAAAGGTGATGCACTTGAAAACACTTTTATAATATTGAGTGTACCAAGAGTAATAGTATGCCAAAACCAAAACACATCCTTGTTATCCGTCTCTCTGCAATGGGCGACGTTGCAATGACTGTTCCTGTATTACGTACATTAGCAACCCAATACCCTAACGTTAAACTTACTGTGTTAACGAGGTCTTTTTTTAAGCCTTTTTTTAGAGACATTCCTAATGTTCAAGTTTTTGAGGCAGATATTACGAATAAACATAAAGGGATAATAGGTCTCTGGAGATTATCTAAACAGCTTAAAGCCTTAAAATTTGATGCAGTAGCCGATTTACATAATGTGTTACGCAGTAATATTTTAAAATTCTTTTTCTTCGGAAAAAAGGTGATCCAAATTGATAAAGGACGACAAGAAAAAAAAGCGTTAATAAACGGACAATCTTTCTGCCAACTGAAATCGACACATCAACGTTATGCCGACGTTTTTGATCAATTGGGATATAACCTAAATTTAGACAACCCAGTATTTCCCCCCAAAGCCAACTTAGATTCTAAATATTTAAAACATATTGGAAGTGATACTTTACCATGGATTGGCGTTGCTCCATTTGCAGCGTTTAATGGAAAAATGTATCCCATAGACTTAATGCAATTAGTAATCGAACAACTTTCAAAATCCTATAAAATAATTTTGTTTGGTGCAGGCAATGATGAAGCAAAGACACTTAACATTATTGCTGACCAAAATCCAAATGTGGTAAGTATTGCAGGTGAATTTTCTATGGATGAAGAATTAGATATTATTTCAAATCTTGATCTTATGCTATCTATGGATTCTGGAAATGCTCATTTAGCTGCAATGCTTGGCGTAAACGTGATTACTATTTGGGGTGTTACGCATCCATATGCAGGTTTTTTACCGTTTAATCATTCAATGGATTCTACAGTTCTATCTGACCGAAACCAATATCCCAAAATTCCTACCTCAATCTATGGTAACAAGATGCCTGAAGATTATCAAAACGCTATGCGTTCAATTACTCCAAAGCAAATTATAGAGAAGGTTAATTCAGCTTTAAAATAAAAAAGCCTCATTCCAGAAGAATGAGGCAAGATTTAGAATTTTTAGATAATCCCTAATGATTAAATTCAAATCTAGAACGAATTTATTTTGATTAATATTAGCTATCAAGAATTTGTAAGAATATCTTCGAGATTTTCGATAAAGTGCTGATTATTACGACTAAAGACAATTAATTTAGATGACCTGTAATTATACATCATCATAATCAACTACAATTGTTGGAGTTGTAGGATGTGCTTGACAAGTTAAAACTAATCCTTCGGCTAATTCACCATCTGTTAAAATATTGTTCTGACGCATTGTAGCTTTTCCTTCAGTAATTCTCGCAATACAACTACTGCAAATCCCTCCTTGGCAAGAATAAGGCGCATCAATATCTTCGTCTAAAGCAGCTTCTAAAACGGTTTGCTTTTGTGACATCTCAAAAGATGAGGTTTCATCATCTAATAATATCGTAATTTTAGTACGACCATCTGCAATATCTGTTGACTCAATTTCGGCTGGTTTAGCTGCTTTGAATAACTCATAATGTATGCGGTCTTCATCAATTTGATGTTCGGTTAGTACATCTTTTACAGTGTAAATCATGCCTTCCGGACCACATAGATAAAAGGCATCTACTTCGATATCTTTATGTTTGTTTTTCATGACATAATTTACCGTACTCTTTTCAATACGACCAAATAATGCATTGTCTTCGTCAGCTTGACTAAATACAAATTGAATGGAAAAACGACTACTATATTTATGTTGAAGCTCTAAGAGTTCATTTAAAAACATGGTGTCTTTGGTAGTTTTGTTTCCATAAACCAAAATGACCTTACTGTAAACTTCCTCTTCTAAAGCACACTTAATAATACTTAGTATAGGCGTGATTCCACTACCTGCAGCAAAAGCAGCAATGTTTTTTGTCTTAGAGTCATTAGGGTTAAATACAAAACGGCCTTTAGGTGGAGCTACTTCTAAAACATCTCCAACGTTCAATTTGTTGTTAGCAAATGCTGAAAATGTACCATCTATTACTTCTTTTACGGCAACTTTTAATTCTCCACTTTTTGGAGACGAGCAGAGCGAATAATCACGACGAATGTCATTACCATTAATTATAGTTTTTAATGTTATATACTGACCCGCTTGAAATTTAAAGTTGTCTTTTAAATTATCAGGAACCTCAAAACTTATGGTTACAGCTTTTTCGGTTTCTTTTTTTATGTTTTTTATGGTGAGATTATGAAATTGTGACATCTAATTATTTTTATACAAAAATAAGAAATCGATCTAGGAAATGTATTTTAGGTGTAACAAAAAGAGGTTAAGACGTACTAACAGTTCATATTACTACCAAACATTAGCACAAATCATCCAATAATGTCTAAAAACTAACCATATAATATGAAAATCAAACATTTTTTAAATCTAGAATGGAAACAGTTTTTTCGTTCGGCTAATTTTGGAAAAAGTTTAGCAATAAAAATATTTATGGGGTTCATGGCTTTATATTTCATAGTCATTTTCCTGTTTCTTGGAGTATTTCTACATAAGATTTTGAAAAAGATTTTTCCTGAAATTGATCCAATTGTAGTAGTCAATAATTACTTGGTTTACTGGGTATTGTTTGAGCTGATATTTCGATATTTTATGCAGAAACTTCCAGTTTTAAATATAAAGCCATTATTGATTTTGCCAATTTCGAGACATAAGATTACAAATTATGTTTTAACCAAATCTGCACTATCTTCTTTCAATGTTATGTCGCTCTTTTGGATTGTTCCATTTTGTATCACCTTATTAGTTAAAGACTATCCTGTTGCAAATGTTTTGGCTTGGTTTATCTCATTAATTTCAATTGTGTTAACGATAAACTTTTTAAATTTTTTAATTAATAAGAAAAATGCTTACTTCTTTTCAATTTTAGGGGCTTTAATTCTAGCTATTGGTTTAGAGTATTTTAAAATTGTAGAAGTGTCTACTATTTTTGGTAAAGCATTTAATATACTTTATAACAACCCTATTTTAGCCTTAATTCCTATAGCATTATTAGTGGTAACATACGTTCTAAATTATAAAAACCTAAGGGGAATTCTATTTTTGGATGCATCTCTCAAACAGAAGACTGAAGAAGCCAAAACGCAAGATTTAGCTTGGACTAATCGTTTCGGTGAAATGGCGCCATTTTTACAACTAGATTTGAAACTTATTTGGAGAAACAAACGACCTCGAATGACCGTTTTTATTTCAATACTTTTTTTACTTTATGGACTTTATTTTTACACACAAGATTCGTTATTCAAATTCCCAGTAGTTTTAGTAATTGCAGGAATTTTTATTACTGGTATATTCCTTTCGAATTTTGGGCAGTTTATACCTTCTTGGGATAGTTCATATTATAGTATGATGATGTCTCAAAATATTCCATTAAGAAAATATTTAGATTCAAAAGCTGGGCTTATCACATTTAGCGTGGTTGTTTTGTTTTTATTATCGATTCCATACGTATATTTTGGATGGGAAGTATTAGCTCTAAATTTTGCATGCGCTTTATATAATATTGGAGTTAATATACCAATGGTACTTTTGGTGTCTTCTATGAACAAAAAGCGTATTGATTTGGAGAAAAGTCCAATGATGAATACACAAGGCATGAGTGCCGCACAATGGATAATTGTCTTGCCTTTTTTAGGCCTACCTATGTTAGTTTACCTTATCCCTTATTTAATTTTTAACCAACTTATAGCTACAATTGTATTAGGTGTTATTGGTGTTCTGGGGGTAGTATTTAGAAACTTTTTTATGAATAAAATCACTGAAATATATCGTTCCAAAAAGTACGCAATGGTTGCAGGGTTTAAAGAACAAAATTAAATAACAATAACATGATAATAACTTCAAATCTTTCAAAGAAATATAGTGGCAACACTGTTTTAAATATAGATAATTTAGAAATTCCATCAGGCCAAAGTTTTGGACTTGTAGGAAATAATGGTGCTGGGAAAACCACCTACTTTAGTTTACTTCTCGATTTAATTCAACCTACTTCGGGGTTTATAAAAAACAATGATATATTGGTTCATGATAGTGAAGATTGGAAACCATTTACATCTTCATTTATTGACGAAAGTTTTCTTATCGGTTATTTAACACCAGAAGAATATTTTTATTTTATTGGGGATTTAAGACAACAAAACAAGGCAGATGTTGACGCTCTATTGGCTCAATTCGAAGACTTTTTCCATGGTGAAATTCTCGGTCAGAAAAAGTACCTGCGAGATCTTAGTAAAGGAAACCAGAAAAAAGCAGGAATAGTAGCTGCCCTCATTGGAAATCCTGAGGTTATTATTTTAGATGAGCCGTTTGCAAATCTAGATCCTACAACCCAAATACGCTTAAAAGGAATTATTAAAGACTTAGCAGAAAAGAGAGGCGTTACTGTTTTAGTGTCTAGTCATGACCTTTTACATGTTACAGATGTATGTGAACGTATTGTTGTTTTGGAAAAAGGTGAAGTTGTTAAAGATCTGGCAACCAATGCTGCAACACTTAAAGAGTTAGAGGCTCATTTTTCAGGCTCAGAGCTAGTATAAAGCCTTGCTATATATCTAAAAACCTGCCATTTTTCGGCTATAATTCAAAAAGATGCTTATTTTTACAGCACTACATAATATATGTAGTTGAATTTAGTTATAATACTTACAAAAAACTAAACCACTTGAATACATCTTTTAAAGTCTTTATATCGCTGTTTTGTATTACGATTGCCTTCACAAGTTGCTCTCGTAAAAAAGATACATTTATCAATAGAAACTTTCATGCCTTAGGGACAAAATATAATATTCTTTACAATGGAAATATTGCCTTAGAAAAAGGAAGAGAAACTGTTGATAATGCTGCAACTGATAACTTCTGGGAATTACTTCCTATAGAACGTATGCAGGTCACAGACGAAATTATACTTCCAGGGCAATCTAAAAACCAAGATTTTGAACGTGCCGAAGAAAAAGCAATCAAAGCAGTTCAAAAACATGGAATGAACATCAAAGGAAAGGAATACAACCCTCAAATTGATGAGGCTTATTTACTTTTAGGTCAAGCACGTTATTTCGACCAACGTTTTGTTCCTGCATTAGAAGCCTTTAATTATATTTTGTATAAATACCCAGCCAGTGATAAAATTAATACCGCAAAGGTTTGGAGAGAAAAAGCTAATATCCGATTAGAAAATAACGAATTAGCAATTGAAAACTTAAAACGCTTGCTTGAAGACGAAGAGCTCGAAGATCAAGATTTAGCTGACGCTACATCAATTTTAGCTCAAGCTTACCTTAACATAAAAGCTAAAGATAGCGCCTTAGCGCAATTAGCTATAGCGGCAGAGTTTACAAAGAAAAAGAAAGAAACAGCACGTTTTAATTACATTATTGGGCAATTATACAACGAGTTTGGCCATAAGGATAGTGCTAATATTGCTTTTGATAAAGTAATAGACATGCATCGTAAAATTCCTAGACCGTATTACATCAATGCACATTTAGCAAAATCATTCAATTTTGATATGGATAATGGAAATCAAGTGGAGTTTCTTGACTATCTTACAGATTTGGAAGAAGATCGTGAAAATCGTCCTTTTTTAGATAAAATCTATTATCGTATTGCAGAATTTCATAGAGCAAACGAAGACGATTCTCTTGCTGTAGCCTATTACAATAAGTCTTTAAGAACTAATTTAGGGGATAAAGAACTTCAAGCCAGAGATTATGCTACACTTGGAGATATGAGTTTTGATGTGGCAGAATATAAAATGGCTGGAGCATATTATGATAGTACAATGACTAATATGAAACTTAACTCTAAACCCTATCGTGTTATCAAACGAAAACGTGAAAATTTAGAAGATGTTATTTATTATGAAGATGTAGCTCAAATTAATGATAGTATACTAAGATTGGTTAATTTTTCTGAAACGGATAGGTTGGCATATTTCAAAACATACACAGATGAGTTAAAAGCCATTGCTGAAGCTGAAAAAGAAAAAGCTGAAGCCGAAGAGCGACGAAATTCTAGTTCTGGTCAACAGCAATTTAGAAGTAATAACGCAGCTGCTAGTGAAAAATCTGGTAGAGCAAATCCAAATGCGCTAGGCGGTAATGCAAGTCAGGAGTTTTACTTTTATAACCCAACAACTGTAGCCTACGGTAAAAATGAATTTGTTAAGATTTGGGGGAATAGAGAACTCCAGGATAATTGGAGATTATCTGATAAAGGAACAAGAAATAATTCTGTTTTACAAACAACAGATGTTGCAGCAAATGCTTCTGAAGATGAACGTTTTGATCCAGAATTTTACATTGCTAAGATTCCGTCAGATCAGAAGGTTATTGACAGCATTGCTAAAGATCGCAATTATGCATATTATCAATTAGGAGTTATTTACAAAGAGAAGTTTAGAGAGTACCAATTGGCGAAAACCAAATTGGAAACATTACTTGAAAACAACCCTGAAGATCGTTTGATTTTACCATCAAAGTATAATTTGTATAAAATTTATGAGGAGTTAGGCTTGTCGTCAAAAGCCAATGCAATGAAAGAAGATATCATTGGTAATTATCCTGAATCTAGATATGCTCAAATTATATTAAATCCGAAATCAGAATTAGAAAAAGACGAAAACAGCCCAGAAAGTATTTATGAAGGCTTGTTTGAAGATTTTGGGGCGCAAAAGTATGCTCACGTGGTACAAAAAGCAGACGATTATATCACGCAGTTTGAAGGAGATCCTATTGTTCCTAAGTTTGAAATTCTAAAAGCATCAGCTAATGGAAGATTAAAAGGGTTTGAGGCCTATAAAAAAGGCGTTAATTTTATTGCGCTAACTTATCCAAACTCTGAAGAAGGTAAGAAAGCTAAAGAGATACTTGAAAATGTTATTCCAATATTAGCAAAAAAGGAATTTGTTGATAATGATAGTGCTAAGCATTTTAATGTATTGTATCCATTCAGTAATGATGAAAAAGACGAAATTGAAGAGTTTGTCGCACAATTGGATGATGCTATTTCCAAAGTGAATTACTTTGACCTATCTACCTCAATTGATTTCTATGATGCAAATACAACATTTGTAGTTGTTCATGGCTTAACAAGTATTCAAGGAGCTTCAGGATTTGCTGAAATTCTCAAAGAAAATAAAAACAAAATTGACCGCAACTTTTATTCAATTTCTTCGCCTAACTACGAAATTGTACAACGACATAAGAATATTAACGAATACTTAGAATCTCAATAAATTTAGACCTATGTTTTCAGATAAAAAAACAGGACGTATGGCTTCAGACACAATTTCACATCAAAACACAATTGCTAAAGGCACTGTAATTACAGGAGATATTATTAGCGATGGCGATTTCAGGATTGAAGGATCAATTCAAGGAAATATTAAAACACCTGGAAAGGTTGTTGTTGGTAAAACAGGAATTATTAACGGCACTTTAAAGAGCGCAAATGCTGATATTGAAGGTAGGTTTTCAGGAAAATTAATGTTATCTGATACTTTATCCTTAAAATCATCTGCTCATGTAGAAGGTGAAGTTGAGGTGGGGAAACTCGCTGTTGAGCCAGGAGCAACATTCAATGCCACATGTTTAATGAAAGGCTCACGTAAAGAAATGACTAATGCAGCAACAGGACAACAACAAACCATCCTCCAAAAACCGCAAAGACCAAACCCAGAAAAAGGACAAACCTCTTAAGAATTGGGCTGTTTTTTCTGGAATAGGGATTCAAATGGCCATCACCATTTTTTTAGGCAACCTTCTTGGTGTTTGGCTAGATAAACAATGCTCTACTACTTTTCTTGAAGAAACAATTACACTAATAGCTATATTTTTGTCGATGTATATCGTAATAAGAGCGGTAAATAATTTTAATAAATAATAATGACAAAACTCGTATTAATTTATATTGGGTTGTTTTTAGCTGTTATTTTTGGAGCGTATATGGTTCATACAAACGTATTTGTTGATTTCGCTAGCTCATCTCCAATACAATTAGAAGCACTCTATGGGTTTCATACAGTATTTACATTTTTACTCACTTTATCCTTATCATTACTACTATTTAATAATAAGTTTAAAGATCAAATAGGCTTCTTGTATTTGGCAAGTATGGTCTTAAAGCTGTTATTGTTCTGTATTATTTTTAAAAAGTATATTTTTAACGATAACTCATTTACAAATATCGAAAGCTTTAATATATTGATTCCCATGCTTTTAGCTTTGTTTTTTGAAATGCTTTTCTTGTCTAAATTATTAAATAATTTTGACGCACTAAAAAACGACTAAAAAGATATTTTAGTCCAAAAATAATACCTATATTTGCGCCGAATTTCAGACATCCTATTTGGAACACTATGAAAGAAACAAAATTAAGATTAGTAACTAAACTAATTTCGGCTTTAACGCTTGCGCTTGTAGTATCATTTTCGGCATTCGCAGAGGATTCAGATAGTAAGCAGCATAACAATCACGAAGCTAATCCTGTGAATACTTCTGAAGAAGTTACAGACTATATTAAACATCACGTTAAAGATTCACACGACTTTCATTTATTTGACTATTATTCTAATGGAGAGCAACATGCAGTTGGGTTTCCTTTGCCAGTAATTCTTTGGGGAGAAAATGGGTTGAGTATGTTTATGTCTTCTGCATTTCATCATGATGACAATGGTAAAACTATTGTTGAGAAAGGTGATAGTAGATTTGTGAAATTACACGGTAAAATTTATGAATTGAATGCAGGTGAAACTGCTGTTAAATTTGATGAAGCTCATCATCCAATCAATGCATCGAAGCCTTTTGATTTGTCAATTACCAAAAGTGTTTTTGGAATTATCTTAATTGGTGTTTTAATGTTTATTTGGTTTGGTGGTTTAGCGCGTCAGTATAAAAAGAATGCTGTGCCTAAAGGTTTTGGAAGAGTATTAGAACCATTAGTGATTTATGTTAGAGATGAAATCGCTAAACCTAATATTGGCCCAAAATACAGGAAGTTTACAGGATATTTAATGACTGTTTTCTTTTTCATCTGGATTTTGAACTTAATGGGTTTAACACCATTTGGATTTAATGTAACTGGGCAATTAGCGGTAACAGCTGCGCTAGCAATTTTTACATTAGTCATTTATTTGGCGTCTGGTAATGCACATTTCTGGAGTCATCAGTTATGGATGCCAGGAGTTCCATATTTATTAAGACCATTATTGGCTATTATCGAATTAGCAGGAACATTAATCATTAAGCCTTTTTCACTCATGGTGCGTTTGTTTGCTAATATCACAGCAGGACATATTGTAGTTATGAGTTTGATTGCTATCGGAATTACAATGCAAAAGGATATGACGGCATTTGGCTCAACGACATTATCATTAGTATTATCATTATTTATTACACTTATTGAAGTGTTAGTTGCTTTTCTTCAAGCTTACATCTTTACAATGCTATCAGCATTATTTATTGGTATGGCTGTTGAAGAAGGAGAGCATCATTAATAGAGAATTTTTTTTTTAACTATATATATATTTAATTATGGCATTAGCAATGTTACAAGAAGCAACTTCATTAGTTCCTAATTTAGTAGGTGCAGGATTAATCGTAATCGGTGCAGGTATAGGATTAGGTCAAATTGGTAGAGGTGCTATGGAAGGTATCGCTCGTCAGCCTGAGGCAACTAACAAAATTCAAACTGCAATGATTATTATTGCAGCTCTTTTGGAAGGTCTTGCGTTCGCAGCTATTTTCTTAGGAAAATAATCCTTAAAATTTCATTTTCCTGCAACGGTTGGTTGCAGGAAAATGATAACAAAAAATTAAACTTTTATAAGACATATATAAATGGAACAATTACTTGAAAATTTTTCACTTGACTTATTTGTAAAACAAACAGTATTATTTCTAATTCTGATTTTTATAATGGTCAAGTTTGCATGGAAACCAATTCTAAAGGCATTAAATGATAGAGAAGAAGGAATTCAAGATGCTTTAGATGCTGCTGCAAATGCTAAGAAAGAAATGGAAAACCTTCAGGCAGATAACCAGAAACTACTTCAAGAAGCTAGAGTTGAGCGTGAAGCAATGCTTAAAGAGGCTCGTGATATCAAAAACAAAATGATAGAAGACGCTAAAGATGAAGCAAGAGTTGAAGCTGGTAAATTGGTTGAGCAAGCTCGTGCATCTATTGAGACTGAAAAGAAAGCGGCTATTGCAGATTTAAAATCTCAAGTAGCAAACTTATCTATTGATATTGCAGAAAAAGTAGTTCGTGACGAATTATCTAACAAAGACAAACAAATCAAATTAGTAGAGTCGATGTTAAATGACGCAACACTAAACTAAAAGTATCATGGCAGGAACAAGAGCAGCAATACGTTATGCAAAAGCAATTTTAAGCTTGGCTTCAGATAGAAAAGAAGCCGATGCTGTAAATAGTGATATGAAGACTGTTGCTAATATAATTTCAGAAAATAACGAATTGAGCTTAATGCTTAAGAGCGCTGTTGTTAAATCTGAAGATAAAACCGCTATACTTGCAAAAGTATTTTCAGGCTTAAACCCTATTAGTTCTGAGTTATTTAAGCTTTTAGCGAGTAATAAACGTCTTGAAATCTTAGAAGCAACTGCGGCTAAATATTGTGAACTTTACGATGAAATGAATGGTAAAGAAAAAGCAACAGTAACAACTGCTGTAGCTATGAACAATGATTTAGAAATCAAAGTGTTAGCTAAAATTAAAGAATTGACTAATAAGTCAGTAGAATTAGAAAACATTGTAGATGAAAGCATATTAGGTGGTTTTATTTTACGTGTTGGAGATACTGAATACAACGCAAGTATCTCAAATAAATTGAATACTTTAAAGAGAGAATTTACATTAAACTAACCCCAAGCATAAGCAAAGGGGTATAATAAAAATAAGATGGCAGAAGTAAAACCAGCTGAGATATCAGCAATCTTAAAACAACAACTTTCAGATTTTGAAGCAGGAGCTTCATTAAACGAAGTAGGAACAGTACTAACTATTGGTGATGGTATTGTACGTGCTTACGGATTATCTAACGCACAATATGGTGAGTTAGTTGAATTCGAAGGAGGATTAGAAGGTATCGTTCTTAACCTTGAAGAAGATAACGTAGGTATCGTATTGTTAGGTGGATCAACAGGAGTAAAAGAGGGCTCTACAGTAAAACGTACAGGTCGTATCGCTTCTGTAAAAGTAGGAGAAGGTATAGTTGGACGTGTGGTAGATACTTTGGGTAACCCAATTGATGGGAAAGGTCCAATTACTGGTGAAACTTATGAAATGCCATTAGAGCGTAAAGCGCCAGGTGTAATTTACCGTCAGCCAGTAAACGAACCATTACAAACAGGTATTAAATCTATTGATGCAATGATTCCTGTAGGTAGAGGACAACGTGAGTTGGTAATTGGTGACCGTCAAACTGGTAAAACTACAGTTTGTATTGATACCATCTTAAATCAAAAAGAGTTTTACGATGCAGGTAATCCTGTATACTGTATTTATGTTGCTGTAGGTCAAAAGGCTTCTACAGTAGCTAATATTGCTAAAGTACTTGAAGAAAAAGGAGCTTTAGCCTATACAACTATCGTAGCTGCAAATGCATCAGACCCTGCAGCAATGCAAGTATATGCACCATTTACTGGAGCATCGATAGGAGAATACTTTAGAGATACTGGTAGACCAGCTTTAATTGTATTTGATGATTTGTCAAAACAAGCGGTTGCCTATCGTGAGGTGTCATTATTATTACGTCGTCCTCCAGGACGTGAGGCGTATCCTGGTGACGTTTTCTATTTACACTCAAGATTATTAGAGCGTGCTGCAAAAGTAATTGCAGATGATGATATTGCAAAAGAAATGAATGATTTACCTGACAGCCTTAAACCAATAGTAAAAGGTGGTGGATCATTAACAGCTTTACCAATTATCGAAACGCAAGCAGGTGACGTTTCTGCATATATTCCAACAAACGTAATTTCGATTACTGATGGACAAATCTTCTTAGAATCAGATTTATTTAACTCTGGTGTACGTCCAGCGATTAACGTAGGTATTTCTGTATCTCGTGTAGGTGGTTCGGCTCAGATTAAATCAATGAAGAAAGTAGCAGGTACATTAAAATTAGACCAAGCTCAATTCCGTGAATTAGAAGCATTTGCGAAGTTTGGTTCAGATTTAGATGCAGCAACTTTAAATGTAATTGAAAAAGGAAAACGTAATGTGGAAATCTTAAAGCAAGCACAAAACGATCCTTATACAGTTGAAGATCAAGTAGCTATTATTTACGCTGGATCTAAAAACTTATTACGAGATGTACCTGTTGAAAAAGTAAAAGAGTTTGAACGTGATTACATCGAGTTTTTAAATACGAAACATAGAGATATGTTAGATACTTTAAAAGCTGGTAAATTAACCGATGAGGTTATTGATACCTTATCTAAGGTGGCTAAAGACCTTTCAGGAAAATATAGAGCATAATATTAAATTAATGTCACTCTGAGCGCAGTCGAAGAGTCTTTATAACATAAAGTATGGCAAACTTAAAAGAAATACGTAACAGAATATCTTCGGTATCTTCAACGATGCAGATTACGAGTGCCATGAAAATGGTATCGGCTGCAAAATTAAAGAAAGCTCAAGATGCTATTACTGCCATGCGTCCATATTCTGATAAATTGACAGAGCTTTTACAAAGCTTGAGTACAACATTAGAAGGGGATTCTGGAAGTAAATTTGCAAATCAACGTGAAGTTAAAAAAGTATTACTTGTTGTAATTACATCTAACAGAGGTCTTGCAGGTGCTTTTAACTCTAACATTATAAAAGAGGTTACTAACCTAACTAATGAGACATACGCAAACCAAGAAGTATCTTATTTAGCTATAGGAAAAAAAGCAAATGACGCGTTTAAGAAGACTAATAATGTTATTGCTAATAAAAGTGATGTTTTCGACAATTTAACTTTTGAAAATATAGCTGAAATTGCCGAGATGTTAATGGATAAGTTTGTTGAAGGTGAATTTGATAAAATTCAAATCATCTATAACAAATTTAAGAATGCTGCAACTCAAATTGTGATGAATGAACAGTTTTTACCAATTGTTCCGATGGAAGGAGGCACCAATACAAATGCCGATTATATTTTTGAACCGTCTAAAGAACTAATTGTTGAGCAACTCATTCCAAAGTCATTAAAAACGCAATTATATAAATCTGTAAGAGATAGTTTTGCTTCAGAACATGGTGCGCGTATGACGGCTATGCACAAAGCAACAGATAACGCTACAGAGCTTAGAGACCAATTGAAATTGACATATAACAAGGCCCGTCAAGCAGCAATTACTAATGAAATCTTAGAAATTGTTGGTGGAGCGGAAGCTTTGAACAACTAGAGATAAGCTAAATGACTGTTCTTACGAATTAGAAATTTTTATTGTCACCCCGAGCGCAGTCGAAGGGTATAAAATACAAAACCTAACTTTAACGAGTTAGGTTTTTTCATGTAGATAAGTTAAAACTAAAATTTGTGAAAACGCATTTCATCGATAAAAATAACTTTTAATCGATTGAATTAATTTTTTTATTTATATTGGTCGTCCAAATCTTAACCTACAAATGACATGAAATTTTTAAAAAAGGCAACTTTTGCCATTGCTATTGCAGCTTTATTGTGTACCACTTTTCAATGTGCAAGCCCTAAAACAGCAACAACAGTATTTCAAGAAGAGACTCCTTTTAGAGTTAAACCTGCCTCCTTTCAAGAATGGTATGCAGGAATTAAAGTTGGAGCTACGGGTTTAAATGTATTTCTTCCAATTACAGATATAAAGGAGAACATAACTATTGATAGTATTTATTTTAGAAACTTAAGTGCTAAACTAGACAAGAAAAAAGATAAATATGTCGCAGTTCTTAAAAACACTTCAAAAAACTATACCTTTCAAAAATCGCCTCGACCAGAGAATTACCCTTTTACACTTTCAGATAATGAGTGTGTAATAAGTTATATTGAGAATGGCATTACAAAGTATCATAAAATCACTCAATTAAATGAATTTGCAGGAACATATTATGAAAATGGACCACCTTCTTTATTTTTAAAAGCTTCAAGATCTAGTATGGCAACTCTTGACGATGAAGAGGATAATTAGAAAATGATATTCATAATCGTTTATTATAAATTAAAAGCCTTGTTAATTTAGCAAGGCTTCTTTTATGGCATCAATTTTGAAATTGTATCTTTATAATACTTAATCTACGATTATGAATATCATTAAACGCGTATCATCTTTATTAGTAATGTTGTTTCTTATGGCAAGTTTTTCTCAATGCTCTACAGCACAGAAGTTAGAAAGGAAGGCCCCTACTCAGTTTGGTGAGGTCTATTGTCAAGAATGGATTGCAGGTGTACAAGGTGCAGGTTCAGGTTTAACTATTTTTATTCCTGTAAATGATATATCCATTGTTTTAAATGAGGTGTATTTTAGAGGTCAAATGTCTAAACTGGAGGTTAATTCTGCTAACCCCCAATTGTATATTGGTCGATTCAAAACAGATATAAATCAATCTAGTGAACTTATCTTAAGTAGTGACCAAAAAGAAGAGTATGCTAATAAGATGCATGAAAAACCAAAAGAATTCCCTTTTGAACTCAAAGATAATGAATGTGTTGTAAGTTATCAGATAGGAGATAAAATCATGTATTATATGATTTCAAATGTTGTACAAAAAGTACCATTAAGTTATCCGAGCTCTCCAAGAAATTAGCGATAATATAGCTTTGTAAACGTTTGCTAAAAAAACGTACATTTAGCTAACCAAAATAGAACGCTTGAGCACTCTAAAATCTCTTTTTAAACAAACATTTATTTATGGTTTAGCTACGGTTTTGCCTCGAATGTTAAGTTTTTTATTAGTACCATTATATACAACAAAAGGCGTGCTGTCTTCTGTTGCTGAATACGGTAAAGTCTCTGTTATTTTCTCTTATTTTGTATTGTTCAATGTGATTTTGGCATATGGTATGGAGACCGCTTTTTTTAGGTTCTTTAATAAAGAAACCGATAAAAACAAGGTTGTTGGTACATCTACAATATCATTAATCTTATCTTCCTTAGGGTTTTTTGCTCTTGCTCTAATCTTCCAAAATCAAATTGCGTCACTTATTCAAATTGATGTAAAATATATTAATCTAGTCATTTGGATTTTATTATTAGATGCCTTGGTGATTATCCCTTTTGCTTGGTTAAGAGCTACTGAGCAACCCATGAAGTATGCTATAATCAAAATTTTGAATGTCGTAATTAACTTAGGACTTAATTTATTTTTCTTACTAGCATTAAAAGATTTAGCTACCGAAGTGAGTTTATTTAACACAATTTATAAACCCCAATTTGAAGTTAGCTATATTTTTATAGCTAATCTTATTGCGAGTGCTATAACTCTGATTTTAGTGGCGCCTTTCTATAAGAAGGTGACCTATAAATTTGATTCTAAACTCTGGAAAACCATGTTTCGTTATGCTTTTCCAATACTTATTGCAGGAGTTGCTTTTTCAATAAATGAAACCTTTGATCGTATTTTATTAGATCGATTACTTCCTCCAGATATTGCCGAAACAGAAATAGGGAAGTACTCAGCTTGTTATAAGATAGCTTTGTTTATGACTCTTTTTGCAACGGCTTATAGGTTAGGTATTGAGCCTTTCTTTTTTAGTCACGCAAAAAGCGATAATCCACAAAAAAACTATGCCAAAATTCTTGAATTCTTTATTGCCTTTGGATCAATTATCTTATTAGTTGTAGTTGTTTTTGCAGATGTTTTAAAACCCTTTATTGTGAGAAGCGAAGCCTATTGGGATGCCATGTGGATTGTACCTATAATTCTTTTAGCTAATTTTTGTTTGGGAATTTACCATAATCTTTCAGTATGGTATAAAATAACCGATAGAACGCGATTTGGAGCCTATATATCTATTGTAGGCGCCATTGTTACCTTAGGTATAAATATTGTTTTTATCGAATCTTACAGCTATAAAGCTTCAGCTATTGCAACTCTTGTAGCTTATAGTGTGATGATGTTACTCTCTTATTACTTTGGAAGGAAATATTATCCAATACCTTATAATCTCAAAAAAATAGGCTTATATCTTTTCCTTTCTATAGGGATGTCTATTTTGTCATTCTACTATTTTAGAGGCGTTTATATGATTGGAATTTCAATGTTAATTGTATTTTTGAGTATCGTTTTCTTAGCAGAAAAGAATCAATTAAAACAACTATTAAAAAGAGAAGATGCAAATTAAAATTATAAACAAATCAAGACACGATTTACCTCACTATGAAACGATAGCTTCTGCTGGAATGGATTTAAGAGCTAGTCTAACAGAATCAAGAATATTAAAACCGTTAGAGCGAACCATTGTTGGTACAGGGTTATTTATTGAATTACCTGTTGGAATAGAAGCTCAAGTAAGACCAAGAAGCGGATTGGCTGCAAAAAAAGGAATAACAGTCCTTAATGCACCAGGAACTATCGACGCAGATTATAGAGGAGAAATAGGTGTGATTTTAGTGAATTTGTCAAATGAAGAATTTACTATAAATAATGGCGAACGTATCGCACAATTAGTGATTGCTAAACACGAACGTGCAGAATGGGAACAAGTAGAGATATTATCAGACACTGATAGAGGTTCTGGAGGTTTTGGTAGTACAGGTGTAAAATGAGCATACGATGAAACATAGTATATATATTATTCTAACTTTAGTATTCTCAGTATCTCTGTATGCTCAGGACAAAAGCACCTTAAAAAAAGTTAAGGAAGTGTCTAAAGAAGCTTGTGAGTGTATCAGTGATATTGATGTTGATTTATCTAAGAAAGAAAAAAGTGAAAAAATAAAATCTTGTATTACAACCGCTAATTTGATGTATCAAATGAACCAAATGATGACATCAGGTTTGGAAAAAGTAAACGATACGCTTAATAAAATTGAAGATATTTCTAAAATCGATTCTTTAACTATTGGACAAGGAGAAGAAAATATCATTGTAATGGATGCAGACTATGACTTGATAGAAGAGCATTTATATGAGAATTGTGAAGAATTAAAAAACATCTATTTTACCGATAATAAATCATATAAAAATTCTTATTCCAATCGAAATAAGGCCATGAAGTTTTATGAAAAAGGACAAGTTGCTTTTGCTAATCAAGAATTTACTCAAGCGATTGTGTGGTTTAATAAGGCAGTAAAAAAAGATAAAAATTTTGCGTTTGCCTGGGATAATTTGGGATTTAGTTATAGAAAAGTAAACAACTTTGATGAAGCGATCAAGTGTTATAAGAAATCGTTGATATTAGATCCAAAAGGAAAAATGCCTTTAATGAATATTGCTGTCGCTTATTCACTTAAAAATGACTTAACAAATGCATTAAAGTCATATCAAAACTATAAAAACATTTATAAGGACGATCCAGAAGGATATTATGGAATGGGTAGAATATTATATTTCCAAAAAGATTATGAACCCGCTTTGGAAAATATGATTAATGCCTATTATCTTTATTTAGAAATGGAGTCTCCATATAACCTTGATGCTCAAAAGCATATTGGGTTTATATACAATGAAATGAAAGAATTAGGCCAATTAGAAGCGTTCAATAGAATTGCAAAAGAAAATAAGTTACAAGTAAATATTGAAGATTAATTTATGAAAATAATAGTACCAATGGCAGGTCGAGGATCTCGCCTAAGACCACATAGTTTAACAGTTCCTAAACCATTAATTCCTGTTGCAGGTCAACCTATAGTACATCGTCTAGTAAAAGATATTGCTAAAGTTTTAAAACAACCTATTAATGAAATTGCGTTCGTGCTTGGAGATCCAGCTTGGTTTGGTGATGAAGTTGTAGAGAGTTTGAAACAACTAGCAACAAGTCTAGGAGCAAAACCATCAATTTATAGGCAAGATCAACCTTTAGGTACTGGCCATGCCATTATGTGTGCCAAACCTTCTTTATCAGGACCAGCTGTTGTTGCTTATGCTGATACTTTGATACGTGCAGAGTTTGATTTAGATCCCAATGCCGATAGTGTTATTTGGACCAAAAAAGTGGCTAATCCAGAAGCCTATGGCGTAGTAAAACTAAACGCAAGTGAAAATATTGTTGAACTTGTAGAAAAGCCAGAATCTTTTGTTAGTGATCAAGCCGTTATTGGAATTTACTATTTTAAAGATGTAGCTGTATTGAAAAATAAACTTCAAGAAGTATTAGATGAAAATATTATGAATGGTGGTGAATACCAAATTAATGATGGTATTAAACGCATGATGGCTGAAGGAAAGGTCTTTAAAACTGGCACAGTAGATGAATGGATGGATTGTGGGAACAAAAATGTAACCTTAGATACGAATGCAAAAATGCTAGGGTTTCTGAAAGCTGATGGGGAAGAGCAAATGATTGCTAAATCTCTAAAAAATAATAACTCAATAATTATAGAGCCTTGTTATATTGGAGATAATGTAGAATTAAATAATACAACGGTAGGACCTAATGTGTCCATTGGAAACAACTGTGTAATAGATAATTCAACCGTTAAAAATAGCTTAATTCAAAACCATACTAAGATTAAAAATACTAATTTAGACAATGCAATGATAGGTAATTACGTTACTTATGATGGTAATTTCACTGCGATTAGTATTGGTGATTATTCTGTTTTGGAATAATTGTTGAACTATAATGTCACAGTATCTATACAATGAAAACTAAACTATATATCCTACTGCTTATCTTCGGAATATATCTATATCCGTTGATGTCTTTTGCACAAGTTGATTTCAATAAGCGACCGGATGATGATTTAGGAAATGTTGAGGATAAATATCAAGAATACTTCTTTGAAGCCCTAAAACAAAAAGGCATTGAAAACTATCAAAAATCTGCCGATGCTTTGCTTAAGTGTATCGATCTCAAAAATGACGATCCTGTATTATATTTCGAGTTAGGGAAAAATTATAAAGCACTTAAAAATTTTGGAGCAGCTGAAGATGCTTTGAAAAAAGCTGTATCTAAATCTCCCGAAAATGAATGGTTTCTAGACGAATTATATGATGTATATATCCAACAAGATGATATGGATAAAGCACTTAAAACGGTTAGACAACTTGTGAAGTTTCATCCTGATTATAAGCAAGACTTAGCATCATTATACATTCGTGTAGAAAAATATAAGGACGCCTTAAAATTGCTTGACGAATTAGACAAAGAATTAGGGTATAGCGAAGATAGAGACTATTTGCGTAACCAAATTTATAATATTACAGGTAATGATGATGATCGTATAGAAAACTTAGAAGAGCGCGTTAAAAGCAACCCTGAAGACGAATCTAATTATTTGAGACTTATTTATCGCTATAGTGAAACTGGAGAAAAGCAAAAAGCTTTTGATGCGGCTAAACGCTTGTTAAAACTAAATCCGAAATCACAATTGGTGCATTTAGCCTTGTATAAATTTTACTTAGATAATAATGAAACTGATAGTGCAATCAATTCTATGAAAGTTGTGCTTACCAGTCCAATAATTAAACCTGAGGCAAAAACTAAGGTTCTTAATGATTTTGTGAAATTTGTAGGTAAAAACCCTCAATATGAATCAGATTTAGTCGAGATTACCTCATTAGTAAGCGAGGATAAAAGTGTGAAAACACTATTAGAATTAGCCCAGTATTATTTAAAGTCTGATGATAAAGAAAAAGCCTTAAGTTACTATAAAGAAGCTTTAGCACAAGAACCTAATGAGTTTAAGATTATAAAAGATGTTTTATTGCTTCAAATAGATTTAAACAAAAACGCTGAAGCAGCGAAACAGAGTTTGGATGCTTTAGATATCTTTCCTGCACAACCTTTATTGTATTTAATAAATGGTGTTGCTAATAATAAAAATAAGCAGCCCCAAAAAGCAATTGAAAGCTTAGAAATGGGACTAGATTATATTGTCGAAAACCCTAAAATGCAAGCCGATTTCTATCAGCAATTAAGTGAAGCCTATAAACAGGTGAATAATATTAGCCAATCTGAAGCGTTTGCTAAAAAGGCACAAGCCTTATTGAAAGATCAATAATATGAGAATTTTAAAAATTTGTTGTATTTGTGTTTGTATTGCTTTAGCAGGATCTTGTAAGTCTACAAGAAGTGTTGTCGCTAAAGGTGAGATTAATGATAAATTAACAGCAAGACAATTAATCAAGGAAAATAACAAGCAAGAGGCAAAGTTTAAAACACTTCAAGCTCGAGTGAAAATTGATGTTATTGAAGATCTAAAAGAGTCATCATATACGGTTAACCTTAGAATGGAAAAAGATAAAACCATTTGGATAAGCGCCACTTTAGGGCTTGCAAGAGCTATGATTACACCTAAGAGTGTTAGGTTTTATGATAAAATCAACAACCAGTATTTTGATGGAGATTATGAATTGTTAAGTAATTTGTTGGGAATCGATTTAGACTTCAAAAAAGTACAAAGTTTATTGATTGGTGAAGCTTTATTTAATTTAAAAGATGACTCATACATCATCTCAACGAATCAAGACTCTTATATTCTTCAACCCGAAAATCAAAGCGCCTTACTAGAGTTGTTTTTGTTGTTTAATCCTTCACATTTTAAAATGGATTCTCAGCAGTTACTACAACCACTGAAAAAGCGATTTTTACAAATAGATTATTTAAAATATCAAGAGGTTGAAAACGAAATATTACCTCAGAACCTTAAAATAATAGCAGTTGAAGATTCAGAAGAGTTAAATGTTGTTATGGAGTATAAATCAGTATCTATCAATGAAGATGTAAGATTTCCATTTAAAATCCCTTCAGGTTTCGAAGAAATAATTTTAGAAGATGCTAAATAAATCAACTTATATTCTAGTAGTAATACTACTACTGAATTGTTTTTCAATACAAGCACAAAGCTCAAAGCAAAAAGCACTTGAGGCTAAGCGACTAAAATATCAGAAGGAATTAAAACAACTTAATGCATTATTGTTTTCAGATCAGAAAAAAGAAAAATCTGTTATTTCGTTAGTTGAAGACCTTAGCTATAAGGTAAACGTGAGACGAAATTTGATTAAAGTCACTAACGATCAAGCGAATTTACTAACTCGAGAAATTAATGCCAACCAGAATGAAATTTCGAGTTTAAGAGATCAATTGTCTACCTTAAAAAAAGACTACTCAGAAATGATTGTAAAATCATACAAAAGTAAGTCCGAACAAAGTCGAGTTATGTTTTTATTGTCTTCAGATGATTTTAAACAAGCTTACAAACGTTTACAATACATCAAGCAATATGCCGACTATCAAAAGGAACAAGGCAATTTAATAAAGGAAAAAACCTTAAAGCTTCAAGAATTAAATACTGATTTAATACGTCAGAAAAAAGATAAGGATCAACTTATTGCTGAAAACAGAATTGCTAAAAAAGAGCTCGAAAAGGAATTGAAAGAGCAAGAAAAGCTCATGACATCTATTCGAAAGAATATGAGTTCATACGCTTCTAAAATTAAACAGACACAGCAGCAAATCGATAAGATTGATAAAGAAATTGAGCGTGCGATTAAAGAGGCTATTGCTGCCTCAAATAAAAAAGCAGGTAAGTCTACATCTTCTAAGGGTTTTGCTTTAACACCTAAAGCTAAATTATTAGCTAAGAGTTTTGCATCTAATAAAGGTAAATTACCTTGGCCTGTAGACAGAGGTGTTGTTAAAGTGCGATATGGCACTCAACAATCTCCAATAGACCCAACAGTTAAAATTAAAAGTAATGGAGTTAGAATAGCCACAGAAAAAAGTGCACAAGTTAAAGCTGTTTTTGAAGGTGAAGTATCTCGAGTGATTGTACAAAAAAACTATAATCCAATCATTATGATTAGACATGGAAACTATATTACGATTTATAGAAATTTATCGAAGTTTTATGTCAAACAAGGTGATAAGGTGACTAGAAATCAAGTGATAGGAGAAGTGTTTACCAATAGTTCTGGGCAATCGATGTTAGGCTTCAACATTTATAAAGATTCTAAGCCAGAAAATCCTGCATCGTGGATTTATAAAATGTGATGATTTTTGGGCTACCCTAAACTTTTTTAAGAGCATATAGTTAAACCCTTACCACAACATATCCTTTTCTGGTTTTTCTGTAATGATTTCCATTCCAGAAATAGTAATGTTTCCCTTTTACTTTAACAATTTTATAATGCTTAGGTGGTGTTTTTATTACTGTAACATTAGCAGGTCTAGTGACTACACGCGTTGCACAAGAGCTTAAACTCATTAGGTATACAGCCGAAAATATAAAAAGTAAGGTTCTCATAGTATAAAGATTTGATTCTACTATAAGACCTCGGATATAAATAAAGGTTTAATTAGTTAATAAATAGGGCTTTGAGTTCGGTGGCATCTCCTGGTTTCATTTTACCTGCAACAACCAAGCTTAATTGTTTACGACGTAATGCGGCATCATAACGCTCTTTTTCAAGTTGAGTTTCAGCGATTAGTTGAGGAACTTTTACAGGACGTCCTGTTTCATCAACAGCAACAAAAGTATAAATAGCTTCATTGGCCTTGATGCACTCACCAGACTCCCTGTCTTCAATCCAAACATCTAAATACACTTCCATAGAACTTGTAAATGCTCGTGAGACCTTTGCTTCAATAGTAACGACACTTCCTAAAGGTATTGACCTGTTAAAGGCGACATGATTTACAGAGGCGGTCACGACAATTCGTCTACTATGACGACGTGCAGCAATACTGGCAGCACGATCCATTCGCGCTAAAAGCTCACCACCAAATAAATTATTAATAGGATTGGTTTCACTTGGTAAAACCAAATCGGTCATGATTGTTTTAGACTGAAAAGCAGTTCTTGGCTCCATCAATATTGTATTTTTTTGAATGCAAAGGTAAGCCGATTTTCAATCTTAGCTAAATGATTTAAGAAATTATAAAGAAATAAAATGTAGTAATACTAGTCTAGTGCCTTCACTAATAACCATGCATCACGATTATGAGTGCGCTTAATTGCTCTCAATGCTTTTAATGCGTCTAAACGGTCTGTATGACTAGAGTATACCACTTCGTGAAGTCCATAACGATTCTTACCAATTTTACGAGCTTTAAAACCTTGAGATCTAAGTTGGTCAACTTTCTTCTGAGAATTAGCTTCTACACGAAAGGCTCCCGCAACAATATGATAGTTTCCAGAAGGTTTTTCAACTGTTAAGGTAGCAGCAGGTAATGGATTATCAATTACAAAAGTAGCCTCTTGTACTTTAGCTTCTAGTTGCTCGTTGGCTTTTTCTTGAGCTAACTGATTATGTGTTTCAATTTGGCCAACATAATATTTAGAAGCTCCAAAACTTCCAATAGTTAAAGCAATTAGAGCAATAGCAGCATATTTAAGATAAGACCTGTTATTACGTTTTTCTGGAGTTATGCTTAATGGAATTACTTGCTCAAGTTCCTCAACCTCTTCTTTAAAGACCTCTCTTGTAATATTGGTAGAAGTAAATTGTGATAAACCAAATGCATCTGTCAAATAATTAATATGATGGGAAGGTTCGAAGTTAATATTACCTTCTGTATTTAGAATTAAATCTCCAATATTGTTTAAAGCGATAGTTTCGCCTTCAATTAAATATGATTTAATCGCTTTGACTTGCTTTGCTACTTTTTCTACAGCAACTTCGTAAGGAACTTTTTCAATTTCAGCAATATAATTAGCTAACAAACCATCATTTGTTTGTAATTGTTCGTTAAAAGATAAAGCTTTTTTAGGAGGATAAAATGAATGTGTACTCTCGTGAACTTTTGCTGAAACACGATGTGTTAAAAAAGCACCAAATTGAGGCACAATTACACAATCATATCTATATAATAAATCGCTGATGTAAGTCTCTAATTGCATAAAAACAAAGTTAAAAATTTTTAAATGCGAATAAAACATCACCATAAGTATTTATTAACAACATAAATTTTTGTTACTTGCAACTATAGAAAATATACTATACAGAAATGTCAGAACAAGAATTAGTTTATGTTTTAGCCTTACAGCATGTGCCAAAAATTGGGGATTTAACAGCCAAAAAATTAATTAATCATTGTGGTTCTGCTGAGGCTGTATTCAAAGAAAAACAAACAAACCTTCTTAAAATTGATGGCATTGGTATCACTACAATCAAAGATTTATATAATCGATGTCATTTACATAATGCCGAAGCTGAATTGCAATTCATAACTGATAATAATATTGAATGTTTGTATTTTACAGAAACAGCATATCCTGAAAAATTAAAACATTGTATCGATGGTCCAATTCTTTTATTTCAAGTAGGAAGTGTTAATCTTAATACCCAACGTATAATTAGCGTTGTTGGAACACGTAGAATTACGAGTTATGGTACTACATTTTGCGAAAAACTTATTGAACAGCTAGCTCCTTTTAACCCAGTCATTGTATCAGGATTTGCTTATGGAACAGATATCACAGCACATAAATCGGCTATAAAACACAAACTACAAACCATTGGTTGTTTAGCTCATGGACTGAATCAAATTTACCCAAAAGCACATAAGCGTTATATGGTAGATATTGAAGCCTATGGTGGGTTTCTCACCGATTTTTGGAGTACCGATGTATTTGACCGCAACAATTTTTTAAAACGCAATCGCATTATAGCAGGTTTGAGCGAAGCTACTATTGTAATAGAATCTGCCGAAAAAGGAGGAAGTTTGGTTACAGCAGACATTGCCAACTCTTACAATCGTGATGTGTTTGCTGTTCCTGGACGTGCAACAGATAGTCAAAGTCTTGGCTGTAATAATCTTATAAAAACGCAACAAGCTCATATGCTTACAAACCCATTAGACATTCCATACATGCTCAATTGGCAATTAAAAGATTCGAAACAACCTGTCATTCAAAAACAGTTGTTTGTAGAGTTAACTACAGAAGAAAAAGTGATTTTTAATTACCTCAAAGATCGAGAAAAACAACTTTTAGATGTGATTGCTCTTGAATGTCAAATACCTACTTTTAAAGTCGCGAGTGTATTATTAACCATGGAACTAAAAGGTGTGATACGACCACTCCCTGGGAAATTGTTTGAGTTGATTTAATAACCAACCCTATTGCGTACACGTTTTAATACATCATTAGCTACAGTTTTTGCCTTTTCAGCTCCTATTACTAATGCAGCATCAATTTCGTTGAGGTTAGACATATAATGGTCATATCGTTCACGTTCTGCTTTGAAGCGTTCCAAAATTAATTCAAACAAAGCCTGTTTAGCATGTCCATAGCCATAGCCACCATTTTCGTAGTTGGTTTTCATCGCAGTAATGTCAGCTTCTGATGCAAGCAGTTGGTATATTGCAAAGCAATTACAGGTTTTCCAATCTTTAGGTTCTTCTAATGGAGTACTATCTGTTTCGATAGACATAATTTGTTTTCGAAGTTTTTTTTCAGCTAAGAAAATATTGATTGTATTACCTTTACTCTTACTCATTTTAGCACCATCTGTACCAGGAATAAGCATCGTGTTTTCGTGGACCTTACCCTCAGGTATTACAAAGGTGTCACCAACCTTAGCGTGAAATCGAGCAGCAACATCACGTGTCATTTCAATATGCTGTAATTGGTCTTTTCCAACAGGAATAATATCAGAGTCGTATAATAAAATATCGGCAGCCATCAACATTGGATAAGTAAATAACCCTGCATTAACATCTTCTAGGCGATCTGATTTATCTTTAAAACTATGGGCTAACGTAAGACGTTGATATGGAAAGAAACAACTTAAATACCAAGATAATTCAGTTACTTGAGGAATATCACTTTGTCTGTAAAACACAGTTTTATCAACATTTAAGCCAAAAGCCAACCACGTAGCTGCAGTAGAATAGGTGTTTTGACGTAAGGTTTCAGCATCTTTTATTTGAGTTAAAGAGTGCATATCTGCAATAAAAAGAAACGAATCGTTTTTGTCGTCATTAGACATTTGTATTGCTGGTAAAATAGCACCTAAAATATTACCCAAATGAGGTGTTCCTGTACTTTGTATTCCTGTAAGTATTCTTGCCATATCCACTTCCCATGTAAAATGGGAATATATTTAATTATTATTCCAATTCATATCGTCAGCAAAGGTAATTTTTTTAGTAGAATTGTTGAATTAATTTAACTAGTTTTGAACCACATGAAGATTATCAAGTCAATCTTTTGGGTTTTATATCGTATTTGGTTCTACGTTTTAGTAGCATTACCAATTGTGTTACTGCTACCTATTTTAGTCATCTCTATTTTAAAAGAGTCATGGTATCCTTTCTTTTTTAAACTAGCTCGTTTTTGGGCGCGTTTTATTTTGATAGGCATGGGGTTTCATATTAAGATTGAACGTGAGCAAGTTCCTGAACCAAAAAAGAGTTATATGTTTATTGCCAATCATACATCTATGGCAGATATTATGTTGATGCTTGTTACCGTTAAAAACCCATTCGTTTTTGTTGGAAAAAAAGAACTTGCAAAAATCCCTTTGTTTGGGTTTTTCTATAAGCGTACCAGTATTTTGGTGGATCGAAGTAGTTCTAAGAGTAGACAGGCTGTATTTTTAAGAGCTCAACGTCGTTTACAACAAGGTATGAGTATTTGTATATTCCCTGAAGGAGGTGTTCCAGATGAACATATCGTATTAGACGAATTTAAAGATGGTGCTTTTAGAATGGCGATTAACCATCAAATCCCGATTGTTCCTATTACGTTTGCAGATAATAAAAAACGATTTTCTTATACGTTTTTTAGTGGAAGTCCAGGATTAATGAGATCTAAAATACATAAATTTATGTCTACTGCAGGACTTACTACTGAAGACACAAAACGTATCAATCGAGAAGCACATCAATTGCTTTTAGAACAATTGCATGAATCTAATTCTAAAACATAAAATACAAAAAAGCTGCTCTTGGCACAGAGCAGCTTTTCGTCATCATTGCATATAAGTTTGCAATAACTATCTAACCAACTAAAAAACCTAAAACTTAAAACTAAGTCCTGTATAAACTCCAATGAAGAATGGTTGAAAATCACCAGCTGTATCACTGAATGTATTTATTTGATATTTGAACGTAGGTTCAAGATTAAATCGTAATTTTTCTGAAATATTATAGTTTACGCCAATACCAAAGTTGGCACTATAACTCATATCATTAATATTTGTAGCTTCACCTAACAATGCTCGCTCTCCATTATTTTGGACAGAATAAATTTCATTAGTGTTCAAAAACAAAGTGCTAAAACCACCAATAAGATTTAGACCAAATTTATTATCTACTATATTATATTCAAGTTCAATAGGCACTTCAATAAACCCTAATTGTTGGTCTATAGCACCTTGCTCTTTAGTAAATAATACGGCAGGACCCGTTGCAAAACTAACATTGTTAGCACTAACATATGCACTACTGTTGTGTGTGTCATTTAGTTGAACATTTTGAATTTGTCTTGCACTTGGAATAGGGTCTGCACCATCAAAAACAAGTATATTATTGGTAGAATATCCTAAATCTACTTTGTTGATACCTGCTCTAATTTTTAATTTTTCATTAATAGCATAAGCACCTTGAATACCATAACTCATATTAACATCACCTTCTTTAGTATTATTAACAAATTGATTGTCTAAAGAAGATCCTTTTCCTAAGGTGTTAAAATAAACAGGCGCTACATTTGGAGCAACACTCCAACGCTTAAGAGGCTTTTCAGCATCAATAACAGAATCTTTATCTTTCTGAGCCTGTGCTATTGCTTTTTCAATAGCATTATTTTCTTTAATAATCTCAGTAGCTTTTGAGCTGTCAATTGACACCGAATTTTGTTCTTTTTCGGAAGCATTAGACGAACTCACAACAGTAGGATTATTTTGCTTTGATGCATTAATTAACTTATCAATTTCAGACTGCGGCTTTTTAATAATGTCATTTTCCTTTATTTCTTGATTTGACTTAATATCTTGAGACGTGGTAGTAGCTACAGCATTTTTTTCACTTGAAGATAGCTTAGTGTGCGCTTTTATTTGCTTAGGATCATCAATAGACGTATTTGCTATGGCATTACGCTGTTGAGACTTGTTTTTGATAATAGACGACTTCTTTTGTTCTTTTTCTAAACTTGATTTAGCGTCCTCGGAATTAGTAATAGTCGTATTATTGGCTGTTTTATCCGAAGTGGTAAGTTGTTGTCCTGATATAGATTCAGTAGCATTATCAGAAGTATCCTCAGAACTGTCTTCATTGCTGGTAACATTGGTATTATTATGATCTAAACCAGAAGGGTTCGTTGTATTTGAGATTCCATCATTTGTATCTTTAGTAGATTCTTTTTGTGATTTGGTATCGACCACTTCTTGATCTGGATTAGCAGATTCATTAGCATTAAATACAGCTTTACCAACAGTAAATAGAAGTGCTAGAAGTGCTGCTACTCCTGCAATTTTCCACCAAATAGGTAGCACTCTGCGTTTACGCTTATCTTTATGAAGCTCACGTTCTATGTTTTCCCAGACAGTATCACTAGGAGCAACTTCAAAATTCTTGAGTTGCTCTTTAAAGAGTTTGTCTATGTTCTTTTTTTCACTCATTATAAACTTTGCGAGTTAGGTCTCGCTTTATATTGTTCTATTTTATCTTTTAAAATCAAACGCGCTCTGGCTAAATTTGATTTTGATGTCCCTGTTGAAATGTTCAATAGGTTAGCAATTTCCTTATGCGAATAATCGTCTAAGGCATATAAATTAAATACCAAACGGTAACGATCTGGTAATTCTTGAATGATATTCAGTAAAAAATCGATACTCATGTTATCTTCATCGATATCTACAACAACATCTTCAATTTGATCCTCATTAATAATGTCAAAAACACCAACACTGCGGTAACGTTGTAACGCTGTATTGATGGTGATTCGTTTCATCCAGCCTTCTAAAGACCCCTGACTTTTAAACTGATTAATTTTCTTAAAAATCGTTATATATGCATCTTGCAAATTATCTTCTGCTTCTGCATAGTTACGTGAATACTTCAAGCAAATCGAAAACAGTTTACTCGCATACAGCTTATATAGTTGACTTTGTGCTTGAGCATCATTTTTTTTACATCGCTCTATGAGTTGCTCTAAACTCACATACTTTAAGTTTAATTAGTTTAATTCTCTACTGGTACTTCCACAATATGATAGGTGTCTATACCATTTTCATCTTCTCCTAACCAAAAACGAAACGTATAAGGACCTTCGCTATTAACTTCGAAATTAAAAGACACTTCTTCCAATACGGCTTCTTGGCTACAATCTGAACTTGGATTAACAGTAGTAATTATTGCTACCGTTCGTTGGTTTAAATCTGTTTCATAGAAAAAATTATTGAATACATGACAACCTGTTGGCCTAAAATATTGTAATTTGATTTCATGAATAGTTCCAAACTGAAAGGACTCATCAATATCAACATTTTCTATAGGTAATACTTCGAAATAGAAATTTGGAGCACTATCTTCAACACTACAAGAAAATAGTGAAAACATTAAAAAACTTAATAAAAAAATCTTCTTCATACACATAAATTAACTTTTGAAATATACGAGATTTCATTACATAGATGCATAAGTCATAGAAAGGTTGCGTCTAAAAATTAAAAAAATCCCTTTTTTAAGGGATTTTTTTAATTAGCTTGCATTTATAATGGCTCGAACTTTCTCTTCGAGTTCATCCATGAGTTCCGGATTGTCTTTAATTAGGGATTTAACAGCGTCTCTTCCTTGACCAAGTTTTGTGTCACCATAACTAAACCAAGACCCACTTTTTTTGATAATTTCGTGTTCTACAGCAACATCTAAAATTTCTCCAACTTTAGAAATACCTTCACCATACATGATATCAAATTCACACATTTTGAATGGAGGTGCAACTTTGTTTTTCACAACCTTAACTCTGGTTTTATTTCCAGCCACATTACCATCTGTTTCTTTAATTTGAGTTGAGCGCCTAATATCTAATCGTACAGAGGCATAGAACTTCAAGGCATTTCCACCTGTTGTGGTTTCGGGATTGCCAAACATCACTCCAATTTTTTCACGTAACTGGTTAATGAAAATAACCGTACAATTTGTTTTGCTAATAGATCCAGTTAATTTTCTTAGTGCTTGTGACATCAAACGCGCATGTAATCCCATTTTAGAATCACCCATTTCACCTTCTATTTCACTTTTTGGTGTTAAGGCAGCAACTGAATCTATAACCACAATATCAATGGCCCCCGAACGAATTAAATTATCGGCAATTTCTAGTGCTTGCTCGCCATTGTCTGGTTGAGATATAATTAAATTATCAATATCTACATTTAATTTTTCAGCATAAGTTCTATCAAATGCATGTTCAGCATCAATAAAAGCAGCAATTCCACCAGCTTTTTGTGCTTCAGCTATAGCATGCAAGGTTAAGGTAGTTTTACCAGAAGATTCAGGTCCATAAATTTCTATAACCCTTCCTCTTGGATATCCACCAACCCCTAATGCAATATCTAAACCTAATGATCCTGATGAAATAGCATCTACGTCGACCACTGCTTGATCACTCATTTTCATAACGGTTCCTTTTCCGTAGGCCTTGTCTAATTTATCTAAGGTTAGCTTAAGTGCTTTTAATTTTGCGTCTTTTTCACTGCTCATCTATCTGTATATTTTTAATTGAATTTATTTTGATAAAGGTTAGCTAAAATACAACATCTTTTAATTTTTTTCATGCTAATGACGCAACCTTTTTAAACTTTTTGCATCTACCAAATGAGATTGGGAAATCTTGCTATGAAAAAGAAGCCTAATACGGCATATCCAACACAATTAATTCTTAATAAAGAATGCGATTTTTTAGAAAAATTATTTTTAACAAAACATCAGGCGTTTCAGTTTCTGTCCAGACTAACAGTAACTGTAAGGCCGATGGCGGATAACTCGTTATATGTTTTTAAGACAAATTAAAAATATTAATAACGAGTTAGTCCTCAAAAAAGCCCTTTAGAACATCTAAAGGGCTTTTTTATTGTATAAGTTTGATTTCCTACTAAAAAGAATACCTTTGCAGAAATAATTCTTTAACCTTAAAATTAGTATAGCATGCAACTGTACAATAACTTAAGTGCTAAAGAAAGAGAAGAACTTATCGAAAAAGCGGGAAAAGAACGCTTAACAATCTCTTTCTACAAGTACGCCAAAATTGGTAACACCGAAATTTTCAGAAATCATATGTTTCTAGCTTGGGACGAACAAGACGTCTTAGGTAGAATTTATGTGGCACATGAAGGTATTAATGCTCAATTATCTGTTCCTGCAGAAAATTTTGAAGCTTTTAAGAACCACTTAGACACCATTTCTTTTCTAGAAAATGTAAGATTAAATATTGCTATAGAGCATGATAACTTTGCGTTTTTAAAACTGAAAGTAAAAGTTCGTAACAAAATCGTTGCTGATGGTTTAAACGACGATACATTTGATGTTAGAAATAAAGGGATACATGTAGATGCTTCAACATTTAATGAGCTTATCGAAGACCCAAACACTGTTTTAGTAGACATGCGTAATCACTATGAAAGCGAAATAGGACACTTTAAAAATGCAGTTACACCTGATGTAGATACGTTTAGAGAATCATTAGATTTAATTGAAGAGGATTTAAAAGCGCATAAAGAAGATAAAAATCTAGTGATGTACTGTACAGGCGGAATTCGTTGCGAAAAAGCAAGTGCATACTACAAGCATAAAGGGTTTAAAAATGTTTTTCAACTGGAAGGAGGAATCATTAACTATGTTAGACAAGTTGAAGCACAAAATTTAGAAAATAAGTTTTTAGGTAAAAATTTTGTGTTTGATCAAAGACGATCAGAACGCATAAGTGATGATGTTATTGCCAATTGCCACCAATGTGGTAAACCTGCAGATATGCATACAAATTGTGCTAATGAAGCTTGTCATTTGCTTTTTATTCAGTGTGATGAATGTAAAGAAAAAATGGAGAATTGCTGTTCTACGTCTTGTATGGAAGTGAATAGGTTACCTTACGAAGAACAAAAGGCGCTACGAAAAGGACAGGGAAATAGCAATGATATTTTTAAAAAAGGAAGAGCAGATCATTTGCCGTTTAAAAAAGACTTAAGGAATATATTTGATACCTTTAAGAAAAACGTTTAGATGAATATTTATAAACTTTTACAGCTCAATAGAAAAATAAAAAATCATAGAATTAAATTTCTTGTGTTATACTTGCTGCATAAGTTGAATAAGCGTTATCTAGCTGTTAATCTTGATCCTGTAATGGCCTGTAACTTACGGTGTAAAATGTGTTATTTCACCGATACAGATTATGTAAAAACACTTAAAGGACAATTTAAAGATGACGATTTAGATCTTGTAGCGAAGACGATTTTTTCGAGAGCATTGAAATTACAGATAGGTTGTGGAACTGAGCCAACATTGTATAAAAATTTAGATAGAATTGTTGCCTTAGGTAAACATTATAAGGTTCCTTATATTTCATTAACAACCAACGCAAATTTACTAACCGAAACATCTATTGAAACTTTACTCAAAGCAGGCCTTAATGAGTTTACTATTTCACTTCATGGCGTTACTAAAGACAGTTATGAAAGTTTTATGAAAAAGGCCAGCTACGAAAAGTTTCAAAATGCGTTCAAAGCCTTTGCTAAATTTAAAGCCAATTACGATTTTAAGGTCAGGATAAATTATACGTTCAACAAAGATAACTTTTATGAACTCAAAGACTTTTTTGAACATTTCAATCCTAAAGGTTTTGACCTCCTTCAGGTAAGGCCGATTCAAAAAATTGGTAATACAGAATACAATGACTTTGACATTTCTACATTAGAAAAAGATTACCCAATAGTGATTTCAAAAATTAGAGCGAATTGTAACGAAAACGAGATCACACTAATGGCGCCAGAAACCTTGTCAACATTAAAAGGGGAGAACCAATCAAGTTTAATTTTTGACTACACCTTTTGCTATATTTCTCCTAATAAGTTTTGGAAAGAAGGTTTTAATTGGAGACAAGAGTCATTCAATAGTTATTCTAAAAAAATAGGTTGGAGCACTACGCTTTTATCTAATGTATTTAAATCTAAATCAAAATTAAGATCACTCTCTAACCGATTAAACTATGAAGTAGAGTTTAATTAAAATGGTCTAATGTAAACTACTAGATAGACATTTATTTTACTTAATAAATAATCTTATCTTTACATTTGAAAATTAATATTAATCGTCATTCAGAAACCATTGTGTTTACTGAATTATATATAACATTGCATGAGTTGTAACAGTTGCTCAACTGGAAAAGATGGACAACCAAAAGGATGCAAAAACAACGGGACTTGCGGAACAGATAGCTGCAATAAACTTACTGTTTTTGATTGGTTGGCCAATATGTCATTGCCACAAGGACAAGAATCATTTATAGGTGTAGAGGTGCGTTTTAAAAACGGACGAAAACAATACTACAAAAACACCGAAAAACTAACACTAAACATAGGGGATATCGTAGCTACACAAGCAAAATCAGGTCACGATATTGGTATGGTAACACTTACAGGTGAATTAGTGAGGGTTCAAATGAAACGTAAAAAAATCAACATTGATGATGAAGAAAACGTTTTAAAAATTTATCGAAAAGCCAGTCAAAAAGACATCGATATTTGGTCTGCTGCAAGAGATAAAGAAGAACCAATGAAGGTTAAAGCAAGGCAGTTTGCTATAGACTTAAAGCTTAAAATGAAAATCTCTGATATCGAATATCAAGGAGATGCGAGTAAAGCCACTTTTTATTACACAGCTGAAGAACGTGTTGATTTTAGAGAATTAATTAAAGTGTTTGCTAGAGAGTTTAGAACGCGAATTGAAATGAAACAAGTTGGTTTTCGTCAAGAAGCGGCGCGGCTTGGAGGTATAGGTTCTTGTGGAAGAGAATTATGTTGCTCAACGTGGTTAACCGATTTTAGATCTGTAAGTACTTCGGCAGCACGTTATCAGCAATTATCGTTAAACCCGCTTAAGTTAGCTGGACAATGTGGGAAACTAAAATGCTGTTTAAACTACGAATTAGATGCTTATCTAGATGCTTTAAAAGCGTTTCCAAAAACAGAAACTCGACTGTATACTGAAAAAGGAAAAGCCGTTTGCCAAAAAACAGATATTTTCAAAGGTCATATGTGGTATGCATATGAAGGTGAATGGATGAATTGGCATAAATTAACTACAGCTCAAGCTAACGAAATCATTGAAAAAAACAAGAAAAAAGAAAAGGTAGCAAGTTTAGAAGAATATGCTTCTGAACTTATTGAAGATACTAAAGCGGCATTTGAAAACGTTGTTGGTCAAGATAGTTTAACACGATTTGATAGTCCAAAACGTAAAAAGAAACGTAGAAATAATAGAGGAAAGCAAAGACATCGTAATAAAAAACCAAACAATAGCAATGCAAAAAAATAAGTATTGGTTCATTTGTTTACTAATCGTAATTGTAGCGTCTTGTGATTCTAATCGGGTATTTGATGAATATAAATCGGTTCCAGACGAGTGGGATAAGGATAATAAAATTGAATTTAAGGTAATACCACCAGATTCAACAAATGCATACAATTTGTTTGTCAATTTAAGAAATACTGAAGCTTATAAGTACAGCAATTTATTTCTTATCGTTGAGCTAAGTTATCCTAACGGAAAAACAACTAAGGACACTTTAGAATACAAAATGGCAAATCCGGATGGAACGTTTTTAGGGGAAGGTTTCACAGATGTAAAAGAAAATAAATTATGGTATAAAGGATTTGATAGCCCTTTTGTGTTTGAAGAATCTGGTGAATATACCATCAACATACAACATGCCATGCGACAAAATGGGAGTGTCAATGGCATTGATAAATTAGAAGGCATCACAGATGTAGGTTTTAGAATAGAGCATTCGCAAACACATTGATTATGGCAAAAACAATAACAAAAAAGAAACCCGCTACTAAAAACCCTAAAGAAGATTTTTCAAAATATGTAAGGCGATTTTGGATACTTTTTGCTGGAGGTGTTTTTGCATTCTTCTTTATGTTTCTTTTAGCGTCTTGGGGTGCTTTAGGCGATATGCCAGATCATACCATTTTAGAAAACCCTAAAACATTTTTAGCAACCGAAATTATTTCTTCAGATGATAAAACTCTAGGTAAATTTTATTTAGACGACAATAGAACACCTGTAGATTACGAAGAATTACCTAAAAACCTAGTTGATGCTTTGGTTGCAACCGAGGACATAAGATATTATGACCATTCAGGTATTGATTTTAGAGGGACAATGCGAGCTGTAGTTAAGTTAGGTAGTGGAGGAGGAGCTAGTACAATTTCTCAGCAGTTAGCAAAGCAGTTATTTACTAAACAGGTGTCTTCAAATCGGTTTATGCGTGTCATTCAAAAAATAAAAGAATGGGTTATTGCCATTCGTTTGGAACGACAGTACACTAAAGAGGAAATCATTGCCATGTATTTTAATATCTATGACTTTGGAAATAATGCTGATGGAATTAGAAGCGCCTCGCGTATTTACTTTGGAAAAGAACCTAAAGATTTAGAATTAAAAGAATCTGCAATGCTTGTTGGGATGTTTAAAAATTCATCTTTATACAACCCTCGACCTCACAGAAACCCTGAAGGAGTAAAGAATAGAAGAAATGTGGTGTTGTCACAAATGCATAAATACGAATACATTTCAGAAACACTAAAAGATAGCCTTCAAGATACAGAATTGGACTTAAATTATTCGCCAGAATCACATCGTGAAGGTATTGCAACATATTTTAGAGCATATTTGGATAAGTTTATGAAAGATTGGATCAAGGACAACCCTAAACCTGATGGCTCAAAATATAATCTTTACAATGATGGCCTTAAAATTTATACAACAATTGATTCGAGAATGCAACAATATGCAGAAGATGCAGTAGGACGTCATATGCCTCGACTTCAAGCCGAATTTGACAATCAAAATACTCCAAAACGAAATAAAACAGCACCTTTTTTAGAGCTCGATGAAAAAGAAATTAAAAGCTTAATGAATGCAAGTATGAAACGTTCAGAACGTTGGAGAGTTATGAAATCTGAAGGAAAATCTGATGATGAGATCAGAGCTTCATTTGAGAAACCAACACAAATGAGCATTTTTGCTTGGAAAGACGGACAACCAAGCGAAATAGATACGGTTATGAAACCTATAGATTCCATGCGTTACTACAAATCATTTTTGCAGCCCGGTATGATGTCGATGGATCCACAAACAGGTCATGTTAAAGCATGGGTTGGAGGAATGAACTATAGGCATTTTCAATATGATCATGTCAAACAGGGTAAACGCCAAGTAGGTTCTACATTTAAACCATTTGTTTATGCTACGGCTATAGATCAATTACATTTATCGCCTTGTGACACAATTCCTAGACAACAAATCACAATTGAAGCTGATAAATATGGAAATCCAGAACCATGGACTGCAAAAAATTCTGATGGCCGTTATGATGGTTTCATGACTTTAAAATCTGCCTTAGGAAATTCGGTAAATACTGCAACAGCGCGTTTAATGGACAAAGTAGGTCCTGAGCCCGTAGTTGATATGGCCAAAAATTTAGGTATAGAATCTGAGATTCCTCCTGTACCAGCAATTGCATTAGGTACTCCAGATATAAGTGTTTATGAAATGGTAGCAGCCTATGCCACATTTGCAAATAAAGGCGTGTATAATAAACCAGTAATGGTTACTAGAATTGAAGATAAAAACGGAACGGTATTATATCAATTTACACCAGAAACTAAAGACGTATTAAGTGCTGAGGTTGCCTATACAACTGTAAATTTAATGCAAGGTGTCGTTGAGGCTGGTTCAGGTAGTAGATTAAGAGATTCTTGGAGAGCAAATCAAACATTGTATAAAGAAATAATTACAGGGTATCCTTACGAACTTACAAATCCTATAGCTGGTAAAACAGGAACAACACAGAATCAAAGTGATGGTTGGTTTATGGGTATGGTTCCTAATCTTGTAACTGGCGTTTGGGTTGGTGCTGAGGATAGAGCGGCTCACTTTAAGACAATTGATTATGGTCAAGGTGCATCTATGGCGTTACCAATTTGGGGGATGTATATGAAAGCGTGCTACAGCAATGAAGATCTTGGTATTTCTAAAGATAATTTTGAAAAACCAACCAACCTCTCAATTGAGGTAGATTGTACCAAATGGAAAGGCAACAAAGATGAAGGCGCAGATCCTGCTGATGAACTTGATGGTGTATTAGATTTTTAATAGTTAATCATAGAAAAGAGAAATCTCATAATAAAAACTCAAGCCATTCACTTTTGAATGGCTTTTTTATTTCGTAATTTTCCACTAGTAAATTAATAACAATGATTAGTAAAAAAGTAGCTAATGTACAAGATGCACTTAAGGGTGTATCAGACCATATGACCTTCATGTTTGGAGGTTTTGGCTTATCTGGAATTCCTGAAAATTCTATTGCCGAATTAGTACGTTTAGGCGTAAAAGGTTTAAAGTGTATTTCTAATAATGCAGGTGTCGATGATTTTGGCTTGGGATTATTACTCCAAGGGAAACAAATTGATAAAATGACCTCGTCTTATGTGGGGGAAAATGATGAGTTTGAAAGACAAATGTTATCAGGAGAATTAGAGGTGGAACTCATTCCGCAAGGTACACTTGCTGAACGTTGTAGAGCTGCCCAAGCTGGGTTTCCAGCTGTATATACTCCAGCAGGCTATGGAACTGAAGTAGCCGAAGGAAAAGAAACAAGAGAGTTTGATGGAAAAATGTATGTCTTAGAATATGCGTTTAAAGCAGACTTTGCTTTTGTAAAAGCTTGGAAAGGCGACGAAGCCGGAAACCTTATATTTAAAGGAACGGCTCGTAATTTTAATCCTAATATGTGTGGTGCAGCTAAAATCACAGTTGCTGAGGTAGAAGAATTAGTACCTGTAGGAACATTAGACCCAAACCAAATTCATATTCCTGGCATATTTGTAAAACGTATTTTTCAAGGGGAGCAGTATGAGAAGCGAATAGAACAACGAACTGTTAGACAAAGAGATTAGAGTTATGTTAGATAAAAACGGAATAGCAAAACGTATTGCTAAAGAAGTCCAAGATGGCTATTATGTAAACCTTGGAATTGGCATCCCTACCTTGGTGGCAAACTATGTGAGAGATGATATTGAAGTTGAGTTTCAAAGTGAGAATGGAGTGCTTGGTATGGGCCCTTTTCCTTTTGAAGGAGAAGAAGATGCCGATATCATTAATGCAGGAAAGCAAACGATCACAACCTTATCAGGAGCTAGTTTTTTTGATTCGGCCATGAGTTTTTCAATGATTAGAGGGCAACATGTAGATTTGACTATTCTTGGTGCAATGGAAGTAGCAGAAAATGGAGACATTGCCAATTGGAAAATACCAGGAAAAATGGTAAAAGGAATGGGAGGCGCTATGGATCTAGTTGCAAGTGCCGAAAATATCATTGTGGCCATGATGCATACAAATAGAGCAGGTGCTTCAAAATTATTGAAGCGCTGTTCATTACCATTAACAGGCGTTGGTTGTGTGAAAAAAGTGGTGACTAATCTTGCAGTTATGGAGATTACGAATAATGGGTTTAAGCTTTTAGAACGCGCACCAGGAGTTTCGGTTGATGACATTAAGGATGCTACAGAAGGGACTTTGATAATTGAAGGAGATATACCTGAAATGATTCTGTAATGATCTGATGAAAGATGAAATTTTGAGCTGCTTTTTTATAAAGCGGCTTTTTTATTTATGATTATTAGAAACGTTTTTATGTAAGAAAATTCCAATAATCATGCTTAAAATGTTAAAAAAATATGTATTTCATCGATTTATTGTGTGTTTTAACTGATTTATTCAAAATAAGTTTCATATTAGCAGAACCAAATCAAAATAACCTAATTAACTAAAACACTTACGTTGAGATTTTGCCCCAAATCTACCGTAAACTTTAAACCAAATGAACTTTTTTGCCCCAAATCTACCAAAACCTACGAATACCGAAAATAAGTTCTTAACTGGTTTTCAAAACACCCTAAGATTGCTCAAAAACATCTTAACTCTAACTAAAAAAATATTCATGCTATAATCCTTTTGGAATGGCATGAATAAGTTTTTTGGTATAGGCTTTTTTTGGATTATTGTAAATCGTATCTGCATCGTCTAATTCTTCTATTTTTCCTTTGTTCATTACAATTAATTGATCAGACATATACTTCACCACTGCTAAGTCATGTGAAATAAAGATATAAGTAAACCCAAAGTTTTCTTTGAGTTCATTTAACAAGTTTAGTACTTGAGCCTGTACTGATATGTCTAATGCAGAAACTGACTCATCACAAATAATAAATTGAGGTTCTAAAGCAATGGCTCTAGCAATACCAATACGTTGGCGTTGACCACCTGAAAATTCATGTGGATAACGGTTAAAATAGGACTCATCCAAACCAACCTTTACTAAAAGTTCAAGAACTTTAGCCTTTCTGTCTGCGTCATTTTGTCCAATTCCGTGGACTTTCATTGGTTCAATTATGGCCTTACCAACAGTGAGCCTTGGGTTTAATGAAGCGTAAGGATCTTGAAATATAATTTGAATGTCTTTCCTTAGTTTTCTGATGCCAGATTTTGACAGCTTTGTGATATCAATACCTTTATATATTATCGATCCAGCGGTTGCTTTATCTAATTGTAAAATTGCATTAGATAAGGTTGATTTGCCACATCCAGACTCACCAACTAGACCTAAAGTTTCACCTTTATATAATTTAAAAGACACTTTATTTACAGCCTTGAAGGTTTCGGGTTTAGAAAACCATCCAGATTTTGAGATAAACTCTTTTTCTAAATTGATGACCTCCAAAAGTGGAGCTTTATTGTAAATGTTTTTCTGAGTGTTAGAACGTTCTTCCAAAGTAATAATAGTAGTATTTGTCGTATTATTTATAAAATCATCAATTGTTGGTAATTGCTTTAATCGGGTTTCCATTGAAGGCTTCGAATTAATTAAAGCTTTTGTATAGATATGTTCTGGAGATTTAAAAACTTGATGAACATCACCTTGTTCAACAATCTTCCCTTTATACATCACCAAAATGCGATCTGAAATTTCAGAGACTAATGACAAATCATGAGAAATAAAAACTATGCTCATTTGTTCCTCTTTTTGAAGCTGTTTTAGAAGAGAAATAATATCTTTTTGAACAGTCACATCTAATGCTGTGGTTGGTTCATCGGCAATGAGAACTTTTGGTTTACAAGCAATAGCCATGGCAATCATGACACGTTGTTTTTGTCCACCTGAGATTTCATGAGGATAGGCTTTAAATACACGTTTAGGCAATGGTAATTTCACTTTTTCAAAAAGCAATAATGTTTCAGCTTTAGCTTCAGAGTTTGACAGATTTGTATGCTGAGATAAAATTTCCATAACCTGATTCCCACAACTCATAGAAGGATTTAAAGAACTCATGGGTTCTTGAAAAATCATGGCGATTTTTTTCCCTCGAATACTTTGTAATTGTTTAGAGTTCAAGGTTGTTAAGTCTTGTCCTTCAAAAAGAATAGATCCTTGAGTTATTTTTGAAATTTTCTTTGGAAGCAAACCTAAAATAGCGAGAGAAGAGACAGATTTTCCTGAACCAGATTCGCCAACAATACCTAAAATTTCATTTGGATATAAATGATAGGATATGTTGTGAATGATTTCATTCATTTTTCCATCAGAAGAAAATGCAATTGAAATATTCTTTACGTCTATTAATTTTGAATTCTGCATAGGTAAATGTAGTCATTTTCTGCAATTGAATTACGGAAAAACCGTAAGCATTTTTTTTATTTGTGCACTTCAACGAAAACGTTATAGTTAAATTTTGATATTAACAAAATTTTAATAATTTCATGCGATTTTAACTTAAAAATGATGATTTTTTTATCAAAAAGGCATTTTTTAACTTAAAAATCAAAGAAATTCAATTAACTTAAAATGTAGCCATCAACATGAAAATTAAACTACTTTTACTTATTACTTTAATAAGTACAAATTTTGTTTTAGCACAAAAAACCTCGTTTTGGAGTAAACAAACCAATCGAAGTAATATTGCTGTTAAGGCCAGTAAGCAAAACTTACCAAAAACCCAAACATTTACTTTAAACATCAATGGTTTAAAACAAGCATTGACCAAAGCACCTAACAGAAAAGTTTTAAATAATGGATCTTCAGGAGTGATTTTATCATTTCCAAACGATCAAGGGAAATTGGAACGTTTTAGAATTGCAGAAGCACCTGTATTGAGCCCTGATCTTCAAGAAAGATACCCAGAAATTAGATCTTATGTTGGTCAAGGAATCGATGATCCTTCGGCTACAATTAGATTTAGTATTTCTCCTTTAGGGTTTCAAAGTATGCGTTTATCGGCTACCTTGCCCGCTACATTTATTGAAGCCTATTCTCAAGATTTAACCCTTTACTCAGCTTATAAAAGAGCTGACCGTATAGATTATTCTGATGATTTTGAATGTAATGTTACAGACAAGATGAATAAAAACATGGATACTGGTATGCAAATGAGAAATGCTGATGATGGGATTCTTAGAACTTATAGATTAGCTGTTTCTACAACTGGAGAATATACAGCATATCATGGAGGTACTAAGGCTTTGGCGTTAGCTGCAATTAACCAAACCATGACTCGTGTAAATGGAATTTTTGAGAATGATTTTAATGTAACAATGGTTCTTATCTCTAACACAGATGATGTCATTTATACAAATGCTAACACAGATCCATATAGCAATGGAAGTTTCAACGGTCAGTTACAGTCTACATTAACTAGTGTTATTGGGGAATCAAATTATGATATTGGACATTTATTTGCTAGAGCTTCAAACAACGGAAATGCTGGTTGCATAGGATGTGTTTGTGTTAACGGTCAAAAAGGAAGTGCTTTTACCTCTAGAACAGACCCTGAAGGCGACCCGTTTGATGTGGATTATGTAGCGCACGAAATTGGCCATCAATTTGGTGGAAATCATACATGGACATTCAATGGAAATGAAGGAACTAACGCACAAATGGAGCCAGGAAGTGGCTCTACCATTATGGGGTATGCAGGAATAACCGGAGCTACAGATGTACAATCTAACAGTGACCCTTACTTTCATGCTAGATCAATAGAACAAATTACTAACTACATTAAAACAACAAGTTGTCAAACCAATACCAATACAGGTAATGCAGTACCAACAGTAAATGCTGGTTCAAATTATACGATTCCAAAAGGAACAGCATTTGTTCTTGAAGGCTCAGCTTCTGATGCAAATTCAGGAGATGTACTAACATATTGTTGGGAACAGTACGATGAAAATAATGCATCAACAACTTACCCAAGTGTTAATGCGACATCTGGTGTAGCATTTAGATCTTATAGCCCAACAACAGATAATAAAAGATATTTTCCAAGATTGTCTACCATTAAATCTGGAGCTACATCTTGGCAATGGGAAGCAGTTCCAAATGTTGCTCGAAATTTAAACTTTCGTTTAACTGTTAGAGATAATAGAGCTGGAGGTGCGGCAAATAATAGTGATGACATGGTTGTTTCTGTTAATGGAACAGCTGGTCCATTTGTTGTGAATTCTCCAAATACTAACGTATCGTGGAATGCTGGATCAACTCAAACAGTAACATGGGATGTGGCTGGTACAACAGGGAATGGTGTAAACGCTGCAAACGTTGATATTTTCTTGTCAACCGATGGTGGTGATACATATCCAATAACTCTAGCTTCTGGGGTTGCAAATGATGGATCTCATGATATTGTAGTTCCTAACAACCAAGGAAACCAAAATAGAGTTATGGTAAAAGGAGCTAACAATATTTTCTTTGACATTTCAAATTCAAACTTCACAATTGCAGGTCAAGTAATATGTAATGCAAATGTACCAACAGGGCTTGGAGCGTCTAATGTTGGTGAAACTACAGCAACATTAAGTTGGGATGCTGTTGCAGGAGCAACATATGATTTAAGGTATCGTCAAACAGGAACCTCTACTTGGACAACAACTGCTGTTACAGGAATATCTTCTAATGTTACAGGTTTAACAGCATTAACACAATATGAGGCTCAAGTAAGAAGTAAGTGTTCTGGAGGAAGTAATTCTGCCTATAGTGCTTCAGTGAATTTTACAACAACAGATGTACAATTGACCTATTGTGATTCTGCTAGTACAAATACTAATGATGAATATATCAGTAGAGTTCAATTAAATACAATTGATAATACGTCTGGCCCACAGTTTTATTCAGATTTTACGAATGTATCAACAACTCTAACTAAAGGAACTCAATATACTATTACAGTAACACCTACATGGACAGGTACAGTTTACAGTGAAGGTTACGCTGTTTGGATTGATTATAATAGAGATGGAGATTTTAGTGATTCAGGTGAACAAGTTTGGTCTCAAGCTGCGACTCAAAATACACCTGTAAGTGGAAGTTTTACCATTCCAGCAGGAGCCGTTGAAAACTCTACAAGAATGCGTGTGTCTATGAAGTATAATGGAATCCCTACAGCATGTGAGACTTTTCAATATGGTGAAGTTGAAGATTACACAGTAATTATTGAAGGTTCAGGTCCAGATACAGTAGCGCCAGTTATTACTTTAAATGGATCGGCATCAATAAGTTTGAATTTAGGCGATAGCTATAATGATCAAGGAGCAACAGCAAGTGATAATGTTGATGGTGATTTAACATCAAGTATAATTGTAGGCGGAGATGTTGTAAATACTAATATTGCAGGGACTTATGTGATTACTTATAATGTGAGTGATGCGGCTGGAAATGCAGCAACAGAGGTTACAAGAACAGTTACGGTTAATCCAGATACAACTGCTCCAGTAATTACTTTAAATGGAGCTTCTACAATTACTTTAAATGTAGGAGATACTTATACAGAACAAGGTGCTACAGCTACAGATAATATAGATGGTGATTTGACATCAAGTATTGTTATTACTGGAACGGTTAACACATCTTCTGTTGGAAATTATACAAGATTTTATAATGTTAGCGATGCAGCAGGAAATGCAGCAACTCAAGTAACAAGAACGATAATTGTTTCTAGTCCATCCTCAGGATGTTCAGGAGGAATCACATCATTTCCATATACTGAAGGTTTCGAAAACACTTTAGGGGCTTGGACACAATCATCTGCAGATGATATAGACTGGACAGTAGATGCCAACGGAACACCTTCAAACGGAACAGGACCATCTAGCGCATCTCAAGGCACATATTATATATATGTTGAGGCTTCCGGAAATGGAACAGGTTATCCTAATAAGCAAGCGATATTAAACTCTCCTTGTTTTAATTTATCGGCTTTATCTGAAGCGACATTTAGTTTTAAATATCATCAATTTGGAGCAACAGATATGGGAAGTATTGATTTAGAAGCAAGTGATGATAATGGAGCAAGTTGGACATCAATTTGGAATAGCACAGGGAATCAAGGCAACAGTTGGCTAACCGCTAATGTTGATTTAGGGGCTTATGTTGGTGGAAATGTTCAATTGCGTTTCAACAGAATTACAGGAAGTACATGGCAAGCAGATATCGCCATTGACGATATTGGTTTATCTGAAGGGGGTAACAATGGAGGTAATGGTTGCTCAGGAGGAATTACATCATATCCGTATTCTGAAGGGTTTGAAAACACTTTAGGCGGATGGACGCAATCATCAGCAGATGATTTAAATTGGACAGTAGATGCTAATGGAACACCATCAAATGGAACAGGTCCATCGAGCGCTATCCAAGGTTCTTATTATATTTATGTTGAAGCTTCAGGGAATAATACAGGGTATCCAACTAAGCAAGCAATTATCAATTCTCCTTGTTTTGATTTAACAGGACAATCTTCAGCAACATTCAGTTTCAATTATCACCAATATGGTTCTAATAATATGGGAACTATAGATTTAGAGGCTAGTAACGATAATGGAGCAAGTTGGACAAGTATTTGGAATAGTTCAGGTAACTTAGGAAACTCTTGGCAATCTGCTAGTGTTGATTTATCAGCATATACTGGAGGAAGTGTTCAATTGCGTTTTAATAGAATAACGGGTAGCACTTGGCAGGCAGATATAGCTATTGATAATGTTAATTTATCAACAGGAACTGCTAAAAATGTTGATTCTACATCGCAGATTGATGATATTAAAAACATTTCATTATATCCAAACCCTGTTAAGGGATCTACATTGTTTGTGAAATCTAATTACACGAAGGTATCCTATGAAATTTATAATCTTGTTGGGCAATTAGTAGCTAAAGGAGATGTTAAAAATGAATCTATTGATATTAGTAATTTAGATGGAGCTATGTATCAAATTAGATTTAGCACAGAAGGACATATAATTAATAAACGATTTATTAAGCAATAACATTAACCATTAACTTAATAATTATTAAAAGCTCAGATGTTATGTCTGGGCTTTTTTTATTTGATGTAAGGCAAGTCTGAATGGGACTTACGGGTTTTCCGTAAAATTCATAATTTTTGATGTTTTCTTTGTTTTTTTAACATAGGTGTAGCTAAAAAATTAATACTTTCAGTAACAGCTATTAATTTAATTCACTACATCATGAAGGGAAAACTACTCACACTAGTACTATTTTGTGTAGCTACAATTTGTACGTCTCAGAACAACAATCTTCAACCAAATTCTTTAGAAGACAATACATTAAACTCTCAATTGCCTAAGTATAAGAGAATAAGTATTAACAACCCTAACGAAGTTATAATTAATCAGTTGGATAATCTCGGTATTGACCTGTCTTGTGGCGCCAACATTTTTAATAATAAACTAACAATTGAACTTGACGAATATCATATTCAACAAATCGATAACGAAGGTATTTCATTTAATATCATTATTGACGATTTAAGTCAATTCTACAGCGATAGAGCTATTGCAGACTTACCAAAAGCAAGAGCTCAATTAAGTCAAATGCAAGCAGAGTCTGCACAACGAACTTTCAGTATAGATGAAGTTATAAATAATGTAGGTCAATATACCGAATGTGATGAAATTGATTGGACTGTACCCGCTAATTTCAATTTAAACCCTAATAGTTCTCCGAACTCTTTTGGAGGATGTCTCACATATGATATGGTATTACAAGAGTTGGATGATATGAGAAGCCTATACCCTAATTTAATTTCTGTTAAACAAAATGCATCGCCAACTAATCAACTTACTGTTGAAGGGAGAACCGTGTATTATGTCAGGATCTCTGATAATCCAGATGTCGATGAAGCCGAACCAGAAACGCTTTACCAATCTTTAATTCATTCGCGAGAATCGGCAACTGTTATGAATATGATGTACTTTATGTGGTATGTTTTGGAGAATTATGATGCCGATCCAGCAATACGAAACTTAGTAAACAATCAAGAGTTGTACTTTATCCCTGTGTTTAATCCTGATGGATTTGTATACAATCAAACACAAGCACCCAATGGTGGAGGATTACAACGTAAAAATAGAAATATATCTGCCCCAGGAAGTTGCTCCCAATATTTAGATGGGATTGACTTAAACCGTAATTCAGCATATTACTGGGGTAATGGAGGATCTTCTACAAACTCCTGTAGCGACACTTATTTAGGAACTGCTCCATTTTCTGAAAATGAAACACAGATTATGAGAGATTTCTTCTTACAGCATGATTTCAAATTAGCACTAAACCATCATTCATTCAAAAATGCGATGCTACATGCTTATGCAGGAACAACAATAGCCAATCCAAGGCCAGATGAGTATTCAAAATACAATCACGACATGACCTTTTATAATAGGTACGCGCATGGTCCAAGCACCTCTATTAGTTCACTTAATAGTGGAAATATGAATGATTGGATGTTAGGTGGTCCAGCAGGAGAGAGTGCTAATGGAACACCTACTGGTACAGGTTCTGGAAAAAATACTATGGCTTGGACTCCTGAAAATGGGACAAGTTCTGAAGCAGGGCCTACAGGTAGTGGGTTTTGGCCAGCACCTTCAAATTTTGTTCCTATTGCTAAACGCGCGATGCGAATGAATTTTTTAGCAGCCTATTTCAGTGGGAAATATGCTAAGCTTCATGATTTAAACCAAACTGACATATCTCAAACTTCAGGGAACTTAGATTTTGCTATAGAAAACCTTGGTCAAACAACTAGTAACTTTACACTAACAGTTACACCTGTATCTTCTAATGTTGTGAGTATTGGTGGACCAATAACAGAAACAGGAATGACTGTGTTACAGCAAAATAATGTAAGTATTAGCTATAGTTTAAATCCATCAATTCAAGCAGGTGATGAGGTCGAATTTAAAGTTGTGCTCACTAATGACTATGCTACAGATAATATATTGTATGAGGCCAATGTTAAAAAAATATTTTCTCCAATTACCGTTTTCGAAGATAATCCAGATGCTACTAATCTTAATAATTGGACCTCTAATGGAGGAAGTTGGTTCACAACATCTGATGCGTATTCTGGAACAACAGCAATAACGACTACAAATTCTGGACAATACAGTAATAATGAGTCTAAACGATTACAAATGAATGGCTCGATAGATTTATCGAATTCTACAACAGCAATCATACAATATTATGCAAAATGGGATTTGGAACGAAGTTTTGATTATGTGCAGATAGAAGGTTCTGTAAATGGAACTAATTGGACACCCTTATGTGGTAAACTCACAAAACCTGGTGCACCAAATGCGAATAATACTTATTCTGGAAAATCGTCGGCAAACAACAACTTTCAACCTGATGGCCAAGCACTTTACGATGGCGACACACAAGATAAATGGTATATGGAAGAGGTTGTAATCGATGCAACTACAAATGCGTTCTTACTAAATCAAAGCACGGTCTTTTTGCGTTTTGATTTTAGAACAGATGGTACTAACAGGCAAGACTCATATATTAATGTTGATTTTGAAGGTTTTACATTTGACGACTTTAAAGTGTTTTCAATAGAGGTACCTTGCGTTGCTTCTCTACCAACAGGTCTAAGTAGTACATCTGTAACAGATACAGAAGCAACAATTAATTGGGATGCTTTACCCCCTTTAGATTTTGATTTAAGATATCGCGAAGTTGGAAGTTCTGTGTGGATAGATGTATTAGATATTTCAACAAATACGCAAGTCTTAACATCATTAAACCCTTTAACTCAATATGAAGTTGAGTTGCGAAGTAAATGCGGAAACGGTTCAGTTTCAAATTATACTTCTGCAATTTCGTTCACAACACTTGATGTAGTTTTAAATTATTGCGGGTCACAAAGTAATAATGCAAGTGAAGAATATATAAGCCGTGTAGAATTAAATACTATCAACAACCCTTCTGGGTCTCAAACGTATTCTGATTTTACAAATATTTCTACAACACTAACTGAGGGCGAACAATATGATATTACTATCACGGCTACTTGGCCGGGAACGACTTATAATGAATCGTATTCAGTTTGGATTGATTATAATAAAGATGGTGATTTTGAGGATTCGGGAGAGCAAATATTTACCCAAGGTAATACACAAGCTAGTCCTATAGTGGGAAGTTTTGTAATTCCTCAAGGTATTACAGCTCATGCTACTCGAATGCGTGTTTCCATGAAATATAATGCACTTCCCAGCCCTTGTGAAACCTTTGCCTATGGCGAAGTGGAAGATTATACTATAATTCTTGAAACATCCGGCCCAGATGTTGTTCCTCCGGTAATTACACTTAATGGGTCACCTACAATTAACTTAAATGTTGGAGAAGCCTATAACGAATTAGGAGCAACAGCAACCGATGATGTTGATGGTGATATTTCGACGAATATTGTTATTGGAGGAGATGTAGTGAATACAAATATTGCAGGAGTCTATGTTGTCACTTATAATGTAAGTGATGCTGCTGGAAATGCAGCACAAACCGCCACGAGAACAGTTACAGTTCTTGAAGACACCATAGCTCCTGTAATTGCATTAACTGGTGCTACTACACTAGATTTAAACGTAGGAGAAACCTATACTGAATTAGGAGCAACAGCAACCGATGATGTTGATGGTGATATTTCAGCAAATATTGTCATTGGAGGCGATGTTGTTAATACTAATTCTGGTGGAGTATATATAGTGACCTATAATGTAAATGATGCTGCTGGAAATGCCGCTCAAGAAGTCATAAGAACTGTCAATGTGATTCCAGATACAACAGCTCCAGTTATTACATTGATTGGTGCTTCAACTGTAGATATTAGTGTTGGATCAGTATACACCGAATTAGGAGCTACCGCAACGGATAACATTGGTGGCGATATTTCAACAAATATTGTCATTGGAGGAGATATTGTAGACACCAATTCTGGGGGGACATATATAGTGACATATAACGTTAGTGATATAGCAGGAAATGCCGCTCAAGAAGTTATTAGGACTATTAATGTAATTCCAGATACAACAGCGCCAATTATTACGCTCAATGGAGCATCTACAATTAATTTAAATATAGGAGATGTCTATAATGAATTAGGTGCAACTGCAACAGATAACATTGATGGCGATATTTCAGCAAATATTGTCATTGGAGGAGATGTTGTAAACACAAATGCTATCGGAGCGTATCTTATAACTTATAATGTTAGTGATGCTGCTGGAAATACCGCAGTAGAGATTGTTAGAACGATCATTGTATCTGATATAACACCGCCTGTAATTACTTTGAATGGATTGTCTAATATTGACTTGAATATTGGTGAAATTTATACTGAGTTAGGAGCTACAGCTATAGATAATTTAGATGGAGATATTTCTGCGAATGTTGTAATCAGTGGTTCTGTAAATACTTCAACTGCTGGTGTATATTTTGTCAACTATAATGTTAGTGATTCTATAGGTAATGCGGCCTCTACAGTAACAAGAACAGTTACTGTAATTGCAGACACAACGCCGCCTGTGATTACCTTAATTGGAGCTGAAACAATCAATTTACTAGCAGGAGACAGCTATAACGAACAAGGCGCTACAGCAGTTGACAATATCGATGGTGATCTAACATCTAGTATTGTCACTTCAGGAACAGTTAATACTACAGTTGCTGGGCCTTACATAGTTACTTATAGCGTAAGTGATACAGCTGGAAATAGTACTCAAGAGTCAAGAACAGTAAATGTGACTGAACCAACATCAGGTTGTTCAGGAGGGATATCTGTTTTTCCATACACTGAAGGTTTTGAAAACACTTTAGGGGCTTGGACTCAAGCAACAGGAGATGATTTAAACTGGACGATTGATGCTAATGGAACACCATCAAATGGAACAGGTCCTACTGGTGCTTCCGAAGGTTCTTTTTATATATATGTTGAAGCATCTGGAAATGGTACAGGATATCCTAACAAACAAGCTATAATTAATTCACCGTGTTTTAATTTATCTGGATTGACAGATGCAACATTCAGTTTTAAATACCATCAATTTGGATCAGCTGACATGGGAAGTGTTGATTTAGAGATTAGTGACGATGATGGTAATAATTGGGTGTCAATATGGAATAGTTCTGGAAATAAGGGGAATCAATGGTTTACTGTAAATGTAGATTTAGGAGCTTACGTTGGTGGAAGTGTACAACTACGTTTTAATAGAATTACCGGAAGTACATGGCAAGCTGATATAGCAATTGATGATATTAGTTTAATTGATGAAGAAGTGATAATTAATGGATGTACTGGGGGTATTACATCTTTTCCTTACTCCGAAGGATTTGAAAATACTTTGGGAGCCTGGACACAGTCTACAATAGATGATTTAAACTGGACTATAGATGCTAATGGAACACCATCAAATGGAACTGGACCTTCAAATGCTATTGAGGGCTCGTTTTATATATATGTAGAAGCGTCAGGGAATGGAACTGGTTACCCAAATAAACAAGCCATATTAAATTCTCCATGTTTTGATTTAACTAATGAAAACTCTGCTGCTTTAGAGTTTAACTATCACCAATTTGGTTCTAATAACATGGGTACAATCACTTTAGAAGCGAGTAATAATGATGGAGCAAGTTGGGTTATTATTTGGAGTAGTTCTGGTAATCTCGGTGATTCATGGCAATCTGAAAATGTTGATTTATCAGCGTATCTTGGTAATAGTGTTCAACTGCGTTTTAATAGAACTACTGGCACAACATGGCAAGCAGATTTTGCTTTAGATAATATTAATTTAATTACTGGACTTGCGCCAAGAGTGATTGGCAATAAAGATTTAGGCAATGATATTTACCTTCACCCAAATCCAGTTAAAGGAGATGTTTTAAATGTAAAATCCTCTTATGATAAAATGCCGTATGAAATTTATAATTCGGTTGGCCAATTAGTTGGAAAAGGAATTCTTGAAAACGGAGTTATAGATATTAGTCATTTGGATGGAGCGGTGTATCAAGTGAAATTTTCTTTAAGTGAAAGCTCGATTTTTAAAAGGTTTATAAAACAATAATAGCATTATAGTTATTCCCATAAACGTCCAAATAGTAATATTTGGGCGTTTTTATTCATTTAAATCATAAACTCCTGTTTTTTAGCGAAAACATAAATATCTGATAATCAATTTTTTATTTTTTTATCAAATAACATAAATGTTAAAATAATGCATTTCATCGGTTTTTTTTGCGTTTCATAGATAAAAAGTAAGAATAATGTACTATATTGCCCATCGAATGAATTGACATACATTCTAAAAAAACCCAAACTAATGAAAAAAACTACCTTCTTATTTGCACTAATACTTCTATTTGTGCAATTTACTTTTTCACAAGAAACTTATAAAAAAGTTTCAATCAATAATGTAAACGATTACACATTTCAGAAATTAGATCAATTAGGTATTGATTTAACCTGTGGTGTTATTATTACTGATGATAATATTCAAATTGAATTAAGTCAGTCTGAGCTTAATAGAATTGAAGAGAGTAATATTTCTTACAGTGTACTTATCGAAGATATGGCAAAATTCTATAGAGATAGAGCAAAGGCAGATGCTCCTAAAGCTATAGCTAACTTAAACTATGAAAAAGCCTTATCTCAACAAGTACAATTACAAAAATCATTTAGTGTAAATGAGGTGATTAATAATGTTGGTCAATATAATGATTGTGATGAGATTAATTGGGCTGTACCTGCGAATTGGAATTTAAACCCTTTTTTAAATGATTCTGATCCCAATACTGATGATTTTGGTGGTTGCTTAACTTATGATATGGTACTCCAAGAATTGGATGATATGAGAACCTATTCTATTAACAATGGGTTGAATATCATTTCAGAAAAACTAGATGCTTCTTTAGTGTCTGGTGAAGCAGACCTTCCAGCTAATAAACAGCAATCAGTTGAAGGTCGAACAATTTATTATGTACGTATCTCTGATAATCCTGATACTGATGAGACAGGAGAACCTGAAACATTATATCAGTCTTTAATTCATTCTAGAGAGTCTGCTACAGTGATGAACCAACTATTTTTTATGTGGTATATTCTAGAGAATTACAATACAGATACTGCAATACAGAATTTAGTTAATAATCAAGCATTATATTTTATTCCTGTATTTAATCCAGATGGTTTTGTTCATAATGAAAACATCGAGCCTAATGGTGGAGGTTTACAACGAAAGAATAGAAACCTAAGTTTAGGTAGTTGTGGTAGTACAGCAACCTCAGATGACTATGGGATTGACTTAAACAGAAATTCAGATTATTATTATAATAATGGTGGAGCTTCAAGTGACCCTTGCTCCCAAACGTATAGAGGTTCTGGACCTTTTTCTGAACCAGAAACTCAAATCATGAGAGATTTCTTTTTGGATCATGATTTTGAGCTAGCCTTAAATCATCATTCTTTTAAAAATGCAATGCTACATGCCTATGCTGGTGTAGGGTCTATTACAAACCCAAGGCCAGATGAGTATTCAAAATATAATCATGACATGACCCATTATAATAGGTATGCTCATGGTCCTAGTACTTCTATTAGTGGATTAAATAGTGGAAATATGAACGATTGGATGCTTGGAGGTTCAGTTACAGATCCAAATGGATCAACGGGATCAGGAAAGCAAACAATGGCTTGGACACCAGAAAATGGATTAAGTTCTGAAGCGGGTTCTAGTGGAAGTGGTTTTTGGCCAGCACCTTCAAATTTCTTGCCTATTGCAAGACGTGCTATGCGTATGAATTTTATGGCTGCATATTTTAGTGGAAAATATGCTAAGCTTCATGATTTAAATCAGCATGATATCACAGCAACTTCTGGAAATTTAGAGTTCGCAATTGAAAATCTAGGTCAACAGGCATCAGATTTCACGCTTACTGTTACTGCAGTGTCGAATATTACAATCCCTGGAGCGTCCAATACAGTAATGGAAAGTTTTGATGCTGCAGACGTTTTAGAACAAAGAATTGTTAGTATTCCCTATACGTTAAGTGGACTTTCCGCTGAAGACGAAATAGAATTTAAAGTTGTATTAACTAATAATTATGCTAGTGATAATGTATTGTACGAAGCGAATATCAAAAAAACATTTACACCTAATGTAATGTTTGTTGATAATCCAGATACCGATATATTAACTAATTGGACCTCTTCTGGATCTTGGACAACAACTAGTGACTCTTATTCAGGAACAAGAGCGATAAAATCCAATGCGACTTCAGTATATGCAACAAATCAAGATCAAACGTTACAATTAAATGGGTCTCTTGATTTTACTAATAAAACAACAGTGTTACTTCAGTATTATGCCAAATGGGATTTAGAGCGTAGCTATGATTTTGTCGTTATTGAAGGATCTACAGATGGATCCTCTTGGACAGAATTGTGTGGTAAGCTTACCAAACCAGGTGCTCCTACAGCCAATAACAGTTACTCTTCTACGAGTGATGCAGGAGATTCTACCGTAAAAACAAGTACAGATGATGCCAGACAAAATGGGATTACAGCACTTTATGATGGAGACACACAAGATAAGTGGAACATGGAAGAAGTAGTAATAGATGTCTCTAATAACTCCTTTTTATTTAATCAAGGCACTGTATTTTTAAGGTTTAGATTAAGAACCGATAGTTCTAATAGAAAAGATTCTTATGCTAATGCCGATTTTGAAGGATTCTCTTTTGATGATTTTAAAGTTATAGAAGTAAAGATTCCATGTGTTACTAGTGTTCCGACAACTTTAGCAGTAAACAATATTACAACAACAACGGCAGATATAACTTGGGATGCTATTCCATCTGCCAATTATGATTTAAGGTATAGAGAAACAGGTACATCAACTTGGACCGATGTATTAGATTTAGCTACGAACAGTTATACGATTACAGCACTAGACAATTTAACAGAATACGAAGTTCAAGTTAGAACAAAATGTACTTCAGCAAATTCTGCTTATACTACTTCGGAAATATTTACAACCTTGGAAGCTTGTTTGGATGGAACAATTTCAACGTTTCCATACACGCAAGATTTCGAAAATAACACAACCTTTACAGACGAATGGAGCCAAGGTGTCAATAGTACTGATGATGATATTGATTGGACAAGAGATAGTGGTGGAACATTGTCAAATAATACAGGACCATCAACTGGAGCTTCTGGTTCGACATGGTATATTTATACTGAAGCGTCTACTAATGTAACACCTGCTGGGAGTCCACAAAAAACTGCAATTATAACTAGTGATTGTATCGATTTTACCAATTGGGAAAATGCTAAAATTAGTTTTGATTATCATATGTTTGGTACTGATTTAGGAAGTTCTACTGAAAATCCTATTGAAACAGGTTATGTTGCAGTAGAGGTAAGTGAAGATGATGGATTGACCTATAACACTGAAACCATAATTAATGATGATAGTCAGAATGCATGGAAATCTGCAACTGATATAGACCTTTCAGCTTATGATGGAAAAATTGTTTTGATACGATTTAGAGGTGTAACAGGGTCTTCATGGAGTAGTGATATGGCTCTTGATAACATAAATATAACTGCCGATGTTGCAGTAAACTCTGCGCCTCCAGTGGCTGTTTGTCAGGACATTACTATACAATTAGATAACACAGGAAATGCTACTATAATACCAGCAGATGTGGATGGTGGCTCAACAGATGATGTTGCAATAACAAACACTAGTGTTGATATTTCTGCTTTTGATTGTAGTAATATTGGAACTCCAGTAACTGTAACACTAACAGTAGAAGATGCCGATGGACAAACAGATACATGTACCGCAACGGTTACTGTTGAAGATCAAGTTGATCCAGAATTCGTAAATGTACCAGCAAATATAGCTCTAACCTGCGGAAACAACCAACCAACTTGGACTGATCCTACTGTTTCAGACAACTGTGCAACAGGATTAACTGCAACGAGAACAGATGGAACAGGTTTAAATAGTGGTGATGTTTTTCCTACTGGAATAACAACAATAAGCTATTCAGTAAGCGATGGAAATGGTAATGCTAATACTGCGTCATTTACAGTAGACGTTTCTGCTGGAAGTACAACACCAACAGCTATTTGCCAGAATATTACGATTCAATTGGATGCTACTGGAAATGCAACAATCACCGCAGCAGATATCAATAATGGCTCGACAGATGATTGTGGAATAGCTTCAATATCTGCATCACAAACTGCTTTTACATGTGCTGATGAAGGCACAAATAATGTGGTCCTTACAGTTACAAATATTAACAGTAATACAGACACATGTACTGCTGTAGTTACAGTAACATTACAGGATGCGCCAACTGGTCTAGAATGTTGGGAAACCGCAAATTATAACTATGGTACATGTATGTGGGATGTATCTGGATCTCAAGACCCAGAACCTACTGCAACAAACTGTTGGGATAACTATCAGTTTAATAATGGAACCTGTGAATGGGTAAATTTAGGAGTTGCACCTTCTGCACCTACAAATCTAGCAGCAACAGGAATTACGACTACAACGGCGACACTAAATTGGGACGTACAATCCACATTAACTTATGACCTGAGATATCGACAGTTAGGGAGTGCTGTATGGAATGATATTACAGATATTGTGTCTAATTCACAGGGATTAACATCACTTTTACCTTCAACACAATATGAAGTTGAAGTTAGAAGTAAATGTTCAATTACTGAAACCTCTAATTATACAACTGCGCTTATTTTTGCAACATTAGATGATACAACAGATTATTGTGCTTCTACGAGCACAGATGATACAGATGAACATATAAGTCGCGTACAATTAGGTTCGATTGACAACTCATCTGGAGCATCAAATTATACAGATTACACGAATATGTCAACAGTGTTAAGAAAAGGAACACAGTATACTATTACAATTACCCCTACTTGGACACCTACAGTATATAATGAAGCTTATTCTGTTTGGATAGATTACAACAATGATGGTGATTTTGAAGATGCTGGAGAGCAAGTGTATACCGAAGCTCCGACACAAGCGACATCGGTAAGTGGAGACTTTACAATTCCTACTGGAGCAATTGAATCCAAAACTAGAATGCGTGTATCGATGAAATGGAACGGTATTCCTGACCCTTGTGAAACTTTTCAATATGGAGAAGTTGAAGATTATACAGTGGTATTAGTTGGCTCCGGAGACCTAATTTATGAAAGTAATGCTTGGACACCTTATGCACCATCTCCAACAACAGGAACTGACAATGCGTTAGTAATTGATGGAACATATAATGTAACAGACGACATACAAATTAATAATATTAAAGTATGTGATGGAGCAGGTATCGTAATTGAGAAAGCAAAATCAATGACGGTTAATGGTGATCTAACTACAAGTGATAATGTTGTTTTAGAATCAGATTCTAACGAATATTCAAGTTTAATTGTTGATAATATTGTGACAGGAGTTGTCCAATATAATAGACATGTAAATGACAATGCTGGAGGCAATGATTTAATCGCACCACCAGTATATGGAGAATCATTTATAGATTTCAAAAACACAAACTCTAATATTTTAAGCGATGGCGCTAATACTTTATTTTTATTTGGCCCATTTGATAAAATAACTGATACTTATGTATTATATTCTGATGGAGAAACAGCACCAATGACTTCTGGAAGAGGTTATAGAGCGGCTTCTACTGATAATGGAACATTTACTTTTACAGGCTTAGTGAAAATGGGAGATTTAAGTGTCTCAATCGTGAATGATGGTCCCAATAACCCTGAATGGAATTTGATAGGTAATCCATATCCAGCATTTATTGACTTATCAGATTTCTTAGCTGTTAACAGCTCACAGTTTGATACTCAAAGTGCAGGAATTTATGGCTATAATGCTAACGCGTCTAATAGATGGACTATTTGGAATCAGGCTTATTCTGATGCGAATCCAGATGCAGTTATTACACCGGGTCAAGGGTTTTTCGTGTCTTCGGCAACTAATTCGGGTCAAATTAATTTTACACCATCAATGCGACGTATAAGTAACGATGATGACTTTATACAAGGTAGGCAAGATGGACCTTCGATTGTTCACTTAAAACTAAAACTTAATAATGACACCGAAGGGAATTATCATACAGATTTCTACTTTACAGATAATGCGTCTAATGGTATGGATTTTAATTATGATGCGAGTATCTATGGAGAACAGGCGCCTTCAGATTTTGCAATATACTCTCATTTACTAGAAGACAATGTCGGTATCGACATGGCTATCCAGTCTTTAGGGTTTGATGCATTAACTAATGCGGTTATTCCGTTAGGCGTGCATATTGAAGAAGGTCAACAAATAACAATTAGTATTGCTGAAAGTGATTTACCAGATAACATACAAGTCTTTTTAGAAGACACAATTGATAACACATTCACATTATTAAATAATGCTGATTATACAATGACGCCAACAGAAGATTTAAATGATATAGGTCGTTATGTTTTAAGGTTTAATGAAGATACTCTAAACACTAGTAGTACTAATTTGGACACTGTTGAAATTTATACAACAACTCAACCAAAAAGTATTATTGTTTCTGGACGTTTATTTGAAGATACGCAATTGTCTATTTATGACATACAAGGTAGATTGATACAAACAACTATGCTACAAGAGGGGCAAACGACACATAAGATTGATGCGTCGTCTTTAACTTCAGGAGTGTATATTGTATCACTTGAGAATAATACTCAAAAGAAATCTCAAAAAGTTGTGATAAAGTAAATCACATAAAAATAAAATAGTAAAAAGCCCAATTATTATAATTGGGCTTTTTTTAGTGACAAATTTAAATAGTAAGGGTCTATTAGATAGATTATCAATATATTGTATCAAATTTTGCTATAACGTCTACATTTTACATGACTTTACATTTCCGTTTTTTTCTGCTTGCATTGGTTTTTGTATTTCAAATTAATGCTCAAACCCCAGGTGTTTCAACGTTTTATGAACAATTTCCAGGAGATACAAGAGCTTATATTGAATATATACCAGGAAACCTTCCTATTATCATCTCTGCACCTCATGGTGGTGTAAAGCAATCAGGACAAACCATTGGAGGAACAAATTATCCAGATAATGATTCTACATTACCAGATAGAAGTTGTGGTACTAATGAACGTGATGATAATACTGATATTTTAATTCGCGAAATTCAAGCCGAAATTTTTGCACTTACAGGTTGTTATGCACATGTCATTATTAATAATTTGCATCGTTCTAAACTCGATCCTAATCGTGAACAAAACGAAGCAACTTGCGGTGACTCAGATGCTTTAGATCATTGGAATGCATGGCATAATTTTATAGACCAAGCCAGCACCTCAGTTGAAGCAAACTGGGGAAAGGGATTATATATTGATTTACACGGTCAAAGTCATACCATCCCTAGAATTGAAATAGGTTACAATATCACTGCTGGAGAATTAAATTCTGGAAATTTAAACAGTACAGCAAACATCGATAGATCGACAATTAAAAGTTTGGTTATGAGTAACCTCAATAACCTTTCTCACGAAGATTTAATACGAGGAGATAATAGCTTAGGTCAGTTATTTCAAGAGCAACCTGCGGTGTTTTATAATGCGAATGTAAATCCCGGATGTGGTGTAACCACTGGTTATAGAGCAGTGCCAAGTAACTCTGATTATGGTAATACAAGCTGTGACGATACTAGGCCATATTCTAATGCGTATTTCGACGGAAATTTTTACAATAATCGAAGGCATGGCTCTGGAAATGGTAGTGGAACTAATGCAGGAATGGATGATGGTGGAGGAACAATTGATGGTATTATGACCGAAGTGAATAGGCGAGTTAGAGATTTAGGAACCTACAATGGAAATGTCTATGATACCAGACCGCAAACCTTAGTGCCGTTTGCTAAAGAGTATGCAAATGTAGTATTAGATTATATCGATATTCATTATAATGATTTTGCAGCGTTCACTTATGCTTCAAACATCTTTGATGTCAATGATCCAGATCCTTCACCAACTATAATGGGGTTGCCTGGTGGTACATTTTCAAGTACGTCTGGATTAATTATTGATTCTAATACAGGAATTATTGATCTATCTAACTCTGCAATGGGGGTTTATGATATAACTTATACCATAGGTGATTGTGGTTATTATAGTGAAACTTTTAACATAGAGATTACTGAAATTATACCAGATACTGAAGCCCCATCTACACCAACAAATTTAGTAGCAAGTAATGTTGCCCAAACAACCTTAGATTTGAGCTGGACAGCATCTACAGATAATATTGGTGTTACGGGATATGATATATATCAAGATGGAGTTTTTATAACAACAGTAGTGTCTACATCTTATCAAATTGTCGGTTTAACTCCAAACACAGCATATAACTTTTATGTGATTGCAAAAGATGCTGCAGGGAATAGTTCTGCGCAAAGCAATCAATTATCTGTTATTACTTTAGATGTACCCAATTGTAGCGGAACAATAATAGCTTCATACCCTTATTTAGAAACGTTCGATTCTGAACAAGAAGATTGGTCTCAAGATATGAATGGAGATGATGGTGATTGGACTTCACTAAATGGTAGCACACCTTCAAACAATACAGGCCCTTCAGATGATATCACAGGTGGAGGTAAATATTTGTATACTGAAGCGTCAACTAATGGATTAGGAGCAAATGCTACTGTGATTTTAACTAGTCTTTGCTTTGATTTATCAAGTATTAATGACCCATATTTTTCATTTTACTATCATATGTTTGGTGCAGATATAGGAACATTAGATTTAGAAATCTCGTTAGACGATGGTAATAATTGGAGTAATATTTTTACGGCATCTGGTAATATTGGAAACGTATGGAATGTGCAAAACATTGATTTAAGTAATTATTTAGGTCAAACGGCAAAATTTAGGTTTATAGGAACTACTGGAAGTACATGGAGAAGTGATATCGCAATAGATCATATTAGCATTGGAGCCCCATTATATTGTTTTTCTAATGGAAATGATACTAGTGATGAGTTTATTGGTCGCGTTCAATTGAATACCTTAGATAATGATAATTCAGGACAAGGAATAACAAGAACAGGGTATTCCGATTTTACTGAAAACACTTCGTTAACTACAGATGTATTAAGTGGTTCTCAATATACAATAACAATTACACCAGAATGGACAGGAAACCCTTTTAATGAAGGTTACGCAGTATGGATCGATTATAATAATGATGGTGATTTTTTAGATAATGAAGAATTGGTGTGGTCACTTGCAGCATCACAAAATACACCTGTAAGTGGAAGTTTCACTATACCAGTCAACGTAAATTTTGGAGAAACACGAATGCGTGTTTCAATGAAATTTGATGGCATACCAACTACATGTGAATCCTTTAATTATGGTGAAGTGGAAGACTATACAATCAATATAGTTTATGATGGATTATTATTTAAAAACAACACTTGGATACCAAATGCGCCTTCAGACTCTACAGCGAATACCAATGCACTTGTTATGGATGGAACATATACTGTGTCTTCAAACATAGAGTTAAATGACTTAATTATTAATGATGATGCTATTGTTGAAGTTATTGAAGGGCAGTCTGTTGTGTTAAATGGAGAGCTAAACGTCACAGGTGACTTAATTTTAAATTCAACCTCTAATCAATATTCTAGTTTAATTCTAGATGGCACGGCAACAGGAAATATTGTGTATAAACGCCATGTTAACACCAATGCTAGTACTACTGGAAACGACTTGATTTCTGCACCTTTAACAGGCCAAGCATTTGGTGATTTTGCTGCTGCAAATACCAATATGTTTTTTAATCCAAGTACACCTACTGAAAAACTTTTTGGACCATTCGACAAAGTGTCAGGAACTTATTTAACTTATGATACTAATGTCGCAGTTGAGGCAGCGATAGTATTAAATCCAGCCATTGGATATAGATCTGCATCAACTAATAATGGAACATTTGACTTTAAAGGAACGGTTAATACAGGAGCAATTAACACACCAATTTTTATTTCTGGAGCGACGTTCCCTGAATGGAATTTAATTGGTAATCCTTATCCATCATATATAGATTTATCTGATTTCTTAGCTGCTAATAACACCCAACTTAGTGTTCAAAGTGGAGGAATTTATGGTTATGATGGTGATGCTACAAATGGTTGGACTATATGGAATCAGGCGACTGCAGATCTTGCTGAACAAAACTTAATGCCATTACTTATTACGCCTGGTCAAGGGTTTTTAGTCGCTTCGGCAACAGCAACAGCGAGTATAGATTTTACACCATCAATGCGACGTACTGGTAATTCTGATGATTTTATTTTAGGAAGACAAGATAACAATTCTAATATCGTGCACTTACAGTTAGAATTAAACAATACCACTGAAGGGTTTTTTAAAACAGATTTTTATTTTACCGATAATGCCTCAAACGGCATGGATTTTAATTATGATTCCAGTGTTTTTGGTAATCAAGCGCCATCAGATTTTGCTTTGTATTCTCAATTATTAGAAGCCAATGAAGGTATAGACCTAGGCATACAATCTCTAGGATTTGATGCCTTATCAAATGCAACGATTCCATTAGGAATTCATGTTCAAGAAGGACAACAATTTACAATTAGTATTTCTGAAAGCACTCTACCATCTAACATTGAAATCTATTTAGAAGATACTGTAGCTAATACATTTACGTTGCTTAATACAACTGATTATACTATATCTTCGACAGAAGACATAAATAGTATTGGACGATACTTTTTACGTTTTAATGAAGACACCTTAGGTATAGATTCTACTAGCGATAAAACTATTGAAATCTATACTACAACGCAATCCAAAGGTTTATTTGTTGAAGGTCAATTACCTCAAGATTCTGACCTTTCAATTTTTGATTTGCAAGGTCGTTTAATTGAATCGCATACCTTGTCGAATTCAGAAATAATTCATCGCATTAATATATCATCTATATCAACCGGAATCTATTTGGTGACATTGAAAAATGACTTATTTGAAAAAACACAGAAAGTTATTTTCAAGTAATTTATACGTGTATAATCTCATTTTCATGTAATAAGTCGTCACCACGTAATCTTAAGAAAATTTGAGCAACAGCAATCGTGTCTTTTTCGCAATAAGTGATAATACGATCGATTTCCTTTTCTTTATAAAAAACACGATAGACCTCACTACCATCAATATCATCTTTAGGAGAAGGAATACCGAGTACATTGGTTAATAATTTTAAAGATGTATAAGTTTTGTAATCTCCAAACTTCCATAATTCTAAGGTATCCAAATGCGGAACCTCCCAAGGTTTTTTTCCGAAGAGATTTAATTTGTAGGGTAACTCTATATGGTTTATAATCATGCGCCTTGCGATATAAGGAAAGTCAAATTCCTTTCCATTATGAGCACAGAGTAGATGTTTATTAGTGCTGAAATGCGTAATCAAGAGGTTTTTAAAATCTTTTAGGATAGTAACTTCGTCACCATAAAAAGAAGTTACTCTAAAGGATCTGATATCTCCTTCCATTTTAAAATACCCAACAGAAATACAGATGATTTTACCAAATTCGGCCCAAATACCTGCGCGTTCATAAAACTCTTCTGCACTAAATTCATCACGTCTTTGGTATTGTGATTTATGATCCCAAAGTTGTTGTTTCGTCTTGTCAAGTTCTAAGAAATATTCAGTTTCGGGTACAGTTTCTATATCCAAAAATAGAATATTTTCTACATTTAATTTTGCTATCATAATGATGTCTATTTTAATTGTTCATCAAGTTATTTGTTTGAAATTTTAGTTAATGGGTTGTCCTAGCATTTTATAGCCTTCTTCAATATACAAGGCTATATCATCAGTAAACGTTTTAGTGCCTATATCTGGCGATTTTTGATGCCCTAACCTAACAATAATAATGTTGTCATTAGGTTCAACAAAAACGTATTGTCCTAAGTGTCCACGCATCATAAAAAAGTGTTTGTTTCCCATTTGACGTAACCACCATCCATAACCATATTCTGGGCTTTCAGGGAAACGTGGTTTTACAGATTTTGCGACAAAAGCAGAATCTAATAATTGTTGCCCATTCCATTTTCCATGGTCTTTATAAAGTTTTCCAAAGCGAGCAAAATCCTTAGCATTACTTGCAATACAGCAATACGCTTTTACCAAATCATGGTCTTCACTATCGACTTGCCAAAGTGTTGAGTTTTCTGAACCTAAAGGCTTCCAAAAGCTATCTTCAAAATACTCATATAGTTTTTTTCCTGTAGCTTCTTCAATAACCATTGCTAACATTTGTGTGTCTCCACTAGCATATTTAAAGCCTTGACCTGGTTCGGTGACGACCTCTAAACCGTTCATTACCTTTGCCAAATCATCGTCAAAATAAGCCCTAGTAGTAATTGATAATGGCGAATAATAGGCTTCATCCCAGTTGGTTCCTGATGACATTGTTGATAAATCACCAACGGTCATTTTTGCCGCTTTTCCGTTGCAAAATGCTGGAAGAAAATCACACACAGGTTGATCTAAACTTTTAATATGGCCATCCATAATAGCTTTACCTAGTAGCCCTGAGACATAACTTTTTGCCATTGAAAATGAGTTTGATTTTGAATTTTCGTTAAAGCCATCGTAGTATTTTTCAAACCAAATACTATCATTTTTTATGATGAGGTAAGCAATGGTTTCCCAATCTTGGTTTGCTTTTTCAAGCTTAGGAGTTACCGTCACAGTGTTATAATCTTTATGATTGCTCCATGGTTGAGGAGCTCCAACTTCTATTTTTTGATTATCAAATTCTTTATAATCTTCTAAAAATGCTGTGGTATGACCTTTCATATAAATAGTTCTTACTGCTTTTAACAGGTAATCTGTATCAGTTATGTAAAGTACTATGATTAATAATCCGAAGAATACAACTAAGAATTTTAAGAGCTTTTTTAGGAATTTCATTCTATGATATTAAGTGTTGTTAGCTTGACGCTTTTTCAGTTTGTTTTTGTAATAACGTTTGTCAGCTATATATAGTGTTTTAATAAAAGTAGCAATAATATTTTGGTTGGCATCTACAAGACTCATGGTTTTGATAAGATTGATTTCATTTTTTTGAGCCACATCCTTTTTAATCGTATCTATATCTTGAGGTGTAAATACGAATTCTCCAAAAATTTTGCTCCTACCTGGTCTTTTATAATGGGCTTCAACCGATTTATCCCATACCACATAATCATCACCAAGAATTTGCATGAGTTGAATCATATAAATAGGATCTGTTGCAGCTAACATGCTTCCACCGAAAATAGTACCAACAAAATTTCTATTTTTCCAATTAGGTCTTATAGCAATAACAACTCTATGTAAATCATCACTCACTTCAATAACTCTTGCTGTGGTACGACGATACATTGGTGACCAATTAAATCCATACCTGTAAATTGTTGCAGGTTTAAAAAAACGCTCTAAAAACCGTGTAAGAACTTTATACATTAAAACAAGGATTGTTGTTTATAAGGGCTTTCATGTTCTAATAACCATCGTTTTCTATGCAATCCTCCAGCATAACCGGTTAAGCTTCCATCACTACCAATAACGCGATGGCAAGGGACAATAATCCACAATGGGTTTTTCCCATTGGCATTGGCTACAGCTCTAATGGCTTTTACATCACCTAAACGTTTTGATAACTGTAAATAGGATACTGTTTTTCCATAGGGAATCTCCTCAAGAAGTGTCCAAATGAGTTTTTGGAATTCGGTGCCTTGAGGGTTTAGTTTTAAATCGAAAGTTTTACGTGAGCCTTCAAAATATTCTTGTAATTGGATGGCACAATCCTCTAAAACTGAAGGAAGGATATCGGTTTCTTTTTCTTCAGAATTCAACACATTTACTTCAGAAATACCATCTTCATCACCAACAATTTTGGTAAACCCTAAAGGTGATTTGATGATACAGGATTCCATTAGTTTTCGGTGTCTTTAGATATGTTTTCATCTAAGATACCAAGCTTTTTAGCTCTAGCTTCCCAACTTTTTCTAGCCATGTATTGAAGATCTGAAACATTATCACTTTCGTCCATAATTTCTAAGCCAAGTAAGGTTTCAATCACATCTTCCATAGTTACTAGCCCACTAACAGAACCATATTCATCAACAACTAAAGCCATATGATTTCTACTTTCAACGAGTTGCTCAAATAATTTCGGAATAGGCAAATTGCGTTCTACAACTATGATGTGTCTTTTTAATTCAGATAATTTTTTTGCACCATTATCTAAAGCCATCTCTTTAAATACTTCATCTTTTAAAACCAAGCCTTTAATATTATCTGGACTGTCAGAATATATAGGAATCCTTGAAAATCGGAGATTCATATTTTTATTAAAAAAGTCTTGAACGGTAGTATTTTCATCTTCAGCTTTCATTACAGTTCTTGGTGTCATTACATCTTTTGCAAACACCTCTTTGAAGGTCAAAAGGTTTTTGATAATCTTACTTTCATTTTCTTGAAACACACCTTCTTCCTGAGCCATATCTGCCATGGCGTGAAAGTCTTCTCGACTTAAGACACTACCATGATGTCCTTTTCCACCAATAAGTTTTGTTGTGAGTTGAAGCACCCAAAGAATACCAGTCCATTTCAATGGAAAGATTAAAATATTAAGAGCTTTAGTTGTAAAGTTTGCTAGTTGTTTCCAATAGGTTGCACCAATCGTTTTTGGGATAATTTCAGAAGCAACTAAAATGAGAATGGTCATGATAGTAGACACGACTCCAACCATCACGTCTTCTGTAAATTCAATTCCTAAAATAGATCGCGTTTGGGTTCCATATAATTCGGCATAGGCTACTTTAGCCTGAACACCTACTAAAATAGCACCAACAGTATGGGCAATAGTGTTGAGTGTTAAGATTGCAATTAAGGGACGATCTACATCCTTTTTTAAAGTTTCTAAATCATCGGCATAAGCTTTGCCTTCTTTCTTTTTAACATTTATAAACGTAGGTGTAACACTAAGGAGTACAGCTTCTAAAATAGAACATAAAAAGGAAAAGAAAATGGAAATGATAGCGTAAAATACAAGTAAAGCCATTAAATAAGTTTATTTAATGGCTAATTTATAGAATATTCTAGAATATTCTTTGATTGACTAGGTTTAATTACGTTTTGAACGTTCTGCGTCTCGCTTTGCTCGTTCTAAATCGCGTTGTGCACGCTCCAAGTTTCTTTGCGCTCTTTCTAAGTCACGTTGAGCGCGTTCGGCTTTTTTTGCTTCTTCTTTTTTGCGATCTGTACCTGAGATATAATATTTTAAGTCGTTACCGAGTGTTTGGATTTTATCGAATAAACTTTTAGATGCGATTTCTGTATCTACATACATGCGTAAATGCCCTTTGGTGAGTTTACATTCAAAAAATTCATCTCCACCATTACTATTAGACCATAAATAGGTGTTTCCATTTATTTTGAGATCTTGCTTCCCTAGGTGTTTGATAAGCATATTTTTTACGCCTTCATTTTTAGTATTGTGAAAACTAGATCTAAATTTATAGGCATCATCTGAAATAGAAATAGATACAGAACTATTAGATGTTTCGTCATCGTCATTGTCTATAGAAATAGAATATGATGTGCCAGAAGTTGTTTTTGGTGGTGTTGGTGGTTCTGGAGTAGTTTGTGCTTGTAAGCTTAATACTGAAAGAAATACTATAAGAATCATTAAAGTATAACTTTTTTTAAGGTTGATAATTTTAATACTGTTTTGCCTGTCTTTTGATTTTGAAAAATTCATAACGGTTTGTTTTAATGATTGAATGATACAAATGTAGAAGACGATTGTGCTAAAAAAAAGAAAATTAAGAACGTTAACCTAGCATTAACCCAATCCCTAGTTTGTATTAACATATCTTAAATTCTAAGCCAACATTTCTAATGCTTTCAATAGAAATTTTAGGGTCTTGTTTGAAGTATTTACGAAGTCTGCTAATAAATACATCCATACTTCGTCCTGAGAAAAAATCGTCGTTGTCCCAAACCGCTTTAAGAATATCTTCGCGTTTTAAAAGTTGATTTTTATGCTGATATAAATAACTAATCAGCTCACCTTCTTTTTGAGTTAATTGCTTTTTATAATCTTTACAAGATAATTCTAAACGCGTTGTATCGAAGGTGTAATGACCAATATTAATCACAGAATGTTGTTGGAGTTGATTTACAGCTTTTTCAGTACGTTTGAGAATATTATTTAGTCTAAGAACAAGTTCGTCAGCTTCAAAAGGTTTAACAATATAATCATCTGCACCTAGTTTTAATCCTTTGATTTTATCTTCTTTAAGTTTGCGTGCCGTTAAGAAAATAAAAGGCGTTTCAGGATTAATATCAATGACTTTTTCTGCTAATGTAAATCCATCCATTTTTGGCATCATCACATCAAAAACACAAATATTAAAATGTTGCATTTTAAAACGTTCTAAAGCTTCTTTTCCATCTTTAGCCCATGTAATTTGATATCCTGAAATTTCAAGATATTGTTTTAAGATGTTTCCGAAGTCTAAGTCATCTTCAGCTAAAAGAATCTGTTTCATGATTAAAAATTAATTAAACGGAATTGTTAACACAAAGGTCGTTCCTTCATTTTCTTTACTCATAACACTAATATTCCCGTTGTGCGCTTTTACAATTTGATTGGTATAATACAATCCAAGACCTAAGCCTTTTACATTGTGAATTTCTTTATTACCAGCTCTAAAAAATTTGTCGAATACTAATTTTTGATCTTTTTCTGAAATACCAATGCCATTATCTTTTATAGAAATAGTTAAATCGTTATCACTAGTAACGTTACAGTTAATTTTGATGTCATCTCCAGAATATTTTACGGCATTCTCAAGGATATTGAACAAGGCTGTTGTCATATAAAACTTATCTAGATTAATAGTGGCTTTTGATCCAATAAATTTCCGATTGAGTGTAATAGGTTTAGATTTTACTGCAAGCATGAAATCATCTAAAACCGTATTGATATAATCTTTAATTTGTATAGGTTCTTTTTGGAGCTGCATTTCATTATATCCTAGACTATTGTTTAATACCTGATCAATTAATTTTTGAAGCCTTTTATTTTGACGTTCAATGGTATTAATGGTGTTATCGACAAGTTGCGTTTGTATTTTTACCTCATCTTTCTTAAGCATTTTTGTAGCAAGAGATAAGGTAGCAAGTGGCGTTTTCAGTTCATGTGTCATATTGTTTACAAAATCTGTTTTGATGTCGGCAATTTTCTTTTGAGTAATTAAACTTTTAATGGAATAATATAGTAAACCAATAACCATTGAGAAGATAAGTAATGAGAGTAACAACAAGCCAACCATTTGCTTAAACACAATTTTTTGCCAACCTGCAATGTCCATTTTATCTTGGGTTTGAAACATTAAATAAAAACTAATGTCTTTAGGCTCTCCATTAACAACTCTTGTCGAAGTATGATCTGTTTGCCATAGTGTTGTACTTACGCTAATACTGTTTTCTTCTGAAATAGGATCCCCTAAAATTATGCGTTTTGGTGTTTTTTCAATATCAAAAATAGTATCATTTCTAATGGAATCCAGAAGCACAATGGCTTTCACTTTTTTATGAAATTGTATGCCATAAGAAATGTTGTTTTCTACCAAAGCTTTTTGGTATTCTATACGATATGTATCATTGATGGAATCGATAACTAATTGAAGACCAGAAAGAATATCTTCTTTTTTAGAAATACCTATTTTATAATCTGAAATAGTATTTAAAAAATGGTCTTGCCATATACCTGACAAAGAATCTAGAGCAGGAGAAAAGTCATCTATTTGTGATATAGAGCGTCTGGTCTCCGTAATAAAGACATCTTTTTTAAGCTTATACGTATTGTTAATTAAATACCCTTGAATAATAGATAAAGCTACCAGCCCGAAAATGGAAGCGATAATTAATAGATTAATTTTTTTCTTCATAAGGATGATTGTATTCACTTAAAATTAAGCATCATATGCGATACAATAGAGCATAACATCTAAAAAGACATTATGCTCTTGATTTTGGTTGATAGTTAGATTGATGAACATAAAAGTTTACTTTAATGATCTAAAGCGACGTCTTGAATTCCAGTTAAATGATTTAGAGTTTTCGTGTCGTTCTGTAATTAAATCGTTGTTTAAAGTTCTCATAATAATTTGATTTTAATGATTGATGATGATACAAATCTAGAACGAACATTTAGAAAACACCAATAAAAGTTAAGGGTTAACCTAGCGTTAACCTAGTTGAAAGAGAAATGAGTAAGTAAAATAAGGGATGATCTATATTTGGATAACCTTAATTAACATTAAAAGAGATATACTGTTCTGTATTAATACAGCATCTTTGGTAACCCTTCGACCCAGCTCAGGGCGACAAGATTAACTTTAGCGGTTTATTAATTTTACGACATCCTTGGCAAAATAGGACGCTATAATATCTGCTCCAGCGCGTTTAATAGCAATGATTTGTTCCATCATAACAGCATCATGATCTAACCAGCCTTTTTCGGCAGCAGCCTTAAGCATAGCGTATTCGCCAGACACTTGATAGACAGCCACAGGAACATCGACTTCATTTTTGATTTCACGAACAATATCTAAATAACACAATCCAGGTTTTACCATCACAATATCTGCACCTTCGTCAATATCCATTTCGGTTTCTTTAAGGGCTTCAAAACGATTAGCAAAATCCATTTGATAGGTTTTTTTATCCTTTGGAATGTTCTTAATATCTGCAGGCGCAGAATCCAATGCATCACGAAACGGTCCATAAAATGCTGAGGCATATTTCGCTGAGTAGCTCATTATACCTGTATCAATGAATCCGTCATCTTCTAAAGCCTCTCTAATGGCAAGTATACGACCATCCATCATATCACTTGGTGCAACAAAATCTGCTCCAGCTTGAGCATGAGATAGGCTCATTTCAGCTAAAACATCTACGGTATCATCGTTGATGATTTTTCCATCTTGAATAATACCATCATGACCATAAGACGAATAGGGATCTAAAGCAACATCAGTCATAACCAACATATCTGGACATACCTGTTTTACAGTTTTAATAGCGCGTTGCATAAGCCCGTTTGGATTTAAAGCTTCGGTACCTTTATTGTCTTTTAAGCTATCTGGCACTTTTACAAAAAGTAATACCGATTTTAATCCGAGTGACCATAATTCCTTGACTTCATATTCTAATAAATCTAAACTATAACGATAGTAATTAGGCATAGACACAATTTCTTGTTTGATGCCTTTACCTTCAACTACAAATAAAGGCACTAAAAAATCGTTTGGAGAAATAATGGTTTCTCTTACTAAATCTCTTATTGCTTTGTTAGTTCTTAATCGTCTATTTCGTCTTAATGGATACATCGTGTTAATTATTAAATTTTAAAGCGTATTTCTAATTTTTTAATATTAATGGTCAAGTCTTATATAATTTGTGCTCTCAATATTTTCTTTAGTTTTTTCTGTAAACTCAGCTTCCAATTTTTTAATCAATCTATGAAGAATAAATCTATTTTTAGTATTTCTTTTTATTTCAATATAAGTTTTCTCACCTTCAATTTTAAAATAGCCGATTACCTTTTTGCCCTGTTCAGTTGGAGGTTTTTTTACATAACTACTCCTAAAGTCAAAAAGCTCATCTAAATGTTTGTTTAAAATAACTCGATTTGGTTGGTCTATTTTTATTATCTGAGTTATTTTTTCAGGTGTATCAAATATAACTCTATTGTTACTAAAGTATAGTGTAAGAATATTTGATTTATTACCAAATTCTCTTAACTCCCAATATTTTTCGTCTAGAATGCTTTGAAAGTTTTCAAAATTAAAAGATAGTTTCTCTTTTTCTATTCCTGAGTCTTTACAAGATGGTAGTGTAGTGATTAAGAAGACATAAATGACAAATAGTTTTACTTTCATTGAATTGTTAGATTACACCCAGTTTTTAGGTTTTTTTAAAACCTTTATTAATTTTTCTTCCTCACTTCCTGGTTCAGGATGATGATCATACACCCATTGTACATGTGGTGGTAAACTCATTAAAATACTTTCAATTCGTCCGTTGGTTTTTAATCCAAATAAGGTGCCCTTGTCATGTACAAGGTTAAATTCCACGTAACGACCACGACGAATTTCTTGCCAATCACGTTGCGGTTTAGTGTATGCTAAATCTTTGCGTCTTTCTACAATTGGCACATAGGCTTCAAGAAAACTATTACCTATGTCGGTGACAAAATCATACCAGTTTTTCATACTCATGAGCTCTGTTTTTTTACAATAATCAAAAAACAATCCACCAATACCACGAGCTTCATTTCTGTGAGCATTGTAAAAATACTCATCACATCTCGTTTTATAGGTTTTATAAAAATCATCATTATGACGGTCACAAGCTGTTTTACAAACATTATGAAAGTGCTTAGCATCGTTTTCAAATAGATAATACGGTGTTAGATCTTGACCTCCACCAAACCATTGGTCTACAATGTTGCCATCTTGATCATACATTTCAAAGTAACGCCAGTTTGCGTGAACCGTTGGTACCATAGGATTTTTAGGATGAAGTACTAAACTCAATCCGCAGGCAAAAAAATTCGCATCCTCCACACCAAAATAAGTTTGCATCGACTCTGGTAGTTTTCCATGTACGCCGGAAATATTTACACCTCCCTTTTCAAACACATTGCCGTTTTCAATAACACGTGTTCGTCCGCCACCACCTTCAGGACGTTTCCAAAGATCTTCTTGAAATGTAGCTTTACCATCTACAGCCTCTAATCTAGAAGTGATGGTGTCTTGCAATTCATGTATGTAGTTAAAAAATTTATCTTTCATAATTATGTATACAATTCATATAACTCCATATCTAGAGGCATTTCTCCTGGAGGCGTAAATGATTCTTTAAGTGTTTTTTGCCAAACAAAGTTGTTATTTTTAGCAACCTTGATGCTTGGAATATTGTCTTTATGTACAATGATTTGAAGACGTTCTAAACCTAAATCATTAAATGCATGTTCTGATAATGTTTGAATTGCTTTTGTCATTAAACCGTTGCCTTTAACATTATAATCTATAGCATATGCAAATTCTCCTTGTTTTGTAGACCAATTTAATTCCTTAATATAGATGAGTCCTGAAAGTTGACGTGTTTTACTGTGTTTTAATGTGAATAGAAATTCATCTTTATTTTGAAACTGTTTGGTTTTCTTGTCAACAAAAATTTTTGAGAGCGTAGGATTTAAATTTTGTTCTAAAGTCTTCGGAAAGTAGCGTTTAAAACGGTCGGCATTGGCAACCATGAAATCACATATTTTCCAGGCATCACCTTCATGAATGGGGTTGATTTCGAATCCGTCAAATTGTGCGACCATTAGACTAATGTTTTTGAAGCTCCTAACTGTTGCTCTTCTTGTAATAGTTTAACCGTTTTAAGTGATGCTGCTGTGACGCTCATTGGGAGTACTAAAATCACACCAATCACTGGAAGTAACAAAAACAGTATAAATACAATACCATTGCCAATCGCAATACCTCGATAACGTCTCACAAACTGAACGCTTTCACGATATTTAAAATGACGTTCTAAGGTATAATCCATATTACCAAAACCAGCATAATAAGCTTGTACTAGAAATAATAAGACGGTAGAAAGTATATTGACTAATGGAATGAATTTTAGTAACAAAATAGGAATGGTAATTAATAGTTCTTTTCCTAGGTTTCTCATATTGATTCTAATGCCTCGCCAAAGTTGCTCTTTAAACGTTGTGTTTCTATGATGATGTTTTTCTACTCCAGTAAGGTGGGCTTCAATTTTTTCGGAAACCGGACTCATAAAAGGCGCAGATAATGCCATTATGATATGTTTGTATAGAATAAGCCCAATAGCCAAAACAGCTATAGCTCCAATAAATGTTGAAACCGAAGTAAAAGTTTCTTTGCCAAAATCCCATGGCCAAATTCTTGCAATGAAACGCCCAATATTATCCGATAAACCATAAGCAGATAACCCAATAATTGTAGCTGTAATAACACTTATGATAATTGGAATGAAAAAGTATTTCCACAGCTTTAGTTTTGAAATTAAACCTAAAGCTCCAGAGTATGCTTGTATACCTTTTAGGATATTGTTAATCATTATTAAGCTTTGTATTCTTTCACAGCATCAATAAATGCTTTCGCATGATCTAACGGAATGTTAGGTAAGATACCATGACCTAAATTTACAATATATTTATCCTTACCAAATTCATCAATCATTTGATGTACCATTTTCTTGATTTCAGAAGGCGGGGAGAATAATCGTGTTGGATCAAAATTTCCTTGTAATGTGATATTTCCCCCAGTTAGGTATCGTGCATTTTTAGCAGAACAAGTCCAATCTACGCCTAGAGCTGAAGCCCCAGATTTTGCCATGTCTCCTAGGGCAAACCAACAGCCTTTTCCGAAGGCTATAACAGGCGCATCTTCTTTTAAAGCATCAATAATTTGTTGAATGTATTGCCATGAAAACTCTTGGTAATCTACAGGAGATAACATGCCTCCCCAAGAATCAAATACTTGAACTGCATTACAACCTGCTTTTACTTTTTCTTTAAGGTAAGCAATAGTGGTATCTGTAATTTTTTGAAGTAAACTATGTGCAGCAACTGGATTTGTAAAACAAAACTCTTTAGCTTTATCAAAGTTTTTACTCCCTTGTCCCTGTACACAATAACATAATATGGTCCATGGAGATCCAGCAAAACCAATTAAAGGAATCTCATTATTAAGTTTCTCCTTAGTGGCTTTTATAGCATCGTATACATAATTAAGAGCATCCTTAACGTCTGGTACAATAACATTGTCAACGTCTTTTTGAGAACGAATAGGATTTGGTAGATAAGGTCCAAAATTAGGTTTCATTTGTACCTCGATATTCATTGCTTGAGGAATGACTAAAATATCGCTAAACAAAATTGCGGCATCCATTCCATAACGTCGAATAGGTTGAACTGTAATTTCACTAGCAAGTTCAGGTGTTTGACAACGCGTAAAGAAATCATATTTTGATTTGATTTCCATAAATTCTGGAAGGTAACGACCGGCTTGACGCATCATCCAAACAGGTGGACGTTCAACCGTTTCTCCTTTTAGTGCTCTTAAAAATAAATCGTTTTTCATATTTAGTACTTAGCTTTTGGCTATTTGCCTTTTTAAACCATATTTTTCTTCTGAAAGCAAACTATCACATAAAAGACAAACCAACTTGACAATTTCAATTCCGTTTTTCCAAATTTCAAGTTTTCTAAAATCTCTCATTTATTTTGTTTTAACTATGTTAAGCCAACAGCTACAAATAATACTCATTTACTAATTCTATGACGCTTTCAACCGTTGGGACTTTAGCAATTCTAACATCTTGAAAGTGTTTACTCGCTTCTTTTGCAGTAGTTTCTCCAATACAAAATGCAATAATATCATCGTCATTTTCTTGTTTATAGCTTTGTACTGTTGAAGGACTGTAAAACATCACACCTTTAATAGAGTCTTTTAATTTTATAGAATCATATTTGGTTTCGTAAGCAGTTATTTCATTAACGTTTATATGATGTTCTCTTAGAATTGTTGGTAATTCGTCTAAACGAATATCACTACAAAAATAAGTAACCTCTGTTCCGTCTATATATTCGACTAAATATTCGGCAAGTTTTTTGGCGTTATTTTCGGTATGTTTGACGTTTCCTATTTTACGCTCAACCAATCGCTTGGTACGTCGTCCAACACAAAAGATGTTTTCAAATTGTAACTCTTGAGGCGCAAAATTTGTTAATAGTGCCTCGACTGCATTTTTACTTGTAATGATGACATTTTTTGGCATTGGTTTTAAAACCTTAGCTGTCATACGATTCAAGCTTATTTTTATAAAATCTGAACTCTCAGAAACCACATCATCATGAAACAATTGTTTCTGATCATCGGTCAAGGTTTTAGTTGAATAGATATTAACATCCTGAGATGATTTTTTAAGATTATCCATTAAACGTTTTCCACCGCGTTCTATAATATAGTCGGCACAAAATTGTGCTAAATCCTCATGTTTTCCCAAAGGAGCTGTACGCTGTACTTCAATTTTCTTACTTCCATCTAAACTTAGTAAGACACCGTTCAAATGCACTTCTTCATTTTTTATAAATGCTAAAGCACCAATAGGAGCAGAACAACCACCTTCTAAAAGATTTAAAAATTTACGTTCTATAGAGGTGCAGATTTCTGTGTCGCCATGATTAATTTCTGCACATGCGGCTAATGATGTTTCATCAGATGCTAAAGCAGTAATCATAATGGCGCCTTGAGCTGGTGCAGGAATCATCCAATCTAAATTAAAGGTTTCTTCTGGTCTAATGCCTATTCGGCCTAATCCAGCAGCGGCAAAAATCGCGGCATTCCAGTTATTCTTCTCAAGCTTTTCTAATCGAGAATTTACATTTCCACGTAAATCCACTAAAGTATGAGTTGGATAACGATGTAACCATTGTGCCCTTCGACGCAAACTTCCTGTAGCAATAATGGCATCACGTTGTGATAAAAACTCTTCATTATCTTTATAGACGAGACAGTCTCTAACATTTCCGCGCTTTAAAACAGCTGCTTGTACAATACCTTTTGGTAATAGTGTTGGAACATCTTTAAGGGAGTGTACTGCAATATCGATTTCCTCATTAAGCATTGCAATATCAAGTGTTTTGGTAAATACACCTGTAATTCCTAATTCGTAGATAGGTTTATTGAGAACCAAATCACCTGTAGCTTTTACAGGAATGAGTTCTGTTTTATATCCTAAATGTTCTAATTGAGACTGTACAGTTTTTGCTTGCCATAGCGCCAATTCACTATCGCGAGTTCCGATTCTTATAGTTTTAGACATTGTCTGTAGTTGCTTCTAGTTGAAACACTTTTTTTATGAGTTCTAGGCTGTCATCTGTAGACACATCGTCGCCTTTTAAATGGTGTGCAAAATGATTGGTAATTTTTTGAATGATATTTTTACTAATCACTTCGGCTTGAGCTTCATTGAAGTCGCTCATTTTTTTACGTTGTGTGTCTAATTCTGCGGAAGCAAAATCAGCTAATTTATGCTTTAATGCTTTAATTGTAGGTGCGAACTTTCGTGTTGCTAACCAAGCATTGAAGTCGGTTTTGATGTCTTCAATAATCGATTCGGCAACTGGAATATGTGCTTTTCTGCGCTCTAAAGTTTCATCAGTAATTTGTGATAAATCATCAAGATGTACTAGAGTTATATTATCTAATTCGGTAACATTATGATTAACGTTCTTAGGTATTGATAAATCTAAAATCAATAAAGGCTTTGACGTTTGAATACACAATTTATCTACTGTCGGATTTTGAGCGCCTGTGGCAACAATCAAAATATCTGACGCATTAATCTCTTCTTGGAGATTGGCATAATCTTTAACTAAGACATTAAATTTACCAGCTATAGCGAGTGCTTTATCTTTTGTACGGTTGATTAGAGTAATTTGTTCATTTTTGGTGTGTTTTACCAAATTCTCACACGTGTTTCTTCCAATTTTACCTGTTCCGAAGAGTAAAATATTTTTTTCTGAAACTGCTTCGATGTTGTTCATTATATATTGCACAGAAGCAAAAGACACTGAAGTCGCACCTGAAGAAATATCAGTTTCAGTCTTGATACGTTTTGAAGCTTGAATGACAGCATTCACTAATCGTTCTAAAAACGGATTGAGTAATGTATGCTTTTTTGATAATCGCGCACTGACTTTTAACTGACTTATAATTTCAAAATCACCAAGGATTTGACTGTCTAAACCTGAGCCGACTCTAAATATATGAGTAATGGCATCTCTGTTTTTATATACGTAAGCCACTTTTTGAAATTCTTCAACAGTGCCTTTGGTATTGTCACAAAGCAATTGGATGAGTTGAAAAGGGTGTTGGGCAAAACCGTAAATTTCGGTCCTGTTACAGGTTGAAGTTACAATCAAACTTTCAATACCATTTTGTTTAGCTTGCTCTAAAACAGCAAGTTTAGAGGTGTCATCTAAACTAAAATGACCACGCACTTCGGCATCTGCCTTTTTGTAACTAAGACCAATAGCATAAAATGTTGTGCCTCGCGACATGTTGTAGTGCTCCATACCTGATTTGGATATTACGCTAGCAAAAATAAAAAGAGTAAGCAATAAAAAACAACGCTAGAAGAACTTTAAGTATCGTTTGTGGTTTTTTAATGTCATTTCTTAATATAATATGATAATTGTCATATTTTTGTAGTAAAAACAACACTTTAAATCATTTTAGTTTAGAATGAATCTAAATAACAATAAAAATAATTTGTCCATTTCCCACTCAAAAAGTGTCGCTAGAGGTTCGTTTGCGGAAACAAAATTAGACGAAGGGTTTTTCGTACTCACGTATCAAAATAATGAAAGCGAAATTCAAGTGGTTGAACGTGAGATCGATAGTCGGTTTATTCAGTTTCACTTTTGCATCAAAGGATCAAGTGAGTTTATATTCAATAACGGCAATTACCGTTTAAAGATTGAAGAAGAGAATTCATTGTTACTTTATAATCCGCAACGTGATTTACCTATTCACTTAGAGGTCCACTCTAAATCTTGGCTCGTATCGGTATTGGTGTCCATCAAGAAATTTCATGGTTTATTCTCTCAAGAGGCAGATTACATCACGTTTTTAAGTGATGATAATAAGGACAAAAAATATTATAAGGATGGAAAGATTTCACCATCAATGGCAATTGCACTCAATCAAATTATTAATTATAATCTCAATACGTCGATCAAAACGCTATACTTTAAAGGGAAAGCATTGGAGCTTTTGAGTTTATATTTTAATAGAAGTGAAGATGCCAATATTGAACAATGTCCGTTTTTAGTCGATGAAACCAATGTGATTAAAATACGACAAGCCAAAGACATTATCATTACTCGAATGGCTGAGCCTCCTACGCTACAAGAATTATCTGAAGAAATAGGCTTAAGCCTCAAAAAGCTTAAAGAAGGGTTCAAACAAATTTATGGCGACTCGGTCTTCAGTTTTTTATTCGATTATAAAATGGAGGTGGCTAGAAAACTATTGGAAGCCGGCGATCATAATGTGAATGAAGTTGGACTTAAAGTGGGTTACAGCACCTCTAGTCACTTTATTTCTGCATTTAAAAAGAAATATGGGACAACACCTAAGAAGTATTTGATGGCTTTGGGTTAAAAAAAGCCTAAGTATTAGTCGAAGCTTTTTTTGTGATTTGAATATTACTGTTTCACTAAAATATATTCGCCATAAGGTAAGCTATACCCATTTATGCTCTCATCCTCAATTAACTCAACAGTGCTGATATTATAGTAAATACCATTATCGTTTCGCTTAAACCATAGTTTAAGTTTCTCAATACCATTAACAAAAAACCGCCTCATCACAAGTTTATTACTTAAACCACCAATGTGACGTCTTAAAGGCTCATTAATTGTGATTACCAAGCGCTTTTCACTAGTTGCACATTCATTACATTGTGGATATGTGTTTTTATGCCTTAGACTATTAGAGTATAAATTATAATCGGTATTGTCCATAAACTCTGCGGTGATATATTCTAAGGTATTCACTTTCTCTACACCATTTTCTATGTATTTGTATTCGCCTACTAATACATCTACGTAGTAATTTGCGAGTGTTCCGTTAACAAAAACCATAGTTCGTTTTCTTAATTGTATCTCAAGCGAAGTATTGCCATTGGTGTAGAGCCATGTACCTACGTATTGATCTTGTACGTTGTCAATATCTTTATAATAAGCATTATCTACTTCCCAAGCATTAGGGTTATTATATAATGGTAAAATTGGGGATTGCGCACCATATGATAGAGTAATTAATACTGTGCATATTACAATTAGATTTTTCATGATACTATATTCATAAAATTTAGGGTTTAAAACTTATTGTTTCACCAAAATATACTCGCCATAAGGTAAACTATATCCATTTATGCTATCGTCTTCAATTAACTCAACAGTACTGATATTATAGTAAATACCATTATCGTTTCGCTTAAACCATAGTTTAAGTTTCTCAATACCATTAACAAAAAACCGCCTCATCACAAGTTCATCACTTAAACCACCAATATGACGTCTTAAAGGCTCATTAATTGTGAGTACCAAGCGCTTTTCATTAGCTGCACATTCATTACATTGTGGATATGTGTTTTTATGTCTCAAACTATTAGAGTATAAATTATAATCGGTATTGTCCATAAACTCTGCGGTGATATACTCTAAGGTATTCACTTTCTCTACACCGTTTTCTATGTATTTGTATTCGCCTACTAATACATCTACGTAGTAATTTGCGAGTGTTCCGTTAACAAAAACCATAGTTCGCTTTCTTAATTGTATCTCAAGCGAAGTATTGCCATTGGTGTAGAGCCATGTACCTACGTATTGATCTTGTACGTTGTCAATATCTTTGTAATACGCATCATCTTGTTCCCAAACATCTGGATTATTATATCTAGGTAGAATAGGTGATTGAGCATCTATAGATGCCGTAAAAAAAATAATGATTAGAGTTGTATAAAATGTTTTCATAGTTATTTTTTATAATTGTTGACAAGGAAATTCTATTGGATATCCAAAAGTAGGACTTAACGGGTTTAAATCATGTACGAGTTCAGACCATGAGTTTAAATCATCACTGGCTTTATAGAGCCCAACTCCCATATCAAGATCTTTAAAAACATCTAGTAAATCTTTGATTAAATCGTTGATGTCTGCTTCGCTATTCCTAGAGTCATATTTTTCTGTTAGTTTTCTTATAAACCCATCATCTCCTGTCCATTTCAAATTTCTTGCCACAGCAAATTTTTGTTGATCTTTAATTTTTATGGCATAGGTGCCTTGGGGGACCGTTAGGGTAACTACATATTCAGAATATGTTTTTGCTCCACCGTTGGTATTATGTTTTTTTGCTAAGAAAAACAAACTATCGATATCCCCACTACCAAACATTGGAAAAAAACCATCACTTGCTCTAGGGTGTGTATGAAAAATCCCTATGTATTCGCCTCCAAGATAATTTTGCATTGGTATTTGTGCGTTAGATTGATTAGGCGTTACTTGTGAGTTTTGCGTTGGTTCAGGAGTTCTATAAGAGCCATCTGAACTGTTTTTCTTTAATGCATAACCCTTTTCATCTTCTTGGTTCGTATTTTGCCCTAAATCTGTTAGTGCATTTTTTGTGCCAAAGTCGTTGCTTAGTTTATTGAGTTCATCACATGGATTGGGTTCTACAGTTGCTCTTGGAGTTAGAACGGTCGTGTCATCATTTTCTATACAATCACCATTGAGGTCAGTAATACAATCATCATCGGTATTGTTGTCATTATCATTTGTATTGTCAGTATTGGATGAGTCGTTATCATTTGAACCACCACCTGTATTTCCAGTATCTACTGGCCACCCTCCACCATCTGCCGAATCACCTGCATCGATTTCTGCTGGACATGGCCCATAGATAGGTGTAATTATAATATCACTTCCACCCGCAGGGCAACTATTTGGAGGATGATTATATCCATCATTACAATCCCATTCATAATTCAAACCAATAATACAATCACTAATTTCACTTCGAGTATAAAATGAGTTGGTAATATCATTAGAAGTGAAAAATGTATTTTCTATTAGCTGTATTGTTCCAGAAAATGGCTGAGAGTTATCTTGTAACCATTCCTCGTTTGGTGTATATTCTAGCATACGCATGCTTAGTATGTTATCATTATTGTCAATAGCTGTTACAAAGTTATAAAATTGGATACCGGTATTGTTTGTCCCTACTCTAAAGGTGTAGAACGTCATACTGTCTCTTTCTATCATTACAATTTCATCTGTTAATAACCATGCTTCGTCACCTGACTCCAATCGCTGAAACTCACTATGTCTATTAATTTTATTAATATCAAAAAGAATATTTAATTTATCATAATCTTTGCTTCCATCTAACCTAGAATTTAATTCGGTTATTGAGATTTTTTTGAATCTTTTTTCCTGAAAAGTTTCGGTTGAAATATTTAAATCGTCTTTTTGACAAGATGTCAATAAAAACGAAATTCCGAAAAATAAAATTCCAATGTTGATTCTTTTCTTCATAAAATAAATTTTTTAATTAAAGCCTTATGGGGTTTTATATTCATGTTTTTTTATTTTGTGAAATACTGAAAAAATCAAACACTAAACAATACGTAGTTCTACGTATATTCTAATTCAAATCTATAGTGTAGTCTATTATTTTAAAACGCATATTTTGTAACACGTTCATTTGGTTGAGTGAAGCCTAATTTTCATTGCGTGAAGCAAAACATAAAAAATACTGTCGTATTTTTGCAAAAACAAAATTTACTATGAAATACTTACTTTCCCTTACAATTGTACTATTGCTAACATTAAACAGCCAAGCGCAATCCCAAAAAGAAATCACTCAACATGCTGAAACCTATTATGAATTTATTACTAAGCAAAATTTTGATGGGGTTTTAGACTATATGTATCCTAAGGTATTTGATATGGCTCCAAGAGATATGATGAAAGCGTCTATGGAGCAAATGTTCAATGCTGAAGGTATGAAAATTGAGTTTCTATCTAATGACGTGACTAGTGTGACTAATAATAAAGAAGTTGAAGGTATTACTTATGCGGCGATATTTTATAACAGTAAAATGAAAATGACGTTTACATCTGAGCTTGATAAACCAGAAGAAGAGCAGAAAGGTTTTTTAGATTTTATGAAAACAACTATGGCGACTCAGTTTGGGGAGGATAATGTGACGTCTAATGTCAAGACAATGTCATTAGTGGTGAATATGGATTCGAGTATGTTCGCCATAAAAGACCCGCAATATGACGGTTGGAAATTTATTGGAAACGATGATGCTATGAAGCAATTGGTAGATACAATTGTTCCTGAAAACATAAGAACAGAATTACTCAAAGAAAAGAAATAAATGAAGGGAGTTTTACTCGTTAATTTAGGATCACCAGATAGTCCAAACCCTAAAGATGTCAAGAGATATTTAGGAGAATTTTTAATGGATGAACGTGTGATTGATGTTCCGCTTTGGGCTAGGACATTGCTGGTTAAAGGTATTATATTAAATACAAGGCCTAAAGCGTCTGCAGCAGCCTATAAAAAGATCTGGTGGGAGGAAGGTTCGCCTTTAATTGTCTTGTCTGAGCGCTTACAAGATAAGATTCAAAATCAAATCGATTTTCCTGTGGCATTAGCCATGCGTTATGGAAGTATGACCATTAAAAAAGGCTTGCAAGAATTGGTAGACAAAGGTGTTGATGAGGTATTTTTAATTCCGTTGTATCCACAATATGCTATGGCAACAACTGAAACTATTTTGGTCTTAACAGAGGAGATTAGAAAGGCCCATTTTCCGCAGTTGAAAATTCAAGATTTAAAAGCGTTCTATAACGATTCTAAGTATATTGAGGTCTTATCCAATTCTATTGCAAAGCATTTGGAAGGTAAAGATTATGAGCACCTTTTATTTTCATATCATGGTGTTCCAGAACGTCATATTAGAAAAAGTGATATCACTAAATCGCACTGTAAAATAGATGGGAGTTGTTGTGCAACGGCATCACCAGCGCATGAATTTTGTTACAGGCATCAATGTAAAGAAGTGACAAGGCTCGTGGGAGAAAAACTGAATTTAAAAGAAGGAAGTTTTTCAACATCTTTTCAATCCCGATTAGGTTTTGATCCTTGGTTGCAACCTTATACAGATCGAACCATTGAACGTTTGGGCAAAGAAGGCGTTAAAAAAATGGCTATCGTAACACCAGCATTTGTGAGTGATTGTCTGGAAACTCTAGAAGAAATTGCTATGGAAGGCGAAGAAATTTTCCATGAAATGGGCGGACAAGAGTTTACGACGATTCCCTGCCTTAATGACGATCAAGAATTTGTAGACATATTATCCGGTTGGATTAAAGAGTGGGCAATGACTCAAACCACTACTGCTTAATGGCAAAAGTCTCATCACAGGATTTAGGAACACAACCCATAGGTCAGTTGCTTATTAAACAAGCTGTTCCTGCATCTATTGGGATATTGGTGATGTCTCTAAATATCTTGGTAGACACAATTTTTGTTGGTCAATGGATTGGCGCAACTGCTATTGCAGCTATTAATGTTGTGCTCCCCGTATCGTTTTTTATTGCAGCTTTAGGAATGGCTATTGGAATAGGAGGTTCGTCTATTATCTCTAGGGCTTTAGGCGCTAATAATAAACCAAAAGCACTCAAAACTTTTGGAAATCAGCTCACGCTTACCTTGTTGTTTACTGTAACTTTTGCTGTATTTGGATTGTATTTTGTGGATACTTTGATTCCAGCTTTTGGTGGTAAAGGGAACATCTTTGATCCTGCAAAAGTGTATTATGAAATTATCCTTTATGGAGTGCCGATTTTAGGATTCGTCATGATGGGAAATAATGTCATTAGAGCAGAAGGTAAACCAAAATTTGCGATGTATGCGATGTTAATTCCATCAATAGGAAATTTGCTCTTTGATTACATTTTTATCAATGTGCTTGGTTGGGGAATGGCAGGCGCAGCTTGGGCTACTACAGGATCTTATATTGTATCTTTTCTATTTATTTTATGGTATTTTTTATCGAAAAACTCTGAATTAAAAATTAACACCTCACATTTCAAATTAGATAAAAGTATCGTATCAGAAATAGGGGCTTTAGGGTTTGTAACCTTAGCAAGGCAGGCCGTAGTAAGTGTGACTTTTCTATTGGTAAATAATGCTTTATTTAAATTTGGGGGAGAAACCTCAATTACTGCATATGCTATTGTAGGACGAATGATGATGTTTGTACTATTTCCCGTTTTTGGTATAACACAAGGATTTATCCCAATTGCTGGATATAATTATGGAGCTGAACAATATGATCGGGTTAAAGCTGTCATATTTACGGCTGTAAAATATGCTACCCTTTTTGGAACTATTATTTTTGTAGGGTTAATGGTATTTCCAGAAGTTATTACCTCATGGTTTACAACAGATACTGAGGTATTAAAAGTGACGCCAAATAATATGCGTTGGGCATTTGCGGCAGTTCCAATTTTGGCCTTACAACTGATAGGTGCTGCTTATTTTCAAGCTATTGGAAAGGCCTTTCCAGCACTAATACTTACGTTAACACGACAAGCACTGTTTTTTATTCCATTGATGTATATATTATCGAAATATTTTGGAGAATTTGGTATTTGGGTGTCCTTTCCAATTTCAGATATATTATCAACTTTTGTAACTGCGTTCTTTTTACAACGTGAAGTCAAGTTAAAATTGAATAAGACTGGCGCATAATATTTTTTTATGCTTATTTTTAAAGCTACTAACAAAACCAACAAGATAATGAGACTACTCACTATACTAATGTGTTTGTTTCTTTTCGGAAATGTAACACAATTAGAAGCACAATCTTATGACGAATCCCAATATGATGCACTAGAATATAGGTTGCTTGGTCCTTTTAGAGGAGGGCGAAGTGCTGCAGTAACAGGTGTTCCTGATAAACCGAACTTATATTACTTTGGTTCTACAGGTGGAGGTATATGGAAAACCTTAAATGGTGGACGTTCATGGGAAAATATTTCTGATGGATTTTTTGGCGGAAGCATTGGAGCCATAAGTGTATCTAAAAGTGATCCAAATGTGATTTATGTTGGTGGAGGAGAAAAAACGGTTCGAGGAAATGTATCTTCTGGATATGGTATCTGGAAAAGTGTTGACGCTGGTAAAACTTGGACTTCTGCCGGACTTAAAAATTCGCGACATGTACCCAGAATAGCTATAGATCCAACAGATCATAATGTTGTGTATGCAGGAGTTTTAGGAAATATTTATAAGCCTACGCAAGAACGAGGTATTTATAAAAGTACAGATGGAGGAAAGACCTGGAAGAAAACACTATTTGCTAATAATCAAGCAGGTGTTGTTGATTTGATAATTGATCCTACAAATCCTAGAATTTTATATGCTTCAACTTGGAGAGTTCAACGCACGCCATATAGCTTAAGTTCTGGAGGTGATGGTTCAGCACTTTGGAAAAGTACCGATAAAGGTGAAACGTGGACCGAGATTTCTACCAATAAAGGATTTCCTGAAGGCACTTTAGGTATTATTGGAATGACAGTGTCTCCTGTTAATAACCAGCGTGTTTGGGCGATTGTAGAAAACAAGGATAAAGGCGGGCTCTACCGAAGTGATGATGGTGGCAAAACCTGGAAGCAAGTGAATAGCGAGCGTAAATTGCGTCAACGTGCTTGGTATTATACAAGAGTATATGCCGATACAAAAGACGCAGATGTTGTTTACGTATTAAATGTAAGATATCATAAAAGCTCAGATGGCGGGCAAAGTTTTAATACTTATAATGCTCCTCATGGTGATCACCATGACTTATGGATTGCACCTGAAAATCCTCAACGAATGATAATAGGTGATGATGGAGGTGCTCAAGTTACTTATGATGGTGGTGATACTTGGAGCACTTATCACAATCAGCCGACATCACAATTTTATCGTGTCACTACAGATAATCATTTCCCGTACCGAATTTATGTGGCGCAACAAGATAATTCAACCATAAGAATTCCACATAGAACTGACGGACGTTCAATTACAGATGATGATTGGGAATCGACTGCTGGAGGAGAATCGGCTCATATCGCCATTGATCCAGAAGATAATGATATTGTATATGGCGGAAGTTATGACGGATTTTTAACAAGGGTTAATCATAAAACAGGAACTGTTAGAGCCATAAATGTCTGGCCTGATAATCCGATGGGTCATGGCGCCGAAGGCATGAAGTACCGCTTTCAATGGAATTTTCCAATTATATTCTCTAAACATAATCCAGATCGATTATACACCTTTTCTCAACATGTTCACGTGACTGAAAATGAAGGACAGTCTTGGAAAATTATTAGCCCTGATTTAACTAGAAATGATCCAGAAAAGTTAAAATCTTCTGGAGGACCAATAACACAGGATAATACCTCTGTAGAGTACTATTGTACTATTTTCGCTGCACAAGAATCTCCTATTACAGAAGGCCTATTATGGGTTGGAAGTGATGATGGTTTAATTCATATGACTAAAGATGGTGGACAAAACTGGGAAAATGTGACACCTAAAGGCATGCCAGAATGGATGATGATAAATAGTATCGAACCAAGTGCTTTTGATGCAGGAACATGTTATGTGGCTGGAACCAAATATAAAACAGGAGATTTTACGCCTTATTTATATAAAACTACTGATTATGGAAAAACCTGGAAGTTAATTACGAATGGTATTGATCCAGAACATTTCACAAGAGTATTAAGAGAAGATCCTAAGAAAAAAGGTTTGTTATATGCAGGAACTGAAACCGGAATGTACATCTCATTTAATGATGGTAAAAACTGGAAGCCATTTCAATTAAACTTACCAATCGTTCCAATTACAGATTTAGCTATAAAAGACAATAATCTTATTGTTGCTACTCAAGGACGAAGTCTATGGATGTTAGATGATTTAACTGTCTTGCATCAACTTTATAATTCTGATGCTGGAGAGAACACGCTTTTTAAGCCAAAAGATACTTATAGAATGGATGGAGGCTATGTAAAGCATAGCAAAACATCAGGAACCAACCATCCTAATGGTGTCATTACCTATTTCAATTTAAAACAATATGATAAGGATAATGACGAGGTATCGTTAACCTATTTCGATCAAAAAGGAGATACCATTAAGACATTTTCAACGGCCAATAAAAAGAAAGATAAACTAGAAGTTAAAAAAGGAATGAATCAGTTTGTTTGGAATATGACTTACAAAGGAGCCGAAAGACTTGAAGGTATGATTTTGTGGTGGGCAAGTTTGGATGGACCTCAAGCGATTCCAGGAACTTATAAAGTACATTTAAATATTAATGAAGAAGTGCTACCTCAAACGTTTACAATCCTTGCTGATCCAAGAGCAGAAAGTACTCAAGCCGATATGCAACAGCAATTTAATTTTATCAAAGATGTCAATAAAACTATGGATGATGCTCATAAGTCTATTAAGAAAATCAGAAAGATTAAAAAACAATTGACTGCTTTTGAAACACAATACAAAGGCGATGAAAATGTTAAAGATCTATTAGAAAAATCTAAAACACTCCGAGAGGATTTTACTAAGATTGAAGAAGCGCTCTATCAAACTAAAAATCGTAGTAGACAAGATCCTTTAAATTTCCCTATTCGACTGACAAACAAACTCGGACATTTAAATGCGTTGGTTGGTATGGGAGATTTTGCACCTACAGATCAAGATGTTGCTGTAAAAAATGAACTAACAGCTAAAATTAAAATGCAGTTAGATGCTTTTAACAGTCTAGTTAGTGATGAAATAAGTGCATTTAATACGGCTTTTAACACTAAGCAATTAAACTATTTATTTATTGAAGATTAATTGAATTGTTATGCCAAATTTAGTAGAATCTTATGAGTTAAAACAAATATAAAGTTGAAGAATCTATAGCTATTTTAATGGAATATTATAATTATATAAAAGCCTTACATCTTATTTTTATTGTCACTTGGTTTGCTGGTTTGTTTTATATCCCAAGGCTTTTTGTGTATCAAATTGAGGCTTTTCATAAGCCGTCTCCAGATAAGGAGATTTTAGGAAAGCAATTAAAGCTTATGGCCAAACGTTTATGGAATATCATTGCATGGCCATCGGCTATTTTAGCAACTTTCTTTGCTATTTGGTTGCTAGTGTTAAATCCGGTATTGTTAAAGCTACCCTGGATGCACGTGAAATTAACTTTCGTTGCCATATTATTCTTATATCACTTAAAAACCCATCAATTCTATAAACAATTACAACGTGATGAGGTTAAAAAATCGTCTAATTTTATGAGACTTTGGAATGAAGGTGCCACCTTTATTTTATTTGCAGTGATATTTTTAGTGATTCTGAAAAGTGCTATTAATTGGATGTTTGGTGTTATTGGAATTTTTGTACTTGGTCTATTACTTATGCTAGGTTTTAAAATCTATAAAAATATAAGGAGTAAAAATCCAGATGCATAATATTGGCGTAATTATTGCTACATTTAGAGCACTACAATATTTCAGATGAGGTTAAAAAAACTGTCTTTACGAGTCCGCATATTTTTCGCCATGATCCTGTTGGTGCTTATTGCATCAATTCTTATCGCTGCCGTTACTATTTATCAGTACAATGAAGAAGCAAGAGATTATCACAGAGAACGTTTGGAGCGTAAAGAAAAAGCTATTATTAGTGATATCGATTATGTAATTCGCGAGACTTCTTATGAGGTTATTACTGAAAGAATACCATTAATTTTCAAAGAGGAAATTTATAGAATTGCAGATATTCATAGCTTGAGAATTTATATGTATGATTTGGATGGAACCTTATTAATAACTTCGAAAGCAAGTTTTACTAATGATTCAATTGTTCAATGTATTGAAACTGATATTTTAAATGATATTTCCAATTCTGTAGACCATCGTTATGTAGAAAAAAATGAAAAGAACGGAGAGACATTTCAGTCATCATATACGTATATCTATGATTCAAAATCAAAGCCTCTAGCCATACTTAACTTGCCATATTTAGAGAATGACGATTTTTTAAATAAAGAGCTTAACGAGTTTTTAGAGCGTTTAGGGTATGCTTATTTATTTATGATGCTTATTGCTGTAATTCTTGCCTTATTGCTATCAAAATATATCACACGAACCTTAAAAACCATTGCAGATAAAATCAATGAAACACGATTAGAAAAGCGAAATAAGAAAATTGACATTGCCTCATCTAGTGAAGAGATATCCACTTTGATAAACTCGTATAACAGTATGATTGACGAGCTAGAAGAAAGTGCTGTGAAGTTAGCAACAAGTGAACGAGAACAAGCATGGCGTGAGATGGCAAAACAAGTTGCGCATGAGATTAAAAATCCCTTGACACCAATGCGATTGAGTGTACAGAGCTTTCAGCGAAAATTTAATCCAGAAGATGAGAATATCCATCAGAAAGTAGATGAATACAGTCAAACACTAATTCAACAGATAGACACAATGAGTTCTATTGCATCGGCATTTTCAAACTTTGCAAAAATGCCTGCACAACAAAACGAAACCCTCAATGTGACTAATATTGTAAAACTTGCATTAGATATTTTTAGTGAAGATTATATTGTGTTTACATCAGAAGATGAAGATATAATGGCCAATTTTGATCGTACCCAATTAATTCGAGTAGTAACAAATTTGGTGAAAAATGGGATACAAGCTATTCCTTTAGATATGAATGAACCGAGAATAGAAGTGAGAGTCTTAACAGAAAATGAGATGGTAAAAATCACTGTAGAAGATAATGGTTCTGGAATATCCGAAGAGAATAAAAGCAAAATTTTCGAGCCTAAATTTACCACAAAAACGAGTGGAATGGGATTAGGCTTGGCAATGGTAAAAAATATAGTAGAAACTTATAAAGGAAATATTACCTTTACATCTCAATACGGAAAAGGAACCACATTTACTGTAACTTTTCCTAAGATTTAACCAGATATAGATTATGAGTTACCAAAATATTTTATCAAATACAAATCAAGGAATTACTACAATTACGGTGAATAGACCGAGTAAACTTAATGCACTAAATAAGGCTACTATTCAAGAATTGCATGATGCAATTGAAGACGCAAATGAAAGTAAAGACACTAAAGTAATTATTATAACTGGTAGTGGTGAAAAAGCCTTTGTTGCTGGTGCTGATATTAGTGAGTTTGCTGATTTCGATGTAAAAAAAGGAGAGAAGTTAGCAGAAAAAGGCCAAAAGCTCTTATTTGATTTTATTGAAAACCTGTCTACACCAGTGATTGCAGCTGTAAATGGATTTGCTCTAGGCGGTGGTTTAGAATTAGCGATGGCTTGTCATTTTAGAATTGCAAGTGTTAATGCTAAAATGGGACTTCCTGAAGTGTCTTTGGGAGTCATTCCAGGTTATGGTGGAACCCAGCGTTTGCCACAATTAGTGGGTAAAGGACGTGCTATGGAAATGGTAATGACTGCCGGAATGATTGATGCTCAAAAAGCTTTAGAATACGGATTGGTTAATCACGTTACCGAGGAAGGGGAGCTCATTACTTTAGCCGAAAAAATTGCAAGTAAAATTATGCGCAATTCTTCAGTAGCAATAAAAGCTGCTATAAAATCTATTAATGCTAATTTTAAAGATGGTGTTAATGGTTATAAAATGGAAGCTAAGCAATTTGGAAAGTGTTTTGGTACCGAAGACTTCAAAGAGGGAACTACAGCCTTTTTAGAAAAGCGTAAAGCCGATTTTCCTGGTGAATAACTAGTAGATGTATTTGCTTTATTATTTCTTTACACTTTTTCTGCTAAGCGATGTAGTGCAAAAAAAGGACTGATAAGTATTAGTATAATTAATAATATAGGACTTATCATGATAACGATTGCTAGATTTAATTTTGACATTGCTTTTAAATTAAGTTTCTATTAAAATTCTTAGCAAACATACAATCGATTTATTGTTCTGATAACAAGTGTTTTAACACATTTATATTCAATTTTCACATATTTGAGTGTCTTTGGATTTTTACGATTATAAATTGAACTAACTATCTGTTTTTGTAATTGATTTTTTGTAATTTTACAAAAAATCAATAATATGTTTAAAAAATCATTGCTCAAAGGTCGAGGTGCACAACACAATGTTCATAATCGGTTTTTTGAATTAAGTCATGAGCAACGTGATGATTTTCTGGAATATTGCGCAAAAGAAGGCGAGGAACCTCACCACAATAGAACATTATATTTGCCAGTATTTCCAAAAACTATCGTCAATAAAGTAAAGAGTCCAGATGTAGGTATGGCTTATTCTATGAATATGTACCAAGGTTGCGAGCATGGATGTATTTATTGTTATGCTAGAAATAGTCATGAATTTTGGGGATATAGTGCTGGTTTAGATTTTGAACGTAGAATTCTGGTAAAAAAAGAAGCGCCTCAATTATTAGAGACATTTATTAAGCGTAAATCTTGGAAAGCTTATCCTATTATAATGTCTGGAAACACAGACTGCTATCAACCTGCTGAGAAAATATTTGAAATTACTAGAGATTGCTTAAAGGTGTTTTTGAAGTATAAACACCCAGTTGGGATTATTACAAAAAACGCATTGATTCTTCGAGATTTAGATCTTTTAAAGCAGCTAACCAAAGAACACTTAGTTAGCGTAAATGTGTCTATTACATCATTATCTGAAGAGACACGTCGCGTATTAGAACCAAGAACAGCAACGATAAAGAAACGCCTACAAACTGTGAAAACGCTAAGTGAAAACAACATTCCTGTGAATGTGATGTTAGCCCCAATTATTCCATCTATTAATAGTCATGAAATTTTGCCTTTAGCTAAAGTAGTTTCTGATGCAGGTGCTTTAAGTATAGCACATACTATTGTACGATTAAACGGAGCTATAGGAGAGATTTTTACAAAGTGGATACAAAAAGCAATGCCAGATCGTGCTGAAAAAGTATTGCATCAAATTCAAGATTGTCATGGAGGAACACTCAACGATTCTCGTTTTGGTCAACGCATGAGAGGTGAAGGTGAAATCGCCAAACAGATTAATGATTTAGTAAAATTAGCGCGACTAAAATACTTTAGAGGAAAAAACATGCCTAAGCTTAATACCGAATTACATGAAGTATATAAAGATGGTCAGTTGCGATTATTTTAAAAACTATTTTGAAATGTTGTTTATAAGGCTTGAGTCTTTAGTTATAGGATGACCAATGTCTTTTAAATATACTCGTAGCCCTTCAATGATATTATGTGATCTGCAATCAAAAGTTAAGTGTCCCATTGTACTATCGATAACTACATTAGATATACCTTTAAATCTATCGAGAGCAGACAATACAGTTGGTCTACAATTATCACATTTCAAACTTTGAATGATTATTGTCGTTCTCATATAATTTGTATTTGAGAAACAAACTTATGCCCAAATTGTAAGCAAAAAAATGATTTATATCAGTTTCTATGTCTTAAAACGATGTGTTCTATTGAGAAGATTAGATAAATTCGATTTAAGGTAGTTTATTTTATTATTTTTATGATATGAACAAACTCTTACTTTTCACTGCTCTTTTATTGAGCAGTTTTTCATTTTCTCAAGGGAAATTAGAATTCATAGACCGTGATGAAATTATAAGCCTAGCTTCTAATAATGGTCAAAATGGCAATAATGCAAAAGCTCTAGAATACCTCAATAAGATAAATAAAAATGATTCTTCTTACTGTTCAATTCTTACATCTAAATCTTATTATTTGCTCGAATTGAAAAAATACAATGAAGTTATCGAAGTTATCAATGAAGGCTTAGATAGAGATTGTATTTCAGAACAACATTCTTATTATATCAATCTGTCTGTAGCATATATGAGAATGAAAGAATATACAAAAGCTGTTGATGTTATAGACAGTGCCTTAATCCAATATCCTAATAATTATATTTTATGGTATAACAAAGGGATATCGTTAGAGAATCTTGGAAAGTTAGATGAGGCCATACTTGCATATCAGAAAACGATTATACTAAATCCATATTATGTTTATCCACACTTAAAACTAGGGAATGTTTGTTTTAAACAAGAACAAATGGCACAAGCAATGATGTGTTATAATATGTATTTATTGTTGCAAACAGATAAGGCAAGTGCACCTGATATTATTAAATCGCTTAATAATATAGTATCTGCAACTAATAGTAATGAAGCAAATCCTGAAATAAAAATCTCTCCTGATGATACAGTTTTTCAGAAATTAGATAATATTCTTAACAAGAAGGTTGCTTTAAAAAAAGGTTACAAAACTAAAAACGAAATTGATTTGAATTTAGTGAAGCAGAATCACTTACTTCTCAATGAATTAGTTGAATTAAAAGCAAATGATGGGTTCTGGGATCAAAAATATCTGCCTTTTTATAATTGGATAATGGAAAATGATTTTTTTGATGATTTTATATACACGCTGCTATATTCAACAGAAAATGAGGACATCAAAAAAATTATAGAAATTAAATCAAACAATATATCAGCATTTTACAATGCATTTAGAGAAAAATGGAAAACTATAATAGCACAGAATAGAGAAAATATTGGTGGTGAAAATAAAGTTGTAACATATTACTTTAACGACTCTTATGTTTCAGCTATTGGCGAAATTAAAGATGAACAACCTGTTGGTAAATGGACTTACTATAATGAAAATGGACAATTGAAAAGCCAAGGAGTGTTAGATTTAGAAGGGCAAAAAATCGGAGAATGGACATGGTATCATCCTAACGGAAAGAAAAAAGAAACAGCAATCTATGAGCATGGAAAGCTTAATGGGAACAATAAACAATGGTTTGAAAACGGAAAATTATATTACGAAGCAAACTTTTCTTTAGATTCTCTTGATAATGAATATAAATCGTATCGTAAAAGTGGGGCTTTATTTCAAAAAAAATATTACAACAATGGAAGTTTAGATGGTGTTTATGAATCCTATTTTCCAGTTGGTCAAGAGATTGTCGAATTTAATATCCCTTATAAAAATGGTTTAATTGAAGGGAAAGTTTTGGAATACTACTCTAACGGTAACGTTTATAGTGAAACACTTTTTTCTGAAGGCGTAAAAAATGGTATAGAAAAAAAATATGGAATCAATAAAAAACTGTCTAGTGAAGGAACTCTATTGAATGGTAGCTATCATGGTGAATATAGAACATACCATTCTAATGGAAATATATATGAAGAAGGGCATTATGATAAAGGTTTGTTGGAAGGGATAGTTAAGCGATTTTATAGAGATGGCACATTAGAATCAAAATTCAAATACTCTAAGGGGAAATTAGACGGATTATATGTTAGTTATGATTATGATGGATTACTATTTAATGAATTTAATTACAAAAATGGAGAAATGGTTTCTTACAAGTTTTTTGATAAGAAAGGAAACATTATAGAAGAGAATAGTAGAGAAGACGATAATTTTTATTACAAGGGCTTTTCTCCAAATGGAATATTGGTTTCTGAAGGTTTATTTGACAACTCAGGAGGAAAAAAAGGAACATGGAAATTTTATTCGAATAACGGAATTAAAATAGAAGAAGGGAATTATATAGATGACAAGGCAGATGGTGCACATGTAACTTTTTATAAAAATGGCCAAACCGAGTCTACCAATACATATAGAGAAGATTTGCTTAATGGATATTACGAGAATTATTATAAAAATAGTCAGTTAAAGTCCCATGGTTATTATAAAAATGATTTGGCCATAGGAGAATGGAGATACTATTACATAGATGGTACTTTACAACAATTGAGTTATTTTCATGATGGTAAACTTCATGGAGATCAGGTCTCTTATGACGGAAAGGGTAAATTAAGTAATATATATAGCTACAATTATGGAGAGATTTTGAGTGAGACTCGATTTGATATTAACGGAAAACAGTTTGAAGTAATAATGTTTGAGTCTGAAAAAAAACCTTACAAAATAATGTATAGACATTTTAATAAAAAATTGGATATTGATGTAGATTATGTTAATGCAGTAATGCATGGAAAATATTTAGAATATTACTTTGAAGGAAATTTAGCTGTAAAGGGAACCTATTTAAACGGTTTAGAGCATGGTGAATGGATTTGGTTTTTTGAAAACGGAGAGATAAAATCAAAGCGTAACTATAATTTAGGTGAATTAGACGGGGAGGCTATAGACTATTATGAAAATAAACAGATGGAGAACCAGTTTTATTATGATTTAGGAAAACCCTCAGGAAAATGGACATCGTATCATGACAATGGTCATTTAGATACTGTCACTGAGTATAATTTTGGAGAAAATCATGGGAGAAAAGAATTTTATAGCCCTGAAGGTAAATTACAGTTAATTCGTTTTTATGATCATGACGAACTTATTGGTTATTCATATTTAGATAAGAATGCTCAAGAACTATCAATGATACCATTAGAAAATGAAACTGGAATCATAACAGCATATTTTGATAATGGAAATGTATCTAGAGAAATGGAGTATTTGAATGGTGATTTAATAAATACCTATAAATCATATTTTTATTCGGGAAAAGTTGAAAATGAAATAGACTATAAACTTGGTGAATATCAAGGTGTGGTTATTAATTATTTTCCAAATGGAAAAGTAAAAAAACTAACCAACTATTTATTTGGAAATAGACATGGAGTATCTAAAACATTTCGTGAGGATGGAACAATAGAAAAAGAAAAAAAGTATCATAATGATAAAATTATAAATTCTAAACAATACAATAAAAAAGGAACTCTTGTAAAAACTAAACATTATTTTGATGAAAACGTTTACCGTATTGAAGATAATTAAAATGAATGTTTTGTTTATTAAAAACGCAAAGATTGTTAGTTATGAATAAAAGGCTTGTATTTATAGCATTTGTAGTATCCCTTGGTGGCTTTCTTTTTGGTTTTGATGCAGGAATTATTTCTGGAGTCATGTCTTATGCTGGCCCAGAATTTGAATTAAATGAAATTCAATCGGGTTGGGTAGTAAGTTCGCCATCCTTTGCAGCAATGTTTGCAATGTTGTTTTCTGGACGATTAAGTGACCTTCTAGGAAGAAAAAAACTACTTATTTTTGTTGCTTTTCTATATGCAGTTTCAGCAGTATCATCTGCCATTGCTACTTCTTATGAGATGCTGTATATTGCAAGAACAATAGGAGGTTTAGCGTTTGGAGCCGCTTTGGTGTTAGCTCCAATGTATATAGCCGAAATATCAACTTCTGAAAATAGGGGTAAACTAGTTACTTTACAACAGTTAAATATTGTTTTTGGCTTTTTTGCAGCCTTCTTAAGCAATTATTTTTTTAATAAATATAATACGCCAGAAAGTGTTTTTCTTACAGATGACAATGTTTGGAGATGGATGTTAGGTGTAGAGTTGATTCCTGCCATTTTATATTTTTTATTCTTGTTTTTCGTGCCCAAAAGTCCCCGTTGGCTGTACTTAAAAGGAAAAATCACCCAAGCAAAAGAGGTTATAATTAAGCTTTATGGAAACGAAAGAGGGGTATTAGAAGCCACATCTATTGAAGAAAGCCTTAATTCAGCAAAGGATAAGTCTAAATTAAAGCTAACAGATGTTTTAAAGCGGTCGTTACGCTTTATCTTAGTTGTAGGCTTAATAATAGGTGTTCTTCAACAAATTACTGGAATAAACGCTGTTTATTTCTACGCAACATCTATTTTTAAGCAAACGGGTATTGGAACAGATGCTGCATTTTCATCTGGGGTATTATTAAGTTCTATTTCTGTGATTTTTACCTTTGTTGCCATCTATTTAATAGATAGAATGGGTAGACGACCTTTGTTGTTGATAGGGACAGCAGGTATTGCTATTAGCTTGCTCTTATGCGCCTATGGATTTAGTGAAGCAACCTATCAACTTTCAACTGAAAAAATTTCTCAGTTTGAATTTGCAGAATCTGATAAACTATTGCCATTGGCAACTAAGACCTATAATAATGATATTGATTTTAAAAATGCTATAAAATCTGTAATAGGCAATGCAAACTACAGTAAAAATGACGGAGCCATATTAGAGGCTGCTACTCACATGAATGCCAATCTAGTACTCTTTGGCATTTTAGGCTTTATAGCTTGTTTTGCATTTTCACTAGGACCTGTCATGTGGGTGCTTTTATCGGAGTTATATCCTTTAAAATATAGGGGTTTGGCAATAGGTATAATTGCTTTTGTTAATTCATTAATTAGTTCATTAGTGCAATTAATATTTCCTTGGGAGTTATCGAATTTAGGAAACACATTGACCTTTTTTATATTTGGTGTCATAGCCTTGATAGGTTTTTTTATACTCTTAAAAATTTTACCAGAAACTAAAGGAAAATCTTTAGAACAATTAGAGCAAGAACTGGTTATTGATTGAAAAGAACTCAATATTTAATAAGTATTGAATTTTAGTTAATAAGAAAAAAAATCTCTACAAAGGTAGAAACTATAGTACTTAGCTATTAAATATGAGATGAAATTGAGAACAAAAAAACCCGATACATTTGTATCGGGTTGTCTTTTGCTCCTCCTCTTGGGCTCGAACCAAGGACCCTCTGATTAACAGTCAGATGCTCTAACCAACTGAGCTAAGGAGGAGTGTTAATCGCTTTAGCGAGCGCAAATATATAGTATTTTTTAACTTTAAAAAAAGAATTTTTTAAAAAAATTAATTAATTTTTTTAAATCCAATCGTTAATATTTGCGAATAACACTAATGTTATTAATATGACAAATCCAACAAGTTGGGCACGCTCTAAAAATTTCTCACTTGGTGCTCGTCCAGAAATCATTTCAAATAATAAAAACATCACATGACCACCATCAAGTGCAGGAATTGGTAATAAGTTAAGAACACCCAACATAATCGATAAAAAGGCCGTTAATAACCAAAAGGATTCCCAGCTCCATTCACTTGGAAAAATACTGTAAATGGCTTTAAATCCACCAACACCTTTATATGCACCTGTACTTGGCGTAAATATTTTTTTAAGTTGTACTCCATATGCAGCAATTTGTTCAGTGAACTTATCATACCCAACGCCAAAACTTTCTCCAAATGAATATTCTTTTCTTACAATATCGTAATAGTTAAGTCGTTCAAGGTCACTTAAATCGCCTCCTGGCATAACACCTATTCTACCTTTTTGATCAACGTTAAGATTCATGGTAATAGTTTTGTCACCTCTTAGGATATTTGCAGATACGACTTGTCCCTTGTAAGGAGCAGCGGTTTTTCCTATTTCATCAAAATATTTTAAAGGTACATTATTTATAGAGGTGATAACATCTCCTTTTTTTAAGTCTGCATCCTTGTTAGCTAGCGAGTCTATAGTAAAGTCTACCACAAAAGGATAGCGTAAACTAAAAAAGCTTCTACTTTCACCAGTACTTAATTTACCTAGAAAGTCTTCAGGAAGCGTAATTTCTTTAGTTTTATTATCACTTAAAATGGTTAATTTTTCGGCTTCGATTAAGCGTTTTTTAATGTCTGAAACCATTTGGATTTCCTCACCATTAATCGATATTACTTTGTCTCCAGTTTTAATTCCTAAGTCGGTTAGTATGGGATTAGTGACCGCGTAACCATCTTGAACACTGTTGGCATCAATATCAGTATCGCCATATGCAAATGATAAAAAGACATAGATAATGTAAGCCAAAATAAAGTTTACAGTAACACCTCCTAGCATAATGATTAAGCGTTGCCAAGCTGGTTTAGATCTAAATTCCCATGGTTGAGGTGGTTGATTCATTTGGTCTTTATCCATACTTTCATCAATCATCCCGGCAATTTTTACATAACCACCAAGTGGCAACCATCCAATGCCATAAACCGTTTCACCTACTTTCTTTTTAAATAATGAGTATTTGATATCAAAAAAGAGGTAAAATTTTTCTACTCTAGTTTTAAATAATTTTGCTGGTATAAAATGTCCTAATTCGTGTAATACGATTAGTAGTGAAAGGCTCAGTAAAAATTGAGATATTCTAATTACAAACTCCATGTATCGTTAGTCATAAAAATTCTAAGCGACAAAAGTAGTGTTTTAGCAGCATTTAGAAAATTTTAATAGAAGTATTGCCTATTTTTTTAACACCGATTTAGTAATGGTGCCTTCATTGGTTTGAAATTGAACAAAAAACAATCCTTGAGACCAAGAAGTTGTGTGTAAAAATTCACTAAAAGGAAATTGTGTTATTAATTGACCAAGCGTATTGTAGACTCGTATTTCAGAAATAGACATGGCATCAGGTTTTTCGATGTGTAGCACTTCGGAAACAGGGTTAGGATATACTGTAAGTGGTCTTGAATTTTCAAATTCAATGGTACTTAACACCTCATTATTTGCTGAAATCAAATCCGATTCTGGGTCAAACAAAATATCTTGAACCGTAAATGCAATAGTTTCTATGAAGTTTTGATTATTAAATGTATGATCTAAAATAATATCTTGTTCTTCACCAAGAGATCCAATGAGTCTTACAGGAACAGGTGCCTCAAAAAATGAAACTGAAGGGTCACTCTGTGTTTGACTTAAGGTTATGGAAACTTCTGTAGCCGAAGGTTGTCCCCAATTTAAAGTATAGCTAGGATATCCTTGATTAAACAGCCAGTCATTAAAAAATTCTGATAAGTCTTCACCAGAAGAGGTTTCAATAATTGAAATAAAATCTGCAGTTTTTGCATAATCATAAGCATGCTCAGCAGTACTTAAGTATGCTTGTAACGCCTGAAAAAAGTCAGCATCTCCAAGTCTCTTTCGAAGCATATGCAAAACCATAGCACCTTTATTATAACTCAATCTACCGTTAAAAATTCGGCTGACACTTAGCGTATCTATATCACTTAAATAAACGGCACCATTTGGCGCTGAGGTAATAGAATTATTACGTTGTAGTTTCCAAGTCGTAAAATCATCATTACCATCTAAGTTTTCAATCGTAATCCCAGAAAGGTAAGTTGCAAAGCCTTCATTTAACCAAATATCTTTCCAACTACCGCAGGTAACTTTATTACCAAACCATTGGTGAGCCAATTCATGAGCAATAAGGTTGCGATTAAAACTCCCCATAAATGATACTGTCGTATGCTCCATACCGCCTCCCCATCCAAATTGGGCATGACCATATTTTTCATTTGCAAAAGGATACTCTTCAAATAGCCCATTAAATAAATTCATAATATCGACGGTAATTGGCGTGCTTGCTTGAGCGGTAACTATGCTTTCAGGATAGACATAATTCACAATTTCGAATGGATTTCCATTATTATCAACAGTATGGTTATACACTTCGTAGTTCGTTGCAGCAATAGCTATGAGGTAAGCTGGAATAGGATAACGATGTTTAAAGTGAGTGGTTTTCTCGTTTCCGTTTATTGTCTGACTTTGTTCTAATCCGTTAGATACAGAGATATATGCTTCATTTGAGGCATTAAATTGAGGTGTTGTCATGAATACATCGACAGAATCTATCTTATCAATCAAATCTTGCTTACAAGGCCACCAAGCTTTTGCACCATACGGTTCGGAAAGCGTCCATATTACTGGGTCACCGTTATGTGTGGTTTGTTCAAAAGACCCAAATCCAGAACTCACAGGGTTTCCAGAATAACTTACCGTTAACGAATCTAAAACACCTGTGTTTTGGATGACTGGAAGCGTGATGATTAATTCGTCATTACTATTATGTGTAAATGACAACGAATTGCCTCGCTGCATAACTTGAGATACAACCATGTTAGAGGCTAGATCGAAGGTAATAGAACTCATATCGCTTTTTGCAACAAAATAACTGGTGATATCTCCAGAAATAAACGCAACCGATGGATCTAGATTCAATTCTAATCGGTGGTATTTCAAATCATAATTCCCGGTATTTAGATTAGAACGATGCATGATGCGTTGTAAAGCAGATTTTGCCTCTGCTTCACGAATGTTATCAAGCGTTTCATTGTAATCTTGTGCATAGGAAATTGATGAAATCAGTCCGAAAAGTATAAATAGTCGTAACGTCATAACAATGTAATTTTTCTTTTTTTCAGAATATAGCATGTTAAAAGTAGTCAATTTGTTGCTATTCTGTCGTATTTTTGCACTCGAATCTGAGAATAACACCTTAAAAATCAGAAGATGCTAGCCTATATTAAGCAATTTAAAATGTTCTTCATCGCCCTATTATTGGTTTCAGCAATTATAATTTCAATTATATATTCTATTCTAGATGTTGAAAAGCCATTACCTATTTATCAACCCGATAGAATAGATGTTTCGTTAGTTGATAGTACCATACAACATAAACGAAAGTATCACACTATTGCTAACTTTAAATTGATTAATCAAAATGGGGATACCATTACACAAAAAGATTATGATAATAAAATATATGTAGCCGATTTCTTTTTCACAACCTGCCAAACGATATGCCCTATTATGACCGATCAGATGCTTCGTGTACAAGAGGAAATTTTAAATGATGATGAGGTATTGCTATTATCGCATTCGGTCACTCCAGAGATTGATTCTGTAGCACAATTAAAACGTTATGCGCTTGAAAAAGGAGTTGATGATACGAAGTGGAATTTAGTCACTGGCGATAGAAAACATATATATGATTTGGCAAGAAAATCATATTTAGTGGTTAAAGATGATGACTCTGAAGCCTATGGAATGGTACACACAGAAAACTTTGCACTTATAGATAAAGACAAGCAAATTAGAGGCTTATATAATGGGGTTAGCCCAACATCAGTAGATTCATTACTTCAAGACATTAAGCGCTTAAAAAAGGAATATCAATAGTTTTACAAGAACTATTTTTTTACACTGAATTTTTCACCTATTTTTGCTTCTTTAAAATCAATCTAAATAAGCTTGAAGGTCACTTTAGCAGATATAAAACGAGGTCAGGAAGCCATCATAATAGATGTGTCATCCAACCATATACCTTTAAAACTATTGGAAATGGGTTGTTTACCAGGCAATTCGGTGGAGTTGTTACAAACAGCGCCTTTTGCTGACCCCATGTATTTAAATATTAATGGAACCCATCTTGCCATTAGAAAAGAAACTGCCATTCACATTTTAATCGAGATTTCAAATGCCTAAACAGATTAATGTTGCACTCATCGGAAATCCGAATACAGGAAAAACCTCAGTGTTTAATGCGCTTACTGGATTAAATCAAAAAGTGGGAAACTATCCAGGGATTACGGTTGATAAAAAAGAGGGTATTTGTAAGTTGCCTAGAGGTGTTAAAGCACATATAATTGATTTGCCGGGAACTTATAGCCTCAATGCTTCTTCACTAGACGAAAATGTAGTGATAGAATTACTACTCAATAAAAATGATAAAGATTTTCCAGATGTTGCTGTGGTGGTTAGTGATGTTGAAAACCTAAAACGAAATTTACTATTATATACCCAAATTAAAGATTTAGAAATTCCAACGATATTAGTCATTAACATGGCTGATCGAATGGAGTATAAAGGTATTCAGTTAGATATTCCATATTTAGAGCAAGAACTCAACACCAAAATCGCGCTTATTAGTACAAGAAAAAACAAAGGCGTAGATCAGCTCAAATCATTAATTGCTAATTATAAAGAGTTATCCATTACACCTTGTTTAAATGCTTCTGAAATCGACAGAGCATATTTTGATAAACTTCAGAAAGCTTTTCCAAATCAATTATTATATAAACTTTGGTTGGTGATTACACAAGATGTAAACTTTGGAAAAATAGACCGAAATGAAGTTGATGCCATCAATAGTTTTAAAACAAAGAGTAGTGCAGATCTCAAGCGACTTCAGCAAAAAGAAACAGTAAAACGGTATCAGTTTATTAATAATACGCTTAAAAAAGGTCAGACGATTGATCTGAAATCGGCTAAAGATTTACGTATTCAACTCGATAGAATATTAACGCATAAAATTTTGGGTTATGTCATTTTCTTCGTGATTCTTTTGCTCATGTTTCAAGCCGTTTATGATTGGGCAACATATCCTACAGATTTTATAGATGAGAGTTTTGCGTCTTTAGCAGATTGGGTTAAAGGTACTTTGCCAGAAGGTGCATTTACCAATTTATTAGCCGAAGGAATAATCGCAGGAATAGGTGGAATTATGGTATTTATTCCTCCAATTGCCTTCCTCTTTCTATTTATTGCTTTATTAGAAGAAAGTGGTTACATGAGTCGTGTTGTTTTTCTAATGGACAATATCATGAAGCGTTTTGGACTTAGTGGAAAAAGTGTAGTGCCCTTAATTTCTGGAAACGCTTGTGCTATTCCAGCTGTTATGGCAGCACGAAATATTGAAAGCTGGAAAGAACGTTTAATAACTATTTTAGTAACACCTTTTACAACCTGCTCTGCGCGATTACCAGTTTATGTAATTATTATAGGTCTTGTCATTCCTGAGGGAAGCTTTCTAGGATTAAGCTTCAAAGCATTAACATTAATGGCTCTCTATATTCTTGGGTTTTTAACGGCAATTTTTTCAGCATACATTCTAAATAAAATATTAAAAATTAAGAGTAAGTCTTATTTTGTTATTGAAATGCCGAGCTATAAAATACCGTTGTTTAAAAATGTGGCATTGACCGTTATTGAAAAAACCAAAACCTTTGTATTAGAAGCTGGTAAAATTATTTTAGCTATTTCAATTGTGCTTTGGTTTCTAGCCTCTTATGGTCCAGGTGAGCAATTTAATAATGCTGAAACCATAGTGAAAAATGAAAATGTATCACTTACTGAAGTTGATTTAGAAGATAAAATTGCTGCTCATAAATTAGAACATAGTTACATAGGTATTATTGGTAAAGCTATAGAGCCAGTTATTAAACCCTTAGGTTATGATTGGAAGATTGGCATTGGGTTAATAACATCGTTTGCTGCTCGTGAAGTCTTTGTAGGAACATTAGCAACTATTTACAGTGTAGGAAGTGCTGGCGATGATGAGGATGAAGACACCATCAAAAATAAAATGGCAGCCGAAGTACATAGTAATGGCGAAAAGGTATTTACATTGGCTTCCGGAATTTCATTGTTACTATTTTATGCATTTGCCATGCAATGTATGAGTACATTAGCTATTGTAAAACGCGAGACCAATTCTTGGAAGTGGCCAATGCTTCAATTAGCTAGCATGACGATAATTGCGTATCTTGCAGCTTTAATAGCGTATCAATTTTTAAAGTAATATTTTGATATAATTACCGACAAAGCGTTTATGAACAATATCATTCAAAATATATTAGCTTTTACTTCTGTTGCCTTAGCAGTGTGGTTTTTATTATATAAGTTTGGTGTGCTTTCAAAGAAAAAAGCGAAATCTATTAAAGCTTGTGGTAATGATGGCTGCGGTTGTTAATGATTAAGATTATTATTGCTTCTTCTTTTCGGTATTGATACTGCAACAATTTGCCTCATAAATGTTATACACAGGTTCTCCTTTGGCTTTAAAGATCATGGAGTTAAAATCTAACGGGGTATTATGAAATGTTGCTTCTACAACTGTACTAAATACAATTTGCCCTTTTTTTAAATCTTTTTTTGTGCTTTTTGCCGTGCACTTACATTCAAAAAACATAGCACAAAAAGGAATCAGCGTCACTTTTGTTGGTGTTATTTTTTTGATACTAATAGCTTGATTGATAATTACTCGGCAATTATTAATGGTTGTATATGTTCCTGTAACTGTAAAGGTCGATTCAATTTCATTATAGAGATTAAGGAGCTCATTATCCAATGCTTTTTCTTTAAACTCCCAATCTACAGGTTTTCCATCTCGGCGTGTTTTGACACGTTTTATAAAATCACGACTATTTTTTGCTCCGCTCCAAGCATTTAGTACTTTGTCCTTTGCACTTATTTTAATCAATCCTGTATCTTCTGCTAGCTTACTTTCTAAATCATTAGCCTTTACAAGATTGTCAAAAGCTGCATTTATATCAGATAAATAACCATGAAGTTCTGCATGTGAACCACTATCCACATAGAACTGTTTTGGTAAACTATCTAAGGCCATTGAAAGTAAATCTATTGAACAAGTATTCTTTATGCTTTTTTTATAAGGTTTGGCATTGTTCCAGTGTACACTATTAAAAACTCTTTTAAAGGAGTCGCTACTTTGTTTGGTGGGTTTGAACTTATCACAACCTATAAATATTAGACTAATACAAACTAAAAAAAGAAATTTTGTAATAAGCTTCATTGGACTAAGGACTTAATTATTAAATTTATTTATCCATGCCAAAGTATGCGCAACTTTAGTAATTAAATTACTTGGTTTACTCGCTATGCCATGCGAAGCATCAGGAATTTCAACCAAAACGGTTTCGATTTTACGTAGTTTCAATGCATGATATAATTGTTTAGCTTCACTTGGAGGTGTTCGTAAATCATTCATTCCAACCATAACCATTGTTGGAGTCTCAATATTCCCAACTAAAGAAATTGGAGAGAACTTCCAGTAAGTCTCAAAGTTTTCCCATGGCTGCCCTGGATATCTAGAATTAGCATAACCAAAATAGTTGTCGGCAACCAAAGTTTTACTAATCCAATTCATAACTGGTTTAGCTACTACAGCAGCTTTAAAGCGATTGTTTTTTCCAATCATCCAAGCGGTCATAATACCTCCAGCGCTTCCTCCGGTGACAAACAGTTTGTCATTATCTGCGATACCTTTATTGACTAAATAATCAACACCATCCATGACATCATTATAATCTTGGCCTGGATAATTGTTGTACAATAAGTTGCCAAATTCTTCACCATAACTAGTGCTTCCCCTTGGATTTGGATAAAACACCACATAACCATCTGCAGCATACAATTGAATTTCTGCTGTAAAACGATCACCATAGTTTAAAATAGGACCGCCATGATTTTCAACTAATAAAGGATAGGATTTTGATGCATCATAAAACGGGGGCTTTACAATCCAACCTTGAATATCACGTCCGTCAAAAGATGATTTATACCATACTTCTTCGGTAGTACCTAATTGACGATGATCTAAAACATCAGTGTTTAAACGCGTAATTAGTTTAGGTGCTTTTTTATTCTGAATAACAGCTAAATCTGCAGGATACTCTGGTCGCGTTTGAGTAAACGCAATGATTCCATTATTAGACACAGAATATGAGCCAGAAGCATAAGGGCGTCCAAGAGTTGTGCCTCCTAAATTATCTGCAAGTTTTGTGATATTTCCTGAAGTTGTAATATAAGCTATTTTAGAATTCCCTTTATCATCATAAGTGAAATAGAGCCCTTTACCATCTTTGTCCCATGAGATATTTGATACACTTTTGTCTAAATTTGATGAAATGATTTTGCGATCACTCCCATTAGAATTCATAAGATGCAAGAGTGTATTTTGATGTGCTTGAACCTTATCTGCATACCCAAGAAAGGCAATGGTTTTTCCATTTGGCGAAACCATAGGAGCATAGTCAGGTCCGCTTTGAGATGTTAATGCAGTAATGACTTTAGTCTTAAGGTGTACTTTGTATACTTCACTATTTCTAAATTGATATTCCCAATCCTCAACTCTATTTGCTGAAAAATAGATATGTGTTCCATCTGGCGAGAACGACAGGCTACTGTTGTGATTATAATCATCGGTTGTTATTTGGCGCGCTGAGCCACCTTCAGCAGGTATTATGAAAATATGAGTGAATCCAGGTTCCATATATCCTTTGCCATCGGCTTCGTGCTTTAAACGATCTGTAACACGTACAGGTTTTCCCCAATCAGCACCTTTTGGTTTAGAAGGCATCTTTGCAATAATGGGAGGCTTTTGAGGCACAAACATTGTAAATGCTAAAGATGTCCCATCAGGAGACCATGTAATATTGCTAGGCGATTTTTGGAGCTGTGATAATTTTGCAATTTGTCCAGTTTTTGTCCAATACATAAATAGTTCTGAGCCTTCATCAGTAGAACTTACAAAGGCAATTCGATCACCAGATGGTGACCATCTAGCATTAGATTCATTGACCTCTCTTGAGGTTAATTTTCGATGAGACGAACCATCAGAATTAATAATCCAAAGATTACCTTTAGAACGATCTTTCATAATGTCAAAACCATTTCTCTTATATACAATTTGAGTTCCATCTGGTGATATTTGTGGGTCTGAAGCCCACTCCAAATTAAAAACATCCAAAGCTTGAAATGGTAATTTTTCAGATTGTGCACTAAGATGTTGGAAACCAATGAGAATAAAAAGAAGGAAACAAAATCGAGACATAGACTTATAGATTTTAAGATGATGTGAAGTTACTAATTATAAAAAAGCTGTCCTAACATTAATTTTTTAGTTACATTTGTAAAATATTTAAGTATACTTAAAAATAATTTAAAGCGGTTAAAAAATGTCTGTAGCTATAGAGAATTTTGTAAAAGCCATTTACAACAATAATCAACATGATATAAAAGATACAAAGCCTGGAAATATTGCCAAAAAATTGGGTATTTCAAATGCAGCAGCAACAGACATGGCTAAGAAATTAGCCGCAAAAAATTTGCTGAATTATGAAAAGTACCAAGAACTTCAGTTGACTGAAAAGGGAGCTAAAATGGCACTAAGTGTCATTAGGAAACATCGACTTTGGGAGGCGTTTTTATTTAAAATGTTTGATATGTCTTTACACGAAATTCATCGAGAAGCCGAATTACTAGAGCATCAAACTTCCGATTTACTTGCTGAAAAAATAAGCGCCTATTTAGGGAATCCTAAGTTCGATCCGCATGGGGATCCCATTCCAAATGCTCAAGGAGAAATTACAACGGAAGACACTTCTATTTCACTTGCAGAAGCTAAAGAAGGTGTGACCTATACCATTTCAAGGTTGATGAGTGATGATAAAGAGTTTTTCGATTTTTGTGCGCAAAACCAAATTAAATATAGAAATACACTAACTGTTTCAAAACAGTTTATTAATAATAAAATGACCCAAATTACTATTGGATCTAATACGATTGTTTTGAATGAAGGTTTTACTAAAATTATTTATGTTGATGAAAACTAAATATGCATTATATCACCTTGAGCGTAGTCGAAAGGTCTTTTTATTGCTGATTCTAATTTGTATTGTATCTAATGTGCATGCCCAAGAAAAGTTGTCTCCAGAAGACAATACTGATGGAGAAATTATTGAATGCATTGAAATTGTTTATGATGCATTGGTCACCGATCGGCCTGATGCCACAGAAGCCTCTTCAACAGTTGGTAAAGGTGTACTCCAAATAGAAACAGGTGGTTTATATGAATCCTTTGAGGATAATTCGATTCAATCTCAAACGTATACCTATAACACGACACTTATTCGCTATGGGATTCTTGACAATATGGAATTGAGATTAGGATGGGATTTTGTAGAAGGTCGTACAAAAGTGAATGGGAACTCGTTGGATAATGTTACTAGTGGGTTGTCCCCATTATTGTTAGGTGTTAAAATTGATATTACCGAAGAAAAAAATGGAATGCCCGAAATAGCTTTAATTGGCCATGTGTTTCCTGTATTTAGTGCTTCTCAGGATTATCGTCCTGAAACTACAGGTGTCGATTTTAGGTTTTCCTTATCTCATACATTAAGCGAAAAATCAAGTATTGGCTATAACATTGGCGCACAATGGGGAGACGATTCTCCTGAGGCAGCAGCCATTTATACTGTGGCTTATGGTTATAGTATAACAGATAAACTAGGGATGTATGCTGAACTTTATGGAGATTTACCTGAAGATAGTTCGGCTAATCATTATTGGGATGCCGGATTTACATATTTGGTGTCTAACGACTTACAATTAGACACGTATGTTGGGACTAGTATTACTAAAGGTCAAGATATTTTAATTGGATTAGGAGCAAGTTTTAGAATTCCAGCTCACCGTAAACTTTAAAAATAAAAACAAGAATGAAAAAATATATAGTAGCAGTATTAATCGTAGTATGTTTCAGTTGCAAAAATGAGAGTAAGTCTAATGGTAAATTGAATGTTGTCACCACAACAACTATGATTACAGATCTCGTTAAAAATATTGGCGGAGACTATATTAATGTACAAGGTTTAATGGGAAGTGGTGTGGATCCACATCTATATAAAGCCAGCGAAGGTGACGTGACTAAATTGGTAGAGGCCAATGTGATTTTTTATAACGGATTACATCTCGAAGGAAAGCTTGTTGAGGTATTCGAAAAAATGGGAAGTACAACTAAAACACCAATTGCTTTAGGAGAAGAGTTAGATAAAAACACTTTGATTGGCTCAGATTATTTTGCATCTAATTATGATCCTCATGTTTGGTTTGATATTTTTTATTTTAAACAGTTTGCAGCAAAAGTAACTTCGGTACTTTCAGAAAAGAACCCTGAAAATGCTGACAAATTTAAAGCCAATGAAACAGTTTATTTATCCAAATTAGACCAACTTCAAAACACCTTAAGCTCTATTATCGAAACACTTCCAAAAGAGCAAAGAATATTGGTTACAGCGCACGATGCTTTTAATTACTTCGGAAAAGCGTATGACTTTGAAGTTGTTGGATTACAAGGGTTATCTACTGCCACCGAAGCAGGTGTTCAAGATGTTCAAAAGCTTTCTGATTTTATTATTAAAAAAGACATCAAAGCGATTTTTGTTGAGAGTTCGGTTCCAAAACGTACCATAGAAGCCTTACAAGCTGCGGTGAAATCTAAAGGGCATGAGGTGGAAATTGGAGGAACTTTATACTCTGATGCCTTAGGTAATGCTGGAACACCTGAAGGAACTTATATTGGGATGTTTGAATATAATGTGAATACTATTGTAAATGCATTGAAATAATGAGTAACAAGATAGCAGTACAAGTAGATGATTTAACTGTAGCTTATAACTATAAACCTGTACTTTGGGATATTGATTTAGAAATCCCAGAAGGCGTTTTAATGGCTATCGTTGGTCCAAATGGTGCAGGAAAATCTACACTTATTAAATCTATTCTAGGAATTTTAAAACCTATTGCTGGTAGTGTATCTATTTACGGAAAATCATACGAAAAACAACGCTCCTTAGTGGCTTATGTTCCTCAAAAAGGAAGTGTAGATTGGGATTTTCCAACGACAGCTTTAGATGTGGTTATGATGGGGACTTATGGTAGTCTGGGATGGATAAAACGACCAAGACAGAAACAAAAGAAAGCAGCTTTAGAAGCGCTAGAAAAGGTAGGGATGTTACCGTTTAAAAATCGTCAGATTAGTCAGTTGTCTGGTGGTCAACAACAGCGTATTTTTTTAGCAAGAGCTCTAGTGCAAGATGCTTCAATATATTTTATGGATGAACCTTTTCAGGGTGTCGATGCTACAACAGAAATTGCCATTATAAATATTTTGAAGGAACTTCGAAAAGCTGGAAAAACAGTAATTGTTGTGCATCATGACTTGCAAACCGTTCCTGAATATTTTGATTGGGTTACGTTTTTAAATGTCAAGAAAATTGCCACAGGTCCAGTTAAGGATATTTTCAACGATGATAATTTAACAAAAACATACGGCATTAATTATAAAGTGAGTATACAAGAATAATGGATATTCAGGAGTACTTTTCGTTAGTTTTTTCAGACTACACCCTAAGAACCATCACGCTAGGAACTGCAATTCTTGGAGCAGTTACTGGGATGTTAGGAAGTTTTGCTGTTCTCCGAAAACAAAGTCTTTTGGGTGATGCTATTTCACATGCTGCTTTACCGGGAATTGCTATTGCTTTTCTAATATTAGGAGCAAAAGATAGTAATATCTTATTGTTAGGTGCTTTGATAAGCGGTTTAATAGGTACGTTTTGGATTAGAGGAATTATCACAAAAACCCATTTAAAATCAGATACGGCTCTTGGACTCATTTTATCACTCTTTTTTGGATTCGGAATGCTATTACTTACTTTTATTCAGAAGCAACCAAATGCTAATCAAGCTGGATTAGATAAGTATTTATTCGGACAAGCAGCAACACTCGTTGAAAGTGATGTTTGGATGATGGCTATTGTCACTGGAATTTGCCTTTTTGTATTACTCTTATTTTGGAAAGAATTTAAAATTTTACTCTTTGATAAAGACTACGCTAAAACTTTAGGGTTTAATACAAAAACCATAGACATACTCATCACGAGTTTTATTGTATTAGCTATTGTTTTAGGTTTACAAACCGTAGGTGTAGTGCTTATGAGTGCAATGTTATTAGCACCAGCGGCTGCGGCACGACAATGGACAAACAGTTTAGCGACTATGGTTTTTTTAGCTGCGCTATTTGGTGCATTCTCTGGAGTATTCGGAACAGCTATTAGTGCTAGTCAAAATAATTTATCTACTGGGCCAGTAATCGTTCTAGTTGCTGCGGTTTTCGTTTTTGTATCTTTTGTGTTTTCTCCGAGTCGTGGATTACTATTTAAACAAATTCGATTCATTAAGAATCGTCGTGATTTACAATTACATAAGACACTGTCATTTATGTATGATATTGCCATTACTCACGATGATATTTCGCATCCGCACGAAATTAAAATCTTAAATAACTTCCAAGGGTATACTAAAGGGACTCTTAAGAAACTGGTTGAAAAAAACTACGTCACGCTTCAAGGATCAACATGGAGTTTAACTAATGAAGGATTTCAATCTGCACTTAATTTATATAATCAATTAACCGAAGAAGATGAATAGCGCGCAAATTGAAATACAGTTGATTGCGAGTTTGGTCGCTATTGCATGTGCTATTCCTGGGACATTTTTGGTACTTCGGAAAATGGCAATGATTAGTGATGCTATTAGTCATTCAATATTACCAGGAATTGTAATTGGGTTTTTTATTACCCAAGATTTAAATTCTCCATTACTTATTTTACTAGCTGCATTAACAGGTGTGATTACTGTAGTGTTGGTAGAATATATTCAAAAAACAGGCTTAGTTAAAGAAGATACAGCCATTGGGCTCGTTTTTCCTGTACTGTTTAGCATTGGTGTATTAATGATTGCTAAAAAAGCTAATGATGTCCATCTCGATATAGATGCAGTATTGGTTGGAGAATTAGCGTTAGCACCATTTGACCGACTCTTAATTTCTGGAATTGATGTAGGGCCGAAATCTTTATGGATTATTGGTGGAATTCTCATCCTCACCATTGGTCTTTTGATAGCATTTTTTAAAGAATTAAAGCTGAGTACATTTGATAAAGGATTAGCGGCTTCACTGGGGTTTTCTCCTGCAATTATTCATTATGGATTAATGACTATGTCTTCAATTACAACTGTTGGCGCCTTTGATGCAGTAGGAGCCATCCTCGTTGTAGCATTGATGATTGCTCCGGCAGCAACAGCCTATTTATTAACCAAAGATTTAAAGAAAATGTTGCTATTGTCAGTCGCATTTGGTGTCTTAAGTGCGATTTCGGGCTATTGGTTTGCACATTGGTTAGACGCATCTATCGCAGGTTCTATAACCACGATGCTAGGACTCTTGTTTTTAATGGTGTATTTATTTGCACCTAGTAAAGGCATTATTGCTGTTTTGTATAGAGAAAAACAACAACGTACTGAAGTGTCATTATTAACTTTTTTGCTGCATTTAAAAAATCATGATGAAGAACGGGAACGTCATGTCAATCACTTAAATGAACACATCAATTGGCAAAAAGTACGATCTAAAACAGTTTTAGAATTAGCCCTAAAAAACAATATGATTCTTATTAATAATAATATTGTGTCGTTAACCACAAAAGGTGATGAATTTACAACAAAAGCCATTGATTATATTATTACTAATGAAGATGCTCAGATTGAAGATATGAAAGATGATTTCTTCTTATTTAGAGGCTAGATAAATCAATTATTCTGAATGTGAAACTGAGGGCAGTCGAAGTGTAAAAAGAAGAGGTTCTAAAAGCCCTAATTTTCATAAAGTAGAAGACTTAAATAGCTTTAGTCTTCTCGCAATTAACACATCGGTATCATAAAATACAATAAAGTCTGCAATTACACGGTTTGTTTTATCTCGCGGAGATTTCGTATTAAATCGCGCTTTTGAATTATTAAAATTAAGAGTGTATTTTTTATCTAAATCTAAAGCCGATGTTCTAAACGTAATTACCTTTTTATCTATAGTCCATGTGCCTTTGCCATAAGTTCTAGCTTCTTTAGGAATGCCATTTTCATCAAATCGATAATTATAAAACTCAAAAGTTCCATCTGTGCGTAATGTTAACTTTCTTAGTAAACTAAAACTATCAGAATCAGATTTTAGTTGATAGACACCTGCAACATCTTGTGCATTTGAGACGATTGAATTCAAAGTAAATATTAAGAGGAGTATATATTTCATATTATTCAAAGGTATCATTTAATTGTTCTAATATAGTTTTAAGTTCTTGAACGGTCACCTCTTTAAACTCAAAATTTATTTGAGGGTCTTCTTCAGTTTTCGTTTCAATAGTATCTATATAAAGCTTTCCATGATCTCTTTTTATGGCCACTAAAATTACATCTCGATGTTCTGAAACGGTTTGAAAATCATAATAGTCATTATTTTTCCAACTAGGTAAGACTGAATTCGAGGATTTAAAAACCATACTTACTGTCGTGTCTTCTGCGTTTTTAATTTTAAGCTTGTATTTTATTTTTTTAGCTCTAGAATTGATGAATCGATCGCAATTTATCCATCCCAAATTTGAAGATTTAAGCACATAATAATTAAGGTCTTTTGAAGTGATACTAGAATCAGTTTCATCACTTAGTCTTGATTCAAACTCTTCAGCCGTAACAGAGGCGTTACCAGCAGAAAAGGTTTGTTTAGGAACAAGTTTCATCACGCTTCTCGAAGGGATTTGAGTCTCATCCCAAGGGATTCTAATGATATGTCCGCCACGAGAAATAGAATCATCCTTAAGAATTTTAAATCGTGTACCTTCCATTTCAAATAATGGCTTTCTTAAAATCACAGCGGTTTCAATGTAATTTGGTCTAGTGGTTAAATTGATTTCTCTGATAAGCCGTTGTTTTTTAAATAGTTGCCATTGTTCTAGAAATTTGGAGTCGACAACAAAATCCTTGTCATGCATAATTTCTTTAATGGTCTCTTGAATACCTCTTGTATTCCTATAGATAGTATCCATTATTATAGAATTTCTTGAATTATTTGCGCTAAATCTCGAATTACTAGGAACAATTATACTGTCTATGTCTTGAGTCATCGAAGTTCTATTTGTTACATTTTGGTCACCTTCAATTCTAAATGTGATTGGTAAGGAATAGGGTACATTCACTCGTTTACCACGTTGCATTCCTGGTATCATTTTTGGGAGCATATTAATCACACGATCAGCTTCTCGACTCAATCTAGGATGTTGAGCTCTAGTCTGTATAAACGCAATATTACCTTCAATATCAATCTTAAAAATGCAATGGATGCGTTGTATTCCTGTTAATCCCAATCCGATACTTACATTTGTATTAAAATTTCGGTTTATAAATTTAGAAATGGCATCAGTAGTGCACGCTTTTCTAGTGTCATTATCTTTAAATTCACAACCTGGAAATGTGGGTGCTTGCTCCACTGAATTAAATGGGACATCAATAGTCTCTTCAATAATTTCATCTGAGGCTTCAATGGTTTCAATCTCTCCCAAAAGGTCATTTTGAAGTGTCCAATTGATATTATTGTCGTCCCATCGTCCAGAAAATAATTGCATGTTTGTTTTTTTGCGTTGTGTCGGAAACAGGATATCGATTGGGGAATCGTCTTTTATTTTAAGGTCAATTTCACCCTGCTTAGCTTCAATATATAACATACCTCCAGTTTCCAAAAGTTTGCCATGCGATACGGTAGATAAATTTGCTAAGAGAATGTCTGATAGTTTGAAGTATTCTGAAACATTAATGTTTATATCACCTGTAATAGTTTGGGCTGAGATGGGATGTGCAAACGAACCTGCTTTTATTTTTATAATCGTTCCTTCTTGACAGCGAATTACAGTGTCTTTAGAGGTGTTGATGTCATAAACTTGTGCAGGTTTTTTTAATTCAATTTTTGTGTTTAAAGTTTCTCCAAATTTTAATTTGTGTCTTGTAGTGGTATGAATCACTTCTAATTGAGATGCTGTAGAATCTGAATTTATGTCTAGCGTATCACTATCAATTTTTGACATTTGTTTGTCTTCTAATGGTCTATCTGACAGAATAGAGCTTTGAGGTTCGTCTATTGAAATTGGTTCTATTTCAGGAGTATCAATCAACAAAGTGTATAGCATGAGTAAGGCTCCAATAACAATGATAGTGATACCAGAGATTTTTACCCACTTTTCTGTAATATAAGATTGCTTCGCTTTGTGAATATCATTCTTAACAGCAATACGATTTAAACCTCCTAAAAAAATAAGATGCTCCTCATAAATGGTTTTGAATTCGGTATCCTGTTGAAGTTTAGATTCAAAATCTATTTTAGATGCCTCAGGCAGAAGATTGTTGAGGTAATTGTTTATGAGTTCTATATGTTGAGTATGACTTTTCATGCTTTTTCTGATTTAAGATTGTACCGATTTAAATTTGGTTTGATAGATGTCTTTTGCTTTTTGCAAACACTTGTACTTCTGGTTTTTTGCAATTTTTGAAGATTTAAATTGCATCACTTTTGCTATCTCATGAAAAGACATGGCTTTGTGATAAAACAGTTGTAAAAGTTGTTGACATCGTTTTCCAATTTCTAGAAAAGCATGTTCGGCGAGTTGGTATTTTTGTTCTTCTATTACGTCTTGAAACACTTCAATTTCTTGAGCGTTCAGAGTTTTTAATTGTTGTTTGTTCAAACTTTTTTGTTGGTCTGACCACACAAATCGAGATACCGAATATAAGTAGGTGTAAAACGAAGAGGTGAGTTTAAAATTTGAAGTTTCGAGGTTACGATTTAAGATGATAAGTGCCTCTTGAAACACATCGCTGGCATCGGATTTATTTCCGCCTTTAGAGAGAATCAATTTCTCAATGCGAGGGTAGAGGCGATAAAGTTTTTTAAACGCTTTATCACGCTGACCACTTTTAAAAAGTACTAAAATGTCTTGATCACTCATACACTGTTTTACTTATTAATGGTCAAAAGACGAAAAGGTCTCCTAAAATTATTAAATAAAACTTGCAATAATGATACCAAATAGTACTACTTCGCACAGTTAACACAAAGTAGACTTTCGGGCCTAATGAGTATACGTCCTACAGGAATGGTTTGTTTGCATCTTAAACAGATGCCAAAATCATCGTCAACAATTTTGGATAATACACGATTTAGATTTGTGAGTTTTATTTCAGCTTGCCGTAAAGAGGCTTCATTAACACTTTTATTATTGATGGCATCCATTCTACTTACACGGCCAATTGCATCATTTGGCGAAATGGGTTTGGTGAGTTCTTTATAGTGTTCAATGGCTATTTCAGTTTTTGAAATCTCTTCTAAAATAGTAATTTTTATTTGATCTTTATCCATAGCATATCGTTCTCTGTGATCTAAGATATATCATCTCAATGAAAGTTTTATCTTTAACTCCGACTATAATGACCTCAATCTCATCGTATGGAACTCTTAGACTATTTAACAGGTAAAGGCGGAATTATGATTCTAGGCCTTATTGTGGTTACCGTATTCATTTACAGAAAATACAAAGAACAACGGTATTTTAAATCGGTTGAAAAACGAATGGAAGAACGTGATATAAAACGTAAAGATTAAAATCCGCGTTCCTTTTGCAATTGTTCATAAGCTTTTTGTACCTGTCTAAATTTTTCTTCAGCACCTTTTTGATGCTCTTTACCTAAATGTACGACCTTATCTGGATGGTATTTTTTTGCCATCTTTCTATAAGCTTTCTTAACTTCTTCATCAGTAGCCTCTTTGGTAATTTCAAGAATTTTATAGGCATTGTCACTACTATTATAGAACATGGCTTTTATACTTCCGTAGTCACGTGTACTAATGCCTAAATATCCAGAAATCATATAGATTTGAGACACTTCATCATCGGTAACCATACCATCTGCTTTAGCAATTCCGAAGAGGAAATGTAGTAATTGTAATCGTGATGAATGGTCCATCATTTCTCTAATTTGCAGACATACTTTTCGTGTAGGGATGCTTTGCTTACTTATGTTTTTGAAAAGTCTAAAGGCATGATTTGCTCTGTCTTTTCCATACATAGATACAAATTGTTGACGCACATAATCTAATTCGTTTTGATCCTGTTTGCCATCGGCCTTAATCACAACAGATGCTAAAATTAATAGACTTACTTCAAAATCACCAGAATGTGTTTGAGGTCGCGTTCGCGTTCTTGTACGTGATCTTGTTCTAGACGATTGCTGTGTACGACGACGTTGTTGTGTGTTTCCTTCACCCAATAAAAAGCCGCTCCCTTCCGAAGCACCATCAATTAAACTACCAATAGCAAGACCAATAATAGCACCTATTGGGCCGCCAAATGACCAACCTAAAGCACCTCCAACCCATTTTGCAAAACTCATGTATGTCTACGATTTAAATGTTTAGTTCAAATATACTATTTGTTAGTAGAATTGGTATAGACTTTGTTACTGAAAAAGAGATAAAAAGAAAATTACAGTCGTTTGCTTTCGTTATAGAAAACTTAAATGGTGCCATTTAAACTGCTTACCGATTCCTGTAAATGAGCTGCTAATTTTGCGTATCTTTGCAGTCTAAATATTAATCTTAAAACATAAAAATATATGTATCCAGCAGAATTAGTAAAACCAATGCGTGAGGATTTAACCAACGTCGGTTTCGAAGAATTACAAACAGCAGAAGCTGTTGAAGCTGCATTAGCAAAAGAAGGTACAACTCTTGTAGTTGTGAATTCGGTTTGTGGTTGTGCAGCAGCAAATGCTCGTCCTGGAGCGAGACAAAGTTTACAAAACGCAAAACGTCCAGATCATATCGTAACAGTGTTTGCTGGTGTTGATAGGGAAGCAGTAGATGCTGCAAGAGCACATATGGTTCCGTTTCCACCAAGTTCTCCAAGTATGGCTTTATTTAAAGATGGTGAATTAGTGCACATGTTAGAGCGTCATCATATTGAAGGTCGTCCAGCAGAATTGATAGCAGAAAACCTTATGGATGCTTATAACGATCACTGTTAGATAAAAAACATAAATTAAATATTTTAAAACCACGAAAAATTCGTGGTTTTTTTGTGAGACGCAACCATTTAACAAATAGTACATCTAAGTTAAAAGTTATCTAATGAAATATACTAAGTTGTTTACCTTTTTCTTTACCCTTTTATTGGTGTCTTGTGACTATTATTTTGGTTATGACTTTGATGTAATTAATACTACTGCTAACGATATTAAGGTTCAAACGTTTTTATTGAATGAGGGTTCATTTATGGAAATAGAAGATGAGTTTGTCATTTTGCCTAATAGAAAAGCTACAGTATTTATAAGAAATGGAGGTAATTGCAGTAAAGATTGTCCCGTAAATCCATTAGAGATAGACAGCTTAAATCAATTAAGAAGAATTGATAGTATTTCTATAACGATTGAAGAAAGTCAGGTTGATTTTAATTACCTAAATGTATTATCAAATTGGACTTTTACTTCTCATCCTCAGGTTGGCGTTTATGAAATTGAAATAATTGAATCTGATTTTGATTAGTTTGTTATTTTTGCGCTATGAGAAAACTTTTAGCTTACCCTTTAACGGTTATATATTTTATTGTTTTTGGAATGACCTTGTTGTTTTTTCATCCCATTCAGTGGTTTTGTTTTAATGTTTTTGGGTATCAAGCACATAAAAAAAGCGTCGATGCACTTCAGTTTTGTTTAATGCGTTGTCTCAATATTTTAGGAACCCGATTTACTTGGAATTCTCAATTTGAGATACCTAAAAATCAACCTTTATTAATTGTGTCTAATCATCAAAGCATGTATGATATTTCACCCATTATGTGGTATATGCGAAAACATCATGTGAAGTTTGTAGCCAAAAAAGAATTAGGGAAAGGAATTCCAAGTGTGTCTTACAATTTACGCTATGGAGGGTCGGTTTTGATTGACCGTAAAAACCCAAAACAAGCCTTGCCAGCTATGATGGAATTTGGACAATACCTTGAACAGAATAAGCGTGCAGGTGTTATTTTTCCTGAAGGCACAAGAAGTAAAGATGGTTCACCTCGTGCATTTAAAAATAGAGGACTTCAAATTTTGATGAAAGAGACTCCTTCAGCATGGATTGTTCCGATAACTATTAACAACTCTTGGAAAATGTTACGCTACGGAAAATTTCCGATGGGAATAGGAAATCATATCAAATTTACAGTACATCAACCTTTGGAAGTTGCAGCTTTTAGTGATAAAGACTCCTTGGTTACAGACATAGAGCAAACTATTATTACAGCTATTGATATAAACCTTTAAATCCTAAGATTTTGGGTTTTAAATCTATTATAACTTTAGAAATGGAATGGAGCGAAGAAAACAGGTACTTATCTAACATTTTTTTTGCATTCTAAAAGTAATCACATTTAAACAAATTTCGTATGTCGAAAGATATTATCCATAATACCAAAGTTTTCGTTAAAACCACATTAGAAAACGCTGAAGGTGGTCACGATTGGTTTCATACTTTAAGAGTCTACAACAACGCATTGCTAATTTCAAAACATGAAGATGTAGATGAGCTAATAGTAGCACTTGGAGCACTATTACATGACATTGCCGATAGTAAATTTAACGATGGAGATGAGACCGTAGGACCACAAAAAGCTAGAGCATTCTTATTTGGAATTAATGTCGATTCTACGGTTATAGAGCATGTGGTTAAGATTATAGAAAATATTTCGTTCAAAGGTGGTAATGAAGCACAAAAGTTTCGATCTAAAGAATTAGATGTTATTCAGGATGCAGATCGTTTGGATGCGCTTGGTGCAATTGGTATTGCCAGAACGTTTAATTATGGTGGCTTTAAAAATCATAAATTATTTGATCCCTCTATCAAGCCAAACTTAAACATGACCAAAGAGGAATACAAAGCCTCTACAGCACCAACAATCAATCATTTTTATGAGAAGCTGTTATTGCTTAAAGATAGAATGAATACAAGAACAGGGCGTAGAATAGCTGAAAAACGCCATAAGTTTATGGAAGACTTTTTAGATCAGTTTTATCAAGAGTGGGATGGAGAAAAATAAAAGGTTCATTAGTGATTAACGAACCTTTTATTTAAGAAGTTTAAATTTACAGGAAGTCTAGTTATTTGCCATATATGTATATGTTATTGAATAGATATTTACTTCATCTTCTTCTTCTCCTTCTTCCTCACCAACATCATAATTTGTAACGGTAATAGTTCCAGAAGTTGGATAATCATCAGAGTTATATACAAAATCAGCGACAACATCAGCTATAATAGTACCGTCAAGTTCTTTATAGATAATTTTTTTGATATTTTTTGAAGGGAATAATAGTCTAGCTTGAACGATTTCAGGAGCACTAGGGTTAGCGCTAAAATTTAATTCAACATTATCCATAATTTCAATTCCACCAGCAGCTTGAATAGTATAGAAATATGGATTAGGTTTATTATCGTATTGAATTTCAGCTCTGTATTCAACAGTTACATCCATATTGGTATCCCAATCATATTCAGTTTCAAAAAACCTTAAGTCAACAGGATTATTATCAGTATTATAATTGATCACTTCACCAGTTTCAAAAGCATCATAAGGAGATTCATAAAGTTCTTCTATTGCAAAATTTTCACCATCACTAGCAATATTTGCTAAGTCATCATTTTCATAGGCTAAGATGGCACTATCTTCTCCATCTGTTATACTTGTCACACGATTGTCTCCATCGTAATTAATTGTAAGTGTTGAGTTTTCACTTGCATCTTGAGCAGATACTACTGAAATGCTAGTAATTAAACGTGCTACAGCATCTGGATTACCATCCATAAAATCATCAGTGGTTGAGTCATCTCCACAAGAACTCATTAAGATTGCAATTAATGAGAAAATAGAAAATAGTTTAAGTTTCATAAAATTTGAGTTTGAATGTTAAAATTAAGTTGTGAAAATACTATAATGTTTTGATTTTGTAAGAAAAAAGCGAAGTGTTTTTCGTCTTCTAAAACGTTTAATTTTCTTTTGCAATCTCTAAAGCAGTAATTTTATAGATAAGTATAGACATCTCTTCACCGTAATGAATAATATCATCGGCAGTTAAATTATTGTTCGAATTAATGATGTTTAGTATCTGTTCTTCTTTTTTATGATAGTATTCTAATGTTGTTTCTATTTTATTATTCATTTTTAATATATTTTATTTAACCATTAATTTAAGTTCTCCTCTATATTTTGAGGCACTTTTACCTGTGAACTCTTTAAAGAGCTTGTTGAAATGTGAAAAATTATTGAACCCGCATTCAAAAGCTATATTTGTAATACTCATTTGACTTTCTGATAATAGTTTGGTAGCATGAACAATTCGATATTCATTAACTATTTTGGTAAATGTCTTCCCTGTAGCTTTTTTGAAGTACCTACAAAAAGCGGGTACTGTCATACTTACTTTTTCTGCAATTTCATTTAAGGAGATACGATCTTGAAAATTAGAATTAATGTGTTGGTATATAATATCGATTTTTGCACTATCCTGTAGTTCGGTTTCAAAAACAAATCCGTCTGCATTTAAAATTTCATAATCTTTAGCTTCTGCAAGCCTGTATAGTATTTTTAAGAGAAGTATAATGCGTTCAAACCCTTCAACTTCATTTAATTTCTGTATTTTTTTTCCAACACGTTGTTTGGTTTCGGGTTTGAAAAGAATTCCGTTTTTGGCACGTTCAAAAAGGGCATTAATTTTTGCCATTTCTGGAATATCAAAAAAAGATATTCCTAAAAAATCGGGCTTAAATTGTACTAAAACTTCAGAGCCATATTGTGTGAGTCGATCAGTAAATCCGTTATGTGGTAAGTTGGATCCTAGTAAAATTAATTGACTATTATTAAAATATGATAAATGGTTGCCAATATGGCGTTTCCCTTTGCCTTTATTAACGTAAACTAATTCTATTTCAGGATGAAAATGCCAATATGGGTAACTGTCATTAGTTTTGGAAGTGCTTTTTTTTACAAAAACAGAACTTCCAAAATTTGGATTTATCTTTTCTAAGATAGGTTTTCTTCGTTTCATACCATTTGTCACACACAAATTTAGAACATTTGATTTTTATATTCTATTCAGAATTACCGTATAAATAGCTTATATTAACCTTAAATGTATTTTTGAAATCAATTAAGGTTAATATAACATAGTTTTGTGTTAAGATTGTTACTTAAGGAAGTTATAAGCAAATAAAAATTAAGAATTAAATTTTAGATTTGGGAAATTGAATTTGAATCTTGGTATTTGTTTCGTAACTGAGCAATCATTTCGGAAGTCATTTTTTCTAAATCAAATTCATGACTCCAATTCCAATCTTCTCTTGCTGAAGTGTCATCTATGGATTTAGGCCAACTATCTGCAATAGTTTGTCTAAAATCTGGGTTGTATGATATCTCAAAATCTGGAATATGCTGTTTTATCGCTTTATAAATTTCAGAAGGAGTGAAGCTTATGGCTGCTAAGTTATAAGAGGATCTAATTTTAATGTCTTCGGAATTGGCTTGCATGATATTGATAGTCGCATTAATAGCATCATCCATAAACATCATTGGAAGTTTAGTGTTTTCTGATAAAAAACAATCATAGTGCTCTTCTAGAATTGCTTTATGGTAGATTTCTACCGCGTAATCTGTTGTACCGCCTCCTGGCATTGTTTTCCAGCTTATGATTCCCGGATATCGAATACTCCGAACATCGACATTATATTTCTTATGATAGTACTCACACCAACGTTCGCCAACTTGTTTTGTGATACCGTAAACCGTTGTAGGCTCCATTATTGTATGTTGCGGTGTGTCTGTTGCTGGAGTTGTTGGGCCAAAAACAGCAATACTCGATGGCCAAAATATATGCTTAATAAACCCATCTTTAGCTAGATTAAGTACATGGAAAAGGGAGTTCATGTTTAAATCCCAAGCTTTCATTGGATATTTTTCTCCAGTAGCACTTAACATAGCTGCCATTAAATAAATAGTATCAATATTATGCTTTTCTACACATGTTCGGATAGAATTATAGTTTTGGGCATCTACGATTTCAAAAATCCCAGAATTGACTACATCTAAATTGTTGAAGTTGATATCTGTTGCTACCACATTATTGGAACCGTGAATGTCTTTTAGTTTAAAAGTAAGCTCTGACCCAATTTGTCCTCCAGCACCAATAATTAAAACTTTAGCCATATATGTGCAATTAATCGTTGTTCAAAAATAACAAGAATATAGAGGACAAAAAACATAAAAGTATAAAAATAACTAGGTATTAATTTTTGTTAATTGTCTATCAAATTTATTGGCATTGTCTATATTTACCACAAATTATTCTTAATATATTATGCGCCTTATTCCTATTTTCTGCCTGTGCTTTTGTCTGTTATTGACAAACTGTAAAGGGGATAAAGTTTCTGAAGTTGTTAAAGAAACTCAAGAGCAAATAGATGCAAGAACCATCTATCAAAGTGATATCGAAGCATTGAAGTATACCGAGTTTGAGTTAAGTTCTGATGGTCAAAACGCGGTATCAGATTGGCAAAATTTTCAAGAATTAAGCACTCAAATAGCGCTTTTAAAAAAAGCAGATCTCAATTTCTTTATAGGAGATCGTTTGTTACTAAAAACATTTTTAACCGAGCTTAGACAGCTAATGCCTGAGCAACTCAAAACCAACGAGATATTAGCTAGAATTACAGCGCTTGATACAAAAACACAAAGATTACATAGTTTATTAACGATTAATAATGTGTCAAAAGAAGAGAAGTTGCAAGCAATCAAAGAGTTTCTAATTACTGTATCTCACCTAAATTTGCAAATCAATAAAAAGTTTGAATTTGAAAAAAACAATGTTTTAAAACCAGAATAAAGGTTTTGGACTTATGTTAAATATCTTAATGTTTTGTTAATATGTAACAAAATCTTTGTTCAAGCTTCTAACTAATAACTAATTTTAAATCAAATTAATTTTAATAAACACTATGAAAACCAATATCAAGAGTATTTTGGTGGTTTCTTTATTGGTGGTTTTTGCATTTATAGGATGTAAAGAAGAGCCCAAAGAAGAGATTGCTGCAGTTGAGAAAATTCCAGGAATTAACCTTGAATTAATGGACACAGAAGTAAGTCCTAAAGATGATTTTTACAATTTCGTAAATGGAAATTGGGTAAAAACAACAACAATTCCTGATGAAGAAACACGATGGGGAGGGTTTGGAGTATTACGTAAATCTACAAGAAATGATGTATTAGAGATTTTGAAAACCTCTAAAGAATTAGGGAATTATGAAGAAGGTACAGACCAGAAAAAAGCCCTTTTAATTTTTGATTCTGAATTAGATACTATTGCTCGTAATGAAGCAGGTATCGAGCCCTTAAGACCTATTTTAGAAAAAATAGACGGGATAAAAAACCTAGAAGATTTGCAAACGCAATATGCTAAAGTTATCGGTCTTGCTGCGCCTTTTGCTGGTATTGGCGCTGGTCCAGATTTAAATGACAGTAGTATGAATACCGCTTGGGTTGGAGCTGGTGGAACAGGTTTACAACGAGAATATTATTTAGATCAAGATGATCGTTCAAAAGATATAAGAAAAAAATACAAGGCGCATGTTTCTAGAATGCTTCAGTTTATTGAGTATAGTAAAGCAGATGCTGATGCTGCCGCAGACCGTATTGTGGAAATGGAAACGGAATTAGTAGAACCGAGATTAGATAAAGTTTCAGCTAGAGATGCTAGAAATTATAATAACCCTAGATCAATTTCTCAATTGCAAGAACTATGTCCAGCTATAGATTGGAAGAAGATGATTGCAGATATGGGCATTAAAAAGAAGTTTGATACTGTACTTGTTGGGCAGCCAAAGTATATGTCTGCACTTAGTGATTTCTTAAAGAACACTTCAATAGAGGACTTAAAAACTTTAATGGATTGGAGTACAATTAATAATGCAGCAGGCTGGTTAACTACTGATATAGAAAAAGCAAATTGGGATTTTTATGCTAAAGAGCTTAGTGGAGCAAAAAAGCAACGTCCAGCTGAAGAACGTGCATTAGGTACTGTTACGGGAACCGTAGGTGAAGCTATTGGTCAATTATATGTAGAAGCAAAATTCCCGCCTGAAGCTAAGGAAAAAGCTGAAAAAATGATTGCTAATGTGATTACAGCCTTTCAGCATAGAATTCAGAAGTTAGATTGGATGACAGATGAAACTAAAGCAAAAGCTATTGAAAAACTCGATAAATTTACAGTTAAGATTGCCTATCCAGATGAGTGGAAAGATTATTCAGATCTTATGGTTAAAGAAGGAAATAGCTATGCCGAAAATATGTTGGCTGTTGGGCATTGGGCAAATGAAGATAATTTAGCCGATATTAATGAGCCTATCGATAAAAAAGAATGGGGAATGCCACCACAAATGGTAAACGCTTATTTTAACCCAATTAATAATGAAATTGTATTTCCAGCAGCAATTTTACAGCCACCTTTTTACAATTACACAGCTGATGATGCTGTAAATTATGGTGGTATTGGTGCAGTTATTGGTCACGAAATTTCTCATGCTTTTGATGATTCTGGGTCACGTTTTGATGCCGATGGAAATTTAAAAAATTGGTGGACAGAACAAGATCTTGAAGAGTTTACAAAACGAGGTAATGCTTTAGCTGAACAATACAGTGCAATCGAAGTTTTAGATAGTTTACATATCAACGGTAAATTTACATTAGGAGAAAACATTGGAGATTTAGGTGGTGTACTTGGTGCATACGATGGTTTACAATTGTTATTTAAAGAACAAGGACGACCTGATGATATTGATGGGTATACAGCAGAGCAACGTTTCTTTATGTCATGGGCTACTGTATGGAGAACATTAACTAGAGAAGATGCTTTAAGAAGGTTAGTGAAAACCGATACACATTCACCTGGAAAAGTAAGAGCAACTCAACCTTTAAAAAATATTGATGCATTTTATGAAGCATTTGATATTAAAGAAGGAGATGGGATGTGGTTAGCTCCTGAAGATCGTGTTAGAATTTGGTAGATATACCATGATAACTATATAAAAAAAGCACCCAATTTTGGGTGCTTTTTTTATATATAAAAGTATAACAAATTAGTCTTTCTTTTCTGTTTTTCGAGCAACAAGAGCATCTTTGCTAAGTTGCGCTAAGTTAAAATTAGCATCCATAGCTAGAGCCTCATCTAATAAACCAATAGCTGTGTCTAAATTATCGGTTTGATTCATATTGAATAATATTAATGCCTTTAGGTAAGTTAAAGCACCTTTCATTGATACTTCATATGGACGTTGCGATTCGTAATAGGCACGTTTCATGTCCTCTTTTACATTGGCTAACCCAAAGTCAACTTTAGCTTTAGCACCTGCTAAATCTTGAGTTTGAATTTTGAGGTCAGCAATTTCATAAGCGAGATACGAATTAGAATTTCTTTTAAATAACTCTTCGTAGAATACTAAAGCACGTTGCGGTTGATTTACACCTTTTAAAGCAATGGCTTTAACCTCAGTGTTTAAATCAGAGTCTGTTGTGCTTTGATCAATTCCAATCGTGTTAAGCGCTTCTAGATTTCTGCCTTCAGAGACATAAATATAAGCTAAAGTATCTAAGCGTTTTTGATTAGATTCTATGACATTAAGATGTGTCATGGCATTGATAACACCTTGTACATCACCTTGGCTTTTCATTTGTTTATAGTAGCCTTCGAAGTGTTTTAAAAGTTCAGATTTTGTTTGTGCAGAAACATTACATGTAATGATAACTGCTAAAAGAAGTATAAGTTTTTTCATGGTATTCATAATTAATTGCGCCAAAACTAAAAAAATATCTGGCATAAATTCTTAAAAGTCTGCTAATTATTAGAGTTTGACTTGGAATTCATAATCCAAAAGTTGTACCAACTTAGTTGAATCAATAAATTTTCCTTTGCTTATAGATGAGGTATTGTAGTGCGGAATAGGAATTTTAAGCACTTGGCATGTTGATGTATAATACTCTCTTTTTGAGATATTGGAAGGTATCGATGCATTAAAAGTTTCGTTCCAGATATCTTGTTTAAGTAACTTTTCAATAATACTTATGCAGTCGTTTCTGTGAATTAAATTTACAGGAGCATTACCGTTTTTAAGTTGGGTTCTTCCAGAAAGCGTAATGGCTGGGTGTCTATCTTTAGCAAAGAGTCCACTAAAACGTAAGATAGTTGTTTTAAAAGATGTATTCTTTCGAAATAAGTTTTCTACGGTTAATAATTTCAGTGCAGTTACTGAGGTTGATTTTGGAGATTCTTCTGTAACCCTTGAAAATGACACATCATCGTCATACACTGAAGTAGACCCAATAAATAGTACCTTTTGTATAGTAGAGGTCTCAATTGATGTAATAAGATGTTTCATTTGCTTGACGTAATCATATTCAGGGTTTCTACGTAATCCAGGAGGAGTATTGAGAATAAGAATATCGCATCCCGAAAGACAAGCGTTGATATCACCTTCAATGCCAAATGGTGATAGCTTTATAATAAACGGTTTGATATTAGCCAGTTCTAGCTGCTCAGATTTTTCTTTTGAAGTTGTAGAACCATGAACTTGAATACCATGTTCAACTAGTTTTTTTGCTAATGGAAACCCTAACCATCCACAACCGATCACACAAATTTTTGAATTCAATTCTATAGTTTTTTTGTATTCTGAAATGTACAAATTTATGAGCGTATTGATGCATTGGTATAATTCACTTATTTTCAGTAACTTTAAGTTCACACAAAATATATAGGTTATGGGCATTAAAAGTTTTCAAGGTGCAAGAAAGCAACAAAATACGACCACGACGTCTGCAATAACGGTTAGTGATTTTATGACTCGAGACTTAATCACATTTAAACCAGAACAAACCGTAGAAGAAGTTATTCAAACGTTAATAAAAAATAAAATTTCGGGAGGTCCAGTAGTTAACAATAACAATGAGTTAGTTGGTATAATTTCCGAAGGCGATTGTCTCAAACAAATTAGTGAAAGCAGGTATTATAATATGCCAATGGAGCAACATACTGTTGAAAATCGAATGGCCAAGAATGTCGAAACTATAGATGGTAATATGAATGTATTTGATGCTGCTAATAAGTTTTTAGAAACTAAAATTCGTCGTTTTCCAATTGTTGAAAATGGGAAGTTAGTTGGACAGATTAGCCAAAAGGATATTCTTAAAGCTGCAATTGAACTCAAAGGGCAGAATTGGAAATAGGGTTTTATAATGTTTTGCGTTAACGATTTGGTAATACCTCAGTTAAATCTGTGATTATTAACTTTTGCTTGCCTTCGCTTTCTAGAGCAGCAATTTTTGAGTAGGGGTATTCAGGTAATGGTTCGCTTAAAGATTTCCATTTTGCAATACCAGCAACTGTTACGTGTTCACCTATTGCAATGATTCCCTCTTTACATCTCAATCGTTTATTAAAACCGAAAAAATTCTCAGAATTGATATGATAGCGGTTTAATAAGGATTTAAATTCTGGTGTTGGATCATCAAAGGTTCCAGACGTTTGTGTTTTATCTTTAACTAAATGGCAAATATAATTCCGAGGATGATCTTGTGGTTTTATAATAACGAAATCACCATTAGTATCTACAAAAAAGTCTTGAAAACGTTCTTCTTTAATTAAGGTTTTCCAATGAGAACTTTTACCATTACTTACTTTTTGCTGAATGATGATTTGATAAAAGACACAATGACGACCTGAATAAGGTGCTTTAAGAGGTTCTTTAACATGAAGGGCTTTACCAGTAACTTTTGAAAGTTCATTCGTCTTTAAGCTTGATGCTGGTTTATGCGGAATTTTAGAAAGTGTTCTTATAATTACATTTTTTCCACTAAAATATATAGCAAGAAAAATGATGAGTCCAATGACACATGCAGCTATAATAAAAATGATTGCAGGATTCATTTGTGAGGGTTTGGTTGTATATGATAAGTAGAGAATTTGAATAAAACGTTACAACTTAACTGTCTCGTTTCACTAAAGCATAATACTCTCCTTCTAGTGGTAAATAACCTTGGTCATACACAAAATAGTAAATTGCCCCAGCTTTTGTGGTGTATATGCTAGTGAAGTAATTGAAGTCGAAGCCTTTTTCTATTAAACGTGCTCTAGAAATCTTTTTCTTTTGATCTGGGTTAAGCTCTTCTAGGATACGATAATTTTTACGCAGTCGATTATTGGTGTTTCTAATGAGATTTTTACTATCCTTATTTATCGCATTGTTATAAGAATTTCGACAAGCGTCACTACAGAATTTCTTATCAATTCTACCCACTATTTTTTCGCCACATTCAGGACATTGTTTTTGCATGCCCTAAATATACGGTTTTTCCGTTTACAAACGACTACAAACATTTACAAACGATTTTAAATAATTAACTACCGACTAATACTTGTAGGTCGTCTCATATTTGCAGTGTTGAATCAAGGAAGGTTCAATAGTATTAACTGTTTAACACGTTTGCCAACGACGGCAGGCATAAATTTAAAATTATGAACACACTTAGAAACAAAGTACAGTTGATTGGAAGATTAGGACAAGATCCAGAAATTATCAACTTTGAAGATGGAAACAAAATGGCAAAATTCTCTTTAGCTACAGACGATAGCTATAAAGATAAAGACGGGAACAAGGTTGAACGTGCGTATTGGCATAATATCGTAGTACGTGGTGGACTTGTAAAAGTCGTAGAGGAGTATATTACTAAAGGCAAAGAAATTGCTGTTGAAGGCAAACTAACCAATCGCTCATGGGATGATAAGGATGGTACGAAGCGTTACACGACAGAGATTATTTGTAATGAACTATTGATGTTGGGGAAATAAACACCGATTATTAATTTAAATTAAAAAGCCCGTAATTTGATGTTACGGGCTTTTTTATGTCTTAAGTTTTAAACTTATTATTGTTTAACAACCTTTTTTGTTACAGATAAACCAGTTGTGATATCTTCAATTTGCATAAAGTAAATAGATGTTGTTAACTCAGAAAGATTAACATCAATAACATTATTGTTACTCATTGTTTCTCTTTTGAAAACAACTCGACCGTTTATGTCAAATACTGAAATATTAAAATCACTATCATTATAAGTTCCAGGAAGTGTTATTCTAACATTTCCTTTAAACGGATTTGGTGATACTTCTAAACCTTCTAATTCTAATTCATTAACACTAAGTGCATCACAAACGGTCCAACCCATATCTGTGAAAAGACCACGTGTAATTGGGCCAGTATTATGGTTGGCTTGACCATTTGCAATTGATGGTGTCATCAAAGAATTTTCATTTGCATTTGGAAATGTAAAATCATCCCAATGGTAATAACTTGAACCTGGTTGAAAGGCTCCAGGGGCATACTTTTCTGGTGCAATACCACCATTTGCCGCTACAGCTAAAGGGCTTACACTAAATAAATCGCCACCTTCGTAAGCATTTTTAAGAGCAAAAGACGGATCGCTAAAATCTAGAATTGATATGCCTGCTCCATTTTCAACAAAATTATCAAATGCAGTTACTAAACCAGTAGAAATCCGAAGTTCTCCAGATGTTCCAGGACCATCAAGCCTTGCAAACCCTGCAAACCCTAAGCCATGACCAAGTTCATGTAGTACAACAGATACAAAATCAAATTGCGTAAATGCTGGATTAGCATCTGTACCAAAATACCAATTTGTATCACTACTAAAGCTACAGTTGATATCAATAGAATTTGCTCCTATTTCTGAATTTGTTAGTTTTTCAGCAAGTGCACGTGCATAAATTGTATTAGGAGGAAGTCCACCTCCTGTTAATTCAAAATAGCCATTAGGTGCAGCGCCTCCTAAAACCCCAGCTCCTAGGGGTTCAAAAGTTGCATTTACTCTAATAGGTATTGTAGACTCTAAAGTATTTGCCCAAATATCTACAGCATATTGAAATGCGGTTTGAGCTGGCCCTGTAAACCCGTTATAAGTAACAATAAATTCAGAGCAGAAAGACCCTCTTGATTGTGTAGATACTGTTACAGCACTTGGAATTGAAACAGGCTCAGCATTAGGATCAAAAACTTCTGGGAATTCACAAACAAATCCATTTACGGGTATTTCTTCTCCAACCACTTGTGGTTGAGCAAATGAAACCGTTGAGAACATAATAGCAACAATTAAACTAAGTACATATTGCTTATGTGTTGCGTTAAAAGTAGTTTTGTTTTTCATTAATTTTTCTTTTTTACGATTTTAAGCTTTAAAGTTACAAAAATATGTCACTCAGCATCATAAGAGTGCAGTAAAAAATTAAAAAAGCGCCCAATATTGGACGCTCTTTTACTATTAATCTTAAAATCTAACTTACTTTACGGTTAAAGTATATTGAGGAGTTGGGTTCATAGGGCAAAAATAAACGTATTCGCCTTTCTCTAAAACAGTTACCTTAGAGATCTCTTTAGAGTTGTTATCTACAACCTTTGTAACATAGGCTGTTTGTATATGATTTTCAGGTTTTGAAGCATCTTTACCCTTAGGTACTAAGACAAATCCTACTTGATGACCTACATTGTTGTTTGAAATCTCAAAAACATAAGATCCTTCTTTCAACGTGAGTTCTTGTTGTGTAAACTCACCTTTTGTTTGTTCTAATGAAACTGTTTTTACAGCAGTTGAAGCCATCTTATCAGTTTTCATCATCTTATCTTGAGCATTTGTAGTTAATGTAAATGCTAAAACCATTACGAGTGTTGAAATTATTGTTTTCATTTTATGATTTTTAATAGAATTGTTTATTTGAATTTATGCTAATACGTTTTCTAATGAAGTAGCTTGTGGAAAATCAACAGGAACTTCAGTGCTGCGATGTAGATAATTGGTAATAGTGATTTCGCCTACTAAATTTATGGCATCTGCAAAGTTTCCTTTAGTATATCCTACGCTAAAGAAATTTTCTAAAACAGCTTCATCTGTTGCGCCTCTGTTGATCGTAATGTTTTTTGCTAATTTGGCTAGTGCATCTAATTTAGGGCTATCTGAAGATTTACCTGAACGCAACTCTATAATTTGATCGTCGTTAAACCCATTCATTTTACTTATTGCAGTATGCGCCGATAAGCAATATTGACATTGGTTTACTTCACTTACAGCCAAGTTTATGGCTTCTTTTTCTTTGTTTGTAAAAGATGTTTTTGCATTTGAAAAAGCTAAATAGTTCTCTAATGCAGTATCACTATGTGCAAGTGTTGCAAAAATGTTGGGAACAAACCCTAAGGCTTTGTTGAGATTATCAAAAATAGCTTGATTATTTTCGCTTACTTCTTCTCTTGTTGGAACATTAAATGTATTCATGATATTTGTTTTTAAATGTTTATTAATTATTTACACTGCAAAGATGCAATGCCTACTGTTGTTTTGAAATGTTTGTTTTTCCTTTTGAGTTGTCAATATTTCCCTTTTAATGTTTTCTTCGGAAAATTAACTGATATGCGGCTTTTCAGCATCACAATAATAATCGTGAATGTGTTTTTGCTCACAATGTGTTTTTGGGCTTATAGTCTGAACAATTTTTTTATGACTAGTTCTAAATATCTCTATAAGATTGAATATGGATGTGTGTTTTAAATTCATCGTTATACGTGTTTTGATTATACAGTACAAAGATGCGATATGCTAAGGGTATACCATATAGAAGGATTTCCTTTTAAGTTGTCAATATTTCCCTATTAAGATGTTTTGCTGTTCTTTTTAAATTCTGAAGGGGTTACAGCAGTTTGTTTTTTAAAAAGGCGGCTTAAATGAGACGCATCATCAAACCCAATATCGTAAGCAATTTCTTTTGAAGATTTATCAGTGTATAATAACTGTCGTTTGGCTTCTAGAACAATACGATCGTGAATAATTTGCAACGGACTTTTACCATACTTTGCAAAACTGTTAGAAAGGGTTTTAGGAGACTTGTTTAGTTTTTCGGCATAAAAGGAGACACTATGCTCTTTTTTATAGTGTGTTTCTACTAATAAATTGAAATGTCTTAAAGTATCATTAGTGCTTTTTAAGGTGATATTGTGATCTGTTGAGGACTTTAATAATCGGGTAGTTTTGATGATAAATCTAGCCATTAACATCCGTAACATTTCAGCTTGAATAGTATCTGTTGTTTCTAGTTCGTCTAAAAAAACTTCGTGTAAAACTTTAAATTTATGTTGTTCATTTGTATCTAAAGTAATTACTGGGATGTGCTCATTTCCGAAGAATAATAAGCCAACACATCCTACTTCTTTGTCATGATCTTTAATGCAATAGAATTCGCGATTAAATTGATAAACAATAACATCACTGCCTTCTATAAATTGAAAATGTTGAATAGCAGTTAAGGATAATATTTGATTAGCTTCTAGTGTCATTGGAACACCATCGACCAATACTTTAATTGGAGTTTTAGTAGCCCAAACAAATGTGTATAAGCCAATTGGTTTAGACGCTTTAAAGGTTTCTAAAAGGGTTTCATTACCAACTTTAAAAATGGCATTTGTAGAAAATTCAGTAAATGTTTTTGTCATTAACCAATAGTCATAAAAATAGTTAAAACATTACAATATCTGTATTAATTAATCCTAACAGTTTTCTCTTCGGAAATGATACGACCATTTGCATCTATGCCTTCAATAATTAGTTTTAACTCATCTGTATTAGTGTTAAATACATTCATTAGGATGTTATTACCTTCCATTGTTGCATTAGGAGTCCAGCCAATAATGCCATATTCTTTAAAAAAATCACTTGAATAACTTTGATATTTAGGCACATAAAATGATTTAGGTTTTGTAAATGTTAGTGGCATGTTATACGCTTTGTATTGTTCTCCACCTACTTTCTTTTTAAGGAGAATAGACGGGTCGGTCCATATTTTGATGACTGGTCCAGCGGCTCCTGATGCTAACCCATCACCTAATCCAGTACGTTTTATTTCGATATAATCAATAATATTCATATTAAGTAGAGATAAAAAACCATAATCTGTAAGGCGCACACCATCAAGGAAGATAGTGACAGCTCCAAGTGTACGATGTGAGATTGTAAACTCTCCTGTATAATCGTTTGCTACAAAACCACGTCGACTAAAATATATGGCTAACTTAGGATTATGCAGTCTCATTTTATCATCAAAGACATCCACTTTTCCATATGATCTGGCTTTTAATCGTTCTGATCTTGTATATTTTGGTTTGGCTTTAATGACGACTTGATTTAATTTCTGAATTTTATCTAAGCTCGATTGCGCAAAAGTTTCTAATGAAGTTGTTTTTGAAACCGTTTCTACTTTTGGACTTAGAAGTGTAAACTCATTATTATAATTCGGAATTTTTGATGGATAAAATTGAAGATACAAACGAGACGCGTTTAGCTTTCCTTTACTATTGATTTCCCCTATCTTAAGAGGTTCACCTTCCATTGGATAAAGTCCAGATTTTAAGAATGCTTTTTGTCCGTCGGTTAATGTAAAAAGATCTCCATTATTTTCGCTAAGACCATACATTATATACTGATTGGTTTGATTTCCATTCACATTCGCTTTAAATCCTATGCCATTTTCAAAGGGGTATGTGTTGGTCGGGACATGATTAAAAATAGAATTCCAGTCGTAACTGCTCCAACCTTGAGTGAGCAACAAGTTATCGAGTTCAAATTTTGTTTTTCTATTGATATTTTTAAAGTAATAGCCAGCATTTTCAATATGACCTTTAATGTACGGCTGTAAATAAGTATATGATATGAAGTTATGGTGCCTGTTGTACGATTTCGTTTCTGACGGTAATACCGATACACTTATATTGGATGTAATATTCGTGTTGAATTGTTTTAATGGCACTTTAATTCGTAATGAATCTTGAATGCGATCCACAGCAACATCTCCAGTTTTAATGGTGTTTATATCGTCATACTTAAAGAATAAACGTTCAAGTATAGGCTGATTTTGATCATTAAAAAGGGTAAAAACATTTATACCTTTATACAAATCTTGATAGTCTATTAATTTGGTGATTTTTTGGTTATCGAAACTAAAATCAATGACTTTCATATCAGAACCATTATGAATTGACAACTGAAATGGTTTATTTTTAATCGAAGCTAAGGTATTTATATTTGTTTTCAAAGTGACCGCAACTTGGTCGTTTAAATCGTTAACTGTAATAGAAATCCCTTGAGATTTGATATCTGTAATCAGAAAAGTAAAGACTTTACCTAAATGCTCAAATTTCACAGCGTATGCCTCTTTGCGAGAAGGTGTTAATAAAAAACGACCTAAACCAAGTTCATTTGTTTTGAAATTTGTTATCATATTATTAGCACTATCGAAGACTTCTCCATAGGCGAATGGAATTCCAAAACCTTTAGCATTTTTCACAACTACACCTAATGTGTTTTGAACGTCGGCCAATAAATGACCTCCTTCTGGTAAAAACTGAGCATCAACAACATTGTCTATAGTTTCAGGTTTAATGTAACCATTAACCTCCGGATCAATAATTGTTATGTGCTCTATAAATAAGTTTTGTTCATCAAAATTTCTCATCCAATTTGTATATGCTTTCACGACATATTCACCAGATGTAAATAAACTATCAATTTGAAATGTGCTCGATGCAAATCCATTGTCAACTTTGATTAACTGATTTTTTATAATATTGTTTTCAGTATCTGAGATTGTGCAATACAAATTTGTAGTTATTCTAGAAGGGTTTTTACTAGCTTTATCTAATACATAAGCACTTAAGCCAATCATTTCGCCTTTAATATATGTTGATTTATTGAGCTGTACGTAGGCTAATTCTCTTGGTAATTCTGTGTATTTCTCGAAAGAAGAAATGATAGATTTGTTATGCTGTGCGTAGCCAAATACAGAGATTAGAAGTATAAGAATTGATGCGAAACACTGTGTAGAGGTAAAGGTTTTCATAGAACTAATGGTATAATGGTTATAGTAAAAGTACTACAAAAATTATACCGAAATCCTCTTAAGTGATTGGTATTGATGCCTCTAGAGTTAGTTTACTGTAATAATCTTTTCATCAATAATAAAGTTCCCTTCATTGTCTATGCCTTCTATAAAAATCTTTATATAGTCGTTTGAAGTGTCATATACTTGAAGCCTTGCTATACCATCAGCACTAACAGTAACTTTAGGCTTCCAACCCACTACGCCATATTCTTTAAAAAACTGGCTTTTATAAAAATTATATTTTGGCGTATAGAATGTTTTTGCTCTAGAAAAACTAATTGGAAATTCATAATCTTTATAGTTCTCGCCATATTGAGTTCTAAACTGGATATTAGGATCTGTCCATATTTTTATAACTCCAGCGCCTCCACGAACACCTTCACCTAATCCAGATTTATTGAGTTCTATATAATCAACACTACTCATATCAAAGGTTGCTAAAAAACTAAAATCGGAAAGCATCACACCATTAAGAAATACAACAGGTGTCGTGTTATTTGGTGTTGTTGGGTTTCTTACAGAAATGGTTAAAAGCCCACCATAATCTGATGTTACAAATCCATTTCTACTTAAATATTGAGCTAATGATCTGTTAGATCTACGCTTTTTATCATCAAAAAAATCTAGCCTCCCTCTTGTTCGTTTTTGTAACTGTTCCATTCTAGTTTCTTCCTTTTTTGCCTCAATAAGAACTTCATCTAGTTGTTGCGTTTCATTCAAAATAGAAGCCGCAAAAGGTTGAATTTGAGTAGCAACTGTATAAGGAATTGAGTTTGGTTGTAATATGTCGTATGAATTTATGTATTCAGGAATTTTTGACGGAGAGAATTGCATATACAGATTTGGCTTGTCCATTTTACCCTTACTGTTTATTTCACCAATATTGAGTTTCTCATTATCACTTGGGAACAAACCAGTTTTAATAAAACTTGTCTCATTATCACCAACAACAAAGACATCACCTTTATTTTCACGTAGCGCAAACATCAAAAATTGATTGGATTTTTTAGAATTAATATTAGCCTGAAACCCAATGCCATTTTCAAATACAAAAGCATTTGTAGGCGGTTTATTAAAAATGGCATCCCAATCGTAGCTACTCCATCCTTGTGTAATTAAAAGATTGTCTAATTCATACTTTTTCTTTCTATCAATATCTTTAAAATAGTAAGCTCCATTTTCAAGATAACCATTCACATAAGGTTGTAATAAGGTATATGAGGCAATATTTTGATGACTACCATACGATTTAGTATCTGGATGCAATACCGACACACTCATTTTATGTGGTGTATTAATATCAAGCTGTTTTACTGAAAAGTCAACGAGTAATGAATCAAAGTCTTTTTTAATGATTGGGTCATTTATTTTTAAAATATTGAGGTTATCATGATTAAAATAAAGACGTTCCAATAAAGGTTTATTGTTATTGTCAAAAACGGTAAAAATATTGACTCCAGAATTTAAATCTTGCTTTTTAATGAGCTTCAAAATTTCTAGGTTTTCAAAATTAAACTCAATAACTTTTATAGTGTTACCGTTATGAATAGCAAGTTTATAAATGTTAGATTTAATATCTGGTAAGGTTGACGCATTGGTATTTAATTTAATGGCAACATTTTTCCCCAGATCAGTAAGAGATATTGTAATACCTCTTGGTTTTATATCAGCAATATCAAAAATGAAAGGCTTATCTAAATGTTCAATAGTTGCCCTGTAGGTTTGACCATTTTTTGGAGTTAGTAATACGCGCCCAATACCAAGTGAATTTGTTTTAAATGACGTAACAGTGTTGTTGTCATTATCTAAGATTTCACCTTGTGCTTCAGAAATTCCAAATCCTTCACTATTTTTTATAATAACGCCAACCGTATTTTGGATATCTGCAACCAAATGTCCACCTTCGGGTAAGAATTGAGCATCAATCTCATTATCAATGGAATCAGACTTAATAATTCCATCGGTTTCTGGATCAATAATTTTAATTGATTCAACAAAAATATTTTGCTCATCAAAGTTCTTCATCCAATTGGTATAGGCCATAAACGTATAATCACCTGTTGTAAAATCTTCGTTGACGTCAAAAGTTCCATAAGCGTAGCCATCATCTACTTTAATCATAACACTTTTGATAATCTTGTTGTTTTTATCTGAAATGGTACAATATAAGTTTTTAGTAATACTAGATGGTTTTTTTGTGTTTTTGTCTAGAACATAGGCGCTAAAACCGATGCATTCTCCTTTGATATAAATCGATTTGTTAAGATGAACATAAGCTACTTCTCTAGGTAATTTGGAATAAGTATCATATGATGCAATGACATCTTTATTATTTTGAGAGAATGCAGTTAATGATGATACAATAGATAAACAAAAAACAAAAATAATGTGATAGATTAAGGACGTTGATGATTTCATTTAAAGAGTTTTTATGATATAGAAAAAATACTATAATACTGAATTCAAAACTAAATTAATTTTATTTAAATCAAAGCCTATTTTAGGTTTTTTTATGACTTAAATATTAATGGAATTTTCAAAAAACCCTTCAAATAAATTTATCATTATCAATACGTTGCTCTTAAATTATGAATATCGTAAAAACACCAAATTATTTACAAAAACATTAGAGCTTCATTACCTTTATAAAAAAGTTTTAAGATGTCGACACCACCAAAACTGATAAGATTTAAGCAGAATGTCATGTCAAAATACCAAATTTATAATAGTATTTTCATGACTTTACCGTTCAATGCAATTACAAAAACAGGTGCTTTATTACCTTTATTTCATGAAACCTGCCAAAAAGGTTTTAAAGCAGGTGATAACCCAACAACAATTGTAGAAACGTTTTTCAAAAAATACCAAGCCCGTCGCTCTAAAGAGAGTCAAATTAATCTTTTATTTAGGTTCATTCAATATATTGAAAGACAAGTGGTATTATTTGATGCTATTGAAGACGCAGCTTTTCCTGTTGTTAATAATATGGATGGTATCGGAACACTTCGAAGTTTAAAAGAATCGGCAATTTCAGAAAATAAACTGGAAGATTTACAGCGCTATTTGGAAGAGTTTAAAGTAAGAATTGTACTTACTGCACATCCAACACAGTTTTATCCAGGTAGTGTTCTTGGGATTATTACAGATTTAACTGAAGCCATTAAAGAGAATGATCTATTAACCATTAATAGTTTGATGGCCCAATTAGGTAAAACCCCTTTTTTCAAACATAAAAAACCAACACCTTACGATGAAGCTGTAAGTTTAATTTGGTATTTAGAGCATGTGTTTTACCATTCTTTTGGAAACATTTACGACTATATTCAGCAAAATATATTTGATGATAAAAAGATAGACAACGATATTATAAATATTGGGTTTTGGCCAGGAGGTGATCGCGATGGAAATCCATTTGTGACACCAGAAATCACCTTGAAAGTGGCAGCTAGATTACGCGAAACCATACTTAAAAATTATTTTAGAGATGTAAGGCGTTTAAAGCGTAAATTAACGTTTAAAGGTGTTGAAGAGCGTATGTCTAAATTGGAAACCCAATTGTATAAAGCATTTACAACATCTCAGAAAAACCCAATTACCTTAGCGTATTTTGTGTCTGAATTAACCGAAATTAAATCGACCATTATAAAAGAGCATCAATCATTATATGTTAATGAGATTAATAGTTTATTAAACAAAACACATTTATTTGGATTTCATTTTGGGATTTTAGATATCCGTCAAGATAGTAGAGCTCATGCAGCTGTGTTCAATACAATGGTCGACAAACTTATCACTTCTGGAAGTGATATTTTTCCAAAGAATTATCATGAATTATCTGAAAGCAAACAAGTAAAAGTCTTGTCAAAAATTAAAGGGACAGTCGATTTATCATTGTTTAAAGATGAAGATGTTTTAAAGACTTTGCACACTATGAAAGCCATTAAAACTATTCAAGAAACTAATGGAGAGAAAGCAGCAAGCCGTTATATTATAAGTAATAACCAAACGACACTTAACGTGATGCAACTTTACGCAATGCTTAAACTTGTCGCTTTTCAGGAGGAACTAACTGTAGATATTGGTCCATTGTTTGAAACCATAACCGATTTAGAAAATGCGCCAGACGTCATGGAAGAGTTGTATACTAATCCAGAATATGCGAAGCATTTGAAAAAACGAGGTAATAGACAAACCATAATGCTCGGATTTAGCGATGGAACCAAAGATGGTGGATATTTAATGGCAAACTGGGCGATTTTTAAAGCTAAAGAGCGTCTTACTGAAGTCTCAAGAAAGTATGATGTTACCGTTATTTTCTTTGATGGTAGAGGAGGGCCTCCGGCTAGAGGAGGTGGGAAGACGCATCAGTTTTATGCGTCTCTTGGGCCAACAATTGAAGATAAAGAAGTGCAGTTAACTATTCAAGGGCAAACCATTAGCTCAAATTTTGGAACCTTAGATTCGTCGCAATATAACTTAGAACAATTGATAAGTTCTGGGATTTTAAATCGATTAAACGATACCAATACGGCTATGCTTAAGGAGAATACAAAAGTTATGGATAAATTAGCCGACTTGAGTTATAAGGCATATTCTGATTTTAAAAATCATCCAATGTTTGTGCCGTATTTAGAACGTATGAGTACCTTAAAATACTATGCTAAAACCAACATAGGTAGCCGACCATCAAAACGAGGAAAATCGGACAAACTGATTTTTTCAGATTTAAGAGCTATCCCTTTTGTTGGAAGTTGGAGTCAACTAAAACAAAATGTTCCAGGTTTTTTTGGAGTAGGTACAGCACTCAAATATTATGAAGATAAAGGGCAATTTGATAAAGTAATACAATTATATAATAGCTCGAGTTTCTTCAAAACTTTAGTGGAAAATAGCATGATGTCTTTGTCTAAATCCTTTTTTGATCTCACAAAATACATGGCAGATAATGAAGAGTTTGGAGCCTTTTGGTCAATTATTCATACTGAATATGAAACATCTAAACGTTTATTGTTAAAACTGACAGGTTCTAAAGAACTTATGGAAGAAGAACCTGCAGGAAAAGCCTCTATCGATATGCGAGAATCTATTGTTTTACCACTATTGACTATACAACAGTATGCTTTAAAGAAAATCCAAGAGTTGGAGAAAGCTGAGGTTAGAGATGAAGCCGAAATTGCCATTTTTGAAAAAATAGTAACACGTTCGCTCTTCGGAAATATTAATGCGAGTCGAAATTCAGCTTAGAAGAAAATGTCTTGAGCCAATCGATAAGTATTAGCATGAGCTTCTACAATTATCTTAATATCTGGAGAATAACCGCCTCCCATGCTACACATCACTGGGATTTGATGAGATTTACAGGTTTCTAAAACAAAACGATCTCGCGCTTTACAACCTGCTAAAGTAAGTGCAAGCTTACCTAATTTGTCGGAAGAGATGATATCTACACCAGAAAGATAATAGATAAAATCTGGCTGTTCCTGCTTGATAAGTTTGGGAAGTATATCATACAGAATGTTAAGATAACCCTCATCTTGTGTATTCGTCTCTAACGCAATATCTAAATCACTATGTTCTTTCTTGAATGGATAATTAGCTTTGCCATGCATAGAAAAGGTGAAAACAGATTGGTCATCTTTAAAGATTTCTGCTGTACCGTTGCCTTGATGTACATCTAAATCTACAATTAAAATCTTTTTAGCAAGTTCATTATTTATGAGATATCGAGCACCAATAGCTTGATCATTCAATAAACAAAAGGCTTCTCCACGATTAGTATAGGCATGATGTGTGCCACCAGCGATATTCATGGCAATATTATATTGTAAAGCATATTCGCTGGCTTTTATTGTGCCATCGGCAATAATTACTTCTCGCTGCACAAGTTGATTACTTAATGGAAACCCAATTTTACGGGAAGCTCTTTTATCTAGGGTGCCTTGCGTCAAGCTTTCAAAATAAGTTTTAGTGTGAACACTGAGTATTAGATTGTCATCAGGTATTTTTGGTTCAAAGAAGTTATCCTCTATACATGTACCTTCATATAAGAGCTGTTGAGGTAATAACTCATATTTCAGCATAGGAAAACGATGACCTTCTGGCAATGGATGTTTGTAAATGGGATGATAAGCTATTTTGAGCATTTAAGGGACTAGTAATTAAAATGATTTGATGGTTTGAGATAATTAATTGAGGATTAATTCGTTAAAGATAATCCTACATCATCAATCACTAAATTTAATTATGAATCATAAATGTATTGTATTTCTGTTTTTAATAAGTAGTAATATATTAATTTCTCAAGAGATTGTATCAAATTCTCAAGATATTAATCTGCAAAACACGCCTGTATTTAAATTTCACCCAAACCCAACAGAAGACCAAATATTTATCATAGGAACTCATAAGATAAAAACTGTTGAAATCCTAGATATATTAGGTAAGCGTGTTGCTTTTTTTCAGTTAGATAAGAGTATTATTAAGCTTAATATTTCCGAATTAAAACCAGGAATGTATCTCCTTAGAGTTATTGATAAATACGATAAACACGATACCAAACAGTTAATTGTTAAGTAAGCTTAACTTATCTGTAGCCCACTATTAACTGTGGTATCTGGATTCACAAATACTAATTTACCTTCAGGAGTTTCAGTCATTAAGATCATACCTTCACTTTCAACACCTCGTAATGCTCTAGGCGCTAAATTCACTAAAACAGTCACTTGTTTTCCAATCACTTCTTCAGGAGTAAAACTTTCGGCAATACCTGAAACAATAGTTCTTATGTCAATACCAGTATCGACTTTTAAGACCAGTAGTTTTTTTGTTTTAGGCATTTTTTCGGCTTCAAGAATGGTTCCAACTCTCATATCAAGTTTAGTGAAATCTTCAAACGTAATGATGTCTTTTTGAGGCTCTACTTCTTTATTCGCAGCGTCGTTAGCCTTTTTGCTGGCTTCTAATTTGTCGAGTTGCTCTTGAATGGTTTTATCTTCAATTTTAGAGAATAATAATTCACCTTTCCCTATCTGGTGACCAGATGGGAGTAGTACATCTTTTTCTGAAATATTTGTCCAAGACATCTCGACTGCGCTCGATGTGACATTTAGAATAGATTTTAATTTAACAGATGTAAATGGTAAAAACGGTTCACTTAAAGTTGCTAATGCACTTGCAATTTGAAGTGCAACATACATAATGGTTTTGGTGCGTACTTCATCTGTTTTAATGAGTTTCCAAGGCTCTTCGTCTGCTAAATATTTATTACCTAATCGCGCCAAATTCATCAATTCTTGACTCGCTTCTCTAAAACGATAGCGTTCAATAGAACTTTCAATAACCGAAGGATAGGCTTTAACAGCAGCTAAGGTATCGTTGTCGATTTCCGAAAATTTTGAAGCTTCGGGAACAACACCATCGTAATATTTATTAGTAAGGACAACAACTCGGTTTATAAAATTTCCGAAGATAGCCACCAATTCATTGTTATTTCTAGCCTGAAAATCATTCCATGTAAAATCATTATCCTTACTTTCAGGTGCATTTGCGGTCAAGGCATAACGCAATACATCTTGCTGATTAGGAAAATCATTTAAATAATCAGGAAGCCAAACAGCCCAGTTTTTAGATGTCGATAATTTATTGCCCTCCAAGTTTAAAAACTCATTAGCTGGTACATTGTCTGGTAAAATATAAGAGCCTTCAGCTTTGAGCATAGATGGGAAAATAATGCAGTGAAATACAATGTTATCTTTTCCAATAAAATGGACCAGTTTAGTGTCGTTGTCTTTCCAATATGGCTCCCAATCTTTACCTTCTCTAGCAGCCCATTCTTTAGTAGCTGAAATATAACCAATTGGCGCATCAAACCATACGTACAACACTTTACCTTCGCCTCCAGGAACCGGAACAGGAATTCCCCAATCCAAGTCACGAGTTACTGCTCTCGGACGTAAACCGTCATCAATCCACGATTTAACTTGTCCGTAAACATTAGGTTTCCAATCTTTCTTATGCCCTTTTAAAATCCATTCTCTTAAAAAGTTTTCATGCTTGTTGAGTGGTAAAAACCAATGCTTGGTTTCTTTTAAGGTAGGGATATTACCAGTTATTGCCGATTTCGGATTAATAAGATCTGTAGCATTTAAACTCGAGCCACAATTTTCACATTGATCACCATAAGCCTCTTCATTACCACATTTTGGACATGTTCCAGTGACAAAACGATCGGCAAGAAACTGATTAGCTTCTTCATCGTAAAGTTGTTCTGTAACTTCTTCAACAAATTCATGTTTGTCATAGAGCGTTTTAAAAAACTCAGATGCTGTATCATGATGAATTTTTGCTGAGGTACGTGAGTAATTGTCAAACGTTATTCCAAAATCTTCAAAAGATGTCTTAATTATAGCATGGTATTTATCAACGATATCTTGAGGTGTGACTCCTTCTTTTTTCGCTTTAATAGTAATAGGAACACCGTGCTCGTCACTTCCACATATGAAAGCCACATCATTACCTGTTAAGCGTTTGAATCGCGCATATATATCTGCAGGCACATACACACCAGCTAAATGTCCAATATGAATCGGGCCATTAGTGTAAGGTAATGCTGCAGTAATTGTATATCGTTTAGACATCTTGTATTCGTTTTTGCAAGCCACAAAAGTACACATTTTGAAAGGCATTTGGAAACGAGGATTTATAAATTTTAGATATTGTATAATAAGAAATATTTAAAATTTTTACTCCAAGAGCATAGTGTTTATAGACGTTTTTAATTTGATAATTAATTTAGGCTTTAATAATTATTAAATTTAAACGTGTAAAAAAAAATGTACATTTACACTATGTCGAAAACCCGTTATGTTTTAACCTTGATGTGTGTGTTGTTTTTCTTTGGAAATGTAAACGCTCAAGATAAATCTGCTCAAAAAAACCAAACTGTTTTGATACAACCACCTTATTTAAAAGCTGGAGATACTGTTGCTATAGTAGCGCCTTCAGGAATATTGAAAAATAGAAATGATGAAGTTGCTCAAGCTATTGCATTATTGAAACGTTGGGGTTTACATGCCGTAGTTGGAAAGCATGTGTTTAGTAAAGCTGATCACTTTGCAGGAACTGATGATGAACGATGCGAAGATTTTCAAAAGGCATTAGACGACCCGAAAATAAGTGCTATTTGGTGCGCAAGAGGTGGTTATGGAACTGTGAGAATACTTGATAAATTAGATTATACCAAGTTTAAAAAACATCCAAAATGGTTGATTGGATATAGCGATATTACAGCCTTACATAATCAATTTCATAATGAAGGTTTTCAATCTATTCATGCTTTAATGTGTGTGAGTTTGACAAAAGATTTAGACGATATTAAAGAAACATTGGCAACCTTTAAATCGACCATTTTTGGAACCCCAGTGAACTATACTTTGGACGGATCAAACTATAATAGAGTTGGTGAAACTAGTGGGGCTTTAGTAGGCGGGAATCTTACCATGTTACACACCATGTTAGGTTCTAAAACAAGTATTGATACCTCAGGAAAAATCTTATTTATTGAAGAGATTGGTGAATACAAGTATCATATAGATCGTATGTTGCAAAGTATGAAACGTGCAGGATATTTTGATAATTGTAAAGGTTTGATTGTTGGAGATATGTCTAAACTTAGAAAGAATACCACGCTTTGGGGAAGTTCGGTAGAGCAACTAATTCTTGATGCTTTAACCGATTATGATTTTCCTATTGCCTTTAATATGCCTGCAGGTCATGAGAAAGATAATCGTGCTATGGTTTTAGGTAAGACCATTGTATTGAAAGTAGAAAAAGATAGAGCAACTATAGCTTTTGAATACTAATCATGGCATTCTATGATTTATCCAAAGCAGAACGTAATAAGCTTGTTGACATAATTAATCAACAAATTGAATCTGATTTGCATAATGGTCAAACAGAGGCCATTATCAACTATTTTTCAGATAACGACACCTATATTCGAAAAACTGCTTATTTGGCTTTAGGAAAGCTATTTTATTCCCAACCTCACTTACAGTCTAGGATTTTTTCAGTATTAAAAACACTTATGACATCTGATGATGAATTAAATCGTCAAACGGTTATTAATGCTGCAGGTGAGATTGGGAAGTTTCATTTTGATAAAGTAAGCAGTTTTATGGAAGCAGGATTGTTTGATAAGCACCATAGAGTACGTAATGCTGTAATTGGATCCATTAAAAAAATGGGAGAGAAGAACCCAGTTCCAGTATTAGCTTGGTGTAAACCTTATCTTAAACATCCTGACAAAGAGATTAGGCGAGAGATTTGTCATGGGATTGAGCTTCGAGGAAGAACACACCCACAAGATGTTTTACCATTATTGAAAGTACTAGAATTTGATGAAACAAAGCGGGTGAGTGATACTTTGGTTCATGTTCTTGGGCAAATTGCCTATAAGAATGGTTGTTTAAAAACAGTAGTTACCCATTTAAATACTTGGAAAAACAAACCTTTAGTAGAAAAGGCTCTTGATGAAATAGTAGATGTTCATAACCGCTATAAGAAATTTGCTGTATTAAGTCAAGATGAAGCCATATCATATATTGATACACATTACAAAAATTAAATGGCACAACATAACGAATTAGGGAAAAGAGGAGAAGATTTAGCGGTAAGCCATTTGATAAACAATGGATATACAATCCTTGCCCGTAATTATATTTACCAAAAAGCAGAAGTAGATATTATTGCCCAAAAAGGTCATATTCTATCTGTTATTGAAGTTAAAACAAGAACAAGTGCAAATTTTGGTGACCCGCAGCAGTTTTTAAAACCCAAGCAGATGCAACGTATCATCAAAGCTGTTGATGCCTTTGTAAATACTAATGCACTTGATGTAAATGTTCGGTTTGATATTATCGCGATTGTTATGAATTCTAAAGAAACCCTCTTAGAACATTTAGAAGATGCATTTTATCATTTCTAACTATAAAAAGTAATTTTTTGTAAGAAAAATCTTTAAAATATTAATATTTGCAGCATTTCATCTAAAAATACAGTTTGTAATCTATGTTTTTTATAAGTTTAGAATAGTATTTAACCCCAAATATTATTCGTGATGAAAAAAATTCACCTACTAAAATGTGTCCTATTTTTATTTATAATTTCAGCATGTACTGAAACACAAATTTTAGAAGAAGAGCAACAAAATCTTAATACCTCAACTTTAATTGCTGATGATCCTTGTTATACTACGACCTTATTTGCTGGTCAACACAATGATGCAGGAATAGTAACTGTAGATATTGATGGAGATAACTTAATTGTTACCTTTTCAAGTAATGGTGATTGGACCATTGAACTTACTCATTTAGCTTTGGGAAATTGTGATGAAGATTGGGTACCACTTACAGGCTCTGGTAATCCTCAAATAGGACAATTTGAGTATACAGAACCGTTTTCAATAACGCCATATGAAGTTGTTTATGTACTGAGTTTAGAAGATTTGGATTTAGATGAAAATTTTTGCTTTGCTGCACATGCAGAGGTCGATGGGCCAACAGGAGGAGAAACTGCTTGGGCTGAGGGGACTCAATTTGATGGTAATAGCTGGGCAATGTTTTCTGAAGTAACAGAATGTGAAGAAGAAGATGATGATGGAGAAAATACACCGTTTTAGAAGTCAAAAACTCGATAGTGTGTTTGTGTGTTACGATTTTATCATTTCTTGATTTTAAGTAAAATCTTTAACAAAATCAAAAAAGACTTGTTTGTGACGACCTAAGTCCAAGTTTGGAGATAAAGCCACACGAGCTATATAATCTTTATCATCTTCTTTAGTCGTGCCTTGTGTAGATGTTGCAGGAATCGTCCAGTAGCAGCCTTTGAGTTGCCCATAACTTACGCAATATTTACTTTCATTAGGGATTTTTGTAATCATTAATTGAATTAATTTATGATTTAATGCACGTTTGTAAGCTTCTTGATCTTCTGAAGTTGCACCTTTAGTAGGAAGGTCTAATGAAAACACTGATGGTGTAAACCCTTGTTCTGCAAGTTCTTCAGAGACAAAATTGATTTTTGCAGAAGGCAAAGTTTCTTGAATAAAATTTACAAATTCCCGAGTATTTTTATAAGCATCAATTATCCTCTGGTTCATTGAAGGCAATTGCTTTGCTAATATTTCCATTTGGTGATGCGTAGCTTCATTATCACAAAGAGTGAGATGGAGTTTTATCTTTTCCATCAAGATTTCGGCCTCTGTATTTCCAACACAATAGCCTGCTGTACATTGTCCGCCACTAGGAAATTTTGATCCACTAGCATATGAAATGGCTTTAACTTTTGAGAGTGTTTTGCCTTCGCCTAAAAAATGAACATTAGGACAAAAGGTTTGATCTAAAATAAAAACAGGGGTAATTGCAATTTCATTTGAGAACGTATAACGTACTTTTTCAAGAGTTTGTTTTAATTGTTCAAGATCAGGTACTTCAACTCTAGGGTTTGTAGGAATTTCAGCAATGATATAAGGAACAGCATCTGCTTTAGCGATCTTGTCTAAAACAATATCTATACTTCTAACCATATCATTATCGCCATCAACAGGAAGGTCTACGATGTCTACATTGTCAAAGCAAGCAGCAAGTCGTCTTGCCTGATCGTTTGTGCCACCATAACAATTGGGAGGTACCACAAACTTGATCGTTTTTCCTTTATATTGCTCTTGAGCATGGTGCACTAATCCCATCATAATGGCATACTGAATGGAGAGTCCACTTGAACCCACCAAAGGCATTCCGTTTGTTCTCGTAATAGACTTAATAGACTCTAAAACCACAGCATCATTTGTATTGTTCTTACTACTTTCAGTAATTGAAGATTTCTGAATCAAATACTGTAAGGCTTTTAGGCAATTACGAGGTGTCATTGCAATAGTCTCTCTTCGTCTTACATGTTGTATTTCTGAAATATAAGCATCATTCTGCTGTCCGTTAATAAGTAAAATACTTCCTAAAGATTTGTAAAGAGTAACAACAAAGTCAATATTAGGATTGAGATTATTTATTGATATTTCATCATGTTTTGAAATAAATATGGTACTACCATCAAACTTTGAAATGTCATCCGGACAATCTATTTGTTTCATTTCAAATGCATATCCATAAACGCGTTTTAGAAGTTCACTATCAAATGAATAAGGTAATTCACCCTTGTAAAGAATTTGTGTTTTTTTATGTTCTAAAAGGTTGTTTCTCAGAATCGCTAAAATAGGCATGGTCATAGACGAAAAGCTTATCACTTGTTCTGGTTTAGCTCCAAAACACTTAGCAATAGTCCATTCTAAGACACAAGATAAAGGATGACCTAATCGAATATAGTCGTAAGCTGTAGGTAACTTATGAAGTGCTAAAGATTGAGAATTATTTGTTTCAAACAATATTTCAAATTGGTCTAAAAATTGAGTTTTAGCCAGTTTCTCATTATAAATATCTAGGCGATGAGTAGTTAAATCTAACCAGTTATTTGGTAAATTTTCTAATACACTTTTAATATAATTTAGAGTGCTATTGTTTGTCATAATTTGGTGCTTAACTAAATGTCTAATTTAGATGATTTTGGTATTAAGTTACCTCAGTCGTTATTTATAGAAATTCATTTCATCCAAATATTTCCAAACATGTTCTGGTAGCATAGGTCGAATATTTTTACCATTTTTAATGGATGTTCTAATAAATGTAGAAGACAATTCCATGATTGGTGCATCAATCTTTTGAATTTTTGGATGATCTTTAAATTGTGTTTCTATCTTACCTTCAGAAATTCTTGGATATACATAAATGTCATGATGTTCTAAAATGAGTTCATAATTTTTCCACTTATGAAATCCCTTTAAATTATCTTCTCCCATAATAAGAGCAAACTCATGATTTGGATGTTTTTCTTGAAGATAAGTTAAAGTGTTAATTGTATAATTAGGTTGAGGTAAATTAAACTCGATATCACTTGGTTCGAGTTTGATATAATCTTTTGTGGCAAGATATACCATCTCATAACGTTGCCTATTATCCAATAATGAGCTTTTCTTTTTAAATGGGCTGTGAGGTGTTACTACAAACCAAATTTTATCTAAATCACTATGTTCAGCTAAGTGATTTGCTATGGTTAAATGACCAACATGAATGGGATTAAACGTACCAAAATACAAGCCAATTTTCATACCTTAAGCCTTAATAAAATTAGAAACGAGGTGATACGCGTTATCTAAAGCCTCTTCGAGGTCTTTATTGAGTACAATTTCATCAAATAGAGGCGCTGTTGCCAATTCAGCAGGTGCTTTAGCAACACGCATACTTATCTTCTCTTCACTTTCTTCACCACGTTCTTTAAGCCTTATGATTAGTTCATTAAGATCTGGTGGTTTTACAAAAATAGCGAGTGTTTGTTCTGGGAATTTCTTTTTAATTCGCAATCCGCCAGAAACATCAATATCAAAAATAACATGCTTTCCTTTAGCCCAAATTCGCTCAATTTCAGTCTTAAGAGTGCCATAAAAGTTGTCTCGATAAACTTCTTCCCACTCTAAAAACTCATCATTTTTGATTTTACTCTTAAACTCTTTTAGACTTAAAAAATAATAGTCTTTAGCATGTACTTCTTTGCCACGCTTTTCTCTGGATGTTGCCGAAATAGAAAACTCCAAGTTGAGCTCTTTTTGTTGCAATAAATGTCTAACAATTGTTGTTTTTCCAGAACCAGAAGGTGCTGAGAATACAATAAGTTTTCCTTTTTTTATGTCGTTGTCGTTTTTCACAAAGGTAGTTTACAAGTTTTTCTAGAGAACATTCAATAACTGTTCCTTAATTTTTTCAAGCTCATCTTTCATCTGAACTACTAATTTTTGCATTGGAGCATAATTAGATTTTGAACCAATAGTATTGATTTCTCGTCCCATTTCTTGACCTATAAAGCCAAGTTTTTTCCCATTAGAATCATTAGATTTCAAAGCTTTTAGAAAGTAATCTAAGTGATTTTTTAGCCTAACTTTTTCTTCGGTGATATCAAATTTTTCTATATAATAAACCAATTCTTGTTCAAAGCGATTTTCATCAACCTTTTCTTTTATTTCCGAAATTCCTTTGGTTAAGCGCTCACGTACACCTTCAATACGTTCTGGATCCATGGCGATAACGTCTTCTAATAAACGCGATATATTATCAACGCGATTTATAAAATCTGTTTCTAAACTTTTACCTTCATCCAAACGGTAAGTTTGGATTTTTTCTAGGCTATTATCTATGGCATCAGAAATTTGCTTCCATTCGTTTTCGTCTATTTCATCACGTTCGGTAGTAACAGCATCTGGTAAACGAATAGCCATTTTTAACAACTCAGTGGCATCACCATCAACGACATCTTTTAATTGCTTTATATACTGATTAACAACAGTCTTATTAATTTGTGTTGAGGTTTCTTCACCAGTGATTTCCATATATAGAGAGAAGTCAACTTTTCCTCTCACCAATTTTGAAGCAATTAGTTTTCGTATACTTAATTCTTTTTCACGATACATAGATGGCATACGCGTGTTAAGATCTAGGTTTTTACTATTGAGTGACTTTATTTCAATAGATATTTTTTTGGTTGGAAGCTGAATTACAGATTTTCCATAACCAGTCATTGATTGTATCATGAATGAATTTTATAAGTTGAGCAAAGGTAAGGAAAATCGTAAAGTTCAACGGAAATGAATGTAAAAAAACAATAACTTTACAGCTTACAAATATATTAAGATGTATCAAAAAGATTTTGAAATCCGATGGAGTGATATAGATGCTAATGGGCATCTAGCAAATTCGGCCTATACCAATTTTATGAGTCATACCAGAATGGGCTTTTTTATTGCCTATGGATTCTCAATGGACGAGCTCTCAAAATTTGGGATTGGTCCGGTCGTATTTTACGAACATACTTACTATTTTAAAGAATCCTTTATAGGTAAACCAGTAACAGTAACTTTAGAATTGTCTGGACTAAGTAAAGATGGTATGTTTTTTAAGTTTGAACATAATTTTTATAATCATAAAGGAGAACACTTGGCCACAAGCGATATGCTAGGGTCTTGGATTGATTTAAAAACAAGGAAACTGGTTGCTTTACCAGATTCTTTATTGAAACAATCTGCGTTGTTACCCAGAACTAAAAATTTTAAGGTATTGACTAAAGCAGATACAAGAATAGAAGGGAAAGTGCCTAAAGATTTAAGTTGATGCTTTAGGTTTTTTGGTTACCAAATACACGCCAGAAAAGATTAAAATCATTGCTATTATTTTAATAGGGCTTACAACATCTACACCCATAGTAATAGCAAACACACCAGCAATTACAGGTTGTAAATAAATAAACACCCCTACCGTAGATGCTTTTAGAGATCTTAAGGCTAACGGATTTAAAACATAGGTTGCAAATGTAGCCCCAACAATCACAAAAAATACCGAAAACCATACATAAGGTGTAAAGGTTTGCCATTGCACCTCAGTGGCTTCTGTGTATCCAAAAGGTAAAACCAAAAAGAAACCAAATAAGAATAACCATTTAATAAAAGTAAAAGGATGATATTTTGCGGTTAGTTTTTTTATAATAATAATGTAAATACTATAAGCAATTGCATTTAAGAAAATAAAGGTATTACCAAGAATAACATTATCTGCAACTCGGGTAGATTTTCCTAATAAGGTTAATAAAACACCTCCGCAAAAACCAAGAAATACACCAAGAACTTTCATTTTAGTAATCTTTTCCGATAAGAAGAATGACGATAAAACTAATATGATAATTGGCGTAATCGTTACAATTACCGACGCATGTATTGGTGAGGTTAATTCGAGCCCTTTTAAAAACAATAACATATTTAAACCAACACCAAATACGGCACCTAAAAAGAAGGTGAAATAATCTTTAGTTTCCACTTTTTCTTTTTTGAAAAACAATCCAAAAATCCAAAATAATATAGTAGCTCCTCCAACTCTATATAATGTGAGTCCAAAGGTTTTTATAAAACCGTCATTAATTATAGATTTTGCAAATGTATAATTTAATCCATATAAAAGTTGAACCAAAAAGACGGCAACTAAAGCAAATTTCCTGTTATTCATGAGAATGGATAAAAGCTTTTGCTGCATCTATCGTTTTTGGACTATTTCCAATAAAAATAGCATCATTATAAACTAGTACAGGTCTGCTTAAAAATGTATAATGTTCTAAAATATAATGCTTAAAGTCTTTTTCAGTAAGGTTTTGATCCTTAAGCCCCATTTCCTTATAAAGCTTAGCTCTTTTACTGAATAATGCTTCATAACTACCTGCTAAATTGGCGAGTTCTTCTAACTGTTTAACAGTAATGTCTTCAGTTTTTATATCCTGAAAAATAACGTCTTCAGGTAAATTCAAAGATTTTATAATTCTAACACAGGTACTACAAGTTTTTAGATGGTATATTTTTTTCATAATCGTTTAGGTTTCGTGAAAGAGAATTATAAGTTATGAATTGGATTGTACAATGCAAAGTAAACGGATTTCATAAGAAAAATAGTTACTTTTATCGAAAATTTCAGCATTCATGGATTATTACGCTATTGCCTCAATATTAATTGTTCTTTCTGCGCTTTTTAGTTATCTCAACGTTAAGTTTTTAAAACTTCCTACAACCATTGGCTTAATGTTGATTACGATTGTGTTTACTATTATTGTTGTAGCCATCGGACAATTTGATGATACTCTATTATTAAGAGAAAAAGAATTAATTTCTCAAATAGATTTCAAAACAGTTCTGCTAGATATTATGTTGAGTTTTTTGCTTTTTGCTGGGGCACTACACACAAACTTTAACCAACTTAAAATTCAACGCGGACCAGTATTAGCATTTGCTACTTTGGGTGTTTTAGTATCTACTTTTTTAGTAGGTGGATTCATGTATTTTATGTTCGAGTTTTTTGGATATCATATCAATTTCATTTATTGCTTGTTGTTTGGATCTTTGATATCTCCAACAGATCCTATTGCGGTTTTAGGGATTTTAAAGAAAGTTGGAGCACCTAAAAAATTAGAAGCCAAAATAGTAGGAGAATCTCTATTTAATGATGGTGTTGGTGTTGTGGTGTTTTTAACTATTTTCTCAATTGCTAAAGCACCAAATGCGGCCATAGAAGTAACTGAGATATTGCAGTTATTCGGTGTTGAGGTTTTAGGAGGTATCGCTTTGGGTCTTGGGCTGGGATATGCTACTTATAAGCTACTTAAATCTATAGATAATTATGAAGTTGAGGTCATTATTACCTTAGCAGCAGTCATGGGAGGTACACTTTTAGCTCATGAATTGCATATGTCTGCTCCTCTAGCTATGGTAACTGCAGGGCTTATTGTAGGGCATGATACTGTTCGTAATTCGGCAATGTCTGAAATCACTGAAACTTATGTAGATAAGTTTTGGGAATTGGTAGATGTGTTATTAAATGCAGTACTATTTATAATGATAGGTATGGAAATGCTAGTACTTTCATTTGAAACTAATTACATTATTGCTGGATTAATAGCAGTACCATTAGTATTGCTATCTAGATACCTTTCCTTATGGATTCCAGTTAAATTTTATGCTAAAAAACTACAATTCTTACCCAAAACTAATTTAATCATGACTTGGGGAGGATTGCGAGGCGGTATATCAATAGCTTTGGCTTTAAGCTTAACACAAGATATGTATCGAGAATTGTTTTTAGTGATTACGTATGTAATCGTGGTGATTTCAATTATCGGACAAGGTCTAACCGTCGAACCTATAATCAAACGATTGACAAAGGAAAATTAATTAATATTTAGGAATGAGTTGATCTCTTCAAATGGAATTGTAAATTCAACAATACCTTGCGAGTACGAAGCAATTTCATAGGTGTTATATAGTATAATAATCCCTTCGTCACTATAACCTAAAGATTCAGGTAGTTGAAATTTTTCGCCAAAAAACAAATCTTCTAAAAGAGCATCATTGTTTGAATTAGAGGCAATGTCTTCTTTTAATTTTTGAGACACCACTTTTGAAAAGGCCTCTTTATTCTTTAGTATATCATTAATGTCGATCAAATCGCCTGTTTGAGGATTGAAATTAAAAAATTTGACACGTGTATTACCATGAGCACCTCCTGTATCTAAGTATGAATTTATGGCAATACTAATGACTTCAGGAGAGCGATAGGTTACTTCACCATCAACAAAAACTTCCCATTTTTTTCCAGCATCTGGAAATTCATTTTTAAAACTTATAAACTCATAATTAAATTTTGAAATCGCGTCGTCAATAGTCAATTGAGATGGAATGTCTTCGGAAAAGTTAATTTGAGTAACAATATAGTTTTCTAAAGTAGCGTTAATCGGGTTGGCAATAGTTTCTGTGCCTTCAGCCTTTGGAAAATTCAATGCTATTTCGGCAGTTTCGGAAGTTTCAATTTGTGTTTCAATAAAATCAATGGTTATCTCCTTTTTACAAGAAATTAACGAAATTAAAATAACAAATAGTAGGCAGCTTTTTTTCACAATATTTGGGATTCGGTTAAACATCCAATAAAGGTATTATTTAGATTTGAATACAACGAATTAAACCTTAAATTTGTTGTTCACCATACAAAAAATGAAACGAATTCTGTGGTTTTACAACTGAATTTGTCTCTGATAATTATCATGAAATTTAATACAAAAACAATACATGGCGGCCAAGCACATGACCCTGCATTTAATAGTGTAATGCCGCCAATATATCAAACATCCACTTATGCCCAATCTACACCTGGTGGTCATAAAGGCTATGAATATTCAAGAACACATAACCCAACTCGTAATGCCCTAGAAAAGGCATTTGCAAGTTTAGAGAACGGAAATTATGGTTTGGCTTTTGGTTCTGGTTTAGCTGCTATTGATGCTGTTATTAAATTATTAAAATCTGGAGATGAAGTCATTTCTACCAATGATTTATATGGCGGTACTTATAGGTTATTCACAAGTGTTTTTATGAAGTTTGGAATCAAGTTTCATTTTATAGGCATGGATAATGTTTCAAATATTGAAGCTTATATCAATGAAAACACAAAATTAATTTGGGTGGAAACTCCAACAAACCCAATGATGAATATTATAGATATAAAAGCAACTGCAGCTATTGCTAAACAATATGAGTTGTTGTTTGCCGTCGACAATACGTTTGCTACACCTTACTTGCAGAGACCATTAGATTTAGGAGTGGATATCGTGATGCACTCAGCTACAAAATATTTGGGTGGACATAGTGATTTGGTTATGGGAGCCTTAGTTGTAAAAGATAAAGATTTGGCAGACCGTTTGTATTTTATTCAGAATGCTAGCGGAGCTATTTGTGGACCTCAAGATAGTTTTTTAGCCTTAAGAGGAATTAAGACCTTACACGTTAGAATGCAGCGTCATTGTGAGAATGGTAAAGCTGTTGCAGAGTTTTTGGCAAGTCATCCAAAAATTGAAAAAGTCTATTGGCCAGGTTTTAAAAACCACCCTAATCATAACATTGCTAAAGCACAAATGGATGATTTTGGAGGAATGGTATCTTTTACAACCAAAGGAAATAATTATGAGCAAGCTATAAAGATTGTTGAGCGTCTTAAGATTTTTACATTAGCAGAATCTTTAGGAGGAGTAGAGTCTTTAGCAGGTCATCCAGCTAGTATGACGCATGCAAGCATTCCTAAGAAGGAAAGAGAAAAAATAGGGGTTGTAGATTCTTTAATTAGATTGAGTGTAGGTATAGAAGATATAAGCGATTTAATTGCTGATTTAAAACAAGCAATAGGGTAATCTAAAAAAACAAAAAGGACTAAACTTTAAGCTTAGTCCTTTTTTATGATTTTATAATGTGATGGTTAATCAAGATAATAAATGTATCCAAAATTTAACCAAACTAACCAATCGTTTGCTTTGTTAGAGTTTAAATTGTGGTCTAAACCATCTATTTCGTTATTAAAATAATACTGCCATCTTAAATCTAACATTAAATCTGATACTACAGTGAGTTTATATCGCGTACCAATACTTCCAACAACAGACCATGTTGTTCCATTTCCATCTAATAAAAATGGATCCTCGTTAGTGTTAGGGTTGGCAGCATTAACCCAAGGCTGGTAGAAATTATTCATATTCTCTATATTGCCATCACCGTAAGTGGTCTCTACTTCAGGATTATAAGATGTAAAATGTACTCCTAGACTCACGAAAGGAGCAAAAGAATAGCTAAAAGCTTGAAAAGATCTAATACTTTTTGGAAACCATTCTATTTGCGTGCCAATATCAAAATTTTGAGCAACTCCAGAATGACGTCGTAATCGTTCGGCATCTGCACTAGTTCGTGATGCATCTACCCATTTTCCAAAGTGATTTAACTTGGTTTTATTCCAAGAGATCTCGTTTCTTAACTTAAAATGATCATTAAAGTAGGTGTCAGTAGAATAACAATTACAATCGGCTCTGTAAGCAAAATTAATGTAATGAACAATCCCTACACCAATACCTGTATTACCAGCATTTGTTTCAAAATCTCTTCTAACACCAAAATCAGATTGAAAAGCAACAGGACCAGCTATAACACCAATTTCATGAGAAAAACCAAGTTGAGAATAACATTCATTTACACCAAGTATGAAAATGAATACAAAAGTTAATTGTTTAAAATTAAGCGTCATAGGTCTTAAATTACAGAGGGCTTGTTAACTAACAAATATATAAAAACTAGATAAACTACCAAATTATTAGACGAAATGTAAATTTATCCGAACAACTGTTAAATGATAATTTAATGATTAATTATGCATACATTGAGAATATCAAAAAAAAAGGACATACATTTTAAAGATAATGTATCTTTGTGTTATAAAAATCAACATAGATTGTTAATACTATAATAAATGAAAGATAAAATTGAAGCTTTTTTAAATCTTGTAAAAGATAAAAACAGTCATGAAACTGAATTTTTACAAGCTGTGCACGAAGTTGCAGAAACTGTGATTCCTTTTATTGAGGCTAACCCAAAGTATCAAGGAAAAATGCTTTTAGAGCGTATGGTAGAGCCAGAACGTACTATTATATTTAGAGTTCCATGGGTTGATGATCAAGGAAATACTCAGGTAAATAGAGGGTTTAGAGTTGAGTTTAACTCTGCAATAGGACCATATAAAGGTGGTTTACGTTTTCACCCTTCGGTAAATCTAAGTATTCTTAAATTTTTAGGATTTGAGCAGGTTTTTAAAAACTCCTTGACAACACTTCCAATGGGTGGTGGAAAAGGAGGATCTGATTTTAACCCTAAAGGGAAAAGCGATAATGAAGTGATGCGTTTTTGTCAGTCATTCATGACCGAATTATTTAGACACATAGGCCCTAATACCGATGTCCCAGCTGGAGATATTGGAGTTGGTGGTCGTGAAATAGGCTATTTGTTTGGTCAGTACAAAAGACTACAGAATGAATTTACTGGAGTTTTAACAGGGAAAGGTATTACGTATGGTGGATCTCTAATTAGACCTGAGGCTACAGGATATGGTTGTGTGTATTTTGCAAAAAATATGTTAGCAAAAAATGGAGATTCTTTTGAAGAAAAAACAGTAGTTATTTCTGGATCTGGTAATGTTGCTCAATATGCTTGTGAAAAAGCAACTCAGTTAGGAGCAAAAGTTGTTACCATGTCAGATTCTGGAGGGTATATTCATGATTCTGATGGTATCGATGCTGATAAATTAGCATTCATTATGAATCTAAAGAATGTAAAAAGAGGACGAATTAGTGAATATACTGCCGAATATCCTAATGCTACTTATCATGCTGGAGAGCGTCCTTGGTCTGTTAATTGTGATATTGCATTACCTTGTGCTACACAAAATGAACTTAATGGTGATGAGGCAAAACAATTAATTAATAACAATGTTATTGCTGTTGCCGAAGGTGCAAACATGCCTACTACTCCAGAAGCCATAGAAGCGTTTCAAAGTGCTAAAGTATTGTTTTCACCAGGAAAGGCTTCAAACGCTGGTGGTGTTGCAACTTCTGGATTAGAAATGAGTCAGAACTCATTAAGATTAAGTTGGACTAGAGAAGAAGTTGACGAAAAACTCAATAAAATTATGGATGATATCCATGAATCATGTGTTACTTATGGTACAAGAGATGATGGTTATGTCGATTATGTAAAAGGGGCTAATGTTGCAGGATTTGTAAAAATAGCCGATGCTATGCTAGCCCAAGGGGTTGTATAAGGATTTCAAAAATAGAGAACTAAAAGCTTTCAGGGTTATCACTGAAAGCTTTTTTTATTGAGATGTGTTATATGATATTGGGTAAAATGTCGTTAGATATAATATATTTGAAAAAAATAAATAATATGTTGAAGAGAATAGTACTTTTCCTTATTACTCTTTTGTGTTTTAAAGGAGTTTCGCAGGATTTCTCTTCCCTGTGGGAAGGCTATTTTTCATATGCTGGTATCAAAGATATCACTCAAGGGAATGATAAAATTTATGCGGCCTCAGAAAATGCTATATTTAGTTATGATATTTTTTCAAATGAAATAGAAACCTTTACAACTATTAATGGTCTTTCAGGAGAGAATATTTCTACTATAAAATACAGTGAGGACTTTGAGTTATTGGTTATTGGCTATGAATCTGGTTTGATAGAGATTCTCTTTGATTCTGATTCTGATATTTTATCTGTAGTTGACATACTAGAGAAAGAGTCTATTTCACCTGCATTAAAACGAATTAACCATTTTTATGAAAACAATGGATTAATCTATATTTCTACAGATTACGGAATTTCCATTTATGATTTAAGTCTTTTGCAATTTGGGGATTCATATTTTATTGGAAATGGAGGAAGTCAGATTAAGGTAAATCAAACGACTATTTTTGATAATTTTATTTATGCCGCTTGTAGTTCTAATAGTGGAATTAGAAAAGCGTCGTTAGACAATCCTAACTTAATAGATTTTCAACAATGGTCACAAATTACTCCAGGTAATTATACTGCCATTCAAACCGTTGGTAGTCGATTATATACACTTCGAGCAAATAATACATTGCGTGAGGTTATTAATGATAACCTTAATACATTGATTACATATCCTAGCTTACCAGTTGATGTAAGAAGTGTAGGTAATAGATTATCTATTACTTTAGACGAAGACGTTTTTATATATGATGAAGACTTTTTACAGATTAACACAGCATCTACTAATGAGGATTTTGATGTTGAATTTACTTGTGCTACTACTATCGATGAAGATATATTTATAGGAACAACCGAAGCGGGAGTTTTAAAAACTAATAATGACCTTGTAGAAGAATTTGACGTTATTTTACCAGATGGTCCTTCAAGGAATAATGCTTTTAAACTGCAAGCAGGAAATGAGGTTTTATGGGTCACATATGGAGATTATACAGTGTCATATAACCCATCACCAGTTCGTAGACGAGGTATAAGTGTTTTGCGAGAGGATTCATGGAATAATATCCCTTATGATAGCTTACTAACGGCAAGAAATCTATGTGATATTGCAATCAATCCATTTGATCCCAGTCAAGTGTTTATAAGTTCATTTTTTGATGGGCTACTTGAGCTTAATAATGAGCAAGCTACCATTCTATATAACGCAGAAAATAGCGGGTTAGAAAATTTCCTTACTGGTGTAACACAAATTAGACAAGGTGCCTCAAAATTTGATAGAAATGGTTTACTTTGGACATTGTCAATAAAAGAAGATGATCCATTAAAATCGTATGATCCAAATACAGGTCAATGGCAAGGATTTAATTTTTCTGATTTGATATTAGATCCTGTATTTGATGAATTAGGTTTTGGAGATCTTGAAGTAGGAAGTGGTGGAATGAAATGGGTTTCTGGATATAATAGCGGTGTTATTGGATACAATACCGACACAAATCAAATTAACAATGTGTTCAATGAAGAACATAATATGCCTACAGCGCAAACACAAGCCATTGCTCTTGATAGTCGTAACCAACTTTGGATTGGCACTGTTAGCGGCTTAAGAGTATTATTTAATACTTCAAATTTTGTCAATGATCCAAGTCCAAGAGTAAATGAAATAGTCATATTAGAAAATGGAATTCCTACAGAATTACTTTCAGAGCAATTTATTACAGATATTAAAGTTGATGGTTCTGATAATAAGTGGGTAGGAACTTTAGATTCGGGGATTTTTTACTTTTCTCCTGATGGGCAAGAGACGATATTTCATTTTACTACAGCGAACTCTCCATTACCTTCAAATGCTATTAATGATATTTCAATAGACCCGCAATCTGGGAAAGTGTATATTGCCACAGATAGAGGCTTAGTGTCTTTTTCTTCAGGAGGAACAAAGCCTCAAGATACTCTAGAAGAGGCTTATATCTATCCTAATCCGGTTAGACCTGAGTATGATATATTGGGTTTTGATGATTTAAATAATATTAATAATGGGATTAAAGTTTCTGGGTTAACCGAAAATGTGAATGTGAAAATAACAGACATTGAAGGTAATTTGGTTGCAGAAGCGCAATCGAGAGTTAATCAGCGATCATCCTCTGCAAATTATAATTTTGCAATAGATGGAGGAACTGGTGTCTGGAATGGAAAAAATCTCAGAGGTAATGTTGTCGCCTCAGGCGTCTATTTATTTCTTATTTCAGATTTAGACTCTTTCGAAACTAAGGTTTTAAAAGTACTTATAGTTAGGTAATAATGCTTCAAGATGCTAATTAAAACCAAAGTAATTGTTATCTCAAAGTTAAAATACAGAGATCATGACCTCATAGTAAAAGCCTTTACTTTGCACAGAGGAGTGGTTAGTTATCTATTAAGAGGTGTTTTAAATAGAAAAAAAGGGAATTCTAAAATTGCCTATTTTCAATTACTGTCTCAACTACAAATTGAAGAAAGTTTTAGAGAAAAACAATCTCTACAACATATTAAGGATGTTCGTTTAGATTATAGATATACTAGTTTACATACCAATATATTGAAAAGTGCTATTGTCATGTTTTTAGCTGAGGTATTGTCTTCGGTATTAAAAGAAGAAGAACAAAATGTATCACTTTATAATTATCTTGAAATTACATTTCGATGGCTCGATACTAAAGATGAATTCTCAAACTTTCATTTATTATTTCTGTTAAATCTAACCAAGCATTTAGGGTTTTATCCAGATACTACTGATATGAACCAAAGATATTTCAACTTAAATAACGGATTGTTTGAGTCTACAAAGCAGAATATATACAGTGTTACAGGTGAAAATTTAACAATTTTAAAACAGCTGTTAGGCACAAATTTTGATGAACTAGATACTATAAAATTGAATTCAAAGCAAAGACAATCATTTCTAACGATGCTATTGTTATATTTTGAATTACATTTGGGCAGTTTTAAAAAACCAAAATCTCTACAAGTTTTCAATCAGGTATTTAGTTGATATTTATGAAGTTTACGCTTTTAATAGTATTTGTTTTTTCAGTGGGCTTTTGTAACTCTCAAACAGTTAGGGTTATAGAAGAAGGTTCGAATGAACCAATAGCTGGTGTAACAATATTTAATTCTAAAAAGAATAAATCGGTCATTACAAATCTTGAAGGTGAAGCTTCATTAAATCAATTTGACGACAATGAGATGATTTATTTTCAAAACATACTATACATTAAGAAAGCACTAAAGAAATCTGCTATCAAAAGCGATAATTTTATAGTGTATTTGATTGCAAGTATTGAAGATTTAGATCAAGTTGTTGTTTCGGCATCTAAATTTGAACAAAGTAAACGCGATATACCTCAAACAATAGTTAATATAAATTCAGGTGATATTACTTTTGAAAACCCTCAAACTAGTGCAGATCTTCTTGAAAGTACAGGTAATGTCTTTATTCAAAAAAGTCAATTAGGAGGTGGAAGTCCAATGATTAGAGGATTTTCGACCAACAGACTTTTAATTACTGTAGATGGTGTACGAATGAATAATGCCACCTTTAGAGGCGGGAACTTACAGAACGTCATTTCTATTGATCCATTTTCAATTCAAAATACTGAAATTACGCTTGGTGCTGGCTCTGTTGTTTATGGAAGTGATGCTATTGGTGGTGTTATGAGTTTTTATACTCAAAAACCACAATTATCTTATAGGGATTCTTTATATTTTAATGCTAATGTAGCTACAAGATACGCTACTGCAAATAAAGAAAAAACAGGGCATATTGATTTAAATTTGGGTTTTAAAAAATGGGCATTTCTAACGAATGTTAGTTATACTGATTTTGAGGATTTACGAATGGGAAGACATGGTCCTAACGATTATTTAAGGCCAGAATATGTAGAAGTCATTGATGGGGTAGATGTAGTGGTTCAGAATGAAAATCCTCGTATTCAAACGCCAACTGGCTATAATCAGATTAATATTCTTCAAAAAGTAAGATATGAGCCTGTAGAAAATTTAAGTTTTGATTTAGGTTTATATTATACAACAACATCCTCTTACTCTAGATATGATAGATTACGCAGATATAGTAATGGAGCTTTAAGATCGGCAGAATGGAATTATGGACCACAGCGTTGGTTTATGGGTAATTTTCAAGTGACTAAATTAAGTAGCAGTTCTAATCTTTATGATAAAATACAAGCCACGCTTGCATATCAAAATTTTCAAGAAAGCCGATTGGATAGAGATTTTCAATCAAGCATAAGAAACATACGAGAAGATGCTGTAGATGCTTATTCGTTAAATCTAGATTTAGAAAAGGGCTTGAGTACTAAAAGCAAATTGTTCTATGGCTTGGAGTATGTTTTCAATAATGTGTCATCTACGGGTCAGGAAAAAGATATTACTACAGGTATAAGCCTACCATCAGTTTCAAGATATCCTAATGGTTCTAATTGGCAGTCTCTTGCGGCTTATGCTAGTTTTAAATATAAACCCAATTCAAGATTTGTATTTCAATCAGGATTGCGATATAATCATGTAATAGCCAATGCTGAGTTTTCTGAGAATAATGAATTTTTAAACTTGCCATTCAACACAACTAAATTAAATGTAGGAGCCTTTACTGGAACTGCTGGAATAAGTTGGATTCCGAGTAAAATGATTCAATGGAAATTAAACGCTTCTACAGCATTTAGAGCACCAAACATTGATGACATAGGGAAAGTGTTTGATTCTGAACCAGGTTCGGTTGTTGTTCCAAACCAGAATTTGAGACCAGAATATGCTTATGGAGGAGAGCTAGGCTTACGTCTCAATTTTAATGATGTGTTTTTAATTGATATGGCAACCTATTATACATTTTTAGATAATGCACTAATACGTAGAGATTTTACACTTAATGGCGAATCTCAAATTGAATATAATGGTGAGTTGAGTAATGTTCAAGCGATTCAAAACGCATCAAAAAATTGGATTTATGGATTTGAAGCTGGAGTAGAATTTAATATTTCTAAACGCTTAAAGTTGACATCACAATACAATATTATTGGTGGTACAGAAGAAGACGAAGGCATTGAAGTTCCGGTAAGGCATATCGCTCCTAATTTTGGAAATACTCATTTTGTTTGGAAAAATGATAAATTTCAAATAGATGCTTTTGCAGAATATAATAGTGAATTATCATTTAATCAATTAGCACTATCAGAGCGTTCCAAAGACTTTATCTATGCATTAGATAATCTTGGTAGACCTTATTCCCCATCTTGGTATACCTTAAACCTCAGAACGCAATATCAAATTACTGAGGCTGCAATAGTAACAGCTTCATTAGAAAACATTACTGACCAACGTTATCAAACCTATTCTTCTGGTATTGCGGCTCCAGGAAGAAATTTAATTTTAGCATTACGTTATCAATTGTAATAAAAAAAGAGATTCATTAAGAACCTCTTTTTTACAATTTCTTTTATATGCCTACTTGCGTTTAACAGCTTTTTTAGTAATAATTTGACCATTAGATAAACTGACTTTAGCAATATAAGTTGCTTGACTTAGTCGTGATAAGTTATATGTTTCTGTAGTATTACTTCCTTGTAATTTGTAAATGGTTCTACCAATGAGGTCTATTATTTCTACTTGTTCAATCACTAAATTATGTCCTACAGAAAACTTGACATTACCATCTGAAAGTTCAACAATTGTCAGATCATTCGAGTTGATATCATTTTCAGATACGGAAAGAGCATCTTCCTGAAATACAATCTCAAAACGATTGTTAAACTCTCCCGTTTCCGAAGTAAAGCTATAGTCATTAGCAGAAAGGTCATGTGTTATACCCAAAAGTTTATCATTAATGTAAATTGTATTTTCATTCATAAATTCACCTTCTACTTGATGAATAGAAATAGTATAAAGTGTGGCTTCTTCGATTTTAGTATAGAACCCTAAAGGAATAACTTCCGATAGGTTTAAACTAGTAGGAGATTTACCTTGAATAGCAAACTTCTTATCATCTAATTCGTCAATTAAGGAGTAGATAATTGAATTTGCATTACTAGATAAGTTTTTATGGGCATCATAATACATGCCATCGTCATCATTAGTAGCTCCATCAACGTAAGCAATTAAAACTTGATTGAATACACCATTATCTGAATTTAAATCTAACCAAAGTTTATTAGGTACATTGGCATTATTGATTGTTCTAAAAAATTGATTGTTATTACCAATCACTCTCATACTATTATTAAAAACTATATTAGTCGTTCTAATAGAACCACTAGCCGAAGTAGATGTTGCCAAATGATCCATTGACACAAAAAATCCTTGTCCGGATGGAATATGTCGAGTTGGCATTACCATATCACCTCCCATAGTTTGCCCAGACCCATTAATTATTGCATAATCGCTTTGAGAATAGTTTAAGACTTCATTCCCATTGGTGTTCTCATCTGCAGCGGTATTATGAGACCAAAAGAAAATAGCACCATTTGTAGCCCCAACAGTTTGATCAATACTAGCATTAGCTGCTAAAAAGAGGTCTGCGTCTATAGCAGAAGGATATGGATTACCAATAAAGTTCCAGTTATTATCGTTCGGCTCTGCATCATTTCTATAAATAGGAATATTAAATACACCATTATTAAACGGCCCTTCAAAAGTATAGATATATTGATTAGGTGTAAAACCTGTGCTGTTATGTGTGCTAGCATAACCAACTCCTGGCGACATTACAGTTGTTGCGTCTGTGATAGGTTGCCAATCATTTCCATCATCGTCAATATCATCTTGCCCAGCTAAGGTAGCATCATTATTATTCGTTTCTTGAGTTGAGTCTCTAAAATTTTGAGCATTAAACCAAAAACGTCTATTAGCTGATGATTCAAATAATCCACCACCAATTGTTTCTCCAGAAACTGGTGTGCTCCAATACGTATATTCTTGATAGGTCGCTAAATTAGCAGTTTCCTTTTCTACTGAAATCCTACTAGGAGTAGAAAGAACATCGCCATTAACTATAGCAGTATCATCAACCTGAACAAACGAACCGTCAGTTTTGACAACAATATTTCCATTTACTGTTAGATTATTCTGAACTCTAACGTAAGTGTTATTTTCAATATTTAAAGTACGTCCTGTATTTACAATTAATTGACAAGCTTCGAAACTTGTTTCACCATTAGTTCCTATACTAGTGTCATAATCTCCATCTATAATAACAATTTTATCACTTGCTGGCGAAGCTGACCAATTGGTGCCATCCCAAACTGCACCCAAAGCATTAAGTTTAACAGCGTTACTAGCCACATAACAGTTTACATCATCTTCTCTTACTTGGCAGAAAAACTGGTAATCAATATAAGGGATTGGATTTGTAATATCTAAAGACGAATTCGTCACATTATTATTAAAATCAGGCCCATTCGGAACTTCTACAAAAGCAGGTGTATTAGGTACTAAATAATACCATTGATAGTTTAATTGTTGTCCGGCAGGTACGCCTTGATTACCCATTACAGATAACTGAACAGTTGTAGTACAATCAAAAGTTGGAGTAGCTAAAGCTGAAACATCTGGTGGTATACGGTTAGAAATATTATAATTTCCAATATTCACATAATCAGAATCACTACAATCTGTCCAATCGTAGATTTCCCATTCATTAATATCGAAATGATATTCCGTCGGATTTGGAAGTGGTGATGTGTCATTTTTTCTTCTGAAATTAGCACCATCACTACCTACTCCCAAGCCATTAGCCCAGTTGTCACTTTCATAAAGACCAAAGATATCTACCATTGTTGCAGTAGATATTTTATATAAACCTATGGCGTCAGAGCTGTTATTATTGAAATTGATACCACTAGACGACCCAAATGACTGACTAGGAGTTACACTTAAATTGTTAAACGTAGTACACGATGTGCTTCCTACTGTAATGACATAGGTTGATCCTGATGCTAAATTTCCTGTAAGATTATTTTCACTTGAAGCGTTTGGACTTCCATTATTAAAAATATCTACTCTGTAGTCTGATAGATTAACGGTATTTGGTGTACCATTGTAAATTTCAACAAAAGAGGAACTTCCGTTTTCTGCATCTGTAATTTCACTTATAAAGAGTTCGTTAAGGGTGTTTGCACTGGCAAAATCACAAGTAGTATTAAGATCATCAATTACTGTAAATGGATTTACAGAAGAACAACCAGTTGAAAACGTTACAATGATATCATCTGTAGTTGCGTCTTGAGGAATTAAAACCACCAATTCTGTGGCCGAGCTAGAAACAGTAGTCATAGATAACCCGTTGATCGTTGCTGTTGCTCCAGTTAAATTAGTTGCTGAGGTTATAGTCACCTCTGTGTTTTCAGGGCCTGAAGTCGGCCAAATAGAACTAGTTAACGTGGAGGTGCAATTGGCAGAGCCTTGTATTTGAAACTCGTAAGGACTCTCATTACTATCCGAATTAGGAATGCTTACGGTCGCAGTTCGAATGCCATCTGATGTTGGATTAAATTGAATCCTAAACTCTGATGTTGCCAAAGAATTTACCGTTGCAGATGGTTGAACTGTGACATTAAAGTCGCCAGGATGAGCACCTGTTAATTGTACGCGTGGTGTGCCATTTAGATTTAATGTTGTTGCTCCAATATTTTCAATGGTATAAATTTTTTCTGGTCCCATAGCACCTACACTAGTTAAACCATAAAGTGTTTGATTTAATCCAGCAGTTGGCAAATCAGTTACGGTGTACCCATTAGGAATGGAGATATTGTTACCCTCAATATTAATTTCGGCATTAGATGGTTGTACTATAGTAATGGTATAATCTTCAACTTCACCAAAACTAAAATCTTCACAGGGCGTTGCGTAAGGTTCGCCATTATCAGTTTTAGAACTGACTCTCATTCTTACATTTCCAATATAAGCATTCGTTGGTACTGTTACAGTTATAGGAGAAAGTGATGGTTGTGCATTTGAGCTGTTAGTTATAGTTCCTAATTCAAAGGCTTCGTTCGAAGAGTTATTAAATGAACCATCTCTATTCCAATCAATCCACACTTTTACATTTGCCGTATAATTCCCACCAGTATTCACATTGACACTGAGGTTGTATTGATCACCAAGAATAAGACTCGTAGAAACCGCAGTAAAATCTGTATAAGCATTATTTGATGCAGACGAATTATTTAATGTATTTAAATTAACATTTAATATCCCTGAATTTGTTGAGGTTCCACCACTTGAATTGCAATATGAAAGACCAGTAGTTTGGCAAATGGATTGTCCGTTACTCCATTCATCAGTGCCTTGATTTCTAATAAAAAGAGTATAGCAATATGTTACACCATCAGTTAATCCAGTTACCGTAGTAGTAGTTCCATTTCCAAAAAACACTATTGAATCTGCTCCTGCATAAACTGGATTTCCAGTGTATGATGTTCCAGAAGAAGGTGTAAATGGCGTAATTCCTCCTTCATTTGCCACGATTAACACATCATAACACGTTGTTGGTAATGGATTTGTCCATGTTATTACTGAAGAGGTTGTGGCTACAGAGGCTCCAGTAATATTTGCTTCTGGGACATCGACCGTATAAGTATCATCCCAAGAGCCAGAAGCATTAATTGCAGTTGCCCAACCAGTTGCACTTTCACAAAAATAAGCAACAACTTTAAAAGTGTAATCGAGCCCATTAGTTAAACCAGTAACAGTAGTGCTAGTGCCATTGCCTTTATATACTGCTCTGCCTAGGAAACCATATGTGTTTGCTGTGGCATAATTCGTGTTAGCAATATAAGAGGAGGCATTTCCTGGTGTTGCAGATGCTGGAGATGTTGTGCCTTGTTGAGCAAAAACAATATAACCAGTTGGAGCTGTTCCAGTAGAAGCATCCCATGACAATTCAACACTAGTATTACCTAGGCACGCTTCTATATTTCTTCCGTTATTGGGTGCACCAGCATCTGTGTTTATGCTTATGTTGAAATTTGACGCATCATTAAAATAATCAAGAACTCTAATATAGTATGTAGTCCCAGCAGTAAATGTATTGGTTAGGGTTTCATCAGTATTATTCCCTGAAGTAGAACTGTATAATGCATTGCCAGATGATGGACAATTTGTGTCATAAACATATAAATCAATATCTGGACCAGAGGTGAAGGTGGTTAAAATAGTTTGTACACCCGTACATGCTGGAGTAAATGAATACCAAACATCATTTTTTGTTGGTTGTTGACTGAGACTAGCTGATGGCGAAGCATTGGATAAGTCGCCTGTAATTGGAGCAGCACCAACAGTAATATTTGGTGCTAAAGTAGCACAATCATCATTTGGTGGAGGTGTCGTGGTTGTAAATGTCTCAATAGCTCCATAGGTATATGTTGATCCATCATATACATAAGCTTTATAACTATAATTTGTACTTATTGTTAATCCAGTTGCTCCAAATGTAAAATTACCTGTGCTTATGCCAGCTATAGAAGTTCCAGTGACACCTGTACCACCTATTAGTGGGTTGGCATTAGTGATAGTTTCAGAATACACAAAGCCTTTTTCTATTGTATTAGGACAGGTACCTACAGTATTAACATTTCCGTTTAGAGTAGCTAATGTTCCTCCAATTGCAGATGCAGCATTAGTTGTAACAGCTTGAGACACCACATCTAATCCAGTTCCTGTTAAGTTAATTGTTGGAGAATTACTTGTTCCAGTTGTACTTGCTACTGTTATAGTAGCGGTTTGAACTCCAGCAGAAGTTGGGGTAAATGTAACATCAAAAGTAGATGAACCACCAACAGCAATATTATTAGGAGTATAATTACTAACTACAAATTGTGTGTCGTCTGATGTTACAGTTACATTATTAGCTGTTAATGTACTACTACTGCTATTTGCGATTGTATATGTTTGTATTGGATTAGCAGTATTTAAACAAGCTGAGCCATGATCAAGTGGTGTTCCCGAAATGGATAAACTTGGATCTGTTGAAATTGCCATCCTATAAAACGTCAAATCTTGTTGTGATCCAGTATAACATGCAAATCTGGGAGCACCAGTGTTATACTGTAAATCCCTAGTTGTAACTGCAAGATTAGACACTATAAATTCTCCTCCGGAATATGAAATTGTCCACCTTTGATTATTGGAAATAACATTATCTACAATCTGAACGTTGTTACTGCTTCCAGTATAAGAAACATACTTAGCAGATGCTTCATTATAAATAGTTTTGCCAGAACCGTTAGTTTCTACTCTCCACACAATAGTTCCTGAAGGGTCAGTAATCTCAGATGCTATAGGATTAATTGTAGTACGTGCTAAATATGTTCCATTATGGGTATTGTTCATTGCATATTGATCATTGTATGCAATAACGTAATAACCATCTGTTAATTCTGCTAAAGAATTGATTTGGGTAAAACTTCCTGTTCCAGTATATTGCCCATAACTAGACACGACAAAACATAAGAACGCTAATAAGATGAGGGAGTAATTCTTTTTCATAGGGATAAATTAACTATAGCGTTTGCTTAAAACACAAACGCGCAAATTTAATCAAAAATACTTATAAATGAGCATTTTATGACTAGTCACTTATTAACAAAATGTTATATTTTTGCACGATGCATCCACAAAAAACATATACTGTCGATGAAGCGCAAAAAAAGCTAGAACGCTATTGTGTCTATCAGGAACGTTGTCATAAAGAAATCACTCAAAAATTACATGATATGAGGATGATTCCTGAAGCTCGAGATCAAATAATAGTACATTTATTACAACATAATTTTTTGAATGAAGAGCGTTATGCTAAAGCTTTTGTTAGAGGAAAATTCAGGATTAAAAAATGGGGTAAGCAACGTTTGCAAATAGAATTGAAACGAAAAGACATCAACAAAACTATAATTAACCTTGCTTTAAAAGAAATTGATGATAACGACTACTATGATACATTTCATGCACTTGCAGAAAAGAAATGTGCCATAATCCAAGAATCAAATCTTCAGAAGAAAAGAAAAAAACTCGCCAATTATTTGTTCTATAGAGGATGGGAAAGTCAATTAGTGTATGATAAAATACGGGAGTTGATTCCATAAAAAAAGCATCCTTAAAATATTAGGATGCTTTTTTTATACTATTGTGAGCTATTATAAATTGAAAGAAGCTCCAATATTTACCGCAAACTGATTGTGGATATAATATCCAATGTCAGTTTTGTCGTTACTGTATTTTGCTAGTGGAAATGTTGCCTCTGTAAATATTCCAAAACCATCAGAAAAAAAGTAGCGTGCTCCCATATGGCCACCAAAGTTTTTTAAACTTATACTTAAGCCAGGATAAAGATCAAAGTTTTCATCAATATTTAAGACATTTCCTAGGTTCGCATTAAAACGAGCTTTTAAGTCAAAACGGTCTCCGAAATCAGCATCTAAACGATCGTCAATTCCTAATGCGTATGCCGATGATAAACCAATTGAAATGTTTTCACCTAATCCATAATCAAAACTCACATTAATTCCAGTTGCTTCGTCTTGTATGTTTGCACCAACTTGAAATTTTTGGTCTCCTTTTCCTTCAAATGCTTGTCCGTTTATTAATGAAACAGAGATAAGCGCCATAATTAAAAATAAATTTTTCATAATTTTCATCTTAAAATTTGAGTGTGCAAATATATTATAAGTTTTTAATACTGAAGGGTTTTTGCTAAAAAGTCTTATGAGTTCTATTAATCGCTTGTTCGTTTTTCCAATCAATCCATTTTTGACCTTTAATACGACGCATTATGTTGTCGAAATGACGCATAATTAAAACATTGTATAAAGCTTTACCTAAATTTTTAGGATGCCTCGCTATGGCACGTAAACTCATTGAAAAACCAGGGGTTAGATATTTCATATAATGCCAATAACCCTCAGGCATATATAAAATTTCGCCATGATGTAGCTCGCATTGCCAGCCTTTGGCATTTTTTAGTGCTGGCCATTGTTCGAAATCAGGATTAGAAAAATCGATATCCTCACGTGTTATGAGTGAGTGCGGAATTTTATACAGATAGTCATTTTGTTTTTGATCAAATAAGATACAAAGCTTTTTTCCCTCAAAATGAAAATGGAAGATATTAGCTAAATCAATATCATAATGCATGAAGGTATGCGAATTAGTGCCACCAAAAAATAGCATTGGGAGGCTCTTCATGAGTTTTAATCCAAAATCAGGATACCTAAAGTCCTGTTGTAATTGCGGAATTTCTTTTAAAATATTCCAAAGAAATATGCGGTATTTGGTAGGCTTACTTTTTAGCAAATCTACATATTCGCTCATTTTCATTTTGGCATGAGGCTCATTAAAACCGTCTTTATAATCTACAGGTCGATCATCATAAAGAGGTACAGTTTTTTCACCAGCAATAGCTTTCATGTAGTCTAAGGACCATTTTTGATAAGCAGGCCAATCTTCAATAAAACGTTCTATAACCACAGGTCGTTGTGGTTTAAAGTAGTTAGCGATAAATTCCTCTTTAGTGATCGTCTTCACACGAGGAATGTCTTGAAGATTTAATGATGACATCTAAAAAATTTAGTGTTCAAAGTTAAGAAAACGCTACAAATCGGAAATAATTGTTTGTTAAAATTGAAAATCAGATTAGTTGTCTTTTTTAATCTTGTATTTATCAGAGTTTGAAACAATAAGTATATAAGGTAGCCCAATAACTAAAACAACCCCTAATGTGTAAGGTTCAATTTTCGGAAATTCGAACCATTTAGCAATAAGGTAACCGAGAATCATTATTAAAGCCATGCTAAACATGGCATTTCTGAAAATAGTAGCAATTCCTTCGATATCATATTTGCTTTGTTCATCTTTAGACAGAGTATTGTAACCAGCAATAAGAAAGTACATCTTACCATATTTTATGGCGATGCCCAAAACAATAAAAATTACAGCTACGACAAGAAGCATTTTATTTGAGTGCTTTAGCTTTATGTTTCGCCTCTTCGTTACGTTCAATTGTATGCTCTGGCCTAGACCATTTTGGCTTTTCGCCTTTAGATTCAAACTGAGAGTCTTTTGCTTCAACCGTTTGTGGTTGCATCTTTTTAATGAATGGTTTTTGAGGGTTTAAGCCCAAAAGTTTAAACATTTCCATGTCTTCATTTACATCAGGATTGGGAGTAGTTAATAGTTTATCTCCAGCAAAAATTGAATTAGCACCAGCAAAGAAACACATGGCTTGACCCTCTCTTGTCATTTCGGTTCGTCCTGCACTTAAACGTACTTGAGTTTCTGGCATTACGATTCTTGTTGTTGCCACCATACGAACCATATCCCAAATAGATACTGGCTTTTGGTCTTCTAATGGTGTGCCTTCAACAGCAACTAAAGCATTAATTGGAACTGATTCTGGTTGTGGGTTGAGTGTTGATAAGGCTACAAGCATGCCTGCTCTGTCTTCTGTTTTTTCTCCCATACCAATAATGCCGCCAGAGCATACAGTGACATTTGTTTTACGAACATTATCAATGGTCTCTAAACGGTCTTCATAACCACGAGTAGAAATTACTTCTTTATAATAGTCTTCTGAAGAGTCTAAGTTGTGATTATAGGCATATAAACCAGCTTCCGCCAAACGTTGCGCTTGGTTCTCAGTTATCATACCTAAGGTACAGCACACCTCCATATCCAATTTATTGATGGTCCGAACCATTTCTAAAACTTGATCAAACTCTTCGCCATCTTTAACATTTCGCCAAGCTGCTCCCATACATACACGAGAGCTTCCTGAAGATTTAGCACGTAAAGCTTGGGCTTTGACCTGTTGAACCGACATTAAATCATTACCTTCAATATCTGTGTGATATCTTGCCGCTTGTGGACAATAGCCACAGTCTTCTGGGCAACCACCAGTTTTGATTGATAATAAGGTAGATACCTGAACAGTATTTGGATCGTGATGCTTGCGATGTATTGTAGCAGCATCAAACAGTAAATCCATTAAAGGTTTGTTATAAATCTCTAAAATTTGTTCTTTGGTCCAATTATGTCTAGTTTCACTCATGAGATGTCATATCTTTATAAATTCAAAAATACCTATTTTATGTTCATAAAATTATCAAAAAGAGCATAAAATTTTTCGGGCTCTTCTAGGTAAGGATTATGAGCGCTTTCTTCAAACATTTCAAATTGTGCTTGAGGCATAAATGTTTTATACTGTATTGCAAATTCTGGTGTAGAGACGCCATCATAACGGCCAGCAATCACTAGTGTTTTAGCTTTAATATCTTTTAGTTGTTGCCTAAAGTCTTGATGAATCATACTTCCAGACACATCAAAATCACCATCTACTCCTATGATGGTTGTATACACGTCTCCTGCCCAATTTCGGTGTTTGGTTTTAGGAGATTTAGAACTCAATTTGGTGTTGTGATAATAAATATATTTTGTTGGAAAATCTCCATAAACAGTTTTAAGTGGCTCTTGACTAGAAACATATCCTAATGCCCTTAAAGAATCTACTACTTTCCATCGTTCAGGAAAATGAGTTTTAGCATAGTGGTTATAACTATCGCAATTGGCTTGCCACATGGCTCCAGAATGAAACCCATTAATTAGAACCATGTTTTTAACCTTGTCTTTGTATTTGATAGCATAGGCTTGCGCAGGAACAGTCCCATAAGAGTGACCAACTAAAGATATTTTGTCAAGCTTTAGAAGTTTTCGCAGTTTTTCAATCATTTCAACATCAGCTTCAACACTATATTCTGAAACTTCCTTTGCATCATCACTTTTGCCACGACCTAACCAATCGAAAAACACAACCGTATTTGTTTTATAATAATGCCCAAAAGCACCTTGCATGTAATCATGTGAGTTTCCTGGTCCACCTGGTAAAAAGAAAATAGGATCACCTTGTCCTAATACTTCAACATTGATTTGATACCCATCGATGTTATAAAATTTCGATTCGAATTTGTCAAAAATGTTTGGGTCGGTTTGTGCTTGAACAGAAAGTGCTGAGACCAAGCATAGAATATATGTAATAAAACCTAATTTCATAGCATATGTTTTATGGTAAATATAACTATTTGGAGAGTAAAATTGAAACCGCATTACCGCCAAAACCAACAGCATTTACTAGAATGTTTTTAATCGCTTTTGGCTTGGAACTTTCAATATAAGGAACTGGAATAAAAGTATTGTTTTGAAGCATTAGAATAGCCATTTCAATACTTAATAGCCCAGAAGCTCCTAGGCTATGACCAATTTTCCATTTATTGGTAGTTAAGGACGGTATATTGCTTTTAAACACTTTTTGAATGGCATTCATTTCGGCTTGGTCGCCTTTTAAAGTTCCAGGGGTGTGAGTCACAATGATATCAATAGCTTTAGGGCTAATATTAGACATTGCCATTGTCATTGCCTTCTGAAAACAAATTGCATCGGTTGATAAAGATGCATTGTGTTCAAGAATTTCAGTAGCATACCCAAATCCTATGATTTTCGCTAAAGCGTTTTTAGTGGTTCCAGATTCTAAACAAGCCATTGCGGCACCTTCACCCAAAATCATGGTGTTTTCAGTTTTGTTGAGGTTTAAAGCTTGATTTGGATATTTTGAATCATTATTACTAGCATAAATTTTTAAGGCTTGCATTTGAGCTATAGTGAATGATGTTAGTGGGGCTTCACTACCGCCAACTAAAAATTTATTGCACATACCAGAATTGATCCATGCGATACCATTCAGCATAGCATGCAATGCTGTTGAGCAGGTAATAGAGTGTGAGATTTCTGGCCCATTGGTATGTAAATCGTGAGCTACCCAAGACGAAATATTTCCTAAAGTGGTGGTTGGTGATGTTAAAGCGTTAGTTTTATTGTTGCTAAGAAATGCTTTATGATAAGTTTCAAACAATGCAGTAGCACCACGAGAAGACCCAATATTAATACCGAAGTTATCTGTTGCGTTCCAATTGGCATTTTTTATAGCTTGTCTTGAAGCATACATAGCATACAATACCGAGTTATCTAAAGCTTTGTATTTTGAGGTTGAGCGCCTTAGTTGTTCTATGTCTTTTTTAATTTCGGAAGGGATTTTGGCCACCCAAACACCATTCTTATTCGTTAGACAATGAGATGACATATTATAATTATACCAAATTACATTAGGTGTAGATCCTAATGGAGATATAGAGGCTATCGCTGTTATGGAAATGGGTTTGTTCATATTTATTTGTCATGCTAAATTAAATTCAGCATCTCATAATATTTTGATGTGATTCTGAAATAATTTCAGAGTGACCAATTTTAAGCAAAAATAGGATATTGTACATTGATGGATACAAAAATGTAACTGTTTAAGTAACATTTTTTGATTTTAATGCACTTATCACATATAACTATTATATTATGGAAAGCGTACGTCAAAAAGGTTGGTTTAGTAGAAACTGGTTATGGGTATTACCTGTAGGTGGATGTTTAGGTGTTATTTTATTATTTGTTTTTGGTATTGGAGCAGCAATTTTTGGTGTTTCAAAAATAATTAAAGAGTCAGCGCCTTACGAATATGCGTTGAATGAAGCTTCAAATAATATTGAAGTTCAGCGTGCTTTAGGTGAAATGATAGAAACTGATGGGCTTTTCGAAGGAAATCTAACAATTAATAATAGTAGTGGTGTTGCTGATATAAAAATCCCAATTAAGGGTAATAAAGGTGAAGGTAAGATTGTTGTTTTTGCTCAAAAATATAGTGATGATTGGACATACGAAAAACTGTATGTTATCATAAAAGATACGCAAGAGGAAATTAATCTTTTAGATAAAAGTATGGAAGGTAATTAGGGATTATATAATTTCTAAAGCCTCTTCAATAACTTGATACACTTTTTGAAGCTGTTTATTTGTAATAACAAATGGAGCTAAGACATAAATTGTATTTCCCAATGGTCTTAAACACACACCATTTTTCATAAAATAATTGAATAGTGTATCACGTAAATTTCCGTAGCGTTCCATTTTGATTTTGAGGTCGATCGCAAGAATGATGCCTGTTTGTCTTATGGATTCCACTTTTGGATGACTTTTAATATGCTCACCAAATGTGTGATGAGAATTCATAACCCTTTCGATGTTGTTTTGCATCTCATCAGATTTCAATAATTTGATACCTGCTAAAGCTGCAGTACAGGCCAACGGATTTGCTGAGTATGTATGTCCGTGAAATAAACCTTTGCTCATATCGTCGTCATAAAAGGCATTATAAACCTTTTGAGTGCAGCTAGTAATGGCCATTGGTAACAACCCTGCGGTTAAGGATTTACTTAGACATATAATATCTGGCTTTGTCATAAGATGATCTGACGCAAAGTATGTTCCGGTTTTTCCAAAACCAGTCATAACTTCATCTGCTACAGTTATAATGCTGTTAGCCTTGCAGAATTTCAGAATTAAATCTAAACCTTCAGCACTGTGCATTTTCATTGCAGCAGCACCTTGTACTAGTGGTTCATAAACAAAGCCTGCAACTTGATGTTGTGAAACAATGTGTTTTAATTTATTTAAAATCGCATCATGATTTTGTCCATTAGGCGTAGGAATACGTTTTACGTCAATGAAGAACTCTTCAAATGGACCATTATAAACAGATAATCCAGAAACACTCATAGCTCCAAAGGTGTCGCCGTGAAAACCATCTTCAAATGCAATGAGAACATTGCGTTGGTCTCCGTTGTTAAAATGATATTGTAACGCCATTTTAATCCCAATTTCTACACTGGTAGAACCATTATCGCTAAAAAATATTTTGTTTTGGTTTTCTGGAAGGATTTCTATTAAGGCTTCTGATAACTTTACAGCAGGTTCATGGGTAAATCCAGAAAATACAACTTGATCTAGAACTTTCATTTGATTAGAAACCTGCTCAATGATGTACGGATTGCAATGGCCATACATACAGGTATACCAAGAGGCTATTGCATCAATATAAGTATTGTCATCTTCATCAGTTAAAATACAACCATTTGCCTTTGTAACGGCAATCGTGTTTGGATGCGTTTTATGTTGTGTTAACGGATGCCAAAGATGTTTTTTGTCGCGCTCCTTTAAATTCATAATTGTGTTTTAAATTCTTCGGCGTAAGCTTTGACTACGTTTTGGTCAAAATTCGGTTCTTCATTAATTCGACCAATAATGTTTGCATTTGTCATCTCTGATATAATAGCTTCAGTTGTTTTGTGCTCATTTCCGCTGAAAATAACAGAGACATCAAACCCTTTCTCTTGTAATAAATTAATGGTTAACAATGAATGATTTATGCTACCTAAATAATGCCTAGAGACCACAATGACTTTATAATTAGGTTTGATAAGATCTAATATGGTATTGTTATGATTTATAGGAACAAGTAAACCTCCAGCACCTTCTATCACTAAATGATTTTTGGTGTTCGGTTTTTTAATATGTTTTATATCTATAGTAATTTTATCAATATCTGCTGCGGCATGCGGACTCATTGGAGTTTGTAATGCATAACTGTTACTGTGAAACACAGACTGTTTGTTAGATACAAGGGTTTGAACTTTTTTAGTATCACAATGGTCTAAATCTCCAGCTTGGATGGGTTTCCAATAATCTGCTTCTAGAGCTTCAGTTATGATAGCTGATGCAATAGTTTTACCTACATCAGTTCCGATTCCAGTGACAAAATAAGTACTCATTTAAAAATTGTTTTACACGTGTTGCAAATGTATTTTGTTTGCTCAAAAAAAGGAAATAGCATGTAAAATATATTCTTGCGTTCTAAAGGAGCAATTAAAATATGTTCAGATTGGCACGTCGGACAAGATATTGGGTTGCCGTTGTCGTCTGTTTCGTATTGTCTAATATCGTTATATATCTTTGCAGCTTTTTCAAAATCGGCATCAGGAACAAGAAGTTTAACACCTCCAATGGCCTGACTTATTAAAGGGTCTGAGTCTATTGTTTTTTCATCTAAAAGTATTACCGAAATACCTTCAGCTTCGAGTTTTGACTTTGTGATTTGAGCTTCAGTAGAATATGGGAATGTTGCAATAATCTTGTGATGATCAATCATTGGAGTTTGAGTTAATTTCAAACAAAAGTAGCAAGTAACTTTAAGACTTTACTTATTTCTTCAGAAGAATTATAACTATGCAAACAAAAACGCAATCGTTCTTTACCTTTTGGGATTGTAGGAGAAAGTATGGCTTTAACATCAAACCCGTGTTGTTGTATTGAGTTTGCGATTTGTTTTACATTATCATTACCTGAAACGATACAGGATTGAATAGCAGAGTCACTTTTAATAAACAGGTTTTGAAGATTCAATCGTTCTATTTCCGCTTTGAACCAAGTTATATTTTGTTGAAGTTTACTTAAAGCAGAGTCATTGATGCTGCTTTGAATGGTAAGTTCGTTATAAATCATTTTTATTGTGGCTAAGGTGTGAGGGGGTAATGCCGTTGTAAAAATAAAAGGTCGAGAAAAATTGATAAGATAATCTCTTAATGCTTTATCACATAAAATAGCTGCTCCATGAGTTCCTAATGCTTTTCCGAAAGTAATGATTCTGGCAAAAATGGCATCTTCAAGTTGTAACTCATTGATTAATCCAGCTCCATTTTTCCCACAAACACCAATACCATGTGCTTGGTCAATAATAAGACGCGCTTTATGGTTTTGACATAATTGAACTAGAGCTTTTAAATCTGGGGAGTCACCATCCATAGAAAATACAGATTCAGTAACGATATAGATTTCGGTATCTTTCAGACTTCGACTGCGCTCAGTCTGACATTTCTGGCCTAAATCTATTATATTATTATGATTAAACTTATAAGATTTTGCATTGCTCATGGCTATACCATCTCGAATGGAAGCATGGCAGTACTCATCATATAGAATAATATCATTACGTTGAGGAACACAAGAGAAAAATCCCAAGTTTGCGGTATAACCAGAATTGAAAATTAGGGTGGATTCAGCATTGTGAAATGTGCTAATGAGTTGCTCAACAAGAAGGTACAGCTTATGGTTGCCAGATAAGAGCCTAGAACCCGTAGCTCCATTTTTTAAAATATTATGGTTAATCAAATACTCATGCACTTGATTAAATATCGCTTTGTTTGAAGAGAATCCTAAATAATCATTAGATGAGAAATCAACAAGACCTTTAGCTTCCCCTAGTTGTCTAAATGCGTTCTCTTGTTGTCGCTTATCTAACTTATTTTGAAGTTTTTTTGGAAGCATCTTTAATCTATATAAACAATTTCTCCCTTGTCTCTAAGAATGTCCTTATCGACCCATTTATAATCTCCTTTTTTGGTAGCATCTAAAAGATCAATTAATAAAGCATCTGCAATATGAGAGGCTACTTCAAAAGCGTCTTTAACACGCTTAGTCTTATAAACAGTTATTTTTTTATTTCTTTCATAAAAGATATTAAGAACAATAATAGGAAAACTGTTAGTTGTTTCTGCAGAAAGAGCTCTTACTGTAATGTCTTCTGTTGTATTAAATACCGAAATATACTCAGGGTTTTGTAATGGTTGCCAAGCCCCAAAATTGACACCAAAAAATGAAATAATTTTCCGATAGGTTTTTGATTCTAAGTTGATTTCAGATCCTTCAGTTTTCAGCATCATAAACCCAAAAAGTAGAGGAACAAGAGCAAAATAAACTAAGTTAACTATGCCTAAAATACCAACTAGTATTGCAGCGAAACCTAAAACAATTTTCCAAAAAGGGACTTTTCTGATATATATGATTGTTGCATCCATAAGCACAAATATAAATAATGAAATGTTGATTTAGAGCAATTTTTCAACACAATAAAATTATCTTTTTTAAATAAATAATTATTGTTTTTCAATAATTATTGTATATTTGTTATCGTTAAACAATAATTTTATGAAAAATAACACAACGATTTTAACGATCATTACTTGGGGAGTTTTATTATCGGCTATTTCAATATTGCTTAATGACCTTAGGGAGTTTGACTTTAATCAGTTTAAAGAATTTCAAAACTGGGTGAAATCTCCAGATAAAAACGAATCTTGGTTTACATCTAAAAATGCAATACAGTGGAGTTATTATGCTATTAGCGCAGGTTTATTTTTTTGGAGAGGCTATTTGATTTATGGATTTTCACATTTCTTATCAATGTTGAAAGAGATTGAGAAGGGCAATTACTTTAGTGATAAGAACATTACATACTTTAAAAAGATTGGGAATATTTTTATTCAATATACCATTAGTGTTTTATTATTAAGATTTTTATTAGCAACAATTGGGAGGTCTACATTTGATTTCTTTGATGAACTTAAAGCAGAATTCACATTTTTGATTCCTGCGGGATTAGCATTTTATATTCTTGCCGAAATCTTTAAACGAGGAAAAATTGCTGAAGAAGACAACGAATTAACCATATAGTTATGCCAATAGTAGTTAATTTAGATGTGATGCTTGCGAAGCGAAAAATGAAAAGTAAAGATTTAGCAGAAATTATTGGTATTACGACTGCAAACTTATCGATCTTAAAATCTGGAAAAGCTAAAGCTATAAGGTTTTCTACTTTAGAAGCTATATGCAAAGCATTAGATTGTCAGCCTGCTGATATATTGGAATATGTAGAGTTATAGTTTTGCTATTATCAATGAATAAATTCAAACATTTGTTGTATATTAGCACATATGTTTGCATTAGTTGATTGTAATAATTTTTATGCATCTTGTGAGCGTGTTTTTAACCCTAATTTACAAGGACAACCTGTTGCTGTCCTTAGTAATAATGACGGTTGCGTGATTTCACGTAGCGATGAAGCAAAAGCATTGGGGTTGCCAATGGGAGCACCAATTTTTAAATGGGAAAATTTTTGTAAGGCGAATAAGATTCATGTATTGTCATCTAACTATCCGCTTTATGGTGATATGAGTAATCGCGTTATGTCTATTTTAAGACAATTTACTCCAGATGTTGAAGAGTATAGTATAGATGAAGCCTTTCTTGAGTTTAGAGGTTTTGAATATTGTAATTTCAATGACTATGGAAATGAGATGCGACAGCGTATTTTGAAGTGGACGGGTATTCCTGTCTGTGTTGGAATAGCGCCAACAAAAGCCTTGTCTAAAGTCGCTAATAAAGTAGCACGTAAGTTTCCTAAAGAAACGAAGGGTGTCTACGTTATAGGTTCTGAAGAGAAACGAATAAAAGCACTTAAATGGATTAAAATTGGTGATGTATGGGGAATTGGTCGTGGGTTGCAAAAACGATTAAAATCTAAAGGTTGTAAAACGGCCTATGATTTTACACAGTTATCAGATGATTGGGTTCGAAAAACGTTTTCGATTACCGAATGGAAATTGAAGAAAGACTTAGAGGGTAAGTCGAAAATTTTGTTAGACGAACCTAAAAATAAACGTGCAATTGCGACAACGCGAAGTTTTGAATACACCTATTCAGACATAGACAATATTAAAGAGCGTATCTCTACTTTTGCTACTAGTTGTGCTGAGAAGCTAAGGAAACAAGGCTCGAGTTGTCATATGGTTCTTGTATTATTAAGTAGTGATAGACATAAAAAAGATGTAGAACAGCATCGGGCAAGTAAAAGTATAAGTTTACCTTATCCAACAAATTCATCTTTAATTATAAGTAACTGTGCAGTTCATGCAGTAATGTCTATTTTTAAAGCAGGAATAAAATATAAACGTGCAGGAGTCATTGTTACAGGATTGGTGCCAACAGATAATCATCAATTGCACCTATTTGATGCCGAAAACCCGAAACATCAACCTTTGATGCAATCGATAGATCGTATTAATGAAAAATATAAAGGATATAAAATTAAATTAGGTAATCAAGACTTAAAGCGTACTTGGAAAATGCGCCAAGAACGATTATCGCCTAGGTATACCACAAATATGAACGACATTATTGTTGTGAAATAATCGATATAGAATGAAGTTGTAAAAAAGATATAGATGTCAGACTGAGTGCAGTCAAAGTTGGTAAAAAAAGATATCTTTATTTATTGAAAAAACGCTTCGACTGCACTCAGCGTGACATGAAATTTAAATTAAGAGTTATGAGAACAAAAACATTAGGAGGAAGTCTAACGTTCTTTACACCAGAAACTATTGATGGTGCGGCAGCACAATTTTTTGATGCAGGAATTTCAGCAGGTTTTCCATCACCAGCAGATGATTTTAAAGAACAACGTTTATCATTAGATGAAGAGCTCGTAAAAAATAAAGAAGCTACATTTTATGCGCGTGTTAGTGGGCAATCTATGATTGGAGCAGGTCTAGAGGATAACGATTTGCTTGTTATTGATCGTAGCCTTGAACCCTCAAATAATAAAATAGCAGTTTGTTTTTTGGATGGTGAATTTACTGTAAAACGTTTACGTGTTTCAGATGGAGAGATGTGGTTACAGCCAGAAAACCCAAACTATCCTATAATAAAAATTTCAGAAGAAAACACCTTTTTAATTTGGGGTATTGTTACTAATGTGATTAAGAAGGTTTAATTTAAAAGTGTTTAAAAACAAAAACGCCAAACATTAAGTGTTTGGCGTTTTTATTTATAAAAGTATGTGGTCTTAATCAGCTAAGACAATCACTTTATTATCTTTCATTTCAATTGTTCCAGAGTTGATTTCTAAAGTTAGTACTTTGTCATCATCATTATGTGGTACTAATGACGCATGTAAATCATCAAAGACTAAATGAGATTGCGTATGCGTATGAACTTTAACAGTCCCAGCGGCTAATAAAGACACGATTGGAGCGTGGTTGTTCAACAGTTGAAATTCGCCTGTGACACCTGGTACAACAACAGAATCTACTTCGCTGCTAAATAAGGTTGCTTCTGGTGATACAATTTCTAGATACATAGTTTATTGCTTTATACTTTATGCTGTTTACGCTTCTGCAAGCATTTTTTCTCCAGCTTCAATAGCTTCTTCGATAGTTCCTTTAAGGTTAAACGCAGCTTCTGGTAAGTGATCTAATTCACCATCCATGATCATGTTAAATCCTTTAATAGTTTCTTTAATATCAACTAATACACCAGGAATACCTGTAAATTGCTCGGCTACGTGGAATGGTTGAGAAAGGAAACGTTGTACACGTCTTGCTCTACCTACCGCCATTTTATCTTCTTCAGATAATTCTTCCATACCTAAGATGGCAATAATATCTTGTAATTCTTTATAGCGTTGTAATAACTCTTTTACTCTTTGTGCACAATCATAGTGATCATCACCTAAAATATCAGCTGTTAAAATTCTTGATGTAGAATCTAATGGATCTACCGCAGGATAAATACCAAGCTCAGCAATCTTACGTGATAATACAGTAGTTGCATCTAAGTGAGCAAAGGTAGTTGCTGGAGCAGGATCGGTTAAATCATCTGCAGGTACGTAAACCGCTTGTACAGATGTAATAGATCCTTTCTTAGTAGATGTAATACGCTCTTGCATCGCACCCATTTCTGTTGCTAATGTTGGTTGGTAACCTACTGCAGAAGGCATACGACCAAGTAATGCAGATACCTCAGATCCAGCTTGTGTAAAACGGAAGATATTATCTACGAAGAAAAGAACGTCTTTTCCTTGCCCATCACCAGCTCCGTCACGGAAATATTCTGCTATAGTTAATCCTGAAAGTGCCACACGAGCACGAGCTCCAGGAGGTTCATTCATTTGTCCGAATACGAAAGTTGCTTTAGAATCTTTCATGGCAGCTTTATCTACTTTAGATAAATCCCATCCACCTTCTTCCATAGAGTGCATAAAGTCATCACCATACTTGATAATTCCAGATTCTAACATTTCACGAAGTAAATCATTACCCTCACGAGTACGTTCACCTACACCAGCAAATACTGAAAGTCCACCGTGTCCTTTTGCAATGTTATTAATCAATTCCTGAATCAATACTGTTTTACCTACACCAGCACCACCAAATAAACCAATTTTACCACCTTTTGCATAAGGCTCAATAAGGTCAATAACTTTAATACCAGTAAATAAAACTTCAGTAGATGTTGATAAATCTTCAAATTTTGGTGCTTGTCTGTGAATTGGTAATCCACTATCACCAGATTTTGGTAAATCTCCAATACCATCAATGGCATCTCCAATTACGTTAAAAAGACGTCCGTAGATATCTCCACCAATAGGCATTTGAATAGGAGCACCAGTTGCAATAACTTCTGTTCCTCTACTTAAACCATCTGATGAATCCATCGCAATTGTACGTACAGTATCTTCACCAATGTGAGATTGTACTTCAAGTACTAAAATAGAGCCATCGGCTTTTTTAATTTCTAAAGAATCATAGATTTTTGGAAGTTCAGAACCAGCTCCGAATTCAACATCGATAACTGGACCTACTATTTGTGCAACTTTACCTGTAACTTTTGACATTACTTATGTATTTAATGTTTAGATATTTCAATTGAAAAAACACTCGTTTTTCGCGCTGCAAAGATATATCTTTTAATTTAAAACTAAAGCAATTTTTAAGGCTTTTTTACGCATAAAAAAACACCTCCTTTTTTACTTAAAAAAAGAAGGTGTTTTGAAGCTGATAGGTTTGAATTTAATCTAGATAAACACCTGTGTAATCTACAGGGTTTATAGTAGGTAAATTAGAACCGTATTTTGTGTTTATAATGTCTATCATCTGGTTAACAACAACGGCGTTTCCTCTTGGAGATGGGTGAATCCCATCGAGAGAAAATGTTCCTCCAGTGACATAATCTGCTGTCATGAATGCACTTCCAGCTTGAAAACCAGAAGAAGCAACGACGTTAAAAAATGCATTAACATCGAATAAGGCAATATCAAATTGTGTTGCTAAATTTTCTATAGTTTGATTAAATGCAATAGTAGCATCTTGAATTTCGGTTAATTCGGTTGGAATAACCACCCATTTATCTTCTAATGGCAATGAGATTCCTTCAACTGAAAATTGATCTGCTAAGGCTTCAGGTAAACCAGCACCTTGTAAAAAGGTAGATTGATCTTCGTTTACAGTTCCAATAACTGATGAACTTGGTAATACGATTAAATCATTCGCATTTGCTTGTCTTGCTTGTCCGTAAACTGAACCTAATAAGTTAGCAACGATTGGAGCTGCTGCAGCTGGTAATCCAAATGATTCTACAAAAGCAGGAAAGGTCGGACTTGCATTTAAAACTCCAGCAATTTGAAGAGATAAATCTGCTAAGCTTTCATCTTTAATCACAACTGCACTAGCAGCGGTTTGAGAAAAGACAATTTGACGTTCAGTTGCATTAGGAACACCTTGACTCTCTAAAAATGCAAATACTTGATTTAATTGTCCGAAAATCCCATTCAACGTTGGAATTTGAGGCCCAAAATTTGGATCTAATGGGCTTAGAGGAGCAAAAGGAACGGTGTTAAAATAAGCAGCATCCGTTACATTTGGAATATTTGAAATGATACCTTTTGCATTGTTAGCAGTTAGTGATGCCACTAAAGCTGTCATAGCACCATCAAATGTTGCTTGATCGGTAATTGGATTTGAACCATCTCCTCCAGATGTTGCATAACCTAGAACATCATTGTTTCCTATCCATAATGAAAAGAAAGTTGGATTTTGTGCCAATGCATCTTCTAACATTGAAGCATTAGGCGATGATGCCATTCTAATAAAATAAGGGTTAGCCGCAGCAGGGAAGTTAGCAATATTTCCATACCCAGGAGCTAGTAAATGAAAGCTCTTAGCACCAGGTACCCCCATATTGTTATATGGTCCTGGATTTGGACTAGCAAAATCGGTAGATGACATTCCACCAACAGAGATAGGTGCTTGATTTGCTGCATCAAAGATTAATCTTGGAGGAAATACATTATCTCCAGTTATAGGGTTTAATACTGGACTTCCTCCAAGTAATAAACCACCAACATCATCATTCATTAGAGGTTGTGTAAATGTACCTCCACCTGCAAGAGCAAATCGTTGTGCTAATAAGTTTGGAAAAGATACTTTTTGTCCTTTCATAAATAGAGCACCATCTGAAAATCCTGCAGTTAATGAATTTCCAATAGCGACAAATGTTGAAAAATCTGCTGAACCACTTGTAAAAACTGGATCTGAACCGTCTACAGTTTGTGTGTCGTCCACTTCTGGGTCGGCAAGCGTGTCGTCATCACTCTCACATGCCGTAAATCCTATTAAAAGGATGGCTAAAAGCCATATTTTATATAATTTCATAGTTGTTTTTTTTATTGATTTATAGTCCATGATACAAAGTATTGTGCTCCTACTGCACCAGAACCTGGCGCACTAACGTAATCGTGAGATAAAATATTTGCTCCACCTACTTTAAACGTTGATTTTATTGAAGGAACAGTTAAATTCACTTGAGCATCGATAATGTTTCTTGCTGGAAGAATTCCATCTGCAAATGTAGATTGCCATAAATAAGTGTCATTCCATCTCCAGTTGATATTGAAACCAAAGTTTTTCAATAAATCAGATTTACCGAAAGAGGCTTTTACTTTGTGTTCAGGTGTGTTAAAGTTTGTTTCGAAATCTGGATCTTGAGATTCATCAAAATCTAATTTAGCATAAGTATAATTTAAACCAACGTTGAATCCATGTATCTTAGTTTCAATACCAATAGATGCTCCATAAGAGCTAATTTCAGCATTAGAGTTAGTGTATGTTTGGTAGGCTTGAACATCTCCATTTTGCAATGCCAATAATGATAATGTGTTATCTCCAACCTCTCCATAAAGCGGTGTTAATACCGTTCTGTTAGAGATGAAATCTTCATAGGAGTTGTAGTAACCACTTAGATCAATAATAAACTTATCAATTTTACCTCTATAACCTACTTCATAAGCGGTTACTTTTTCCGGCTTCACTAATTCAACATCTGCAGATTGTGGAGCGCCAGCTTGAACAGAAGCTAAACTAAAGGCATTAGAATAAGCATCTCCACCATTTAATTGTACTGTACTTGCACCACCTGTAAAGGCTTGTCCAGCAGTACTAATTAGTGAACTTGTTGCGGTATAGCGATCTAAGTTATCAGGAGCAGACCCAACTAGAATAGCACGACCAGAATTTAAACCGATAAATAAATCTTGGGTTGTAGGGTTTCTGAAACCTGTTTGGAACGATCCACGGATGTTGTGTTTTTCGTCTTCGTCAGCTGTATAGTTAAATGACACTCTTGGTGATACAAAACCATCAAAAAACTCAGATTTATCATATCTAATTGATCCAGTAAGTTTTAATCTATCATCCATTAATTTTTTCTGAATTTGAGTATAAGCCCCAAATTCGTTGTAATCAATTGGGCCATCATTATCTGTATAAATCGTTCCGCCTGAATTTAATGAATACTGCCTCCAAGATCCACCAACCATAATTTCTGCAAAGTCAATTAAGTGACTGAAATTATAGTTTACATCTCCGTGATAAATTTTAGAATTATCAACAAATTTTGCTCCAGTGCTCAAATCACCATCAGCTGTAATTCTATCAAGTGTTTGGTTAAATTCTGCTGTGCCTGGTAATAAACGCCCTGTATCTGCTGCTTCTCTTGCAAATTGATGTGCAGCACTTAATTGTGCTTGAGTTGGATTTGCAAAGATTCCTTGGCCAGCTAGATTTCCAATAAATGCACCTGCATAGTCTGTGAACCACTGTGTATCTCCTTTCCAAGCTCTATTTACATTAATAGCTGCAAATCGAGTATCGTAAGAGTTACCTGCTTTTTCAGCAGTTGTATAAATTCTTGCAAAGAAGTTATCATTTCTTACTTCTAATTTATGTTGTTGCATAAAGAAATCTTGGATAGAATATCTATTTGCTCCTTGATAAATGGTATTACCTCTACCAATCTTTGAATTTAGAACGATTTCAAAATCGTTAGCCCAAGGTCTGAAATGTAAAGCGAAATCTGCTTTTAAACTTTCTGCATCATAATTCATTAGGTCTCTTTCTTCATAACCTGTTCTGCTAATTGTAGATGAACCATAATCTGTTGCAACAGGAATAGGAAGCGCACCTGCAGCTATTTCGTCAAAGTTTAACGTTGTAGACACTTCATCTCCGTAAATATTTAAACCATCATAAGATGGGTCTAATCGAGTTTGACCAGGATTTTCAAAATCTCTATAATCTGTAGCAAACCATTCTGTACCATTTAAGAAAGATACTGATGCTTTTGCTGCAAATTTATCAGAGAAGGCTTTTGCAACTCTAATTCCAGCGTCAACAAAATTATTATCTCCTGCATTATCGCTTGATGTAATTCCGGTTTTTGCATAAAAACTTACACCTTCATGGTCAAAGGGGTTTTTACTAGTCATAAACATAATACCATTGAAGGCATTAGCTCCATACAAAGCAGAGGAAGCTCCTGGTAATAATTCAATTGTATTGACATCTAGTTCAGACATCCCTAATAAATTTCCTAATGCGAAATTTAAAGCAGGAGAGGAGTTGTCCATTCCATCAACAAGTTGCATGAATCTGTTGTTTGCAAAAGTTGCAAAACCTCTAGTGTTTACAGACTTAAATGTTAAACTGTTAGTGTTTAGGTCTACACCTTTTAAATTTTCTATACCATCAAAAAATGATGGAGCAGATGTATTTTTAATGTCTTTTAGTCCAAAACGTTCAACCGTTACAGGTGATTCAAAAATTCGTTCAGGAGTTCGAGATGCAGAAATAACTACCTCGTCTAGTGAGGTTCCTTCTATCATAGTAATATCTATGGTTTGAGGGTTAGTAGTAACATCCGCATTTACGGTTTCAAAACCAACACTACTTACTTGAATTGTAAAAGGAGGGTCCTGATTGACTACTAATGTATAGTTTCCGTCGTAATCGGTGATTGCACCTGTTGTTGTTCCAACGACAATAATGTTGGCACCAGGTAGAGGGATACCATTATTATCGATAACTTTACCTTTCACTGTTGTTTGAGCAAAAGTAAATGCACAACAAAACAGCATCATAATCTTGAAAATTGTCTTCATTTTAGGGAATTAGTTAAATTTAGTAAAGCAATATAAATAATTTAATGATACTGAAATGAAAAAAATGAAAAAAATTATGCATGCATAATAGTTTTTAACAGAAAAAGTGGGGTTAAATTATAGTTTTGCTCAAAAAATAAAGCTGAAAATGAGATTAATACATTTTCAGCTTTATTTATGTGGTATTTAAAGTCTCGTTATTCTACTGTAACGGCCTTAGCCAAGTTACGAGGTTGATCTACATTTTTACCTAACATTAAGGCGATATGATAAGATAACAGTTGAAGTGGAATTGTCGTCAATAATGGAGTTAATGACTCAATTGTTTCAGGAACTTCAATCACATGATCTGCAAGAGCTTTAACTTGTTTATCACCTTCAGTAACAATTCCAATGATTTTTCCTTTACGGGATTTTATTTCTTGAATATTGCTGACTACTTTTTCGTAATGTCCTTTTTTTGTAGCAATTACAACAATAGGCATATTTTCATCTATCAAAGCGATTGGTCCATGTTTCATTTCGGCTGCAGGATACCCTTCAGCATGGATGTATGAAATCTCTTTTAATTTTAATGCACCTTCCAATGCTACAGGGAAATTGTAACCTCTTCCTAGATATAAGAAGTTATGGACGTCTTTATAAATTGCTGCAATTGATTTCACATAATCATCAGACTCAAGTGCTTTTTTAACTTTTTCTGGAATTAATTCCAATTCAATTAAGTGGTGTCTGTAGTCTGAGCTAGAGATGGTACCTTTTGCTCTTGCTAAACGCAAGGCGATCAATGTTAATACTGTAATTTGAGTAGTAAATGCTTTAGTTGAGGCAACACCAATTTCCGGGCCAGCATGTGTATAAGCACCTGCATGAGTTTCTCTAGCAATCGATGATCCAACAACATTACATACGCCAAATACAAATGCACCTTTAGATTTTGCTAATTTAATAGCAGCAAGTGTGTCTGCAGTTTCACCAGATTGTGAAATAGCAATAACAATATCTTTTTCAGTAATGACAGGGTTTCTGTATCTAAATTCTGAAGCATATTCTACTTCTACAGGAATTCGCGCAAGATCTTCAAAAATGTATTCAGAAACCAATCCAGCGTGCCATGAGGTTCCACAAGCAACAACAATTATTCTATCGGCGTTGAGGAATTTTTTCATATTATCTTCCACACCAGCCATTTTGATAATTGCTTCGTTGGTGAGTAATCGGCCTCTAAATGTGTCTAAAATAGCACTTGGTTGCTCGTAAATTTCTTTTAACATGAAATGGTCATAACCACCTTTCTCAATTTGCTCTAAGTTTAATTTTAAAGCTTGAACATATGGGTCTACTAAAGAGTCATCTTTAATTTTTCTAATCTTTACACCTTTATGACGTCTTACAACTGCCATTTCTTCATCTTCAAGATAAATAGCATTCTTGGTATACTCAATAAAGGGTGATGCATCACTAGCAATGAAAAATTCATCCTCACCAATTCCAATGGCTAAAGGGCTTCCAAGGCGAGCAACAACAATTTCGTTAGGTTTATTTTTATCAAAAACGGCAATGGCATAAGCTCCAACAACTTGATTTAAAGCAATTTGCACAGCTTTACCTAGTTTGGTTTTTTCGTTTTTCTTGACATCTTCAATAAGATTAACTAAAACTTCCGTATCTGTATCAGATTTAAAAGTATAGCCACGTTTTATAAGTTCTTTCTTAAGAGACTCATAGTTTTCGATGATTCCATTATGAATAATAACTAAATCTCCAGAATTTGAATAATGAGGATGCGAGTTCACATCATTTGGAACCCCATGAGTGGCCCAGCGTGTGTGTCCAATCCCTAAGGACCCTGATGTTGAGATTTCATTTTCAAGTCGCATTTCTAAATCTGCAACTTTACCTTTGGTTTTAGATAATTTTATATCAGTACCGTCATATAATGCTATTCCAGCACTATCATATCCTCTATATTCTAATCGTTTAAGTCCTTTGAGAATGATTGGGTAAGCTTCTCTATGGCCAATGTAGCCAACAATTCCACACATATATTAGTTGTTTGGTTCAGTAAAAAATATTTCCAAATATAACTTTTTTTCCTCGTTGGCTGTATTATTGCCAATTAAGATGGTTCCTCTTGGAGTAATAATAGAACTCACTGGTATACGTTCATTTATATCTGTAGGATTTAGTACGTCATATTGTAATGTGGTGTTTTCAAGATTTATATTTCCTGAAACGGATAATCCCAGTGTAACGTTAGTAGAATCTCGTAATAGTAAGTTATTGATATGTTCTGTTATTCTAAGTTTATATTTTATTCCGTTGCCATCAACTTCATCACCTTCACGTTGTAAACGTCCTAAATGATTGGATCTTGAAAATTGAGGAAAGGCTGTGTTAGCAACATCTAAATTATAATCTGGAAGCGGTAAGTTGTTTTCTGTATCATATAAATAAATACGCTCTGGTTCTCCGCCGTTAACCATATCTTGGTCGACATAAACTACAAGGTTTGCTTCATTAACTAACCTTTTACTACTTACAAAATTACCCTCTTCATCAGTTACAACAAATTCGTTTTTAAACGTTTCAAAAATATTATCTGATGAGTTATCATCGTCAAGGTCCTCACCATTAAACAATTTAATTTCTGCAACAGATCCTTGTCCTCCTTTTAAGAATAAACTTCCATCTCCTGTGGTTTGATTTCCTTCTGGGATAGTAAAATCATTAGATAAGAAATTAACACGATTACCAGTGAAATCCAGCACATAAGTAGCACTAATTCTATCTTCTTCACCAAGGTCATTATCTTTGGTGTAGAATAACGTAATGTTGGCTCCAGATGCAGCTAAGTTTAGAAGTGTCATGTTTCCTGAGACACCAATTGGTTCTACTTTTAAGTAAATACCTCTAAAGTAATCTCTAAAATTATTAAGGTTACTTAATTCTGGCTCATCTTGCATTGCGATTATTTTATTAAACCAATATCCAATACCTAAGTTTAAGCGTAACGAAGGGGCTAATAACCCTGTAAGTTCCTCATCCTCATTGGTTAATCGAATTTGTTCATTACTAGGAACAAATTCATTTAAGTCGATATCACCATTATTTACTGGAATCTCAATAGCTTCTAATAATGCAGAATTTATATTGTCTAAACCAGTAGACATATCCGAATAGTATAATTGTGGATCATTAATGTCATCTTCGCTATCTGGGTTAATATCTCTTAAGAAATACGTGCTTTCAAATAAAGATAATTTAATAGGAGCACTACCAAATACCGAATCCAATTCGTAAAGTGTTTCACCATCTTCTGTTACTTCAGTAGGTGTGCTAAAATAAGGAATCGTTAATACAACAGAATCTAATACAACATTATCGCCAAAATCTGGATTAAGCGTGCTAGAGGATATTTGTGAGACAATACTAGCTGTGGTCACTCCGTAATTAGGGTCGTTGTAAACTCCTAACATGTTGATAGGAAGATTGTTGGTTTGTACTGGGTCTAGAACATTAGTGTAGGCAATAACTTCAAAATCTTGAGAATTGGTGTCAAAATGACTAGCATTATCATTGTTAATGATATCTGAATCAATATCTGCAAAGTCTTTATCACAAGCAATAAAGCTGCTGATAATTAGAGTTAATGCTGCCAGATTTCTAAGGGCAATGTGTCTTTTTTTCATAAATGTATTTACTAATCTAAAACTTTAGTATTGTAAAATTCAGTGTAATGGTCTGCAAAATCTTCTAATGGGAAATAGTCTAAAACGGGTTTGTTAGAAGCGCCTAAATACTCATTAAGCTCATTAGGCAAAACTTCTGAGCCTTTGATTAAGGCATCAGAATTGTCTATAGCAATTTTCATGAGGTTATTATAGGTTGGTTGTTCCAGAATCTTAATCTTGCTTTCCTCTATATTGTCAAATTTTACTTTATTAATCATATTAGTATCTAACGTACCATCGAAACTTTGATTGTATACAGAGGTAACAATTTTACTTTCGGTAAATAATGGTTCGTTTTTATAAAACTCTTTTAGGTATAGAGGTAGTAATGATGCTAGCCATCCGTTAACATGAATAATATCTGGAGACCAGTTTAATTTTTTTACAGTTTCAATAACACCTTTTGCAAAGAAAATAGCACGCTCATCATTGTCATCAAATAATTTTCCATCTTCATCGGTAAGTGTTGCTTTTCTTTTAAAGTATTCTTCATTATCAATAAAGTATACTTGGATTCTTTCTTTAGGAATTGAAGCAACCTTTATAATTAAAGGCATGTCTAAGTCGTTAATTACTAGGTTGATACCTGATAGTCTGATAACTTCATGAAGTTGGTGTCGTCTTTCGTTGATATTTCCATAACGTGGCATAAATATTCGTATTTGCCCTCCTTGTTTGTTTACCATTTTTGGAGCTTCAAATGACATTGAAGAAATCTCAGTTTCTGGTAAATATGGTACAACCTCAGATGACACATACAATATTCTCTTATCTTTCATAAATCTGTCGTTTTTGGAATTAAAAATAAAAAACATGCAAAATTACAAAAATTTATGCAGATTGCTAGTAAAATATTAAGTTTGCACGCTGTTAAACTTTTGTTATTATATGGAGATTTTTAAAAATAAAGCAGACTTAAATGCGCATATAGATTTACTTAAGTCTGAAAATAAAACACTTGGTTTTGTGCCTACAATGGGTGCATTGCATCAAGGTCATGCTTCGTTAATAATCAAAGGCTTAGAAGATAACGATGTTGTTGCAGTGAGCATTTTTGTTAATCCAACTCAATTTGATAACCAAGAAGACCTCATTAAATATCCAAGAACTTTAGATAGTGATGTCATGTTGCTTTCCAAAATTTCTAATGATAGAATTATAGTCTATGCACCAACAGTTGAAGATATTTATGGTAATGAAGTTAAGTCTACATCTTTTTCATATGATGGCTTAGAACATGAAATGGAAGGTCGGTTTAGAGATGGGCATTTTGATGGTGTTGGTACTATTGTAAAACGCTTATTTGAAATTGTAAGACCTAACAAAGCCTACTTTGGTGAGAAAGATTTTCAGCAATTGATGATTATCAAAAAATTGGTTGAAAAATACAATATTCCTGTAACAGTTATTGGTTGTAAAATTCATAGGGCTTCAGATGGTCTAGCCATGAGCTCACGTAATACAAGGTTAAAACCAAAGTACAGAGATGCCGCACCATTTATTTATAAAATACTAAAGTCTGCCAAGAAAAAGTTTGGCACAAAAAGTGCTAATAAGGTCACGGACTGGGTTACAAAAGAATTTGCTAAACACGATTTATTAGAATTAGAATATTTCATCATAGCAGATATTAAAACCCTAAAAACCGTTAAACGAAAATCAAACAAAAAGTCATATAGGGCGTTTATTGCCGTATATGCAGATGATATTAGACTTATAGATAATATCGCACTAAATTAATTATCTTTGCCTCATGCAAATTCAAGTAGTAAAATCTAAGATTCACAGAGTAAAAGTGACAGGTGCAGACCTTAATTACATTGGTAGTATTACTATTGATGAAGATTTAATGGAAGCTGCTAATATCATTCAAGGTGAAAAAGTTCAAATCGTGAACAATGATAATGGTGAGCGTTTAGAGACGTATTGTATTCCTGGACCGCGTAACAGTGGTGAAATTACATTAAATGGAGCAGCAGCACGTAAGGTCGCTGTTGGTGATACATTAATATTGATTACTTATGCGTTTATGGATATTGAAGACGCCAAAGTATTTAAGCCTTCATTAGTATTTCCTGACGAAGCAACTAATCTTTTAAAATAAGGTTTTGGACCAAAAGACAAGTAAAATCCTAAAAATAACACTCCCACTATTATTAGGAGTTATATTGGTGTGGTATTCTTTGTCGAAAATTTCTATTGAAGAACTTATCACTTATTTTAAAAATGCTAATTATACTTATGTAAGTTTAGGATTATTTTTTGGTTTATTAAGTCATTTATCTAGAGCTTACAGATGGAAATTCATGATAGAGCCTTTGGGTTATACATTGCGTTTCCCTAACAGTATTATGGCTGTTTTTGCAACATATTTAGTGAATTACACTATCCCAAGAGCTGGTGAAATAACTAGAGCAACTATTTTAACAAATTATGAAGGTGTTCCTTTCGAAAAAGGGTTTGGGACTATTGTAGCTGAACGAATTGCTGATATGGTAGTTATGTTAGGAATCATATCTGTGACCTTGTTTTTAGAATTTGAGTTTATCTATCAGTTTTTTGCTGAACGTTTTGACTTGTATAAAATTATTATTGGTATTTGTGCACTCGGTTTGCTGTTGTCATTAGTTTTCTTTTTTGTAAAGAAGAGCCATTCAAAATTCGCAATAAAAGTTCGCACTTTTGTTAGTGGTCTGGTCGAAGGAATTCTCAGCATTTTTAAAATGAAACACAAATGGCCATTCATTTTCCATACCTTATTTATTTGGGGAATGTATATTCTTATGTTTTATGTGACAACATTGGCTATTCCAGAAACTTCTAATTTGCCATTAGCGGCTATTCTAATCGGGTTTATTTCTGCAAGTTTTAGTATAGCAGCAACTAATGGAGGTATTGGGTCTTACCCAGTTGCTGTATATGCAGCCTTTTCAATATTTGCTATAGCAAAGGAGCCTAGTATAGCGTTTGGTTGGATCATGTGGTCATCTCAAACATTTATGATTATCGTCTTAGGCGGATTGTCTTTAATTTACCTACCAATATATAATAGAATTAAATAATTTTTTACCTTGCCCATACAAATACACCTAGCTGTCATGAATAAATTTATCTTATTTATCTGTTGTAGTCTTTTCTGTCAGATAGCACTATCACAAGTCATTTATGAAACTATTGAATCTTCGAAACTAGGAGAGTCTAGAGAGATTAAAATACAATTGCCTAGAAATTATGACCCTGAGGGAGATATACTATATCCTCTTGTGATTGTATTTGATGGTGATTATTTATTTGAACCTATCATAGGTAATACGGATTATCACTCCTATTGGGGTGATATGCCAAGATCTATAGTTGTTGGTGTCAATCAGGCGAAGACTAGAGATGCAGACTTGTCTTTTAGTAGTGAAACTTTTTTTCCTTCAGATGAAGGAGGGGCTCAGTTTTTTGAGTTTATAGGCCAAGAATTAGTTCCTTATATCAATGATAATTATTTAACGTCTGATTTTAGAATTGTGGTTGGCCATGATCAAAGTGCTAATTTTTTAAACTATTATCTATTTAAAGATAAGCCTCTATTTAGAGGTTATATAGCGTTTAGCCCTGATTTATCACCAGAAATGGCAAATCGATTACAAGAAAAATTATCAACAACATTGGTAGATACGTTTTATTATCTGGCAACTTCAGATAATGATGTGAAAAGTCTTAGAGAAGGTATTTTAACTATGGATACTGGATTAAGTGCCATAGAAAACACGAAATTGCATTATAGGTTTGATGATTTTACAGATGCTGATCATTATTCGCTTGTCGGTTTAGGAATTCCTAAGGCTATTAATGAAATTTTTGGTCTATTCAAACCAATTAGTAGAAAAGAGTATAAAGAAAAAATGCTCACATTTGAAGGAAGCCCTTATGAGTACCTCATGAAAAAATATGAGGATGTTCAGTTTTTTTACGGATTTGAAAAGAAGGTTGTAGAAAACGATTTAAGAGCAGTATTGGCAGCTAGTAAAAAGAAAAATAATGAAGAGTCTCTCAAAAATTTATCAAAATTAGCAAGAAAAGAATATCCTGAGTCTATGATTAGTGCCTATTATGGTGGGCAATATTATGACTTTATTGGAAATACAAAAAAAGCACTTCAAAGCTATCAATCTGGTTTGTTACTAGAAGAATCTGAGTTTATTTCTAAGGATATGTTATTAGATTTAATCTACGAGATTCAAGATCAAGATTAATAAAATTATGCATTTCATCGAATAAATTGGTAGTTTAGCTAAATTTGGGTATATTTACCATCCCCAAATTAACCTACTAAAGATGAAAAATACTGTACTTTTTATCATCTCATTATGTTTTTGTGCTCAAGTTTCAGCACAAGTCATTTATGAGACTTTTGAATCCCGAAAGTTAAATACTACTAGAGAATTAAAGATTAAACTGCCAGATAACTACGATCCTGAGTCGGAGTTAAAGCACCCTGTAATTATTGTTTTTGATGGCGAATACTTATTCGAACCTGTATGTGGTCAGGTGAGTTTTCAAACTCATTTTGATGAAATGCCAGAATCAATTATTGTCGGAATTGTTCAAGGAAAAGAACGTTTCTATGATAGTTATGTTGATGAAGTGTCTGGTTTGCCGTTTGAGTCTGGTGATCGCTTTTACAAATTTGTAGATCAGGAACTCATTCCTCATTTAGATGCTAATTACAATACGAGCAAGTTTAAAGTTGCTGTAGGTCACAACCTTATGGGGAACTTTATCAATTCGTTTTTGTTTCATGAAGAACCAGTGTTTCAAGCCTACATAAATTTGAGCCCGGATTTCAAGGGAACAATGAGTCAAAATGTAGCAACACGATTAGAGTGGCTAAATAATGATATTTTTTACTACATGGCCACCTCAGATAAGGATATCAAGGGGATTAGAGCTATTGTAAAAGAAACGAATCAGAAATTAAAAGATATCGATAATCAAAAACTAACCTATTACTTTGACGAGTTAACAGGTGATTCTCATTATCAATTGGTTACTGGAGCATTATCGAAAGCCATGGATCGTATATTCGAATTATACAAACCTCTAGATGATAAGGAACTTAAAGAAAAAGCCTTTCCATACGAAGGAACTTTAGATGATTATATTGTAGATAGATACGAGCGAATAGACGACTTGTTTGGAATTTACAAGCCAATTTCCGAAGAAGAATTGCAACAATTGATTACAGTAGCTGAGGAACGTAAAGACTTAGAGTCTATTTATAAAATTGGAAAACTAGCAAATAAGCTCAACCCTAATTCATCATTTGGAACTTTTTATATGGCACAGTATGCCGAAAAACTAGGAAAAACCAAAAAAGCAGTTAAGCTTTATGAATCTGCTTTAACATTAGATGAAATGACTCACATTGATAGAGAATTCATAATGGCCCATGTTGAAGGCTTAAAAGTAGTTGAAGAAGATACAGAAACTGAAGACGATGAAGATGAAGAAAACTAAATATAGCATATACTCTACCGATTATTTTTTTGAAGGACTTTATCGAAAAATAAAAGCGTTTAAATTTTCAACAAGGCGCTCAAAACTTACGGCAATAAAAATGCTTTTTGTGATGACTTGGTTTAATGATATCAATTAAAAAATCTTAATTTAGCTGAAATTTTAATTCAATACATTCCTAGTCTTTGGAATACGAATATGGCTAAATTAAAAACGACCTTCTTTTGTCAAAACTGTGGCTCACAATATGCTAAGTGGCAAGGTCAATGTACAGCATGTAAAGAATGGAATACTATTACCGAAGAGGTCATCCAAAAGCCAGAAAAAAGCGATTGGAAATCACCATCAAATACAACTAAACGTGTTTCTAAACCGCTCAAAATAAATGAGATTGATACTTCTCAAGAAGCCAGATTAAATACTTTAGATGATGAGTTTAATAGAGTGCTTGGTGGAGGACTAGTGCCTGGATCTCTTACGCTTTTAGGTGGTGAGCCTGGTATTGGTAAAAGCACATTATTACTTCAAATCTCACTACAATTGCCTTACAATACTTTATATGTTTCGGGAGAAGAAAGTCAGAAGCAAATAAAAATGCGTGCCGAACGCATATACCCAAGTTCCAATAATTGTTACATTCTTACAGAAACTAAAACACAACATATCTTTAAGCAGATTGAAGCTTTACAACCAGATATTGTGGTTATAGATTCTATTCAAACGTTGCATAGCGACTATATAGAATCTTCTTCTGGAAGTATTTCTCAAATAAAAGAATGTACTACAGAGTTGATCAAGTTTGCTAAAGAAACGTCTACTCCTGTTATTTTGATTGGACATATTACCAAAGACGGAAATATAGCTGGTCCCAAAATATTGGAACATATGGTAGATACGGTATTGCAATTTGAAGGAGATCGTAATCATGTATTCAGAATTTTAAGAGCCAATAAAAACCGTTTTGGATCAACAAATGAACTAGGAATTTATGAAATGCAAGGCTCCGGATTAAGACAGGTGTCCAATCCTTCTGAAATTTTAATTTCACAAAAAGACGAAGAATTATCAGGAAATGCTGTGGCTGCAACCCTCGAGGGGATGCGTCCCTTAATGATAGAAATTCAAGCACTTGTTAGTACAGCTGTTTACGGTACTCCACAACGAAGTGCTACAGGGTTTAATGCTAAACGCTTGAATATGTTATTAGCAGTTTTAGAAAAAAGAGCTGGGTTTAGATTAGGCGCTAAAGATGTATTTTTAAATATAACAGGAGGCATTTCAGTTGACGATCCGGCTATAGATTTGGCTGTTGTTGCTGCTATTTTATCTTCTAATGAAGATGTTGCAATTCAAAAAGATTTTTGCTTTGCTGCCGAAGTAGGTCTTTCTGGTGAAATACGTCCTGTACAGCGTGTTGAACAACGAATTTTAGAGGCTGAAAAACTAGGATTCTCGACTATTTTTGTTTCTAAATACAATAAGATTACTTTAAAAAACACGTCCATTAAGATTCAACTGATTTCAAAAATTGAAGATTTAGTTGGTTTTGTTGTTTAATTATACCAGATTTTAGCCTGTTATTCAACGTTATTTTGGGTAGTTCATAATTTGTAAATCACACTTTAACTGATTTCTAAAACACTTTATCTAATAAGCACAGGGTTGGCTTTGTCCAATTTCCTACAAATGTGTACTATTGTATTGAATATGAGATGTATTGTAAAGTTTAATACCTTCATATTCAATTAGGTGTCCCTCTAAAAATCTATCTGACTTAAATAGTCTAAATAAATTGACCATTGTGCTATGAAATTTAAACTACTACATACACTTCTCGTACTTCTACTAATTTTTTTAGTTCCTCAATTTAGCGTTGCTCAAGATACTGATGGTGACTCTATTGTAGACACTATTGACCTCGACGATGATAATGATGGTATTCTTGATGTGGTTGAACAAAGTAATACGATAATTAGTGCAGGACCTGAATGTGGAGGAGAACAGGATTTTGATTTTACAGCTATACCAACAGAAGAAGTAGGTGATGGATTGTTATATACAGAATTAACAGGTGAAGTATTTAGGTTTCCTAATGTAGGAATTGGTATTGATGCTTTAATGACAGTTAATGGTTTTGTTAATGCAACATGCGATTTGTTAGATGATAATTCTTCTCAAAGTACCTATCTTAAACCTGGAGTTCGGTCAACTAGTTTATCTGCTGGTCAAGAAGGTTATGCAGAGTTTAATGTTCAGTTTGTACAATCTGGAACGAATACTCCAGTAGTGGTTCCTGAATTATTTATAAACCTTAACGACATTGATGGTGATAACTCAAAATTTGAACGCGTTAAAATTCCGTTCCCATACAGTTATGTCATTGACAACCCTTCAGACGTTACCATAACACAAGAGGATGACTTTCTAGTTGCTACCTCAGGAAATGTTAATTATCAAGGAACATCTAATGCGTTTTCAACTATTAACGTTAAAGCTAGATATTTTGATTTATCAGAAATTACCTTTCGCTTAGGTATTCTAGCTAATACAAATATTAATAATGTTGTTAGATATTTTAGTCTAGAGTTTTCCTGTGTAACAAATTTTTCGAACCCTGTAATTACATATACAGATGCCGATGGTGATGGTATACCTAATTATCTTGATTTAGATAGTGATAATGATGGTATTCCAGATAATGTAGAAGCACAATCAACTAGTGGTTATATCGCGCCTTCAGGTGTTGTTAATTCTAATGGTGTTTATAATAATTATCCTAGCGGTGGATTTGTACCTGTAGACTCTGATGGAGATGGAGAATTCGATAGTCTTGATACCGATTCTGATAATGATGGCATTTTAGATATTGCTGAAAATGGAATGGCTAACGCTCTTTTAGGTAGTGATGCCGATTTAGATGGTTTAGATGATGCCTTTGAAACTAACGGACTTAATGATTTTCCGTTCGATGTTAATGAAGACATTGATAATCCGTCTAACTTGTCAATTTTGCCAGATACAGATAATGATTTAGCATCTGGTGGAGATTTAGATTATAGAGATCTTTTGGATACCAACCCTCCAGTTGAAGCACATTTGGATTTAGATGGTGTAGATGATTATTTATCAACAACAGGTTTTATTGATGGGTTAGATCAAGTGACCATGATGGCTTGGGTGAAAATTGACCCTGAGAATGCTTCCCAAAGTTTAGCAACAATTGCAGGAGAGGACATATCTTGCCGATTGGTGGTTCAAAACGGAAACACATTAGGATTTACCTTAAGAACACCTGCTGGTATATTAAGTACCTATGCCACAACTAGTATTAGTTATAATGAATGGCATCATGTAACGGGATCTTTCTCCAATACAACCGGAACAATTACACTTTATGTTGATGGTGAAGCAATTGCTAATATTGTTGATACAAATCATATTGCTGAAAAGCTAGAAAATTCATCAGATTCTAATGGTAATTTTGAAATTGGAAGACGATCTAGTAATATTTCTAATCGTGAATATTTTAACGGAAAAATTGATGAAGTTCGTGTGTTTGATACAGCATTAACTAAAGATCAAGTTCAACAAATTGTTTTTCAGGAAATTGAAAATAATGGAGGCCTTTTAAAAGGATCCCTCATAGATAAAAATGTAGCAGATTTTACAACTACCAGCACAGTATCTTGGTCTAGTCTATTAGCATATTATCCAATGACCGATATTAAAAACAATATCACCTTAGACTTTTCTTCTAATAGCAATGCATTACGATTAAACTATATTACAACATTGCAAGCTCAAACTGCTCCGATGCCTTTCGAAACTGTTGCAGATACCGATTGGAGTCTTGAAGGAACTTGGTTACATGGTAGTATTTGGGATATCGAAAATGCGACTAATAATAAAGATTGGAGTATTGTCAATATAAAACATAATGTGTCATCTACAAATTCTCATAAGCATTTAGGTTTATTTATTGATGCCAATAAAACATTAACAATTAATGGAGATCATAAAGTAGAAAACACATGGTATTTAGAGCTTAATGGAACCATAGATTTGAGTGATGATTCTCAATTAATTCAAGGGAGTAAAAGTGATTTGGTAACGTCTGCTCAAGGGAAAATTTTAAGACGACAAGAAGGAAATTCTAGTGTGTATTGGTATAACTATTGGGCATCTCCAGTTGGAACACTTGGAGCAATAACATTAACCGATAATAATACTAACTCCAATAATATTAACAATTCAGTCTTTAACTTAAATGGCCTTAAAAAAGGAGATGGAAGTGCTGTACAATTTACAACAGCACATGATCAGGTTGGTAGGGTGAGTTCCCGTTGGTTATATACCTATAAAAATGGAGTGACCTATTACGATTATGTGTCTATAGATGAAACTACAGATATTCAACCTGGTGTTGGCTATACGCAAAAAGGAACTGGGACAACAGATCCTGTACAGCAGTACATTTTTGAAGGTAAACCTAATAATGGAACAATTGTTATTAGTGTTACTGATGCAGGTGGAAACGGCTCAGTGCCTTCTGTATCTAAAACAGATTATTTATTAGGAAACCCATATCCTTCTGCTATTGATGTTCATGATTTTATTGACGATAATGTTGGTGTTATTGGGGGTTCGATTCAATTGTGGCAGCAATGGAGTGGAAATTCTCATTTCTTAAGTGACTACAATGGAGGCTATGCAGTAGTAAATAAAATTGGATCTGTGAGAGCATCTCAGTTTATTGGATTAGATGGTGGTAATAGTGGAGGAGAAGAAGGGACTAAATTACCAACACGATATTTACCAGTAGGCCAAGGTTTTGTTACCGAAATTGTAGCAAATGGAAGTGTTGTTTTCAAAAATAGTCAGAGAGAATTTATTAAAGAAGCCGACGCTAACGGAACATCAGATACAGGTTCCGAATTTTTAAGAACAGACGGTTCTAATAACACTGAAAATGCTTCCGAAGATATTAGTTTGATGCAAAAAATGCGTCTTGAATTTAATTCGGTAGATGGTCCATCATCAAGACGTGAACTATTATTAGGTTTTAGTGATTTCACATCAGACGCTTTTGATTATGGTTATGATGCCAAAAATTTAAACGCTAATGATGATGATTTGAATTTGATTTTAGACAACCAGTTAATGCTGATTCAATCGTACAGTTCAATTTCAGAAGATAAATCTGTGCCACTAGCATTTAATGCTTCAGGTGATTTTAGTTATACCATTAAAGCAACATTGTTTGAACATATTAATAACGATCAACCTGTATATTTAAAAGATAATTTTACTGGAGAATATTTCGATTTAAAAAGCGAACAAGCGTATGAGTTTTCTTCGGAAATGGGAACATTCAATACACGATTTGAAATTGTATTCCAATCTGAAGATGTGTTGTCTGTTGAAACTCCCGATTTTGATACAGATATGATTTATTTTAATACAAACACTAATCGATTATTTGCCAAAGGACTACAAATAGACATAGATCAATTGTCAGTTATTAATATGTTAGGTCAAACCGTTAAAGTGTTTAATGAGGTATCACCTGATGATTTACATAATGGTATAGAAATTTCAGGCTTAAGTACTGGAACTTATATTGTTCATTTTAAAATAGAATCATCAACTAAAGCGAAGAAGATTCTTATTAATTAAGAATTAAAAACATTGATATTAAGGCTGTTTCATGTTTTGAGATGGCCTTTTCTTTTGCATCTATATTATGTATTTTCGTTTTATGAGAAACACAATAACATTAATTACTATACTATTTACTTTGTTTTCCTGTGGAAAAAAGGAAGTGAAAACTGATGAAACTTACATTAACACAACAGCAAATTATGTTGCAAAAATTGATAGTAATTCAAATTTAACGGAAAAGCTTACAGAAGGCACTTTGACTGATAAAGATGGATTGAAGGATGTTGGGCGTTTTAAATATAATGTACTTTTTGATAAGAGATCAAAGGAGCTTTTTAGAATTATAAACACAGAAACCTCTAACAAAACAGTTAAGGAACACTATTATTTCCACAATCATAATTTAGTGTATATTGTGTCTTCTACTTATGGTCAACCTGATAAGAAGATATATACTCAGGGTTTTAAGAAAGTAATTGCCATGTCTAATGTTTCTGAAAGTGAAAAGAATGTATTGCTAGATAAAGCTATAAGATTTAAAAATGCTCATTACCGAATAGATGATTGATTGTAGGGTTTTTACTGTAATTCATGTGACTTTTTTGTGATTTTAGTATCTAACTATTGAGTATTAATATCACGCGCTTAAAAATGAAAAACACAAAAAGAATCTTATCTTTAATAGCATTACTTGTCATTTTTAGATTCCTCTTTTTTTTAATCAATAATTAATACTTAATGGTGTCATACTTTTCACCATCTATTAGACTACATTCTGTCAATAGTCTCACATTCTCTTTTTTATATACAACACACTTATAATTTTCTCAAAATTCCTTAATTTCGCGACTCGATTAGAATATTGATATCATGAGCGCTAACTTTCCTGAATATAAAGGACTTGACTTACCAAAAGTTGCAGACGACATTCTCAACTATTGGCAAGAGAACAACATCTTTGAAAAAAGTATTTCCACTAGAGAAGGTCATAAGCCATTTGTCTTTTTTGAAGGGCCACCTTCTGCAAATGGATTACCTGGAGTACACCACGTTTTAGCGCGTGCTATTAAAGATATTTTCCCAAGGTATAAAACTATGAAAGGGTTCCAAGTAAAGCGAAAAGCAGGTTGGGATACACACGGACTTCCTATAGAATTAGGTGTTGAAAAAGAACTAGGAATTACCAAAGAAGATATTGGAAAAACCATTTCTGTAGAAGATTATAACGCAGCGTGCCGAAAAGCAGTCATGCGATATACAGATGTATGGAACGATCTCACACAAAAAATGGGCTATTGGGTAAATATGGATGATCCATATATTACCTATGACCCAAAATACATGGAAAGTGTATGGTGGTTACTCAAACAGATTTATAATAAAAGCCTACTTTATAAAGGGTATACAATTCAACCCTACTCTCCAAAAGCAGGTACAGGATTAAGTTCACATGAATTAAATCAACCAGGAACCTATCAAGATGTTACGGATACGACGGTTGTAGCTCAATTTAAGGCAAATGCACATTCGCTCCCAGAATTTTTACAAAATGAAGGCGATATCCATTTCCTAGCTTGGACGACGACACCTTGGACGCTTCCTAGTAATACAGCATTAACGGTTGGGCCTAAGATTGACTATGTTTTAGTAGAAACTTATAATCAGTATACCTTCAAACCAATAAATGTGATATTGGCTAAGAAATTAGTGAATTATCAATTCTCCGGAAAGTTCAATTTGGTGGAAGATAAGTCCGAATTATTAGCCTACAATTCGGGAGATAAAAAAATCCCATATCATGTAGTTAAAGAATTCAAAGGCGCAGATTTAGTTGGAATTACTTACGAACAATTATTGCCGTATACTTTACCAAATGATAATCCTGAAAATGCGTTTAGAGTTATTTCTGGAGATTTCGTAACCACCGAGGATGGTACTGGTATTGTACACACTGCTCCTACGTTTGGAGCAGATGATGCCTTAGTTGCTAAACAAGCGACACCTGAAGTGCCTCCAATGTTGGTTAAAGATGATCAGGGTAATTTGGTACCGTTAGTAGATTTACAAGGTCGCTTTAGACCAGAACTTGGTGAATTTGCTGGTAAGTATGTGAAGAACGAATATTATAATGATGGCGAAGCTCCAGAACGTTCAATTGATGTAGAACTTGCGATTAAACTAAAAGAAGAAAATAAAGCCTTTAAGGTTGAAAAATATAAACACAGTTACCCAAACTGTTGGCGTACAGATAAACCAATTTTATACTATCCATTAGATTCTTGGTTTATCAAAGTTACCGATGTTAAAGAACGCATGGTAGCGTTAAATAATACCATCAATTGGAAACCTGCTTCTACTGGAACAGGTCGTTTTGGTAATTGGTTAGCAAATGCTAACGATTGGAATTTATCACGATCGCGCTATTGGGGAATTCCTCTGCCAATTTGGAGAACTGAAGATGGTAAAGAGGCGCTTTGCATTGGTTCTGTTGAAGAATTGAAATCGGAAATGGCAAAAGCAATTCAAGCTGGGGTTTTAGATAAAGATATTTTTGAAGACTTTGAAGTTGGAAATCTTTCCGATGAGAATTATGCGAAAATAGATTTGCATAAAAATATTGTTGATGAGATCGTGTTGGTTTCTGAAAGTGGCCAGCCAATGAAACGCGAAAGTGATTTGATTGATGTGTGGTTTGATTCTGGATCAATGCCTTATGCGCAATGGCATTATCCGTTCGAAAACAAAGAACTCATTGATGAAGGTAAATCTTATCCAGCCGATTTTATCGCTGAAGGTGTTGATCAAACTCGTGGTTGGTTTTATACATTGCACGCTATTGGAACGATGGTGTTTGATTCTGTAGCCTACAAAAATGTGGTGTCTAACGGATTAGTGCTTGATAAGAACGGACAAAAAATGTCTAAACGTCTTGGTAACGCTACAGACCCATTTACGACCTTAGATACTTATGGAGCTGATGCTACTCGTTGGTACATGATTATGAATGCTAACCCTTGGGATAACTTAAAGTTTGATTTAGAGGGTATTGAAGAGGTAAAACGTAAATTCTTCGGGACATTATACAATACCTATTCGTTTTTTACACTCTATACCAATTTAGATCAATTTACTTATGCTGAAGCTGATATTCCGTTAGCAGAACGTCCAGAAATTGACCGTTGGATCTTATCCGAATTACATACACTAATTCAAAAAGTAGATGAATATTATGCCGAGTATGAACCAACAAAAGCGGCAAGAGCAATTTCAGGATTTACTCAGGACTATTTGAGTAACTGGTATGTTCGTTTAAGTAGAAGACGTTTCTGGAAAGGCGATTACCAATCAGATAAAATTTCTGCCTATCAAACCTTATATACTTGTATGACAACCATTGCGAAGTTAGGAGCGCCAATAGCACCTTTCTTTATGGATCGATTATATATGGATTTAAATTCAGTAACTAAAAAAGAAGCATATGAAAGTGTGCATTTGGCAGAATTTCCAAAGTTTGAAGCCTCGTATGTTGATAAAACTTTAGAACGAAAAATGGAAAGTGCGCAAACAATTTCTTCGTTAGTTTTATCGTTAAGAGCTAAGGAGAAGATTAAAGTGCGTCAACCATTGCAAAAGATTATGATTCCTATTGATTCAAAAGAACAAAAGGAAGAGATTTTAGCAGTTTCCGATTTAATAAAATCTGAAGTCAATGTTAAAGATGTTGAAGTGTTAGAAGATGCTTCCGATATTTTAGTCAAACAAATAAAACCAAATTTCAAGGTTTTAGGGCCACGTTTTGGGCAAGATATGAAAGCTGTGGCTCAGGCGGTTAACGCATTTACAGCAGAGGATATTAAAAAAATCGAGCAAAATGGCGTTTTAGATGTTGAAATTAATGGAAAAAATGTTACATTAGAACAATCTGATGTTGAGATTACTTCCAAAGATATAGAGGGTTGGTTGGTCGCAAGTTCGGGGCCAATAACAGTTGCTTTAGATGTGACTTTAACAGATGATTTAAAGAAAGAAGGAATTGCAAGAGAGCTCGTAAACAGAATTCAAAATCTTCGAAAAGATTCTGGATTTGAATTAACCGATAGAATTGCAGTACAATTTAAAAAAGACGAACAAATTATTAATGCTATAAACACAAATTTAGAGTATATAAAAACCGAGACATTAACAGATGAATTGGAAATTTTAGACGACTTAAATACTGGTATAGAAATTGCTTTTGATGATGTAAATACCAAATTGTTTATTAAAAAAATGTAGAAATTATGCCTGACAAAATTAGATATTCAGACAAAGACTTAAATGAGTTCAAAACACTTATTCAAGATAAAATAGATAAAGCACAGCACGATTTAGAATTAATTAAAAGTGCTTATATGAATGATCATAACAACGGAACAGACGATACGTCACCTACGTTTAAAGCCTTTGATGAAGGTAGTGCTGTGATGAGCAAAGAGTCCAACTCACAATTGGCTATTAGACAAGAAAAATTTATACGTGATTTAAAGAATGCGCTAATTCGTATTGAAAATAAAACCTATGGTATTTGTCGTGTTACTGGAAAGCTTATTAATAAGAAACGTTTGGAATTAGTGCCTCACGCTACATTGAGTATTGAAGCTAAAAATATGCAGAAATAAAATATGTGATTATATATTATAAACGTCTCTTTTGAGGCGTTTTTTTATGTCGAGTAATTTAAGTTAATGCCATCGTTTATAATAATAACCCTATTTTTGCCCTTCTAAAAACATTCAGATGTCTTTAAAGAAAGCCACTATTTTAATCATTCTTATTTTACTTGTAGATCAAATAAGCAAGTTCTATATAAAAACACATTTCGCTTTAAACGATAAAACAGTTGTTTTTGATTGGTTTCAAATTGCTTTTGTAGAAAATGAAGGCATGGCTTGGGGTACAAAACTTAGTGATTTTGTCTCTTTTATTTCAGATAGGACAGCAAAAGTATGTTTGACGGTTTTTAGAATTTTAGCTGTTATCGGAATTGGATATTGGTTACATAAATCAATCAAAACAAGAAGTTCTAAAACTTTAATATTTGCCATTGTGCTTATTTTAGCAGGAGCTGTAGGTAATATTATAGATTCTGTGTTTTACGGTGTTATTTTCGATTCTAGTTTGGGTCAAGTCGCTACATTTATGCCTGAAGAAGGTGGTTACGATACCTTTTTTCATGGAAAAGTAGTAGACATGCTTCATTTTCCAATTTATAGTGGTCAATGGCCAGATTGGATACCTTATGTTGGAGGTAAGTCATTTAGTTTTTTTGATCCTGTATTTAATATTGCAGATATGGCAATAAGTACGGGAATTGGAATTTTAATTTTCTTTAATAAACGTGCTTTTGGTTCTAGTGGTACATCAGAAGAAAAGACTGTCATTCAAAATTAAAATGTGTAAACCTTATGAGGTGTCACACAATAATCCAAACGTTTGTCACCATCATAAACATCTGTAATAGCTTCTACACTTTCAAAAAAAGATAATCCAATTTTTATAGTCTCTGACTTACATTTAGACAAGAACTTGTCATAGAAGCCTTTGCCATACCCTACGCGTTGTCCGGATGTATCAAAGGCCAATAGTGGAATAAACACAACATCTATTTGGTCTACTGAAATAGGAATCCCGTTTACTGGTTCAGGAATATTCCATTCATTTTTCTTAATCTTCGTGTTATCTGTGAGTAGAAAATGTGACATTTCCGAAGTCTTGAAATCACTTTTCGAAATTATGATATGCTTGTCTTTTCCCGACAAAATATTTAAGATATAATCGGTATTAACTTCTTTGTGTTCTATGATGGATAAGAACAAATGATAAAAGTCGTAATCCCAAATTGGTAAGCTGAGAAGTTGATTAGCAATGGTTACGCTAAACTCTTCTATTTGTGCTTCGGATAGTTGCCTTCGAAGTAATTTATACGCTTTTCGTAACTCGTCTTTAGTCATCTTTTAATGCAGTTGAAATATGGAAAATGGCATCACCTTGATAAATGATTGGAGACTCATTGATGTTAAAAATATAACCATCATTTGGTGCTTTAACGAAATGATTAAAACTCCCATAAGGATCTGTGATATGTCCTATAACATCGCCTTTAGAAACCAAAGCATTAATTTTAACCGAAGCATTAAACATCCCAGAATGATTAGCACGAATCCATTTACTATCTGAAACAAATACACAGGATTTTTTTGGTCTAGAAACTTTAAACTTATTATGTAACATATCTAAATGGTGAAGTACTCGCTTTGCACCATTTACTCCAGTATTGGTTATCGTGTTATCAATATTAAATGATTTTCCACCTTCAAAAAGCAAAACAGGAATCCCTAATTTATAGCAGGTGTTTCTAAACGATTTGTTGAGGTTTTTAGAATACAAAACAAATGGTGCTCCAAATACTTTTGCCAGTTCTTTTAAATTTTTTTCACCTTTAATAATGCGCACTTGAGCCGCATTAAATCGATCAGATCCTCCAGTATGGAAATCCATTACTAAATCGGCATGAGGTAATATTTCGGTTACTAACTTAAAAGCAACTCTGCTTGCTAGCGACCCCCCTTTTATTCCTGGAAAGACGCGATTTAGATCTCGGCCATCCGGAAATTCTCGATCCATATGAATAAATCCAAATACATTGATAACAGGGACGCAAATGATGGTTCCTTTTTTTGGTTTATTAATACCTTTGGCTATAATTTGCCTTACAATTTCAACACCATTTACTTCATCTCCATGAATACCTGCTGTAATTAAAACGGTAGGACCAGGCTTTTTAGAACGTTCAATAATCACTGGTACATCTATGCTGTTTTGGGTGTGTAATTTAGCAACATTAAAACTTACAGTAGCGCTCTTACCTAAAGCGACTTCTTCTCCTAAAATCTCTAATATGTCTTTTTCGCTCATCTACGTTCTATTTCTTTCAATAAATGTAATTATTGCTCTGGCTATATTTCGTCCAGTAGCACCTTCAATTCCTTCTAATCCTGGTGTAGAGTTTACCTCTAGGAGTAAAGGTCCTCTAGAAGATTGTAGCATGTCTACGCCACAAACAGGCAATTTTAAAGCCTTTGAGGCTTTCATTGCAACTTTTAATTCGTCTGTGTTTAACTTTATAATATTGGCACTACCTCCACGATGCAAGTTAGATCTAAACTCCCCTTCTTTGCCTTGACGCTTCATGGCACCTACAACTTGTCCGTCTACGACCAAAGCTCTTATATCGGCACCTTTAGCTTCTTTAATATATTCTTGAACAATGACTCTGGCTTGTAGGCCGTTAAAAGCTTCTAAAACAGATTCTGCAGCGTTTTTAGTTTCTGCTAATACAACTCCTAAACCTTGTGTGCCTTCTAATAGTTTTATTATTACAGGTGTGCCTCCAACATGTTCGATTACTTCTTCAACATCACGTGAATAATTAGTAAATACTGTTTTTGGCATTCCAATACCTGCTTTTGTTAGTCGTTGTAGACTTCTTAATTTATCTCTAGAACGCAATATAGCGTCTGAAGTAACTATAGTAAATACACCCATCATTTCAAACTGACGTACCACAGCACAACCATAAAAAGTTACTGAAGCTCCTATCCTAGGAATTATGGCATCAACATAATCTAAATAACGGTCTTTATAATAAATGGTAGGTTTTTCTTTTTCTATAATTATATCGCATTTTAGAGGGTCTATCACTTCCATATCATGCCCTCTCGCTTCACCTTCTTTTACTAATCGTTGTGTCGAGTATAAATTGGGATTTCTGGATAAAACGACAATATTCATATTAACAGTTTTAAGGATTTAGTTAATCATAAAACCAAAACCTATTTAACGATGCTGCAATATACTAAAACGTTAGTATTTAATTTTTACAGTATTTGCATTTCGTTTACCTTTGAGTAATGCAAAAACCTGCTCTAGACATACAAATAAAAACCTTGCCACAAGAGCCTGGAGTATATCAATATTTTGACGAAACTGATACCCTGATTTATGTAGGTAAAGCTAAAAATATCAAGAAGCGGGTGAGTTCTTATTTTACTAAAACTCATGAAAATGGAAAAACTAGAGTTTTGGTTAAAAAAATACGAAGTATAAAACATATTGTAGTAGAGACAGAAAATGATGCATTACTTTTAGAAAACAATCTCATTAAGCAATATAAACCGCGTTATAATGTTTTACTTAAAGATGATAAATCCTATCCATGGATTTGTTTAAAAAAAGAGCGATTTCCTAGGGTGTTTTCAACGCGACGTGTTTTTAAAGACGATTCAGAGTATTTTGGGCCTTACACCAGTATGAAGACTGTTCATACCTTACTCGATTTAATTAAAGGCTTGTACCAACTGCGAACTTGTAATTTTAATTTATCAGAAGATAAAATTGCTTCAGGGAAATATAAAGTGTGTTTAGAATATCATTTAGGAAATTGTAAAGGGCCTTGTGAAGGCTTACAAACAGAAGATGATTATCAAAAAAGCATAGTTGCAATTAGAGAAATTTTAAAAGGAAATTTTAAAGACTCATTATCTCAGTTTAAAACTCAAATGAAACAACTAGCTCAAGATATGCAGTTTGAAGACGCGCAACGCATCAAAGAAAAGATTGAGGTTTTAGAGAATTATCAAGCGAAATCTACCATAGTAAATCCGAAAATAAGTAATGTAGATGTTTTCAGTATTATGAGTGATGAAAGTTATGCGTATGTCAATTTTCTACAATTATCTTACGGTAGTATCATACGTTCTCATACCTTAGAACTTAAAAAGAAATTAGACGAAACCGATAAAGATTTATTAGAGTTGTCTATTGTTGAAATTAGGCAACGTTTCAACTCTAATTCAAAAGAAATTTATGTGCCTTTTAAGGTCGATTTGGGTGATGACTTAAAAGTGACTATTCCAAAATTGGGTGATAAAAAGCACATTTTAGATTTATCACTTCGGAATGCAAAATACTATCGTATGGAGCGTTTCAAACAGGTTAAAATTATAGATCCAGATCGTCATGCCAATCGGATTATGGCTCAAATGAAAACAGATTTACGTTTGTCAGAAGAGCCTAGACATATAGAGTGTTTTGATAATTCTAACATTCAGGGGACGCATGCGGTAGCTGCATGTGTAGTGTTTAAAAACGGAAAGCCAAGTAAAAAAGATTATCGTCATTTCAATATTAAAACGGTTGAAGGTCCAGATGATTTTGCATCGATGGAAGAAGTTGTTTTTAGAAGATATAAGCGGTTGTTAGATGAAAATCAACCTTTGCCTCAATTGATTATTATTGATGGAGGAAAAGGACAATTATCGTCTGCATTAAAAAGCTTAGATGCATTAAGCCTTAGAAGTACGATTGCAATCATCGGAATTGCGAAGCGTTTGGAAGAATTATTTTATCCGGATGATCCAATTCCTTTATATTTAGATAAAAAAAGCGAAACACTTAAAATTATTCAACAATTGCGTAATGAAGCTCATCGTTTTGGTATTGAACACCATAGAAATAGACGGAGCAAAAGTGCGTTAACTACAGAATTAGAGACTATTCCTGGAATAGGTGAGCAAACTGTGGTTGCTTTAATGAAAAAATTTAAATCGGTTAAGCGAATTTCAGAAGCAAAAAAAGAAGACTTAGAAGCTGTAGTTGGGTTGTCTAAAGCTCAAAAAATAATAGAATATTATAAGAGAAAGTGAAACAGATTATTGTTATCATAGTAATAATATGTTGTGTGTTTTCAATGAAAGCACAAACTCAAAATGATACGACTCAACCAAAAGTAGGTCTTGTATTGAGTGGTGGTGGCGCGAAAGGATTTGCTCATATAGGTGCGCTAAAAGTTATTGATAGTCTTGGAATCAAAATCGATTACATCGCTGGAACAAGTATGGGAGCTATTGTTGGTTCCTTGTATGCTTCTGGGTATTCAGGACATCAATTAGATTCAATTTTTAGAAGCTTAGATTTTGACAAAGTCATTAATGATAATTTACCGCGTTCGGCCAAAACGTTTTATGAACGAGATAATACCGAGAAATACGCAATTGCCCTTCCGTTTAATAAATTTAAACTCAAATTACCTTCAGCTTTGTCAAGAGGGCAAAATGTGTTCAATTTATTATCTAAGCTTACACTTCATGTGAACGAAATTGATGATTTTAAAAATTTACCAATTCCGTTTTTCTGTATTGCTACCAATGTTGAAACGGGTGAACAAGTTATTCTTGACTCTGGAAGCTTGCCATTAAGTATCACAGCTAGCGGTGCTTTTCCATCCTTATTTCAACCAGTTAATATTGATGGTCAGTTATTAATTGATGGCGGCGTAGTTAATAATTACCCTATAGATGAGTTAAAGGCAAAAGGCATGGATATTATTATAGGTGTTGATGTTCAAGATGGTTTGGTGTCTAGAGAAGAAATGACTTCTGCACCAGATGTATTACTTCAGATTAATAATTTTAGAACGATCAATGATATGAAGATCAAGTCTAAAAAGACCGATATTTATATCAAGCCCGATATCAAAGATTTTACTGTTGTATCGTTTAGTGAAGGACAGAAAATTATTGAAAATGGAAAGAAAGCAGCTATAGAAAAATGGAATGAATTAAGTCAATTACCTAAGCTGCAAGCAAATAATTACAGATCAGAACTCAATTTAACGAACAAAGATAGTATCTCTATAAATACAATTAGTGTTAATGGTAATGAACGCTATACAAGATCTTATGTCTTAGGCAAGTTAAAACTCAAAGGTGGAGAAAAAGTAAGTTATAAGGATTTTAATAAAGGCGTCAATAATTTGGTTGCGACAAATAATTTTGACGCATTTAGATATGATCTCAAAAAATCTAAAACTAAAGATGGATACGATTTAAAAACTAGAGTTCAAGAGAATAGGACTACTACATTTTTGAAATTTGGGATTCATTACGACGATTTATATAAAAGTGCTGCATTGGCTAATGTCACTAAAAAGAGGTTGCTTTTTGATAACGATTTAGCATCGTTAGATATTATTTTAGGAGATAATGTGCGTTATAATTTTGAATATCTAATCGACAAAGGCTTTTATTGGAGTGTCGGGTTGAGGTCTAGGTATAATCAATTTGAAAAAGGAATCAATAGTGAGATCTTACTTAATGATGCACAAATTAGTGCCATTGGTGTGAATCAATTAGATGTAAAATTGAGAGATCAAACCAATCAGTTTTATTTGCAGACCTTGTTTAGAAAAGACTTCGCTTTAAGTTTAGGGGCAGAACACAAGCGCTTAACTATTAAATCGGAGACAATTACTATCAATTCTCAAACCGATGAATTTCTTTTTGAAAATACCGATTATTTTAGTGCTTTTGGGACGTTAACTTTAGATACTTATAACGACAAATATTATCCGTCGTCAGGTTTCTTTTTTAGTGGCGACTTTCATTCGTATTTGTTTGCTTCAAATTTCAATAAAGGTTTTGATGAGTTTTCAATTGCTAAAGCAGATATTGGCTATGCATTTAAAATTTCTGATAAAGTTTGTGTTAACCTTCAAACTAGTGGAGGTTTTAAGGTTGGTGATAAATCGACAACTACTTTAGATTTTGCACTCGGAGGGTATGGTAATAATTTGATTAATAATTTTGTGCCGTTTTTGGGTTACGATTTTCTAACGCTAACAGGAAATAGTTATGTAAAAGCCTTTGCAAGTGCGAACTATGAAATTTTTGATAAACACCATCTCTCTTTAGAAGCTAATTGGGCTAATGTAGACAATGATATTTTTGAATCTGGCGAATGGTTTACACTTCCAGACTATAGAGGTTATGGTTTGGGTTATGGTATCGAAACCTTTTTAGGGCCTGTTCAAGCAAAGTTTAGTTATTCTCCAGAACAACGTCAAAGCATCTGGTATTTTAATATCGGATTTTGGTTTTAAAAAAATAGCCGCAATGTAGCGGCTATTTATTCATTTTTTGAAACACCTCTTTCCAGGTAGTATCAGGATAAATACCAAGTGGACCAAACACGTATGCTAAAAACTTGCCCAATAGATATAATAAGGTTAATATTCCCATCCATTTTAGTATGATATCTATAGTATCCATTATTGTTTTTTAGATGAATACTTCAAATCTGTTGTGAAAAATCCAAGCAGCGAAAATGAAAATCAAAAAATAATACTTGCTTTCATAGTCATAGCTCTCACCTGAATCTACTTTAAGAATCTTAGATTTAACATTGGTTTTATAAAGTTTTATCAATGCGTTAATGACGGCAAGCCCACAAATAGACAATACAATTAAATTCCATAAAGTATTCATATATAATGTATTAATGTGATTTTTAAATTTTTGACATCACTATAAAAATAATAAATAAAAATAGAATAAGAGTAAAGATAATCTCTCAAATAAATTCAAAACAACTATTTTTATTTATTGTTTTTGGTCATTTATCCTTTTTCTTCATAAATTTTTCTCTTAAGTATTTACCAATAGTTAAGCGAATAATTATTAAAATGGCAACTCCTAAAATAAAACTTTTCCAAAACTCCATAATAATATAATTTTAAAATGCGTGAGCAGCAGCAGTGTAAATAGCAAATACAATTAAATTCTAAAAAGGTATTATTTATAATGTTAATATATACTTTGAGAGAAAAAAATTACCCATTAAACCAAGAGTTAATAATGCGATTATAAATAGTTTAAGCCAGAGTTTTTCTTTCAGTTTAACCTCATATTCTTTTATTATATAAGCTAAATTGTAAATTCCAATAGCTACAAACGCATTCAATAAAATTAAGTAAATCATATTGTTTTATTTATCATTATTACGCCATACACAATGCAAATTCAGTAGCAATTACTGCAGCCCCGAACCACCCTCCTACATATTTTGCTCCCATAGTTGCCAAAGCTTTTTTAACAAGTTTTTTTCTAGCTTTCTTTTTTAAACTTTTCCAGTTTCTAAAATCATCAATTAAATCTAAACCGAAGGCTTTTTTTGCACATCCACCTATTTTGGACCAATTTTGAGCATGTAAAGTTTGTGCTCCAAGAACAAAATTGAAAGAATTATTATCAAAATATGTATAGTCTTCAGCAGTATCTGTTGAAATCATTAAACTTACTAATCCAACTAAATACCCTTCATTATTGCTGTCTAACACCTCTTCTATATCAGAATCATTAAATCCATTACTATAAAGGTAGTCTTTAGCATATTGAATTGTTGGTTCAAGAGCATCGACAACTGGTTGAATAGGAATTTCTATTATTGCAACACAATCCTCAGGAATAAAATTGGTGTCAGAATCACTTTCAGTCTCATTACTTTCATTTTCTGTTTCATCAATTAAATCAAACTGAGTTATTAAATTATAATTCGTTTTAGCTAGTATAATTTCAGAAACTGTATTAATGTTATCTTCTATATCAACTATTGTGTCACTATTTGATTCGTATTCCATAAGACAAACTGTTTCAGTAGCACCTTGCATGTCTCTAGCTAATATGTTATCGTTTTTAGTATTTTCTGGGTAAGAAATCGCTACATTATTTAAGTTTTGATTGCTTACTATCAAAGCATCCATGAAATTTGCCTTAACAACTTCATTGGTGCTATTAACACTCTCACTTTGACACGATTGAAACACAAATAGTCCTCCAACTATAACAAGCTTTATGGCAAAAATAGCTAAAGTGCCTTTTATGATTTTTTTTACTGTTGTATTCATTTTAAATAAATTTTGCCCTTTCGGGTGGATTAATAATTAGATTCAAGAAGCCATTATTAATAAGAAGTCAAAATTTAATTAAAGAAGTTTTGATGATTAAGAAATAATAAAACAAGCGCTTGTTTACGTTGCAACTCGACATTCAATCAATCTCAGGAGACTTCTTAAATAACCTAAATCTGATGCCTGTCTACAACAAATATAATAAAATTTTTATAATGTAGAATATTTTCTACATTAAATTTATTTTAAATGTAATTATATGTATATGTTAAGTTTTTAAATATTGGGAATTTTCACGATATTTGAAGCATGTCATACCTAATCTTTAAAGATTTATTAAGTCATCTTCATTATCTTATCAAGAGAAATCCTGAATAAGCCTGCATTTTTGTATCTTTAAAACACATTATTACATACGTTTTTACGTGTGTTTATCTTAATTTTTAAAATTTATAAAAAATGCCTTTTTATCATAAATTAGGAAAAATTCCTTCCAAACGACACGTTCAATTCCGAAAAGAAGATGGAAGTCTTTATGCCGAGCAATTATTCGGGACTATCGGTTTTGATGGAATGTCTACCAATAGTTATCACGAACAGCGACCAACACAAGTGAAAGCTATAAAAAAACAATACAGTGTCGCACCTAAAATTGCAAAGGCCAATCATATCCAATCCTATCGATTTAGAGGGTTTCAAGTAAAACCTGAAAATGATTATTTAGAAAGCCGTAAGGCAGTTTTAACAAACAGTGACTGTACCATTATTTTAGCAGCACCAAAACACTCTACTACAGATTATTTCTATAAAAATTCTGATGCCGACGAACTTATTTTTATACACAAAGGCACAGGAAAGCTGAGAACTCACCTCGGGAACTTAGATTTTAAATATGGAGATTATTTGGTGATCCCTCGAGGAATAATCTATAAACTAGATTTTGATACCGAAGATAACCGATTGTTTATTGTGGAGTCTCGCCGACCAATATACACCCCTAAGCGATACAGAAATTGGTTTGGACAATTATTAGAGCATTCCCCATTTTGTGAGCGTGATTTGCGTCAGCCACAAGAATTAGAAACCTATAATGAATCTGGAGAGTTTTTGATGAAAGTCAAAAAGCAGGATGATATCTTTGAAATGGTCTATGCATCGCATCCATTTGATGTGGTGGGTTACGATGGTTATAATTATCCGTATGCCTTTTCAATTCATGATTTTGAACCTATTACAGGACGAATTCATCAACCGCCACCTGTGCATCAAACCTTTGAAACCGATGCCTTTGTTGTTTGTAGTTTTGTGCCACGATTATACGATTATCACCCAGATTCAATTCCTGCACCTTACAACCATAGTAATATAGATAGTGATGAGGTTCTGTATTATGTTGATGGCGATTTTATGAGTAGAAACGATATTGATGCTGGTCATATCAGTTTGCATCCAGCAGGCATTCCTCATGGACCACACCCAGGAGCTACAGAGCGTAGTATTGGAAAAGTAAAAACCGATGAATTGGCCGTAATGGTTGATACATTTAAACCGCTAAAAGTTACAGAAGAAGCAATGAAAATTGCCGATGAGGAGTATTACAAGTCTTGGCTTGAATAACCTTAGTATTATGAGGAGCTAATTCCTGCTTTCGGCAGTCGCTTTTTTTTGTTGTCATTCCGCACTACGATGCAGAATCCAAAAAAAGAGCTTCGACAAATGCCTCAATCAGGGCTAAAAATAAAATCAATAATTATTAATTCGTTAGCAATAAAACAACCTAACGAATCCACAAATAAATAATAAACATTATGGCAAAAGAAGTTAAAAGCGTTGATTACGGATTGGAAAAAATCTTTGATGGTGCTCAGGATTTTTTACCACTATTAGGAACAGATTACGTTGAGTTTTACGTTGGAAATGCTAAGCAATCGGCTCATTTCTATAAAACGGCCTTCGGGTTTCAATCTTATGCATATAAGGGATTAGAAACTGGCTCTCAAGACGAAGTAAGTTATGTGCTAAAACAAGATAAAATTAGATTGGTCTTAACCACACCTTTACATAGTAAATCACCTATTAATGATCATATTGTTAAACATGGTGATGGTGTAAAAGTTGTTGCCCTTTGGGTAGATGATGCAAGAAAGTCATATGAAGAAACAACTAAAAGAGGAGCGAAATCTTATATGGAACCAACAGTAGAAACCGATGAATTTGGTGAAGTTGTTCGTGCTGGAATTTATACCTATGGAGAAACAGTTCATATGTTTGTGGAACGTAAAAATTATAGCGGTACATTTTTACCAGGATTTAAAGCTTGGGAATCAGAATATAACCCAGAACCTGTGGGATTAAAATATATAGACCATATGGTTGGAAATGTAGGCTGGGGACAAATGAATACTTGGGTAAAATGGTATGAAGATGTCATGGGATTTGTAAATTTCCTATCTTTTGATGATAAGCAAATTCATACCGAATACTCGGCACTTATGAGTAAAGTGATGAGTAATGGAAATGGACGTATCAAATTTCCTATCAACGAACCAGCAAAAGCAGCTAAAAAATCCCAAATTGAAGAATACTTAGATTTTTATGAGGGTTCAGGCGTTCAGCACATTGCTGTAGCTACAGATGATATTATCAAGACTGTAGCCCAATTAAAAGCTAGAGGTGTTGAGTTTTTACCGCCGCCTCCACAAGCATATTATGATGACATCCCAAGACGTTTAGGGGTGCATATGGATATGATGAAGGAGGATATAAATGAACTTCAAAAATTATCTATACTTGTTGATGCCGATGAAGAAGGCTACCTGCTTCAAATTTTCACTAAACCGGTCGAAGACAGGCCAACGTTGTTCTTTGAAATCATTCAAAGAATGGGAGCGCAAGGGTTTGGAGCTGGAAACTTTAAAGCACTGTTCGAATCTATTGAGCGAGAGCAAGCTAAGAGAGGTACTTTATAAATAAAAATATTAAACCAATTAAAAGCGTTATCAAAAAGTGATAACGCTTTTTTTTTGAAATCTAACATAACTATAACACCTTTATTCATAATGGTTTCAATAAAATTTATATTTTTGGAATAGTAATTGTAATTCTACCTACTGAACAATAGAATGAGGCTATAAAAGTTTCATTTATAATAATTACAAAATGAAAAATGTACTACTTATAATTGGTGTTCTGTTTTGTATGCAAACTTCTTTTGCCCAAGAGAAGAGTGCGTTTCAAGATGGTGAATGGTTTAAATTTAGAATGAGTTATAGTGGATTTTTGAAAGCTGGTAATGCAACACTTTCTGTTAATGAAACTAAGTTAGATGGTAAACCTGTATATCATGTTGTTGGTAAAGGCTGGACTACAGGAGCTATTAAATGGTTCTTTAAGGTTAAAGATAGATATGAAAGTTACTTTGATAAAGAAACTGGAATGCCGTATAAATTTATCAGAAAAATTGATGAAGGTGGACATACCAAGGATATTGAGATTAAATTTAATCAAACCAAAAATGAAGCTTTTGTAGAAAACAAGAAGTACAAAACAAAGAAAACAATAGCTACAGAACAAGATGTTCAGGACATGGTATCTGCATTTTACTATTTGCGTAATAATTATGATACCAATAATATTAAAGTAGGAGATGTTGTGTCTCTTAATATGTTTTTTGATGAAGAGAACTATAATTTTAAATTAAAATTTTTAGGACGCGAAACCATTGACACCGAATTTGGAAAAATCAAAACGCTTAAGTTTAGACCATATGTAATGGCAGGACGTGTCTTTAAAGAACAAGAAAGCTTAACTTTATGGGTAAGTGCCGATGAGAATAAAGTTCCGTTAAAAATTAAGGCAGATTTAGCAGTTGGTTCATTAAGAGCAGACTTGGAAGCTTATAAAGGGTTGAAACATTATTTTCCTATACAATTTGACTAACTAACAAACATGAATGATATACCTAACTTTGACAATATTATAAAACAACTTCATGAGAAGTATACAAACATAGATCAAGATACAGATGATCATTTATATGGCTTGCTTTACAGCAAGCCTATTACTTATTGGGATTATATCCAAACAGATGCCTTACTAAACCTTCAAATCCAAAGAACAACATTGCCAGATGAGATGGTATTTATTGCTTATCATCAAATCAATGAACTCATTTTTAAAATGATTCTTTGGGAAATTCAGCAAGTGGCCGAAAAAGAGAGTTTAAACGTAGAGTTCTTTGAAAATAAAATCATGCGTGTGAGTCGCTATTTTGATATGCTGACAACCTCTTTCAATATTATGAGAGAAGGAATGGAAATTGAACAGTATATGAAATTTAGATATACATTAACTCCAGCAAGTGGATTTCAAAGTGCACAATATAGAATGGTTGAGTTTGCTTCTACTGAACTCATTAATTTAATAGATTATCGTTTTCGAAAAACCATTGATCGTAACACTCCATTTGAGCATGCATTTGAACATTTGTATTGGCAAGCGGCTGGTAAAGATTATAAAACCGGTAAAAAATCAACGCTTCTAGTTAATTTTGAAAACCGTTATAAAGGAGATTTTATTCGTTTTATGCAAACGTATAACACAAAAAACTTGTGGTCTCGCTTTAAGGAACTTCCTAAGGAAGATCAAAACGATAAAGATTTAATAAAGGCGATGAGACATTATGATTATACAGTCAATATCACTTGGGTAATGGCGCATTATAATGCAGCACGTCACTATATTGAAAGTGGAACAGGTGATGGAGAAGCCACAGGTGGAAGTGATTGGAAAAAATATATGCATCCAAAATACCAGAAACGGATATTTTTTCCTGAACTTTGGAGCGAACAAGAATTAGAAAATTGGGGAGAAAACTTATAACTAAATAGCTTAATGCAACCAAAAGAAATAATAATAGCACTGCTTATATGTATTGGTATTATAGCATGTAAAGACGATAATAAAACACAAGAATTAGAACCCGAACAAACAGTCGTAGAGCCTGAGCCAGATAAAGAGTTTGGTTTTGTTCTGGAAGACTACATTGTCAAACGAGACACAATTAGAAAAGGGGATAGTTTTGGGGAGATTTTAGAACGAAATCATATTGGGTATCCTAGAATTTTTAATATTGCTGAAAGCGCTAAAGATTCTTTCGATATTAGAAAACTACAAGTTGGAAAACCGTATACTCTGCTTTGTGCTAAAGATTCATTGCAAACACCAGAATGTTTTATTTATCAACCTAATAGTATAGATTATGTCGTTATAAAAATGGCAGATTCTATAGAAACCTACAAAGGGAAAAAGCCTATTACTATAGTTGAGAGAGAGGCTTCAGGTATTGTGATGAATAATTTATCAGAAACCATGGAGTCTCAAGGATTACCGTATCAACTTATTAATGATATGTCAGATATTTATGCATGGACTATAGATTTCTTTAGACTCCAAAAAGGCGATCGTTTTAAAATTGTCTACAAACAACGCTTTATTGAAGATACTATTTATGCTGGAATAGAAAGTATAGATGCAGCTTACTTTGAACATAAAAGCGAGCCATTTTATGCCTTTAATTTTCAAGTAGATAGTACTAAAAACATTTCTGATTATTTTGATGAAAACACTAAAAGTTTAAGGCGTACATTTTTAAAAGCACCTGTGCAGTTTAGTCGAATTTCCTCGAGATACAACCTTAATCGTCGCATCAAATATTATGGCTATAAATTAAGACCTCATAGAGGAACTGATTTTGCTGCGCCAATAGGGACTCCAATCTTAGCAACAGCAAATGGCACAGTAACCGAATCTACAAGAAGAGGCGGAAATGGAAAGTTTGTTAAAATTAAACATAATGGAACCTATAGCACGCAATACCTTCATATGAAAGCTCAAAATGTTAGAAAAGGAGATTTCGTAAAACAAGGCGATGTGATTGGATGGGTTGGAATGACTGGAAATACTGGCGGTCCGCATGTATGCTATCGTTTTTGGAAAAACGGAAAGCAAGTAGATCCTTTTAGAGAGAAATTGCCAGCAGCAGAATCTATTCCAGATTCTTTAAAAGCAAATTATACCGAATTTATTAAACCTTTAAAATCTCAGTTGGACAATATTCAGTTTGAAGATAATGCTATTGAATTGCCAACCGAAGATGAAGTACTAACGTCTAAAATACAATAATGGCATTAAAAACCATCAATCCAACGACGACAAACGCTTGGCGTAAATTACAAGCACATTTCAATACAATTCAAGATAAACATCTTAAAGAATTATTTGACAAACATCAGAATAGAGCCCAAGAAATGACTATTACTTGGGAGGATTTTTATGTCGATTATTCGAAGCATCGTATCACAAAAGAAACCATGGAACTGTTAATTGAATTGGCTAATGAAGTCGATTTAAAAGATGCAATGGATAAGTACTTTGGAGGTGATGTGATTAATAAAACTGAAGGTCGTGAAGTATTACATACTGCATTACGGAATCCTGAAAATACTGAAGTAATTGTTGATGGTGATGATGTGATGCATGAGGTTTTTGAAGTAAAAACTAAAATCAAAACCTTCTCAAACAAAATTATTAGTGGTGAATTAACAAGCTATACTAATAAGGCATTCACCGATGTTGTGAATATTGGTATTGGTGGTTCAGACTTAGGACCAGCTATGGTTGTAGATTCTTTAGCTTACTACAAAAATCATCTTAACACGCATTTTGTAAGTAATGTTGATGGTGACCATGTTAATGAAGTTATTAAAAATCTAAACCCAGAAACAACATTATTTGTTGTTGTTTCCAAAACATTTACAACACAAGAAACATTATCTAATGCAACTACAATTAGAGAGTGGTTTTTAAAACATGCTCCAAATGATGCTGTATCTAAGCATTTTGTTGCTGTATCAACTAATATCGAAAAAGTTAAAGCATTTGGGATAGATGAAGCCAATATTTTTCCAATGTGGAATTGGGTTGGAGGACGTTTTTCTTTATGGAGCGCTGTAGGATTATCTATTAGCCTAGCGGTTGGTTTTGATTATTTTGATGAGTTGCTCTTAGGTGCACACAAAATGGATAAGCATTTTAAAACAGAAGATTTTGATAAGAACATTCCAGTAATTACGGCTTTATTGAGTGTGTGGTATAATAATTTTTTTAATGCTGAAAGTGAAGCTGTGATTCCGTATTCACAATATTTGAATCAATTTGCAACCTATTTGCAGCAAGGTATTATGGAAAGTAACGGAAAGGGTGTTGACCGAAATGGAGATGTTGTTAATTATCAAACTGGAACCATCATTTGGGGAGAACCTGGAACAAATTCTCAGCATGCATTTTTTCAATTAATTCACCAAGGGACTAAATTAATACCTGCAGAATTTATCGGTTTTGCTAAATCTCTTCATGGTAATCAAGATCATCAAGATAAGTTGATGTCAAACTTTTTTGCCCAGACCGAAGCATTAATGAATGGGAAGTCTGAATTAACAGTAGTTGAAGAGCTAAAATCGAATGATGTTTCCGAAGAGACTATAAAGGAATTAACACTATTTAAAATATTTGAAGGTAACAAGCCAACAACAACATTGTTGATTGATAAGTTAACTCCAGAAAGTCTTGGAAAATTGATTGCCATGTACGAACATAAAATTTTTGTACAAGGTATTATTTGGAATATTTTTAGTTACGATCAATTTGGTGTAGAATTGGGAAAACAACTTGCTAATACGATTTTAAATGAGTTGCAAGATGAGAATGTTATTAACAATCATGATGCTTCGACACAAAACCTCATTAAACACTACCAATCCAAGAGGTAGGTTTGTTAAATACTTATTGAGCAGGTAGAGGCTGAAATTCAAATTTTAAGAAAATTTTAAGTAATTTTAAAAGTTAAAAATTCTTAACAATAAGGTAATATCGTATCGCTGGTACTAGCGTACTTTTGCCGCAAATTAAAACTCTTAAATAATTCTTAAACAATGAAAAAATTTTCAAAATGTTTATTGGCATTTGTAACACTTATGTGCACAACAATTGCCTTTTCTCAAAGCACGATTACTGGTAAGATTATTGGTTCCGATTTTGGAGAGCCTTTACCTGGTGCTAATGTTGTAGAGAAAGGAACATCTAACGGTATTAATACTGATTTTGATGGAAACTTTACACTTAACACACAAGCTTCTTCTGGAGAGATAGTAATTACTTTTGTTGGTTACACTTCTCAAACTATTCCGTTTTCTGGAAATCAGGATTTAGGAACGATTACATTACAATCTAGTGAAGTAGGTCTACAAGAGGTTCAAATTATTGCATCGGTTGCAGTAGACAGAAAAACTCCTGTTGCAGTATCTACGGTTAAAGCCGCAGATATTCAGTTAAAATTAGGAACTCAAGAATTTCCTGAAGTATTAAAATCTACTCCTGGAGTATATGCTACCAAATCTGGTGGTGGTTTTGGAGATGGACGTATTAATTTACGTGGATTTAACTCCGAAAATGTAGCCGTTATGATTAATGGTGTTCCAGTAAACGACATGGAAAACGGTCGTGTTTTCTGGAGTAACTGGGCAGGTTTAGGTGATGTAACCAGTTCTATGCAAGTTCAGAGAGGTCTCGGTGCTTCTAGAGTTGCTGTACCTTCTGTTGGTGGTACAATCAATATCTTATCGAAAACTACAGATGTAGAAGCAGGAGGTAATATTATGACCACTCTAGCTAATGACGGCTACAGAAAATTTGGTATTACTTATTCTACTGGCTTATTAGACAATGGTTTTGCTGCTACCGTTTCAGCGGCTAAAACAGATGGTGATGGTTATGTAAGAGGAACACCTTTTAATGCAGTATCTTATTTTATTAATGTTTCTAAAGAAATTAATGATCAACATAAATTGTCGTTTACGGCTTTTGGTGCGAAACAACGTCACGGTCAAAGACAAAACAGACATTTAATTGATACTTACAGAAGAAGTGAAGATGGTATCAAATATAACTCAGATTGGGGTTATAAAAATGGTCAATTAACATCTATTGAAGATAATTTTTATCATAAGCCACAAATCTCATTAAATCACTACTGGGATATTAATGATAATACTAGTGTATCAACTGCTGCTTATGTGTCTTTTGGCTCTGGTGGTGGAGGTGGTACTCTAGGTAGTGATGCCGAAACTCCAGGTTTTGAAGGCGATGGAAGATTTAAATTTACTAGCCCAGATTATCGAATAGGAGAATTAGGTCCTCTAAATTTTGATCGCATTGTTGACGAAAACATTGCTCACGGAGCAAATGGTTCTAGCGCTGCATTAAGAGCATCTCGTAATGATCATAACTGGTATGGTGTATTATCAACTTTAAAATCTAACTTATCTGATGATATGGTGCTTCTTGCTGGTTTAGATTGGAGAAGTTATACTGGAAAGCACTTTAGAGAGGTTACCGATTTATTAGGTGGACAATTTATTATAAATGAAGATAATGTTAATAATCCAACTGGAATTGCAAGAGTAGGTGACAAAATAGCTTATAATAACGATGGTATCGTTGGATGGTTAGGTGCTTTTGGTCAATTAGAGTACGATATCAATGAGAAATTTAATACGTTTGTTTCTGTAAATGCAGCCAATACTTCATATAAAAGAAAAGACTACTTTAATTACTTAGATGGTGATCCATTACAAGAAACGGATCGCTATAACTTCTTTGCTTTTGGCGCAAAAGGTGGAGCGAACTACAGAATTACTGATCAACATAATGTATTTGTTAACTTAGGATATTTTGAAAGAGCTGCCGATTTTGATGCAGTTTTCCCTAACTTTAACAATGAGGAAATTAACTCTGAAGCTGAAAATCAAAAAATTACAAGTTATGAGTTAGGTTATGGATTTAGAGGAGAGCGTTTGTCTGCAAATGTGAACTTATATAGAACCGCTTGGAGAGATAGAACTGAAACATTGTCTTTTCAATTGAGTGAGGACGAAACAGGTTTCGCTAATATCTTAGGTGTAAACGCAATTCACCAAGGTATTGAGATAGATTTCGTATATAAAGCTACCGATAAATTAAATATTACTGGTATGGCATCATTTGGAGATTGGAGATGGGAAGAAGATGTTACAGATGTAAATATCTTAAACGAAGAACAAGAAGTTGTTGATACTGTAAATTTATTTATCGAAGATACTCCAGTTGGTGATTCGGCACAAACGACTTTAGCGCTTGGAGTTGATTATAAATTTGCTCCTAAAACAAGATTATCTGTAGATTATAACTACTTTGATCGTTTATATGCTGATTTTGATCCTAGTGATAGAGGTACTGAAGGTGCTCCAGATCCTTGGGAAGTTCCTGCTTATGGTATTTTTGATGCTGCCATGACTCACGGATTTGATTTTGGTGGATTTGAAGCCTCTTTAATTGCAAGAATTAATAATGTCTTCAATACCGAATATATTGCTGATGCTTTAGATGGTAGTGGTTCAAATGCAGAAACAGCATTAGTGTACTACGGATTTGGAAGAACATTTAGTGTAGGAGCACAACTTAAATTTTAAAAAAATAGAATGATGAAAAGAATAGTTTATGTATTAGCCTTTTTAGGCGCAATGTTCACAGGTTGTGATCCTGTTGAAGACATTAATAATGATCTTGCCAATCAAGATAATCCGGTAATCGGAACGGATGCGTTTACGTTATCGTCTGATGATTATGCAGCTCTTGTTGATCAAGGTGATGATGAAGAACCAGATTATTACGAAACATTTGAAGCATTTGCTGATTTAGAAGATGCAAAAGTAACATTACCTCCATTTTTATCTGATAGATACCCATTTTGGGGGAATGGTTCATCTGTAACCGTGAGTTTTAATTTGAATGATGGTAACCCAGAGGATGTTAGTGCATTTGTAAATGCAGATGTTTATGGCCTTGGAAACAGTGATTATCCAACAAGTAATAGTGGCGCATTTTTGCCTGGTGAAAATATCGATAGTGCTTTAGAAAGTGTATTGGCTTCAGAATTTACAGCTCCTACTGAAGGACAGGTTGTTAGATTGTCTTACAATGAGTTTGCTGGGCAACCAGAAGTTGGTTTAGCAAGCGTTTATGGTGCTGCATTTCCAACAAACTTTGGCGACTTTGAACTGATTGAAGTTTTAGATGATGGATTAGAAGGTGCTGCTGATAATTTAGGATGGAGAGACCAGTCTACCTATGCAGAAGGCTCTGGTTTTTCGGGAGGAGCTAATGCTACTGAAGAGTGGCTTATATCACCACAAGTAGATTTAGCAGGAATTTCAGGTTTATCATTTCAGATTACTCAAGAAATTGATTTCTTAGGAGATGATACTTTATTTGACGTATTGGTATCTACAGATTACGGTACAGGAGGTGATCCTTTGGCTGCAACTTGGACAGCTATAGATTTTGATAAAACAATCTTTGGAAGTATGACAACTTCAGAAGATTTTGATTTTTCAGCATATGACGGCCAAACCGTGCATATTGCTTTAAAATATAGCTCAACTGATTCTGATTCACCAAGATGGAGAGTTCAAGATTTCGCGGTTAGAACAACAGGTTTCTCTGGAGATACTAATGCTAGAAATGCATACTACAGATATTCAGAAGGAGAATGGGATGACGTTAGTGGTGTATACTATTTAACGACTGCAGATTATGATTCTATGGGTGAAAACTCTGGACAGCCTGGAGCCTTTAATAACTTTAGTGGTTCTGTACAACCTGCAAACTATTTACCACAATGGTTAAGTATGACCTATCCATTTGCTCAAGAAGAAGATGAGATATTTATAATCTATAGATTCTTTGGTGGTAGTGGCGTTGGTACTGTAACTAAAGGAAATTTATACACATTTAATGGTGGAAGTTGGTCTCCTAGTATTTCTTCTTTACAGTTTGGTCTTGAAGATGGCGTTTGGGTTCCAGATAACACCATTAGATATGCCTTATTAGGATCTGACTATTCGTTAATTGCCAATACATTATTAACTACTGAAGGCTTTGAAGCAGCGGCTGAAAACTTAGATAATTTTGGTAATTTTAATAGAACAGGAGGAAGTACGAACTGGTCTGATGAGATGATCGTTACTGCCTTAAATATTGCTCTAGATAATATAAATCCTTCCGCAGAAGAAGGACAAAAATATGTGGTTACAATAGCGACTTGGGCACCTGGAAATTCAACTGAAGAATTTTCAATGATTAAAAGTGGTGGTGAATGGATTATTAACGAATAATCTATTTAACATTCATATATTATACATAAAGAAAGCCTATCCATTTGGATAGGCTTTCTTATTACCTTATTCTTTCCATTCAATGGATTCCATTAAATGTTTAATATCATTTTTAAGATATACAGCTGCTGGATATATCGAATCGTAATTAGGCTTTGCATAAAAGTATAGAGAACCACTTAAAAAGTGGTTAATACTATCTGTTACGTAAAATTGAGACTGAGATGCAGCATTTCCTCCAACTTCATAAAACATCCCAAAAACATTTTGCTTAGAGTTTTCATAAACGATACTCTCAATTTCATCAGCTTTTATAGTATGTTTTTGAGTCAAGTTTTGAGCATCTCTTAATAAGGTGTTTAAATTACTATCATTTACCTTTTTGTAAGTGAGATAAATAGTTCCTTTCATTGCAGGATAATTAATATCTACACCAAGTGTATTGTTTACACCATCTAATTTGATATTAGAAATTTTATCAGCATTAATATTCTTTTCAAAAGTGAAAGGTAAGCGCACATCTACTTTAGAATACTCTGGTGTGTTGTATTCTAAACGTAACATTGCTTTAGGTTTTGGTAAGGGATCATTTCCGCAAGACAAACATGTCAATGCAATTATAGAAATATAGAGTTGTTTTAATCTCATGAGTCTAAAATGGTAAACTTAATCTGTTTGATTCGTTTTTTGTCAATAGCTTCTATAGTGAAAACGTAATTTTTGAAATTTATTTTACTTTGACGTCTGGGAAAGATACCAGAAATTTCTAAAACAAAACCAGCAATAGTTTCTGCTTCTCCTTTATGATCTTCAAAGATAGACTCATCATCAAACTTTATGATTTTATAAAAATCTTTTAGTGTGGTCTTACCTTCAAACGAATAATTTTTATCGTCAATTTTTGTATAAATAATATCATCATCGTCAAATTCGTCACTTATATCTCCCACAATTTCTTCAATGACATCTTCGAGAGATATAACACCAGAAGTGCCTCCATATTCATCAACGACTATGGCAAGATGAACTTTTTTTTCCTGAAACTCTACCATCAAATCATCCAGTTTTTTGTTTTCAGGAACAAAAAATGGCTCTCGTATTAGGCTGGTCCAATCAAACTGTTTTCGGTCTATATATGGTAATAAATCTTTGATATATAACAAACCAGTGACGTTATCGATACTGTCTTTATACACAGGAATTCGTGAGTAGCCATTTTTTATAACTTCAGTAATAATTTCACTATACTTAGTATCTTCATTAAGCGCAAAAATATCCATTCTTGGTCGCATCACCTGTTTGGTGTCTGTATTTCCAAAAGACACAATACCTTGAAGAATTTTTTGTTCTTCATCAGTAGTATCGCCTTCACTAGTGAGTTCTAAAGCTTGTGATAGTTGGTCTACACTTAAATTAGATTTTTGTTTACCTAGTTTGTTATGAATCGATAAAGTTACATGACGCATAGGTAAACTAATTGGCGAGAAAATCACATCTAAAACCTTTAAGGGAATTGCCATAAAACTCGAAAATTTCACACGATTTCTACTCGCATAAATTTTAGGAACAATTTCACCAAATAGTAATATTAAAAAGGTGATTACGATAACTTCTAAAATAAACTTTACCCAAGACGTTTCAATATGACCAAACATGGTTTCGCCCAAATAGGCAAATAATATCACAATACCAATATTAATAAAGTTATTGGCTACAAGAATTGTTGCTAAAAGCTTTTTTGGGCGCTCTAATAGTTTTGAAATAGTACTAAAGGCTTTAGAGTTTTCCTCTAAACCTGTATCAATATCAGATTTGGTTAATGAGAAAAAAGCAACTTCAGCGCCAGAAATCAATGCAGAACAAAGCAATAAAATTAAAAGTAAAACGAGTCCAGAAACGAATGAAACGTTTACAGAAAGTATGTTGATTATTAAACTCGTGGGTTCAGGATCCAAGATAAATAATTTAAGTTAAGTTTATTTAAAACGGAAGATCATGATTGTCTTCAGTTAATGGTTCAGAAACAGAATTACTTGCTGGCTTTTGAACAATTTGTTGAGGGCTTGGGCTTGGAGCATTTCCGCCTTGACTCTCATTTTTTGTCGTTAAAAAAGTAAACTCTGTACATTGTATTTCTGTCGAATAACGATCTGTTCCCTTGTCATCTTGCCATTTTCTAGTTTTTAAACGACCTTCTATATAAACCTTATCGCCTTTAGATAAATACTTTTCGCAAATTTCCGCAGCCTTATTTCTAACTACAATATTATGCCACTCAGTATTAGTCACACGCTCATTAGTTTGTTTATTGGTATACGTCTCATTGGTTGCCAATGGAAAGCGCCCAACACAGTTTCCACCGTCAAAATAATGCATCTTTACTTCATCTCCTAAATGCCCAATTAGCATTACTTTATTTAATGTTCCTGACATGATTTATCTTGTTTAAGATTACAAAATTAAACAATTTGTAATCACTGGATTAAAAGTATGAAAAATTTATGATTTTTCTAAAATGTGAAATTAAACCTATCTAGAAAATTACCAATCAAAATGGGTGTTGGGTAGTTTTTAATTTCTGAAATTGGAATACCTTTTTTGGGGAGATTTTTGACTTCTATAATCCAAAACTTGGTATATAAATGCTGATGAGACAGTTTGTGAATAATAGGTTTTGTGTTGTAAAGACTATACTTGTAATTGGTGTTTTTAAAGTATTCTTTAACTATAGTATGACTACTGAAATATTCTGAGCTAATTTCAGCATCACTTTCAATAAGTGGGAATTGATACAAATTTTGCCAAATGCCTTTTGAGCTACGTTTTTCAAATAGGGTTGTATGTGCTTCGGAAACGAACACTAAAAAATTAAAGTGCTTTTTAGTAACCTTCACTTTTTTGAGTTTTACAGGAAGTTCATCAATGATTCCCTTTTCAAGAGCAATACAGCTGTCATTTAACGGACAAATATTACAATTTGGGTTTTTAGGTTTACATTGTGTGGCGCCAAATTCCATAACAGCTTGATTGTAATCGCCTGGTTGTGACGAATCAATTAATGTTGTTGCTAAAGCTTTAAACTCTTTGATACCTGCAGTACTATTAATAGGAGTACTAATACCATAATATCTGGATAAAACACGATACACGTTGCCATCAACTACGGCTGTAGCTTCGTCAAAGCATATAGAAGCAATGGCACTGGCTGTATAATCACCTACTCCTTTAAGTTTTAATATATCAGCATATGTTGAAGGGAATTCACCTTTAAGCTCTTTTGCAATATATATTGCTGATGCATGTAAATTTCGAGCTCTGGAGTAATATCCTAAACCTTGCCATAGCTTTAAAACGGCTTCTTCTTTGGCATTTGCTAGATTAAAAACTGTAGGATAGTTTGCAACAAAAGCGTCATAATATGGCAAACCTTGTTTAATTTGAGTTTGCTGCATAATTATTTCAGACAGCCAAATATGATAGGGATTTTTAGTGCTACGCCAAGGTAAACTTCGCTTGTTTGCTGAGTACCAGTGCGTTAAAATTTTGGTAAAATCCATTTAAAGTTTCAAATTTTTACAAAAATAATTCTTTACTAGGTTAAATTTTAATTAATTACGCTTGAAATATTGAAATTAAATTACCTATATTTGCATCCCTTATAATTAATAGATAACCCTAAAAATTAATAACAATGACAAAAGCTGATATAGTAGCTAAAATTTCTGATAAATTAGGAATTGAGAAAGGAGATGTTCAAGCAACAGTAGAAACATTCATGGAAGAAGTTAAATCGTCTTTAGAAGGAGGAGATAACGTATACCTAAGAGGTTTTGGAAGTTTTATCGTAAAGACAAGAGCCGAAAAAACTGGGCGTAACATTTCAAAAAACACAACAATAAAAATACCAGCACACAATATTCCTGCATTTAAACCTGCAAAAGTATTTGTTGAAGGTGTTAAGACCAATGTTGAGGTCAACTAAGACATTAAAACAAACATTAATTTAAAAAAGACTTATTTATGCCAAGTGGTAAAAAAAGAAAAAGACACAAGGTAGCGACGCATAAGCGTAAAAAACGTAGACGCGCTAATCGTCACAAAAAGAAATAAATTGAGAAAGTAGTTTTTTTAACTACTTTTTCAATTTTAAAAACAAACGTTCTTTGATATAGAATTCATGAGTTTGATTACGTTTTACCTACGTAATGCATGAATTTACTGGATTAAATATCCTGTGTCAAAATAAAATCCATCTGTTTCGAAATGAATCGAAATAGATTAAAATTAACAACATGGAAAAAGAATTGATTATAAGATCGAGTTCTGATATTGTTGATTTTGCCTTATTAAAAGATGGAAAACTTATCGAGTTACACAAAGATGAAGATGATAACAACTTTGCTGTTGGTGATATTTTTATTGCCAAAATACGCAAAGCTGTTCCTGGTCTAAATGCTGCATTCGTGAATGTAGGTTATGAAAAAGATGCCTTTTTGCATTATCATGATTTAGGACCAAAATTACCCTCTCTTTTGAAATTCGTTAAACGTGTAAGCGCAGGTAGACATACCGATTTTTTACTGAAAAATTTTCAGTTTGAGAAAGATATTGATAAAAACGGAAGCATTGCTAACGTTTTAAAATCAAATCAATCTCTATTAGTACAAATTGTAAAAGAACCAATTTCAACCAAAGGTCCTCGTATTAGTAGCGAGTTATCTGTTGCAGGTCGTTATATTGTTTTAGTACCATTTTCTGATCGTATTTCAATTTCTCAAAAAATTGAATCAAAAGAAGAAAAAGAACGTTTAAAGCGTTTGGTAAAAAGCATAACACCTAAAGGTTTTGGCGTTATAATTCGTACAGTCGCAGAAGGCAAGAAAGTTGCCGAACTCGACAAAGATTTACAGAATTTGCTGAATAGATGGACAGCAATGTGTAGAAAATTAAACAAAGCACATCATCCTAGTAAGGTATTGAGTGAAATGAACAAAGCCTCTTCTATTTTAAGAGACATCTTTGACGATTCATTCTCTGGTATTACAGTAGATGACGAAGTGCTTTATGAACAAATCAAAGATTATGTTCAAGAAATCGCTCCCAAAAAGGAATCAATAGTAAAGTTGTATAAAAATGGCGTACCAGTTTATGAAAAATTTGGTATTGAACGTCAAATTAAAACGTCTTTCGGTCGCACAGTATCTATGGCAAAAGGTGCTTATTTGGTGATAGAACACACCGAAGCGATGCATGTTGTTGATGTCAATAGTGGGAACAGATCTAACAAAGAAAAAAATCAAGAAGACACTGCTTTAGAAGTCAATTTAATTTCTGCTTCAGAAATTGCCCGACAGTTACGTTTACGTGACATGGGAGGTATTATTGTTGTAGATTTTATTGATATGGGTAAAGCAGAGAATCGAAAAAAATTGTACAATCATCTTCGTGATGAAATGAAAGATGATAAGGCAAAACATAAGATTTTGCCACCTAGTAAGTTTGGTTTGATACAAATTACCAGACAACGTGTTCGCCCAGAACGCAATATTAAAACAAAAGAAGAAAATCCTAACGGCGTAGTTGGAGGAGAAATTGAAGCACCAATTAAGGTCATTCAAAAAATCACCCAAGACCTAGAAAGGCTTTTCAAAAAAGACTATAAAAAGATAACCTTAAATGCGCATCCGTTTATAGCAGCCTTTTTAACCAAAGGGTTTCCATCGGTACGTTCTAAATGGTTTTTAGAACACAAAAAATGGGTAAAAGTTTTACCTAGAGATGCTTACACTTATCTTGAATATCATTTTTATGACAAAAATGGTAAGGAAATCAAATAATATCTAAAACCCCTTTTCACATCACGTGGAAAGGGGTTTTTGTTTTCTACTGCTTTACAAACACATAATACCCATTAGGAATATCAATTCTAGCATTTGGATTTGGTCCCATTGTAGTGTCATCGTAGATACAGGCTTGTAGTTTTTGAGTGCCATTGTCGTTTACATGGCGAAGAATAACTATCCCTTCAGTGTCTTCTTCTGTTGGGTGAATAATAAACAATTCAATTTTGGTTTCTGTAACATTACTATTATCTGTACAGTGATTTGGTAGCCTATGAATAAAAATGCCTCCACTAATTTTATGATCATAGCCTGATAATTGAGCACTATCAAAATCTGATAAGGTATTCACTTTCTCTACACCATTTTCTATATATTTATATTCGCCGACTAATAAATCCTGATAATTAGATTCATTTGAGAGTTGATAATGTGCTTCTTTTTTGAGCTTAAAAGTAATTTCGGTTGTTCCATTTTGGTATAACCAAGTCCCTTCAAACTTATTGAATTCATTGTTTATGTCTTTTTCGTAGCAATTAGTATCATATGGTGGACATGAACCATCTCCATCTAATGATTTAATAAGAGTTTGTGCTTTACAGGATAGTATTGAGGATATTGCTAGTAGTAGTATTATAAATTTTTTCATTTGTTCAAGGTATTAAAATTAATTACAAGGTTCTTTTTGTAACACTTATTGAAACGCCTAAAATTCTTTAATATATTGCCACTTTGAGCTACAAGCTGTCACTAGTAGTATCATTAGAAATGGATAGATAAATATTATTTGCTTTTTTCATATTATTGATTTTACTCAATAGGGTTAAAATCTAAATATAAAATCTCTATGATTGGTGTTTTTCCGTTTTCTAATTCTGTTTCATCAATTAAAAACATATGTTTTGCTTACTTCTTAATTAAAAAGTAAATAAGCAGTACTGTTAATAATATTATTGTCCTCCATAGCATACTTGTGAGTCTTTTTTTAGTTATATCCCAAACTAATAAACTGATATATAAAACTACTAGGAGAAATAAAAAGCCCAGAAAAATATAGCCTAAAACACTTGGTGTGTAAACAGCCATTGTATATCCTCTAGGAAAACATGATATTATAAAGCTAGAAATAACTAAGAAATAGTATAATGCATTAAGTTTTTTATTTAAGGTTTTTTTCATTATTTCAAGACGTGATTCAAACTACTGCTTTACAAACACATAATACCCATTAGGAATATCAATTCTAGCATTTGGATTTGGTCCCATTGTAGTGCCATCATAGATACAGGCTTGTAGTTTTTGAATACCATTGTCGTTTACATGGCGAAGAATAACAATCCCTTCAGTGTCTTCTTCTGTTGGGTGATTAATAAACAATTCAATTTTGGTTTCTGTAACATTACTGTTATCTGTACAGTGATTTGGTAGTCTATGAATAAAAATGCCTCCACTAATTTTATGGTCATAGCCTAATAATTGAGCACTATCAAAATCTGATAAGGTATTCACTTTCTCTACACCATTTTCTATATATTTATATTCGCCTACCAGCATATCGGTATAATAGTTTGATGGAGATAAATAATGTTCTTCTTTTTTGAGCTTAAAGGTGATTTCGGTTGTTCCATTTTGGTATAACCAAGTCCCTTCAAACTTATTAAATTCATTATTTACGTCTTTTTCATAATAATTCGTATTGAATTCTAAGTTGTCATTACTTCCTAATGGTACAATTATAGTTTGCGCTTTACAGGATAGTATTGAGGATATTGCTAGTAGTAGTATTATAAATTTTTTCATTTGTTCAAGGTATTAAAATTAATTACAAGGTTCTTTTTCTAAATTGTCTTTATTTAATTTTTGCCAATCGTTTATAAATCCATTGTCATCATAATTCGCTTGGTACAAGGACATGTTTAAGCCATACTTTGATAATAGTTTATATAGATGCTTTTGTTGTTTTTCAATTGTGGTTGTAGATTGATTTAAGGGATATCCGGTATTATCACTCTCATACTTGTTTTTTAAATTTCTTTCAAATTCCTTCTTTTTCCTTTTATTTTCAAAAATACTCAAAAGCTTTTGTACACTTGCTGCGTCATCAAAACGTATAGCAAAAGTTTTGCCATCTGCAATTAAAATATGAGTAATATCAATTGTGGGTACAGTTTGTAAAACACTGTTTTGTATATGTTTTGTAATCTCTCCCATTTTAAGGATATCTGGTCCAGAATACATAGCATAGTAACCATCAGCACTTGGAGGATGAGAGTGTGCTATTACAACTGTATAGGGATTTACTGTAATATTGATATGAGCAGTATCATTGTTATCATCTAATATTTGAGTAGGTGTATACGCACCAGTATCTGGGTGGATATCTACTCTTAACCCTTTTTCTGAGTTTTCGCTCTCAACTTTTATGGTATGTAGCCTTGTTTTAATCAAAGGTAAATCGGTTATATTTTGCTTTAATTTTTTACAGTCGTCAACATATTCAAGTAGGATACCCACATCACCAGCACAAGGATCTTCGAGTTCTCTTGCCGAGAATCTATAGGCATAAGAGTTTCCGGAGCAATTATCGGTAACCGCAATCACTGGGCTTCCATTACAGCATGGGTTACCAGTAGCAGCATGTCCATCATTAGGCCCTAAATCTCCACAGCCACAATCCCCATAAACAATATCAACACAATCTGCTTGGTCAAAGCTTTCATTGTTACCACAACCTTCACAGCCAGTTGACCCATTAGCAGTATTGTCAACTCCATCGTCACTTCCATTCTCAGTACCTCCACCTCCAGTGGTGGTTGTACCTGTATCTTCATAATCTACCGTATCATCACTGCATGGATTTGTTGTTCCATTAAAATTTATAGTGCTTCCATTTTCAAAGGTATACACACCAATAATATCTCCAACATCATTATGAAATATCATGGTTCCTGTAAAAGCAGACATATCTATAGCTCCTGAAGCTAATGTTGGTGCATCAGAAATATCATCAAATACATACTGTATAAAATACTCAACAATGGTACCTTCTATATCTACCACTACTAAATTTATAACACTATTGGCATTTGTTGGATTTTGAACTTTGAAAGTATATTTGATATTATTCTCATTATAGACTTGAACAACTTTATTGGTGAGTACAGTACCAAGAGGTGTTTCTCTATCAGACCTATAATGGGCAGCATTTGTGAGCAGAATTCTGTTTTTTGCAAAATCGACCCGAAAGGTATTGCCTGTTTTTTCTTTAACATAGCCCAAAATATGGGCGGGAATTTCTTTTTTTGAAATATGAAAAGCTTTAATACTTTCAATTTGAGTATCCTCAACGCGTGTTGGCGTGTCGTCTTTTTGGCAGCCAAAGGTGAGCACAACCAATCCTAAAAATAGGATGGTATACTTAAATAGGTGTTTCATGTATAAATAGTTTTTAAAATTAAATTATTATGCTGTCAACAAAATTTAATTCAACTATTAATTACTTAGGGAGTTTAAATATAGATTATAATCTATAAACAACAAAATGTAAAGTAATATTTTTAAAAATTTCACATAGAATTCTATATAATAAGTGTCTTGGTAGCTCATTTGAAGTAGACACTTCGACTACGCTCAGTGTAACAGCTTTACCTAAACAAAATTATGGCGCTGGATTAGGAATCTCAGCATGCACATCGTTAATTGCTTTTAAAACCTCGTCTGTTAAAACCATATTGATACTATCTATATTTTCTTCCAATTGTTCTAAAGACGTCGCTCCAATAATATTACTTGTCATAAAAGGTCTATCGGTTACAAACGCTAATGCCATTTGCGCTAAGCTCATTCCGTTATCTTCAGCGATTTGTAGATAACGTTTTGTTGCTTCAGTTGCAGTATTTCCACTATATCGTGCAAATCTAGGAAACAGTTTTAAACGTGCATTATCGGCTGCTGTTCCTTTAATGTATTTACCAGACAATACACCAAATGCCATTGGTGAGTAGGCGAGTAGACCTATCTCTTCACGAATAGCAATTTCTGCCATATCACCTTCAAAAACGCGGTTTAATAATGAATATGCATTTTGAATGGTAATCATTCGTGGTAAACCGTTGGCATTCGATTCTTCTAAATAACGCATGGTTCCCCAAGCTTTCTCATTAGAAATCCCAACCTGACGTATTTTTCCAGATTTGATGATTTCATCGAGGTTATGTAGAATCTCGTTAAAATTATCAGCCCAAGGATCGTTAGAATTGTGATGATAGTCTCTCACGCCAAAGGTGTTGGTTTGGCGCTCTGGCCAATGCAATTGATATAGATCAATATAATCGGTCTTTAAACGCTTTAAACTATTGTCTACAGCTTCGTTGAGAGCTGCTTTACTAAATCCGTTAGTTCTAATATGAGCTGTATAATCTCCAGGCCCTGCAATTTTAGTAGCAAGCACAATCTTATCACGATGTCCAGTTTTTTCGAACCAATTCCCGATAATACGTTCGGTTTCAGCATAAGTATCAGCTGTTGCAGGTACAGGATATAGCTCTGCCACATCAAAGAAATTCACGCCTTTATCAATGGCTAAATCCATTTGTGCAAAGCCTTCCTCTTGTGTATTTTGATTTCCCCAGGTCATCGTGCCTAAGCAAATTTTACTCACTTTTATATCGGTTTTTGGGAGGGTTGTATATCTCATGGTTGGTTTAGTGTTTTAGAAGTGTAAAGATAAGAAGATGGTTCAGCTTTATAAAAACTGAACCATCTAAATATATGTTAAGATTTTAGATATTATATATCGTTCAGAAGTTTAGAGATTTCATCTAATTTAGGTGTTAAGATGACTTCTATACGGCGATTTTTAGCTTTGCCTTCTGCTGTATCATTGCTTGCAATTGGCGCAAATTCTCCACGACCTGCTGCCGTAAGATTTTCAGGATTAATAGCTGCATTCTCTCTTAAAATATTCACGATTGCTGTAGCACGTTTTGTTGAAAGGTCCCAGTTGCCACTCAACTGTGTATTGCCTTTGTAAGGCACATTATCTGTATGACCTTCAATTAAAATGGCAATTTCAGGATTAACAGCTAGTACTTCACCAAGTTGCTTTACAGCTTGTTTTCCTTGAGTTCCCACAGCCCAACTTCCAGATTCGAATAAGAGCTTATTTTCCATAGACACATACACTTTTCCATCGCGCTGCTCTACGGTTAATCCTTTGCCTTCAAAGTCGGTTAATGCCCTCGAAATAGCATCTTTAAGTTGTGTCATTGCTGCATCTTTGGATGCAATGACACTTTCTAACTCTGCCACACGCTGAGAACGAGATTCTAATTCTTTCTTGAGTTTTTCTAAGCGTCTATTTTCTGATAAAATGGCTTGTTCTTTTGCTTCTAATTGAGCCAATAACTCTCTATTTTTTTTAGAGTTTGCTGCAATCGCTGCACTACTATTTTTTTCAAGAGCATCGTAAGAGTCCTTTAGGTTTTTGTGTTCATTTACTAATGCTTTATAATCGCTTTCCCAGAGCTTACGATCGGCTAAGGCAGATTGATAGGCGTCTTCAGTATCTTGAAGGTCGTTCTTTGCTTTATTTAAAGCAGTCTCGAGTTCACGGTTACTATCGGATAATCTTCGATTCTCTTTTTTTAGATTTGCGTATTTGTCTTCTAAATCAGTATAGATTTTTTTAGAGACACAAGAGGTGGTTAGTACAAGTGTTAGTGCTATTAATGACAATTTTTTAATCATGTGTTTTAATTTGGGTTGTTTTTATTATTAATGTTCAATTTCTACTAAAATCGGACAGTGATCACTGTGAACCGCTTCTGTGAGGATAACGCTTCGTTTAATGTTTTCTTGTAAAGGCATACTTGCCATAGCATAATCTAAGCGCCAACCTTTGTTGTTAGCTCTAGCGTTTGCTCTGTAACTCCACCATGAAAATTCTTGTTTTTCTGGATGTAAATATCGGTACGAATCTATAAATCCACTATCAATAAAATTCCCTAACCATTCGCGTTCTTCAGGTAAAAACCCAGACACGCCTTTCATTTTCGGATTGTGAATATCGATGGCTTCATGACAAATATTGTAGTCACCCAATACGACTAAATTGGGATGCGTTTTGCGTAAATCATTTAAATATTGATGGATCATATCCATATACTCAAATTTATGAGCTAGACGTGCATCATTAGTTCCAGAAGGTAAGTACATACTCATTACAGAAAGACCATCAAAATCTGCTCTTATATTTCGACCTTCAAAATCCATAGATTCGATTCCTGTTCCGTATTCTACATGATCTGGCTCCCTTTTACTCAAGATGGCCACACCACTGTAACCTTTTTTTTGAGCGCTAAACCAATAGTGGTATTTGTAACCTGCATTTTCAATAGCTTCAATATCAACCTGCTCTTTCATGGCTTTGATTTCTTGGAGGCAAATCACATCAGGATTTGCGCTTTTTAACCAATCAATAAAACCTTTATTCATGGCTGCTCTAATGCCATTAACGTTGTAAGAAATTATTTTCATAATATTAAATCTATTGGATTTTTGTATTAAATGCCTATTATCGGCCTAAATTAAATAATACTGTACTTTTACACTATTATTTTAACCGGATTTTAAGGATAAAATAATTTCTGCCTTTAGAAGTTTATATAAGAAATGAAAATTGCTATTTCACTAATCTGTTTGATGTTGTCTTTTTGTGCTTTGGCACAAGAGGATACGAATTATAGACGAAAGACTATAGCGGTTAGAGATTCTATTAAAATTGATACGGTGAGTATTAATTCGAGTTGGTTTATTTTAAAACGAAAGAACAACACAACAATTGATACGTCTTATTATAAGATAGATTTTGCAAAGGCCATTCTTACATTTAAAAAACCGATTGATGTTGATTCTGTTAAGGTTGATTATTTACGCTATCCCGATTTTTTAACTCGGAAATATGCACAACTCGATGACAACATAATTGTAGAAAATACAGATAACCTTCAAAAGTTATATAAACTTAATCAATCTAATGTGGAGCGAAATTTTACGCCATTTGATGGTTTAAGTACCTCTGGGAGTATTTCTCGAGGTGTTACCATTGGAAATAATCAAAATTCGGTTTTAAATAGTGAATTAGATTTACAGATTTCGGGTAAGTTAAGTGATAAGGTCTCTTTGAGAGCATCGATTCAAGATGCAAATATTCCACTTCAGGAAAGTGGTTATTCACAGCGACTAGATGAGTTTGATCAGGTATTTATAGAATTGTTTAGTGATTCGTGGAACATTAGAGCAGGTGATATTGACCTTGTAAATACCAATAGTTATTTTGCTAATTTCACCAAACGTGTTCAAGGGTTGCAGGTGAGCGCTAATTTTGATGGTTCAGAGTCCAAAACAAATGCCTTTGCATCTGGTGCTTTGGTAAGAGGTCAGTTTACTACGAGTCAGTTTATAGCTCAAGAAGGTAATCAAGGCCCTTATAAATTAACTGGTCCTAATAACGAATTGTTTGTACTCATTGTCTCTGGAAGTGAAACGGTTTACGTTAATGGAATTCCTATAGAACGTGGAGAAAATAAGGATTATATTATCGATTATAATGCCGGTGAGATTATTTTTAATTCGACGTATCCTATCACTTCCGAAATGCGAATTACAGTCGATTATCAGTTTAGTGATCGTAATTTCTCTCGTTTTACCATTTTTGGAGGCGGAAATTATGAAACTGAAACTTTAAAACTTGGGATTTCGGTCTATTCAGAATCGGATGCTAAAAACCAGCCTTTACAACAAAACTTATCGTCAGAGCAAGTAGAAATTTTGTCTAATGCGGGAGATGATCAATCTTTGATGGTTGCACCATCTGATGTTGCTGAGACTTTTGATGATAACCGCATTTTGTACCGAAAAGATATTGTTGGAGGCGAAGAAATTTTTGTGTTTTCAAATAATCCTGATGATGAATTATTTAGTGTTCGTTTTACATTAGTTGGTCCTAATCAAGGCAATTATGTGTTGATTAATAGTAATGCTATTGAGAATATTTTTGAATTTATTGCTCCAGTAAATGGAGTCCCGCAAGGTAATTATGCACCTATAGTAAGACTCATTGCTCCAGAAAAATTACAAGTTGTTGTTGTTAATGGCACGTACAAACCTTCAGAAAAAACAGATGTGTTTTTTGAACTTGCTGGTAGTAGAAATGACATTAATCTTTTTTCTAATATTGATGATAGTGATAACGATGGATTTGCAGGCAAACTAAGAATTAACCAAAGTATTATCAAAACGGACAGTTTATGGAATTTAAATGCACATGCCGATGCTGATATCATTAATAAGAATTTCAAAACAATTCAACGCTTGTATCGTGCAGAGTTTAATCGCGATTGGAATTTAGAAAATCCACTAGGTAATCAGGCATTATTAACTTCAGGGTTAGAATTAGTGCATCCAAAAAAAGGCACAGCATCCTACACATATGAGCATTTAAATTACTCTGAAAATTTCAATGGAAACCGTCATAATTTGTTGGCGAATCTTCAGTTAAATCAATTTAATATATTTTCCAATTCTAGTTTTTTAAGTAATAAGAGTAGTGTATCTGCATCAACTTTTGTGCGTTCTTTTAACCGTGTGACCTACAATTTTAAAAAGCAATGGATTGGAACAAAAGTAGGTTTAGAAGATAGTGAACAGCGTGAGCGAGATACCGATTTGCTTACGAATTTGAGTCAGCGTTTTAAGTCTTATGAAGTCTTTACAGGTTATGGTGATAGTACAGGTGTTTTTGTAGAAGTGGGTTACAAACATCGTGTCAATGATAGCTTAAGAGTTAATGAGGTTAAGCGCGTAAATACCTCTAATACCTATTATTTGAAATCGCAGATTCTTCAAAATAAAAACACTAATCTAGGAATCTATGCCAATTTCCGAAGATTAAAAAGTGAGGATGATGATATGGATGATGAGAATTCATTAAATTCTAGATTAAACTTTAATCAGAAGTTTTGGAATAATTTAGTGTTGTGGAATACCGTTTTTGAGACCAATTCTGGAACATTGCCACAACAAGATTTTACCTATGTTGAGGTAGAGCCAGGGCAAGGGGCTTACACATGGATAGATTATAACGACAACGGCATACAAGAACTCAACGAGTTTGAAGTGGCTCAATTTGCAGATCAAGGAGATTTTATTAGAGTGTTATTACCCAATCAGGTTTTTGTAAAAACCCATCAAAATAGATTTAGCCAAACCCTTACTATTAATCCGAAACAATGGTCAACTTCAGAAGATAAGGCTAAAAAATTCTGGTCTCATTTTTATAACCAAACATCATTTTTAGTGGATCGAAAAAATAGAAGAGAAGGCGATGGATTTGATTTAAATCCGTTTTCAACTGACGAGGAAAACCAGCTAGCACTAAACAACAGCATCCGAAATGTATTGTTTTTTAATCGTGGGCAACAACATTATACGACATCGTATACGTTTTTAGCTAATACCAACCGAACCAGTTTGTCTATTGGATTTCAGGAAAATAAATTGCAGAGTCATCAATTACAGTTTAACCATAAGTTTTGGACGAGTTGGTTAATGACGTTTCAAACAAGTTTTGAAAATAATGAAAGTCTAAGTGAGAATTTTGCCACTCGAAACTTTAAGCTTGATGAGCTTAGGTTTCAACCTAAATTATCTTATATTTTTAATGAAAATGCACGTTTTGATGTGTTTTATCAATACACTTCTAAAGATAATACCATTGGAGCTTTGGAAGCATTAGAGCAAAGTAATTACGGATTGTCATTTACTTACAATAATGCCAATAAAATAGCGCTTACAGGAGAAGTGAATTTCTTTAAAAATGAATTCACAGGAAACCCTAATACTCCAGTGGCTTATCAAATTTTAGAAGGTTTGCAACCTGGAAATAATTTTACATGGAGCTTGTTGGCTCAAAAGAAATTGACCAAATTTTTAGATCTAAATTTAAATTACTTCGGAAGAAAAACTGAAACGAGTAAAACCATTCATACAGGAACCGTTCAGTTAAAAGCCTACTTTTAATATTTTTTAACGCAACCTTTAGATACTTTCATCATCTATAATGGTATAATTGTTGCTGCAATAAGCAAATTAACCTTAACTATATATTTATGAAAAAATCTATTTTATTTAGCCTTTTAGTTTTAGTATCAACTGTAATGTTTGCACAAGATGATTCAACAGATTCAGATGACATGATTCAACCTAAAAATGAAGTAAAAGCCAATGCACTTTATTTAGTTTTAGGAGCTTTTGATGTGAGTTATGAACGTTTATTAAATGAAGAGTCTGCTGTTGGTTTAAATGTTGTGATTCCTTTTGATGAGGATATTAGAGACGACTTAAATTATTTTATCTCGCCATATTATAGAATGTATTTTGGAAAGAAATATGCTTCTGGATTTTTCCTAGAAGGTTTTGGTTTACTGAGTTCGGTAAATGAAAGAAATAGTTTTTTAACAGGAAACCCTTTAGATCCAACATTTGTGACTAGAGAAGAAACTGAAACAAACTTTGCTCTTGGTATTGGCTTAGGAGGAAAGTGGGTTACAAATAGTGGATTTATTGGTGAATTAAACTTAGGTCTTGGTAGAAATTTAACGAATACAGGAGATGATAGTGACGATTTTGTAGGCAAGGTTGGTATTACTGTAGGCTATCGCTTTTAATAACTTAACTTAATTATAAAATAAAACTCCCAATTTAAAGCTTGGGAGTTTTTTTAAGTCTTATTTATTATTTCATTTTCTGAAGCCAATGCTTTACATCAACTTCTTTTTTGATGAGGTCTCTTAGGTCGTCAATCTTAACACGTTGCTGTTCCATAGAATCGCGATGACGAATAGTTACTGTATTATCTTCTAAAGTATCATGATCTACTGTGATGCAGAAAGGTGTTCCATTAGCATCTTGGCGTCTGTAGCGTCTTCCTACTGCATCTTTTTCGTCATAAATTACATTAAAATCCCATTTCAAATCTTCAATAATTTGTCTAGCGATTTCAGGTAAACCATCTTTTTTAACCAGCGGTAAAACAGCAGCTTTTGTAGGTGCTAAAACTGCAGGTAGCTTTAAAACAGTTCTTACACTGCCATCTTCTAATGTTTCGTCTTCTAAAGCATTAGAGAATACGGCTAAAAACATACGATCTAAACCAATTGAGGTTTCCAACACATAAGGTGTATAGCTTGCATTGTCTTCGTGATCAAAATACTGTAATTTTTTACCCGAAAATTCTTCATGTTGTTTTAAATCGAAATCGGTACGAGAATGAATACCTTCTAATTCTTTAAACCCGAATGGGAATCTAAACTCAATATCTGTTGCGGCATCAGCATAATGTGCTAATTTCTCATGGTCATGAAAACGGTATTTGTCGTTACCCATACCAAGCGATAAATGCCACTTCATTCTTGTTTCTTTCCAATGTTCAAACCATTCTTTTTGTGTTCCAGGTTTGATGAAAAATTGCATTTCCATTTGCTCAAACTCACGCATTCTGAAAATGAATTGTCTTGCAACGATTTCATTTCTAAACGCTTTCCCTGTTTGAGCAATTCCAAATGGAATCTTCATTCGTCCCGTTTTTTGGACATTCAAAAAGTTGACAAAAATACCTTGAGCGGTCTCAGGACGCAAGTATAAATCCATAGCGCTTTCCGCAGAAGCACCTAACTTAGTGCCAAACATCAAATTAAATTGCTTTACATCCGTCCAGTTTCGTGATCCCGTCATTGGATCTGCAATTTCTAATTCTTCTATAAGGGCTTTTACATCAGCAAGATCTTCTTTTTCTAAAGACTGTCCTAAACGTTTTAAAATAGTGTCTATTTTTTCTTGATAGCCAAGTACACGTCCATTAGTACTAACAAATTCCTCTTTATTAAAAGCATCTCCAAAGCGTTTTTGAGCTTTTTTGATTTCCTTTTCTATTTTATTTTCAATTTTAGCGCAATAATCTTCTACCAAAACATCGGCACGATAACGCTTTTTAGAATCTTTATTATCAATTAAAGGATCGTTAAACGCATCAACGTGACCAGAAGCTTTCCAAGTAGTAGGATGCATAAATATTGCAGCATCAATACCTACAATATTTTCATTCATTTGAACCATGGCTTTCCACCAGTAGTCACGAATGTTTTTCTTTAATTCAGCTCCATTTTGAGCATAGTCATATACAGCGCTTAATCCATCGTAGATTTCACTGCTTTGAAATACGTAACCATACTCTTTTGCATGAGAGATTACTTTTTTGAATTGATCGTCGTTTGCCATGGTGCAAAAATAAAAAACCGCTCCAATTAACAGAACGGTTTTTTGATTAATTATATAGAGTTAGTTATTTTAGTTTTACTTCTGTAGTCCCAAGTTGTCTGTCTTTATGGAAAATGGAAATATAATAAGTGCCACTCACAAGTGGTTGTTCATCGATATCTGCATCAACATCTAAACACACTTCGAGAACATCGTTATTATAATTAATAATTTCTTTTGCGCTATATATAAGTAATGAATTGCCAAAGTGAATAGCGCCTTTATCAGCAACTACATTGTTTTTTGGGTTTAAAATTTGAATGTATAATTCTTTTTCGCCAGCTTCAGTTAAAGAGTTTTCAGCTAAGGTGAAGCATACCTCAATACTTTGAACGCGTTTTGCTTTATTACTAGAGCGCTTAGCACCAAAAAATTTTTCATACCCTTTGGCTTTAAAAGAATTTGCAGTAAGTAAAGCACCTATTTCTAAGCTTTTTTCAAGAGTTTCGTTTTCTTTAATAAGTGATGTGTTTTCACGTTTTTGTTTTCTCAACTCATTATAAGCCAGTAGCTTTTCTCTCTCTAGGCCTTGATTAACTTCATCAAGAGAATCAATAGTTTTGAATAATGTCTTATTTTTAAGCTTTAAATCGAAAAGTTGTGTTTTGAATTTTGAAAGAACACTAAGGTCACTACGGAGCATCCTAAGGGAATCCAAAGTTAATTGTGTATTTTTTTTAGCATCTTCCAGTTGGGAAGAAATCAGATCATTTGAAATTGAAACGTCATCATAGCGTGTGATAATTTGGGACAATTCACTTTCAACTAGCTTCTTTTCCTGTTCTAAAAATTGTTGATGCGCTACAATGGATTGATAACTCGTAAAACTGTAAACAGTTAAAACTGCGACCGCAACTATTAAAGAACCAATAATTAATCTGTAGTTAAATGATTGAGGGTTAACTATCATTATTAATATCGTTATTTTATCTTGCGAAACTAGATAATATGTTACAGAAACTTAATTTTAATCGTTGAAATGATAAAAAACTTGTTAAACTTGTTTTTTCCGAAAATTTGTAGCGCTTGTAGTAGTCATTTGACAGACAATGAAGTACATATTTGTACATCATGTAGACATCAATTACCACTTACAAATTTTCATAACGATTCTAATAATGCTGTTCATAACATACTCTATGGAAGAGTGAAATTAAATCAAGCTACAGCCTTACTTCACTTTTCAAAAAAAGGAATTGTTCAACAACTAATACATAACTTGAAATATAGAGGTCAAGAAGCTATAGGGCAACTTCTGGGAGAATGGTTGGGAGAAGAATTAAAAACAATCGAAGCTTATAACACTATCGATGTCGTGATTCCTGTGCCTTTACATAAAGCAAAATTAAAATCTAGAGGCTATAATCAAGTGGATCAATTTGGAATGGCTTTAGCGGCAGCCTTAGGTGCAGATTTTAATACTTCAGTTTTAGTGAAAACCACAAATACAAAAACGCAAGTATTTAAAGATCGTTTGAAACGAAATTTTGATGGCGATTCTAAATTCAAAATTAACGGCGGACATGTATTGCAACACAAACACATCCTTTTAGTTGATGATATTATAACCACAGGAGCAACAATCGAAGACTGTGCCAACTGCCTTTTTGAAATTGAAGGAATAGAGCTGAGCTTGGCTACAATGGCAATTACCGATTAAAACGAAGTTAATTGTTTTGCGAATAAAGTGGTTTGTTGTTAATTTGCTGAAATTTGAAGTGAAAATGCGCAAATATCTTTTACAAGCCCTTGTTTTAATTACTATCATTACTACTGTAGTAAGCTGTGCTAATAGAGGTACGCCATCTGGAGGCCCAAAAGATGTAGAAGCACCAAAGATCACACGATCTTCTCCTGAAAATTATACCACTAACTTTAATGGTAAAGAGATTCGGATTTATTTTGATGAATATGTCAAAATTAAAAACCTTCAAAAGCAACTTATTATCTCTCCTCCAATGAGTACTGAGCCTACTGTTACACCATTAGGTACGGCTAGTAAATACATTAAAATTATTATTAACGATACTTTAGAAGCGAATACAACCTATGCATTTAATTTTGGACAGAGTATTGTAGATAACAATGAAGAAAATCCTTATGATTATTATAAATATGTGTTTTCTACGGGAGATTATATTGACTCTTTATCTGTAAAAGGACAAATTTTTGATGCCGAAAAACGAGATCCTGAAACGTTTGTCTCTGTGATGTTATACGAAAAAGACTCAACTTATACAGACTCTATAGTGTATAAAGAAAAGCCAAAATATATTACCAATACGCTTGATAGTTTAACAATGTTTAGCATTGATAATATCAAACCAGGTACATACAAGCTAATTGCTTTAAAGGAAGAAAATGGGAATTATACATTTCAGCAGGATAAAGATAAAATTGGCTTTTATGAAGGCTTTGTAACAGCACCAACAGACTCATTATACCAAATTAAATTATTTAAAGAAGAAGTTAATTTTGATGCCAAACGCCCAAAACAGGCAGCAGGTCAAAAGATTGCTTTTGGTTTTGAAGGGGATTACAAAACTATGGAAATTGAAATGCTTAATGATACACCTCAAGGATTCCAAACTAGAATAACTAAAGACCCAAGCTCTGACACTTTGTTGTATTGGTACAAACCTAAAATAGAATTAGATTCTGCAACATTTGTGGTGAGGAACAAAACCTATATTGATACTTTAAAACATCGTTTTAGACAGATTGATATGGATACTTTAGTTGTAAAATCATTATCGTCTGGAGCGTTAAATTTCAATGATGATTTTGAGCTAACAACGACCGTTCCTATCACCAAATTTGATGAGTCTATGGTAACAATCTTAGATAAAGATTCATTAGAAGTTGCGTTTACTACTAGTTATGAGGAGCTAGACAATAAAGCAAATATTCGTTTTGAAAAGACCCAGTCTAACAATTATAACATTACAATGCTACCTGGAACCATAGAAGATTTCTTTGGAAATGTAAATGATACACTCACTTACACAGCAAGAACAAAAACCTATGCCGATTACTCCAATATGAGAGTCACACTCAGAAATGTGACTTATCCGGTAATTGTTCAATTATTGAGTGAAAAAGAAGAAGTTAAATACGAGCAATTTGCTTCGGAAGAACAACTCTTTGATTTTAGAAATTTAAATCCAGGAAAGTATTATTTGCGTGTTGTTTTTGATACGAATGGCAATCAAAAATGGGATCCTGGAAACTACCTTAAACAACAACAGGCAGAACGAATAGGACATTTTCCTGATCTCATTGATGCACGAGCCAATTGGGACCCAGTGATTGAGTTTATTTTAGAGTAAATTGATCCCGATCCTTTAAGAACCCCAGTTTTTCTCTATAGGTGGTAATATGATTTTTTTTAAGCGTAACTATTTCAGTAGCTTCTTTATCATATGGAATCTGATCTAAACGCTGCCCTAAAACATCATATACGGCAGAATGTCCAGAGTATTCATAATTATTTCCATCTAATCCCACACGATTAACGCCAATACAATAACTCATATTTTCAATGGCACGTGCTTGCAATAAGGTATCCCAAGCTGCAATTCGAACTTTAGGCCAATTCGCTACGTAGAAAACTAAATCATAATGTTCGGTGTTTCGCGCCCAAACGGGAAAACGTAAGTCATAACACACTAATGGTTTAATAATCCAACCTTTGTAATTTATTATTTCATGATTCTTTCCAGCTTGATATATCTTATGCTCTCCAGCTAAAGTAAATGTATGTCGTTTATCATAATGGTCTAATTTTCCGTTTGGATGAACAAAAATCAATCTATTGAAGAACAACTCATTCTCTCTTATAACTAGGCTTCCAGTAATTGCTGTGTTCTTTTGTTTTGCTAATTCTTGCATCCATACAATGGTCTCTCCAGTCATCGATTCTGCAACAGGTTGCGCATTCATAGTAAAACCAGAGGAGAACATTTCAGGAAGAATAATGATATCAACAGAGTCAGTAATATTATTAATCTTGTCTCTAAAGTTAATTCGATTTTGCTCTGGGTTTTCCCAAACCAAATTAGATTGGATTAAAGCAACTTTTAATTCGTTTTGCATAACTTAAAATTAACAAATTTTAAGCATAAAAAAATCTATTTTAGTTGAAATGATAGCAACCAAAATAGATTTCATGTTTAACAATAATCTTAAGTATTACATTTTCTTTTTTGCTTTGTCAATGTCTTCTCTTAATCCTTCAAGTTTATCTAACCATTTAGCTTCGTCGTTAGGAGATAATTTTCCTTTACGTTTAAGCTTATCGTATTTTTTTTGAGCACTTTTTAATTTTTTATTGGCTTTATCAAATCGGTCTTGTGCTTTTTGTTTTTTCTTTAAAGCCTTTTCTGCCTTTTTAGCTTCTTTTTCAGCCTTCTTTTGAGCTTTTTCGGCTTTTTTCATGTCTTTTTCTAGCTTTTTGGCTTCTTTTTCTTTCTTTTCCTCAGCTTTCTTTGCAGCTTTCATAGCTTTTTCTTTATCCTTCATCATTTTCTCTTCTTTCATCTTTGCTTTTTCAGCTTTCTCTTTTCCTTTAGCTTTACCATTATTATTGCCTTTGCCTTTCATTCGTTCTGAAGTCATAGCAGCTTGCTTAAAAATGAATTCTTTCTCTTCAAGGCTTAGTGTTTCAGTAACATCTTTTCCATCCAGAAAGATTTTTTCATTTTTTACTTGATAGGTCTTACCATCTTTCTCAACTTTTTGTGCATTTAGATTCAAGCTAAAAGCCATCAAAAAAATAATCAATATATATTTCATTTTATAGGTATTTAAATGTTCTATTTATTAGAGACAAAAATAATAGAAAAGTCACTTATATGGAGTTTAAAATTTTTGCTGCTTGTTCTAAGGTGTCATTTGTTTTTGCAAAACAAAAACGTAATACCTTATTATCTCGGCGATTATCATTGAAAACCGATAACGGAATGGAGGCAATGCCTTTATCGATGGTTAAGCGTTTGGCAAAGTCGATATCGTTGTCTAATGTGATTTGTGAAAAATCTAATACTTGAAAATAGGTGCCTTTAGATGGAGTGAATGTAAATCGAGAATCTTCAATGAGATCTAAAAACCGATCTCTTTTTTTTTGAAAAAAAGACGATAAACCTAAGTAATGACTCGGTTCTTCAAGATATTTGGCTAAGCCTTTTTGGGTTGGGTGATGTACTGAAAACACATTAAATTGATGAATAGCTCTAAAAGCTTCCATAAGAGTTTTAGGTGCACAGCAGTATCCTACTTTCCATCCTGTATTATGAAATGTTTTACCAAAAGATGCAGTGATAAAACTACGTTGTTTTAAATTAGAGAATAAGCAGATGCTTTGATGCTGTTCACCATCAAAAATTATATGTTCGTATACTTCATCACTTAATATGATAATGTTTGTGCCATCTGTAAGTTCTTGAAGTTTAAGCATATCAGATGTACTCATAATAGTGCCACTAGGATTGTGTGGTGTATTAATGATAATCATCTTAGTATTATTATTGATGAGTTGCTCAACTCGAGTCCAATTAATTCGATATAGAGGTGCTTCTAATGTAACGGGAACTGTTATTCCGCCGTTAGCTTCTATCGATGGTTGGTAGCTATCATATGCCGGTTTAAAAATGATAACTTCGTCATTGGGTTTTATAAAGGCAGAAATAATTGTGAATATGGCTTGAGTGGCACCAGCAGTAATTGTGATTTCGCTTTCTGGATGATAGCTAGAATTATATAGTCGATTAAATTTTCTATAAATAGCCTCTCTAAGTTCTATGCTCCCTGCCATTGGAGCATATTGATTATAGCCAGAATTCATAGCACTAGTTACGGCGTCTATTAATTTCTGATCACTTTTAAAATTTGGAAATCCTTGAGATAGGTTAATAGCATTGTGCTCATTAGCCAGAGCACTCATAACCGTAAATATCGAGGTGTCTACGTTACTGAGTTTTGGTGAAAATTGCATAGTATATGTTGAATCATAAAGATACTATTTTTGATAGATTGCCGTTATCTGTATTATGAAAAAACTATGCGTATTACTTTGTCTTTATATATCAATGAGTAGTTCTAGTCAGAACTTAGATCAGGTTAAAACCATTCATGTTTTTGTAGCCTTATGCGATAATATAAATCAAGGGATTGTTCCTGTGCCCGCAAAATTAGGGAATGGTCAAGATATTAAAGGGAATTTATATTGGTCGGCATTATACGGAGTTAAAACCCATTTTAAAAATAGTAAAGATTGGATATTACTTACTTCGGAAAAAGATATAGGGCACCATATTTTAGAGCGCGTATTGTTTAAGCATAAAACATACAACACGTATCTTTTAGCAGATGCTTATGACGGGCAATTTATCAAACAAACAATTATTGATTTTTTAAAAGCTTCGGCTGGAAGAAATAGTGTTGCAATACACTACAAAAATCAAACACTAAAGTTTGGTGGTCAAGCGCAATTACTGTCTTATATTGGGCATGATGGTCTTATGGAGTTTGATGTACAAGGTGAATTTAAACCTAGTAATGATAACAAGCGGGATACAATTATTTTGGCTTGTATTAGTAAAGATTATTTTAAACCCTATCTCTTACAGACTAAAGCCAATCCATTAGTTTGGACTACTGGCTTAATGGCACCAGAGGCCTATACTTTAAAATGGGCTATAGATGGTTGGATACTAAATGAAACTGATATACAAATACGTGAGCGAGCCGCAAAAGCTTATCATTATTACCAAAAATGCGGGCTTAAAGGTGCGAAGCGTTTGTTGGTAACTGGATATTGACTTCTCGATACAATTCTTCATGCTTCAGAATCACTCGAAGTGACGAAGGCTAATTTTTCCTCAATACCAATTGCAACGGTTAGCTTTTGTAAAACTTTTATATAAGGTTTTATAAAACTAGCAGTGTAAAGCGTGGTGCTTTTGCAATTGTCAAAAAAAGAATAACTATGTGGTCACAATATCCTCAATAATCTTCAAATGATGTTTGGTGTGAAGTGTTAAAAATTTATAAACTCTCTTCGCGTTAATATTACCAAATAACGGATGTTTGAAATATGCATTTTTATCCAAACTAGTTATACTATTTATATTGGTTTTAGCTACAGTAGATTGAGAAATAAGATTTTCTTTTAATATTGTTTCAGGGGGTCTCACATGCTTTGGAGCTTTTGCTTTTCCTCTAGGAAAAAAGCCAAGGGTAAAAAATACTTTGCCTAATACGCTAAAATTATTTTTGTAGCTATTAGGGTCTGAATTTTGCAAAGCTATAGTTACATTATTAATGACTTTTAAGCTATGATCGATGTGCCAAGCCACATTGCTTTTTGAAACTTTTGGGTTAAATACGTTATGGTTTTCAATATGCGATTCTAGGCTGTTCAAGAGACTTTGTAACTGTTCTGAATTCATAAATTTTATTTATACGAAATATAATAAAAAAAGAAAGCCCAAACTTTTCATTGGACGTTTGGGCTTCTTTTTAATTTGATTCCTATTTATAAAGGAACAATAATTAATATCTATAGTGTTCAGGTTTATAAGGACCTTCTTGTTTAACACCAATATAAGACGCTTGATCTTCACGTAACTCTGTAAGCTCTACACCAATTTTTTCTAGGTGTAATTTTGCTACTTTTTCATCTAAATGTTTTGGCAGCATGTACACATTATTTTCATAAGCTTCAACATTATTCCATAGCTCAATTTGAGCTAAGGTTTGGTTTGTAAATGAGTTACTCATTACAAAACTAGGGTGTCCTGTTGCACAGCCCAAGTTTACTAAACGTCCTTCAGCTAAAATAATAATATCCTTACCATTAATAGTGTATTTGTCAACTTGAGGCTTAATGGTGTTTTTGGTATGACCATGATTTTCGTTTAACCAAGCCATGTCAATTTCATTATCAAAATGACCAATATTACACACAATTGCCTTGTCTTTAAGGGCTTCAAAGTGTTGAGCTTGTACAATATCTTTATTTCCTGTAGTTGTAATCACAATATCTGTGTTAGCTATAACTGTTTCTAGTTTTTTCACTTCAAACCCATCCATAGCAGCTTGTAATGCACAAATTGGATCAATTTCAGTAACTGTTACAATACTACCTGCTCCTTTAAATGAGGCAGCTGTACCTTTACCAACATCTCCATAACCACAAACTGTTACACGCTTACCAGCTAACATGATATCAGTTGCACGACGAATGGCATCAACAGCAGATTCTTTACAACCATATTTATTGTCAAATTTTGATTTTGTAACTGAGTCATTAACATTAATTGCTGGCATTGGTAAGGTGCCATTCTTTACTCGTTCATAAAGGCGGTGAACACCAGTTGTTGTTTCTTCAGATAGTCCATTAATGCCATCAGCTAATTCAGGATATTTATCTAATACCATATTAGTTAAATCTCCACCATCATCTAAAATCATGTTTAATGGTTTGCGATCTTCACCAAAGAACAAGGTTTGTTCTATACACCAGTCAAATTCTTCTTCATTCATTCCCTTCCAAGCATATACAGGAATTCCAGCATCAGCAATGGCAGCAGCTGCTTGATCTTGTGTTGAGAAAATATTACATGAACTCCATGTAACTTCTGCACCAAGAGCAGTTAAAGTTTCAATTAAAACCGCAGTTTGTATTGTCATATGTAAGCACCCTGCAATACGAGCACCTTTAAGAGGTTGAGCATCTTTGTATTCTTCACGAAGACTCATTAACCCTGGCATTTCTGCTTCAGCTAATTCTATTTCTTTTCTTCCCCAAGCAGCAAGAGACATGTCTGCAACTTTGTAAGGTACGTAAGTCATTGTTTTATCCATTTGTCTAATTTATTCTTTCTTGTGTTTAATATGCTTCACCTTTGGCATTAGAGCGTAAAATTGGTTAAATTCGCCTGTCATAAAAAGACAAGTCGCAAAAGGCGCTGCAAAGATAACCATTAAGTTTCAGATATTTAAATGCCACTTTATAAAACTATACAAGTAAACTCACAAACTACTGTTAAAATCTGGAAGATTACAGAATCTTATCTGAGTTTACTTGATCCATTAGATTTAAAATTTAATAGTCTTGAGCGCGTTTTAGGAATGAAGAGCGAGTTACATCAACGTGGCTTTTTAAGTGTAAGACATGTGTTGCGAGAGTTTGGTTATACAGATCAGGATTTGTTTTACGATGATAATGGTAAACCACATTTAAAAGATGGTAAGCACATTTCTATAACGCATTCGTTTACGTTTTCAGGTGTTATTATTAGTGATACTGAAGTTGGTATCGATATCGAAAAACAACGTCAAAAAATTGCAGTAATTGCTAAGAAATTTGTCGATTATGAATTTCAATATTTATCTGAAAATGATGAAGATTATATTAAGAAGCTTACCGTAATTTGGGGTGTTAAAGAATCATTGTATAAGTTGTTTGCTACTTCCGGTATGTTGTTTAGAGAACATTTTTTAGTTATTCCATTCATGTTAAAAGATAAAGAGACTATTGCTTGGATTGATTATGATAATAAAAAATACAAATACAACACCCATTTTTTAGAGTTTGAAGGATTTACTTGTGCTTTTGTTACTACTTAAATGAAAGCTTTTCACGGAAACATATTACAATCTATTTCTGAAGGAAAGAAATGCTTAGCTGTTTTAATCGACCCTGATAAAATGAAACTTGAGGATTTGGACTCTTTTATGAGAAAGCTAAATCAATCTTATGCAACACATATTTTTGTTGGCGGAAGTACTGTTGATGATGATGCAACCGACCTACTCGTTTCTAAAATTAAGAACTATTCAGAATTACCAGTTGTATTGTTTCCAGGCGATGTGACTCAAATTACCAATAAGGCAGATGCTTTACTGTTTTTATCCTTGATTTCTGGCGATAATCCTGAATATTTAATTGGAAAGCATATCAAAGCTATTTCTAAGCTTAAAGATTCTAGTTTAGAGGTTATTCCAACAGGTTATATTTTGATTGAAAATGGAAAGCAAACAGCCGTAGAGAAAGTCACCAATACGCAACCGATACCAAGAGATCAATTGCAGTTAATTGCTGATACAGCCATAGCTGGAGAACTTTTAGGGATGCAACTTATTTATCTTGAAGCAGGAAGTGGAGCCTTACATCCAGTACCATTAGAAATTATTAGTTTTGTAAAACAAGAATTACATATTCCTTTAATTGTTGGAGGTGGTATCCGAACAAAAAAGCAACTAGACAATGCTTATATAGCTGGAGCAGATCTTGTCGTTATTGGAACAGCGTTTGAAAATGATGAATCCTTTTTTGATGAATTAAAAAGAAACATACTTGAGTGATATTTTAGACTTTTTTTTAGACCCTTATCGTACAGCACCTACTTTAAATATTATTTTAGAGTTCATTGCTGCTTCATTTGGAATTGCTAGTGTTTTTTTCGCTAAACGAGAAAACATTCTTGTCTATCCAACAGGAATTATCAGCACAGCAATTTATGTGTATTTATTATCGCAATGGAATTTATATGGAGATTTAATTATCAATATCTATTACACTTTAATGAGTGTTTTTGGATGGTATATGTGGAGTAGAGTGATTGATGATAAAAAAAATCATATTCCAATTTCTAGAACAAATACAAAAGACAAGCTAAAAGCGGTAGGCATATTTTTATTCACTTCCATTTTTGTAATTATAGTATATCGCTATTATGATGTGATGCCAAATACATTAAATTTTAATGAAAGTATGCAATATGCTTTCAAAAACGTAACCTCTGGTAGTTTAGAAAAGTTTAGGTTAGCAATACCATTTATTGATACTTTTACAACAGGTATATTTTTTGCAGCAATGTGGTTAATGGCTCTTAAAAAAATAGAAAACTGGACATTATGGATAATAGGGAATGTAGCATCTATACCTTTATATTTTGTGAAGGGATATGGTTTTACAGGAATTCAATATTTTATCTTTTTGATTCTAGCAATTCTAGCATATGAACAATGGAAAAAAAGCTTAAACAACAACCCTCAAACTGTATAAAAGTCGTTTTATATGGCCCAGAATCTACAGGAAAATCTTCTTTAGTCAAAGAACTAGCTAGATATTATGATACAGCATTTGTGGAGGAGTTTTCGCGTGGTTATACTGAAGCTAAAGCACAAGAGAACTTGCAGTTAACCAAAGAAGATGTTTTGCCAATTGCCATTGGTCAAATGCATTCTGAAAATGAGCAATTAAAAAAAGCAAATCGATTACTAATTTGTGATACTGACTTGCTTGAAACCAAAGTGTATTCTCAATTTTATTATGATGGATTTTGTCCAGAACTAGTTAAAAAATATGCCTTGCTAAACACTTATGATTTGTATTTTTTGACTTATATTGACACCGATTGGATAGCAGATGACATTCGAGATCAACCCAATGCTAGATTACAGTTGTTTAATTTGTTTGAACAAGCTTTAAAAGACACAAACAAGCCTTATGTTATAGTAAAAGGAAGTTTTGAAGAGCGATTAAACATTTGTAAAACCCAAATTGAAAAACTTTTAAAAAGCAGGTATTGAAATTTTCAAAAAAAGACATAAAGCAAATAGAAAGTAAAGGATTAACATTACAACAAGTTGAACAACAAATAAGACTGTTTGAGAATGGTGTTCCCTATACTAATTTAGTCTCTGAGGCTACTATAGGTAATGGAATTTTGAGATTGTCAGAAAAAGAAATAGGACATTTCATTTCTTTGTTTGAATCTGAAAAAGATTCGGTATGTATATTGAAATTTGTTCCTGCATCTGGTGCTGCCACTCGAATGTTTAAATTTTTATACGAATTTTTAGATCAATATAAGATTAACAAAGAGAGCATCAATTCTTATATTAACCGCTATAAAAATAAAGATCTATCACTCTTTTTTATAGGCTTAGATAAATTTCCGTTTTATCATATTGTTCAAGAAAAATTACAGGAATTTTATCCTAATTTTGATGCAATGTCTATTAATGAACAACGACTTAAGTTTGTTCAAATGATGTTAGATAGCGACAAGCTCAATTATGGAAATTTTCCGAAGGGATTGTTGCCTTTTCATGTGTATAATAATCAATTTATTTCAACAGCTTTTGGTGAGCATCTATATGAATCTGCTTTATATTCCTCAAGTGAAGACGCGACTAAACTGCATTTTACAATTTCAGAAAAATACAATCATAAATTTGATGAAGAGTTTGATCGTATAGAAAAAAAAGTAGAAGTTAAGACAGGGTCAAAATTTGATATTTCGTTTTCTTACCAAAAGGAGTCAACAGATACCATTGCGGTTAACACAAAGAATAAACCGTTTAGAAATGAAGATGGGTCTTTGTTGTTTAGGCCTTCAGGACATGGGGCATTAATTGAAAACTTAAATGATTTGGATGCTGATATAATCTTTATTAAAAACATCGATAATGTCGTAACTTATAAATACAAAGAAGAGGTTGCTAAGTATAAAAAAGTTTTAGCAGGTATTTTAATAGAAGTACAACAACAGGCTTACGAATTTTTAAATGTATTGGAAGAGGGTAATCTGTCAGAGCATCAGTTGATTGTAATTGGCGAGTTTTTGGTTAATAGATTGAATGTGAAAATTAGTTCAGAATTTGAAAAGTACTCGCTTAAGTATCAAATAGAGTATTTAGCAGAAAAATTAAACCGTCCAATCCGCGTCTGTGGAATGGTGAAAAATGAAGGGGAGCCTGGTGGAGGTCCATTTTGGATAAAAGATGAAAGTGGAAATATATCTCTTCAAATTGTCGAATCTGCTCAAATTAATAAAAAAAGTAAGCAACAAAAAGATATTCTAAAAGGAGCAACACACTTTAATCCAGTAGATTTAGTTTGTGGGATAAAGAATCATAAAGGAGAAAAATTTGATTTAAACAAATATGTAGACCCTAAGGCAGCGTTTATTACCATGAAAACAAAAACAGGTAAAGATTTAAAGGCGTTAGAGCGACCTGGTTTATGGAATGGCAGTATGGCCAATTGGAATACGATATTTGTAGGGGTTCCATTAATTACGTTTAATCCTGTAAAAACAGTTAATGATTTACTAAAAGCACCACATCAAATTAAATAAAAATGTTTGATGAAACTGCCTTAGTTAAAGAGTTGATATTTAAAGCGATTAAAAGCTCTGGAGCAGGAGGGCAACACGTCAATAAAACAGCTTCAAAGATTGAATTGACTTTCAATTTAAGGACTTCTGAAGTATTTAATAAAGACCAGAAATTACGACTTCAAAAAAAATTAAAAACAAGACTATCAAAAGACGGTGTCCTTATTATGCAATGTGGAGATAGTCGAAGTCAGTTTAGAAATAAAGTAATTGTAATCAAGCGCTTTTTAGAGTTGTTAAAAATGAACTTGCTTGAAGATAAGAAACGTATTCCTACCAATATTCCAAAGGGAGTTATTAAAAAACGCCTTACTAACAAGCGTAAACGTTCTGAAAAAAAAGCTAACCGAAAACCTCCTGAATTAGATTAATTAAAATAGACTGCCTCACTTTTAACGATTTTTTATAGAAATTTTAGAAACAGGTATGTGAAATTAAAAAACTAGATTATCTTTGCAGCGTTCTCAAAAAAGGGGTGCCTATATCGGCTGAGATCATACCCATTGAACCTGAGCAGGTAATGCTGCTAAGGAATTTAGAATTATTGTAGTTTTATTAATGTTAGACTAGACGTAGTAGTCTATGTGTTTTAAACTGTATATAATTTATGTTATCAATTATTAACTAAGAATAATGACCTCTTTTTATTCGATTATTTACGTATAGTCGTATGAAAAATGTATTCGTTTTTTTATGTGTTTTTACACTGTCTTTTAGTGTGTTTTCTCAAGAAAAAAAACAAGATTCTACCAAAACTGAAGTGTTAGATGAAGTATTTGTTAAAGCCGTAAGAGTAAATGCTACATCACCAATAACGCATAGTAATGTCACTAAAAAAGACCTTGCTAAGCGTAATTTAGGACAGGATATTCCTGTGCTTCTTAATTTTTTACCCTCTGTTGTAACAACTACAGATGCTGGAGCCGGAGTGGGGTATACTGGAATAAGAGTTCGAGGAATTAATGCACAATCAACAAATATTACCATAAATGGAATTCCGTATAATGATGCAGAATCTTTGGGTACATTTTGGGTAAACTTAGGAGATTTTGCATCATCTGTGGAAAGTTTACAACTTCAACGAGGCGTCGGAACTTCAACCAATGGGTCTGGTGCTTTTGGAGCTAGTATCAATGTATTAACCGACGCGGTCTCAACCCAATCTTACGGCCAAATTTCAAATTCCTTCGGAAGTTTCAATACGAGAAAGCATACAGTGAAGTTTAGTACAGGTTTGATGAGTGTTGACCCTGAATCTAATCGCAATATTGAAATTGCAGGTCGTTTGTCTAAAATTAATTCAGATGGATATATTGATCGTGCAGAAACTGATTTAAAATCTTATTTTTTGCAAGCGTCTTATATTGATGATAACACTTTAATTAAGGCTATTACTTTTGGAGGTAAAGAAGTAACGTATCAGGCATGGAACGGTATTGATGCCGAAACCTTAGCAACAGATCGCACCTTTAATCCATCCGGAATGTATACAGATGCAGATGGAAATACTCGTTTCTATGACAATGAAGTTGATAATTATAATCAAGATCATTATCAATTACACTGGAATCAACGCTATAATAATAGATGGTCAACAAATATTGGATTAAATTATACTTATGGGAGAGGGTATTTTGAACAATATAAAGAAGATGAAAATTTTGCTGATTATGATTTAACTCCCTTAGAGATTGGAGGAGAAACCATTAGCACGACCGATTTAATTAGACGCCGTTGGTTAGACAATGATTTTTATGTATTAAATGCCAATGCGAATTATAAGAATACTGAAGTAAATTTAACATTCGGAAGCTCATATAGTTTCTATGATGGTGACCATTTTGGAGAGATTATTTGGTCTGAGTTTGCTAGTAATAGTGAGATTCGAGATCGTTATTATGAAGGCAATGGACAAAAATCTGACTTAAGTTTTTTTACAAAAGCAACCTATCGCCTTAATGATAATCTAAGTTTTTATGGCGATTTACAATTGCGTTTGGTAGGTTATGAAACTTCTGGATTGACCTCAGATAGAATTCCGTTGAATATAGACGAAAACTATAATTTTTTTAACCCTAAAGCTGGAATAACTTATCGTTTGAATACTAATAATAGTATTTACTTTTCTTATGCAAGAGCAAATAGAGAACCAAATAGAAGTGACTTCGAAAATAATGCTAATGTAAAACCTGAACAACTTAATGATTTTGAATTAGGTTGGAGACATCTAACTCCAAGATTTAGATTAAATGTCAATGGTTATTATATGTTATACAATGAACAACTTGTGTTAACAGGTCAAATTGATACAACAGGAGATCCTATACGAGCCAATAATGGAGATAGTTATCGATTAGGTTTAGAAGTTGATGCTGCTGTAGCAATTACTGATAAATTTTCTATACAACCTAATTTTACTCTAAGTTCAAACAAAAACAAAGAAACGTTTGAGTCGGTTAATGGAGAGTTAAACAATTTGGGTAAAACAGATATTTCATTCTCACCAGAGTTTATAGCAGCTAATGCATTTGTGTTTCAGCCCAAAGAAGGGTTTCAGGTGTCAATTTTGAGTAAATATGTTGGAGAACAATTTATGAGTAATACCGAAAATCTAGATTCAAAATTAGATAGCTATTTAGTAAACGACTTCAATATTACTTATGAATGGAAACCAAAATCTATCTTTAAATCTATACTATTTTCAGGTTTAGTTAATAACATATTCAATGAGAAATATGTGTCTAACGGGTATTTTGGTTCATTCGATTTTCCCAATACAGAAAGCTCAACAGGTATTTCAACGGGATATTTTTCAGGATTTTATCCTCAAGCGACCACTAATTTTTTAGTTGGTGTAACTATGAAATTTTAAGATATTGAGATTAACAAGCATTGTTATATGATTAACAAAAACTCCCAAAATAACTTTGGGAGTTTTTTAAAATTATATGCTATACAAATTCTAGTTAGTAATCACCAAATTTGCTCCCGAAAGCGTTGCACGATATTCTTTAAGTCCACAAGGTAAAGGGTCGCCAATAGCTTGACCTGTAAAGAGGCTATATTCATTTTGATCTGTACATCCACAAGTGACATTAACACCATCTATTTGTAAAAAAGAACATGAAGATACGCTATGATTTGGATCTGCAGCATCCCAAGCTCTATAGTTGTTGTTTCCAACATTGATTACATATATTCCTAAGTTTCCTTGATTAGGAATAAAAGCTGTATTACTTGTAAACATTAACTGGCTATATTCGGGTAAGTTTAAATTTAAGCTAGCATTAACTCCTACATTAAATAGAAAATTACAATTGTTAATACGATCGTCATCTCCGCAATTTGTTAATAATAAGAGAGATAATACGATAATAATTTTTTTCATAGACGTGTTAAAAATTTGTTGCAATGTACAATATTTTAAAGGTTGAATTAAATATTTTGTATCTTTGTATTTCAATCTCGTGATAGCGAGATTTTTTTTGTGCCAAACAAGTTTAGCACTTGCTAAATCTTAGTTTATAGCATGTTTTTATTATTAAACGAATGAATTATGAGTAAAGTATCTTATTATACTGCGGAAGGACTAAAAAAGTTAAGAGACGAGCTACAACACTTAAAGGATATAGAACGCCCAAGAGCGTCTCAAGCAATTGCTGAAGCTAGAGATAAAGGCGATTTGAGTGAAAATGCCGAATATGATGCAGCCAAAGAAGCTCAAGGGATGTTAGAAATGAAAATTTCAAAACTAGAAGAGACGCTTGCTGGTGCACGTGTAATTGATGAATCGCAAATGGACACCTCTAAAGCATTAGTTTTGTCTAAAGTGAAAATAAAAAACCAAACCAATGGTATGGAAATGACTTATACCTTGGTTGCTGATGGTGAAGCTGACCTTGCTTCTGGGAAAATATCTGTAAATTCTCCTATTGGTAAAGGCCTTTTAGGGAAATCTGTAGGTGAAGTTGCTGAAGTGCAAGTGCCTAATGGTATTATGAAATTTGATGTATTAGAAATTTCTAGATAACACTACAAACACATTAATATATAACAAAAAGATTCCTTCGAATGAGGAATCTTTTTATATTTACATAGACTCTAATACTTAAAGCCATGGCATCAATCTTTACAAAAATTATAAATGGGGAGATTCCCTGTTATAAAGTTGCAGAAACGGAAGATTTCTTGGCATTTTTAGATATTAACCCTAATACTTTGGGACATACGCTTTGTATTCCTAAAACAGAAGTTGATAAGATTTTTGATTTAGACGAAGCAACTTATCTTAAACTAATGACATTTTCACGTCAAGTGGCAATTGCTTTAGAAAAAGCAGTGCCATGCCAACGAATAGGAATGACTGTGATAGGATTAGAAGTGCCTCATACACATGTGCATTTAATTCCTCTACATACTATGGAAGACGCAAGATTTATTAATAAATCTAAAATGAGCTCTGAAGAATTTGAGGCTACAGCTAAGAAAATTGCTTCATTTTTATAGTTAGAAGGATAGAATTCCCGTCACGAATAAAAGCACAATCAAAATTAAAATAACATCCACTAAGATTAAAATCCAAGCAAGTTTTTTAAGTTTTAGAGATTTAGGTTTGGGAGTAATAGCACGCTCTTGATAAGCTACCACTTGTTCAATGTTATTGGTCCAACGAATAGGAAATATATCTGTATTGCAAATAGTACAATGCATTTCATGAATTGTATCTTGGGTTATAGCTTTATACAATGCATTTTCGACAAATCGTTGTTTAAACGTCAATACCAAGCCTTCATTAGAATAGCACTCAGGACAATTATTGTTGAGTGAGACCTCTTTTAATGTAAAGTGTTGTTGTTTCATGGTACACAACTAAGTTACTAATTTCAATGAAATTTGCATAGTAGTTCCTTTTCCTATTTCAGAATGAAGTACTTTTATTTTTCCATCATGATAATCTTCTATAATTCGTTTTGCTAAGGATAGTCCTAAACCCCAACCGCGTTTCTTAGTTGTAAATCCAGGTTGAAATACAGAATTAAAGTTCTGCTTCGAAATACCTTTTCCAGTATCTTGGATGGCTATTTTGACGTACTTATCATCATTAGTAATGACTAGTTTTAGTGAGCCTTTACCTTTCATCGCATCTATCGCATTCTTTACCAAATTCTCGATAGTCCAACTGTATAATTGGTTGTTTAAATTGGCATTAAGAACCTTATCAGGAGTAGTAATTTCAAAATTTATCAATTTTGAAGACCTTGCTTTTAAGTAGTCATAAGAGTCTAATGTTTCTTTTACAACATCTACCTTTTTTAAAGTTGGGATAGATCCAATTTTACTGAAACGGTCCGTTATGGTTTGCAAGCGAGAAATGTCTTTTTCAATTTCGGTTAAATAGTCTGGATTCACTTGTTCGCTTCTTAATATTTCAGTCCAACCAACCAAAGATGATAACGGCGTTCCTATCTGATGTGCTGTTTCTTTAGCCATACCTGTCCATAGTTTATTCTGATCGGCGGTTTTAGAACTCTTATAAAAGAAATATGCTACTGCAGCAAATAAAAAGATGATTAATAAAAGAGCTAAAGGATAATATTTAAGCTTGTTGAGAAGTGGTGAATTTCCGTAGTATAAGGTCTGGCTGTTATTTTGAATTTGGATAGGAGTATTTTCTTTACTGTAATTAGAAATGAGAGTTTTAAGGTTGTCATTTACATATTTCAATTCTTTAATATCATGAATAGAATCTATTTCCGTTTTTTTGATGATATTTCTATAATTCTGAACTGTAGAATCAGCATTCATCAGAATCATTGGTGTTGTATTGTTGTTATTGAGAATTTCAAAAGCGAGATCCAAGTCGGCTAAAACATCATCGGTGTTATTGATGTCCGATTCTTCCAAAGCTTTAAGTACGTCTCTTTGAGCAAACGACCAAATTTCCATTTTGCTGCGTTCTTCAGCTTTAAAGTTTTGAAAAAACGCATAGGTATTCCATAGAATTAGTGAGATAATGATGAAGGAAGCAACGATAATTATCCATCGCGACATATTGCGATTTATGGTTAATGCCATAGTGTAATTTTTTCAATTTTAAATATAATGTAAATCTGTTAATAATATTGTCTTAACAACTCATGAATTCATTTTTAAAACATTAGCAATATAGTTACATTTGCAATTCAATATCTCAAAACAAATACGTTTAAGGTATCAGTTATATCACAAATGGCATCCTTTAACCCAAAAGATTTATCAACCGCACGATTACATAGTTACTTATTAAGTGCTGTTGCACCTCGGCCTATTGCTTTTGCAAGCACAGTGGATGTTGATGGAACCCCAAACTTATCACCGTTTAGCTTTTTTAATGTGTTTAGTGCAAATCCGCCAATTATGATATTTTCTCCTGCACGTCGTGTAAGAAATAATACCATAAAACACACTTTAGAAAATGTTGAAGCAACAAAAGAAGTGGTTATTAATGTTGTTAATTATGATATCGTGCAACAGATGTCATTGAGTAGTACTGAATACGCCAAAGGGGTTAATGAGTTCGAAAAAGCAGGTCTAACTATGTTGGCATCTGATGTTGTAAAACCATTTAGAGTGGCTGAGTCACCAGTTCAATTTGAATGTAAAGTTAATGAAGTTATCCAATTAGGAACTGAAGGAGGTGCAGGAAATTTAGTGATTTGTGAAGTGATAAAACTTCATATTTCTGATGATGTATTAGATGATGAAGCTGTTATTAGTCAAGAAAAATTAGATTTGGTAGCCAGAGCTGGTGGTAGTTATTATAATCGAGCAAAAAAAGGATTTTTTGAAATCCCGAAACCAATTTCCACTTTAGGAATAGGTGTAGATGCCATGCCAAGTTATGTGAAGAATAGTATGGTGCTCACAGGTAATGACTTGGGCATGTTAGGAAATGTTGAAGCCTTACCTAGTCAAGTTGAGATAGATGAATTTATAAACAATGTGAGTGAGCGTTATCCTAACATTAAGGACATGGCGCATCACGAAAAACATAAAATTGCCAGAAACTATTTGAGTTATGGTGATGTTGATAGTGCATGGAAATTATTGCTATCATAAAAAGAAAAAACAATCTAAAATTAAATATTAAGTAATATAACAATGGAAGTACAAGGAAAAATCAAAATGATTGGAGAAACTCAAACGTTTGGAAGTAATGGGTTTAGAAAGAGAGAACTGGTAGTAACAACAGAGGAGCAATATCCACAACATATTTTGGTTGAATTTGTTCAAGACAAAACAGATTTATTAAATAGCTATCAGGTTGGACAAGCTGTAAAGGTGAATATCAATTTAAGAGGTAGAGAATGGGTTAATCCACAAGGAGAAACAAAGTATTTTAATTCTGTTCAAGGATGGAGAATTGAAGCCTTACAATCTGAAGGAAACAATATGCCTCCTGTAGCTCCAACGGAAGCTTTTGAACCTGCAACAAACTTAAACGAAGAAGATCACGACGATTTACCATTTTAAGAGTATCAATTTATACACAGAGTATAATCGACGTGTAGATGTAATAAAAAAACCTCAATATTATTGAGGTTTTTTTATTAAAAAAGTCCCAAATTTCTTCGGGACTTAGTATTGTGGTTTTAGGTTTGACCTTTAAAACAAACTCAAAAAAAAGCAATGATGAACAAAATTTATTTTACAAAGGTCATCTCAAATATGGCGAAAATTGAAAAATTTTCAAAGTTAATCCTTAGATTTAACATACTATCCATTGTAATCTATGTTGTTAGTTAAATGCATTTTTTAAACAAAGACATCGTGTTTCCTCCAGTGTCATTAGCTTCAAAAGAAGGTATTTTAGCTATTGGAGGTGATCTATCTACCGAACGTTTATTACTAGCGTACAAAAGTGGTATTTTTCCATGGTTTGATGATGAAGAGCCTATTGTATGGTGGTCTCCAGACCCTCGGTTTGTACTTTTTCCGAAGCATTTAAAAATATCTAAAAGTATGAAACAAGTGCTCCGTAATAGTGATTTTGAAATTACTATTAATAAAAATTTTGAGGCTGTGATAGAGCATTGCTCCTCGATTAAACGTGATGGACAACAAGGGACTTGGATAACTCAAAATATGAAAGAAGCCTATATAAAACTCCATAAATTAGGTTATGCTAAGTCTGTTGAAGTATGGTTAAATCGCAAACTTGTTGCCGGATTATATGGTGTTGACCTTAATAATGGCGTGTTTTGTGGCGAAAGCATGTTTAGTTTGGTAAGTAATGCCAGTAAAGTTGCATTTATTACGTTTATTCAAAACACAGATTATAAGCTAATTGACTGCCAAGTGTACACTAATCACCTAGAAAGTTTAGGTGCTCAAGATATCTCAAGAGACGAGTTCTTATCGTTTTTAGAGTAATGGTTACACTTCGTCATATCTAAAGCAGTTTACCTCATGATCATTTACCATTCCTGTTGCTTGCATATGAGCGTAAACTACTGTTGAACCAACAAATTTAAATCCGCGTTTTTTTAAATCCTTGCTAATGGCATCACTTAAAGGTGTGTTTGCAGGTGCTTTTTTATAATCTTTAAATGCATTTTTAATTGGTGTATTGTCAACAAATCCCCAAATGTAAGTTGAGAAAGATCCAAATTCCTCCTGTACTTTCATAAAAGCTTGAGCATTAGTAATTGTAGCATGTACTTTTAATTTGTTTCTAATAATACCTTCATTTTGAAGTAGCTCTTCTACTTTGCTTTGAGAATAATTTGCAATTTTTTTATAATCAAAATGATCAAAGGCATTTCTAAAATTATCTCGCTTTTTTAAAACTGTGATCCAGCTTAAACCTGCTTGGAATGTCTCTAAAATCAAGAATTCAAATAAGGTGTCATCATTACGAACAGGAACACCCCATTCTTTATCATGATAAGCTTCGTAAAGGTCGCTGCCGAGGCACCAACCACATCTGTGTTTTTCCATAAGCATCAATTGAACCTTAAAAATAGTAAGTTTTTATATAACATTTCGTCTTAATCCTAGACTATAAAATTCATGCGTTTGATTTTATGATTAAAATCATCTTATAGAATAATAGATTAAATTAAATTGCGAACCTAAACTTATGACAACTTTGGAACATATATCAGTAAACAACATCATTAATGATAGCTTAAAAAAAGCCATTTCATATGAAGACTATCGTACGCTTGTACGTCAACTTGTTGAAGACGAATCCACTTCAGGACATGAAAAAACAGAAGCTTTAGTAAATTATACGATGCTTAATGATAGACGGATGAAGCGTTGGGATAAAACAATTAAGATTTCTGACGATATTAAGGCGCGTGTTTCAAATTTCAAGGGAAATATAACTTGGTTGGTTATTACCGAAAGCTGGTGTGGTGATGCGGCACATGTGATTCCTGTGCTTAATAAAATTGCTGAGTTTTCTGAAAATATCACCTTAAAACTCGTTTTTAGGGATGAGAATGAGGCCTTAATGGATCAGTTTTTAACTAATGGTGGACGAGCAATTGCAAAACTTATTATGATTGATAATACCTCTGATGAGGTTGTAAATACATTTGGGCCAAGACCAAGTGAAGCTACACAAATGGTTAACAATTATAAAGCAGAGCATGGAACACTCACTCCAGAGTTTAAAGAAGATTTACAAGGTTGGTATAATAAAAATAAAGGTCAGAATATCATTTCAGATTTAATGACGCTTTTAGGGGTGTAATTATTTTCATTTCCCTTGAAAATAATAGGTAATTGAGCCAATTTGACTTTTACGTTCTGCTTTAGAAAACAAGGCATTTTGCGCATATTCTAAAGCAGCATCAATAAGACACTCATTATCACTAGATGACGACCCATTAATATACGTGTCTGTAACTTGCCCGAGAGCATTCACCGTAATATTGACGACTATTTTTCCTGAAGTTTCGCACAAATATACTGGTGGAGGTAGCTTAACTTTAGATCTATTAGATAACGAAAAAGATACACTACTTGCAGAATTACCTTTCGTGTTTTTGGCCTCTTTTTTTGGAGAATGCATGGCTAAAACATCTTTGGCTTTATTAAAAGTGCTACGATCTTGCTCTTTTAGTGCATAGGTTTTAGAACTATTATAAGAAGAGTTAGACGTTAGTATATTTTCAGGAGTTTCAGAAGCGTCTTCAGTAGGTTCTTCAGATTTATCTTGAACATCGTCTTCATGATGAGAGCTCATCGATTTAAAATTTCGCATCATTTCTTTGAACTCTTCATCTTCGTTAAACGCTTGATTGGTTTTTGGGTTTAGGTTATTGAGTTCTTCTAAAGCTTTTAAACGTTCTAATTCTTTGATTTCCTCTTCGGTTTGAGGTTCAATTTCATAGTAACTTTCAGCAATAAACTCCGATTTTTTCTTGATGCTAAGACTAAACACAGCAAGTACTAACGTTCCTGTAATTAAGGACGTAATCAAAAGTGCTTTATGTTTTTCAATAAAGGTCAAGTAGGTATATATTTAATTAAAGTTGGTCTTTTATATACGGTCAATATACATAAATTGGATTAAAAGAGCTTAAATTCGAGGAAAATAGCAAAGCTTGACAACCTTTCAGTTTGTCTAAAACCAAAGCGTCTTCGGCTAAAATCAAAGCCAATTAACCACGAGTTTTTAAAATTGTCATCAAATGCACGATAGCCAATTCCAAGTTTATATATAGTACCATTTTCAAAAGCTTTTCCAAGGTCAACTAACTTGCCATAACCACCACGAATAAATACTTGATCATCAAAATCAAAGATGTTATAAGTAAAATCTAAATAAATAGGAAAAAAATTTAAATCTTGATCCAAGAAGTGGTCATATTCAATATTAAGACCAATACTAGACCGTGTATCAAATTGATAACCAATAGTATTATTAAAAAATAAGCCATTCGGATTTAAAAAGGTCTCATCATTGTCGTTAGCAATGGTGTAATTGTCATTGGTTGTTAATGTAAATGAAATTGAAGGTTTATAGAAAAAGCCACTTGTTTTTTCCTGATCTTGAGCATAAAGTGATGTAATAAATATTAAGAAAAGTAATGTAGAGAGTTGCTTCATAGTCGTTTAGTTTAGAAGCAAAACAAGTATCAATAATTATTCCGAAGACAAGGATATAATAAATTCTTCAGGAGCAATAGCATCATTAACATCAAAATCACCAATTTTTGTGCGTCGTAATACTGAAAGGTGAGCTCCAGAATTTAGAGCTTTACCAAAATCATGAGCCAATGATCTAATATAAGTGCCTTTACTACATACAACTCTAAAGTCGATATGTAGGTTATTGATATTGGTAATTTCAAATTCTGAAATGTGAACGGTTCTAGGTGTAATCTCAACATTCTCACCAGCTCTAGCATATTCGTATAAGCGTTTGCCATCTTTTTTTAAAGCTGAAAATACAGGTGGAAATTGTTCTATGTCGCCTATAAATTGAGTCGTAGTTTCGTGAATTAAGGTTTCAGAAATATGTTCGGTTGGATAGGTTTTGTTAATTTCAGTTTCCAAATCGTAAGAGGGCGTAGTGCTTCCTAGAACAAAAGTGCCTGTATATTCTTTATCCTGTCCTTGAAATGTATTGATTTGTTTGGTCATTTTTCCAGTACAGATAATCAATAGTCCAGTAGCCAATGGGTCTAATGTTCCTGCATGACCGACTTTAATTTTTTTGATGTTAAAAGCTTGTCTTATTTCCCAACGCAATTTATTAACTGCTTGAAAGGAAGTCCAAGTCAAAGGCTTATCAATAAGTAATACTTGTCCAGATTGAAAATCTTCAGCAGTCATGATTTAGGAGTTTAATAACACAAAAATGATAGCCGTAACACCTACAGCAAGACAGTAAATAGCAAAGTAAGAGAGTTTACTTTGTTTTACCAGAGCTATCATCCATGTACATGCAAATAGTCCTGCTACAAAAGCTGCTATGAATCCTATTCCTAAGTTTGTGAAATTTGCACTTTCATAACTGATATCTCCACTCAAAACATCTTTAGCAATCTTCCCGAAGATTAATGGAACCACCATTAAAAATGAAAATCGAGCGGCTTTAGTTTTGTCGTTTCCTAATAATACAGAAGTTGAAATTGTGGCGCCAGAACGTGAAATCCCAGGTAGCATTGCTATGGCTTGAGATATACCTATAATAAATGCATTTGGAAAGCTTACTTTTTTATTAGTGTCTTTGGCTTTATCTGCTAAAAATAGAAGTGCTGCAGTAACAATAAGCATACAGCCAACAAGTAGAATATTGCCTCCAAAAAGTTGTTCTAGCTGTTCTTCAAAAAATAGCCCTACAACAACAGCTGGAAGCATTGATAATGCAATTTTTGCTGCAAATTGTAAATCTTCATTCCACTCAAATTTCAGAATACCCTTAATAAGTAACATGATATCTTTTCTAAATACTACGATTGTACTTAAGGCTGTGGCAAAATGTAAAACAACTGTAAATAAAAGACTTTCTTTTGGTAATGAATTGTCACCAAGGATGGCTTTCCCTAATTCTAAATGTCCACTAGAAGATACAGGTAAAAATTCGGTAAGCCCTTGAATAATTCCTAATACAATTGAGTCGATAATATCCATGGAGCAAAAATATCAAAATTGATGTACCAACAATAATAAGTTAGTAGTTTTGTTATTAAGATTTCGAATCTTTATTCGGATTTAATAAGATGGCATAGACTTGAATTCCAAACCCAAGTAATACAAGAGTTGGTGCTAAACGAATTCGTCTAAAATTGAAAATTTCAGGATTAAATACATTAGGGTCATCACTTCCGCCACCAGACATTAAAATAAAACCTAGTACAATAGCGGCTAAGCCTATTAACATGAACTTATAATTTTTTTTTCCGAAGATAAATTCGCCTTTAGCTGTTTCTTTACGTTTTTGCTCTCCCATGATGGTAATTAAAAGTGTAAATATATAGGTTTTTTTAAGCTTTGTTCTTAATTAAATATTAATAGTATAATTGATCGATCTTTAAATTTAAGAAGCGTTGTGTTGCAATAAATGTACTAATCCATGTGATGACAATACCTAACAGAAATATCCCAACAAATAAAGCGCCTATTAATATTGGTTTTTGTGTGAGTTCAAGTTCGGGAAAAGTTTTGTTGAGGTAATATAATACAACACCCATTCCAATAAGCGCAACTATAGCACCAATAATTCCTAGTTGAATACTTTTAAACACAAATGGTTTTCTAATAAAGCGTTTGGTAGCTCCAACCATTTGCATGGTTTTTATAATGAAGCGTTTAGAATATACAGCTAGTCGGATTGAACTATTAATCAACAATACAGCAATAAATGTAAATACAGCACTTAAAATAAGTACCCAAAATGTGATTTTCTTGACATTATTGTTCATGATTTCTACCAAATCATTATCATATTTAATATCTTCAATAAAGGCTTTATTTGATAATTCATCAGTAATATCATCTAAAGTTTTATTAGTCACATAATCAGCTTTCAAGTAAACATCAATTGAGTTTTGTAAAGGGTTGGCTCCTAGAAATTCCATAAAATCCTCGCCAATATCTGATTTGACAATTTGAGCAGCTTCCTCTTTAGATACATAATTTGCTTCTTTAGTATACTCTGCCATAGCTAAGCTGTTTTGAAGTTGTTTCACTTCAACATCTTTAGCCGAATCATTTAAATAAATAGTCACGACCACTTGCTCTCTAAAATGATCGGCAACTTTTTTGGCATTCAATACCAATAAACCCAAACTCCCTAGTAAAAACAATACCAAAGCAATACTAATCACTACAGAGAAGTATGAAGAAATTAATTTTCGTTTTTGATATCTGTCAAAAGAAGTACTCATAAAAGAATGGGATTAATGCTGTAAAAATAAAAAACAATTTGTTTGTATAAGGTTTACAACGCTTAAACTTTTAATTGTGTTGTAATACCTGTAAATTTGTGCCTTTAAAATAAGTAACTAGGCAATAATTGTTAGCAAATAGTTACAACAGTTTTTAGATTAAAATTTAGTTCTGCTGTCTCCTTGAGCGCAGTCGAAAGGTTAAAATAGAATAAAATCATACAAATGCAATACCATTTCAACGAGATAGAAGCCAGATGGCAAAAATATTGGGCAGACAATCAAACATTTAAAGCTGAAAATTACAGCGACAAGCCTAAATATTATGTATTAGATATGTTTCCTTATCCTAGTGGTGCAGGCTTACATGTGGGTCATCCGTTAGGTTATATTGCCAGTGATATCTATGCACGTTACAAACGTCATAAAGGGTTTAATGTATTACATCCTCAAGGCTATGATAGTTTTGGTTTGCCCGCTGAGCAATACGCAATTCAAACTGGGCAGCATCCTGCGATTACAACAGAAGCTAACATAAAAACTTATAGACGTCAGTTAGACCAAATTGGATTCTCTTTTGATTGGAGTAGAGAAGTGCGTACGAGTAATCCTGAGTATTACAAGTGGACACAGTGGATATTCATTCAGTTGTTTGAGTCTTACTATTGTAAAGATTCTGATATGGCAAGACCGATTTCTGAATTGGTTTCTGTATTTGAAGCTGAAGGAAATACAAGAATTAATGCAGCTTGCGATGAAGATATTATCGCGTTTTCTTCGGAAAATTGGAATGCCATGACTTCTGAAGCTCAACAAGATGTATTACTTAAATACAGATTGACCTATTTAGCTGAAACTGAAGTAAACTGGTGCCCAGCTCTTGGCACAGTATTAGCTAATGATGAAATCGTCAATGGTGTGTCTGAACGTGGAGGTCATCCTGTAATTAGAAAGAAAATGACCCAATGGAGTATGCGAATTTCTGCTTATGCAGAACGCCTCCTTCAAGGTTTAGATACTATAGATTGGACAGATTCCTTAAAAGAAAGTCAGCGCAATTGGATTGGAAAATCGGTTGGTGCTTCAGTGAGTTTTAATGTATTGCCAAATGTCACGCTGAGCGCAGTCGAAGCGTCTCACAAAATAGAAGTCTTCACAACACGACCAGATACCATTTTTGGAGTATCGTTTATGACTTTAGCACCAGAACATGATTTGGTATCTCAAATTGTAACCGAGGAGCAAAGAGATGAGGTTAATGCCTATATTGAAGCCACAGCAAAACGTAGTGAGCGTGATCGTATGGCAGATGTCAAAACCATTTCTGGAGCATTTACAGGAGCTTATGCTGAGCATCCATTTACAAAAGAACCTATTCCAATTTGGATTGGTGATTATGTATTAGCGGGTTATGGAACAGGAGCAGTAATGTCTGTGCCTTGTGGTGATCAACGTGATTATGATTTTGCGAAACATTTTGATATTCCAATACCTAACATTTTTGAAGGTGTTGATATTTCCGAAGAAGCTTTTGCCGATAAAGAAAACACCAAAATTGCAAACAGTGATTTTCTTAACGGAATGAACTATAAAAAAGCAACCAAGCGCGCCATTTATGAATTGGAACAATTGGGTCAAGGTGAGGGTAAAACCAACTATAGATTACGTGATGCAGTTTTTTCTCGTCAGCGTTATTGGGGAGAACCATTTCCAGTGTATTATGTGAATGGAAAACCACAAATGATTGATGAGCAACATCTACCAATTGTATTGCCAGAGGTTGAAAAATATTTACCTACCGAAGAAGGCGAACCACCTTTAGGTCGTGCCGATGTTTGGGCTTGGGACACAAACAATAACAAGATTGTATCTAACGAGCTTGTCACCCTGAGCGGAGTCGAAGGGTCTCAAGACAACGGTATTTATCCATTAGAATTGAATACTATGCCAGGTTGGGCAGGAAGTTCTTGGTATTTCTTTAGATATATGGAAGATGCTATGCGTAATGAAGCTTTTGCTAGTGAAGAGGCGTTGAAGTATTGGGAGAATGTCGATTTATATATTGGAGGAAGTGAGCACGCAACAGGACATCTATTGTACTCGCGTTTTTGGGTGAAGTTTATGAAAGACAGAGGTTTTGTTGGTGTGGATGAACCCTTTAAAAAGTTGATTAACCAAGGGATGATTTTGGGGACGAGTGCTTTTGTTTACAGAGAAGAAGGTGTTAATAGATTTTTATCTAAAGGATTAATTTCAGGAAAGAAAGTGCAAGCTATACATTCTGATGTCTCTTTTGTAAATGCTTCGGATGAATTAGATATTGAAGCTTTCAAAAATTGGAGGTCTGAGTTTAAAGATGCCGAATTTATTTTAGAAGATGGTGTCTATAAAGTTGGTCGAGAAGTCGAAAAAATGTCCAAATCCAAATACAATGTCGTTAATCCAGATGCTATTTGTGAGCAATATGGTGCAGATAGCTTACGTCTTTACGAAATGTTTCTTGGGCCATTAGAACAAGCTAAACCATGGAATACAGCTGGTATTACTGGAGTACACGGCTTTTTGAAAAAGCTATGGAAATTATATGTGGATGACAATGGTTTAAAAGTCAACGATGCCGAGCCTACTAAAGAGAATTTAAAAACGCTTCATAAAACCATTAAGAAAGTTGAGGAGGATATAGAGAATTTCTCATTCAATACTTCAGTGTCAACGTTTATGATAGCATGTAATGAACTGACTGCTCAAAAATGTACAAGTAGGGCTGTTTTAGAACCTTTACTTATATTAATTTCACCTTATGCACCTCATATTGCTGAAGAACTATGGAGTCGTCTAGGGAATAATGAATCGATATCGACTGCTCCTTTTCCGAAGTTTGAAGAAAAACATTTGGTAGAGAGTGCTAAAAATTATCCAATATCCTTTAATGGAAAGATGCGATTTACACTCGAATTGCCTTTAGATATGACAAAAGATGAGATCGAAAAGGTCGTAATGGCTCATGAAAAAACCATGGCGCAATTAGATGGTCGTGAACCTAAGAAAGTGATTGTGGTTCCTGGAAAAATTGTCAATATTGTTGGATAATACTATGAAAAAGATAAGCCTTATTTGTCTACTGCTTTTTGCCCTTAGTTGTGCAGAATCTAAAAATGAAAAACAAATGGTCGAAGTTTCTTGTGGACAATGTCAGTTTGGATTAACTACTCAAGAAGGATGTGATCTAGCTGTTCGTATTAATGATACCGCTTATTTTGTTGATGGTGCTGATATTGACGATTTTGGAGATGCTCATGATAAAAATACAGGGTTTTGCGAGGTCATTAGAACTGCAGAAGTTTCAGGAGATATTGTTGATAATCGCTTTCAAATACAAACCATTGAACTTAAGGACTAACAATTGCGTTTAAAGAAATACGACAAAGTATTATTGTTTTTTTTTGTTGCGGCTATTGCAGCGAGTTCTCTTATTTGGCTTTTTGAAGAACGTTTTAATGCATCGAGATGGCATTCAGAACCTACTTTGCGTTATAAAATGGTTGATGATATTATTGACAATGAACTGCTTATTGGATTAACCCAAGATGAGGTATTCTCTCTTTTAGGACAGCCTGAGTTTTTTAATGAAACTTCAGAAAATCAAATTACATATTACTTAGGAAAAGCACCTAGTTTTAACAGAGACTTGACTAATCAACTAGTTATCATCTTTAAAGATGAGAGAGTGGATAAGGTATTTCATCTCAAAGAATAAGCCTTTTTGAGCGTATGTTATACTATGAAACTGACATTTTTTCCTATTCTAAAAATGGCTTACTTTTTGATATTACATAAGTAATAAATTTAATCTTATAAAATATGAATGGAATGATGGGATATTACATGCTAATTGGCGCCATAGCTTTGGTGAGTTGGTTAGTAAGTAGTCAATTAAAACGAAAATTTGCTCAATATTCTAGAGTGCAATTGCGCAATGGGATGAGTGGAAGAGAAATCGCAGAAAAAATGCTTGCAGATAACGGTATTTTTGATGTTGAGGTCATTTCTGTAAGAGGCCAGTTAACAGATCATTATAACCCTAAAAATAAAACTGTAAACTTAAGCGAAGCTGTATATAATCAACGTAATGCCGCTGCCGCTGCAGTTGCTGCTCATGAGGTTGGTCATGCTGTACAACATGCGCAAGCCTATAGTGCATTAGGAATGCGTTCCGCATTGGTGCCAATTGTAAGTGTGACTTCCGGTATGTCACAATGGTTAGTTATTGGAGGCTTAGTTCTTGGTGCTGCAGCAGGTGTAGGTTTAGGATATTGGGTAGCAGTTGCAGGTTTAGTATTTATGGGTTTCGCAACCTTATTTAGCTTCATCACTTTACCTGTAGAATATGATGCGAGTAATAGAGCATTAGCATGGTTGAAAAACAAGAATGTTGTTACACCAGAAGAGTATAAAGGTTCTGAAGAAGCCCTTAAATGGGCAGCAAGAACGTATTTAGTCGCTGCTATTGGAGCCTTAGCATCACTTTTATATTGGGCTTTACAAGTCTTTGGTGGGCGAGATTAGTATAGAATACATTTTAGAATCATAACCGAAATACGATAATTTACACGTATTTCGGTTTTCTTTTTATTACCTTCGATTTAACTAAATCAATTATACTTATGGAAAATTCAAATCTAAATCCTTTCGAGAATTTCGAAGAGCCTAAAGTTTTAGTCAGTACATTATCTGACGTAGATCGTGTTGCTTTTTATAAAAAAACCTATGCCCATGTTGCTGGTGGAGTATTAGTTTTCATCTTGTTTGAATGGCTATTGCTGCAAAGTGATACTATTGTAAATTTTGCAATGTCAATGACTCAAGGCTGGCGCTGGTTGATTATGCTGGGAGGCTTTATGTTTATAACCAATTATGCTGAGGGTATGGCCCTGCGAACATCGGATAAGAATATGCAATATTTGGCTTACGGCCTTTATATTTTAGCCGAAGCATTCATATTTGTTCCTCTAATTTATATTGCGGCATTTTATATGGAGTCTGGTCCAGAACTTTTAAATCAAGCAGCCATTGTTACTCTGGCTTTATTTACAGGGTTGTCTGCGGTAGTATTTGTAACCAAAAAAGACTTTTCTTTCTTAAAAACAGGATTGACAATTGGTTTTTTTATCGCAATTGGATTAATTGTAGCGGGAACTTTATTTGGTTTTAATCTTGGATTATGGTTTTCTGTTGGAATGTGTCTATTAGCTGGAGGGTCTATCTTATATCAAACCTCTAATTTGATTCATAAATATTCTGAAGATGAATATATACCAGCATCATTAGGATTGTTTGCATCATTGATGTTATTATTCTGGTACGTATTACAAATCTTTATGTCTAGAGACTAAACATCTTTATATAAAAATAAAAAGCATCCAATTTGGATGCTTTTTTGTTTTAAAAAGATTCCTCTAAATTCACGAGTTTATTTTGAATGGCATAGACTACAAGTCCAGCCAAATTTTTCGCTTCAGTCTTTAAAAGTAGATTGTTTCTATGACCATCAACAGTTCTCGGGCTTATAAATAACTTTTCTGCAATTTCATTAGTAGTATGCTGCTTACAAATGAGTTCTAAAACTTCTTTTTCTCTCTTTGTAAAATAGGTGGTGTCGAAACTAGACTTTTTTTGTTCATTATTACTAAGCAATCCTTCATGAATAAATTTCATGACCTGCTCGTCATAATAAAAGCCTTTATCTGCAACTTCATTAATGGTAGTTAGCATGAGTTTTGGCGTGCTGTTTTTTGCTAAATAGGCAACAGCTCCAATAGAAATCATGTTGATAATAAATGGTTTGCTGAAATAGCTAGTGAGTGCAATGATTTTGATATCTGGAAACTCTTTACGAATCAATTTAGTAGTTTCAACACCATTAAGACCTGGCATTTTTAAATCGGTAATTACAATTTCAGGTAAATTTTCTGAAGTTCTTAATTGTTCCATAAGATGGTTGCCATCTTCGGCATCAAAAAGAATATTTAGGTTTTTTTCTTTACTTAAAATAGAGATGAGCCCTTGTCTAAACAATAATTCATCATCTGCTATTGCAAGTGTTATTTTAGTATCCATAAGACTGACAATTAATAGTGAATATACTTCCTGTTTTCTTTGAGCTCTCAACAAAAAGTTGACCATTTAATATGGCAACCCTGCTCTTTATATTTTGTAATCCTATACCAGATTTCTTTTTTAAATTTTTGACATCAAACCCAGAGCCATTATCCTTAAAAGCTAATTTAAATCCCTTTGCCTCCTTTTTAAGCGTCATTTGTAGCTGGTCAGCTTTGCCATGTTTTAAGGCGTTATTGATAAGCTCTTGTGCAATTCTAAACACATGAAGCTCGTCACTTTTATTAAGTTGATCAATAGATTCGATATCATGGTGTATTTTTATTGATGTGTTAGAAGTGAACTCTTCAAATAACTCTTCTAATGCCACTTTTAGTCCAAATTTATCTAAAATTGGAGGCATTAATTTGTGTGCTATATCTCTTGAGCTTTTTAAGGTTCTTGTTGTAATATCTAAGATATGATTTAAAGATGCTTTGTGTTCACTGCTTATTGAATCATCATCTATTAAGACATTAGTGGTTAGGCTTACGACATTAAGCTTGGAGCTAATAGCGTCATGTAAATCTTGAGCAATACGATTGCGTTCCTCTTCTTGAACTTTAATAGTGGTTTGTAATATTTTTTTTTGATGGTCTAGTTTGATGTTTACTTTCTCAACTTCTTTTTCAATGATTTTTTTTCTTGAATAATAGAAAAATAAAATTAGACCCAAAGTAACAAGGACTAAGAAAATAATACTATAAACAAGAGCGCCTATGATTTGCTCTTGATGGGCTGGAAATTCCGTTTCCATTGTATTAAAATTAAAGTTAAGTAAACTACATATAGGATTTTATTAATCATGTATATATTTCTTTTAAGATCGCTATTTATGTCTTCATATGATAAATAATTCCCTAATATAAATATAAGCGTACTTGAGGTAATATAGATTAAAACACCTGCATTAATTATTAAATAATTACTTGTTGCATTCAATGAATTGTACAAATGAGTAATCGCATAAATAACTAGAGGAAATGAGGTTATAAATATTTCGAACAGATTAAACTTATAAATTAAATGTGGTTTGAGTGTATATTGAACCCCTAAAGTTATAAGAACAAGGCATAAAACAATCAAAATAATTTTTCTTTGGTGTTTTCTAAACAATGATCTGTAAAATAATGACAAGAATACAAATTGACCTATAAAATAGACATGTGATAAATACAAATTGTTTAATTTATTTTTGGCCAGATAGTAAGACGATAATGACACAACTACAGAAATAAATAAATACCAACTAAAATACTTATAGGCTATTGAGCTTGCATTGTGCTTATAGCCTATAAGGAATAATAATGCATTTATAAAAATTAATATAAGTCCTGCATATAAAAATATCGAATTAAGAAAATCCATTCAAATTTAACTATCCTAAATGATGATTTAATGGACTACCTGGATCACAATCATCAGGACAAGGTGTCGTGAAATCATATACACCACTTCCATTTGGACTTGGATCTCCAACAGCAGCTAATTGACGTTCGTCTTTCACAATATCTTTATATAGTATACCATCATCGGTTGTGGTTCCGACGATTAATAGTTTTTCTCCGCCTTGATCATCAATGGCCAAATAAGATCTAACTGCTGGTTCAAATGTTTCTGGAATGAGAGATAATTCTCCATTGGCATTTATTGAAAATTTCACATCCATCTCATTAAAACAAGCTAATAAATCATCAATAGGAATTTTAAAAGCCTTACTAAGTTTAGAGTGTTTAGTTTGCCAAGCTAAGGTCCATCTTTTGGCTTCATCAATTGTTCTAGTTAGGGGTGTTGAAGGTGCTTCGTTACTCATAATATCTAATTTTTGTTGATTAATAATGTTTAAAGCTAATTAAAATGTATCAAAAAAAAGTGATGAATTTTAAAAACAGGTAATTCTACCTGTTTTTAAGTTGTAGTGGTTTTGCGCTTAAATTTTCCGAGGGTTTAACTGACATTTGAACCATATTAATCAATTTAAAAATTAGACTATTATGGAACAGTACATCGGACAAATAATGATGTTTGGAGGGAATTTTGCACCAAGAGGTTGGGCATTATGTGACGGACAATTATTACCAATTGCAAGTTATACATCATTGTTTTCTATTTTAGGAACAACGTATGGCGGAGACGGAAGAACAACATTTGGGTTGCCAGATTTAAGGGGTAGAGTGCCAATACATGCTGGTAATGGCCCAGGGATTAATCCAGTCACTCGTGGTGAAAAACTTGGAGAGAATAGAGTAACCTTAAATGTTACTCAAATCCCAGCTCATAATCATGCTGGACTTGTTCAAGCAACAAACCCAGTTGGTCGTGGAGAAGGAACTACTGATCCAACAGGAGCTTATCCTGCTGAGGGAGGATCTTATGCAACTGCTAAAAATGTTAAGATGGCAACAGATTCAGTAGAAATAAGTAATACTGGAGGTAATCAATCTCATGATAATATGCAACCTTCTTTAGGAGTATACTATATTATTGCTCTAGAAGGACTTTATCCTCCTAGAAGTTAATCCATTATATTGAAAAGCAGAAGATTCTAGCAAAAGCTTCTGCTTTCTTATTAAAATCTCTTATTATGAAAAAATATTACAATTATTCGCAAAAATTACTATTTAGCATCATGTTTTGGTGTTTATTGCTCTTAACCAGCTTAAATAGTATAGCCCAACCAAATCTAAATTTTACAATTGATACTGCAGTAGATAATGGCAATGTTATTACCGAAACTATAATTGATGAAGGAGACACATATGTACTTACAGTTGCTCATTCTGGTAATGAAGAGTTAGATAATTTGGGAGGTGGTGACCTTGTATTTTTCTTAAGTGCCATTGATCCACTCACTCCTCATGTATTGACTATTACAAAAAATGGTGAACCAACAAGTTTTAAATTAAATAGTATAGATTATGATACTCTTGGAGCAGGTACAATTTCTGTTCGAAACCAGAATGATGAAATTATCTCTGCCCCAACATTATATCCTTTTGGAGCTGGGACATTATTTATATCTAATCCATCAAATGGCTTTGATATTACTGAAATTAAAATCTTTCCAACAGATACTGATGATTTAAATGATTTCGGATTTCACAATATCAATATTGATATACTCGATACCCTAGGTGTTGATGAAAAAGCTTTACTAAATAAGCATGTATCTATATACCCAAACCCCTCTAACGGAAATATTACAATAGAAAACTCAGTAGTTTTATTAGAGCAAATTCTAGTGTCAGATCTTAATGGGCGCAAAATTGTTTCTTATAATCTAAATGGAGTTATAGGAAATTTAGATATGGAAATGTACTCAGTATTAAACTCAGGAATGTATTTGATGACAATCTCAACAGAGAATACTTCAATAACAAAAAAACTAATCATTAATTGAAACTAACTCTAAATCTGTTATAATGAAAAAAAATTACTCTTTATTTAATAAAATGATAATGCGTGTAGTACTATGTTGTTTTTTAATATTAATTAATCTTAATATAACTGCTCAAACATTAAATTTTACTATTGATACGGCTGTTGATAATGGAACAACAATAACCGAAACTATTGTTAGTGGTCCAGATACCTTTGTGCTTACTGTTGATCATTCTGGTAATGAAGAATTAGATAACCTTGGAGGAGGAGATCTTGTGTTCTTTTTAAGTGCAATAGATCCTTTAACTCCACATCGGTTATCAATTACAAAAAATGGTAATCCAGTAGATTTTAATTTGTTAGGAATTGATTATGATGCAATTGAAGCTGGAATAATTTCTATAACTAATCAAGATAGTGATGTGATTTCAAGTCCAACTAATTATGCTTCAGGAGGAGGGGCATTAACAATTACAAATCCCGCTAATGCATTAAGTATTACTCAAATTAATATAATACCTAATGATGATGATGATCTAAATGACTTTGGATTTCATAATATCAATGTTGAAATTGTTGACACCTTGGGACTTGAAGATGACACACTCTTAGACAATAATATCGACATATTTCCAAATCCTTCTGATGGAAAAATTACGATTAAAAATACAGGTTTAGTATTGGATAGAGTTTTTGTTTCAGATTTAAATGGACGAATCATTGTGTCTTATGATTTAGAAGGTATAACCCAAAATAAAACTTTAGACATGCGTAGAGATTTGTCGACAGGAGTTTATTTAGTGACAATCTCTTCGGAAAAAGTATCAATTACTAAAAAGCTTACAATTAAGTAATAACCAACTAAAATAAAATAAAAAGCAACCACGTTTTTTGGTTGCTTTTTTATGTTTAAATTTTTATCTGTCGATCAATTTGTTGATTTAATGAGATAAAAGTCTCTGTTCTTGAAACGCCTGTAATAGACTGAATATCTCTATTGAGAACATGCATAAGATGCTCGTTGTCTTTGCATAATATTTTAATAAAAATACTCCAGTTTCCTGTGGTGTAATGGCATTCTAAAACTTCAGGTATTTTTTGTAGTTGCTTCACAGCTTCAGGGTTGCTAATAGCTTTGTCTAAATATATTCCTATAAAAGCCATTGTGGTATATCCTAAAACTTTCGGATTAATTACAAATTTAGATCCAGATATTAACCCAGATTTTTCTAATTTCCGAAGGCGTTGATGTATTGCAGCACCAGAAATACCAACCAATCGAGCGATTTCCAAAATAGGAGTTCTAGCATCAGCCATTAAAGCACGCAGTATCTTTTTATCAATACCATCTATTTGTATGTTTTGATTAACTATTTTCATGATGTGTTTAATGTATGCTTTCCATTTTTTTGATAAATTAAAATTAATTATTCAATGGATTATAACCTAAATAGGGTACTTCTTTTTCTGTAAATTGAATTCCAAAACTTTCTAATTCTTCCAAAATGGGTTCATATACTTCTTTTGTAATTGGAATTTGAACTCCTGGTTTAGTGATTTTTTCGTTAAGAATAGCTAAGGTGGCAATCGCTACTGGTAGCCCTACAGTTTTTGCCATAGCCGTATAGGTTTGATCCTCTCCAATAGTAACCATAGTAGAATCAATTTGGTAGCGCTCTCCATTTAGCTCATATCCAAATTTATGATACATTACTATCATATCTTTATCGTCAGCTTTTAGCGTCCAACTATCCATTAATATTTTTTGAAGTATTTGAGCTGGTGTAGCTTTTTTAAGCTCTACCATTTTTGTTTTACTGAAAATGTCTAGCTCTTCTAATTTATCCCAAACTATATCGTCTTGATCAATTTTTAAGGCATGTCTTAATTTTAATTCCACAGAATCAGTATGACTGTAAGGCAAAAATGCATTTACAAAATCACGATAACTCATATTTTCACTATCATCTATGATGTAGCTATCGTCTGTCATTCCAAGAATAACAAAAATATTCCATGCGCGACTGAAGCCAACTCGCCTCATAGTACCGCGATATAAGGTTTCAATAGCGTCTAATCCATAAACTGATTGATATTTTAATGAATCTCGATTAGCATAGGCTTCAAAACGACCAAAACCTTCAATTTCTAAAAATTCAGTTCGTCTAAATAATCGATTATAAGGAATGTACTTGTACGAGCCTTCTTGTAAAAACTTTGCCGCACTTCCTTGTCCAGCAACAACAACATTTCTTGGATTCCAAGTAAACTTATAATTCCATAAATTATTATCGCTTTCAGGTGCAACAAGTCCGCCAGTAAAAGATTCAAATAAAACCATTTGTCCACCTTTCTCTCTAATAGTATCTATAACTTTAATGGCACTCATGTGGTCTATACCTGGATCAACACCAATTTCGTTCATAAATACCAGCCCTTTTTCTGTCACTGCTTTATTCAGTTTTTGCATCTCTTCACTTACATAAGATGCAGTTACCATATTTTTGCCAAACGTGATACAATCTTTAGCAACTTCTATGTGGTATCTTGCTGGAAGCATAGAGACAACTATGTCTGCATTTTCTATAGCCTCTTGTCGAGATGATTTATCAAAGACGTCTAAAGTAATAGCATTTGCATTTTCATGATTGCCAATTAATGCCTTAGCATTTTGAATATTAATATCTCCAACAATAATGTGGAGCTCTTCTTCTTTAGATTTATCAAGTAAATATTTTATAAGGTAGGACGTAGATTTTCCTGAACCAATAACTAAAATCTTTCGCATAATGGGTTGAGTTGAGTAATTTTGTAATGACGAATTTACTAAATAGAAAGGGTTATAAAAACCAAAATTCAATTTATATATGAACAAAAAAATTCTTATCGTTGCATGTGTTTTAGGGGCTATCGCAATCGTTCTTGGTGCTTTTGGTGCTCACGGACTTAAGTCCTTAATTTCGAGCGAATCTCAAAACACATTTGAAACAGGTGTACGCTATCAAATGTATCATGCTTTATTTCTTTTATTCTTAGGAAATGTTTCAATACTTAGTGAGAATGTAAAACGTATCATTCTATATGTAGTTATATTAGGTGTATTGTGCTTTTCAGGATCTATTTATGGATTAGCAACAAATGAGCTTACTAACTTTGATTTTAGGACCATTGGCTTTGTCACTCCAATAGGCGGATTACTACTAATTATAGCATGGTTAGTTTTGTTAATAAACTTTTTAAAAACGAAGGGTGATAATTCATAATTTATTACGCTACATTAAAATAATGTTTAATTTTGCACTTTAAACAACATAAACAAATTATGGTAAACCATACAGATGTTACGAAAACGATTTCGTTAGATGCCTATGGTATCAAAAATGCTCAAGTAAGATACCAGCTATCTGCTGATGAACTTCATAAGCTTACAATTTCAAAAAACCAAGGAGAAGAAGCCTCTTCAGGTGCTTTAGCTGTAAGAACAGGAGAGTTCACTGGGCGTTCACCTCAAGACAGATTTATTGTTAAAGATGATATAACAAAAGATCGTGTTTGGTGGGGTGATATCAATATTCCTTTCGAGTCTGAAAAGTTTCAAAAGTTATATGATAAAGTCACAGATTATTTATCAAATAAAGAGGTCTTTGTAAGAGATAGTTATGCTTGTGCAGATGATGATTATAGATTGAATATTCGAGTGATTAATGAATATCCTTGGAGCAATATGTTTGCGTATAACATGTTTTTGCGCCCTACTGAAGACGAACTCAAAGATTTTACTCCTGAGTGGACAGTCATAAATGCGCCAGGATTTATGGCAGATGCAGAAATTGACGGAACAAGACAGCATAATTTTGCGATTCTAGATTTTACACGTAAAATTGCTTTAATTGGTGGAACAGGATACACTGGAGAAATTAAAAAAGGAATTTTCTCTGCACTAAACTTTATTCTTCCTGTATTTAAAAACACATTACCAATGCACTGTAGTGCCAATGTTGGGAAAGATGGTGACACTGCTATCTTTTTTGGGCTTTCTGGAACAGGTAAAACAACATTGTCTACAGATGCTGAGCGTAGTTTGATTGGTGATGACGAACATGGTTGGACCAATGAGAATACAGTTTTTAATTTTGAAGGTGGTTGTTATGCTAAGGTGATTAATTTATCAAGAGCACAAGAACCAGAAATTTATGATGCCATTAAAAAAGGAGCTATTCTAGAAAATGTAATTATGGATAATCAAGGCGTTGTTGATTTTGAAAATACTTCAATAACTCAGAATACACGAGTAAGTTATCCAATACATCATATTGAGAATATTAGAGTCCCTTCTGCAGGTAAAAACCCAAAGAATATATTTTTCTTAACAGCAGATGCTTTTGGTGTTTTGCCTCCAATTTCAAAATTAACACCAAGCCAAGCAGCATATCACTTTATTTCTGGGTATACTGCTAAAGTTGCTGGTACAGAGGCAGGTGTAGTTGAGCCAGTACCAAGTTTTTCTGCTTGTTTTGGAGCTCCTTTTATGCCTTTACATCCAACAAAATATGCTGAAATGTTAAGCCAGAAAATGCAAGATGCAGGTGTGAATGTTTGGTTAGTGAATACTGGATGGACTGGTGGGCCTTATGGCGTTGGAACACGTATGAAACTGAAATATACTCGCGCTATGATTAATGCAGTATTGAATGGTGATCTTGGATTATATAATTATGACGATTATCATATTCATTCTGTTTTTGGAGTAGCACAACCAAGAAGTTGTCCTGGTGTGCCAAAAGAAGTATTGAGTCCAAGAACAACATGGAATGATGACGAAGCTTACTATAAAACAGCATTTAAATTATCTAATGCTTTTAGAGAGAACTTTAAAAAGTTTGAAGAGAATGCAAGTGAGGAAATCCGAAGAGGAGGTCCGCAGCGTTATGCCTTTTAGGTAACACATAAATTAAAACAAAAAAAAGCGTCCTAATTTTATAGGACGCTTTTTTTTGTTTTAGAGGTTTTAAAAACCTTATTTTCCTTTATTGACTTGATCAATATATTTATCTAATGCCATTGTCATAGATGGTGTCTCAGGAGTTGGAGCAGCAATATCAACTCTTAATCCACGAGATTCAACAGCTTTAATTGTGGTATTTCCAAATACCGCAATGCGTGTATTGTTTTGTTTAAATTCTGGAAAATTATGAAATAAGGATTCAATCCCAGAAGGGCTGAAGAATACCAAAATATCATAATACACATTAGCCAAATCAGATAAGTCACTTATCACAGTTCTGTAAAAAACAGACTCTTTCCACTGTACCCCTAAATTGTTTAATATTTCAGGAACCTCAGGTTTTAATTTATCAGTAGTTGGTAATAAAAATGACTCTTCTTTATACTTTTTTATTAAAGGAGATAAGTCAGCAAATGTACGTTTACCAACATAAATTTTACGTTTTCTGTACACTACATACTTTTGAAGATAGTAAGCCACAGCTTCAGACTGACAAAAATATTTCATCGTATCTGGAACTTTAAAGCGCATTTCATCTGCTACTCTAAAAAAGTGATCCACAGAATTTCTGCTGGTTAATATAATAGCAGTATAGTTAGACAAGTCTACTTTTTGTTGTCTAATGTCCTTGGCTTCTACACCTTCAACGTGAATAAATGGTCTGAAATCAATTTTTACTTTTTGCTTCTCTTGAAGATCAAAGTAGGGAGAGTTTTCTATTTTAGGCTCTGGTTGAGATACTAAAATGGTCTTCACTTTCGTCATATTCCTTAAAGTGTTTTTAAGCGTTGAAATCTTTAATTAACTTATATAAAATTAGATAGGGCCCAATTTCAAGTGCGCAAAGATACAAAATAAAATAGAATATGTTATTTAAAAGTAATTTTTGATGATTCTTAAATGAAGTGATAAATCCAATAAGGTTTATTAAAACAATAAGCCCAAAAACTGTATATATGACAGGTTTTGAGGGGTTTAAAGCGTAGATTATGATGCAGTTAATAGGGAATAATACAAAACCAGTGTAGTTTTTAAATGTTGTTTTCTGAAATAGATAAGAATCTACAAGTTCATCGATGTCAAACACACTAGCAATTAATCGCTCTAAAAGGACTTTAATTAAAAACAATACACCTATACCAAAGAGTAATTTAAAAAACTGATTGAGATCAAATTCAGCAGGATTTACAAGCGTCGAATAACTTATAAATGCAAAAATTGAAATAGAGATGATACCATTACAATAGAGTAAGGCATCAAAGCCATCTATAAATTTTTGATCTCTAGCATAAATCTTAAGATATTTTGAATTTCCAATTACAGCTAAAAAGTCTTTAAATCTATGTGTAAATATGTATTTGGTCAGCGTAATACAAACCAAACCCAGTAAGAGAAATATGGTAAACCAATCATTTGAAATTACGTCTCTAAGCATACTACAAAACTATGAAGAATATTTGATGAAATAGTTATCTTCTATATCTAACTACAAGACATTCTTAATAGATTAACATTGTTTATGATTTTAGGCTACAATTTAAATGATAAAACACTTACTTTTGTTGATAACTAAGAAAAAAACTAACAATTAAACGATATGCGAGACGCTATTGTCATCATACCTACGTATAATGAAATAGAAAATATTGAAGCTATTATTAAAGCTGTTTTTAATCAGGATAAAGACTTTGATATTTTAGTGGTAGATGATAGCTCTCCGGACGGTACAGGTGAGCAGGTAAAAACGCTTCAAAATGAGTTTCCAGATCAGTTGCATCTAATTACTAGGGCAAATAAAACCGGTTTAGGAACAGCATATATTGAAGGTTTTAAATGGTGTTTGCAAAAGCATTATGATTTTATTTTTGAAATGGATGCCGATTTTTCGCATAACCCAAATGATCTCATATTTCTTTATAACGCTTGTCTAGAGGGAGGTGCCGATATGTCAATTGGATCTCGATATGTAGATGGCGTTAATGTAGTTAATTGGCCAATGAGTCGAGTGCTGTTGTCTTATGGAGCTTCAAAATATGTTAGGTTAATTACGCGAATGAAGATTTGTGACACTACAGCAGGTTTCGTTTGTTATAAAAGACATGTGTTAGAACGTATTGATTTGAATAATATTAAATTTGTAGGATATGCATTTCAAATTGAAATGAAGTTTAAAGCCTATCTCAAAAAATTTAAAATTGTTGAAATTCCGGTAATTTTTACTGATAGAACAAAAGGAAAATCTAAAATGAGTGGAAGTATTATTTCTGAAGCCATTTTTGGGGTAATACATATGAAATTAAAAAGCTTATTAAGTAAATAAAATGCAAAACAAAACCATACTTATCAAGAATGCTAGGATTGTAAATGAAGGTAAAGTTACTGAAGGTGATATACGCATTGAAGATGATATTATTAAAGAGGTGTCATCGTCTATAAGTGTTAAATCGGCAGATGTTACTGTAATTGATGCTGAAGGTAATTATGTGTTTCCAGGATGTATTGATGATCAAGTACATTTTAGAGAACCAGGCTTAACTCACAAAGCGAATATAGAGACTGAATCTAGAGCAGCAATTGCTGGTGGGATTACGTCTTTTATTGAAATGCCTAATACTAATCCGCAAACAACGACTGTAGAGAAGTTAGAAGAGAAGTTTGATATTGCCTCAAAAACAGCGTATGCTAATTATTCGTTTATGTTTGGTGGTACTAACGATAACTTAGATGAAATTTTAAAAGTCAATCCTAAAACAGTTGCTGGTCTGAAATTATTTTTAGGTTCTTCTACTGGAAATATGTTGGTTGATAATCCAAAAGTACTGGAAAAAATATTTAGTAGTACAGATATGGTCATTTCTGTACATTGTGAAGATGAAGCCACAATTAGAAAGAATTTACAAGACCATATAGATGAATTTGGAGACGATATTCCTATTGAAAAACATCCAATAATTAGAAGTGAAGATGCATGTTACATATCATCTTCCAAGGCTATCGAACTTGCAAAAAAAACAGGTGCACGTTTGCATGTGTTTCATTTGTCAACTGGCAAGGAAACAAAGTTATTTAGCAATAAAATTCCTTTAAAAGACAAAAAAATTACTGCCGAAGTTTGTATTCATCATCTATGGTTTAGTGATGAGGATTATTCAAAAAAAGGGACTCATATCAAATGGAATCCTGCTGTAAAAACAGCTAAAGATAGAGATCTATTATGGAAAGCCTTGTTAGATGATCGTATAGACGTTATTGCAACAGATCATGCACCACATACTTTAGAAGAGAAAAATAGTAGTTATACAAAAGCACCTTCTGGAGGACCTTTGGTACAACATGCTTTGGTTGCAATGATAGAAATGTATCACAAAGACAAAATTTCTCTACCAAAAATTGCTGAGAAAATGGCTCACAATCCAGCAATTTTATTTGATGTTGAAAAAAGAGGGTATATCAAGCCAGGATATTTTGCCGATTTGGTGATTGTGGATATTAATAGTCCTTGGACTGTAAAAAAGGACAATATTTTATATAAATGTGGTTGGTCCCCATTTGAGGGTACCACATTTAAATCTAGAATTACCCATACATTTTTAAATGGTACTTTAGTATATAATAATTTTAAAGTACTAGATGTAAAAGCAGCTAAACGATTAACTTTTAACCGATGAAACGTATTCTAATCTGTGTTTTAGTAGTATTGTGTTTTGGTTGTGATTCTTCAAAGAAACCCAAAAAGCCAGACGATTTGATTCCAAAAGACCAAATGGTTAATATACTCTATGATGTGTTTATATTAAATGCAGCTAAAGGTGCCAATAAAAAGGTTTTAGAAGATAAAGGTATATTTCCGGAAGATTTCATTTTTGAAAAATATAAAATAGATAGCTTACAGTTTGCAAAGAGTAATGAATATTACGGTTTTTTTGTTGAAGACTATGAGTCTATTGTTGATCGAGTAGAAAAGAGAATTGAAAATGACAGAGTCAAATACAAAGCATTAGCAGACCAAGAAGAAAAAGATAAACAAAGAAAACGAGATTCTATTAGAGCATTAAGTGATTCTATAAAAGTCAAGAAAACAAAAAAACTTGATAAGCAAGAAAAGGTAGATTATAAAGACTATCGAGATGTTGATACGTCTTCCAAATAAAATGTAACGACCTGATTTATTGAATCATCAATAGGTTTGAATTCAAAATTTAAATCGCGTTTAAGTTTAGAGTTATCATATAATGCTTTATCGTTAATAGATTTAGCTAATTGTCTAGATAACTTTCTTCGCCTCCTAAAAAATTTATGATTGAGCCAATCTAGTCGCCACACTAATCCTAATAAAAATGAATTAGCTTCTTTATAAGATGGTTTTACACTGAGTGCTTTTGCAACCTTATGTTGAAAGTCCTTAAATGAAATATTTTCAGAAATTACAATATAACGTTCGTTTCGAAATGAGCTATCCATAAGTTGAATCATACTATGAACAACATCCCAAATATCAACATAAGCAGATGACCCTTGAGGATGATATTTTAAGCCTTTGTGGATTTGTCTAAATAAACTTCCACTGCCTCCACCTTTCCAAAACCCTGGTCCTAAAATAATGCCTGGATTAACAATTATAGCATCAACACCTTCTTGTGTACCACGCCAAACCTCAAGTTCGGCACCATATTTTGTTATCGCATAAACGCTATTATCCAGTTCTGAATTCCATTCGGTGTTTTCTGTGATTAATGTATTGGAATTTGGCTCATTGCCAATAGCAGCAATCGAGCTTACATAACAGAGTTTTTTGATATGATTAGAAATACAGAGATTAACAATGTTTGCCGTACCTTTAATATTTGTTTTACGCAGTTCATGATATTTGTCGGGTTCGAAACTAATAAAAGCGGCACAATGGTACACATGAGTTATATCTTTAAAGGCAAGCTCTAAAGCTGGAATGTCATTAATATTTGCTTCAACCCAATCAATTTTATTGAAGAAAGGTTCTATATCATTAGTATAATACCCAAAAACCTTTTTAACAGATTCAAGCTTATGAGTTCTCCTGAAAATGGCTCTAACAGGTATGGAATTGCTCACTAATTTGAACAATAAGTGCGAACCAACTAAACCTGTGCCACCTGTTACGAGTATCATAGTGTAAAATTAGTCTTTTTTCTAATTGTCTTTTGTCTTTTGAGCTATAAATCTATCTTTGCGAAACGATTACTAATTTAAAGGTTATGATAAAGAATTTTGTTGAAGAATTGCAATGGAGAGGTATGGTACATCAAACTATGCCTGGAGCTGAAGAACATTTAATGGAAACCATGCGTTCGGCTTATGTAGGGTTTGATCCAACGGCCGATTCTTTACATATTGGTAATCTTGTACCTATAATGTTATTAGCACACTATCAACGTTGTGGTCATAAACCTTTTGCTTTAGTAGGTGGCGCAACAGGAATGATTGGAGACCCTTCAGGGAAATCTAGTGAGCGAAATTTATTAGATGAAACTACTTTGCGTCATAATCAAGAGGCTATCAAAAAGCAATTAGCTCATTTCTTAGATTTTGAAAGTAATGCACCTAATTCAGCAGTTTTAGTAAATAACTACGATTGGATGAAAGAGTTTTCATTCTTAGAATTTATTAGAGATGTTGGGAAACATATTACGGTAAATTATATGATGGCAAAAGACTCTGTAAAGAATAGAATCTCTTCAGAATCATCAGATGGGATGTCATTTACAGAATTTACATACCAGCTAGTTCAAGGTTATGACTTTTTACATTTATATAAAGCTAATAATTGTAGTATTCAAATGGGAGGTAGTGATCAATGGGGAAATATTACAACTGGAACTGAATTAATTAGACGTATTGCTCAAGGTAAAGGATTCGCCATTACATGTCCTTTAATAACGAAGAGTGATGGTTCTAAATTTGGAAAATCTGAAGGTGGAAACGTATGGCTCGATGCTAATAGAACCTCGCCTTATAAATTCTATCAATACTGGTTGAACTCAAGTGATGAAGATGCCGAAAAGTATATCAAAATCTTTACGTTTTTAACTGAAGATGAGATTAATTCTATTATAAAAACGCATCAAGAGGCACCACATCAACGTGGACTTCAAAAGCGTTTAGCTGAAGAAATTACGACTATGGTACATTCTAAGTCTGAATTTGAAAATGCCGAAAAAGCCTCAAATATTTTATTCAGTAAAACCTTTAAAGCAGATATTAAAACACTAGACGAAAAAACGTTTTTAGATGTGTTTGAAGGTGTGCCACAAGCAGAAATTTCTAAAGCTGAATTATCTGAACTAAATATGATAGGAGCTCTGGCTGCAAAAACTAATTTCTTAGACTCTAATAGTGAAGCACGACGTGCATTGAAAGAAAATGCTGTTTCAGTTAATAAAGAAAAAGTAAAAGAGGATTATCAATTATCTGAGGATGATTTGATTAATGAGAAGTATATTATCCTTAATAAAGGAAAGAAGAATACTTATATCATTAAGGTAGCATAAAGAAAAACGTCCCATCGAGAGATGGGACGCTTAACATTAACCAATCAACTATTATTATTGAAGTAATAGTTTCTTTTTCATAGAATTTTCATTCTAACTTAATTACTTCCCAGTTTTTGTCGGCTTTTTTTTGTAAACCTTTCACATTATTTTTTTTCCAAGTTTTTAAAGTGTTATTGCCCCAAGAATTATAGAACAAATAAAGCTTACCATCTCTTATTTCAAAAGTTTTTGGATTAATATCCACTTTTTTTGAATTCACGGCAATAGCATAAGCACAATAGCCTCCATATTGTGGTATATATTGTTCAGGATTTGATGTAAATGTGTTGAGGTTGCCTTCTGAAACGAACTTAAATACCACTCCATCATAAGTTGTTGAGAATTCTTTGTTACCTTCAATAGCTTGATTATTAAAATAGGCGACAACATCATACCCTTTGGCAACATAGCCTTTTTTGGTGTTATAGTCTATAGATTGTGCAAATGTGTTCAGTATCCCAAAGCACAATAGAACTGTTAAAATTTGTGTTTTCATGACCTTGTAGTCGGTTAAAGTTTACAGACTTTACAAGACCATTAAATTACAACCTCTAATATCACTTGAATCAAACCTACCTATAACCTCAAAACTGTTGTTTGTGTAAACACGACCTAAATCTTGAGTGGCAATAAATGAACAAGAATTAATATTCGCTAAATCTATGATATTAATGCCTCCAGTTTTTTGAGTCTTTTGAAGAGTAAGTGCGTCTTCAGGGTCACGAGTTAAAACACGCATCCAATTGGGACAGTTAAATAGACCATTACCTTTAGAATATGCCTGACTTAATAATTCGGTCATTCCGTATTCACTATGAATGTTTGAGACACCAAAACCTTGTTTAAGAATCGCATGAAGCTCATCTCTCACGAGTTCTTTTCTGCGACCTTTCATGCCGCCAGTTTCCATAATTATAGTGTTTTTTAGGTTGAATTGTGATTGTTCAACTAAATCTAATAACGCAAAAGACACACCAATAAGTAAGACCTTTTGTCCTTCAGAATCTAAAGCTTTGAGTTGTTTTGCAAGTGCATCTAGATTGTTGAGATAAAACCCACTTTCAGGGTGTTTTGATGCTTTAATCATGTCATTCACCATGTAGATGAGTGAAGAGCCTTGACGTTCTAAATAATTAGGTAATAAGGCTAGAACAATATAATCCTTTATATTTCCGTAGAATTGTTCAAAAGCATTACGAAAACTATGTTCGTATATAGAAATATTGGTGACATGGTGCTTACTAGTTATTGCACCTGTTGTTCCACTACTGGAAAATGTTTTTTCAATTGAATTAGTTGAGCTTAAAACTTGATGACTTTTAAAAAATTGTATGGGTAAAAACGGAATCTCTTCAATAGAAAGTACATCACTTGGATTTTTGTATAGTAGATCGCAAAATGAACGATATACAGTATTGTGCTCAAACTGAAATTTAAAAACTTCAAATGCTATTGTATTGAATTCTTCTTCGGAAGAAATAGAAAATATACGCTCTATATCGATCATTAGTACAAAAATAAAAAAAGCGTCTCGATAATAATTATCAAGACGCTTTTAAAGTCGTTAAAAATAACGGTTTATTTAATCACTAATTTTTTAGTAACAGATGCGTTATTTTGAGAAATCTTTAAGATGTAAACTCCAGTATTTAATGAAGCAACATTTAAACGATTGTTTGTTAATGTTTTATTCATCACTTCTTTTCCTAAGATATCATAAACAGCAACAGATGTTTCATCGTTATTTACACTTACGATGTTAACAAATCCTGTTGATGTTGGGTTAGGGTATACAGAAAAAGATAAGCTATCTAAATCATTAGTTGAAAGTGTAGCTCCTTCAACATCACTTACATATCTTGGTAATACTTGATATGTACCATTAAATTCAGCCCCTAAACCAATTACAGATGATGTCATCGTAGGAATATTAGCTCCAACTAAATCCTCATCAGCAAAAGAAACTCTTGCAACAGTTGTATCTGGACCATCAGCGATATCATAATTTGTATTGTTTTCAAATACACCAGTGACACCAAAAGTTACATTAGTAATTCTAATTAATTCACTTTCATAGTTTTCAGCATTAGCTAAAAAGTCAGTAACTGAAACATCTTGAGGAGTAATTGTGTTTCCTGTAGATGATGCAGTAGCAACATTTGCAGAAGGTACAAATTGTAATACTCCAGCAAACGCACTTAGTTGTCCCTGTAAGCCAGTAATACCATCTCCAATATTAAAAGCTGTAGACAAAGTTCCAGCAGTATCATCAATTAAAATTCCGCCAGTAGCATCTTGAATATATTTTTGGTTTCTATTGTTGTCAGTTACTATATATGAAATCACAGCTTCACCAGTAAGCTCATAAAAATCACCTTCAGTACCAGCTCTAAGCGCAGCGATATTAGCAACTTGAGAGATAGTAGATACCGTAAAATTAACAGAAGCTGTAGCTGCTGTAGGTAATGATTGACCACTATTGTCAACTAATTCAAAATCAACAGAATGCGCACCTTCGGCAAGACCTGTTAAATTAAGTGCAGCAGTATCAAATTTATCAGTAAATGAACCACCATCAACAGAGTAGATAATGTAACCATCTCCGGCTCCACCTGCAGCTACACTAAAGTTCTGTACTGAAATTGTAACATCAACATCAGCAGAAGGAACAGTAGAACCGTCTGCAGGAGATGTTACAGCAATACTAGGATCAACAGCAGCAGTAACTTGAAGATTGTCTATATAAAATAAAGACCCATCAACCCAATTTGCTGAAATATCATAAAAACGAATTCCCATATCGAAATCTTCGTCAGCGGCAGGAGTATATTCAAAAGAAATAGTTTGCCATTGGTTCAAAACATCTGGATCAGAGTATTGTGATGGGCTAAAACCAGAACCATTAAAAATACGTGCTCTAGCTTGATTGTTAGTAGCATATACATCTAAGCTCATTGTATATGTTACACCTCCAGTTAAGGCAATAGTTTGTCTTATGTCCGTGTCGCCTTGACTTGTCGTAAGTACATTTACGCTTGCTGAACTTGTACCATCAGAAACAAACGAGGCATTAGTGTTTTCAGTAAGATCTGTGTCACTAAAGTCGATAGTTGTATAGCCATCTGGAACTCCAGCAGTCCAGTTTTCAAAACTACCATTTACAGCTAAATTTTGTGCATAGCTTGTAAGTGCAAATAGAGTAAATAGTAAAAAGTAAAGTTTTTTCATAATTATCTTGTTTAAGAGAGTTTAAAAAATTAACGTACAAATATACTGAGTTTTTGTAGTTTTCAAGAATAATTTAACCAATAAATAAGGATTTTACATTATTATAACATTGATGGAGAATTATGTTTTTATGTTTGATAATTACTTGCCAAGGTTAACTTAATGTTATTAATCAATTTGTCAGTATAAATTTTTGTTATTAATCCTATCTTTACAATCGAAAGTGTTTCCATTTAAAAAATGAAAAAAAGAGATATTAAAATTCTTTTGGTTGATGATGAGCCTGATATCTTAGAAATTGTGGGTTATAACTTATCAACTCAAGGCTATCAAATTATTACTGCCGAAAATGGAGTTGAAGCAGTGAAAAAAGCAAAGAAAGAAAAGCCTCAACTTGTAATCTTAGATGTAATGATGCCAGAAATGGATGGAATAGAGGCTTGTGAACAAATTAGAAAATTCCCAGATTTAAGCGAAACTATCATTACGTTTCTTACAGCGAGAGGAGAAGATTATTCTCAAATGGCCGGCTTTGATGCAGGAGCCGATGACTATATCACAAAGCCAATAAAACCAAAAGTTTTAGTAAGTAAAGTAAAGGCGTTACTTAGACGACTTAAAGATGTAGAGAAAGTAGATGAGGTTATAAAAATTGGAAATCTTACCATTAATAGAGAAGAATACAAAATTACGATTAAAGGGCAAGAACTAGTATTGCCTAGAAAAGAGTTTGAATTATTATCTTTGTTAGCAACAAAACCTAACAAAGTTTTTAAACGCGAAGAAATTCTGGATAAGGTCTGGGGAAATGAAGTTGTTGTTGGAGGTCGTACAATTGATGTGCATATTAGAAAACTTCGTGAGAAAATTGGAGATGATAAATTTAAAACTATTAAAGGAGTTGGGTACAAGTTTGTAGATTGATGCAAAATAAATTAAAAAAAACATACAAGTTCGCCTTTAAAACGTCTTTGTATATCACCATTTTTTTAACGCTCTTATCGAGTGTTTTTTTATATGTATTACATTCTGTTGATGTTATTTATCTTATAACTTTTGCTGTATTTACGTATGTCTTATCTTTTGTAGTTATTCAGTATAGAGTTGAACGTTTTATTTATCGTAGAGTGAAAAAAATATACGATGATTTAACCTTGTTAGAATCTTCAACATTGCGCAATCAGCCTATTACTACAGATATGGCAACATTAACAGAAGAGATTGATAAATATGCCAAAGACAAGAAATTTGAGATTGAAACACTTAAAGTAAGAGAAGAATATCGTAAAGAATTTCTTGGAAATGTGTCTCATGAACTTAAAACGCCACTATTTACTGTTCAAGGATATCTTTTAACCTTACTTGATGGCGCAATTGATGACAGAAATGTAAGTGAAAAGTACCTTAATAGAGCCAATAAAGGGCTAGAACGTCTTATTTATATCGTAAAAGATTTAGATATGATTACCAAATTGGAAGTTGGGGATCTGAGACTAAACATCGATACTTTTGATATCGTTGAATTGGTTCAAAATGTATTTGATTTATTAGAGATGAAAGCTGCTAAGAAAAAGATTACTCTAATGTTTGATATGGATTATACAACACCTATATATGTTTCTGCAGATCGTGAACGTATTCAACAGGTGTTAACAAACCTCATTGTAAATTCTATAAAATACGGAGAAGAAAAAGGAACTACTGAGGTTAGTATAGAAAATCTTATAAAAAATAAGGTTATTGTCAGAGTAACCGATAATGGTGAAGGCATTTCAGATGCTAATATACCGCGTTTATTTGAACGTTTTTTTAGAGTAGATAAAAGTGGGTCTCGTAAAGTAGGAGGCTCTGGTTTAGGCTTATCTATAGTTAAGCATATTATAGAAGCACATGACGAAAAAATATATGTGGAAAGTGAAATTAATGTTGGTAGCGAATTCTCATTTACCCTTGAAAAGGCGAAATAACTTTTTATAATTCACTTCATATTCTATAGAGCCTAACCCTTTATAATTGGATGTGTTTTCAAGCATTTTGATGTTAAAATCTTCTTGCTTACAACTTTGAGCATATTTAAGTTTTGTTAAGCGTTCTGCCAGATATTCTTGTTCAAATTGACCAGGTGTAGGTATAAAAAATACGTTTTTACTCAATTTTGTTAAATCTAATAGCGTCGTGAATCCTGATCTTGATACTATCAAATTACTTTCATTTATAGTCCGTTCTAATTGTGAACTAGTCATATAATTGTAAATGAGCATACCATGTTCTTCTGAAATATGCTGCTCCTGCTCAATAACACCTCTAATAAATACAACTTTACCATCATAATTTTTAAACTCGTTTAGGAGTAGATGTTCTATTAAAGTTCGCTGTGGCTCAGGACCAGATAAAAGCACCATAACATCATACTTAATAGGTAATTCACTTTTTGTAAACCGACTTAACGGACCAATATATTTAATAAGAACACCTTGAATTGGTATATGGCTTAATTTTCCACTTAAATTATAATCTCCAAAATTATCGGGCACCCAACATTCATCAAAGCGTTTAATAATTCTTTGATGTAACCTTGTGCTTAACCAAGTTGTAATCCCACTTAATACTTGAAGTTGATGCGTTATAAATACACAAGGCAGATTTTTATTTCGAACTCCAAAACGATTGTCAGAGATAATGCCATCAATTTTATAGTTTTTAATTATAGCAGTTGTAGCTTTTTTTTCTGATTGTATTGCTCTCAACATTTTTGGCAAATGTTTTAGCATCTTTAGTTTAAAATATTGACCCTTTTTTGGATAGGTGATGTTATATGATGGCAGCTCGATAGATTCAAGGTTAGGAAATTCTTTTTGTAAAAGGGTTAAAGCATTACCATCACTCGCAATTATAGGCTCAAATTGATGTTGTATCAAATTATTGATGATTGGGATGCATCGAGTTGCATGACCTAATCCCCAATTTAAAGGCGCTATAAGTATTCGTTTTTTCAATTTCAGTGAAAAGAAAGTTAAAGCTTAAAATGTTTCATTAATTTTACCGCTGTGAAAGTAAAAATAAGAAATTGTTAAATTTTTAAAGTGGGAAGTAAAAACAAACTCAAAAGATTTAAAGAAAATGAGACATTTAATAATGTCTTTCAGCCTAAAAGAGATGAATTAGTCAATGCAAATTATCAATTAAAAGGTCATTGGAATACCAAAGTATTTAAAAACGATAACCCTTTAGTTCTTGAGTTGGGCTGCGGTCGTGGCGAATATTCTGTTGAACTTGCGCGACAGAACCCTAATAAAAATTTTATAGGAATAGATATTAAAGGAGCACGTTTTTGGAGAGGAGCCAAAACAGCAATTGAAGATAATATTCCTAATGTTGCATTTTTGAGAACACAAATAGAACTTGTAGATTTTGCTTTTGCACAGCATGAGGTAGATGAAATTTGGATTACGTTTCCTGATCCTCAAATTAAGTATAAACGAACTAAGCATAGAATGACTAATTCTGAGTTTTTAAAGCGATATAAAACCATTTTGAAACCTGATGGTGTTGTAAATCTTAAAACTGATAGCGAGTTCATGCATGGGTATACACTTGGGCTTCTACATGGAGAAGGGCATGAAGTGTTATATGCAAATCACAATGTTTATAAACAGGAAGGAAGTCCTAAAGAAGTGACTAGCATTCAAACTTATTATGAATCTCAATACCTCGAGCTTAACAAACCAATTACGTATATTAGATTTAAAATTAAATAGATTTGAATATTACTGTCATCTTTTTTCTCGGATTAATTATAGCGCTTATTGGTGTTATTCCTCCCGGCTTATTAAATATGACAGCGGCTAAAGTTAGTCTTAAAGAGGGATACGGAAGAGGGATTATATTTTCTGTTGGAGTGTGTTTAATCGTGTTTTTACAAACCTACATTGCTGCATTGTTAGCACGTTACTTGAGTAACCATCATAACGTTGTTGAGATTTTGCAACGTGTTGCTTTTGTTATTTTTGTTCTAATTTCTATCTATTTTCTATTATTAGCTAAGGCAACCACAAAACCTAATATTGAACCTCATGCGAAAAGCAAAAAAAGTCGCTTTTTTCAAGGGATATTTTTATCTGCCATTAATGTCTTTCCAATTCCCTACCATGCTTATATGACAATTACTATTGCAGGATTTGGTTGGTTTGCTTTTGATGCTACAAGTATGTTAACCTATTGTTCTGGTGCTGCAATGGGAACATTTGTGATGCTATATATTTATATTTTCTTTTTTGATAAAATCAAGAATAAAAAATTCACATCGCAAAAAAACATGAATTATCTCATTGGTGCCATTACTGGTATTGTTGCTGGCATCACCTTGATTAATATTATAATGGATATGTAATGAAACCAGAAACTCTCAATTTTTTCGACCGAGTGTATAATGTTGCTAGACAAATACCCTATGGAAGGGTCACTAGCTATGGTGCTATCGCTAATTATTTAGGAGCAAAACGAAGCGCGAGAATGGTTGGGTATGCAATGAATGGTTCTGTTGGGAAAGATGTCCCTGCCCACCGTGTTGTTAACCGAAAAGGGTTGCTTACAGGAAAACATCATTTTGATGGCACCTACTTAATGCAACAACTTTTAGAAAATGAAGGTATTGCTGTTATTGATAATCAAATTCAAGATTTTGATGCGATTTATTGGGATCCTGCAAAGGAATTATAATACTGAATATCAATTAGCTAAATTGAAATGAATAGGATGTTTTTATGCCAATAACCTTCCCAAATCTCACTATAAGAAATAGCAATCCTAAGACTTTAAACTTCAAGCATTATTAAGTACCTTTGCATTTAGAATCATTCTAAATGATTAAAACAGACTATGAAGTTAAATAAACAAGATATACTTAAGGCACTCGAATCTATTTCAGCACCTGGTGAAGGTCAGAATATGGTAGAGAGTGGTGCGGTGACAAATGTTGTCACTTTTGCAGATGAGGTTATTGTAGATATTACGATTACAAACCCTAGTTTACAAGCCAAAAAGAAAACAGAAGTTGAAATCATGAAAACCATTCATGATTTGGTGTATGAAAAGGCAAAAATAAAAGTGAATGTAAAGGTTGATGCAGCAGTAAAATCTGCTCCTAATGTTATAAAAGGTAAAGCAATTCCTGGTATACAAAACATCATTGCCGTTGCTTCTGGAAAAGGAGGTGTAGGAAAATCTACAGTTACAGCAAACCTTGCAGTGACTTTGGCTAAAATGGGATTTAAAGTAGGAATTTTAGATGCCGATATCTATGGACCTTCAATGCCTATTATGTTTGATGTGGAATTAGAACGGCCATTAGCTGTTAATATCGATGGAAAATCTAAAATGCGACCAGTAGAAAACTATGGCGTCAAAATATTGTCTATTGGATTTTTTACTAAACCAGATCAAGCTGTTGTTTGGAGAGGACCAATGGCTGCAAAAGCATTAAATCAAATGATTTTTGATGCAGCTTGGGGCGAACTTGATTTTATGCTCATCGATTTGCCTCCTGGTACTGGAGATATTCATTTAAGCATTATGCAATCCCTTCCTATTACAGGAGCAGTGGTTGTAAGCACACCTCAAAATGTTGCATTGGCCGATGCCAAAAAAGGTGTTGCAATGTTTCAACAAGATAGCATCAATGTACCTGTGTTAGGTATTATCGAAAATATGGCTTACTTTACACCAGCTGAGCTACCTGAAAATAAATATTATATCTTCGGAAAAGAAGGAGCTAAACACCTTGCAGATGATTTAAAAGTGCCATTTTTGGGACAGTTGCCTTTAGTACAAAGTATTAGAGAAGCAGGTGATGTTGGAAGACCAGCAGCATTACAATCAGCAACACCTTTAGAGCTTGCTTTTGAGAAATTAACTCAAAATGTGGTTGAAGAGGTCGTGAGGCGTAATGATGATTTACCACCAACAGAAGCAATTAAAATAACGACCATGGCTGGATGTTCAGCCGTAAATAAAAAATAGATGAGTACAGAAGAATTAAGACTCAACGTAGAAAAAGCATTAGAGGAAATAAGACCATTTTTGCAAAGTGATGGAGGTGATATCTCATTATTGTCTATTGAAGACGATAAGTTGGTGAAAGTACAATTACAAGGTGCCTGTGTTGGTTGCAGTGTTAACCAAATGACACTTAAATCGGGTGTAGAAATGACCATCAAAAAATATGCTCCTCAAATAGAACAAGTCGTTAATATTGAGGTTTAGTTGGGTGTGACCACTAAGGTCAGGCCTTCACTACTCGCTTCCCGATTATAATCAGGGGAGCTTAAACAGAGTCTCAAATACGAAGTGTTTACGATTTCAGATTTGTTAAAATAGAAATGGATGAGTAATGCTTCACGCAGACTGATAAAAATCATAAAATAAAGTATTTTATTATGAGAACTTTGTCCTTGCAAAGTTTATGAAGACACATAAAATGATTAAAACAGATATACTCATAATTGGCGCAGGCCCTACAGGATTATTTACCGTATTTGAAGCGGGTCTTCTCAAATTAAAATGTCATTTAATAGATGCATTGCCACAACCTGGCGGACAATGCTCTGAGATTTATCCCAAAAAACCAATTTATGATATTCCTGCATATCCAGAAATTCTTGCTGGTGATTTAACCAATAAACTATTAGAACAGTGTAAGCAATTCGAACCAGGATTTACATTAGGAGAACGCGCCGAAACTATAGATAAACAAGATGATGGTATGTTTATTGTTACTACGAATAAAGGGACTAAACACCAAGCTCCAGTAGTTGCTATTGCAGGTGGATTGGGTAGTTTTGAACCTCGTAAACCTCTTATTCATAATATTTCAGATTTTGAGGATGTTGGTGTAGAGTACATTATCAAAGATCCTGAGATTTATAGAGATAAGAAAGTGGTTATAGCTGGAGGAGGAGATTCTGCGTTAGATTGGAGTATCTTTCTAAGTGATGTAGCTAGTGAAGTGACCTTAATTCATAGACGTAATGAATTTCGCGGACATCTCGATTCTGTTGAGAAAGTTCAAGAATTAAAGAATGAGAATAAGATTAACTTAATTACGCCCGCTGAAGTTATTGGTATTGTTGGTGATAGAAAAGTAAAAGCAGTGGTTGTTAAACAGGCTCAGCATATCGAAAAAGAATTTGAAATAGAATGTGATCATTTTGTGCCTCTATTTGGATTGTCACCTAAATTAGGACCAATTGCTAATTGGGGTTTAAACATAGAAAAGAATGCCATTGTAGTCAACAATGCGTTAGATTATCAAACAAATATCCCAGGTATTTTTGCGATAGGCGATGTGAACACCTATCCAGGAAAATTAAAGTTAATTTTATGCGGATTTCATGAAGCGACTTTAATGTGTCAAGCGGCTTACCAGATTATAAATCCAGGTAAACGCTATGTGTTAAAATATACAACTGTAAGTGGTATTGATGGATTTGATGGTACTAGAAAAGAAGCTCCTAAAGCAGTCGTTAAAAAAATAGAATAAACTAAATATCACTTTAAGTAGTATCTAATAGTCTTTACAATGGAGAAAGATATAAACATAAAAATTACAGATCGTGATGGCGTAACACATGAAGTAGTGGCACCAACAGATATGGCAATGAATTTGATGGAAGTTGTTCGGTCGTACGAGTTAGCTCCTGAAGGAACTATCGGTATTTGTGGTGGTATGGCCATGTGCGCGTCTTGTCAGTGTTATGTCAATTCAGAACATCAACTTCCTGAAATGCTAGACGATGAAGAAGCAATGTTAAGCGAAGCATTTTATGTCAAAGATAATTCTAGATTAGGTTGTCAAATTCAAATGACGTCTGATATGGAAGGCTTAGAAGTGGAGTTGGCTCCAGAGAGTTAATCTGTTTTATAATCTATTAATTTTCGAGGCCCTTCCAATAAAATTCTTACAATTTTTAAAGTTCCATCGTCAGTTGTAGCAATTTGCCATTTGATGAGTGAAATCTCTCCATTTTCGATCTCAATACCTGTAATACTTCTTGGGTGAACACAACTTCCATCATTAAAAAATGCGATATCACCTGGTTCAGGAAACCGCGGTCTGTGTGTATGACCTACAACAGTAATAAGGTTATTATTGTCTGTAATCCATTTTTTAGTGCGGCGTTCTACTTTTATCAACTCCTTGTAGTTTTTCGCTGGACTTGTAGGATCTGCAATTCCCATAACATTCAAAGGTTTCCATAGAATTCGAACCATAAAACGACTCCATTTCCAAAAGAGATAATTCCACCAATCGGCTTGATGACCATGTGTTAAGAATAACTCTTGCCCTGTTTCGGTATGCTTTAAAACAACGGCTTCGTGGTATTTGATATCACAAAACAATTCGACATCTTCGCCAATTTTAGGATCAAAATAGGTGGACAAGTATTTTTCTACATATTTAGGGTCACGATAAACCATATCATGATTTCCCCAAATCATATGTAAGCGATCTTGTTCATGAAAAAGTTTCATGAGCATATAGACATTTTTGTGCGCATTAAAAATGGATTCAAAGGATAAGTTCTCCCAAAGTTCATCGCCATCACCAAGTTCACAATAGCTAAAGCCTTCAGCATAATAGTGTTTTAAAGCATGAAAATAAATATTTCGATTGTTTGCAAAATCGTCTGCAAAGCTATTGTCTCCTCTATGGCAATCACTAAATAGAACAAATTTACTAGAGTTATCAAACGAGACAACTTTAGCATGTTTGTAAGCACGATCTAATCTAGATTTCGAAGACATAAAGTAAATGTAATCAAAAAATGCTTCCCAATAATGAGAAGCATTTTGCAAATCTTATATTTTCTTAAAATATGTTATCAATTTCAGAAAACTAAATAGAACGTGTTTTATTTGAAAGCATTTAAACCGGTAATATCTAATCCAGTAATTAATAAATGGATGTCGTGTGTGCCTTCATAAGTAATTACACTTTCTAAATTCATTGAATGACGCATAATACTGTACTCTCCAGTAATACCCATACCACCAAGCATCTGACGTGCTTCTCTGGCAATAGTAATTGCCATATCTACATTGTTTCGTTTCGCCATGGAGATTTGCGCTGATGTTGCTCTTCCTTCTTCACGTAAAACACCTAATCGCCATGTAAGCATTTGCGCTTTTGTGATTTCTGTAATCATCTCAGCGAGTTTCTTTTGTTGTAATTGAAATTGACCAATCGGTTTTCCAAATTGGATACGTTCTTTGCTATAACGCAAAGCAGTATCATAACAATCCATGGCAGCACCAATAGCTCCCCAAGCAATTCCATAACGAGCAGAATCTAAACATCCTAAAGGAGCACCAAGACCTGATTTATTTGGAAGTAAATTTTCCTTAGGTACTTTTACATTGTCAAAAATGAGCTCTCCAGTAGCACTCGCTCTCAATGACCATTTGTTGTGTGTTTCTGGAGTTGTAAAACCTTCCATACCACGCTCAACGACAAGTCCGTGGATACGGCCTTCTTCATTTTTTGCCCAAACGACAGCGATTTGACAAAAAGGCGCATTGGAAATCCACATTTTTGCTCCATTTAAAAGATAATGGTCTCCCATATCCTTAAAGTTGGTAGTCATCCCTCCTGGGTTACTACCATGATCAGGTTCTGTTAATCCAAAAGATCCTATCCACTCTCCAGAAGCTAATTTTGGTAAATATTTTTGGCGCTGTGCTTCGTTACCATATTTCCAAATAGGATACATTACTAAAGAGGATTGAACCGAAGCAGTACTTCTTACTCCAGAATCACCACGTTCAATTTCTTGCATGATTAATCCGTAGGAAATCTGATCCAATCCAGCACCTCCATATTCGACAGGAATATAAGGTCCGAAAGCTCCAATTTCTGCTAAGCCATCAATGATTTGAGTTGGGAATTCTGCCTTTTGTGCATACTCTTCAATAATGGGTGAAACATCACGTTTTACCCAGTCTCTTGCAGCATCACGTACTAATTTATGTTCTTCAGAAAGTAAATCATCAAGATTGTAATAATCTGGTGCTTCGAATAAATCTGGTTTCATCTGTGGAATTTTATTGTTTTGTAAAAATCAAATACTGTCGTTACGCTTAAGCCAGTTTGATGTTTAATTTGTTTGAGTTACAAAAGTAACGAAAACGTTTTCAGTTGACAATTTAAAGAGAAGATTTTAGTAGATAAATATTGTAATTTAAAGTGCTTTTTATGAATTTAAAAACTTAGCCAATAAATAATGGAAATGATGCACACCTTGTTCTCTCGTTGGAGAAAATCGTCCAGCTTTATAAAAAGAAGACTGAACACCTTTTTGAACATTCTCAACAACAAACTCGTCTTCTCTCTGTACTTTATCCAAATCTTGACTAGCACCTTGATTTAATTTTGAGGGATCTAATACATACGACAGAAAAGACACTTTTGTTCTATTTATATCAATTGGTTTTACAATATTTACAGATAAACCCCAAGGGTAGAAATTAAACATCATATTAGGGAATACCCAATAGTAATAGGCGCCAACATTTTTCCCATAGTCTATATGGTCTTTCGGTAAATCAAAAACTTCTTCTGCATTATCGGTATATCCAATTTGTAAATTGCAATACTCGTAAACTTCTGTTTTGTAAGTTCCATAATCTAATACGGCATTTAAATCTGGATGGACAAAAGGAACATGAAATCCCTCGAGATAATTATCACAATATAACGCCCAATTGGCATGTACTAAATAGTCTTGTGAGAGGGATGAGTTGTATTTAAAATCATCAAATGGTAGAAAATCCACACGTTCATTCATTTTATTAATGACTTGTTGAAAATCAAATGTAGGATTGAGTCCAGCAAATAAAAAAGGGCCCCATTTTTTTAATGGAAATTGATGTAGATTATCACAAGGTCTTGGGAAATCTTCTGTAGTTTCAAATTCAGGCATATATTCAAACTCACCTTTGAGATTGAATCGTCTGCCATGATAAAAACAAGTTAGTTTTTTTGATTTGCCAGAATGTAAAGCAACAAGATTTCCTCTATGTGTGCAAACATTTGTAAGGCAATTAATATGTTCTTGTTTGTTTTTCGTTAATACTAGTGGTTCTGTGAGGTAGCCATCTAATAGTACAAAGGGATGAACCGACTGAGGAAAAGGAACTAAGTTTTCGTCACCAATCCATTGCCAAGACTTTAAAAACACATGATCTCTCGTAGCTTCAAATACAGCTTTATCTTTATAAAAAGAAGCTGGTAATGTCTCAGCTTTTTTGATATCTGGATCAATATAATAATTCGTTTTCATAAAAAATATAGTTGTACTTTCGTTCGTGCACCTAATTTACATAATTAAATCTATCTTTTTAAATGAATATAAATGAGTTCAAAATCACAAAAAATAGGTTTAATAACGACAACATCATACGTAATAGGCGGTATGATTGGTGCTGGAATTTTTGTCCTACCTGCAGTTCTCGCTCCTTACGGAAGTATAAGCTTTTTTGGATGGTTGTTAACAACCGTTGGTGCGTTAATATTGGCAAAGATATTTGGTAATTTTAGTAGAATCATTAAGGATAAAAGTGGAGGTCCATATGCCTATTCTAGAGCTGGGTTTGGTGATTTCATAGGGTTTCTAGTAGCTTGGGGTTATTGGATATCACTTTGGGTTAGTAATGCAGCACTTGCCATTACTGTTGTTGGTGCCTTAAGTTTCTTTTTTCCTATACTTGAAAGCCACAGTATAATTAGGGTATTGACAGGTGTGGCTTTAATTTGGGTTCTTGCATGGATAAATTCAAGAGGGATTAAGGATTCTGGCAGGTTTCAAGTGATAACAACTGTATTAAAACTATTGCCGCTTTTTTTTGTAATTATAGCAGGTTTGTTTTTATTTGATATTAATAATTTTCCAGCATTTAATTTAACTGGTGAAAGTGATTTTTCAATAATACCTATTGTTGCTGCTGCAACTTTATACGCTTTTATAGGTCTAGAATCTGCATCTATTCCTGCGGCAGATATTAGCAATCCAGAGAAGATCATTCCCAAGGCAACTCAGATAGGGACAATTATTGTAGCTTTGGTTTATATATTAAGTACGTTTGTACTTTTTGGTGTTTTACCAATGGATGTTTTGGCTTCGTCTCCCTCGCCATTTGCCGATGCCGCAAGACTTATTGGAGGAGATTCTGGCGGGTATTTTGTGGCTGGAGGAATTGTAGTTTCTGCAGTTGGATGTCTTAATGTAGGGATATTGTTTACGGGACAAATCCCAATGGCAGCTTCTCAAGACCAACTATTTCCTAAAATATTTGGACGAAAAAACAAAAAAAATGCTCCTGTATTTGGATTGATTATTGGAAGTTTACTTACCACTTTTATAATGTTAATGAATTTATCTGATGGACTTGTAGACCAATTTACATTTATTGCTAACATTGTTGTATTTTCTAACCTTATTCCATATTTGTTTGTATCTGCGGCATATATTCTTGTTTTAATTGAAAGGCAGATTCCAGTTAAAAACTGGATAAAAGCATTAACTTTAAGCTTGCTGGGTATTGCCTACTCAATTTGGGCTATTTATGGGGCAGGAGAAGAAAGTACACTTTATGGATTAATTTTATTATTATGTGGCATTCCTGTCTATGTTATTATGCAATGGAATAAACGTATAAAATAGGTTTATGAATACAACTCATCATTCTGAATATTTGAAATTACAAACTGTATATATTAAATCTGTTGCTAACGGTTTTATCTCTCAAAACAATATAAACGAACAGTGGCATGAGCTTAACTATTTAGAGCCGCCAGATTTTAATCAAGCAGTTTTTGAGTATAACATATTCCTGAAATTATTGAAATATTCGGAAACAGAATTGAGATATTTCCTAGAAGATGCCTCTGTGACTATTGATTCTATTTATTGTAGAGATGCTTCAATTGCAACAGATTTTGGAATGATCATTTGTAATATGGGAAAAGGTGGACGTGTTAATGAACCGCAATCGCAAAAAACACAATTCATTGAAAATAATATTCCAATTCTTGGCGAAATAGTTGCTCCAGGAACTTTAGAAGGAGGTGATGTAACTTGGTTAGATGAAAAAACATTAGCTGTTGGGCATACCTATAGGACTAATGAAAATGGAATAAAGCAATTAAAACAGTTTCTCGAACCTAATGGAATCGAAATCATAGTTGTAGAATTACCACACTATAAAGGAAAAGAAGATGTGTTTCATTTAATGTCAATTTTAAGTCCGATAGCTAAAGACCTAGCAGTTGTTTATTCACCATTAATGCCGATTAAATTCAGAAATGAATTATTAGATAGAGGATTTAAATTTATTGAAGTTCCTGAAGAAGAATTCGAATCGATGGGATGTAACGTTCTTGCTATTGCGCCAAGACAATGCATAATGGTTGACGGTAACCCAATAACAAAACAGTTATTAGAACAAAAAGGATGTGAGGTTGCTACGTATCAAGGGGTTGATATTAGTGTAAAAGGAGGAGGAGGTCCTACCTGCTTAACACGTCCTTTGTTAAGAAGTTATTAGTCACATTTTTAAATAAAAATCTTTAGTCAGATTGATATAGTCATCTGTGTATTGATGACGTTCGGTTTCAATAATTAACTCAACAGATTCAAATTTTGATTCTATAAAAGAAAACTCAATAAGACTTCTTTTTATGTTGGTTGAAGAAGTTCCTTTGACATGTGTTATGCGTTTCGGAAATAGGGCCAATTTCTGGGCAAGATCTATAAAAAAAGATTCTTCAGAAAATGGGATTATTACTGAAAATGATCCGTTTTTTGATAATAAAGTTACGACGCTTTCCAAGAGGTGCTTAAACGGCATGGCATCTTGAAAACGAGCTAAATCTCGTTGTTTGTTTTCGGTTTTATAAGTTTCAGAATAAAAAGGAGGATTACAGATAATTAAGTCGTATTTGTCATCAATTTCTTCTGCAAATTCTTCTAATGATGCATGATAGCAAAATAAACGATCATTCCATGGTGATTGTTCAAAATTATCAACACATTGCTCATAAGCGTTGTCATCAATTTCTATAGCTTCAATAAGTTCTGCATGGCTTCGTTGTGCTAGCATTAAGGATAAAACACCTGTTCCGGCTCCAATATCTAAAATTGAAAAAGGATTAGTCTCTAAGGAAGTCCATGCACCTAACAATACACCATCTGTACCAATTTTCATTGCGCATTGATCTTGATTAACAGAAAATTGTTTGAATTGGAAAGGCTTATTCATCTAGATATAAATCAATTAATCCCTCAGGCGTATGAACAAAAATGGTCTCATTTTTTTTATCAACTTTAGAGATGAATTCATCATTCATAGGGATTAATACCTCGATACCATTTCGATCTATTTCAAAAAGAGATTGTGCTGTAGAATCATTAACTGACTTTATGATTCCAACATGACCAAAATTTTTATCTTCTACTTTAAAGCCAATAATTTCATGGAAATAAAATTTATCATCGTCTAGTTTTGGTAAAAATTCAAGTGGTAGGTATAATCCACTTTTAATAAGAGTATCTGCGTCTTCTTCAGTGTCAACATCTTCAAATTTTATTCGCAATAGTTCAGATTTGTGGAGTTGAGAAGACTCAATAAAAAATGGTACAAGGTTATTTCTAAGATCTACAAAGACCGATTCCATGTGTTCATAAAGTTCTGGCTCATCAGTATCTAATTTTACTAATACTTCCCCTTTGAAGCTGTATTTTTTAACAATTTTACCTAAAAAAAAGCAATCCTTTTTATTCATAACTCTTATGTCACACTTAGCGCAGTCGAAGTGTTGACGTATACTTTAGATTATGGCTTCGACTACGCTCAGCCTAATATTGTTGACAAAAAAACCCCGACAATACTGTCAGGGTTTAAAAGTATAAAAAAATAAATTTCTATTCTTCTTCGTTTGAAGCGGCAACGTCACCTTCTGCTTGAGCTTCTTCTGTTGCTTCTTCAACAACAGGAGCTGCAGCTGCTATTCTAGCGTCGTTAACTGCTTTTTCAGCTGCCAATGCTTCAGCTTTTGCTTTTGCTTGAGCTTCAGATAAACCAGCCTCTTTCGCTTGAACTTTCGCTGCTTTTTCATCTAACCAAGCGTTGAATTTAGCTTCAGCTTGCTCTTCAGTTAAAGCACCTTTAGTAACACCACCAGCTAAGTGGTTTTTAAGCAATGCACCTTTGTAAGATAAAATTGCTCTGGCTGTATCAGTTGGTTGTGCACCGTTTTGAAGCCATTGAACTGCTCCGTCAACATTTAATTCAATAGTTGCAGGATTAGTGTTTGGATTGTAAGCACCTAGTTTTTCTAAGTATTTACCATCTCTTTTTGATCGTGCATCTGCTGCAACAATCCAATAATAAGGTTTCCCTTTTTTACCGTGTCTTTGTAATCTAATTTTTACAGGCATATGTGTAATTAATTTGTGAGGTTCACGACCTCGATTATTAATGAGGCGCAAAGATAATACAATAATTTAATTCTCAACATTTTATTTGAAATTAAGTAATATTGAAATTTTATTATACTTTTGGTACTCTTAAACCGTTATTTATTTTGCGAAAGCAGTAACGAAACCAAATTAAAATGAAAAAGTTAGCCTTATTATTTATAACAATATTGACGATATTAAGTTGTGGTGATGAAGTAGAATTTAATTCTCCTGCTATGCAAGGAAATTATAATGGAGAGGCATGGAGAGCGTCTTCATATGCTGCTGATATAGACTTTGGAGGGTTTTTAATCCAAGGAAGTAATAATATTGAGACCATACAGTTAATTACTAATAATGATACATCTGGAACCTATAATTTAGGAGGTGATATTTCTTCAAATGTCGCTATTGTTAAAGATGCTAATGGGGTTGTGTATTCTACTGCTAATAGTCCTCATCCAAGCCTTTCTCTTTATCCTTCTGAAGGACAAATTATAGTGAGTGATATTATAGGTACAACGCCAAAAAAAATATCTGGCACGTTTTGGTTTTATGCCTACACAGCTGATGGGTTACAATCTGTAAATATTAATGAGGGCGTGTTTCATCGCGTATCACTACTTGGAGGATTAGTTGCTATTGGTAATGGTAATCTTTGTTTAGAACTTGCTCAATTAGTAGACAATACAGGTGCTGCTTTCAGCGCAGTTGATGAAACTATGCCTGAGTATACAGATCTTTGTAATGCCTACAAAACAGCTTTAATAAATAAAATTGACACCTGTGGTGATGATGGGAGTGCTCAAGCTATTGTAGATGCTCTTGGAGATTGTATTCCATAAATGTGTTAACATAACAACTAAGAAAAACGTAACCACATTGGTTGCGTTTTTTTGTTCAAAACTGTTTATAACTTTCCTTTTCTAAAAGCATACTTTCTTCGTAATTTTATGGACTTACTTTTTTAGTTTTCTTCGGAAAATGCTGACTTGAAAATTCAAATAGAATTACATGTATTTAATCTTTGATACCGAAACTACAGGGCTTCCAAAACGCTGGGATGCTCCAATTACTGATGTTGATAATTGGCCAAGATGTATTCAAATTGCTTGGCAACTTCATGATGAGTTGGGGAATTGTATTGACCATCAAGATTATTTGGTAAAACCAGAAGGTTTTAATATTCCTTATGATGCCGAAAAAATTCACGGCATTTCTACAGAGTTAGCAGAGGAACAAGGTGTAACGCTTCAGGAAGTATTAGGAAAATTTAATGAGGCCCTTTCAAAAACAAAATTTATAGTTGGTCAAAATGTAAAATTTGATTTAAATATAATGGGAGCCGAATTTGTGAGAGAAGATCTAGCAAATCAGTTACAAGAACTTCCAGTTTTAGATACTTGTACTGAACACACTGCTGAATTGTGTAAAATTCCAGGTGGTAGAGGAGGACGATTTAAATTACCAACTTTAACAGAACTTCATCAATTTTTATTCAATACACCTTTTGCAGAGGCACATAATGCTACAGCCGATGTAGAAGCAACGACACGCTGCTTTTTTGAATTGATTCGTTTAGGAGAGTATACTAATGAACAATTAGATGTTGAGCCTGATTATTTTCAAAATTTTAATGAGAATAATCCACAACCGATTCAGCTTATTGGCTTAAAACATATTAATTTAAAAAAGGAAAGTGCGAAGATTAATGAACGTCTTCAAAAGCTCCAAACAAATGAGATTTCCGAAGCAGAAATCAAACAAAATATCTCTGGTCTTGTCGATGTTGATTTTGTGCATTTACATAACCACTCTCAATTTTCGGTGTTACAATCAACAATTAGTATTTCAGATTTAGTTGACGTAGCTGCCAAACATCAAATGCCTGCTGTTGCGTTAACTGACCATGCGAATATGATGGGAGCTTTTCATTTTGTAAAAGCCGTAAATAATCATAATAAATCAGTTAAAGCTAAACTTGCCGAAGCCAAAGAGCAAGGAGAAACTTTAGACTTAAAAGAAATAAAACCCATCATTGGCTGTGAGTTTTTTGTTTGTGAAGATCATACTGATAAAACCAGAAAAGATAATGGCTATCAAATAGTGTTGATTGCCAAAAATAAAAAAGGTTATCATAACTTGGCTAAACTATCATCTCATGCCTTTGTAGATGGATTTTATTATCTACCAAGAATTGATAAAACACTTATTGAAACCTATAAAGAGGATTTGATTTGTTTAACTGGCAATCTTTACGGTGAAGTTCCAAGTAAAGTATTGAATGTAGGGGAGAATCAAGCTGAAGAAGCCTTGATTTGGTGGAAAAGTACTTTTGGAGATGATTTATACATTGAATTGATGAGACACAATCAAGAAGATGAAAATCGTGTTAATCCAGTACTGATAAAATTAGCTCAAAAGCATGATGTAAAGATTGTAGCGACAAATAACACTTATTATTGTAAGCAAGAGGATGCAAATGCACATGATATTTTATTGTGTGTAAAAGATGGAGAGAAACAAGCTACGCCTATTGGTCGTGGGAGAGGCTATCGTTATGGACTACCAAATCAAGAATATTATTTTAAATCCTCTGAAGAAATGAAAGCCTTATTTCGGGATATACCAGAGGCAATTACAAATATTCAAGAAGTCGTTGATAAGGTAGAAGCGTTTCAATTAGCAAGAGATGTCTTATTACCTGCTTTTGATATTCCCGATCAATTTAAAGATGATGCTGATTTAGCCGATGGAGGAAAACGAGGCGAGAATGCCTATCTAAAACACTTAACCTTTGAAGGTGCTAAAAAACGTTATGGCGAGCTTTCCGATGAGATTATTGAACGCTTAGATTTTGAGCTTAGCGTTATTGAAAATACTGGCTATCCTGGATATTTCTTAATTGTTGAAGATTTTATTCGTGAAGCTCGTAATATGGATGTGTCTGTTGGACCAGGTCGTGGTTCGGCAGCAGGCTCGGTTGTAGCCTATTGCTTGTGGATTACCAATATTGATCCTTTAAAGTACGATTTGCTTTTTGAGCGTTTTCTAAACCCAGATCGTATTAGTATGCCAGATATTGATATCGATTTTGATGACGAAGGCCGTAGTCGTGTGATGGATTATGTAATAGAAAAGTATGGTGCTAATCAAGTAGCGCAAATTATTACTTATGGAACCATGGCTGCAAAGTCTTCTATTCGTGATACTGCTAGAGTTTTAGATTTACCACTGTTTGATGCTGATCGTATTGCAAAGTTGATTCCGACTATGTCAAAATTGAATAAGATTTTTGGTCTTGATGAAAAACAACTAGGTAAGAAGTTTAGGGCTGAAGATTTGGAAAAAGTCAACCAACTACTAAATATAGCTGATGGTGACGATTTAGAATCTGAAACAGTTAACTTAGCAAGAACACTCGAAGGCTCTGTTCGAAATACAGGTATTCATGCTTGTGGTGTGATTATTACACCAGATGATATCACCAAATTTGTTCCTGTTGCAACAGCTAAGGACTCCGATTTATACGTTACTCAGTTTGATAACTCTGTAGTTGAAGATGCTGGACTGCTCAAAATGGATTTCTTAGGACTAAAAACCTTAACCTTAATAAAGGATACAGTTAAAATTGTGAAAGCTAAACATGGTATTGAACTAGATCCAGAAAGTTTTCCTTTAGATGATGAAGATACTTATGCTTTATTCCAAAGAGGAGAAACAGTAGGTGTATTTCAATATGAATCTCCTGGAATGCAAAAACATCTTCGCGATTTAAAGCCTACGGTTTTTGAAGATTTGATTGCTATGAACGCACTCTATCGTCCAGGTCCTATGGAATATATTCCAAGTTTTGTACGTCGTAAACATGGTGATGAAGAGATAGATTATGATCTTCCTGCAATGGAAGAGTACTTAAAAGAGACCTACGGAATTACAGTCTACCAAGAGCAGGTGATGTTACTGTCCCAAAAGCTAGCTGATTTCACTAAAGGTGAAGCCGATGTTTTGAGAAAAGCAATGGGAAAAAAGCAGATTGCTGTACTTGACAAAATGAAACCTAAATTTATAGAACAGGCGAGTGCAAATGGGCATGATGCAAAAGTTTTAGAAAAAGTATGGAAAGATTGGGAAGCCTTTGCGAGTTATGCATTTAATAAATCGCATTCAACTTGCTATGCTTGGATTGCTTATCAAACAGCGTATTTGAAGGCTCATTATCCTGCTGAATATATGGCAGCTGTATTGTCTAATAATATGAATGACATTAAGCAAGTGACCTTTTTTATGGAAGAATGCAAACGTATGCGTTTAGCTGTTTTGGGGCCAGATGTGAATGAATCCTATTATAAGTTTTCTGTAAATCAAGATGGTGCTGTGCGTTTTGGAATGGGAGCAATAAAAGGTGTAGGACATGGAGCCGTTAAAACGATTGTTGCTAACCGAAAAGAAGATGGTCATTATAAATCTATTTTTGATTTGGCTAAACGGATTGATTTACGAGCAGCTAATAAAAAAGCCTTTGAAAATTTAGCTTTGGCTGGTGGTTTTGACGGATTTGGAGATACACACAGAGCACAATATTTTCATGATGAAGGTGATGGCATTACCTTTTTAGAGAAAGCGATAAAATATGGAGCCAAACATCAGGAAAATGAGAATTCAGCTCAGGTAAGCTTGTTTGGTGCTACGAGCGACGTTCAAATTGCAGAGCCTATCGTCCCGCCATGTGAAGAATGGGGAACCATGGAAAAACTCGCACAAGAAAAAGAAGTTGTTGGAGTTTATATTTCTGGACATCCTTTAGATGATTTTAAAGTGGAAATGAAAACTTTTTGTAATGGAAGTCTAGCGCTTTTTAATGAGTTAGAAAACTATGTGAATCGCGAAATTACTTTTGGAGGTGTAGTTACAGATATACAGCATCGAGTAAGTAAACAAGGTAAAGGATGGGCTTTATTTATGGTTGAAGACTATACCGATAGCTATGAGTTTAGAATCTTTGGAGAAGAGTATTTAAAGTTTCGACATTTCTTAGTAAAAAATAGTTTTGTCTATGTCAAAACGTTTATAAGAGAAGGTTGGGTGAATCGTGATACAGGTAAAAAGAGTGATCCTAGATTACAATTTAATAGTTTTCAATTGTTGCATGATGTGATGGATGCATATGCTAGAAAGTTGTCGATACAATTAAATATTAGAGATTTGGAAGAACAACGTATTGCTATTCTTCAAGATTTATTTAGATTACATCAGGGAGAAAAAGCCTTAAATTTTATCATTTATGATAATGATGATAAGATAAAATTGAATATGCCTAGTCGTAAGCAGAAAGTCAAGATATCACAAGAATTGCTTAACGAATTGGAAAACAATAATGTGATGTATAAATTGAATTAACTGAAACTTTAGTTAAAATATGAGTATACGATATTGCAAATTCTTAAATTGCTTTATTATCTAAATAATCACTTAAGCTATCTAGAGAATCATCCCAAAATTGCTCATAAAATTTGATCCACGTATTCAATTCTTGTAAAGGTTTAGCATTGGCATTACAAAAGCGTTCACGACCTTGACGATCGAGCTGTACTAGTCCAGCATTTTCCAAAGTTTTGATGTGTTTAGTAACTCCTTGTCTACTCATATCAAATTGATTTGATATTTGTGTGATTGACAATGCTGATGTTGCAATCACTAAGGCGTGAAAAATCTCACGCCTAGTTGGGTCTGAAACAGCTTTAAATAAGGTGGTTATTCTATCTTGCATTTACTTCTTGTTTTAAATAAGCAATTAATTCGTTGATACAGTTGTCCCATCCGCCATTAAAACTTTCAAACATAGCAACTGCCGTATCTCCAGCATAGTTTGAAATACCTGAATGCTCTAAATACAGTTTTGTACCTTCTGAAACTGACTCGAGTTTCCAGGTGACTGTGGTTTCAATTTCGGTGTCTGCAACTATCCAAGTATAGACTAATACATAAGGATTAGCTTCTTTAACGATTCCGCTAATGGTTGTACAGCCTTTTTCGTTTGGTTCAGACGTAAAAAGATACTGATAACCCTTTTCTGCTTTAAAGTCGGCTTGAATGAACCAAGCTGAAATTTCTTCTGCTTTTGTAATAGCGTCCCATACTTTGTCGATAGGATGATTAAATACTTTTTCTTTTGAGATTTTGTCTTTCATGTTATATTCGTTTTTTGATTAATATGCAACTTTTGGGTTGCTAATGTAGTGTAAATATATTCAATAAGCAACTTTTTGGTTGCGTATTGAGCAAGCTGTTTTGCGTAAAGGATTGTAGTGACATCCTTTTTTTGTAAAAAAAGATATAACGAAAAGCCTGACCGTTTGGAGCTATAGCGGAAAAGGGTTACGCCCAAATAAAGGGTATATAATGAATCTATAACTATATAATCAAAACAAATACTGCGTTTGTAAGGTTTGGCAAAATTTTTGACTAATTTTGTGTATTACAAAAAAACGAAGTTAAACACATAGATAATATAATTATGGCATTAGAAATAACAGATGCAACATTTGAAGAAACAGTATTAAATAGTGATAAGCCAGTTATGGTTGATTTTTGGGCTGCTTGGTGTGGGCCATGTAGAATGGTTGGGCCAATCATTGATGAGATCAGTACAGAATACGACGGTAAAGCTGTTGTTGGTAAAGTAGATGTAGATGCAAATCAAGAATTTGCTGCTAAATATGGTGTACGAAACATCCCAACGGTTTTGATTTTTCAAAACGGAGAAGTTGTTGGACGTCAAGTAGGTGTAGCTCCTAAAGCTGCTTATGCTGAAGCTATCGATTCTTTATTATAAGATATATTCTAAAAGAAATGATAAAAGGTTTGCCATTATGGTAAACCTTTTTTTATTTTTAATCAAAATTAAATGATACTATGAGCGATACAGCAAAAACGCAAGATAAAATTGATAGTAGATTATTAGAAGATCGTAAAGTGTTTCTTTGGGGAATGGTAGATGACGATTCGGCCAAACATGTCATTGATCGATTATTATACTTAGATGCTTTAGAAACGAAAGATATTCAGTTATATATTAATAGCCCTGGAGGTTATGTTACCTCCGGATTTGCGATGTATGATTGTATAAAGTCTTTAAACAGTGACGTATCGACAATTTGTACAGGATTAGCAGCTTCAATGGGGTCTATTTTACTGTCTGTAGGGACTAAAGGTAAGCGATTTATTCAGCCACATGCGAGAGTAATGATTCACCAACCAAGTGGAGGAGCACGAGGACAAGCGAGCGATATTGAAATTACGGCTCAAGAAATTATAAAAACTAAAGAGTTAAGTGCTCAAATATTAGCAGATAATTGTGGTCAGGATGTTGACAAGGTGATGAAAGATTTTAATCGTGACCATTGGATGGGAGCAGAGGAGTCTAAAGCTTACGGTATTGTCGATGGTATTCTAAAGTAAATTGATGAACTTACAGGCAGAACTTAATAAAGCAGGAGGCTTTAAAAATTTAGAACTACTAGCAAAGCAAGTAGTTGAAGGTTTTATAGCTGGAATGCATAAGAGTCCGTTTCACGGATTCTCAGCAGAGTTTGCCGAACACAAGATTTACAATCAAGGAGAAAGTACGAGGCACATTGATTGGAAGTTATACGCAAAGACAGATAAACTGTACACTAAGCGTTATGATGATGAAACCAATTTGAGGTGTCATCTTATTGTGGATAACAGTAGTTCGATGCATTACCCCGAGCTAAGGGATTTCAATATTTCCAATTTAAATAAGATTGCATTTTCTGCCCTAGCTTCGGCATCATTGATGCATATTTTAAAAAAGCAACGAGATGCTGTAGGCTTAAGTATTTATAGTGATGCTTACGATTATTATGCTCCTGAGAAAGGGAGTGAACGTCATCACCAGATGTTGCTAGGTCAATTAGGAAAAATGGTCATTTCAAAACAATTGAACAAGCAAACAGAGACGTATACCTATTTACATCAAATCGCCGAAAATATGCATAGGCGATCATTGATATTCTTTTTTACAGATATGTTTCAAACGTCTACAGATGATGTAAAGCTATTTGAAGCCCTACGTCATTTAAAATATAATAAGCATGAAGTGGTATTATTTCATGTAATAGATAAAGCTAAAGAAGTAAAGTTTGATTTTGATAATACACCTAAACGTTTTATTGATGTAGAAACGAATGAATACATTAATTTATATCCAGATACGATTAAAGAAGGCTACGAAAGTGCTGTAGATGATTACTTTAAGAGTATTCGATTAAAATGTGGTCAATATCAAATTAAATATGTAGAGGCTGATATTAATAAACCCTTTGATAAAATTTTAACAACCTATATGGTAGAGCGACAAAAATTTATTTGAAGTTTTTTGTCAAAAATTGTTCAAAATTGTTTGTGATATTAAAAATCGAATGTATATTTGCCCTCGCAATTAAGCAACGGTCTGGTAGTTCAGTTGGTTAGAATGTCGCCCTGTCACGGCGAAGGTCGCGGGTTCGAGTCCCGTCCAGACCGCAAAATTGCAAAGAGCTTCAAGAGATTGGAGCTTTTTTTTGCAACGACGATAGTTGTGTTGTTCTCAGGGAAACCTGAGAGTTGTAAGACGCTCAATACTATTTGAGATCTTACCGATGAGAAGCTTTCCTTTTTTCTTAATTGAAAATCGGGATGCTTTTTTGTTTTATAACTATTTGAAGAAGTTAAATCTATCATACTTATCAACAGGTAATGAACAAAGATGATAATAAATGCATTTCAACGATAAAAAAACACATTTAATCGTATATTTTTTTGTTTATCGCATAAATTGTAGTATGTTTGAAGTCCTTCTTGAGCCCCTAAAATCACTTATCAAGGAATTTTATTAATCCATTTTAGATGTAAATACCGTTTTGGTATTTAGATTTCCCTCAATTTTTATAGGCATAGTTATGCCAAAACGTTAATAATCCATTCTTCCCTCGATTGGCATTTTTTGATGCTGTTTTATGATTAACAAATTAAAATTGAAACTATAAATCCCTAAAATTGATTAAATTATGAAAGCTCTAAAAATTACGTTCCTACTATTGGCTGTATTGATGTTAACTGTTTCTGGATTAAGCAGCGATGCTGTAAAAACAGATAAAAAAGACCCTAATTCGACAGATGTTAACCTTATTGCTCACAAAAAAGCAAAGTTGAAAGTGCCAACTCAAAACGGATAAGACACTAACAGAAATAATACTAGATTAGAAATAATACTAGATGCCTTTATTCTTAATAGAATAGAGGTTTTCTTGTTTTAATAAATAGATATTCCAATAGATAAAATAAATTATTCTAAATTTGATTTTATATTGTTAATCTATTTTTATTTTGAGAGTTATACTTGTTTGTTTTTTTACCTTTTGCAGTTGCTTTTTAATTACTGCTCAGAATAATTCTCGAACAACAACTATTGATAGTATTATTAAACTTAGAGAATATTCGGCAAATACAAACCTTTCTCTGCATGAACGTTTTTTATATGCTCAGAAAGCAAGTGAGCTTTCAAATGTCTTAGGTGTAGATTCTACCATTTTGATGAGTAATAAAAATTTGTCATTTTTCTATATGATGACAAATGATTTCAAAACGTATAGGAATCTGAATCTTGATAACTTAGAATTAGCAAAAAAAATAAGCGATTCGCTATCAATCGCAAGTGTGAATTATAATTTAGGTTATTATCATCATGCACAACAACAAAATGATAGCGCATATTACTACTATTCTAATGCTGTCGAAATTTATGATAAAATACAGGCTGAGCGGAAATTATCGTCAGTACTAATTAATATTGCCACAATACAGCAAATTGAGAATGATTTTATTGGTTCAGAGGACAATGCCATCAAAGCAATAGAGGTCTTAAAGAAACTTCCTAGAAGCGAAGATGTTCTAGATGATTTATGGATTCTTTACAACCTGATAGGACTTAATTCATTTGATTTGAAAAATTATGACAAGTCTTTAGATTACCATAAAAAAGCTGTTAATATTGGTAATGAAATGAAAGATGGAGTGTACAATAAGCTATATTCTATTAATAATCAGGCTTTAGTATACAGGGAAATAGGAGATTTAAGCACTTCCATTTCTCTATGGGAGAATATGCTAAATAAGAAAAATTTATTTGAAGAGGATCCAACTTTTTATGCATTAATATTAGAAAATTTGGCCTATACACGATTTATTAATGATGATAAGGATATTAATAAAATCGAACATTTTTTCGAAAGAGCCTATAAAATATGTGATAGTTTAGATGACCCAGTAACTAAAGTTGGTGTTACAGTTAGTATGTCTAAATTTTATCAACAGTTAGGTGATAAAAATGAAGCTATAAAATTTGCAAAAGAAACTTATAATATTTCAAGAGAGATAGAAATGAACGATTTGCTATTAGAGTCGTTAATACTATTATCAGAATTAAAACAAGGTGAAGAGGGGAAGGCTTATCTAAAAGAACATATAAAATTAAAAGATAGTTTATTAACTATTGAACGTAATGTAAGAAATAAATTTGCTCGTATCCAGCTAGAAACGGATGAATTAGAAGCAGAGAATGAGCGTATTTCACAACAAAAAATGTGGCTACTCATCATCTCTGCGGCGTTATTGGTGACTTTATTTTTTCTTTATATCATTATCACGCAACGTGCCAGAAATAAAGAATTACAATTTGAGCAAGATCAACAAAAAGCTAATGAAGAAATTTATAACCTCATGTTATCTCAGCAAGATAAAGTTGATGAGGCTAGAGCGAATGAGAAAAAACGAATTTCCGAAGAACTTCACGATGGTGTTTTAGGACGATTATTTGGGACACGACTCAGTTTGGATAGCTTAAACTTTTCAGAAGGAAAAGAAGCTATGCAAAGTAGATCATCATACATCAAAGAACTCATGACGATTGAGAATGATATTCGCAAGATTTCTCACGATTTAAATACCGATTTTGTCTCAGGTTCTGGTTTTATGGATATTGTTTCTGAACTTATTGAAAAACAAACTAAGGCATATCAGCTTAAATCGTCTTTTGATTATACTGATGATATTAATTGGGAAGGTGTACCTAATAAAACTAAAATCAACATTTACAGGATTATACAAGAATCACTTCAAAATATTTACAAACATGCTAATGCAAACAGCGTAAAAATTAGTATTCAACTAAAAAATAATGTAATTTGCTTGTTGATAATTGATGATGGAGACGGGTTTGATGTCAATAAAAGTAAAAAAGGAATTGGCCTTAAAAACATAAATTCTAGAGTTAATGAAGTTCATGGTGAGGCCATATTTAACTCTACACTAAAAGAAGGGACAGAGGTTAGCATTGCTATACCTTATAAAAATTAATATCATGCAAGAAATTCGAATTTTAATGGTTGATGATCATCCAATCATTATCGAAGGCTATCAAAATACATTAATGGCTACTAAGAAGGATAACCAAACCTTAGTTATTGATACTGCTAATACGTGTGATGCTGCCAATTTATTAATGCAGAAAGCTGCTAATGGCATACCTTACGATGTTTGTTTTTTTGATATTAGTTTGCCTGCTTCTTCCGATGGGAAAATTACTTCTGGGGAAGATTTAGCCAAGATTTCACGTAATATTTTACCTGATGCTAAAGTCATTATTTTAACAATGTTTAATGAGTCGTATAGAATTCATAGTATTGTAAAAGAAATAAATCCTGATGGATTTTTAATTAAAAGTGATTTAACATCTAGTGAGTTGGCCGAAGCTTTTCATCATATTTTAATCGATCCTCCATACTATAGTAGTACTGTAAGTAACTTTTTAAACAAATCGGTGATTAATGAAATCTATGTAGATGAAATTAATCGCAAAATTCTTCATTTATTATCTCAAGGGATTAAGACTAGAAGTCTTACAGAGTATATCGATTTGTCTATGAGTGCAATAGAAAAACGAAAAAAACAGCTTAAAATTTTATTCTCTATTTCCGACGGAAAAGATGAATCGTTGATAAGTGAAGCTAGAAAAAAAGGCTTTCTCTAAAAAAATACTGTTAAAATTGCGTTTTTTTTCATTTATGTAACAAGCTGTAACCCTTGTAGTTTATGGAAACTACGGTTTTTCCGCATCAAGTCTACGGTTTTTCCGTAACAAAAAGTTATTAACAATAAATATATTTGAAGTGTCAACAAAATTAATTAATCCCTCTAAGTAATTTGTTGAATTAATAGCAAAGAATTGAAACCTAAAGCTCCTCAACAGGCTTTAGGTTTTTCTTTGTTGTATTGTTTTTAAACTTGATTTAGAATAATACTTGTTTGTATTCAAAAAACTTCACGATAAAGAAACCTAGAAATATTACAGCGACAAAAAACTTGATAAAAGTTGATGCAATAAATCCTAAAAAAGATCCAAATGCAGCTTTAAGTGCTTTGTCAAATTCACTTTTATTGATAAGTTCTCCAATAAGAGCTCCTAAAAACGGACCAATAATGATACCACCTGGAATAGGAGAGAGTAAACCAATTATAAGTCCAACAGAGGTACCTATCATTCCTGCTTTTGTGCCTCCAAAGCGTTTGGTACCCATAGCTGGGATAATATAATCTAGTATCCAAATAGCTAAGGCAAAAATAAATGTGATGATTAAAAATGTCCAGTTCATTGGTACAACATCTGCCAAATGGAAAATGAGTAACCCTACCCAACTGGTTAAAGGTCCTGGTAAAACAGGAAGAAAGCTACCTATGATGCCTAACACCATAAAAAATGCAGCTAATACGACTAAAAATATGTCCATTAAATAAAATTAAAATTCTATTAGTAAGACGAAAAAATAGTAAGATTGTTACATTTTTAAACTAAAAATTTAGTTTAAACTAAACTTTTAGTTATATTTGATTGCTTAAAATATAATTTTATGTTCTCGTCTTATATTAAACACATATGCTGTAGTTGTATTTTGTGGATTTCTTTTGCCTGTTTTTCTCAACAAGTAGCAGATACCATAAGTTTAGTGCCAGAAATTAAAAATCCAAACTTTAAATTGGGTAATGGACCAACTGTCTATATTGACGAATTGCATCATAACTTTCATACTAAGGCTGGTCGATTTAAACCGTTTTGCTCACTTTTGGAAAAAGATGGGTATCGTGTTAAGTCCTTAAAGGATTATGAAAATTTAAATACAACAGATATACTCGTTATTTCTAATGCCTTGAATTCTAAAAACATCGGTAATTGGCAACAGCCTATTTATGATGCCTTTAAAGCCGAAGAAATTAAGCGTTTGAAGACTTGGGTTACTCAAGGAGGTAGGCTTTTAATTATTGCTGATCACATGCCATTTTCTGGAGCTACGAATAGTTTGGCTAATGCATTCGGTTTTGACTTTTGTGACGGATTTGCACAATTGACTAAAGAAGGCAATCAACCAGATATTTTTTCCGAAGAGAATAAGCGACTTATTCCTTCCCAATTAACTAACGGTTCAATAGGAAACTCAATACAAAGTATAACCACATTTACAGGGTCTTCTTTTCAAATACCGCCAAATGCTATTGGAATTTTAAAGTTCTTAAAAGGAGATGAGTGCTTACAGCCACAGATTGCTTGGCAATTTGATGACCAAACTCAAGCTAAAGATTTAACAGATAGTTATCAAGGTGCTATCATGGATTTTGGTAAAGGAAAATTATCAGTTTTTGGAGAAGCAGCTCAATTTACAGCTCAACAAGTTACAAATAATGATGGTACATTTTCAATAGGATTTAATTCTGATGATGCACCAAACAATATTGATTTTATTAGAAATTTAATGTTCTGGTTAGGAACTGAATAGTACTAAAAAAACAGGTGAATCATTCACAGACTCAAAGTTTAATATTTGGTTGTATTAGTGAGTTTGTGAATGCACCTCTAACAATATTAAAACAATAAGTAGGAAGAAATGAAACAACTCACAAAAGCCGAAGAAGAAATCATGCAGATTTTATGGCAACTAGAAAAGGCTAATGTCAAAGAGATTATTGACGTACTTCCAGAGCCTAAACCAGCATATAATACAGTCTCTACGATTGTAAGAATACTAGAAAATAAAGGGTTTGTAGATTATGAAAAACAAGGGAAAGGTCATCTCTATTTTCCTCTTGTTAAAAAGCAAGATTATAGTAATCAATCTATAAATAACTTGGTAGATAATTACTTTCAAGGATCTTTTAAAAGTATGGTGTCATTTTTTGTTAAGAAAAATGATGTCGATTTAAAAGATATGGAAGCCATTATGAAGGATATTAACAAAACGAAAGAGTAGTTATGGAACATTATATCATACAAGTCATAGCATTTCAATTATTATTTTTAGTGATTTATGACGTTTTATTTCGAAAAGAAACGTTCTTTAATTTAAATAGAGTCTATCTATTAGGTACAGCTATAGTTTCATTTATAATACCTTTTATAAAAATTGAATGGTTTGAACAGGTTGTGACATTAGATTTAGGTATAACGCTTCCTGAAGTTTTCATTGGAAGTACTTCGGAAAGTGGTAATACTTTGAGTTTGGATAGTATAATGCAACCGGCAGTTTTTCTAGGTGAGGATTCTATTTCAATCTGGACTATAATATTCTTTTTAGGCGTATGTATTGCATTGACAATGCTCGTTCTTAAAATTTCCAAATTACTATTGTTAGTCTCTAAATCTAAAAAGCAGTGGAATGCTAATGTGCACATTGTTACACTAAATAATAGCACTAAAGCATTTTCATTTTTCAATTATGTGTTTTTGGGAGAACAACTCAAAGCAAATGAAAAAGAATCGATTTTAAAACATGAAATGGTTCATGTACAACAAAAGCACAGCTTAGATTTGTTGCTTTTTGAAATGCTTCGAATTGTATTTTGGTTCAATCCGTTAGTTTATCTATATCAAAACAGAATTGCAACCCTACATGAATATATCGCAGATGCAAAAGCAATTAAATATCATGATACCTCAAAATACTATGATAATTTATTATCACAAGTTTTTGATACGCAACAGTTTTCATTTGTAAATCCGTTTTTTAAACAATCATTAATCAAAAAAAGAATCGTTATGCTGAGTAAATCAAGATCACAAAAAATTAACCTATCAAAGTACTTAATTATTGTACCATTATTATTAGGAATGTTAGTGTATACTTCATGTTCAATATTTAAAAAGAAGAATGATAAAGTTGAGGTAACCACTGAAACAAGTGTCTTAGAAAAAGTTGAAGTGCCATTTGCTGTGGTTGATCAAGTTCCGGTTTATAAATCGTGTGAAGGTCTCCAAATTAATGTAGATCGTAAGAAATGTGTTAGTGAGCAAATTTCTAAGCATGTCAATAAACATTTCAATACGAGTATTGCCGATAGTCTGAGTCTAACAGGTAAACAACGTATCATGGTAGCCTTTAAAATTGATAAACAAGGGTATGTTACAGGTGTAAGAGCAAGAGCACCTCACCCGAAATTAGAATTAGAAGCAAAAAGAGTCGTAGAATCCTTGCCTCAATTTGTACCAGGTAAACATAAAGGGAAAGCAGTAGTTGTACCATATAGTTTACCTATTGTATTCCAAGTACAAGGAAAAACTGATAGCAAAAAAACATCTAATCCTCTAAGTACTGAACGAGTACAAGAACTCAAGGAGAAGTTTAAAAATGCAGATGAAGTACCATTTATGGCTTTAGATAGAGCTCCTGGAACAGAAACCTGTAATAATATGACAACAGAGAAAGAGTCAAAAGCGTGTTTTAGTAAGTTTATTTCTATGTATGTGAATAAGAGTTTTAATATCGATTTGGCTACCAAATTAGGATTAGAAGGTAGGCAACGTATTAATGTGCTTTTTAAAGTTGATAAAGAAGGGCATGTTACTGGAGCCAGAGCTAGAGCACCACATCCTGATTTGGAAAAAGAAGCTTTAAGAGTTATTAATAGCCTTCCTGAGTTTTCACCAGGTGAAATGAATGGTAAACCTGTTATTGTTAATTATTCGTTGCCAATAATCTTTCAAATTGCAAATCCATCAAATAACGACAAGAAAAACTAAATGCGAATACTTAGTGTACTAATAGTCTTATGCTTTGTAAATAAAACTGAGGCCCAATTTTCGGTTTTAAATCAGGCAGATAGCTTATATGTCAATGGTAATTATACTAAAGCTATCAACACCTATAAAACATTAGAAGAGCAAACCGAAGTCTATGCCAAAATTGCAAAAGCCTACGTGGCGATAGGTAATTATGACTTGGCTTTAAACTATTATAAGCTAAGTGTTACTGCGCACCCTAAAGATGCTTTGGTACTTTATGATTATGCGAAGTTACTGTCTAAGACTAAAAAATTTGAAGCATCTATCGAGGCGTTTAATAATTTAATGAATATTGACTATCGCAACCCTAATTATCATTATGAAATGGGCTTGGCTATGGAGCGGATGAAAGATTCTACAGCAATTAATAGGTTCAGGTCTGCATATGATTTAGATCAAACTCATCAGAAAGCGATTTATAAAATTGCAAAACATTTTTTGAAAAAACGTTTACATGCTCAAGCTGAAAAATATATAGATAAAGGCCTTGAAAGCTACCCTAATAATGTAGAATTGATAAGCTTGAAAGCTCAAAGTTTCTTTTTGCAAGAGTATTATACTAAGGCTCGAGATTGGTTTCAAAAGTTAATAGATTTGGGTGAATCATCAGAATTTATTCATGAAAAATTAAGCATTTGTCATGCAGATAATTATGATTATGAACTTGCTATTGAACAACGTAATTTAGTTTTAAAATATAATCCTTATGATAGTAATAGCGTGTATATGATTGGCTTGTATTATCAGCAGTTAAGAGATTATGTTAATGCAGAAAAATATGTCAAACAAGCTATCACCATGAAGGATGTTCCACTTGATGAAGAATATCAAAAATTAGGAGTGATTTTAAACATGCAAAATAAACACGATCAGGCCATTAAGATGTTTCAGAAGTCTTTAAAAGAGAAGCCAGATAATATGAGATCTGAATTTTTTATTATTTCTACCAAAGACAAATATTATGCAGATATAGATACTAAGATTACACTCTATGAAGATTTTATCAAAAAGTATCCTGAGAGTTTTTATGCACGCTTTGCTAAAGGACGTATTTCAGAATTAAAAGAGGAGAAATTTTTAAAGGCACAAGACTAAAGGCTTTTTATATTTAAAAAAATTGTACTTTTCGGTATCAGTTATAGCCTAATGAACCGCTTTTATCTTTTCATTGTTTTTGTTTTTGTAAGTTCTTGCGATTATTTCGATAAGCAAAAAGTCTATTCAGAGGATATTCTTGAAGAAGAACTACAAACTTTTAATTGGAAAGATGTCGATGAATATCCATCCTTTAAATCCTGCGAATCTACTAGTGGAAAAGAGAACAAAAAAATCTGTTTTGAAAACACCTTACGCGGCATTTTAAATGAAAATCTTGCCCAACACCAAATTGTGGTTTCAGAAGAAATTAATGATACTATTAAGCTTAAAATCTCAATTGATAATCAAGGTCAATTTTCTATAAATGATATTGTAAGCAAAGAAAAAACTAAAGCTGTAATTCCTCAAATAGATAGTTTATTGCGACATAGTTTATCGTCTTTGCCTAAAATTTACCCAGCAATAAAACGAAGTCAGCAAGTAAAAACAGAATTTGTCCTGCCAGTAATTATCAAAATTGAATAAGGTTGGTGATTGTGGTAATCGAAACCGGTCAGTCGAAGTTAAAACCGAATCGCTAATTTTTGCATTAACCGTAGTGTTTCTACATATAACCAAATGAGTGTAGCTAAAAGGCCCCAAGTAGCCAGCCATTCTTTCCATTTCGGTGCGCGATTTTTAAATCGTTCTATATAATCAAAGTCGAGTAAAAGAGAAAACGACGCTACTATAGCAGCAATACAATTAAAAATAATTGCAAACCATGACGTTCCCCATATATAAGTTTTGATTCCGAAAAAACCTAAAATCCATGATATTATATATACCACAAATATACTTACTGCAGATGTGATAATAACACTACGAAGCTTTTTTGTAACGATGATTATTCGAGTTTGATAGAGAAGTAGCATTACGAAAAAAGTCACAATGGTTACACCAATGGCTTGATATGGTAATTCGGGATAATTTCTATGGGCAAAGGCTGAAAATCCACCGAGAAAAAGTCCTTTGGCAATGGTGTATAATGGCACTAAAAAAGGAGCCCAATGATGCCTAACGGAAATTACAACACTAATAATAATTGCAGCAAGCATTCCACCTAATGTAAACCATTTGAGTGACATGCCTTCTTCATTGAGTTTCCATAAATAAGCAGTGATTCCTGCAATGACCAAAATACATCCCAAAGATTTTATAAAAATGCCAGTAACGGTCATTCGTTTTGCAGATGATTTTGAACCGTTCCAAAAATAGCCTGAAAATACTGGATTATTAGTTTTATAATTTGATAATCTCATTATAAATTAAACTTGTAACCTATCGAAAAATCGGTTGAAAAATTACCTTGATTATCAAGAAGTAAAGCAAATAGTTCGTTGTAGGCAAGTGTTATAAAACTATTTTCTGAGACTCTAATATCTGCACCTACACCAAAAATAAATGGCACGTCAAAAGCAGTTTCGTTAAATTCTTCTGTGGTTATTGTACCATTATTATCTGTAACTACTATAGCATTAGAAAAGTTGAGCGTAGCAAATTTCATGTTTCCGTAGAGACTAAACTTAGCTTGATTGATAACTCGAAAACGATACCCTAAAGCAATTTCGGTTGTAGAATATTGTAATTCATCTTGTTCAACGACATGTTTGAGTTGCAAAAAAGCAGCGTGTCTTGATATTTGATCGACATCCAATACTTCAAGCTCGCCACCAAAAAATGGTGTCGTTAAATTATCCGGATTTGTAATAAACGGACTATTAGTAAGTCCTCCAAAGACACCAGCTCTGAACAATAATTTATTGCGTTTAGCGACAGATACATAATTACTATCAATAGAACTATTATAACTGTCTATAAATTCTTTCAAGCTAAAAAGCGTTAAGTTTAGACGTTTGGTAGATAGAGAGCCATTAGTTAATTCATTCAATAAATCTTTATATTCTTCCTGATACTTGCCATCTTTTTTTGTGTTAGTAAGTTCCATAATTGGGCTAGTTTCTGCTTTTACAAAATAGCGATACTTGCCGTCAATAATATTCCAAAACAAATCAAGTTTTCCATCAACTTCTTTTTTAAGTTGAAGAGCCTCACCATTAATAACGTAGGTGTCTTGTGCTTCTAAAAAAGAACAACTTAACAAAAGACAAAATAAACAGATAATTTTTCGCATTACGATATGGGTTTCAGTTTAGGTAAATCTAACAAAAATAAATGAAAAGCCTATTTGTTATACACTCTTCCTTTCCATTTATAGCCCTTGAACATTGCAATAAAAGCAATATAAACACTAAAAAGTGGATATATAAAACTAGAAAACAAAAATGATGGAAGATATTGGTCTTGATTAAAAAAACGAGAGCTTTTAAACAAAAGCAAAAAATCGATTAAAAACTTTATAGCGAAAGTATATATTAAAGTTTTTGAATTGATAATGTGAAGTACATAAAGCAATGGCAAACAAATTAAAAGCGCATTCATTAGTAACACTATAAAACCAACTAATTTCCCAAAAGCATTGTTGTAACTTGTGGTTTTCGCGGCCCATCGAACGCGCTGCTCTTTTAAATTTATAAAGTTTGGTTGAGGATTTGTAAATACAATAGCATGATTGTTTTTTACATATTGAACACTGTCTTTGTTATGTATAAGAACCTTTTCTAAAAGAAAAATATCGTCACCACTTGCGATATCTGAATTGCCATCATATCCCTTAATGACTTGAAAAATTTCTTTTTTATAGGCGAGATTAGCACCATTACATAAAAACGGTTTTTTAATTCCAAAACCACCAATAGTAGCCCCTTGTAAGCTTAGTATATCTAACAATTGAAAGCGTTGAAAAAAAGAATTTGCTAGTTTAAATGTTACTGGTGCAACTAACATATTGCAATTATTTTTTAAGCAATAGCTATCATATACATCCAACCAATATTTTGGTAATTCGCAATCTGCATCTGTGGTTACTATCCAGTCATATTTTGCTAGAGAAATTGCCGTTGTTATAGCATCTTTCTTTGGCGAATTAGTTTGGCGAATGTTATCTGTAATCGAAATATTATTTAGTTTATGAGTGTCAATCAATACTGATGTGATTTTTTTTACTGAATCATCAGTAGAGTCATCATTCACAAAAATGATTTCGAATAGTGATTTAGGGTAATGTAATTGAGCTATAGAACTCAATAATGTTGATAAATTATGACTTTCATTTCTAAAAGGAATGATAATAGAAAAGTGTGTTTTTGGAGCTGAATCGGTTAACTGAAACTCGGTAATCTTATCAAATCCAAATACTAGGCTTCCTATTAAAATAAGGTATACCGAACTTATGATTAAAATAATAATGAGCATTAATTTTCTGTTTTTTGATAGTTAAAGTTTAACACATAATAGCTCCCAAAAACACTCGGGATTACAACATTTAACAGCCACATAATACTAATAACACTTAGTGTAGTAAATTCATTAACTCCAACCAAAGAAAATAAATAAACGGCAACACTTCCTTTGATAACGACATCAAATATAAAAATAGATGGAATTATCGATGCTAATAGATACATTGAGATGATGACAATCATAGCATTGTAATAACTCACAGTTATGCCAAAAAGACCAAGCAAGTAGTAAAACTGAAATGAAAATATGAAGTAGCGCAATAGCGATAGTAAAAAGACTGAAATGTGAATTCTATTCGGCAAGTTTTTAAAAAAGGACTTTAACTTTTCAATCGAAAATCCCTTTATTCGGAATTTATTCTGCTTCACACCAAATAGTGTAAAAATACCCACGACGACAATAAGTATTAAAAATCGAGATACCTTGTAATAATTAATATTGAGATCATATTTTGAGTGCATTAGCCATAGGCCTATACAGCCAAATAGTATTGTAACTCCCATTTGATTTATATTACCTAACAAATTAAGGAGCATTATTGGTTTACGTTTAGCGGCATTATAATAAACAGCTTTAGCTCCATATTCTCCAATGCGATTTGGTGTAATTAGAGAAGCGGTTAAAGAGCCTAAACTTTGCTCCATAGCATTTTTAAATGAAATCGTTTTGATATAAGCTACCAATACTTTCCATTTTATAATTTCAAAAAACCAGTTGAATATGCTTAAAATGAATAAAAAACTAATGTTTTTTGGAGAAAATGTGTTGTTGTCTCTTAAAAAAGACCAAAATTGATGAAAATCTAAATCTTCATTAGTAACCAATTTCCGATATATAAAATAAAAAGCACCCACAACGATACTTAATTTAATAAGTACAAAAAAGAATTGTTTAGTTTTGTAAGGAAGGCTGCCAAAATGCATGCCCCAAAATAACTAATATATTGTTATGACCTCAAATTATAGACTTCAAAAGTTTAGCATTTTATTATTAGCATTAACATGCTTTGTAAATACTTATGCTCAAAGAGACACCAATAAATGGAAAGCCCAAATTGCCTTAGGCGTAAACAGTCCGTCACAATCTGGATTTGTTGAAGGGTTTCAGTCTAAGTCGGTAAATTTCCCAACGGTTAATCTTGGAATTCAGCATATGTTTAAACCTCAATTGGGAGCCAAATTAGATTTTGGCTATAACCGATTTTCAAGTGATGATGCGTCGATAGAGTTCAAAGCTAATTACACACGATTAAATGCCCAAATCGTATATGACCCTACCGAATCTATTTCGTTTTTGCCACAGCGAATAGGACTAGTTGCACATGCTGGGCCAGGCTATTCTTTTGTGAAACCTTTGGGTAATTTTGGAGGAAATAAAACCTCCTTTTTTAACCTCATGACTGGATTAGAAATTCATTATGGTATTACGCAACGCATGTCTGCTTTTATGGATACTTCTTATATTTTAGGCTTTGGAAAGGATTTTGACCCAGTAACCGAAGGCTTTGGGTCATTTAACGGAAATCTTTTAACCATATCTTTCGGACTAACATTCTCAATTAGTGGATGCCAATATTGCGATTAATGAATAGCGAAAAAATCATATTAGGCATTGATCCAGGAACCACAATTATGGGATTTGGGCTTATTAAAATAGTAGGAAAAAAGATGTCCTTTCTTCAGCTTAATGAATTAGATCTCAAAAAATATTCTGACCATTACCTTAAATTAAAACTCATTTTTGAACGTACTACAGAACTTATAGATACACATCATCCCGATGAAATTGCAATTGAAGCTCCTTTCTTTGGAAAAAATGTACAAAGTATGCTTAAGCTTGGCAGAGCACAAGGTGTTGCTATGGCTGCCGGATTATCACGTGAAGTTCCCATTACGGAATATGCGCCTAAAAAAATAAAAATGGCCATTACTGGAAACGGTAATGCGAGTAAAGAACAAGTTGCCAAAATGCTTCAGAGCCTTTTAAATTTAAAAACTTTACCCAAAAACCTAGATTCTATGGATGGTTTAGCAGCTGCGGTTTGTCATTTCTATAATCAAGGCCGCGTTGATGTTGGTAAAAGTTATTCTGGCTGGAGCGCCTTTGTCAAACAAAATGAAGATCGTGTTAAAAAGTGAGCGGCATTTACATTCATATACCATTTTGTAAACAGGCTTGTCATTATTGTGATTTTCACTTTTCTACATCTTTAAAAAAGAAAGACGAGCTTATCCAGGCATTAACTAAAGAATTACAACTTCGAAAAACAGAGTTTGAAGACACAACTGTAAACACCATCTACTTTGGTGGAGGGACACCATCTTTATTAACTATTGAGGAGTTAAAATGTATCATTGATGTGGTTTATGAACATTATAAGGTTTCCGAAGTTCCAGAAATTACACTAGAAGCTAATCCAGATGATCTTATACATACTATTGTGCAAAATGATAGTGTCACACTGAGCGGAGTCGAGATGTCTGATCATTCAATATTCAAGCAATATCGAGCTATTGGTATAAACCGTCTGTCAATTGGTATTCAATCCTTTTTTGAAGCCGATTTAAAGCTTATGAATCGCGCGCATAATGGAAAAGAAGCTAAAGCATGCTTAGAAGAAGCAATACAATACTTTGATAATATTTCAATCGATTTAATTTATGGTATTCCCGGATTAACACATGAGCAGTGGAAACAAAACATTGAAACAGTATTAAGTTATAATATCCCACATATTTCCAGTTATGCCTTAACCGTTGAACCAAAAACTGCCTTAGAAAATTTCATCAAAAAAGGGCTAATTGATAAGGTAGATGATGATTTGGCACAGGAGCAATTTCATATCTTGGTAGAGACTTTAGAGCATCATGATTTTGTACACTATGAATTATCAAATTTTGGAAAGAAAACTTACTTCAGTAAAAATAATTCGGCCTATTGGAAAGGTAAACCATATATAGGAATAGGTCCTTCAGCACATTCTTTTAACGGAAATGAGCGCAGTTGGAATGTGAGTAATAATTCAATTTATATTAAATCTATTCAAGATGATATATTGCCTTTAGAAACTGAAACTTTGACGACCACAGATAAATACAATGAATATGTAATGACTGGATTACGAACCATTTGGGGTGTCTCTCTTAAAAAAGTTGCAAATGACTTTGGAGCTAACTTTAAAGATTATCTTTTACTGCAAGCCAAGCCTTTTATAAATCAACAATTATTGTATATTGATGATGAAAAGCTATTGGTTACAAAAAAAGGTAAATTTTTGAGTGACGGTATAGCTTCAGATTTATTTAAACTCAATTTATAATGCTAACCACCATTCAGTATAATTCTAGGAAATTACAAATAGACTTAAAACAACCTTTAGATATCTCAATACCGATGAGAGCTTCAAAATCTAATGTGAACGCATGGTATATTGACGAGCCAAAAATTGAAGCCGTTAGGTTTGATAACGATATTATTAGTGTATCTGAAGGTGCTGCTGTTAATTTTCGCAACATACATTTTAATCCACATGCTCATGGTACACATACCGAATGTGTAGGACATATTACTGAAGAAGTACATTCTATAAATAAAAATTTAAAACAGTTTTTCTTTTTAGCTGAAGTTGTTACAGTAGCTCCAGAGGAGTTTCAAGATGATACTGTAATCTCTAAAGCTCAACTGCAATTTGCACTTGGTAATAAAAAGAGAGATGCCATTGTGATACGAACAATGCCTAATTTAACAGATAAATTATCACAACAATATTCTAATACAAATTGGACCTATTTTAAAGAAGATGCCATCCAGTTCCTAGTAAAAAAAGGGATTAAGCACTTGTTAGTCGATTTGCCTAGTATAGATAGGGAAGAAGATGGAGGAGAGTTAAGAGGTCATAAAGCCTTTTGGAATATTCATGGCAAACTTCGAAAAGATGCAACGATTACAGAATTAATTTATGTACCAAATCATGTTGAGGATGGCGAGTATTTTTTAAACCTTCAAATTGCGCCTTTTGAAAATGATGCATCACCTAGTAAGCCTGTATTATACAAGGTTTTAGAATGAAAATAGTTTAAATTTTTATTTGGAAATGATATAGATTTAGATTCTGGCTTAAAATTTGAATACTGTTTTCTGAATACTTAAAATTGAATACAAATAACTAACTATGGAAACATTTTTTATAATCATTTTGAGCATATTAGTGACACTAGGTATAGTGACGCTAATCAAACAATTCAGATTAAAAAAACAAACCAACTCACAATCCGTAATTTTATTAGACAAGATTAAGAAAGTTTGTAAATTTATTACAGTTGAAGGTGATTTTGCTGAGATTTACCATTATGAAGATGTCAAAGAACGATTCTTAAAATTAATTACAAGTAAAAAGAAAGCGCTCGTTGTCATCAATGCTAAAGCACATGTTGGTTTTGACTTGTCTAAGATTCAAATGGATTCTGATCTCAAAACAAAAACGGTAAAGTTGTTTCACTTTCCTCAACCTGAGGTGTTGAGTATTGAAACGAATTTAAATTACTACGATAAATCTGATGGGATGTTTAACAAATTTGAAGCGTCTGATTTAACCGAGCTCCACAACGAAGCTAAGCTCCATATTATGAATAAAGTCCCTGAAAGTGGTTTGTATGAAATTGCCAAACGTGAAGCTTTGGATTCAGTATTGCTTATTGAAAGTATTGTTGAAACTATTGGTTGGAAATTAGATTATTCTGCTTTGAAAATTGAAGACACTGCACCAAAACAACTTGAAGAGTGATTGAAGTTTCCACAGATAAAAATCGGTTAAACATAAACTTGATTCATGAGTTTTTAAAAGATGCCTATTGGGCTAAAGGACGTACATTTGATCAAGTGAAAACATCAATAGAGCATAGCTTATGTTTTGGGGTTTATAAGGGTGATAAGCAAATTGGATTCGCTAGAGTTGCAACAGATTATGTTGTGTTTGCCTACCTTATGGATGTATTTATATTACCTGAGTATAGAGCAAAAGGTTATTCAAAGCAATTGGTGGAAACGATTCATAAGTGTCCTAAATTACAATCTTGTAAGATATGGATGCTCAAAACTTCGGATGCTCACGGCTTATATAAACAATTTGGGTATACTCATTTGAAGTGTCCAGAAAAGCTAATGGAACGTATACTATTATGAATATAGAACAATACAGAGAGTATTGCTTGAGTAAAAAAGCAGTCACCGAACATTTTCCATTTGATGAAGACACTCTCGTGTTTAAAGTACTAGGTAAAATGTTCGCTTTAGCATCGCTTAAAAAATGGGAAGAAGGTAATGCCTTTATTAACCTTAAGTGTGATCCAGATTATGCTCAGGAACTCCGAACAGAGTATAGTAGTATTCAGCCAGGATATCATATGCATAAGAAACAATGGAACAGTGTGTATTTGCATCAAGGTGATTTGCCTCCAAAATTAATCATGGAATTAATTGACCATTCTTATGACATGGTCGTTAAAAAAATGACAAAAAAAATGCGCGATTCACTTTTAGAATAGTCGTCAATTTAATTTTCCTTATCATTGCAAAAAAAGATAAATGAGCGTACTACAAACCCTTCAAGAACGCAGTAACAATTCATGCGAATTATGCGCTTCTAATCAGGACTTAAAACAATATACCATTCCACCATCATTAAACGAAAATGTAGCTAATGATGTATTGGTTTGTGGTTTTTGTCATGATCAAATTGAAGGTGAAACAGACATGGATCTGAATCATTGGAGGTGTCTCAATGATAGTATGTGGAGTGAACACGTAGCGGTTCAAATTATGGCTTGGCGTATGCTTCAAAGATTACGTAATGAAGGCTGGCCACAAGATTTGTTAGATATGATGTATCTCGATGATGAAGCACTGGCATTAGCAAGAGCAACTGGTGAGCATGAGGAAGAATCTTCTAAAATTATACATCGCGATTCTAATGGTGTCATCCTACAATCTGGAGATGCTGTGGTGCTCATCAAAGACCTTAAAGTCAAGGGGTCAAGTATGGTTGCAAAGCAAGGTACTGCCGTTAGAAATATTCGTTTAGATCATGAAAATGAAGAATATATCGAAGGAAAAGTCGATGGCCAACATATTGTTATCATTACCCAATATGTCAAGAAACTCTAAAGTTTGACGGACTCATCTGCTTTATTGTTTTGAACTGTCTATTGAAGTTTGAAATATTCTGAAAACCTGTTAATTCAGCAATTTCAGCTATAGATAAATCTTTATTAGTTGATAATAGCTTACATGCATGTTCGATGCGTAATTCATTTAAAAAAGTGATATAGGTTTTATTTGTTCGCTTTTTAAAATACTTGCAAAAGGCATTTTTGGTCATATTGGCTACATCAGAAATAGCTGATAGACTAATCTGTTCATTGTAATGATTCATGGTGTATTCAAATACATCTCGCATGCGCTTTCCTTCAATATCTGTATATGTTTTATCGTAAATAAAAGAGGATAAACTCTCATAACTGCACTTAGATAATAGTTTGAGTAATTCTAAAAGCGAAATAAAACGTTCTAGTTTAGATGATTCTTCTAAATGTTGAAATATTGGTGTTATTGTCTTTTTATGAGATGTCACTTTAAATCCTTGTTTAGCACGCTTAAAAAAAGATTTGAGAGTTTTTAATTCTTCAAGATTGAAAAACTGTTCTCCAAATGAGTTTTTGGTAAAAAAAAGAGTCAACATATGGGATATGTTATAACTAGAGATATCGCTTTTAAAGACATGTGGTAGGTTACTTCCAATTACTAAAACATCGCCTTTTTCATAATAATTAATCGTATCACCAACAATTAAGGTGCCTTCACCTTCTAGAATTAAACTCAATTGAATTTCTTCATGTTGGTGTAATTTATCAAAAAAGAAAGTGGCTTTGTCTTCCTGAAAAATCAAAGCATCAAAATCTGGTTTTGGTATTTTAAAAGGTAATACTTTCATGAATCCGAAGTTAAGTTATCTTATATTTATGTGCAAATACTATTCTAATAAAGTGTAATTTTTATATTAATGAATAATATAGTATCAATATTGGATAAATAGCCATTATTCAATATTGAGAATACAAGTTAGTTTTACAGTATCAAAAAATAAAATTTATGAGCATACAATGGAAAGGCGTCATGCCAGCTGTAACCACAAAATTTACAGACGACGATAGGTTAGATTTAAAAAATTTCGAACTTAATATCAATGCCCAGTTAAATGCTGGTGTTCATGGAATTGTATTAGGAGGTACTTTAGGAGAAGCCAGTACGTTAAGTGACTCTGAAAAGCGAACACTTACAACTACAACTGTTGATATAGTTAAAGGTAAAGTTCCAGTATTAATTAATATTGCAGAACAAACAACCAAAGGAGCTATTGAAGCTGCTCAAAAAGCTGAAGACGATGGTGCAAAGGGATTGATGATGTTGCCACCAATGCGCTACAAATCTGGTGATAGAGAAACTGTAGAATATTTCAAAGCAGTTGCAAACAATACGTCATTACCAATAATGGTGTATAACAACCCAGTAGATTATAAAGTTGAAGTTACTTTAGATATGTTCGAAGAACTTTTAAAGTGTGATAATATTGAAGCTGTAAAAGAATCTACCAGAGATATCTCTAACGTTACACGTATTAAAAATCGTTTTGGAGATCGCTTAAAAATTATGACTGGAGTAGATACTTTAGCATTAGAAAGTTTGTTAATGGGAGCAGATGGTTGGATTGCTGGTTTAGTATGTGCGTTCCCTGCTGAAACAGTAGCTATTTATGAACTTCAAAAAGCTGGACGTATTCAAGAAGCCTTAAATATCTATAGGTGGTTTTTACCATTGCTAGAGTTAGATATAAATTCTAAATTAGTACAGAATATTAAATTGGCAGAAGTTGCAACTAAAATTGGTACCGAAAATGTACGTGCACCTCGTTTGCCTCTTCATGGCGAAGAGCGTAAACAGGTACTTAAAGTCATAGAAGATGGGTTAAAAAGTAGACCAACTTTGCCTGATTATAAAAGTTTGCGACGCCAATCTGAGCTTGTTTAATAATAGTTAAATGTTAGAAATTAGACCAACATGCGAGCATTGCAATAAGCTTTTGCCCTTTGATTCGGAAGACGCAATGATTTGTACATTCGAGTGTACTTATTGTAAGCATTGTGTGGATACTGTTTTACAGCAGGTTTGTCCTAACTGTGGAGGTGGATTTGAAAAACGACCAATCCGACCAGAAACGCTATTAGAAAAATATCCAGTATCAACCCAAATTGTTCATAAACCAGTAGATATTGAAGCCCATCAAAAACGAATACTTAACAAATGATAACAGGAAAAAATTATATCGGAAATGCATTGTCAGATAAAGGAAATGTTACCTTTAAAACATGTAATCCACAACTTAACATAGATAATTCAAATACGTTTATTGAAGCGTCCTCTAGTGAGATAGAAATGGCATGCATCATCGCAGATCGCGCTTTTCATCGCTATAAAAACTATTCTGGAGAAGATAAAGCTCAATTTCTAAATGCTATAGCCGATGAAATTCTAGCACTCGATGATGAACTTATTAAAACCTATTGTTCTGAAACTGGATTGCCGGAAGGTAGAGCCAAAGGTGAACGAGGTCGAACGGTTGGGCAATTGAGATCTTTTGCTGAATTAGTGGCTGAGGGCTCTTGGGTAGAAGCAACAATTGATACCGCTCAACCTGAAAGAGTGCCGATGCCTAAATCTGATATTCGGAAATTGATGGTCCCTTTAGGTCCTGTTGTGGTATTTGGTGCTAGCAATTTTCCTTTAGCATACTCTACGGCAGGTGGAGATACCGCTGCGGCTTTAGCTGCAGGCTGCCCTGTAATTGTAAAATCACATCCAATGCATGCTGGAACTGGAGAATTGGTGGCTTCTGCCATTATAAAAGCTGCCGAAAAAACTGGAATGCCTAATGGTGTGTTTTCTAATCTAAACAGTAGCGGAATAGAAGTAGGGACGCAACTGGTCAAAGATCCTCGAGTAAAAGCTGTCGGTTTTACTGGTAGTATAAGAGGAGGTCGCGCTCTATATGATTTGGCGTCACAGCGAGAAGAGCCAATTCCTGTATTTGCTGAAATGGGAAGTATTAATCCTGTAGTGATGTTACCAAATGCTTTAGAGAATAGAGGAAGTGCTTTGGCTAAAACTTATGCGAATTCGATTACTTTAGGAACAGGTCAGTTTTGTACAAATCCCGGTTTAATTTTAGGGATTAAAAGTGAAGCTTTAAATAATTTTATAAGCCAACTGTCTGAAAATATTAAGACTATTGAACCTATGTGTATGTTGCACCCAAATATTGCAGGTGCTTATGAAACGAATAAGGCTAAAGTGATTGCGCATTCAGATTTGTCAGTGGTGATGGACTATACGTCTGAGGTACAAACCAATTATGCAAGGCAAGCAATTACAACGGTTGATGGTAAAGCATTTTTGGAAAACACGTCGCTTCATCAAGAAGTATTTGGGCCATTTTCAATGGTAGTGCAATGCGACAATAAAGAACAACTAGCACTAGTAATTTCAAATTTAGAAGGACAGCTTACAGGAACTGTTATTGCCGAACCCAATGAAGCTTCAAATTATGAAGAAGTGATTTCAGCGTTGCAAAATAGAGTTGGTCGTATCATTTATAATGGTGTTCCTACAGGCGTTGAGGTGTGTCCGTCAATGGTACATGGAGGACCATATCCGTCGTCAACTGATAGTCGTTTCACTGCTGTTGGTATTCATTCCATTAAACGTTGGGTACGACCATTTAGTTATCAAGATTGGCCAAATGAATTACTGCCTGACGCGCTTAAAAATGAAAATCCATTAGGGATTTCTAGGCTGGTAGATAATAAACAAACACATAATGTTATATGAAATATGATAAGATAGTCCCTATACTAATAGTAATGCTATTTATTTTTGGATGTGAAAAAGAAAAATCTGAAGACAAACCAAAAGATTTAATCCAAATAATTAATAGCTATCAAGACAACGAAGGATATGATAGAAATTCATATCCTTTGGGTCTTTTCACTAAAGAATACTATAAGTCTCAAGCTGAGTTTGCTCAAGAAAAGCTAGATGAGCTTGCTCAAATTAAAATAGAGGATTTAAGTGAAACAGATCAAATTTCAGCAGAACTTTTGAAATTTGTATTACAAGATCAGATTAACTATTATGAGTTCGAACAGTATTTAAACCCGTTACTGTCTGACACTGGATTTCATAGTAATTTAACTTATGAAGTACGTCCTTTAAATGACTATGCTCAGGTTAAAAATTATTTAAATACGCTGAATGCTATTCCTATATTTGTTGATCAACACTTAGTAAACCTCCGTGAAGGTTTAGAAAAAGGAGTATCACAGCCTTTAGTTATTTTCAAAGGATACGAGTCTACCTATGATGATAATATCGTCGAAAATTTTGAAGATAGTTATTATTATTCTCCATTTAAGAATTTACCTTCAGATATAACTCAAACTCAAAAAGACTCAATATTAGCAGCTGCTAAAGAAGCCATAGAGACTAATGTTACTCCTCAATTTAAGCGAATAAAAGCTTTTTTTGAAACAGAATATTTGCCAAAAACAAGAACCACTTTGGGTGTTTCTGAAACTCCTAATGGAAAAGCGTATTATCAAGATCGAATTAATTTTTATACTACAAGTACACAATACACAGCAGATGATATACATCAAATAGGTCTTAAAGAAGTTGCACGAATTAAAGCTGAAATGGAACAGATCATCTCAGATTTGAACTTTAAGGGTAGTTTTGCTGACTTCTTTCATTTTTTAAGAACAGATGAACAGTTTTACGCTAAAACACCTGAGCAACTATTGATGATTGCTAGAGATATGGCCAAACGCGCAGATGCTCAATTACCACGTTTTTTCAAAACTTTACCAAGAAAACCCTATGGTGTTGCACCTGTTCCTGATGCCATTGCACCTAAATATACAGGTGGACGTTATGTTGGAACCTCCAAAGAAAGTACAGAGCCTGGTTACTATTGGGTAAATACTTATGATTTACCAAGTAGAACCTTGTATACCTTGCCTGCACTAACAGTTCATGAAGCTGTGCCTGGACATCATCTTCAAGGGAGCTTAAATAACGAATTAGGAGATAGTATTCCACAGTTTAGAAGAAATTTATATCTATCAGCTTACGGTGAAGGTTGGGGTTTATACTCAGAATTTTTAGCCGATGAAATGGGCATGTATAGAACACCTTATGAGCAATTTGGTAAACTCACCTATGAAATGTGGCGTGCTTGTAGATTGGTGGTTGATACTGGAATACATGCAAAAGGATGGACCCGACAACAAGTTGTAGATTATATGTCGTCAAATACAGCATTATCTCTGCATGAAATTAATACTGAAACTGATCGCTATATTTCTTGGCCAGGACAAGCATTATCCTATAAAATTGGGGAATTAAAAATTAGAGAACTTCGAAAAAAAGCAGAAGTAGAGTTAGGGCCTAATTTTGACATAAGAGCATTTCATGAAGTTATATTAGAGCAAGGAACCGTGACCTTGTCAATTCTTGAAAAACGAGTGAATAACTATATTTTAAAAAATAAGGATTAATGACATTAGTTGTTGGGGTGATATATGTTTTAATTGGAGTTCTATGTTTAGGACTTACAATTAAGTCATATAACAAATACAATAGAATTTCTCCAATTAATATATCAAACACAATTGAAACGTCTTTTAGCATAGACATCGAAGGAGATTATGTTATTAGTGTTGAAGGTGTAAATCATGGTCAAATAACCAAAGAAATGGTTGTGTTGAATGATCTAAAAAACAACTTAAATGTAGAGTTCGAACCAATTGAGCATTTAAAATTAAAAAATAGATATCAGCAAAAGTTCTATAATAATATCTTCAAGTTTGTGATAGATAGATCATGTTCCATTAAAATGATTATTTCAGAATATAAATACCTTAAAACACATCATTCAAAGTATAAATTAGTAGAACAATATAGTAAAGACAACCCACCAATAATTTTAATTCATAGATTTTATCCAATGGTTAATAGATTACGATTTATACTTTTTTTTATTGGTAGTATGTTTTTATTGCCTATAGGTATTTTTTTAATATTCAAAAACTAATGAGTAAATCAACATTTGTTTGTATAGATGCCCATACTTGTGGGAATCCTGTTAGAGTTATAAAAGAAGGCGGGCCAGAACTCATAGGCGAAACTATGAGTGAAAAGCGTCAGGACTTTCTTGAACGATACGATTGGATTAGAAAAGGACTCATGTTTGAACCTCGAGGCCATGATATGATGAGTGGCAGCATTTTGTATCCTCCCCATAATCCAGAACATGATTTTGCTATTTTGTTTATCGAAACTTCTGGTTGCTTGCCAATGTGTGGACATGGAACTATTGGAACAATTACAATCGCTATTGAAGAAGGTTTAATAAGGCCTAAAACACCTGGAAAAATTAAAATGGAAGCTCCTGCAGGCTTGGTAAACATAGATTACCAGCAAACTGGAGAAAAGGTGGATTGGGTTAAGCTTACTAATGTAAAAAGCTATTTGGCTGCTCAAGATTTGTCTATAGATTGCCCAGATTTAGGACGCATTACTTTTGATGTGGCCTATGGCGGAAATTTTTATGCTATAGTAGACCCTCAAGATAACTTTTCTGGAATACAAGATTATACGGCAAGTGAGATAATTAGGTATTCTCAAATTCTTAGAGACAAAATAAATGATACGTTTCCAAATCAATTTGTTCACCCTGAAAATGAGACGATCAGAGATGTGACGCACATGCTTTGGACTGGTAATCCCTTAGATCAATCGTCTTCAGGAAGAAACGCTGTGTTTTATGGAGATAAAGCTATAGATCGAAGTCCGTGTGGTACAGGGACTTCGGCACGTTTGGCGCAATTGCATGCCAAAGGAAAATTAAACATTGGAGACCCGTATATTCATGAAAGTTTTATTGGTTCTAAGTTTATTGGTCGTGTAGAAGAAGTCACTTCTTTAGATGGTATTAAAGCGATTATACCAAGCATTCAAGGTTGGGCAAAAATATATGGGCAAAATATAATAACTATAGACCCTGAAGATGATCCCTACGCTTATGGTTTTCAGGTAATTTGAAGTTAAAAATTCAAATTATTTCTAAATTAATTAGCAATCTTAATGGTGATAAGAAATATTTAAAACAAGAAATATGAAACGATTTTATGCTTTACTAATTGCCTCCGTTCTTTCAATAGGAATAATAACTGCACAAGAAATAACAAAAGAAGACTATAAACGTGCTGTCAGTTTTATGTATGATAATAGCAATAATAAAAAGGTGTATAATCTTCATACAACGGTACATTGGTTTAAAGATAAATCGGGGCTTTGGTTTATTGATTATTCCAAAAAAGGAAAGGCATATAAGACGGTGTCTTTTTCAGATTTTAAGGTTAAACCTTTATTTAACCAAGATAAGCTAGCTGGTGCTTTGGGTACACTTTTAGAGAAAGATATTAAGCCAAATGACCTTTCGATTTCTAATATAGAGAAAACTGAAGACGAGAATTTGTCTATAAAAGTAAATAATAAATTATATACTCTAGATATACAATCTTATGCATTATCTGAACTAGAGGGAAAAAAAAAGGAAGAGGAAAATAAATTCGAAAGCAAATCCCCAGATGGTAAATGGATTGCTTTTACAAGAGATTATAATCTATTTATAAAATCTACAGAAAATAAAGAAGAATACCAACTAAGTACTAAAGGTGAAAAAGGTTATGAATATGCCTCATGGTACGGCTGGTATGATAAAATGGAAGGTGAAAACGGTGAGCGTCCAAGGCGGTTTGGTGTTCAGTGGAGTAAAGATTCTAAATGGATTGGAGCTTCCATTGTTGATACTAGAAATGCAGAAAAAATGTATCTTTTAGATTATAGTATTGATTCCCTTTATAGACCAAAATTATTATCCTATTATCGTGGTTCTCCAGGCGATACAACTATGGTGTATATAGAACCAGCGTTTTACAATGTAGAATCTAAAAAAGAGATTAAAACAAAGTTGCCAAAGGGCGCACATATTAATTCTGTTCGTACTGAGTGGTTAGAAGAGTCTGGAAAATTATTGGCAGATTACCCAGAGCGTGGTTATCAAAAGGGATATCTTAAGTTAGTAGATTTAAACAACGGAACAGAAAAAATAATAATTGAAGAAACTAGCGATACTAATATTGACAATTTCTGGCACAGAACGTTTGACAAAAAACAAAAAGTGATTTTTTTATCGCAGCGAAGTGGTTGGCGTCAATTGTATATAGTCGATTTAAAAACTGGAAATACCAAAGCGCTAACTCAAGGCAATTATTATATTAATGAAGTTGTTCATTCAGATGAAAAAAATGAAATCATTTATTTTTTAGCATCAGGAAAAGAAGAAAATAATAACCCTTACTATCAGCAATTGTATAAAGTTGATTTTGATGGTAAAGAAACCTTGTTAACCCCAGATCCTGTAAACCATCAAGTGAGTTTTTCTGAAGGCGGAAAGTATTTTGTAGATAACTATTCTACAGTTAACATTCCTACTAAAACAGTATTACGAGAAGCAGCGACTGGAAAAATAATTACAGGATTAACTCAAGCAGATATATCCGAAATTAGTTCAACTGGGTGGCAAGCTCCTGAAGTATTTAGTCTAACAGCAAAAGATGAAAAAACCACAATTTATGGTGCTCTATGGAAACCCACCAACTTTGACCCAAACAAATCTTACCCAATAATAGATCATACCTACACAGGACCTCACACTCAAGTATTTCCTAATCGATATACAGGAATTTTGTGGAACCAAGCACTTGCAGAACTTGGATTTATTGTAATGATGGTAGATGGTTTGGGTACTGCTGGTCGTTCTAAAGAATTTCTAAACCACTCCTATAAAAATATGGGAAATAACCTTGAAGATCATGTGCGAGCAATAAAATTTTTAAGTGATAAGTATAGTTGGATTGATGGAGATAAAGTTGGAATTTTCGGGCATTCAGCAGGAGGTTATGATACAGGGAGAGCTATGTTCGCGTTTCCAGAAACGTATAAAGTAGGGGTCGCTAGCTCTGCAGATCATGATTTTAGAATGGAAAAAGCATGGTGGCCAGAAATGTATCAAGGATGGCCTGTAGATTCTACCTATCATGAAGTCTCTAATATAACTAATGCGCATAAACTAAAAGGGAAACTATTATTAACTCATGGAAGCTTGGACGATAATGTAAACCCTTCTGCCACTTTTAAGTTGGCCGAAGCCCTAATCAAAGCCGATAAAGATTTTGACTTAGTTATTTTTCCAAGCCAGCGTCATGGTTATCAGGGTGATTATAGGAAATACTTTACTAAAAAGCGATGGAATTATTTTATAGAACATTTAAGAGGTGATACACCAATTTGGAATTTTAATTGGGAATAAATGAATAAAAAAGTAGCCGTTATAGGAGGAGGAGTCATCGGGTTGTGCTCTGCTTATTATCTTCAAAAAGCTGGGCATGATGTCACAATTGTCGATCAATCTAATATGGATTTTGGAGCGTCTTACGTCAATGCAGGTTATTTGTCGCCAAGTCATATCATTCCGTTATCGGCTCCAGGTGTCATGAAAAAAGGCATCAAATGGATGTTTGATCGTTCGAGTCCATTATATATTAAACCTCGACTAGAACCCGATTTCCTAAGATGGGTTTGGGCGTTTAATAAATCGTGTAATTTAAATCATGTCTCTAAAGCAATTCCAGCCATCAAATCTATTGCAGTCTTAAGCCAAGAATTGTACGATGATATTAAACGTGATGAATCTTTTACATTTCAATATGAGAAAAAAGGATTGTTCATGTTATGTCAAACTGAAAAGATGCTAGATGAAGAAATTAAGACAGTTAATTTGGCTACTCAGGAAGGATTAGCCGCAAGGGTATTGAGTATAAAAGATATTAAGGCATTAGAACCAAATGTGACTATGAATATCAAAGGAGCAACCTATTATGAATGTGACTCTCATACAACACCTCATGAGTTTATGGACGAAATGAAAACCTATTTAACAACAAACGGAGTTAAATTCTTAAAAAATGAAAAAGTTGAAGATTTAGAAGTTTCAAATCGACACATTTCAGCCATTAAAACTAGTTCACAAGCTTTAAAAGCTGATGAATTTGTTTTAGCTGCTGGCTCGTGGTCGCATATATTAAGTAAAAAAATAAGATTAAAGCTTTTACTTCAAGCAGGTAAAGGGTATCGAATGAATTCTACCAGAAACACAGGAATTTCTATACCAGCCATTTTAGCCGAATCAAAAGTAGCTGTAACACCAATGAATGGTTTTACAAGATTTGCAGGAACAATGGAAATTGCGGGTATTAACCATGATATCAATCCGGTTAGAGTCGAAGCTATTGCTCAAGCTGTTACAAAATACTATCCAGAAATTAGAGTGAATTCTGAAGAGAAATCTAATGCGGCAGCTGGTTTACGACCAGTATCTCCAGATGGGTTGCCATATATCGGAAGGTCAGAAAGATGTGATAATTTAACTATAGCCACAGGTCATGCTATGATGGGGTGGAGCATGGCTACGGCTACAGGGAAACTCGTTTCTGAAGTCATTTCTGACATGAAACCTTCACTCGATTTGAATTCATTTCATCCAGATAGACGTTTTTAGTTTAACTAATCTTCAAGCAATAACATGATAGTATGGGCAGCGCTCCAACTAAAATTTTGAGCATGCAAGCCTTCTCCAGTCAATGGATGATAATTTTCTCTAATAGAAGGCCCTTTTTTTAATAATCCTTGAGCGCCTTCAAGAATTTGTTTTGTAGCTAAATCGGCCTCGTTGTGGAATCCATAATTTCGCAAACCTTTTACACCTAAATACGCTTGATCTAACCAATTTGGACCTCGCCAATACCCTTTTAATGGGTCAAATTTTTGGTGATCGGCACTCATGGTTTGAAATGGAACTTTAGTGAAGAATTTTTTAGGATTCATCATCTTTGTTTTTATATTTTCAGCTTGTTTTTGTGAAGCTGCATTAGCCCAAAGTGCTGTCCATCCTTCACTTCCTTCTCCTTTTATAAATTGTGTTCCATCAATACTTGTATCATAAAACCATCCATCATGGTTGTCATAAAATTGAGATTGAATTTTTGTTTTTAAGGTTTTTGCATCAGTTGAGAATATGTTATAATCGTCATGATTTTGCAATGCTAAAGCTAGTTCGGCTAAATATAGTTTTTCTGCATAGAGATAGGCATTTAAGTCAACACTTTCTTGGTTTAAAGAATAAGCACCATCATCATTTTTTAAGATTTCTGAAAAATCAAACCGAATAGCATTATCCATTCCACTTTCCCATTTTGCTGCTATTAGGCTACCATCAGTTGAGCCATATTCACATAAACCATCTTTGTCGTGATCACGTTTTTGATACCACCAATTATGATATTTTTTTAACTTAGGATATAATTCTTTAACAAAGGATATGTCATTATCTTTTTTGTAAATTTTTAAAACAGCCCATGTTGAAAGCGGTGGTTTTGTATCTCTATAATTGTGTTTTTCAATAAGCGTGTCTCTAAACACACAATCGGCGACAAATCCATCTTCATTCTGAAACTCAAACATTAATTTTATCTGAGCTTTTGCTAAGTTGGTATTATAATATGATAAACCTACAGCATGCTTCCACGAATCCCAAGACCAAAACCCATTGAACCATTTGTAATGATAGCTAGGGAATAATCCTTCGTGTTTTATTTCTCCAGCAGGAATCCGCCAATTGTTTTGTAAAGTCATATAAGCTTTCGCTAATACTCTTGCATATTTGTCGTCGTGGAAAGTTTGATTTTTTTGATCTATTAAAGAAGCCAACTCTAAGTCTTTTTGAGACTTTAATGAGTGTAAGATAGCATCAAAATTAGCTTTTTCTAGTTGTGTTTTTTCAGCATCCCAAGAATATTCTGGGAATATAAACGTGTGAGAAATTATAATATCTTTAGATTCATTGGGTTTTAGTTTTAGTTCTTGTAATTGGATTGAATACCTTTTTTTATTGTCTAAAATTTCTATGTGCTCTACCTCATTTTTTGTTTTAATATAACCTGTTGCTTGAGAATGTTCAGAAAGTAGTTTAATATAATTACTGCCTTTATTGAATTTTATTCCAACATCATAAATGTCACCAAAGATTGAAGGATGAATTTCTATAGTTGATTTTGATGTGTTTTGAATGGTCGTGCGCTGAAGTACAGTATGACCCGATAAAAAAAGCAGTTCTTGTTTTAATTGAATAGTGTCATTTCTAAAAAGTTGTTCTAAATGACTTGCATAACTATTTTGTTCGACTAAGTCTTTAGTATAATTAACTAAAGATGTGTTTTGTGGCCCAAATGAAAGATGTAATTTTGATAATGAGCTACTAGCCCAAATACCATTTTGTTGCGTCATTAAAAATGGTCCAGAAAACCCAACACTACTATTGTCATTTTTTTGCATACCATAAGCAAACCATGCTCCTTTGTCAGAGAACATTAAACCAGATTTATCAGTAGAATCTTTTGGAGTAATATGATAATCGAGTATGTTTTTACTCAATTTTAAGTACTCTTTTTTTATAATATGTTCTTGAGTGCAACTCAAAAATATCAGACAACTTATAAGATAAATTAAGTTATTTTGTTTAATTGGAACGTGTAACAATGTGGAACCTCTTTTTCTCATTCTCGTAAAATAGTAATGTCAAGTAAAAATAACTATTATTAAATAATTGATAATGGTCTAGAAGTCTATTAATCTAGAAACACTTTTTAGCTATCCTTATTTAGAAAATTATATAATATCATACAATTTTGGTGCGCGCAACCTATTCGAAATGTGTTGTTTATCGATTAAAAAAGTCAGTTTATAATCTAAAACCAACCAATTATACATTTAATCGATTATATAATAGATTGCCTTTTATATTTTAGATATTTATAACATCATAATATTGATTAATAGCAAAATAGAGTTATTACATAATCCTAAATCGAATTATTATGAACCTAGAAATTACACAAGCAAATAACTTCTTTAAAGTAAAAGGAGTATTAGATAGACACAATCTTCATGTGTTTAAGAAAGAATTCAGAAATGTTTTTGAAAGCGCTAATGCAATAACAGTAAGCATAGAGCAATTAACCAGTATCGATCGTTATGGGGTTAGTGCTATTGCACAATTACATAATGAGGCTTTGGTTAAAAATAAACGCTTATCTATTATTGGTCTTGGTCATGGGAATATATACAACCATTTTAAGACCAAAGAAGTAGCAGCATAAATATTGGTTTAATATTGATTATTATAAGGCATTTTTTTGATGTTTAAAAAAAGCATCAGCTTGCAGTTGCATGAGTTCGCGTGCTTTTTTACGCTTATAAGCATATAGCTCGTCTTCTTCTGCAATATCACTGTAGATTTTGTTATTGAGTGTTTGATCAGTTTTTAAAAGAATCTTACGTTCGCTCACTTTTTGTTCAACCCATGTTTTAACAGCTGTTTCAGCATCTTCTAACTTGTAATCATATTCTCCTTTAGGAGACAAAAGTTTTGCAAAAATTGGAGATGTTTCAACCGCTAAAAATAATAGTAGAATAAAAAATGATGGTAACCAAGGTAATTCTCCAAGGGCATTTACTCTTGCCATCAAACCATCAAATCCATCAATAATTGGTTGCGAAGCGCTTACTTGAGTATCATAATCAGATTTTAATTGGTTTATTTGTGCTTCAGTAGCTGTAATTTTGGCTTTATTATCTGATTTCAATTGCTGTAACTCGGCAAGAGCGGCATCGTGTTTTTCTCTTTTTTCTTTATAAACAGGACCTTTTCCTAATAATTGTGTTCCAGCTGTACCTTCAGCTTCGGAAATATAAATATCATAAAGTGCATTCACTTCAGCTTCTTTAGTGATAATCTCAGATTGTAAATTAGAAATAGTCTCTTCTAACGCTAGAACATTAGGTGTAAATTGTTCGGCAATTTGATTTTGATTTGCTAATGTTAAATCATTTTTTTGTTCTAGTAACACTTGATTAATTTCCTTTTCAAAGATTTTAAGCTCTAATGGCTTAGATATTACAATGGCAATAATCACAGCTAGAATTAAACGAGGAGATGCTTGTATAATTTCGTCGATAATATTGTTTCTTTTTTTAATAGTAGATACAATAAAACGATCTAAGTTGAATATTAATAACCCCCAAACAAAGCCAAACCCTAATGCTGTATAGATATTGTCAAATACGGTATAAAGAGCATAACTACAGGCTATAAATGCCATAACTGCTGTGAAAAAAACAGTAGCTCCAATACCAGCATATTTATTTTGTTCGCCTATTGCACAATTGTTGAGAATGTCTGTGTCTGATCCAGAACAGATGATGAAGAATTTTTTTAACATGATGAGTGTTTTTTGATTGGTTGCCTATTAGAACGCTAAATCACTCACTTTGTTACATTTTTTAACAGAAAAGAGCTTTTTGTTTAAATGATGTTATTAACAAACGGATATGAATGTTCTTTTAGAGCTTGATTGTTTTCTTGAGCTTCGGCTGCTTGACACATAGTCAAATTGATTGCTAAAACAATAAAAAAGAGCAGTGATTGAACGATTCTTAGTTTAGGTTTATCTGATGCCTTCATTGGTGATTGGTCTAGTTAATAATTTAAATATACCATTCATTTTAGAGCATTTTCAGAAGTTTTTTACCCATAAACTATACCACGTAGATTTACCTATATGGTAAAAGCCTCAATAATTGAGGCTTTTAATTTTTAAAGATTGAATGTCAATATTTGATGGAAGTTACATTGAATATTTCTCTTGATTACTAATTTTGCTTTGTTTTAGTCTCTTTAATAATTGGAGCTTTTGTAATGTAAACATCTGGCTGCTTTTCATTTGAGTTTTTAGACTCAATATTAAGGTCTTTGTTGCTTTTTATCAATTCAATAGCCTTATCTGAAGATACTTTTTTTCCTTCATAATAAAAGTTGGCGTTCACTTTCGCCATATCAATTATAAAGTCTAATGGCATTCGTGGTGGAGGAGGTGGCGGTGGTGGTGGAACTTCAACCACTTCAACAATTTCGATAAGTTCTCCCTTTTCATTTTTATGTTTGGAGACTTTTGCTTTAGCTTTGGTTTTATAATTTTTTATGGCCTTTTTATATTTTTCTTTTTCTTTTAATGTTGCATTCTCCGAAATTGGAGGTGGTGGAGGTACATCTTTGGTTTCTACCACTTCTATTGAAACTGGAGCTGGTGGAGGAGGAGGTGGATTCGGAAAATCAGGGAAAGGTTCAGCATTTTTCTGTTGTGGTTTTGACATAATTCCATATAAATATTTTAGACGTTCAACATCTTTCATTTTAATAGTAATATGTTTGCGATCTAAATTGTCGTTATAATATTTGGCTAATTTATTATACTCGGCCACTTGTTTAGCGGTAGCTCCTTTTTGTTTTTTTTGAGCCGGAATTGGAGGTGCAGGTAAGATTTTATGCTGTTTTAACTCTTTCTTGGTAAAAGAATTATAAACGCGATCAATATGCTCTTTTTGTAGTTTTAACTCAGAATTATCTGTTTGACTTCCTTTTAAATACTCTTGTATAGCGTCTGAATAGCGTTTTGTAAGTAGGTGGTATTTCATTACTTTTGACAATTGAAATGTTTTCTTAAAGCCTTCAATAGTATATAATTTAAACTGATGTGATTGTGGAAATGTTTTACTTCTCGCATTTTTATGAACAAAGCTTCCAGAGTAATAGGCAATATCATTAGGTGTTAATGAATTGAGTTTGGCATTTGAAACGTGTTCTCCATCTATCCAAATCGCATATTCTGTATTGTTTTTCCATGAATCAAACTCTTTTTGAGATGGTACTTTTCCTTGTATTTGTGATAAGTCAATGTTTGGGGTTTCTGGATACTTTTCAACAGTAGATTGCTGTAACTTAGACATCATATTATAAATAGATACGATTCTATCATATTTGGAACCATCTACGATATTAGTTGATTTATATGTCATCATAAAACTATTGTATTCAGACATTAATTCGTCTGAGATGCCCTCACTAGTGTATGTTGCCTGTTGAGGTGTTGGAGTATCTTCTTTAATGACCTCTTCTCGTTGTGTAAAACTGTAAAAAAGGATGGCAACTAATGGGAGTAGAAATAAAGTTCTAACCCAAACGGATTGTTTTGGTGTTTGTGTTTTCATAATTGTAAATCGTTTTTTGATGGATGAATAATTAATAGCATTTGCTAACTGTTGATCAGGTGCTTTTGATGAATAAGCTAATAACATTGTTTGATATGTTGCAGGTTGAATTCCACTATTCAGTACTGCTTGATCTGCTAAAAACTCATGATTTAGTTTAATGTCTTTTTTTAGTAAATAGACTAGTGGGTTAAACCAGAACAGGATTTGTAAGATTTCTAAAATTAAGATGTCAATACTGTGCTTTTGTTTAGCATGTGTTTGTTCATGAAGTAATATTTCTTGAGGAATTGTATTATGCTCAAACTTTTTTTTGTTCAAAAAAATGAAACTAAAAAAGGTATGTGGAATCTTTAAGTTTTCTACTAAGACATTAATAAAATGCTCTGATTTTTGCTTAGGGTTATTTTGTATTCTTGAAATGATCCGATATAAATTGAAGCCAAATTTTATTAAAAAAAGCAAGGCGCCTATACTATAAATACTCCATAAAATATTTAATAAAAAATCTAATGGCGTTTCTTTAGGTAATGATTCAATTGTATCTAAAGTTGGTATAGTACTTAAATCCAGTGGGTTTGTCATTATAGGATCTATATACTCTACTAAAGTTATTGACGGGATGATAAGTGCTAAAATAACACTACTTAATAAATAAAAACGTTTAAATTGATGTATGCTTGACTGTTCTAAAATTAACTTATAGAAGAGCATAAATATGGCTAAGCATGCGCTAAAATTTAAGATGTAGATAAGCATAACTATTTATTTTTTATTTCCTTATCGATTAAAGTTTTTAAGGCCTCTAATTCTTCTTTAGTTAAATCTGTTTCTTTAGTGAAAAAGGAAGCGAATTGCGACGCACTATCATTAAAAAATGTTTTAATTAAAGCATTTACATGTTTCGAGAAATAATCTTTCTTTTTTACTAAAGGATAATATTCACGAGACTTCCCATAGAGTTTATAAGCTACAAAACCTTTGTTGATCATGCGTTTTAATAAAGTTGCAACCGTTGTAGTTGCAGGCTTTGGCTCTGGATAAGCTTCTAGTAAGTCTTTCATAAAAGCTTTTTCTAACTTCCAAAGATGTTGCATGAGTTGTTCTTCGGTTTTTGATAATTGCATTGTTCTACGCTTTTAGAATTAACTCTACAAATGTAGAATAAAAAAATTGAAATTGCAAATAGCTTAGAGACCTATTTTACTAAAATCCACTATATTTGATAAAAACCAATTGAAAAATTGCCTACTATGAAAACGGTTAGATCTACTTTAGTATGTGTCTTTTTGTGTACTATTTTTTCTTACGCGCAGACTGTTCAAGATATTATTAATCAAGTTGATATTGATGCATTAACCTTAACACTGAATGAATTTTCAGGAGAACAAACAACTACAGTGAATGGGAATATGGTGACGATTCTTAATAGGCAAGAAGCAAACAATGAATTAGCTGGAGATTATCTAGTTGAACGATTTCAAGCCCTAAATAATATTACGGTTACAAGTCAATCATTTAATACCAATGGTCGTAACATTATCGCTACTCAAGTTGGTAAAACCAACCCCAATAATATTTATATTGTTTGTGCACATTATGACTCAGTAGATGATTATTGTGCGGATGATAATGTAACAGGTACTGGAGCTGTTTTAGAAATAGCGAGAATTTTATCTGAGCAATGTTTGGATAATACCATCGTATACGCATTATGGGATGAGGAGGAAATTGGATTAAGAGGCTCAGAATTTTATGCCAATTTAGCTGCAGCCAATGGTGACAATATACTCGGCGTAGTCAATATGGATATGGTAGGTTATGATGGAAACAATCCTGGTACACCAGGAGATAACGATTTTGATATAGATTATAGAAATATAGCTAATTCAGCCGAACTGAAAGACGATATGTTAGCGGTTTTAAATGCCTATGTGTTTGATTTAAATGCTATTGTAGTCAATCCAGGAACCACATTTAGTGATCATGCAAGCTTTTGGTTTGCTGGTAATGGTACTTCTGATGCTATTTCAGCCATTTTAATAGGTGAGTCTTGGGAAACAGATGACCAAACACCTTTTTATCATACTTCTGGGGATCGTGTGTCTACACTAGACTTACCCTACTATCATGAAATTGTGAAATTGGTTGCAGGTTTTATGACGACTAAAGGCGGATTGGTTGCTGTAGATAATACGCTTACAGTAACAACAACAACTTTGATGTCTAATGAGTCTTCAGCATCATATCAATGGTTTAATTGCACTACTAATACTGCAATTTCTGGTGCAACAAGTCAATCTTTTATACCACCATCAAATGGTAATTATGCAGTAGAGGTGACCTCCGGGAATTGCACAGAACGTAGTGAGTGTATCCGATTTAATACTTTAGGTTTAGATAATTTTTTAGATGATGATATTAATATTTTTCCAAACCCTGTACAATCTGATCTTTTTATAGAAGTTAACGAGTCTATAAAAAATATTGAGATTAAGTTATATGATGTCTCAGGTAAATTGGTTTTAAATACAATAACTTCGGAAAGTTCAACGGTATTAAACATTAAAGCCTTACCACAAGGTGTTTACTTTTTAAACTTAATATCTTCAGAAAAAAGTGGAGCTTACAAAATTGTAAAGGAGTAAGCTACTTTATCTATTATAAGGTCGCTCATTTATCCAATTAAATCCTCTGGATATCAAATTGAAATTATTTAGGTCTTTTCTGCTTAAAATGATTTTTAGTTTATCGCCTTGCAGAGTGCCTTCAAGTTCAAGATAATTAGAATTGGGATGTTTGTATTTAAAATTAAAATCATGAAATTCTGAAAGTTCGCGATATAGCTTTATTTGTTGAGAAGTAGAATCTATTGAAATATCATAAGCATATTTTTTGTCACTCATGGCTTTTATCACAACCTTACCTTTATGATCTAAAACAAAATAACGCCATCTTTTATAATCTGTAATCAAAGGTGGAATAGTATCTTTGTTTTTTATGAATTGAGAAACCTCCCAAATCCCATATAAAAATGGTTTTTCTCTTTTATGTCCTAGATTTCTTTCAGATATATAACCTGTGATACAAACTCCAACAATTATGAAAGCCAGTGCTATTGTTTTTAGCCAAAAAATAGCTTTAAAATAGGTGCGGTCTTTTATTGGGTGATAATAGTTTATTGCTTCGGTACTCTTGTTTTTAAAAAAGACATTCGTAAATCGTTTATAATCGGTTATAAAAATTATACCAGCCATTACTACTAAATGTGTTGATAGTAGTTTTACTGGAATATCAAACATAAAGTTCATAACAGCTACATGGGTCATTACTCCCATTACAATAAAAGCTCCAATAGTTTGAGTACGTCTCGGAATTAGTAATAGTCCACCCAGTATTTCCATGAATCCTGTAAACATATTAAACCCCTCCGAATAACCCATATATGTCCATGCTAATCCCATCGGAGAAAACTCTCCAAGGGGTTGTAATAAGCGTACTAAACTTGGTTGAGGGAACTGAATTTGATAGATTTTTACAGATCCATAAAGGAACATAAATAGTATAAGAACAACCCTTAAAAAAATTAAAAACCAATACAATGCTTGGTTATAACTTTGACGTTTTTTATCTATAAATGTCCATATGCTAACAATTATAGGTGTTAATAAGGCATTTACAAAAAGTGTTATATAAGCATAAGTATGATCTCCACTTCCAAATCCACTAACATCATAGTCATAATTAATATTAAGTATTGATTTACCAATCCATCTAAATGGAGCTTCTAAAAAGTGACTAATAAACATCAAGATGATATACAGCACAATGTATGTGAATACTACCCTAAAGAAGAATTTACTCAATAAACTCCACTGCGCTTTATATTCCTGAGATAACAACATTTATTTACTTAACTCAGTAAAGTATTTATAAAATAAAGGAATAGTTTCAATACCTTTAAAGTAATTCCAAACACCAAAATGCTCATTAGGAGAATGAATGGCATCACTGTTTAAGCCAAACCCCATTAATATTGTTTTGCTTTTTAATTCTTGTTCAAAAAGAGAAACTATTGGAATACTACCTCCACTTCTCTGTGGAATAGGGGGTTTGCCAAAGGTTTCGCTATAAGCCATTGATGCTGCTTTGTAGCCAATGCTATCAATAGGTGTTACGTAGCCTTGTCCGCCATGATGTGGAGTTACTTTTACTTTTACACTTGCAGGAGCAATGCTCTCAAAATGTGTTTTAAATAATTCGGTAATCTCTTCCCAATCTTGATTTGGTACTAAACGCATCGATATTTTTGCAAAAGCCTGACTTGCAATAACAGTTTTAGCACCTTCACCAATATAGCCACCCCAAATACCATTCACATCTAGAGTAGGACGTATGGAGTTACGCTCATTTGTCGTGTACCCTTTTTCTCCATAGACAGCATCAATGTCTAATGCCTTTTTATAATTTTCAAGTGAGAAAGGAGCTTTAGCCATTTCTTGTCTTTCGGCATCCGAAAGATTTTCAACCTTATCATAAAACCCTGGTATTGTAATATGATTATTTTCATCATGCAATGAAGCGATCATCTTTGTCAAAATATTTATAGGATTGGCAACTGCACCACCATATAATCCAGAGTGTAAGTCACGATTTGGTCCCGTAACTTCAACTTCAACATAACTTAATCCACGTAAACCGGTCGTAATTGACGGGACATCTTGGGCAATCATTCCTGTATCCGAAATTAAAATGACATCATTTTTAAGTTTCTCTTGATTTGTTTTTACAAATTTTGATAAGTTAACACTTCCAACTTCCTCTTCACCTTCAATCATAAATTTTACATTACATGGTAATTGATTGGTAGAAGTCATAAACTCCATGGCTTTTACATGCATATACATTTGCCCTTTATCATCACAAGCACCTCGAGCAAAAATCGCACCTTCTGGATGAATATCTGTTTTTTTAACAACAGGCTCATAAGGAGGTGAGGTCCATAATTCTAAAGGATCTGCAGGTTGTACGTCGTAATGCCCATAGACCAAAACTGTTGGAAGGTTTTCATCAATTATTTTTTCTCCGTATACAATTGGAAAGCCCTCAGTTTGGCAAATTTCCACATGATCACAACCCGCTTTAAGTAAGCTATCTTTAATTTCATCAGCAGTTTGAAAGACATGATCTTTAAAAGCAGGATCTGCACTTACTGATGGGATTTTTAAAAGTTCTATTAGCTCATTTAAAAAGCGGTCTTTATGGTTTTCAATGTAAGATTGAATGTGTTGCATTGGAGTTTGATTTTTAGTTCTTTCAAAAGTACAAAAATGACATGTATTTTTTCCCAATTAAAGTTATTTGAATATTGAAAGTATTGTTTATATTTGCATCCCATTATGAAATGGAAAGTTGCAGGCGTGGTGGAATTGGTAGACACGCTAGACTTAGGATCTAGTGCCGCGAGGTGTGCGAGTTCGAGTCTCGCCGCCTGTACAAAAAAAGCCTCTCAATTTGAGAGGCTTTTTTATGGCTTTAAAAAAACCTCCTTGTTTTTCAAGGAGGTTCGGGCTAATTCAAATCACTAATTAATCTATATTAAAGTTTAATAAGCTTCGAAGTAAAAGTATGACCATTTGAGTTTTCAATTTTAACGAGATAGATACTCTGTGTTAAATCTGAAATATCATAAGTGTCAGCTTCAGTAAAATCTCCATTGAACGATTTTACCAGTTTTCCTGTAATATCAAAAATTTGCAAACTACTAATAGTTTTGTTGGTTTTAAATGAGGTGTTTACAGGATTAGGATAAATATTAAAGGTCGAATTCGCATTAAAAACATTAGTGCTTAATGTAGCAGGTTGGTTTCCAAAAATTCTAAACTGCCCAGCAGGAATATTTATTGTTGAGGCACTATATGTTGTGCTGCCAGTATTGTCCATAAGGTCATACCAAGTTCCGCCAGTTGGAAAACTTGTATTAATAGTTTGGTCAACGACATCAAAATTTGCCAAAACAATAACATTTCTTAAGTCTGTTGTAGGAATTGAGGTGTCAAATACATCAATTCTAGGTGTTAGATTTCCAGAGGTAATAGCGTAATCACCTTCAAAAACAGGCTCATTAATTTTTAAGGCAATTAAACGAGCCCAATCATCATAAATTTGTTTTCTATTAGCATCTCCTAGCCAGTTTTCACTCCACTGAGGCTGAGGTTTAGTATCTAATTTACAACCATCATTTCCAATATCTACATTACCATCACTACATGTCCAAATGGAATCATCCATACCAAGAGACGAAAAGTGCCAAAGCATTTTTGGTCCAGGAATGGTTAAGCTAACAGCTCCAATAGCAGACATTCTTGATAGCGCTGTATTTAAATCTCTTACATTATGAGATCCTGTAGAATTATTTCCAAATTCAACACTTTCAAACATCATACGTTCTTCATCATGACTTTCAGGGTATCCCATTAATCGTGGTGCATTAAAGTTTCGGCTAACATGTCCCATTCGATTAATATTGTTGCTAAATCCTTGTGCCAAATCTGTGTATTCATTTGTCATTTTACCCCACATCATAATCCCTTTAGGGACAGTTTCGCCAATACGGTAGTTTGCCCATTGCTGTTCTTCACCATCAGTTCCTAAATGTTCAAAAATAACATGATGGGTTTCATCTAATGACCAAGAGTAGTCAGCATAAGATTGGAGTACATCAACTCGATCTTGTTGGTAAACGTCTGTACAATTACCAGCAGAACCTGGTCCGCAATTTTGTGTGAACCCTTTGGTTAGATCCCATCGGAAACCGTCAATTTTAAATTCTTCAATCCATTGACGAATTACTCGTTTGGTATAATCTTGAGTTAAGGTACTTTGATGATTAAAATCATTAAACACACTATAGGCATGCTGAGCCACAGTATTTAAGTAAGGGTTCTCAGACGAAGGTCCACCCCAACCATCGTTATCGGGATCATCCATCCACATTCTCACTAAAGGATTTCTTCCAGTGACATGGTTTAGTGCGATATCCAAAATTACAGCGATACCATTTTGATGACACAGATCAATAAACTCTTTAAATTTATCAGGAGTACCATAGTATTTATCTAATGCCATATGAAACGATGTATTGTAACCCCATGTTTCATTACCATCAAATTCCATTACTGGCATTAATTGAATGGCGTTTATATTTAGGTTTTTGAAATAATCAATTCTATCAATTAAATCTTGATAATTTCTATTGGCGTCAAAATCTCTTACCAAAACCTCATATACAATTAAGTCTTCTTTCTTTGGTTTTTGGAAATTAGTTACTTGCCAAGGATAAGGCGTTTGTCCTGTTTGAAGTACAGTCACTTCACGTTCTTGACCCGCCGGATATGCAGGTAAATTAGGATAACTAGATGATGGAATAAATGGATCATCAAAAGGAGATAACACTAAAGTCGAAAAAGGGTCTGCGGTTTTTACTAATGAAGGAGAATTTGATATCGGGTTGGTATCATATACCCAATATTGATACGTTTCAATTTGACCTGGAGTTAACCCTGTCAATTCAATCCAGTATTTTCCTGTAGAACCATCACGCTTCATGACATGAGCATTTGTTGGCGTATAATTATTAAAGCTTCCTGCAACTTGAATAAAATCTTTATTAGGAGCAGTGAGTACCAAGGTAGCTTTGGTTGCATCTACACCATAATTAATGCCGTCTTCCATTCCAGAAGGTAGGTCTTCGACAGTTACTGTTGGAGCAACTACAACCTCAAAACTAGCTTCACCAGTTTCGGTGCCACCACCTGGAGGAGTACCTACAAATTTCACAGTTCCACTTTCAGTAATATTAGTAATTGTCGAATTACAAGCAGGGAAGCCACAAGATCCAGTTGCTACAGAAACATCATTATAAAATATTTCAAAACTTCCTTGAACTGTGGTTCCACCTTGAAAAATTATGGTAGCACTTATAGATAAATCGTCTCCAGAATTAATAACAACAATATCGCTTGAAGGTTGAGAAATATTAATTAGTACACTTCCAATAGGAAAAATAAAATCATTACAACCATCGGCCTTTAATTCTTGAGTTCCGTCTTCATTTCTGAACACCATACCAATTTGAGTGGCAGCATCTGCTTCCATTTGGGTAAGGCCATAATAGGCTTGAGGTGTAATTGTGATACTGTATGTTCCATCTCCATTTGAGGTCATTTGACCAACGCCATCATCCTGCCCCCAATTACCAATAACACTAAACCCAAAGGCATTTGAATTATCACCAATTCCTGAATGCATATAAACATTTGTAGGATTATTAAATCCATTGCAATTGGTGTCAGAACTATTGGTATCTAAGGTAATTGTAACAGGCTGATCTACTTCTATTGCACCAACATCAAGTGTCACTTGTGCAAATGAATGTATTGAGACAAGCGCTATTAAGCTGAGTAAAATTTTTTTCATAGCAATATGATTGTTTTTTGAAAAAAAAGGCTATGCGTTACACATAGCCTTTGATTTGAAAATTATTCGTTATTCTACAGTAATTGTTAAGTTACCAGTATCTACTGTAACTGTATAAGTGCCTGGTGTGCCATTAAAGAAGAAGTTACTATCCCCATCCATAGCATTGATTAAATCAGAATCAATAGTGTAACCATCATTCTCATATGTTGGGTAATTGATTCCAGTTCCCCAATCATTATTTACGGTAAAGAATCTAAAAGCATCATTTGTTAATGCTACAGATCCAGAGTATACACCAGCCCCTGTACATGGTAAAGCAACAGGTGTGTCCCAAGACCAACCAGCATCTACAACTCCTGCGCCTACTAACCATAATTGTTCAAAATCACATTGTAGTTGTTCAGGACCTAAAGTAATGGTCTTATTAATGTCATCAACCGTTAGGAAGTATGTTCCAGGTGTTCCATTGAAGAAGAAATTATTATCACCATCCATAGCATCGTTAAAATTAGAATCAATAGTGTAACCATTTCCTTCGTATGTTGGATAGTTTGTTCCTGTTCCCCAATCGTTATTTACAGAGAAGAATCTGAAGGCATCATTTGTTAATGCTACGTTACCTGAATAAGTTCCATTTCCAGTACAAGGTAATGCAACAGGTGTGTCCCAAGACCAACCAGCATCAACAATACCAGCTCCTACCAACCATAATTGATCGAAGTTACAGTTAGGTCCAATAACTGGAGGTCCTAATGTGATTGTTTTTGCGTCTGTATCTATTTCAATAAAGTATTCTCCTGGAGTTCCAACAAATTGGAAATTACTATCACCATCCATAGCATTAGCTAAGTTAGAATCTATAGTATAACCTGCTGACTCATAAAAAGGATAATTTCTTCCAGATCCCCAATCATTATTCACAGTAAAGAATCTAAATGCATCATTAATTAAGTTAATATTTCCAGAGTATTTTGTGCCTTGTAATGGCAATTCAATTGGCGTATCCCAAGACCAACCAGCATCTACAGCACCAGCACCAACAACATATAATATAGGTGCTAATTCAATACTATAAGGTGTTACAGAAATTGTAACGGCATCAGAAAAACGTTCTAAGTTGCCAGCTTCCATTTCAATAGTAGCTTTGACTCTGAAATCTAAATCTCCAGCTTCTTCAGCGGTAAGACCAGCATCAAGAACTGTGATGTTAAAATCTTCATGAGTACTAGAGAAAGACATACCAGTAGCACCAACAGTTACTGCACCAGCAAAGTCAGTTCCTGCTTCAGCAAATTGTACTTCATATATGACATCAACAGAACTGTTGTCTCCAAAATCTGGATCGTCCCAAGTCACATTAATGGCTTCATCAGTTGGCGTGGTTTCAAGTAATACTAAAGAGAATGTGCTATCAGGATTAGAGATAACTGGTACTGCTTCAGAATAAGAAGATACACTAAAGCTCACGCTATTAGTAATGTTTGCACCCGACACAACTCTCATAAATACAGTGAATGGCTCAAAGGCATCAGCTCCGGCTCCTAAAACAGCATTATTGAATTCAGCAACTGTCATTGTAAATCTATCTGTTGTAGACGAACCAATTACAGTTGGATTTTCAAACAAGGTGTCTGGAGATAATTCAATCATATAATTCCCTCCAGTAGATAATTGATCATTCCAAACGATAGTGAAAGCTTCATTATCTGGTAAATTGTAATTTAAGTTGATATTAGAAATTGATGGCTCCAAAAGTGTAAATGAAGCTTCAGGTGATGTAATATCAATACTTTCTTCAGTTTCGCACGCTACTAATACTAAGAACAAGCTTAATATGAACGCACTGATTTTATTGATTTTCATAGTGTTAATTTTTATAAGTTAAGAGGGATCATAATATAATCTCCAGTTAAGTCGTTGAACCAAACTTCATAGTCATCTTGAACAACAACAGGAATATTTCCTCCGCCTTCAGTAGCTACACCAGAAAATGATGTAGATCCAGCCCAAGTAGATCCAGTATTGGTCATGATTTGTAAATCTCCTGGTTGAAGGTTTACACTTGTGATGTACCATAGATGAGTATCAAAACTAGATTGCGTAAAAGCAGTATCAGATCCAACCCCAGAACCTTGTAATGTCATTCCAGTAAATGTGGAAGCACCAGCATCATTAAATGGACTTACCATATATGTGTTAGACGAAAAGTCGATAGAGAATGTATAGTATCCATCTGCAGTAACACCAAATCGACCAGGATCACTGTCTTGCGTTCCGGGATTACCAGCGATATTACCAGATGATTCGATAGGGTCGCTACCATCTGGGTAATCAGTTCCCCATTGTGGCTGCCACTGTCCTCTAGTTTCTAAAAGTTTAAAACGGCCATCACCTTCACCTCCACCACCTTTGGTGAAGAAACCAGTATACGTATATAGATTCCCATTTTCAGCGCCTCTAAATAAAGGAGGGTTATTATTGTTATTATTCCAATCTGCTAATGTTCCATTTCCAACCAAATAGAAATCTTCAAATACATAGTTGAAGTAGGGTTGAACCATAAAATTAATCGTGTTAGAACTTACAGGTAATCCATTTTGAGTTCCAATTGAACTTTCAACTTTAGCATATAAGGTATTAAATGCAAAAGGTGGTAATCCAGCTGCTCCAGCTGCTCCATTTAATTCACTTACCGATAAGGTCGCAGACGTCGTTCCAACAACTGAGGTTGCTAATATTGGGTTAGTAAATGCTTCATCTGAAGATACAAGCACCGCATAATTTTCTGAAGCTTGTTGTCCGTAATCTGCTTCGTTCCAATTGAATGTAATGGCTGGGTTGCCAGGGTTAGAGGCATCTAACTCAATCATTGTGATTGGAAGTTCAGAAAGTGTTATTGGTTGTGTTTCTGTTGCTGTAAATTCAGAAGTATCATCTTCACAAGAGGTCGTGAAAATACCTAAAGATAAAACAGCAATTAATACAACTTTAAATTTTAATATGTTTTTCATTGTGTTATGTTTTAGTATCCTGGGTTTTGAGTAAGATTAGGATTTGATGACAAACTTAAATTAGGAATTGGATATAAATTAAAGTTAGATGGAATCGCAATTCCATTACTTCCATTTCCTTTCCAAGCCCAGTTATAGTTTCCACCAGTATATAGTCCAAAACGAATTAAATCTTGTCGTCTATGCGCTTCCCAGTGTAATTCTCTAGAGCGTTCATCTAAAATGAAATCTAAAGTAAGTTCATCACTAGAAATTAAATTAGGATTATTAGCACGTGTTCTTAGGTCGTTAACTAAGTCAATAGCAGTATCTAATGAACCAGCATTACCTCTAAGGTGTGCTTCAGCATACATTAAATGCACGTCTGCCAATCTAAATAATGGAAAATCAACATCAACAAACGTTTGGTCAATTCCAGGAGTTCCATTTGATGTAATATTTGCATATTTAGTAATAATGTAGCCCGTGTCTCTATCAGAAATATCTACAATACCAATTGGTCGATCTTGTGAGATTATTGTGTTTCTATCATCATCAATGAAATCACCACCTTGCCATAATTCGGCAAATTCTCTACGAACTCTAAGGGCACCGCCCCAACCGCCATCAGATACACCTAAAGATGCACCATTAGCTTCAAAACTACCTACTTCGCCATTGACCATAACGGTTGTTGGACCAAAGTTTTGTGTAGTAAACCCATCGGAAATGATTGGGAAAATGATTTCATTTATAGCTGAATTTGTATTATTGTCTGCTAAGAAATTATCTCTGTAATCATCAGCTAAACTATAACCAGAATCTAATAATTGTTGGCAATAGTTTAAGCAATCTGCATATCTGTCTTGTCCAATATAGATTTCTGCATTTAAATAAATTTTTGCAAGAATCATTTGTGCAACACCTCTATCTGCTCTACCATATTCGTTATCTCCAGCTGGCACTAAAACAGATTCGATGGCTAATAATTCGTCTTCAATAAATGTAAATAACTGTGCTCTATCTGCAACAGGCAATACAGCATTTACAGGATCAGCTTCTGTTCCGAAATTGGCTTTACCAAAGAGATCCATCATATAATAATATGATAAAGCTCGAAGCAATCTTGCCTCGGCGCGATATTCTACAATATCTGCACGAACAGACTCAGATACATTTCTACTGTTTAATTTTTCATCAGTCGTTTCTCTTAAGAAATTATTGGCTAAGGCAATAGTTAGATGCGTTCTACTAAACATTCCTAAGATTAACGGATTTTGAGCAGTCCAAATATTTCTTTGAAGTTCTCGAGTTCCAGGATCATTTTCATAAGACCAAATCATTTGATCTGCAGCTAAAGTTTGCATGTATAATAGTACACGACCAAACTGGCTCGTACCAGCATCAATACCTTCAATGTTAGAGTTTCCAGCGCCTTCTGTACCAGTTAAGGCAAGATTAGCATAAACTCCAGCAATGACTTGTCTGTAGGCACCTTCGTCTTCAAAAAGTTCTTCGCCTAATAAGGTGTCATCATCATTTGGTGTGATATTTAAATCATCTGTACATGATACAAATGCAAATACCATTAACAATGCTAGGACACTAATGTTTTTAATTTTGTTTTTCATAGTCTTAAAATTTGATATTAGCACCAATTAATATATTGCGAGGTCTAGGGTAAATAGTATTGTCAATTCCATTAAATACTTCTGGGTCTAATCCACTGTATTCTGTAATTGTAAACACATTTTGAATACCACCCCAAACTCTTACTGATTTTATTACGTTTGATAGGTTTCCAAATGTATATCCAAGAGTAATGTTATCCATCTTTAAAAAAGAAGCATTTTCGACATAGACATCAGAGACAATTACATCAGATGTGGTTTGGAAATTTGTTTCTAATACTGAAGTTGGGATGTTTCCTAAAACGGAATTATCTTGCAATAAATCGTATTGAGCTCTTGCAGAATTAACATTGTTATATACATAGTTTCCTATGTTTGCTCTCAAGTTAAAAGCAAAGTCGAAATTTTTATATTCTAAATTAGTTTGAAACCCTAAAATAACATCTGGGTCTGGACTAGCTTTAAGGGTACGATCTTCATCATTAATGATATTGTCGCCATTTACATCTACATAAGCACCTTCAATATAATTGCCTTGTGCATCTCTTAATTGCTTAAATACATAAAATGCATTTGGTGCTTCTCCTTCTCTAAATAATTGAATGAAGTTTCCAGTACCACCAGCAATTCCACCTGTAGTTACGTCTTGACCAAATGCTAATTCTGTCATCTCTCTATCTAAAAATGTAGCATTAAAATTGAAGTTTAAGTTAAAATCTTCTTTTCTAATCACGTCAACATTAGTTGTAAATTCTAAACCTTGAATTCTTAAGTTACCAATGTTTTGTACAATACTGTTTGAGAAGTTTGATCCATCAGGAACAGGAGCATTAAATAATAAATCTTCAGAATCCTTTTGGAATACATTGATACTACCATTAATTCTGTTGTCAAATAATCCGTAATCTAATCCTAGTTCAATGGTTTTTGTTTCTTCCCATTTTAAATCTGGATTAATTTCTGATGGAATTAGAGATCTAATAACACTGTTTCCAAACTGAAATTGAGAGTTTTCATTTCCAGCTCTGTATCGACTTAAGAATAAATCACGTTCTCCAATTTCTTGTTGTCCAGTAATACCATAACTGGCTCTTAATTTTAAGTTAGAAATCGTTTCAGAATCTTTTAAGAAATCTTCATCACTAAGTTGCCATGCCAAGGCACCAGCATAAAAGTTACCAAATTGATTGTCTTTACTAAAACGAGAAGTTCCATCTCGTCTATAGGTAAATGTCGCTAAGTATTTGTCGAAGAATGAAAAATTAGCTCTACCAAAAAAGCCTATTAAAACAACATCAGGGTCGGCAAAAGTGTCACCAATACTTAATGGATCTAAGGTGTTTCCAGAAAAGCGACCATTATTCGTAAACCTTTGGTAAGAATAACCTGCAGTGAAATCTGTGCCAATGTCTCCAAATGTTTTCTTATAATTTAAATAACCATCGAGAGATTGATTTTTTCTGGTTTGAAAACTGTTAGAAATATTTGCAGTAATATCATCATTAGTTGCAAACTGAGAAAAATTATCAGTTCTACCATCTGTTTGATCAAAACCTAAATTTAGGACTGCTCTTAATTCTGGTAAGAAATGAAACTTATAATCCAAGTTTATATTTCCAAAAAACCTATTAGCATCACCTTGATTGTTCGTTTGTATTAGAGAGGCAACAGGGTTTGTTGTTCCGCTAGCTAAAGTATTTCCGTCTCTATGTTGATAGAAACCTCCAAATGGGGAACTTGGGTCATAGATAGGCTGTGTTGGGTCGTAACGTAATGCAGCACCAATTTGCCCAGAGTCACCAAATCTACTATCTTCAAATGCTAAATTAGCGTTAACACTAACCTTCAAATGATTATCAAATAATGTTGGGTTTAAGGCTACCGATAAGTTACGTCTATTGAATTTAGATGTTAAAAGAGCTCCTTCTTGATTAGTGACACCAAATGAGAAACGTGCTGGTAACACATCAAATAGAGAGCCTCTTAAAGTTACATTATGAATAGCAGAAACAGTTTCTCTAAAAATTGCATCTTGCCAATCCGTATTTGCGTTACCTAATTGTGAGCTAAATGCTTCAGGTAAGTTTTGTGAGTTTACTAGATCTCTAAAGGCGTCAGCAGAAAATACGTCTACTTGTTCATCTATACTACCAAACGTAAATTGCACATCATAATCTGCACTAAAGTTTGACTTTCCTTTTTTAGTCACAATGATAATTACACCATTTGATGCTCTAGAACCATAAATAGCTGTTGCAGAGGCGTCTTTTAATACAGTGAACGACTCAATATCGTTAGGATTGATACTAGCTAAAATACCTCTAGAGCCCCCAACACCTTCAGTGGCTATTGGTAATCCATCAATAATAATTAAAGGATTGTTGGTTGCATTGATAGAGGATCCACCTCTAATTTTAATTTCAGATCCAGAACCTGGAGCTCCACTAGTATTTACTGTAACACCAGCTACACGTCCTTGTAATAAGTTCTCTGGAGTTACGATATTACCTTTAGTAAAATCTTCAGCAGTAACAGATTCAAGAGAACCTGTTGCATCTTTTCTTGTTGTTGTACCGTAACCAATTAAGACAATTTCATCTAATTGCCCGGCATCTTCTGCAAGACTAACATTTAGAGGTGTTTGTCCAGTGAACGTTACCTCTTTGGTAGCATATCCTAAATAAGAGAATACGATGATATCGCCTTCATTTGCTATGATAGAATAATTACCATCAAAATCGGTAGATGCTCCTGTTGTTGTTCCTTTAATAAGAATATTAACTCCAGGAAGCGGTAATGCGTTAGCTTCATCTGTTACTACACCTGTGACTGTGGTTTGACCAAAAATCGTCGCAGGTATTAAAAAAACGAGTAACAATAAGCTATTTAAAAATGTCTTCATAAAATATTTTTAAAGTTAGTTGCTTTAGTTAAATTTGATTATATTTTCACTTCTGGGTTAAATCTATGTAAAATTTATGTGTATTTTTTGTAATCCCTTTGTATTTGGGCAACGCAAACGTTTTCGTGTTAAAAACTTTTTAAATTTTAACAGTCGTATGCTTAAATTGAGCTTAAATTAGGGTTTCGATAATAAAAAGTTACATTTTTTGTCAACTTCGGAATTTTAAAATATTAATTTTTCATCAAAATCGCAAATGATTGTTTAGTTTTAACCTTTGTTATTTAAACAACAAAACATTCGTAATACACCTAATTAATGAGACGAAAAGTAACCCTAAAACAAATTGCCAAAGAACTGGATGTTTCAATTTCTACGGTATCAAAAGCACTAAGAAATAGTATTGAAATTAGTGAGGATACACGTCAAAAAGTTCAGGCATTTGCTAAACTATATAACTACAGGCCGAATAATATTGCACTTAGTTTAAAGAATAGAAAAACGAAGACAATAGGTATTATAATTCCTGAAATTGTACATCATTTTTTCTCAAAAGTAATTACTGGGATTGAGTTAGTAGCTAATAAACGAGGTTATAATGTTATTGTTGGATTGTCTAATGAATCGTTTGATAAAGAAGTGATTAACATGCAAATGCTTGCTAATGGAAGCATAGATGGATTTATATTATCAATTTCAAAAGAAACTTTGCAACAACAAGATTATCACCATTTCACAGAAACGATCAACCAAGGCATGCCAATAGTGATGTTTGATCGTGTGGTGAACGATATGCCATGTGACAAGGTTATTGTTGATGATGTAAAAGGCGCAAAGAAGGCTGTTAAAAAGCTAATCGATAATGGCTGTAAAAACATTGCTATTATTACTACTAGAGATTATGTTAGTGTAGGGAAATTAAGAACTCAAGGGTATTTAGAAGCCTTAGAAGATCATAAAATTCATCCTAAAGGATCATTGATTTTAAAAATTGAAGATAAACTTTTGTCAGATGAAGATTTAGATAAATTAGAAAAAGAGATTGAATTATTATTTAAATCAAATAAATCTATTGATGGTGTTTTTGCCGTAAATGAACTCTATGCGGTTACAGCAATTAAAGTAGCTAGAAAACTTGGGTTAGAAATCCCGAAATCGCTACAAGTAATTAGTTTTACTGATGGTGTGCTATCTAAACACTCAACACCAAGCTTAACAACGGTGAGTCAACATGGTCAAGAAATTGGAGAAAAAGCGGCAGATTTATTAATCAATAGATTAGAATTGGAAGAGACCGATGAAGAGGAGGAAGAGGTGTATGAAACTGTTGTTATTGAGACCGAATTGATTGAAAGAGAATCGACCAAAAAATAGTTTTAACATTGATTATTTAAAAACTTTACTATATTTACAACCTAATCAGAACTTATATTTTCACTTCTACATTTAAGTTTTGATAAGTTTTATCGCTTGTCAATAGTATTAATTTAAACATACTATTATGAAAAAGCGCACGCTAGGTTTTTGGGAAATCTGGAACATGAGTTTTGGTTTCTTAGGAATCCAATTTGGTTTTGCATTACAAGGAGGCTTTATGTCTCGAATATTTCAAACCCTAGGTGCTGATGAGCATTCTATTCCGTTATTGTGGATTGCTGCACCTTTAACAGGTTTGCTAGTTCAACCTATTATTGGTTACATGAGTGACCGAACTTGGCATTCAAGATTAGGACGTCGTCGACCTTATTTTTTAATTGGAGCAATTTTGAGTTCTTTAGCTTTATTTTTTGTTCCATATTCGTCCGCGTTATGGATGGCAGCTGGATTCCTTTGGGTCTTAGATGCTTCAATTAATATTTCCATGGAACCATTTAGGGCTTTGGTGGCAGATAAACTCACTGAATCACAAAGAACGTATGGTTTTGTAGTTCAAACTTTAATTATTGGTATTGGTACTTGGATTGCAAGTAATTTGCCGTGGATGGTATCACAAATGGGAGTTAGTGATTCTGCAGATTCTGGAGTAATTCCTGATTCGGTTAAGGTGGCATTTGCAATAGGAGCATTTGTCTTTTTGATTAGTATTCTATATACCATTTTTACAACTTCGGAATATCCTCCAGAAGATATGGAAGAATTCGAAAGAGAGAAGGCAAAGAAGAATCAATTTATTCCAGACATATTAAACAATATTGGAAAAATGCCACTAACAATGAAAAAACTTGGAATTATTCAATTTTTTTCGTGGTTTGCTTTTTTTACAATGTGGAGTTTGGCTAATCCAGCCTTGACCGAACATGTGTTTAATACACCTGCTCCAGTTCAGTCTCTTTATGATATGACTAATGTTGTAGAAGCTGAGGCATTTGATGTGGCTAATACTGCGTTTCAAAAGTCATCAAATTTAGTAGGTTCGGCGATGGGAGTATATGGTCTATCATCAATGGTTTTTGCGCTACTATTAGTTTTTTATACATCTAAGAGAAATATCAATAGAAAGTATGTCCATATGGTTTCATTGATAATTGGCGGTCTTGGATTTATTATGATGTATTTTTCGTCTCCAGAAAATTTAAAATGGTGTTTTGTTCTTATAGGTTTCGCTTGGGGAAGTATTTTATCTATGCCTTATGCAATGTTATCTAGCTCTGTAGACCCAAAAAAAATGGGAATGTTTATGGGGATTTTCAATATGTTTATTGTTATTCCACAAATTATTGCAGCAGTTGGAGGTGTTAATTTTGTGTCTGGACTTTTGGGGGATAAACCTATCAATGCTATGACTACTGCTGGAATTAGTTTAATAATTGCCGGACTTTGTAACCTATTGATTACAAATAAAAGCGCAATCTCATTTCAACAATAAGAATTTTCAGAAACAAATGCATAAAAAAGGATTCATATTTGACCTAGACGGTGTCATCGTAGATACTGCAAAGTACCATTTTTTAGCTTGGAAAAAGTTAGCCAATAGCATTGGTGTAGATTTTTCCGAAGTACAAAATGAACAACTCAAAGGCGTAAGTCGTGTACGTTCATTAGAAAAAATATTAGAATGGGGACATAAAACCCTGTCAGAGGCTGAGTTTGCAAGACTCATGTCTTTAAAAAATGTGGATTACTTATCTTATATAGATAAGATGGACAATTCGGAAATTCTTCCTGATGTGTCAAAAACACTCGATTATTTAATTGAAAAACAACAAGCTATCGCATTAGGGTCTGCAAGTAAAAATGCGACACCTATCTTAAAAAAGGTAAGTCTATTAGAAAAATTTGAAGCCATTGTTGATGGTAATGATGTGTCAAAAGCAAAACCAGATCCAGAGGTCTTTTTAATAGGAGCCAAACTCTTAAATATGAAGCCAGAAGACTGTGTGGTTTTTGAAGATTCTGTTGCTGGCATTCAAGCTGCAAATACTGCAAAAATGATATCTATTGGTATAGGGTCTGAAGAGGTGCTTCATGAAGCCGATTATATATTTAATGACTTTACTGAAATATCTGCACAATTCTTAGAAGGAATTATTTCGGGAGATATTAAAAAAACAACTGAAAAAGAAATTATCAATTAACAAATTGATTTACAGATTACAATGAATAATAATTATATACAACCAGATAACTGGTCAATCATAGAAGAGGGTTTCGACTCCAATCGCGTTAAATCTTCTGAAAGCTTAATGAGTTTAGGTAATGGAGCCATGGGGCAGCGCGCTAATTTTGAAGAGGATTACTCAGGTGATACGTTTCAAGGAAGTTATGTTGCAGGTGTATATTATCCTGATAAAACAAGAGTAGGATGGTGGAAAAATGGCTATCCAGAATATTTTGCTAAAGTATTAAATGCACCTAATTGGATTGGTATTAATGTGACTATAAATGGCGAAGTACTAGATTTAGCAAAATGTAACAACGTCGAAAACTTTAGAAGAGAACTCAACATGAAAGAAGGTTGGCTGTCTAGAAGTTTTACGGCAACACTTCAAAATTTTATTGAAGTTAAGATAGAAACAAAACGGTTTTTAAGCTTGGACATTGATGAAATTGGAGCGATAGAATATCATGTAACACCTCTAAATAATGATGCACAAGTTGACTTTTCACCATATTTAGATAATGGAATAACGAACGAAGATTCTAATTGGGATGATAAATTTTGGGATGTACTAAGTGTTAATCATGAAAATGAACAAGCCTTTATTGTGTCTAAAACCATGAAAACACATTTTTATGTGTGTACGTCTATGCAAACACAAGTGTCTTTAAACGGACAAGTTTTAAAACAAGACAAAACGGTTAATGATGCGATAGATAAAATTTCATTTACATACCAAAACCATGTTAGTAAAGGGAATACGATTACCTTAACTAAGTTTGGTGGATATACTTCAGACAGAAATCACGATAAAAATGAATTGATTTCTACAGCTAAGAAAACATTAAATGATGTATCAGAACTTGGATTTGACGCTTTGCTTGAGAAACAAAAACTGGCATGGGCTAAGATTTGGGACATGGCAGATATTACCATTGATGGTGATGTGGCTGCACAGCAAGGGATACGATTTAATATCTTTCAATTAAACCAAACATATTTAGGTAAAGATGCGCGTTTAAATATTGGTCCTAAAGGTTTTACAGGTGAAAAATATGGTGGAAGTACCTATTGGGATACCGAAGCTTATTGTATACCATTTTACATGGCTACAAAAGATCAAGATGTAGCTAAAAGCTTATTAGAATACAGATATAATCATTTAGAGAAAGCTATTGAAAATGCTGAGAAATTAGGATTTACTAATGGAGCAGCATTATATCCAATGGTGACCATGAATGGCGAAGAATGCCATAATGAATGGGAAATTACTTTTGAAGAAATTCACCGTAATGGCGCTATTGCTTTTGCTATTTTTAATTACTACCGATACACTGGTGATTTTAGCTATATCCCAGAAAAAGGTTTAGAAGTTCTTATTGGGATTGCAAGGTTTTGGCATCAACGCGCTAACTTTTCAGAGGTCAAACAAAAATATGTCATCCTTGGTGTAACTGGCCCAAATGAATATGAAAACAATGTTAATAACAATTGGTATACAAATTACATCGCCAAATGGTGTATCGATTATACCTTAGAAACTATTGAAAAAGTAAAGGAAGGTTATTCTAAGGACTATTCGAGAATTATTGGGAAAACTAAAATTTCTGACAATGAATTAAATCAATGGAAAAAAGTGGCAAATAATATGTATTTCCCATTTTCAAAAGATAAAAATGTTTACTTACAACAAGATGGCTTTTTGGATAAAGAGCTCATTACAGTAAATGATCTGCCCCAGTCACAAAGACCAATTAATCAGAAATGGTCTTGGGATCGAATTTTGCGTTCTCCATATATTAAACAAGCAGATACCTTACAAGGGTTTTACTTCTTTGAACATCATTTTTCTATAGAAGAGTTAGAACGGCATTTTGATTTTTATGAACCATTTACGGTACATGAAAGCTCTCTGTCTCCATGTGTACATAGCATTCAGGCAGCAAAGCTTAATCGTATGGAGCAAGCTTATGAATTCTATTTACGTACATCCCGTTTAGATCTTGATGATTACAATCACGAGGTAGAAGAAGGCTTACACATTACATCGATGGCAGGAACCTGGATGAGTATTGTTGAAGGTTTTGGTGGTATGCGTGTTGTAAACGATACATTATCTTTTGAACCAAAAATCCCTGAACAATGGGAAGGCTATTCTTTTAAAGTCAACTTTAGAAATCAAATTATTAAGGTGAATGTGTGTAAAGGACATACTCATTTTGAATTGGAAGGTCATCAGGATTTAAAGATTTTGGTAAATACGAATGAAGTTACTATTAGTCCAAATAATTTGGTGACTGTTTAAAATTAATAATGCACTTAAATTGAATATTATGAAAAATCTAGTTTATATCTGTTACTCATTAATTTTCATTTTAAGCGTATCCTGTAAGGACAACTCATCGCAAATCACTACGATAGAATCAGAAGCGCAAGCTTTTATTGATAAAAATGATATTGAGCGAATCGAACCTCCTAATTGGTGGACAGGTTTTAAAAATGACACATTGCAGTTGTTGGTGCATCATACTAATATTGGAGATTATAAACCTAGTATATCCTATCAAGGCGTTTCTATAATTAAGGTTAGTAAAGGAGATAATAGTAATAACTATTTATTTGTTGACCTTCATGTTTCAGAAAATGCAGTTCCTGGACAGTTTAATATCAGATTTAAAAATGAAAATGGTGACGAATTAGTAGACGTTTACGAATTAAAAACCCGTCTAAGACCCTCTAAAGATTATGTAGGGTTTAACAGTAGTGATGCTTTATTCTTGATTACTCCAGATCGTTTTGCTAATGCTAACACAGATAATGATACACCTATAGCAATGGAGGGTCAAGACGGTTTATTAGAAAAAACGATTGATAGATCAGATAATTATGCGCGACATGGTGGTGATATAGAAGGCATTATTAATCATATCGATTATATTCATGATTTAGGATTCACTGCAATATGGCCTCAGCCAATGCTTATTAATGATATGAAAGAAGGGTCTTATCATGGCTATGCCATTACAGATTTGTATAAAATAGATCCCCGTTTTGGAACATTAGATGAGTATCAAGACTTATCTCAGAAATTAAAAAACAAGAACATGAAACTCGTCATGGATCAAGTGGCGAATCATTGTGGATTAGAACACTGGTGGATGAAAGATTTACCATTTAAAGACTGGGTTAATCTTCAGGAAAATTACGAGAAAAACATAGATAATTGGGACTGGAAAACTACAATACATTCTACACACAGACGTACGACAAACCAGGATATATACGCATCTCAAAATGATAAAAAAGGTAATTCAGACGGATGGTTTGTGTCTGCAATGCCAGATTTAAATCAGCGTAACCCATTCATGGCTAAATACATCATTCAAAATAGTATTTGGTGGATAGAAACGGCTCAATTAGATGGTATTCGTCAGGATACTTATCCTTATCCGGATAAAGATTTTATGAGTGATTGGGCTGGAGCGATCATGACAGAGTATCCTAATTTCAGTATTGTTGGAGAAGAGTGGAGTTACAATCCGTTATTAATTGGGTATTGGCAAGAAGGCGCTAATAATAGAGATGGTTATGATTCTAACCTGAAATCGACTATGGATTTTGCCATGCAAGTTAAAGTTGTTGAAGCTTTAAATGAGGAGGAGTTATGGGACAAAGGTTTGGTTAAAATTTATGAAGGTTTGGCTAATGATTTTCATTATGCTAGTCCGAAGGATATTATGGTGTTTCCAGATAATCATGATATGAGCCGCATTTTTACACAGCTAAAAGGAGATATTTCAAATACAAAAATGGCTTTAGCAACATATGCTATGATGCCTAGGGTTTTGCAAATGTATTACGGTACTGAAATTCTAATGAATGACTTTGAAAAACCTGGCGATCATGGATTAATTCGCACTGATTTTCCTGGTGGATGGGAAGGTGATACAATGAACGGGTTTACAGGAGAAGGCTTGTCTATAGAGCAAAAAGACATGCAATCGTTTATGACTAAACTTCTTAATTATAGAAAACAGAGTAAAGCGATTCACGAAGGAGAAACTGTACATTTTGCCCCTTTTATGGGTACGTATTTTCTATTCAGAATCTTAAGTAATGAAACCGTTGTGTTGATCCTTAATAAAAATGATGAGCCTATTACTATCGATTTAAAACGTTATGCTGAAATAGGTCTTGATGGAAAAGTTCTAAGAAATGTAATATCTGGTGATGATTTTACCTGGAATGATGCCATAACCTTAACATCAAAAGGACCATTACTATTAACGACAAAAACAGAATAAAATGAAGTACTATATTCTGATGATATTGTCAATTGTTTTCGTGTCTTGTAAAGAACACTCAAAACAAATAGAAGTTTCTGAAGATGAGAATTTGATTACATTTCAGCAATTGAAAGACGTAAAGCTTTCTGCAGGGAAATTATATCGTGTAGAAAAGTTTCCTTCAAAATATATTACGCCTCGACCAGTAGATGTTTGGTTGCCAAAAAACTATTCTGAAGATAAAACCTATGCAGTCTTGTATATGCATGATGGGCAAATGTTGTTTGATGCTGAAACCACCTGGAATAAACAAGAATGGAAAGTCGATGAATGGGCTTCGACATTAATAGATAAAGGTATTACTAAAGATTTTATTGTGGTAGCTGTTCATAATATTTCAGACTTAAGATGGCAAGATTTATTTCCTCAAAAAGCGTTTAGTTTTATTGATAAAAATATTAGAGATTCAATCCAAGACATTTCTGGAAATACAGATTTTAAGCTTAATGGTGATAACTATCTCAAGTTTATTGTTGAAGAGTTGAAACCCATCATAGATTTAACCTATTCGGTAAATACTGATATGAATAATACGTTTGTTGCTGGATCGAGTATGGGCGGATTAATGTCGATGTATGCCATTTCAGAATATCCAGAAATATTTGGAGGCGCTGCTTGTATTTCGACACACTGGGTTGGTGCAAAGCCTATAGATGATAATCCATTTCCTGAAGCTATTTTTATGTATATGGAAATCAACCTGCCATCATCTGGGCATCATAAATTATATTTTGATTACGGGAATAAAACATTAGATCAGTATTATCCAAAATATGCTCCTAGAGTTAATGCTATATTAAATCAAAAGGGCTATTCTGAAGCTAATGCTGTGAATTTATTTTTCGAAAACACAGATCATTCTGAGAATTCTTGGAATCAAAGATTAGATCAACCATTAATCTTCTTACTAAAGAAATAATAGAGAACTATATACGATGAAACATATAATATACATAGCATTAGTATTGATATCTCTTCATGTTGTTGGTGCTCAAAACTTAAATCGTATTTATGAATCTCATAATGAAGCTAATGGAAAGCTTCATGTAGTTACTAATGACGGAACTTATATATTCCAATTCTATTCCAAAGACATTATTGAAACAAGTTTTATTCCGAATGATGAATCCTTCATTAAGAACTCTCATGCAGTTGTATTAAAACCTAAAGTTGTTAAGACTAAGTATGCTTATTCTGGAAATCAAATTACTTATAAGTCTCCTGGAATATCAGTACATATTGCTACTAAACCATTTAAGATTAGTTACAATTATAATGGTGAAGAATTGACATCGGAAAAACGTGGTTATTTCAAAAGTCCACATGAACCAATGGACATGGTTAAAGGTAATATTATAGCTGATGAGACCGAAAAAATAGAATTTAACCTTACTAAAGACGAAGTGTTATATGGAGGTGGAGCACGTGCATTAGGGATGAACCGAAGAGGGCATAGGTTACCACTGTTTAATCGTGCTCATTACGGTTATGAAACCGAATCTATATTGATGAACTACACCTTGCCAATTATGATATCGTCAAATAGGTACATGATTCATTTTGATAATGCCCCAATTGGTTATTTAGATTTTGATAGTAAAAATAATAATACCTTAACTTATGAGACTGTTTCCGGTAGAAAAACCTACCAAATTATTACTGGAAATACCTGGGATAATCTTATTGATAATTACACAGATTTAACGGGGAAACAGCCAATGTTATCGCGTTGGGCTTTGGGTAATTTTTCGAGTAGATTTGGATATCATTCTCAAAAAGAAACCATAGAAACAATTGATAAGTTTAGAGCTGAAAACATTCCTGTAGATGCGATTATTTTAGATTTATATTGGTTTGGAAAGGATATTAAAGGAACCATGGGGAATTTAGAATTTTTAAGAGATTCATTTCCTAATCCTAAGCAAATGCTTAAAGATTTAAAATCTAAAAATGTAGAAACAATTTTAATTACTGAACCGTTTGTATTAACCACATCAAATCGTTGGGATGAGGCAGTAGAAAAGGAGATATTAGCGAAAGATTCTATTGGTAATCCTGCGACTTATGATTTTTACTTCGGAAATACAGGAATCATCGATATTTATGATAAAAAAGGGAATGCTTGGTTTAAAAAGATTTACAAAGATTTATCTAAGATTGGAGTCAACGGATTTTGGGGAGATTTAGGAGAACCTGAAGTGCATCCTAATTGGGTGAAACATGCGGCTGGCTCAGCTGAAGAGGTGCATAATATTTATGGGCATGATTGGGCAAAATTAGTATACGAATCTAGTTTGGAAGCCAATCCAGATAAACGACCTTTTATTCTAATGAGAGCTGGCTATTCAGGATCACAGCGTTATGGAATGGTACCATGGTCTGGAGATGTTAATCGTACTTGGGGCGGATTACAATCACAGTCAGAAATAGCACTTCAAATGGGAATGCAAGGCTTAGGTTATATGCACAGTGATTTAGGAGGGTTTGCAGGCGCAAACTTAGATGATGAATTGTATGTAAGATGGTTGCAGTATGGCGTATTTCAGCCGATTTACCGTCCGCACGCCCAAGAAGAAGTTGCAAGTGAGCCAGTGTTTAGAAGTGATAAAGCGAAGGCTTTGGCAAAAGAAGCTATAGAATTGCGATATCGCATGTTACCTTACAACTACAATTTGATGTTTAAAAACAGTCAAAAAGGAACCCCCTTAATGCGACCATTGTTTTTTGAAGAGGAAACCAATAACATACTTTTAGAAGATGATAGTCTCTTTTTTTGGGGTAATGATTTTCTAGTTTCTCCAGTAACTACTCAGACTGAAATTCAATCCATTTACTTCCCTAAGTCTTCCAATTGGTTCGACTTTTATTCAACAAAAATTTATAATGGTGGAAGTGTAACGACTTATAAATTAGAAGAAAATACTATTCCAACTTTTGTTCGAGGAGGTGCATTTATTCCAATGACAAAGACCATTCAGTCTACTTCAGAATATGACGCTAATGATTTAATTGTTCACTACTATTTTGACCCTTCTGTAAAAGTTAGTGAACGAAAATTCTATAATGATGACGGGTTAACGGTAAATGCTTTTGAAAAAGGAGCCTATGAAACCTTCCAATTTAAAGGAACAAAAAAAGGGCGATGTCTAGAGATTGAACTTAAAGCTGAAATAGGGAAGAATTATAAAGCACAATATAAAACGATTACACTCGTGGTTCGAAATATAACTAATCAGCCTAAGCGAATCAAAATTGGGAAAAAGACGGTTAACGGGATTTGGAATAGTAAAAAACAAACACTTACTATTCCTGTAAAATGGAATACAGCCGAAGACAAAAACATCAAAATCAAATTCAAAAAATAATCCAAAATGAAACATGTAAAGCTATTCGTATTAACAATGACACTTGTGAGTTTCTTTGGATGTAAAAACGAAGATAAAACTATAAGAAAACCCTCTAAATCAACTATAGAATTGAAGCAGAAAAAAGTTGTGTATCAGGTATTTACTAGGCTTTTTGGAAACACGAACACCACCAATACACCTTGGGGATCGTTAGATGAAAATGGTGTTGGAAAGTTTAATGATTTTACTGATAAAGCCTTAAAAGAAATTAAAGATTTAGGAGTGACGCATATTTGGTATACTGGTGTCCCACATCATGATGTTATTACAGATTATACTGAATATGGTATTCCTAACGATGATCCAGATATTGTAAAAGGAAGAGCAGGATCACCCTATGCAGTTAAGGATTATTATAATGTAAATCCTGATCTTGCCGAAAATGTAGACAACCGTTTGCAAGAATTCGAGGCACTAATTGAGCGTTCACATAAAGCAGGCTTAAAAGTCATCATCGATATTGTACCTAATCATGTAGCGCGAAATTATCAGAGTTTGTCTAATCCTAAAGGGACTTCCGATTTTGGTGCAGAAGACGATACAACAGTGACTTATCATGTGAATAATAACTTTTACTATAATCCAGGAGAAGCATTTAAAGTACCAGAGTGGAAAAATGATTATAAACCCTTAGGTGGCGAAAACCATAAAATGGCAGATGGAAAATTTAAAGAAAACCCTGCTAAGTGGACTGGCAATGGATCTCGTGCCTCGCAACCCGACATGTATGATTGGTATGAGACTGTTAAAGTAAATTATGGTGTAAGCCCTGAAGGGAAAAAAGACTTTGAAGAATTACCTGAAGGGTTTGATAATGAAGATTACAAAAAACACCTCGAGTTTTGGACTGATAAATCGATTCCAAGTTCATGGAAAAAATTTAAGGATATCACTTTGTATTGGACCGCTAAGGGCGTTGATGGCTTTAGATATGATATGGCAGAAATGGTGCCAGTAGAATTTTGGAGTTATATGAATTCTCATATTAAAATGGTAAACCCTAATGCCTTTTTATTAGCCGAGGTTTATAATCCTAGTTTGTACAGAGACTATATTAAAAAAGGGAAAATGGATTACCTCTATGATAAAGTGCAGTTGTACGATACCATTAAGCATGTCATGCAAGGCCATGGAAAAACCGATAATATTCCTCCAATTCAAGAAGATTTAAAAGATATTGAACATCATATGCTTCATTTTTTAGAAAACCATGATGAACAACGTATCGCAAGCCCAGATTTTGCAGGTAGCGCTTTAAAAGGTAAACCTGCAATGGTGGTGTCCTCAACCATTAGTACTGCGCCAACTATGGTGTATTTTGGCCAAGAGTTTGGAGAGCCTGGAGCTGAAGATTTAGGGTTTGGTGATCCTACTCGAACTTCAATTTTTGACTATGGAAGTGTGCCAAGTCTAGTGCGCTGGACAAATAACAAACAGTTTGATGGAGGTCAGTCAACATTAGAAGAAAAGGAACTTCGAGATTTTTACAAACGTCTTTTGAATTTCACGATTCAGAGTAATGCATTAGCAGGAAAATACCAAGATATTCATTCTTATAATCGAAGAAACACTCAAAATTATAATGATAAAGTATTGTCCTTTGTACGATGGAGCGATGACGAACAACTCATAATAGTTTCAAATTTTGATGCTGAAAACAATCAAGAATTCGATTTAAAACTTTCAGAAGATATTATTACAACTTGGAATTTAGATAACAATACTTATGAATTAACAGATCAACTCTATAATTCATTTACAACTCAATTAACGGTTGCAAGTGGTCAAGGTTTGGCTAAGATTACCTTAAAACCATTGCAATCGTTAATACTCAAATTAAAAAAATAGTATGAAGAATAGTTTGTTTTTATTACTCGTCGTAATCCTACTAGTTAATTGTAAATCTCAAACAAACGATAGTAGTTTGGTGCAAAAGGAAAAAGTACCATTTGTATGGCAAGGCGCTAATGTGTATTTTTTATTGACAGATCGTTTCAATAATGGAGACAAGTCAAACGATGTTAATTTTAATAGAAATAAAGAAACAGCGGTTTTAAGAGGTTTTGAAGGTGGTGATTTAAAAGGTGTGACCCAAAAAATTGAGGAAGGTTATTTTACCAATTTAGGTATCAATGCCATTTGGATGACACCAATCGTAGAGCAAATTCATGGAGGAACAGATGAAGGCACAGGAGTTACTTATGGATTTCATGGTTATTGGACAAAAGATTGGACATCAATCGATCCTAATTATGGGACAAAAGCAGATTTAAAACAATTGGTTGAAGCAGCTCATGCTAAGGGTATTCGTGTCCTTCTCGACGCCGTAATTAATCACACCGGACCAGTAACAGAAAAAGATCCTGTTTGGCCAAGTGATTGGGTGAGAACAGAGCCTCAGTGTAAATACAGTAATTACGAAAATACCATCACTTGTACTTTAGTGAAAAACTTACCAGATATCAAAACCGAAAGCAATGATGCTGTTGATTTACCACCTCAATTAGTAGACAAATGGAAAGCTGAAGGTCGCTATGAACAAGAAATAGCTGAACTCGATGCTTTTTTTGAACGTACAGGCTATCCTAGAGCTCCCCGTTTTTATATTATGAAATGGTTAACTGATTATATTACTGAATTTGGTATTGATGGCTATAGATGTGATACTGTAAAACATACCGAAGAATTTGTTTGGGAAGAATTTAAAACTGAATGCGATTATGCTTTTGCTGAGTATAAAAAGAACAACCCACATAAAGTGCTAGATGACAATGATTTTTATTTAGTTGGAGAGGTCTATAATTATGGAATTAGTAGTGGAAAATTATTTGATTTTGGAGATAAAAAAGTGAATTATTTTGATGATATGTTTACAAGTCAAATCAATTTTGAATTCAAATGGAATGCAAAGCAATTGCCTATTGAGGAGTTCTTCTCAAAGTATGATGAAAAGCTTCAAAACGAACTAAAAGGTTATGGTGTTTTAAACTATTTAAGTTCTCATGACGACGGACAGCCTTTTGATCCAGAACGCGAAAAACCTTATGAAACAGCAACTAAATTGTTATTAGCACCTGGGACATCTCAAGTCTATTATGGAGATGAATTGGCTAGAAGTTTGATTGTGGAAGGCGCAGAAGGTGATGCAAATTTGCGTTCCAAAACCAATTGGAAGGATTTAAAAATGTTGACAAAGACGAAATCTATTTTAATTCATTGGCAAAAACTAGGGCAGTTTAGAGCAAATCATCCTGCTGTTGGTGCGGGAAAACATCAAATGATTTCTGAAACTCCTTATGTGTTTTCTAGGCAATTTATTGATGGATCTTTTGAAGATAAGGTGGTCATAGGTTTGAATCTAGATATTGGAAAAAAATCAATTCAAGTTGGAGGTGTTTTTGAGGATGGCCAAGTTTTATTAGAAGCATATTCTAATCAGGATGTAACTGTATCGAATGGTAAAGTTGAATTAGATTCTGAACTTACCACAGTGCTACTAGAAGAACAATAAATTACTATAAAATGAGAATATATATTTTAATTGTATTAATGCTGATTGTACAGTCTTGTAATACATCTGAAGACCAAATTTTTGAGACGATGTCTGCAAATGGGACTCTTAAACTTACATTTAATCTTTCTTCAGAAGGTGAGCCTTATTATATAGTAAAGCGAAATAATGTCGTCGTTATTGATACGTCGTATTTAGGTTTTGAATTTAAAAATACGGCAGCATTTGATAAAAACTTTAGCATTAAAAAATCTGAAACAAAAACCGTTGATGAGACTTGGCAAATGCCTTGGGGAGAGCAATTAGACGTTGTCAATAATTACAATGAATTAAAGATAATGTTACAAGAGAATGTTTCTCCCGAACGGTATCTAAATATTGTATTTAGGGTTTATGATGATGGCATTGGTTTTAGATATGAGTTTCCGGAACAAGCACAATTAAATGAGGTTGAGATTACCGAAGAACACACCCAGTTTAATCTCACTCAAGATTATAAAACATTTTGGATTCCAGGAGATTGGGATATATATGAACATTTATATAGTACAACAAAATTATCTGAGATAGATGCAGTTGAATATTCTAATCATGTGAATCTAGCTCAAACGTATATTCCAGAAAATGCAGTTAATACACCAGTTACTATGGTAGGTGATGATGGACTCCATTTGAGCTTTCATGAAGCAGCACTTATTGATTATTCTGGAATGACCTTAAAAGTTGATACAGAAAACCTTAACCTTAAAAGCCACTTAGTGGGCTCAAAAAATTTAGATTATAAAGTTAAAAGAAGCCTTCCTTTCAATACGCCTTGGCGTACCATACAAATTACAGATAAAGCTTCAGATTTGATAGAGTCTAACCTTATCGTTAACCTTAATGAACCCAATAAATTAGGAAATGTATCCTGGTTTAAACCTATGAAATATACTGGTGTTTGGTGGGAAATGCACTTAGGTAAATCGTCTTGGGATTATGGTATGGAGATGGTTGATGGCAAATGGACAGATACTGGTAAGGCACATGGTCGACATGGTGCTACAACAGAAAATGTTAAACGGTTCATTGATTTTTCAGCAAAGAATAATATTGGAGGTGTTTTAGTTGAAGGTTGGAATACTGGCTGGGAAAGATGGATTGGCTTTGAGGATCGCGAAGGTGTTTTTGATTTTGTAACAACATATCCAGATTATGATATCGATGAGGTGGTTAGATATGGAAAAGAGAAGGGTGTAGATATTATTATGCATCATGAAACTTCTGCTGCTACAGAAACTTATGAAAAACAGCTAGATACAGCATATGCATTGATGCAAAAATATGGGATGCATGCTGTAAAATCTGGTTATGTGGGCCGAATTTTACCAAAAGGTGAATATCACCACGGACAATACATGGTTAATCAATATAACGATGCAGCAATCAAGGCGGCAAACTATGAAGTAGCTGTTAACGCTCATGAGCCAATTAAAGCGACTGGACTTAGGAGGACGTATCCCAATATTATTTCAAGAGAAGGACTTCGTGGACAAGAATTTAACGCTTGGGCTGAAGATGGCGGTAATCCACCAGAACATTTACCAATTGTTGCTTTTACCAGAATGTTGGCTGGCCCTATAGATTTTACGCCTGGAATTTTCAATATTAAATTTGATGAATATAAAGATAATAATCAAGTAAATACAACACTTGCACAACAGTTAGCTTTGTATGTGGTCATCTATAGCCCAATACAAATGGCTGCCGATTTGGTAGAGCATTATGAAGCTAATCCTGAACCCTTGCAATTTATTAAAGATGTAGGTGTTAACTGGGATGATACTAAAGTTTTAAATGGTGAAGTTGGTGAGTATGTGACTATTGCTAGAAAAGAACGTGAAACAGGACATTGGTTTTTAGGCAGTATAACAGATGAAAACTCTAGAACTTTAAACATAAATTTTGACTTTTTAGATATAAATCAAGACTATGTAGCAACTATATATAAAGATGCTAAAGACGCGCATTGGGATGAAAACCCATTAGCAATTGATATAGAAACTTTGACCGTTAATAATAGCTCCAAACTAACATTGAAATTGGCCGAAGGTGGTGGTTGTGCCATAAGTATAATTAAAAAATAATAAGATGAAAAAGATAGTCCTGATAGCAGCTCTCTTTTGTTCTGTGTTTTGTTTTGCTCAAGTAGGTATTGGGACAACAAATCCGAAGAGTACTTTAGATATTAATGGTAATTTATCTCTAAAGGTTGTGGATTTAAATGGAGGAAATTTTGCAAATAAAACTCCAATTGATAATGGTACCTATATCAATTTAAATCCTAATAATGGAGGTGTTAATGCAGGTAATGATTTTGAATTACCAGATGCAGCAGCAGTGCCTGGTCGTATTTATATCCTAAGAAATAGAAAAGATGCCGATGCAGCTTATATTTATTCGGCAGGAGGAGATATGTTTACTGGAGATAGTCGTACTGCTGTAACACAACCCTATCAAATGGACTCTGATGCTGATGCAAATGGTGGTTCTCCTTCAAAAACCATAATTGTTATTAGTGATGGGATAAATTGGACTGTAGGATTTTTCAATAGAGATTAATCATTTGTCAAATACGCTTGTAACATTTAAGCTGTAAGAAAGTCTTATTAAAAGCGACTAATCTTTTAATTCGTAACTTTGTATGCACTTAAGCGTTAGTATGAATGATATCAATGAACATCTAGACTCTCCCTTTAGACTTGAAGTGAGTTTCGATAAGATTTTGAAGCATTATGAAACCTTGTCTCAAAATGAAGACGAATTCATAGCAGCTAAAGCACGTCGTGTTTTGAAAACCGCAGCTGGCTTTCCTGAACTACGTGAAGGTATTACAGATCCTGCAGAGTTAGTTAAAAGAGAGAAAGAAATTCGGATAATTCTTCAAGATTCTTTTAGCCCTATTTTGACAAATAATGAAATTAAAACGGCTTCAGTTCCGTTTCATAATCTTATTTTTAATTCATCAGAACGTTTTAAAGCTATTATTGAAGCTGCTGGTGATGATTTTGAATTAGAAATCAAAAACATGCCTAAAGATGATAAATACATTATTGCCTGTACTATCATTTTAGCATTTTGCTATGGTCATCACATCAATTTTAAAAGACCATTTTATTATGAAATCCCTGATGCTAATGGCATCATGCAGTATTATAAAATCTTGTATAATGCAGATTTTACTGAAATAATACCTAATGGAGAGGTGCCAAAAATCACTCAAAAAGATGTAGATGAGTTATTGGATAATTTTGAAAATATGGCCTTGTGGAAAGAGAAATTCCCACCAAATAGTTATACGTTTAAAGGCTTCGTGATTTCTAATATATTTAATGTAACTGATGATCAATCGATATCGAACATTAAGTCGAGTTTAATTGGTGAAGATAAACGAAAGGATGAAGGTTTCATGGAAGATTTTCATCAGATATTTCAATCTTTACTCGGGTTAAAAAATATTAAAGTAGGATTCTCAATTTATAATGAAGAAGAGGATACGTTCGAACGTGTGTATGGTGTTGGAATGAATAGTTATTTGTTAAATCAACTAGAAGCTAATCAATGTTCTGATGCTTTATGCAGTATGTCATATAAAACCTTACTGAAAGACAATAAATTCTATGCAGTATCTGACGTTGATAAATATTATAAATTATCAAAAGGAAAAGCACCTCAATACAAAACTTTAAAAGAACAACATATAAAGAGCGCTATTTTAGCACCAATTGCTAATGATGAAGGTTTGATGGGGATTCTTGAAATTGTTTCAGAGCAACCTAAAGTTTTAAATAGTATAAATGCTAATAAATTAGCAGATGTTATGCCATTTATTGTGTCTGCTGTAGAACGTTCTAAAAGTGATGAAGAGAATTTAATAGAAGCCATTATACAGCAAGAATGTACGTCGATTCATCCAAGTGTGAATTGGAGATTTGAAAAGGAAGCAAGAAACTTCATCAAAGATCAACTTAATGGTGTTGAGCCAAGCTTTAATAAGATAGCTTTCGATAATATTTATCCTTTATATGGTCAAATAGATATTAAGGGATCTTCAGAAGCAAGAAATTCTGCCACTCAGAAAGACTTAAAAATTCAATTACAATCTATTAAGTCCATAATCGAAAATGCAATTAAGGTAGAAGAGTTGCCAATTTATGAACAATTCTTGTATCAAATTAAAAACTACTTAGATGGTTTAGATCACCATTTTCAAGTAGATAGTGAGCAGCAAATTTCAGCATTTATAAAACAAGATATAGACCCTTTACTTCTACACTTTAAAGATGTAGAACATTTAAAAGAGGAGGTAAATACATATTTTGAAAGTATAGATGATAAAGTAAATGTTTTATATAGACATAGAAAAGATTACGATGATACTATAGCATTGATTAATAAAGAAATGGCTGCGCTTTTAGATAAAAAGCAAATAAGTGCCCAGGCCATGTATCCTCATTATTTTGAGCGTTTTAAAACCGATGGCGTAGAGCACAATATGTATATTGGAGAATCAATTACCAAAGAAGATTCTTTCAACCCTATTTACTTATATAATTTAAGATTGTGGCAACTTCAGGTTATGTGCGAAATGGAAAATTCATTTTATTTAATGCAGTCAGATTTTCCAGTTAAACTCGATGTTGCATCTATGGTCTTGGTGTTTAATCAACCATTATCTATAAGTTTTAGAATGGATGAAAAACAATTTGATGTCGATGGAACATACAATGCTAGATATGAAATTGTAAAAAAGCGTGTTGATAAAGCATATATCAAAGGAACTACAGAACGCGTTACTCAAAAAGGAAAAATAAGTATCGTCTATTCTCAAAAACAAGATGAAATAGAATATTTAAGATATATCAAATTTCTACAGTCTAAAAAATATTTAGATGATGATGTTGAAATCGTTGAATTGCAAGATCTGCAAGCCGTTACTGGGCTCAAAGCGATCAGGGTAAGTGTATTGTATCATAAAGATAAAGATGATAAATCTTTTTACACTTATGATGATTTGATGAAAGAAATTAATGCCTAATGTTTTAGCTGAAATTTAAGTTATTACATCTTCTGGTCTAATCCCAGCATATTGAAAGGCTACAGCAAAAGAGATTACACTTATAACAATGCCAATCATAAAAACAGTATAGGTGAGCCTTAATAAGCTGTATTTTCTATTCAATACTAAGCCAAGAAAGTATAGATCTTTGGTAAGTGAGCCATATAGATAATCTCGATCTTGCATCATTTCTGTCATAGCCCATTCAAATTCATCCAGTTTCATTTTATGGAAATTTCCAAAGAATAATAGATTCACTTTTTTGTTAGCGACATCTTCTTTTGTAAACTTTCCACTTGTTACATTTGGTCGAGTGGCTAATACAGAAAGCACAATAGAAGCTACAGTAAAAGCAGCGAAAATTGCTGTTGGCCAAATCAAATAGTCATTGGAAGGATTATCAAGTTTAGAAACTAAGTTTGATAAGACCAAAGAAATAATAATAGCATTTACAGACAATAGAATGTTAGCCTTAGTATCAGCAATGTCGCTTAAGGTGATATGATTACGAAGCGCCACTCTAAACATGGTTTCAATACCTCGTTCGGGAAGTTCGATTTTGTTTTTTTTGAAATCAAGTTCTGCTTTTTTTTGTTTCAATTTTGAACTTTCCAAGCTTAATTTCTTTTGGTTTTTCAATAATTGAGATAAGTTTTTACCTTTTTGTTTTTCCCAATTAGCAGAAGCATAATCAGTATAAAATCGATGCTGATGCGTTAAAAATTGAATATTTTCATTGAGCCATTCAGATTCACTAAGTGATCTGTCACAAGTGAGTTCCCATTCTTTTCTTAAAAGCTCGCATATATCTTTATAATTTTTACTTGCCAAATGCGAACTATCGGCATCTCTAATAATTTTTTCTAATTCATTATTTGGTTCATAGCCCATTTTAGTTGCTAATATCAATTGTGAGATACTATTAATGTCATTTTGGGACACATTTTGATTTTTAAGAAATGCACTGGCTATTTGAGCACTTTCTTCTTCATGGTTTTTTGGGTCTTTAATATATCCGGTGTCATGAAACCAAGCAGCAATAACTAAATGATTCGTTTGAGTTTCATCCAATTGGGCAGCCTCAATAAGTTCTTTAGTCTTTTCAACTACTCTTTGTGTATGTGGTAGATTATGATAGGTGAATGTGGTTTCCAAATTATCATTTAGAAGTTTTATCACATGCTTTTCAACTTCGTTCGTAAGTAAATCCATAAAGACTTTAAGTTTATTTAGTAAAAATACTAAACTTTAATTAATGAGATATTTTGTCGTAAATTAGTTGTATCCTTTCAAAACCTTAACTTGGCTCTTGGTAATTTTTCATGAAGGATAACGACCAATTTTCCAATAAATTATAAAATATAGAAATGCTTTTTTAGCATAATATCAATAATGAATCTCAATATAAAACATACGTTTACAACAGCCTTGCCTGCAGATCCTGTATTGGAAAACACCAGACGTCAGGTTAAAGAAGCTTGTTTTTCATATGTAAATCCAAAACATACAAAGCAACCCGAAATTCTTCATGTCTCTTCAGAAATGGCCCAAGCATTAGGAATGTCTGATGATGTGATCAATGAAAGCTTTGTTAAGATTTTTACTGGGAATGAAGTTTTACCAAATACAGAGCCCTATGCCATGTGTTATGGTGGGCATCAATTTGGAAATTGGGCAGGCCAGTTAGGCGATGGTAGAGCGATTAATTTATTTGAAGTTGAACATGATGATAAACAATGGACAGTACAGCTTAAAGGTGCTGGAGAAACTCCCTACTCAAGAAGTGCTGATGGTTTAGCTGTATTGCGTTCATCTATTCGTGAGTACTTATGCAGTGAAGCGATGTTTCATTTAGGAATTCCAACCACAAGAGCTTTGTCTTTAGCATTGTCTGGTGATGAGGTGATGAGAGATATGTTGTATGATGGAAATTCGGCATATGAAAAAGGAGCAATTGTTTCTCGTGTTGCACCTTCGTTTTTGCGTTTTGGAAGCTTTGAAATATTTGCGGCTCGTCAAGATCATAAGACTTTAAAAACATTAGTAGATTTTACAATTAAGCATCATTTCCCACATTTAGGAATGCCTTCAAAGTCTGTTTATATTGATTTTTTTGCTGAAGTGTCTGAGCGAACATTAGATATGATTATCCATTGGCAACGAGTAGGTTTTGTACATGGTGTGATGAATACTGATAATATGTCTATTCTTGGGCTTACCATAGATTATGGGCCTTATGGATGGTTAGAAGGCTTTGATTTTGGTTGGACGCCCAATACAACCGATAGGCATCATAAGCGCTATCGCTTCGGAAATCAGCCCAATATAGGACTCTGGAACTTATACCAACTTGCTAACGCTTTATATCCACTTATTGAAGAGACAGAGCCTCTTGAAACCATTTTAGAACAGTATAAAACTGATTTTGAAAAGAAATCCCTTAAAATGATGCAATCTAAATTAGGTTTGACATTAAATGAGATTACAGATAATGAACTGATTCAAGATCTGGAAGATACTTTGTTGCTCACGGAAACGGATATGACTTTATTCTTCCGAAATTTGAGTGACTTCAAAAAAGGCGATGCTAAAAAAGGCTTAGAGATTGTTAAGGATGCGTTTTATGTGCCTAATGAAGTCTCTGATAAAAATGCACAACAATGGAGAAATTGGTTTGAAAGTTATGATTTAAGGCTAGAAAAGGAGTCACTTTCTGATGCTGAACGAAAAGTAAATATGAATGCTGTAAACCCTAAATATGTTTTAAGGAATTATATGGCTCAATTGGCTATTGATGACGCTAATAAAGGCAATTATAAATTAATTGATGATTTATTTCAATTATTGAAGCAGCCTTATGCAGAACAACCTGAAAACGAGAAGTGGTTTTCTAAACGCCCTGATTGGGCTAGGCATAAAGTGGGGTGTTCCATGTTATCTTGTAGTTCTTAATGTCAGTTTTAGATAGAATTTTGCTACTCCCAAAAGGTTATAGTGAAGTTACATTTCAGCATAAAAAATATGGTATAACTCGAACTGATTTTAATCAAGGTAAAAGTATAAAAGTATATGCTGAAGAGTTATCTGGCAACGATTTTATTAGTTTGAATTATTATATAACATCTAATGAAGAATTACTCAAGCCTTGTGAAATGCCTGAGGATAAAGTCATACAATTTTTAAACGATATGAGATTGATATGAATATTAGAAATGGAATAGGGCTTGGAACTGCAGCTTTGGGTAGACCTCAGTACATCAATGTGCGTCAAGAACAAGATAAGAAAGTCAGTTTGGAAGTATTTAGAGCTCAAGGTTTTCAAATTCTTGAACAAGCTTATACTTTAGGTCTGCGTTATTTTGATACGGCTCCTGGATATGGATTGGCAGAACAGTTACTTTTAGATTGGCTAAAAACTAAATCTGACCCCTCAATTCAAATCGCGACAAAATGGGGGTATACCTACGTCGCTAATTTTGATCCAAATGCGAAAATTCATGAAGTGAAAGAGCACAGTCTAAATAAGTTAAATGAACAATGGAATATATCTAAAGCATTTATGCCTCATTTGAAAGTGTATCAAATTCATTCTGCAACTTTTGAGACAGGTGTTTTGAAAAATGAGGCTGTTTTAAATCGCTTAGCAGCTTTGAAAAATGAGCATGATTTAGATATCGCAATCACTACTACTGGAGCAAACCAAATAGAAGTCCTTAAGCAAGCATTAGATATCTCTGTTAATGGAACACAATTATTTGACGCATTTCAAGTCACCTATAATATTTTAGATCAAAGTTTAAGTGACCTGTATACTGAGTTGCACTCTCAAAATAAGCGGATCATAATAAAAGAAGCTTTGGCAAATGGTCGTTTGTTTCGAAATGAAAAGTATGCACATTACTTTAAGTTGTATATGGTTTTAGAAGGATTGTCGCAAAAGTACCAAGTTGGAGTTGATGCTATTGCATTAAAATTTTGCCAACAAACAGTGACAAATAGTATCGTATTAAGTGGTGTTTCAAATGTGGCACATTTAGAATCTAATTTGAAAGTTAATTCATTTCAGTTATCACAATCAGATATAGAAATTCTTAAGGATTTTAGTATTAGTGCGACCAACTATTGGAACGAACGAAAACAATTACACTGGAATTAAATAATTATGAAAGCAATTTGGAATAATCAAGTTATCGCAGAGAGTGACAACACAGTTGTCATTGAAAATAATCACTACTTTCCACATGAAAGTATTAAAAAAGAATTCTTCAAACCTAGTGAGACGCATACCACATGTGCATGGAAAGGAGAGGCATCGTATTACACATTAGAGGTGGATGGTAAAGAAAATAAAGATGCTGCTTGGTTTTATCCTGAAGTATCACCATTAGCAAAATCTATTGAAGGATATGTTGCATTTTGGCGAGGTGTTGAGGTAGTAAAATAAATGGAAATCACGCATAAAATAGGGTTTGGTGGTGGTTGTCATTGGTGTACTGAAGCTGTATTTCAATCATTAAGAGGCGTTTTAAAAGTTGAGCAAGGTTATATAGCCTCTACAGAAATGTATTCTAGCTTTTCAGAAGGCGTTGTTGTTACATTTAACCCAGAAATAGCACCTTTAAAATTATTAATAGAGATTCATATATTAACACACAAGAGTGATAAAAAACATTCTATGCGAGATAAATATAGATTAGCAATTTATACGTTTTCAGATGGGCAAAAAAACCACTCTCAGGATATTTTGAAGCTAATAAAAGCCAATTCTAATCATAATTTAATTACTTCTGTTTTAGAGTTTTCGGAATTTAAATCTTCTCGAGAGGAAATATTAAATTACTATTATAATAACCCTGAAAAACCGTTTTGTAAGACCTTTATCAACCCAAAATTAAAATTGCTTTTAGAATCTTACTCAGATTATGTAGATACAGATAAATTAAGTCATTTAATAAAGAATCAACCATTAGAACAGATTATATGAATAGTGAAAAATTAAAAATTGAGAACCAAAAAGGACATAAGTTGCAAGCACATTTAGAGTTGCCAGCTAATCAGAAACCTAATTATTTTGCCATTTTTGCTCACTGCTTTACATGTAGTAGTTCGTTAGGAGCTGTGAAGCATATAAGTAGATCATTAACTAGTCATGGGTTTGGTGTAGTTCGTTTTGATTTTACTGGGTTGGGTCGAAGTGAAGGCGAATTTGCTGAGAGTCATTTTTCTGCTAATGTTGATGACCTAATAGCAGTTAATAAGTACCTGAAAGAACATTATGAAGCACCATCTTTATTAGTTGGTCATTCGCTTGGAGGTGCCGCAGTTTTAGTTGCAGCATCAAAATTAGATAACATTAAAGCTGTTGCAACTATTGGTGCACCAGCAACTGTAAGTCATGTAAAACATTTGTTTTCTCATGGAATAGAAGATATCAAAAACAAGGGAAAAGTAGAGGTTAATATTGGTGGAAGACCATTTAAAATTGATGAAGAGTTTGTGTCAGATTTTGATAAAACAGATTTACCAAAGATTGTTAAAGCTATGCGTAAACCTTTACTTATTCTACATTCTCCAATAGATACTATTGTTAGCGTAAACAATGCTCAAGACATATATCATAATGCGCATCATCCTAAGAGTTTTGTGAGTTTGGATAATGCAGACCACCTATTGAGTAATCCTCAAGATAGTTCGTATGTTGGCGATATGATAGGTACTTGGGTAACACGATATTTTCCGCAAATTGAAAATAAAATGTTAGATACTAGTGGTGAGCAATTAGTGGCGCATCTTAATCTCAAAGAAGATAATTTCACTACAACCATTCAAACATCAAAGCATAGTTTTATTGCCGATGAACCAGCTTCGGTTGGTGGTGACGATTTTGGGCCTTCTCCTTATGATTTTTTAAGTGCTGGATTGGCAGCTTGTACAGTAATGACCTTAAAGTTATATGCCGAACGAAAGCAATGGGATTTGCAAGAAGTATATGCACATATTACTTATTCTAAAAAGCATAGTGATGATTTAATGATCGATGTTGAAAAACCGACTCGTATTGATCATTTGTCTAAAAAATTAACTTTTATTGGTAACTTAGACGATTCGCAGCGTCAACGACTAAAAGAAATTGCTTCAAAATGCCCAGTTCATAAAACATTACAGAATGAAGTAATTATTGACACAGAACTCATTTAATTTAAATTTTCAGCACCAATCAATGACCTTAAAAGATTTGTATTTAAATACCAGACAGCGATTTGTCACAATATGTAAATCACTAAAAATTGAAGACTATTCGTTACAACCTGAGGTGTTTGTTTCTCCGCCCAAATGGCACTTAGCTCATAGTACCTGGTTTTTTGAACAGTTTGTGCTTTCAGAATTTAAAACAGGTTATCACGTTTTTGATGATGATTTTGCCTATTTATTCAATAGTTATTACAACAATGCTGGTAAGCGGGTACTAAGACCCAATCGCGGATTAATGTCACGACCAACAGTTGATGACGTGTATCATTATCGTGATTATGTTGACAAACACATGATGGAGCTATTATCTGAGAATTTAACGGACAATGTTAAGTCCATTATTGAACTAGGGATTCAGCATGAACAACAACATCAAGAATTGTTCTACTATGATATTAAATATATTTTAGGTCACCAACCTACATTTCCAACTCTTGAAAATGGCATATGTTTAGTCGAAATAGAACAAGCTTCAAAGTGGTTAGCAATAGACGAAGGGGTTTATAATATTGGACATGATGGCGATTCGTTTTGTTATGACAATGAACTCGGAAAGCATAAGGTGTTTTTGCATGATTTTGAAATCTCAGATCAATTGGTGACTAATGCAGAATATATGGCATTTATAAACGCTGGAGGCTATCAAGATTTCAATTTATGGCATGCTGAAGGGTGGGATTTTATTCAAGAGCATAACATTAAGTCGCCAAAATATTGGCATAAAGTTGATGGTAAATGGCATCATTATACTTTGAATGGGTTTAAAGCAGTAAATCCTAAAACTCCGGTAAGTCATCTGAGTTTTTATGAAGCTTATGCTTTTGCCGAATGGAAACAAATGCGTTTGCCTACAGAATTTGAATGGGAAATAGCATCTCAATATTTTAACTTTGGACAGCTATGGGAATGGACCAACAGTGCATATCTCCCATATCCAAATTTCTCAAAAGCCCCAGGAGCTTTGGGAGAATACAACGGAAAATTTATGGTGAATCAAATGGTGCTCCGAGGCGCATCTGTTGCAACATTTAAAAATCATAGCAGACCAACATATCGTAATTTTTTTCATCCGCAAATGAGATGGCAATTTTCAGGGATTAGACTCGTAAAATGATATGAACAATACTTTTGCAAAAGACATTATTGAGGGATTAAGCACGACACAAAAACACTTGTCTTCAAAATATTTTTATGATGACAACGGGAGTCGGATATTTCAGGAAATCATGCAAATGCCTGAATATTATTTAACCGATTCTGAATTTGAAATTCTCTCACTTCAAGCACAACAAATAGTTAGATCATTAGATTTTCAACAAGAATTTAATATCATAGAATTAGGTGCTGGAGATGGGTTTAAAACTTTTAAACTTTTAGAGTACCTTGTAAATAATTCAATAGTGTTTAATTATATACCCATTGATATTTCTCAAGAAGCTATAGATATTCTAACCGAGAAATTAAAAACACGGTTACCTAAATTGTCTATTCGACCGCAAGTTGGAGATTATTTTGAAATTCTCAAGGAAACATCAAAAACTAATACACCGAGTTTGTTGTTGTTTTTAGGGAGTAATATTGGAAATTATTTGGATAATAAAGCTGTCGATTTATTGAAGCTGTTTAATGAAAATATGAATGTCAACGATAAGCTGCTCATTGGAATGGATTTGAAGAAAAATCCAATTATAATACATGAGGCTTATTATGATAAAACTGGAGTTACAAAACGATTTAATTTAAACTTACTCATAAGAATTAATAGAGAGTTTAACGCCGATTTTAAAATTGATGATTTTGATTTCTATTGTCATTACAACCCTTTAAATGGTGAAGTAAAAAGTTATATAGTGAGTCTTAAAGCACAAAAGGTATATATTAAAAAATTAGATAGAATTATTGAATTTCAACAAAATGAATTGATCTGGACAGAATTGTCTAAAAAATATACGATTTCAGAAATAGAGGCCTTAGCAACTAAAGCTAATTTCAGTGTAAAACAACATTTTCTAGATTGTAAGCACTATTTTACTGATAGCCTTTGGGAGAAATTAGCTTAAGAATCAATATCTTTATAACACAAACGCTCAATAATGAAAAATTCCAACCGACTCATTACTATAATTATATTAAGCTTAATTTTTAATGCTTGCGCGACATTTAATGCACAATATAAAAGTGAGAATAGCTCAACTATTTTTCCTAATAAGGATATAGAACATTCATTTTACTTAATAGGTGATGCGGGGAATTCTGACGTTAATCATTCTAATAAAGCTATTGAGCTTTTTAAAAGAGAGTTAAATAAAGCTTCAGATCAGAGTACTGCCATTTTTCTTGGGGATAATATTTATGAGAATGGATTGCCAGAAAAAAGTAATGAAGATAGAGCATTTGCTGAATATCAATTAAACCTTCAAACCGATGCTGTTTCAAATTTTAAAGGAAGAACCATTTTTATTCCTGGAAATCACGATTGGTATAGTGATGGGCTGAAGGGTTTAAAGCGACAAGAAAAATATATAGAAGATAAAATTGGAAAAAACACGTTTTTACCAGAGAACGGTTGCCCAATTGAAAAGATTCATCTTTCAGATGATATTGAATTAATATTAATCGATAGTCAATGGTATATTACCAATTGGGATAAGCATCCTACCCTCAATGATGATTGCGATATCAAGACGAGAAATGCTTTTTTTGATGAGTATAGTAGTCTCATCAAAAAAGCGCGAGGTAAAACAACCATCGTTGCATTGCATCATCCAATGTATACTAACGGCTCTCATGGAGGACAGTTCTCTTTTGGAAGTCACATGTCGCCACTTCCTGTTCTTGGAACATTAAAAAATATAATCAGGAAAACTAGTGGTATAGCAAATGTTGATTTACAGCATAAGAGGTATAATGAATTAAAAAAACGAATTGTTACCATATCACAAGAAAACAAGAAGGTTGTATTTGTCTCAGGACATGAACATAGTTTACAATACCTTATAGAAGATAACCTTCACCAAATTGTGAGTGGATCAGGCTCTAAAGTATCTGCAACAAGAAATGTGGGAGGAGGACAATTTTCGTTTGGAACTTTAGGGTTTGCCAGACTTGATGTTTTTAAAGATGGATCATCGCATGTGCGGTTTTATTCGGCAAAAGATAATAAAGTGGTGTATGAAACAGAAGTATTTCCGCCAAACGTAACAAAAGCCTTAAAAACATATCCTAGTTCGTGGCCTTCTGAAGTTTCAGCATCTATCTATACCGATGAAGAAACCGATAAATCTGGAACTCATAGATTTTTATGGGGAGATCGTTATAGAAAATTATATAGTACCAAAGTTAGTGCGCCAACTGTAAATTTAGATACAATGTATGGTGGCTTAAAAGTGGTTCGAAAAGGAGGAGGAAATCAATCCAAATCTCTTCGGTTAGAAGATAAGAATGGTGCACAATACGTAATGCGAGCACTTCGTAAAAATGCAGTGCAGTACTTGCAAGCTGTTATGTTTAAAGATCAATATATAGAAGGTCAATTTGATGATACAGGTACCGAAAATTTAATTCTTGACGTTTTTACGGGATCTCATCCTTATGCGCCTTTTGTAGTTGGTTCTTTGTCTGATGCCGTAGGAATTTATCATACAAATCCAGTACTATATTATATACCTAAACAAAATGCTTTAGGACAGTTTAATAGTGAGTTTGGAGATGAGTTGTATATGATAGAAGAGCATACTTCCGAAGGACATAGTGATTTAGCTAGTTTTGGATTTCAAGATAAAATTGAAAGCACAGATGACATGATGAAGAAGCTTCATAAAGATGAAGATATTGTTGTTGATGAAACCGCATATATTAAAGCACGTTTATTTGATATGCTTATTGGTGATTGGGATAGACACCAAGATCAATGGCGTTGGATTGAGTTTAAAGAAAATGGAAAAAAAATCTATCGTCCTTTACCTAGAGATAGAGATCAAGCATTTTCTATCATGTCTGATGGGGCTTTACTTAGTGCTGCAGTAGCAGTAATTCCTACTGCAAGATTACTTCGTGATTATGATGATGATTTGGTTGATGTAAAAGGAGTTAACGTAGAGCCTTACCCTTTAGATATGGAACTTATTCAAGCTTCTGAAAAAGCGGTATGGGATGCACAGGTTAAGGTGCTTCAAAACGGAATTACCGACGCTATTATTGATAAGGCTTTTTTAAATTTTCCTGAAGAGGTTAGAGATGAGAACTTAACTGAAATTAAACGAAAATTAAAGGCTAGACGAGGTAATCTTCAAGCTATATCAGATCGTTATTTTAAATTAATCAACACGTTTGCGGTAATTAAAGGGACCAATAAAGATGATTATTTCACCATAGAGTGTTTGTCAGATGGAAAGGTGAAAATCACTGCACAACGTATTAAAAAAGGAGAAAAAGGCGATGTGTTTCATGAACGCACATATGATAAAGAGCACACAAAAGAAATTTGGGTATATGGTTTGGATGATGATGATGTGTTCGAAGCAATAGGAAAGAATAATAAGATTAAGATTAGACTCATTGGTGGGCAAAATAATGATAGCTATATTATTCCTGATGGAGGTAAAATAATAGTATATGATTATAAAAGTAAACCTAATAATGTCTCACAAGCGAAAAAAGGAAAACTCAAATTAAGAGACGATTACAATACAAATGTGTATGACTATAAAAAATTAAAGAATAATACCAATCAATTTATTCCAACACTTGGAGCTAATCCTGACGACGGATTTAGAATTGGCGTAAGCAATACATATACAGCTTACGGTTTTGAACGTAACCCATTTACATCTCAACATACATTTTCGGCGGGATACTATTTTGCTACCCAAGGTTTTGATTTGACTTATAATGGAGAATTCGCCAATGTTATTGGTAATGCAAATTTTGGACTCAATATACATTTTAATAGCCCTAATTATGCTGTTAACTTTTTTGGATTTGGTAATAGTACTCCTAATCCAGAGGCTGATGAAGATGATGACTTTGATGTAGATCTAGATTATAATCGAGTTAAAATTCGAACGGTTAGAGCTACTCCTTCTCTTATATGGCGAGGAGATTTGGGAAGCGAGTTTAAGGTTGGTGTATTCTACGAGTCTAATGAAGTCGAGCGTACTGAAGGACGCTTTTTGGATGATGCTTTGGGATTTAATAATAGTGTTGATGTATTACCAGTTAATGCCGATGTTTTTGATAAACAAGATTTTTATGGTGTTGATATGTCATATTTTTTTGAAAACAAGGATAATGAAGCGTTTCCAACTTTGGGTGTTCAAGTAGGCTTGCAAGCTGGTTATAAAAATAATGTGTCTACAAGTAAGGGATTTGCCTATATTACTCCAGAATTAGGGTTTGATTATAAATTGATTCCTAGCGGTCAAATTGTTTTGGCAACAAATTTAAGAGGGCATTTCAACTTGGGTGATGATTTTGAATTTTATCAAGCGGCTACCTTAGGTGCTAATTCAGGATTAAGGGGATACAGAAATGAACGCTTTACTGGTAAAAGCGCTTTTGTTCAATCTACTGATATACGATGGAATTTTATGGATTTAAAAACAGGATTATTGCCTATTAGTATTGGTGTTTTTGGTGGTGCAGATTATGGACGAGTATGGGTTGATGATAGTTTAGTCTTTGATAGTACTTTTAATGAGAATAATTGGAACACCTCTTTTGGAGGAGGTTTTTTTGTAAATATGGCTAATATGATGAATGCGAATGTTTCAGCTTTTAATAGTGATGATGGGTTGCGAATTGCATTCAAACTTGGTTTTGGGTTTTAGCAAGAAGCCTTAATGATATAAATTTTATAAGGATTTGTTTTAGAGTTAACTTTATTCAGAGATTAAATAAAATCTTTCGTAACTTTAGGTATTAACTCAACCATAAATGAAAAAGCAACTAGTATTATTCTGTTTCTTCTGTCTAACTATTTCTTTATTTGCACAAAAAAGCGATTATCATATTGGTATTTTGCTAGATAACCGTACAGAGCAAATTAATCCTTTACTCCAATCTATGCAAAAACAAATTATTGCAGTAGTAGGTGAAGATGCTAATATTATTTTTTCTGAAAACAATATTCTTGTCAATAACTACAGTATTGAAAAAGCAAGAGAGAATTATAATAGGCTTGTTTCTAATAATACGGATATAATTCTTGCATTTGGCGTTGTTAATAATGAAATCGTAAGTAAACAATCTTCTTATAAAAAACCTACTATTTTATTTGGAGCCGTAAATAGAGATTTTAGCACAATAGATTTAACTAAAAAGACCTCTGGAATTGAAAACTTCACCTATTTAATAGAATCGGAATCCTACAATGAGGATTTTATTAAGTTTAAAGAACTCACAAATTATAAGAATCTAGGTATATTGGTTGAAGATCATATGGTCGAGTTACTACCACTTAAGGATACATTTGATAAAGAGTTTGAAGCCTTAGACGCAACATACACCCTAATTCCATTTAAATCTGTCACAGACATCACTTCAAATTTGAATGATGTAGATGCAGTCTATTTAGCAAGCGGCTTTTTTTTAAAAGAAACAGAAGTTAAAGAGTTAGCGCAAACCTTCATAGATAAAAAGCTACCATCTTTTACTGCAAATAGCATTAAACAGGTAGAGAATGGTCTTTTAGCAACTAATCAATCTGAAGATAATCTTGACCAATTTTTTCGTCGAATTGCCTTGTCGGTAGAAGGGTATGTTACTGGAACTCCATTGTCAGATATGCCAGTCTTAATAGAATCTAGTGAGCGTTTAACCATGAATTTTAATACGGCAGAACTAGTTGGAGTTCCAATTAAATATAGTTTAATAAATGATACAGATTTTGTTGGTGAGTTTAAAAATGTAATTTCTGAAAAACAATATAATTTATTAGAATATATTAATGCGGTTATTGCGCAAAATTTGACCTTAGAATCTATCCAAAAGGACGTGGATTTAAGTAGGCAAGATGTGAAGTTTGCTAAAAGTAATTATTTGCCAAATCTTACTGCTGCTGCAAATGGAACATATACCGATCCTGATTTAGCTGAAATTAGCAATGGTCAAAGCCCAGAGTTTCAAACAGCAGGAAACATTACTTTACAACAAACAGTATTTTCTGAAGCAGCTAATGCAAACATTTCGATTCAGAAGAGCCTTCAAAAAGCGCAACAAGAAAACTTAAATGCTGAACAACTTAATACAGTATTTGATGCATCTAATGTATACTTTAATGCACTTATTCTTAAAGCTAACCTGCAAATACAAGCTAGTAATTTAGATCTTACCAGGCGTAATTTACGTATTGCTGAACAAAACTTTAAAGCTGGAGAATCTGGTAAAACAGACGTATTGCGTTTTCGTAGTCAGATGGCTCAAAACACACAGTCTATGGTAGAGGCTGTTAACCAATTAGAACAAGGGTTTGTGAGTTTAAATCAACTGTTAAATAATCCCGTAAATACCGAAATTGATATTGAAGATGTAGAATTAGATGCAGGTCTTTTAGAAAATTATGATTATACCAAGTTCATTGATTTGCTTGATGATCCTTCTTTAAGAGATCCGTTTATAGAATTCTTGATTCAAGAGTCGATTATAAATGCACCAGAATTGAAAGCTTTGAATTACAATTTAGAAGCGACCGATAGAACTATAAAATTAAATGGGTCTGGACGATTTTTACCAACCTTTGCATTGCAAGGACAATACAATAGAATATTTGATAGAAGTGGGGTTGGAAGTACTGCTGCTCCTGGGTTTTCTTTGTTAGATGATAATTATAGTGTGGCTCTAAATGTTTCCATTCCTATATTTAACAGCAATCAAAATAATATAAACAAACAAACTGCAATTATTCAAAAAGACCAGTTAAATATTAATAAAGAGAATACAGAATTGGCACTTTCAGCTAATATTAGAAGTTCTGTATTGAATCTTGTAAATCAAATATCTAATATAGAATTGTCGAAAGTGTCGGAGGAAACGGCTGAAGAGGCACTCGATTTAACTCAAACTTCATATTCTAATGGTGCCGTGAACATAGTTCAGCTTCTTGATGCTCAGAATAATTACCTTAACGCACGATTAGCTCGAGTTAGTGCTGTATATAACTATTTAATTAATGCACTTCAATTAGAGCGCTTTTTAGGGTATTATTTTTTGTTAAATACCGATGACGAGAACGCAGCATTTAATCAACGTTTTTTAGAGTTTTTAAATAATAGAAATTAACTAACATATGAAACATATCACCAACCTTTGCCTTTTTATTCTAATTGTACTGTTTTCATGTGCTGAAGAAAAAACAGTTGAAAAAAAATTCGTTCGACCTGTAAAATACCAAGAGGTAAATTATCTAGGTGGTGGAAAGATTAGAACTTTTAGTGGAACAGCACAAACAGATAAGATTATCAATCTGAGCTTTCGAAATACAGGAATAATTACTCAATTTGACATTAAATTAGGTCAAAAAGTTAAAAAAGGACAGTTATTGGCTAAACTTGATAATGTACAATCACGATTATCGTATGAGCAGGCTGTTACAGAACTAAATAGTGCGGCTTCACAGATGAATACTACTAAACTTGCTTTGAATAGAGTGCGCTCTCTTTATGAGAAAGGGAGCTCATCATTAAGTGATTTTGAATCAGCAAAGAATGCCTATAAAACTGCCCAACAAAGCCACGAAGCTGCAAAGCGTGGTGTAGCAATACAGCAAGAACAGGTGCGATATGGATATTTGTATGCGCCAGAAGACGGAGTTATTGCTGCGATTACTTCAGAAATAGATGAAAACGTTAGTCCTGGTCAAGCCGTTGCTGTATTAAATGCTGGTCGTGATATGGAAATTACATTAGGTATACCAGAAAGTGTAATTAACGGAGTTCAAGAAAATATGATGGTTAATGTTAGCTTCACGTCACTTTTAAATCAAATGTACAAAGCTAAAGTAACAGAAGTCGCTCCTGCTGTAGATAGGAACACGGCAACATATCCTGTTAGGGTTACAGTTGCTAATCCAAGTGATGATATTAAGAGCGGTATGGCTGCTAACGTGACGTTCGATTTTGGAGATAAAAATGCTGCTAAATCTGTTCTTGTTGTTCCTTCAAATGCCGTTGGTGAAGATAGTAATGGACGTTTTGTGTTTCTTGTTGAAACAGAAGGTGAAATAACAACTGTAAAAAAGCAGAAAATAGATGTTGGTGATTTAACAGTAGAAGGATTTGAAGTTACATCAGGTTTGGATGTTGGACAAAAAATAGCTACTGCTGGATTACAAACTTTATTAGATGGTCAAGAAGTTAGACTTCAGTAATTCGAAATAACCAACCAAATGAATTTAGCACAATTTTCAATAGAAAAAAATAGAATTACGTTTATGGTCTTGGGAACCATTGTTCTCATGGGTTTGATGATGTATTCTAGTTTGTCACGAGATAGTATGCCTCCGTATACGGTGAGAGTTGCAACAGTAGTATCTCAATTTCCAGGCGCTGGACCTGAACGGGTTGAACAACTAGTAACAGATAAAATTGAAAAAGTCGCTCAAGAATTACCTGAATTAAAGGAGGTGGCTAGCACATCGCGTTCTGGATTATCTGTGGTAAATGTCACTCTTAAAGATGAGGTTAGACCAGAAAAAATGCAAGCCGTTTGGGATCGACTCAGACGAAAATTAAATGATATTAGAGGCTTACCGCAAGGGGTTAATCCTGCTTTGAAAGATGATGGGATTGGAGATGTGTATGGTATTGTCGTTGGCTTGACTTCCGATGGGTATTCTTATGCTGAAATGAAATCCTATGCCGATGATATTAAAGATGCACTTATCAAGATATCTGATGCAGCCAAAGTAGAAATAGGTGGTGATCAGGAAGAACGAATTTTTGTTGAGTTTGACAATACGCGTTTGAAAGAATATGGGCTTTCGGCATCTAAATTGCAACAGTCTATTTCAGCTACTAATATTTTAAATTCTGGAGGTCAAGTTAATCTAGGAGATGAACGTATTATCCTTGAGCCAACTGGAAATTTTAATTCAGTTGAAGATATAAGAAATATGCTTATTTCAGTTGGTAATTCAGAGGGGACTCAACTTGTGAAATTGGGAGATATTACTACAGTTGAAAAGGGATATATTGACCCTCCTACTCAAAAAGTTCGTATTAATGGAAAGGACGCTATTTCTCTTCATGTTAATTTAAAAGAAAATGCTAATGTCATTTCTTTAGGAGAAGAAGTCAATCGTGTTGTTGATGAATGGCAACAAAAACTACCTGTCGGTTTAGAATTGACCAGAGTATCTTCTTTAGACACTTACATTGATGTTAAAGTAAGTGATTTTATTGTAAACCTGATGCAATCGATAGCTATTGTGCTATTAGTGATGCTCATTTTCTTAGGTGTAAGAACAGGTTTAGTTATTGCAAGTTTAATTCCAATTGTTACAATCATGACCCTGATGATTATGGGACTTATTGATATGGGATTAAACCAGGTGACATTGGCTGCACTAATCATGGCGCTCGGAATGTTAGTAGATAACGCCATTGTTGTGGCAGAAACCATTATGGTAAAAATGGAACAAGGGATCGAAAAGAAAAAAGCGACAATTGATGCTTTTTCTGAATTATGGATGCCTTTATTAATATCTACCTTAACCACGTCTGCCGCATTTTTAGCATTTTATTTGTCGCCTACAACTATGGGAGATATTGTTGGGCCAATATTTGTTGTTATTACTATTGCTTTGATGTCCTCGTGGCTTATTGCTTTAACTGTAATTACATTATTCTGTTACCTGTTTTTGAAGGTGAAGCCAAAATCAGAACGAAAACCGAGTTTAATAGATAGAATAATTAATACACTTAAATCGTATTATAAAGACTTGATTTTAATAGCATTGACTAATAAATGGAAAGTCATTATTGGTATTTTCTTAATATTCTTTGCGTCTTTATATGGCTTTACTAAAATCCCGTTTATTTTCTTTCCTGATAGTGACCGAAATATGATAACAATAGATATCAATTTGCCAGAGGGGAATAAAATAGAGAGAACTACTGAAGTTGTGCAACGTATCGAAAAATATATGGCAGATTCACTTCAGGTTAATAGTGAACGTATCAGTGGAATATCTGATTGGTCATCTTATATAGGTGAAGGCCCAGAGTCTTATGATCTTGGTTATTCTCCTGATGAGGCCAATTCTAATTATGCGCATATCCTTGTAAACACCTCTTCATTTAATGAAAATAACGCAATGATTGAAAGGCTGGATAATTTCACCTTCAATAATTTTCCTAATGCAGATATCAAAGTAGGAGCTTTAGGTTCTGGAGGCGGTGGAACTCCTATTGAAATTAAAGTGTCTGGTCAAGATCCTGATGAATTATCTTTAATTGCTGAAGCCATTAAGCTAAAGTTGTCTACAATTTCAGGAACTAAAAATGTAAAAGATGATTGGGGACCAAAGAGTAAGAAGTTTTTGATTGAAATCGATCAAAATAGAGCACAGACAGCAGGAATTTCTAGTCAAGATATTGCGACTTCTTTACAAACAGTATTAGATGGTTTTCAAACTGGTGAATATAGGGAAGATGATAAATCCATTCCTATTTTAATGCGAAGTGATGTGAATCAGCAACAAACTTTAGGTTCGTTAGAAACTTTAAATATTTATTCTCAAAATACAGGTAAAAGTGTACCGCTACTTCAAGTAGCCTCAATTATACCTCAATGGCAATATTCAAAAATTAAACGATTTGATTTACGTCGTACAGTTAATGTAACTAGCGAATTAAGAGCTACAGGAAACGCTTCTGCAATTACAGCCGAAATCACACCTTGGTTAGTTGAGCAACAAAATTCCTGGCCTCAAGATTACCGTTTTGAGTTTGGAGGTGATGCTAAACAAACTGCTGAAAGTATGGGGTCTGTTATAGGCTATTTACCAGTATCAGGTTTTATTATTGTACTCCTTCTCATCATACAATTCAATTCAGTTAGGAAAATGACCATGGTTGTACTTACTATTCCATTGGGTATTATTGGTGTCGTTATTGGTCTGTTGGTTTTTGGAGAAGCCTTTGGATTTATGCCATTTTTAGGAGTTATTTCACTTGCTGGAATTGTAATTAATAATGCAATTGTTCTTATTGATCGTATGGAAGTAGAACAACGAGATTTAGGTCGATCCGAACATGATGCTGTCATTGCTGCTTGCTTGCAACGTTTTAGACCCATATTGTTAGCCACATTTACAACAGTACTTGGACTCATCCCATTATATATCTCTGGAGGAGAGATGTGGGAAGGGATGGCTATAGGAATAATGGTTGGACTTTTATTTGGGACTGTAATTACCTTATTATTTATTCCTTCATTGTACAGTGTGCTTTTTAAGGTAAATTATACGGCCTATGAGTTTAATGAAACATTATTAGAAGAGTAATGTATAAAGAGTTATATAAGCATAGATTTGAAATATTTTTTGCTACACAATTGTTTATTTTGTTTGGATCCTTGTTATTTCCTAGTGATTTTTTTGAAAACAAACTTATCCCAGTTTTGTTTTTAATTAATACTCTCTCTGGTATTCTATTGGTTTCAAAAAAGAAGAAACTGATGTGGTTTATTATTATTCTATTTGTAATATCTCTTGTTGTTTTTGGAGGTAGTATGTTGAGCAGGAAAGCTGATTTTCAAGAGAATTTTTTAATAAGACTGAGTGTTTATTTCGTGTTTTATCTTTTAGTTACTTACCGAATTATATTGCAGATTTGGAAGGCAAAACGGGTTAATAATTTAGTAGTTATAGGATTGATGAGTGGTTACATTTCATTAGGTTTTTTGGCCTTTTTTATGTTTACAACCATCGAGTTAGTAGATCCTAATTCATTCAAAGGTATTGTAATAGATGCTAGTCAATCCGCCATTGGATTAGATGCTATTATGTATTATTCATATATTACATTAATGACTATTGGATATGGCGAAATTGTTCCAATAACACCAATCGCTCAAAAGGCTGCAATCTTAACAGGCTTAATGGGGCAATTCTATTTAGTGATTGTAACGGCAATAATAGTTGGAAAGTATATTCAGCATAATACTAAAATTGATGACTAATTTATTTTAAATTGGTATACATTTCCACCTTCATGTTTAGTTTTTTCATCGGTTATTAAAAGATCATTTTTTCCTATGAAATTAATGCCTTCTTTTTGTGAATCATGTTCAAATGTAATGGCTTCAATGGTTCCATTGAAAAAATCATCAGCACTAAACCCAGTTAATTTCCATAATCTGTCGTGATTTAATAGAACTACAGTCTTGCCATCTTTACTTATATCTGCTGAAGTAACTTTGGTGTTTTTTCCTTTGAGCTTGATTTCAGAAATGAAAGTGGCTACATGATCTCCAATTTGATTTGGAACTCTAATTAGTTTACATTTTTTATGATTCTTACTGAACATATAAAAGAATTCATGATAAACAAAGAACGACTCAAAATCCTCAGATTTCATGTCTTTTGGTAAAGTAAAGGTTATAACTTCTGCATGAGTAGAATTGCCAACTTTGCTCGGATTGGATACTTTGTAAATTGCAAAATTCTTGCGTTTTTTTGAATTGTTTCCAAAATCTCCAATATAAATGTTTCCGTCATCATCTGAAGTCAAATCTTCCCAATCTATATTTTGAATATTATCAATAACAATATCTTTGATAATGTTGCCTTTTTTATCTAAGCCGTACAAATTATTCTTGTTGCCAGCGTCTTCAATGACCCATAAGATAGTTGGATGGAACGTTTTTTCTATCGCTGATGTTTCTTTTAAATCAGATGGTAAATCGGCTATGACATTGAGCTTCCCAGTTTGGCATGAGGCGATTAGAAAAAAAGTAAGACAAATTAATGTTAATCTAAACTTCATAATAATTAATTTCATGTATACATATCATTTTTCAATAGAAAACGAAATCTAAATCATTAAAGATATTATAAATCTTTATTTGTTGTATGATCTTAAACTGAAATTTATACTTTTATATCGTATGAAAAACCCTTTGAAAATTGGTCATCGAGGAGCTAAAGCTTATGCTGCAGAAAATACAATTGAATCTGTCAAAAAAGCTTTAGAAATTGGAGTTGATGGTATTGAAATAGATGTGCACAAATGTGCTTCAGGAGAATTAGTCGTATTTCATGACTTCACACTTGATCGAATGACTGACGGTTCAGGTGAGGTTTCAAAACACACATTGACAAGTTTAAAGACTTTGAAAGTAAACCATCAATTTGAAATCCCAACACTTCAAGAAGTGATAGATGTTATTAATCAAAAATGTATGCTAAATATTGAACTTAAAGGCAAAGGAACTGCAGAAGAAACTTGTAATGTTATTAAAGACTATATTGATAATAACGGGTGGACTTTTAATAATTTTATAATTTCAAGTTTTCAGCAACATGAGCTAGAAACGGTGTTTAACTTACTGCCCAACTTGAAATGTGCCGTATTAACAAAAGCAAGTGTAACTGATGCCATAGAATTTGCTAAAACCATAAACGCTTATGCTATTCATCCTAATGTCGCTTTACTAACTCAGGATAATGTTAAATTAGCACAAAATGAAGGGTATAAAGTTATTACTTGGACTGTTAATGATGAAGCTACCATTAGACGAATGAAAGATTATGGCGTTGATGGTATCATTTCAGATAACCCAGATAGATTATGAAACATTATGATGTTATTATTGTTGGAGGGGGAGCTGCTGGTTTTTTTGCTGCCATTAATTGTGCCGAGCAAAATCCGAACCTTAATATAGCCATACTTGAACGTGGGAAAACTGGGCTTCAAAAAGTGAAAATTTCTGGTGGTGGTCGATGTAATGTAACCCATGCTGAGTTTATTCCTTCAGAATTAGTACTTAACTACCCTAGAGGAGAAAAAGAACTATTAGGTCCGTTTCATCAATTTATGACTGGTGACACGATTGCTTGGTTTGAAGAAAGAGGTGTAGTATTAAAAATTGAAGACGATGGACGCATGTTTCCAGTTACGAATTCGTCTCAAACTATTATCGATTGTTTTTTAAACGAAGTCGAAAAACATAATATCCAAGTGTTATATAATCATTCTGTAAGAGCTTTTCAACCCATTCAAAATGATGATGTCATGCTGAGCGCAGTAGAAGTATCTTTAACTATGTTTAAAATTGAAACCTCTCAAGAACACTTTACATGTAATAAATTACTTGTAGCTACTGGAAGTAATCCAAAAGTCTGGCAATTATTGGAAGATTTAGGGCACACAATATCGAAACCAGTCCCGTCATTATTTACCTTCGATATCAAGGATAAACGAATAAAAGGAATTCCTGGTGTAGTCGCTAAAAATGTTGAAGTTTCTGTGGTTGATTCAGATTTGTGGAGTGAAGGGCCTTTATTGATTACACATGTAGGTATGAGTGCTCCAGCTATTTTAAAGTTATCTGCATTTGGAGCAATTGAGCTCGCCAAACGAAACTATAACTTCGATATTGAAGTTAACTTTATAAGGCAATCTTTTGAAGACTGTCTTGATTCTCTAAAACAACTTAAACAAGAATTCGCAAGAAAAACGGTTCTTAAATTAGCACAATTTGAGCTACCTAAACGCTTGTGGCAGAAACTTATAATTGCTTCAGAAATACATGAAGATACGCGCTGGGCAGACCTTAATAAATTTCAGTTGGAGCAATTAGCTAAACAACTCACTAAAGCAGTGTTCCATGTGTCTGGTAAAAGTACCTTTAAAGAAGAGTTTGTGACTGCTGGTGGGATACATCTTAAAGAAGTTAATTTTAAGACCTTTGAGAGTAAATTATATAAAAATTTATTTTTAGCTGGTGAAATATTAAATATTGATGCAGTAACGGGTGGGTTTAATTTTCAGAATGCTTGGTCTGGAGCTTATATTGCAGCTAAATACATGTCAAAATCATGAATACTTATATCGTACTATTAAGAGGAATTAATGTTGGTGGACATAAAAAAATGCCTATGGCTGAGTTACGAGAGTTGTTAACTAATGTTGGGTTTAATAATGTGAGTACATATATTCAAAGCGGAAATATTATTTTACAATCTTTAGAAACTAAGCGATTTGTCGAAGATAAAATCCATGATGTTATCTTATCTCATTTTGGGTTTGAAGTTCCAGTTATCTCTAGAACAAGACATGAATTACTGCTTAATTTTGATAACTGTCCATTTTCCGAAGAGAAAAAAAAGAATAGTTATTTTTTACTATTAAGTGATATACCTAGCGCAGAATCACTTGATTTGGTGAAACAAATCACTTATGATAATGAAGAATTTCAAATTGTTGAAGATTGCTTGTATCTATATTCATCTGTAGGTTATGGAAACTCTAAATTTAATATGAATATGTTTGAAAAAAAATTGAAGATTAGAGCAACGTCTAGAAATTATAAAACGATGGTAAAATTGCTAGATATGTCTTCAGTAAACTAAAAAGACCTTGAGATATTTCTTATTTTTGCAGCATAATTTATCCTATGACAAAACAACAGTTTATTGCTAAACCCTATGCGACTACTTTAGATAATGGGCAAGTAGCTTGGTCGTCTCCAAGTAATATTGCATTGGTTAAATATTGGGGAAAAAAGAAAGACCAAATCCCAGAAAATCCATCAATCAGTTTCACATTAGATTATTGTAAAACGACAACAATACTTTATTTTACTAAAAAAGAAAACTCAAATGACTTTTCTTTCGAAGTGTTTTTAGATGGAGAACAAAAAGATGGTTTTAAACCAAAAATAGAAACGTTTTTCAATCGTATTGAAGAGTATATACCTTTTTTAAAAGCTTATCATTTTAAAATTGAAACGTCAAATACATTTCCACATAGCTCAGGAATTGCCTCATCTGCATCTGGGATGAGTGCTTTAGCATTATGTTTAATGAGTATAGAGCGATTGTTGAGTGATGCGGAAATCTCTGATGCTGAATTTTATAGAAAGGCATCATTTTTAGCACGATTAGGCTCTGGAAGCGCATGTCGAAGTATTGAAGGTGATGTAATTGTTTGGGGAACGCATCAGGAAATTGATAATAGCTCTGATCTTTATGGCGTAAAATTTCCTTTTGAAGTTCATCAAAACTTTAAAAATTATCAGGACACTATTCTTCTAGTAGATAAAGGAGAGAAACAGGTTAGTAGCACTGTTGGTCACAATTTGATGCATGGTCATCCTTATGCTAAACGTCGTTTTGAACAAGCACATGAGCATATGTCGAAACTAATTTCAATTTTTGAATCAGGAGATTTGGAGGCCTTTATTGAGATTGTTGAAAGTGAGGCCTTGACCTTGCATGCAATGATGATGACTAGTATGCCATATTTTATTTTGATGAAACCTAATACATTAGAAATCATTAATAAAATTTGGTCTTATCGAAAGGCAACCAAATCAAAAGTGTGTTTTACTCTAGATGCTGGAGCTAATGTTCATGTGTTATATCCAGAAAGTGAAAAGGATAAGGTGATGGAATTTATTAAAAATGAATTAGTTGGCTTTTGTCAAAATGAACATTATATCAATGATCAAATTGGCTTTGGCGCGAACCAAATAGAATAATAATACGTATATTTGTTAAAGGAAATTGCTCAAAATACATGAAAGGACCACTTTTTTACTCAAAAATTTTACTTTTTGGTGAGTATGGAATTATCAAAGATTCTAAAGGCTTATCTATCCCTTATAACTTTTACAACGGTGCTTTAAAAACAGATGAAAATCCGTCACAAGATGCCATAAAGTCTAATGAAAGTTTACAGCAGTTTGTGTCTTATCTAAAGGATATAGATGATGAATTGGTTACTTTCGATATTGATACATTAACAAAAAATGTTGAAGCGGGTATGTATTTTGATTCTTCAATTCCGCAGGGATATGGCGTTGGAAGTAGTGGTGCTTTAGTTGCTGCTATTTATGATAAATATGCACATGATAAAATTACTGTCCTAGAAAATTTAACAAGAGAAAAGTTATTAAAACTTAAGACTATTTTTTCTGAAATGGAATCTTTTTTTCATGGGAAATCGTCAGGCCTAGACCCTTTAAATAGTTATTTAAGTATTCCTATTTTAATTAATTCTAAAGATAATATTGAAGCAACTGGGATTCCGGCACAACAGACTGATGGCAAAGGCGCTGTCTTTTTATTAGACTCTGGTATTATTGGAGAAACGGCACCTATGGTTCGTATTTTTATGGAAAATATGAAGCAAGAAGGTTTTAGGAGTATGTTAAAAGATCAATTTATTAAGCATACTGATGCTTGTGTAGATGACTTTCTTAAAGGTGATATGAAGTCATTATTTAAAAACACAAAGCAATTATCTAAGGTGGTATTTAATCATTTTAAACCGATGATTCCTAAAGAATTTCATGAATTATGGAAAAAAGGAATCGAAACTAATGAATACTATTTAAAGTTGTGTGGTTCTGGTGGTGGTGGCTACATCTTAGGTTTTACAGAAGATATAGATACAGCCAAACAATCGCTTAAAGATTATAAATTAGAAGTCGTTTATAACTTCTAAAATTTCATTTATGTTTTCACGAAGACAAAAACACATCTTGTTGAAATTTTTCAGCATGTTTTCTGTTGTTCGTGGTTATAATATTCTTATCGTTGTAATTGCGCAATATTTAACTTCTGTTTATATCCTTGCTCATGATAAACCATTAAGGTACATTCTCTTTGATATTAATCTTTTAATGCTCGTTTTGGCGTCAGCAGTTACTATAGCTGCTGGTTATATTATCAATAATTTTTACGATTCAGAAAAAGATTTAATAAATCGGCCTAATAAATCTAAATTAGATCGATTAGTAAGTCAAAACACTAAACTCTCATTTTACTTTGTACTTAACTTCTTAGCTGTTATAATGGCAAGTTATGTATCGTTTAACGCTGTATTATTTTTCTCACTTTATATCTTCGGAATTTGGTTCTATTCTCACAAATTAAAGAAGTTGCCATTTATTGGAAATCTTACATCTGCTATACTTACAATATTGCCATTCTTTGCCATTTTTCTGTATTATAAAAACTTCGAATCGGTCATTTTTGTACACGCTGTATTCTTGTTTTTAATAATTTCTATGCGAGAACTCACAAAAGATTTAGAAAACATGAAAGGAGATTTGTTATTAAACTATAAAACAATACCTATAGTTTATGGAGAGAAAGCCTCAAAAATTATGCTGTCAATACTGATTGTTTTAACGAGTATACCTGTGTATTTGCTTCTTACTCATTTTGATGTCGGTTATATGTACTTGTTTTTCTATCTTTCTGTAATGTTGCTTTTTATTTTTCTACTATTATTGTGGAAATCTAATACCAAAACACATTATCTCATATTGCATAATATTCTGAAATTTATCATTGTTGCAGGTGTGTTTAGTATTGTGCTTATTAACGTTAATCTTGTTTTAAATCGAATCTAGATGAATCATACGCTAAAAGTAGCTTTAGCTCAAATTGCTCCCGTTTGGTTGAATAAAGCGGAAACACTTAAGAAAATTGAAAAAGTAATCATTGAGGCAGGAAAAGAACAGGCTGAGCTCATTGTTTTTGGAGAAGGTCTTCTGCCTGGGTATCCTTTTTGGTTAGCATTAACTGGAGGTGCAGAATGGAATACCACTATCAATAAGGAATTACATGCGCATTATGTGATTAATTCAATTACCATAGAAAAAGGAGATTTAGACGGTGTTTGTAGCTTGGCCAAAACACATAATATCTCAATCTATTTAGGGATTATTGAACGTCCTTTAGATCGTGGGGGACATAGTATTTATGCATCATTAGTATACATTGATAATCAAGGTGATATTCAATCTATACATAGAAAATTACAGCCTACTTATGATGAACGTCTCACTTGGGCTCCAGGAGATGGTAATGGTTTACAGGTACACTCACTTAAAGCCTTTACCGTTGGCGGATTAAATTGTTGGGAAAACTGGATGCCTTTACCTAGAGCTGCACTTTATGGATTAGGTGAAAATTTGCATATTGCGGTATGGCCAGGAAGTGATCATAACACTAAGGACATCACACGTTTTATTGCAAGAGAATCACGTTCTTTTGTGATTTCAGTATCGAGCTTAATGACTGTAAATGACTTTCCAAAGGATACACCAAACTTAAATCATATTTTAGAAAAAGCACCAAAAGTCTTAGCTAATGGAGGAAGCTGTATTGCAGGACCTGATGGTGAATGGATAGTTGAACCTGTATTGCACAAAGAAGGCTTAATTTATCAAACCATTGATTTTAATCGTGTGTTAGAAGAACGACAAAACTTTGATCCTGTAGGGCATTATTCTAGACCAGATGTAACACAGTTATCGGTAAATCGTGAACGACAATCGACTGTATTATTCAATAAAGAATAGATTATTCAAATTCCCAGTTGAGTTTTTTTAACCCAGACCAGTCGCTATATAATGGAACTCCTGCTGCGATATAAAGGAGGTAAATATCATTGTTGTGCATTCCCATTCCCCAAGTAGCTAGTGTGTCATCAAAATTTCCATAAGACTGCTTTATAATTGGGTTTTCAGGATTTGACACATCGATTACAGATAAATCACTTCGACCTGAATTAACAAAAATAAGTTCATTTGTAGCATCATATATCATTTGATTGGTATGTCCAGGACTATTAAACCATAAATTGTCTAAGGTGTCACAATCCCAAGGGTTCCACCATCCTACAAGCTCTTCTTGCCCAAGAGTAGAAATATCCCATATTTCAAAACCACAGTAATCAACCGCACAATAAGCGAGATTTCCGTTGATGATGATATTATTATAAGCTTTAGGTGTATTCTCAATTGATGCAAAATTATGAAAGCTTCCAATTTCAGTAGGTATTGCTTTATTGGTAATATCAATTATTCGTATGCCACCAGCATCATAGCATAAATACATAGTGTTACCTACAACAATCATTCCACGAGCATTAGGTATTTGAGGACCTTGAGGGTTTTCTTCAGGATAGTTTACATCTGGAGTATAGTTTGATTCTTCTATAATTTCTGTAGGGTTCGAGACATCAAAAATGAAAATGCCATATTCCATAGCACCTAAATAAGCATAGTTACCTTCTACAGCAACAACTGCACTTCCACCAAGAATAGTATCACTTTGCCATTTAGCTGTCACGATTGGATTTGTTGGGTTTTCAATATTTACTATTGCTAAACCAGTTTTGGAACCATTTAAGCCATCAAAAAAATCGCCTAATGCGAGATATAAATAGTTGCCTTTTTGAACAACATTCATTGCATGTAGCATATATAATTCTGAAATTGGTACATTAGCTATTTGTGTAGGCGCTTCGGTATCGTTGTCATTTAAAACTAATAATCCTCCACTCTTAGAAGCCATGTATAAATAGGGCCTGTCAAATTCATCGTATATTATAGCTTGCGGTAAAATTGTAGGCATTTCTTTTTCCCATTTAAAAGACAACGTCACATCAGTCCCGATGGGTTCATCATCTATGGGATCTGTATTTGACTCATCAGACGAAGAACACGATAAAAAGAATATTAATATAATAAACCCAAAAGAATTTCTCATAACTTGTTGATTTATAGTCTAAATGCAATACAATTTACAAATTTAATACCAAAATAGGTTTTGAATTTAGGTTGCGGTATCTTTGCGCAAAATTTAGTTTATCATGAGCAGACAGCAAGGACGTAATGGAAAAGGGAAATCTTCGGATAGAAGACAGCATAAACCTACTAATAAAAGGTCGGGTAAGGAAGTGTATGCTAAAAATAAAAAATCTGCTCCTGGAAGCACTAATTCAAATAAAAAACAAGCTTCGACAACTAAATCATCAAATGCTGATGAAATTAGATTAAATAAATATATCGCAAATTCTGGAATTTGCTCTCGAAGAGATGCCGATATGCATATTGCTGTGGGTAGTGTTACCGTTAATGGAAAGGTGGTTACAGAAATGGGTTATAAAGTTAAACTTACTGATGAGGTCCGTTTTGACGGAGCGCGAATTAACCCAGAAAAAAAAGAATATGTGTTGTTAAATAAGCCTAAAGGTTTTGCTACTACAACTAGTGAAAGTAAGGGGCGAACTGTAATGGATTTAGTCGCTAATGCCACTAATAGTCGTATTAAACCTATTGGTCGCTTAGGACGAAACTCAACCGGATTGTTATTGTTTACCAATGATGATGATGTTGTTAAGAAGTTTACGAACTCCAAAAATGGTGTTGCGCGTTTGTTTGAAATTGAATTAGATAAAAACTTAAAATTTGACGATTTCAAAAAAATCCAAGAAGGATTTAAAATTCAAGGAAAGCTAATTTCTGTTGAAGAGGTGAGTTATATAGAAGGAGAAGCGAAAAATAAAATCGGACTTAAAATCAAAAATACAGGGAATACAATTCTACACACCATATTTGATCATTTTAAGTATGATATCATTCGTGTTGACTGTGTTCAGATAGCACATTTAACTAAAAAAGATTTACCTCGTGGTCACTGGAAGCATTTAACGCAACAGGAGGTAAATACCTTACAAATGTTATAGGGGTTTAGTCCTTTAAATGTAAAGACAGAATTCTTACATCTGACAATGGACGATCCATATCATTCGTTTTTACTGCAGCAATAGAATCAATAATGTTTATGCCTTCAATCACTTGACCAAAGACGGTATAGTTTTGATCTAGGTGAGGTGTGCCTCCAATTGTTTTATAAACCTTACGATGTATCTCAGGAATTCTATAGTGTACAAAGCTTGTATAGTTGTCAGCTAAAGCATTTATACTATCGTTAAGTATGGTTGTTAAATCTTCATTGTTAGCTTCTGTGGCTTTATAGAAATTGTCCCATAGCGATTTGTGAGCAGAATCATTAATCACATAATGTCTAGCCAAGTATGAATTTATTCTAGTTTCGGCATAATCTAAAAGACTATCATTAAATATCTTTCCTTGTACTAGAAAGAATTGCATGGCGCTAGAGCCTCGACTTGGACTTTCTTCCCTTGCAGTTGCTAAAGCCCCTTTTTTATGAAACAGTTCTGGTCTAAATTCTGCTGCTACAACATAATCTAAATCACCTTCGCCTAATAAGGTTTCTGGTTCTGCATGTTTACTCTCTGGGTCTCCACCTTGTATCATGAAATTTTCAATAACACGATGAAATAATAAACTGTCGTAGGCTTTGTCTTGAATTAATTTTATGAAATTATCACGATGTAATGGCGTTTCATTGTAGAGTTCTATAGTCATGGTTCCGTGCGTTGTTACCATGTCTACAATATGTCTTTTTTCTATTTGATTTTGCGTGTTTTTTTTAGTAGTATCAGGTTTTGAATTACATCCAAATAGCATGAGAACCATCATAAAAACTGAAATAACAATGTAATAATTTTTCATATTTAACTTTTCACTTTAAAGGTGTATGTAGATACCAAATCATCACCTATAAACAAGTGTACATCATAAAACCCGCCATAATTGAATTGGTGTTCTAAAGTTAGTAATTGCTCTTCAATTGTAATGGTTTCTGGTCGTATTTTTTTACTATCAAAACCATCATCGATAAGTAGTTTGATATCTTCTTTTGTAATTGAGTTGAGAAGTCGATATTGGAAAGTGACTTTTTGATATTTATTAATGAGATTATGCATTTTTTTAGGAGCGCTATGCATTGCTAAATTCCTATATGCTTTACCATAAATCACAGGTGCCTCCATAAAGGTTTCAAAAGAAGGTGCTTGATCAGATTGCAATAACATCCATTTTTTTTCTATCGGAAAGTGGTTGATTGCAAAAAGTTTTGGATTTGCTAAAAAGAAGCCTTTAATGTAATCGAGTTTTCTTCGCTTAGAAACGGGGTTTTCTAAGCCGCTGGCCCAAGTTGGGTCACTCAAATACCATTTACCGTTAAGCTCCACAGCATTCCATGAATGATTAGGAGACTTAAGCTCATCTAAATTGGTAGTACTTGTACGACCATATCCATGAACAATTTTACAGTTTATATTTGCTAACGTAGATAATTCTTTTAAGATATAAGCATAACCTGTACATATGGTTTTTTTATGCTTTAAAAGTTTACGAAAAATGTCTTTTGTAATAGCTTCATTCCATTGTTTAAGCTTAAGACTGTCATGTCTATACCTTTCACGACGTTTCATGTTTCGTGAATATAGACCGTAGTCGTTTGTAATATTAGTGCAAACCCACATGTAAATGGCTCTAAAGCGCTCAACATCTGTGTTTAGAGAGGTTGTGAGCTTATAAGAAAGCTCAGGTAAATTGTCTAGTCCTTCATTTTTGCATGCCAACGCAATGCTATCAGCCTTATGGAAATTGATAGTATCAAAATCGGAAATCTGAGCATTAGATTGGAATGCAAAGACGAAGAGAGCTATGTACCTTATTAATCTCATGTAAATAAGGTTAACTTCTTTAATTGGAACGTTTTGATTTGTATGGTGTATTAGATTCTAAAGCTCCCAAAATTTCAACAAGATCAGTTTCTAAAATTACTTTTAAAAACGTTGTATTGCTTTTGATTTTTACTTCTTTCATTTCGTAGCCTAAGAAACTAAATACAAGAACATCACCAGACTTTAATGTCTTAGGAAATGTAAAGGCACCATTCTCATCAGAAACGGTACCTACTTTGCTGTTTTTTAGTGTAATACTAGCACCCAATAATGGACCATTTTCATCATTAACACTTCCTTTAACTGTAATCTCTTCAGATTGACTTGTAGAAGTTGAGTTTGACTGAGCATACAACGGATTGTATGCTATTAATGCCATTAGTATAATAGCAACAATGCTGATGTGTTTCAGCGAAAATTTAATTTGTGTTTTCATAATTATAAATGTTTTCTCAAATCTAATTATAGATCATTTAAGATTCAAAGACCCTTTAGGTAACGTATCATTTTGGTTAGTGAACGTGTACCTTTATCGAGCGAAGTCTAAATTAATAAATTATAACCTAAAAAGCTTGAAATACAGTGATATTAACGTTTTTAATAGCAAGGATTTTAAAATTTTGAGATAGACTAATCTTATTTTTTTGATGTGTAATTCTAAAAATGTGATGTCACTCATTTTTTTTTGTTAAATTTAAATAACGATTAATTAGTAATTCCTAGATGTAAATTATGAACAAAAGGGACAATTTGAAACGCGTTATAGTTGACTTCAAGAAGTTAACACCAGAAATTTTAGCCATGTTAGTTGAAAAGTATCCTTATGGTTATGACGATGGACATATCATTTCATTTACTAATGCTAAAAATGAAATTATTGAAGCTGTTGAGGTTACTACAGATGATACTAAGTATTTGGTAAAAGTAAGTACTAAACTTGCTGTTACTATGAAAAATTATGATGAAGATGATTATGAAGCATTTGATAATGATGACCCAGACGCCATTCAAGATCCAGAATTATCTTGAGACTAGTTGATTATTTTAAGTTAGTGTTTTTTAACTAACTTTCTTAAATAGACTTCCCAGATAAAGACCGAATATACAATGATATATTCTAGTGCAATTATCCATAAGTTTTCCGACTTATCCATTTTGTTGATATTGATGTAGGCCAGATAGCTTAAGATAATTACAAAACTCCAAACTAATGGGTATTTGTAATTGGTAAATACACTTAGTAATACTAATGTAGCAATATACCAAGGATGAACTGTGGTGCTTAAAAATAAATAGATTGTAAACGCTAGTAACATATTAATTATGAGCGTTTTTATATCAAGTGTTTTACGAGACAATGCTAGTATTATTACAAACAAAAACACTAATAAAGGTAACGCTTTTCCAATAATTTTAATCTCATTAAACCCAGTGATATGGTATCCAATTTCTCGAGAGATATAATAAATACTTGCGTTAAATTCAAAATTCTGAAACCATAACCCAACAGTTTGTGCATAGTTATTTACAAATTCTATAGAAAAGAATGGTGCGAACAATAGCATTGTAATTAGACCAACAATAGCATAAAAAGAAATTAATTTTTGTAACCCAAATATCTTTTGTTTACTTGAACTGAACCACCAGAATAACAATGGTAAAAATAATAAGGGTATCAATTTTACTGAAATTGATAAGGCAAAAACAACAGCTGCCCATTTCCATTTGCTAGAATGCAATAAATACAGGCTCCAAACTAAAAAGAATAGCATTACCCCTTCAAAATGTAAGTTTCCAGTAAGTTCTATAATGATAAAGGGATTAAGGATATACCAAAATATATGCTTTGTAGGTATGTTTAATTGTTCTAATAACCTTTTTCCGAAGATAAAAGTCCCAAAATCCGCAGCGATAATCAATAAACGAAAAACTATTGCTGACCCTAAAATACTATGACCAGAGAATAAACTAGCTATAGCAAAACATAATTGGTTTATTGGCGGATAATTGGTGAAATGACTACCATTAAGTTCTCCCATACCTGCATATAATTCTCTAGCTTGGGTAATTGGATAGTCTCCAGATATAATAAATGATTCTGGTGTAAACAGATAGGGGTTTAGACCTTCAAGAAGCATACGCCCGTCCCATATAAAACGGTAAAAGTCTTGAGATAAATTAGGAATTGCTAAAATAAAAATAGCACGAAAAATAAACGCAATGGTTGTTAAATACGGTATATTATTAGCATATTTCAGAAGTAAAAGAAATGTCAGCCAAAGACCACTGTATAGTACAATAAGCTTGGTGTAATCTGTTCTAACTAAATCGTAAGCAAATGTCCAATAGAGAAATAGGCTAACAAATGTAAGCAGTAGCGGAACTTTATAAAGCTTCCAGAATCGCATTAAACTTTAGAGGATAGGGATTTAAAAAACACATAGCCAAATCCAATAAATAACATCAAATGAAATGGAAATAATCCAAAATCTCCACCTTGATCACCAACAACAAAAGCACTATATAATCCAAATCCAAAGTACAGCATAAGCAATCCTTCAATAATCACGTGAGGTGATAATTTTTTACGGAGATACTTGTTGCCTTTCCATGAGTCGCGTAAGGTACTAATATTAAATTTTGGTGTTCTTACAAATTCACTGCGTTTGCCAACGTGTCCTTCAATAACAGCTATCGAATTATGTAACGAAAAGCCCATTGCAATGGAGAAAAACGTAAAGAACATTCCTATGTATCCAAAAAAACGTTTGAAACCGCTACCATAAATTTGTTTATACATGAACCAGTAGCATACAAAGAAAATAACGGTACTCATCACGAAGAAACTCATGAAATAAAAGTAAAACCTTAAGTGCGCGTATTCATTTTTTATATAAAGCATTGGAATACTTAACACAGCAACAATAAATACATTTAAAAACATAGTGCTGTTAAGTAAATGCAGTAAGCCATGAACTTTAGTTTTAGTAGAAATATTATCAGACTTTAAAACACGCCATAACATTTTCCTGAAATTTTCTGCACCTCCTTTATTCCATCGAAACTGTTGTGAACGTGCTGCGCTAATCACAACAGGAAGTTCGGCTGGTGTTTCTACATCTTCTAAGTACTTAAATTTCCAATTTTTGAGTTGCGCTCTATAACTTAAGTCTAAATCTTCGGTAAGAGTATCACCTTCCCAATTACCAGCATCGAGAATACACGCTTTGCGCCATATACCTGCTGTGCCATTAAAGTTAATGAAATGTCCTTTACTGTTTCTACCTACTTGTTCTAAAGTAAAATGAGCATCTAAAGCAAAGGCTTGGATTTTTGTTAGTATAGAATAATTGCGATTGATATGACCCCAACGGGTTTGAACCACACCAATGTCTTTTTGTTTAAAGTAAGGGATTGTTCGTTTTAACCAATTTTTCTTTGGTAGGAAATCGGCATCAAAAATGGCGATAAATTCTCCTTTTGCAACCTTTAAACCTTCCTTAAGTGCACCAGCTTTAAAACCGCTTCGATCTGTTCTAGTGATGTGTTTGATGTCTAAACCAGTTGCGCTTAGTTTTTCTATATGTTGACGCGTAGTTTCGATAGTTTCATCGGTTGAATCATCAAGAACTTGAATTTCTAATTTGTCTTTAGGGTATTCAATACGCGCAATATTATCTAACAGGCGTTCCATAACATACATTTCATTATACACAGGAAGCTGTATGGTAACTAATGGGACTTCATCTGGATTCGATAAATCAAAGGTTTCGCAGTTATTATCTTTTTTCTTAGAAGATAAATAATTGAATAACAAATTAAGCTGAGCAAGCGCATACATAAAAATGAGCAAGATAGCTATGGTATAGATAATAATTATGATTGTTTCAAGAATCATGTTTTAAAACTGTATTTAAAAATCCAACCTAAGATTTTTACGCCTGCAAATATAGCACCTTTTACGGTACCTGAAACTTTTGAGACACCTATTCTATTTCTGTAATGTACAGGAACTTCAATATAAGATAACTTTTGACGTAAGGCTTTCAATTGCATTTCAACTGTCCAACCATATGTTTTGTCTTCCATCTGTAATTGAAGTAATTTGTCATATTTGATGGCCCTAAATGGTCCTAAATCAGAAAATTTAGCTCTAAATAATATAGACATAAGTGTTGTGGCTAGCCAATTTCCGAAGATTTGCGGAATCGTCATAGATCCTTTTTCTCTCAATGTTTTGACACGTGCTCCAATCACAAAATCAATATTATCATCTAAAATCGGTGTAACAATTTTGGTTAATTCTTCCGGGTAATCACTGTAGTCACCATCCAAAAAGACGATAATGTCTGGTTTATTTTTAAGAGATGCGATGTAATTCATGCCTTTTAAACAAGCATAGCCATAACCTCTATTGCTTTCTTTTAAAACAGTAGCACCAGCATTTCTAGCATTGACTTCGGTGTCGTCGTTAGAATTGTTGCTCACAACAATAATTTCATTTACAACATCAGGAATATCCTTAATGACATGTGCAATAGAATCTGCCTCGTTATAAGCAGGGATGATGACTTTAATATTGGTCATTTAAGATCGCTAAGTTTGTTTTCTTTTTTAAATGACGCTAAATCCGTCCATTCTTTTATTTTTTTTCCTTTGGAATATTTTGCTGCTGACACCAATTTTTCATTATCATACATCAAACAATAGCCGTTTTTTTGGTTGTTATCTAACTGACACTTGTGATTTACTTTTTCTTCGGAGTCATAAAATAACCACCAGTTTTTCTTCTTGCCATCCACGTAATGCCCTTCAGATATTTTTTTTCCGCTGATGTCGTAAAATTGCCAATAGTTAGCGAATTTTCCTAACTTAAATTCACCATCCTTTTCTAATTGCCCATTGCTGTGGTAAAATTTCCAATAACCATATTCTCGATTGTTTTTAAAATGCCCTGCTTTTGAAAGTTGCCCATTAGTATAATATGATTTCCAATATCCAGATTTAAGTCCGCTTTTATAGTTGCCTTCTTCTTTCAAGATTGAACTAGAATAATGAAATTTCCAATAATCTACTCGTTTTCCATTTTTATAGTTACCTTCTTCAATAAGCTTATTGTTATCATATATTTTCCAGTAGCCACTTTTTAACCCATTTACAAAATAACCTTCTTTTTGAAGCTGGCCTTTTAGATTATAAAATGTCCAAAACCCTGTTTGTTTATCATTTTTAAAATGGCCTTCTTTAGAAAGCTTACCGTTTTTATAATAAAACTTCCAGTAGTCTGTCTTTAAATTGTTTTCAATCCAGCCTTCAGAATTCATATGTCCATTTTCAAATAGATTCTTTTGATAGAATCTTTGTCCTAATGCGAAAGTGCTAAAAAGAAATAAAATAACGAAAAGTCTCATTAGTTTTGATTTACTAAATCCATTAAATCAACATCATTTCCTAATAAAATTTCAGTTGGATTGATACGTCCCTTCATGCTATCATTTTCTAATTTTAAAACACCTCTAGGGCAAACTGCAGAGCAAATACCGCATCCAACACAACTAGAACGCACAATATTTTCACCTTTTTGTGCATAGTGTCTTACATCAATTCCCATTTCACAACTGTTGGAACAATTTCCACAAGAAATACATTGTCCACCATTAGTTGTAATTCTAAACTTTGAGAATAAGCGTTGTTGGAACCCTAAGATAGCTGCCATAGGGCAACCAAAACGACACCACGATCGACTTCCTAAAATTGGATAAAACCCTGTTCCAATAACTCCTGAAAAGATAGATCCAATATATATTCCATAAGCCGATCGTAAAGCTCCTGCTTTTACATAAAACACATGGTCTGTTGTTCCTGTAAAATGCATGGTTATCAATAGTGCGATAACTATAAATAAACCAATAGCACCATATCTTGCATCTTTTCCTAATTCATGTCTTTTAAAAACCATGACTAGAGTGAATACTAGAGTTAAGAATCCGATGACTAAAGAAATAAAGACACCTCGAGTTAACCAAAAATTATTACTATCATACCCTAGATAAGTATAAACCATTGCTGTAGTCATTACTACAGAAAAGACTAAAACGAGATGAATTAACCAGCGTTCTAATTTCCACGCCGACATTTTTTTAGAAGATAATTGCCTAAAGGAATCACCGGCGGTTTCTGCTAATCCTCCACATCCACAAACCCAAGAGCAATACCATCTTTTTCCAAACTTATAGGTCAAAATAGGTGTGATAACAAATATGGAGATGATTCCAAATAAGATTAAAGCCAAACCAATATTTCCGTTTGAAAGAAATCCTTTTACAGACCATTCGTCAAAAATATAATAGTTTAGCGGCCATACACTTTTTAAATCGTAGTATGGTAAATCATTATTCATAACGTACATGAATTCAGGAATCAAAAAGGCAAAACCCAATTGAAAAAACATTACCGATACTGTACGTATTTGTTGGTAGCGATTATGCCTATATTTTAAAATAAATTTATAACCAAAAGCTAATATGGCCACAGTATATAAAGTGCCATAGACAAACCATTGGCTCGCATTTCGGCCACTTAATAATTGGCTTAAAGGATCAAATAAGCTGATTAAGCCTGTATTTGCCGCACCATCAGTGCCTAGGCCTAAGTACTGAGGGTAAAAGTATAATACAATATAAAATGCTGTAAGGATTACTCCTACAATCCAACCCCAAATACCTCTTGAGGATATAGATTTAAACCAGACCCCATCATTTTTTATACCTTCTAGTTTTGTGAGGTAAGCATCTTTAGAATAAATCACAATTCCTACTGTAATTAACCCTAAAGCCAGTGTTAAAAAAAGTCCTTTGTTTGGGAAGTTTGTATTAAAAAGCGCTAGTGCTAAAATAAGTAATCCTACTATGCCTAATGCTAAAGCTACTTTCTGTTTGTTTGAAATGTCTACAGCATCAGGTTGAGCCAAAGACATACTATGATTTAATTTATTACTCATGATTAAGCGTGTTGGAGTTGGTTGTTGTAAGCAGATAAAATATCGGCTTCAAAATGACTATAAAATTCTGGGTCGAAATTGGCTTCCGAAAGATGATTCATTACATAATCAATGTCTTTGTGTTCTGTCAGCCATTGATCAAAAGTTTCATGTCGCATACGAATTCCAAAAGTATTAATCCCTAAAAATTGATTCGTGTCTTTATGATATGCTACAGTAATACATTTAGTATCATCTTCATGTTTCCAATGAAAATGTTGCTCATAATCTTGTTTGCTTCGTTCACTAAATACCCAACCATAAGTTTGATATTCAATATCTAAAAATTTAGCAGAGTTAAACCAATGACCAGGTTTATATTGAATGCGATTGCCGCAAATAGTTTGTGCTAAGGTTTCTCCCATCATTCGTCCAGTATACCAAACAGCTTCAATAGGTCTTCGATTACCTATAGCTTCATGTTGTTCGGCACAATCACCAATAGCATATACATCAGGAATATTAGTTTCTAGAAAACGATTTACTTTTACACCACGACCAGTTTCAATTTTTGAACGTTTTATAAAATCTATATTTGGAGAAACACCTGCTGTTAAACCAACAACATTACATGGAATTTCCTCACCTGTTTCTTCAATAATTACAGATTTAACTTTACCGTTTTCATCCGAAATAATTTCCTTTAAGTTTGTTGATAAACGTAAATCTATATGGTGATTTTTAATATGTCTATTAATCATATTGCTTTCGCCAGATGGTAAAACGCCATTCCAGAAGCTTGATTCGCGAACTAGGAATGTGACTGGAATGTTCCTTGAGTTTAGCATTTCGGCAAGTTCAATCCCAATCAGACCACCACCAACAATCACTGCTCGTTTACATGCCTTATTATTTGGAGCATAGATTTCAAGATTATCTAAGTCCTGTTTATGATACATGCCCATAACACCATCTAAATCTTGTCCAGGCCATCCAAATTTATTGGGTTTACTGCCAGTTGCAAGTACAAGTTTGTCATAATTAAGTTGATTGCCATTAGCAAGGTGCAGTGTTTTATTATCGGTATCAATTTGCTTGACATAAGCTTTCAGTAGTTCGATGCGGTTCTTTTTCCAAAACCAATCTTCATATGGTTTTGTGTGTTCAAACTTCATATGTCCCATATAAATATACATGAGTGCAGTTCGTGAGAAAAAGTGATCGGTTTCAGCCGAAATAATTGTGATTTTTTTATCAGAAAGCTTTCTTATATGTCTTGCTAAAGTGACACCAGAAATTCCATTTCCAATGATAACGATGTGCTCCATAATTTTTGGTTGTTATGACGAATCTGTCGAATTTAAAGATAAGAACTTAATTGGGCATTCTTATTTATATCAGTTTTAAATTAAAAATTATTTGTAAGGTTTACTTCTGAAAATAGACGTGAGATTTTTTTTAAAATCCTTGTAAGTAAAGGGTTTTTAAACGACTTAGCCATTGTAAAAAAATAATTTAAGACTGAACTAACATGAAAAAAATCATAATCATCACCGTCTTCTTCTTTGGAACCGTTAATTACGGGTTCACTCAAAATACATCTGCATTTTTTAAAGCTGCTGATACTTTTTTTAAAACGAATGTGTCTGAGGGAAAAGTAGCTTATGCCTCTATTAAAAGTAATCCCGAAACTTTAAATGAATTAGTTAACATGGTACAGGATATTTCAGTTTCTAAAAATAATGCGAAGGCATATCAGGCATTTTGGATTAATGCCTATAATATTTCGGTGATTAAAGGAATTATTGATAATTATCCTATACAATCCCCTTTAGATAAACCTGGTTTTTTTGATAAGACTACCTATAAAATTGCCGGAGAATCTATAACACTCAATGATATAGAAAATAAAAAATTAAGAGCACAGTATGGAGATGCGCGTTTCCATTTTGTCTTGGTATGTGGAGCTATTGGTTGTCCGCCATTAATAAATGAAGCTTATAAGCCAAGCACCTTAGACATACAATTACAGGAGCAAACTGAAGCAGCACTTAATAATCCCAATTTTATTAAAGTTAAAAAGAATAAAGTTGAGCTATCTGAAATCTTTAAATGGTACAAGGAAGATTTTATTAAAAGCGGAAATGAAATTGACTATATCAATAGGTTTAGATCAGAAAAATTGGCTGCTAAATCTAAAATTTCATACTACCCTTACAACTGGAAATTAAACAAACAATAAAGAAAAATTAAAGAACCAAATAAAAATTGAAATGAAAAAAATAATCACATTAATAGCTATCGTAAGTATTACACTAACTGGTTTTTCTCAAGAGAATCTGGATATTGAAAAAAGCGTCATTCAAGAATATACGCCTTCAAAATTATTAAATAAGGGACAATGGGATATCAAATGGTTTAACAACTTGTATACACAAACAGAAAGTACATTTTCTGAAGGGAAAGAGCCTCGACAAACTTTTTTCACATCTACTATTGATGTTTTTACAGGTGTATCAGATAACAGTAATTTTAATGTTGGATTGTTATTAGAATTTCGTTCTAATGTCATCAATGATAGAAGCGCATTAGATGTATTCTCTTTTGATGGTGAAAGTGGAACAGCGCGATCTGGTTTTACCTCTTTTGCACCAGCTGTAAAATTTAACCCAATAAAAAGTGTGAGTAACTTTACTATTCAAACAGCATTTCATATTCCTTTAGTTGATAATGAGACCGAAAATGGAGTATTCTTAGACCAAAAAGGCTTCATTTTTCAAAACCGATTCTTCTATGATTATACATTTCCTAGTGGAGATTGGCAATTGTTTACCGAGTTGAATACTGAGTATAACTTTGGAAAAAAAGAAGATAGCTTTGCCAATAACAGCTTATCATTAACACCTGGAGTATTTTTAAGTTATTTCCCAAATCAGAAATTTACTATTTTAGGTTTGGTACAACATTCGCAGCGTATTGATACTGGTAATGATTTTGAACAAGATTTTACTGCAATTGGAGGTGGCGCAAAGTATCAGCTCACCAAAGTTTTGAATATAGAAACCTTATATACCAATTTTATTAGAGGAAATAATACAGGTCTCGGACAAACATTTAACATAGGCTTAAGAGCATTGTTCTAGTCTTTACCATAAATTAGGAGTCTATATTACTGAGTTATGACTGTACTTAGACTCCTAGTGTTATGTTTTATATTATCTTCTTGTGCAGCTCAATCTGAAAAAATTAACGGATTGAGTTTTGTGGCTTCAGGGATTCCAATTGATGAAACACATACAAAACCTGCCGCTAATGTTGGTGCAAATTATGCAGCAATTATGCCTTTTGGCTTTATCCGAAATTTATCTCATCCCAACATTACTCATAATACCGACAAACAATGGTTTGGTGAAACAAGAGCAGGCGCCAAGCAGTACATCGAAGAACTTAGAAAAAAGAATTTCAAAATCATGATCAAACCTCAAATTTGGGTATGGCGTGGTGAGTTTACTGGTTATATTAAAATGGATAACGAAGCCGACTGGAAAACACTTGAAGCATCATATACAAGTTTTATCATGGAATATGCTGACCTCGCACAAGAAACTAATGTAGATATTTTTTGCATAGGTACCGAATTAGAAAATTTTGTCAAAGCACGACCAGAATATTGGCATGAGCTTATTAAAAAGATAAAAACAGTTTATAAAGGGAAATTAACCTATGCTGCTAATTGGGATGAGTTTAAACGGACGCCCTTTTGGAGTGAGTTAGATTATATTGGAGTTGATGCCTACTTTCCTGTTAGTGATAACCAAACACCAACTGTTGAAGATTGTAAAGCTGGTTGGCAAAAGCATAAAACAGTTATTAAATCTATTTCTGAGGCAAACGATAAACCTATTTTATTTACAGAATATGGCTATCGAAGTATGGATTATACGGGTAAAAAACCTTGGAATAGTGATCATACTATAGAATCTTTAAATTTTGACGGACAAACAAATGCCACTCAAGCCTTATTTGAAGAATTCTGGACCGAAGATTGGTTTGCAGGTGGATTTGTTTGGAAATGGTTTCACGCGCATGATGAAGTAGGAGGAACTAAAGACAATCAATTTACTCCTCAAAATAAACCTGTCGAAACAGTCATTCAAACATTTTATAAATCCAATTAAAATACTTCTATGTTTTCGTAAGGAAATGTGATGATTTCGACCAAAGACACTAATCATCATCACATGAAACTACCAATTATAATCGTGCTGCTGTTTACAGTATTTGCTTATGGACAAGAGCCTAGAGTTTCCGATCTCAAAGTGCAAGGCAACAAGAAATTAAAATCATCTTTTGTAAAAAAAATGTCTAATATTAAACCTGGAGTTATATTAGATTCTACTGTTATTGAAGAAGATATAAAACTTCTTAAGCGACTGCCTTCAATTGCACATGCCTATTATCAGGTATTTCAAGCTGAAGAGCCTAACACTTATAATGTGTTTTACAATATTGAAGAAAATTTCACCATCATACCTTCAGCTAATGTATATACTACAGATGATGATGAATTTGCTTATCGCTTAGGATTATATGAATTTAATCTTTTTGGACAGAATATGACCTTTGGAGGCTTTTATCAAAAAGATATTTATGATTCTTATGCTATAAATTTTAGAGCACCTTTTTTGTTTTCAAAACAATTAGGATTGGCTTTAAATTATCAAGATTTAACCACCCAAGAACCCGTGTTTTTTGATAATACTACTGCTGATTATAAATACAATAATGAGTCATTTGAAATCTTAGGTTTGTATCAACTTAACTTTAATAATCGTTTTGAAGTTGGCCTGAATTATTTTACAGAAGACTACGAATACAAATCTGGGGCAGTAAATCCTGATGTGCCTCAAGAACTCCGAGTGCATAAACTTTTATACAAGCTCATTTATGAGTATAATAATCTCAATTATGATTATCAATATGTTGAAGGGTTTAGAAGTATTTTTAATTTTCAGTATGTAACCTCTAGAAATGAAACACAACTACCAGCATTTTTAATTGGATGGAACGACTTTCAATACTTTAAACGCTTCGGAGGTAAAGGCAATTGGGCAAGTCGATTACGACTGGGTATCGCTACAAATAACAAAACACCATTTGCACCTTTTTCAGTAGATAATAATTTAAATATTCGAGGTGTTGGAAATACGATTGATCGTGGAACTGCTGCAATTGTACTCAATACCGAATATCGTCATACTCTATATGAAAAAGGATGGTTTTCATTACAAGGTAATGCTTTTGTTGATGCAGGAAGCTGGCGTAATCCTGGTGGCGATTTTGGTGATTTTAGTGAATCCCAAAATATACGTGTTTATCCAGGTGTTGGTTTGCGATTTATTCATAAAAAAATCTTCAATGCTATTTTTAGAATCGATTACGGGATTGGAATTACTGAGAATTCGACCAAAGGATTAGTTTTCGGAATTGGTCAATACTTTTAGTTTTATCCTTATATTTGTGTTTATACTACACAAAATAAAATGTCATTACAACAAAACATTAAAGTTGCAGTAGATGCTGTGGTTTTTGGTTACGAATCTAAGGGGGATTTATCGGTTTTATTAATAAAAAGAGGTGTGGATCCTTTTAAAAATACTTGGGCACTTCCTGGTGGGTTAGTATTAGAAAATGAGTCTTTAGAAGCTGCTGTAAAACGCGAACTTAAAGAAGAAACTGGAGTTAAGATTGATTATTTAGAGCAATTATATACGTTTGGAAAACCAAAACGCGATCCTAGAAATAGAGTGGTGTCAGTTAGTTATTTTGCACTAGTACGTCCTAATCATTTTAAAATAAAGGCAGATACAGATGCTACAGAAGCCAAATGGTTTTCAGTTAATAAATTGCCTAAACTTGCTTTTGATCATAAAACCATTTTTAGTACTGCAGAAAAACGTCTTAAGGGTAAGTTGCTTTATCAACCTATTGGTTTCGATTTACTTAGTGCAGAGTTTCCATTTTCAGATTTAGAACATTTATATACTACAATTTTAGGGCAGGCCATAGATAGACGTAACTTTCGAAAAAAAATCATGAGTTTCGGTATTATAGAAGAAACCAATAAAATGCACAAAGAAGGTAGCGGCAGACCAGCAAAACTCTTTAAATTTAATAAGAAAAAGTATGATGCTTTGGTGGATGATGGTTTTCACTTCGACATCAAGTTTGTGTAAAAAATACACAATACATTTGGTCAATTCGTATATTCAATTTACATTTGTGTAAAAATAACGCAAATGATTTTAAATTTAGACCCCTCATTTCAGCCTTTTGGGAATCGTCAAAATATTCAATTTGAAAGCTTTACATTTTCTGGTGGCGAGCCTCATATCAAGATATTGTCCACTTTAAATGTGTCTGAATCTGTTACCATAACAATAAGAATTAGATCTTTTAATGATTTAGGATTGCTATTAGTTGCCGTTGATGCTTTAAGACGATTAGGAGTAACCTCTATTATGCTGTTCTTACCTTATATGCCAGGAGCTAGACAAGATCGTGTGATGATTCCTGGAGAAGCTTTGTCGGTTAAGGTTTATGCAAATTTGATTAATGAGTTAAATTTGGAATCGGTAATTGTTTTTGATCCGCATTCTGAAGTTACTCCGGCTTTATTAAATAACTGCAAGGTGATAGATAACCATAACTTTATAAAACAAGTTGTTGACGATATCAAATCAAAAATTATTTTGATTTCACCAGATGGAGGTGCTCTTAAAAAGATTTATAAAGTGTCTGAATTTTTAGGAGGCTTACCAGTTGTAGAATGCTCAAAACAGCGAAATATAAAAAACGGAAAGCTTGAAGGCTTCAAAGTATATGAAGAAGATTTAAATGGGAGGTCGTGTTTAATTGTAGATGATATTTGTGATGGAGGTGGTACATTTATAGGGTTAGCTGAAGCACTTAAAACTAAAAATGCAGGAGATTTGTATCTAGCTGTAAGTCATGGGATTTTCAGTAAAGGCAGTGTTATATTGAAACAACATTTTACTAAAATATATACTACTGATAGTTTTAGAACCTTGGATGAAGACGTGGAGCAGATTAAATTAGAAGACTTAATAAAATGAAATTACAATTAAAACCATATATAGAACAACTAAATGAATGGCCAAAAACTGGTCATCATATCATGGCACAATTTGATAATGACAAAATTGTGGTATACCAATCTTATAGACCAGAAATAGGAAATTTCGCAAGCCAAAACCAATATTTTGGAGGTGCATTTAGTTTAAATCGAATGACATGGATTAAACCTAATTTTTTATGGATGATGTATAGAAATGGTTGGGCAACTAAAGCAGATCAGGAAGTTGTCTTAGCGATACATTTGAAACGAGAAGCTTTTGAGCGCTATCTCAAACAAGCTGTATATTCAAGTTATCAATCTGATTTATACGATTCGAGAGCATCCTGGCAAGAACAAGTGCAACATTCGGCAATTAGATTGCAATGGGATCCTGATCATGATCCCTATGGAGCAAAATTAGAGAGAAGAGCCATTCAGATTGGAATTAGAGGTGTTGAAATTAAACGATATGCAAAAGACGATATTCTAGAAATTGAAGATATCACAGCTTTTGTGAAAGAACAATATCAGTTTGTGTTTAGTAACCAACTAGAGGAATTGTATATTCCTGAAGAGCACCCATTGGTGTTTGAGGATAATGAATTGAATAAACAGTTGCGATTACAATGAACGAAAAAGATAAAAAACGAATAAGTAAATTCTTAAGTCTGGTCTTACGGCATAGACCGGAATATATCAATCTGGAATTGAATGACAACGGTTGGGCTGAGGTCAATGAACTTATAGAAAAAGCGAGACGCAGACAGGTGTATTTTTCTGAAGATGAATTACACGACATTGTTGTCACTAATGATAAGCAACGATTTGCATTTAATGATAACAAAACTAAGATTAGAGCCAATCAAGGCCACTCTGTGAAAACGATCGATTTAGAATTTGAGGCAGTAAAACCACCTCAAATGTTATATCATGGAACAGTAGCTAAATTTTTGGATTCAATTAAAAATACAGGATTGCAAAAGCGAAGTCGACAACATGTGCATTTATCCGAAGATTTAGATACGGCAAATTTGGTTGGAAGTCGACGAGGTGCTGCTGTCATTTTAAAAATAGACTCAGGAGATATGTATAAGCAAGGTTATGAGTTTTATCAATCTGAAAATGGTGTATGGCTAACTAGTCATGTCCCTACCGCATTTATCCAATTTTGAAACAATGAAAAAAATTGAATTACATCCACAAATATTTACAGTTGATGATTTCTTGTCAGTAAACGAATGCTCTAATTTTATTGAAAAATCCGAATTACAAACATTTGAGGCGGCAAAAATCAATATGCAAGGGAGCCAAGTGCTTAACAAAATGATTCGTAATAATGATAGATTGTTATTCTTTGATGAAGATTTGGCTAATAATTTGTGGTTGCGACTAAAAGCATTCGTGCCAAGTACAATAGGATCAAGTATTGCGATTGGTCTTAATGAAATGTTTCGAATTTATAGATATGAGCCAGGACAACGGTTTAAGATGCATCGTGACGGTAGTTATGAACGAAATGACAAAGAGTTTAGTATTTTGTCGTTTCTTATCTATTTGAATGCTGATTTTGAAGGAGGAGCTACCGAATTTAGAAAGATTGCTACAATTCAACCTAAATCAGGAATGGCATTAGTATTTCATCATCCATTACGACATGAAGGTAAAGAAATAGTATCAGGTGTAAAATATGTGTTACGAACTGATGTGATGTATAAATTAAATGAAATATGCGAAAACTAGTTATAGGAGATATTCATGGAGGTTTAAGAGCTTTAACCCAATTATTGGAACGATTAAAACTTACAAAAGACGATCAGCTCATTTTTGTAGGAGATTATGTTGATGGTTGGAGTGAATCTGCTCAGGTTATTCAATATTTGATTGAGTTATCAAAAACTAACGATTGCATATTCATTAAGGGAAACCATGATGTGTGGTGTGAAGATTGGCTTAGAACAGGTCAAGGTGAAGCTGTTTGGTTGGCACATGGAGGTCAAGAAACTGTTGGGAGTTATAAGGACTTTTCTGAAGATGAGAAAAAACAACACTTATATTTCTTTGAAGATATGTCTTTGTATCATATTGATGATGAGAATCGGTTATTCATCCATGCAGGTTTTACTTCAATGCATGGCGTAGAGAGAGAAGTCCACAAAGAAAATTTCTACTTTGATAGAACACTATGGGAAATGGCTTTAACAATGGATAAACGCATTGCAAAAGATTCAGCATTATATCCTAATCGTTTAAAGCATTACAACGAAATTTATATTGGTCATACCCCAACGATTAACTTCAAACAAAGTCAACCTATGCATGCTGTTAATGTATGGAATGTTGATACAGGAGCTGCGTTTATAGGGAAGTTGTCAGCTGTAGATATTAATACAAAAGAGATTTTCCAAAGTGATGTGTTGACAGAATTGTATCCCGATGAATTGGGTAGAAATAAATCATAGGTAATTCTTTGATGAATATTTTAGTCATTGAATCTAATGGTCTACATGTCGGTATTTTTTATTCATCAAAGGTGTATTAATCCAATACTGGTTGGCATCAGGAAGTTTATTTCGAGGTGAGCTATCAATTGGTAAATTTTGAATCATAAAATTTAAATCAACATCTGCGGATTTTTCAAGATTTACTTGTTGAACAAAAAACTCTCTAAATTGATCTCCTTCAATAGATTTTGACCCATAAATTTCCCTGCCTTTTACATCTTTAATATTTTTGAAAGTATAAGTCACATCGTCAATATTAGTTTTGTTTATTTCAATTGGAACGCCATCAAATCCCTCAACCGTAACTTTTATTAAGCGTTCAGAAATTTTTTCGGTAAGTATCGTTTTCAATCGCCTCTTTCCTAGTTTAAATTTAAAGTTTGTACTAAGAACTGTATTGAAATTAAGCTTGTCTTTGGTATTATTGAAAAGAATATAAAAAGCCTGATCAGAATTTTCGAATGTCACTTGTTCCTCACGCAGTTCAAATTCTTCATTGACAACAAATGCATTATTAAAAGTAATATAATTGAGGTACATAAAGTCACCTTGCCTTGCATACTCTAAACTGACATTGAATAGGATGTTTTTGGTTCTTGGAACAAGAACCTTATAATTAAAACGGTGAATTGAATAATCAACTAAGGATATATAAAGTGTTCCCTTCACATAGTTGTCTCTTGAAGATTTTATTCCGTAGGCATTATTGTAATCTCTTGGTTCTGTGTTATTGAATGCAATTAATGCGAGAGGTTCATCATTTAAATAGACGATTTTATCTATTCTAAATTTATGCAAATTAGGAAAATCTCTCTCCAAAGTGTAAACATATGAAAACGTGTTAGATTCAAAATTGCGAATAGGATTATGTGTATTTAAGATGGAGTATTCGTTACCACCTCTTGGTGAAATTTCAGAATATTTAATATACTTCGTTGTACCGTTATAAGCTTTGGTTAATGAAGAGTCTTGAATAAAATTTGTATTTCGTTTAAAGTCATAGATTACGGTCTGATTCTGATTGTCTTTTAAAAAATTAGTACTTATCCCTTTGTCGAAGGTTTCAAACATACCTTCATTTAGGTTGTGAAACTCGTTATCTACTAATTGATAATCTCTGTAATAACCGATATAAGAATGAGGATTATTACTTAAATTTTCTGGAATTTTTCGAATCGCTTTAAGAACAATTTCTTTAGCTGTCATCGTCCTACTTGCTTTTACTAGTTCCTTAGCATTTATATAATTTCCTTTAATTTTTGTACGCGAACTTATTATAACTGCATCAAGCGCTTCTATTTGAGGCTTGAGATTTATGATATTTAATCCGCTTAATTTGAAATTTTCAAGTGCTTTTTCTTTAGTCTCAAAACCAATTGATGATATAACAATTGAATTTTTTGCCTCATAGTACTGAATAGGTATTCTAAATTCACCATTGTAATCGGCGATGACACCTTTTGTTGATCCTTTTATAATAACAGATGCATAGGAAATTGGTTCAGAGGTTTCACTGTCAATGAGTTTAATGTAAATCGCTTTCGTATTTTGGGCATGGCTAGATATGATAAAAATGAATAAAAATAAAACAGAAAAAAATGATGTTTTCATATTGTTATTACTGATGTTTTGATTTCATGAATGGTTAAATATTACAATAAATTCACTAAGCTTTCAAGCTCATTGATTAAGTATTACAAATAAATTATCTGATATAGATTTTAAGATGTTGACCCTCTTTTGTAAAAATTGATCACATATTAAAACAGCAAAAATCAAGCCGTAATTTATTTTGAGTAAATAATACACAAATTGTTTTTTTAATCGTAAATAGTATTATATATTTGTGTAATAATTACGCAAATTAAATTTAGAAACTATGAACCCATTACTATATACAGACGGTTACAAAGTAGATCATAGACGACAATATCCAGAAGGAACTACATTGGTGTATTCTAACTGGACACCACGAAAGAGTAGGATAGAAGGTGTTAATGAGGTTGTGTTTTTCGGACTGCAATATTTTATTAAAAAATATATGATTGACGATTTTAATACTAATTTCTTCAGTCGCCCAAAAGATGAGATTTGCAAACATTATTCTAGACGTATCAATAATTATTTAGGAGACAATCAAGTTGGTATTGAGCACATTGAAGCTTTACATGATTTGAGGTATTTGCCAATGGCAATTAAGGCTTTGCCAGAAGGTGTTCAAGTTCCAATTCGTGTTCCAATGCTAACGATGTATAATACGAAACCAGAATTTTTTTGGCTAACTAATTATTTTGAAACCTTATTATCAACTACACTTTGGATGCCTTGTAATTCAGCAACAATTGCTAAACAATACCGAAAAATATTAGATAAGTATGCTCGTGAAACATCATCAATTCCTGAGTTTGTAGATTGGCAAGGTCATGATTTTTCAATGCGTGGTATGGCTGGATTAGAAGCTGCAATGATGTCTGCTGCTGGTCATCTTTTGAGTTTTACCGGAACAGATACGATTCCAGCTATAGATTTCTTAGAAACCTATTACAATGCAAATTCTGATCTTAATTTGATAGGAGGTACAGTTGCTGCAACTGAACATTCTGTTATGTGTATGGGGACTAATTCTGGCGAAGAAGAAACTTTTAAACGCTTAATTTCAGAAGTATATCCTAATGGTATTGTTTCTATCGTTTCCGATACTTGGGATTTATGGAAAGTACTTACAGAGTACCTGCCAAATTTAAAAGAAGATGTATTATCAAGAGAAGGAAAAGTGGTAATTCGACCAGATTCTGGAGATCCAGTAGATATAATTTGTGGGAATCCAAATAGTGTGTCTTCCGAAGAAAAAAAGGGTGTTATTGAGTTACTATGGGACATTTTTGGAGGTACCATCAACACAAAAGGATACAAAGAACTCGATTCCCATATTGGAGCAATCTATGGAGATAGTATTACTTTGGAACGTGCAACTCAAATTTGTGAACGTCTTAAAGAAAAAGGATTTGCTTCAACGAATGTGGTTTTAGGAATAGGCTCTTTTACTTATCAATATAATACACGTGATACCTTTGGGTTTGCTATGAAAGCAACTTATGGTGAAGTTAATGGTGAAGGACGAGAAATTTATAAAGATCCAGTTACAGATGATGGTACTAAGACCTCTGCAAAGGGCTTAATTAAGATTGAAAAGCAAAATGGAAATTATCGATTAATAGATCAAGTATCATGGGAAGATGAACAGCAAGGAGAATTAAGAGAAATATATCGTAATGGTAAATTACTAATTGATGACAGTTTATCAAACATTAGAATGCGGATTAAATAATCTAGCATAATTTGATTATTTTGCAGTTATGAGAAACATCATTTTATTATTAATACTCTCACCTTGGCTTGGATTTGCACAGGTTAGTTGGTGGGAAAAGTCAGATCAAGAAATACAGAAATATATTCAGAAATGGGAATCTGCCGAAGTTAAAACAGACACAATTTATAATAATTTAGGGTATTGCTATGCTAAAGGAATTCAGGTTGAGAAAGACCTTAAAAAAGCATTTGATTACTATTCTCAAGCAGCAGAAATGGGACACGCAAGAGCAATTAATAATGTAGGAAATATGTATGAAGATGGTCGATATGTCGATCAATCTATTGAAAAAGCTATTTCATACTATAAGAAATCTGCCAATATGGACGATGCCTATGGGCTTACTAATCTTGCAAGTTGCTATGAAGATGGTAAAGGTGTGGATGTTGATATTTCTAAAGCAGTCAAATTATACCAAAAAGCGGCAGATCAAAACCATACTGCTGCGATTAATAACTTGGCTACGCTTTATCTGAGAGGTGAAAAAGTGGCTCAAGATTACACCAAATCGAGACTGCTTTTTGAAAGAGCTCTGGAGCTAAAAGAACCAGTAGCTGCAACAAACCTTGGGCAAATTTATAAACAAGGGTTCGGTGTAGATAAAGATTTAGAGAAAGCATTTAATTACTTTGAAATTGCAGCATTAGCAAATGAAAAGTATGGCTTATATGAATATGGCTCTATGTTTTATAATGGTGAATGGGTTGAGAAGAATCCTGAAGAAGCTTTTAAAAACTATGTGTTATCAGCTAAACAAGGATTTTCGATTGCACAAGTTAATCTTGCCTACATGTATGAGCATGGAGATGGTACTACAAAAGATATCGATAAGGCATTGTATTGGTATGAGCGTGCCGCTAAACAAAATATCGAATATGCAATTAACAGATTAAAAGAATTAAAACAAAATTAGCTAATGTACTTCTTATAATACGTATACAAATCATTGGCCGAAGCTCCAAACCATTTTTTGACATAAATCGTCCAGAAATGGTATTGCAATTTCCAAATACCATGTTTGCGATATAACCTAGCAGAAGTTCGTATTTGTTTATTTATCACAACAAATTGTTGTCTAGCATAGAGTTCATTAATTAAAATATTGTCTTCGTAAATGATATAGTTTTCATCATAACCGCCAATCTCATCAAATAATTCTCTTGTGATAAACTGACTTTGATCACCACCACGACAGGCTCTCCATTGAAATTGTGTTAGCCAACTTGCTAAACGTAGCCACCAATGATTACTGTCAAATTTTAATCTGAAACAGCCAGCTTTATTACCTTTATCAACTTCAGAAATGATAAGTTGGTCAAAATTTTTAGGTGGAAATGAATCGGCGTGTAAAAAATATAGGATGCTAGCTTTAGCATGCGTTACTCCTAAATTCATTTGTTTTGCTCGACCTTTTTCAGAATGCAGAATTTTAATATCAGGTTGAGCGCAGTCGAAACCTTTTTTTGATTTTTGATCTGCACTCATAGTTATATAATGATTCACATTTTCTTGTGTTCCATCTGTACTGCCACCATCAACAAGTATAATTTCTGAAATATTATCTAAAGACGCCGCATCAACTAAATGATACAAAAGAGATTCAATAGTTTTGGCTTCATTTAAAACAGGAATTATTATTGAGATTTTATTCATTCAAATCCCAATTATAATCTTTGTAGCTTTTTTTAGCATTACGTGAAATTTTTACTTCTGAATATTGATTTAAGAAATCAATTAAATTGTTGCCATTGGTTTTAAAGTCACCTCCATACCACTTAAAAATTTTGGACAATTTTATAGAATTTTCGCTAAGTTCATTTTTAGAAGTATCATTAAGAAATTCACGAGTTAATGCTTCTAAGTCCGTTTCAAGATTAGCTTCTGTAAAAGCTTTATTATATAAACGCGGACAAGATACTGCTGCGCATACAAGCGCAAAATGAATTCGAGGTTCATCCATTTTTCGAATAATTCTATGCTCAACATCATTTAGTGTATACCATTTGTCTCCAATTTTAATAAAGCGATGGTTCCAAGGACCTTTAATATCCTTGATACTTTGAACAGGATAATTATCTAAAATGAGTTTAATTGTGAATGCATTGTAAACATTCATCCAGTAAGCTAATGTTTCATCCTTGCTCCAAGAATCTTGTGGAGGTGTTTCCGAAAGTACATTCAGGTACCCATAAAATTTGGTGTTATCGGTTTTAAATCCTTTGTAATTCACATTGCCTTGATCTGATACATGTTTTTGAAGTAATTCATTCCATACATCATGATTGACTCTGGCTCTTATAGTATTATCTACAGATGTTGTTACTGTTTCAATAGGTAATGGAGTTTCAATAATCTCAACCTGATTAGTGTTCTCATTATGTTCTGGTGTTTCAATATTTGGCGTTTCCTCAGTAGTGTTAATTACAACCTCAGGAGCCTCTGGCGCTTCAGCCATAGCAGTGTCCTTATTAGTTGTGGTTTTGGTGGCACAACAACCAACGATGCTTATTGCTAAGCATAATATTAATGTATATTTAAAGTAATTCATAGTCATCTATTCTATTATAACACTTCCTGTAAGATTTAATTTTTAGCTTTTAATGGATATAGTTCTTGTTGTAAAAAATCTTTAGGGAATTGTTCATCTCCTGCAAACCCAAGTTCTATATCTCTGCCATTTCTAGGAATATAGCTTGTTTTAAAAATATAGTCCCATATGCTTAATGTTAGTCCGTAGTTAACACCAAACCTAACATTTTTGGGTAGCTCTTTTGCGTGATGCCAAATATGCATTTTTGGATTATTGAAGATGTATTTTAAAATCCCATAGTCCCATCCTAGGTTAGCATGATTGAGATGGCCAATGAAAATTGCAAAGAAATAAACAATTGCAACATCTTGAGCACTGTAATTAGCAATCAAAGCCATTGGGAGATATAGTAGTGATTTGTAAACAACAGGTTCCATCCAATGGTAGCGTAAATGAGCAGCAAACCCCATTTCTTTAACACTGTGGTGCACTTTGTGGAAATTCCACAAGAACGGTAAACGATGTAATAAACGATGTGTATTCCATTGGACGAAATCACTAACTAAGAAGAAGATGAGAAGCCCCAACCATTTTGGTAAATCATCTGAATCAAACAACTGAAATTGCGATAGCGATAAACCTAAATGCCCAAGAATATCATTGAAAAATGCAGCAGCAGTATTAGATAATGCGATAAGTATAATTAAATTCAATAGGAAAAAATTAAAGAACATATAAAAGGTGTCTAGCCAAAAGTCTTTTCTAATTAGACGTTGGTTTTTTCGCCATGGGAAGATGATTTCAAGCAACCAAACAACAAGGGAGATTATTATAAGACCATAGAAATAGTTGTCCCAATTATTTTGCAATAGAATTTCGTTTTTAAGATAATTCCAATAACCAGAATAGGAGTTTTTTATGATGTCAATGTACTTTTCCATAGAGTATAAAGATACATTTTATAAAAAAAATAGCAGGCTCATGTAACCTTTTTGTAAATTAATGGTCTTCATACCAAACAACCACAAAAAATAAAATTGAAAACGCTAACCGACGAAGAATTAATGCTCGATGTATCACGAGGAAATTTGGATGCTATGGCTCATATTTTTGAGCGCTATAATAAGCGGTTATTTAATTTTTATTTCCAAATGATAAGAGATAAAGATGTTTGTGAAGATATGACACAAACCGTGTTTTATAAAGTAATGCGTTATAGAACATCTTATAAAGGTGGACAATTTGTGTCTTGGATTTTTAAGATTGCTAGGAATGTGTTTTCAGATCATTATCAAAAATCTAAAAAGACTCTAAATCATACAAATTTGGAGCTTGTGGCACATAAGAATGAAGAAGATAAATTAGGGAAGAACGACGATGTAGCTCATTTGTATCACGCATTACAAACCTTAAATAGAGAAGATAAAGAATTGATAGTCTTAAATAGATTTCAAGGTATAAAATATGATAAACTTGCCGAGATAGTTGGAAGTAGTGAAGGCGCAGTTAAGGTGAAAGTACATCGTATCATAAAAAAATTAAAAACAGTTTATTTTGAAACCATATAACCATGGATTGTAACAACATAGAGCAGGATATTGTAGATTATATTGACGCACAATTATCTCCTGAGCAAACTAAGGAAATACAGAAGCATATCGAGACATGTGATACTTGTCAATCGTTATATAATGAAACCAAAACACTTTTTTCAGCATTTAATACCATTGAAGAGGAGACGCCAAGCGACAACTTAAGAACTAGCTTTTATAAACTTCTTGAAGAAGAAAAACAATTGCAAAATACCAAAGTTGTGCGGCTTCAAAATCAGAACAAAGAGTTTCCATGGAAACAGGCATTTCAAGTCGCTGCATCTATTGTATTTGTATTTGCTGGTTATTTTTTTGGTAGTCATACTACAAGACAGAATACCAATCAGGAAATCTCAGCATTACAAAAAGAAACGATTGAGTTACGAGAGGGTATGATGTTAGCAATGATAGAAAACCAATCGCCAAGTAAACGAATTCAAGCCGTAAGTTTTACAGAGAGTTTTGTAAAACCTGATGCCAAAATATTAGAAGCTTTAATTGAACGTATGCAATATGACGGAAATATTAATGTGCGACTAGCTGCAGCAGAAGCATTATCAGAATTTCCAGAATCACCTATTGTGAAAGATGCATTCATTGAAGCCCTAACAACCCAGAAAGACCCAAGTTTGCAAATTGCAATCATTCAATTTTTGGTCAATATCCAGGAGAAACGCGCGATTGCTCCTATGCAAGAATTATTAGAACATTCGGATACACCAGACTTTGTTAAAGAGCAAGTAAATAGCGGAATTTCACAAATTATTTAATTTAAAATTAGAACAATTCTATAAAATCAAAAACAATGAAACGAACAGGAATTATATTGAACTTAATGGCTTTATTTAGCTTTATATTTATGTATGCTCAAGAGGATTATACCAAGAGTTTAAATGGCATTACTAAAGTTCAAATTGAAACAGGAACGACGGTAAAGATTATTGCGGGAACTGGTAATGAATTAAAATTTAGCAAATATGAACATGATGAATTAGATCATGAACATGAAAATTGTGATCATGAACATAATGCAGAATGTTACGATTGTGATAAGGATAATGACAGAGCGAAAGGATTAAAGGCTGTGTATTCTGGTGGTGTGGATAATACTGGTTTTGGAATGTCAATAACTCAAGAGGGGAGTGTGTTACGAGTTAAAGATTTAAAATCTTGGATGCAACGTAATGGCTTACAAATTACACTTCCAAAAACCATGGATTTACACATAGATTGTGGGAATTTAGGAAGAGCAATAGTTGTTGGGTTTTCTTCTGAAATAGAAGTCAATACTAATGTTGGAAATATTTCTCTTCAAGGTGTTACTGGACCAATAACTGCACATACGAGTACAGGAACAATAGAAGTTGACTTTGAGAGTGTTAACCAATCATCACCAATTACTCTAAATAGTTCTACTGGAATTATTGATGTGTCTTTACCTTCTAATACTAAAGCCGACTTAGAATTACGTTCAACAATGGGAACCATTTATACTGATTTCGATTTGCAAAAACCGTCTAAAGATGGAATGAAAGTGGTAGGTTCAACCCGAAAAATTGAAAGTAAACTCAATAATGGTGGCGTTAAAATTGTATTGAGATCGTCCACTGGAAATGTATATCTCAGAAAAAAATAACAATCAAAAATCAACAGTCAAATGAAAAAAATCACATCGTTTCACGATCTCTTAAATAATACAAGAGTCGTGAGTAAGAGTTTAGTTGTATTGTTCTTGTTAAGTGTAGCTACACTTCAAGCACAACGACATGTTGAGGTTAAAGAAAATATCTCTAAAAATCAAGAGGTTTATCTCAATTTTAAATTTGCTCAAGATATTAAAGTTGAGCATGGAAACACCAATCAGATTATAGTAAAAGCTACTGTAAATATTGATGATGGAGAAGGGAATGATGCTTTTAGCTTAAAAACAGAGAATAGTTCTGGACGGCTAAAATTATATTCTGATTTTGGAGATTATTTTGAAAACAAATGGAAAGATAAAAATAGGCATAATTGCAGTAGTGATACTGATATTAATTATGTTGTGATTGTTCCTAAGAATATTGATTTAAAAGTCAAAAGTATTTCAGGAAGTGTGTTTATGGATGCTTTTGAAGGCGATTTAGTCACAGATTTAATTTCGGGCGATGTGACAATAAAAAAATATAACGGAGAGTTACGTTTGAAAACCATTAGTGGCGCTCTAGATGTAACAGTAAGCAAAGCGAAATTGAATGCCAAATCATTAACTGGAACGATTTATTCTGATCTAGATTTTGAAAACAAGACGTCTGGAAAGCATTATAACAATTCTCACAATAAAGTATCAAAACAAGTTAATGGAGGTACACTTCCTTTAGATATGGAAACTATTTCAGGAAACATTTATATCAGGAAGGGATAAACATGATGAGTGTTAGTTAAAAAAGAGCTTTGTTGTAAAGCTCTTTTTTTAAAGTTTCAATTTTAATAATTGTTTTCTCATGTTGCCTTGACCTAAAACATGAATGATGTCATTTGATTTAACAACGCTTTCAGCTTTAAAAATAATATCAGCCTCCGAATTTGGAAATATAATTTTCGGACTAATACCTCCATGTGTATTAATTGAGATGTCATAAAAGTTTGTTTTATTCATTCGCTTGTCCTGTTTAACAATCAATGGTGTTTTTTCAGTATCAATAAAACCATTTAGAATGACATGAATTTCGTTGTTCTCAAAGTACGTAAATGTCGATGAATCTCTTTTGTTGGATTTAGAATCGATTTTTTCGGTCTGTCTCAATTCGAGAATATTGTCCCAGTTGAGTTCACCTTTAGGATTTATTTTGCCAAATAATATATCATCAAAAACCTTGTAACTATAACTAATTGGATTCACAGTTATAAAGGTTGTAATAGCTCCTGTTGTAAAAGAGGCAATCGGAATTCCTATTGGAACACTTTGTTTTATAAGTATGTAAAATCGACCAGTTATGTAAGTGTTTAATTGATCGTCAATAAAAATATTATTGATATCAATTCTTCTATTTCCTTTGAAAAGTCCTGTAAAATAACGCTGTGCTTTTTCATTTAGAAAAGCAGATTGATTTTGAGATTCTACTTCAAAAGTATCGAGATTGATGTTGTAAAATGTAAACCCTTTAAAACCGCCTTTTTTTGATTTTGAATACAGTCCAGCAATAATCATATGATTATTTTTAATGCCAGAGTTAATCAATTCGTAACTATCTATTGGTACCTCAATATCTAAAAAACGTTTGCCTTTTTTTGTAAGTTCAATAAGTCTGTAAAATCGTTGTGCTTCATTAGTGTTATTGTTAAGTTGAAAAAGAGCATAAATCTTATCATGCACATATTTTGCATTTAAAAAACTCGTGTTTTTGTGAGACACAGAATCATCAGCATAACAATTATATTGTGTGACCTCACTTAACTCTTGTGAAAACACTTTAATGTAAGCATAGGTTATTTTATCTTCAATAACCGGAAAATTTAATATTAAGTGTTCAGAAACTTCTAAGTTTATAAAATAGTTGTGTTTTAACGCTTTAAATAAAGGTTTGTTCGAATCTTTGTCAACTTTTAGAAGTTCATTTTTTGAAACCTTTTTAGACCTTAAATCAATAATATCCAAACGTAAACTAATCGATTGGTCTTCCCGCTCCTTAATGAAAATATGAGCCTTTTCATTTAATATAAAAACATCGAGGATGTCTGTGTCATTAGATGTTTCTATTTCAATGCGATCTTCAAAGTTAAGCTCACTAAAAAATTCAATGTAATAATTTCGAATTGTGCCGTTGATACGATGTGGTCGTACGGCAACAAAATTACCATATATGTCATTGGAGGTAAGTTCTTTTTTATCAATAAGAAACTGACGGTCTTTTACAATTTCACCTTTTTCAACGTTTTGGGCAAAACTTAATAAAGACCAGAATAAAATGAAAATTGGAAGTAGAACTTTCATAGTATAGGTTATAGGTTTTTTATTAATTCAGTAAATAAGGTTATCATATGTGGCTCAGCTTTTCCAGCCATAGCAATAATCTCTCCAATATCTACTGGTTTTAGATTATCTGGATCACATTCGTCTGTTAAAACAGAAATTGCCGCTGCTTTCATGTTTAAATGATTGGCAACTATAATTTCTGGAACTGTACTCATACCAACTGCATCTGCTCCAATAATTTTAAGCATTCGATATTCAGCTCTAGTCTCTAGTTGAGGTCCAACAACACTAGCATAAACACCTTCATGAAGTTGGATGTTATTTGCTTTTGCAATCGCTTTAAATTTAGAATTAATATCTAAATCATAAGGAGCACTCATATCAGTAAAACGTTCTCCTAAGGCTTCAACTCCTTTAAATGCTAGAGGTGAACTTCCTTGTAAATTGATATGGTCATCAATAAGCATTAATTCTCCTTTCTTGAAGTTAAGGTTTATAGCTCCAGAAGCATTAGATACCAACAAAGTTGAAATGCCTAATTGTTTCATCACTCGAACTGGATAAGTCACGTCTTGTAACGTATAGCCTTCATAAACATGAAATCGGCCTTGCATGACTACTACCTTTTTCCCACCTAATATTCCATAGATTAATTTTCCTTTATGAAACTCAACAGTAGCTGTTGGGAAGTTAGGAATATGATTATAACTTACTTCATGAATAATATCAATTTCATTGGTTAATTGTCCTAATCCAGTACCAAGAATAATTCCTATTTCGGGATTTTCAAATCCTTTAGATTGTAAATATTCAGCGGTTTCAGTTATAAATTTAATCATTGGTATTGTAAAATGGTTTAAGTTGATTGTAATGTCTCATATCCTCAAAAGTATCAATATCATTCAACTCTTTTAGTAAAAAAACTGAACTATTTTGTAAATCGTTTAGAGAATCTCTTCTTACTGTCTCTGTTCCCCAAGCTTTATTTTTAAAAATAGATTGATGTAACGTTTTCATTCCAAGAAGATAGTATCCTCCATCTAATGCAGGTCCTATAACAACATCATGATCTTCTAATTTTTCAAAAGCTTTAGAAATTAAAGTGTTATTTAAATCGAGTAAATCGCTACCTATGATAATGACTTTGTCATATCCAGATTGAATTAATTCCTCAAATGCATTAGACATACGCTCCCCTAAATCATTTCCAATTTGAAGTTTTTTGTTGAAATGCGTACTGTCCCAAATGTCATTGTGATTAATAGCTTCAGAATAAAATACAAAACGGTCGGCCTTTGCTTTTTTTGCAATATTTGCAGTATGTTGGAGCAAGTATTTGTAAATATCTAAAGCCGATTGATTTCCTAAAGTTTTGGCTAAACGTGTTTTGCATTTTCCCAATTCAGGATTTCTAGTGAATATGATTAAGGCGCGTTTAGTCATCAGTTGCTTTATCCTTAGTATAGACTTTTATTCCATTGTTTAGCCATTTGCTCCAAGCTTTAGAAAAGGTATGGATGCTATCGGTTGATTTTTCTTCGGAATTAAAAACAGTATATGCTTTATTTTTCCATTCAAAGATACCACCATAAAGATTTTTTACATTAGTATAACCAGCTTTTTTTAGCTTATTAGCCACAACTTCTGATCGAATACCCAACGAACAGTACACCACAATTGGTTGGTGTTTATTAGGAATCTTAGCTGTAACAGTTTTCAACTGAAAATGATCATAACCAACACATATGGCACCTTTAAGATGACTCACTTCATACTCGTTAGTTTCTCTAGCATCTAGAATAATAACCTCTAATTTAGGCATTGCTAATTCTTCAACTGAAATATATGGCACTTCATTATTGTTATAACGTTTCAGTAACTCATCTAGAGATTCTTGACTGTTAATAAACTGAGTACTTAAACAAAGAAGTGTAATTAGGATATAATGGATTTTCATAAAAGTGTGGAGGGTCTTTTAATAAAAAATATACATATCTAGCAACAACCACCTCCATCATAATGAAAGGTTGATTCGCTAAAATAAATGTCATCTCTACCTAAAGCTTGTAAAGCACCAGCAGTTTTGTCGCAAATAGCTAATGGTTGATTTTTTAGTAAAATATGACCAGCCTTGTCGTCAAAATAATCTTCATCTCCATAATAAATTGCCGCTTTTCCAGTAAAGATACATGGTCCATCTTCTGGCATTGGATCTTTAATTGCTGCAACTTCAATTGACTCTATATAAATTAATTCGTCTGTAGGATAATGTTTTGGATCTAAAATTCTGTAAGGTTTTCGTGCTCTAATTTCAATTGTACCAAATCCAACATCTGTTAAGGCTTTTACATAGTCAGCAATAGGAAGGCTGCCACTTAAACATAAAGCTCTTAAACGTTCGTCATTACGCAATTCATCATTCATAGGCTGTTCGCAAGTAGGATCACTCATGACTAATCTACCATGAGGTTTTAAAACACGATACATCTCTTCAATAGCTTTTTTTAAATCATCAGCTTTAAAAATATTAAATAAGCAGTTTTGAGCAGCAACGTCGATACTGTTGTCTTCAACAGGAAGATTCATAGCATCTCCTTTTTTGAGATCAACAAATTCACTTTTAAACCAGCTATTTTGCTCCTCTGCAATTTTAAAGTTTTGTCGTGAAGCTTCAAGCATTTCATCAACAACGTCTACTCCAATAACACCTCCTTTTTGTCTATTAAAATAGGAGAATTGCAGAAGCTCCATGCCGCCTCCAACGCCTACATATAGCATTTTTGGGTTGTTTGATAAATCTCTAGCATGAACAGTACTTCCACAACCATAATTCATTTCTTGCATGATTTTTGGAATCTTTAGTCCTGGTAATTCCCATATTGGATTGGTGGTACAGCATAGCCCAACATCTGGAGTTAAAGCTGCTTCTTTATAGACATCGTGTGTGGTTTCTAGGTAACTCATAATTTGTGTGGATTTTTTATTAAGCAACAACGCCTTGACAGCTGCTTCCTGCGCCAGCAGTACAACCATAACAATGTTGCGATATGACGATGTTACGTCCTTCTAATAATTCTTCGTTAAAATCTGATATATGTTTGATTTTACTGTTTACAGGTAATTCAAGCATTTGATTAAAATCACAATCGTATAAATACCCATCCCAACTAATTGATAAGGTATTTGTGCACATGACATTAGCAACTGCCGCTGGATTATACGCGTCTACCAATTGATACATATAATCTTCATAGTTTTCTGATGCGATTAAATAATCTAAAAAGCGTGAAATTGGTAAGTTAGTAATAGCAAATAGGTTGTGGAATTGGATTCCGAAATCTTCCATTAAGGCCTTTTTGAAATCTTTTTCCATTGCCATTTGATCACCTGGTAAAAATGCACCTGAAGGATTGTAAACGAGGTCTAATCGTAAATCACTGTCAGGCATGCCATAACCAACTGCATTTAATTCTTGTAAGGCTTTTATAGATTTATCAAAAACACCATCGCCTCGTTGTTTGTCGGTTTTGCCTCTCGTCCAATGTGGCATAGAGCTTACTACATGAACATTATGCTTTTTAAAGAATTCCGGTAAATCGTAATACTTTTTATTGGCTCTAATAATCGTTAAGTTTGATCTTACAATAAAATCTTTGATGCCTACTTTGGCGGCTTCTTCAACAAACCATCTAAAATCTGGATTCATTTCTGGAGCACCTCCAGTAAGGTCTAAAGTATGCGCGCCAGAGTTTTTGATAACCTCCAAACATTGCATCATAGTTTCTCTTGTCATGATTTCTTTTCGGTCTGGACCTGCATCAACATGACAATGTTCGCACACTTGATTACACATGTAGCCCACATTGATTTGAAGAATTTCGAGTTGCTTTGCTTTGAGCGGAAATTGACTGCTTTCTGAAATTTTGGACTTAAATGTTGGCAATTCTCCATTTTGAAAAATGCCATTAGACAAGATTTCAAGTTGGCGATTACTCTGAGCTAAGTCACTTCCTTTTTTGTGAAGGGATTGGGTCTTTAATTTTGTCATGTACAATTAACCGTCTAGTTTATTTACCTTATTCATCATCTGAACACCATGCACTAAAGTCGCACCACTTTTAATCGCAGCACCAACATGAATGGCTTCCATCATTTCTTCTTTGGTAACACCTCTCTGAAGCCCATCCTTAGAATAGGCATCAATGCAATATGGACATTGCTCTGTATGTGCTACTGCTAATGCAATGAGAGATTTTTCTCTTGCAGTAAGTGCACCTTCTTCAAAAACTTTACCGTAATACTCAAAGAATTTAGTTCCTAATTCTTCACTCCATTCGGTAATTTTACTGAACTTTCTAAGGTCTGCAGGATCGTAATATGTTTTTGACATGTTTAAATTTTCAAGAGTTATAATAGCTACAAAAAAAGTAGATATTAGGTTTTAAGTCGTTAATAAGTATCAAACTTAACAGAAAAATTAGGAGAAAGCTAATTTATTTTTTATCCCAGAAATGAAATAAGGTTTGCTTAAAAAAGTCTTACTTTTAAATTCTCTTTTTGGTAAAGAATGAAGAACTGGATCGAATTATTAGCAGACTTTAAAAATAAGCAAGAACCTGTGGCACTAGTAACTGTTACAAAGTGCTTAGGGTCAACGCCTTGCGTGTTAGGATCTCGAATGATTATTACTAACGATAAAGTGCTATACGGAACCATTGGTGGTGGGAAATTAGAATATCTTGCCATTGATGAGGCAATGGTTGCACTTCGCAAAAACAAAGTTATTGAATCAAGTTATACCTTAGGCCCTGAGTTTGAACAATGTTGTGGCGGAAAAGTTGAATTTATTATAGAACCTATGAATCAATCACCAGAGTTATTCCTGTTTGGAGCAGGACATATCGGACGAGAAATCGTGAATATTTTGGTCGATACTCCTTTTGAGATTCATCTTATTGATTCTCGTGGAGATTGGTTGAAAAACGCTGCGTTTGATAAAAGCATTCACTTACATGAAGTGAATCTTGATAATTTTAAAACATTTAGAGATGCTGTTAATTGGGGAAAGAACTGTTACGTCTTAGTCTTGACTCATGATCATACTATTGACTTTGAAATTGTTGCTATGGCATTACAAAACGAAACCAGGTTTTTAGGTTTGATTGGAAGCAAAACGAAACGTGTTCGATTTCATAATATGTTAGTTAAAGAGATGCATATAGAAGAAGGGATGACCAATGTCGTGTGTCCTATCGGTTTACAAGTTGGAGGTGATACACCTAAAGAGATTGCAATTGATGTTGCTGCACAATTATTACAAGTGCATTACAAAGAATGAAAAATAACAAAGCTATAATAGATAAATTAACTGCACTTTGGGCTTTAAATGAATCTGGTCTCGGTGGTTTTTTGCATGTTTTTAATACACCATTCACTGGATTAATTGTTGGTGGTATTGCTATTTTGTTAATTAGCTTAATTGCCTATTACGCTGAAAATATTTGGAAGGCTATTTTGAAAGCGTTACTTATAGTGTTGATTATAAAAATGGCCGTTAGCCCATATTCGCCATTTGGAGCCTATGTCGCTGTAGGGTTTCAAGGGCTTTTAGGTGCTGTGCTGTTTTCAAATTTTTCATGGAAAGGCATTGTTTTGGTGCTATTCGGAGTGATTACTTTTTTAGAGTCAGCATTGCAGAAATTATTAATATTGACCATTGTTTATGGTACAGAACTCTGGGAGGCAATTAATATATATGGTGCTTGGGTTCAACAAAAATTAGATTTTGTTTCCGAAACATCTACAACATCATTCTTAGTGGTTTTGTATCTATTAGTTTATGGAATTTGTGGTCTTTTGTTCGGAATTTTTATAAAAAGCATCATTGCAATTATTGCTAACAATAAAGTCTCAGAATTCTACTTAGAATCTCGTGATGTTGCTACAGAAAATTCACCTTCGAAATTATCTTTTAAAACGAAGGTGATTTGGATATGGCTGGTCACAGTAGCTTTGATTGTTATAGCTTTTGCCTTTTTTGGAGGTGATTTATTTGGATGGAAAAAAGCCGTTTATATTTTGATACGTAGCTTTTTAATTCTGTTACTCTGGTATCTTGTAATAGGTCCATTTTTATTAAAATTAATGCAGAAATATTTAAACAAAAAAGAGTCGCAATATAAAGAAGACATTGCCAATGCCATGGATCTATTTCCTTATTTCAGACAGATTATAAGTTATTCCTGGAGAGAGACGAAGCACTTAAAGGGTTATACACGTTTTAAGTTTTTTATGGCGACTAGCATATCAAATTGTATTCATTTTAAAGTGCGATCAGAATGATTTATATTTTATCGGATGCAATTAGAACTGGAAAGACAACAGCTTTACAAGAATGGATAAAAAATAGAGATGATGTTGATGGATTGCTATGTCCAGACGATCAAAATGGAAAGCGCTATTTTTTGAAAATAAAGTCAAAAGAAACTTTTCCTTTAGAAGTTGGTTATAAGAATGAAGATTTGGTTACAATAGGACCATTTCAATTTTTGAAATCAGCTTTCGATAGTGCTAATAGGTATTTAATGACCACAGTTGCTGAACACCGAAATCAACACGTTATTATTGACGAACTAGGAAAGTTAGAGCTTAAATGTCAAGGGTTGCATGATTCGGCAACAAGGTTAATTCCTAATTATGTGTCTGATAAAAATCAACATTTAATTATTGTGGTAAGAGATACATTAGTCAATGATATTGTGAGTCATTATAATATTTCAGAATATTCAATTTTTAAAAAAGAAGACCTTAAGACAATACTATAATTTGAAATGCTCTACTGTCACATTGAGCGCAGTCGAAATGTCACATGAATCCATGTTGTCTTAATGTATTTTTAATTCATGCTAATTAATCTATAAACTAAAAATAGTTTCGCTTAAAGCATAGTAGATAGCCATTAAAGCAGAAAATATAGCACTTCCTAAAAAACGCCATTTAAGTTTAAATCGATTTTGAATGATATAGTTTCCAATAAATGAGATTAAAATATTTGCGATAAATGACCAGATGGCTATCTCAATTAAATGCCATCCAATGGCGTTTAGTTGTCCAGAAAATAATTTGATAAATAATAAGTGTCGAGCAATCCATAAGGGATTGAAATATAAAATAGCCAAGCCAGTTTTGGTTAAAGTGGCTTTTAACCCTTTTAGATGTTGCGTCTTTTTTACAATCCAATCAAAGTAGTTTGGGATTTCAAAAGCATAGATTGTGGCACCAATAAGCATCATTCCTAATAATCGATACCAAGAGAATTCTCCAAGTAGTAAGGCAGCAATAGTATCACCAGCACTATAGATAAGTGAGCCTTTAAGGATGTTTTCTTTTTTGTAATGTAGTGCGATAGGTTTTCTAGTTTAAATCAGATTCAAGTAAACAATAAATTTCACTGTCTAAAAACTGACCATCATAATAAAAATTTTCTCTAAAATAGGCTTCAAGTTTAAAGCCAAATTTTAACAAAAGTGCTTTAGAATTGTCATTGTTTACATTCACATTAGCAGTGTAACTATGAATGTTAATAGTGTTGAATCCAAAACGGATTAAGGTATTCATTGCTTCAAACATATAGCCTTTGCCCCAAAAGTCTGGATGTAAAATATAGCCAATTTCACCTCTAGAATTTTTATGGTCAATATGCCAAATACCAAAATCACCAATGAGTTTTTCTGAATTTTTATCTATTAAAGCCCAAGTAATACCTCTAGCTTCAGAAAATGCCGTTTGATAGTCTTTTATGCGTTTCTCTGTATCCTCAATTTGTGTTGGTACAGTTGTGTCCATATACTTTGAAACGGCTTTATTGCCTCTTAGATTCAAAAGAACTTCGGCGTCTTTCAGAGAATAAGCTCTATACAAAAGGCGCTTGCTTTCTAATTCTGGAAATGTCTCAAAAACACGATTATTAATTTGAGTAGACATCTTAATTATATGTTGTTGTTCTCGTATAAACTCATCAATACTTTTTCAGGAGTCATAGGTGCGTGAAACTTTAAATCGTAATGAGGGTTGAATGCTTTTATGGCATTTTGAATGGCAAAATAAGCTCCAATGCCATACATCAAAGGTGGCTCGCCTACGGCTTTGGATTTCAAAATAGCAAGCTCGTGTCCTTGAGTTTCAACAGGAATAACTTCCACGTGTTTTGGTACAGAAAATATATCAGGAATTTTATAAGTTGATAAGGCATTTGAAAGCAAACGTCCCTCGTTATTATAAGCAATATCTTCCATAGTCATCCAACCAATCCCTTGAGCTAAAGCCCCTTCTACTTGTCCTAAATCGATTCCTTTACTCATACTTTTTCCATAGTCATGAACAATTTTTACTGTGTCAAATTCATAGGTCCCGCGCGTGCAATCTACAGTCGTTGTGATGATTGCCGTTCCATATACATGATAAGCAAATGGGTGTCCTTTTTCTTTGGTTTTGTCAAAGTGGATTTCTGGAGTAGCGTAGTGAGCATTTTCTGTTAATGCCACACGTTTTAGCATTGCTTTACTAATAAGGTCTGTCCAAGAAAGATTAGATTTTTCACCCTTAATATAAACAGATCCATCATTTAATGTAATGTGCTCTACAGAGGTATCTAAATCTTCTGAAGCCACTGCTTTTAATCGTCCAAGTAATGCAATACAAGCTTTGAGTGTTGCTTTTCCATTTAAATCGGCAGTAGAACTTGCTGCAGATGGTGAGGTGTTGGCGACTCTTGTGGTATTTGTGGTTTCAATTTTAATGAATTCCAGTGGAATTGAAAATACTTGAGCTGCAATTTGCATAATTTTGGTATTAACTCCTTGTCCCATCTCAACAGCAGCTGTACTTATACCAACACTACCATCTAGATATATGTGAACCAATGCACGAGCATGATTCATTGGTGTATTGGTAAAGGAAATTCCAAAACAAATTGGCATTAAAGCCAACCCTTTTTTAAAGCTTGAATTGTTTTTGTTGAAGACTTCGATGTCTTGTTCTAAGGCTTCAATGTTGTAAATTGATTTCGCTGAATCCCAGGTGTTTTTTGCTTCTACTTGTTTAGCAATCTGACCATAAGAAAAAGTATCATTTTCATTTAGTAGGTTTGCTTCCTGAATTTGTCTAGGAGACACGCCTATTTTATGTGCTGCGTTGGCTATTGCCGATTCAATAACGAACATCCCTTGTGGACCACCAAAACCTCTAAACGCTGTGTTGGGAGGTAAATTAGTTTTACAACTAATAACTGTTGTTTTTACATTTGGGACATAATAACTGTTAGTTGCGTGAAATAGCGTTCGTTCTGCAATAGCAGGAGATAGATCAGCAGCAGCTCCTGAGTTTTGAAGGAACTCGGCTTCATAAGCTATTATTTTTAAATCTTTGGATAGACCTATCTTGTAGGTGCTTTCGTAGGGATGGCGCTTTCCAGTCATTCTTAAATCGTCATGACGATTTAGTATTAATTTCACGGATTGATTTAAATGATAGCATGCTAATGCAGCCATAACTGCCCAAGGTGTAGCTTGATCTTCTTTACCTCCAAACCCACCGCCAAGACGCGTAACATCAACTTCAATTTTATGCATGGCTAGACCTAATACTTGAGCTGTTGTTTTCTGAACAGCTGTAGGTCCCTGTGTTGAAGAGGTAATTTTTATATTGCCGTTTTCTAAAGGTTCTGCATAAGCGCCTTGAGATTCGATATACAAATGCTCTTGTCCGTTAGAAAAAGTTTCGCCTTCAAAAACATAATCACAGTTTTTAAAAGCTTCTTCGGCATCGCCCAAAGCAAAAGAGCGTGGTGCATTGATAAAACTTCCTTTAGATTTTGCTTGTTTGGCAGTCGTAATCACAGGTAATTGTTCAATCTCAATATCGATTAAATCTCGTGCTTTTCTAGCAATGAATTCGGTTTTGGCAACAACTAAAGCGATTGGCATTCCCCAAAAATGAACTTCGTCTTCAGCAAATAAAGGTTCATCAGGAATGATGCCACCAATTTGATTTTTTCCAAGCACGTCTTTGTAGGTGAAAATGCGTTCTACACCTTCTAGAGCCTCAGCCTTTGAATAGTCTACGTATTTGATTTTTCCGTGAGCTTTTGGAGCGTCAAAAACAACAGCATGAAACGTCCCTTGTCTAATATTAACATCATCAACATATAAAGATTCACCACGAACATGAGTATAAGAATCTTGGTTTTTTATGCTTTGTTTGATAGCTATATTTACAGCATTAAGATGAGTGTTTAAATCGGTATTTGATTTGTGTTTATCCATGCTGAACAAAAGCGTTTAAGTTGAATTGCTTTGGAAATAATTCTGTGAAATGCGCGTAAAACAATTGTCTGCCAAGTAATCTTTTATATTCGCTTGTACCGCGAACATCACTGATTGGAGAGATTTCTTTTTGTAGAATATTGTTGGCTTCAAGAATTGTTTGTAAAGACAAGACTTTTCCTGTTAGAAAATTTGAAGTGTCATGCAGATACTTAGGAATTGCGGCAACACCACCAATAGATACATGCGCTTCTGAAATAATGTTATTGTTTATGGTAATTTGAATGGCAGAATTTACACTTGCAATATCAAGATGAGTCCGCTTACATACTTTTTCAAAATTGAAAAAGGACTGTTTGTTTGGAAGCTTAAAATGAATGGTTTTTAAAAGTTCTCCGTCTTTTAAGTCGTAAGTTTTATAAGCTTTATAGAAGTCTTTAAGCAGAAGCTGTCGTTCTATACCATCTTCAGTTGTGATGGTAAGATTGCTATTAAGCGCTAAAAAGAAAATGGTCATATCGCCAATAGGAGAGGCGTTAACTAGGTTTCCACCTAAAGAGGCCATATTTCTTATTTGTTCAGAAGACACCAACTTTAAATGCTTTTTCAAATTAGGGAAATAAGAGTTGATTTCAGAATGATTCCATAAATCTGAAACCGTAGAATTAGTTCCAATAGTGCATGTAGTATTATCTATGATAATCCCTTTTAAATAGTCTTTTTCAGCAATGAGATGTACCTTGTTGTCTGCTAAGTGATCTGCTTGTTGTACATATAAGTCTGTACCTCCCGAAACATATTTGCCCTTAGGTTGATTTCTATCTTTAGCTTCTAAATCTTTTAATCGCTCAGGAATGGTTGCAAAATAATTTGGAATAAAATCATTTTCAATTAACCAAATAAATTGTTCGTCTCTATTATAGGTTTTTAAATCTTCAACAACTTGATGTGCTGCTTTTTCAATGGCTTTATATCCTGTGCATCTACAAATATTTCCACTGATAGCATTTAATGCATTATCGTAATTTTTTTCAGAGTCAGATAAGGCAAATCCAGTTAGTGATACTACAAATCCAGGTGTGCAAAATCCACATTGTGTTGCATAGTTCTCTTTCATGGCTTCTTGTGCTACAGTCAATTTATCTTGAAGATTTGTACCTTCAACTGTAACAATATGTTTACCATGTGCATTTCCGAGAGGTGAAATGCAAGAGGTGATGCTTTGATAATTGATGTGATTATTTTCTAAGCTTCCTACCAAAACAGTACAAGCACCACAATCGCCTTCACGACATCCAATTTTAGTTCCAGTTAAGCGTTGCTCATAACGAATAAAATCTAGTAGTGTCATACCAGAATGCTCGTTAGTATTAATGGTTTTATTATTAAGAATGAAGCTAATCATGAATTAATATTCGGTTTTGTCTTCTTTTTTAGACCATTCTTGAAATGGTTCTAATGCAATGTCTCGCGCAAGTTGTTCAAAAGGAATGCTTCTTTCGTTATAAGGTAAAGGAATTTCCTTATAAATAAACTCGTCATCAAATCCTATGTTTGCGGCATCAACTTGATTGCTTCCGTAAAATACCTTGTCAGGTCGTGCCCAATAAATAGCGCCTAAACACATTGGACATGGTTCGCAAGAAGTATAGATTTCACAACCTTCAAGTTGAAACGAATCTAAGTTTTTGCAGGCATCTCTAATGGCTGTAACTTCTGCATGAGCTGTTGGGTCATTTGTTGAGGTGACTTTATTATTACCACGTCCAATGATTTTTCCATCTTTTACAATAACACAACCAAAAGGGCCTCCTTCGTTATTATGCATTCCTTTTAAAGCAGCATTTACTGCTTCTTTCATGAATTTTTCTTTATCTGTCATAAGTGTATTTCTGAAAATTTAATGCTTATTTGAAGTTCTTTTTAAGAAATTCATTAGCGTTTATAAATAGCAAGCGATCTATAATTTCGTTTGCTGAAATTTGATTTTGTGTTTGCAATTTTGATGTGTGCTTTTCAAGATATTCTTTAGCTTTTTCAATGAGATAAGGCTTTATGTCTTCGACGTTTTCAGCGGTCCAAAGTCCTTTAATCGGATTTACAATCCCATCAAAATCTGAACCAATAGCAACTGTTTCCCAGCAAAATAGTCCATTTGTATCTAATAATTCGGCGATATGTCTAATCTGTCTCCAAATTAAATCTGCTTTATTTCGGTAACGTCTCTTTTTACTTGGCCAATAAATTCTTGAACTAGCAATAGCTTTTCTACTTGCAATGCGTCGTTCATCTAATTGCAAACCAAAAATACCTTTTGATTTTGCAATACGCAAGATTTCAGAATCATAAATATTAATATCATCTTGCCTGAAATATTTGCTTTGGGTTCCATCTGAAATATCCCATTCAATAATAGAACGTTTTCCATTGGCTGCTCCATGACTTACAATGATAGGAATATCTTCATTTGCATACGTTGTTTCTAGTAATTTGTAGTAGGTTTTTCTTGCTGCAGTACTCATGTGTTTGATATCGATGAGAATGCGTTTATTATTAGTATTGTCTAGTAGTTTGTCAATGACTTTATAGCCTAAGTCTGTGATGTCTGTGTTAAGGCCTCGATTTTGATTTTTTTTAATTAGTCCTATGCTGATGCTTCTCGCATGACCGCAAATTTCATTATAAAAATGATGTGCTAATGTTACAAAGAGAGGTTTGTGTTCCCAGTTTTTAACAGCATCTACATGAGTTAAAACATCAGATTCTATGGCTGTGTTTTTATCTTTGTCTAAACCTGTTTCGAAAGCATGGCCTCCTTCAATAGTTGGGACAAGACTAATAATTTTACGTGTATCTGTTGAACTTGTAATATTTGTAGATATTTCTGAGTAATTGTTGACTAAGCGATAAGTGTAGGTAACACCATCTATAATTTGTGCGAAATTATCGAGTTGTTTATAAAAGTCGTATTCGTCATTAAGATCCTGATAATAACTATTGTGATTTCTTAGGTTGTCTATTCGTTTCTGACTTACGCCAGCAGCAAGATTAACTAATATGTCGGACACAAATTTAAATCCCAATATTTTATCTTTCAAGAAATGTTTCTCAAAAGGATATAATGAGATAACAACGACATTGCAATCTGCTTTTGCTAATGTAGTTAAGTCGGTTTGTGTAAATTTTGTTAGTGTCAAGATTTTATTAAATTGACGTTCTACAAAATTGGGAGGACTGTAATGCCAAATAGAGTTTTTTCTACCACTATTAAGAATATTCTGCTTTGGTGGTTCGTACTTAAAGCTCTTTCCGAAAGGCTTTAATGAAGGATGGCAATGTAAGTCTATGTATGATTTTTTCATGTTTTGGTTGGTAGCATGTGTATTTAAAGATATTCATTTTTTGTCAATTTTATAGCTAATACAATTGAAAATCATTAGTTTAGAGTGCTGAAAGAAGCCTCATATATGATATATTTTATTGTTTTTATTGGTTTGGTTGCTTTTGTTAGTTACGTGTTTTACAAACGAAATTCTAGAAAAGCAAAGCCCTTTCCAATGCATTGGCATGATATTTTACTTAAAGAAGTGTCATTTTATAAAAAATTAAGTTCCAAAGAACAGCAGCGTTTCCAAAACAGAATCATGCGATTTTTAAGTGAAGTCTATATTGATAGTGTAGATGTTGAAGTCACAGAATTAGACAAAATTCTAATTGCTTCAAGTGCTGTAATTCCAGTGTTTTCATTTAAAGAATGGTATTATCCAACAGTTAGTGGGATTTTATTATATCCTGATAATTTTAATGAAGATTTTCAGTTTTCAGATAAAAGTAAATCAAAGCGAATCGCTGGTGTTGTAGGAACAGGTAGGTTAGAAGGTAAAATGATTTTATCTAAGAAAGCTTTGCATCACGGATTTAAAAACGCAAATGATAAACGTAATACTGCAATACATGAATTTATTCATCTTATTGATAAAATGGATGATAGGGTTGATGGTATTCCTGAAATTCTAATGGAAAATGCATACGCTATTCCATGGTTGAAATTGGTACACGATAAGATGGAGGCTATCAATAATGATAAATCTGATATAAGAGCTTATGGTGGCACAAAACAAGCAGAGTTTTTTGCCGTAGCTTCCGAATACTTTTTTGAAAACCCCAAACTCATGAAACGTAAACATCCCGAATTGTATCAGATGATGGCAGATTGTTTTAGAGTTAAAATCTAATTAAGAAAACTCTTTTAAATATTTATCTCTAATAATTTGATGAACAGGTGTGTTATGTATTTTGCTTTCTAGCCACGAAATGATATCTAAATACAAAAAGGCACGTCGTTCAAAAGGATGGTCCTCAAATTGTTTTAACGTAGCGTGCAATTCTTTAAATGCTTTTTTTAGTTCATGCGGATAAATGTCTTGTAAGCCTTTTATGAATTTTATCATTTCCTTTTGAACTTCATGTAAATCATTCATTTTAATTAAAAACTTATATGTGCTTCGAAGTAAGCTGTCTAGATGATAATCTAATCCTGCTTCATAATGCGCAACAAGATTTAAAACCCTAGAGAAACACAAGAGGTCTTCACGCATTGAAAGGGATTTATTGGATATGATTTTGTTTAAATACCGAATACATTCTTTATTGTTACCAGTTCCAAAATGCATACTTGCAAACTTATAGTAGAATATCATTTTATGATGTTCGTCAATTTGATTTCTAAATTGAGTTAGGTCCTTTTCTATTTTTGGAATAAGGGCTAAACCATCATGGAAACTTCCGTCAATAAAATGCTTATTGATATCATGAAAGTTTAGATATAAAAACGTTAGGGTTTGAACATTTTCATTTTTAGGGAAAGATTTATGCTCAATTTTTGATTTTAAATTTGAAAATGCCTCAACAAACTTTGTCTTGTTTTTTATAAAGAAGATAGATTCTAATAAATAATTATTCGCTTTTAAAAAGAAGACAGGGTTTAAATCTATCATTTTTGGATACTGCGAAAACAAATCTACACATTTAGCGGCATAACGATAACAGTTTAAAAAATCTTGCATTAGAAAACTGTACCATAGGTGCGCCTTGTAAAACCATAATTTTTCTCTAAATCCTAATTCAGAAAACTGAATTTTTGGTAATCGGTCATTAAAATATTTAGTAATAATTTTACTTTCTTCCTCATTTTTTACATAGCCAGTTTTGAGAATAATGCTATATAATTGTAAGGATAAATTGGAAAGTTTACTGGCAATTACATTAAGAGCGCTGAGTTCTTTAGCTTGTATGGTAAGTTCATCAGCTCTAGTAGCAATACTTCTCGTGATATACTGTGCTTCGATTATTTTTTCGAGTTCTACTATTTCGAATGCTAAATTCTTTTCTTCATTTTGAATGGCTACATCTTTTGCTTTATCTAAAATCTTTAAACTTTGTTTGTATAAGCCTTTGTGATACAAAATCGATGCAAAGTCTAATTGTTCTCGTATTTGAGATCTTATATTTTGATGAGAAGGATTAAGTTTTAAACTGATTAAAATCTGCTTGTATAAATGAGATTTGACGTTTGCTAACTGTTGTTTTTTAACAATACCACTTTTTAAAATTGCAGTTTCGTCATATACATTGGATTTATCAAGAAGGTTGAAAAGATTTAAAAATTTTGAATCAGAATTAACGCCCAAACGACCAACATATAATTTAAATTGTCGCTTTTCAGATTTTGAAAGCGACTTTACTAATAAAAACAAATTATCTTTTTGATCTTTAGTCATCAAACAAATTATGATTTAATAAATTGAAAACCAGTTAATTAAATTGTAAATTTTTATTTGAACATCGTAAAACTAAATAGTGCGATATCAGCTAAAACAATTCCAAAATATACATTCGTAAGACAATAGAAAAATATATTTTGATAAATGTCTGATTCCAACGTAAAAATTTTCGATACTACACTTCGTGACGGAGAGCAAGTTCCAGGGTGTAAATTAAACACTGAGCAAAAAGTTGTAATAGCTGAACAGCTTGATGAACTTGGTGTTGACGTAATAGAAGCTGGATTTCCTGTTTCAAGCCCAGGTGATTTTAAATCGGTTGAAGCCATCTCTAAAATAGTCAAGCATGCAACAGTTTGTGGTTTAACACGTTCTGTAGAAAACGATATTAAAGTGGCTGCAGAAGCATTAGCTTATGCTAAACACCCTAGAATTCATACAGGAATTGGGACTTCAGATTCACATATCAAACATAAATTTAGAACGACGCGAGAAGATATTATTGAACGTGCTGTTAGAGCGGTTAAATATTCTAAATCTTTTGTAGAGGATGTTGAGTTTTATGCCGAAGATGCTGGTAGAACAGATAATGAGTATCTAGCACGCGTATGTGAAGCTGTTATCGAAGCAGGTGCAACCGTTTTAAATATTCCTGATACAACTGGATATTGTTTGCCTAGTGAATATGGTGCGAAAATTAAATATCTAAAAGAAAACGTCAAGGGCATTGAGAAGGCTGTTTTATCATGCCATTGTCATAATGATCTTGGTTTAGCGACTGCAAATTCTATTGAAGGTGTTATTAATGGCGCTAGGCAAATAGAGTGTACAATTAATGGTATTGGAGAGCGCGCTGGAAATACAGCTTTAGAAGAAGTTGTTATGGTTTTAAAGCAGCATCCTTATCTTAATCTAGATACTAATATCAATACCTCAATGCTATATGGGATGAGTCAGTTGGTGAGTGATAGTATGGGGATTTATACACAGCCTAATAAAGCTATTGTTGGCGCTAATGCTTTTGCCCATAGTTCTGGAATTCATCAAGATGGTGTGATTAAAAATCGTGAAACTTACGAAATTATTGATCCTAAAGATGTTGGTGTTACCGAATCTGCAATTGTGCTTACAGCAAGAAGTGGTCGTGCAGCATTGGCGTATCGTGCCAAAAATGTAGGCTATGAATTAACTAAAATCCAACTGGATGATGTTTATGCTAATTTTTTGAATTTTGCTGATAAGAAAAAAGAGATTAACGATAATGATATTCATCAAATCATCGAAACGAGTAAAGTCTATCAACAAATAATTTCGGCTTAATGGGAAAAACATTATTCGATAAAGTTTGGGATGCACATGTGGTTGATACAATTGAAAACGGACCGCAAATATTATATATTGATAAGCATTTAATTCATGAGGTGACAAGCCCGCAAGCATTTAATGAGTTAAAAGATAGAAACATCCCTGTCTTTAGGCCTTATCAAATTATAGCAACAGCAGATCATAATACACCAACTCAAAATCAACATTTGCCAATTAAAGATGCGTTATCACGTCATCAATTAGAGCAATTGTCCAAAAATTGTTCTGAAAATAACATTACCTTATATGAGTTAGGTCATCAATACAATGGTATTGTTCATGTTATGGCTCCTGAATTAGGAATTACACAGCCAGGAATGACTATGGTTTGTGGAGATAGCCATACATCTACGCATGGTGCCTTTGGTACTATTGCTTTTGGTATAGGAACTAGTCAAGTGGCTCAAGTATTTGCTAGTCAATGTTTGTTGTTAACAAAACCTAAGAGTATGAGGGTTACTGTTAATGGTAAATTGAAACATGGCGTTTTACCTAAGGACGTTATTCTTTATATTATTTCGAAATTGGGTACGAATTCGGGTACAGGATATTTCTGTGAATATGCAGGAGACGTTTTTGAAACTATGAGTATGGAAGGACGAATGACCGTTTGTAATATGAGTATTGAAATGGGAGCGCGTGGAGGAATGATAGCTCCAGACGAAACGACATATAGCTATATTAGAGATAGAGTGTTTGCTCCAAAGGGTGTCGATTTCGATAGTAAAGTGGCGTATTGGAAAACATTATCAACCGATGATGACGCTCAGTTTGATAAGGAATATGAATTTGACGCACAGGATATTGAGCCTATGATTACCTATGGGACAAATCCTGGAATGGGAATTAAGATTTCAGAATCTATTCCAAATGATGAGGATGCTTCTTTCAAAAAGTCTTTAGAGTATATGAATTTTGGAGCTGGTGAACGATTAATTAATACACCAATTAATTATGTGTTTATTGGAAGTTGTACCAATTCTAGAATTGAAGATTTTAGAGTGGCAGCAAACTATATTAAAGGGAGACAAAAAGCAGATAATGTTACGGCTTGGTTAGTGCCAGGAAGCAAACAAGTAGAAGCTCAAATTGTTGAAGAAGGGTTGAAAACTATTTTCGATGAGGCTGGTTTCGAATTAAGACAACCAGGTTGTTCAGCTTGTTTGGCAATGAATGATGATAAAATACCTCAAGGTGAATATTGTGTATCTACATCGAACAGAAATTTCGAAGGTCGACAAGGGCAAGGCTCTAGAACGATACTTGCAAGCCCTTTAGTTGCAGCAGCTGTTGCTGTAGCAGGAAAAATTGTTGATGTAACAAAAGAACAAGAAGCATTAGAAATTATTTAATATGGAAAAATTTACAACATTGACATCAACTGCTGTTCCATTAGATATTGCTAATGTAGATACAGATCAAATTATTCCTGCGCGCTTTTTAAAGGCGACCGATAAAAAAGGATTTGGGGATAATGTGTTTAGAGATTGGCGCTTCAAAAAAGACAATTCAAAAAATACTACATTTATACTTAATAATCCAGAGTATTCAGGAAGTATCTTAGTAGCTGGAGATAATTTTGGTTGTGGTTCTAGTCGTGAGCATGCTGCTTGGGCATTAGTAGGATACGGTTTTAAAGTGATTGTGTCTAGTTTTTTTGCCGATATTTTTAAAGGTAATGCGCTTAACAATGGGTTGTTGCCTGTTCAGGTGTCTGAAGCTTTTTTATCTGAGTTAATGGAGACCATTCAAAAACAGCCAGAAAGGAAAATTACGGTGAATCTAGAATTGCAAACAATTAGTATTGAGAATTCAATTTCAGAATCATTTGATATAGATCCTTATAAAAAAACATGTTTAATCAATGGGTATGATGACATTGATTATTTATTAAGTAAAAAAGAATTAATTGAGGCTTTCGAAGCTTCAAGAGCTAACTAAATAAGAATTTATGAAATTAAACATCGCTGTATTAGCAGGAGATGGAATTGGCCCAGAGGTAACCAATCAAGCAGTCAAAGCATTAAAAGCTATTGCTTCAGAATTTGATCACACCTTCAGTTTTAAACCTGCTGATGTAGGTGCGATTGCAATTGATAAACATAATGACCCTTTGCCAAAAAAAACTTTAGAGTTATGTAAGTCTACCGATGCAATTTTGTTTGGTTCTATAGGTCATCCAAAATACGATAATGATCCTTCTGCAAAGGTAAGGCCAGAGCAAGGATTATTGAAACTTAGAAAAGAATTAGGGCTATTTGCAAATATCAGACCTGTAAAAGCGTATAAGTCTTTACTTGATAAATCTCCTTTAAAGAAACCTATAATTGATGGTACAGATATTAGTATTTATCGCGAATTGACTGGAGGTATTTACTTTGGAAAAAAGGAATTAAGTAAGGATGGTGATGTCGCTTCAGATTTATGTGAATATTCCCGTTTAGAAATTGAACGTATTGCGCATTTAGCGTTTAAAGCTGCTGGGTCTCGAAAAGGTAAAGTAACATTGGTTGATAAAGCAAATGTTCTGGAAAGTTCAAGATTGTGGCGTAAAGTTGTAACTGAAGTCGCTGAAAACTATAAAGATATAAAACTAGATTTTCTGTTTGTAGATAATGCTGCAATGCAGATGATTTTAAACCCTAAACAGTTTGATGTGATTCTAACCGAAAATATGTTTGGAGATATTATTAGTGATGAGGCGAGTGTCATAGGTGGGTCAATAGGACTTCTAGCATCTGCTTCAGTAGGAGAAAAGCATGCGATGTTTGAGCCTATTCATGGTTCGTATCCACAAGCAGAAGGCAAAGGTATTGCTAACCCAATTGCTTCTATACTATCTGCTGCTATGTTGTTAGATCATTTTGAATTATATAATGAAGCAGAATTAGTAAGGTTGGCTGTAGAAAAATCGCTAAAACTAAATATCACTACACCAGATATTAATTCAGAATATAATACTATTACAACGTCTAATGTTGGAGATTTTATTGAAGATTTTATTTTCAATCCTAAAGACAGTAATCGTAACTTCAAAAATATTCACTTAGGTCAATCTACAATTATTTGAGACATTTTGGATTTAAGTACTTAAAGCGCTAGATAATTAATTGTTTTAGCGCTTTTCTTTTAAACATAAGAAAGCCCTCAAGATTAATAATTTTGAGGGCTAACTCCCTAATCTAATAAAATAACAAACGTCTTAGTGTTCATTCAATCTAAAATCTGGATAAGCATCCATTCCATGTTCATGAGCATCAAGTCCTTCTAGTTCTTCGCGCTCTGAAACTCTAATACCCACAGTCTTTTTTAATATAAAAATGATTAAGAATGATGAGATGATGCAGATGGCTGCATACGATATTACGCCAATAAACTGACTCAGAAATTGAGCGCCACCTGCGAGTTCTCCGAAGATTCCAACCGCTAGTGTTCCCCATATACCACACACTAAGTGTACGGCAATTGCTCCTACTGGGTCGTCTAATTTTAATCTGTCAATTAGCGATACTGCAAATACGATAACTGCTCCTGCAATACTACCAATGATAATTGCATCAGTTGGACTCATTTGATCTGCTCCAGCAGTAATACCAACTAGTCCACCTAATATGCCATTAAGGAACATTGTTAAATCTAAGTTTTTAAATTTTATAAAAGAGACTAATGCTGCTACAACACCACCTGAAGCGGCTGCTAAACATGTTGTGACAAGTGTTAGTGAGGTTAATCCTGGGTCTGCAGATAGCACAGATCCACCATTAAAGCCAAACCAACCTAACCATAAAATAATGACTCCTGCTGTTGCTAATGGGATGTTATGGCCAGGGATGGCTTGTAGTCTTCCTTCTTTAAATTTTCCAATTCTAGCTCCTAAAAGACAAACTGCAACCAGAGCAGCCCATCCGCCAACAGAGTGTACTAATGTTGATCCGGCAAAATCATAAAAGGGAGTATCTAAGCTGTCTAAGAATCCGCCTCCCCATTTCCAAGATCCTGCAATAGGATAGATTAAACCAACATAAAGGATTGCAAAAATCATAAATGGTCCAATTTTCATGCGTTCTGCTACTGCTCCTGAGACTATAGTGGCAGCTGTAGCGGCGAACATTCCTTGAAATAGGAAGTCTGTCCAGTAGGTGTAGCCTTCATTGTATGATAAATCTAAAACACCTTCTATTGTTGGTGCATCCAATCCGAATCCCGCAAATCCAATAAATCCATTAAACTCTCCAGGATACATCAAGTTGAAGCCAACTAAGCAGTAGAGAAGTAGGCCAGTTGTTATGATAAACATGTTTTTGAACAAAACGTTTATCGTGTTTTTTTGACGAGTTAATCCAATTTCCAAAAATGCAAACCCTAAGTGCATAAAGAAAACAAGTGCTGTACAGATCATCATCCATACATTATTAGTAGTAAGTAATTCCATGTGTCTTATTTTAAAGTATTTCCTCCTTTTTCTCCTGTTCGTATTCTGTATACTTCGTCTATTTGAGAGACAAAGATTTTACCATCACCAACATCTCCTGTAGCTCCAGCTTCAAGAATGGCTTTAATGGTGACGTCTTCAAAATCGTCGTTCACAACTATAGAGAGGTAACGGCGTTGTATGTCACTTGTGCTATAGGATACGCCTCTGTATACATGTCCTTCTTTTTCGTTACCTAATCCAGTAACATCCCAGTAGGAAAAGAAATTAACGCCTACATCATGTAGTGCTTTTTTTACAGCGGAAAACTTTGATTTCCGAATTATTGCTTCAACTTTTTTCATAATTATTTTGGTGTTAGTTAAATTTATAGACTGCTGCAACAAGAAATGATGCCAAACTCTTTGTTGGATTCATATCATTGTCGATATAGGTGTCTTCATTCCAGCTATCTAATCGTATTTCTGGAATAATGGTTAAGTCATCAACTTTATAATTTGCAGATAATGTTGCGGCAAATACATTGCTATCATCTGTGTTTTCTGCATGGAATCCGAAATATTCACCTCTAAATCCAAGTGCAAATGCTTCTGATACTGTATATTGAGGATATAATGCTGCGCCATAAAAACCATTGCCATCCGTATCATTATATGTGGCATTAATTCCTAAGAAAAAGGCATCGCTTAAATCTGTTCCGCCTGTATAATCCACTTGAAAAGTAGGGTTGCTATTTCCAGTTTGATTTCCATAGATTAGATTTAAGAATTGATTTTTATAACCAAGCTGAGCGCCCGCAGTGTAGCTTCCGTCGAGATTGACTTCTGTAAAATCTGTACTATTCATTACTGCTAGCATTAATGAGACATCATCAGATAATGCAATGTCAGCTTTTAAACCAGTATGAGAAAAAGGGCCATTAGAGAACATGTATGATGTACTATAATTGAAATTCCCAACAGGAGAAATTACTTCATAGCCTAAAAAAGTATTGAAGTTTCCTAAGGTTAAGGTGACGTTGTCGCTTATATTATAATACACATACAGTTGGTTTACAATATTGCTTGAGCCTGTTGATAAAAAAACAGCATCTTCTCCTCTAGGTCCAAAGACTAAGTCTGCAACAAACCCTACTTTGTTGCCTTCGTAGGATAAAATAGCGTTAGCCATTCCTAAGCTAAAACCACTTCTATTAGCGAAAGATGTTCCTGGATTTAAAAAGAATGTATTGTCACCATCTTCAAAAGCTTCGTTAGGACCAGTTAGATTAGTTCTAAAATAGGCATCAACACTTCCAGATATCGAGAATTTTTTATCTGAAGTGTTTTCTGCTGTTTCTTGTGCGGTTAATAGTATTGATGTTAATACTAGTGTTAAGGTAAATGCATGTTTCATAAATATTCGTTTTTTGATTTATTGACACATCAAAACTATACAAAAAAGCACAAGACCCTATAAAAAAATAGGGTTGTTATTTAATTTTTGTGAATAATTAATTTTATACCCCTAAAATTTATAGGGGTAAAATATTTATTTGTGTTTTTTTATAGAATTAACAATGAGGTGTTGAGTAAAAATTAAAGATTTTAATCGATTGTTTAAATTATATTTAATAAATGGTGTTTTTCGCAAACGTTTTCGTAAAAAAAATGAATTTTCATTGTGTTTTTTTCATTAACGATTTGACATTTTGATATGATGTAAATTGTAAAATTTATAATATAATAGAGGCATTTTGTGAATTCCTGAAAACTGTTTCTGCTTTTTTTTTAATCGATTCTTACAGTATATATTAGTCAAATAATAAGGTGTGAAATGCCTTTAAAATTTCTGAATTATGCTGAAGAAACAAGGATTGTATTTACCAGAATTTGAACACGAAAATTGTGGTGCGGGATTTATCTGTAATCTTAAAGGAGAAAGAACTAATCAAATTATACATGATGCTTTAGAGATTCTTGTTAAATTAGAACATCGAGGAGGTGTAAGCGCCGATGGGAAAACTGGTGATGGGGCTGGTTTATTAATTGATATTCCTCATGCATACTTCAAAAGAGTTTGTGGGTTTAAAGTGCCAGTAAAAGGGAAATATGCTGTTGGTATGGTATTCTTACCTAAAAACAGTAACCAATATAGGTTTTGCAAAGATACCTTCGAACGAGAAATTATTGCACAAGGATTGTCTGTTATAGGATGGAGAGAAGTTCCGGTAGATTCAACACAACTTGGAGAGATTGCTTTAGCTTCAGAACCTAATATTGAACAACTCTTTGTTGGAAAGTCAAACGATATTTCTGAAGCAGATTTTAATGCTAAACTTTATGCGGCACGTAAAATAACAGAACATAAAGTGAGAACATCTAAAATGTCTCAAAGTTCTTATTTCTATGTGTCAAGTTTATCAATGACAACTCTTATATATAAAGGGATTATTATGCCTGAAGATATTGGTCGTTATTATAAGGATTTACAGGAAGATGATTTAGTGACACGCTTAGCTTTGGTGCATCAGCGATTTTCAACGAATACCATGCCAACTTGGGAACTAGCACAGCCCTTTAGGTTTATGTGTCAGAATGGAGAAATTAATACGCTTCGTGGAAATGTAAGCCGAATGCGTGTACGTGAAGAAATCATGAAAAGTGATGTGTTTGGGCCACAAATTGATAAATTATTTCCAATTATTTTACCAGGAAAATCTGACTCTGCATCTATGGATATGGTTGTAGAATTATTAACACATACTGGACGTTCGTTACCAGAAGTTATGATGATGATGATTCCTGAAGCTTGGGAAAAACACAAAACCATGTCTCCAGAACGCAAAGCATTTTACGAATACAATGCATGTATTATGGAGCCTTGGGATGGGCCAGCTTCTGTACCTTTTACCGATGGAAATTATATTGGCGCATTACTCGATAGAAATGGATTAAGACCATCACGATATACTGTAACCAAAAGTGGAAAATTAATCATGTCTTCTGAAATAGGAGTCGTTGATATAGCGCCAGAAGATGTAGAGCGACATGGACGTTTAGAACCTGGTAAAATGTTTTTGGTAGATATGAATCAAGGTCGAATCATTAATGATGAGGAAATCAAAAGTAAGATTGTTAGAGAACGACCATATCAAAAATGGTTAGATAAAACCAGATTGCATCTAAAAGATATTCCTTATACTGGTGAAACTTGTCCGATTGAAACACTTGACATAAAAACAAGACAGCGTTTATTTAATTACACTTTTGAAGATATACAAGAGGTAATCACACCAATGGCACAAAAAGCTAAAGAGGCTTTGGGCTCTATGGGAATTGATACGCCACTGGCTGTATTATCAAATAAACCACAGCTCATCTCTAACTACTTTAAACAATTATTTGCTCAAGTAACCAATCCACCTTTAGATGGCATTAGAGAGGAAATAGTAACCGATATTAGTTTGTCCTTAGGAAAGGATCGTAACATTTTTAGTATTACCGAACGTCAATGTCGAAAACTAAAAATTCAAAACCCAGTTATCTCTAATGATGATCTGGATAAAATACGACATATAAAAGTTGAAAGTTTTAAGGCTGAGACTATTGAGATGTTATATCCAAAAGATAAAGGGCTTAACGGATTAGAAGATGCTTTAGATAATATCATTGTGCAAATTGAAAAAGCATTAGATCGAAAAACGAACATCATCATCTTATCGGATAGAGGTGTGAGTAAAGAAAAAGCACCTATCCCGCCGTTATTGGCCTGTTCTTATGTAAATCATCAAATGAATCGATTGCGTAAACGATCATATTTCGATATTATTATTGAATCAGCTGAACCTCGGGAACCGCATCATTTTGCCACTTTATTTGGTTATGGTGCTAGTGCAGTCAACCCATATATGGTTAATGAAATTATTAGAATGCAAGTCAAAGAAGGTTTTATTACAGATATGGATGAACAAAAAGCTGTAGATAATTTCAACAAAGCTATTGGGAAAGGAATCTTGAAAGTGATGAATAAAATTGGGATTTCAACCTTACGTTCTTATAGAGGGTCTCAAATATTCGAAATAGTTGGTTTTAACTCACAATTTGTTGAAAAATATTTTCCTTATACCACTTCAAGAATTGAGGGTATCGGACTTTATGAAATTGAAAAAGAAATTGATAAACGGTATCAACATGCCTATCCAAATACCGAAATTAATAAGAGTTTAGGTTTAAATATTGGTGGAGATTACAGATGGAGGCGGAATGGTGAACGCCATTTATTCAATCCAACTACCGTTGCTAAGTTACAGCAGGCCGTTCGATTAAGTGATCAAGCAAGTTATGATGTGTATGCAAAAGCGATAAATGAACAGTCAGAAAATTTAATGACCATTAGGGGGTTGTTTGAATTTAATAACATTGATCCAATTCCAATTGAAGAAGTTGAGCCTTGGACCGAAATCGTAAAACGTTTTAAAACAGGAGCAATGTCTTATGGTTCAATTTCGCGCGAAGCTCATGAGAATTTAGCTATTGCGATGAATAGAATTGGAGGAAAATCGAATTCTGGAGAAGGTGGAGAAGATCGGAAGCGTTTCCAACCAGATGTAAATGGAGATAGTAGAAATTCTGCTATAAAGCAAGTAGCTTCTGGTCGCTTTGGAGTTACTTCTCATTACTTAACCAACGCGAAGGAGATTCAAATTAAAATGGCTCAAGGTGCAAAGCCTGGAGAAGGAGGGCAATTGCCTGGTGAAAAAGTCTTGCCATGGATTGCCGCTGCACGTAATTCTACACCATTTGTAGGCTTGATTTCGCCACCACCACATCACGATATCTATTCTATTGAAGATTTAGCACAACTGATATATGACTTAAAAAACGCAAATCGAGATGCAAGAATTAATGTGAAGTTAGTCTCAGAGGTTGGTGTTGGAACTATTGCGGCAGGAGTTGCAAAAGCAAAAGCAGATGTTGTTTTAATTGCTGGTTATGATGGCGGAACTGGAGCATCACCTTTAACATCTTTAAAGCATGCAGGTTTGCCATGGGAACTTGGTTTAGCCGAAGCACAACAAACTTTAGTGCTTAATAATTTAAGAAGTCGAATCGTTGTAGAATGTGATGGTCAATTAAAAACAGGAAGAGATGTAGCTATTGCTGCCTTGTTAGGGGCAGAAGAATTTGGTTTTGCTACAGCACCTTTGGTAGCTTCTGGATGTATCATGATGCGAAAGTGTCATTTAAATACTTGTCCAGTGGGAATTGCAACTCAAGATAAAGAACTACGTAAAAACTTTAAAGGCACTCCAGAGCATGTAATTAATTTCTTTTACTATATCGCTGAAGAGTTAAGAGGCATTATGGCCGAGTTAGGATTTAGAACAATGTCAGAAATGATAGGTCAAACCCATAAAATAAATGCAAACAAAGCAATTAAGCATTATAAGGCCAAAGGTTTGGATTTATCGTCAATTTTACATAGACCAGAAGCCTACAGTAAGAAGATTGTCAAGAATACCGAAAAACAAGACCACAATTTGGATAATGTTTTAGATTTCCAAATCTTGAAAGATTCTCATCGTGCCTTATATAGAAAAGAGCAAATGAGTTTGTCGTATCCAATTAAAAACATCAATAGAGCTGTTGGTGCCATTGTAAGTAATGAAATTTCAAAAATATATGGGCATTTAGGCCTGCCAGAAGATACTCTAAGTATCAACTTTGAAGGTTCTGCAGGTCAGAGTTTTGGCGCTTTTGGAGCACATGGATTAACCTTTAATCTCGAAGGTAACACTAATGATTATCTTGGGAAAGGTTTGTCTGGGGCTAAGCTTATCGTAAAGAAACCTAAGAAAGCAAATTTTGTTGCTGAAGATAATATCATCATTGGCAATGTTTGCTTGTTTGGAGCAGTTGATGGTCAAGCTTATATCAATGGGATTGCAGGTGAACGTTTCGCTGTGAGAAATTCTGGTGCAACAGCTGTTGTGGAAGGTGTTGGAGATCATTGTTGTGAATATATGACTGGTGGAAAAGTGATTGTTCTTGGGAAAACAGGTCGGAATTTTGCAGCCGGAATGAGTGGAGGTGTGGCTTATGTTTATGATCCAGAACGCAAATTTGTTAATGGGTTGTGTAATACCGAAACAATAGAATTTGAAAAGATTTTGAAAAAAGATGCTGAAGATTTGAAAGTATTAATTGAGAAACATGTAATGTATACAGAGAGTCAAAAAGGAGCACAATTATTAGCTGACTGGGAGGCTAGTTTAAGCTATTTTGTACGAGTGATGCCTATCGAATATAAGCTTGCTTTAAAGCGTTTGGAAACAGAAGAACAAATGGTTGAAGCATTAGAAACAGTTTAGGATTATGGGGAAAGTAACAGGATTTAAAGAATTTGAAAGAAAAGATGAGGCATACACACCTGTAAAGGATCGTGTGACGCATTATAATGAATTTACCGTGCCTTTAAAAGATAAGGAACTCGCAGAACAAGGCTCGCGTTGTATGGATTGTGGAATTCCATTTTGTCATAGTGGTTGTCCGCTTGGTAATTTGATTCCAGATTTTAATCATATGGTACATCAAGGTGAATGGCAAAAAGCGTCATGGATTTTGCATTCAACCAATAATTTTCCTGAATTTACAGGGCGTTTATGTCCTGCGCCATGTGAACAGGCTTGTGTATTGGGTATTATTGAAGATCCAGTGTCTATAGAGAATATTGAAAAAAATATTGTTGAGCGTGCTTTTAAAGAAGGTTGGATAAAACCGCAGCCACCAAAAACACGTACAGGAAAAAGTATTGCTATCGTTGGTTCTGGACCAGCGGGTTTAGCAGCAGCACAGCAACTCAATAGAGCAGGTCATACCATAACTGTTTTTGAACGTGATGATGCTGTTGGAGGATTATTGCGCTATGGAATTCCAAATTTTAAAATGGAAAAAGGGATTATAGATCGTCGTTTAGCTATTCTAGAAGCCGAAGGTATCACATTTAAAACCAATGTTAATGTTGGTGTTAACTATGATGTAGAGAAGTTAAAAGAGTTTGATGCTGTTGTACTATGTGGAGGCGCAACAGAAAGACGTAGTTTGCCTACACCTGGAATTGATGCTGAAGGTGTTGTGCAAGCTATGGATTTTCTAACACAACAAACTAAAGTGGTTTTTGGTCAGGACATAAAAGATCAAGTATTAGCAACAGATAAAAATGTCATTGTAATTGGTGGAGGAGACACAGGGTCTGATTGTATAGGTACTTCTAACCGTCAAGGTGCTAAATCGGTAATAAATTTTGAAATTATGCCAAAACCACCAGGGCATCGTTCACCAACAACACCTTGGCCATATTGGCCCATACAATTAAAGACATCGTCTTCGCATATGGAAGGTGTAGAGCGCAATTGGCTAATTAATACTAAAGAATTCATAACAGACGAGAACGGACAGTTAACCGCTTTAAAAACAATTAATGTTGAATGGGAAATGGTGCCTGGAGAGCGACCAAAACTTATTGAAATAGCTGGAACAGAAAAAACGTGGCCTTGCGATTTAGCCTTATTAGCATTAGGGTTTACTGGTCCGGAATCTACATTAGCAGATAAATTAGGAATTGAACGAGATGCACGCTCTAATTACAAAGCAACTTACGGTAAATATCAAACTAATGTTCCAAACATTTTTACTGCTGGCGATATGAGACGTGGACAGTCTTTAATTGTTTGGGCAATTTCCGAAGGTAGAGAAGCAGCTCGACAAGTCGATATCTATTTAATGGGTAAATCAGATTTAGCTACTAAAAATGCCGATGGAGATTTGGTAGGCATATAATTGAAATATCTACTATATTTAATATTTAGGGTTGAGTCTATTATTTTAGTGGAGTAAAAAGCATCTAATTTAGGTGCTTTTTTATTTAGAAAACTTAGCCTTAATCTTATCCAAGCACAAATTATGAATGCTTCCAATATGAGTATGTTCTTTTCCTAAATCTGGTTGGTAGGTGTTATGTTGTACTTCGCTTCCTATTTGTTGGTATGCTTCCCTAAAACTCATACCATCAACAACTAGATTATTAATACTATCTACTGTAAATAGGTATTTGTATTTGTCATCCTTAAGGTCTACATCCTTGACTATAATTTGTTGAATGACATAATTAAAAATGTCTAAAATGTCTTTGACATCTTCAAATGCATTGATGATGTTTTCTTTTAATAACTGAAAATCTCTATGATAACCACTTGGGAGATTATTAGTAATTAATAACATTTCGGTATGTAAGGCTTGAATTTTATTGCACTTGCCTCTAATTAATTCAAATACATCAGGATTTTTTTTATGTGGCATGATGCTACTGCCCGTAGTTAATTCATCTGGAAAGCTAATAAACCCAAAATTTTGACTCATATATAAGCAAATGTCCATAGCAAATCTAGCCATGGTGTTGCATAATCCTCCTAAGGCACTAGCTATGGAACGTTCATTTTTTCCTCTACTTAACTGAGCAGCCACCACGTTATATTTTAGCGTAGCGAACTGAAGCTCTTTTGTAGTGATATTTCTATCAATAGGAAATGAACTTCCATAGCCTGCTGCTGAACCTAATGGATTTTGATCTACAATTTTTGTTACGGCATTGAGCATGTAGACATCATCAATGAGTAATTCGGCATACGCCGAAAACCATAAGCCAAAAGACGATGGCATAGCGACTTGTAAATGTGTGTAGCCAGGTAATAACTGTGATTTATGAGTTTCAGCTAAATCTATTAGTGTATTAAAAAAAATCTCGGTTTTTTCATTAATCAAGCTTAGATTGTCCTTGTAATATAATTGAAGGGCAACCAAAACCTGATCGTTTCTTGAACGTGCTGTGTGTATTTTTTTTCCTATGTCACCTAAGGTTTTGGTGAGTTCATATTCAATTTTTGAATGCACATCTTCAAAAGAATCTTCAATTATAAATTCGCCTTTATCAATAGATTCTGAAAGCACAGATAAGCCTTGTTTAAGTTGATCTAACTCTTCTGAAGTTAATATACCTATTGACTCTAGCATATTGGCATGTGCACGAGACGCTTCTATATCATACTTAGCAATATGTATGTCAATCGTTCTATCGTTCCCAACGGTAAATTGTTCTATTGTTTTATCGATTGAAAATCCTTTGTCCCACAGTTTCATAATACGTTCTTTAATAATTCAATATAAATTTTGATGCCTTCTTCAATCTCAGCGAGATAAATAAATTCATCTGCTGTGTGTGATCGTGTACTGTCTCCTGGTCCTAATTTTAATGACGGACAATTCAATACAGATTGATCAGACAATGTTGGTGATCCATAGGTGTTTCTACCAAGTGCAACACCAGCTTTTACGAGGTCGTGATGTGCAGGAATTGATGAGGAGTTTAGTCGTAAACTCCGCGCTTCAATACTTGAACATGGTGATTTTTTAGTTAGAATTTCAGAAATCTCCTGATTGGTATACTTATCATTTACCCGAACATCAATGACTAAATCCACTTCTGAAGGAACGGCATTATGTTGTTGTCCAGCTTTGATTTGTGTTACTGTCATTTTTACATCTCCTAAAACTGGAGATTTTCGTTCGAACTTAAACTCTTGAAACCATTTTAGAACATCTATGGTATTATAGATAGCATTATCGGAATTAGGATGAGCCGCATGACTTGCTGTTCCTTGTACTTTAGCATCAAAAACGACTAAGCCTTTTTCTGCAATGGCTAAATGCATTAATGTAGGTTCGCCTACAATAGCTACGTCTACTTTTGGAATAATAGATAGCATACTATTTAATCCATCTGGACCACTACTTTCCTCTTCTGCTGAAGCCACAATAACCAGATTATAGTTGAGGTCTTTCTTTTTATAAAAATAAGTAAAGGTTGCAATTAAAGAGACTAAACAGCCACCAGCGTCATTGCTTCCTAAACCAAAGAGTTTGTTATCTTCTATTATAGCCTTAAACGGGTCTTTAGTATAGCCTTTATTTGGTTTTACAGTGTCATGATGCGAATTGAGTAATAAGGTTGGTTTGTTCTCATCAAAATATTTATTGACAGCCCAAACATTATTTTTTGTTCTGTTATAAAGCACTTTATGATCTTTAAACCAGCCTTCAATCAATAGGCCTGTTTTGTCTTCTTCAGAGGAAAAAGATGGCGTTTCTATTAACTGTTTTAATAAAGCTATTGCTTCTGCTGTTAATGTTTTTATCATTTTTTAATTGTTGTATATATTGAGTTTGCTATAAACAGCATGTCTGGTTTTCCTATGCAAACTTTATTGACTTTATTGTTAATAGCATGAAAGCAATTATTGAGTTTTGGTAACATGCCATCTGCTATTATGCCATCATTAATTAATGTTTGATAGTTTTGAGTATTTATATTTTCGATGACTGAGTTATTATCTGAAACGTCCTTTAAAACGCCGTTTTTTTCAAAGCAATAATACAATTCGACTTTATAATCGTTTGTAAAACCAATAGCCAATTCTGAAGCTATCGTATCTGCATTGGTGTTTAATAATTGTCCGTTTTTATCATGTGTAATAGCACAAAAAACTGGAGTGATGTTATTGTTTAAAAGTACTTTAAGAGTATTAGTGTTAACGTATTTTACATCACCTACAAGCCCATAATCTATAGGTTGAGTAGGTCTTTTTTCTGATATAATTGTATTTCCATCAGCGCCTGAAAACCCTATAACATTGCAATTGTTGGATTGTAATTTAGCAACAATGTTTTTGTTTATTTTTCCAGCATATACCATGGTTATAATGTCTAAAGTATCTTCATCTGTAATACGTCTGCCTTCATTCATCTTTACAGGAGTGTTCATTCGATTTGCCAATTGAGTAGCTAATTTCCCACCACCATGTACTAATAATTTTGGGCCTTCTAGTTGCGCAAATTGACTCAAGAAGACATTTAATGCTTGACTATTATCAATAATATTCCCACCTATTTTTATAACTTTTAGTGTTTTCATGTTATAGATTTTCTAATAAGTGCTTAAGTACAATTTGTGCAGCATAAGTCCTATTGTTAGCTTGTTGAATCACAACAGATTGGTCACTATCTAAAACAGCATCCTCAACAACAACATTTCGTCTTACAGGTAAGCAATGCATAAATTTAGCCTTGCCTAATTTATCTTTAGTTATCATCCAATTCGCGTCATGAGATTTAATTTCTCCATAATCATGATAGCTGCTCCAATTTTTCACATAGACAAAATCAGCATTTTTTAAGGCTTCATTTTGATCATGATTTATATTTGTGTTCTTTGTGATTTCTGAATTTAATTCATAACCTTTTGGATGAGTAATTATTAAATCTACATCTAAATCTTGCATCATTTCCACAAAAGAATTAGCAACTGCTTGAGGCAATGCTTTTGGATGAGGAGCCCAAGACAATACTACTTTTGGGGTTTTCTTTTCTGATAATTCTGAAATGGTAATAGCATCTGCTAAAGCTTGTAATGGGTGAGCTGTTGCAGATTCCATATTGACAATAGGAACCGTTGCATACGTTTTGAAATTATTTAGTACGAATTCAGATTCATCTTTAGCTTTGTCTTTTAAGTTAGGGAAAGCTCTTATAGCTATTATATCGGCATATTGTGAAATTACCTTAGCAGCTTCTTTAATATGTTCTGATGTATCCATATTCATGATGGCACCATCTTCAAACTCTAGGTTCCAAGTATCATTGACATTTAGAATCATTACATTCATTCCTAAATTCTTAGCTGCCTTCTCCGTACTCAATCGCGTTCTTAAGCTAGAATTAAAAAAGAGCATGACTAAGGTTTTGTGTTTTCCAATTTCAGCATATTGAGATGGATTCATCTTAAGTAAAATGGCATCTCTAATCATTTTTGAAATGTTTGGTATATCATTTAGTGCTGTGTAATGTTTCATTTTATTTCTCCTTTATTGCAACAATTCTAAGTCTTTTGTAATCTGCATACCATTTCCCGTTAGTATATAATTCTGATCGTAAATCTTCTTGAATGAGCTCCAAAATATGAGTTTTGTCACTGGCTTTAATTCCGATGAAAAAATTTTGAGCAAACATTTCTAACCAATCTTTAATACCATTTTTGCTTTTAGATAGCTCGGTTGGGCGATCATAATGTTGTGCCATAATGACTCTAAAACCAGTAGCTTCCAGAATTTGACAATACTCGCCTAAAGAAGGGAAATACCATTGTTTTAATTGTGATTGTGTTTCATAACCAAATTGCTTTAATTGATTTCTCAAGGCCTTTACAATGACTTGAACATTGCCTTTGCCGCCAAATTCTAAAACTAATTTTCCACCAGGTTTTAAATTATTGTACATACTTTTAGCACAGGATTTGTAATTTAAAACCCAATGCAATGTGGCGTTAGAAAAAATTGTATCAAATGGTATATTAAGATCAAAATCTGACGCATCAATCTCGTAAAATTGAAGTTCTGGAAAATTCACTTTGGCTGCGGCAATCATTTCAGGAGAAAAATCCATACCAATAACATTTGGAGATAACTGACTAATTTTATTTGTTAACTCTCCTGTACCACATCCTAAATCTAAAATGGTTTCATAAGGTTTTACTTCAAGTAATTCTATTAGAGATTCACCATATTCAAAAACAAAAGCATGATTATCGTTATAAAGTTCAGTGTTCCATTTCATATTTTAACTAGCTTAATTCGTGTTTCAATGCTTCAAAAAATTGATCAATATGAGTTTTCTTAACCGTTAAAGGAGGAAGTATTCTAATTAGATTAGGGTTTTTAGCACTTCCTGTAAAAATTTGATGCTTAAATATGAGTGATCTGCGTAATTCTATAATTGGAAAATTAAATTCTAACCCCAACATTAATCCACGACCTTTTGCTGTTTTTAAATTGGGAAGTTCTAATGCTCTTTTTAGAAAGTGTGTAGATACTTCTAAAGCATTTTGCATGAGACGCTCATTTTTAATAACCTCTAATACTGAAAGACTTGCAACACATGCCAAATGGTTGCCGCCAAATGTTGTTCCTAATAATCCAAAGGCAGATTTGATGTTTGGGTGAATTAAAATACCTCCAACTGGAAATCCATTTCCCATACCTTTAGCCATAGAGATAATATCTGGTGTGATGTTGTGTTTTTGAAAAGCGAAAAAGTCACCTGTTCTTCCAAAACCAGATTGAACTTCGTCTGCAATCAGTACTGTGTTGTATTGCTTACAAAGTTGTTCGAGTTCTTGGTAAAATTCGGTTGTGCTTTCATCTAAACCACCAACACCTTGTATACATTCAATAATTACTGCACAAGTATTATTAGCTTTTAGAATGGTTTCTACAGCTTCTAAATCTCCTAATTTAACAAAATCGGTGTGTTGTTGCGCATTTATTGGAGCGACAATTTTAGGATTATCTGTAGCTGCAACAGCAGCAGATGTTCGACCATGAAACCCATTTTTAAACGCTAAAATTTTAGATTTTCCATTATGAAAAGAAGCTAGCTTCAAAGCATTTTCATTGGCTTCGGCTCCAGAATTACACAAAAATAATTGATAGTCTTTACATCCAGATAATTGTTCTAATGCATTGGATAATTGTATTTGTAAGGGATTCTGAACTGCATTACTGTAAAAACCAATGTTTTCAATTTGATTTGAAACAGCAGATACGTATTTTGGATGTGAATGTCCGATAGAAATCACTGCATGACCGCCATAAAGATCTAAGTACTCTGTGCCATTATCATCATAAAGATATACGTCTTTGGCGCTTACAGGTCTGACGTTGTATAAGGGATAGACATTAAATAAACTCATATTTGTTCCTTTTTAATAGTGTTAATTTTATGAAACGACGCTACCATGCCTTGAATTAAAGAAGAGCTTAAGCCTTTGTGTTCCATTTCATTTAAGCCTTCGATTGTACACCCTTTTGGTGTTGTTACTCTATCGATTTCTTCTTCTGGATGATTGCCATTTGTGATTAATAAATTTGCAGCACCTTCAGAGGTATACATGGCTAATTCTTGAGCTTCTTTAGCATCAAAACCTAATTGAATTGCTGCTTGAGTAGTTGCTCTTATTAATCGCATCCAAAAGGCAATACCACTAGCACAAACTACGGTTGCTGCTTGCATTTGAGATTCTGGTATTGATAAGGTATGTCCTAATCTATTAAAAATAGCTTCGGCTATTTGAATTCGTTTTTTACCTTTTACGTTACTGCATAAGCAGGTCATCGATTTTCCAACAGCAATGGCTGTATTTGGCATAGCTCTTATAATAAATTGATTGCTACCAACTTGAGCTTCAATTTTTGGAATTAAAAACCCAGTAATAGTCGATATCAATACATGATGTTCGGTAAGATATGGTTTTATATCATCTAAGATGCGTTCGAAATGTGCAGGTTGTACTGCAAAAATTAATATATCAGATTGCTTGACAGCTTCAATATTATCCGTAGTTAATATGACATTGTTATAGCCCTCAAACTCTTTAATATCATCCAAGTTTCTTTTGGTGAGATATAAAGTTGTGATGGCATTATTTGTGATCAATCCTTTTGCAATTGATTTTCCTAAATTTCCAGTTCCTATAATTGCTATTTTCATGTTGTCGTTTTATCGCTTTTTAATTGTTAAGGTAATTTGCATTAATATGGTTAGGCTTATGCATATCCTATTTAAAAAAAGTTGGCTTTAAGGTGTAATCCTTCCGTTTCTTCGAAGTTAAACAATAAGTTCATATTCTGAACGGCTTGTCCTGAAGCTCCTTTTAATAAATTGTCAATTATGCTTGTTACAAGCAGCTTATTGTTATGTTTATGTAAATGTATGATGCACTTGTTAGTATTTACTACTTGTTTTAAATGGATGTTGTCATCAGAGATAAAAGTAAAAGCTGCATCTTTATAATATGTTGTATATAAAGACTTCGCATCATCTAGTGATCCTTCAAAATAGGTGTAGGCAGTAACGAAAATTCCTCTAGAGAAATTGCCACGATTTGGTACGAAATGAATTTCAGAGTTAAAATCCGTCTGCAGTTGTTTTATGGTTTGATTAATTTCACCTAAATGCTGATGGGTAAAAGGTTTGTAATACGAGAAATTATTATCTCGCCATGTGAAATGTGTGGTTTTTGATAAAGATGTACCTGCTCCAGTGGCTCCAGTTACGGCATTAATATGTACATCTTCATTTATAAGATTTGAATTAGCAAGCGGTAAAAGTGCTAACTGAATTGCTGTTGCAAAACAACCTGGATTAGCAATGTGGCTTGCATTTTTGATGTTTTCTTTTTGAAGTTCTGGTAACCCATAAATGAAATTCTTGTTTTCAAAACAATTGTCGTCTTTAAGTCTAAAGTCATTACTTAAATCAATTATTTTTGTACTTGTTGAGAAGCTGTTTTGTTCTAAAAACATCTTTGAATTGCCATGGCCTAAACATAGAAATACTGCATCTACATTAGCGTTGATTTTTGATGTAAATTCCATTTCAGTAGAACCAATCAAGTCTTGATGAATATTAGAAATCTTATTTCCAGCATTTGAAGTGCTATATACAAAGTTAATAGAGACTTGTTTGTGATGAAGTAGTAACCTAATCAATTCTCCAGCTGTATAACCAGCGCCACCTATAATTCCTACATTAATCATAATTCTGAATTTACCTGTTGATAGATTTTATTTTGATTGCCATTTATTTTGATGAACCCTTTAGCTTCTTCTGCTGACCAGCCATTATTTTCTTCGCCATAACTTCCAAATTTGGGATGCATTAAATCATGTGCCGACGAAATACCGTCTAAGGTGAAATGATAAGGTTTTAATGTTATTGTAACGTCGCCAGATACCTTGTCTTGGCTATGCTGTAGAAAGGCCTCCATGTCTCGCATAACGGGATCTAAATACTGACCTTCATGCAAGTGCATGCCATAGAAATTTGATATATAATCTTTATGTTGAAGTTGCCATTTTGTTAAGGTATGTTTTTCTAATAAATGATGTGCTTTTATAATAATTAAAGCTGCCGCTGCTTCAAATCCAACTCTACCTTTAATCCCAACAATTGTATCACCAACATGAATGTCTCTACCTATAGCATAATTTGAAGCAATAGTATTGAGTTGTTCTATGTTTTTTTCTGAAGGATTTTTGGTTCCGTTTAGGGCGACCAATTCTCCTTTTTCAAAAGTTAGATTAATTTTCTCACTACCTTGTTTTTTTAATTGCGATGGATATGCAGATTCCGGTAATGGCTGTTGTGAAGTTAAGGTTTCTTCACCACCAATACTGGTACCCCAAAGTCCTTTGTTAACTGAATATTTCGCCTTATTCCATGACAGATCAATTCCGTTGTCAATGAGATAATCGATTTCTTGTTGTCTCGTTAATTTTCCGTCTCTAATTGGCGTTATAATTTCTATCTCTGGCGCTAAAGTTTGAAAGATCATATCGAAACGTACTTGGTCATTTCCTGCGCCTGTGCTTCCATGAGCAATATAGCTAGCACCAATACGTTTTGCGTATTGAATAATTTCTATGGCTTGAATAATCCGTTCTGCACTAACCGATAAAGGGTAGCTGTTGTTTTTGAGTACATTTCCGAAGATTAGATATTTAACAACCTTGTTGTAATAAGTAGTGCTTGCATCTATATTTTTATATGTGGATACACCCATTTTGTAAGCATTCTTCTCAATAGTTGCTATTTCTTTTAGAGTAAAGCCTCCTGTATTTACACTTACAGCATGTACATCATATCCAGCCTTACTCAAACTGACTGCGCAATAAGAGGTATCTAGACCACCACTATAAGCAATTACTAATTTTTTCATTTTTTATTTGATTTTAGGAACATCGATTGTTTGATATTTTTCAATCGTGTCCAGACTTTTTTGTCAATACTTCTTTCTTTAATGTTTGAATTTTCTTTTTTTGAAGGATCGAAGAGCATGCCAGTACATAAACACATTTTTTGTTCGGTTCTGGTTAATACGTCAAAATTTTTACAGGTTTGACATCCTTTCCAGAATGACTGATCATCTGTTAATTCTGAAAAAGTAACAGGCTTGTAACCTAAATCACTATTCATTTTCATTACAGCCAACCCTGTAGTAATGCTAAATATCTTTGAATTAGGAAATTTAGCTCTAGAATGTTCAAAAACTACTTTTTTAATTTGTTTAGCTAAGCCTTGTTGCCTAAAATCTGGATGTACAATTAATCCTGAATTGGCAACAAATTTGCCATGACTCCAAGCTTCGATGTAACAAAATCCGGCGAATTTTTCGCCCTCTAATGCGATAACGGCATTGCCATTATTCATTTTAGAAATGATATATTCTGGCTGTCGTTTGGCAATACCTGTACCTCTAACTTGAGCAGCTTCAGAAATAGTTTTACAGATGATATCTGCATAAATACTATGTGATTTATCAGCAATAACAATTTGCATTGTAATTGGTTTAGAAATTAAAAAGATGTGTTATTATATTGTTTGAAAGCTGAACCGGACTCACCTAAGTTCTAAAAATAGAAACATACCCTTACGGGCGACGTGGAAAAAGTCGACGCACAATATCTGTATTATCTTTTAAGATAATTAATGTTTGAAAATGATATTTGAGAAAAAAGTTATACACAATAATGAAATGAAAATGACAATAGAAACTGTTTGCTAAATAGAAGTTTTAGCGGCGGCGTTTTGCCAAGTTAAGACCAGTAGGTCTGGGGGTTCTATATTTGTGTCTTAGTGTAAACATATAGCTAAACTACATATTAAATTTTTAATGACAATAGGTATTCTTTGATTTTGTAAAAGAATTATGAGATTCTAAAAATTGGCTGCTTATAATGTAAATATCTCATTTTTAAGCCCTTTAGATTAAAGAATATAATCTGTGCTAACGAAGTTAGACGCACGGCATTCTAAAAGTTCTTTTAAAATAGCATTATTATAAGCATTGTCTTTTGATGCAACAAAGGTTCTAATTGAAAATGAGCGTAGCGCATCATGCACACTCAAAGTTGCAACTGCGGAGTCTTTTCGCCCTGTAAATGGATAGACGTCAGGACCACGTTGACATGAGCTATTCAAATTAACACGACATACTAAATTTACAAGTGTATCAATTAAAGGAGCTAAAGTGTTAACATCCTTTCCAAATAAGCTTACCTGTTGTCCATAATTGGAAGCCGCCATATCATCTAAAGGAACCTCAATGTCTGAAAACGGTATTATTGGTATTACTGGTCCAAATTGTTCTTCTTCATACACACGCATGTTTTTTGATACTGGGAACAATACCGCTGGGAAAATATAATTATCTGTTGTATTCCCGCCTTTAGTATTAATAATTGTAGCACCTTTTTCTTGGGCGTCATTAATGAGTTCTTGAATATATGCTGGTTTATCAGGTTCTGGTAAAGGTGTTAATTGTGCACCATCTTCCCAAGGATTACCAAATTGTAATGCATCAACTTTTTCAGAAAATCTTTTGTTAAATTCGATTACAATGTCTTCGTGTACATACAAAACTTTTAGTGCCGTGCATCGTTGACCATTGAAAGATGTAGCACCTGCAATACATTCGTTAATTGCCAAATCTAAATCGGCATCTTTTAGTACTATGGCAGGGTTTTTAGCTTCTAAGCCTAAAACCATACGAAGACGGTTGCTTTTTGGGTGTTGATTTTGTAATGCATTTGCTGATTTACTGTTGCCAATTAATGCTAAAACATCAACTCTTCCATCTGCCATAATTGGTGATGCAACGGTTCGACCTCTTCCATAGATAATATTAACTACACCTTTTGGGAAACTATTTTGAAACGCTTCTAATAAAGGTGATAATAGTAGTACTCCAAATTTGGCAGGTTTAAAAATAGCGGTATTTCCCATAATTAATGCAGGGATCAAGAGTGCAAACGTTTCATTTAATGGATAGTTATATGGCCCCAAACAAAGTACAACACCAAGAGGTCCGCGTCTTATATGCGCATGAACTCCAGCATGTTTTTCAAATTTAGCGCTATTGCGATCCATTTGCTTGTAGTCTTCGATCGTATCATATATGTACTCGACAGTTCTATCGAATTCTTTTTGAGAGTCTGGTAAATTTTTTCCAATTTCCCACATCAAAAGTTTAACAACTTCCTCGCGTTTGGTTTTCATTTGTTCAACAAATTTTTCCATGCAAGAGATACGATCAGCAACTTTCATTGTTGGCCATAAACCTTGCCCTTTGTCATAAGCATTAACAGCAGCGTCTAAGGCTTCTAAAGCTTGTTGTTCGCCAAGGGTTGGGATAGAACCTAGTAGTGTTGGTTTGTAATCTTCTGTCGAAGAAATTGTTGAATAAACCTCAGATGTAGTGCCCGACCAAGATTTTAATTCGCCATCTACTAAATAGGTGTTTTGTATTATTAAGTTTTTGATTTGATAATGTTCTGGAATTGTCATTGCTATGTTGTTTAGACTAAGAATTGAAATAAATCTGGTTTATCGTTTAAATAATCTCCGTAGAATTGGTGAAGCTTCATTTTGGTGATTAGTGGTTCTAAATCGTCAGGATGTTTTAATTCTAAACCTACCACTGCGACATCATTTTCACGATTAACTTTTTTGGTATACTCAAAATGTGTGATATCATCTGTAGGTCCTAATATATCTACTACAAAATCTCTTAAAGCACCAGCTCGTTGTGGGAACTTAATAATGAAATAGTGCTTGAGATTTGCATGGAGTAATGCACGCTCTTTTATTTCTGCAGTACGTGTAATATCGTTATTACTTCCACTTATGACACAAACAATATTTTTACCTTTTATTTCATCCTTAAATTGTTCTAAGGCTGAAAGGCTAAGAACTCCAGCAGGTTCTGCCACAATTGCATCTTTATTGTAAAGCTCTAAAATAGTTTGACAAATCTTGCCTTCGTCAACAGAGACAACACGATGTAAGGTTTCTTTGCAGATTGAAAAATTTAAATCACCTACACGTTTTACGGCAGCTCCATCTACAAAATTATCTATAGATTTTAGCTCAGTATTTCTATTGTTATTAATTGATGTTAACATTGATGGAGCACCTTTTGGTTCTACACCAATGATTTTAGTTTGTGGTGATAACATTTTAAATACGGAAGATAATCCTGCTGCCAAACCACCACCGCCTACTGGCACAAAAACGTAATGAATGGGATGTACTTTTGATTGGTCTATAATTTCCAAACCAACTGTTGCTTGTCCTTCAATTACTTTTTTGTCATCAAAAGGATGCACAAAGGTTTTGTTCATCTCCTCACTTTGTTGTCTTGCTGCATGATAAGCATCATCAAACGTGTCACCAACCAAAACTACATCAATATAATCTTCACCAAACATTTTTACTTGTTCAATTTTTTGGTTTGGAGTTGGTGAAGGCATGAAAATTGTACCTTTAATTTGAAGTAATTTACAGGAAATCGCTACACCTTGAGCATGATTTCCTGCACTTGCACACACAATTTCGTTTTCTATTTGAGTAGCATTTAAGGATGAAATTTTATTATACGCACCACGAATTTTATAAGAGCGGACCACTTGTAGATCCTCTCTTTTAAAATAAACATTTGCTCCAAAGTGTTTTGAATAGCGCACATTTTTAGTTAAAGGTGTCACAGATGCGATGCCTTTTAGTTTTTCTGCAGCCGCTTCAATAGCTTCAAGTTTAGGTCTATATAGTGTTGTTGTATTTTCCATCCATGTTTATAAGAATACTGAACTCTTATTGATTTGTAAGACTCCTCTAAGGTTTTGACTTTTGTTAGAAACCATAAAGCCTCAGAGGGTAAATTGTTGTTAAGCTAATACTGTATTTTCAACAGGTGCAGATTTGATGACTTTCATAGCTGTCATTGCTGCACGCAGTCGTTGCCCTACGGCTTCAATTGGGTGATTTCGGATAGCATCGTTAACTTCGATTAATTCAACATTATCTACACTATTGGTGTTTGTATATGATTTTCCAATGATAGACGTGTCTACTGTTTTCATGAAATCTGTTAGTAAGGGTTTACATGCGTGATCAAATAAATAGCAGCCATATTCAGCAGTGTCAGAAATTACACGATTCATTTCGAATAATTTTTTTCTAGCGATTGTGTTTGCAATTAATGGCAATTCGTGTAATGATTCATAATATGCAGAATCTTCAATAATTCCTGCGCTAACCATAGTTTCAAAAGCCAATTCAACACCAGATTTCACAAAAGCAACTAATAATACACCATGATCAAAATATTCCTGTTCTGAGATGTGATCTGTAGTCAAAGCAGTTTTTTCAAATGCTGTTTCGCCAGTTGCAGCTCTCCATTGTAATAAGTTAATATCATCATTAGCCCAATCTTCCATCATGGTTTTTGAGAAATGTCCTGAGATTATATCATCCATATGTTTGTTAAATAGTGGACGCATGATGTCTTTTAATTCTTCAGATAAGTGGTAGGCTTTTATTTTGGAAGGATTTGATAATCGATCCATCATATTAGTGATGCCTCCATGTTTTAAGGCTTCAGTGATTGTCTCCCAGCCAAACTGAATTAATTTAGCGGCATAACCTGGTTCGATGCCTTCTTCAACCATTTTGTCAAATGATAAAATAGCTCCAGTTTGTAATAAGCCACAAAGAATGGTTTGTTCTCCCATTAAATCTGATTTTACTTCAGCAATAAAAGAAGATTCTAAAACTCCCGCTCTATGTCCACCAGTAGCAACAGCATAAGCTTTTGCTTGTGCCCAACCTTTGCTTTCAGGGTCGTTCTCAGGATGTACTGCAGTTAATGTTGGTACTCCAAATCCGCGTTTATATTCTTCTCTTACTTCGGTTCCAGGGCATTTTGGAGCCACCATAATAACCGTTAAGTCCTCACGAATTTTAGTACCTTCTTCTACAATATTAAAACCATGCGAATAACTAAGAGTAGCTCCTTTTTTCATTAACGGCATAACTGCTTTTACAACATTTGTATGCTGCTTATCTGGAGTTAAGTTTAATACTAAGTCTGCGGTAGGAATTAATTCATCATAGGTTCCAACGTTAAAGCCATTAGATGTTGCGTTTTTATACGAATCACGTTGTTCATCAATTGCAACTTGTCGTAAAGCGTACGAAATATCCAAGCCTGAATCCCTCATATTTAAGCCTTGGTTGAGTCCTTGAGCACCACAACCCACAATTACAATTTTCTTCCCTATTAATGCGTTTACACCATCTTCAAATTCTGAAGCATCCATAAAGCGACATTGTCCTAATTGCTCTAATTGTTCTCTTAATGGTAATGTGTTAAAATAATTTGACATCTTATTCTTAATTTATTTAATGTTGAAATGCTTCTAGCATTGTTGAAATTTTCATTTCATCTTTAGTAACTGCAATACGTCCTGAACGTGTAAATTGCATAATTCCAAAGACACTTAATTCTCTGTATAATAATTCTATTTCTTGTGTTCTTCCAGATTTTTCTAGCACAAAAAACTCTTTGTTTACTGTAACTATTCTGGCATTACTATCTTTAATAATATTTTGAATTTGACGTTCTTCAAATAATAAATCGGATTTAATTTTGAATAAGCACGATTCTTGATAAATGGTATCTTCTTCAGAATGGTAATAAGCTTTAATAACTTCAACTTGTTTTTCAATCTGACCAATAATTTTCTTTATCTGTTCTTCAGTAATTCTGATGAGAATTGTAAACTTTGAAACGCCTTCAATTTCAGAAACAGATGTGTTTAAACTTTCTATATTGATGTGTCTACGCTGAAATATTGCAGAAATACGATTTAGTAACCCAATGTTGTTTTCGGTGTACACTGAAACGGTATATAATTTTTTATCTTCACTCATTTTCTAGATCTTTTATTTATTCTAATCTGATGTCTGAAACACTTGATCCCGTTGGTATCATTGGAAATACATTATCTTCTTTTTCAACACATACTTCTAAAAAGTAGGAATGTTTTGAAGCAATCATTTCTTCTACAGCATCTTTTAATTCCTCTCGTTTTGTTACTTTTTTGGCATCAATTTGATAGCCTTTGGCTATAGCGACAAAATCTGGATTTATCATTTCTGTTGAGGCATAGCGTTTGTCAAAAAATAACTGTTGCCATTGGCGAACCATACCTAAGAATTCATTGTTTAGCACAACAATTTTAACAGGAACTCTTTGTTGAAAGATGGTACCAAGTTCTTGAATTGTCATTTGATAACCACCATCTCCAATTATGGCAACTACTTCACGTTCGGGAGCAGCCATTTTTGCCCCAATGGCAGCAGGTAAGGCAAAGCCCATAGTGCCTAATCCGCCAGACGTGATATTACTTTTAGTTGTATTGAAATCGGCATAACGACAGGCAATCATTTGATGTTGACCAACATCACTAACAATTGCCGCCTCTCCTTTGGTTTGGGTATTGATTTCTTTTAAGACTTCACCCATAGTCAAACCGTTTTTTGTTGGATGTAAATCCTTCTTGATGACCTTTTCAAATTCTATCTGATATAAATCTTTGAATTTTTGGTGCCAATCTTTGTGTTCGTTTTTATTAAGTAATGGAAGCAAGGCTTTTAAACTTTGTTTAGCATCTCCTAAAACGGCAATATCAGTTTTTACGTTTTTATCAACTTCAGCAGGATCTATTTCAAAGTGTATCACTTTGGCCTGCTTAGCATAGGTTGCTAAATTTCCAGTTACACGGTCATCAAAACGCATACCTATAGCTATTAGTACATCACAGTCATTGGTTAATATATTGGGTGCATAATTACCATGCATTCCAACCATGCCTACATTTAAAGGATGGCTAGATGGAATGGCAGAAGCACCTAAAATAGTCCAAGCTGATGGTAATCCAGCTTTTTCAATCACTGCTTTAAATTCTTCTTCTGCTTCACCAAGAATAACACCTTGTCCCCAAATGACCATTGGTTTTTTAGCGTTATTAATGAGCTCTGCAGCAGCTTTTAGATCTGTTTCATTAGTTTCTGGAACAGGTTTATAACTTCTAATTCCAGAGCATTTTTCATATGAAAAATCAAACTCTTCAAATTGGGCATCTTTAGTAATATCTATTAGCACTGGACCAGGCCTTCCGCTTTTAGCGATATAAAACGCTTTTGCAAATACTTCTGGGATTTCTGATGCTTTAGTAATCTGGTGGTTCCATTTAGTTACTGGAGTTGAGATGCCTACGATATCTGTTTCTTGAAACGCATCTGAGCCTAATAAATGAGAGCCTACTTGACCAGTGATGCATATCATTGGTGTAGAATCAATTTGCGCATCAGCGATTCCAGTAATTAAGTTGGTAGCTCCAGGGCCAGATGTAGCCATAGCGACACCTACTTTTCCAGAAATCCTAGCATAACCTTGAGCAGCGTGTGTAGCACCTTGTTCATGTCTAGTTAAGACATGGTGAATTTTATCTTGATATTTATATAACTCATCATAAACAGGCATGATTGCACCACCAGGATATCCATAAAGAATATCGACACCTTCTGCTAACAAACATTTAATAATGGCTTCACTACCCGATATGCGTTCTGTTATTTCCGTTTTAGTTGCTTGATTTTGTATGGTTTGAGTTCCTTTCATTGTCTCTGTCGTTTAAAATTCATCAGTAACACAACCTTTTGATGCTGATGATACTGTTTTTGCGTATTTATAAAGTACACCACGCTCAAATTTCAATTCTGGTGCTGTCCATTGTTGTCTTCTTTTTTGTAATTCTTCTTCGGAAACTTCCATTGAAATAGAGTTAGTTTCTGCATCGATTGTAATGATATCTCCATCTTTTACTAAGGCAATGTTTCCGCCTTCTTGAGCTTCAGGAGTAATATGGCCAACTACAAAGCCATGGGTTCCGCCAGAGAATCTTCCATCTGTGATTAGTGCAACATCTTTACCTAAACCAGCTCCCATTATGGCTGCAGTTGGTTTTAGCATTTCGGGCATTCCAGGGCCACCTTTTGGCCCTTCATATCTAATAACTACAACATCGCCTTTTTGTACTAATCCGTCTCTAATACCATCATTAGCAGCATATTCGCCTTCAAAGACTTTTGCTTTTCCTTTAAAACTAAGCCCTTCTTTACCTGTGATTTTGGCAACACTTCCGTCAGTTGCTAAATTTCCATAGAGCATTCTAAGGTGTCCAGAAATCTTAATCGGTTCTTCAATAGGTTTAATCACATCTTGCCCTTCAGTTAAATCGGCAACATCAAGTAAATTCTCGGCTAATGTTTTACCTGTAACAGTGAGGCAATCACCATGAATTAAGCCTTTTTTCAAAAGGTATTTTAAAACAGCAGGAATTCCTCCAACAGCATGCACATCTTCCATCAGATATTTTCCGCTAGGTTTTAAATCGGCTAAAAAAGGAGTGTTATCGCTAATGTTTTGAAAGTCTTTAAGAGTGAAATCAATTTGAGCAGCTCTAGCAATGGCTAAAAAATGTAGGACAGCATTAGTAGAACCACCAAGAATGGTGACTAATCGAATGGCGTTTTCTAACGATTTCCTTGTGATAATATCTGAAGGCTTAATATCTTTTTCAAGTAAAACCCTTAAAGCTTCTCCAGCTTTTACAGATTCTTGTTTCTTGTCATCACTTAGTGCTGGATTTGAGGAATTAAACGGTAAGGCCATCCCAAGAGCTTCTATAGCTGAAGCCATAGTGTTCGCTGTATACATGCCTCCACAAGCACCTGCGCCAGGACAAGCTTTTTCAACAATATTTTGATATTCGTTTTCGGTCATGGTTCCAGCAACTTTACTTCCCCATGCTTCAAAGGCAGAAACGACATCTAGTTTTTTGCCTTCATGACATCCAGAATCAATAGTTCCGCCATATACAAGTATAGAAGGACGATTTAAACGAATCATTGCCATTAAGGCGCCAGGCATATTTTTATCACACCCAACAACTGTTACTAAACCATCGTAACTCATAGCCTGCACTACAGTTTCCATAGAATCTGCAATAATATCACGAGATGGAAGAGAGTAGCGCATACCAGGTGTTCCCATAGAAATACCATCACTCACACCTATAGTGTTAAAAATTAACCCAACTACATCTTCATTTGTAGCGCCTTTCTTGACGAGTTTAGCTAAGTCATTAAGATGCATATTACAAGGATTGCCTTCGTATCCAGTACTTGCAATTCCTACAATGGGCTTATAAAAATCTTCCTTTGTTAATCCAATAGCATGCAACATGGCTTGGGCTGCAGGTTGTGTTGGATCTTGTGTAACAGTTTTACTGTATTTATTTAATTGACTCATAGTTTTTATAGGCAAAAAATATTTGCTAGGTTAAAATTAATTGTTGTTATATGTTTTAGGATTCAAATTTTGTTTGATACGCTAAATTCAATGTTACGGACAAATGTTTAAACGCCTGATAACAAGTAACTTGAGTGTAAATTAATATGATGTTCAAATGTTTAAAATTTCAATAAAAAAACCTGAATCTATTTGATACAGGCTTGGATTTATCACATATCATGCTGTATCAACTAACTGGAGTCTATAATGACAATGTTTTTAATAATGATTAGTAATACGTTCATACTTAAATAAAAAAGCCTTCCGGTTGTAGAAGGCTTAAATAATTTTTATGTTTTTAATTTACTATAGCATCCCATATGTTGGTGATATAATCACGACACAAATAGAAATGATATTTAAACTGTGTTTTTGCATTTGTAGAGTCAAAGATTAGAAAAGGATTTTATAAATCAAAATTTAGTTTGTTAGATATTTTTATTAATGTGGTTATTTTAAGTAGTTTGAATAACCGGCTTTCATTTTAATTATGGTTTCTTTAATCACTTTGTGATTAACTGAACAATAACCCATTACAAGTCCATTTTCTTTTTTTCCATTTACGAAATAGTTAGAAAATGGGTGAGCAATTATACCTTTTTGACTTAATAAATCTGAAAGTTTAACATCTTCAATATTAGCTTTTAAATTACCGATAATATGCAGTCCGGAATTTTCGGAATTTATAATTATATCATTTTCAAACGCATCATTGAAATGTTTTAAGAATAATGATTTACGTTGTATCGATACCTGAATTACTTTTCTTAAATGCTTGTTTAGGTAGTCTTTTTCAATAAAATCATTTAATATTTTTTGTTGAGAAGGAGAAACAAATCTACTAGATTGCTCATATAAAGCTCTAACGGTGTCAATTAAAAAATCTGGTAATATCATATATCCCAATCGAATGGATGGATGCATAAGTTTGTTAAAGGTGCCTAAATAAACCACACGTTCTTGTCTATCTAAACTAAACATTGAAGACAATGGTTTTTCCCAATTGCTAAATTCATGATCGTAATCATCTTCAATAATTAATGAGTTGTTAGCAGACGCCCATTTTAATAGTTCAGATCTACGTTTAAGACTCATTTTTATTCCTGTAGGATACTGATTAGAAGGGGTTGTGTATATGAGTTTTGGGTTCACACATTTAACATCCTTAATTATTATGCCTTCATTATCAATTTTTGATGTATGGATTTTGGCCTTTAAGCTATGAAATAAGTTGTATGCGTGCGGGTATGTTGGATTTTCTATTACAACATTATCATTTTTATCAATTAATGAATTACTAATTAATGAAAGAGAATGGAGTGAACCGGTTGTAATAATTATTTGATTAGGATTACAATCAATATTTCTATAAATTTTTAAATAGTTTGAAATACTTTCTCTTAGGCATTCTAATCCAAGTGTATTTGAATAAGAAAGTTCTGAAGCTTTTACTGTTTTCCAATAATCATTTGAAAGATTTTTCCATTGTTGTACAGGAAAAATATCTAGTGGAGGTAGCCCAGGTCTAAAGGCAATTCCTTTAGGTCGATTAGTTATTAATTGAATGTTTTTCTTAAACGCTAACCCTCTTTTTGATATTTTAGGATAATTACCTTCTGTTTGGTTTGCATTTAAATTGTGATTAAATTTTTTATTTTTTAAAGACGCTACATAGTAACCAGAACCTGGTTTGGATTTAATGAACTTTTCTAATACTAGGATGTCGTATGCTTTAATAACCGTACTACGAGATACATTCAAATCTTTAGATAAAACCCGTGTTGGAGGTAATTTAAAGTTTTCTTCTAAGTACCTTTTAATGATAGCTTTTTTTAATGATTCGTATAGATTGAAATAAATATTGTTAGTATTGTTTATAAGATCAAAACCATTAGTGATTAGTATATTTTTTATGTTAAAATGCAAATTGGTATGTGTTTTATTATAAAATTGGTATGTACAATATAGCTTATTCTTTGGTTACTTTTATAATTATTTAATAATAATGAAGCCAACTATATATCAATTTTTATCTATTAGAATATTATTTGTTCTTTTCGTTTTAACTGGATGTTCAGGCGTAAAAGAGGTGGGATTTAAAACTCCTGTTGATACAAATAACAAAACCATTCAATATCAGAAAAAGCAAATCTATTCTCTTAATAATATGGGAGTATTCGCATCAAATGAATTTGATGGAGCAAGATTAAATGGTTTTGAAAAACTTAATGATTCAACAGTAAAACTAATTATTACTCCAGAAAATAGTCCAATAAATAATAGCGCTTATTACGCGTTCAAGGTTTGGTCTAATTCTGATAAAACAGTGTATTTTAAATTCGAATACCCTAAAGGTTTTAAACATAGATATACACCAAAATTAAAAACAGCTGATGGAGATTGGTATGTGTTAAGTGAGACTAATGTTTTTGAAGAAGGAGAGGATGTTACCGTAAGATTGAATGTTTCTAAGGACACTACATTGGTTTGTGCTCAACAAATAGTTACATCTCATGATACCGAAAACTGGTATAAAAATTTAATAAAGAATAAAACACATGTACAATTAAGTCAGGTTGGGAATTCAAAACAAGGTCGACCAATACCTGTTTTAGATATATACAAAGGAGCAAAAAAGAATAAACCAATAATTGTATTATTAACTCGTCAACATCCACCAGAAGTGACAGGTTTTTTTGCGTTCCAATCGTTTTTAAGTGCCATTTTAAATGATAATCAATTGACTGATGAATTCCTTAATAAGTATAGAGTTTTGGCCTTTCCTATTGTTAATCCAGATGGAGTTGATTTAGGACATTGGAGGCATAATGCAAATGGCGTAGATACAAATCGTGATTGGTCAAAATATAGACAGCCTGAGATAAAAAATATTGTTTCATTTATTACTAAACAAAGTAAAAAATATAATGGAACTATTGTTTTAGGACTAGATTTTCATTCCACATATGAAGATGTGTTTTACACAAATAAAATTAGAGAGAATACAACATTGCCCCATTTTATTGAAGATTGGTTTGATGCTCTCGAATCAAATATTTCTGGTTATAAAGTTAATGAAGCTGCAGGTAATAGCACTAAACCAGTATCAAAAGGTTGGTTCTTATACGGCCATAATGCTGTAGGTATTACTTATGAAATAGGAGACGCAACACCTAAGGATAAAATTGAATTAATAGGTCGTGTTTCAGCACAACAAATGATGAGAATTTTAACTAAAAATAATTATTAACTAACTCTAAAAAGTATGAATAAAAAAATAATTTTTTCAATTCTTGCTGTCGTATTGATGTGTTCGTTTTCGTATGCGCAAAATACAATAACAGGAACTGTGATTGACAATACTGGTATGCCTTTGCCTGGTGTTAATATTGTTGTAAAGGGTACAAGTAATGGAGCGTCAACAGATTTTGATGGGAATTACACAATAAGTGCTAATCCAGAAGATATTTTGGTGATTAGTTATTTAGGTTTTAAAACACAGGAAATTACTGTTGGAGAACAAACCCAAATAGATGTAACTTTAGTTGAAGATAGTGAGTCCTTAGATGAGGTAGTTATTACAGCACAAGGGATAAAAAAATCTAAAAAAGCTTTGGGGTATGCAATTTCTAAACTTGAGTCTAAGGATGTTGAAAAGCGACCAGAAGCCGATTTGGCTAGGACACTGCAAGGAAAAATAGCTGGTGTAAATATTTCATCTGCAAATGGTCAAACAGGATCTTCTTCTCCAATTAGGATAAGAGGGAATATTTCACTTACAGGTGTTAATAGTCCATTAATTATTGTAAATAATGTGCCTTTTAATGGATTGTTGAGAGATATTGATCCAAATGATATTAAAAGTATGAGCGTGTTAAAAGGTTTTAATGCAGCAGTACTTTATGGAACAGAAGGTAGAAATGGTGTTATTTTAATTCAAACCAAAAGTGGTAATGCGAGTTTAGGTGAAAGTAAGACAACGGCTTCTTTTTCTACAACTACATATATCAATTCAGTATCACAATTGCCAGATTATCAAAATAAATATGGTCAGGGTCAAGAAGGTAATTTTATACCAACATTCTTATCGGTTTGGGGACCAGCATTTTCTGAATTAGATGAGGTGCCTCATCCTTATGCTGGCTTGAGTAGTGTTTTTCCTGAATATACAGATGCTACTGTTCCTTATACAGCCAAAAGGAATAATGTAGAAAATGTTTTTAATACTGGAGTTGGTAATATTTATGCGCTTAATGTGTCGACAACAAAAGAAAAGTTGGCCTTTAATATTTCAGCTGGTTATACAGATGAAGAAGGTATAATTGCTCATAATGATTTGAAACGATTTAATTTAGGTATTGGTGGAAATGCTCAAGTAACAGATAAGTTAAACATTTCTGCAACACTAAATTATTCGACTAGAAAGGTTAATCGTGTTCAGTCTCAGGAGATATTTAGACGTACATTTTATTTGCCAAGAAATATTGATTTAACTGAGTTACCATATCAAAATCCATTAACAGGAGCATCTGTTTATTATAGAAATGACACTAACCCTTTATGGGTATTAAATAATTCTGGAATAAATGATGACATTGTTAGAGTATTTGGAACCTTTAATGCAAATTATCAATTCAATGATGACTTAAATTTAGCGTATAGAGTTGGTTATGACAACGAGCAATTAGATACATTTGATTACTCAAATAAAGGTGGTTTTAGAGATGATGCTTTTAGGACAGGATACCTTAACATAGATTACCAAAAAGAAGTTGTAGTTGATCAAACTTTAATTTTGGGTTATAATAAAAACTTAACTGAAGATTTAAATTTAGAAGCGCAAGTTGGTGTTAATTCTAAACTATCAAAAAGGAAGCGTCTGTCATCTGATTCACAAGGTCAAATAGTTTATGATTTTCTAAGACCTAGTAATTTCGGTTTTACAGAGTCTTCATTTGCAACAACAGATGAAAATATTGCGGGTGTATTTGGACAATTTCAATTTGGTTACAAAAATTACTTATATGCTACGCTTTCTGGAAGAAACGATTGGGGAAGTACTGTTGAAGAGGATAATAGATCATTATTCTATCCAGGTGTATCTCTTTCATTTATCCCAACCTCTGCATTCGACTTTGGTGGTGATGTTATAAATTATCTAAAAATTAGAGGAGCTTATGCAACATCTTCAGGATTTCCAGAACCCTATAGAACAAGAGATGCATTGGTCATAGATGCGAATAGATTTGCTGCAGCCGATGGGACATTGCCAGTAACAAATAGATTTAGTAGAACGTTTGCTAATCCAGATTTGAAACCTGAATTGCATAGAGAATTTGAAATAGGTATAGAAGCAAAATTATTTAAAAACCGAGTTACTTTTGAAACATCTCTATATAAAAGAGTGTCTGAAGATCAAATTGTAGATTCACCATTAGCACCTTCAACGGGCTTCGATTCTCAATTTCTTAATTTAGGAAGAATTGATAATGAAGGTATCGAAATCGACTTAGGTATTGATGTTATAAAAAATGATAACTTTAGGTGGAATCTCCGTAATATTTTCACTGCAACAGAGTCTTTAGTGGTTGAGACTAGACCTGGAGGAGGTAATGTGTCTTTAGGTACAGATAGATGGGCTGTAGAAGGTCAACCTCTAGGCGTGATAATTGGAGATTATGCATTAAGAGATGAAAATGGAAATTTGCTTATTAGTGGAAATGGTTCTAGCTCTAGAGTTGGAGAAGTTATTACAAGCTCTGATGTTGGACTTGATGATAAAGTGATTGGAGACCCTAATCCCGATTGGAGATTAACAACTATAAATAGTTTGAGTTATAAAAATTTCACCTTTAGCGCTCAAATAGAATACAGACATGGTGGAGACATTTCTTCTAGATCTGTTGAAGACTTATTAGAACGTGGTGTTACAAGAGATACTGAAAATAGAGAAGGGTCATTTGTTATTCCAGGATTTTTAGGAGATGACGAAACAGGAGAAATTCTATTAGATCCTAGTGGAAACCCAATTCCAAATACATTTCAGTTAAATGGACTAAGAACCGTTTTTTCAAATTATTACAATGCCAATGATTTAAGTATGTGGGATGCATCAGTTTTTCGTATTAGAGAAATTGCCTTTGGGTATGCTCTCATAAGAAAAAAAGGTCAAAAAATTCCGTTTGAAAGAATTGATATTACCTTGACAGGTAGAAACTTATGGTACGTAGCGCCTAATTTTCCAAAGTATGTTAATTATGATCCTGAAAATGATGGTGGTTTAGGTAGAAATAATATTCCATCTAGTAAACGATTTGCATTGGGAATGACATTCACTTTTTAATTAAATTATAAGAAAACATGATGAAAATAAAAAAATATATAAGTTTAAGTATCATCTCTTCACTTTTATTATTTGGTTGTGAAGTAAATGATTTTGACCTTCAAGATAACCCTAACCTATTAACACCAGATAGTGCTAATCCAGAATTCTTGTTAAATGAATTACAATACTTATTTCAAGATATTATGGGTGATATGACGCTAAATACAGATGACATAATGCGTTATGAAGCAATGACCGACACCTATAGTGATGTTGTAGAAGCTAATGTTTTAAATACAGAATGGGAGCGTTTTTATGAAGCCTTGATTGTTTCTAGAACCATTAATGCTCAGGCGACAGATAATGATAATCTATTGTTTCATAATGCTATTAATAAACTTTTAATGGGATATTTAACAATTACAATGGTAGATTATGTAGGTAATATTCCTTTTTCTCAAGCTACCAATCCAGGAGAATTTTCAGATCCCGAACTTGATAGTGGTGTTGAATTATATAAAATGGTACTTGAAGATATTGATCAAGCAAAATTTGATATTGAAGCGGCGACATTTGACGTCTCTTCAGATTTGTTTTATAATAGTAATAAGGATAATTGGATTGCATTCGCAAATTCGTTTAAACTTAGACTGCTTATTCAAACTAGAATGGCAAGTGGAGATCTTAATATATCAGATTTAGAAGGTGAAATTAATGCGCTTATTAATTCAGATATCATAGATACTGAATCAGAAGATTTTGTATATACGTTCGCTGCTGTTGAAGAACCAGAGAGTAGACATCCTTATTTTACTAGAGCATATATTAATGGATTTTCTCAATACATTGGTAACTACTTTATGTTCATGTTAAAAGATTCAAAAAGTATAAGTGACCCTAGAATTCGTTACTATCTATACAGACAATCTGATCTTGATCCATTTAGTGGTCCTCCGTACCTTGCTTGTGGTCAAGATGACCCTATGATTGGATTTTGTTATGTGGGAGATCAATATTGGGGATTAGATCATGGAGAAGGTCGTACAGGTCGAGGCGATAATTTATTTAGAACTGCTTATGGAATATATCCTGGAGGTGGGGCTTTTGATGAGGATCAATTTGATGGTACGCCAGATACGTCTAATTTAGGAGGCGCAGGGTTTTTACCAATATTGACTTCATCTAATATGAAATTCTTGATGGCAGAATCTGCCTTAATGTTAGGTACAACAGGTGATCCTGTGGTGTTGTTAGAAGAAGCTGTAAGAGCTTCAATGACTAAAGTATTAGGCTTTGGAGGGGTTTCTTCAACATTTGAAGCTACTAATTCGGATGTTGACGATTATGTTGCTGAGGTAATTAATAATTATAATGCAGCTAGTGATAATGCGGCAAAGTTAGATGTCATAATTACTGAATATTATCTTGCAACCTATGGAAACTCTATTGAAGCTTATAATGCTTATCGAAGAACAGGGTTTCCTTCAAATATTCAAATTCCAATTGATAATGCTATGCCAACATTTCCGAGAACTTTCCGATATGCAGAAGACGCTGTGAATTTAAATACTTCAATTTCACAAAAACCAATAACAGATAAAGTGTTTTGGGATAAAAACCCAGACGGATTTATTAATTAATACGCTATGATTATGAAAAAAACAATAATAAAAATAATGGCTTGCTTTCTTATAGTCACAGGTTGTTCAGATGATAATAATTTGTTAGAAGATATTGCAGTTAGAGGAGGATTTGTTCAATTTAAAGAAGCGCCAACAACGTTGAATTTAAATATACTTGAATTGGATACAGCAATGGTTTCAGAAGAGCTGGTTGATCCTAATAATAATATCATAAGTTATTCATTAAATTTATTTTATGAAGATATAGTAGTGACAGATTTTTTAATATTGAATAATTTTCCAACCAATCTCAACATATCTGTAAATGATATTACAAGTGCTTTAGGGATTTCTAATGACGATGTTTCCTTAGACACCGAATTTACTTTTGTCGCATTAATTACAACGCCTACAGGAACATTTTCAGGAGAGACACCAGATTTAGATGAAAACAATGTTAATCTGGGAGGAGATTCAACAGTGCGTTTGAAAGCAACAGGATTAAGAGATGCTATTGAGTTTAATGTCACATTTTTTCAACCTCCTGCGAAAACTGTAAGAATGACGTCTTTCGAAGAAGTAACTATTGGACCAAATGATGAGCCTTATGTTAGAAATGGAGGCGCTGATGAAACTGGAGATTTGGTGAATGGAGCTAACCCACCTTTTGTTGATTTTACAGCAACAGGAACTAGTCCTGAAGATGAGATTGGATTTAATACAGAATATATTGCTGTTCCTGGAATTAGTAGTAGTGGTTTAGGTTTTACTGCTGAACGTATAGGTGTTTACAGTCTGTTAGAAGATTATGAGGCTTATCCTGATGGGACTCAAGGATTTCATATGGAGGATATTGATGGAATGATTAGAATTACTTTTGATGTTGTTGATGTTCCGGATGGCCAAGAAAATTCTGGTATTTCTTTTCAAGCATTCTTTAATGATACTTCATGGGAAGCACTAGATGGTTTTCATGCATATGTTAATATTACAACTGATTCTGGAAGTGACGTGATTGAAATGGTAAATATTTTTGATGATGAGGTTGAAGCAGTTGCTGGTGTATGGAACACATATAATACTGGATTTTTAACTGGAGTACGCTCTTATCAATTGGTTTTAGAAGGTTCTGGAGGAGCTACACCAGAGTCTATTGATATCGATAATGTTATTGTTTACGAAACTGAAGATTAAAAACTGTTCAGTCATATGACTTTTAGCTTAATAGCAAGAGTCATATCGAAATACGACAAATATAGATTTGATTTAGTCAAAAAGGAGGTTGCTTAAATGATAGTGTTATTTGATCGACCTCTTTTTTTTAACGCTTAATATGATACATGTTTTACAAATAGGTTTTGGCCCTTTAGGTGTTCAGATCGCAAAGTATATAGTTGCAAAAAAAAGTGTAAAAACTATTGCAGGAGTTGATATAAACCCTAGTGTGATTGATAACAAACTATCAGATTTAGATAGTAGCTTGTCTAGCGATATTAGAGTTTTTGCTTCTGTAAAGGAGGCTATTGATGCCTTAAGTTTAATACCTGATGTAGCAATAATAACAACAGTGTCTAGTCTTAATAAAATAATTCCTCAAATTGAGGAGGTTGCTAAATTTGGAATTCCTGTAATTTCTACTTGTGAAGAGTTGTCTTATCCATGGAATTTGCAGCCAGAATTAAGTAACAGGCTAGATGTTATCTGTAAAAAAAATAATATAGCTTGTTTAGGAACAGGTGTAAACCCTGGCTTTTTAATGGATTATTTGCCATCTGTCTTCTCTTCAATTTCAAAAGAAATTGAACATATAACAATAGAGCGAATTCAAGATGCTACGCCAAGGCGTATTCCTTTTCAACAAAAAATTGGAGCAGGTCTGGATTTACAAGCATTTAAGAAGAAACAAGAAATAGGAACTTTACGACATGTAGGACTACAAGAATCCGTTTATCTATTGGCAAAAACTATTGGTTTAGAACTAGATCGAGTTACAGAAACTTTAGACCCAGTTATTGCAAAAGTAGAAGTTGAATCTAAAGCAATTAAAGTTAAAATTGGTAATGCAAGAGGGGTAGAACAAATTGCCTATGGTTATAAAGATGATGAATGTAAAATAAAGATGCGCTTTAAAGCAGCTATCGGAGAACCTCGATCTTACGATAAAGTTACGATAAAAGGCGTTCCAAATTTCACTTCGGAAATTGAAGGTGGAATTAATGGTGACATTGCAACTTGTGCTATTACGATTAATTGTATAAATAGTATTTTGAAAGCGCCTCCAGGGTTGCATACCATGGCAGATATCGCTGTTCCTGGATTTATAAATTAAATGAAACTAATAAAATTTACATACCTGCTAATCTTCTTTGTAAGCATTTCGTCATGTTCAAAAAAGAATCAGGACGTGTTGTTTGATGCATCATTTCTAGGAGCTAGTATGGATAGTGTTGTTTCATATAACGATAGTGCTTTTGAGGTTTATATTAACCCAGCTTTTGAGCCTGTTAATAAGAGTCCTTGGTTTGCGTTTTCAGTATTGAGTGAAACACAAAAATGGATTCATGTGACATTAAATTACGGAAATTATACTCATAGATACATTCCCAAGTTAAGTCTAGATAAGACAACTTGGAAGAGCATAGATTCCAATCATGTATTTTTAGATACGCTTTCTGGTAAAACAACGATTAAGCTCAAGGTGTCACCTCAAAAACTATATGTTGCAGCTCAGGAATTAGAAACCTCTCAAGACACTTATTTATGGTTAGATTCAATTGTAAATAAGAATCCTGAACTTAAAAAAGTGGTGGCAGGACAAACAGTCTTAAATAATAATAATTATTGTATTGAATTAGATAGAGAAGTTATTAGTAATTCGGTGGTATTAATTGCTCGGCAGCATCCACCAGAAATCCCTGGAGGAACTATAGGGTTTAAAGCTTTTTTTGAAGCTTTAATGGGTAGTAATTCAACTTCAAACTCTTTTAGGAAGTATTTTAATGTTTACGCCTTTCCTCTATTAAACCCAGATGGAGCAGATTTAGGACATTGGAGGCATAATGCCAAAGGTGTTGATTTAAATAGAGATTGGAACAGTTTTACGCAACCTGAAACAAAAATGGTTAAGAATTATATTGAGAATAAAGTCAAGAAAGGAACAAAAGTACAATTTGCTATAGATTTTCATACATCTTATTCTGGGCCTTATTTATTGGTTCTAGATTCTGTGCATGTTGCTAAGTCCAGAAATATAATTCATGATTGGATTCAAAACATTGAACGAAATTCCAACTTTGAAGTTGAAGCACGTAGACGAAGTCAAGAGTTGCCTTATTGTTATAATTATTTTATTAATAGGTTTAATTGTGAAGCCATAACTTATGAAGAAGGAGATGAAGTAAACAGAGATGTTATTAGGACTAGGGCCAAAATATACGCAAATGAATTTATGAAAACAATGCTTTCAAAACTTGAAAACAATGAACTCTAAAACATTATTTTTCTTTCTGATTATTGTAGGTTTTTTTTCTTGTTCCAAAGAAAAAATCGAGGCAGATATTTTAATCCTAAATGGGATTGTTTATAATGGGATTGATTCTCATGCTACAAATAATGCCATTGCGATTAAAGATGATAAAATTGTATTTTTTGGTGATGAAAATTCAGTTTTAATAGATGCTAAAGAAATTATAGATGCCAAAGGTCTAATAGTATCTCCTGGTTTTATAGACCCACACACACATGCCGATCGAGAATATAAAGATCCGTCTACTGCTCATAATTTACCATTTTTGATGCAAGGCGTCACAACTACAATTATCGGTAATGATGGTGATAGCTTTTACCCTAGTAAAACATACCAAGAGTTGTATGAAAAACAAGGCATTGGAACCAATGCAGTACAACTTATTGGTCACCATGAAATATTAGAAGCTGTAATTGGAAAGAGTGATATTGAGCCAACTCCAGAACAAATAATAGAAATGCAAGAACTCATGCAGAAAGAAATGGATGCTGGGGCTTTCGGAATGTCAACGGGTTTGTATTATTCTCCTGGGAGTTATACAAGCACAGAAGAAGTGATAGCACTTGCAAAAATTGTTGCAAAGAATGATGGTGTTTATGATACACATTTGAGAGATGAAAGTTCTAATACAATAGGGTTAGTTGCGTCCGTCCAAGAGGCTATTGAAATTGGACGACAAGCTAAATTACCAATTCATATTTCTCATATTAAATGTTTAGGTGTTGATGTATGGCATCAAAGTGATTCTATTATAAAGATTGTTGAAAATGCTCGAAAGGAAGGTATTGAAATAACAGCAAATCAGTATCCATATGATGCATCAGGAACAAGCTTAAATGCTGCAGTTTCTCCTCGATGGGCTGAAAGTGGTGGCAAAGATTCGTTATTATATAGAGTTAAACAGCCAGAATTAAAAGATCGCATTTTTAAAGACACAAAAATTAATATTATAAGGCGAGGAGGACCAACAAAGCTACTAGTAGTAAAATGTAATGATTCTGTATTCCTCGGAAAAACACTTCAAGAAATAGCAGAATTGCTAAAGATTCCAGCAGAAGAAGCTGTTTATCCAGTTCTTGAAACAGGATATGTTCGCGTTGCATCTTTTAATATGAATTCTGATGATATTCACAATTTTATGAGGCAAGATTGGGTCGTAACTGGTTCAGATGGTAATACTGGGCATCCACGCAAGTATGGCTCATTTCCAAGGAAATACTATAAGTATGTTACTCAAGATAGTATCATAAGCTTGGCATCTTTTATAAATAATAGTACATCTAAAACAGCAGCTATTTTTAAAATTCCCATGCGAGGAGAATTAAAAGAAGGTAATTATGCAGATGTCATCATTTTTAATCCAAACACATTTAGAGACGTTGCAGATTATAGTGATGCTTTTCAATATGCTGAAGGCTTAGAATATAGTATTATTAATGGTGTAATTACTGTTAATAAAGGAGAGTTTACAAATAAATTAAACGGAAGAGTGCTAAAAAAAAACAATACCAATGAAAAAGGTTTATAACGTATTATTTCTACTAACAACATTGATATTAGTAGGTTGTAAAAAAGAGGCAAAGAAGGTTGAACAACCTATTGCAAAAGAACAAAATATTGTTGATGCAGTAATTAATGATGAAAACAATTTTTATCATATTGATATGGTTAATTATCCTGCTAAGGATAAAACATTACCTATTGGTATATTTGATTCTGGAACAGGAGGTTTAACAGTTCTTAAGGCAATAGTTAATTACGATGAAAATCAAAATAGTTCACATGAAAATGGGAGTGATGGTGCACTCGACTTTGATAAAGAGTCTTTTATTTATTTAGGCGACCAGGCGAATATGCCCTACGGAAATTATTCGAAAGAGAATAAAGTAGATTTATTAAAAGAGCATATTATAAAAGATGCTCAGTTTTTAATGGATAATAAATATTATTCTGATGCTAATGATAAAGTAATAAATACTGATAAAAAACCAGTTAAAGCATTAGTCATTGCTTGTAATACTGCAACCGCATATGGTAAAGAATATATTGAAGAACTACTAAAAAAGGGGAATTCCAACCTTAAGGTTATTGGTGTGATTGATGCTGGTGTTAGAGGAACTCTAGCAAGTCTTAATAAAGATGAAGATGCTATTATAGGGGTGTTAGCCACCGCAGGAACGGTTGCGTCAAAAGGCTACCATAATACCATTGTGAAAATGAAAGATAAAATGGGTTATAAAGGTAATATTGAAGTGTTTTCACAAGGAGGAATAGGCATTGCAGAAGCTGTTGATGAAGATCCTAATTATTTTGACAAAAACTTAAAAAAACCACGAAAAGACTATAAAGGACCAGGATTGAAAGGTGATGTTAAAATTGACAAAACACTATTTGATGTATATAATTTCGATTTTAATGATAGTAAAATGTTATGTGATTCGGAAAAATCTGACGATTGCTCTATTCTTCAAATTAATGATGCTGAAAATTATGTTAGATATCATTTGGTGACATTATTGGAGCAAATACGTTTGTCAAAATCTAAAAACAAATTGAAATCTATTATTTTGGGATGCACGCATTATCCATATATGACTGATGAAATTGATGGTATCTTAAAAGAGTTATACAATTATAAAGGTGCAAATGGTAAATACCTTTATCGTGATTTCATGGTAGAACATATTCAATTGATTGATCCAGCTGTAGATACAGCAAAAGAATTGCATGACTATTTAAAGCAAGAGCAATTGTTTAATCCTAACGGAAATATAAAAGACAGTGAATTTTATATAAGTGTAACTAATAAAGATAATCCCAATAATTTAATCGATGGAGATGGGCGCTTCCCTTACGATTATAAATATGGTAGAGATGCTAATAAAATTCAGGAATATGTGAAAGTTGTACCCTTTAGTCGTCAAAACATATCCAATGATATCTTAACACGATTTCAAAAACAAATTCCTTATGTATATCAATTAATGCAAACGTTCAATAATAATAATTCTAAGACATCACATTTATCTGAAGAACATAAAATCTAGTATTTATGAAAATTTTTAAAAAAGGTATTATAGTTATTATATTAGTATTGGTTTACACATGCTCTTCCAATGATGACAGCGGATCTCAATCTAATGTAGATAATGAGGCGCCATCAAAGCCCTTAAACTTAGCATCCTCAAATATTACACAAACCTCTGTAGATTTTACTTGGACTCCAGCTACTGATAATGTAGGTGTTACAAGTTATTCTGTATTCAGAAATAATACGGTTTTAACCAGCTCAACGATACCTAGTGTTACCATTAACAATCTAAGTCTAAATACATCTTATACGTTTAAAGTGAGAGCTAGGGATGCCGCTAATAATCAGTCAGAGTTTAGTAATGAAGTTACAATCACTACTGAAGCTGATAACAGCACATTGCAAATGGCTTCAGGAAACTTAGAAATGTATATAGGTAATATAATAGATAGCGCTCCTGGAAATTCTGGAAATAATTATGAAGACCCGCTATTGTCTGAGCGTAATCTTTGGGATACGATTATAACAGATATTCTTCAAGAAAGTATAAATACAGCTGTGCCTAATGCTGGAAGTTTAGGGTATCAAATAACTGAGTTTACAGACACAACAAGTGCCCCAAATCAAATATTTTATGTGCTTGAGAAAAAAATGATTGGTACTAATTTTTGGGGAACATACGTATTTAATAAAACGCCAGAAAGAGCAAATTTAGTTATAATGGCACCGCATGCTAAATATGATACAAATACAGGGAAAGAGGCTGTGTATTGCTTTAAAGATGCTTCTGCTAAAGCTTTACTTATTAATGGTACTCATCGTTGTAATAGTAGTTTGGCCTCATCCTGTTCTGGTACAACAAGTGCTTGTGGTTCAAATGCTCCTTTTAGGATTTCAGATATGGCACATACTATTTCATCTATGTTTCAAAAAACAACTGAAAATCTATTTAGTAATGTAACTAATTCTGTTTTTGTTCAATTGCATGGTTTTGCTAAGCAGCCAACAGATCCTTATGTTATTATGAGTAATGGTACTAGAGAAGCTCCAGTTACAGATTATGCCACTTTAATTAAAGATGCACTTATATTAGAGGATAATACACTTACGTTTAGGTTAGCTCATATCGATCAAGATTGGAATCGTTTGATAGGCTTTACTAATACTCAAGGTCGATTAATTAATAATTCAACCGATTTTTGCAATACTTCTGCTATTACTACATCAGGAAGATTTATTCATATTGAGCAAGAGAAAACAAAGCTAAGAGATGATGTGAATGGGTGGGCAAAAATGAGTAATGCGTTAAAAAGTGTGTTTTAATTAGTTCAATAAGGCTTCTAAAATTTTAAATTAAATACTGATATGAAAAAACTTGCTTTACATTGGAAGATACTTTTGGGAATGCTTTTGGGAGTTATTGTTGGATTAATAATGACTAATTTTGAAGGTGGAAAAGAAATTATTCAGGATTGGGTAAAGCCATTCGGTAAAATATTTATTAATTCCTTGAAGCTTATCGCAATCCCTTTAATACTGGCCGCTTTAATTAAAGGAGTTTCAGATTTAAAAGATATTTCTAAGCTTTCAAAAATGGGAGGTAGAACGATTGGAATTTATATAACGACTACAATTATTGCGGTTTCAATTGGATTGCTTCTAGTTAATATTGTGAACCCTGGGTATTCAATTTCTGAAGACACTAGAACAGAAATGGTGAGTAATTATAGCGATAATACTACCAAATACAAAGAAACAGCAAAAACACAAAAAGAAGCAGGACCATTAAAACCTCTAGAAGATTTAGTTCCTGAAAATATTTTTAGTTCGGCAACTAGTAACCGCAATATGCTTCAAGTTATTTTCTTTGCTGTTTTTTTTGGAATAGGGTTAATTTTAATTCCTGAAGAAAAAGGCAAAACAGTAAAACACTTTTTTGATGGTTTTAATGAGGTTATTTTAAAAATGGTAGACCTTATTATGTTGGCTGCTCCTTATGGTGTATTTGCTTTGCTTGCTGCATTAGTTGTAGAATCTCCAAGTGTAGATTTGTTTAAAGCTTTAGGTTGGTATTCATTAACAGTTGTTGTTGGACTCATTTTAATGATAATTATCTACACAACTTTCGTATTGATATTTGCTAAGAAGAAACCAAAGTTTTTTATAAATGGAATTTCACCTGCGCAACTTTTGGCCTTTTCCACTAGTTCGAGTGCTGCAACTTTACCAGTTACTATGGAGCGTGTTACAGAACATCTAGGAGTGGAAGAAGAAGTGGCTAGCTTTGTGTTGCCGATTGGAGCTACAATAAATATGGATGGAACAAGTTTGTACCAAGCAGTAGCAGCAGTGTTTATTGCGCAAGCATTTGGTATGGATTTAGACTTCTCAACTCAATTGGGAATTATCGCTACAGCAACTTTAGCTTCTATAGGTAGTGCTGCGGTTCCTGGAGCTGGAATGGTTATGCTAGTTGGAGTTCTTGGTTATGCTGGTATTCCAGAAGCAGGATTAGCTCTGATTTTTGCTGTAGATAGACCTTTAGATATGTGCAGGACTACAGTTAATGTTACAGGTGATGCTGCGGTGTCAATGCTAGTGGCAAAATCTGTAGGGAAATTGGGAACTCCAAATGTGAAAAATTGGGATGATAATTACGTAAAGTAAAAAAGTAAATATGTAAGGCTTAAGATGATGCATTCATCACATTTTATATTCTTTGATTATATCTTTTAAAGTCGAATTTGAATCTCTGTCTACTCTAATGTGTTAAAAACCAAAAAACCCGATTCAGATGAATCGGGTTTTTGATGGTGGTGCCTCCAGGAATCGAACCAGGGACACAAGGATTTTCAGTCCTTTGCTCTACCAACTGAGCTAAGGCACCAGTTGCATAAAAATGCGAGTGCAAATATAGACCCATTTTTAATATTCACAAAAAGAAACCATAAAAATTTATACTAATTATTTGTTTCTTACCTCAAATCATTGATTTCAACTAAAATAATGTTATAATTTGGTTAATAACTTGCCGAAAATGACTTCTCATTTCGTAGTTTTAACACTTTTAAAATAGGTATGAATTTAATTGTTGATGTTGGTAACACCTATGTTAAGTTTGCAGTTTACAATCAAAGCAAACTCAAGGAGAAGATAGTTGGTGAGTTGAATGATTTTCAAGCCATCGCTTTAGATGTTCTTAAAGAGCATCCTGCTATCAATTCTGCTATAGTATCGTCCGTAGGACGGTTAAAATCGTCTCATGTTGATGTTTTGAAAGCTGAAATTGAGGTGATTGAGCTCTCACATCAACTCAAATTGCCTTTTAAAAATTTATATGCTACACCTACAACATTGGGCGTGGATCGCATTGCTCTAGTGAGCGCTTCAGTTGAACAATTTCCAGACCATAATGTACTCATTATTGATGCTGGTACCTGTATTACGTATGATTTTATAAACATAAATAATGAATATTTAGGTGGTGCTATTTCTCCGGGTATTCGACTACGCTATAGAACGCTAAATAATTTAACGGCTAATTTACCGTTATTGGATACAGAAATGCCTAAGGATATCCTTGGAGATTCCACGCATAACTCAATTCACTCTGGAGTTGTGATAGGCGTTTTAAAAGAAATTGATGGCATAATTGATGAATATGTTAAAAAATATTCAGATTTAACAGTTATTTTAACAGGAGGAGACGCCAAATTCTTGTCAAACCAATTAAAAAATAGCATATTTGCCAACTCAAATTTTCTTTTAGAAGGTTTGAATTTTATTTTAGAATATAACTCACAATAATGATAAAAAAACTTGTTATAGTTTTCATCGCTTTTTTTGCTTTACAATCGTATGCGCAGGAAGGTACCGCTTCTCCATATTCGTTCTACGGAATAGGAAGCCTGAAATTCAAAGGTACAGTTGAAAATAGAAGTATGGGAGGCTTAAGCATTTATACAGATAGTGTACATGTGAATTTGAGAAACCCAGCGGCTTATGTGGGACCAAATTTGAAATTATGGAATGATGAAAGCCGTCCAGTGAAATTTTCTGTTGGTGCTAGCCATAGTAGTTCAACTCTTAAGGCTAACTCAGGAGATGCTAAAGTGAACGCAACATCTTTTGACTATTTAGCACTGTCAATGCCTTTAGGTCGTTTTGGATTTGGATTTGGATTGCTGCCCTATACATCTGTGGGTTACAAGCTAGAAGATGTTTCAGACGACGTTATCCAAAATAGATATCGAGGAGAAGGTGGACTCAATAGAGCATTTTTAGGATTAGGATATAAAATTACCGATAAGTTGAGTGTTGGCGTTGATGCAAATTATAACTTCGGAAATATTCAAAATAGTGTTGTTGAGTTTGTATACGATGAAGAAGGTAATCCTGTTCAATATCAAACTAGAGAAAGTAATCGTTCAGACTTAAGTGGTTTAAATTTCAATATTGGCTTGACTTATAAAACGATGTTGAATGAAAAATTAGAATTGCAAGCTGGAGCTACATATTCTCCAGTAAGTGATTTGTCTTCCATTAATGAGCGCTCCTTTGCAACCATATTAATTAATCAATCAACAGGTCAAGAGTTTGTGGTTAACGAATTTGATGCTAATTTGCAAGAAGATGGTCTAAAAGAAACAGATCTTAGGTTGCCATCTAGGTTTTCTTTTGGAGGAGGAATTGGAGAACCAAGGCATTGGTTTATAGGTGCTGAATATACGCGCCAGAATACAAGTGAATTTTCTAATCCGATTGTTTCAATAGAAAATGCTAATTTTGTAAATGCTTCAAATTTTTCTGTTGGAGGGTTTTATATTCCAGATTATACGTCATTTTCAAGTTATTGGAAACGAGCAACCTACAGAGCAGGTTTCCACTTTGAGAACACAGGCTTAGAAATTAATAACGAAGCCATTAATGAGTTTGGCATGTCTTTTGGAGTAGGATTACCAGTTGGACAAGTATTCTCAAATGCGAATATTGGTATAGAGTTCGGAAGACGAGGAACAACAAGCCAAAACTTGATACAAGAAAACTTCTTCAATTTGAATATAAGTCTGTCGTTAAACGATAGATGGTTCCAGAAAAGAAAATATAACTAACGTAAAATAAACAGAAGATGAAAACGAGAATTACATTAATCATAGCAGCTTTGTTCATGGCAACGAATTTCGGTTTTGCGCAACAAGATGAAGAGTGCATGCTTAACCTAACGTTAATGAACGACTTTGTTAAGAGTAAGAAATATGATCAAGCTTTTGAGCCTTGGATGAAAGTGAGAAACAAATGTCCAAAGTTCAATCTGTCTATCTATAAGTATGGAGAGAAAATTTTAGACCATAAAATTGAAAATTCATCAGGAGCTGAAAAAGTTGCTTTTGTTGAAGATTATATGACACTTTTAGATAAGGGTGGAGAGTTTTTCTCAAGTAAATATCCTGCTGGAAAAATTGCAGAGAAAAAAGCTTTATTGCAATATGAGAATCAAAAAGCTTTAGGTCTTACTGATATGCAAATCTTTGATGGTTTTGATAATGTTTATAAGAACTTTGCTAAGGACTTTAAAAGTACTAAAGGCTTATATGTATACTTTACTAAAACGGTAGATTTATTCAAAGCTGGAAAATTTGAACTTCAGCGAGTATTTGATAAATATGATGATGTTAATGAACTCTTAGAGAACTTAAATGAAGGTCATGCAAAATCTTTGAATAAATTAATTCAGAAAGAAGAAGGCGGACAAACATTAAGTAAAAAAGATGGTAAGTACAAAACGTTTTACCAAAAATCATTAGAAGCTAATGGTAAAATTGCTGGGAGTCTAGATACATATTTAGGTCAGTTAGCAAACTGTGAGAATTTAATTCCATTATATCAAAAAGACTTTCCTACTTACAAGAACGATGCTGTTTGGTTAAAGAGAGCTGTAAGTAGAATGTATAATAAAGAGTGTACAGATGATCCACTTTATATAGATTTAGTAAAAGCTTATGATGCTACTGCTCCTTCATCAGATACAAAATACTTCGTTGCAACTATATTATACAAAGAAGGTAAGAATCAGGAAGGTGATAGCTATATCAAGCAAGCTTATGATTTAGAATCAGATCCTTTCAAAAAAGCAAGATTAGCAAAGAAAATTGCTAATGGATTTAAGAAAAGAGGAAGCTATGGTGCAGCTAGAAAATACTATAGAGAAGTATTAAGTCTTAATCCATCAGATGGTACGCCACACTTACAAATTGCAGCTATGTATGCAAAGAGTGCAAAAAACTGTGGAGATTCTAATTTTAACAAAAGAGCAGTATTCTGGTTTGCAGCGCAAGAAGCTTTAAAAGCTGGTAGAGTAGATCCAGCATTAAAGAAAGCAGCTAATCAAGCTGCAGCATCTTATAATGCCAATGCGCCTACAAAATCTGAAATTTTTACAGCAGGAAATGCTGGAGAAACAATAAGCATAGGTTGCTGGATTGGAGGAAGCGTAAAAGTGCCAAGCCTTTAAATGAAAACAAGAGTTTTACATAAAAATGTATACATAGTCACAGCTATTGCTGTGACTATGTTTTTTTCATGTAAAAATAACTTCAAAGAAGTACAGCAAATAGGTGTGCTTCAAAATCAACCTATTGGAGAAGCAAAAAACATCAATCTCAAATATACCGAAGCCGAAGATTCAATAGGTCGTGTAATTGCCAATTTGGAAAGCCCGAAAATGTTAGATTATTCTAATCGTGAGTTTTCATTTTCTGAATTTCCTGATGGTTTAAGATTGTCGCTTTATGATGAGAATAACCAAAAGAACATTGTAATAGCCGATTATGGAATCGTTTACAATGCCACCGATTTAATTGACCTCCAAGGTAATGTTATCTTAATTACACCTCAAAAAGATAGCTTATTTGCAGAACAGTTATATTACGACCAAAAACGAGAATGGTTATTTACAAATCAACCGGTTCGTCTCAAATCTGCTACCGCCAATAATGGGCATGGTGATATTTTTGATTCTGATACTAAGTTTAAAAACTACACCATATTAGAAGGTCGTGGCGATATGATTTTAAAAGATTAAGGTCTCTTGAGATTGTAACCAAAACATCTTTATCTTTGTACTTTAATTCTAAATATTTAATATGAAAACACTCAAGTTTTTTCAATATATCTACTTGTTTTTCGCTGCACTTTTTATTTGGGATGGATTTTCAAACATTGGAGTTGATAACAGTAGAGTTATTATTTCTTTCGTATTTGCAGCTCTGGCTATTTTTATGTTTTTCTTTAGGAAAAAATTCAGAAAAAAATTCGAAAATAGAGATAAATAGCAAGCATGGATTTTAGCATTGTTATAATTGTTCTTATGCTTTTGCTTTCGGCGTTTTTCTCCGGAATGGAAATCGCTTATGTGTCTTCCAATAAGATTCATATTGAAATAGAAAAGAAACAAGATGATTTCCTTGCTAGAATCCTTACCAAACTCACCGAAAAACCATCTAAGTTTATTGCAACCATGCTTATTGGAAACAATATAGCTTTAGTTATTTATGGGTTTGTAATGGGAGATGTTTTGGTAGATTGGTTTCAATCCATGTTACCTTCACAACATCAATTAGTAAGCTATTTATTAACTGATCTAAGTCTATTGACGCAAACCATAATTTCAACAATTGTTATTTTAATTACTGCAGAATTTTTACCAAAAGTGTTTTTTCAAATCTATGCTAATTCCTTTTTAAAGATTTTTGCTTTTCCAGCGTATCTGTTTTATGTGCTGTTCTGGTTTTTATCATCATTTATTATTTGGATATCAGATATCATCTTGAAACGTTTTTTTAAAACTGAAGGAGATGATGTCCAGCTCGCTATGACCAAGGTAGAGCTAGGAAATTATATTAGTGAACAAATGGAGTCAGTTGAAGAACATGATGAAGTGGATAGCGAAATTCAAATTTTTCAGAATGCCTTAGAGTTTTCAGAAGTAAAAGCTCGTGAAGTCATGGTGCCGCGTACCGAAATTACGGCTCTTGAAGTTAATGATACCATAAAAAATATCAGTGCAATGTTTATAGAATCAGGCTTGTCTAAAATCTTAGTCTATAAAGAGAATATCGACGATATTTTGGGTTATGTACATTCTTTTGATTTATTTAAACAACCAAAATCTATCAAATCTGTAACTAAACCTGTGGTCTATGTTCCTGCAACAATGTTCGCAAAAGATGTTCTTAATATTTTGACCAAAAAGCGAAAAAGTATGGCCGTTGTTATTGATGAATATGGTGGAACAGCAGGTATTATGACTATAGAAGATATTGTCGAAGAATTAGTTGGTGAAATTGAAGATGAACACGATAGTATAGAACTTATTGAAGAAAAACTAAGTGAAGTGAGTTACAAGTTTTCAGCGCGTTTGGAAGTTGATTATATCAATGAAACTTACAAGCTAGATTTGCCAGAAGATGAAACTTATGAAACAATAGGCGGGTTAATTGTAAATGAAACCGAAGGGATTCCTCAAGAAAATGATGAGGTTATCATTGGGGAATTCAAATTTACCATTTTGGAAGTGTCTTCAACAAAAATTGATATCGTTTCTTTAGAACTTATTGAAGTCGATTAAAACTTGTCTTTATATTCTTACGGTGTTATCCTACAAAAAGAGCTGTCAATACTAACATTCGACGAAACCCATTAAAAATCGGGAATAAAAACATAATTCTCCTTTTATTATTTGATAGAAAATGGTATTTTCGCCCACTTATTATTCGATAAATTATACATTAAAATGGCAGTTTTAAATAAAATTAGACAACGTTCACTGTTTTTGATTTTTATCATCGCAATGGCATTGTTCGCATTTGTACTAACAGATTTGTTCAAAAATAGTGATGCATTATTTGGTGGATCACAAGATGTAGTCGCTACTGTAAATGGAAAAAACATCAACAGAGTAGACTTTATGAATAGAGTAGAAGGTGCTCAGAGACAAATCCCTGGTGCGTCATCAACTCAAACAATGAATAGAGTTTATGATCAGGAGGTACGACGTGCAGTTATGAATTCTCAATTTGAAAAATTGGGGTTAAGTGTTGAGCAAGACCAAATGAAGTCTTTATTAGAGCAAAATTTTGCATCTTATCCTGAATTTCAAAATGAAGCAGGTCTTTTTGATGAAAACAAACTTACTGAGTTTGTTGCCAATTTAAAAGCGATAAACCCTGAGAGAGCTACATTAGGGAATTTTCAAATTAACTATAATGAATGGGTTAATAATGAGAATTCAATTGCTATAGGAGCAAAGGAAACTGTCTACTATAATATGATTAAGGCTGGTGTAAATGCCACTTTAAATGAAGCTGAAGTAGATTACTTGTTAGAGAATTCTACTAGAGATTTGAGATACGTACAAGTACCTTACACTACAATTCCTGATAGTTTGGTTGAAGTAACTAAAGCTGATATTAAAGCCTATATTAATGACAATAAAAAGAAATTTGAAGTTGAAGCTTCTCGTGATATAGTGTTTGTTCAATTTAATGAAGATCCAAGCCTTAAAGATGAAGAAACTCTAAAAGCGAGTTTCGATAGGTTGATTAATGGTAAGCTAGAGGTAAACCCTAATACAAAAGATACGATTCAAGTTGTGCCTTTTGCTAATGTTACAGCAGAGGAAATGACTAATTATGTGAATTTTATTGCAGAATCCGATTTAAACTACAATGATTCGTTTGTTAAGAAATCGGTATTGCCAACTGTTGCTGCAGACACTTTATTCAACTTAAATGTTGGAGGTGTTTATGGACCATATAAGGATGGCGGTATGATGAAATTAACAAAAATAGTTGCAGAAACTACTGTTCCCGATTCAGCTAAAGTTCGTCATATATTAATTCCATTTTTAGGCTCTAATAGAGCTGCACCAGATGTAACAAGAACTCAAGTTCAAGCTCAAGCTTTTGCTGATAGTCTTGCCAACGTTGTAAGAGGAGATCGTTCTAAGTTTGAAGAATTCGTTACAGCGTATTCATCAGATCAAGGAAGCGTTGCAAAAGGTGGTGTTTATGATTTTCACCCAAGCACACAGATGGTAAAGCCATTTAGTGATTTTGAATTTCAAAATAAGGTTGGAGATATTGGTGTAGTTCAAACACAATTTGGGTTCCATATTATTGAAATTTTAGATCAAAAAGGAGCTTCAAGAGCGGTTAAAGCAGCAACAATTGCTAAGACTATTGAGGCGTCTACTGAAACTATTGATAATGTATTTACTGAAGCGTCTAAGTTTGAAATCGCTCTTCAAAATGGAGAATTTCAAAAGGTTGCTGAAGAACGTAGTTATGACGTAAAACCAGTGAATAGTATTAAAATATTAGATGAAAACATTCCAGGTTTAGGAGCGCAACGTCCAATAGTACGTTGGGCATTTGATGCAGAAACTAAGGTTGGTGATTACAAGCGTTTCACAATTCCTGGCGGTGGTTACGCAGTGGCTCAAGTGGTAAAGATTAGTAAAGAAGGATTAATGGATCCTGAAAATGCATCAGCTACTGCTTTAGTTGAAATTAGAAATAAGAAAAAAGCCGATATGATTCGTGCTAAAATTACAGGAGCAACAATTGATGAAGTATCTAAAAACCAAAATAGACCTACAGGAACTGCAACTGCAGTAAACATGAAAAACCCAACAATCTCTGGAGCTGGTTTAGAGCCTAAGGTTGTAGGTGTTGCTTTTTCATTAAAAGATGGAGAGACTTCAGGCTTGATTGATGGTAATAGAGGTGTGTTTATGGTGAGCGTTACTAAGATTAACGATGCTGCAAAGTTAGATAACTATCAAGCCATCGCTAATCGTTTAAGTACTGCTAGAACTAATGCAGCCCAAACTAAAGTGTATAATGCTTTAAAGGAAACTGCAGATATTGAAGATAATAGAGCTACGTTTTACTAAGCGTTGCATCTCATGATAAAAAAAGCTTCACCAATGTGTGAGGCTTTTTTAATTTTTAACCATTTCAGAATAAGATAAAATAGTAGAGTACCCTTTAGCTTGAAAATAAGCGGCTGGATTTGCTTCTGAAGCGACCATAATAAAATCACCACCCCAAGCTCCTAAGCTTTTAATACTGCCTTTAAAATCATTAAAGAGGCGTGCTTTAATAGGTGTTTGTTTTATAATATCTGAGATGATGAGTTCGTGTTCGTTCATTAACTCTTGAAATACTTTAAGTGTATCACATACAATCATACTATTGGTTATCTCGCTAACTCTTGCAATCGAAGCCGATAAGTCTGATGTATTTGTTCTGTATTGCGCAATCCCATCGCGACTGTCTTGCTTTTGGTTGAGGTATACAAAGTATAGATGTTGCTTAAAGGCTGGATTAAAGGATACATCTTGTATAATTGGTTGTTTTGTGTTGTCTAATTGGTAACTCAAGCTACTTGTTGCCTGAGCACAAGCTATGTCGTATCCGCTGCCTCCAAAAGTCATTTCGAGTAATTTGTAAGGATCAATATTTGCCCAATTTGCGATATTGCTAATTAACGTAGAAGACGTGCCAAGTCCCCAATTTTTTGGAAAATCTAAGGTAGTAGTAATTGTATATCCTGTGTCATCACTTAGGAATCTTGAATTCAATTCTTTTGCTGCTTTGAGAATTTGTAGTAAGCGTCTAGAAATAGGGTTGTCATTATGAGCTTGGTTTAGAATCTCATTATTTGATAATTTATATTCCGTTTCAAACCAAACTTGATTCTGGTCGTCAAGACTGATCCATCGTAATTTATTATGACTTCCTTTTTCTATATTTAATGACTGGCCATATAATGTAGGAACAGCCAAAGCTTTAGCACCATCAAGAACTACATATTCTCCAGTGAGCAGTAATTTCCCATGACTGTAATTTTTTTTCATTTACTGTCTTAATTTTTCAATTTCATTAACTACAGCACTATGGCTTACCGCGTTGTTTTTAAAATGTGCAACTAACTTCGTTTTCTCTTCTAAACTGGCCTCAAATTGATTTAGGATATTCATTAAATGCATTTTCATGTGTCCTTCTTGAATACCAGTAGTAGTTAGTGAACGTAAAGCAGCAAAGTTTTGTGCTAATCCTGCTACAGCTACTATTTGCATTAATTCTTTAGCCGATGGGTTTCCAAGGAGTTCTAAAGCCCATTTTACAAGTGGATGCAATGTTGTTAATCCGCCAACTGTTCCCAGTGCTAAAGGAATTTCTATCCAAAAGCTAAAAACACCATGTTCAATTTTGGCATGTGTTAAACTACGGTATTGTCCATCTTTTGACGCATAAGCATGCACGCCTGCTTCAACTGCTCTAAAGTCATTTCCGGTAGCTAATACTACAGCATCAATACCATTCATAATTCCTTTGTTGTGTGTTACTGCTCTAAAGGGTTCGACTTCTGCGATTTGAACGGCTTGGACAAATTTCTCAGCAAATTCTTGAGCCGAAATATCAGAGTTTTCAGTAAGCTCTTCAACTTTGCAGCTCACCTCGGCGCGAACCAAACAATCTGGAACATAATTGGAAAGAATAGACATGATGACTTGTATATCTTTATCTTCAGAAGAAAACAAATCAAATATTTGGGCTTCATTCTTGAGTGTTTTAGCAAATTGCTCTAAGCACGAGTTTATAAAGTTTGCTCCCATGGCGTCCAAAGTTTCAAAGGTTGCATGTAGCTGATAATAGTTACTTATTGTCTTTGTTTTATCTCTTAATTCGATATCTAAAATTCCACCACCACGTTTTTCCATGTTCCTAGTGATAGGTTTCGCATCTTCAATTAGTTTAAGTTTCAGTGTTTTGAAAAACGCGTATAATTTATGAGCATCTCCTTTATACATGAAATGCACTTGCCCTATTTTTTGGGTCGAGATAATTTCAGTTTTAAATCCGCCGCGATCAAACCAAAATTTAGCTGCCTTACTAGCTGCTGCAACTACCGAGCTTTCTTCAATAGCCATTGGTATGGTGTACACTTTATTATTAATTAAGAAGTTTGGAGCAACACCAAAAGGAAGATAAAAATTAGTTACTGTATTCTCAATAAATTCATCATGCAGCTGTTGTAACTTCTTATCAGTGTTCCAATAGTTCTCTAAAAGAGTTTTTGCTGAAACTGAATCGGTAAAAAAAGTACTAACAAGCCAATTGATTTTATCTGATTTAGATAATTTAGAAAAGCCTGTAATCGTTTTATTCATCTGCTGAAATTTAAAATTTAAAATCCGTAAATTGGGAGGAAATGCAAAATGTAAAGATACTATATCTTGGTATTATTATTGATGCATTATCAGAATATTGCACATTTAACACAGCATAGTTACTGTTTTTTGCATTATTTTTAGTAAACTTGACATTATTTTGTCAAAAAAATAACCCTATGCGCATATTCAAATCCTTCATGTGTCTTATTTTTCTCGTAATGACTTTAATGTCAGTGCAAAATAAGGAAATCACACTTGAAGAGATATCGACTAATATGTTTAAAACAAAAACATTATAAACCATCCAGCTTATCAAAAACAGGTAACAATATTTGGTTTTAGGTTTTGAGAGCTAAAGTGTTTCAAGTCGAGAATTAAAGATAAATAACTAACTATTAATAAAAATAAATTTTATGTCGACAGTAATTAAAGAACCGCACCAAAAGGAATTATTTGGTCACCCAGTAGGACTTTATGTATTATTTTTTGTTGAAATGTGGGAGCGTTTCTCATATTACGGAATGAGGGCTTTACTTACCTTGTTTTTGGTAGCTCCAATCATTACAGGTGATCCGCAATCGGGATATGGTTGGTCAAATGCAGAAACTATAGCATTTTATGGCACTTATACCATGTTTGTATATCTAACTTCTATTCCAGGTGGATGGATTGCAGATAAGTTTATAGGTCAGAAAAAAGCTGTTATGCTTGGTGGATTATTACTCTGTATTGGCCATGGAATTTTAGCAATAGATGCACAATGGGCATTTTTTACAGGCCTAGTATTGATTGTGATAGGAGTAGGTTTTTTAAAACCTAACATTTCTTCAATGGTTGGTGGATTGTACAAAAAAGGAGACGACAGAAGAGATAGAGGGTTCTATATTTTTTATATAGGAATTAATCTAGGTGCTTTTCTTGGAGCATTGATAGTTGGTGCAGTAGCAGCAAAATATGGATGGCATTACGGATTTGGTTTAGCTGGAATTGGAATGGCATTAGGCCAAGTAGTTTATCTATATGGACAAAAATACTTAAAGGGAGTAGGAGAATTTTCTGGCGGATCTAAGGCATCGATTGAAGAACAAGAAGCAAGAAAAAGGCCTTTAACTAAAATAGAAAAAGATAGAATGTTAGTTATGTTTCTATCATTTTTGATAATTATAGTTTTCTGGGGCGCTTTTGAACAAGCTGGCGGACTTATGAGTATCTATACAGAACAAAAGACAGATAGGATGTTATCTTTTTCATTACCTTTCATTGGTGATGAAGTCCCCGCTGCAGTTTTTCAGTCTATTAACGCTTTCTTTATTATTACATTAGGTACTTTAGTAGGAGGGTTCTGGTATAAATGGGGAAAGAAAGGAAAGGAATCTTCTTCTTTATTTAAAATGGCAATTGGTGTTATTATTATGGCTTTTGGCTTTTTCTTTATGAGTAAGGCATCAACTGAAGTTGTTATGGATGGTGATGATGTTGTTGCTAAATCAGCAATGATTTGGTTAGTGCTTGCCTACTTGTTCCATACGCTTGGAGAATTATGTGCTTCACCAGTAGCATTATCTTTTATTACAAAATTAGCGCCTCTCAAATATGCATCGTTTATGATGGGAGCGTATTTTGCCGCAACCGGTTTAGGGAATAAACTAGCTGGATTAGTTGGAGGATTATCTGAAGGCGCTGGAGAATTTCAAGTATTCACAGGTATTGCCATTTTCTGTACTCTATTTGGAATATTAATTATCTTAATATTGAAGCCACTTAAACGATTAACTCATGGGGCTGAAGATATTGAAGGGACTAGCCATGAAGAGGCTGAAGGTTTTGAAATAGCAGATAATTAAAATATACTCATATATAAAACCCTTGTAATGTGCTATTACAGGGTTTTTTCTTTTCTAACTAAATTTAATCCCTATGAATACAGATATCGAAAACCTATTTAAAGACAAAGTCATTGGTCATCCAGCTGGACTGTTTGTTATATTTTTTACTGAAATGTGGGAGCGTTTTTCATTCTATGGAATGAAAATACTTCTAGTTTTATTTTTAACAGCTCCATTTTTAAGTGATAATCCAGGATGGGAATGGTCAAGAGAAAATGCTTTAGCATTAATTGGAACCTATTCGTCCTTACTATATCTTACTCCAATAGTTGGTGGATGGTTAGCTGATAAGTATACAGGCTACAAATGGGCTGTTATTATCGGTTGTTTTATTATGATGCTTGGTCACGCTTTTATGGTGTTTGAAACCACATGGTCTTTATATTTAGGTTTGGCATTACTTGTAATTGGTACAGGTTTTTTTAAGCCGAATATGACATCTATGATTTCTGAAATGTATAAAGGGAAAGAATCTAAAAAAGATGGTGCATATACCATCTATTATATGGGTGTAAACGCTGGCGCCTTTTTCGGAATGATGCTTTGTGGGTATTTAGCCGAAAATATTGGTTGGAGTTACGGTTTTGGATTAGCTGGAATATTTATGTTAGGAGGCCTTATTCAGTTTTGGTTAGCTAAGGATCTATTCGGTCTCATAGGAGAAAAACCTTCTAAAATACATGAAGTCGAATTGCCTCAAAATATAAATGAAGAAAGCCCAAAAGAGCATGATGTTAATGCAGTTGCTGAAAAGCTAAACCCTTTTACAATGGTTGATAAAGTACTTATAGCGTTGTCTGCAATTGGAGGTCTACTGTATTTATTTAATGATCCAATGTCAAAGATTGGAAATATCAATATGCTTGATTTTAGTATTGGAAACCTTGATGGTTCTAATGTCACTATTTTAACAGCCCTTGTGTTGTTTTTATATCTTATTATAACTAGAATTTCAAGATATAATCGAATTGTTAGAGATAAAATTATAGCGGTTTCTATTTTTGGAATATTTACAGTGTTCTTTTTTGCAGCATTTGAACAATCTTTAGGCTCAATGACGCTTTTTGCTAGAGATTATACAGATAGGGTATTGGAAGGGTCTTCTGCTATGATTTTTAAAGTCATTGATGGTATTTTGACAGTTGTTCCACTTGCTATAATAACTTGGGTGTTATATTTGCTGTTCAAGAAAACCTTTTCTAAAATTCCATCTTCTAATATAGTACTAGCACTTACCTTTGTATTTCTATGGTTTGTGGTTGGGTATAAAATAGTAAACGAGTTTAGTAAAGATGCAACAGAGGTTGGTGCGTCATGGTTTGGAATATTAAATTCTTTCTTCATAATAACATTAGCGCCTCTATTTTCAAAGTGGTGGGAAAGTAAATACAATCCTAGTGTTGCCATGAAATATGGTATCGGTCTTATTTTATTAGGACTCGGATTTGGGATTTTAGTATTTGGAACAATGGGAATTCCTCAAGGTGCCAAAACTGCATCAGTAAGTATGATCTTTTTGATTCTCGCCTACTTGTTTCATACTATGGGAGAATTGTGTATTTCACCAGTAGGTTTGTCTTATTTAAGTAAGTTAGTGCCTGGACGTATGATTGGATTTATGTTTGGGATCTGGTATTTAGCAATTGCGATTGGGCAAAAGGCTGCAGGAACTATGGGAGGAATGATTGATAAAATTACTGAAGAATATTCGTTAAGTACCTTCTTTTTGATTTTTACGTTGGTTCCAGCTGGAGTTGGTGTCATTTCAATGTTGCTTAATCCAGTGTTAAAACGACTAATGCATGGTGTTAAATAACGATAAAAACAGTTAAAATAACGTAAAATGCTCCTATTTAGGAGCATTTTTTGTAAGTTCGGTACAAGTTTTGCAACAGTTGTAATCATGAAGAATATAGTTTTAGTATTTGCAGTAGCATTGATAGCATCAATGACTGTGTCGGCACAAGAAATTAATTGGATGACTTTTGAAGAGGCATTAGCGGCTCAAAAGAAAACCCCGAAGAAGATTATGATGGATGTCTATACCAATTGGTGTGGTCCATGTAAAATGCTTGATAAAAACACTTTTCATAATAAAGATGTTGTAGATTATGTCAACAAAAACTATTATGCTGTAAAGTTTAATGGTGAAGGTAATTCTGTGATCACATACAAAGGAAAAACCTACACCAACCCTAATTATAAGGAAGAACTTAAAAATCGCCGAAATGGCAATCATGAGTTTGGACGTGTTCTTGGAATTAGAGCTTATCCAACAATTGTATACTTTGATGAGCAAGGCAACAAAATTCAACCAATAAGCGGGTATATGAAGCCACAACAAATTGAATTATACTTAAAATTGTTTCATACTGATGATTATAAAAACATCACAACTCAAGAGCAATTTAATGCCTATTATAAAGCGTTTAAACCAGAATTTAACGCAAGTAAATAAGAGTTTTACTTACTAATGATAAAAGCTCCTTTTTTACCAGTTTGGTGAAATGGGAGTTTTCTTTTTCTGCATGTGGCTTCCCAACGTTTGATGTAAGATTTGTAATTACTGCCATCTGAAATAATATGCTTAGGATGAATGGAGTCAATCATTCGCTCTAAGTTGATGCGTGGTGAGTTGCGAAGCAAAACATAATCTGGATAAAATGTATTTACATTATAAACTCCTAAACTATCAATAATTAAGATGATAGAGTTTTGGAATTGATATACAGAGGCAATGCTGTCTTCTTTTTTGGTTTCAATAAAATTACCAGTAGTATAATTTGTGATTACCTTATCTTTAGATTTAGCAGTGCTGTCTAAATTGTGAAACACCATCAACTCTAAATGTTTTTTATGCCCTAATATGCTGTATCTGTTTTTATGAAAAATAACAAACGAATTATTTGAATGTTTATATGCTGAATAGATCCAAACGCCTTGAACAATTAAAATTGAAATTAAGAACGTCAATAAGCTTTTGAATTGTTGTGTCTTCCAAAATAAAACAGCAGTCATAATTAGTAGATAACTCGCAAAAACATGTTCAATGTCAAAAGAAATAGTTTTAAATATGAAAGCCTCTTTCTGGGCTACCCAATTTATGATGTTGTTCATTAAGCTAATCATTGTTCCGTAGCATTGTGCAATCACCTCTGGAAGTAAGTCTAATAATGCTAGAATGATAATAAATAGTCCTAAACCCAAAATGAGTCCAAGGCATGGAATAATAGCAAGATTCGATACAAAAAATAATCCAGGGAATTGATTAAAGTAATACAAACTAATAGGGACAACTCCCAATTGTGCAGCAATGGTTACAGTTAACAATTGCCAGAAATAGTTGATGATGTTCCATTTGGGTTGCCATAATTTGTATAGTAGAGGCTGTATTGTGACTATGGCAATAACAGCTAAATAACTCATTTGAAACCCTACATCAAATAAAAACATAGGTTTAAATAATAATAGCACAAAAGCAGAAATCGCTAGAGTATTATAGATGTTAGTTAGACGTTTCCAGTGCATAGCAATAGCTATTATACTAAACATGGTTACCGCTCTTGTGACCGATGCCGAAAGCCCTGCGACTATAGCAAAAGACCATAATAGTAAAATAATTAAACACACCTTCATGAGTTTACCTTGTTTAAAATGATGTAAGGGCTTTAAAAGTGTATTTAATATCAACAGTATGATTCCAACATGTAAGCCAGAAATAGCTAAAATGTGTATTGCTCCAGCACTAACATAATTTTCATAAAGATCTTTACTTATATCCTGACGTTGACCGAGAAGCATGGCATTAATAATAGCAAGTTCAGATGCTTTAAAATGATATAAATTAAGTTTCCTATTAATCAGGTTGCGAAGCGATGCGGCATAACCAGACAGTGTATGTGTATCTGATTTCAGTTGTAAAATAGTAGTGGACGCTATGGTTAGCTGATGATATATATATTGTTTTTTGAGGTAATAATTATAATCAAATTGATTTGGATTTAAAGGCTCTGGTATGGTTTGAAGCTTTGTATATGCCGAGAGAACATCATCAACGTTAAAGGTAGTATTTAAACTATCTATTTCAATGTTTAATAAAAACTTTCCGCGTAAAGGTTGATTGTCAATTGAGATGAGTTCTGTGATGTATTTTTTATGATATAAACTTGGTTTTAATCGCTCCTTAACCTTAAAGGTTAGTAATAACGATTGGTCTAAGCTAATATGTTTTGTGTAATGGTTTTTGAAGTTGTATTGATTGTGTATAGTATAGGTTAACATTCCTATGTTAATCATGAGTAGGTATGCAGATAAACCAAAGCCTATGGTTTTTTGAAATTGATCTATAGCAAGGATATACGTTACTATAAAAATTATAAATGTAAATCCAGTAACGTAAAAAGTGATATGTGATTGGATTGATAGTAAATGACATGTCAGAATGCCAAGACTAAGACATCCTGTAAGTTTGATAACGATAAAATTTAGAGGTTTCACACCCTAATATAGTAAATATTCTATATATAGAAAATAAACTACATAATGCGTCTTGCCTGTACATAGGCTAGGTACCAATAGCGCTCAGATAATTTTGAAGTAATAACACCACGACTTGTTGTAGAATGAATAAACTCTACATGACCAGGCCTACTTTTTGTTACAATGCCAACATGATTTACTTTGCGGCTATTTTTCTTTGTAGCAAAAAACAATAAATCACCAGCCTGTACTTTTTTTACATCAACCCACTCACCTTGCTTTGATAAATCGGCAGTGGTTCTTGGTAAATTAATATTTTCCTTGCTAAATGCAGTGACAACAAGACCAGAACAATCCATCCCTCGTTTGGTAGTTCCGCCATATTTATAACGTGTACCTCTAAATGTTTTTGCATAGTCAATAATATTTTGGACATCTTTTGAAACCGAAGTAGAAGGTGTTCTATTGGTGGTTTTTGAGGTCTTACTTTTCTTAGTTACGACACCTTTTGAAGATTTACAACTTGTAAATCCTATGGCAATAATTAGAAGTAGGATAATTTTTTTCATTGCTCCGAAAGTAATAAAAAAATAAAACTTTTTGTACATTTAGATTATGATTAAACTCTTAACTCTACATGCTGATACTGATGAATTGTTTGTGGCTTATTTCGTAGGTCTAGTTGCGCTTTGTATTGGGGTGCATTTGTTTGTAAAATACATTAGAACTATTAGTAGTAATTCTGAAGTATCTATTATAAATTGTAATGAGGACTTAGATGTTAAATCGTATGTTTTAGATTTTAATACTGAAACTCAAATAATCAAAACACCTTCTGTAGTTTCAAAAATGATATTAATAACATTAGCTTTAATAGTCGCTTTCGTCCCATTTTATGAATTTGTTGAAACTCTTAGACCTATAGAATATGTTCAAGGGTGGACTTGTTTTCTTAGTTGATTATTGTATGCTCTCAAAAATTAATTTTGCAGCGTTTGCACTAGCGCCTTTTCCACCTAATTTTTTCTCCAAATCATAATAATCGATAAAGAATTTCACGCGTTGGTCTTCATCCAGAATAACCTCCAACTCTTTTTTTAATCGATTTTTATTTAAATCTCCTTGAATTAACTCAGTAACAACTTCTCGATCCATAATGAGATTCACCAGAGATATAAACTTAAGTGTAATGATACGCTTGGCAATTTGGTATGAAATCGCATTTGCTTTATAGCAAACTACTTGTGGAACCTTAAATAAGGCTGTTTCTAAGGTGGCTGTGCCCGAAGTAACTAATGCTGCAGTTGATACACTCAGTAAGTCGTAAGTTTTGTTCGATATGAACTTTACATTATCTTCCTTAATAAAAGGTGTATAAAAACTATAATCTTGACTGGGAGCTCCTGCAATCACAAATTGATACTCTGGAAAATCGTTAACCAAACTCAACATTACGCCTAACATTTTTGTGATTTCCTGTTTTCTGCTTCCAGGTAATAAAGCAATTATTGGCTTATCCGATAAATTATGCGCTGCTCTAAAGTCATATTCATTTACTTGAGTTCTATCTGCTATGGCATCAATAAGAGGATGGCCTACAAAATGAACCTTGTAGTCATAGGTGTTATAAAATTCCTCTTCAAATGGAAGAATAACATACATCGCATCAATATCACGCTTTATTTTTTCTACACGACTGGCACGAGATGCCCATACTTGAGGTGAGATATAATAATGCGTTTTATAATTCTTTTCTTTTGCCCATTTAGCAATGCGTAAGTTAAATCCGGAGTTGTCAATAAAAATAATTACATCTGGTCTATAGGTGTCAATATCTGCTTTGCAAAATGAAATTAGGCCTAGAATCTTTCTAAGGTTGAGAATGACCTCAGCAAATCCCATAAATGAACGTTCCTTGTAATGCTTAACTAATGTGCCTCCAACAGATTGCATTAAGTCGCCTCCCCAAAATCTGAATTCAGCATGAACATCTTGTTGTTGTAATGCTTTCATCAAATTGGAACCATGTAAGTCTCCAGAGGCCTCGCCAGCAATGATGTAATATTTCATATAATTAAAATTTCAAAAACCTAAATGTTTAGATTTAGAAATTATTAGGTTAAACAAATCTAACGATTATGGTTATAATTGCTACAATTATAGTAGCAATAAGTACTCCTCTAGCTCTCAGATCTTTACTAAGTTTTAGAAATAAGAAAAACGCACCTAGGTTTAAAATAGCTCCCATACTTACTAATTTGGTTAAAACCCCATTATTAATAGCAATATCTAGTGAATCGCTCATAGAATTCCCTTTTCCAAAGATTAGAAGTGTGAGTAATAGTCCGATAGCACTAGCCATTAAACCAATAAGTATGCCTATGATTAATTCTTTATGCTTCATTAAAATTCCAAGTATTTAGTTTTTGAATACTATGATGTGCTGTTAAGTCAAATTGAATAGGGACAACAGAGACATAGCCATTAGCTAAAGCCCATTCGTCGGTATCTTGTCCATGATCTAAGTTGACAAATTTACCCGTGAGCCAATAGTATTCTTTTCCATAAGGGTTTTCACGTTTATCAAACTCTTCTTCCCAATTTGCAAGTGCTTGTCTACATATTTTGATGCCTTTAATGTCTTTCTTTTCAAGGTTAGGAAAATTGACATTTAAAACAGTTCGACTATCTAAGCCATGTTTTAGAACGTTTTCAGCAATGATTTTGACATAAGCTTTACAATGTTCGAAATTAGCACTCCAGTTGTAGTCACAAAGAGAAAAACCTATTGCAGGAATATCTTCGATACCCGCTTCTATAGCTGCGCTCATTGTACCAGAGTAAATGACATTAATAGAAGAGTTAGATCCGTGATTTATTCCAGAAACACAAAGGTCTGGTCGTCGTTTTAATATTTCTTTTACGCCAAGCTTTACGCAATCTGCAGGTGTTCCTGAGCAACTATATTCTTCTTGTTCGCCTCCATCTATTGTTACTTTTTCAATATGTAATGTAGAATTTATAGTTATGGCATGCCCCATCCCACTTTGTGGGCTATCTGGAGCTACTACTACGACATCACCAATGGTGTTCATAACGCTAATGAGTGCTCTAATTCCTGGGGCTGTAATACCGTCATCATTAGTAATTAAAATAAGAGGCTTTTCTGACATAAAAAGGAATGATTTTTAAGTATTACAAAAATAGGCAAACAGGCTTGAAATTCCTATAAATAAAGGTTTAACAAAAATTTATTAGCTTGCATTTTTATTGGCATGGTTTTTTCTTTTATTTTAGTAGAAATTATGTGTGACATCTACAGTGCATATTAACCCCAAATTGATTTGCTGTTAATTGCATTTTACATTAAAAAATATGATAAATATGATGAAGAGGAATTATAAACTGCCGCTACTAGTATTGCTATTAGCCTTTGCCTCATGCAGTTTTACGACTAAAAAATTTGAAGATCCAAACAAAGACAAATTGTTAATTCAACTCATTTCTTATGTGTTAGAACAAGGACATTTTAATCCGCAAGATGTTGATGACCGTTTTTCCGAGCAGGTTTTTAATGATTATTTGGAGCAATTAGACCCCTTTAAGCGTTATTTTTATGAGTCAGACATTAAAGAGTTTGAAGCTTATAAACTGCAATTAGATGATCAAATTAATGCTTATGATGTTAGTTTTTTCAGTTTAACACATGATAGGTTGCTTAAGAGAATAGCAGAATCTAAAGAGATATACAAGAATGTATTATCTGAACCTTTCGACTTTTCTATAAACGAAGACTTTTCTACAGATTACGAGAAGCTTGGATATGTCAATTCCAAAAAAGAAATGAAAGAGCGTTGGAGAAAACAACTTAAATTCTCTACAATTGCCAATTTTGATGACTTGTTAGGTGATCAGGAGAATGCTAAAAAGCAAAATTTACCTGAAAAAGATTTTTCTGAAAGTAGCGAAACTACCATAGTTAATAAGTCAAAAAAAGAATTAGAAGTTGAAGCTAGAGATGTAACTAGACGATCTCTTGATGAGCTTTATGATTTTATTGATGATCGTCAGCGTAAAGACTGGTTTGCAGTTTATATCAATGCCATTGTAGAAGAGTTTGATCCGCATACGTTTTATTTTGCACCAGAAGACAAAGATCGTTTTGATGTAGCTATGTCTGGTAATTTTGAAGGTATTGGGGCTCGACTTCAAAAACGAATGGACGCTATAACAGTAAATGAAATTATTAGTGGAGGTCCAGCGTGGAGACAAAACCAATTGGAAGTTGGAGACCAAATTATGAAAGTGCGTCAAGAAGACGAAGAAGAGCCAGTAAATGTAGTTGGAATGCGTCTTGATGATGCGATTAAATTCATCAAAGGGCCTAAAGGTACAAATGTTACTTTAACACTTAAAAAAGTGGATGGAACAATTGAAGATATAACAATCAAAAGAGATATTGTTGAACTCGAAGAAACCTATGCTAAATCTTCAACAGTAATCAAAGATGATAAAAAATTTGGTGTGATAAATCTGCCTAAATTCTATGTAGATTTTGAAGATTATAACAAACGCAATGCTGCTTCAGATATTAAACTTGAAATTGAAAGGTTGAAGGCAGAAGGTGTCGAAGGTCTCGTTCTTGATTTGAGAAACAACGGAGGAGGGTCTTTACAAACTGTGGTTGATATGGGAGGTTTATTTATCAATGAAGGACCTATAGTGCAAGTTAAAACTGCTGGAGAGCCTAAAGAGGTTTTAAAAGATAGAGATAAGTCAATTGTATGGGATGGTCCACTAGTGATTTTAGTTAATGAGTTGTCAGCGTCGGCTTCAGAAATCTTAGCTGCTGCGATGCAGGATTACAAAAGAGCTATTGTTATTGGAAGTAAGCAAACCTACGGAAAAGGGACTGTGCAGAATGTATTAGATCTTAACCGAATGGTAAGGCAAAATAGTAATGGTGATATGGGAGCATTGAAGTTCACTACTCAGAAATTCTATAGAATTAATGGAGGTTCAACACAATTGGAAGGTGTGAAAAGTGATGTCGTGGTTCCAGACCGTTATAGCTATATTGATATTGGAGAAAAAGATCAAGAAAATCCACTAGAATGGGATAAAATTGATGCTGTAGATTATAGTCTTTGGAATAGTTATTACGATTATGATACAACTATCGCTAAGAGTAAAGAGCGTATGGCTAATAACGAGCAATTAAAGCTTATCGATGCTAATGCGCAATGGGTTAAAAAAATGCGAGATAGAGAATCATATTCTCTTAACTATGAACAATACAAAAAGACCTTAGAGACTAACGAGCAAGAATCTAAGCGTTTTGAAAAGTTGTCAGATTATAAAACGAACCTTTCTTTTCAGTCATTACCTTATGAATTGAAAATAATGGAGAAAGATTCAGTGTTAAAAGAAAAGCGCGATCGCTGGCATGCTAGTTTGAGTAAGGATGTTTATATTGAAGAGGCATTAAATGTCTTGAATGACCTAAAAATGACTTACGAAATTAAAAAAGTAGCGACTTCAGTAAAAAACTAAAATGAGTAATACAAGTAGCTCATTAACACAATTAGCGCTCCAAAAGTTTAAAAAGGATTTTTGGGGCGTTTTGAGTTTTTGGATTATAGTATTAATAGGTTTAATAGCTTTGTTTGCGTATGTCATTGCACCTGACGATTCTCAAAATGCAAATCAAATGCATTTATCCATTCATTCGAAACGACCTGGCTTTGAAGTACAGATGTTAAGTATACCCACTGAAATTGAAACTACTCAAAACTTATTTTCTCAATTATTATTAGGTAAAATCAACAACAATACTGAGATTCCTATTTCTGCTTATACTGTTGAAAACAATAAGTTGATCTATACCGAATATGCATCTGACGGGCTTTTAGGTGTCAAGAAGTCTTTAGATTTGACGGTTTTTCCAGAAAATGATTATTCGTCTTATATTCAGCAAAAACGTTTTCTTTTTGGTACAGATAAATATGGAAGAGATTTGTTTAGCCGAATTGTAATTGGATCGAGAATTTCATTTTCAATTGGATTTATTGCAGTTTTTATCTCTTTGGTTATAGGAATATTTATGGGAAGTCTAGCAGGTTATTATGGAGGTAAAGTTGATGCGGTTATTATGTGGATAATAAATGTAACTTGGTCTATTCCAACCTTACTCCTAGTAATAGCAATTACTTTAGCCTTAGATAAAGGTTTTTGGCAAGTGTTTATTGCAGTTGGATTGACTATGTGGGTTGAAGTTGCAAGGGTCGTTAGAGGTCAAATAATAAGCGCTAAAGAAATGCAATATGTCACAGCTGCTAGGGCATTAGGCTTTAATGATTATAGAATTATAACCAAACATATTTTACCTAATATTATGGCGCCAATCATAGTGATTTCTGCAGCTAATTTTGCTGCTGCCATATTGATTGAAAGCGGATTAAGTTTCTTGGGTATTGGAGCACAGCCTCCTATGGCAAGTTGGGGAGCTATGATAAAGGATCATTACAATTATATTATTCTAGGAAAGCCATACTTGGCTCTAATTCCGGGATTTTGTATTATGATTTTAGTAATGGCTTTTATGCTTATAGGCAATGCCTTACGTGATGCTTTGGACGTAAAATCCTAACTAGCGAAGTGTCTCAATTTCTCTGTTGGTGTCGTCAATAAATTGCAGTACGTCATCTCTGCCAATAGCCTTAGATGATGAAGTGATGAAATAATTAGGGACTTCTTCCCAAGTATTTAATAGTGTCTTGCAATAATGGTCTACATTACGTTCTATGGCATTGGGTTTGAGTTTATCTGCCTTGGTGAATATGATTGAAAATGGGATTTGATTAATGCCTAAATATTCCATAAAATCCAAATCAATTTTTTGAGGCTCATGACGTACATCTACTAATATAAATGCCGAAACAAGCTGTCGTCTTCTTTCGAAATAATTAGTAATAAATTTCTGAAATTTCTTCTTTGCAGTTTTGGAAACACGTGCATAACCATAACCTGGTAAATCTACTAAGTACCAAGATTTGTTGATCATAAAATGATTAATAAGTTGTGTTTTTCCTGGTTTTCCTGATGTTTTGGCAAGATTTTTATGATTAGTAAGCATGTTGATTAATGACGATTTCCCAACATTGCTACGCCCAATAAAAGCATACTCTGGTATCTGATTGTTTGGACATTTATCTACATCAGAATTGCTTATTATAAATTCGGCGGTTTTTATAATCATAATAGTTCTTTAGTGTTTTGAAGTTGTTAGAACTATAGTTTTTTGTCAGTTAACCAGCCATCAAGAATTATATTAAACTCCTTGGGATGTTCCATCATAGCGGCATGACCACATTTGTCAATCCAAAATAAATCCGAGTTAGGTAAGAGTTCATTAAATTCAGTAGCAACTTCTGGTGGTGTGACAGTATCATTTTTACCCCAGATAATGCAAACGGGTAAGACCATTTTTGGTAGGTCTTTTCCCATATTATGACGAATAGCACTCTTTGCAATAGCTAATGTTTTGATAAGCTTATTTCTATCGTTGACAGTTTCGTATACTTCGTCTACAATCTCTTTTGTAGCAACTTCAGGATCATAAAAGACTTCTTGCGCTTTTTTCTTGATAACTTCATAGTCTCCGCGTTTTGTGTAACCACCACCCATTGCGCTTTCATATAAGCCTGAACTTCCTGTAATTATCAATGCTTTTACTTTTTCAGGGTATAATTTTGTGTGGTATAATCCAATATGACCGCCAAGGGAATTTCCGAGTAATATTACCTCGTCAAATCCTTTGAAATCTATAAAATCCCGAAGGTATTTAGCGAAACTTTTGACATTGGTTTTAATAAGTGACATCGTATAAATGGGTAACTCAGGAATTAAAACTTTGTAGCCTTTTTTACTAAAATATTCTGTAACAGCATCAAAATTACTTAATCCACCCATTAATCCATGCAACACAATAATAGGTGTGCCTTCTCCAACTTCTATATACCTGTAGTTTTTCTCTTTCTTTAAACGGTGCGCCATGTATTAGTTAGTGATTTTCGTCAAAAACAAATATAGGTATTTCAGTTTAAACATGAGCATATTATTTAGGTCTTCAAGTGTGTCAAAACCTTAAGATGTTAACAATTGAAATGGGATGATGGTTTTGAATTGTAGTAAGTTGATTTTAAGATTTTTATATGCGTTTTAAGCGTTAATTCAAAGATGAATTTCATTGCGTTAGAAGAAAATTATTAACAAAAGTGGGATAGTGTGGTAAATAGTGGTAAATTTTTCAATATATTTGAATCTTAATCGTTACTCTAAGTAAATCAATCATTTTGAACCCTTTAATCGGAACATACGAATGCAAAGTCGACGCCAAAGGACGTCTGATGTTGCCTGCTGCGCTTAAAAAGCAGTTACTTCCGTTATTGCAAAATGGTTTTGTATTGAAGCGTGCTGTATTTCAGCCATGTTTAGAGTTGTATCCTATGAGTGAATGGGAAGTTTTGATGCAAAAAGTGAATAAGCTTAATCGTTTCAAAAAAAAGAATAACGATTTCATACGTCGATTTACAGCAGGTTTAAAACAAGTAGAAGTTGATGCAGCTGGACGATTATTAATTCCAAAAGACCTAGTTGCTTTTTCTGGTATCAAGAAGGATATTGTTGTGGCATCTGCAATTAATATCATTGAAATTTGGGATAAGGACAAGTACGAAAAAGCTATTGATGATGCCACAGGAGATTTTGCAGATTTAGCTGAAGAAGTTATGGGACAAGATGATGGCGATGAATTATCATAATCCAGTATTACTCAAAGAAACGGTTGAGGGTTTAAATATCAAACCTGATGGAGTTTATGTTGATGTCACTTTTGGAGGTGGGGGTCATAGCAGAGAAATATTAAAACAACTTGGATCAAACGGAAAGCTATTTGCTTTTGATCAAGATAAGGACGCTCTTTTAAATACAATTGATGATGAACGTTTCACATTAATCAATGAAAACTTTAGGCATTTAAAACGTTTTTTGAGGTTTTATGGAGCAAAAAAAGTAGATGGTGTCTTGGCAGATTTTGGTGTGTCATCGCATCAGTTTGATGTGGCAGAACGAGGATTTTCAACTCGTTTCGAAGCTAACCTAGACATGCGAATGAATCAGGATGATCAATTATCTGCATACCATGTCATTAATGATTATGATGAGGATCAAATTAGACAGGTGTTATTTCAGTATGGAGAATTGAGGCAAGCTCCAGCAATGGCAAGAGCTATAGTTGAAGCGAGAAGGGAAGGTGGGATAAAAACAAGTGAGCAATTAAAAGCTGCTCTAAAACGATTTTTAAATCATAAGAAAGAAAATAAAGTGCTTGCGCAAATATATCAAGCTGTTAGGATTGAAGTGAACCAAGAGATAGAAGTTTTGAAAGAATTTTTGGAACAAACACCAGATGTGTTAGTTAAAGGAGGCCGATTAAGTATGATTTCTTATCACTCATTAGAGGATCGATTGGTAAAACGATTTATAAGAAATGGATTGTTTGAAGGAGAGCCAGAACGAGATGTCTTTGGCAATTTTGAAGTTCCATTAAAAAAAGTAGGAGGTTTAATTGTTCCAACAAAAGAAGAGATAGTTCAAAATAATAGAGCAAGAAGCGCAAAGCTTCGTATTGCTGAAAAATTATGAAGAAGAACATTTATAGCATATTGAGAGGTAAATTTTTAGTGAGTGATGACTCATTTAAAAATTGGAGAATTATCCTTTTTATTTCTGCACTTGCAATAATTATGATTGCTAGTTCGCATAGTGCAGATCAAAAAGTCTATGAAATTGCAAGACTTAAAAATGAGGCAAAAGAATACAGATCGGCTTTTGTAGATGGTCGATCAAAACTGATGAGGCTAAAAATGGAATCATCAATTATTAAAAAGGTAGCAGAAAAGGGGATTAAGATATCTGAAATTCCACCAAAAAAAATAAAAGTAAAAGCACAAAACTGATTCGTGGCAACAACAGAAACTAACATATTAAACAGATTGTATTTCATAGCTGGCAGTATGTTTGTCTTCGCTTTAGCTGTGGTCTTCAAGCTGTGTACTATACAGTTTGTTCAAGGGGATGAATATAGAAGTCTTGCCCAGAAACGTACAGTTAAAAATGTTGAGATTCCAGCTAATAGAGGTAATGTGTACTCTGCGGATGGAAGTTTATTAGCAACTTCAATTCCGAAGTATGATATTAGAATTGATGCTATTCAGCCAAAACAAGAAACGTTCAACGAATTCATAAAGCCGCTTGGAGATTCGCTAGCTAAATATTCGGGAAAGACTTCAAGTTATCATCAAAATGCGATTAAGAAAGCACGACAAAATAAGAATAGATATTTCCTCTTAGCTCGTAATATTAGCTATTCAGATTATATAAGATTACGAAATTTCCCAATGCTAGAATTGGGAGCAATTCGTGGTGGGCTCATTGTTGAGCAAACTACTAGACGTGAGCATCCTATGGGTGGTATTGCTGAGCGTACTATTGGTTATGAGAAAATTGATGATGACGGTAATGTAACTAGACCTGGAATTGATGGCGCCTTTGGAGTAAAGTATTTAAGAGGGACTAATGGAAAGCGCCTCAAACAAAAAATTGGTAACGGACAATGGAAACCAATAGTTGATTATAATCAAGTTGAGCCTCAAGATGGTTATGATGTATACACAACTATTGATGTTAATATCCAAGATATTGCTCATCATTCTTTATTAGGTCAGTTAGAAAAATACGAAGCAGATCATGGTTGTGCAGTAGTGATGGATGTAAAGACTGGTGAGATTAAAGCTATTTCAAATTTAGGGCGAAATAAAAATGGGAACTATTATGAACGCTTAAATTATGCTGTTGGAGAAAGTCATGAGCCAGGATCAACGTTTAAGGTAATGGCTTTGATGGCCGCACTTGAAGATAAAGTGATTGATACTTCTACTGTTGTTGATACTAAAAATGGAACAAAACGTCTGTATGGGAGAACGATTAGTGATTCTCGAGGGCACGGAAAAATTTCGGCGGCTAGGGCTTTAGAAGTGTCATCAAATATAGGACTTGCTACAATCATTGATGAACATTATATAAAGAAGCCTAAAAAATTTATCAATAGAATAAAAAGTTGGGGGCTTCATGAGCCATTAGGGGTAGCAATTATTGGAGAAGGAATTCCGGATATTTCAGAACCAGGTAAACAAAATTGGAGTCGTAATGCGTTGCCATCAATGTCTTATGGCTATAATCTTGAAATGACACCATTGCAAACATTAACTTTTTATAATGCTATTGCTAATGATGGTGAAATGGTAAAACCTCGTTTTTTAAAAGCTGTAAAAGAATTTAGTAAGGAAATCGAAGTATTTGAAAAAGAGGTTATTAATCAAAAAATATGCTCTGATAAAACACTAGGTGAAATTCGTGAAATTTTGAAAAATGTGGTAATCCGAGGTACGGGTAAGCGTATGTATTCTGAAAATTTCTCCATGGCTGGAAAAACAGGAACTGCAAGAACAGATTATAGTAATTATGAAGAATGGTTAAAGGATAGGAAATATGTGTCATCATTTGCGGGTTACTTTCCGGCAGAGAATCCTAAATATTCTTGCATTGTTGTTATTCATAAACCAAGCACAAAAATTGGTATTTATGGGTCGGACGTATCAGGGCCTGTCTTTAAAAGAATTGCTCAAAAAATATATACCGAAACCCCTTTAATAGATGAGGTGGAATCTTTAGTGGTTGATAATACGCAAGTTGAAGAGGCATTTCAGTCGTTCTACAATACAGCTCAAACCTATAAAACAATCATGCCTAATGTAGTTGGATTGCCAGCAATGGATGCCTTGGCATTATTGGAAAATATGGGAATGAAAGTGAAGTTGAATGGTGTCGGAACGATAACTTCTCAATCAATTAAAAAGGGTGTGAAAATTAAGCGAAATCAAGTAATAGTCTTAGGGACATAATGACGCAATTAAAAGACATATTGTACAAGGTTACTATTAATGCTGTTGTTGGAAACACAAGTGCAGAGGTTAATGCATTACACTTTGATTCTCGACAAGTATCTAATGGTGATGTTTTTGTGGCTATAAAAGGCACAGTTGTAGATGGTCATGAGTTTATTGAAAAAGCTATTACAAATGGTGCTAAAGCTATAGTTTGTGAAGTATTGCCTTCTGAATTAGAAGACGCTGTTACCTATGTGCAAGTAGAAAATGCTAGTCAAGCATTAGCATTTATGGCTGCCAATTTTTATGGAAACCCATCAGAAAACTTACGCTTGGTAGGAGTAACAGGTACCAATGGAAAAACAACTATAGTAACCTTATTATATCAGTTATTTAAAAAAGCTGGTTATAAAGTTGGGTTGTTGTCTACTGTAAAAATAATGGTAGATAATACAGAATATAAAGCTACGCATACGACACCAGATTCGCTGACAATTAATAAATATTTAAAGTTGATGAATGAAGAAGGTGTTGAGTTTTGTTTTATGGAAGTGAGTTCACATGGGATTCATCAGCATAGGTCAGAAGGCTTACATTTTGAAGGCGGAATTTTCACAAACATCACACATGATCATTTAGATTATCATAATACGTTTGCAGAGTATCGCGATGTTAAAAAATCATTCTTCGATCATTTGTCAAAACAGGCATTTGCGCTAGTTAATATTGATGATAAAAACGGTTTGGTTATGTTGCAAAATACACAAGCCAAGAAATATACTTATGCTCTTAAAACCTATGCCGATTATAAGGCTCAGGTATTAGAAAATGAGTTTAGTGGGTTGCTCTTAAAACTCAACGATAATGAATTATGGACAAAATTAATTGGAAGTTTTAATGCTTACAATGTCACAGCAATTTTTGGTGCTGCAGATTTATTAGGTCTTGAAAAAGTCGAAGTATTACGGCTTATAAGTGAATTAGAAAGCGTAAGTGGGCGTTTTCAGTATTTCATTTCAGAAGAAAAGGTTACTGCAATTGTTGATTATGCTCATACGCCTGATGCATTGAAGAATGTCCTTGAAACTATAAATAGTATACGTACAAATAATGAAGAGTTAATCACTGTAGTTGGTTGTGGAGGCGATCGCGATAAGAGCAAACGCCCTAAGATGGGACATATCGCTTCAGAATTGAGTACTAAAGTGATTTTTACAAGCGATAATCCAAGGAGTGAAGTGCCTGAAATCATAATTAATGATATAGAAAAAGGTGTAGAGCCTCAAAATTTCAAAAAAACCATGTCTATAGTAGATAGAAAACAAGCAATTAAAACAGCGTGTCAATTGGCTAGTTCAAATGACATCATTTTGATTGCTGGAAAAGGACATGAAACCTACCAAGAAATCAAAGGTGAGCGTACCGATTTTGATGATTATAAAATTGTTGAAGAATTTTTAAAACAATTACAAAAATGAGTGTTAGTAACAGTATTAAATACCAGATGAAATAATATGTTGTATTACCTATTTGAATATTTGGAACAACAGTTTCAGTTTCCTGGAGCATCGCTTTTTGGTTTTTTAACCTTTAGAGCTGCAGTTGCAATTATTCTATCCTTATTAATCTCAACAATCTTTGGTAAGCGTATCATTCGTTTTTTGCAAAAGAAGCAAATGGGTGAGACAATTAGAGATCTTGGACTAGAAGGTCAAGCTGAAAAAGCAGGGACGCCAACTATGGGTGGGATTATTATCATTTTGGCAACTTTAATTCCGGTGTTGTTATTAGCTAAGCTTGAAAATATTTACATCATTCTACTTATTGTGACTACAGTTTGGATGGGGATTATCGGTTTTATTGATGACTATCTTAAAAAATTTAAGAATAATAAAGATGGTTTAAAAGGTCGTTTTAAAGTCCTTGGGCAAGTAGGGTTAGGTGTCATTGTAGGCGCAACAATGTACATTCATAATGATGTTACTATAAAGGAAAAGTTACCAATAGAACAGCAAAGAATCTTAAAAGCAGAAGACCCTGATATTGCACCATCAAAATTATTTGAAGATGAAGCAAAATCAACAAAAACAACAATTCCTTTCGTAAAGGGTAATGAATTTGACTATGCTAATTTGATTACTTGGATTAGCCCAGATTTGGCAAAATATGCTTGGTTGATTTTTATTTTGGCTTGCATTATTATTATTACAGCTGTATCTAATGGAGCTAATCTTACTGATGGTATTGATGGACTGGCGGCTGGAACTTCGGCAATTATTGTGCTCACTTTAGGAATATTTGCATGGGTTTCGGGTAACATTATTTTTTCAGAATATTTAGATATCATGTACATCCCAAGGGTGGAAGAAATTACAATTTATATTGCTGCTTTTGTAGGAGCTCTTATTGGATTTCTGTGGTATAATACCTATCCAGCACAAGTGTTTATGGGCGATACTGGGAGTTTGACTATTGGAGGAATTATAGCTGTTATCGCTATAGCAGTTCGTAAAGAATGGTTAATACCTGTATTGTGCGGAATCTTTTTGGCCGAAAACTTATCGGTGATTATGCAGGTTAGTTATTTCAAATACACAAGGAAAAAGTATGGTGAAGGTCGACGCATTTTTAAGATGTCGCCATTACATCATCATTATCAAAAATCAGGATATCACGAAAGTAAAATAGTTACACGGTTTTGGATTGTTGGAATTCTATTAGCCATTATAACAATCGTGACATTGAAAATTAGATAGCAATTGGAAGTCTTTACTATTTAATAGAACAGTTGAATAGTAAGAATGAAACTATATAAATGAAGTAGATTTTGCGCTGTTTCGCAGAAATGATAGAAAATGAAAAAACAAAAATTAGTCATACTAGGAGGAGGGGAAAGTGGCATAGGAACGGCACTTCTTGGGCAGGCAAAAGGATATGATGTTTTTGTTTCAGATAAAGGAAAGATTAAAGAGAAATATAAACAAGTTCTTTTACATAATGAGATTGAGTTTGAGGATGACATGCATTCAGTAGATGTAATTCTAAATGCCGATATCGTCATGAAAAGTCCTGGAATTCCAGATAAAGTTGCGCTAATTCAACAAATTAGAGCATCAGGAATTACTGTGGTTTCTGAAATTGAATTTGCTTCAAAGTATACCAACGCTATAATCGTTGGAATTACTGGAAGTAATGGTAAAACAACAACTGCGACATTGGCTCATCATCTATTACAACAAGATTTAAGTGTCGGGTTGGCTGGAAATATTGGTGACAGTTTTGCAAAACAAATCTTGGAACAAGATTATCCAAACTATGTATTGGAAATTAGCAGTTTCCAGTTAGATGATATTATAAATTTTAGACCTCATATTGCCATATTGACTAATATCACACCAGATCACTTAGATCGATATGACTATATGTTTGAAAATTATATCGCCTCAAAATTTAGAATTGCTCAAAACCAAACCAAAGACGATTATTTCATCTACGATGCCGATGATGAGGTGATTTTAAACTGGTTAGAAAAGCATCCAATTCAATCTACATTATTGCCATTTTCATTGACAAAAACTATTGAAAATGGTGCGTATTTAGACAACAACAATATTAAAATAACAATAGATAACAATCAAATAATTATGCCAACAGCAAATTTAGCATTAGAGGGAAAACACAACATTAAAAATGCAATGGCAGCTTCAACAGTTGCACATTTGTTAAAAATTAGAAAACAAACTATTAGAGAGAGTTTAGAAAACTTTCAAGGGGTAGAGCATCGTTTAGAGCATGTACTTAAAATTAATAAAGTGCAATATATCAATGATTCTAAAGCTACAAATGTGAATGCAACGTATTTCGCATTAGAAAGTATGGATTCGCCAACAGTTTGGATTGTTGGAGGTGTTGATAAAGGCAATAAATATCAAGAGCTCTTTCAGTTTGTTAATGAAAAAGTGAAAGCGATTATATGTCTTGGAGTAGATAATAAAAAATTATTAGAAAACTTCGGAGGAATGGTTGATATCATTGTTGAAACTGAATTTATGAGCGAAGCAGTTAAAATTGCTTATAAAATTGCTGAAGCTGGAGATAATGTGTTGTTATCACCAGCCTGTGCAAGTTTTGATTTGTTTGAAAATTATGAAGACAGAGGTCGTCAGTTTAAAGATGCTGTTAGAAACTTATAATCATGTAGTATTTTTTAGGCACTGAGCATTGTTGAGGTGCATGAGATATCAAAAATTAGATGCATACACTATTTAAAAATATAAAAGGAGATCGATTAATTTGGGCAATTGCAGCGCTGTTGGCAATTTTCTCATTTCTTCCTGTATATAGTGCTGCAAGTAATTTAGCTTACACGGGTGGATCAGGTAATACCTTCACTTATTTTGTTAAGCATTTTATGCATCTATTTTTAGGCTTTGCTATCATGTATGGTGTTCATAAAGTGCCATATCGATATTTTAGGGGCTTATCAATGATTATGATTCCTATTGTGATTGTCTTGTTGGTAATTACGATGTTTCAAGGTACTACAATTGGAGGGGCTAATGCAAGTCGTTGGATACAAATCCCATTTGTTGGGATGTCTTTCCAAACCTCAACTTTAGCAGCTGTAGTTTTAATGGTATATGTAGCGCGATATTTGTCGAAGATTCAAGATAGTAAAGTATCTTTTGTAGAAACCTTATTGCCACTTTGGACTCCAGTATTTTTCATATTAATTCTTATACTGCCTGCTAATTTTTCTACTACTGCTATCATATTTTTAATGGTGATGATGTTAGCGTTTATAGGAGGATATCCAATAAAATATCTAGCTGTAATAATAGGAACAGGAATTGTAGCACTAGTGCTTTTTATTTTGGTTGCAAAAGCGTTTCCAGATGCAATGCCTAATCGCGTTGATACTTGGATGAGCCGAATTGAGAATTTTAGTAATGGTGAAGATACTGAAGCCGATTATCAAATTGAAAATGCTAAAATAGCTATCGCTTCTGGAGGGATAAAAGGTTTAGGTCCTGGAAAAAGCAGACAAAAAAATGTCTTGCCACAGTCTTCATCAGATTTTATTTTCGCCATTATCATTGAAGAGTATGGGTTAATTGGAGGTTTGTTTTTACTCTTACTTTATTCATGGTTGTTGTTTAGAATTGTGATTGTCTCTCAAAAGTCAGATACCGTTTTTGGAAAATTATTGGTTTTAGGTGTTGGATTGCCTATCATATTTCAGGCGTTGATAAATATGGCTGTTGCAGTTGAATTGTTTCCAGTAACAGGGCAAACACTTCCGTTAATTAGTAGTGGAGGAACTTCCATTTGGATGACCTGTTTGGCTATTGGTATTATTTTGAGTGTAAGTGCTAGGCGTGAGCAAATTAAGGCAGAAGAAATTAATGAAGATAACCCATTAGAAATTTTAAGTGAAACAATTTAATGAGTAACTATAAAATCATATTGTCAGGTGGTGGAACAGGAGGACATATCTATCCTGCAATTGCTATTGCCAACGAATTGAAGTTGCGTTTTCCTGATGCAGAATTTTTATTTGTAGGAGCTAAAGATCGTATGGAAATGGAAAAAGTACCGCAAGCAGGATATGAGATTGAGGGGCTTTGGATTTCAGGAATACAACGAAGCTTAAGTTTTAAAAACCTCATGTTTCCATTTAAATTAATGAGTAGCTTACTCAAATCAAGAAAAATTATAAATACGTTTCAACCAGACATTGCAATTGGGACTGGCGGATTTGCTAGTGGGCCATTATTAAAATCGGCAGTATCTAAAGGTGTTCCAAGTTTGATTCAAGAGCAAAATTCTTATCCTGGGATTACAAATAAACTGTTATCAAAGCAAGTTGATACAATATGTGTGGCTTACGATGGTTTAGAGTCTTTTTTTCCTAAAGAGAAAATTGTGCTTACGGGTAATCCAATTCGAAAGGATTTATTAGATGTTGAGCATAAGCATATTCAAGGAAAAGATGCATTCACATTAATTCATAGCAAACATACATTGTTGGTTTTAGGAGGTAGCTTGGGAGCTAGACGTATCAATGAACTAATAGAAGATCAATTAGAGTATTTCGAATCGCAAAATATCCAATTGATATGGCAATGTGGAAAATTATATTATCAACAATATAAGCACTATAATGAATTAGATTTTGTGCAAGTGCATGCTTTTTTGAACACAATGGATATGGCCTACGCAGCTGCAGATATTATAATCTCTAGAGCTGGAGCGAGTTCGGTGTCAGAATTATGTGTTGTTGGAAAACCGGTAATATTTATTCCTTCTCCAAATGTAGCTGAAGACCATCAAACCAAAAATGCTAAAGCTATTGCCGATAAAAATGCAGCTGTGCTGATTAAAGAAAGTGAATTGGATGCAGATTTTCAAAATAAATTTGATGAGCTGATGTTGTCTTCGGAAAAACGAGAGGAATTAAGTCAGAATATAAAGCAATTAGCACTCGTAAATGCGACAAAAGATATTGCAGATGAGGTAGAAAAACTTTTAAAGAATTAAATGAATCTAGAGCATATAAATAACGTTTATTTTATTGGTATTGGAGGCATTGGTATGTCTGCTTTGGCGCGCTATTTTGTTGCTAAAAAACTCAATGTTAGTGGTTATGATAAAACCAAAACTGAGATTACAGATGCTTTAGTAGATTTAGGTGTTTCTATCCATTTTGAAGATGATATCGAACGTATTGATAGTAAGTTTTTAGATACAAATAACACAGTTGTTGTGTATACACCAGCAATTCCAGATAATCATAAAGAATTAACCTATTTTAGAAATCATGGATTTGAAGTATTGAAGCGTTCTGCTGTTTTAGGAAAAATTACCAATCAAACCTTTTGTTTGGCTGTCGCTGGGACGCACGGAAAAACTACTACTACTAGTATTCTTGGGCATTTGCTTAATGAATGTGATGTTGATGTTACGGCATTTTTGGGAGGAGTAAGTGAAAATTATAATTCTAATTTAATTCTCAACGGAACAGCTGTTACTGTTGTTGAAGCCGATGAGTTTGATCGATCTTTTTTAACCTTGTCTCCAGATTTTGCTTGTATTACATCAATGGATGCAGATCATTTAGATATTTATGGTGATGCATCAGAACTGATAAAATCGTTTGAAGAATTTACAAAAAGGATGAAGCCTAATGGGAAATTGTTCGTAAAAAACGGATTGCCAATTAAAGGGATTACCTATGGCATTGATGACAATTCAGATTATTCAGTAAAAAATATAAAAATTATAAATGGTAGTTATGTGTTTGATGTAAAAACACCAAATGCACTACTAGAAAATTTCAAATTTAGCCTACCTGGTAGACATAACCTGTCGAATGCATTAATAGCCTTGGCGATGTCTGTTGAATATGGACTCCCTCATCCGCAGCTTGCCAAGGCATTAGCATCTTACAAAGGTGTTAAACGCAGGTTTACATACCAGATTAAAACTGATGACTTAGTGTATATTGATGATTATGCACATCATCCAGAGGAAATTAATGCAGTGCATCAAGCAGTTCGAGAAATGTATCCAGGTAAAAATGTGCTAGCAATTTTTCAACCCCATTTATTTAGTAGAACAAAAGATTTTGCAGATGAATTTGCAGAGAGTTTATCAAAATTTGATTCTATTTTTTTACTAGATATTTATCCTGCAAGAGAATTGCCAATTAAAGGTGTGACCTCGCAGTGGTTATTAGATAAAATTGAGAATGATAAGAAAAAATTAGTTCAGAAATCTGAGTTAATTGAAGCGATACAATTAGAAAAAGCGTCAGTGATTTTAACCATTGGAGCTGGAGATATAGGCGAGGAAGTCAAACATATAAAAAAAGCATTAAGTCTTGCGAGTTAATTATAACTACATAAAAGTTGTGTTGCTGCTAATATTAGTAGTGTCTTTGTATGCATTCTCTAGTGTTAGAAATTTATCCAGAAAAGTACTTGCACCTGATATAAAATTTGTAGGTGACGATAACCTTTTTGTGACACATCAAACTGTTAGTAAATTGTTAATACAAAATCAAGAGAGTGTTACAAACAAGCCCAAAGATATTATAGATTTGAACGAATTAGAATCTGCCCTAAACTCTAATCCAATGATTAAGCAAGCACAAGTGTTTATGAGTGTTGATGGCTTAATCACTGCTGAAATTGAACAAAAAAAACCTATTGCAAGAGTAAGCACAAATGCATCTTATTACATTGATGAGACAGGCTCGTTTATGCCTTTATCAACAAATTATACTGCACGTGTGCCTCTCGTTACTGGTTATATTGAGAAAAATGACTTAGCAAATGTGCATGCTGTAGCTACAAAAGTTCAAAACGATGAATTTTTACTAAAGCATGTCGTTGAGATTCATCAAAATCAAGATAAAACCATTGATTTGAAATTTAGATCTCATGATTTTAAAATTCATTTAGGGAATTTGAAATTATTAGATAAAAAGATAAATAATCTAAAAGCTTTTTATAAAAAAGCCATGAAAGATAAGATGCTAGATGATTATAAACTAGTGAATTTAAAATTTGACAAGCAAGTGATTTGCGCCAAAAAGTAAGTGATGGAGAATAGTAGAATTTCAGTAGGACTTGATATTGGAACCACTAAGATTGTGGCAATGATTGGTCGTAAAAATGAATATGATAAAGCCGAAATTTTAGGAATTGGAAAATCCAAAAGTTTAGGGGTACATAGAGGTGTGGTCAATAATATTACCCAAACAATTCAATCCATTCAACAGGCTGTTCAAGAAGCTGAAGCTGAAGCTGGATTTAAAATAGAAGAGGTAACGGTTGGTATTGCTGGTCAGCACATTAGAAGCTTGCAGCATAGTGATTATATCACTAGAGCTAACTCTGAAGTCGTTATTGACGAAGAAGATATTGATCGCTTAATTAATCAGGTACACAAATTAGTAATGTTGCCTGGCGAAGAGATTATTCATGTACTGCCTCAAGAATATAAGATTGATGGTCAGGCAGAAATTAAGGAGCCAATTGGAATGTACGGCGGACGATTAGAAGCTAATTTCCATGTGGTTGTTGGTCAAGTCTCATCGATAAGAAATATTGGACGCTGTGTAAAAAGTTCTGGATTAGAACTTGAAGGCATCACTTTAGAACCACTAGCATCAGCAAACGCAGTATTAAGTCAGGAAGAGAAAGAAGCTGGAGTAGCCTTGATTGATATAGGAGGTGGAACAACAGATTTAGCAGTATTTAAAGATGGAATTATTCGTCATACAGCTGTAATTCCTTTTGGTGGAAATGTGGTTACTGAAGATATTAAAGAAGGTTGTTCTATTATTGAAAAGCAAGCTGAATTATTAAAAATAAAATTCGGTTCTGCTTGGCCTGGAGAAAATAAAGACAATGAAATTGTCTCAATTCCAGGATTAAGAGGTCGTGATCCAAAAGAGATTACATTGAAAAACCTATCTAAGATTATTCATGCTCGTGTTGTGGAAATTATAGAGCAGGTTTACGTAGAAATTAAAAACTACGGTCATGAAGAACAAAAGAAAAAATTAATTGCAGGAATCGTATTAACTGGAGGTGGTAGCCAGTTAAAGCATTTAAAACAATTAGTTGAATATATCACTGGAATGGACACTAGAATTGGGTATCCAAACGAACATTTAGCAGGTGACAGTGACAACGAAATAGCTAGCCCTTTATTTGCAACAGCAGTTGGTTTAGTAATGGATGGCTTAAAACGTCAAGAACGTAAATGCATAGAGAAAGAAGTAGAAGAGATGGAGCATGTTATTACTAGCGAAAATACTGAAGAGCATTCTATTCAAGAAGAGGAGTTCATTCAGCAACCAAAAAAGGAACGTAAATCCTTTTTAGACAAGTTAACAGAACGCGTTAAAGATTTTTTAGATAACGCAGAATAAATAATATATCAACATCTCCGATTGGGTAGGACTGTCGGAGATATTTGGGGAAATAAATAATAAAACAGTAAAAGAAATTTTATGAGCAACAACAATGAGTTAGGCAACATTGCATTTGATTTACCAAAAAACCAATCAAACGTCATTAAAGTGATTGGTGTTGGTGGAGGTGGAAGTAACGCTATTAATCACATGTTTTTACAAGGTATTAAAGGTGTTGATTTTGTGATATGTAATACAGATGCCCAAGCACTGCAAAACAGTGGTGTCCCGAACAAAATCCAATTAGGAGTAAATTTAACCGAAGGTTTAGGTGCAGGTGCTAATCCAGAAGTAGGAGAGCAGGCAGCAGTTGAGAGTTTAGAAGATTTAAGACGTATGTTAGATACCAATACAAAAATGGTGTTTATTACGGCTGGAATGGGTGGAGGAACAGGTACTGGAGCTGCGCCAATTATTGCTAAACTTGCTAAAGAATTAGATATTTTGACTGTAGGTATTGTGACGATGCCATTTCAGTTTGAAGGTAAAACAAGAAACGAACAAGCTCAAAAAGGAATTGAGACCCTTCGTGCTCATGTAGACTCTTTGGTAGTAATTAATAATAATAAGCTTAGAGAAGTTTATGGAAATTTAGGTTTTAAAGCAGGATTTTCAAAAGCTGATGAGGTCTTATCTACAGCCTCAAGAGGAATTGCAGAAGTGATTACACATCACTATACGCAAAATATAGATTTACGTGATGCTAAAACCGTATTGAGTAATAGTGGAACGGCAATAATGGGGTCATCTACAGCATCTGGAAAAACAAGAGCTCAAGAAGCGATAATGAAAGCCTTAGACTCACCATTATTAAATGATAATAAAATCACTGGAGCCAAAAACGTATTGTTGCTTATCGTTTCTGGTTCTCAGGAAATTACAATAGATGAGATAGGAGAAATTAATGACCACATTCAGAATGAAGCTGGACATGGAGCTAATATTATTATGGGTGTTGGTGAAGATGAATCATTACAAGAGTCTATTTCTGTGACTATTATAGCTACTGGCTTTGATTTAGATCAACAGCATGAAATTTCTAATACGGAACAAAAGAAAGTCGTACATGCTTTGGAAGATGATAGAAATGAAGATGTTCATGTAAAAGAAAGTGATCCAGCTATTATTACTCCAGATATTATTCTTGAGAAAGATGAAGCTACTACTCCAGATCTAGTAGTACATACTTTGATGGACGAGGACGATTTAGATGAAGGATTTGATGTTGTGGAGAATAATCATGAAACGGAATTAATTGCCACAACAGATATTATTAAAAATATCAATGTAGTCTATGATGAAGTTTTAGATCATAAGGTAGAAGAAGAGTTTGTTATCACTCCAGTTCAACAAACGAAAGAAGAGATTGTTGAAGAAGTTGAAGAAGAGCAAATAACACTTACATTTGATTTACCATTATCATTTGGTACATCTGAAGATAGTGATGATGCTGAAAAAGAAATACAACAAGATAAGACTATATTTTCTTTAGAGGATGAAGTAAAGGATATGGAAGTTAAGGAACACGTTGAAATAGTTCCTGTTACTGAGGCGAACGAAGAAGGTGAAAAGCGTTATGCTTTAGATGATTTCATGACTTATGAATCGGCTATGAATGACAGTGAAGCCAAAGTGAAAATCCAACCAGAAGTTGAAGAAGATATTGTATTTGAAAAGAAAATAGTTGAATCTGAAGTAGCCAAAGAAGAAGTTAGTGAAGAAATCGATCCTATGAATAGTCCGATTTCAGAATTACTAAAAGAACGTGCAGATGAAAGACGTCGTAAAATGAAAGATTTCAATTACAAGTTCAATACAGCTAAAATCGATGAAATTGAAAAAGAACCTGCATATAAAAGACAAGGTGTGAATTTAGAGGATGCACAGCATTCATCAGAAACCAACGCTTCTAGAACATCTGTTTCTATTGATGAAAACGATGATATTCAATTGAGAAGTAACAATTCATTTTTACACGATAACGTAGATTAGTAGCAAATTTAGTTTAGTGTTTCACACTTTGTTAAACCCGAAAAGTTGAGAAAGACTTTTCGGGTTTTTTTAGGTATAATGTGATGCTTTATTACTGCATATAACATCTAGTTTTTTCATATCTTCGCAATTCAATAAATCTAGGTATTATGAGTTTACAAAATGATGTTATGACTGCGATGAAAGCAGCAATGAAAGCAAAAGATCAAACTGCATTGGCAGCATTGCGGGCTGTAAAGTCTGAGATATTATTAGCTCAGACCTCTGAAGGCGGTGGAGACTTAACAGAGGAGCAAGAGATTAAGATTTTGTCAAAATTAGTAAAACAACGTAAAGACAGTGCAGCCATTTATTTAGAGCAAGATCGAAAAGATTTAGCCTTACCTGAAATAGATCAAGCTGAAGTAATTAGTCAATTCTTACCTGAAGCTTTAAGTGAGGAGGAAATTGAAAAAGTAGTTATTATGACTATTGATCAGATTGGAGCAGAAGGAATGAAAGATATGGGTAAAGTAATGGGAATAGTGAGTAAGGAATTGGCAGGACAAGCCGATGGGAAGACCATTTCTACAATTGTAAAAGCAAAACTATCTTAGATAATAAATTTAAAACTAATGTCACCTTGAGCGCAGTCGAAAGGTCTCATAAAATAATGGCCTCGTAGTTCAACTGGATAGAATATCAGATTTCGGCTCTGAGGGTTGGAGGTTCGAATCCTCTCGAGGTCACGAATACATAAAAAGCCTAAGTGTTAAATCAAGCTTGCTTGAATTTATAAGCTTAGGCTTTTTATTTTCAAAGCGGAGCATTTAGGAATAGCGACATTAGGAGCTAATCCTGATAATATACTGAAGGTTAAATCAAACTTGCTTGAAATTATAAGCTTGGGATTTTGGTTTTCAAAGCAGAGTTTTACGTGTTAGCACATGTTAAGTCTTCTTAAACTGAAACAATAAGATTCAAACGACTTGTTTGAATTTTATAGTTTGTTTAGATATCCATAAATATGAAAAGTTGTTTTTATGTATATTTAACTAATGAAATTAGCCCAAATTCTATTACAAGCTATGTCTCCTACAATACGCTCTATACTGCTTGTTGTTTTCTTTATAGGAATGGCAGTTGTAGTGCTTTCACGCTTTTACGTGTTTTTTGAGCAACAGTTTGCTTATAAATATAAACGTCCATTTTTTGTACATCTATATTTTTTTAAAAGAACACTTAAAGATGATGAAAAATATATTTTGCAAACTAAATTCAGTTTTTATAAGCGGCTTACTTCAAAAGAGAAACTACAATTTGAACATAGAGTTGCTTGGTTTGTTAACGATAAACAGTTTCTTGTAAGAGAGGGTTTAAATCTTACTTCTGAAATGAGAGTGTTGATAGCTTCAACATCTGTCATGTTAACTTTCGGTTTTAGAGACTATTGTATCGACTTGATTGATAAGGTGATTATATATCCTAGTGTGTTTTATTCTAGCTCTAATGAAGCGTATCATAAAGGAGAATTAAATCCTAAATTAAATGCATTGGTATTATCATGGGAAGATTTTCTTAAAGGGTATGAAATTGATAATGATAATATAAACTTAGGAATACACGAGTTTACGCATGCTATTCATCTTAATAGTTTAAAGAATAAAGATATCAGTTCAATACTATTTAAAACGGCATTTAGTGAACTTACAGGTTTGCTTTCAGGAGATGAAGCATTGAGACAACAACTTATAGCTTCTAAGTATTTTAGAGACTATGCTTATACTAATCAGTTCGAATTTGTTGCAGTAATTGTCGAGACCTTTATTGAAACACCAGAGGACTTTAAAAGACAATTCCCTAGAATTTATAATAAAACTAGGGAAATGTTAAATTTTAATTTTGCTGGGTATTAATTATAATTTAAATACCGCTTGTAGCATATATTGAAAATGATTGTTGTCGTAGATATTATCTTTGGCATTAAATGCAAACTTACCAACACCTTGAAGTCTGACACCAATACTTGGGTTAATCCAAATAGTTCCACCTAGAACTAAATTAGCAGACGTATTAAGTTCATCAATACTAAAAATACCTAATCCGCCTCCAGCAAATATATCTAACCATAGAACTTCTGGAAATAGTTCGTTGGAAACATAATATTTTAAATAGGTATTCGTAGAAACATAGGAAAAATCTTCAGGAAGCGATCCATTATCGATTTTTGAAGTGACATCAAATTTATTTAATGTAAAATCTTGTTCAATTGATAAAAATCTAGACCATTGATGTTCTATTGCAAGTGCTAGAGGTTGTTTAAATTGAAAATCACCAACTCTCTCAAAAGGATTACGCGTTCCTAAACTTCCAACCGCGTTTACTCCAACACTCACTTTCCAAGTATTAAAATCCCTCATTTGACTTTTAGATAATCTAGATTGTCCATAAGAGTCAAAACTTAATGCCGTAACTATAAGAGCTAATAGAATTATTTTTTTCATTTTTTAAGGCTATATAGGTTAAATCAAAGATATGCTTTGAGCAATAATATTACAAATAAACGCCAAATTTATTATTTTTCAGTTAGAATTTCGATTTTATCAAAGAAAATATACGCTTATAATCTTTAAAAACTGCTTTTCGGTAATTTTTATTAATTAATAGAAAGAAAAATCGGTGAATAAAAATTCTAAACAAAAGTAGTTTTTTTAATAATCCATCAATTAGCATTTTGAGTTTAGGATAGTCCAATTTTAACTGAAACAGATTCACGGAAAAATTATTTGTTTTAAAACCTCTAAAATCTTTAAAAAATAGATTAGCAATAGACATGTATGATTTAATGTAAGGCCAATTTAATTGCATTTCACTTTTAGAGTTTTGTGCTCTTAAAAGCATTAAGCTATCATAAATAGATCTTAAACTTATTTTAGTATAATAATGCCCCAAATCATTAATTTGATAATTTAAAATTGAATGAATAAGCAAATCTTGGTTTGATGGAATACTATAACAGTTAGCATCTATAATTCTTTTTTGTTGAAGTATAATATTCGATTCTAGAGCCTTTTTATAGGGTTTAGAAAGAACTTTTCTATGTATTTCAACTGCGCTAAGATGAGTCTTAGAAGTTAATCTTGGCAAATGTTTATGTTCAAAATAGTTGTCACCTAAAGTTTGTTCGACGCTTTGATAATTTTCATTTAAAAGTAATTTATAGGCCTTTTCAAGGTGCTCTTCATAAACTAAAATGTCAATATCTCCAATCATGCGTTCGCCTAAATCAATATAATAAGCACCAGTCAATAAAGCTGTACCTTTCAGAAATACGTAATTGATATGATTAGAATTAAAGCATTCTGCTATATGTTGAATTTGTTTGAGTAAGCTAATATTTCGATTTCTGTTTATTTCAGTAATCTCTTCAAGATATTTGACAAGGTCTAAAGGAATGAACTCCAAAAGTTTTTTTTGTTGTAGCCTACAATAAGCAGTTGTTAATACTAGATGCTGACTTGCAATAGTTACAAATTGTTCCCAATCTATTGAATTATGAGACAGTTTTATCTTCAATTCTTCAACTGGGTTTTCAAAACTCAAAATATCTGCTATGAGTTGAATAGTGTCTTTATGTTTGTTTTTTACAGAATGCAAAGTTTCAGTTAAATGATTCAAAAATAAACAAACAATTTACTATTGACCGAAAAGTGCTTTGAAATTTGAGATTGCAAATGCATTATCGCTATATGTTAGATCATAGCATTTTATTTGTTTTAACCAATCTATAAATTGAAGTGCATGTGTGGTGTTAGGCGAAATCCAAGAGTCAGGGATTAAAGTTTCTAAGATGGTTGTTAAAGGTACTTCTGTTAAAGATGACTCTACTGAAGCATCAAACTTTACATGCACTATTTTGTTGCAAGTGAAAGCATGAGTGTTTTTTTCAAAATTGGTCGAAGGAGGGATGTATTTAATATTTACTTTTTTAGGCCCATTTGTATGTGTTTGCAATGACTTAAAATCTTTCACCTTAGATTCTAAGGCTTCAAAGGCTCCTTTTTTTACTGAAATTGCTGAAGGATATCTATATAGCTTGAAGTCACTATTGAGAGGTGTAAAATCGTCTGCTAATAGATCTAAACCACTTGTCATAAGTAATGTTGATAGAGTGCTTTTCCCATTTCCAGAATCACCAATAATCATAATTGCTTCATTAGCATCGCATATTGTTGAAGCGTGAAAAGTGGCTATCCAACTTTCGAAAGCTTTATGATGAATTGCATTAGTGAGTTCTAATGCAAATTTACCTTGTAAGAAATGAAAATTTGACGTGTTGAAACTTCCTTTATGGATGTCGTTTTTAAATAAATGTAAAAAGTCTTTCGTTCTAAATATATCAAAAGTAATATCAGAATGAGTTTGCTTATCTGAAGTATGATGAGCAATTTGTGGGTGAATTAAGCTTTGAATTGTAGACGATTCGTAATTGATTTGTACTATCAATTCGTTAAAACGATATGACTTCTCAATAGTTGATTTTGGTGTTTTTGATGGTACATCAAAATTTGGAGCTTCATCTAATGTTATATTAGCATTATCGAGAAAGAATGAAATCTCATTAAAAATGTTTTTACATTTTGAGTCTTCAATATTAAGCGATTCTTTTAGTGACTCAATAAATGAGTTTTGATCATTTGCATTTAAAAATAACCTGAGAAGCAAATGCAAATTATTATCTATGAGAATATATCTATTTGATAATTCGAACCATAGAATAACAGTATCACTATTTAGAGGTTTACTGTATTTCGGAGCTAAATCCGCTTTCAATGTAAAATTAGAAATTAATCAAAAGGATTCCCTCCTGGATCTGGTGGAGAAGAAGCTTGAGCTTTCTTCGGATTAAGAATAAGAAAAGTACCAATGGCTGTAAGCGCTGCGTACTTACCCATTTTTTTCATGGCTTCTTTACGAGTAATTTGATTTTGAGGACTATTTCTTTTCATTATGCACTGTAATATGGGTTCAAAAATAATAAAATAATATTATTTACCTCATTAATTTACTTTAATTTGAGGTAAATCTAGTTTATAATTATCTTTTTTGATACTTTTTTTCCGTTGTTTTGTAGCTTAACTATGTATATGCCAGCACTTACATTAGTTATATCTATTCGGTTTTCAGTTTCAGTAAAATTGAGTTGTGTTTCTTGAACTAATCGTCCTTGAACATCATAAAGATTAAATGTTGTATCGGCTTCAAGCTGACCATTAATTACTATTTCTTTGCTAGTTCTTGATGCATAAATCTTTACGTTGTTAAGATTATTTTCTTGTGTAGATAATGCATCTTCACTAAATCTCAGGTAAAATCTTCCTATACCAGACAAATCTGAGTTTGGAGTAAAAATATAATCAGAGGAATTTAATAGAGTTGAAGTATTTGCAACCGTATCATCTAAATAGACATTAATAGTATTTGGAATCGAAGAAGATTCAATAGTAAACGTAAGTTGTTCAGATTGGTTAGCGCTAACGCCAAGCGGAATGGTAACATTAGTGTAATCAGTTTCACCCAAAGCTTGTATGGCAAATGGGACACTCATATCATCCATTACTAATCTTGAATATAAAGCAAAGGCAGGAATACTTCCTCCAAATAAAGCTGCATCATAACCAGGGTCTAGACCTTGAGTCGTAAACTCAGAAAAATAAATATCGGTTAAAAAACTCTCTGAATTATTGCTAAGCACAAGTTTTAAGTTGGTTACAATATTAGTTTCTCTTCCTAAAATGAAATCGTCTCCGCCATTTGTGGTACGCATACTTGGTAAGAATTCAGCATTTCCTCCACCAGCAGGATTAGAAGCAACAAAGAAGCCTTGTCCAGGAGCCATATCATATGAAGGAGAAAATCCATTTATTATTGTATAAATCCCTGCAGATGGGCCAGTTGATGTACCGTCGTTATATCCATAAATTGCAACTGCACTAGGATCTAACAGGTTTAAATTTGATGGACCATTATGAGTTAAAAAAGCTTGAGCATTAATATATGAAGGGTAAGGATTACCAATTAGGTTCCAGTTACTTAATGTGCCTTCATCAATTAATTTCTGAACAGTACCTGTATTAACTGTTCCTTCAAACCTTACTAGATTTGAAGGGTCAGATGGAGGGCTAACCGTTGGTGCTTCAATCCCAGATCTATATCCAGCTCCAGCATCTAAGGGTGTTGTGTCTGTTTCATTCCATAGTTCAAATTGGTTGGTGTCTCTATCAAATTCACCAAATAATACTTCGGGTCCACTCGGATTTGCCAAAATGTTAGGATTATTTGCTATAAAGCTGTTAAAAGCTTGCCCACTTAGTGGAGCGCTAATCAAATCATTTCCATTATCAGGGTCATTATCATTGACGAAACGATTGTAAATGGCTGTTCCTGTTGATGTTCCATTTACAATTAAACTTGAATAATTTTGTGAATCTGAATTGAGCGTCAACGTACCATTAATGACAAGATTATTAGAAACTGTTAAACTTTTTCCAGCATTTACAATCACATTACCTCCTGAATTGATAGTTAAAGATTTTAAAACAACATCATCTCCATTTACGACTAATGTTCCACCGTTATTTATTGTAACATCACTATTTATTAGCTTATCGTTTAGGGTTAATGTTCCGTTGACTGAAGTAGCACCAGAATACGTGTTTTCTGCATTAAAAATAACCATTGCATTGTTGATAATATTAAAGCCCCCTCCTGTGCCATTATGATCTATAATATTAGCGTTAATCGTTAAAGTTTCATTGCCATAAACATTAATCTGTTTTGCGCCACCAGTATTATCTATGGTCAATGTTGTACTTAAAATAGTAATACCTCCAGATCCAACCGGATTTATTTCTAAATTATTGTTAATTCTATTTCCTATAGTGCTATTTGCCATTTCTAACAAATTTGGAGAATTGAAGTTTTCGATTTTTAGAAAGTAAGAATTATCTCCATAAAAACGAATTTGATCTGCACCAGAGAACACAATTAACTCCCCAAAAAAAGAACCAGGACCATAATTAGAATATGCCCATTTACGACAAGAACCACAAGTATTATCGAAATGTAAATTATCTCCAGATGCTGGATTTCCATTAAACCAATTTTGACCTTGATCTATATTATCTGATGAAGGACTTCCACCGCTCCAAAAACGTGTGGTTTGAGAAAAAGAATTGTGCGCTGTAAATACAAACGTTAAAAACAATAAGGATAATAAGTAACTTTTCTTCATGTTAAATCAAATTATTATTGAGCTTTATATCATTCAATGAGTAAATATATAGCAGTTTTAATAAATACGAATTACGAAAACGTTTTCGTGTTAATAAGTTCTTTGGTATGACTGCCATTCAGAGATTTGTAGGTAAGAAAATGAAAACGCACTAAGTGTATACTTAGTGCGTTTAAAATAAAATATTTATGGAGTGATTACTTTATGATTATTTTATGCGCTTTTGTTGATACTCCATTATTCATTTGTACAATATATACACCAGAACTAAGACTGCTAGAGTCTATAGTATGTCTGTTACTTGTATTAGATAATACTACTTGAGACATTGCTCTTCCTTGAATATCAAATATGCGTACAGTTGTGTCTTTAACTAATTGACCAGATATAACAATGGTTTTTTCATCGTTATTTGTAAAGATGTTTATAGCATCCAGTTGAAGCTCTGTCGTAGATAATGTATCTCCATTAAGTCTGATGTAAAAACGTCCAGTTCCAGATAAGTCTGAGGTTGGTGTTAAGACATAATTTGAGTTATTTAATAATATTGATGTATTAGCAACAATATCGTCTAAATATACCTCAACTCCATTTGGCAATGTGTTTTCCGAAATTGAAAATGTTAATTGCTCAGCTTGATTAGCATTAACACCAAGAGGTATGGTTACATCTGTTATATCATCAGAATGTAAAGATTGGATTCCCATTGCAACTCCAGTATTATCTTCAACTAAGTGAGAGTAAATTGAAAAGTTTGGTGCATTTTGACCAAATAATTTTGCATCATACCCTGGGTTGAGACCTAAACTAGAATTCTCGTTGAAATAAAAATCTGTTCTAAAATTATTCTGATTTGTGCTAATGTCTAATTCAAGGTTGTAGTTAGGGCCAGACCTTCCATTAATAAAATCATCGCTACTTCCTCGACGTCGCATGTCTGGAGCACTTGGCGTACCATCAGTGGTAAATTCAATGAAGCCTGCCGGGACTCCTGAAGCTACAAAGAAGCCCTGACCTGGTGTTATAAGCAGGTCATTCCCTGGGCCAGAAACTGAGGCAAGATTATGGATTTCCCAAATATTACCTATTGCTTGACCATTATAGCCATAGATTGCACCACCTAAAGCATCAAGGACAGGGTTATTATTGATATTGTGATTTAAGAAATCAAATGCACTAATGTAAGAAGCATAAGGGTTACCAATAAGATTCCACTCTTCAAAGCCAATTCCAGAATTACTAATATTAACTGGAATAGTACCATTTTCTGGAGCCCCAGTAAATGTCAATGTTGTACCTTCTGTTGGACTTGCATCTGTAGCTACTCTGTGTCCAACACCTTTCTCTAGCGTTGCTGAGGTAGCATCAGTATAATTAACATATGCTGCTACAGGCATTGCAGTTTTATCAAATGGAGCAAAAGCATAAGTAGTTGGATCCGACTGACCGTTGTCTAATAGATCTGTAGCATTAGTTCCAGTACTCAAAAAGCTAGACCATGTCTGTCCTGATAAAGGAGCAGAAACCAAGTCATTTCCTCCATCTCCATTTGTAAAAAGATTAACAAAACGTTGGTAGTTTATTGTCCCAGTTGAAATTGTACCGTTTAAAATTAGACTAGAGTAAGAATCTGAAACAGATTCTAATGTCATATTATCATTTACAAGTAAATCAGCACCTGAATCGATAGTTAAACTTGAGCCAGGTTTTACAACTACTTTATTAATGTTTGTTGTTGCAGAAATTGATGCGTCTCCAGAAGTAATTTCTATATTATCTAATGACGTTGAAACTCCGTTAGGGTCAAAACCTCCAACCCATGCATTATCATATATAAAAGTATTAAACCCGTCATTACTTTTACAAATGTTAATATCATCAAACCATAATAGTCCAGCTCTACTCGATGTAAAATCGAAAATCCCACCAATATAATTTCCAGTTGTATGATCAGTATTAGTTATGGTGCCTGCATTCACTTCTCCATTACCATCAGCATTGTATATCAATTCCCATGTGCCTATTGAATTTCTTGATACTTTTATGCATACATCATCAGAACTGTTCCAGTTATATGAAGTTGAAATGATTTCTGTAAATTCTCCATTCGTTACAGAGTACAATCTTAAAAGGTCCGAAGAATCATTTAAAGACTGATTCATTCCAACAGCATAACCATCAGGTTGGAAAAGAAGGTTTGTGGCATTTGAAAGTAAGAAAAAAGCAAATTTATTACTCGTTGAAGGGTCCCAACTTCCGTTTCTCATACAAAATTCCCATTCGTAATTTCCTGAAGTTAAATCTTGGTTTCCTATATCAGAATTGATATAACTTTCAGATTCACCAGAGGCATCATGTTTTAATTCGCCAGAACTAATTGTCCAATCACCAGTGCTTGACCATTGTGATAAATCACCTGAAAAGTCATCCGAGAATATAGAATTACAAATGCTTGAGCAAGTGCCAGGGTCAGTAACTATGACATCGATGGTACAGCCATTATCAGAGTTATCTGTAATAGTTAAGGTAAAATCACCTCCTCCAGCATTATTTATTGTAAAAAGAGTGCTGCTTCCATAATTTGCAGAAGAAGGTGTAACACTGTTTCCGCTAGCAGCGACGGAGTATGTAGTACCTAACCCTGTTCCAATAGGATTTAGTTCTAAGGTGATAAAATCATCATTTACATTACCATCTGTGCCATTATTATTGCATGATACATTAGATAATCCAGCACTTGATAAAATGCAAGGAACATCACTTTCTAAAATCGTTAAGTCAAAAGTATTATTAGTACCAGTACCTGCGTTAGCACTACCAGAAACATTTTGAATATTGAATGTAAGTGTTTCACTAGGTTCAAATATGGCATCATCTGTAATGGTGATGGTCAGTGTTTGATTAGCATTAGTATTTGCAGGGAAGGTTACTTGTTGGGTTGTATAATTATTAATATCGGCATTGTCACCACTAGTTAGAACGACATCAAAAGTAGTATCGACAGAATATTCATTAATAATAGAAAACTCTAAATCATAAGAAATAGCGTCTTCAGCTACCGAAACAGAAGTAGAAGTAAATTGAACTTCAGTTAATGGTTCAAATATTTCAAAAAAGTTACTGTCAACCACATTTATCGCAAGCGTTATATCACTAGCAGTTAGTCTAACCAAAGGGCTGGACAAGGTAGACGAATGAATAATATTATTGAATGTGGCTACACCATTAACAGCAGTTGCAGTTACAGGATCACCAACAAGATCCCCATTAGAAGAAATATCAACATCATTTGTATAATCTAAATCAATATTGCTATTAGTATCTATGGCAGTAACTTGAACATCAGCCATAATTTCATTAACATAAGTGTTAGAAGGTTGCTGTGTAAATATAAGTTGGTTGGCAGTGACTTCAATTTTGTTATCATCTCCAGCGATAGAAGTTTGTGCGCCACCAGCATTAGGTTGTGCAAATGAGGAGTATGAAGGCTCGCTAATTACAGAAGAAATTGTTAATTGAATTTGTTCGTTATCAGTAACCGTATTATTAAATGTAGCGTACACATCAAAAGTATAATTTCCATTATCAGAGGCTGTAAAAATACTAGTGTTAATATTGGGGTTTAGAAATGATGTTGAGTTATTTATATTATCAGTTTGTATAACATTAATACCAGATTCAAATATTGCTAGTTGGGCAATGTTTTGATGACCAGATACAGAAAATATTAGCTCATTAATTTTTGTTTCAAGAAGATCGATATCTGAGCCAGAAGCACCACCATCTCTAATGGTAAAAGAACCAATTTTAATGGCATTTGAGGTCGTAAGGTCATTGCCAGTCACAAAAGGAACAAGAGGGTATAGTGAATAATCAATATTATCTGGTTCATCAAAACCAGCTTCTATAATATCAGAATTAGAGCTACCTACTTGACCAGTTATGTCCACATTTAAAATTCTCCAATCTTCGGCACCAGAACCAGCAGACATGTCGTAGAAAAATGCTAAATATGCAATTCCAGAGATTCCAGAGAGATCAATGATTTCAGTTGATGGAGCAGATAAAGAACTACCAGAAGATGAATTATTAGGATTAAATGGGATTGTTGTCCAAGTTGCTAGTGTAGGATCGCTTCCAATTAAAAAGTCAGTAGAATATCTCAATTCAAACTCACCACTTTCGTTTGTTGTATTACCGAAACGCTCTTGTGTTTCGATCTCAATATTAATGGTGTTATAGGCATCAAAGTCAATTCTGAAATCAGAAATTAACCAATCAATATCACTAGATCCAGGAAATCCATTCATGGCATATTCTCCACTACCACAGGTCCAAGAGTCATCACCAGTTTGGTCAAATGGTGTCCAGCCCGTTGCACTACAATTAGAGAATGGTGATAGAATATCTAAATCTGTTGGATCTGGTTGATCATTGTTCGTAATCGTTAAGTCAAAAGTATTATTAGTACCAGTACCTGCGTTAGCACTACCAGAAACATTTTGAATATTGAATGTAAGTGTTTCACTAGGTTCAAATATGGCATCATCTGTAATGGTGATGGTCAGTGTTTGATTAGCATTAGTATTTGCAGGGAAGGTTACTTGTTGGGTTGTATAATTATTAATATCGGCATTGTCACCACTAGTTAGAACGACATCAAAAGTAGTATCGACAGAATATTCATTAATAATAGAAAACTCTAAATCATAAGAAATAGCGTCTTCAGCTACCGAAACAGAAGTAGAAGTAAATTGAACTTCAGTTAATGGTTCAAATATTTCAAAAAAGTTACTGTCAACCACATTTATCGCAAGCGTTATATCACTAGCAGTTAGTCTAACCAAAGGGCTGGACAAGGTAGACGAATGAATAATATTATTGAATGTGGCTACACCATTAACAGCAGTTGCAGTTACAGGATCACCAACAAGATCCCCATTAGAAGAAATATCAACATCATTTGTATAATCTAAATCAATATTGCTATTAGTATCTATGGCAGTAACTTGAACATCAGCCATAATTTCATTAACATAAGTGTCAGAAGGTTGCTGAGTAAATGTAAGTTGATTAGCAGTGACTTCAATCTTGTTATCATCTCCAGCAATAGAAGTTTGTGCGCCACCAGCATTAGGTTGTGCAAATGTAGAGTAAAGGGGTTCGCTATTAGATACAGAATTAACAGTTAATTGAACTTGCTCGTTATCAGTAACAGTTGTATTAAAAGTAGCATAGACATCGAAGGTTAAGGTTCCATTATCAGGAGCTGTTAAAATATTTAAGAAAGGGTTAGGAGTGATTAAAGCTGTAGAGCTATTTACACTACTTGTTTCAAGGACGTTAGTAGAGCCTTCAAATATTGCTAGTTGGGCAATATTTTGATTACCAGAAACATTAAATACTATTTCAGTAACTTTTGTTTCAAGAAGGTCTATATCCGAACCTGATGCACCACCATCTCTAATGGTAAAAGAACCAATTTTAATGGCATTAGACGTTGTAAGGTCATTTCCAGTTAGAAAAGGGACAGGAGGATATAGTGTGTAATCTATATTATCTGGTTCATCAAAACCAGCTTCTATAATATCAGAATTAGAGCTTGGTGGGTCACTCTCAAGAATTGTCAACTCAAAGGTGCTATTAGTACCTATAGATGGATTATTACCGCCTCCAACATTTTGAAGCTCAAACGTTAAAGTTTCATTTGGTTCAAAATCCATGTCATCAGTGATAGTGATTGTAATTGTTTCGTTTGTAGAACTAGCAGCAGGGAAGGTTGCTGTTTGAGTCGAATAATTACCAATATCTAAAGCATCACCACTAATTAAAACAACCTCAACACCAGTAGCAATAAGAGCATCTTCATTTGTTATTGCTACATCCAAATTGTATGTACCATCACCTTCATTAACAGAAGCTGAAGTAGACGCGAATTGGACAACTGTATCAGTAGAAGAAAGATTACCTTCAATGATAAAGTTATCGAAGCCGAACTCTTCACTAGCGGAATTAGCAATTGCATGGAGTCTAATTTGAAGTGAATTTCCAGAACCACTAATATTAGCAGAAAATTCAGAGAATGTTGAAGTTATTGCAGTTCCTTCTCCTATTCCATCTAAATTAGGATCATGATTCATTCCTTGGTTAGAGCCAGAAGAAGGAGATGCAAACTGGATTAGCTTTTGAAAAGGAGCTGAATCAATGCTATATTCAATATAAAGGATGTCAGAGTCATCCCAACCTGAACCATTGTTGCCAGATGCAAATAAGCCTCTGAAGTTAAGATTAGTGTAGCCATTAATACTAAAAGCATTAAATGTGATAGTCTTAGTAGGAAGACCGTCTCCACCATTATCATCTAAATCTTCGCCAGCCCAATAAAAAGTATTGTTTTGCGAATTGTATGAACCACTTACATCTGATCCATCAGTTCTTCCAAAATGATCATTTGTACCATCGTTAAATGTATTTGAGGAATTATAGCGAATTCCTGAATCTCCATCCGTTTCAAAGTCTTCTGACCATATCGTTGTCTGCCCAAATCCAAGGCTACTCACTAAAAAAAGGACTAAAAATGCGTAAAAATGTTTCATATGTCGGATTAATGTGTTGTTTGTCGATGAAATTAACAAAATGCCCTAATGTCTTTAAACACAAGGGGTCGCAAATATAATAAAAGTTATAAGATGACTTTAAAAATGATATTAACAAACCGTTAAGTCAAGTTATAGACTTAGAGTCATATATGTTGAATTATGAAACTATTGAGCAAAAAAAAGTGCACGATTAGTGCACTTTTTACTACTTAATAAAATGTATGTTATTTAATAATCACTTTCTGTGATTTCTGTTGTATACCATTGTTAAGAGTTACTACATAAATGCCAGGAGACATATTAGAAATGTCAATTTGGTTATCAGTAGTTGTAGTATCTAACTCAGTACTTAAAATCACACGACCTTGAATATCATAAATAGCAGCTTTTGTAGCTGTGTTTAATTCGCCTTTAATAAATAAGGTCTTAGGTGATGTTGTTGTATATATTTGAATGGTATCAAAGCTGTTTTCAGAAATTGATAATGCATCTCCCGAGAATCTTACAAAGAAACGTCCTGTTCCTGATAAGTTTGAATTAGGAGTAATTACATAATCAGTTTCGGTTAATAATGTAAATGTGTTAGTAACGGTATCTTCTAAATAGACATCAATACCGTCTAGAATATCGGTTTCAGAAATTCTAAATGTAAGTTGCTCACCTTGATTAGCATGAACCCCTAATGGGATTATCACATCATTTATAGCATTATAATTTACAGTTTGTACTCCTAAATTAAGACCAGCATTATTTTCAACTAAATGCGAGTATAGTGCAAATTCTGGAATTGTATGTCCAAAAAGCGCAGAGTCATAGCCAGAATCCATACCTAAAGACGCATTATCATTAAAGTAGATATCAGTTTTAAAGATATCTGAAGTATTGCTCATTTCAAGTTTTAAGTGCGCTAATAATTGGCTACCATCATTACGTCCTAGGATAAAATCGTCTGTTGTTCCAATAGATCTCATTGAAGGTGAGAATGTAATTGTTCCTCCACCAGCTTTAGCAGATACAAAGAATCCTTGCCCAGGAGTAATTACAGCTGTAGGATTTGCATCTGAATAGGCCTGATTCCAAATGGTAAAACCATCAGTAATATCTCCAGCATAGCCATAAACACCTGAATTAGCAACATTGAATTCACTATTATTTGCTGTTAAAAAGTCTGCTAGTTTTAAATATGACGGATAAGGATTACCTATTAAATTGAAATCACTAGCTGTTCCAACAGTAATAGGAATTAAGCTAGTTCCTGTTTCAACGTCTCCAACAAATCTAAAAGTAGATCCAGTTGCGGCGATAGAAGCTGTTCTGTACCCAATTCCAGATTCGACTAAAGATGCATCATCTGCTGCAGTATAGTTAATATATTCGTCAGTATTGTTATCAAATGGTCCGAATAAGAACGAAGGGACTCCACCAATAGTTCCGGAAGGTAAGTCTGCATTAGCCGTTCTTAAGGCTAAAAATGTTTGGTTAACATCTGTTACTGGCGCAGCAACTAAATCATTGTTACCCGTTGTAGATCCTGTATCGGCAAACTGATTTACATGTCTGTTGTAAATTACGGTGCCATCAACATTATCAGCAATTAAACTTGAATACGACGTAGATGAAGAATTTAATTCTAATGTTCCTTCATTTACAAGTCCTGAACTGGTTGTGATAGATTGTCCTGCAGTAACAGTGGTAGTTCCAGCACTATTAATGTACAAATTATTCAACTCGATATTGGTTCCCACATTATAGGTTCCGTCTAAAACATAGGCGTTATCGCTTCCAGTAGTGTCTGATGGGGGATTAGGAGACCAACCGTTATCCACATAAAGTAATCCGTCAAATGCACTAGTCAATTTAAAGTTGTCAAATCCAGAGAATCCAGCAAGACGGTTGTTACGTACTTGTATTTGTAATGCTACAGTAGTTACTGAATCGTCAATAGCAATTGAAACGGTTCCTTCATCAGTATCTATGGCGCCATTTCCGTCTAATAAAAAGACATTTCCTTGAGGAACACCATCTAGAATTAAATTATAACGTGCATCATTATTGTTATTTACATAACCATGTACATCCCAATCAAAGGATAAAGTAACATTCTCATAATTTGTTAAGTCTATGGTGTCAAAAGTAATTGTTGCAAAACCAGTTGTGCCATTTTCGCCTTCATCGTTTAAATCATTTTCACCAAAGATATTACCAGAAAACGAAGCATTATCTAGAGGAGAAGCAATTGAGCTGTCAATGATCCCGTAATAACCATCGGTTCCCCAGCCATTATCAAAAGTAGTAACATCTGTAGAGTATGTCCACTCAGGTGTAGAGCTGTCAAAATCTTGAGTAGCTATAGTTATTAATGGACCGTTAACATCAAATGGATTACTAGATGCAGGAATGAAACCACCACCAAAAGCTAAGAGTGTGGTTACTGTTTCTTTTTCAGTAAACACAATAGTATTTAGTTCTACTGAACCATTATTCATAGTATAATCAATAAGTCCTGGTTCTAATGATCCACTAGATACTACTGAAATAGTAACACCATTAATATCTAAGTCTTGGTTTCCATTAGCATCTGTAGCAATCACCACAGGAGCAGGAGTCATAGTTTCAAACTGAAAAGTATCTGTTGGTTCTAATTCGAAAGTTAAAGCGTTGGCAGTAACCTCTATTCTGTTGTCGTCACCAGTTACAGGTGTTTGTGCGCCTCCAGCATTAACAACTGTGAAGCCTGAGCCATTTACAGCATCTGCTACTGCTGATGCTATAGTTAATTGAATTTGGTCATTGTCTGTTACATCTGTATTAAATGTAGCATATACACTAAATGTTGTTGAGCCATTATCTGGAGCAGTTAGTCCTGTGCCTCCATTAATTGCAGAAAACAGAGTGTTGTCTGAGACCGATGTGGTTTCAGCGATGTTAGTTGAACCATCAAAAATGGCTAATGCAGCTAAATTAGAACTATTAGTTACATCAAATCCAATATCGGTTAGTATTGTTCCAACGACATCGGTATCGGTTAAATCATCACCACCATCTTGGATTGTAAATTCTCCAATTTTTAGTGCGTTTGCATCTGTTAGACCAGACGTTGCAGTATAGCTTGTATAGTCAATATTATCATCAGGATCGAAACTAGTGGCAATAATATTAGATTCTGTGTCATTTGTTGCGGTATTAGTAATGGTACCTCTTAATCGTAATCCAGGTAAGGCGATACCAAAGTCAGACCATGAGGCTTGACCTCTTACACGCAACCAACCACCATTTGTAGCTGCCCCCCAAGCATATAATCTAAATGTGATAGTGCCTTCTGTTCCAGAGTTGATGCTTAATCCAGTGATATTGGTTACAACATTTGTGTTTTCTGGAATAGCTACAGCAGAGTTAACAGCAATACCAGCAGTGGCAAAGTTGTCTAGACTATAAAATAATTGCCAGTTTGTAGGGCCATTAGGATTTCGCCTTAATCTAATATCAATACGTTCAATAAGAATGTCATTGATAGCACTAGCACTGGTAGACCATTGGATGTAATCATCATTAGTTTCGGCATCAGCTTGAGAGGCACCAGTCCAATTATTAGATGAGAAATCGGTTCCTGCTCTTTCAAAAACTCCAGCACCTCTCGAAAGTCCTACTGAAGATATAGCTGGATCATTTCCAGTTAGAGTAGGTCCTGGACCATTAGCACGATCAACTGTGACTATTGGAGTTTGTCCAAAACCAAGAGCAAACATAAAAGTTGCAACGATTGATAAGTAAATATGTTTCATAACATTAATATAGTTTTTAATTGCCTAAACGCTATTTTTTAAGTAGGCAATATTAAACGTAAAAGAGGGTTGGGTCAAATATACTAAAAGATAGAGTGAGCTGAAAATTAAACACCTACAAAAAATAAAACATCCGATAAAGTGTATAATTCTCATGTTTTCGTGTATATGAAATCATGAAGTTATAAATAGTTAACGAATCTTTAGAAACCACACTTAATTTGAAATATATTTGCGCGAAATTTTATTATTGCACTCTGATGTTTAGTTATGAACATGTTAGATGTATTTAAAACTGTTAAATCAGGGCGTGTTGTTTTTTTGTTCCAAAATAAATTCTTGTTAATTTGAGAAATTACTTAAATTTTGAATCATTACTAAACTAATCTCATGGGTAGACTAAAAGAACTTGATAGCCTTAGAGGACTTGCTTGTCTTTCTGTACTGCTATTTCATTATACAACTAGATATTCAGAAATTTTTGATTCTAGTCTTACTAATAAATTGTTTGATTTTAAGTATGGTGGATTAGGTGTAGATTTATTTTTTATAATTAGTGGATTTGTGATTTTTCTGACCATAAAAAAGAATACTAAGCCTATTGAGTTTTTGTATAAAAGGTTTTCAAGATTATACCCTACATTTTGGATTTGTGTGATTCTTACATTTATCATTATTAGGGCTAGTGATATTGTTATGTATCACAGAAGTTTTGTAGAGTTAGCTGTTAATCTAACTATGATTCCTGATGTTTTTGGGATTAAAAGAGTAGATGGCGTGTATTGGTCATTATTGCCTGAATTAGCGTTTTACTTTTTGATGTTCTGCTTATTGCTATTTAAAAAGGTAAAGCATATGATTTTAATTTGTTTTATTTGGTTAATTGCTATTATAGCTAATTCTTTTTATGATTTTATGCCTCTTAGAGTTCTTTTTAATCTGAATTTTGGACATTTGTTTATCATAGGAATTAGTTTTTATAAAATTAAATCTGGTGAAGATACACGTTGGTCTCACTTACTAATTCTATGTTCGTTTTTGGTATCTCTTTTACTTTCTAATTCATTATATAAAGATGTCTTTCTTTTAGCGTTTATTGGTGTTTTTTACTTGTTTGTTTATGATAAATTAAAATGGATTAAGTTAAAGCCTTTGATATTTTTAGGACAGATTTCATATGCATTATATTTAACACACCAATTTATTGGTTATTTTATAATTTATGAATTGATAAATTTAGGCGTAGAGAATAATTTATTATTGATTTTAATTCCAAGTTTGATAACAATAATTTTATCATCAGTGATTACATTTTATATAGAAAAGCCAGCACAGTCTTTTTTAAGAAATGCTTGGAACAAGCGTTACAGTTCTTAAATGGATTTATTTACTAAAGTCATAGAAAAGATTAAGGTTATTTTTAATAATAACGATAATAAAAAAATTATTGAGAATTTTTTGTCATTATCGGTAATAAGAGTTGCTGACTTTCTATTACCAATTATTGTTTTGCCTTATTTAATTAATGTTTTGGGAGTTGAGAAATTTGGATTAACTGCATTTGCTGCGGCATTGGTTAATTATTTTTTGAATATTTCTCAGTATGGTTTTTCACTATCAGCAGTTAGAGAATTATCGATAAATCAAGATAATCCTGAGAAATTAGAAGAAATTTATAACTCAGTTATGACTACAAAGTTATGGCTATTGGTTTGGTCTGCATTAGTTTACGGACTTCTTATTTTAATAGTTCCTTCGTTTTATGATTACTTTCTTCTTTATGTATTTTCTTTTGGATTAGTTGTAGGTGATGTTTTATTTCCAAAATGGTTTTTTCAGGGTGTAGAACAAATGAGATTTATTACGCTTATTAACATCTTGTTTAAGTTAACCTTTTTAATATTGGTGTTTATTTTTATCAAACAAGAGAATGATTATGTTTATGTACCATTATTGCAATCAATTGGTATTATTTTTGGTGGTTTTTTCTCACTAATATTAATTCATAAAAAATATAATATTAAGTTTAAATTGGTTGAATTTAATGAAGTCAAATCACAGTTAAAAATATCATTTAGTTCATTTGTTACATTAATTGTTCCCACGTTATATTCTAATACTTCAGTTTTTTTATTAGGCGTATTTACTAATAATACATTAGTAGGGTATTTGTCTGGAGCTTTGAGAATTAGTAATGCGTTTTCTTCTCTTAATACAATTTTAACTAGGACTTTTTACCCTTTTGTCAATAAAACAAAGAATAGTATTAAGAAAGTTAATCTAATTATATTTTTGTGCGGTTTATTTGTTACATTATTAATGTGTGTCACTGCATCATTTACTGTGAATTTGATACTAGGAACCGAAATGATTGAATCTATTCCCTTAGTAATGATTCTTAGTTTAACCCCTTTATTATTGGCAATAAGAACTGTTTATGGAATAAATTATCTTTTGGTTAAAAAATTAGATAAATTGTATATGAATATAGCCTTGGTGTCATCCTTATTTGGTTTAGTTTTAGCTTTTATTTTAATTCCATTGTTTTCATTTTTTGGTGCTGCAATTACTATTGTAGCAGCGCAATTATTATATGCTGTACTATCATTTGTCTATGCAAAGAAAAATATGTAAATGAAGTATTTGAAAACACATAAAAGGTTGATTGTTTTTATGCTTTTTAGTATAGCATTATTGATGATATATGATTTATTTAACGAAGTAGATAAAAGGGGTGAAGTTACTGAGGCGAGGAATCTACCAAGAGTTTATAGGGTTATAATCTTGTTTGTTTCAGGGTGGTTTTATTTCCTTATTGGAAAAATTAAAAGATCAAAATTTAATAGAATATTAATCCTAATCTATGGTTTAATTAGTCTACATGTTATTTATAGCCCATCATTTAGTCTAGATTCATTAATTAGCTTGTCCAAGCTATTGTATTTGGTGTTTGTTTATCTTTTCTTTTTTAAGTTTTATAATATGTTTATGAATAAATACACAATTCGATACTTAAACATATTTGTGATGCTCTCTGTTGTGGTTTTGGCTTTTCATATCATTGGTAGTAGGTTAGGTTTTATAGGCGCTAGTGCTGGTTTAGAATTTAAAGTGTATGGTGATAATAATGCCTACATATTATTGTCATTCTTGCCTTTAATTTATTTTAATGCAAACTTAAAAATAAGAAGATATCTCATCATTATTTTGATATGTGGAGTGTTTTTAAGCTTGAAACGAGGTGCAATGGTAGGATTATTAGTTTGCTTATTAGGGGCTTATTTTTTTGAGAAGCGAACCATTAGAAATAAGAGCTTAGTTGAGAAGTTAAAGAGATTGTTTATTGTGGCTGCATCGTTAACTCTTTTGGTTTTTATTTACTCAAAATTTGCAGATCTGTTTATTGAACGATTTGAAGATTTTTCAGGGGAGGAATCGTCGTTTGGCTCTGGTAGAGGGAATATTTATAGCTTGATATGGAATGACTGGTTTGAATCAAATGATATGATCACTTATTTTATTGGTAAAGGCTATAATAGTGTTCAAGAATTAACGAGATTGAAAACGGGGAGTGCTTTAATGGCTCATTCTGATGGCCTAAATTTTTTACATAGTTATGGACTAGTAGGAATAAGCCTTTTATTGATTTTTGTCATTTATCAGATAAAAATTGTAAAAAGATTATTTTTTATAAGGAGCCAATTGGTAATTCCTTATTTTATGTTATTCACGATATTCTTTTTTAAATCTATTTATTCAGGTAACTTTGAAACCCCAAATTTTATATACTTATTAATCGGTTTTGCGGTATATAATGTGTTGGTTGATAAATTAGAAATTAAGAAATAACGATGCAGTTAGTAGAGAAATACAAGCAATACGGATTTACTTATTTTATTCAACGCTTAGTTCTTGGTGGATTGAAAAAAATAGGCATAAGAATTGATAGATGGTTAGTCTGTAATCAAAAGATAAGCATAGGTAATGAACCTAGCCTTAGTGCTGGCTTTCAGGTAAAAGAACTATTTTATCAAGATTTTGTAGATTCTAATAGGTTTAATTCAGAAAAATTAAACAGTTTTAAAAGCCGCTTTAAAAAAGAAAGTTTTAAGGCTTATGGTATTTTGTGTGGTAATAAATTAGCTTATTATTGCTGGATTTCTTTAGATGAGTTTCAATTTAGTAAGAATTTGTATCAAGCAAATCTCGAAGCCAATCAAGGTCTGCTGTTTGACGCCTTTTGTTTTTCAGAATTTAGAGGAAAAGGTCTGCATAATTTTATGAATTTTTTCCGTCTCAAAAAACTTTTGGAATTTGGTAAAAGTGACGCTGTAGTAATTTTATTAATTCAAAATAAACCTGCAAGAAAATCCCAAAAAAAGGCAGGTTTTGAATGTTCAAAAATAATTACGACATATAATATCTTTGGTAAAATTGGTCATTATATGTCGTATAAAAAGATTAATTTATAGTATGGTTCAAATTGAACAAATAACGTTTGCTGAAATCAGCAAAAAGTTTGAAGATAAACCTTTTGAGATAACTTATGCTTGGGCGCAATATCAAAAAGCTAAAGGTAATGAGGTTCTATATTTTACCGATTCTAAAGAGCAACCACAAATTATTTGTTGGTGTAGAATTAAACAAGTAAAGTTTATTGGTGAAGTATTAGAAGTTCATGGCCCTGTTTATAACAAAAATGTAACTACCAAACAATTATATAAATTTCTTAATGGGTTTAAAGACTTGCCATATAAAGGTGTTTTTATAAATCTAAGTACAGAATATAAAGTTGAACTGGAAGTAGCATCAAGAAAAGCACAGTTTAAGAGACCAATTGGACAATCTAGTACAAGTTTAACGATATTAGTTGATTTAAATGAATTCTCTCCTGATACTAATTGGAGACGAAATTTGAAAAAAGCTAGTTCCGAAAATTTTGAATTCGAATCAAAACAAGGCTTGAGTATTGAGGATTGTAAAATTATTGAAAATTTGCATGCAGAAAATGCTAAAGCAAAAAACTTAAGTTATGCTTTAAATGCAGAAGAAATTAAAGTGCTTACTAATCAGGATAATATTCATGCGTGTTTCCTGCTTAAAGATAAAAAGCCAATTGCTGCCCGAATAATTAGTGTTGAAGAGACAATTTCGTATGATATATTCGCTTGTAATTCATTAGAGTCTAGACATAATGGTGCTACCCAATTCTTAATGCAATCCATATTTGATTATTTAAAGGATTTGGGGATATTAAGGTTTGATTTTTCTCGAATACCATTAGGTAGAAAAGGGGCTCATGGTGTATATGAGTTTAAAAACTCTACGCGAGGGGATATTATACAATATAACGGCGAGTGGGTCTTGTTTAAAAGCAATAAGCTAAGGCATTTATATTACTTCTATAATCTCATTATTAATAAAAAAGACTTCTATTAATAATGAAAATTATTAGAAAATTTTTAGGAAATCTATTCGGTTTTTTTCTTTTCTCATTGAAAGGGAAATCTATGCTGTTAAATGATTTTGACGACTCAAAAGTGTTATCAATCTATTTTCATAACCCTTCCGTTAAAGTTTTTGAGACTCTTATAAAATGGTTCTTAAGGCATGACTTTCATATCATTACTTTGAGTGAATTTAAACAGAGTGTTGAAAAAAAGAAAAGTAAGCATAAAAGAACTGTGTTTATTTCCTTTGATGATGCTTGGCAAGGAAACTTAGAGCTTACAGCAGTGCTAAAAAAATATAACATTCCAATTACCTTATTTGTGGCACCAAAGGCCATAGATGATGGTGATATTTGGCTTAATTTTGTGAGACAACGATTTCAACAATTAAATGATCATTTAACTTCAGGAGTTAGTGTGAATAATATTAAGAGTTTGCCTGCTTCTAAAGCTTTTGAATTATATGAAGCAGCTAAAGAACTAGGAGATATTAAACGCAATATAATGACTAAATCTGAACTTTTAGAGTTTGCAAAAGTCGTAACAATTGGGTCTCATACTGTAAATCATCCAATTCTTGTTAACTGTGAAAATGATGTTATCCTTGAAGAGTTTAATGAGTCTGAGAAAATTCTGAAAAGTTGGGGTTTAAATCCTAATAATTCCTTAGCCTATCCTAACGGATCGTATAATCAAAACACTTTAGATGTACTGCGTCAAACAAATTATGAATTTGCATTTACTACACAGCCTGAATTTGTGGTTTTTTCTTCGCAAAAGAATAGTTTTGAGATTCCAAGAATTTGTGTTCCTGACGGCTTTGGTAAGTATGAAAACCTAGCGCGAATATCCTCAATATGGTCCAAAATCTTCAAAGATGAGTAATATGCTGAACATATCGTTTTTAGGAGATATAAGTTTTAATAATGGTTATAATGATTTATACGAAAATAAGATCAATCCATTTGAAGATGTTGAATTAGAATTATCTAATTCTAATTTTAATATTGGAAATTTAGAATGCATGGCAAAAGGGAATTATGGAGAGAATGCTTTAAAACATCCTAGGTTGGGTACTCATGCCAATACACTTGAATTATTAAAATACCTCAATTTAGGAGTGGTTACCTTGGCACATAATCATGTGTTTGATAATCTAAGAGATGGTTTTGAAAAAACTTTAGAACAACTCAAACGTCAACATATCAAGTCTATCGGAGCTTCGACTGATAAGTCTGCTTTTGAAAGAGAATTAATTGTTAAGGAGAATGGCATAACTCTAGGTTTATTGAATTATGTGACTTTAAACACAAATCCTAAAATGCCAGAGAATGCAGATGTGTTTTTAAATTATTTTGAGTTTGATAAAGTAGTGCAACATATTACTAATCTTAAAGATAAGGTAGACCATGTTGTAGTATTGTTGCATTGGGGAGGTCGTGTGGAAGAAGGGTTTTATCCAGATTTTAATCAACCAGATATGGCACGAGGCTTTATTGATGCTGGAGCCGATTTGATAGTTGGAGGTCATTCTCATACAGTACAACCTTATGAAATATATAAAGGGAAGTATATATTTTATAGTTTAGGAAATTTTTGTTTTGACGACATTGTTCAAGATGATGAGCTATTCGAAATTGGTCGGTATAGAAAGCGAAAAACAATAATACCGAAAGTGTCATTTTTAAAGGATAGTTACACAGTTAAAGTGATTCATGCTAAAAATATTGATAAATTTATTAAACTTAATAATAGCCCACTAACTAAGTTTAAAATGCATTGGAGGAATAGAATCTTTAAAGTAATACAAAATAATCTAATTCTATGGAAGATTTATTTTTGGCATCTTAAGAAGATTGTTCCTATAAAAATGTATTTTATTGAAGCTAATGATGGCCCATTAAAAAAAATAATGACTCTAGATTTTAAAAGAGTTCTTAAGTATATAAAAAAATAATTATGGAAAATATTTATTTGCTTACTAATCATAGAGGAGCTTTTGGGAACAAGTATAAAGCTAATCCATATCATAGTGGGATGGACAAAGTAAAGTTGACTAAATATTTTGAAGCTCTTGGCTACAATGCCGTATTTATGTCTCCATCTGAAATAGATTTTAGAGATTCCAAATATGTAAATAGTATAATGTTATATACAACTACTGAAGATAATAAAGAATATTATAAGCTATATATAGAAGATATTGTCTTAGGACTTGAGGCTCTTGGAGCAAAAGTGTTGCCAAATTTCATTTATCTCAAATCTCACCACAATAAAGTCTTTATGGAAATCTTAAGAGATGTTCAGAACTTTGAGCCTCTAAATAATATTGAAACTCAGAAATTTGGAACCTTAGAAGAGTTTCAAAGGCATTTCAAAAAAAAAGAAGACAATGTTGTGGTTAAAATGGCTTCAGGAGCTTCAAGCCTTGGAGTGTTTTTAGGAAAAGGATATGATGATTTATTAAATAAAATTAAAACTGCTAGTAAATCGTTTCATTTTAAGGAAGATGTCAAAGAAAAATTAAGACAGTTTAAGCATAAAGATTATATTCCTGTATCGAAATACAGAAATAAATTTATCACTCAAAATTTTATACCCAATCTAATGAATGATTGGAAAGTGCTTGTATATCATGACAAATATTACATAGTTGAAAGACCCGTTAAAGAAAATGACTTTAGAGCTAGTGGAAGTGGTAAAGAAAAATATTTGTTTGGAACCAAAGCAAATATCCCTGAAGGTATTTTTGATTACGCTAAGTCTATATATGATAAATTTAATTCACCAATGCTGTCTCTCGATATAGCTTATGCTAATAGTCAATTTTATACGTTAGAATTTCAATTCACAGGATTTGGTTCATCTGGTCAACAATTGTCTGATAATTATTTTGTTAATAAAGATATGCAATGGGTACCAGTATATGAAAAGCTTGACCTAGAACAAGTATATGCAGATAGTATTATACAATATTTGAATAAAAATAATTGAGTATAGATGATATTTAATTCTTTGGAGTTTGCAATTTTTTTACCCTTAGTTTTTAGTCTATATTGGTTTGTACTTAAAGGTAAATTAAGAGCTCAAAATTTTTTAATTGTTATTGCTAGCTATGTGTTTTATGGTTGGTGGGATTGGCGATTTTTATCTTTAATACTCTTTAGTACTTTAGTTGACTATTCTATAGGTAAATGGCTTGAAAAAGAAGAAAGATCTTCCTATAGGAAATTGTTATTATGGATAAGTATATGTGTTAATTTAGGGTTTTTAGGTTTTTTTAAATATTATAATTTCTTCGTTGATAGTTTTGTAAATGCATTTTCATTTTTTGGCTACCAATTTGGTTCTAGTTCACTTAATATCTTATTGCCTGTTGGAATTAGTTTTTATACATTTCAAACCTTAAGCTACACTATAGATGTTTATCGAAAAAATTTAAAACCAACTAATGATTTTATTTCTTTTTCAGCGTTTGTAAGTTTCTTTCCTCAACTAGTTGCTGGTCCAATAGAAAGAGCTACAAATTTATTGCCTCAATTTCATAAGCAAAGAGAATTTGACTATAAGCTTGCTAGTGATGGTATGAGGCAAATTTTATGGGGCTTATTTAAAAAAATAGTTATTGCAGACAACTGTGCGATTTTTGCAAATCAAATATTTAATAACTATCAAGATTATGAAGGAAGCACCTTACTAATAGGATCTGTTTTTTTTGCACTACAAATTTATGGTGATTTTTCTGGATATTCTGATATTGCAATTGGTACGTCTAGACTATTTGGTTTTAACTTAAAACAAAACTTTGCCTTTCCGTATTTTTCAAGAGATATAGCTGAATTTTGGAGACGTTGGCATATGTCATTGTCTACTTGGTTTAGGGATTATTTATATATCCCACTTGGAGGAAGTCGAGGAGGTATTTCTAGTAAAATTAGAAATACGTTCATTATTTTTATTGTTAGCGGGTTTTGGCATGGCGCAAATTGGACTTTTGTGTTCTGGGGGTTTTTAAATGCTTGTTATTTTTTGCCATTAATGATTTTAAAACGAAATAGAAAAAATACTAATGCTATTGCAGAAGGACGACTTTTTCCAACGCTTAAAGAATTGACTGGAATGTGTTTAACTTTTTTTATGACCTGTATAGCATGGATTTTTTTTAGAGCAGATAGTATTGGTGTAGCCTTTGATTATTTAAATAGAATGTTCGCAGAATCACTGTTTACAATTCCTGTAGTATTGCCAAATGTGTTAATTGCATTAGTTGCTTTTTTCTTTGTTATTGAATGGTTACAAAGAGATAAGCTTCATGGTTTAGAATTTAATCAAAATTCAATAAATCGGAGTGTATATAGATTTAAGTTTTTAAGATGGACAATGTATATGGTGCTAATTTTAATGATATATTTTTTAGGTAATTTTACAACCGATATCGAATTCATTTATTTTCAATTTTAACTTATAACTTTTGAGCAAATTCTTAAAAAAATGTGTTATTTTTTTTCTGCTTTTGATGGCGGTTAATTTTGTTATTTACTTTTTTTGGACAAAAGATGTGGTGTATGATAAATACTTATTAAATAATAGTAGTATTGAAAAATATAATGTGTTTTTGTTAAGTGATTCTCATGGAGAGGCATTAAAGAATCTTACTAACGATTTTAATATTTTTAATTTTTCATATGTCGGTGATAACTATCAAGATATGTATTATAAATTGTGTTATTTAGCACCTCAATTGAACGCTGATGATTTAGTGTTGATTACAGCTAACAATCACACATTGTCACAATATAGAGACGTGTCTAACAACTCTATTAGAAACCTTGCATATGTAAATATGATTGAAGATGTATATGATGATGAATTAAATGGTGCTTTTTTTAAAAGTAAAGCATTCAAGGTGATTCCATTATTTGAAACATCTTATGGTAGTTTTTATTTTGAGTCTTTAAAAAATTATTTTAAAAGCGACTATTTTGATAATGCTAGTTTTGGTAATTTATCTGATGCTGTCCAAAACATATCTGTTGCTAATAGGTTTGAGCAACAATTTAGTGATAAAGAAACAAGTGAAAAGGGCCTTTTCTTTTTGAATAAGATAATTGAATTGAGCAAGCGTTTCGAATTCCAGATCAAAGGGATTAAATATCCTGTTTCTAAACGTTATTATGATAAAATTAAGCAATATGATACAGGTGCTCAAAATGTATTGTTTTTAAATAATATAAGTACAATTGATTTTCAAGAACAATTATCGCTATCGGATGAAATGTTTAAAGATCAAGATCATTTAAATAAAAAGGGAGCGCAGGTTTTTTTAAAAGCATTAGAGTTTAGATTAAAAAACGATAGCGTTACAAAATAAATTATTGGCGAAAATGAATCCCATCGAAACTTTAATTTTGGTATCTACTCAAGTTAAATAAGTACAGATGATTTTTAATAAAAAAAGATTTTAATGGTAAAACCAAATAAATTAAAAACATTAATAGTTGTACCTGATCAAAATATTGAAAATAGAAGAGGAGGAGTTCATAATTTTTATAAAAAACTGGAAAACTCATTAGAGGAAAATCATAAATATTACTATTTAAATAATGATAACCTTAGAATAAAAAATAAATTATATACAACGTTAATCCATGTCTATAGAATAGCTAAATGCTTAAAAGTTGGAAGATATGATCATTTAATGTTAAATACATCTTTAAATATTAATGCTATTTTAAGAGATAGTTTATGTGCTCTAGTGGGACAATTACTTAATGTTAGGGTTATTGTATTTTGGAGAGGATGGAATTTTAATAATATTAAATACTTGAAGTTCCCATATTTGTTGCTAACGTTTCCTTTGTTAAAAGTTAAAAAAGCAATTGTGTTGTATTCTGAAATATCTAAATCATTAAGAAAACTTGGGTATAAAAACAGAATTTATAATTTGACGACAATGGTAGATGATGATGTTTTTAATCATAGAATTAAGTTTAAAGAGGGAGAATTCTTTGATATATTATTTCTGTCTAGAATTGAGACTTATAAAGGTATTTATGAACTTATAGATGCTTATTCTATTTTAAAGCAAAAATATCCATTTTTTAAGTTATCTATCGCAGGTAATGGTAAAGAGTTAAATGACTTAATAGAAAAAGTTAAAGAGTTAAATCTTGAAGATGTTGAATTTGTAGGCTATGTAGAAGGAGACTCTAAGTGTAAATTACTTGCTTCTTGTGATTTATTTGTATTTCCATCTTATTCTGAAGGAATGCCTAATGCTGTGTTGGAAGCTATGGCTGTAGGGTTGCCTATCGTTACCACAAGAGTAGGAGGTTTAAATGATTTTTTTATAAATGAAAAAATGGGAATGTTTGTTGAGATGAAAAGTGTTAAAAGCTTAGTTGATAAAATAGAAATTCTATATTTAAATATGTCACTTAGAAAAGAAATTTCAGAATTGAATATAGAGTATTCAGCAAATAATTTTACTAAATCAATTGTCTATAGTAGATTAAAAGAAATAATATTGGATGAAGACTAATGTTTGGTTTTATGGTAAAAAAGAAAATTCTATATGATGTAAAAATAGCCACTGGGATAGCAATTTTATTAGTTGTTGTGGGGCATTTAGCATCTAGAGGTCAGGAAGGTGTCGATCTATATGTAAGCCTTAAAGAGGTTATATATAAATTTCATATGCCCTTGTTCTTATTTATGTCTGGGTATATTTCAGGATATACTTATAAACCTATAAATGAGAGTAAAGATTATTTGAAATTTGTAAAGAAAAAGGTCATTAGACTTTTTCCTGCATATCTATTACTTTCAATATTGTTTTTTTTAGGAAAGTACTTTTTGGGGCAGAATCAAGGGATTTTTAAAGATCTAATTAACATTTTAATATACCCTTCAAAAGGGAATAGTGGATTTTTATGGTATATATACGTGTTATTTTTATACTACCTAATTACTCCTTGCATTATGAGTATTAAAAATAAAAATATTTATATGTATTTAGTTTTTATTGGGAGTTTAATTCTTTCTTTTTTTAATTTTCCAGATGTTCTTTCATTAAATTTCTTTTTCTGGTATTTGCCATATTTTATTCTTGGTTGCTTTTTGTCTAATAACATTGTGAAGTATACGCACTTTTTAAGAAGTTTAGGTGTTTTTGCTTTGTTTTTGTTTGGTTTATGGTTTGTGTTAGAATATCTAGGTATACTTAATTTTCATAAGAATATTGTTAGTTTTATAGCTATAATAGCAATACATTATTTAAGCTTGAAAATTAGCGAGAAAAGAGCATGTGCGTTTTTGAAGCTTTTAGGTGAAAATTCCTTTAATATCTATTTATTTAATACATTATTTATGGGAGGAATTACATTTTTTTTGAAAAAAATATTGGGATATGATCTCTTTATAGAATCATTTTACTTGTTAGCTCCATTTATTATATTTTCAGGAGTATTTTTACCTATTATTTTATATAAAATTATAAAAAAAAGGCTTCCTTTGTTGGCTAAATACATACATTAAAATTAAAGACTAATACTGTGAATAAAAAAGATATAGTTTATGTTCTATTAGAAGATGATAATGAAATTTTAGGTAATGGTTATGGTCATCCATTGTATAGGCAATATCTACCTACAAAACGTTATATAGAAATTTTAAACAAATATAATATTAAGGGTACTTTTTATGTCGATATAGCACATTATCTTTTTTTGAAAAAAAACTCATATTTCAAAGATTTTAAATTTCAAGCCAAAACTATTGAAGAAGTAATAAAAATGTTACTTGAAAATAAGATGGATGTACAAATGCATCTCCATTCTCAATGGGTAAATGCAGAAATTATGAATGATAATGTTTATGTGACTGATAAATGGAATATAGGTCAATTAACATCTAAGGAACAAACAGATTTATTTAATGAAGCTTTTAAGGAGCTTAGTAGTTTGTTAGCAAAGTTTAATTCTATTTCCACCTTAAATTCTTATAAAGCGGGTTCTTGGGGCTTGCAACCTTTTAAAGATTTATATGACCTATTTAAGGAAAAGGGCATAAAACTAGTAATGGGACCTATAAAAGGTCTCAAAGTGGATAGTTTAAATTTTAATTATACAGAACTTGAAAGTGATTTTTATCCTTTCTATACAAGTAAGGAAGATATTAATAAGATAAGTAATAATAATGATGTTGTTGTTTTGCCTATGACTCCTACTTATCTAAATTGGGTTGATTTTGTTAGATATATTTTTGAATTAAAAATCACTAATATTTTTAATAAAAATAAGGATATGGATATAAGTACTATGCCAGAAAAGATTGAAAGCTTAAAGCCTTTAAGTGGAAAGGATAAACTTAATTTGGGTTTAAAACCTTTTAAAACACATTTAAAGATAAATGCTCAGAGATTTTGGTATCTTAAAAATACGTTTAATAGATCTTATAAAAAAATAAAACAATCAGATTATGATTATAAGTTGATGGTAATTGAAACCCATACTAAAGATTTTAAAAACACTTTTGATGATATAGATAGGTTTTTTGCCTATGTGACCAATAAATATGACAACATTGAATTTATCACATCAAATAAGCTAGTTTCTCACATAGAAGGAAATATTCTAAAGCCTCTTAGGAAATAAATGGAACTTAAATTATTAGATTTTTTAGATTTAGATCAAGATGCTTCTTTAGATGAAGTATTAAAGAAAATTCACTTAAAAAGGCTGAAAAGTGAAATACCTAAGTTTGTTGAAGGTTATCTTGAAAAAAAATTTATTGAAACTGATGATGTGAGGTTTTTTAATGAACTGTTGTGGTTTGATAATAAGACTGACCAGCTTCAAAGAAGTATTGATCATTTCAATTTAAATTATAGTAATAGTAAATATCGATATATTTTTGATGAAGACTTGAAATATTGTTTAGATATTCAAGATTCAAATGCGCAAGTAAATAAATCGTATTTAAAAAATAATTCTATTGCACTAATTGGTAACCCTTTTCAGTTTATTTTTGCCTATAAAAAATTTAGTAAACTAAATGTAGATATTGATGTTGTCAATATAATGTACCACCCAAGCAAGGTGTATAGGCTTTTGTTTTTCAATCCATTAATTTCTTTATTCTATAAATTTTATTTTAGACATGGTTATAAACAGATTAAAGTTCAAAATAAAAAAGATTTAAGAAAAATAAATATTGGAAAAGAATATGATGTGGGCTTTCATAAATTAAGTTTTATCATTTCTGATAATATCATTTCTAAATTTAAAAAAGGGTTAATAAACGATCATTGGGGGGCTCTGCCTTTGTTTAAAGGAAGGTCTACACTTTTATATTCAAAATTATTTGGAGCAAACTTAACAATAACGAATCATTTAATTAGTAAAGAAATAGATTCAGGGAAGATACTTATGTTTACAAATATTAAAACTAAATCAATAAAAAAGGAAATTTACTTTGGTTTAGCAAATAGGATTTTTAAATCAATATGCTTACTGTGTAATGATGAGTTTATTGAACTTGACAACAAACAAGGTCATGTTTTTTATGAAATGCACCCATGGTTAGTGAATAAAATGAAAAAATAAATTGATGATTATTCCAGATAAATCTTTTTTGAAGCTTAAATCCTATTGTGAGGCCGAAAACTATAAAGGTTGGGATCCTTATGATGGAATGAATTCTAAAGTGTTTCAAGCCTTGCCTTTAAAACATTGGGATTTAGCTCGTTTGGCTTGGATTCAAGGGTTTAAACGAAGTCCGATTAATTTTAGAAAATTATTGTTTGTTCCTAAAGAGCACAATGCTAAAGGTGTAGCCTTATTTCTTTTAGGCTATTGTCGCTTATATCAATTAGCTGACAATGGTTGTAATGATTTTGGAACCAAACAAGAGTTGCTCAAAAAAGTAAAGGAGGTTACTTCTTTGTTATTGAGCTTAAAATCTAAAGGTTATTCTGGTGCCTGTTGGGGTTACAATTTTGATTGGCAAGCTCGACGGTTATTTTTGTTTGAAAAACATACACCTACTGTTGTAGCTACCTGTTTTAGTGTCGAGGCTCTTATTGAAAGCTACAAAATCACCAATGATAAAACCGTTTTAAACGAAGTTTTGTCTGCTGCCGATTTTGTTACAAATGATTTATCAAGAACAACACACGAGAACGGAATTATTTTCTCTTATAGTATTAAAGATGGTAATAACACTGTTATTAATGCCTCTTTATTAGGTGCAAAAATATTGAGCTATTCTTATAAATACACCAAAAATAAAGCGCATGCCGAATTGGCTAAAAAAGCAGTTATTGCAGCATGTGATCTGCAAGAAGAAGATGGGTCTTGGATTTATGGTTTATTACCTGTTCAATCTTGGAAAGATAGTTTTCATACAGGCTTTAACTTAGATGCTATAGAAACTTATCAGCAAAATACAGGAGATTATAGTTTTCAGCAGCATATTAAGAAAGGAACAGCATACTATTTAGAGCATTTCTTTGAAGATAACGGGATGCCTAAATATTATCATAATAGAACATATCCAATAGATATTCATTGTCCTGCTCAAGTTATTGTAACCATGTCAAAACTTAATGAATTTAAAGCTAATGAAGATGTAATGTCAAAAATTTTAGATTGGACAATTTCCAATATGCAGGACAACAAAGGATATTTTTATTATCAATTAAAAAAAGGAATAAGTTCAAAAATCTCTTATATGAGATGGAGTAATGCATTTATGTTTAATGCGATGGCACATTTTTTATTAGAAACTAAAACTGCAATTAATGGAAGCTAAATCCTTAAATGGTGTTATGACCTATGCGCCTTCATCTAGAGATGAGTTGATGAAATATGCATTTGATAATCATAAAATTATGGTGGCAGTAAATGCCGAGAAAATTTTACACGCTACAGACGCTAGTAGAGCATTGATTAGTAGGAATCTTGGTTATCCAGATGGAATTGGTGCTGTTTGGGCATTACGAAAGAAAGGTGCTAAAAATGCCGTTAAAATACCTGGTTGTGAGTTATGGTTAGATGTAGTTCAGAACTACTTTAAGACTAAATCATTTTATTTAATAGGTGGAAAGCAAGAGGTTATAGATGCTACCGTAAAAAAACTTAAAACAGAGTTTGATGGCATCAATATATGTAACTATAGAAATGGTTATATCAAAACTGACGCCGAAGAAAAGGCGCTTATAGAGGACATAAAAAAACACCAACCAGATGTTGTATTTGTAGCTATGGGATCGCCTAAGCAAGAAAATCTAATGGAAAAAATCCAAAAATCACATCAAGCCGTATATCAAGGGTTGGGAGGTAGCTTTGATGTGTATACTGGTCATGTAAAGCGTGCACCTGAATGGTGGGTTAAGCACAATATGGAATGGACCTATAGATTGTTAAGTCAGCCTTCTAGAATAAAACGCCAAATACATTTAGTTCGGTTTTTCCTTAATTTACATTTAAATCGATATTAAAGAATAAAAAAAACGAAATTAGAATATGAAAAAGATCACAATAATAGCTGGGGCTAGACCTAATTTTATGAAAATAGCACCAATTATTCATGCGATTCAAAAGTCTCAAATGGATGGTTTTGATATCGATTATAGATTAGTTCATACGGGTCAGCATTATGATAAAAATATGTCTGGTAGTTTCTTTGAGCAATTAGAAATACCTGAACCTCATGTTAATTTAGAATGCAGTGGTGGAACACAAGCAGAACAAACGGCCGCCATTATGATTAATTTTGAAAAAGAATTAATGACTCATCCTGCAGATATTGTATTGGTAGTAGGAGATGTGACATCAACTATGGCGTGTGCACTAGTGGCTCAAAAATTACATACTGAAGTGGCTCATGTTGAAGGAGGTATTCGTTCGAATGATTGGACTATGCCTGAAGAAATAAATAGATTAGTAACAGATAGTATTACAAATTACTTTTTTACAACTTCAGAAACAGCAAATAAGAATTTAAAAGAAAGTGGTGTAAAAGACAAGCAGATTTTTTTCGTTGGAAATACGATGATTGATACCTTGTTAAAGCAACGCCCAAATTTTAAACAACCTCAAGTTTGGGAAGATCTTGAACTTTCTGAAGGTAATTATATAGTAATGACCTTACATAGGCCAGCAAATGTAGATGAGGAATCTCAATTAAAAGATATGATTAATGAAATTATTGCTCATACTGAAGATTTGCCATTAGTATTTCCTGTACATCCTAGAACAGCAAAAATTTTAGAACGACTTAATATAAGTCACTCTAGACTTCATACGGTGGAGCCATTGAGTTATTTAGAATTTAACTATCTCGTAGAGCGTGCCAAAGCAGTTATTACAGACTCTGGAGGTATTACAGAAGAAGCATCTATTATGCGTGTTCCTTGCCTTACTCTACGTGATAATACTGAAAGACCAGAAACAATCACCTTAGGTACTAATGAGCTTATAGGTACAGATCCTAAGAACTTGAAACCCTATTTAAAAACCTTGTTCGCTGGGAATTGGAAAAAAGGGAATGATATCCCGTTATGGGATGGAAAAACAGCTACTCGAATTGTAGAATCCTTAAAATCAGTCTTTTAAAAACTGCTTATTAAATAGAATCAATACGCTTTTACTAAATGACTTCCTTTTTTAATTTGTATCTTGCATAAGCTACTAATTGAAATGTAAAATATTGCACTAACCTATGATTCAAAAACTACTAGAAGATTTTAATCCGCAAGATTATGCTATCCTTTGGTTGATTGCCGCTTTTCTTTTGGCTTTAATTATTGCATATCGTACTTATCCATCAATTTTATATGTTGCAAAAGAGAAGCATTTGATGGATGAACCTGATAGTAGAAGTATGCATTCTAATAGAACACCTACATTGGGAGGCATAGGAATCTTTTTTAGTTTGGTTGTAGTGATGACCATTGTTGGAGCTATGTTAAATACTAAAGTACTTCTATTGGTTATGGGCGGATTAACCATTTTATTTTTCCTTGGTTTAAAAGATGACTTGACAGTTTTGTCACCTCGTAAAAAATTCATAGGACAACTCTTGGCTGCCTTGCTGTTAATCGTTTTTACTGATACCAGAATTATTGGATTTTCTAAAATCTTAGATGTCGATGTACTTCCGTATTGGGTTTCCATAGGTTTTACACTTTTTGTCTATATTTTAATTATTAATGCCTATAATTTAATTGACGGTGTTGATGGTTTAGCAGGAAGTATTGCGCTGCTTATAAGTGTGGTATTTACTGTCTTGTTTTATAACTCTGGTGCTTTAAGTTTAGCAACAATTTCAGTTGCACTTATAGGTGCGTTGACAGCATTTTTAAGGTTTAACTTTTCTGCTAAAAATAAAATTTTCATGGGTGATACAGGCTCAATGATACTAGGGTTTTTATTAGCTTTTTTTACCATTAGTTTTATTTCTCAATCACAAACTAATTTAGATTCTGAGTATTACAAAGCATCACCTGCACTTGCGCTTGCACTGTTGTTTTTTCCTCTAATGGATACATTTCGAATATTTTTTATAAGAATATTTATATTAAAGACAAGTCCATTTACTGCAGATAGAAATCATATTCATCATCGTTTTATCCAAGCGGGTTATTCACATATTCAAACAACGTTATTTATAGTAATTCTTAATTTAATCATTATAATCATAGCGTTCAATATGTTACATCTCAACCTAAATACTCAAATTGGTTGTCTTCTTGTATATGGTTCGTTGTTATATATGTTACCGTTTTTATATAAAAAATTAACTACTCAAAACGTTTAGATAATATTTGGTTTAAAAATCAACGATCAGTATTATGTTTTCTTTGCAGTAATACGAAATACGTTATATTTGCCCTTGATTAATAATGCTACTATGAAATTAAGGGTTTTACAATTTTTTATACTTTTATTTGTGATGTCATGTGCGTCCAAAAAAGAAATTTTATATCTGCAAGACGCCAATACCGTAACTACATCTGAAATAACGTATCAGAATGCCACAATTCAACCAAATGATATATTAAAAATTACAATTGAGAGTCTCATTCCTGAAGCTGCTATTCCATACAACAGGGTAGGGAATAGTGATATCCCAGTTAATTCTTTAGAATTATTGAAATTAGATGGCTATTTAGTATCTAATGAAGGAGAGGTGAATCTTCCAATATTAGGGGTAATTGAAGTTTCGAATTTGACTACAACTGAAATTGAAGAAAAAATAAAATCAATTCTTATTAGTGATGGTCACTTGAAAGCCCCAACCGTAAATGCAAGATTGTTAAACGCTAAGGTTACGGTTTTAGGTGAAGTTAAACTACCTGGTACTTATAGCTTCACCGAACAAAATATAACACTGTTGCAAGCATTAGGATATGCTGGAGATTTAACAATAAATGGTAAAAGAAACGATATTATAATAACTAGAGATGTTGCTGGAGTAAGAAAAATCAGTCATATTGATTTGACGTCAACGGCATTTATGAACAGTGAATATTATTTTATCAAACCTAATGATGTCATTATTGTTAATCCTAATAACCCAAGAGTTAAAAATGCTGGATTTATTGGTAATGCTGGTACTGTTTTAACAATTGCCTCACTAGTTTTAAGTTCAATTATTTTATTGTCGAGATAACATTATGGAAATTCCAACAAATAACAATTCATACAATGTTACCGGTGATGATAATATTGATTTAAAACAAGAATTATTTAAATATTTAAGATATTGGCCGTGGTTTTTAATATCATTAATCTTGTTTTCAATAGGTTCGTATATCTATTTAAGATACGCTCCAAGGATTTATAAGACAACAGCTAAAATGAAGATTTTAGATGAATCTGAGGGTTTAGAATTACCTACATCTGCATTCGTTTTTAAGAGAACAAATATTAACTTAGAGAATGAGATTGAAATATTAACATCTTATTTAATTCTGGAAAAAGTTGCAACAGAATTAAAGGCTAATACTAGTTTTTTTGAAGAAGGAACTATTCAAACGGCTCAAATTGGAAGCCTTCCATTTTATTATGAACAAATAATTAAGCCAGATAGTGTTTTTAAACCACTTTCATACACAATAGATATTAATGATAATGGTTTTGAGATTGGAAATGTCATTACTGGTAAAATGTTCAAAATACCTAATCACAATAGTTTTGAAGCAAAGCATAATTTACCTTTTCAATTAAAAATTGATAATTCACAGTTAGTTAATAATTTGAAAGGAAAAAAATATATTATAAATTATAAACCTCTGAAGGATGCCACAATTGATTTAAAATCAAGTATTAAAGTCGAAGCCATCGGAGAGCAGAGTGATTTGTTAGTTATGGAGATTAAAGGTGAAAGTAAGGAACGCTCTGAAGCAATCCTAAACACCTTAATGAATATTTTTAATGAAGATGGAATTAACGATAGACAGTTAGTGTCTAAAAACACTTTGAAGTTTATTGACGAACGTTTTGTATTTCTTGCAGAAGAGCTAGACTCTATAGAAATTGATGTCAAAGAATTTAAACAGGAAAATAATTTAATTGACTTAGAAGTAGATGCAGAGTTAGGACTAGAACAAAGGTCAAAATCTGATGAAGAAGTGTTCCGAATTGAAAGCCAGTTGGAGGTTGCTAAATTATTGCAGGATGCAATTAATGCTAATACAGAAAACGATTTGCTTCCTGCAAATATTGGACTAGATAATGCTAATATCAATAGTTTAATAAGTGAATATAATACAGCTATTCTTGAACGCGATAAACTGATTAGTAGTGCTGGAACTAATAATCCGACAGTTCAGATTACACAATCTAAAATAGAAGATTTAAGCAGAAACATCAAACGATCTTTAAATTCTTATGACCAACAGCTTAAAGTGTCTCAAAGCCAATTGAAAGGCAGAAATAGAAAATTTGTTGGTCAAGTCTCTCAAATTCCTGAACAAGAAAAGTTATTAAGGGCAATAAAACGTCAGCAAAAAATTAAAGAGAGTTTATACCTTTTATTATTACAAAAACGAGAAGAAGCAGCTATTAATTTGGCTATTACAGAACCTTCGATTAAGGTTGTAGATTATGCCTTGTCTGGTTCAGAACCGATTTCACCAAAGAATAAAATAGTCTACGCTGGTGCACTATTAGGAGGCTTATTAATCCCTTTTGGTATTTTATATCTCTTTTTCCTATTTGATACTAAACTTCATGGGAAAGAGGATATCACCAAAATTAATTCTAAGATTCCTTTAATTGGTGAGATTCCTGATACTAAAAAGAACGAAACGCTCTTGTTTTCCGATCCTAATGATCGTTCAGCACTAGCAGAATCGTTTAGGATTTTAAGTTCAAATGTTAATTATCTTCTGCAACCTAAAGATAATGATAATGGGAAGGTAATTTATTGTACGTCGACCATAAAAGGAGAAGGAAAAACCTATGTTAGTATTAATTTGTCATTAGCACTATCAAGCCTTAATAAAAAAGTATTATTAATTGGAGCCGATTTAAGAAATCCTCAAATTCATTCTAAAATAAATTCTGATAAGAATACTTCGGGGCTTTCAAATTATTTGCATGATGTGTCTTATGATTGGAAGAGTAACCTTGTTAAAGGTTTTGAAAAGCATCCTAATCATGATATATTATTATCAGGTAGTATTCCGCCAAATCCATCAAGCTTGTTAACCAATGGTCGTTTTAAAGACCTTATTGAAGCGGCTAGAGATCAATATGATTATATTGTCGTTGATACTGCACCTACAATTTTAGTAACAGATACAATGCTTATTTCTCAATACGCAGATGTTACAGTATATATTGCTAGGGCTAATTTTACTGAGACTAAGTTATTAAACTTCTCTAAAGAGTTGTTTGAATCAGGAAAGCTCAAAAATATGGCCTATGTCATTAATGGTGTTGGAAATAATAAATCCTATGGGTATAACTACGGTTATAACTATGGGTATGGTAGCAAAAACTAGTTGTTTGCAAGCATTTTCAAACGCTTAATTGTTTGAGTTTGGTCATCACTTTTAAACACATGGCTTCCTGCTACAAACACATCAGCACCTGCATCTACTAATTGTTTGATGTTTTTGTCGGTAACACCACCATCAATTTCTATACGTGTGTCTAAACCTTGATCATTCACCATTTGACGTAATTTTTTGACCCGATTATAAGTCATCTCTTCAAATTTTTGTCCACCAAAACCAGGATTAATCGACATCAAAAGTACCATATAGCATTCTGGTAAAATATCTTCGAGAACAGATATTGGCGTTGTTAAATTTAACACAACTCCTGCTTTACAACCTGCATCTTTTATTTGTCTTAAGGTACGGTGTAAATGTACTGTAGATTCATGATGTACTGTAATGATATCTGCTCCAACCTTAGCAAATTCTTCGATATAGCGTTCTGGTTTTTCTATCATTAAATGTACATCCAAAGGTTTTGTGGCATGTTTTTTAATGGCTTGTATTACTGGCATACCATAAGAAATATTTGGAACAAAATGCCCATCCATTACATCAATATGGAGCCAATCGGCATCACTGTTATTTACCATTTCTACATCGCGTTGGAGGTTGCCAAAATCTGCGGCAAGCATTGAAGGTGCTATTAATTTTGAAGACATAAGTTGTGTTAAAATGCGTTTATGCAAAAGTATGTAAAAAAATGAACCCAGAGTAATCAGCTCTGGGTTCTTTCATCAATCAAAAAACGAACAGTTATGTGTAACTGTTTGTTGCGGTAATTTAGTCGTAACTACAATTAAATAATTACTAGCCTAAATATGTTTTTAATATTTTACTACGCGACGTATGCTTTAATCTACGTATCGCTTTTTCTTTAATTTGTCTTACACGTTCACGTGTTAAATCAAATGTTTCTCCTATTTCTTCTAGAGTCATTGGGTGTTGATTTCCAAGCCCAAAATATAATCGAATAACATCTGCTTCACGAGGTGTTAAGGTCTCTAGTGCGCGCTCAATTTCAGTGCGTAAAGATTCATGTAATAAATCTTTATCTGGATTTGGAGACTCTCCACTACGTAATACATCGTATAGGTTAGAATCTTCTCCTTCAACTAAAGGCGCATCCATTGAAACATGACGTCCAGAGTTTTTCATTGACTCTTTAACATCATTAATCGTCATGTCTAATTCTTTTGCAATCTCCTCAGCACTAGGTGGACGCTCATGACTTTGCTCTAAAAAGGCAAATGTCTTATTAATTTTATTTATAGATCCAATCTTATTCAATGGCAAGCGAACTATACGAGATTGTTCAGCTAAGGCTTGAAGAATCGATTGACGAATCCACCACACGGCGTAAGATATGAATTTAAATCCACGTGTTTCATCAAAACGTTGTGCCGCTTTAATGAGACCTAAGTTACCTTCATTAATTAAATCTGGTAATGTTAATCCTTGGTTTTGATATTGTTTAGCTACAGACACCACAAAACGTAGGTTGGCTTTAGTTAATTTTTCTAAAGCAATTTGATCTCCCGCTTTAATACGTTGTGCTAACTCAACTTCTTCGTCGGCTGTAATTAAATCAACCTTACCAATCTCTTGTAAGTATTTGTCTAACGATGCAGTTTCCCTATTCGTTACCTGCTTCGTAATTTTAAGTTGTCTCATTTAATTATTTCCTTTAAAATTTGGGTATTTGTATAATACTATATAGTTATACGTAATACCTACACAAAATGTTACAAGAAAACTAAAATTAATTAAAAAATTCAACAATTTTCGCCAAAAAAGAGAATAAAATAGAGGTGTTTGTTTAAATATTCTGATTTTTAGTGAGTTATGGTTTTTGCTTTCTGTCTAAAAACGATATTCAATTCCTAAACTAATTGAGAATATAAATGGTTGTAAATTATTACCATTAGAAAATGGTTTTGGTTGATAATTAAAATTAGGCTCTAAATTCACATTAATGTTATTAAATAGTTTTGTCTCAATCCCTAAGCCTAAGTTTATTGAGAATGTAGGCTGATAGTCTAGACTATTCATTTCGGTAGTTTGCGAATCTATTACAGTAAAATAGCTAATTCCACCAGTGAAGTAAGGGTTTATTTTTTTCTGAAAAGGCGCATATTTAAGCTCTATTGGGAATTCTAGATACTCAATACTCCTTTGTATGGTGTCTACTGTTTGTTTTAAATTAAGTTTTCTAACACCAATTCTAAAATGTGTTTTTTCAGTTAAGCGGTAACTTGCCAGCATACCATAGTTTACAGAAACCTTATCTGTAGTTTTAGCATTAAAGGCATTATAAGTACTAAGTACGAGTTGTGGTGTAACACTCCATCTCGAAGCATTAATTTGTACACTACTATCTTTTTCTTTTTCATGGTCTTCGGAAATGAGCTCAGTAAGTATAGTTTGCTCTTCTAGAACTTCTTCTGGCAAAGATTCTTTAATTTTTAAACTATCCTTTTTTGCGAATATATTGGCGTTTAAAAGCTCTGAATTGTATTCTAAATCGTGAGTTGTTGGACTAGTATGTGGCGAAACTTTTTTTAGTGAAATAGAGTTAGAATTCAAGATTGAATCTTTTAAAAGTGTTTTTGATATACTATCATGATTTTCGCTTGATGTAATAATTGGTGATTTTGCTGTAGTTTTTGAAAAACGCGTTATAGATTTTTGTTTATTGTCCGATTCATTATCAGATTTGATTTGCTCAGTGATGACATCGCTTATTTTATTTTTTGACTGATTTGTATGTTTATACTGAGTACTTGTATCAATAGAAGTTTCAGTAGAAAAATCTGAAATAATAGCATCTGTTTTTGGAAGTTCAATGGTGTTTAATTCAGGTGATGGTTTAAAAAACCATACCAATAAAAACAATGCTGTCATCCCTAATCCTGAAAGCCAAAATATAACAAGACGTCGTTTCTTTTTCTTTTTTAATTGGGCTTCAATATTGTTCCATACCAACTTATCTGGACTGCTTTTAAAGTTATCTAGCTTGTTTTTTACTGCAGCACCTATATCTTTATTAGTGTCCATTTGCTGTCAAGTTTTTAGTTGATATTATAGTCGATTTCACCATCTTAGATTGTAATATATGTTTAGCTCTATGTAAGTTTGATTTAGAAGTACCAATACTAATATTTAAGAGCTTAGATATATCTTTATGGGAATAGTTGTCTAGTTCATATAAGTTAAACACAAGTCGATATTGTGTAGGTAGTTCCTGAATGTGTTTTAAAATGGTGTCTAATGGAATACTATCAAGTTTTGATGCCTCAAAATTTGTATCGATGAGTATGTCATTATTAATTTCAATGTTGATATGCTTATCTTTTTTGTAGGTGTCAATTGCTTTGTTAATTGTAATGCGTTTCATCCAACCTTCAAAAGAACCTTGACCTTTATAGGATTTTATTGTGCTAAAAATGTCTAGAAATGACTCTTGTAAATTATCTTGAGCTTCTTCTTTATTTCTGCAATATTTTAGGCATAAGGTGAACAGGTCATCTTTATATTTTTGGTATAATTGACTTTGTGCCTTGATGTTTTGCTTTTTGCAAGCTTTAATTAATTGTTCTAAATTCAATTAAAAGATTTATTCAAACATAAATTCGTAGGTAAAACGCGTAAATAAATTATTATCTACATTAAGTTTATAATCACTAAATATACTGTAATTACTATCATTATAATCGTTTGAAAATACAGGTTCAAAATTACCATTTCCGAAGAATGTACTTTCAAAAGCAATTAGTGTATTAGTTGTGGTATATTTTGAGTTGTAATAGTTTAATCCAGTAGAATTATCTATGTGTTGATTGCTCAACATTAAAACCTGACGGCCAAATGTTGCTTCGTAAATAAGTCCCAATGTATTTATGCCTGTATCATAAGAGTATGTATTAGATAAGGTATTAAAGAAGCCATCATCATTTAGTACATCATATTCATATACTGTTGACGTCATAATATTGTTATTAGAATCAAAGGTATTTATGTAACGTTTTGTAGGCGTGTCAATTGTATGTCTTTCTTCAAGAAATGTTTTATTCAAATTATTATCTAATACGATACTGCTGGTGTAGGATATGTTAAAATTTATACCATCGGTACTATGACTAACTACACCATAAATAGTGTCTTGAGTGTGTGTAAAATGTTGTCTATAATAGACTGCTTGCGAGTTAGGGCTACTACTAATCTCTCTCAAATACTCGATTAAATTACCATCGTTATCATATGTAAATAGTTTTTGTTCTATTAGCTGCCCTTCATTAAACTTCGATATTCCTGTTATTTTTCCGTTGTTAGAATACTCATAAACCCTATTTGTTTGATATCCTGTTTCTAGAGACTCGTGTGTTGCTGTGACAATTTTGTTGTTTTCAACGGTGTATGTTTTTCTAAAATTTATTGTGTTAGGATCATTTGCCGTATTATAATGCTCATAAACAAATTGAGTTAAATTAGGAGTAGGTTCAGTTGGAGGTGTTTGGGTGTCATCAGATGAACATGAAAAACAAAATAAGGCAAAAAAGGAAATAATAAATGGAAACGTTTTCATAATGCTATAAGGTTTCCCTATAGTCTATAAATCATAGAAAAGGTTGCGTCAATGATGAGTTTTTTTTTGTTATTATTCAAAATCTAACACTTGAGTGGCTTCAATAAGTTGCTTTAGAGCATCAATTTTGGTATTCATACGGTTAAAAAATGTACGTTTTTCTTTTTCACCTGATGCGTTAAGCAATTTGGAATGATGTAGTTGCTGGTTTAAATAAGTTTCAGCTTGTTTACAAGTAAGTTCGTCACTAGTTAAATAATATGACAGAATTGAGAACGGTACATATAATGATTGCTGATGAGGTGTAGATACCAACACATTATTATTCATGAGTAAAAGTTCATTATAATATAATTTGTAATGGTTAGATTGAGTCTCGATGCGATTTGAAATTTCTGATATTAATACTTTCAAAGCTTCGCAGAGTTCAATAGCGATACGATTGCTTATTTGCCCAGCTTGGTTATAGAAATGAATTTGTTTAAGTGTACTATTAATTGTAGTGATGTCCCATATTTCTGAGGTATTTAGATCTTTATATAAACTACCTAACTGTTTTGCAGATGTTGTGAGACTTACACCAGGCGAAAACAAATCGAAGGATTTTGTACTAAAAGATTGATCTAGTAATTTTAACCATACATAGATTTTAAATCTACTGAGTATATCATCTCCAATAGTATAGAATAATGGGATATCTTTTGCCGAATAGATGATATGACTACCTTTTTGGGTTAGTAAAGGTAGAAGAGATTCATAAGAATCTTTGAAATAGATTTCAAGTTCAACTTCATTATGAATATGCTTAGTTTTTTCAACAGTAATGTAAGATTTATTGGTAGTCTCAAATAAACTATCTAATGCAATATGGTAGGTTTTAGCAAGAATAATACATTCATCGATAGAAAACTTACTTTTTAAACTAGTACGTCTGTGTGCTGCATCATAGCTAATGTCTAATGCCACTGCAATAGCATCTATTAAAGAACTATTTTCAGGTAATTGAGCCTGTATTTTTTTTAGAAATTTAGGTTGGAACATCATTCTAAGATATAAAAATTTGTGATTATCACAAAAAATAATTGAATTGATTAATTTAACTACAATTAAATATGTGATTATAACAATAATTTTGAACTGTATTTAAAACCGTTGTTATGAAAAATTTATGTCTAATTAGTGTTGTTTTAGTGTCGTTTTTTTTAAATGCTCAAGAAGACATTGAAGTCTGTGATCATAAAACTTGCAATTGGGGGCTTTCAAGTTTTTATAATTTGGAAGTTAATAGGTTTATTCCAATAGGTAGTTTTTCTAAAACATTAGAGCAAAGTGTTGGTGCTGGTTTTTATTTTGGGATTCCGCTCGATGATAAATTACGTCTAGATTTAGGGACTTCAGTGTTTTTTCCAAAAACCAAATCTCAAATTAGATATTATGCAAATGAGGAAGTCCTTGAAGGTAATGCTAACTTAAGTGGTACACTAGGAGTGTGGTTAACTAAAGTTAAGCGCATAGGTAAAAACTGGTATTGGGATAATAGATTTGGTACTGGACTTGGTTTTTTTCAAACTGATATTAAAACCGGTAAGCCTAAAGAAGACAATGACAGTGTCTATGGGGTTGAGACTGTTTTTGTAAATCTTGGAACAGCCATTAGAACACAATTATTTAAGAGTAATATCGGTATTAAATTCGATTACTTTTTTGTCCCTTATAATTTATTTAAAAAGCGTTTGCCATCAAATTTTGGTGAGCAGTACCTTACTGTAGGTTTAATTTATGGCCTATAGATATCAAAACTATTAATTTAATTTATTATTTATGAAGCATCTTAGTTATTTATTAATTGTATTATGCCTTTGTAGTTGTGGTCGTATTCCAAGATATAAAGGAAATAATTTTAAGCCTATTTCTAGTGTCAAACAGTTAGAAGGCATATATAATAATTATGAAAATGATAGTTTAAGGTATCACCAATTGTCCTTAAGTGGCAAAATTAATTGGAGAAAAAAACATAAAGATAGCTCGCATTATACTAGTGTTCAGATTAAGGTTTTAAATAATAAGCGCTTAAAGCTAGATTTTATAATTGATAAAAAAGTAACAAAAAGTAGAATTATAAAATACAGGCTAAGAAAGAATGGTTTTCTTAAACTTAGAAACCAAAATTTTAGAATATCCGGTATACCTTTAATCTTTGGAGAATATGAAATTGCAAAGTACCAACTTGGCCTCACCCATACTGATGATTTAATTATTTATGGAAGAAATGAAGAAGCTGGAGGGATCTTAATTGTTTTGGTTGGTGGGAGATCAGCAACAGTTAATAAAGTTTTTAAACGGCTTTAGAACAAAAAGCCTCACTAATTTGAGTGAGGCCTTTTTATCTAACTAGAAAAGAAATTAATCTTCCTTCTTATCTTCTCTTGGTTTTCTATCGTCTCTGCGATTATCACGTCCACGATTATCTCTACCTTTATTATTATCACGTCCACCTTTGTTGTTGTCTCTAGGCGGTCTTGGTTTCCAACCTTCTGGTTTAGGTAAAATGGCTTTTCTAGATACTTTCTCTTTACGTGTTCTAGAATCTACACCAAAGTATTTTACATCAAAAACGTCTCCCATGTTTACCACATCCGATACGTTCTCTGTGCGTTCCCAAGCTAATTCACTTACGTGTAATAAAACTTCGTTTCCTGGAGCATCTATATATTCTACAACAGCGCCAAAATCAAGCATCTTTATAACTTTTACTTCGTAAACGCTACCAACTTCTGGTTTGAACAATAAAGAATCAATCTTGGCCATAACCATATCAATACCCTTGCTGCCAACTCCAAGAACTTCAACAATACCTTCTTCAGTTACAGGATCTTCATTAATCACAATAGTCGTTTCAGTTTCTTTTTGTAATTCTTGAATCACTTTTCCACCAGGTCCAATTAATGCGCCTATAAATTCGTTAGGAATACGTCTTGTCACCATTGTTGGTGCATGCTCCTTAACTTCTGCATTTGGAGTTGCAATGGTATCGGTTAATTTCTCTAAGATATGTAAACGACCATCACGAGCTTGTTTTAATGCATTCACTAAAATCTCGTAAGACAATCCTTTAACTTTAATATCCATTTGACAAGCGGTAATACCGTCTGCAGTTCCAGTCACTTTAAAATCCATATCTCCTAAGTGATCTTCATCACCTAAGATATCAGATAATACAGCATATTTTCCAGAATCTCCATCAGAAATTAATCCCATTGCAATACCAGAAACAGGTTTCTTTAATTGTACACCAGCATCCATTAATGCCATTGTACCAGAACATACTGTTGCCATTGAAGATGAACCATTTGATTCTAATACTTCTGAAACAACTCTTACAGTATATGGACAATCTTCTGGAACCATACCTTTAAGGGCACGTTGAGCCAAGTTACCATGTCCAACTTCTCTACGAGATGTTCCACGGATAGGTCTTGCTTCTCCGGTTGAAAAAGGAGGGAAATTATAGTGTAAATAGAAACGTTCTTCACCTTCGTAAGATGGCATATCAATTTGATTAGCTTCTCTTGATGTACCTAGTGTTACAGTTGCTAATGCTTGAGTTTCTCCACGTGTAAAAATTGCAGAACCATGAGTAGATGGTAAATAATCTACCTCACACCAAATTGGTCTAATATCAGTTGTTTGACGACCATCTAAACGTAAACCTTCATCTAAGGTTAAGTTTCTAATCGCTTCCTTTTGTGCTTTAGCGACATACTTATGGATAAGTTTTCCTAAATCTTCTTGCTCTTCTTCAGAGAATGATTCAAAGACTTCTTCTTTAATTTCAGAAAATGCTGCACCTCTTTCGTGTTTTGCCGAACCTGCTTTTGCAATCGCATAAGTTTTATCGTAAACCATCTCATGAATCTTCTTTGCTAATTCCTCATCAGAACGCTCTGGGTCATATTCACGAACTTCTTTTTTTCCAACAGCTTCAGCTAATCTTATTTGTGCAGCACATTGAACTTTAATCGCCTCGTGAGCAGCTTTAATAGCTTCTGTCATTTCTTCTTCAGAAATTTCATCCATTTCTCCTTCAACCATCATCACAGAATCAGCCGATGCACCAATCATCATATCGATGTCAGATTCTTCGAGTTGAGCCCTAGTAGGGTTGATGATAAATTCTCCATTAATACGACCAACTCTAACTTCTGAAATGGCACATTCAAATGGGAAATCTGATAATTGTATTGCTGCCGATGCAGCTAATCCTGCCATAGCATCTGGCATAACATCATCATCGTGAGACATCAATTGAATCATCACTTGAGTTTCAGAATGATAATCTTTAGGGAATAATGGACGTAATACACGATCCACCAAACGCATTGTTAATACTTCACCATCACTTGGCCTTGCTTCTCTTTTAAAGAATCCGCCAGGATAACGACCAGCTGCAGCAAATTTTTCTCTGTAATCTACTGTTAATGGTAAAAAATCAACATCAGCAGAATGATAATTGGAAACGACTGTACATAATAACATACATTTTCCAGATTGAACAACAACAGAACCGTGTGCCTGTTTTGCTAATTTTCCGGTTTCGATAGAAATCTCTCTACCGTCGCCAAGGTCAATGACCTCTTTGTAAGTCTTTGGAATCATAAATATTTTTAATTGACTTTACTCTTCATTTTGCCAAAGCTTAATGATTAAGTAAAGCATGTTAAACAATGGTCGTTGTGTTGTTGTAGTTGTTGTGAGACATAAATGTCTTGACCAATGAAAAACTGTAATTAGCTTCTTATTTACGATGGTTATACTCTATCGTAAGAGTGATTTATATAAAAAAAAGAGGCACGAAGCCTCTTTGATTTTATTTTCTTAATCCTAATTCTTTAACTATCGCACGATATCTCATAATATCTTTCTTAGTTAAGTAATCAAGTAATGCACGACGCTTACCTACCAATTTTACTAATGAACGCTCAGTGTTGAAATCTTTACGATTCTTTTTTAAGTGTTCAGTTAAATGGTTAATTCTGTAAGTAAATAATGCAATTTGCCCTTCAGTAGAGCCAGTGTCTGTTGCACTTTTGCCATGTTTTTTAAAGATGGCTTCTTTTTCTTTTTGATCTAAATACATGCTAATATTATTGTAAATGATTGTTATGTATGTTGAAAGTCGTTCTTTCAAGCGGCAAATATAGTAATTTTTAACAATTTACAAGTGTTAATACGCTATGTTTTTAATTTTTTTAAAAACCGAAATTAAACGTTTTCAATTTTATTTGGTCTTAACATCATATTAACATCAAATAATTTATTATGAAAGCAATTACAAAATTTATGTTCGCCTTAGTGGTTTTGGGTTTGACATTTACAAGCTGTAATGATGAGGATACGACATCATCACAGGAAGAAGACAATTTAGAAATATCCGAAGTCGCTATGTCTTCTGAAGTGGATACTGCCGCAAGTGTGATTGGTGATATCATTATCGACGCTTATGAAGGTGTAGAGTCTGATGCACTTAATCGTACTACTGGTGAATCATCAGGTTTGCCAGATTGTGTTACCATAACCATTGTTGCTCAGCAAGGGTTTAGAGAGGTTACTGTCGATTTTGGGACTGAAGGATGTGTTGTGCATGGCCATATTTTAAAAGGACAAATTATATTCTCATACACAAGAGATCCTGAAGCGCAACAAATTCTTATTAGCTATAGTTTAGTAGAGTTTTTCTTTGATGCAAAAAACATCATAGGTAGTAAAACATTACTGAAGCAATTGTCTAATGAGAATGGTAATCCTCAATTTACACATACGCTAGATTTTACAGTAATTTGGCCTAATGGAGCCCAAGCGAGTAGAGAAGGGCTAAAAATTAAGGAATGGGTTGAAGGCTTTGGAAGTGGTGTTTGGAGTGACAATGTGTTTGAAGTTACAGGAAACTGGACAACAACATTTGTTAATGGTAATTCTCACTCTTATGAAGTATTGACACCATTGCGAAGAGAGGTTATTTGTTTCTATTTTGTTAGCGGTAGTGTAGATGTGCAACGTACTAACTTTGGAGGGACATTTGATTATGGAAATGGAGATTGCGATAATTTAGCCACGTTTACTACTAATAATGGGAATGTGATTGATGTGACTTTGGATTAGATTAGTGCTGGCTATAATCAAAAAAAGCGAGCTATATAGCTCGCTTTTTTTTTATGCTCTTAAAGGTTGATTTGTAATCAAATCTATATACAAATTAACTTTGTTTTTTAAATCCTTACGATGCGTAATAAAGTCTAAAAAACCATGCTCTAATAGAAATTCAGATGTTTGAAAACCTTCTGGTAATTCTTGACCTGTTGTGTCCTTAACAACTCTAGGCCCAGCAAAACCAATTAATGCACCAGGCTCACTGATGTTGATATCACCTAACATAGCAAAGGATGCTGTTGTTCCACCAGTTGTAGGATCTGTACACAAAGAGATGTAAGGTATTCCCGCATCTGCTAATTGTGCTAACTTCACTGAAGTTTTTGCTAATTGCATTAATGACAGTGCAGCTTCCATCATACGAGCACCTCCAGATTTAGAGATAATCATAAATGGTAACTTTTTCTTTAGTGCATAATCTGCTGCTCTAGCTATTTTTTCGCCTACAACACTTCCCATGGATCCACCAATAAAGGAAAAATCCATACAAGCAATGACTAAGTCTTTTCCTTTAGATTTTCCAACAGCAGTTCTTACCGCATCTTTCAATTTGGTTTTTTCTTGAGCTGCTTTTAAACGATCAGGGTATTTCTTAGTATCCTCAAACTTTAGAGGATCCTTAGATGTTAATGCAGTATCTAATTCTTTAAATTTAGTGTCATCAAATAGAATCTCGAAATATTCTTTACTTCCAATTCTTACATGATATCCGTCTTCTGGACTTACATAAAAATTTTGTTCTAATTCTTTTGTGTCTACAATTTTACCTGTAGGAGACTTATACCACAACCCTTTGGGTGTATCTTTCTTCTCTTCGGTGGTAGTTTGAATTCCCTTATCTTTCCTTTTGAACCAAGACATTAAAAATGATTTTAATTAGTAGTTAGTTCTGCAAAGTTATAAAGTATTTACATTATTTAGGTCTTCAAACGCCTTTTTTAAACGTTCAACGAATGCGTTTTCTCCTTTTCTAAGCCAAACTCTAGGGTCATAGTACTTTTTATTTGGCACATCATCACCATCTGGATTTCCAATTTGTTGCTTTAAATAGGCTTCTTTTTCTCCCATATAATCACGAATGCCACTCATAAATGCATATTGCATATCGGTATCTATGTTCATTTTAATTACACCATAGCCAATAGCTTCTCTAATTTCTTCAACTGTAGACCCTGATCCGCCATGAAATACAAAATCTATATGATTGTGTGGTAAATTATATTTTTGTGATAAGAACTCTTGAGAGTTTTTAAGAATTTTTGGTGTTAATTTTACATTTCCTGGTTTGTAAACCCCATGTACATTTCCAAAAGCAGCAGCAATAGTGAATTGGTCGCTTACTTTACTTAACTCTTCATAAGCGTAAGCTACTTCTTCTGGTTGTGTATATAATTTTGAATCATCAACATCGGTATTATCTACGCCATCTTCTTCACCACCAGTAATTCCTAATTCGATCTCTAAGGTCATTCCCATTTTACTCATACGTTCAAGATAAGTTTTGCATATCTCAATATTCTCTTCAAGAGGCTCTTCAGATAAATCAATCATATGAGAACTGTACAATGGTTTTCCTGTTTCTTTGAAGTGTTGTTCACTTGCATCTAGTAAACCATCAATCCAAGGTAACAATTTTTTAGCACAATGGTCTGTATGTAAAATAACAGGAACACCATAAGCTTCAGACATTAAATGTACGTGTTTTGCTCCTGCGACTGAACCAGCAATGGCAGCTTTTTGATCGTCATTACTCAATCCTTTTCCCGCATTAAATTGTGCTCCTCCATTTGAAAATTGAATAATGACAGGTGCATTTAATGCTTTTGCAGTCTCTAAAACACCGTTAATAGTGTTTGATCCTATAACATTTACAGCGGGTAAGGCAAAGCCTTTTTCTTTAGCTAAATTAAAAATGTCTTGTACTTCACGTCCTGTTGCAACTCCTGCTTTAATATTGTGACTCATGATTTCGTTTTAAGTTGAAAATTAAAACCCAAAAATAAGTAAAATTTGACTAACAACTTAAGTTTTTTAAGACTTTGAATCCGTTAAAACCTACGCAAACGTTATAGTTTTCGAATAATTTATGAAATATAAAAATGTACTAAAAAGGATAGTTTACACCGATATTGTAAACGGCTTTTCCGAAATTGTAATCCTTAAACCAACGACTCCCCAATGGACGAGAAGGGTCATAAGTTTTAAAACCTATATCACCTCTCAAAACGAAGAAACTAAAGTCGTATCGAATGCCAAAACCTGAACCTATGGCAATATCTTTTAAAGAACTGAAATCATCAAAAGTAGCTTTGTCGTCTTCAACATTATCAAAAACATTCCAAATATTTCCAGCATCAATAAATACAGCGCCATTAAAACGACCTAATAAATTAAAACGTTGTTCTGCGCTCAAGGTCAATTTAAGATTAGCTTCATTAAATTCATTAGTTGATAATGAGCTTCCTGGTCCCAGGTTATAAGCTGTCCATGCTCTAATATCGTTTGGGCCACCTGCAAAGAAACTTTCAGCAAAAGGAATACTGTTAGAATTTCCATAAGGAATTGCAATACCAAGATAAGTTCTAATTGCTAACTCATTTTTTCTACCTAAGTCCCAGTGTTTGATATAGTCAACTTCGGTTTTTATATACTGAGAAAAAGGCACGCCAAAAATCTCGTATCTTCCATCTGCATTTTTACCAATATTAAATACACTTGATAAGTTAGATAAAAGGTTTCCTGCAAACTCGGCTCTCAAACGAATAATTGAAAAATCATTATCAAATATGTTTTCACGTCTATTTTTTACATAATTAAAACTTGAAGAAAAAATTAGGTTGTCTTCTGTTAAACGGTCTTTACGTTGTTTAATATTATTAACATCAATGTAATTTTCATCAGATGGAATTAACGATGTGTTTTGACTAATTACATCATTTATAAAAACATCGGCTGGTGAAAATTGATTGGGTAAGCTAGAATCTGCTAAACTTTCTTCTGATCCAATATACCCAATATCTTGTGCAATAGTATTAAGTCGGTCAAAAGAGGTGGTATATACACCAAAATAATTAGCTGTATTCAAGTTTTTTACAAACTGTACATTAAATAAATCTAGATTATTAGTCACTTTTGTAGATGGATACCAGTTATAATTAACTGTTCCTGTAAAGGCTTGTTTATCTAAGCCTATGTTTTGTTGACTCGTGGCACTCAAATTAATTCGTGTACTAGGAGACATGTATTTCGGGATGATTTTTTCAGTATTAAATGGCAGGAAAAATCTTGGGATATTTAACCTCAGGTTTCCTCCAATTTCATTGATGTCAAAAAACTGATCCTTATTATTAGATGCATCTCTTGAGGATCCAATAGCACCTAATCCTGAAATTTCTAAGGTTTCTGCACCTCTAAATATGTTTCTGATCAGTAGTCCAGTATTGAATGCAAAGCCTACGGTTTGAATATTACTTTGTGAGACTTCAAAACTGGTAGTAAGTTCAAATTTTTTCCTCGGAATAAGATAAACATTCGCAGTTAATGTGGTGTCGGCTTCATTTTCAACATATTCTATTCTCGGATATCTAAAGGCTCGAAGCTGACTTAAATATCTATAGGTTCTTGTACGGTCTATATCCTTGAAAACTTCATCTTTATGAATAAATACGGCATCTGTAATGGCTTTTGGTCTGTATTTTAACTTTTCAAAACTATATAAGTTGTAATCTTGAAATTGTACCGAATCTGTAATAACCGAATTACGATTTTCGTTCTTGTAATCGGAATAAATATTAACATCTTTTATTTTGTAAATTTTGAAAGGTACACGTTGTACCGAATCTTCAGTTCTAATCGCTCTATCTGCAATTAATAAGTCGGTATAGGCTTTTTTATTGGTGCTTACCGTATCAACATCAAACGTAATGTAGTCTTGTCCAAAATGATAGAATCCTGAGTTTCTAAGTTTTTCTGTTAGCCGATCTCGTTCGGCTTCAAAATTGTATTCGTCATATTGCTGACCTTTTTCAATTAATGACCCTTTTTGTAATCGATATTTGTAAATAGAATCAATGATAGGAGTTTTAATTTTTGGTGTAATGGAATCTAAAACATAAGGATCGCCTGTCTCTACCTTATAGGTGACTCTAGCTCTTTGGTTGCTGTCTTTCTCAGTTTCAAAAGACGTTTTAACATTTAACCAACCTTTACTGGAGTAGTATTTACGTAGTGCAAATGCTGTTTTTTTAGCTCGAGATTCGTCATAAATAGCAGGTGGCTCTCCAGTTTTTTTTAACCAACTATTAAAGTTTTTCTTAGATTTAATAAGTGCTTCATACTGTTTGAGAGACAATAAGTTTTTAAGTCCAGTTTTTGGATGTTCTGGGTTTCTATATTTTGCTTCTAAAATAGAATCTATATTAGGTCGTGCAAAATTATAAATATGAACACGCAGCGGAATGCCTAAAAGCTTACCATTAGGTTTTTGATAAATAAGGTTATTAATGGTTTCTGAGTTGTTCTTTTTGTCGTTTACTAGTACAGTATTACTGATCAATAAATGCTCATTTTTTTTAACGCGCTTCATTACATCACAGGAGAATGTGCTGCAGAGTATAAGACCCATTAATATCTTGGTAACGCTAAATTTCAAAAAGAAAGGTGTTTGCATTTAAATTCTATCCAAATTTACAATTTATTGTCAGCTAAAGTTCTTATCATAACAAATAATAGACCAAAAAAGTATTACTTTGTAATTTCGTTAACACATCACAAAAGTAATTACATTTTAATGCTAACAAAAAACCACATTAAATTAATTAAGAGTCTGAACCAAAAAAAGTTTAGAGTTCAGCATCAATTATTTGTGGTAGAAGGCATAAAAGGTATACAGGAGTTCCTGAATTCTAACTATGAGTTATACCAATTGTTTTCAACAGAAGCTATTTTTGATGCTGAAACTATAGTTGTTTCAAAGCAAGATCTTGAGAAGATAAGCAACTTAAAAACACCTAATACTGCTTTGGCAATCTTTAAAATTCCGAAACCTCAAAAGGTGACATCTTATGGGTTGATCTTAGCTTTAGATGATGTTCGTGACCCTGGGAATTTAGGAACAATTATTAGATTATGTGATTGGTTTGGGATACGACAATTACTCTGTAGTAAAGGTACCGTAGATTGTTATAATTCGAAAGTAGTTCAAGCGACAATGGGATCTCTAACCCGAATAACCATTCAATATGTTGATTTGGAAGATTATTTACAGGGATATGGAAACCCTATCTTCGGAACTTTTATGGATGGCGAACGAATTTATTCAGAAATTTTACCAGAAGAAGGTATTATCGTAATGGGGAATGAAGCTAATGGTATTTCTTCAGAAATTGAATGTCTAGTAACAAAAAAAATAAGCATTCCAAGATTTGGAAGTCTTCAAGCGACAGAAAGTTTAAATGTTGCTACAGCTGCAGCAATTGTATTGAGCGAGTTTAAACGTTAATTTACTGAAATGTAAAATTTAAGAATATACCACGCGTTTTCATAGTTGATATATTGCCAGTCCAAGGACTATTTGAATCTTCATCTCTTACCAACTCGTCATTCATAGCAAAAACTCCTCTGATAGAAGGTGTAAATTTAAACCATTGGTTATATAAATCGATACCGATACCTAATTCATAGAATAGCACATTTTTCTTAGTTCTAAATTGACCAGCTGTATTGTCATCTGGATTTTCTTCATTACTGGATAAGTTTAATGCCATAGAAACGCCTCCAATTATGAACGGTTTGAAGTTGTTTAGACGTTTAGTAGATACCTTTAAAAGTAAAGGAAAATGTACATAAGTCGATTTTACCTCTCGCATCAAATCGGCATCATTGAATTCTAATCCGTTAAAGTAACTTGGGTCGTATTGAATGTTTCTGGTTGTGATAAATAATCCTGGTTCAAAGCGTAAATCTAAATGATCATTAATTCTTAAATTGGATACTAAACCAACACTGAACCCTAAATTGGTCTCAACTAAAATATCTTTTAAATCCTCTTCGTAGTTAAATTGATAATCATAACTATTTAAACCAAGATAAAATCCCCAAGACAGCGTTTTTTTATCAAAATTTTCAATGTTTTTTATTTTTTCTCTACTAAATAGCTGTGCAGAAACACTCTGCGAAGCAATTAAAAAGGTTAAAACTAATAGTACGTTTTTCATAAAAATAATGCGATAATGACAGGTGTGCTCTTACTTTTTTGATGCTGAGTATATGGTTGCAACACCAAAAGTTTGAGGTTTGTCTTGCACGTTAATAAACCCAATTTTACGTAAAATATTGTTTAAAACCTCACCATATGGAAAAACAGATGCAGATTCACTTAAATAAGTGTAGGCTGATCTGTCTTTAGAAAATAGTTTCCCAATGGTTGGTAAAATGTATTTGGTGTAGAATTTATAACCTTGTTTAAAAGGTGTTTTAGTTGGTACAGAGGTTTCAAGTATGACAAAAATACCATTTGGTTTAAGAACTCTTAAAATTTCAGCAAGCCCTTTTTCAAGTGTTTCAAAATTGCGAACTCCAAAGGCAACAGTTATGGCATCAAAGCTATTATCTTCAAAAGGTAAATTTTCAGAATCACCAATAACCATACTAATTAGATTGTCTAATGATTTTTGTGTAATCTTTTTACGTCCTACTTCCAACATTCCGTCACTAATATCTAATCCAATAATTTCTTTAGCGTTAGTTTTTGCTAGACTAATTGCGAGGTCACCAGTACCAGTAGCGATATCTAAAATGCGTTCTGGTTTAGTTTGAGATACCAAATCGACAACTTTGTTACGCCATTTAATATCAATTCCAAAGGAGATGACACGATTGAGTCCATCGTATTCCTTAGAAATATTATCAAACATTTGAGTGACTTGCTGCTTTTTATTCAAATCACTATCCTTATATGGAGTAACTTTTGAGGACATTACTTTTTTTTGCAAATATACTTAATTCTAATAGCTTTCGATAATTTGAAGCTTACTTTTAGAAGACTAATAATCACATAATAATATAGTATATTTGTATGTTTTTTTGAATATATATATCAATGAAAATTATTATTGCAGGTGCAGGAGAGGTCGGATTTCATTTGGCAAAATTACTGTCTTACGAATCTCAAGAGATTACCCTAATCGATACCGATAAAAACAGTTTAGCCTACGCAAATGACCACTTAGATATTCGGGTTATTAAAGGAGATGTAACGTCTATTTCCATTTTAAATGAGGCAAGAATAAATAAATCAGAGTTGTTTATTGCAGTCACTTCCTCTGAAACTACAAATATTACAGCTTGCGTTCTTGCCAAAGAATTAGGAGCAAAACAAACTATTGCTAGAATTTCGAATTCTGAATTTTTAGATCAAAATGAAGTTGGGTTCACTAAGTTTGGTATCGATGAGCTTATTTCTCCTGAAACCTTAGCTGCAGCAGAAATAGAATTACTTTTAAATCAGTACGGTTTTAATGATACTTATGAATTTGAAGAAGGTAAGCTAACTATGTTGAGTTTGCGCTTGTCCCGAACCGCTAGTTTTGTTGGGAAAACGGTAAGAGAAGCTGCTCAGGTATTTCCAGAATTACATTTTGTGCCAATTGCTATTCAACGTTTTGGAACGCAGTATACAATTATACCAAGAGGCGATACCGAATTTAAAGAAGGAGATAAAGTGGTGTTTATGACCTCTAAAGGAGGAGATGAAGAACTATTTGAATTATCTGGTAAAGTCAAAGCGGAACTCAAAAACATTATGATTCTTGGAGGAAGTAAAATAGGGTATAAAACGGCAAAAGATCTTTGTGAAAGTAAGTTTAAGGTGAAACTTATTGAGAGTGATAAAGAAACAGCTTTTGAATGTGCAGATGATTTGCCTAATGCTTTAGTGATAAATGGTGACGGCAGAAATGTTGAGCTTCTCGAAGAAGAAAGTATTACAGATATGGATGCCTTTATTTCTGTAACCGGTAATTCAGAAACCAACATAATGTCTTGTTTAGTTGCGAAGTCTAAAGGTGTTAAAAAGACCATCGCTTTAGTAGAGAATATGGATTATTATCAATTGTCACAGTCTATAGGAATTGATACATTAATCAATAAAAAACTACTTGCTGCAAATAACATTTTTAGATATATAAGACGTGGTGAAGTTTTAGCAATGACGAAGTTAAGTAATATGAATGCTGAACTTTTAGAGTTTGAAGTGACTTCTAAGTCAAAAATCACGCATAAAAAAATAAAAGATCTGGATTTTCCGCGTTCAGCAATAGTTGGGGGGGTTATTAGAAACGATATCGGGATTATTCCTTTAGGAGACTTTCAAATTGAAATGGGAGATAAAGTTGTTGTTTGTTGCTTACCAAGGTCTATTACTCAAGTTGAACGCTTCTTTTTCTAAAAGTTTGGTATGAAACTCAACTATAAAATCATTTTTCATTTTTTTGGATTGTTATGTCTATTCAATGGTGGCTTTATGCTGTTATCAACACTTATAAGTTTAATATATAAGGATGGTGTTACGGTTGAAATTTTAGGTGCCGGACTTATTGTGCTGTTACTTGGAGGTATTGCAATGTTGCTCACAAAGAATCATAAAAAAGAACTGAATAAGCGAGACGGCTATATTGTGGTATCTTTTGGTTGGATTGTTATGGCCTTAACTGGGACCTTGCCCTATGTTATAACTGGAACTATTCCTAGTTTTACTAATGCTTTTTTTGAGACCATGTCTGGTTATACTACTACTGGAGCAAGTATACTTAATGACATTGAATCTCTACCTGAAGGGGTGTTGTTTTGGCGCAGTATGACACATTGGATTGGTGGAATGGGAATTATTGTTCTTGCAATTGCTATTTTACCCTTACTTGGCATTGGAGGTATGCAGTTGTTTGCGGCTGAAGCTCCTGGGCCTAATGCCGATAAGTTGCATCCAAGAATTACAGATACAGCAAAACGTTTGTGGCTTATTTATTTTGGATATACCGCTGCAGAAACTATTTTGCTTCAAGTCGCTGGTATGACTTTTTTTGATGCTATAAATCATTCGTTATCCACCTTATCTACTGGGGGTTTTTCTACAAAAAACGCTAGTGTCGCCTATTGGAATGGGCAGCCTGTAATACAGTATATTATTATTGTATTTATGTTTTTAGCAGGAACGAATTTTGTTTTAAGTTATTTTGCTTTTAAGGGACGTGTACAAAAGGCTATACGTGATGAAGAATTCAAATTGTATTTTAAGTTTATAGCGTTATTTACCATCATTGCTGCTCTGATTATCTATTTTAGAGCTGATTTCTCAATATCGTCTATTGAACATCCTATGGTATTAGGAAAAGAGGAAGCCTCTTTTAGACATGGTTTATTTCAGGTATTAGCAATAGTAACAACAACAGGTTTTGTGACTGCTGATTATACCTTATGGACGCCATTTTTGGTGGTCTTCTTTTTTGGATTGATGTTTCTTGGTGGTTCCGCAGGAAGTACTTCTGGAGGCGTAAAAGTTGTGCGTCATATGATTATGATAAAAAATGGATTCCTAGAATTTAGAAGAGCACTTCATCCAAATGCTATTCTTCCTGTACGATATAATAAAAAAGCAGTATCTGGAGATATTGTATTTAATATTCTTGGGTTTTTTATACTCTACATGCTATCGTTTATTGTTGGGGCTTTAGTTTTCTCAATGTTTCAGATAGATTTTGAATCGGCAATTGGTTTGTCGGCTTCAAGTTTAGGAAATGTAGGCCCTGCTTTGGGTAATTTCGGACCAGTAAATAATTATGCCGAATTACCTGCTTTAGGAAAATGGTGGTCGGCATTTTTGATGCTTATTGGTCGGTTAGAACTCTTCACTGTTTTAATATTATTGACTCCTTTTTTCTGGCGAAATAGATAATTTTTTTTAATTTTTTTAATTTCTGAATTATTAACATTTATAGGTCTTTCGGGAATTTTGCATTGGTTTTTAAGGGGTTATGTGTATATACACTTGTAACATTTTACTGAAATGTACGTCATATTGGTATAACCATTAAAATTAATCAATCATGGAATTAGTATTAACATCACAAAAATTAGAGCCTTCGCCCAAACGTAGATTAGAAACAGAATTTGTTAGACCAGAAGGTTTATTAAATTCAAACTATAAATCTGTTGTAAGATGCAACTTGCGTCGTGCAAATTCAACTTCAATCTTTGGTATTAAGCAACGCGTAAAAAGCAGACGATATCAATTTACTTCTAGTATCGATACCCTTTTAAAACTGTCTGTTTTTATAACAGTGTTAGCGTTCATAATATAAGCTATCACTTACAGATCTTTTTAACTGATACTACTGAGCTTACCTCATATTATCTTTTATACGTCATTAATACAATTACTATATGATATTTCATATGGAAAGGTATTATATAGTTAAATGTTAACCGTTGGATATCTGAAGATATTTCAGAATAAATAAAGATATTATGAGCTCAATAGGATCAATGAATGTTACCATAAAAAACAATAGGAAGCTATTAAAAAATGGAAAGCGTAAGCCGTTTACTAAAATGAATGGTGGTTCTAGTAAAAAGAAAATGTATAAAAAGTATGTTCATCCAGAAGTATCACCTCATGTATTGAGACGTATTAGAATTAAAACGCAACGATACAATAGACGAATGCGAATTAAAAAGCTCATTACAGGAGTTATAGTTGGAGTCGTAGTTTTATATTGGTTTTACCGACTTCAGTATGGCTGATGAACATAAAAAGAAAAACCTGTCTCTAATTAAAGACAGGTTTTTTTAATTGTTTAGTTATATTAGCTAACAGCCTCTTTAATTCTCTTAGTAGCTTCTGTGATTTGTTCTTGTGAGGCTGCATAAGATATTCTTATACAATCTGGGTTTCCAAAAGCAATACCTGTTACTGTAGCTACATGAGCATGTTCTAAAAGGAATAATGAAAAATCGGTTGCATTTTCAATAGTATGCCCTTTGAGAGTTTTTCCAAAGAAATGTGACACATCTGGGAATACATAAAATGCACCTTCTGGTTCATTCGTTTTAAAACCTTCAATACTACTCAGTAATTTTAGAATGAGTTCACGTCTTACTTTGAATTCATCAACCATATATTGCACTCGTGATGGAGGTGCATTAAGTGCAGTAATTACAGCACGTTGAGCTATGCAGTTTGCACCACTTGTAACTTGGCCTTGCATTTTATTACAAGCTCTGGCGATATGTTCTGGGGCTCCAATGTATCCAATTCTCCAACCAGTCATAGCAAAGGCTTTAGAAACACCATTTACCGTTACAGTTCTGTCAAACATATCCTCAAACTGAGCCATACTAGCATGACCACCAATAAAATTAATATGTTCATATATTTCATCTGAAACGACAATTATGTTTGGGTATTTTTGTAATACATCGGCAAGTGCTCGTAACTCTTTCTTACTATATACGGATCCACTTGGATTACAAGGAGAACTATACCAAATCATTTTAGTTTTAGGCGTTATAGCAGCTTCAAGTTGTTGAGGTGTTAATTTAAAATCATTGTCAATAGACGTTTTGACTTCAACGGGTACGCCTTCATTTAGTTTTACAATGTCACTATAACTAACCCAATATGGGCATGGTAAAATAACTTCATCTCCTTTGTTTAAAGTAACAGCTGCAATATTTGCTAAAGCTTGTTTTGCTCCTGTTGATACAACTATTTGTGAGCGCTTATAATTGAGGTTGTTATCTCTTTTGAACTTTGTAATAATGGCATCTTTTAGCTCTACATAACCATCAACAGGTGTATACGAATTGAAATTGTCATTTACAGCTTGAATAGCCGCATCTTTAATGAAGTCGGGAGTGTTAAAATCTGGTTCTCCAAGGCTTAAGCCAATAATGTCTTTTCCTTCTGCTTTTAGTTCTCTAGCTTTTGCAGCCATGGCTAATGTGGCAGATGTTGCCATATTGAGAACCCTATCTGAAAGTTGTGTCATTTAAAAAAATAGTTGGTTGTGTTTAACTCATTGTAGGCTTCATTCCCATTTGCTTTAAAAATCTAAAGTGGGCTACAATTGCTTTTCTTGTGGTTTCGTATTCTTTGTAAGGCAAATTAAATTCCTTGGCTGTATCTTTCACAATTTTAGAAATCTTTCCGTAGTGAATATGACTAATATGCGGAAAAATATGATGCTCAACTTGATGATTTAATCCTCCAGTATACCAGTTTATGATTTTGCTTTTTGCTCCAAAATTAACTGTAGTTTTAAGCTGATGGATAGCCCAGGTATTTTTCATTGTACCACTTTTTTCAGGAAGCATCATTTCAGCTTCATCCATCACATGTGCCAATTGGAAAACTACGCTTAGAATTAATCCTGCTACATAATGCATAACAAAAAATCCAATTAAAATTTTCCACCATGCAATATCTAATACGAGCATTGGGATTACAATCCAAATAGATACATATATAAGTTTGGAAATGACTAGTTTACTCCAATTAACAATTGGGTTAGGGAGTTTCCCATAAGATAATTTACGTTTCATATAACGATACATTTGCTGGAAATCTGTAGTGATCGCCCAATTTATCGTTAATAAACCATAAAGTAATACCGAATAATAATGTTGAAATCTATGATGTGTTCTCCATTCTGCATGCTTAGAAAAACGTAAGATGCGTCCAGCTTCCAAATCTTCATCATGCCCATGAATATTTGTATAAGTATGATGGAGTACATTATGTTGAACTTTCCAATTATAGACATTTCCTGCAAGAATGTATATACTACTACCCATTAAACGATTTATCCATTCTTTGTTGGAAAATGATCCATGATTTCCATCATGCATTACATTCATGCCAACACCTGCCATGCCAATACCCATTACTACTGTTAGTAGTAATTGAAGCCATCCAGGAATGCCATCAATAGTTAGGATTAAAAAATAGGGTAATAAAAATAAGGTAAACATCACAATTGTTTTTACCCAAATTTTCCAGTTCCCAGTACGTTTGATGTTATTATCTTTAAAGTAATCGTTAACGCGTTTGTTCAACGTTCTAAAGAATTTTGCTGAATCTGTTCTTGAGAAAGATAACGTCTGTTTTGTCATTGCTATTAAATTTTCAATATTAACGCAGGATGTTGCATTATTATTTCGAAGCAAATATAAATAATAAAAGCTGCCTTAAGGATAATAAAATGCTAAAAATATCCACATAAAAATGTATACTTTTGTGAAAATTTAAATAAATGGAGTTAGTTCAGCAATATTTTCCAGATTTGACTGAAAATCAAATGCTACAGTTTGAAAAACTTGAAGCCTTGTACAAAGACTGGAATCTCAAAATAAATGTCGTATCTCGAAAAGATATTGATGAATTGTATTTACGCCATGTATTACACTCTTTGGGTATTGCTAAAGTTTTAAGGTTTGAACCTGGTTCAAATATCTTGGATGTTGGAACAGGAGGTGGGTTCCCTGGTATCCCATTGGCAATCTTACACCCTGAATGTCAATTCCATTTGGTTGATAGTATTGCGAAAAAACTAAAGGTTGTAAACGAAGTTTCAGATGCGTTAGGGCTTACAAATGTGAAAACAACTCATAGTCGGGTAGAAGCTATTGATGAGCAATTTGATTTTATAGTTAGTAGAGCTGTTACTGCAATGCCAGCTTTTGTGAAATGGGTAAAAGGTAAGGTTTTAAAACAGCAACGCCATACTATTAAAAATGGTATTTTGTATCTCAAAGGAGGTGATTTAACTGAGGAATTGGCTGATTACCAAAGAGCGACAATTTATAATTTGAGTGATTATTTTAAAGAAGATTTTTTCGAAACTAAAAAAGTAGTACATCTGCCACTAAAGTTCAGAGGATAAAAAAAGCTCCAAACTAGTGGAGCTTCTATTTTTTTTATTCTAGTTTTAGAATGATGTAGATACACTTAGCGAAAACCCCGTATTTTCAGGTACAAATCGGCAAATACCACCAACGCAAACTAAACCACCACGTTGTCTTCCGTAACTTGCCATAACTCGTGTAGCACCTTTAGTGTAACTTCCTCCAACTGTATAATAATGAATTTGTTGGTCTTCATCAGGATTGCCATAATTCCATATATCATTTGCAAATAGACTTAATTTACTATTAAAGTTGTATTCTAATGTACCACCAGCCCAATTATCTGCTCTCTCAGATAGTTCGTCGTCAGAAAACAAATGAGATAATTCGACTCTTACAGATTTTCCTTTACCCAATTTCCTAGTGACTTCACCTACAATAGCAGTTGCATTAACTTCACCAGTTCTGTCTTCAACATAGCGTGCATTGTAAAATGTGTTTACAACAGAGAAAATTGATGACCATTTTGGAGACCATTTTTTCTTAATATCAAGACTAAATTCTTCAAAATATTTTTCACCAAATCCTAGAAAATCGGTGTCTTCATAGGTGCGTTCAAGAGTATCAAAATCGCCTTTTAAACCTGACCATGTTGCATAATTGAAAGCTAGTTTTGTTCCGTATTTTCCTCCTAGTTTAGATCCTTTCTTAATGTTGTAAAAAATATCAATTTGACCTCCAATTTCACCCGATTTAAATAATGGATTAAACGTTAATCTTGGCTGAGCTTGATAAACATAAATATTGGTTAAACCATAATCATGTTGTTTTGTTAAACCAGGTATAAAATTGATAATGTTTTGATTAAATACATTTGCAGATTCATCTCTTTCAGAGTAAAATGCCATGTTTTCCATACGTCTAAATGTAGCATCTACACCTAAGCCAGACTTTGCAAAACCTACGTTAAAAAGAAATGCATTTCCGTCAAAGTAACGATTGTCAATAATGTTCCCTAATTCAGAATACACATCTTCTCCTTTTCTTACGTATTCCAATGAAGAATACATATTACCTTCACTAAAGTCTAATCTCACAGAGAAGGAGTTGGTTAATGATTCAAAATCTGGATTATCGATATCCAGATCTTCGTCTCTACCTACATAACTTAAACCAAGGTCTAAACCAGTCTCTTCAAATTTAAATATCGATGATAAGCCAATTTCAGCATTGAATCCAAAAATACTTCCATCTGAAACTTCAAATCCATCACGTTGCCTACCATATAAAGCAGAAAATTCGAGATTATTTGTTGGTCTGTATTTTACATTAGCTCCTCTAATGGAGTTGTTTATACCAAGTTGCCTATCTTCCCAAGAACGCAGTATAAGTCCACTGCCAAACTGTTCGTAAAAATGACCAAGAGTAGCTTCAATTTTTTCATTTTTATAACCAACAGCAAAGGTTCCAATGTCAGTACCCATGTATTTTGGGTAAAAATTCAATATCGCATTTGGCTCGTATGATTCTACTTGTATGTGAGCAAACCAGTTTTTGTAATCATAGTTTAGTCTTAGATAATTGTTAGATCGAAAGTGATCTTCTTCTTCAAAATCTCCAGTTTTTGGGTCATCTACATAGTATTGAGAGTTGGATTCAAATCCACCACTTAGTTTCCCATAATCTTTTTTTTCTTCGTCTTGAGATAATGCTATAAAGGGAATGCATAGCAATACTGCTAAAAGTTTATATTGATTCATTTAGTTGTTGGTTGAGGATTGGATTAGGTTGATTATGAATGGGTTATTTTGAAAACTCTTTGATTTTTTCGTAAAGCTCATCCTCGCTTCCAGGTGTGTAACCAGAATGTCTAAACAATATTTTATTGTTTTTAACCAATAATGTCAAAGGTATAGTTGGAGCATTAAGTTGTCGTTTTAAATCACTATTAGTGTCCAAAAGAATGTCAAATTCCCAACCTTTCCCATTTACTAAAGGTTTTACTCTTTTAACTGTTCGTGAATCATCTACAGAGACCGCATATAATTTTACATTAGTTTCATCTGTCCAGTCATCATAAACATCGCTTATTGCGTCTAATTCATTTTTACATGGTACGCACCATGTAGCCCATAAAGATAAAACTACTAGCTGATCATCTTTTGAAATGTCTGCTAAGTTGATGTTATCTCCATCAAGAGTTTCAATTTGCATTTTTGGAAGAACGTCTTGGGCAAAAACTAATGCCGACATAGAGAATGCCAACAATAGCATAGTTAGGTTTTTCATTTTCATTTTTTTTAGTTGTTAACAAAGTTAATTTTTTTTTAAGGATAAACAAGAAAGTGTAATGCTTGCATAATAATTATGCAAAGTATGTGCCATTTAAGTAAAAAAAAACGAAATATATTTTTATATTCGTACTTCTTAAAATTTTAACATTCAAAAAAATTATTATTATGAAAATCAAAAACTTTACTAAGATTTTTCTTTTCGTTGCGGTAGCTGCATTGTTTTCTTGTAGCTCAAGTGATGGAGGAAGCGGAGATGGTGATGGTGATGGAGGAGGACTTACGTCAATTACAATTACTGCTAGTTCTCAATTTGTAGATTTTGGATCTAGTGTGTCGTTTACAGTAAAAACTAATGAAGGAACGGATGTGACTTCAAATGCTACAATTCTTGTAAACAACGAAAGTATTAACGGAAGTACATTTACTGCTACTGAAACAGGAGAGTACTCTGTTAAGGCTACGTATCAAGATTTTACGAGTTCAGCTATTAATGTGAATATTTTGCCTGTAATTGTTTCAATTGAAATGAGAACAGCTCAAGACACTTATAATTTAGGTGATAGAATTGAGTTTGAAGTTTTCGGAATTGATAATGATGGAGGAGAAACTAACTTAACAAGTGCATCTACGGTTTTTGTTGATGGAACAGAATCATTTAGTGGCTCGATGGTAATTCCTGGAGTAACTGGGTCAATGAGTGCTCATGCTACATTTAATGAATTTACAAGTGAAGATAAAGTTGTTACTATCGAAGATAATGCGACTACACCTGGATCTGCTGATAAAAGAGCGTTAATAGAAGATTATACTGGAACTTGGTGCGGATGGTGCCCAAGAGTATCTTATGGTATTGAATTAGTAAAAGAAGCTTCAAGTAAAGTTGCTGTTGTTGCTGTTCATGCTGGTGATGAGATGTCTAATTCTTATGGAAATACCTTAATAGCAACATTTAACCCAGGTGGTAGTTATCCAACTGCAATTATTGGTAGAGATGCTGAATGGACGTATCCTGAGCCTAATAATGTAAATCAAGTAACTTCTGGAGCTCAAGGTACAGTTTCTACGGGTGTTGCAATTAGTACAGCTCTTAAAGGTAATAATTTGTCATTCATGGTTAGTGCAAGTTTTGGTCAAAACCTATCAGGTGCTAAATTGGTAGTTTTATTGTTAGAGAATGGTTTGCAATATGATCAAGATAATTATACAGATTACTACGGTGGTGTAGATGTTCTTGAAAACTTTACTCATGATCATGTATTACGTTATGCATTTACTAGCCCTTTAGGTGATGCTATCCCAGGTGGAGAAATGACTGCTGGTAATACGTATAGAATGAAGATGGATTATACAATTCCAACTAATGTTGTAACAAATGCTTCTCAAGCTGAAATCGTTGCTATGGTTGTTGGTGCTGATAACAAATTAATCAATGTTAATATGGTTAAAGCTGGTGAGAAGGCAGATTTTAGTAACTAATATTGATTTATAATATATAAAAAGGCTGAATATATATTCTATATTCAGCCTTTTTTATGTCTCATATTTTGATGCTTTATAATATATGGATGATTAGTTAAATGATTATTTATAAATATTAAAGGCGGAAGTAATTAATACAGCCGCCTTTGTTTTATCTAGTAAGTTCTTTATTTCACTATTATTTTGTTGCGAAACGTATAACCATTCTTTGATTCAATATTTAGAATATACATCCCTGAATCTAAGTAAAGCGATAAAGATGTTCTTTTTTCTAAGTTTTGTTTTGAAACAAAAACGGTTTTGCCAGTTATGTCTACAAGTGAAATAATCACATTATCTACTTTTTTATTACTTAATATAGTAAGCTCATCCTGAATTGGATTGCGTTCAATTTTAATTGAAGCGATAGTTTCAAAATCGGTATTTGATAAAGTTTCTGGAATAATTTCACTTAAAGCAAATGCGACATTTTCCTCGGTTAACTGTACATGATTTTCATTGTCATCTGGCATATGCCAGTTTACAAAAGGGGTTTCATTTAGTGTGTCACCAGTACTTCCTGGGTCACCAAGGTCAATCGTATGATACCAATTAATTTCACCAGCAGGACTTGAGTTTAGGGCCATTCCACTTACTGAAGGTATAAAACTAAATTTGTCTAATTGCAATGATGTTAAAAAGCTATCTATTAGTGGGTCTCCTCCTAATCCGTCGGTAAATCCACCTAAGTCAAAAAGACCGCCTGAAGCCGCATCTACTCCGTCAGTAAATGTAGGTGCTTGTGCGTTCACTTGAACATCAATAAGTGTCACGTTAAAAATAAAGAACCCTGAAACATTTATTGCACTTATCAATTGCGTTCCATTAGCAGTTGTAGGTGTTAAATTGATATTGATATCGGCATTAACATTGGTTAAAGGTGGCACATCGGGTAAGGCTAAATTTTGAAGATCTAAAACAGCAAAACCAGGTGTGACATCTGTATCAGTTATAGATTTGTATGGTGTTCCTATACCACTACCGTTTATGATGGCTACGTTTCTAGTATTTTCTGGAAAGCCAGTTGTTGTTAGTGCATTAATATTAGCGTCAAAAGTTGTTCTGTAAGGATGGGCTTCAGGTAATAGTTTTGAGGGATCAAAAATAACATCTTCGCCATCGGCTAGGTGCGCTTCAAAATGATCAATTAATAATTGCCTCGCGGCTGGAGATTTGAGTAATCCGTTAACAATAGGTTGTAACTGAGTTATATTTAAATCATCTCCTAATCCAAAACCAAGAAAGTTAAATTGATGTTGGAAGCCAAGAGGAACATTAGCACCAAGATGTGGTGAATCAAATGAAATCCATAATCTTGTTTCGTGATCTTGATTTGCATTCTCCATAAAATTTAAAGCATAGCGCGAAATTAATCCACCCATACTTGGACCAATAATAACGAGCTCTTCATCACCAACTTTGTCAGTGTTAAGTGTGTTTATAAGGTCAATTAGAAGCATAGCATTTCGTTCAATGAAATCCGCACCTCCATTAACGAGAGTGCTACCTGGATAGTCTAATTCATCAATAACCATGTCTGCATTTGTATCTGTTGCATCATCTATATTTAATAGTGTGTCATCAGATAATTTGAAATAGGATGGAAAATTCAAAATCACTACGTCAAAGCCTTCAGCTCGAACAAGATCGGCTAAGTTTTGGTCTCCTTGAGATCCAGAAAAATCTAATAAGTTATACAGTCCTGAGATAGTTCGTGTATCACCTGGATCAAAGCCGTCTATTAAAATAATTGGTTTATCTAGAATGCCCGTCTGCGTGTCTAAGAATATTTCATATTCTCCAAGACCTGCAAAATTAACAGCTCCACTATAATCATCTAGAGCTGCTACCGTTGAAGATTCAAATTCAATAGTTTGGGCTTGTAAAAATAGAGGAAGAGTTAAAAATAGTAAAGTGTATTTTTTTATCATAATTGTTCAATTAATAATTATTACAACAAGATACAAAGAATCACTTACTTAATTAAGTGTGAATTAATGTTTTGGGATAAAAAGCAAAAAACCTCGAACATATCAAGTTCGAGGTTTTTTTAAATTTAGGAGTTTTATCCTAGGAACGGATAACGATAATCTGTAGGTGTAACAAATGTTTCTTTAATCATTCTTGGTGATACCCAACGTAATAAATTAAGAGCGCTCCCTGCTTTATCATTTGTTCCAGATGATCGCGCTCCACCAAAAGGTTGTTGTCCAACAACTGCTCCTGTAGGCTTGTCATTAATATAGAAGTTTCCTGCAGCATTCTGTAAGGCTTTGGTTGCTTCTTCAATAGCGTATCGATCTGTTGCTAAGATAGCTCCTGTTAATGCATATTCACTTGTATCATCTACTAATTTAAGAGTTTCAGAATACTCATTTTCATCATAGACAAAAATCGTGATAACTGGACCAAATAATTCGGTACACATAGTTGTGTATTTTGCATTATTAGTTACAATAACCGTAGGTTCAATAAAATACCCCTTGCTTTTATCATAATTTCCACCAACAATAATTTCAGCATCAGTATCATTTTTAGCTTGATCAATATATTTAGCTAATTTGTCAAACGAGCCTTCATGAATCACGGCTGTAACAAAGTTGTTTAAATCTTCAGGAGATCCCATTTTAAATGATTTCACATCTTCAATTACTCTAGATTTAACCGCATCCCACAAATTTGATGGTATATATGCTCTTGATGCAGCACTACATTTTTGTCCTTGAAATTCAAATGCGCCTCTAGAAATTGCAGTAGCTACTTGAATCGGATTGGCAGATTTGTGAGCAATGATAAAGTCTTTTCCACCTGTTTCTCCTACAATTCTCGGGTAGGTTTTATAATTGTGGATATTATTACCAATTTTCTTCCAAAGTTCTTTAAATATAAAAGTTGATCCTGTAAAATGTAAACCAGAAAAATCAGGGCTATCCATCACAGTATCTGTAATCATTACTGGATCACCAAATACAACGTTTATCACACCATCTGGAACGCCAGCTTCTTTAAATACATCCATTATCACTTTAGCAGAAAAAATCTGACTATCACTAGGCTTCCAAACAACTACGTTGCCCATTAGCGCCATACATGCTGGAAGGTTAGCAGCAATTGCGGTAAAATTAAAAGGTGTAACTGCATAGGTGAATCCTTCTAAAGGACGGTATTCAAGTCTATTCCAAGCACCACTTGTACTTTCTGGTTGTTCATGATAAATATCAGTCATGAATTGTACATTAAAACGTAGGAAATCTATCAACTCACAAGCGGCATCTATTTCTGCTTGGTGAACTGTTTTTGATTGTGCAATCATCGTTGCTGCGTTTATTTTTGCTCGGTATGGTCCGGCAATTAATTCTGCAGCTTTTAAGAAAATACCAGCACGTTGTTCCCAAGGCAATTGAGACCACGTTTTTCTTGCTTCTAATGCAGTAGCAATCGCATCTTCTACATGAGATTTTTCAGCTAAATGATAGGTACCAACAACATGTTGGTGGTCATGAGGTGCAGACATGGTTCTAGTGTTTCCTGTTGAAACATCTTTCCCATTGATATATAAAGGAACATCAATTTGAGTATTCCACATGTCCTTATAAGCTGCTAAAACAGCTTCTCTTTCAGGAGATCCTGGTGCATATGATTTAACAGGCTCATTTATAGCTATTGGTACGTTGAAAAATCCTTTTCCCATTTTATTTTTAGGTTTAAAAATTGTGTGTTATTTTAAAGTTGCAAAGTTACGATATTTTAACGACTAATGAATTCAACAACTATTAAATCAAGGTTAAAATAATCAGTAATTTTTTGTAAGTTGCTCGCAATATTTTTCAAATGAACGACGGAATCATACTTACCCTAGCATACCCAGAAACCATAGTCTCTCATGCCGAAGAATGGTATTCCCCATTTCTGAGGTTTTTATTTATTGGTAATAAAAAACACGTGAGAGCTGGTCATGCAGCTTTAGTTTTAATTGATAAATCAACAGGTGTTTTGGAATATCATGATTTTGGTCGTTATATTACATCGTCACCAAATGGGAGGGTAAGAGGGCGCGAAACTGATTTTGAACTTAATTTCCCTATTGTCGCTAATATTGAGAATGATGAAATTAAGAATTTAGATGACATTTTGAAGTTTCTAGCAACGCACCCTAAACTAACTCATGGAGATGGCGACTTATATGCATCTGTTTGTAAAGCTATTGATTATAAAAGGGCAAGAAAACATATTACCATGATGCAAAACCATGGATTTATAAGATATGCCGCATTTATTAAACAAGCTTGTAATTGTGCGCGATTTGTGACAGATAGTGTGATTGCTAGTGTGACAAACTCTTCAATAAAAAACAAACTTGTAAGGTCAAAGAACTTTACACCAAGTACAATAGGAAATGTAGTGATTGCTGATACTGAAAATCTAGTATATGTAGTTTCTGATACTGGTGTCGTTTCAGAGTTTGATTCAACAGTGAGTAAAGAAAATAGACGCTTATTTTTAGATAGACTTAAGGGATATAAACCGAGTTTAATTGGAACATTAATGCCCAAGGAAAACGATGTTAAAGCAGATCATGCACAATGGTTGAGTGGTATAGCAGCTGGAGCTTGGTTTGAAATTTATGATTTAAGTAGTCCAATGGAATTTAGATTTAGACGTGTTTCCCCTTATGGAAATGTTGATTGTGATGGTATTTACACTGTAACTGCTGAAGGTTTTGATATTCAATCTGATTATCAATTTGTGCATTATTCAAATTGCAAGTTTTTTCATATCAAGCAGAATGATACAACTTACAGGTTTGATTTTCAAGAAAGTAATAATTGATTTTAGTTAATAGCAAAAGGAGCACTTAACTTAAATGTTGGGATGATAACCTTAAATTTATTGGTATTCGTAAAGTTTACCATATTGTAATGTCCTTGCATGGCTCCAAAAGGAGACGTTAATAAACATCCAGAATTATAAGTGTGAGACTCTCCTGGTTTTAGAACTGGTTTTTTTCCAATAACACCTTCGCCTTCAATGATTTCTACATTATTTAAAGCGTCTAAAACCCTCCAGTATCTTGAATTTAATTGAACAGAATCTTTACTTTGGTTTTCAATAGTTACTTTATAACCAAACGCAAAATGTACTTTATAATTTTTATAAAAAGTACCCTCGAAAGATGTCTCGACAGAAATTTTAATGCCGCTTGTAACTTGTTGAACCATGAATTATCCCAATAATAGCCTTCAAAAATAACTAATTTCTTCCTAATTTGGAGACTTTTTTAAAATAATGCAAATTTTTAACAATTTTTAAAAAAAGAACCGATTAACGGATTTAAAAATCAGTTGAAATTGCAAAATCTTCGATTGTTTTGAAAAAATTGATAATGTCGTTTTCTTTTAATAATGAGTTTATAGTCACCATTCTAACGAATTCTTGTCCTCTAAAATTTCCGAAGCCAACCATAAGCTTTGCATTCTCATATAATAAAGTACATAATTTTTTCGCAGGAATGTTTTTGTAATTAAAACAAACCGAAATTGAATTGTCAAAACTATATAATGTGTAATCAGGATGCTTGTTAATATAAGTTCTAGCTATATCTGCTAAATTAAATTGATGATTAACGATAGATTTTAAGCCTATACTTCCTACAGATTTCCATAAGGTCCACAATTTTAATGCATCATTTCGGCGGCCACATTGAAGCGATGTTTTTCCTAAATTAAAATCATCATCATTGGTTTGGTATAAGTATTCAGCATCATTAGAAAATGATTGGTACAAGTGTTTCTTGTCTCTTGTCACAATTATGGAACAGCTTAAGGGAGTACCGAGCATTTTATGAGCATTAACACTAAACGAATCGGTTTGTTCTATACCATTCACTAAATGTTTATAGTCCTCACTAAAAATAACCGAACCGCAATACGCTCCATCTAAATGTAGCCATAGATTATACTTTTTACTAACTTTACTAATGTCTTCAACATTGTCGAATGCACCTAATACTGTTGTGCCTGCTGTAGCATTAATAAAGAATGGTTGATAGCCGTCTTTAAGATCTTTAGAAATTTGAAGTTCTAAATCTATAACCAACATTTCGCCTTTGTGGTTTGTTTTTATTGATCTTACCTGCTCACGTCCTACACCAATAAAGGAGGCGTTTTTGGCAATAGAATAATGTGATACATCAGAAGTGTATAATGTCATTTTATTAGTTACTCCTTGCATTCTAGCCATTGGATTATATTTATCTCTTGCCATTAAAACTGCCATATAATTGCTCATAGAACCTCCAGGTGCAAAGGTGCCATCGGCTGTACTAGGGTATTTAATAATATCACATATTTTATGCAAAATAGTTTTTTCTATTCCAACTTGAGGCCCAGCAACTTTATATGTGTACATACTATTATTAAAAAGAACAGCGAGCAAATCACCAAGAACAGCTCTGTCAATTCTACCTCCAAAAAGTTGATTAAAAAAAGAGGTAGATGCTGTCTTTGGAGTGCTTTTAATGATATCTTTTAGTGTGTTTTTGAAATCGGAATCAATTGTGGGTTCGTCATTAAGGTTGAGATCAAAAGTTTCATATAAAAGTTTAGTATCTATAGGTTTGGCGACAGGGTTATTTTGTTCTTCGGAAATTAGAAACTCAACAAGTTCTGTAAACAATTTTAAATCATTAATCATAAGAGAAGATCATTCTATAATTTTGGCTCTGTGTAAATTTATTCCTATTTTTTCGGAATATTATAAAAATCCTTTTAAATATCTATAACAGCATTGAAATCAAAAGAGAATATACAAACATTAATAGCATTATTGTCGCAATCTTCTACTGGGGATTACAATGAATTGTTAAAGACTTTCGATTTTAATTCGATAGACTTTTCTGAGTTTAAGAGTTGGTCGCATGAAAAGTATACGCGTAATTGTGTATACAAAGATGCTAATTTTGAACTTATTTTATTATGTTGGGAGGATGGTCAGCAGACGTCTATTCATGATCATGATGGTGAAGACTGTTGGGTCTATTTGTTAGAAGGTAAGCTAAAAGAAATTCATTATACTGTAGATAATAACAATTATTTGAGAGAAGTATGTTCTCAAAACTACTTGCCTCAAGATTTGTCTTTTATGAATGATAAGATTGGGTTTCATCGACTGAAAAATATCCATGCGGGTCAATCGGTTAGTTTACATTTGTATGCCAAGCCTATTGAGAATTGTGTGTCTTTTGATGAGAATACTCTACAATTTATAGAACGAACATTACAGTATGATACGTTTAAGCAACTGGTATTAGAAGATTAATTTGAGATATCTACAGAAGTGGCTTCTCCAAACCCTATGAGTTGATCAAATCTAGCTCCTAAGTCTCGATAATAGACTAGTACCTTGTAGTTGTTTTCCGTTTGCCAAAAATTACCACTAATTTCCCCTTCGTCTAGATTACCATTAGCATCGACTACAACATATTTATAGTTGTAAAACCCTTGTTTGAGTTTAATTGTGCCTTCGTATTGATTACTATCTCCGTTGTAAACAAGTTTGTTTTGTGGCTCTAATGCATAGTTGTTAAAATTTCCGTAAACATAAATAGAGCTACCATCAGTTAATTTTGGATATAGCAATGAGAAATGAACATTTGTATAATCTGCTTCAATATCAACATCATCTCGATCAATGGCAGTGATTAAAAAATTACCATTAATATCTGGGTTATAGGTATAGGGTTGTTCTGCTCTAGGTCCATCGGTAAATAAGTAGCTATTATAGATGTCTTTTAAATCTATAAACTGTACACCTACATTGGCACCACGAACATCTTTGGTTTCAAAAAAACGATATTCATTACTTGCCCAAAATGACGTTTCTTTCACGTATTTATAAATGAGTTCTTTTCCTATAGTATATTGTGGTTTGATTCCAGAGATAGCGGTATTTAAGTTGTTGTTTTGAATTATTAACGTTTTGATAGTTTGCTTTGGGTTATTTAAATTCAATGCTCCCGAATTAATCGTGATATCAACACTTTGCTTACTTTCAATATACTTGACATCTCTAGAGCGTTTAATGGAAACGCCAACACCTAACTGCTCTTTAAAAATCATAAATTTCCTAGTAAATACTAATTCGCCATCTTCGTCAAAAATTGAAATGATATAATTGCCGGATTTGGTTAATCCTCGTGTTTGCTGATTTGGAATTTGCAAATCATAATGCGAATACAGTTGATAGGCATTAAAGGAATTTTCATAATTCACTATTCTATAATTGTCAAACCCCTTCATGTATTCCATTTTAACAAGGTTAGACTTGGTCCAATCAAAATTATAGTGCTCAATGGTATAATAAAAATCAGGTTCGTCTGTAGTTAGAACATCAAATTCTAAATGAAAGGCTTCTCCTAAACGAATGATAGGGAGTTGACCTTGCGATGATGTTCTACTTCTAAAGGTTATCGTTTTTATATAATCTGGGGGATTGACTTCTTCTACTTGGCTAAATCCTTGAATAGAAAATAGAATACTTAACAGAATAAAATAGATCTTTTTAATCATTACAATAGTTTGATATGTAAAGATAAACAAAATCTGTGCCTTAATATTATATGATATAGCACATATATGCATTTAAAATGATTTTGTGATGTTATTCCTGATGGATAATTATGTTAAGTAAAACTTAATAAAATCTTAAAATAAAAATCATATGTTATAGAAATCTTAAATAGAGTAAATTATTATCGGGATTAACTAAATCTGGACTATTTTTAAAGTGCCTACAATATATTTGTTAATAAAAAAACTATGCTTTGGATTCGTCTTTTTATATTATTAACTGTCTTTTCATTTTTTCAATCAAATGGGCAGGAGAGTAATATTTCAGATGAACTATTAGAGCATTTTCGCGATGAGAATTGCCATAAAATTCTTCCTATACTAGAAGAGATTATTGATGAAAATTCTGACAATCCGTTGTTTTGGTATAATAAAGGACTTTGTGAAACTCAAGTTGTAGATTTTGAGGCAGCTAAAGAGAGTTTTGTTAAAGCCGATCAGTTAGACGTAGTAGGAACTGGAAAAGTGACCTATGAAAGGTTGTATTATAATTTGGCATTGAGTGAATTGAAGCTCAATAATATTAATGGAAGTCTTGAGTATATAGAAAAAACCCTGCAGCTAGAAAATTTGCCTTCGGCCTTGTTTCAAGATGGGAATTTTAGTGTCCTTGCTAATAACCCTAAATACAAGAAACTTATGATCCAATATAAGCCATCTTTAAACAAGTGGACTAGTATTTTTCTTTTTATTGTGTTTCAAGGCGTATTACTATTTTCAATTCTAGTTTTTAGAAAAAAAGGGAATAAAAAATCAAATATCATTCTTGGATTGTTTGTGTTATCTTTTTCATTGACCTTGGCTATTTTCGTGTTGTATTGGAGTGGTTATATTTATATCTATCCATTTAGATATTTTGATAAACTATTTATTGTTTTAGGATATTTGTTTGGCCCTTTACTTTTGATGTATATCCAATCTTTGTTTACTGAAAAACTTAGATTTAAGCTTATTTTTCATCATTTTATTCCATACAGTATTTGTTTTTTACTATATGTTGCACGATTGTTTATTGATGTCTCTGAAACAGTCTTTGCACCATTACTCAATTTATTGTTTAATCCCTGGATCCGAATAATACATATGACTGTATATCTCGTACTTATATATAATTATGTCAGAAAAGAAAAATTTAATATTGCAGATAATGTTGGTGTATGGCTTAATTATTTGGTGTATTCGTTTTTCGGCTTGATACTCTCGTATGTGATTTATTTTACATTAGTTAATTTTTCATTTTTTAATCAACAATGGGATTATATGATTTCATTTATGATTTCATTCTTTATCATTTTAATCAGTATTATGGGATATCTCCAGCCCGAAGTGTTTTGGGGTTTCCGAATTGAAGAGGTACTTACCTTTGTTAAGTATAAAAAATCTGGTTTAAGTAAGAGTTTGTCTTTAGAGCTTAAGCAAAAGCTATTGTCTTTAATGATAGATGATCAGGTGTATAAAGAGAATAATATTAGTTTAGAAATTTTGGCTAATAGGCTTGGCACTTCTAAACACAATACCTCACAGATTATTAATGAGCATTTTAAAGAGAATTTTTTTGAGTTTTTAAATGATTTCAGAATTGATGAAGCCAAAGAATTATTGATAAGTAATAATACTATGAATATTACAGAAATTCTCTATGAAGTTGGTTTTAATAATAAGGTTTCATTTAATAACGCCTTCAAAAAGAGAACAGGGCTTACGCCAACACAATATAAAAGCAGAAAGCTGAGCATTGCTTGATATTTTATTGTTCTTGTTCTAAAACTACATCTATCAAACTTCAATTAGACAAGTAGTCTAATAGATCTATCTTAATATCGTCTTACGATTAAAGGAGATTTATCATTTTAAACTTTGATTTTAATTGTCACAATAGCTTTTGAGTTTCTCAAAAAAGAACGCTTAAGTTCTGATGTATTTCTAAGCCATTTTGCTTAAATGTACCGATGATTTAATGATCTTCTTTACTCATTTTGAAAAGTCTTTCTTGCTTTATTTGTTAAATAGGCACCTGTAACGTAAATCGTCTTCGGAAATAAGGAAATTATTATCGGGATTACCGTAAAATCAGGGTTTACTTACGTTTTTTACATCAGCAATTGCAAAAGGCATGGTGGTGCTAGTGTGACTTATTATGCATTAAACCATGTTAACTTTAATTTCATAAGAGTAATTATTTTGAGTTAGTCTTCAAAAATAAAACGACTTCACCACTAGCCTTTTCATATTGCACTATAACTAACTCGTAATAATTAAAATTGAAAATTTATGAAAGTAAAAAATTATGTTTTAGTGGTGGTGCTCTTCTTTTTAAATATGGCTACAATGTTAGCTCAGGAGAAAACGATCACAGGTGCAGTTACATCAGCAGTAGACGGATTACCGTTGCCAGGTGTTAGTGTCATCGTAAAAGGAACAACGCGTGGAGTTCAAACAGATTTTGATGGAAACTATTCTATTAAAGCAAGTGCAAACGAAACATTAGTATTTAGCTATGTAGGAAACAAAACAGTTGAAGAACTCATAGGAAACAGAACAACAATTAATGTGGCATTACAAGAGGACGTTGCATCATTAGAAGAGGTTGTTATTGAGGCCTACAGGACTTCAACAGCCGAGAAATCTAATATTTCCTCCACAACAATTACCGCAAAGACGGTAGAGGCAAGACCAAATGCGTCATTTGCGCAGACTCTTCAGGGTCAGGTTGCTGGACTTAACATTACAACAGGTAATGGTCAGCCAGGAGGTGATAGTACCATTAACTTACGTGGTGTATCATCCTTATCAGGTAACACAGAGCCATTATTTATTATAGATGGTGTTCCAGTAGATGAGGATAACTTTAGATCTTTAAACCCAAATGACATTGAGTCATTATCTGTACTTAAGGATGCAGGGGCAACTGCTATCTATGGTAATAGAGGGGCAAATGGTGTTGTGCTTATTAAAACACGAAGAGGGTCTTATAACTCAGGATTAAAGATTAACTATATTGGAACCACAGCATTTTCTACATTACAAGACAATGATTATAACTTAATGAACTCGAGAGAGCAGTTACAGTTAGAGAAGGATTTTGGTTCAGGATTTGGAGCAACTTTATCTGATGCAGAATTAGAGATTAGAGCAAGACAAACTAATACAGACTGGTTAGATGTGTTCTTTGGAACAGGACTTACTCAGAGTCATACACTTAACTTGGCGTCAGGTGGTGAGAACATTAACTCGTTTACATCCTTTGGATATACAGATCAAGAAGGAATCTTAAAACGTGCAAGTACACTTAAACGTTTTAACTTCAGAAGTAATATTTCTGGTAAGTCAAGTAATGATAAGTTCAACTATGGAACATCATTTACATTTAATTATTCAGAATCAAATGAACCTAATTCAATTGATGGAGCTGGTGGTTCAATTAATAGAAACTTTGTCTTAGGAGCCAATCAATCGGTTCCTTATATCTCACCAGCATCTTATGTGCCAGGTGGAGGAGGAAATATTCCAGTGTTATTTGTGAATACACCATTATTCTTATTGGATCGTTTAGATACTTATACAAGACGTGAGGATGAAATAAAGGTGATAGCAAACGTTAATGCAAGTTATAAAATAACAGATAATTTAACCTTTAGGACCTCGTTTGGTGGTGATTTTACTGATGAGCAATTATTACGTGTAGAAGGACCATTGTCTTTTAACGCACAATTATTTGCCGTGACAGGAGATAACACACCAGGATTCTCAGATCAGGATTCAAGACGTTCAGTTGCATTAAACTTTAACAATTCACTTACATGGTCAAAAGTATTTGCAGATAAGCACTCTTTAGAGGTGTCTTTATTTACAGAATACTTTAAGGCGCACAGACGTAGTTTTGGATTTAGACAATTAGGTTTTGATCCAGCAACCTTCTCTCCTGGAGATGGAGCGTCATTCGTAAATGATAATGCTAATGATGATAATTATGTAGATACAGGTCGAGCTACAGTAAGAGATGCAGGTTTATTCTCATACTTTGGATTTGTAGATTATGATTATGATACAAGATATGGATTCTCAGCGACAGTACGTCGTGATGCATCATACCGTTTCTCAGCATCGAATCGTTGGGGTACCTTCTGGTCTGTTGCAGGACGTTGGAATATTTCAAACGAGGCCTTTATGGAAGATTCTATCTTTGATCAATTAAAGCTTAGAGCGTCTTATGGTACTACAGGTAACCAGAGAATTGTAGCAGTAGCAGGACAGTTTGCTTATTTTGCTGCACCAGATTTAACAGAGAACTTCTTTAACACAGGAGGACAATATGGTGGAGTAAATGGTTTATCAGTAGGGCAGATTGGAAACAATGATCTAAAATGGGAAACTATTGTACAAGCTAATATTGGTTTAGACTTTGCACTTATCAATAATAGATTAAGAGGTAGTTTTGATGTGTATCAAAGAAACACTGAAGATTTATTTGTGAATACTCCAATTGCACCATCATTAAACGGAGGTGTTACTGGAATTAATGCAAATGTAGGTGAATTACAAAACAGTGGATTTGATGTAGAATTACACTACGACCTTTTTAAAGCAAAAGAAGAAGATGGCTTTAATTTAACGCTTAATGCTGTTGGAAATTATAACAAGCAAGAGATCGTGAGTTTAGGAGCTGGTGGTGATCAGCCACTTGTTCGTCGTGTTGGAGGTGTTATTGGAGAATTATTTGCAGCACCATATATGGGTGTTAATCCAGCAAATGGTAACTTATTATTTTTAGATATCAATGGTAACTTAACCGAAGATATTACAACAAACGATCAAAGAGCTACAGGAAAGAACATCTTCCCTGATTACCAAGGTAGTTTCGGATTTGATGCGGATTATAAGAACTTCTTCTTAACAACACAGTTTAACTATACCATTGGTGTATATCGTTCAGATTTTGATATGCAAGGCTTCTTAGATCCAACAGCAATTGGACAGTTTAGACACTCAAGAGATATCTTAAGAGCATGGTCTCAACCAGGCGATATCACAGATATTCCGTCATTAAATGCAACAAATGCAAGTGATGAGTTCTTATCAGATAGAAACATTAGAGAGTCAGATTACTTAAGATTGCGTTTTATTCAGTTTGGATACAATGTGCCAAAGAAAGTGTTAGATAAAATAGGATTTACATCTCTTAGAGCATTTGTAAGTGGAGAGAACTTAGTAACATGGAGTAAGTGGAGAGGCTTTGATGCAGAAGCATTAAACGCATCTCAAAACAGATATCCAACACCAAAGACCTATTCAGTAGGAATTGAATTTGGATTTTAATAAAAAAACAAAATAAATATGAGAAATATATATAAATTATTATGTGTTTGTTTGATCTTTACAGTGGTATCGTGTAACGATGCGATTGATATCGATCAACCAGGACGATTAGGTGCAGATAACGCTTTTCAGAGTGTTAATGACTTAAAAAGTGGTTTGTTAGGAGCATACAATTTTCTAGATACAACCTTTGAAATTGGTTATACATCGGCATTTACAGATGAGTCGTTTAGAGGGCGTGATAATGGAGGGCAAAACTCCAACACACAGAACTATAATATCAACTCAAATAGTGGTTATGCGTTCAATATTTGGGCTTCTAACTATGGCGCTATTGGTATGGCTAATAGAATCATTGCTGCAGCAGAGACTATTGATAGAGCAGAAAATCCAGATTTATACGATCATGTATTAGGACAAGCCTATGCGATTAGAGCCTTTTCGCACTTTAAAATCTTGACCTTCTTTTCAACAGATTATACTAATGATGCGGCATTAGCAGGATTATTACTTACAGAACCAACATCAGATATCTTTGCTAGTGTTGCAAGGTCTACTAATGGCGAGTTTTATACTCAGATTACATCAGATTTAAATACAGCAGCAAGCTTGATTAATGGAACAGATGGTGACACATCAGGACTGTTTTTTATGGGACAAGATTTCATTACGGCTCTTAGAGCAAGAATGGCAGCGTATAGAGGTCAGTATGCAGCAGCAGATGGATTTGCAGCAAGTTTATTAGCAAGCTATCCAATTGCTAACCAAGCACAGTACTTCTCAATGTATGATGATGCAGACTTTACAGAAGTGATCTTTTCTTTAGAAAGAGCTAGAGGTGATTCATTTGACGGACAAGGAACTGCCGGCGGAGGATGGGCAGGAAGCTTATGGGCATTTATTGATGCTACTGTTGGTGGAGGACCATTTATGGAAATCTCTCGTTCAACATTCAACATCATGAATGGAACAGCTGATATTCGTTTACCTAGAGCAGTGAACTTAGCAGACTCTTCAATTGATCCTGGTTATGCAAGTAACCCTAACTTCTTAAATGATGATGTATTAATCGTTTGGAAATATCCTGGATCAAATAGTCAGCCATTAATGAATGACTTAAAAGTATTCAGATCAGCTGAGATGTTACTTATTAGAGCAGAGGCAGCAGCAGATGCAAATCAATTAGGAGCAGCGGCACAGTTTATCAAGCAGCTTAGAGATGCAAGATTTGGATCTCCACAGCCATTACCTGCATATGCTAATCAAACAGAAGCTTTTGGAGGGATCTTAGATGAGAGACGTTTGGAACTTCTATTTGAAGGTCATAGATGGGTAGATTTAAAGCGTTTAGGGAACAGAGGAAATAGAACTATGGAAAGAGATGCAAAAGAGTGCTCTATCTTAGCTGGATGTTCATTACCAAATGATGATCACAGGTATACATTACCTATTCCTTTAGCAGAGACTACAGCAAATAGTGCTGCAGAACAAAACCCTGGGTATTAATAAAAAAATTAAATGATTATGAAAAAAATAAAAATAGCAGTATTGTCATTGATGGTAGCAGCCTTTTTTGGATGTGATAAAGATGATAATATCAATACGACTTTTAATAACACAAGTGGACAATCATTAGTAGCGTTTGCCGGTACTAGCTCAGACTTGGCTGTTGTTATTGATGGTACAGGAACGGTAGATGTTCAAATAGAAGTCTCTACGGTGTCAGATTCAGATAGAACTGTTACAGTATCTGTTGATGAGACTAGTTCTGCTGCGGCAGAGAATTACTCGTTTGTGTCTAATATGGTGACAATTCCAGCAGGATCTTATTCAGGTATATTGACCATAAATGGTGTCGACAATAGTGTTGAACCGCAAGCAGAAACAATTATACTTAATATTCAAGATTCAAATGCGAGTAATGCTACTTTGAGTCCGGTGCAACATACCGTAAATATCTTTCAGGTTTGTCCTGTGCCTAGTGACTACTTGGTAGGAGATTATTTATTAACTGATAACGGAAATGAAAACTTTGGGATTGATGTACCTGTTACTGTTACTGTAGATCCGTCTGAGCCAACAAACCGTTTATTTACGGCTACATTCTTACCAAATACAGGTGTAGCTGCAGATGTTGAAGTTGTAATTACTTTAGGATGTAATTTTTACAATGTTGGAACGGTAGATATTAATGTTACTTGTACTCAAGTGACCTCTTATCTAATTACTGGTGCAGGAGCATCTAATTCAATGTATGATCTAAATGATGATACAGTACATACTGTAAATTATCTTGAAGATCCTGAAGCAGATTGCGGACCTGCAATTGTACAGAACTTTACACTAACTAAACAATAATTTAATTATGAAAAACATTATAAAACTATGTGGTCTGATTTGTTTTGTGATGTGCTTTACAGCATGTAACGATGATAATGATCTAGGGTTTAGTCCTACAGAAAATGTAGGATGGATTCAATTCCCAGGCGCTAATCCAGTATCTTTTAACTACAACTTATCATTTGATGTTGGAGCTAGAATTGGTGTTGATATTCAAGTACCTAGAGTTGATGATGATTTAACAATTGGATATAACTTAGTAAGTGTATCTGGACTGGACCCAAATGCTGCGTTTTCAAATTCAGGATCTCTAGTGAGTCCTGCTGGAGAGACGAGTTATGCTGGGCCAGACAATAGTACTGGAATTGAATATGCATATTTAGCAAATATTGAATTCGATTTTACAGAGTTGCCTGTACTAACTGAGCCAATGGTGTTTGATATTGTATTAGTATCAACAAGTGACCCATCTGTAGGTGTTGGTTTTAATGATGAAAAACCTATTACTCAGAGAATGACGATTTGTCCTGCATTAGAAGCGACAACAGGGTTTGGTCTTGGAGATTATGTACTTACTGTACCAACAGGAGCAGGACCATTTGGAGCGCAATTTGCTGATGGGACCGTGGTGACTTTAACCGAAGGTTCAGGAGGAGAATTTAGTAGATTTTTCCAAGCCGATTATCTACCTGGTATTGGAGCTGGATTACCAGTTGTTGATGTCGAATTTGCATTCGGTTCCGATGGAACTCTAATTTCTGGTCCAATTTCAACTGGAGTAGGTTGTGGGGCAGAAATTTTATTAGGAGCTGGAGATGCAGCAGATTTGCCATGTGGCGATGATGTTATCATGGTAAATTTATTAGATTTTATTGGTGGAGCAGGAAACTGTGGTCAGGCAGATGTTCCAATGACAATTATGCTTACTAAAGTTTGATGCTATAATAAATATGTGGAGAGCCATAACCTTTAATAAAATTAATGGTTGTTATAGATTGATTTAATTTAGTAAGAGTTGATGGTTTAATAGAGATGTGGGAGTTGATATAATTTATATTTGACTTCCACATTTTCTTTTTTAAAAGTTTTAATATGAAAAAAATAAAGCATGTAATAATCTTTGTTAGTATAATGGTTCTAAATGGTTTTAGTATTTTTTCTCAGCATAATAATCAAATCAACGTTGATTCTATAGAGTATGAAGCCAATGAGCAAAACCCATATGGGAGACCAAATAGTAATGCTCCAGAAGAGTTACAAGATTTTGAAAAGCTTATAGGAATTTGCAATTGTAAAAGTGTTCAATATAATGGTGATGTAGCTGGAGATACTCTAAATTTAAAATGGAGATGGAAATATATTTTAAACGGAAATGCAATTCAAGATGATGGCTGGTTAGACAATGGTAAAATAATTACGCCTTTTACGAGTATTAGAATTTTAAACCCCCATACAAAACAATGGCAAGTACCTTTTTTTGTGCCTTTTATGACTTCAGAGCCTCAAATATGGAAAGGAGGTAAGCTTGGAGATGAGATAGTTTTGCGTAAATCAGAACCGAAAAGTAATGGTCATGAAATTGAAAGTGTCTTAACCTTTTCTAATATTACTGAAAAGGGATTTAATTGGATAGGTAAATTTGTGAATTTAAGCTCAAAAAAGGAAACAGTCTTTTGGAAAATTTGGTGTGTAAAGCAAATGTAATTGGGGAATTAGACTATTAGAAATATAGAGTGTGGCCGATACTAATTTAAATGTTATCGGTCTTTTTTATGAATTACAATCGTTAATTATTTTTTGTGTCTGAAATAAATGAATTTAATAGATTTGATAATTATTTAGAATCTTTAAAAATAATAAACTTCACTAATAAGCTGTTTTTTTACTCATTTTATTCGTATTTTTGCACGGATTTTTAGACAACTAATTTCAATATAAAGCGTATGTCAAAAGACATTAAAATTAAAAAAGGTCTGGATATTAAACTTGTTGGTGAAGCTGAAAAAACAGTAGAACAAGCCATTATAAGTAATTTCTGCACTATCAGACCTGAAGATTTTCACAGCGTTATTCCTAAACTTGTAGCAAAAGAAGGTGCTACTTTACAAGCAGGAGATGTTATCTTTTATGATAAATCTAATGAAGATGTAAAGTTTGTGTCGCCAGTTTCAGGAACTGTGGTAGAAGTAGAAAGAGGGCCAAAACGTCGTATTGATGCGATTAAGATTCAAGCAGATAAATCACAATCTTTTAAAGATTTCGGAAAGTTTAGCTCCAATGCTGATGCAAATACAACTAAAGCACATTTGTTAGCTACAGGATGTTGGCCTTTTATCAAACAAAGACCATATGATGTTATTGCTAACCCTGAGAAATCTCCAAAAGCGATTTTTATTTCTGGTAATGATACTGCGCCTCTTGCAGCAGATTTAGATTTTGTTCTTAATGGAAAAGAAGCAGAACTGCAAGCTGCAGTTTCAGCACTTGCTAAATTAACTGAAGGCCAAGTTCATATTGGTGTTAGATCTAATAGCTCGCCATTAGCTGGATTAAATGATGTAACCGTACATAAAGTGTCTGGTCCGCATCCTGCAGGAAATGTTGGTACTCATATCAATAAATTGGATCCTATTAATAAAGGAGAAACAGTATGGACTGTTAATGCTAAAGATTTAGTTGTTATTGGAGAACTGTTACTTACTGGGAAGTTTAATGCTGAGCGCGTTGTTGCTCTTGTTGGATCTTCTGTAGAAAAGCCAAGGTATTTTAAAACTAAAATTGGTAGCGAAGTTGCCACAATGATTTACGATAAAGGGGTTGAAAAAGAAGGTAATAACCGTATAATTTCTGGAAATGTATTATCAGGAAAGCAGATAAAACCTGATGGGAGTTTAGGGTATTATGATAATGTGATTACTGTTATTCCTGAAGGAGATGATTATGAATTCTTTGGTTGGAATAAACCAATATTTAATAAAATTTCAACATCAAGAGCATTGACATTTTCTTGGTTAAATCCGAAGAAAAAATATGATTTAAATACCAATACAAATGGTGAACATCGTGCGTTTGTTGTAACAGGCTCGTATGAAAATGTTTTTCCATTAGATATTTATCCTTTACAAATATTAAAGGCTTGTATGTATGAAGATTTAGATGAAATGGAAGCTTTAGGAATGTATGAAGTTGCACCTGAAGATTTTGCTTTGACAGAATTTATTTGTGTGTCTAAACAACCACATCAAGATATTATTAGAAAAGGTTTAGACTTAATGCTTAAAGAGATAGGATAATGGGTTTAAAAAATAGTTTACATAATTTCAAGCAAAAGAATAAAGACAAAAAATGGTTGCCAGCATTTTCTGCAATTCATACTTTTTTATTCTTACCTAATGAGACCACTCATAATGGAACTCATATAAAAGCAGCCGATGATTTAAAGCGTACCATGAACACCGTTATTATGGCAATGGTACCTTGTTTAATCTTTGGAATGTTTAATGCTGGTTATCAACATCATTTGGCATTTGGCGAGATTGAAGCAGCTACAGGTGGATTCTTTAGCAAAGCATTCTGGACGATGGATAATTTCATGGTAGGCTTCTGGAAAGTTATTCCACTAGTAATAGTGTCTTATGTTGTTGGTTTAGCCATTGAGGTTTTCTTTGCCATAAAGAATAGCCATGAAGTAGAAGAAGGATACTTAGTAACAGGGATGTTAGTGCCTTTAATCGTTCCAATAGACACACCACTATGGATGCTTGCAGTAGCAGTAGCATTTGGAGTTGTTATTGGTAAAGAAGTTTTTGGAGGAACTGGGATGAATATCCTAAATCCAGCTTTAACAATTAGAGCCTTTTTGTTTTTTGCTTACCCTACTTGGATGTCAGGAGATAAAGTCTGGGTTCAAGGTGCCGTAGAACGTGATCAATTGATTGCTGCTGGTGAGAATCTTGATGCTGTTTCAGGTGAAACAATACTAGGGAGTTTAGCACAGAATAAAGATGCTGGATATCAAATCATGGATATGTTCTATGGATTAATACCAGGGTCTGTTGGTGAGACGTCTACTATCTTAATTTTACTAGCAGGATTATTCTTAATATTTACTAAAATAGGAAGTTGGAGAATCATGTTGTCTTCAGTAATTGGAGCGCTAGTAATGGGATTAATATTTAATGGTGTTGTAAGTTCTGGTTGGATTACCGAATCAAGTAAGTTTTATGGATTAATGAGTACAGAGTTCTGGCACCATCTTCTTATTGGAGGTTTTGCCTTTGGTACAGTCTTTATGGCTACCGATCCAGTAACAGCTTCCCAAACAAATAAAGGAAAATGGATTTACGGATTTTTAGTTGGATTCATCTCAATCATGATTCGTGTATTTAATCCAGCTTATCCAGAAGGTGTGATGCTAGCCATTCTATTGATGAATGTTTTTGCGCCAACTATTGATCACTATGTGGTTCAAGGAAATGTAAAACGTCGTATGAAACGTCTAAAAGTTAAAACTGCTTAACGATGGAAAAAAGAACAGATAAAAATTTATATACCATACTTTTTGCGATAGCAATGGTAATTGTAGTTGGTTTTTTATTAGCGTTTTTAGCGTCAACATTAAAACCAAAAATCACTGAAAATGAACGCCTAGAAAAGCAACAAAATATTTTGTACGCAATGGGTATTAATGAAAATGAAGGAACAAGCGCGAATTTTGTGTCTACCGATGATGCACCAGAGCTTTTTACCAAGTATATCAAACAACAATTAGTTATTAGTGCCAATGGTCAAGCCAAAGAAGACAATCAGGCTTATTTGATTGATGTTAAGAAAGAGCAAGCTAAGGCTAAAGCAGGGGAAGAACGACAATTACCATTGTTCGTTGGAGAAGATGAAAAAGGTAAGAAATACTATATAGCACCAATTCGTGGTAAAGGACTATGGGATGCAATTTGGGCATATATTGCTATGGATGAGAATATGATTGTTCAGGGTGCTTATTTTGATCATAAAGGTGAAACTCCTGGTTTAGGAGCTAACATCAAACAACGTTTCTTTATGGATGATTTTATTGGCGAGCATTTGATGTCTAATGGTAGCTTTAAAGGAATCAATGTTGCAAAAGGTAACGCAGATCCAAAGAATAATGATAAAACAGATAATGAGGTAGATGCTATTGCTGGAGCAACAATTACAGGTGATGGTGTGTCAGCAATGATTAAAAATGATCTTAAGCTATATGTACCTTATTTTAAAACTTTAAAACAATAAATATGGGCTTACTTTCGAAAAAAGACGCAGCTTTAATAAAAGATCCGTTAGCTGATAATAACCCAATTACAATTCAGGTATTAGGTATTTGTTCTGCATTGGCGATTACAGCAGAATTAGAGGCATCAATAGTAATGTCTATTTCAGTATTGTTTGTGTTAGGTGTTGGTAACGTTGTTATCTCTTTAATGCGTAATATCATTCCATCAAAAATTAGAATCATTGTACAACTTATTGTAGTTGCAACGCTAGTGATTATTGTTGATTTAGTACTGAAAGCTTTTGCTTATGAACTTAGTAAAACACTTTCGGTTTTCGTAGGATTGATTATTACTAACTGTATCATTATGGGACGTTTTGAAGCCTTTGCTTTAGGTAACGGACCATGGAGATCATTCTTAGATGGTATAGGTAACGCTTTAGGATATGCAGTAATATTGATTATTGTAGGGTTCTTCAGAGAATTACTTGGTTCTGGAACTTTATTAGGAATTCCTGTATTAGGAGACCCTATTGAAAAAACAGGATTGTATTCAATAGGCTACGAAAATAATGGTTTTATGCTATTGTCTCCAATGGCATTAATTGTAGTTGGAATTATCATTTGGGTACAACGTACAAGAAATAAAGATTTAGTAGAAGATTAAAACTTGAAATGTGATTCCGAAATTGATTCGGAATAGCATCAAAATATACAATATGGAACATATAGAATTATTTTTCAAATCGATATTTATAGATAACATGGTATTTGCCACATTCCTTGGAATGTGTTCGTACCTTGCAGTATCTAAAAAAGTATCTACAGCAGTAGGTCTTGGAGCAGCTGTGATTTTTGTGTTAGCGATTACTGTACCCTTAAACTGGATGCTAGATCAATATATCTTACAACCTGGTGCATTATCTTGGTTAGGTGAAGAATATGCAGACTACGATTTAAGCTTTTTATCGTTTATCATGTTTATTGCAACTATTGCAACCATGGTACAGTTAGTAGAAATCATTGTTGAAAAATTCTCTCCTTCATTATACAACTCTCTTGGTATATTTTTACCATTAATTGCAGTAAACTGTGCCATCTTAGGAGGGTCTTTGTTTATGCAATCACGTGAAATTGCAACACTTGGCCTAGCTACAACTTATGGAATTGGTTCTGGTATTGGATGGTTCTTGGCTATTTTAGCCATTGCTGCAATTCGAGAAAAAATCAGATACTCTAATGTACCACCAGCTTTAAGAGGTTTAGGAATAACATTTATTATTACAGGATTAATGGCTATTGGTTTTATGAGCTTTGGTGGGATGTTGACTGGTGGTGACGAAGAAGCTAAAGAAGAGACAACTGCGCAAGTATTGCCAAATCAAAGTATAGAAGAATCAGACACTGAGAGCAGTCTAAGTGTAGCTAATAACACTAAAATAGAAGAATAGTATGATTTTAGCAGCAGGAACAACAGGAACAGTTATAGCAACAATCGTAGCGTTCTTAATCGTTACACTAGCATTAGTAGCGTTGTTATTATTTGTAAAACAAAAGCTATCACCATCAGGTCCAGTTACGATCAAAATTAATGGTGAAAAAGAAATTCAAGTCGCTTCGGGAGGTACATTGTTATCTACTTTAGGTGGTGAAAAAATATTCTTACCATCTGCTTGTGGTGGTGGAGGAACTTGTATCCAATGTGAATGTCATGTCCTTTCAGGAGGAGGAGAAGCATTACCAACTGAAACACCTCATTTCAGTAGAAAAGAATTGCAACATGGAGCACGTTTATCTTGTCAAGTAAAAGTGAAGCAGGATATGGAAATTACAATTCCAGAAGAAATCTTCGGAATTAAAAAGTGGGAAGCAACAGTCGTACGTAACTATAATGTAGCATCATTTATCAAGGAGTTTGTTGTTGAGATTCCTGAAGATATGGGATATAAAGCAGGTGGATATATTCAAATTGAAATTCCACAATGTGAAATCAAATATTCTGATATTGATATAACAGCTCACCCTGAAGAGCATGAAACAGCAGATAAATTTCAAGCTGAATGGGATAAATTTGGATTATGGCCATTAGTCATGAAAAACGATGAAACAGTTGAAAGAGCTTATTCTATGGCTTCTTACCCAGCAGAAGGTCGCGAGATTATGTTGAATGTTCGTATTGCAACACCGCCTTGGGATCGTTCTAAAAATGCATGGATGGATGTTAATCCTGGGGTTGCATCATCTTATATTTTTGCTCAAAAACCTGGTGATAAGGTAACCATTTCTGGACCTTATGGTGAATTCTTTATTAATGAGTCTGATAGTGAAATGTTATACGTTGGAGGTGGTGCTGGTATGGCTCCAATGCGCTCTCATTTATACCAATTATTTAGAACTATCAAAACGGGTCGTAAAGTAACGTATTGGTATGGAGGACGTTCAAAAAGAGAGCTATTCTATATTGAGCATTTCAGAAAATTAGAAAAAGATTTCCCTAACTTCAAATTCTATATGGCACTGTCTGAACCAATGGAAGAAGATAACTGGAAAGTGAAGACAGATATTAATGATGAGATTGGTGATGGATTTGTTGGGTTTATACACAATTGTGTAATCGACAATTATTTAAATCATCACGAAGCTCCTGAAGATATTGAGTTATATTTCTGTGGACCTCCATTAATGAACCAAGCGGTTCAGAAAATGGGAGAAGATTTTGGAATTCCAGATGAACACATTAGATTCGATGACTTTGGTGGATAAATACTAAATGACATTTGATTATAAAAAAAAACCAACTTATTGCGAGTTGGTTTTTTTTATGTTCTAAACATTTTTAATTTTTTTTAGAACCATCTTGGTTCTCTTTTTTCATCCTAATATACCCTGTTACCAATCGTACTCCTAATCTTGCAAAGAGTATGATGGCAATTACCATCACAATGTCAAAACCACTCATTATTTATATTCTATAATTAGAAATACGGCAGTACTATCTCCTATATTAAGTGCTTCGTGCCATTCAATACGATTATTATTAAAACTATAACCAGTAGGTATATTCACTTCACGTGTTCCTGTTGTGTCTTTAATTCTAAACTTACTTCCAGCTAAGGTATATCCAAAATGTGGATTGTGATAGTGTCTTTCATGACCAACACCAGGAGCAAAAGTACACCTTAGTACTCTAACATTTTCATTGTCATCTACAAGTTCGCAAACAGCTTCATTATTCCAGCCTGCTTCTAATGGGTCGGGCAAAATTGTCGATTGTTTACATCCTACACATAAAAAACTAATACATAACGCCATGTAATAAAATTTATAGAATGTCCGAGTATTTAGCATATATTAAATGTACGTCTTTAATTGTTGTATAACAAATAAGCGATAGATGACGTTCTAGTAGTATGAGAAAAAGTATACTAACCATTATAATTGTGTTGATACTGGCAGTAATTGCCTATCAATTTAGACCTGTTAAAACTGTAGTGCAAATGGCCAAAGCTAGAGTAGTAACTACTAATTTAATTAATACTGATAGTGTAACAATTAATTCTAGAGTTAAGGTTCCTGATGGGTATAAACGTGTCACTTACGAAAACGGAAGTTTTGCAGAATACTTAAGACATTATAAGTTGAAACCATTTGGAAGTAAGATTATCAATTATGACAATTCTGAATATTTTTGGCAAAGTGGTCATATAGGTATTCTTGATATTCCAGTTCCAAAAAATGGATTGCAACAATGTGCAGATGCGCTCATAAGAGTGAGAAGTGAGTACCTTTGGAATACAAATAGAAAAGATGAAATTGGATTTAATTTTACTTCAGGACATTATTGTTCTTGGCTAAAATATGCTGAAGGTTATCGTCCAAAAATTAATGGTAATACAGTTAGTTTTAGTAAAACAGCTGTAGCCAATCATTCAAAGGAGAATTTTTACAACTACTTAAATTTAATCTTTACATATTCAGGAACCCTATCGCTTTTTAATGAGCTTAAATCTATTGATGATAGTGATTTGCAAATTGGTGATATGCTTATAAAAGGTGGCTCGCCTGGACATATTGTGATGATTTGTGATGAAGTTGTTAATGCTAATGGGGATAAGTTGTTTCTGCTTTTTCAAGGAAATACACCTGCACAAAGTGTACATCTTGTTAAAAATCTAGAAGATTCTAAAATTTCGCCATGGTATGAGCTCAAAAAAGATGCTGTAATCCCAGTGTCTAATTATACATTTAGTAGTTCGAAATTTGTAAGATTTAAATAGTCTTTTTATTTTCTAATGTTAGGAAAACGGCTTTCTGTTACCAAAGCATTATTGTATTTTTGTAGTATGAGCAAAGCCTTAACACCACAGGAACTTCATAACTTAGCAATGAACCATGTTGGCAAAGAATTAGAACAGCGTGGCTTTGAATTCGTAGCGATTAATAGCAAGTTAAAGCGTCATCCTCAATTCGTGTGTATTGATAAAAATAGCCAATACTTTTTTGTAATTGTTAGAGCTGTATTACTACCAGAAAACCCAAATAATTACGATGTTGTTTGGATGGAAACCTTTAAAAAGCATGCTCTTGAAAACAATGCTAAAGTTTTATACGCTGGTGTGGGACTTGGTAATCCAAAAGGTGAAGAACTACCAGTCTATTTAAATGAAGATTATCTTATTGAATATAATGGCATTCAATTCATCGAATCTAATCTCAATTAAATGAAACGGTATCTATTACTACTTGTTATTATTTGTTTCTCTTGTAAAGAGGAAAAAAATGTTATATCTAAATCGATTAACACTAAACTATCTGGACCTGTTTTTGGGACATCTTATAGCGTGATTTATGATTCTGAGATCGACTATACTAAACAATTTGATAGTTTGTTTATGGTTGTAAATCAATCGATGTCTACGTATATTTCTGATTCTCAAATATCTAAATTTAATAGAAATGAGTCATACAAATTTGATAATCATTTCCAGAATGTTTTTTTAGCATCAAAAGCAATATATGAAAAAACCAAAGGCGTCTTTGACCCAACTATTGGCAATGTTGTTAATGCTTGGAATTTTGGTGCTGATAAAAATAAATTTTTAACTGATAGTACAACTATTGATAGTTTAATGCGTTTTGTTGGTTTTGATAAATTAGAAATGTTTGGTGATACTATACGAGGTATAAAAAAACATGATTTAAACACCTATCTTGAATTTAATGCTATTGCAAAAGGCTATGGTGTAGATGTGATTGGTGAATTTCTTGAGACCAAAGGCATTAAAAATTATTTGGTAGAAATAGGAGGAGAGATTCGAGCTAGAGGGCTTAATAAAGAAAAAAACACAGCATGGAAAGTAGGTTTAGATGAACCGCGATTTGATGGAGAACAATCGGTTTTGAAAGCGATTAGCCTCAAAGATGAATCAATGGCTACATCTGGTACATACAGAAAATTTAAGTTGGATGAAAATGGAAATCGTTATGCTCATATTATTGATACCAAAACTGGATATCCTAGTAAAACTAATATCTTAAGTGTATCGGTTATTGCTGAGGATTGCATGACTGCTGATGCTTATGCTACAGCATTTCAAGCGATGGGTATTGAAAAAGTTACGAACTTTTTAAAAAGCCATCCAGAACTAAAAGTGTTTTTAGTTTTTGAAAATGATAATAAAGCATTGGCAACATTAAATCTTAATAATTTTCCAGATTAAGTCTATGTGACTTTATTGAAAATTAGGGGTCTTAATATTGCTATTAATCTATAATGAAAAAGGCTGTTCTACTTAAGCGGGGTTCGGCCTTTTTTTATTTGTAAACTACAGGGATAATTTCGCCTTTCGCTAAACAGTATTTTTTTATGTCTTCTTCAGAAAAGGCATTGGTGTAATCCACTTCATCTACTGTAAACCCTATATGTCGTAACTTGTCAAAATAGTCTCTACCATAAATACGCACATGATCATACTGGCCAAAAATTTTAGCGCGCTCCTTTCTGTCTGTTATTGTATCATCTTCATAAGTGTTTGCTCTGGTAAGGTCTTGCGGAATTTGAAATATACCAAAACCACCAGGTTTTAAAACACGATATAATTCTTGCATGGCTTTAGTGTCATCTGGTATGTGTTCTAGTACATGATTGCATAATATGATATCATAGGTATTATCTGTAAAGGGAAGATTACAAATATCAGCTTTTACATCTGCTATGGGTGATTCAAGATCTGTTGTCGTGTAATCAAAATGTTTTAGTTCTTTAAAACGTTTTAAAAAACATTGTTCAGGAGCGAAGTGTAATACTTTTTTTGTTTCAGTTGAACTTTCAGTAGAAAAAAAATTGGTCTCTTGTTTTAAATATAACCATAACAATCTATGCCGTTCTAAACTTAATGTAGATGGTGATAATACATTGTTGCGTTGATTGCCATAACCATAGGGTAGAAAGCTTCTGAAACTTTTTCCATCTATAGGATCAGTATACCTTTGCCCTTGTAAAAAAAATGCGATTATAGGACGTGCTACATAACTTAGCCTTATTAATAAGGGCCTTGGAATGGTGTTTAAAATTATTTTAAAGAGTTTTTTCACTACTTGTAGTCTTCTCGTACAGGAGAAAAGATATCTGTAATTTCACAATGGGTTAACGCTTTGCCAGAATGCTCAACATGAGGTGGTATAACCAATAACATACCTGGTTTGTATATATTAGTAATACCATTAACTGTCATTTGAAATTCGCCTTTAGTAACAATAGCAATTTGTTCATGCATATGCGAGTGCAGAGGTAATTCGGCATTTTTTTCAATATCCCAATAAGCAGTTGTCATACGTTCACTATGAATAAATCGCGCTTTATAACCTGGTATGATTTCTCGTTGCGGAATATTTGAAATATCAATATCCATTATAGTACTAATGCTTCTTTTCTAAACTCATCTTCTTCTGTAGATACAATTCCTAAAGCCTCATGCACGTAGGCAAATGTCGATAAAATTTCAGGCTTACCATCAACTAAAGCAACATCATGTTCAAAATGGACACTCGGTTTTCCATCTTGTGTCACGATGGTCCAACCGTCTTTGAGTTGTTTTACTCTATGAGTTCCACCATTAATCATTGGTTCTATGGCTACAACCATACCTTCAATGAATTTTTTTCCACGACCTCGTCGCCCATAATTTGGCATTTCAGGATCTTCATGCATTTTACGACCTAAGCCATGACCAACTAATTCTCTAACAACACCATAGCCTTCAGCTTCACAATAGTTTTGGATAGCGTAACCTACATCTCCAACACGATTACCTGCTTTAAAAGCTCTAATGCCTTCGTAAAGAGATGCTTTTGTAACTTGAACTAATTTTTTGGTTTCAGGAGCAACATCTCCAATTTCAAATGTATAGGCATGATCACCATAAAACCCATTCATTAGAGCACCACAATCGATAGATACAATATCACCATTTTCAAGTGGTCTGTTTGTTGGTAATCCATGAACAACAGCTTCATTAACGCTACATAATAAAGTTGACGGACAATCATATAAGCCTAAAAAACCTGGTAAAGCTCCTTGCGCTCTTATAAAGTCCTCGGCAAGTTTATCAAGTTGCATTGTTGTAACGCCTTCCTTAGTTTCTTTTGCAAGCATTCCTAAGGTTTTTGAAACCACTAATGCACTTTGGCGCATTAATTCAATTTCCTCTTTTGTTTTTACTATAATCATTGTTAAAAAATATGGGCAAAGATACTTAAAATTAAAATGAAATTCTTTTTTATAGAAATATGACATTTGACAGTATTTTAGATGAAATTCTGCAATAATTTTGTAGTATAGAAAAAGACAGAGCATCATGTATAAATCAGTCACTGCTGAGGAAGCAGTAAAGGTTATAAAATCCAATCATAGAGTTTATATTCAAGCAGCTGCTGCGGCACCTCAAGTATTAATCAATGCAATGACCGCAAGGCATGAAGAACTAAAAAATGTTGAAATCTGCCAGTTGCATACAGAAGGAGAGGCTCCTTATGCCAATCTAGAACTTAAAAACAGTTTTCATGTAAACTCATTTTTTATAGGGAAAAATGTAAGACATACATTAAAAGCAGGAAATGGTTCATATACCCCAGTTTTTTTGAGTGAATTGCCTCTATTATTCAAACGAAATATTATTGACTTAGATGTAGCTTTGATTCATGTGTCTGATCCAGATCGACATGGTTACTGTTCATTAGGAGTGTCGGTTGAAGCTACTTTATCTGCTATAGATAATGCCACTTTTGTTTTGGCACAAATCAATAAGCAAATGCCGAGAACTCATGGAGCAGGTATTATTCATGTATCTGAGATAGATTATTTTGTTGAATCTGATGAACCTTTACCAACGCATGACATAGCTAAGCCAAATGCTATTGAAGACAAAATTGGTGGTTTCGTTGCAAATCTAATTGAAGATCGAAGTACATTACAGATGGGAATTGGTAGCATTCCTAATGCTGTTTTAACACGTTTAACTGATCACAAGGATTTGGGTTTGCATACAGAAATGTTCTCCGATGGTGTAATTGATCTAATATTAAATGACGTTATTAATGGAAATTATAAAGGGATAAATCGTGGAAGAGCCCTAACTACTTTTTTAATGGGCTCTAAACGTTTATATGATTATGTTGATGATAATCCATTTATAGAAATGAGAGCATCTAATTATACTAACGATGTGTCTATAATTAAACAAAACCCAAAAATGGTAGCGATCAATTCGGCAATTGAGGTGGATGTGACAGGTCAAGTATGTGCAGATTCTATAGGACCACATATGTATTCTGGTGTTGGAGGGCAAATGGACTTTATTAGAGGTGCATCTTTAAGTGAAGGTGGTAAAGCAATCATAGCATTACCATCAACAACAAAAAAAGGAATAAGTAGAATAGTGCCCTCTTTAAAACCAGGAGCTGGAGTTGTAACTACACGATCTCATGTACATTATGTGGTTACTGAATATGGTGTTGCTAATTTATATGGAAAGACAATAAATGAGCGTGTTAAGGCTTTAGTAGATATTGCACATCCAGACCATAGAGCATATATTGATAAAATGTATTTTGAACTTATAGAAGGAAAGCGTTAACGTCTTAAAAACGAAAAGAATCCTTTCTTTTTTGATTTAGCACTTAATCCTAATTCCTCATTAGTTATAAGTTGATATACTTCACCCCAACCTAAGATACCGCCAATATTTCTATCATCAATATAGATGTCGGCATAAATTTTCCTGCTCACTGAGTTGTCGTATTTTTCTTCAGGAAAACTTTGATTAACAGCATAAAATGTGATACCGTTGTCTTTACAGAAGGCTACAGCTTCGTTTAATTTCGATCCACTTCTGTAAGTCCAAAGAATTAAGCGATGACCATCTTGTTGCAAGCGTTTCATTGTTTCGAATGCAAAGATTCGAGCTTTACCTACTTTGGGATAAGCGTCTTCAACAATAGTCCCATCGAAATCTATAGCTATGACAAGTTTATCTTGAAAATTCATGTGCTAATTTTTGTTATGCTGTAAAAGTACAATTTTTAATAATTTATCAAACCAATGGTTTTTGAGTCATCGCCTCTGGCTGTTCAATACCGAGGAGTTTAAGAATTGTAGGCGCAATATCGCCTAAAATTCCATCTTTAATCACAAGTTTATCTTTATCAATTAAAATCACTGGAACTGGATTGGTAGTATGAGCTGTATGAGGAGAACCATCAGGGTTAATCATAGTTTCACAGTTTCCATGATCGGCTATTAAAATGGTAGAATACTCATTGTCTAAAGCAGCTTCAATCACCTCTTTTGCACATTGGTCTACTGCTTCACAAGCTTTTATAGCAGCTTCCATAACTCCAGTGTGGCCTACCATGTCTCCATTTGCAAAATTTAAACATACAAAATCAACCTCACCTTTATTGAGTTCTGGGATTAAAGCATCTTTTAATTCGTAAGCACTCATTTCTGGCTTTAAATCATAAGTGGCAACTTTAGGGGAGTTACGTAATATGCGACTTTCTCCATTAAAAGGCGCTTCTTGTCCACCTGAAAAGAAAAAAGTAACATGTGGATACTTTTCCGTTTCAGCAATTCTAATTTGTGTTTTATTGTGCTTTTCTAAAACCTCGCCTAGAGTATTAGTAAGATTATCTTTATTGAAAACGACATCGATACCTTGATACGAGTCATCATAATTAGTTAAAGTCACATATTTTAAATCAAGCTTGTGCATATTTTGCTCATGAAAATCTTGCTGAGATAAAGCTTCAGTTAATTCACGACCACGATCTGTTCTGAAATTAAAGAATACAATGACATCTCCATTTTGTATTTTGGTTACTGGTTTTTCAAGTTCATCAACCATTATAATAGGTTCGATAAATTCATCAGTAACATTATTGTTGTAGCTATTCTCAATTGATTCTGTTGCAGAATGAGAACGTATACCAATACCATTAACTAAAGCATCATAAGCTAATTTTATGCGTTCCCAACGTTTATCTCTATCCATGGCATAGTATCGTCCAGTAATGGTAGCAAGTTTTGTATTGGTGTTTTTTATATGCGTTTCTAATGATGTGATAAAACCAAATCCAGACTTAGGATCAACATCACGACCATCAGTAAAAGCGTGTACATATGAGTTTTGGATTCCGTAGTCATTTGCCACATCAATAAGACCGAATAAATGATTGATATGAGAATGCACGCCTCCATCACTAACCAAACCTAAGAAATGTACAGGTTTATTATGATCTTTAGCATATTTGAAAGCGTCAATTAAAACCTGCTCATCTTTTAATGTATTATTTTGAACAGCCAAGTTAATCTTAACTAAATCTTGATATACAATTCTACCTGCACCTAAATTCATATGACCTACTTCACTATTTCCCATTTGCCCTTCAGGAAGACCAACATGTAAACCATCAGTTCTAAGCGTAGCATTTGAATAGTTATGATAAAGAGAATCTATGAATGGAGTTTTTGCATTATCAATTGCAGAAACTTTAGGATCTGGAGACATTCCCCAGCCATCTAAAATCATTAAAAGCACTTTTTTGTTCATTGTCAAAACATTAAAAACCAAAGATAAACGTTTCACACACTTTATTAGTAATTGATTTTATAAAATCTAAGTAATTATAAATTATTTGTTTGGTTAGTTAGCTAAAGTTGCCTCAGATTTCTAATTATGAAAGTATTAACAGATTTGTTTGCAAACAGTTAAATAAATGTTATTAAACATTTTTTTGTGTAACACTTTAGAAAATATGTCGTCTCTTTAGTATAATCAAAAAACAAAATCAATTAATTTAAAATCTTTCATCATGAAAAAATCAGCAGTAATTATCGCAATCGCATTAGGATTCTCTTTTACATCTTTACATGCAACAACCGAAACATCAACATCTTCTACAAATTATGAGGTTACAGCCGTTGCTAAAGGTGCGGTTAATCCTTTTTGTATGTCTATTGTTAAAGGAGACTTAGAAACTGTTACAAAATTGATCGCTTTAGGTCAGGATGTTAACAAAAAATCAAATGGATTAACTCCTGCTATGTATGCAGCGAAGTTTAATAGAGTTGAAATTTTAAAACTTCTGGTAGAAAAAGGCGCAAAATTGCAAGTAAGATCAGAAAAAGGAATGACAGCAGAACAATATGCAAAGCTGTCAAACGCAAAAGATATCTTAGCTTATATAGAAGGCTTAGATTCTTAAAATACATACGTCTTGGAGAAGACAATTATTTGAGTTAGTTAGTTTAAAATGCACTTTAATATTTATTAAAGTGCATTTTTATATTTTTCTATAGATTCTCTAATTTTTTCTTTTCTATTTTCTGGATCAGGATGTGTACTCATACGCTCAGGAACACGGTTTGGGCCAGCAGCAGCTTTCAGAATTTCCATAACACCAATCATTTCCTCAGGATCATATCCAGCTAGCATCATAAATTTAACCCCTAAATCGTCACTTTCTAATTCATCATCTCTTCCATTGGTAAGTAGTGTGTTTTGACCTATACCACTAACTAATCCTCCAATATCACCACCAACTGATCCAGCTGTAGCTAAACCTTGCCAATACTCACTCTCAGCAATACGCTCTGCACTATGTCGACCAAGAACATGTCCAATTTCATGACCCAAAACTCCAGCAAGTTGAGACTCGTTTTCTAGTTTAGAAAATAAGGAATAAGTGATAAATATTTGTCCACCAGGCAATGCAAATGCATTAATAGTATTTGGATCGGCTAATAAATGAAATTCATATTTGTAAGGTGTTTCTCTAGCAATACTATTGTCTACTAATTTTTTACCAACATTATCTACAAGAGCTTGATATTGACTGTTTGGATGCAATCCACCATGTTGTTGTGCCATTTGTGGAGCACTGGCCAGACCTATTTGAATCTCTCTATCTGGAGTCATTGATATGGTTTGCATACGACCAGTGTATGGATTTTCTTCTCTCTGACTGCAGCGTTTTATTACAAAAAACAGAGCAATAGCAACGCCTATTAATAATCGTACTTTTAAATTTCTTCCTCTCATAATAGTGTAATTAGTGTTTATAAATTTACAAAAGTTCTGGATTTATATCCAAAATATTTTGGTTTAAGTAGTTCATAATGAATTCTTCAGAAAAATGATTACTTCCCATTAAGTTTTCCGAAGTAATAATATCCTTTAAAATTAACTTTTTATAGGCAGTGAGATAAGGTTTTGAAAGTGGTTTGTAGCTGTAATGCCACGGCTCATATTTAAAACCTTTTCTATCATATTTATTAGTATAAACTAAATAGAATCCATAGTTATTAGCATGTTGATCCATCCAGGTTTTAAATTTTGAAAAGCAACCATTGTCTTCAAAATGTGATGGTAATAAAACACGTCTAGGTTGTGTGACATTTGCATCAATGAGATCGATATCTGTTCCCCAATGATGACGAGATGTTCCAGGTATGGTTGAATATTCAATAATTTTTTTGATGCTATTTTCTGGGCTTAATCCTTGACGTGTATAGTGTTTATATTTTCGTTCCCAAATTCTATTTTGATGAGAAAAACTCCTATAACTAGACACAGCCTGAATACGAATGTCACTTTTTAACGCGTGAGTTGCCATTAATATAAAAGCATTATAGGCTTCCTTTCTTAATTTAAATTGTTCACCGTAAAGTTCTGGTTGTCCTTTTCCAATTAATTCGTCATAAGATAAACTATCTACAGTATTAAAGGCCATTTGTGGAAATAGCGTTACTCCTAAGCCTGAAAGGGTAGTGATTTTAAAAAAATGGCGTCTATTCATTATATTCAATACATAACATAAGTTATGCCAATTTTAGGTGTTTGGGTTTTCTATTTTATACAATTTAGCAGGCATTCCATCATAAATAGCTTCATTAATTAGTGTAAGTCCACATTTTTCGATGACTCTATGTGAGGCAAAATTGTCAATATGTGCATGAGCATAAATCTTTTTGAGATTCAATATATTAAATCCATAGTCAATACTTGCTTTAGCGCTTTCAGAGGCGAAACCTTTGCGCCAATGAGTTTTATAAAAGCGATAGCCAACTTCTACTAAATTTTCTAAAGGATGAAATTTTAATCCACACCAACCAATAAATTCATCATTATGTTTTTTGCAAACTGCCCATCGGCCCATGTTATATAGTTTGTATTGATTGTAAGATTTTAAAAATGATTTAGCTTTCTCAATACTTTCAAAGGGAACATCACCTGTGTATTTTAAAACATCTGGATCTGTATTCATATTGTAAAAATGAATAGCATCATCAATTATAAATTCTCTCAGATAGAGCCGTTCAGTTTCTAGAATATGATTCATTATATTAAACAATGATTGTGTCTCAAACTTAACCAAAATTTTTATCTTCACTTAAAATTAAAGTCATGCCATTTAAGTTTAAGTTGTTGCCCTCAGCAGAGATTCATAAAGTAATACCGTTAATTCAGAAATTAACTAATAATAAATTTTCAGATGAGATACTTAAACAACGCTTTACTGAAATGATATCTCAAAATTACGAATGCGCGGTTATATATGATGACGATATTTTGATTGGTGTTACTGGAATGTGGTTTTGTACACGACATTACATAGGTAAAACTGTTGAAATTGATCATGTTTATATTGATGATGGATATAGAAATAAAGGTTTGGGGAAACAGTTTTTAAGTTGGATTTATGATTATGTAAAGACTAAGGGGTGTAATTCTGTTGAGTTGAATACCTATGTGCAAAACTATCCCTCACATAAATTTTACTATAATGAAGGGTTTGAGATTTTGGGTTATCATTTTTTAAAAAAGTTCTAGGATTTTTTCTGTTACAACACAAAAGATATTTTATATTTGCATCCGGAATGCGAGAGTAGCTCAGTTGGTAGAGCGTCAGCCTTCCAAGCTGAATGTCGCCGGTTCGAACCCGGTCTCTCGCTCTAAGCTTCATCACTACGATGAGGCTTTTTTATTTTAAATGATTAAGTTCGGTTCCTGTATGAACTTCATAAGGCGCTTTATTGTACTCAAAAATTCTGGCATCTAATGGTCCGTTAAGGATTATAGAATCACCTTGAACCGCTAACCAGCTTCCCTCTCTAATGCCTACAACAGGTTGGGTGTTAAATTTATGAAATTCTTTAATTCTAGTCTCTCGAGTTTCTCCCATATGTTTACTCGTAGGATCTGGATCTAAATAATGCGGATTGATATTAAAGGGAACAAAACCAAAAGTTTTAAAACTTGGCGGATACACAATAGGCATATCATTAGTTGTGTTAACAGTAAGTCCGCAAATATTGCTTCCTGCACTTGTACCCAAATAAGGTGTTCCGTTTTGTACTACTGATTTTATGGTGTCTAAAAGATCGTTTTTATATAGTTGATTAACCAAGACAAATGTATTTCCTCCTCCAGTAAATATACCTTTAGCTTGGGTAATTGCTTCCTTAGGGTTTTCAAATTCATGAATGCCTTTAACAGTTTTGTTAATTTTTTTAAATGCGTCATTAACTTTTGCTGTGTACTCATCGTGTGTTATACCACTTGGTCTTGCGTAAGGAATAAACAAAACTTCTGAAGTGTTATTAAAAAAGATGCACAATTCTTCTAGAAGATAATCTAATGGTTCACCTCCATGAATTGTTGAAGTGCTCGCTATGATAATATTTTTCATTGGTCAAATTTTGTTGTAAATTTAGGTAAAAGCAAAATAAAGACATGGTTTTAATTTAACAAAAGTTTAGCCAGTTCTTATTATAAAATTAAGTTTTCAAACAGTTACTTTACAAGTCAAAACCACCAGCTATGAAAAAAGTTCTACTCTTGTTATTCTTATTAATGTCTATTTCAGCCACTTCTCAGCGATTTCAACGCGTAGAAGTTGATGGAAAAATAATTGTCGAAGGCAATGATGTCGAAGGTATAACAGTATATAATACATCATCTAATAATGGTGTAATTACTGATGAAAATGGCGCGTTTACGATCGAAGTAGCCCTTAATGATTTTATTGAAATTAGAGCCTTACAATATCAAAACTTTGATTTACAAGTGAGTCAAGCGATTATCGATTCAAAACGAATGCGGATTTTCTTGATTGAAGAAGTCAATAAACTAGATGAAATTTTAGTGTTAACGAAAGGACTTACAGGTGAGTTAAAAACAGATGTGTCTTCAGTAAAAACATTTAACCCTAAATTGGATGCCTTGTATTTTGGGATAAAAAAACTTGACGACTATGAGTTTTCAGATGATCTTCGAACCGAAGTAGAAAACCAAGCCATGCACTCACAATCACAAACTATGGTTAATGGATTGAATGTAGTTAATATTGTAGACCAATTATTAATTCCTTTGTTTAGAAGTAAAGTGAAAGATAAAGCAGCTAAAGGTATTCCAGATGTGCCAGTGAATTCTATTAAGTACTACTTTGGTTCAGAATTTATAATTGATAATTTTAATATCCCAGAACACCGAGTTGAAGAATTTATACAATATGTTGAAGATGATAAAACGTTTGACTTTTCATTGTTGAACTATGGTAAAGAGCTTGAATTTCTTGAGTTGTTAAATCAAAAAAGTAAAGCCTTTTTAAACGTTAAGAGTGATTAGAGTCCCATTTTTTTTCTTTTTTTTCTTTGCGTTTTTTTCTTCGGAAGCTGCCTCGCAAACTCAAGATATTACAGGAGTTATTAAAGCCAGTGGTGATGTGTTTGGTATTCATATTATCAATAAAACAGCGAACAAATTTACTATTACCAATGATGAAGGTGAATTTGAAATTCCAGCATCACTGAATGATACTATTATGGTGTCTAGTATTCAATACATTTTAAAAGAGTTTGTAGTAACAGACATTATTATACAAACGAAGGCAGTAACCGTGAATCTTGAAGATAATGTCAATGTTCTTGATCAAGTCACAGTAGGCAAAATATTGACAGGTGATTTAATGTCTGACATTGAAAATAGCGATGCAAAGCGTGATATTAATTTTTATGATTTGGGTATTCCTGGATACACTGGACCACAAAAAACTCAAAGTGAACGACGTTTATATGAAGCTAAATCGGGCGGTGGATTGGTTCCGCTTAACCCTTTTATTAATTGGTTATCTGGAAGAACGAAGCGGTTAAAAGAGCAAATTGAACGTGAAAAGACAGATGCAGCAGCAGATGAGGCTTACGCAACTTATGCTGAACTATTATTTGAAACAGATTCACTTGATATATCGAAGCATAAGGAGTTTTTTTTCTTTGTTGCCGATGACCCCAAATTTTTACCATTAGCTCAACTCGATAATGAATTGAAAATGCTAGAGTATTTAAAGGATAAGCTAAAGGTATTTAAACTTAGAATTGAAACAGATTAATCACATATTGCTCATGCTATTATTAGCACTTGGCTACTTAAGTAGTAGTGCTCAATCTATTAACTTGAAAGGCAAAGTTGTTGCGAGTTCTGACTTAGATGGTATACACGTGCTAAATATTTCTGCTCAAAAAAATACCATAACAAATAATAAAGGAGAATTTGAAATTGCTGCTACCTCTAATGATACAATACTAATTTCAAGTATTCAATATACACCTCAAACCATAATTATCGGGAAGGCGACTATAGATTTAGGTTATATTTCAATTTCGCTTAAAGATAGAGTTAATGAATTAGATGAAGTGGTAGTAGGAAAAGTACTTACGGGAAATTTATTATCTGATATTGAAAATAGTGATGCCAAACGCGATATAAATTTTTATGATGTTGGTATTCCAGGTTATACCGGAAGACCAAAAACTCAAAAGGAACGGCGATTATACGAAGCAGATGCTGGGAAATCTATTGTTATTGCTCCGTTATATGTAGGTGTAAATATTCATAAAATATTGAACAAAATTTCTGGCCGTACAAAAAAACTTAAACGTGCAGTCCTCTTAGAAGATCAAGATAACTGCGTCAAAAAAATGGCTTCTGAATTTTCAGAAGCTTTGTTTGGGGGTTATAATATTGAATCTGAATTGAGAAATGGCTTTTTTTATTACATTTCGGAAGACCCTAAAGCCTTAGAATTGTGTAATGAAAATAATAGTTTAAAAACATATGAATTTCTACTTAAAAAACTCTATCAGTTTAAAGATGACACTAATATTTCAGACGACTAAAGTCATTTGTTTTAGTAATGATTTTTAGTAGTACTTTCAATTTAGGGCTATATTAAAAAAGCTATTTTTATAAATTATCTATTGTTATGAAATACTTAAAATGTATTTACTTATTCTTCTTTTGTCTATCCTTATTAACAAATGTGTTTGGTCAAGAGGAATCTAAATCAGGACATGTAAACCTAAGTAAGTTTAAACAACTTAAAGATGAGTTTGCTACTCCTAATAGGTTTCGTACGGCGTCAGGAGCTCCGGGTCCTTCGTATTATCAACAACAAGCAGATTATAAAATCGATGTAGAAATTGATGATGCTGCCGCTAGGCTAAGTGGTAATGAAACAATTACCTACACCAATAATTCACCAGATGAATTGACGTATCTCTGGTTACAGTTAGATCAAAATGTTAGACAAAAAAGTAGGCCGTCAAAAGCTATTATAAAGAACACTTTAATTCCAGCATTAAGTCCTTCCAGTTATGTGTCAACATATATGAAACATAATTTTGATGGCGGATTTAATATTGAAAAAGTAGCAACTTTAGATGGAGAAGAGTTATCATACTTTATTAATCAGACGATGATGCGAATAGAGTTGCCTAAAGCTATGAAAACAGGTGATCAATTTGTTTTCAATATCACATGGTGGTATCAAATTAATAATCATGTAGAAGATGGTGGTCGATCTGGGTATGAGCTCTTTCCTGATGGAAATAGGACTTATGCTATTGCTCAATTTTATCCAAGAATGGCTGCTTATAATGATGTTGAAGGTTGGCAAAATTTTCAATATTGGGGAAGTGATGAATTTGCCTTGTCGTTTGGAGATTATGAAGTTAATATTACGGTTCCTTCAGATCATTTGTTAGATGCTACAGGACAGTTGCTAAATAGAAATGAAGTGTTTTCAAAAGATATGATGAGTCGCTATCAAAAGGCGATAAAATCATATAAAAAACCTGTAGTAATAGCAACCCAAGATGAAGCAGAAATTAGAGAAAAAAGTCACGAAAAGACTAAAAAGACCTGGCGTTTTTTGGCTAAAAATGTTAGAGATTTTGCATTCACTAGCTCAAGAAAATACATTTGGGATATGATGGCTGTTAAAATTGGAGATAAAACTGTAATGGCTGGCTCGCTTTACCCAAAAGAAGGGAATCCCTTATGGGAAGAATGGTCAACAAAAGCTGTAGCGAGCACTTTAAAATCGTATTCTAATCGAACCTTTGATTATCCTTACAACAAGGCTGTTTCTGTTCATGCCAAAGGACAAGGGATGGAGTATCCTATGATTTGTTGGAATTATGGACGACCTGATGAGGATGGTAGTTATAGTGATTATACTAAGTTTAGAATGATTGGTGTTATTATTCACGAAGTGGGACATAATTTTTTTCCAATGATTGTGAATAGTGACGAACGTCAATGGAAATGGATGGATGAAGGAGTTAATGCGTTTATACAATATTTAGCAGAACAAGATTTTGTGAAAAATTACCCAAATGTGTTGCCTGAAGATGAGATAGAATTCCCTCATAGGCGAGGTCCTGCTAATAAAGTTATCAAATATATGAGTGGAAATCAAGAACGATTGGCACCTATAATGACCAATGGTTTGTATCTGCATCAATCAGGAAATAATGCTTATGTGAAAACAGCCTCTGCTTTAAATATATTGAGGGAAGTCGTTATGGGTCCTGAATTATTTGACTATGCCTTTAAAACCTATGCCCAACGTTGGATGTTTAAACACCCAACACCAGAAGATTTTTTTCGAACTATGGAAGATGCATCTGCTATAGATTTGGATTGGTTTTGGAGAGGTTGGTTTTATACAACCGATTGGGTGGATATCGGATTTAAAGATGTAAAAACGTATTATGTGTCATCGATCCCTAATCAATATGCTAAAAACTATGCTCATAGTCGAGAGATAGAATTAGAAAAGTTGAACTGGGTATATTTAATTGAATCTGAAAGTGAACTATTTGATGAGACACTACTTCAGGGCTCTTCTGTTGAAAATTCTGCTGTATTGAGTGACTATTTAAAAAATAATTTTACAGCAAAAGAGAGGAGAAGGATGAAAAACCCTAAATTTTTTTATGAAATTACTTTTGAGAAGCCAGGTGGTTTAGTAATGCCGATTCTCTTAGAATTAAATTATGCGGATGGTACATCTGAAACTAAAATATATCCTGCTCAAATTTGGAGGTACAATGATGAAAAAGTTACCAAGGTAATTGCATCTGAAAAAGAAGTTACTTCAATGGTCATAGATTCTGAATTGAAAACAGCAGATGTAAATACTTCTAATAATAGTTGGACTAGAAAAGAGGATTAGACATTTTTATATCTTTAAATCTTCAACTAATGTCAAAACATCTCATTATATTTGCATCGTGATACAACTCGCTACATTTTTGTTTATTGGTGCACCTGAAGTCATGTTTATTCTCCTAATCGTGGTTATGGTTTTTGGCGCTGATAAATTACCAGATATTGCCCGTGGAATGGGTAAAGGAATGCGTATGCTTAGAGATGCTTCTAGTGATATCAAATCTGAAATCACCAAAACTGCTGAAAATCAAGGAGTCAATGCAGATGTTACTAAAGACATTTCCGAAGAAATCAATAAAGTGAAAGACGATCTTGAAGATTTTACGGGTTCGATCAAAAGAAATCTGTAATTGATAAATTCGTAATATGTTATTAACATTTTTATTAAAATCGTAATCATAAGGGTTTATGATTATGGATTATTTAATATATTTAGAACAACATTAACCGCTAAATCATATTAAATGAAAAACATGTACCTAAAGGTGTTGCTTCTTCTTGCAATTACCCTAGTTTCTTGTGCTAAAGAAGAAACATTTGTTGAAACCGAGTCTCAAGACATTCAATTCCCTAAAGACCCACTTACCATTGAAGAACTTAACAGTCGAATAAGTCAATCATTAAGAGCATCTGGTGATTTTGATTGGAATAAACAAAATGCTCATGTCTTGTGGAGTGCAGTGATGCATGGTCAAAATGTATTGACTATTGGCTATGGTGAAGAAGGTCAAAGTTTCTCTGAAGTTCGTGATGAAACATTAGAAGCTAAAAAGAATGCATTGATTGATATCGTTATTGAAAACGAGCAAATTGACAAAAAAGAACTGAAATTAGTTGAGCAAGACATTCTTAATGTGATTGATGTAGGTGTTTTTAGCATTGAAACTATTAAGGCGCTTAAAGCGCATAAAGATGTCCGTTATCTAGAACCTAATGGCTATAATCAGTTTACTTATGATGAAAGTCAAGATAATAATAGATCAAGTTCAGGTTGTGATAAAAATGGAGATTATATAAATCCGACGCATTATACAACTGTAAGTCCAAATAATGCACAAGTTGCTTGGAATTTTAGTGAACATAATATTCAGCAAGCATGGAGTTTAAGTACGGGCTCTGGAGTCACTATAGGATTAATTGATACAGGATTATCTAAATCACAGAATTTACTTACTTCATCAGGATTTAATGACGGGCAATCATCTGGTCGTTTTGTTCAAAAGTATGGAACGTTCATCGATTCATTTTGGTGGTGGTCTAGTAATTATGATGGGCCACATGATAAATGTGGACATGGAACAGCAATGGGGTCTACCATGGCATCACCTCGAAATGATAATGGAATGCCAGTAGGAGTGGCTTATAATTCAAATTTGGTGGCTTACAGAGCTACTGAAGATGTTGTGTTAAATGATTATCATGAGCGTAAAGGAGTATCTAATGCACTTATCCAATTAGGAAATCGAAGCGATGTGAAAATAATTTCCATGTCGATCGGCTATGTGTGGTCTATAGGCAATATTAAAGATGCTGTAAAGTATGCTTATAGTAAGAATAAATTGATATTTGCTGCTGGTGGAACATCAACAAGTTTTACAAATGGCTTTGGTGTTATTTTTCCAGCAACTATGAGTGAAACTGTTGCTGTTACTGGTGTAGATGATGGAAGTAACTATGAACGATGTAATACTTGCCATAGTGGAAGTAAAATTGACTTTACCATTATTATGGAAGGCGATAATAACACAAGTAAAGCACCCCCTGTATTAGGTTTTTATAATGGAGACCGACGATATACTGGAGGATCTTCAGTTGCGACAGCAACAACTGCTGGAATTGCAGCTTTAGTGTGGTCTAGGCATCCAAATTGGAGTAGGACACAGGTGTTAAATAGATTAAAACAATCTGCGGAATTTTATCCTTATAAAAATAGTAGTTTCGGTTATGGAAATATAGATGCATGGCAAGCTGTACAGTAATTTTGAAATAAAATAGTTAATTATAAACCTCTCCTTGTTTTGGAGAGGTTTTTTTATTCAGGTCATCCATATGTAATATGCTGTTCGTCGATTTCGACATTACAATTATGAAGTTTATCCGATAAAAAAGGGCATTCAACGATTATTTTATTGTAACTAGATGACTTAGAGATATTTTAACCGTCCCAAACAAACCTAAACCTACTATGAAAGCAAAACTACTATGCTGTTTTTTGTTATGTTCGTTTTTATCTTTTAGTCAAACTGAAAGAGTACTAATCAACAAAATTGATAGTTTAAATACATTAGCTTTAAGTCATTATCATAATAATGATATTGTTGAATCTTTTAATGTGTTTAATCAAGCCATTCATTTGTCAGATTCTATACAAGATAATTATGGGAATGCTGTTGCAAATTTTACAATTGGTAAAATTTATGACTTTATGCATGAATATGATAAGGCTGAAGAAAGCTTTACTAAAGTAATTAGGGTTTCAAAAAAAACTAATGATAATTTTTTGCTTGCTAGTTCATATTTAAGTTTGGGTAAAATGTTTATGCATAAAAAACCACCTACAAACCCAATACCTTATTTTGAAAAAGGTCTGTTCTATGCTAATAAAGAAAATATTAGTGATCACAATAACTATAATCGCAAGCCTGAATTATTGTTTAGTATCAGACTGAACTTGGCAAAATTGTATTTAAATGCTAATAATTTTCCAAAAGCGTTGATATATTTATCTAGAGCTCAGGAAAATTTAGACCAAATAGAAGCTATTGAGTATTCTAAAGCTCAATTAAATTTTGTGCAAGGTCAGTATTATTATAAGATTGGAGTTTATGATAGCGCTATTCTCAAGCTTACTGAAGCCGCGTATTTTTTGGAAGGCCAAAATAGTGTTGCAATTAATGATAAGAACCCATTGTTGAGTGAGATATATAAATCGTTGTCCTCTACTTATGCTAGTTTAGAAAAAGATAGTGAAGCCTATCAAGCATTATTAATGCATAACTCATATAGAGATCAATTTATAAATGAGGATAAAATTGAACAAGGTGTTATTGTAAAATCTAAATTTTTGATTGAAAACTATAAAAACGTTGCGCAACTAGCCAACTCTGAAAGAATAGAGCAATTAGCACAAAGCAATAAGATAAAAAACGTTAATATTATTATATCTATTACAGTGTTTTTATTATGTATTTCATTGCTTACAATGTACAGGAGTTATGTATCTAAGAGAAAACTGAGTAATATCTTAAAGAGGAGGAATGACGAATTAGAACACGCGAAAAATCAAGCTGAGAAATCTTCCAAGTTAAAAAGTAATTTTATATCCAATGTTACTCATGAACTTAGAACGCCACTCTATGGTGTTGTTGGGTTAACCTCTTTGCTTTTGAAAAATAATGACTTAAGCGAAAAAGACACCAAGTTTTTGAAGTCCTTAAAGTACTCGGGTGATTATTTATTAAACCTAGTTAATGACGTCTTGCAAATTGGGAAAATAGAATCTCAAAAAATTGAATTAAAGAACGTTACAGTTAATATTAGATTGTTACTCGAAAATTTAGTGAATTCATTTGATTATAGGCTTGAAGAGACAAATAATCAAATTCAAATCTCAGTAGATAAAAACATTCCGGAATTTATTAAGTGTGACAATGTAAGATTATCTCAGGTGCTTATTAACTTAATTGGAAATAGTATTAAGTTTACTGAAAATGGCAAAATAGAAATACGAATTAAACTTTTGAATGTTAACAAGGATGAGGTGTGTTTACGTTTTGAAGTTGAAGATGATGGTCCAGGAATTCCGAAAGAAAAACAAAAAATGATTTTTGAGAATTTTTCTCAATTAGACAAGAATAGTAATACCAACTATCAAGGTACTGGGTTGGGATTACCAATTACTAAAAATATTATCGAATTATTTGGAAGCACATTAGAAATTGAGAGCGAAACAGATTTGGGTACGACATTTAGTTTTGAATTGGCATTTGATATTGATAGAGAAGCAAAATCAGAAAAAGCTAAGGCAAAAAAGGCCAAAGGAGAAGCCATTGATATAACCCAAAAGTATAAAATTCTTGTTGCTGAAGATAATAAGATTAATCAAATCGTAACTCAAAATTTGCTACAACGAGAGAATTATGAATGCGTAATTGCTAAAAATGGATTAGAAGCATTAGATGCACATAAAGCAACAGATTTTGATTTAATTTTAATGGATATCAATATGCCTGTAATGAATGGAAACGAGTCCACACAAGCCATTCGAAAATTTGATGCTAAAACACCTATTTTAGCATTAACAGCTGCAGATATAGAACAAATAAAGGAAGATTATAAGCTCATTGGATTTGATGGTATTATCACGAAACCATTTGATAATTATGAGTTTTTTCAAACCATTTCAGAACATATTGAACGTGTAAAGTTTTCTGATGAACCTAGTAATTTTAAACTAGAGAAAGTATCCTAGTTTCATTTTTTTCGACTAATAGTAAGTCCATCCCTAATAGGTAAAACAACAGTTTCTACTCTATTATCAGTCTTAAGTAATGCATTAAATTCAATAACTGCTTTTGTAGATTTGTCTTTGTCGTTAACTGGTTCTATAACTTTTCCATGCCAAAGCACATTGTCTGATAAGATAATACCTCCTGGGTTTAGTTTATCAATGATTAAATGGAAATAATTTGAGTAATTTGGCTTGTCTGCATCTATAAAGATTAAATCAAATGTGATGTCTAAAGTAGGAATGATATCAAGAGCCGATCCTAAATGTTGATGAATATGTTGACCATAATCTGATTGATCAAAATACTTCCGTTGAAAATCAACTAATTCTTCATTCACATCTATGGTATGAATCTCACCATGAGTTTGAAGTCCTTCAGCCAAACATAAAGTAGCATAACCAGTAAAAGTACCTAATTCTAATATGGTTTTTGGACGAACCAGTTTCGATATCATACTCAGTACTCGACCTTGATACGGACCACTAAGCATAATAGGTTGTAATATTTTTTGATAGGTTTCTCTTGTGAGTTGTTTCAATAATTCAGGTTCATCTTCTGAATGCGAAACCACATAGTCATCTAATTTTTCAGGTAAAAAATGCATATATTATTAATGAACACCAGACATCATTTTTTTGATGATAGGTGAAATTAGCAATGCAAATATACCAACTATGATACTAATAACACCGAAACTGGCATAAACAGAAAGGTAAGAGTACAGCTGTTGGTAGCTATCACTATTTTGCATTGCCATTTCTGGCGTGATACCTGTAATGAATTCAACAATTTCTCCAAAAATGCCTTTTGTAAATACATTGGTTTCACCTTCAGTCACCGTTGTCAATTTAGCAATTTTTCCAGCAAAAAAGTGCCCGTAAAAATTTGCCGAAAACCAGACTCCCATGATAAAAGCTACATACTTTAGTGGTGAAAGTTCTGTCATTTTAGATAGTCCAATAGGGGAAAGAAATAGCTCGCCAATAGTGAGTACTAAATAGCCCAAGACTAAATATATCATTGAAGTTCGTGCAAATTCATCAATGCTATTTGCAGACAAGGCGAAAACTACAAATCCTAAGCCCAAAAAGATGAGTCCTAAACTAAATTTGATAGCTGAATTGGGATTCATTTTATGTTTGCTTAAGTAGGTCCAGAGCATTGAGAATGGAACGGCAAATAAGATGATAAAGCCGGCATTAATACTATTGGTTCCGGCAGCATCCATACCCACTAGATTGACATTTCTGTCTGCGAATAAGGTAAGTGAGCTACCAGCCTGTTCAAATATGGCAGAAAATAGTGTATATAAAATGGTAAAATAGACGGCTACTAATAAACGTTTTTTCTCTTTTTTTGTAACAGATTTTAGGATATAAACTACATAAAAGATTAGAAATAAAGAAACTACCCAAACGAGATAATGTTCAAATTCATGAAATTTTACAATCAAAGCAAATACTGGTACGGATAAAAATGCCGCAATTGTAATTATTTGTCCTTTATGTAATCCTAGCCTTGTGTCTTGGTAAGAGAATTTGTTTGGAGTTAATCCTTTGTTTCCAAAAACATTTTGCTTTAACCCTCTATTAAAAACAAACAAGCCTATAATCATACCTATACCAGCAAGAACAAAACCATAATGCCAACCATAGGCTTCTGCAAACCAAGCGCATGCTAATGGAGCAATCGCTGCACCTAAATTAATACCTAAATAAAAAATAGTAAACCCAGAATCTCGTCTAACATCGCCTTGCTCATATAATTCACCAACAAGCGAAGAAATATTTGGTTTAAAAAACCCATTTCCCACAATAATTAACCCTAATGATCCATAAAAAAATACTGGTGACTCAAAGGTTAAAAAGAAATGACCTAAAGCCATAAGTAGACCTCCAAGTAAAATAGCTTTTCTAAAGCCTAAAATTTTATCAGCTAGGATTCCACCAATCATGGGTGTGACATAAACTAATGACATATATGCAGCATATACGCCAAAAGCCATATCGTCTGTAAATAATAATTGCTTGGTCATGTACAGCACGAGAAGTGCCCGCATTCCATAGAATGAAAAGCGTTCCCATAATTCAGCAAAAAATAAGTAAATTAATCCTTTTGGATGTCCAAAGACATCATTAGAATTTGAAGTAGTCATCTGTTCGGTTTTTTGATTTAAAGGCAATGTATATTGTATTGGCTTCAAAATTTAACCGTGTAACTAATAATAATAAAAAATAATCAATTGTGCTTAATTGTAACTGATGCTTTAAGGCTTCAAAAGCTGTTTGTAGCCTTCGTTTTCTGGTGTTTTTGAAAATTCTTCAAGCAAGGTAGAATCGATAGTAATATGATTTGGAATCATTCGTAATCTATAGCGGCCTTCACCAATAAATGTAAATAAATCTCGTCTTTCAAGACGCTGAATAGTGTTTAACTCTAAAATAGAATTTATGTTTTCTATGATTCGAGTAAGGTAGGTTTGATTTTTTATTTCACCACCCAAACTTACCATTAAACTCTGTGAATTACCATCGCCATATTTTCGTCTTATGGCAAATTTCAATAAGTTTTTATATTGGGTCGTTTTTGATCCGAAATCAATGATTTCATCAAAAACGCCTTTAGTAGGGATGCTAATTTTTACTAAACTCCAATCTAAAAACGTGATGGTCATTTCATTGGGTTTTGGCATATTAGCTAAACGAATAACCCATGTAGTAGCTAAGACTAAGAATACGGCAATTAAGGAGGTTTTAGCTATTATTTTGACAAAATTATTACTAAAATCATTTCCGTAATTTACAAATACTTCAGACAGTTGAGAAGCAAAAACAAGTAGTACAATAAGTACAGAAATCACACCAACTATTTTCAAGCCTCTGTAAGCAAAAGTTCTGAATAGTGAAACACCTAATAGAGTACACATAAAAGCTGAAAGTATTAAGTCGGGTATTGCACTTATATTAATGCCATTTGAAGTGCTGTTTTCTCCAGTAAACTTAGAAAGTAGCATGGTGATGATTGCTGTAATAACAATAAGAACCAAAATAGTTTTTATATTCTTTTTATTATTATAAATAAACCGAGGTGCATAATAAAAATAAAACAGTGCCAATAATAGAAACATGTTATTGACTATTGATAGAAGGTGAATGCCAATTTGAAATCCATAAGTGTGCTTAAAGGTGAAATAATGCCCAGTATATGACCAGCATCCAGAAACTACCCAAATAAACATTGCTAAGCTAAGATATAATAAGCCTTTGTCAACACGTTTCTGATTATCATTTTCTTCTAGCAATTGAGAAAATCGCTGCCTAATATTTAACCATATTGCTAATAATAATATAGCACCTACTAAAGAAATAAATATGTGCGAAAGAATATAAAATTCTGAGACAGCAGTCATTATTAATTACCTAAAATTCGTTTAACAAGCTTGTCCTTTGCATTTTGATCATCACCACAAAGCCATTGTATTACATTATCTTCCCAAATGGCATCGCGTTCATTTTCGGTAATAATGTTACGGTCTATAGCTAAGTCTAAAATCTTACCAGGATATGACGATTGTTTTTCACTTTCCATTTCACCAAGTGGATAAGGGTCATCTAATCCCATTAGGACTTGTTTTGAAGTTTGGTTTTTTATTAATAAATCTAAACCACCTGTATCATGAACGAGTGTGTCAAAAAAGATGTTTGGATGTCCTACGGCTCTCCTTGGATGATTCTTGTCTTCAAATAAATCTGGACGACCATCAAACCCTTGTATACGTCGTCCTAAATTGATTTGTGCCAATTGTCCTCCATGAGCAAAACATACACGCATGTTTTTGTACTTTTCGTAATACCCATTCAAGGTTAAAAAATGATAGGCATCAGCACATTGTGCTAGCATCCAAATGAGATGAAAGCGCCATGATGTATTTTCTAGTTTTATAAATTTCTCGCCATCGTAAGGATGAACTTCAACAGCTAAATTATATTTATCTGCCAATTCGAAAATAGGTTCATTTTCCTCATCAAAAATACAACGCCAAGTTCCAATGGTATCCATGTAGTGCGTTGGTAAGCATAGTAATTGCATGCCTAATTGTTCTACACATCGCTCAATTTCCCAACATGCGCCTCGTACAAACCCTGGGTGAACCACAAATCCACAAGTGAATTTACTTGGATTATCTTGTTGGATTTTAGCATTAAAATCGTTTTGAAAACGTAGGGCTTGCTTCATTTCTTCCAAACGCAACCCATTGCCATAGAGTTGTGATAAGTTGAGTACAACGGCATGATCAATTTTGAAATGTTCCATCCAAGCGAGCTTTTCATTTAGAAAGAAACTCGAATCGGTAATTGGGCGATTCCAATCTTTTTGAAGCATAAACTTACGATCCTTGTCTACCCAAAAAATCCCTTTATCTTTCATAAATTCAGGTATTTCCTCAGGATAGGGTAATAAATGTGAATGACCGTTTATTCTTAGTTTGCGTTTTTCCATAGTTATGACTCTAAGTTTGACTCAGAACATCTTAAAAATTAATCTTCGATTTGTACTTTTTTTGGAGGTTGCATCACTTCACCGCAATTAGGACAGCTTCGTTTATCTTTATCGCCATAGTATTTATCAAAGATGGCAGGCATATCAGTTTCAATATTATCTAAAGTAAAATCTTCCTCGTAGAGTTTTGTGGTACAGTTTTCACAGAACCAAAGTAAAGCATCTTGTACGCCTTTTTCTCTTGGATACTCAATTACCAAACCAACTGTATTTGCGCCACGTTGCGGAGAATGTGGTACTTTAGGTGGTAATAAAAAAATCTCACCTTCTCTTATATGAATGTCTTTTGGAGTGCCTTTGTCAATCACTTTTAAAACAATATCTCCTTCTACTTGGTAGAAAAATTCTGGAGTTTCGTTATAATGATAATCCTTCCTGCTGTTAGGACCACCAACAACCATGACAATAAAATCACCATTTTTCCAAACGACCTTATTGCCTACAGGTGGTTTTAATAAATGTCTATTCTCGTCAATCCAAGCTTTGAAATTTATTGGAGGATATAATGTACTCATGGTTAAAATGTGTTTTTTGGGCGTTACGCTCTTCCACTAAAGTTGCAGAGCGTCAGGCTTTCCACTATATCTTTTTGTAATGTCACCTTGAGCACAGTCGAAAGGTCTTTGGTAAAACAAAAAGGATGTCGTATCAATCCTTAACGCAAATTCATCAATTCAATAAAATTACTAATAAAAAACGATTTTTATGTGCTTATAACGACTTTGTTCTTCCTCCATCAACCGGAAGATTAATTCCGTTAATATAGGATGCTGGCTCACTCGCTAAAAATGTAATGGCAGCAGCCAATTCTTCTGGCTTAGCAAAGCGTTTCGCAGGAACTGCTTGGCGCATTGCATTTGCTGCTTCATCTTCTGTTTTTCCTGTTTTAGCCGATTTGTTTTTAATGATTTCTGTTAAACGTTCTGTTCCTGTAGCTCCAGGTAACACATTGTTAACAGTAATCCCAAATTGCCCTAATTCATTGGCTAAGGTTTTACTCCAATTGGCTACAGCTCCTCTAATAGTGTTGCTTACGCCTAAACCATCTAATGGCTGCTTTACTGATGTAGAGATTACATTTACGATACGACCATAACTTTCTTCTTTCATAAACGGAACAAGGGTTTGCGCTAAGACGTGATTACATTTTAAATGTTGCGTAAATGCCTGTTCAAATTCATCTACTGAAGCAGAAAATACTGGTCCTCCTTTTGGACCTCCAGTATTATTCACTAAAATATGAAAGCCATGATGAGTATTAATGTAAGCGTTAACTTTTTCCTTGAGGTCTTGTGGATTTGAAAAATCGGCAACAATATAATTATGAGGCCTGTGTTGAGGTAATTCAGCTAAAGTTGCTTTTAATTTATCTTCATTTCTCGCGATAAGAGTAACAATAGCACCTTCTTCAGCTAATGCTATTGCTGTTGCTTTTCCTATGCCAGCAGTACTGCCACAAACTAAAGCGTATTTGTTGTTAATGTTTAAGTTCATTTATTTTGTGAATTTAAAACTGTTTAAAATGCTAGTGGCAATTGTACTATAGTCATCATATTCTGTGGTAGAAGCTGAATAAGTGATGATGTAAGCTGTATCATTTTTTAGCAATACATATTGTCGAAATTTTAATTCTATAGCTCCAAAAGAAGCACTCCAAATTAAATCTATGGCATCAACACCATTTACAGAAATAGTATTGTTAGAAATAATTTTTGAGGATGGTATTTGAGTCTTTATCATGTCTAAAGAGGCTTTAGAATATTCGGCTAAAGTTGGATATTGTCCGTTTAGAAGTTCTGTTGACATATTGATGTTTTCTCTAAACATATCTTTGTTCTGAGAACTAATGTCTGACATCAATAAAAATTGAACGTTGGGTTGAGGTTTTTGATCGCTACTTTCCCATGTGTCAGGATAAGTCACGCTATAACCATCTTTTTCTATAGTCTTCTTATCTTGAGCATATCCAACGGTAACTAAAAAGGCTAATACTAATGTTGTTATTTTGAATTTCATATCATAGTTTAATTTAATATTTGATACATACATTTTTTGCTTCAGTAAAAAAACGTAAAGCTTCAAAACCACCTTCTCGTCCAACACCAGATGCTTTGACGCCTCCAAATGGAGTTCGTAAGTCGCGCATCATCCAAGTATTTACCCAAACAATACCAGCCTGTAATTGGTTACTCATTCGCATAGTACGTTTCAAATCGTTTGTCCAAAGCGTAGCAGATAATCCATATTTTACTTTGTTGGCCATTTGTAAAACCTCATCTTCTTTATGAAATGGCATAATGGTTACTACTGGACCAAAAATCTCTTCCTGATTCACACGACAGTCGTCTGTTACGACTTCAATAACAGTAGGAGAGAGGTAATAGCCATTTTCATAGCCTTTCACAGAAACATCATGTCCACCACACAATACAGTTCCATTTTCATCTTTCGCAATTTGGATGTATTCTTTTACTTTATCCAAATGAGGTTTAGAAACTAAAGCACCAATATTAGTACTGTCTTCACTTGGATGACCAACCTTAAGTGCTTTCACTTTCGACACAAAATCGTTTTTGAACTTTTCGTAAATCGAGACTTCCACAAAATACGACTTCCACAAAGACAAATCTGCCCTTGATTTGCAAAGGAGGAACGTACAGTTGTATTCAACATATCCTCATAATCACAATCGGCAAATATGATATTTGGATTTTTACCTCCTAATTCTAGAGATAATTTCTTAAACATTGGAGCGGCTACTTTAGCAATATGAGCTCCTGTTGCTGTGCCTCCAGTGAAAGAAATGGCTTTTATATCAGGATGTTCAATGATAGCTTGACCAGTAGAACTGCCCAATCCATGAACAATATTTAATACGCCTTTAGGTAATCCAGCTTCGTTGCAAATTTCACCAAGTAAATAGGCAGTCATTGGTGTGACTTCACTGGGTTTTGCTACAACGCAATTCCCTGTTGCCAGAGCAGGCGCAATTTTCCAAGTAAACAAATAGAGTGGAAGATTCCAAGGAGAAATACAACCTACTACACCAATGGGTTGACGCAAGGTATAATTAATGGCTTGTTGCCCAACACTTTCATGACTTTCACTGGCAAATTGCGTGATCGCATTTCCGAAGAACCGAAAATTACTAGCAGCTCTTGGGATGTCGACACTTTTAGCCAAAGACACAGGTTTACCATTGTCTTTAGATTCAGCCTTAGCAAAACGTTGTAAGTTGGTTTCTATTAACTCTGAAATTTTAATAAGAATACGACTGCGTTCTTCTAAGGGAGTTTGCGACCAACTAGGAAATGCTGATTTTGCAGCAATATAGGCATTCTCAACATCTTCTTTAGATGAGTTTGGTATTTGTCCGTAAATCTCACCATTAGAAGGATTAAAGTTATCAATCCACCTATTAGCAATGGGAGGCGTATACTTTCCGTTGATGTAGTTTTGAATGTTCATAAGAGAACGATTGATTTGAGCCTACAAGTTAAACGTTATTTGGTATAAATTCTAGTGTAATGTATAAAGAATTTTCAAGGTATTTGGTTTGATTTTAATTCTCCAGTGAATTGATTTCTTTATCTATCAATGAAATTAGTTCATTAACCTTAACTGAAGCTTCGTTAAAAGAAATAAACTGTGATTGAGCATTATAGGGAATACCTACAACTCCGTTTATAAATTCTTTATCATTTATTAGTGTAATTAAGTCTTTCTGAAACTCATTAAAATAAATACTCATTTCTTCTTTTGAAAACTCTCGTTTAAGAATATTTCTTTGATTTGGGTCTGTAACAAAAGCATTACTAGTATTTATTATTTTCATTGTTGGCCCATGTAAACGATCTTTATGTTCAACTTTTAGCACTTCTTGGTTATTTGAAATTGCTTTGTAAAGTTTATCTAAATCTAATAGTTTTATTTTTACAGAATCATTAGATATTATATTTAAGTTTCCGCTGCTCACCATTTCGTTAAAAGTAATTTGATTAATATTTATATCTTTCCAATTACCAAGATCTATGAAATATGGCAGAATTTTAACTACTGTATCCTGGTTTTTACTAAACCTAAAATTTAAAAAAACATGAGCAGCTGCTAATTGTTTTTTCTTACGGTTTAGGGTTTCTTTCCATAGCGTTTTATTCTCTTCTAGATCTACTGTCAGTCTTTTTAAATAGCTTAGTTCTATTATCCTTTCCTTTCTGTTTTCATTCCAATTGTTAATCTGAAGAGCAATGAGAATACCAATGACAACTAGGATAATCTCACCAATGGCGTATTTGAAGTACTTACCAGTTTTGTTTTCACTCATTAGGTTATAGCGTATTTTACGGAAAAACTTAATCATTATTATTAATATTTTGCGTTCTTAAGTTTTCTAAAAGTTGTATTGTTTTATCAAGTATTAACGAACTGTACCTTCTTCCATTTTGCTCCAATACGATTTTAAAAGTTGCAACACTGGTGAATAGACTTGAGAACTCTTTCTTATTAATGTTACTCCACATTAATTTTTGAACAGGCGATTCTACTTGTGGAACCTCTGCAATCAATGGGTAAGATTCAGCATATTTACTAAGCTGTCTAATATAATTGTCGTTATGTTTCTCAATAGATAAGTTAAACTGTTCGTGTAAAGAATTTAACTCCATTAGGTCATTTGATATATCTTCATCAAATAGTTCAATATTTCCGGAAGCAATTAAGGTTTTAAACGTTTGATTATTAAAAGAATTAGTAAAAACACTAGTAATTTGTTTGAATTCATATCTGGCAATAATTATTAAGCTATCTACATTCAAAGTTTTACTATTAACTCTTTTAAAATGGTTTAAAGTTTGATTAAAATCTTGTTCGGTGGCCTTTAAAAAGCGCCTTAAAACTGTTGAGTCTTGTTTTAGATTCGAAATGAGAGATTTGCTATAAGCTTGTTTTAGTTTATCTTTTTGCCTCAAATCATTCCAAGTATTAATTTGAAGTGCAATAAGAATACCAATCACCACAAGAATAATTTCGCCAATGGCATATATTAAGTATTTACTGAATTTATTTTCAGAGAGCAGCTGTTGTCGGATACGTCTAAAGAATTTAATCACTATGTAAAAAATAAAAAGTGATTAAGCAATGGGTGGTTTGAGGTTAGTACACTTAAAAATAAGTAATTCTACTGATTAGTATCGGTTTAATTTAAATTGTTACAATAGAGTTTGTATCACACTTCGACTGCGCTCAGTGTGATAATTAGGTTAATCATTAAGATTTCTTGTAGGCCATGACCTTAATCTCTACCACTAAATCCGGATGAGGTAATTGGTGTACGGCAACTGTAGTTCTGGTTGGTCCAGTAGCTTTGTCAAAGAATTCACCGTAGGCTTTGTTGTAGCCTGCAAAGTCATTCATATTGACTAAAAACGATGTGACATCAACAACATCTGCTAGCGAAGCACCAACTTTTTTTAAATTTCTATCGATATTCTTTAGAACTTCACGTGTTTGGGTTTCGATGTTGAGACGTTTGGTTCCCATCTGATCAATAATATCCACACCAGCAATAGTATTGTCTGGTCGTCGAGAACTGGTTCCTGAGACGAAAATAAAATCGCCAACTTGTTTGATGTGCGGGTAAGCTCCTCTTGGTGTTACTATGTTTTCGCTCATAATGTTTTAGTGTAGTCCAGCGATTCTATCGTCTTCTAGAATGGCTTCGGTTTCTGTTTTTACTTTGTCTAAAATATCTTTAATGTCGTCTTCTGTTGAGATAATCCCATCAGACAGCATATTTAAAATAGCTTTGTCTTGGGCTCTTCCTCGTAGCATAGCATTTCTGTAACCAATATGTTCATTAAATGTTACTAAACTATACTTAGAAGAATAGTCCTCTGGGAAGGTCTCTTCTAACGCCATTTCAATTTTTCGTTTCTCCTGAAATATGGCTTGACCAACATGATCCTTCATTTCATGAAAGTTGTCTATAGCTAAATCTGCAATAGCATCGGTATCTTTTTTTCTTATTTTTTCATATTCAGAAAACGTAGTTTCCCAATCACCTTCATGTTGATCTAAAACAGCGTCAAATTCAACAACATCTTCAAATGAAGCGTTCATTCCTTGTCCGTAAAACGGAACAATGGCATGAGCAGAATCTCCCATAAGCAACGTATTGCCTTTATAATGCCATGGCGAACATTTTACAGTTCCTAAAGGTGATGTAGGGTTTTCAAAAAAGTCATCTACTAAGTTTGGCATCAATTCTAACGCATCAGGAAATTCCTTTTTAAAGAATTCGGTTACAATTTTAGGCGTTGTTAAATTATTAAAATTGTATTCACCTTCGTCATAACTTAAGAATAAAGTCACTGTGAAACTGCCATCTAAGTTAGGTAAAGCTATGAGCATAAAATCACCTCTAGGCCAAATGTGTAAGGCGTTTTTATACGTTTTGTAATCTCCATTTTCAGTAGGAAGAATAGAGAGTTCTTTGTAGCCATGAGTAAGATAGTCTTGAGAAAAACTAAACAAAAATTTACGTTCTAGGTAGTAACTTCGTCGTAAAGCTGAACCTGCGCCATCTGTAGCTATAATTGTATCGGCATCTTCTATGAATTCATCTTTTGTAAGATAATCAATAAAGAGTGCCGTTGTATTTTCAAAATCTACTGATTTGCATTTTTTGTTGAAATGTATTGTAACATTCTCGTGAGTTTCGGCCTCATCAAGAAGCAAAGCATTTAAACCTCCTCGAGAAATAGAATTGATAAATTCATGATCTCTTCCACTATAATTTGATAATAAGGTATTACCATCTTTGTCGTGGAGCATGCGTCCATTCATAGGAATACAAAGTGCTTTCACTTTGTCTTCTATGCCAACAAGTTTCATGGCTTTATTTCCTCGATCTGAAAAGGCCAAGTTAATCGAACGACCTGCAGATATATCTGTCTTACGTAAATCGGGACGCATTTCGTAAACTGTTACGTTATAACCACGTTGTCCAAGTCTTAAGGCAAGGAGGCTTCCACAGAGTCCTGCACCTATGATTAATATATTTTGTTGTTTGCTCATAAACTAAACTTGTAATGCGTATAAATAAATAATGTTTGAATTATGTTCTTTAAATAAAACCATATTGTTAATCGAGCTCTCATAAATGTCATAATTCTCATTTGATTTTGGTACAAACCATTCAGGCTTCTCATCGTCAAAATTCAAATCCAATTTAGGGTCTTTAGTTATTTCGAATTTATAATGTTCTATAAAATAAGAATTTAAAAACGACTCTGAGGTCTCAAATTTGACATGTAATTCAAATTCGTAAGACCAATGTGCCGATTTCCAGAATCTTGAATCGATTATTTTTATTTCTTTTGGAGGGTCTTCTCCAAAAACTTTATTCCATGTATCTGGATCATTTTCAAATGTTCCTGAACCACAACTAAGACTTGTCATTGCAACAATATAGATTAAGAACAATCTTTTATGCATCTACAATGGTTTTCAAGCGTTCTACAAATCCAAATACATCCATATAAGAATTATATAGTGGTACTGGAGCACATCTTATTACATCTGGTTCTCGCCAATCGGTAATGATTCCTGCTTTTGTAAGTTGATTATGCAACATTTTGTCTGCATTTTTAACTTGGATTGAGAGCTGACAACCACGTTCTTTAGGATTACTAGGGGTTATGATTTTAATATCCGAATTATTAAGTTCATTAATTAAAAACTCAAAATACCCAGTTAAGTGTTTCGATTTCTTACATAATTTATCAAACCCAGCAACTTTAAACACATCTAATGATGCGCGTATGGCTGCCATGGATAAAATTGGAGGATTGCTTAGTTGCCAACCTTCGGCGCCTGGTAACTGGTCAAATTCGTCACGCATTCTAAATCGAGTTTGCTTATTGTGTGACCACCAGCCAGTAAAACGGTTAAGGTCTTTTCTATAGGCATGTCTTTCATGAACAAAAGCACCAGATAAACTTCCTGGGCCAGAATTTAAATATTTGTAGCTACACCAAACCGCAAAGTCTGCTCCCGAATCGTGAAGATTGAGTTGTACATTTCCCGCTCCATGAGCGCAATCAAAACCAACAATACAACCATGAGCATGACCTAAGTCTGTAATTCGTTTCAAATCGAAAAATTGACCCGTATAATAATTTACACCTCCAATCATGATTAAGGCAATTTCGTCGCCATGTTCTTTTAAAATGGTTTCTAAGTCATCATAATTAGCTAGTTCTTCTCCTTCTCTAGCCTTCCATAGAATCAACCCTTCTTTATCGTCGTATCCATGATGGCGTAACTGAGATTCTACTGCATATTTATCACTTGGAAACGCATCGGCTTCAATTAAGATTTTATATCGTTTGGAAGTTGGTTTGTAGAAACTCACCATCATAAAATGTAGGTTGGCGGTTAATGAGTTCATTACAACAACCTCAAGAGGTTTAGCTCCAACAATGTCTGCCATAGTTTGTGATAAAAACTCATGATAATGTAACCATGGATGACTTCCTTCGGTATGTCCTTCTACACCAAGATTTGCCCAGTCTTCTAATTCTTGATTGATATATCCTTTAGTAATTTTAGGTTGTAATCCTAATGAATTTCCAGTCATATAAATGAGCTCATTTCCGTCATTATCTTTCGGTATATGAAACTGAGTTCTGAAAGCTGAGAATTCGTCGTTTTGGTCTTGTTGCTTAGCATATTCAAGACCTAGTGTATATTCAGACAAGGTTGTTGATTTTATGGTATCTAACAAAAATAAGAATAATTATGCTAGAACGAAATAGTAATAAGTGTCATTTTTTTTGATGGTATTAGGATTTAAATTTTTACTATCTTTAAGAAAAATAATATCGGTATGGGTAAGATAAGAGAATATACTAATGGAGAGGTTACCGTAGAATGGGAAGCCGAAAAATGCATACATTCTGCGATTTGTGTTAAAGGGTTGTCTGAGGTCTTTCAACCAAAGGAGCGTCCATGGATAAAAATTGATGCTGCAACAACTGATGCCATTGTGAACCAAGTTAAAGCTTGTCCTTCTGGAGCTCTTGGGTATTATATGAATGGAGAGGATACCCATGAAGCAACTCAGTTAGAAACTAAAATAGAAGTTTTAAAAGATGGACCACTTTTAGTTTATGGGACATTAAAGGTGACTCATAAAGATGGGAGTGAGGAGACTAAAAATAAAACAACAGCTTTTTGTAGATGCGGCGCTTCATTTAATAAGCCATATTGTGATGGAACGCACGTCAAAGATGGTTTTACAGGTTAATTTGATATTACAATAGGCATAAGTAAAAAGCGCTTTAACGAAGTAGTTAAAGCGCTTTGAATATATATGGACGCCAATGGCGGAATATTTATATACTGTATATACGGCTTAGGTCGGGAGTTAGATGTTTTTATTACAACAAAAATCTAAATACTTGCATTCTTTCAAGGTTTGAAAGGATATATTACTATTTTATCTCAATATTTGAGAAGTATAGGTTAAAATTACCGTCAGCCATTTTATGATCCTTCGCAATCTTAATTCCATTAAAGGTTTCATAATTTTCAAAGGTGGTAGTCATGGATGGATTTTCTTGATTACCTTCTCTAAATACCCATTCTCTAATGAGATAATTGTTGTCAAAGTAAATGTCGTAAGCATCTCCTGGAGTATAACCACCATTATTACTATAGGTTAAAATGATTTTATTTAGTTCTATTTTCGATATTGGTGCAACTTCTTTAACTGGATCAGAAATTGTAGTGCCTTCATCCCAAACTAACTGAAATGGTACCAATAACCAATATTTATCATTGATAAACCCTTTATCTGCATTAAGTGATAAGCTATCCACCGATTTTCGATTGAAACTTATGGTGTCTTGACTAGAAATTAATCTTATATCACCTGTTTTAGGAGCCCAAGACCATGAACGTTCAAAATGATTGTCACCACGATCAACATTAAAAGTAAATTCAATGTTATTTAAGTTGCTCCAATTATTATAACCATGCGCTTGTGCTATTTTCTCGGCAGTACTTAACTCTTCTTTTACTTCAGAAACAGAAATTGGTAGTCTGGCTTGTTCTTTTGAATCTGTTTTGCAAGAAATCAATAGTAACATTATAAATAATAATGTAATAAATCGTGTCATTTGTTTTTTTGCAAAGTTACTACAATCTTTATAGTTCCGAAATATTATTACATTAGAGAAAATTTTAAATGATGAGTGAAGATTACTTTGAAGTCAATAGACATACATGGAATGAAAAAGTCAAAGTACATTCTAAAAGTGAGATGTATGATTTGAAGGCCTTTAAAAAAGGAAAGTCTTCATTGATGACTTATGAATTAGCAGCTTTAAACAATGTGAAAGGCAAATCACTACTGCATTTGCAATGTCATTTTGGTCAAGATACTTTGAGTTGGAGTAGGCTAGGTGCGAAGTGCGTTGGTGTTGATTTGAGTGATGAAGGTATTAAACTCGCTAAGGCTTTAAATCAAGAACTCGAATTGGACGCAGAGTTTGTATGTTGTAATGTTTTAAATACTTCAGATTATATAAGTGATACGTTTGATATTATATATACGAGTTATGGTGTCATTGGATGGTTGCCCGATTTAAAACCATGGGGTAAAATGATAGCCGACCGATTAAATTCGGGAGGTATGTTTTATATGGTTGAATTTCATCCTATAGTATGGATGTTTGATTATTTGGAAGACATAAAAGTGATGCGCTATGGCTATATGCAAGATGAAGCCATTTATGAAGAATACGAAGGAACCTATGCCAATCAAGATTCAAAGATGGTTAGTAAAGAATATGGCTGGAATCATGGGTTGAGTGAAGTTGTTAATGCACTCGTTGAAGCTGGATTACGTATAGAATATTTAAATGAATATGATGAAAGTCCATATAATGTATTACCAGATTTAGTCGAAACCAAATCTGGTAATTATGTTACAAAGGATAAACTTTATCCTCTTATTTTTGAAATTAAAGCAACTAAACCCTAATCTTTAACTATTAATTTTGAGCCTACTGATTTTCCATCAATATAGAAGGTCATCAAATAGGATCCAGTTCTTAATTGCGTCATGTCAATTGTAGCTTGATTGCTGCTAATGACTTTATTTAAAACTCGTTGTCCAAGAATACTATGCACTTTTACTTCGGAAATTTGCGTATTCGATTCAAAGTTTACAATCCCAGAAGTTGGATTTGGATAAAGTCTTACGGTTAATGAGTCTTCTTCTGAAATGCTTAAGCTATTGTCTGTAATATCTAAGCTTATTGACGTATTAAAGTAATTATTTGGTGTAGTATCTGGTGAGTTTGGCCCAACTGAATAAGTAATCGTATAATTACCAATGGTAGATGCTGAAACATCTATAATACCTGTATTTTGGTCAATTACCAACCCAGAAGGTGTACTTAAATATATTCCTCCAGCAATTCCATTTGTTAAAGATGGCGTTGGGTCGGTATCGGTTATATCATAACTCGTATTAGCATAATTAAATGCTGAAAAATCATTATAATGAATGTCTAAGTAATCTAAAACAACATTAGCATAATCGATTGCAAAAGGTTCAAGAGTATTTGGTCTTGTATCATAAGGGGATCCTAAATCTCTTACACGTCTATTGACTTCTGTCATGATGCCATCAATGGTTCCACTGCCACCTATACTTGCACCTCCTCCAGTACCATTACCAGATCCGTGACGTCTGTTGTTATAAAAATTTCCATCGAAATACGGGTTACTATGTGGTGTTGTATCATCACAACTTGTATTACCATAATCTGAATTACTTGGAATAGCTCTGTATCCAGATGAAACACCACAACCAGGATCGACATTATTATTATAAAATACACCAGGTGCTTCTTGAAATAATTGCCCTAGACTGTTATCTCCTCTTACAAGTTCTTCGTGAGTTAAACCATTTAGGTTATTGTTGACTAAGTTCTTAATTGTTGACTTGTCAATAATTGAAGAGCTATTTAAATCTGAAGAGTTAAGTTCTGTAGTAGAAATATTATAACCAATTTCTATTCTTGGAATAGTATGGCTTTGACCATGTAAATCAATATATAAGCCTTTCCCCCAGTTTGCTTCTACGGCTTGACTGGCATCATTGATGTAATTATGGAAGTCACTCCAATACGATGCCGCATGACTATTACCACAAGACCCTTCACTTACCATTCGGTTTGGATCTACTTTTGAGCGGTGCAAGTTATTTATAATTACGTGAGCATAACCGCCAGTTCTAGCATAAATCTCATCCTGAATTCGTCTTACTAGTATTTCTGTGTTATCATCTCTCTCATTAGTGCCACATGTTCTATCTGGTAAATTTGCATCATCATCAGGATAGAATACACCACCAATGGTTTGTCCAGATTGAAGCACACCACCGTGAGGTGCAGATATGATAATAGGTAAATTTCCAGGGATGTATTCTATGTATTGATTAGAATTAGAATACTCTGAAACACCAGGAGTTTGAGCATAGGCTAAACTCGAAAGCATAGTAACACATAGTAGGTAAGTAATTTTTTTCATCATAAGTGTATTTGTAGATTTGGGGAATCTAATATTACTGAATCGCTAAAATACGCTTATTGACGACAAAACACCAAAATTAATCGATGAAACGCACTAATGTTCAGATTTTTCTTTCAAAACCTCAGGCATTTTTGCTTTAAAACGGTTTAATCTTGGAATCGAAACATTTCTGATATAACCTTGATTTGGATGTAGTCGTTCGTAATTTTGGTGATAATCTTCTCCAACCCAAAACTTTTGAAATGGATATACTTCTGCTGCGATAGTGGCATCAAGTTTTTTGGCTAATGCTGCTTTTTTCTCTTCAATGATTTGTTTTTGTTCATCATTTTGATAAAAAATGATTGAACGATATTGGGAACCTTTATCTGGTCCTTGCCCATTAACTTGGGTTGGATTTTGAGACGCAAAGTACACATCTACTAAAGTTGCAAAGCTTACGATCTTAGGGTCGTAAATAATTTCAACGGCTTCAGCATGTCCTGTTGCTCCAGTATTGCTTAATTGATAGGTTGGGTTGTCTGTGAACCCTCCAGAATATCCGCTTATAGATTCTTCAACACCTCTTACACTTTCATAGATGGCTTCAACACACCAAAAGCATCCACTTGCAAAATAAGCTCTAGCTTTTCCATTTTCAATAGGTACTTCAATTGGGTCTGCATTAATTACCGCTTGTTGCTTTTCGTTTATTTGTGCATTGTTCTGACAGCTAAATAGAATAATTATAGCTAAAGTTGATACTATTTTTTTCATGAGTAAGTTTTCTTTTTCTATGGGTCGTATAAAAATAAGAAACCTTAATGTCAAGATTGTAAAAGTTTTATTAAAATGAAAAAGCCTTTATCAATTGATAAAGGCTTTTAGTTATAGGCTGTTAAAGGATTAAAGTTTTGCAAACATTTTTTCCATTTTTTCTTTTTCTTCTTCTGCTAATTGAGCATCTACTAAGATTCTTCCACTATGTTCATCTGTAATCACTTTTTTACGAGATGCAATTTCGACTTGAATTTGTGGTGGAATTGTGAAAAACGATCCTCCAGAAGCACCTCTTTCGATTGGTACAACTGCTAATCCGTTTTTAACATTGTTTCTTATGCGTAAGTAAGCATTTACCAAACGCTCGTCTAATTTCTTTTGGAAATCTTCCGATTTCTTTATTAATGCTTCTTCTTCTTTTTGAGTTTCAGCTAAAATAGCATCTAGCTCACCACGTTTATGTTTTAAATGTGTTTTACGATCTTTAAGACGATCTTTAGTCTCATCAATCACTTCTTTTTTCTGCTCAATTTGAACTTTAAATTCTTTGATATGCTTTTCAGCTAATTGAATTTCTAACTCCTGAAATTCAACTTCTTTAGTTAAAGAATTGTATTCTCTGTTATTTCTAACATTCTTTTGCTGTTCAGTATACTTCTTGATTAATGCTTTCGCCTCTTCAATTAAGTTCTTTTTTGATTTAATTTGGTCATCAATTAAATCTAGATTTGTCGCTAACTTTTCAAGCCTAGTATTTAAACCTTCAACTTCATCTTCTAAATCTTGAACTTCAAGAGGTAATTCACCTCTAACGTTTCTTATTTCATCTACTCTAGAATCGATTAATTGTAAATCATAGAGTGCTCTTAATCTATCTTCAACAGATGTTTCAGCTTTTTTTGCCATAATTATAAATACTTTACCGGATTTGTATTTGTCGTTGATAAAACGACTGCAAAATTAGTAATTTTTTTTGAGAGATAGTCCACTAAAAAGTTTTTTGTGAATTGTTCGCTTTCATAATGTCCAATATCGGCTAAAATTATGTTACCTTCTGCTGAGAAAAAATCATGGTATTTTAAATCGGATGTAATTAAAATATCAGCTCCAGCACCTTTAGCGGCAGAAATAGCAAAACTTCCAGAACCTCCTAAAACCGCTACCTTTTTAATGCTGTCTTTAGATAGTTCTGAATGTCTAATACAAGAGACATTCATTTTAGTTTTAACAAATTCTAAAAAAGAGACAGCTGATTGTTCACTTTTAAGCTCACCAATCATTCCAATTCCAATATTTTGATTATAATTATCAAGTGTAGTTACTTCAAAAGCGACTTCCTCATAAGGATGGTGTTCAAATAATGCATGAAGTAATTTAGATTCAACATGTTTGTTAAAGGTTACAGAAATTTGAATTTCTTGTTCTTCGTGGAATTCGCCTTTTTGACCAATCGTAGGATTTGAAGATTCATTGCCTCTATACGTACCTTTTCCTTCAGCACTAAAGCTGCACTTATCGTAATTGCCAATATTACCAGCGCCAGCATTAAATAATTGGTCTCTTAAAGCATTTGCATTTCCTACTGGAACATAAGTGGTTAATTTTTTGATGGTTCCTTTTTGAGGAATTAATATTTTTTTGCGCTCTAAACCAAGCGTATTGCAAATAATATCATTAACACCTTTGAGCGCATTATCTAAAGCGGTATGGATGGCATAAATGGCAATATCATTTTTGATAGCTTTTAAAACGGTACGTTCCACATAATTTTTTCCTGTGAGTGATTTTAAGCCTTTAAATATAATAGGGTGAAAGCTAACAATAAGATTGCAATCTTTTTCAATAGCTTCATCTACAACCGATTCTAAGGTGTCTAAAGTGATTAAAATACCAGAAACAGTAGTTTTTTTATTTCCAATGAGTAGTCCTACATTATCAAAATCTTCTGCATATGACAAAGGCGCTAGGTCTTCTAAATGATTTATAACATCTTGAACAATCATATTATTAATGGTGTTAGTTTAAAAACAAATATAAAATATTAACTTCGTTCTAATGAAGCTACTCAGAAAAATACTCTTTCCTATTGTTCCTATCTATTATTTTGTGACTTGGTTACGAAATAAGTGCTACGATTTGGGGTGGAAATCTTCTAAATCTTATGAATTACCTGTTATCTGTGTTGGAAATTTAAGTACAGGTGGAACTGGAAAAACGCCAACTATTGAATATTTAGCACAACTGATTAAGGGTCAATATAAAGTAGCCATATTAAGCCGTGGTTATAAGCGTCAGAGTTCTGGGTTTATAATTGCTGATGCAAATGCTACTGCTAAAACGATTGGAGATGAACCCTTTCAGTATTATCAAAAATTTCACGATGTCATTGTGAGTGTAGATGCTGATAGACAGCATGGGATTTCTCAGTTAATTAAGCAAAAGCAACCTAATGTTATTCTCTTAGATGATGCTTTTCAGCATAGAAAGGTAAAAGCAGGGTTCAATATATTGCTTACGGCATATGGAGATTTGTATTCCGATGATATTGTATTGCCAACTGGAAATTTGAGAGAGCCAAAATCTGGGGCAAAACGTGCCGATATTATTGTGGTTACTAAATGTCCAAGTGACCTAGAAACTATAGAAAAAGAGCAAATTATTGCTAAGTTAAACCCTTTGGTTCATCAATCTGTTTTTTTTAGTCACATTACATATTCAGATGACATTTATAACGAACAAGGACAGGTGGCTTTAGATACTTTGAATGAAAAAAAGATTACGTTAGTTACAGGAATTGCCAACCCTAAGCCCTTGTTAGAATATCTTGATTCAAAATCAATTGTATATGAGCATTTAAAATTTAATGACCATCATGCATTTTCACCCTTAGAGATTGAAAGCTTGAAGTCTAAGAAATTGATATTAACTACTGAAAAAGATTATGTACGATTGCAACCAGATTTTAAATCGCGTGCTTCCCAATTATATTATTTACCGATTTCATTTACTTTGGAAGATGAAGATGAATTTGATGCAATACTATTATCGTATGTGAGCTCTAATTTATAGAAGCGGTAGAGTTTTGGTTTTCGGCCAATACTTCGTAAAGTTTTTTCTCAAAGTCCTCTTGTTTGAATGGCTTAGAAATGATATCGTCAAATCCTGCTTCTTCAAATTCATGCATTTTGTCTTCTAGAGTCACCGCAGTAAGTGCGAAAATAGTCAATTCTTTATCGAATGTTCTTATACGCTTGGTGGCTTCAAGTCCACTTATTCCAGGCATGTGAATGTCCATTAAAACAATTTTGTAATCATTTTCTTTTACTTTTTCTACGGCTGCTTCACCATTGTCTACGATATCACATTCTAGATTCATTTTGTTGAGAATCTTTTTGGTGATCATTTGGTTAATCTTGTTGTCCTCAACAATCAAGATCTTAATGTTACTAATGTCCAATTTGCTAATGTTTTTAGAATAATCTTCTTTTTCGATTTTAACAGTTTCTGGAGCGTAGGTTAATGGAATTTCGAAAAAGAATGTGGTGCCTTTTCCGAGTTCACTTTTGAGGTAGATTTTTCCTTTTAATATTTCAATAAGACCTTTAACGATAGACAGACCAAGACCTGTTCCACCGTATTTTCTATTGATTTGTATCGAGCCTTGGGAGAAGCTCTCAAACATATTATCTTGTTTTTCTTTTGAGATTCCTATACCATTATCTTCAATTTCGAAGCGTAGAATGTAGTCCTCATTACTTTTAGATATGCTATAAACTCTTACCCAAATATCTCCATCTTTGGTGAACTTAATAGAGTTACCAATGAGGTTAATTAAGATTTGAGAAATTTTAAGATTATCGCCGATAAAGGTTTCTGGTAGCCCTTTCTCATAATCATAATGCATTTGGATATTATTATCTAATGCTGAATTGTTTAAAGCTGAGCATACATTTTCTACCTTGGTTTTAAGGTTAAACAATACAGGGTCTAGTTCAACTTTATTCGCTTCAATTTTATTAATTTGAAGTATGTCATTAATAAATGTTAAGAGATAGTCACCTGAAAATTTTAAAGATTTTAAATGCGGAATTTGCTCTGGATTAGGCTTTTCTTCTAGTAACATATTTGTTAAGCCTGTCACCGCATATAATGGTGTTCTGAGCTCATGTGTTACAGTAGATAAAAAATTTGCTTTAGTTTTTGATGCCAATTCTGCTCGTTTCATTGCTTCAATTAAATCATCATTCTTTTCTTGAAGCATATTATTAGATTTTAATCTAATATTGTTGTTTTTGTAAAGAGAAAGCGTTAGCAGAGACAAAATAGTAATTAATGCAATACTTAATATCGTAGTTATTTTAGCGAGATTACTGTCAGATTCTTGTTCTTCTACTTTTGTTTTTAATTTTTCAAGCTCGGCTGCATTATATGTTTTTAAGTATTCTGCTCTGCGTTCAGGTGATAAGTTAGCACGTTGAATATTAAGAATAGAATCAGTTAATTTTACATGTTTCTGAAGATATTCATGGGCTAGTTCAAAGTTCTTATCGTTTTCATAAATAGCACTTAGAGTTAAATAGCCTTCATTGACATTTTCGATAAGCTTATTCGTTTTTGCAATAGCTAAACCTTCATTTGCTAAGTCGATACCTTTTTGGTTATTGCCTAATTTATCTAAGGCTTTGCCGCTAAAAATTAGAGCATTTGAAAGTACTTCGTTTTGATTATTCTTCTTTGCAGAAACAATAGTATTCTCTAAAAGAGATTTTGCCATTTTAAAATCTTTAAGATTTAAATGAATTTTGGCTTCATTAAGGGTCACTTCGGGAATATGACTTTCCAAATCTTCTTCTTCAAATAATTGTTTAGCAGATTTTAAATACCCTAAAGCATCTTTATACTCTTCTTTGCTTGAGTGGAGTGTGCCTTTTATACTATAAGTTATAGCTAAATTGGCATCATCATTTAACTCTCTTTGAATACCAGCGGCTTTAGTGAGTGATATTAAAGCTTTGTCGTATTCGTTTACGGTGTATTGAAGTTTTCCAATTTTAGCATGAATTATGCCTTGACTTTTTTTGTCATCAATACTTATGGCAAGTTCTAATGCATTTTCAAGATTGTCCTTGGCATTAAAATAATCACCACGTTCTATATCAAGATCTGATTTAGTGATGGTATTCTGTATGCGTAATTTTAACACGTCAATATCTTCATTCTCATTAGTTTGAGCAGATAATGCACACGTAAAGCATATTAAAAAAGCAACGATGTAGTATTTAATTTGGGACATAATTTGCCACTTTCATTTGGACAAATATAAATATTTATTCGATAAAAGACACTATTTCATCGATAAATTGCAAATTAAATCTAAAATTCTACTAGAATACCCTGTTTCATTATCGTACCAACCCACTATTTTTATCATGTTTCCGATTACTGAAGTCATTTGAGCATCAAATATGCATGAATGTGTATTTCCGACGATGTCAATTGAGACAATTGGGTCTTCAGTATATTGTAGAATATCTTTTAAATGTGTGTTGGCAGCAGTTTTAAAGGCCAAATTTATATCCTCTATGGTTACAGTTTTTTCGACATTGAAAGTAATATCTGTTAATGAACCATTGGCTACAGGTACTCGAATACCACATCCTCCTATGACCTCTGATAGCTCGGGAAAGATTTTCGTTAGCGCTTTAGCAGCTCCAGTTGTAGTTGGAACAATAGATTGTCCTGCGGCTCGAGCACGACGTAAATCTTTGTGTGGCTGATCGTGAAGACTTTGGTCTGTTGTATAGGAGTGAACAGTAGTAATATATGCTTGCTTTACTCCACAAAGCTCATTGATTACTGATATCATTGGCGCTGCATTATTTGTAGTACATGAGGCATTAGATATAATTAACTCATTACCAGAAATAATATCATCGTTGATGCCTAATACTACAGTTTTTATATCATCCTCAACCGGAGGAACAGATAATATAACACGTTTTGCACCATTTTTAATATGATGCATTAAGTCTTCTGATGTTTTAAACTTTCCAGTAGCTTCAATTACAAAATCGATGTCAAAAGGAGACCAATTAATGACATTAGGGTGTTTGCAATTAAGTAACGGAATCTGTCTGCCATTAATATTTATTGTGGTTTCTGAAGCAGAAATATCATGTTTTGAAACTCCATGAATACTATCATATTTTAGGAGATGACTTAATGTTTTAGCATCAGCAAGGTCGTTTATGGCTACAACTTCAATATCATTTCTCTCCTGTATAAGTCTGAAGACACGTCGTCCAATACGCCCAAATCCATTTATAGCAACTCTAATCATTAATTGATATGTTTTTGTGCCTTATATGAAGACCTAACTAAGGCGCTACTTTCTACATGTCGAAACCCTATGTCTAAACCTATTTGTTGGTACTCTTCAAATTGATCAGGATTAATAAACTGTTTTACAGGTAAATGCTTTTTACTTGGTTGTAAGTACTGACCAATGGTTACCACATCGACTTCATTATTCCTTAGATCATGAAGCGTTTCGATAACTTCTTCGCGCGTTTCACCAAGACCAAGCATGATACCTGACTTTGTTCGGCGTTGGCCTTGTTGTTTCAAATATTTTAAAACATGCATGCTACGGTCATACTTTGCTTGAATTCTAACTTCCCGAGTTAGGCGTCTCACAGTTTCTATATTATGTGATACAACTTCTGGGGCGACATCAATAATTCGGTCGATATGTCTTTCGATACCTTGAAAATCTGGAATAAGAGTTTCCAAAGTTGTTTCTGGATTCATACGACGAACGGCTTTTACCGTTTCGCTCCACATGATGCTTCCCATGTCTTTAAGATCATCTCTATCAACACTGGTTAGTACAGCATGTTTAATTTGCATAATTTTAATGGAACGAGCTACTTTCTCAGGTTCATCCCAATCTACAGTTTCTGGTCGTCCCGTTTTTACACCACAAAAACCACAAGAACGGGTACAAACATTTCCTAATATCATAAAGGTTGCTGTGCCTTCTCCCCAACATTCTCCCATATTTGGACAACTTCCCGATGTGCAAATGGTATTTAGTTTGTATTTATCGACAAGACCTCTTAATTCTGTATATTTTTTACCTGTTGGTAATTTCACACGGAGCCATTTCGGTTTTGGCTCACGAATTACTTTACGTGTCTCTGCAATTTTTGTATCCATGTAATCTATTTGTGGATTGCAAAGATACGAAGTATATTATTAATGTGGAGTTACAAACGTGTTAGATACCAGATGCTAAAACCTATTAAAAATAAGATGCCCATCCAGCTTAAAACATGTAATTTCATTGAAGGTTGCCATGTTTTTGGAGTGTGTTCGCTACATATTAATTTGTAATTAATGATCGCATAAAACGGCGCAGTTATAAAAGATAAAATGGTCGCAATTTTTATAAGTAATCCCATTTCAGATAAAAAGAAAAAGAAAATAACACTTGTACCTAAAACCAAAATTATAATCCAAAATAAGTACGAACGTTTTATAATGTCACCAAATAATAGTTTCGTAGTTTTTGCCATAGCTCTTGGTGAAGCATCTAATGTTGTTAGCGTTGTGCTAAACATGGTTGTAAATGCAGCGACACCAATAATTATATAGGACCAATTACCTAAATTTTTAGTGTACATTGAAATGAGTTGATTAGAGAACTCACTAGCTTTACCACTAAAAGTTTCTCCACTCTGAAACATCACTAAAGCGCCTAAGGTTAAAAAACCTAAACCTAAAATAATAGTTGTAAAATAACCAACATTGAAATCAAAAAGGGAAGACTTTACATTGAATTCGGTTTCAGTTTTTTTCTTCTCTATTGCCCAAAGTGAATGCCATACTGATATATCCAAGGGGGCTGGCATCCAGCCCATAAAAGCAATTAAGAACCCAAACTCCATGGCATTTGGAAAGGTTTGGCTTAGTGACACTGCTTGGTTTGTATTTGGAATTGCAAAACCAACAGCTACGATTGTACTTATGGTTAATGTTACGATGATAAACTTCATGAGTTTATCTAAAAAACTGTATTTACCTATAATTAAGATGATAAAGCAAATGGTTAGGATAATAGTTGTCCATGTTTTTGTAGAAATAGAAAAACCAAAAATTGATTCCGCTAAACCTGCTGTTACTATTGTGACGGCAGTTTGAATGGTAAACATTGTTGCGAATGTGAGGATAAAATAAGCCATTAGCACACCTTTGCCTAATTTTTTATAACCATCAAGAAGTGTTTCACCTGTTGCCATGGCATAGCGTGGTCCAAACTGAAAGAAAGGATACTTAAAAATATTAACCAGTAAAAGTGCCCAGATTAGTCCAAAACCGAAATCAGCTCCAGCTCTTGTTGACTGTACTAAATGTGATACGCCAATTGCAGCGCCTGCAAACAATAGTCCAGGACCTATTTTCTTTAAACTGAAACTCACTATTCTTTTTTGATAATTTCTGATAATAATTTTTTTGCTCTCAATAACTTAACCTTAACATTATTCATTGGTTCTTTTAAATGCGCCGAGATCTCTTTATAACTTAATTCTTGAAAGTACCTTAGATTAATGACTTCTTGATAATGTGGTTTTAATTTTTTGATATCACGAAGTAATTTAGCTAAATTTTGTTCGGTGATTAATTTATCTTCTGGTGATGGCGATTCGTCTATAATAGTAAAATAGTCATCATCTTCATCACTATTTGAACGACTTGAAATTGTAGATTTTTGCTTTCTCACCAAGTCAATATGTAAGTTTTTTGAAATGGTAATTAGCCATGTTTTAAACTCAAAGTTATCATTGTAAGTGTGAATTTTATCAAATGCTTTTGAAAAGGTTTGAATGGTTATATCTTCAGCATCATTTTCATTTTCAGTACGTTTCAGCTGAAACCCATATACGCTATTCCAGAACGTATCCAAAAGAAAATTGAAAGCAATTTGATCGTTTTGCTTTGCTTTTTCTATGGCGTCTTTTACTTCCAATGGTGTGGTTTTGATATAAGATTTTTTATAAATATAAAGAATTGTATAGTAATTAGAAGAATTTCTAAAAAGGGTAGGAAGATAAGTAATTTGGTTTCGTTAAGTTTTTTTGATGCTAAATATAGATTTGTATATTGAACAATAAAGCGAAGAATAACAAGAGGGACTACCACTTCCCATCTAAATAAAACGACCAATAAGGTTATTGTTAATACCCAAAATAAGATTTGAGATAGGTAAAATAATCCGAGTAAAAATTTGTGCGTTGGTTTGTAATGATTTGCAGAACTAATATGTCGGCGTTTTTGCAGTATCCAGGATTTGAATGTTGTTTTAGGAATAGATTCAGTAAAACTATCTTTAGTTACACACAGCGCGACATTAGTTTTAGTAGCGACTTGATTGACAAAAAGATCGTCGTCTCCAGATAGGATATCCATATGTTCTATAAAACCATTAGCTTTAAAAAATTCGGCCTTTTTGTAGGCTAGATTTCTACCTACAGCCATATAGGGTAGTCCAATTTTTGCATAAGACAAGTATTGTACGGCAGTTATGAAAGTTTCAAATCGAATGAGAAGATTCAATAAAGAACCTTTAATCGTTTTGTAGGCTCCATAGCCAATTACTATAGACTTTTCGTTAGTGAAATATGAACACATGTCATTTATCCAATTTTTTGAAAGAGGTTTACAATCGGCATCTGTAAACAATAAAAAATCACATGATGCGGCTTTTATACCAAGAGTAAGTGCATATTTTTTATTTCCCCAAAATTTTTCAACAGGTTTAACATCTACAATTTTAATACTATTATGTTGTTTTTTAAATTCTTCCATAACCTCTAAAGTATGATCTGAAGAATTGTCATTGATTAAAACTAACTCATATGATTTGTAATCTTGTTCTAAAAAAAGAGGAAGGTTTTTAGATAAATTATCAGCTTCATTTTTAGCACAAATAATGACTGAGACATTTATGTTTTTTGTAGTAGGTTTTTTTTGATTGAATGTAGCAAACCTACCGAAGATTATCCCGTAATAAATAAGTTGAATCCCAACAATTACGATAAAAGTGTAAAAGAGAATTTCAAAGAAAGACATCAACAATTACGAGTGTTGAGGTTCATTACAATTTTCAAATTGATCAGGTGTTTTTCCACAGAAACCACAAGCTTCACCTTCTTTATTGAGCATAGGATTTTGACTAGCGCAAGTGCCTGCAAATTCACCATCTTTTTTTGCCCACAATTTAATGGCTATTCCAGCAACGCCAAGACCTAAAAGTAATAATGTGATAAGAATGAGTTTCATCAGAATTTATTTTGTGCAAAGATAAAAATTTTGAATGTTTTAATTGAATAATCTGTGATGTATTGTTGAGGCTTAAAAGAGATATGTGACCTATTAGTTTGTTTAAGTGTCTAAAAGTTAATAAATTAAACTTTTTACTAACTAATATTAATCATTATGAAAAAATTATTGGCAGAGTTCTTCGGAACATTTTGGCTAGTTTTTGGAGGTTGTGGTAGTGCTGTTTTTGCTGCTGCCTTTCCAGAATTAGGAATTGGCTTTGCAGGTGTTGCATTGGCATTTGGTTTAACAGTATTGACTATGGCTTATGCCGTTGGCCATATATCTGGCGGACATTTTAATCCAGCAGTTTCTCTTGGATTGTGGGCAGCTGGGAAGTTTTCGGCGAAAGATTTGATTGGTTATATCGTCGTTCAAGTTATTGGTGCTTGTGTAGCTGCTGGAGCATTATATTTAATTTTAACAGGAAAATCTGATTTCGTTGATATTGGAGGGTTTGCTTCTAATGGTTATGGAGAGTTGTCGCCAGGTGGTTATAGTATGATGTCTGTTCTAGTGGCTGAGTTTTTACTAACGATGTTCTTCTTACTAATCATATTAGGTAGCACAAATGTTAGAGCACCTAAAGGGTTTGCTCCAATTGCTATTGGTTTAGGATTAACACTAATACACTTAATTAGTATTCCTATTTCTAATACGTCTGTGAATCCAGCACGTTCAACAAGTCAGGCGCTATTTGCTGGAGGAGAATTTACTGCACAATTATGGTTGTTTTGGTTAGCACCTATTGCTGGAGCTATTGTTGCAGGGCTTATTCATAAAGCCTTTTTTGACAAGGAATAGTAATATCATCATAAAATAAAAAAAAGCCACTTATGAAATATTAAAAGTGGCTTTTTTTAAGTTTTATCGCTTAATTATTTTTATTCTTTAATGCGATTTCCGCAACAGCGTTATCAGAACTATTACTGTTTTCTTTTGGTCCAATTGTTATGCTTAGGCCTAAGGCATCTTCCATGTAAGGAAGTGCTTGCATATTCTTTTCTGAAGGATCAATGATGCCAAGGCTAACAAAGTGATCTTCCATTTCTGCCCATACCTGCACAAACTGATCTTCAGTTAATTGAGGTAAAGATACAATATCAATCATTGATGTTTTTTCAACAGCATTGATATAGGCTACTGTTTTTAATTCTTTAGCACGTTCATTTCCTCTTAAAACATATTTTTCTGTTTCAGGATTATTGAGCTTCATGAATTGACGTGTTAAATTATCGAGTTTATTATTGTTATCCTCAATATCGCTTCTCAAATCGAAAATTTCATCAACTACAATTTGATTTTCTTTAAGAAGTGCTTTGTTCTGTTCATTTTTCATGTAGTATCCACCAGCAAATACAAGTGCAACAATACTAGCAGCAATACTATACCAAGGTGTTCTACGTTTAGGTCTATCGATACGAATCACAGGTGTCTCTTCTGCTTTTATTTCGTTTTTGATTTGATCTAAAACAAATTTAGGAGCTTCAACGGCATCGGCTTTAGCTAATATATGCAGGTTGTCTTGTAACCTTAAATATTCACGTTCCACCTCTGGAAATGTTTTGATATAATGTTCTACTTTCAGACTTTCTGAAGCAGATGTTTCATCTAGTATGTACTTGTCAAGTAAACCAGAATGAAAAAAAGTATGTAATTTTTTTTCCATTTTTAATTTATTTCTGGATCATAGACCTTTTTCAGTTCTCGTAATCCAATTTTTAATCTAGACTTTATCGTGCCTAATGGTATGTCTAATTCATCACTTGCTTCTTGTTGAGTCATGCCCTCAAAAAACAAGGCTTTCAAGACAATTTGGTACTTTTCGTCCAATCGGGCAACATGCGTTTTTAAATCCAAAACATCTTGGTTTAAACTTGCTGTTGGTAAGATATATACGTTAGATGTGTCAATTTGGACTTCTTTTTCAAATCTATTGTTAAAACTTCTTAGTTTATCTATAGCTGTGTTTTTAGCAATTCGAAACAGCCAAGTAAATAATTTTGCTTTTTTAGCATCGTATTTTTTGGCATTCTTCCAAACCTTTACAAATGTTTCTTGAAGCGCATCTTGAGCTAATTCTTCATTAATAGTTACTTTCAAAATTACACCATAGAGACTGTCAGCATAATTTTCATAAAGAAGATCTATTGCTTTTTGGTCGCCTTTGGCGAGTAAATTGACGATTTGTTGTTCTATAGGAGTGCTCAAAAAAATCTAATTAAAATTTTATAAAAAATTGAATTTTAAAACGTCCAAAATTAGTTCTTATCCGTATATAAGAATAAGACAGTAAAATTAGTAAATAAATACTAAAACGGATTTTAATCCATTATCATATAATTTCTGTGGAATAGAATTTTTCTTCCGTAAAGAAAATTGATTAATAGCATATTCAATTCCCTATTCTATAGTGAACCTTAGCCTCATTAATTTGAGGCTTTTTTTATATGATATTGACTTCAGCTTCAATATTGATGTTAAAAATACGAGCGATTGTTTTTTGAATGAGTTGAGATAGTTCAAGAATTTCAGATCCTTTGGCACCTCCATAATTTACAAGAACAAGCGCCTGTTTTTTGTGTACGCCATAATTATTGAATGTTTTACCTTTAAAACCTGCATGTTCTATCAGCCAACCAGCTGGAATTTTTATTTCAGTTTCGGAAACCATATAATGCGGTGCATCAGGAAAATTATCTTGTAATTTTAAGAAGGCATCTTTTGTAATAATAGGGTTTTTGAAAAAACTTCCTGAATTTCCAATCTCCTTAGGGTTTGGTAGCTTGCTCTCACGAATTGTAATTACTGCTTTAGATATATCTTGAATTGTAGGTCGTGTTATTTCCATGACTGCTAACTGAGAACGAATAGCGCCATAATTTGTGTGAAGGGCATGATTCTGGGTTGTGAGTTTAAAGGTTACGCTAACAATAATATATTTTCCTTTTGCTTCTTGTTTGAAAATAGAATTTCGATAATCAAATTGGCAATCAAAATTTGTAAAGTTTTCTAATTTTAAGGTGTTTAAATTTAATGCTTTACAAGACAAGAATGAGTCTTTAAGTTCGACACCATAAGCTCCAATATTTTGAATTGGACTGGTGCCTACATTTCCTGGTATGAGTGATAAGTTTTCTAAACCACCGAAATTATGATTCAAAGTCCAAAGTACAAACTCATGCCAGTTTTCACCTGCTTGGCTTTCTACGATAACATTAGTATCTGTTTGGGATAATATTTGCTTCCCTTTTAAATTTAGATGAATCACCAAAGCATTAACATCTTTGGTAAGCAGCATATTACTTCCTCCACCTAATATGAATTTTTCTGGATAAGCATCTGAAGCATAAATTGTTTTTAATTCTGCTACAGAAGAAATAGACACAAAATGCTTGGCTTTGACATCTATACCAAAGGTATTGTATGGTTTTAAAGATATATTATGTTGAATTGTCATTAATCGTTATATACTTTCAACGCCTCTTTAATGATATGGACGGCTTTTTTTAAACTCTCTTTGTTAAGTACGTAGGCAATTCGGATTTGATTTAGACCAACACCAGGCGTACTATAAAAACCTGCAGCTGGAGCTACCATTACTGTTTCATTGTCAATGTCAAAAGACTCTAATAGCCATTGTGCAAAGGCATCAGAGTTTTTAATAGGAAGTTGAGCGATACAATAAAATGCACCTTTCGGACTGGCTACCTGTACGCCTTCAATCGTATGAAGCTCCTCAATTAAAACGTTTCGACGCTCAACATATTCTTCAATAACATCGTCAAAATAGCTTTTAGGAGTATCTAAAGCTGCTTCGCTGGCAACCTGTGCTAAAGTAGGCGGACTCAAACGTGCCTGGGCAAATTTTAATGCAGTTTTGATCACATTTGCATTTTTTGATACCAAACAACCAATTCTAGCACCACACATACTATAGCGTTTTGATACAGAGTCTATAACAATAGCGTAGTCTTCTAATCCTTCTTCTTGCAAGATAGAATGATGGCTTGCTCCATCGTATGCAAACTCGCGGTAAACTTCATCTGCTATTAAAAACAAATCATGTTTTTTTACAATTGCAGCTAGTTTTTTAATTTCTTCTTTAGAATATAGATAACCAGTTGGATTTCCAGGGTTGCAAATGAGGATAGCCTTAGTTTTCGAAGTAATTAGCTTTTCAAATTCTTCAATAGGAGGTAAGGCAAAGTTGTCTTCAATTTTTGAAATGACAGGAACAACTTTTACCCCAGAAGCAGTGGAGAAACCATTATAATTTGCGTAAAATGGTTCTGGGATAATTACTTCATCATCAGTATCCATAATAGTTCCAAAGGTAAATAATAGTGCTTCACTTCCACCAGTTGTTACTATAATGTTGTCATGATTAACATGAATGTCATTATTGGCGTAATAATTGGCAATCTTTTTACGATAAGTTTCAGATCCTTCAGACCTAGAATACGATAAAACTTCAATATCACTATTTTTAACTGCCTCTAATGCAATTTCTGGTGTTTTAATATCTGGTTGGCCAATATTGAGGTAATAAATGCTTTTTCCAGATTTTTCTGCATGTTCAGCAAAAGGCACTAGTTTTCGTATTGGAGATTCTGGCATTGAAACGCCTTTTTTAGAAATTGTTGGCATGATTAATTATTTTGAACGGTAAAGTTCTGAAAATTATCTTAAATTTTATTTAAAAAGTAGTGTTAAAAACTTAACATTTGTAACTTGTTGTTACAACTTATGATATCAACAAAAAAAATACTTCTATTATTACTGCTTTTAATAGCTAGTGTATGTTCGTCTTTGGCTCAAGGTGATTTTAATTTGCCTAGAAAAGATAACGATAAAATAAAATTTCGGCTTATTAATAATCTAATTGTTATTCCTGTGGAAATAAACGGTGTAGAACTGTCTTTTATTCTCGATACTGGTGTTAGCAAGCCTATTTTATTTAATATTACTAATACAGATTCCTTGCAAATTAAAAATGTTGAGACAATTTTTTTAAGAGGTTTGGGGGCTGGAAGTAAGCCAATTGAAGCGCTTAGATCACGCAATAATTTTTTTAAAATTGGAAATGCAATTAATATCAACCAAGATATTTATGTGGTATTTGATAATTCAATTAATTTCTCAAATAGATTAGGTGTAAATGTTCATGGTATTATTGGATATGATTTATTTAAAAACTTTGTTGTGGAAATTAATTACATATCTAAATACATAAAGCTTCACAAAACTGAATCTTATGTTTATAAGACATGTAAAAAATGCGAGGTGTTTAATTTGTCACTATATAACAATAAGCCATATATGGAAACAGAGGTTAAGGTCGATGATAAATTTCTACCTGTAAAACTGTTAATTGATACTGGAAGTAGCGATGCACTTTGGTTATTTGAAGATAAGGAAAAAGGATTAGAACCTTTTGATAATCGCTATTTTGAAGATTTTATAGGTAAAGGTTTGAGTGGAAATGTATATGGAAAACGAGCTAAAGTTAAAAGCTTTAAATTAAAAGGTTTTGAGTTAAATGATGTCAATGTCGCATTTCCTGATTCTATATCTATAAGTACAGCAAGACGAATAAAGAATCGAAATGGTAGTGTTTCTGGGGAAATTTTAAAGCGTTTTAATCTTATTGTAGATTACAAAAATGCTAAAATCACTTTAAAAAAGAATGGAAATTTCAGAATACCTTTTTATTACAATAGAAGTGGTATTATCATTGAGCAAACAGGATCTAGAGTAGTTAAAGAAAAGGAAGATAGAGGTATTGTAGGTTATGGGAATAATACGGATAATGAGACTAGAATTGAATTAAGTACGCATTATAAGTTTTCTTTAAAGCCATCTTATTCTATTGTTGAACTCAGAGTAGGTTCACCAGCTGCTGAAGCCGGATTAATGGTTGATGATGAGATATTGTCAGTTAATGGGAAGAAAGCACATGAACTCTCGTTACAGAGGATTATGGAGTATTTTAAAAATGACATTGGAAAACTAATCAGAATGAAAATTGAACGCAACGGTGAAGTTATGTCATTTCAATTCCGATTAGAAGATGTATTTAAAAAAAAAGAACTCCCTAAATAGAGAGTTCTTCTAATATACCATATAGTTTGTTAGAGTCTATTGCTCCATTACACTTTTGTCTTTCTTTTCTAAAACACTTGTTTTGCTAGGGTCAATTACCAAACCTTTAATTTTTAATGCAACAGTAGGCGTTTCTGCATTAGATGTTACAGTAATTGTTTTTCTAATTGGATTTACTCTATTTGTGTCATATTTAACTTCAATAACACCACTTTCACCAGGTAAAATAGGACCTTTAGGTTTTTTTGGTACTGTGCAGCCACACGTAGACTTTACTTTAGATATGATTAATGGTGCATCACCTGTATTTGTAAATTCAAATACTCTAACCCCATCCGCACCTTTTTCAATGGTTCCGTAATCAATAACGTCGGTTTTAAATTCAATTTTCGCTACTTTATCTTGAGCGTAAGCTCCTATACTTAAAAGTGCTACACATAAAATTACTACTAAATTTTTCATCATTTAATTTTTAAATTGATACTATCAAAACTACTTACTTTTTACGATTCTGCAAAATATATTAGCTGTATGACCTTTTAATTAACATTAATCACAAATAAGTTGGTCATTATTTCTTTTAATCATTTCGCAAAAAAAGAAATATAAGTACTTTTGTCAGTCATAAAGCAAAAACAATACCAAAGCATGGACATCCCATCAAAATATTCAGCAAATAGCGTAGAAAATAAGTGGTACGACTACTGGATGAAGCATAATTATTTTCATTCTACCCCAGATGATAGAGAGCCTTACACAATTGTGATACCTCCACCAAATGTTACAGGAGTCTTGCATATGGGACATATGTTGAATAATACCATTCAAGACGTATTAATTCGTCGGGCACGTTTGTTAGGAAAAAATGCCTGCTGGGTACCTGGAACGGATCATGCATCCATTGCTACCGAAGCAAAAGTTGTAGCGAAGCTTAAATCACAAGGAATTGATAAAAATGATCTAACCCGTGAAGAGTTTTTAAAACATGCTTGGGAATGGACCGAAGAGTATGGCGGCGTTATTTTAGAGCAACTAAAAAAATTAGGGTGTTCTTGTGATTGGGATCGTACTAAATTTACCATGGATGATGATATGAGCGAAGCTGTAATAAAAGTTTTTGTTGATTTATATAACAAAGGATTGATTTATAGAGGGTATCGTATGGTAAATTGGGATCCAGAAGCCAAAACAACCTTATCCGATGAAGAAGTAATTCATGTTGAAAAGCAAGGCTTACTGTATTATTTAGAATATCAAGTTGAAGATAGTAACGATACCTTAATAATTGCAACAACACGACCAGAAACTATTTTTGGTGATACTGCAATTTGTATTAATCCTAATGATGAACGTTTTAACCATTTAAAAGGTAAGAAGGCAATAGTTCCTATTTGCGGAAGAGTCATTCCTATTATCGAAGATGAATATGTTGATATAGAGTTTGGTACTGGTTGTTTAAAGGTGACTCCAGCTCATGATGAAAATGATAAGGTTTTGGGCGATAGACATCATCTTGAGGTGGTTGATATTTTTAACGAAGATGCGACTTTAAATAGCTTTGGAATGCATTATGAAGGGCAAGATCGTTTTGTGGTAAGAAAAGCTATTACTAAAGAGTTAGAAGCAGCTGGTCTTTTGGTGAAAATAGAAAACCACATGAATAAAGTTGGGACTTCAGAACGAACTAAAGCCGTAATCGAACCACGTCTAAGTGATCAATGGTTTTTGAAAATGGAAGACTTAGCGAAACCTGCAATTGACGCTGTTTTAAATAATGGTGATATAAAGTTATATCCTAAGAAATTTGAAAGCACTTACAGACATTGGATGGAAAATATTCGTGATTGGAATATTTCTCGTCAGTTATTATGGGGACAACAAATTCCAGCATTTTATTATGGAGATGGAAAGGAGGATTTCGTTGTTGCAGAAAATGTGGATAAGGCACATCAATTGATTGCAGACAAAGGAATTGATATTAGTGTTGAAGATATTCGTCAGGATTCTGATGCCCTAGATACTTGGTTTAGTTCATGGTTATGGCCAATGAGTGTGTTTGACGGAATTAGAAATCCTGAAAATGAAGAAATCAAGTATTATTATCCAACAAATGATTTAGTAACAGGGCCAGATATCCTGTTTTTCTGGGTGGCTAGAATGATTGTTGCTGGATATGAGTATAAGGATCAAAGACCTTTTGAAAATGTATATCTCACAGGTTTAGTAAGAGATAAACAACGTCGTAAAATGTCGAAGTCTTTAGGGAATTCTCCAGATGCCCTAAAATTGATTGATGATTATGGTGCAGATGGTGTACGCGTAGGTTTATTGTTAAGTTCGGCTGCAGGTAATGACCTCATGTTCGATGAAGATCTTTGCCAGCAAGGGAAGCAGTTTGCAAATAAAATATGGAACGCCTTTAGATTAGTTAAAGGTTGGGAAGTTGATGCGTCTATTAATCAGCCAAATTCTAGTAAAATTGCAATAGAATGGTTCGAATCTAAATTTCAAAAAACGATTTTAGATATTGAAGATCATTTTAGTAAATATAGACTTAGTGATGCATTGATGGCTACATATAAGTTGATTTGGGATGATTTTGCATCTTGGCTATTAGAAATTGTTAAACCTGCATATCAACAACCAATTGATGCAAAAACATTGGAAAGCATAAATGGTGTTTTTGAAAATATACTTAAGATATTGCATCCATTTATGCCATTTTTAACTGAAGAAATTTGGCATTATATTAAAGAACGTTCTCCTGAAGATGCTTTAATTGTTTCTAAATGGCCAGAAAAGCAATCTATAAATGACGAGTTAATTTCCGAATTTGAATTTGCTTCAGAAGTTGTTTCTGGAATTAGAAATATCAGAAAGCAAAAAAATATTGCATTTAAAGATGCAATTTCATTTTCAGTGGTTAATAACGAAAACGTGACAACCACATTTGATGAAGTGATTTCTAAATTAGGAAACCTTGAAAGTTTTACATATGTTGATACTCCAGTTGATGGCGCATTAACCTATCGTGTGAAATCTAATGAGTACTTTATTCCAATGGAAGGTTCTATTGATGTTGAAGCCGAAATAAAAAAACTGACAGATGAGTTGAATTATACTGAAGGCTTCTTAAAATCTGTTCAAAAGAAACTTTCTAATGAGCGATTTGTAGCTGGAGCTCCAGAGCAAGTTGTAGCCTCAGAAAAGAAAAAAGAAGCTGATGCTTTGGCAAAAATAGAAACCCTAAAGTCTAGTTTGGCTAGTTTGCAATAATGGTAACTCTAGATGCTTTAAAAAAGGACTTAGAATTCTATTTTAAAACCTATAAGTTTTCCATAGGTAAACGAATTTATGGTAGATGTGTTATTGCCGAAAAGTCTAAATTTTGTGGTGCCGATATTTATATAAAGAGCAATAAGATTCATGTGCAAGCTGGGATACCTAGAATGAAAACCCGGCTATTAGTTGGAGGAGGTGCTGTCATTTTGAAGATGTTTAGCAAACGTTATTCGGAACCATCCTATGATATTTATGAATACTTATCTGAAATACATACAAATGTCAAGTTAGTTGAGTAATCTCAATTCTAAGCCTATAATTTTGTGCTTACCACTCATTAATTTTATTACTGTCTAGTTTTATAAAAATGAACAGTAAGATGGTGAAGCCCCAAAGGCCAGAACCACCATAGCTAAAAAAGGGTAAGGGAATACCAATTGTTGGAATTAGCCCCATGACCATGCCAGTATTAATTGTGAAATGTATAAAGAATATTGAGGCTACGCCATAACCATAGACACGGCTAAATTGCGATTTTTGAGACTCAGCTAAATAAAGGATTCTAATTATTAAGGCCATGAATAAAACAACGACTAAGGTGCTTCCTAAGAAGCCCCATTCTTCTCCTACTGTACTAAAAATATAATCTGTTTCTTGCTCAGGCACAAATTTCCCAGTAGTTCTTGTGCCTTGTAAAAATCCTTTGCCAGTCCATCCTCCCGAACTTATAGCTTGTTCTGATTGAATAAGATTATACGCCTCTTCTTTTTTCATTTGTTCGAGTTTGACCGGATCTTTTTCCAATCGTAGCCATAGACTTATCCTATTTTGTTGATGCGGTTTTAAGACATGATCATAAAATAGCTTGACTCCTGCTGAGAACGAAATACATATTATAAGTACAATTATAGACTGTATAAGAGAGGCTCTTTTTTTTCTTCGGAAGAAATAGATGCTTAGAAGAATTACAGTTGCTACGATAGCGGTAATAATTAAGCCAAATTTTAAAGCTAAAACGGCTAAAATAATTGCAGATAATGCAATAGCTAAATAGATTTGTTGTAAGCCTTCTCTGTAAAAGACAAAGAAAAAAGATGCATAGACTAAGGTGCTACCTGCATCATTTTGCAATAGAATTAAAGTTGCTGGCAAAACGATAATACCGACAGCTCTTAATTGATCTTTCAAGGTATTCATGTCTGTCTGCAAATCACTCATGTATTTTGCGACGGCCAAAGCTGTCGCAAACTTTGCAAACTCACTAGGTTGAATAGTCATGCTACCAATGCCATACCATGATCGTGCACCATTAACATCTTTTCCGAAGATAAATAACCCTACCAGAGACAGCATAGCAATGATATATATGATGCTTGCAAAGCGTTCATAAAATTTAGCTTCTACAGATAATATGAGGATAATTAGAACTATGGTTAATCCTAAAAAGACTAATTGTTTTCCATACAATTGACTCATGTCAAAATAGCTGCTTATTTCACCCACATGAGAGGCCGACATAATATTTAGCCACCCAAAACCGACCAAAAGAAGGAATAACACAATAGTAATCCAGTCAAAACCAAAGCCTCTATGATTTTCTCTATGCATTGCTAAGGGTTGTTATCAGATTGAATTTGAATAGAATTGTTGAGATCTTCATCTTGATTTGGTTTAACTTTATCAACAATTTGTAGCGTAGTTTCGCCATTGATTTTAAAAGGTTCGCCAGAATAAGGTTTGGCATATTCATTTTCTAAACTATGAGTTAAAATCCAGTGTTCCATATCTGTTCTGGTAATTTCACCTTTGATATATTTTTCTATCATTAAACTAGCCATTCTACCTGCAAAACGACTTCCCCAATAGCCATTTTCAACAAATACTGCTATCGCAATTTTTGGGTTGTCTTTAGGAGCAAAAGCAACAAAAATTGAATGGTCAGTTAATTGTGTTTTGACACTGTCAATTTTGACAAAGTTTTCTGCAGTTCCTGTTTTTCCACAAATTTCTACCCCTGGAATTCGAAGTGTTGCGGCTGTGCCTTTATTGTAAACATCATACATGCCTTGAATAACAGGCTCAAAATGGTGCTTGTCAATGGTAGTGTATTTTGGTGTTGTATATTTTTTAGGAATAGTATCACCTTCAATAGCCTTAATAATATGTGGCGTATAATAATATCCACGATTACCTATTGCTGCTGCCATATTGGCAAGCTGAATAGGAGTAGCTTCTACCTCACCTTGACCAATAGCATTAGAAACGATGTAAGTTGACCCCCAACGGTTATCTCCATAAGCACGATCGTAATAATCTCCGTTTGGAATACGGCCTGGGCGACCAACATTTAAGTCGTAGCCAAGGAAATCACCAAGTCCAAAACTTTTGGCGTGTTTAGCCCATCTATTCATTGCATCTCCTGCATCATCATATTTGTCCACAATTCGACGGTATGCTGTTACAAAATACGCATTACAAGATTGTGCAATTCCGCTATTCATATCTACTGGACTCTTGTGATGATGACAGCCTGTTAAACGTCGACTACCATAGTAATAACCCATTCGACAACCCACTTTGTCATTAGGGTCAATAACACCTTCTTGTAAACCAATGAGAGCATTAATAACTTTGAATGGAGATCCAGGAGGGTATTGAGCCTGCAATCCTCTATCAAATAATGGTTTTGCGATACTATCTCTAAATAATTTGGTAAAATTCTTTGAACGGCCACGGCCTACCAATATATTTGGGTTATAGCTTGGTGCAGATACTAATGCTAGAATTTCGCCATTGCTTGGGTCAATTGCAACAATACCACCTCTTTTATTGGTCATGAGTAACTCTCCATATTGCTGTAATTCAGAATCAATAGTTATTGTAATGTCTTTTCCAGGTTGAGGTAGGGTATCATATATACCTTCTTTATAGGGTCCAATATTTTTGTTAAACCTATCTTTTTGAATAAACTTAATTCCCTTAACACCTCTTAATACATTTTCATATGATAATTCGACCCCTTGCTTTCCAATGAGATCTCCCATTTTATAATAAGGCTGCTTTTCAATAATTCGCCTATTGACTTCTCCAATGTCACCTAAAACATTAGCGCCAATGGAGGTTTGATAATCTCTGAGTGAACGTTTTTGAATGTAGAATCCATCAAATTTTCTCATCTTTTCTTGTAGTACTGCATAATCTTTTTTAGATAATTGAGGAACAAATACAGATGGCAGGCGAGGAGAATAATTCTTTGCTTTATTATAGGTTTTAATGAAATCTTCTTTGGTGATTTTTAACAATGCGCAAAATTCTAATGTGTCTAAAGGCTCTACTTCTCTTGGAATAACCATGACATCATAAGAGGGTTGATTTGCGACAAGTAGCTTGCCATTGCGATCGTAAACATAGCCTCGCTTTGGATAGTCGTAAACCTTTCTAATTGCACTGTCATCAAAAAGACTATAATCTTCTTTGCTGTAGACTTGCAAGTAAAAGAGTCGTGCAATAAATAAGAGTCCTACAGTAATTACAGTTAATAAAAGTAGAAGTTTTCTCATTGTTGTTTGTTACTAAAAAGTATCGAAATTAAGATACAAAGTATTATAGTAAAAATACTTGAAAATAACGTCTTCTGTAGTATTAAAATTATGTTTGAAATGTTAAAAATTTCCATTGTAAACATAATCAAATGGTGTATAAAAATCAGTATTGAAAAATAGATAATCCGATTACCAAATTCAGTATTACTAAATTTAATACTTTGGTGTTCATACATCATTCCAAATGCAAATTTTAAAACCGCTGGTCTTATAAAAGCAATGGTTACAGATGCTGCAGCATTAACACCTCCTGAGTCAGAAAAAATATCAACAAATAAGCCTAACATAAAACTCAAAAATATGAATAGTGTTCTGTTATTATTTGCAGGATATAAAATGATAAACAGTATGTATGGGAATGGATTGATTGATCCTAAAAAATTAATATGATTACATATTAATACTTGGATAAGAATTAATGCAAAAAACCTAACAATGCTATTTAGGGTTAAACTATTCATCTATAGGGTTTTCTAGTAATTTAATCTCTTCAGTGTCGAGGTTTTCAATGATATACACATGTTTTAAATTGGTCATATCATTAAAAAGTTTGATTTGTATAGTATAGGTGTCTCCGCTTATATCCAATTCATAGCTATCGATAGTGCCAATAGGTATTCCTTGTGGGAAAATTGTAGACTGCCCACCAGTAACAATAGTATCTCCCTCTTTTACCGGAGCAAATTTAGAAATATCTTTAAGTTGAACTATACTAGTAGAAGATTTCCCATTCCATTTTAAAGACCCAATATGATTAGAAGCTTTTAATTGAGCATTGATACTGCTTTTTGTATTGAGTATAGATAACACTCTAGAATATCCATTAGAGGTATTATCAATAATCCCAACAATACCTTTAGATGTAATAACTCCAAGATCTTCTTTGACATTATGTTTTTCACCTTTATTAAGGGTTAAGTAGTTTTTTGAAGAGGCATAATTGTTATTAATCACTTTTGCCGTCTGAATTTTATAACGACCATCGTATGATATGCTGTCTATAGCAATACTGGTCGTTAAGGTAGAATCACTAGTGTTTAAAATTTGAGTTCTTAGAGTGCTATTTTCTTCAACTAAAAGATCGTTTTGTTCTTTTAAATTAAAATAATCAGTAATGTTATTGGCACTCTCATAAATACCACCAGTTAAAAAATTAGCTGAGTTGATAAATTTGCTCTTATGATAAGAATGAGATTGTATAGTTAATGCTAAAGAAATAACAAACAACAGCAGAAACAAAAGAGAGGTTTTGTTTCTAATGACAAAGTTGATAATTTGTTGCATGCTAAGGTGTTATTCTCTGTTATTTGATCAATACACTTTTAAATTTTGGTAAGTTTTTAAGTGTAATACCTGTACCACGTACAACTGCTCTTAATGGATCTTCTGCAATGTAAACAGGTAAATCTGTTTTTTGAGATAAACGTTTATCTAAACCTCTTAACATAGAACCACCACCAGCTAAATAAATACCTGTATTGTATATGTCTGCTGCTAGTTCAGGAGGAGTTTGTGATAGGGTTTCCATAACCGAGTCTTCAATTCTTAAAATAGATTTATCTAAAGCTTTTGCAATTTCTCGATAAGAAATCTGTACTTGTTTAGGCTTTCCAGTTAATAAATCACGTCCTTGAACACTCATTTCTTCTGGCGGAAGATCTAAATCTTCTGTAGCAGCACCAATTTGGATTTTTATTTTTTCAGCAGTGCGATCACCAACATATAAATTGTGTTGAGTGCGCATATAATAAATGATATCATTAGTAAATACATCACCTGCGACTTTAACCGATTTGTCACAAACAATTCCTCCTAAAGCAATTACAGCAATTTCAGTTGTACCTCCTCCGATATCAACAATCATATTTCCTTTAGGTTGCATAATGTCAATACCAATACCTATTGCAGCTGCCATAGGCTCATGTATAAGGTACACTTCTTTACCGTTTACGCGCTCACAAGATTCTTTTACTGCACGCATTTCTACCTCAGTAATTCCAGAAGGAATACAAACCACCATTCGCAATGCTGGTGTGAATAATTTCTTTTTAAGAGCAGGTATATTTTTAATAAACATGCTTATCATTTGCTCAGAAGCATCAAAATCGGCAATTACACCATCTTTTAAAGGTCTTATCGTTTTGATGTTTTCGTGAGTTTTACCTTGCATCATGTTGGCTTCTTTTCCAACGGCAATAATTTTACCTGAGATTCTATCCCTTGCAACAATTGAAGGACTATCAACCACAACCTTGTCATTGTGGATAATCAAAGTGTTTGCTGTTCCTAAATCTATGGCTATTTCTTCGGTTAAGAAATCAAAAAATCCCATTCGCTATTATAATATTATTAGGGTGTTGTTATACTATTTTTTTGGTGTGTTGTAAATGTAATAAAATTAATGCTTAAAATGACGTGTTCCTGTCATTACCATTGCTAAATTATTTTCATTACAATAATCAATCGTCAATTGGTCTTTAATTGAGCCTCCTGGTTGAATCACAGCCGTGATTCCAGCTTTATCTGCAATTTCTACACAATCTGGAAAAGGAAAAAACGCATCACTAGCCATCACTGCACCTTTTAAATCAAAATTAAAGGATTGCGCTTTGTGAATAGCTTGGTTAAGTGCATCTACACGACTTGTTTGTCCGGTTCCGCTGGCGCACAATTGTTTGTCTTTAACTAATACAATGGTATTCGATTTAGTATGCTTACAAATTTTTGAGGCAAATATTAAATCTTCTAACTCGTTTTGAGTCGGTTTATTGTTCGTCGCATTTGTTAAATCTGCAATACTGTCTGTTTTGTCATCTCTGTCCTGAACTAAAACACCATTTAAACACGATCTTACTATGGTTTGAGGGAAATCAACATCATGTAAAATTAGTAAAATTCTATTTTTCTTTCCTTTTAAAATCTCAAGGGCTTCATCTGAAAATGAAGGTGCAATAACGACTTCGCAAAATAAAGTGTGAATTTCTTCTGCTGTATTCTTGTCAATTTCTGTGTTGGCTATTAAAATCCCTCCGAATGCCGAGACAGGATCTCCAGCAAGCGCATCTACATAAGCTTGTTGGATAGAGTCACGTTGCGCAAAACCACAGGCATTATTGTGCTTTAAAATTGCAAATGTTGGCGCTTCACCTTTAAATTCATTCATAAGATTTACTGCGGCATCAACATCAAGAAGGTTATTGTAACTTAATTCTTTTCCGTGGAGTTTTGTAAAGAGTTCATCAAAATTGCCGAAGAAAAACCCGCGTTGATGAGGATTTTCACCATAACGTAAAACTTGTCCGTTAGTCTCACTAATTTTTAAAGAGGCTATTTCATGATTGGAATTAAAATAGTTGAAAATTGCAGAATCATAATGTGAAGATACATTAAAGGCTTTAGCTGCAAAGTGCTTTCTATCATCTTCTGAAGTATTGCCTTGCTGCGATTTTAACAGCTCTAAAAACTCTGAATAATTATCGACAGATGAAATACAAACCACGTCTGCATAATTTTTGGCTGCAGCTCTAATGAGTGAAATGCCTCCAATATCAATTTTTTCAATAATGTCTTGATTTGCAGCTCCTGAAGCAACAGTCTTTTCAAAAGGATATAAATCTACGATCACTAAATCAATTTGGGGAATATCAAAATCAACCAATTCTGCAACATCACTATCATTATTTTGTCGATTTAAAATGCCACCAAATACTTTTGGATGCAACGTTTTTACGCGTCCGCCAAGAATAGATGGATAGGAAGTAACATCTTCAACAGGAATCACTTCGATACCTAGGTCTCTAATGAATTTTTCAGTACCTCCAGTGGAATAGATGGTTACATTTTGGTTGTTTAATTCTTTTACAATTGGTTCTAATCCGTCTTTACTAAATACCGAAATTAAAGCCGATTTAATGGTTTTGTTATTACTCATTGTCCAGTTGTTGTGTTGTGTGTGATTTATGCCTAAGGCTTTTGAAAAATTAAAGCCCAAAAATACGCAATATCAAGTGTTAATAATACTCAATGAATGAGTTTATTTAAGTTTTTTGTAACAATAAATTGTTGAAAACGTCCTATCTTTATAATTCAAGAAATTTTCTTGTCAACCAAACCAGTATCATGCTAGTCTACCTTAGGTTATTCAAAGAGAGTTTTTCGTTTGCAATCAATGCACTACGAAATAATAAACTACGTACATTTCTATCCCTTTTAGGCATTACAATTGGTATTTTCTCCATTATTGCAGTACTCGCTGCGGTGGATTCATTGGATAAAAGTATTAAAGATCAGTTGAGTGGTATTGATAAAAACACCATGTATTTAACCAAATATTCGTTTGGTCCAACAGAAGTTCCGAGATGGCAGCGCGATAATTTTCCGCAAACCGAGTATGATGATTTTGAGTTTGTTCAAAGAAATGTGCCAGATATTGATGCTATGGCCTATGTGATTTTTGGTTCTTCTGAAAGTTTAAAATATGAGGGCAATACTGTTTCTGGAGTTGATACTACGCCAGTGTCTAATGGGATTTATGAAATAGAAGACTTTAAGGTAGAGCAAGGACGATTTTATTCGGAGGCTGAATCAAATTCAGGTGCTCCAGTTATTGTGTTAGGTAGCTCAACTGCCACAAACTTATTTGATAATGTAAATCCAATCGGAAAATCAATTCGTGCTTATGGACGAAAAATGACAGTTATTGGAGTGCTTAAAAAAATGGGTACAGGCTTAGGAGATTCTCCCGATGAACGAGCCTATGTGCCTGCTAACTTTGTGAGGCGTTTTAAAAATGGTGGAGCAGAAGGCTTACCTGGCGCTATAATTATTAAACCGAACAGTAATGTCGATATTGGTGCATTTGAAGCGGTTTTAAAACAGAAATATAGAGCTTATAGAGGGCTTAAAGCTGATGAACCAGATAATTTTTTTATAAATAAAATTGCTGGATTTAGAAAATTTATAGATGGAATCATTTCTACTTTAAACCTTATAGGCTGGATTATTAGTGGATTTTCTCTACTTGTTGGCGGTTTTGGAATAGCTAATATTATGTTTGTTAGTGTTAGAGAACGAACCAATCTTATAGGTATCCAAAAATCTTTAGGAGCTAAGAATAAGTTTATATTATTTCAGTTTTTATTTGAAGCTGTAATCTTATCTCTTTTAGGAGGTTTAATAGGTATTATATTAGTTTGGATGATATCTTTGGTTGCTACTGCTGCACTAGAATTTGAGTTTGTCTTATCATTCTATAATATCTTTCTTGGATTTTCATTGTCTACATTTATCGGACTGATATCTGGCGTAATTCCAGCAATTAGAGCTTCAAAGTTAGATCCAGTTGAAGCCATTAGAACTGGAATGTAAAGATGAGACTATAAAATTTCCGCAACCTTTTGACAAACAAATTCTAAAAAGCGTTCGTCTTCTGAAGTAAAAGGGTCGGCTGTGTTAGAGTCGATATCAATTTGGCCTATATTTTCACCATTTACAAAAATTGGAATTACAATTTCTGCTTTTACCGTAATACTACAGGCAATATAATTGTCTTGTGCAGATACATCTGGTACAATAAAATTTTCATTAGAAACGGCTACTTGTCCACAAATCCCTTTTCCGAAGGGAATAATTGTATGATCGGTTGGCTCACCTACATAAGGACCAAGTTTTAATTCATTTTTATTACCATTTTTGAAATAGAAACCTACCCAGTTGTAGTAATCAATATGTTCTTCCAGAAGTTTGCAAATAGCTAATAAGCCTTCATCTAAACTCGAAGCATTACCAATGATACTTTCAACTTGTGGTTTTAGGGATTCAAATGTCATAGGGTTCAAAAATTTTGGTAAAAGTATTTAAAAAGTACGATTCCTAGTTTCATTTTGTATAATTTTAACTCGAAATGAAAGCACTTCTTTTAAAATATAAGTCAGTCGTAAAGTTTATCCTAACCTTTCTATCTGTATATTTTGTATTGACATTGGTATATAAGTTTTATTTAGATTATTCTGATGGTTCTAAATATTATCCAGACTATCTAACAAATCTAGTTGCTGAGCAGAGTAAGCTCGTTTTAAATAGTTTTGATTACAGAGTTCAGCTCATTCCACATTCAGAAGAGCCTTCAATGAAATTAATCATTAATGAGAAGTTTGTTGCTCGAGTTGTAGAAGGCTGTAATTCGATAAGTGTGATTATACTATTTATTTCGTTTATTATTGCTTTTGCTGGTAAGTTAAAATATACCTTGCTTTATGTGATATCTGGTAGTGTACTCATTTATACTGTCAATGTATTGAGAATAGCTGTATTATCTATCGGGCTTTATAATTACCCATGGCGTCGAGATATTTTGCATACAGTGATTTTTCCTATGATTATTTATGGGATGGTGTTTTTACTCTGGATGTTTTGGGTGAATCGATTTTCGAAACAAAAACGAAATCAAGATGCGTAATCCAATGACTTACATATTACTATTAGTGTTATTTGGGCTGTTAGTGCTTATTCGTATTTTTGAGAATGAATTATTTTACGATCCTTATTTATTGTTTTTTAAAAATGATTACTTACAAATGGATTCTCCTAGACGAGAAATTCTTAAACTAACGTTGTTTACGACGCTGCGATTTGTTTTAAATACATTGATTTCATTAGGAATTATATACTTGTTTTTTAAAGATAAGTCTATAGTGAAATTTTCAACATATATCTACTTGGTTGCCTATATAATACTATTAGCTTTTTTTCTGTATTTCGTAATTCATCCGCGTCAAGAAGACTATTATTTGTTTTTTAATTTCCGCCGTTTTTTAATACAACCTATATTGTTATTACTTCTAGTTCCGGCGTTTTACTACTATAAACTTAAACACTAAACTGTTAAGTAATCTATAAACTAAAATGACATTGCGGCTTTTTTTATAACTTTGTACCATGTTAAAGCAAATTTTCCATAAAATAGCTTCTGTTACAATGGCAATTCTATTGTTGTTGTCTACAGTGTCATTTACTGTTGAAAAGCATTTTTGTGGTGATGTTTTAATAGATGTCGCCGTTTTAGGTGATGTTGAGAAATGTGCTATGGAAGCTTTTGAGATTGAACAAGAGCAAATTACTAAAAAGTCTTGCTGTAAGGACACTTTAGATGTTGTTGAAGGTCAGAACCAATTAACGGTAAAATCATTTGACGATTTAGAATTTGAACAGCAACTGTTTTTGTCAGCCTATGTACAATCGTTTAGTAAGCTGTTTGAAGCATTACCTTTGCAGGTAGTTCCTCATCAGTACTATTCTCCTCCAAAATTGATTGCAGATATTTGCTTGCTCGATCAAGTGTTTTTGATTTGATTTACTACACTTTTTTCCAAATCTTTTAAGACTGAAATACCTCAGTCTAGTTACAATCATATCAAAAATTAAACAATGAAAAACCTAGTTTTTTTACTGTTTTTGTTTCCAATATTATCATTGTCTCAAGATAAAATTGAAGGCGTTATTCTGGAAGCAAATACAAATAATGAGACCATTCCTCTTGCTGGAGCAAATGTGTTTTGGCTCAACACCTCGGTTGGTGCAGTAACAGATTTAGATGGAAAGTTTAGCCTGTCTTACCAAACCAATTATAAACAACTCGTGATTAGTTATGTGGGTTATAAAACGGATACTTTAACAATCACATCACCAAAATATATAGAACATTACCTCAGTCCTACTAGCGAATTGGATGAGGTTACTTTAACCGCTCGAAAACAAACAACGGCAAAGTCGTATTTGAGTTCACAAAATATTAGTACTATAAGTAGTGCTGAATTGCTTAAGGCTGCCTGTTGTAATTTATCTGAAAGCTTTGAAACAAACCCATCTATTGATGTAAATTTCTCAGATGCTGTTACAGGAACACGTCAAATTAAAATGTTAGGACTAACAAGTAAATACATTTTAATTACCACTGAAAATATACCTTCAATTCGAGGAGCGTCTCAAGCATTCGGATTGAGTTTTATTCCAGGTACTTGGGTTGAAAGTATTCAAATTACTAAAGGTGCAGGAAGTGTAGTGAATGGTTTTGAAAGTATAGCAGGTCAAATAAATGCAGAACTTCAAAAGCCAACCACAGATGATACTTTTTTCTTAAATCTATATGGGGCATCTAATGAACGTTTTGAACTCAATACACATATCAACACCAAAGTAAGCAATAAGTGGGATACTGGTATATATATACATGGTAATACCCATCAACAAAAGCATGATGTCAATAATGATGGTTTTTTGGATATGCCATTATACAATCAAATTAATGTCATGAATCGTTGGCAATACACCAACCCAGAAAAAGGCCTAGTGAGTTTTATAAATGTTAGGTATTTGAATGACAAAAAGCAAGCAGGAGAATTAGAGTTTAATCCAGATATAGATCGTTTAACTACCAATTCTTGGGGTAGTGAGATTGATACTGAACGTTTTGAAATATCTACAAAACTTGGATATGTAAATCCAGAAGTACCATGGCAAAGCTTAGGTGTTCAGTTTGCGTACAGTCATCATAATCAAGATTCGTATTTTGGATTAAACAAGTATGATATTAATCATAATAGTGTGTATTCTAATGTGATTTATAACTCAATTATTAGCGATTCAAGACACAAAATAAAAACAGGTCTCGGATTTACTTATGATCATTATGATGAAGTTGCTTTAGGAATGAATTTTGAGCGCAGTGAACGTTCTGCTGGTGCATTTTTTGAGTATGCCTATGACGACCTAGACAAATTAACCTTAACTGCAGGGTTACGTTTTGATACACATAATTTGTTTGGTGAGTTTATTACACCTCGTTTGCATGCTAGATTTACGCCATGGGAAAAGTCAGCGCTAAGGGCATCTATTGGTCGTGGACAACGCAGTGCAAATATTTTTGCAGAAAATCAAAATATATTTGCAACATCTCGTTCTATTAATATTTTGAATACCAACGGAAACATTTATGGCTTAGACCCAGAAATTGCATGGAATTATGGCGTGTCGTATTTACAAGGTTTTAATCTTTTCGGAAGAAAAGCAGATATAACATTAGATTTTTATAGAACAGATTTTAAAAACCAAGTCGTTGTAGATTGGGAAAATCCGCAAGAGGTGAATTTCTACAATTTGGAAGGAGATAGTTTTGCTAATAGCTTCCAAATAGAGCTTAATTATAATGCTTTTGAGCATTTTGATTTTAGAACTGCTTATAAATACTATGATGTGCAAACCGATTATCTTACAGGAAGACAATCTAAACCGTTAATTCCTAGACATCGTTTTTTTGCAAATGCATCATATAGAACGCATGGAGGAGAGGATGAGATGTCACCATGGAAGTTTGATTTAACTTATAATTGGTTAAGTGAGCAACGCTTTGCATTTACAAATTCAAATCCTGAAGAATTTAGATTGTCAGATGAATCTCCAACCATAGGAACGTTGAATGCTCAAGTAACTAAAGTGTTTTCTCCGAAATTTGAAGTATATTTAGGTGGCGAAAACATTACAAATGTGAGACAAAATAATCCTATTTTAGGAGCAAATGATCCTTTTGGTTCAAATTTTGATACTACCTTTGTATATGGTCCAATTTTTGGAAGTATGTATTACGCAGGGTTACGATTTAAAATAAAATAAATAACAATGAAAACAATAATTACAGTATTAGCATTAATAGTAACAACGGTTACATTTGCTCAAAATAAAAATGCAAAAGCGTCTTTAGAAGTTGATGGCGTATGTATGATGTGTAAAGATCGCATCGAAAAAGCAGCTATTAGAACTAAAGGAGTTAAATCTGCAATTTGGAATGTAAAAACGCATGAGCTCAAATTAATATTTGATGAGCGTAAGACAAACTTAGAAACAATCAGCAAAAAGATTGTTGCTGTAGGTCATGATACTAAAGAATTAAAAGCTACAGATGAAGCTTATAATTCTGTTCATCCATGTTGTAAATACCGAGATAAAGAGGTGGTCGATGACCATGAGAATTAATAGCTATGAAAGCCTGAATTTTAATTCAGGCTTTTTTAATGCAGTATTTTTAATATACTATCACAACTATTAATACCTCGTTGTGTAGCATCACGTTTAATAATGAAAGATCCGCGTACACTTTGCATAATGTTTTTTAATAGTTTTTCATCCTTAAATGGCGATTTGCCTTCTTTCATTAAATCATAATCGGTGTTGTAAATAAAATATTTTCCTAAATAATCTTTATTAATCGTTTCTTGACGTTCATAAGCTTTATTAATGTCTTTGTAAATGGAATAGTGTTTCAATATATCTGACTTTAATTCAAAATCATTCATCAATTTTAAATCTCCTGAATTGACCAAGGTTTGGTGTGTGTAATCTTCTGGTGTGAAATTGGTCAAATTGGCAATGGCGTAAATTGCTCTAAGTTTGGTTTGTTTTTGTGGATCATCAGATCCTAAAACAGGAATAAGATTAGCACACATATCAATCTTTTCATTAATCTTATCCAAATTTACCTCTAACTGAGTTTTGTCGGCTTGAATATCTTCTTTTAGATTTGTGATATATTGTTGTTTTTGACTTTCATTTTTAGAATTTTCTGCACATGTATTCATGCTAAACGCTATAGATATACCTATAATAACAATGAGTATCTCTCCAAGTGCATAACGCATTTCTTTTTTCATAATTGGCTAGTTTTCTTAAAGCTAATAAAATTAATTATAAATTGATGTAAAGAGTTTGCTTTCAGAGATTTTAATATGAGGATTTATGAGCTAAATTTCTTACATTTAAGCAAACCTTATACTATGTTAAGAAAATTACACGTATTACTATTTGTATGCCTTATGGTAAATCCAATGTTATTTGGGCAAATTGTATTTCAAGAATCTGTAGTTGATACTACTAATTCTTTTTCGATCAGTACAGTTAATTTGAGTAATGGACAGTATTCTGTTAGAGCAAATTATTCGGGAGATTTTGATGGCGATGGCGATATTGATTTGCTTCCAAAATCAAATCCATTATTATGGATAGAAAATACCGATGGACTTGGTGATTTATCAGTTCAGCATCTAATAGATGATGGAGTAGGTGCTGTGAAAGCATTGAGTGTTAATGATATTGACGGTGATGGTGACCTAGATATTCTCATTGCAGAGAACAATTTTCCTGATGATATTATCGGATGGTATGAAAATACCGATGGACTTGGTAATTTCAGTGCTAAGCAAACCATTTCAACTCAAGTTGATAATCTTTCTACACTTTATATAAAGGATTTGGATGGAGATACCGATTTGGACGTTATATCTGCCTCTATAGGTAATGGAGAAATTGCTTGGTATGAAAATACCGATGGACAAGCTACATTTGGACCACAACAGCTCATTACAACGGCTTCCTTTTCAAGTACAACTCAGTATATAGAAGTGGTTTCTGCCGATTTTGATGGTGACCTTGATAATGATATTTTATTTGCTGCAAATGGAAGCCCAGATCAAGCAGTGTATTGGATAGAAAATACCGATGGCTCTGGAACATTTGCAAATATTGAAGAAGTTATCGATGTGTTTGGAGGCATGTTTTATCTAAAGTTGGCCGACCTAGATGATGATGGTGATATTGATGTCTATGGTCAAAATTCATTTGATGGACTACTATCAATTACTAATGATGGGTCTGGCAATTTTAGTTTTGGTAATATGTTTTCAACGTCTTATGATGGTTATACTGGTTTTGCTCAAGCTTTCGATGTCGATGGTGATACCGATTTGGATATGTTTGGTTTTGTAAGAAATGATGACGATGTCAATGAAATAGGAGTAATATGGTTTGAAAACACTGATGCTCAAGGAGCATTTAGTAACGAGCAAATTATAGAAACTATAAATTTTACAACATTAAACCCTCGATTTGATGTTGCTGATTTTGATGGAGATGGTAATTCTGATTTAATATGTCATAATGTTGATGGATTCGAACTGAGTTGGAAAAAAAATGAAATGACATCTGGGACATTTGGTAATTCTCAAGGTATAATTTATGATTTAAAAGGTGTAAGAGATGCCATATCTATTGATGTTGATGGAGATGCTGATAAAGATATTGTATTTACATCTTATGAAAATAATACACTTGGTTGGTACGAAAATTTAGATGGTTTAGGAACCTACGGTTCGCAAATTGTTATTTCTGCGAGTATGAATGGTGGAGATTGGATTACTAGTACAGATATAGATGATGATGGTGATGTCGATTTAATTGGTGCTTCAAGAGTTGATGATCGCGTGGTTTGGTATGAAAATGATGGCTCTGGAAATTTTGTGCAATCTGAAATTTCAAATACTGCTAATGGAGCAAGGTTTTTAATTGCAGTTGATATTAATGGCGATGATGCTATTGATGTAGTATCTCTTGAAGAATTTGGAGATGCTATAGTATGGTATGAAAATACTGATGGTTTTGGTGGTTTTGGGCCTAAGCAAATTATAATAGACTCACTTGATGATATTAAATCTTTCGATTTAGGAGATTTGGATGACGATGGTGATTTAGATCTAATAATAAGTGAGTCATTATCTTGGATGAGTAATGATGGTTCAGGAAGTTTTTCTGCACCTCAATCAATTACATCTACCAACAATGGTGCAGTTAAAATTGCTGATTTAGATGATGATGGAGATATAGATATCATAACAAGTGATCCGTTTGGTTGGCATGAAAATGAAGACGGATTGGGAACGTTTGGTGAATTTCAATTAATAGATGACCAAGTATTTTCTAATGATGATTTATTGATAGCTGATATTGATGGTGATGGAAATTTAGATGTGTTAAACTCATTTTTAGTTTCAAATTCTAATTATGAAGTCAAATTTTACAAAAACTATGGAGGTGTTTTTTCTCCAGGATCCACAATAGGATTTACTGATGACAGGCTTAGTGCGTTATTTGTAGATGATTTAGACGGAAATGGAACTGAAGATGTTTTGTATGCTACAGATAAATTGACAAATGGATCTGGTAAAATAGCTTGGTTTAGAAATGTAGGCGAGCTTAATAATCAAATTAGTGGAACAGTAACTTATGATGCCGATTTAGATGGATGCGATGTGAACGATTTAAATGTTTCTAATGTTATGGTAGCAGCAGGAAATAGTGGTGCGTCTTTTACAACATTTACAGATAATAATGGTGCTTTTTTACTTGATGTCAATCAAGGAGATCTCATAACTACTATTACACCTAATTTGCCGGATTATTTTACACTATCACCAATGTTTCATAATTCAAGTTTTGATGGAGAAAATGACATAGATGATATGGCAAACTTTTGTATTACACCAAATGCAACTACCAGTGATTTAAATATTAGTTTATATCCTCTAAGTCCACCACGACCAGGATTTGATACGTCTTATGAAATTGTGTATAATAATATTGGAACTACAACACTAAGCGGAACTGTAGATATGGCTTTTGATAGCACAAAAATGCAATATGTTACGGCTTCAGAAGCTCCTGTTTCTCAATCAGGCAATACGATTAGTTTTGATTTTATAGACTTGCTTCCTTTTGAAAGTAGATCGATTGTTGTTGAGTTTAGTGTGTTTACTCCGCCTACAACTAATATTAATGATGTTGTAAATACGGTTGTTTCTGTAAGCCCAATGTCTGGAGATATTACTGAAGATGATAATACTTACACTTTAGAGCAAACGGTTATTGATTCCTATGATCCAAATGATATTATAGTTCTTGAAGGAGAACAAATTTTATTAGAACAAACAGATGATTATTTACATTATATCATCCGTTTTCAGAATACAGGAACTGCAGAGGCTATTAATGTTCGAGTTACTAATATTATAGACCCTAAATTGGAGTGGTTTTCGCTTCAACTAGAAAGCTTAAGTCATGACGGCCGACTTGACATTGAAGATGGAATACAAGCAACATTTACGTTTGAGAATATTATGTTGCCAAGCGTTAATGATGATGAAGCAGGATCAAATGGTTATATAGCTTATAAAATAAAACCGAGCTCAGGTGCAATAGTTGGTGATGTGTTTTCAAATTCGGCATCTATATTTTTTGATTTTAATTCTGCTATTGTTACCAATACAGTAACGACTGAAGTTGTAGATGCTTTATCTGTTAATGAAATTCAAGATCAAAGCTTAGTGTTATTTCCAAATCCTACAAAAGGAATTTTTAGTATAAAATCAACTTTACTAATAGACAAACTTACTATTACTGATGTTAATGGGAGATTGGTGAAGGTATTTACAAGAGTTAATAATGAAACTATATCCGTAGAAGATTTAAATAGCGGTATATATGTTGTCAAGATGATTTCGGGAGAACATACAACAGTCAGGAAATTGATTAAAAACTAACCATAAAAAAAGCTCTTGATTCTTATCAAGAGCTTTTTTTAATAAAATATACACTCAGTAAAATGTAGTTCACACGTATGAGTAAGTTGTATGTGTGTTGAGGCTCTAGACTACATCATGCCTGGCATTCCGCCACCCATAGGAGGCATACCTGCAGCAGGTGTATCTTCTTTAATGTCAACTAACGCACATTCTGTTGTTAATATCATTCCAGCAACAGACGCTGCATTTTCAAGTGCGATACGCGTTACTTTTTTAGGATCGATAATCCCTGCCTTAAGCATATCTACATAAGTCTCTGTTTTTGCATCAAAACCAAAGTCTTTTTTGCCTTCTAAAACTTTATTAATTACAACTGATCCTTCACCGCCTGCATTTTCAACAATGGTACGTAATGGAGATTCGATTGCTCTATTCACAATTTGGATTCCTGTTGTTTCATCTAAGTTTTCAGTAGTGATTTTTTCAAGGACTTTTTTCGCTCTAACTAAAGCAACACCTCCACCAGCTACAATACCTTCCTCTACAGCAGCTCTTGTTGCGTGTAATGCATCATCAACACGATCTTTCTTTTCTTTCATTTCAACTTCTGAGGCAGCTCCAACATATAATACAGCAACACCTCCAGCTAATTTAGCTAAACGTTCTTGAAGCTTTTCTCTATCGTAATCGCTTGTTGTTGATTCAATTTGAGCTTTAATTTGATTTACTCTTGCTTTGATATTAGACGATTTTCCAGAACCATTAACGATGGTTGTATTGTCTTTATCAATCATCACAGATTCAGCAGTACCTAACATGCTTAAATCGGCATTTTCAAGAGAGAACCCTCGTTCTTCAGAAATTACAGTTCCGCCAGTTAATATGGCGATATCTTCTAACATTGCTTTTCTTCTATCACCAAAGCCTGGTGCTTTTACGGCAGCAATTTTTAATCCACCACGTAATTTGTTTACAACTAAAGTCGCTAAAGCTTGACCTTCAACGTCTTCAGCAATAATTAATAAAGGACGACCAGACTGTGCAACAGGTTCTAATATTGGAAGAATCTCTTGTAAGTTTGCAATTTTCTTATCAAATAATAAAATGTATGGATTCTCTAAATCGGCAATCATTTTATCAGAATCAGTAACGAAGTAAGGAGATAAGTATCCTCTGTCAAATTGCATACCTTCAACGACATCTACATAGGTATCTGTTCCTTTAGCTTCTTCTACAGTGATGACACCTTCTTTCCCAACTTTTCCAAACGCTTGAGCGATAAGCTCTCCAATCGTATCATCATTATTTGCTGAAATAGAAGCGACTTGTTTAATCATTTCTGAAGAGTTACCTACTTTCTTAGATTGCTTATCTAAATTTTCAGTAATAGCTTCAACAGCTTTGTCAATGCCACGTTTTAAATCCATTGGATTGGCACCAGCAGCAACATTTTTTAAACCTTCTTTTACTATAGATTGTGCTAAAACGGTAGCTGTAGTCGTTCCGTCACCGGCTAAATCATTGGTTTTAGACGCTACTTCTTTTACCATTTGAGCTCCCATGTTTTCTAGCTCGTTTTCTAATTCAATTTCTTTTGCAACCGAAACACCATCTTTAGTTACTTGTGGTGCTCCAAATGATTTGCTAATAATAACATTTCGTCCTTTAGGACCTAAGGTTACTTTTACTGCATTTGCTAATGCATCAACGCCACGTTTTAACCCATCACGTGCTTCAATATCAAATTTTATATCTTTTGCCATTTTTATGTTTTTTGCTTTTAGCCATTAGCAATTTGCTATTGACTGAGTGTTAATAATTAATTTAGTTAGTGCTAAAAGCCAAAGGCTAATTAGCAAATAGCTATTTTAAACAATTGCTAATATGTCACTTTCACGCATGATGAGGTAATCTTTACCTTCAAGCTTTAATTCCGTTCCAGCATATTTTCCGTAAAGAACTGTGTCTCCAGATTTTACTGTCATTGGTTCATCTTTTGTGCCTTTACCAACAGCTACAACTTTACCTTTTTGTGGTTTTTCTTTGGCATTGTCTGGAATGATAATTCCTGAAGCTGTCTTCGTTTCAGCTTCTACAGGTTCAATAAGAACCCTGTCTGCTAATGGTTTAATGTTTAAGCTCATTCTTATGTATGTTTTTAATTAAATATTTAAGTTAACGCTAAAGCGTTATGCTAAAAATGTGCCAATGGAATTTTCCTGACAAAGTTTCAGTTGTGAGTATAAAAAAATGCCAACTATTGAGTTGGCATTTTTTTATGATTAGTTTGAATTGTTTACTGTCCTAGAGAATCAGCAGGTGTTGCAATATCATCTGCAGAAGTATCTGTAGCTGGAATAGCTGGAGTAGTTGTTGAAGTCTCAGTTCCATCAATTACTTTAGATTCTGAGGCACCACCACCAGCATTTGGAATAGCAAAATTAGAAGCTAAAATTAATGCTAATAATAAGGTTGCTAAGGCCCAAGTACTTTTGTCTAAAAAGTCTGTAGTCTTTTTAACACCACCTAATTGCTGTGTTCCGCCACCGCCAAAAGATGAAGATAATCCTCCTCCTTTAGGGTTTTGTACCATCACTACTACGACTAGTAAAAATGATACTAGAACGATTAAGATTAAAAATATAGTAAACGTATTCATTAGTTCTGTGTATTATTTTCTTGTAATTCTTTTACTGCTTTAATTTGGTCTGCAAAGAAACCACTTTTTTCTGGATATTTCAAACTTAAAATTTTATAAGATTGAATTGCCTTCCCGTAATTGTTTTGCTCTAGGTAAATTCTAGCCAAAGTCTCTGTCATTAAACCATCGTGAGCTACTTTGTCTTCTGTTTCGATGTTGATTTTTGGAACCTCTTTTGAAGGTACAATTTTTGGGTTGCTTTCTAGAAATTTATCAATAAGTTCAAATTTTTTACTTTTATCAGATGCTGTTTTGTGTTCTATCTCTTCAGTTTTTTCTTCAGAAATAGTCTTGTTGTCATCACGATCAATAGGTTTAAAACTTGTGATTTTTAACCATTCGGCAAACGAATGTGTTTCTTCTTTGTCAAATTCTAATGGTTTTCCTAGTTGTAATTTTTCTTCAGGAGTTTCTTTAATATGTTTAGCATCAATATCGAGTATGACTTGTTCTGGTGTATGCTCTTGAAGTCCTAAGAAATGAGCAACATCTTCGGGTTTTACTTTTTGCTCAAACAGGTTTGGGTCCAGAACGCCTTCGGTATTCTTAATGTGCTCTTTTAATGCATCATCAATTGTAACACTCTTATCTACCGAAATATCATCGACGTCATTAACGGTAATAGATTTAAGGTGTTCAGAATTTTGTTTTATAATCTGAGAAATTTCATTTTGATTAAAGGCTTCCGAAGTAATAAAGTCAAATAAGATGCTACGATCTGTAGTGTAAGCAGCTGTTGTTTTGAGTTCTTGATTATACTTGTAGCTTTCCTTGTTTTTAAGTCCTTTAAGATATAAGGCTCTAGCCGATTGGAAATATGGATATTTATCGGTCAACTCTTGTAGAGCTTTAGTTTGATCCTCTGTGATATGTTGAGGATTTTGCAATATATATGTGTAATCAGCTATATCCATTTACCATTTTGCTAGTGTCTCATTAAATATGTCTTGCGTTAAACGTTCAAAAATTTCTTCATGAGCTGTATCTTTTTGCGAACCTTGTAACAACTGACTGCCTGCATAATCATAGAAGAAAGAAAATCGTTTTTCAAATTCTTCATCAGGTAGATTTTTATCATAAAAACGCACGTTGACCGAAACGGTTAACCTGTTTTGTGCTGCAGTACTATTAGCTTGCGCAGTTGTAGGTGAAATACGATATTCTACTATTTCTCCTTCATAAACCAAATCTCCATTTGAATTCGTTAAGTTTAAATTTGTTTGATTTTGTATTAAATCTTGCAACGCCAATGTGAAATCTCGATCAAAACCAGGTTCTATTAAATCGGCACTATTTTGAAAATAGTTCACTTGAAAGGTTTTAATATTATCAGCAATAGAGGTTCCGGTAAACGAATATGGTCCACAACCTAAAATTGTAAAACAAAATAGGAAAAGGATGCGATTTAAAGTCTTCATATTTAAGATGCTTCGACTGCGCTCAGCATGACATTTAGTTTCCATTGTTTAATACGTATTTGGACGTTTCATAGTTATAAAGGCATAAATATAACCACCTTCTATGGTAAAAGATGTGGTAATCAATCGATAGCCTTTATAATGTTTGTCGTTAATTAAATCTTCGGCTTCTTTACGAATAGCTTCAGAGCTATTTGGTGTAAACGACAGTCGTAATCTAAATATTTCTACAGCTCGCATAAACTTTTGTTAAAGGTCGTATTGTTTTATTTTTCTATATAAGGTGCGTTCGCTAATGCCTAATTCGGCTGCAGCTAGCTTACGCTTTCCTTGATGACGTTCTAATGATTTTTTAATCAATTCGAGTTCTTTGTCTTGTAAAGATAAGGTTTCTTCTTCTTCAATTTCTTCTGCAAAATGATATTTGTCTGGATTGCTTTCAATGACATCAACAGTATCTTTTGACTGTTCAGGAATAGCAAGGATTTCTAAATCTTCGAAAGCTTCATTTTGATCGTCTTTTTGCGGTTCACCATATATTTTTTGAATCAAGCCTTCGTTATCTTTTTGGACTTCAGAAGCATTGCCATTTTTCATTAACTCCATCGTCAATTTCTTGAGATCATTTAGATCGCTTTTCATATCAAAGAGGACCTTATATAAAATCTCACGCTCATTACTGAAGTCGCTTTCAGCTTTAGATGTGTTAATTACAGCAGGCAGATTAGAACTTCCACTCGGTAAGTAACCGTGAAGTGTTGATGCACTAATAGTTCGATTTTGTTCTAATACTGAAATTTGCTCTGCTACATTTCGCAACTGACGAATGTTACCATTCCAACGATGTTTTTGTAAAACAGTTACAGCATCGTCAGCGAGTTTAATCGTTGGCATTTTGTACTTTAACGCAAAATCACTAGCAAATTTTCGGAACAATAAATGAATGTCTTCTTTGCGTTCACGAAGTGGTGGAATATTGATGTCTATAGTGCTAAGTCTGTAATATAAATCTTCACGAAATTTTTCTTTTTTTATGGCTTCAAACATATTAACGTTTGTGGCAGCCACAATTCTCACATTAGTTTTTTGAACCTTACTAGAACCCACTTTGATAAACTCACCATTTTCTAAAACACGTAATAAACGCACTTGTGTAGTGAGTGGTAACTCACCAACTTCATCAAGAAAAATGGTGCCGCCATCAGCCACTTCAAAGTACCCATTTCGGGTTTGTGTTGCTCCAGTAAAGGCGCCTTTTTCATGACCAAACAACTCACTGTCAATCGTGCCTTCGGGAATGGCACCACAGTTAACAGCAATGTATTTGCCGTGTTTGCGATGTGATAATTGATGTATAATTTTCGGAATACTTTCTTTACCAACACCACTTTCACCAGTGACCAATACTGAAATATCAGTTGGAGCCACCTGTATCGCTTTTTCGATAGCTCGGTTGAGTTTTGGATCGTTTCCAATAATTCCGAAACGTTGTTTTATGGCTTGTATTGATTCCATGTAGTTGTATTAATTGTCTTTAGAATATCCGAGAGCCTCACCAATAAGTGTTGCACTTGTGCAATCTTTAACTTGTACCTTGACCAAATCTCCAATGTTGTAATGTTCTTTTGGAAATACAGCCACAATATTTTGTGAGGTGCGACCAGACCATTGATTAGTCGATTTTTTTGACTCACGTTCAATAAGTACTTCAACTGTAGTATTGAGATATTCTTTGGTTCTTATTTCGCTATGTTCTCGTTGACGTTGTACAATTTCGGCTAAACGACGTTTTTTAGTCGCTTCAGGGACATCATCATCCATTTTGCGTTCGGCCATCGTGCCAGGACGTTCTGAATAGGTGAACATATATCCAAAATTATATTTGACATAGTCCATTAAACTTAGCGTATCCTGATGGTCTTGTTCCGTTTCCGTAGGGAAACCAGCAATCAAATCTTGACTAATAGCACAGTCAGGAAGAATGCGCCTTATATTATCGATAAGCTCAAAATATTCTTCTCTTGTATGTAAACGGTTCATTTCTTTTAAAATACGATTACTTCCGCTTTGAACTGGTAAATGAATATGTTTACAGATATTGTCAAATTTAGCCATGGTTTCAATAACATCTAATGTCAGATCTTGAGGGTTAGATGTTGAAAAACGAATGCGCATTTTTGGCTGCGCTTTGGCGCATAATTCTAACAATTGTGCAAAATTAACAGCTGTAGCCTTTTGCATATCGCTGGCTTTTACAAAATCTTTTTTGAGTCCGCCACCATACCATAAATAGCTATCTACGTTCTGACCTAGTAAGGTAATTTCCTTATAACCTTTATTCCATAAATCATTAACTTCTTCTATAATACTTTGTGGATCGCGACTACGCTCACGACCTCGAGTAAACGGTACCACACAAAAAGTACACATGTTGTCACAGCCACGAGTAATCGATACAAAAGCAGTTACACCATTAGTATTAAGTCTTACAGGTGAAACATCTCCGTAAGTTTCTTCTTTAGATAAGATGACGTTGATAGCATCTCTACCTTCGTCTACTTCGGCTAAAAGGTTTGGTAAATCCTTATAAGCATCTGGACCAACAACAAGATCTACAATTTTTTCTTCCTCCAAAAATTTTGTTTTAAGGCGTTCGGCCATACAACCTAGAACACCTACTTTCATTTTTGGGTTAATGCGTTTTACAGCATTGTATTTTTCAAGACGTTTTCTAACGGTTTGTTCGGCTTTGTCACGAATTGAGCATGTGTTTACTAAGACTAGATCGGCATCTTCAAGACTTTGAGTCGTATTAAAACCTTGTTCGGATAAAATAGAAGCAACAATTTCGCTGTCGCTAAAATTCATAGCACAACCATAACTTTCAATAAAAAGTTTACGAGTGTTCCCTTCTTTTTGTTCTAGAACAAGATGTTCACCTTGTTTGCTTTCGTCAATCGTTTTCTCCATATTTATGTCCTGTGATAACAGAAATCATTTTAAATTCTAAGTATCAATAAGCATACAAAGATAAGGTTATTTTAAAAAATATGACAAAGTGACAGAGTGTTAATTATCTTGAAAAGAATAATTACATTTGAGGATACTAAGCAAAATTTAACCTTATGGCATATCAAGACATTGAAAATAAAATCCAGAGCGCTCCAAATTTAGACTTTGGAAAAATTCTAGACCTCTCAATCAACTTATTTAAGGAGGTGTGGTTAAAAGGTTTTTTAATGATTTTATTGACTCTAATTTTGGGTGGTGTTTTAGCATTTTTACTTGTTTCAATTGGATTAGTTCCTAATCCTTACGATGTAGCATTAAATGAAGATTATAGTTTTTTTGGACATTATAGCAGTAGTGCTTTGAGTAATTTGCCGCAAACATTATTAGTAACTCCCATCGTATTTGGAATGCTGTCTGGGTTCTACAGAGTATGTAAACAGGTCGATTTAAAAGAGCCTCAAAATGAGGATATATTTTATTTTTTTAAAGGGGATCACTTTAGAAAGGTCTTTATGCTCGGAATTATCTATGCGTTGATTGCTTCGGTTGCACAAGCTTTGTTTTTAATACCATATATATATGCTTTTGTGCCCTTATCGTTTTTCTCAGTTGTGTTTGCAAACAATCCAGAATTGAGTGAAACTGAAATTGTTAAACTAAGCTTTAGTTTGGGTAATAAGAAGTGGCTCATCACCTTTGGATCTATTTTCGTAACAGGGATTTTAGGAATGTTAGGAATAATCGCTTGTGGAATAGGCGTATTATTTACGATTTCTATTGTTTATCTTCCAGTATATTTTATTTATCGTGACGTTGTAGGTTTTGAAGATCATGATGAAATTAAATATATTGGAACTGAATAAAATTTAACATCCACACGCACTACAGATTTTTGTAGATGTATTTATCCTATTGATTACTTAACTAAACCATCTTAATTATGCTTTTTTCTGAAATTTTACAAAAAATACAACATGCCAAAATGCTTGATTTTGGACAAGTGTTTAACGATAGTATTGAACTTTTTAAAAAAGTTTGGTTACAGGGTTTAATTATGATACTTATTGTAATTGCCTTTGTAATACCTTTTATGCTTATTGTATATTTACCATTAATTGTTTTAGGGATTGCTGATGCTTCAGATCCTGGAGCCTATGATGGTTTAGCGCCTTTAGCAGCTATTTTTATGCTTATCGCATATTTGTTATTTCTCTTTTTTATGATTGTTATTTCGTTTGGATTAAAAGCAGCTCTTTATAGAATAATGCGCCAAAAAGAAATTAATAGTGTTGCGAAAGATGACTATTTCTTTTTCTTGAGAAAACCATATTTTGGAAAAACCATTAAACTATCACTTGCGTATTTTGGAATTAGTTTGATAGCGACGCTATTATGTGTGTTTCCACTTATATATGTTATGGTCCCTTTAAGTATATTACCTGTTGTATATGCGTTTAATCCAGAACTATCCGATTCTAATCTGATTAAGGTGAGTTTTGAATTAGGAAATAAAAAATGGTTGATTGCATTTGGATTAACACTGATTGCAGGCTTTTTAGCCCAAATTGTTGGAATGCTGATGTGTGGTATAGGTATATTTGTTACAGCATCTTTTGCAGCAATTCCAGTGTATTTTATTTACAAAGAAGTTATTGGTTTTCAGGATAATAATGAAATTAATATTAAGGTGATAGGCGAAAAAGAAATAGGTTGACGCAACCATTTTAAATTTATGCATCTTATATAAAAGACAATTTTATGAAACGATCTAAATTAATTCTTAGCCTCTTCTGTTTTGCATTACTTTTTATGAATACCCAATGTGATGATGAAGATGTGGTAGAAGAGCCTTGTGGACAAACTGTAGTTATTGATTCTGGTTTTTTTGAATCTGCTGAATCTGGATTTTATAATTTGATTAGTGCAGATATAGAAGGGAATTGTTTAAATATTAATGTGTCAGCAAGCGGTTGTGATGGCTCTACATGGAGTATGGTATTGGTAGATTCTGGTGCTGTGGCAGAGTCGTCGCCAGAACAACGCTTTTTAAAATTTGTATTTACAAACCAAGAAGTCTGTTTAGCTGTATTTACTCAAGAACGATCTTTTGATTTGTCATCGTTACAAGTTAGTGGGAGTAACGAAATTATTTTAAATATTGAAGATTTTCCAGAAGCACTTACATATAGTTATTAGAAAGACTAAGACATTTATATTATTTACGAACCTGAATTTTATTCAGGTTTTTTTATTGAAATGCCAGATAAAAGTCAAGATTTTAAAGATAAAATGCCATTGAAATTTACTAAAATTAGGAAGATAACTTTTTTTTCACATACATTTGTAGCCTCAAAAATTCATATATGCCGAAGAATTTAGTCATTGTAGAGTCACCTGCAAAAGCGAAAACGATAGAGAAATTTCTTGGAAAAGATTTTAAAGTAGAATCTAGTTTTGGTCATATTGCAGATTTACCTTCAAAGGAATTGGGAGTTGATGTTGAAGGAGATTTTAAACCAAAATATCAAGTTTCAAAAGATAAGAAAGATGTTGTAAAAAGACTTAAGGATCTTGCTAAAAAAGCCGATATGGTTTGGTTAGCAAGTGATGAAGATCGAGAAGGAGAAGCTATTGCTTGGCATCTTGCTGAAACTTTAGGTTTAGATAAAGCAAAAACCAAGCGTATTGTATTTCATGAGATAACGAAATCAGCAATCAAAAAAGCGATTGAAAATCCTAGAGGTATTGATTATGACCTAGTAGATGCACAACAAGCACGACGTGTATTAGATAGAATTGTAGGGTATGAATTATCTCCTGTGTTATGGAGAAAAGTTAAAGGTGGTCTATCTGCTGGTCGTGTGCAATCGGTTTCTGTGCGATTAATTGTTGAGAGGGAAAGAGAGATATTGAATTTTAACCCTGAAGCATCTTACAGAATTGATGCAGAGTTTTCTAATGAAGACGGACAAGCATTTAAAGCTAAACTTCCGAAGAATTTTAAAACCAAAGAGGAAGCATATCAGTTTTTAGAAGCGAACGCGAATGCCAATTTTAAAGTTTCAGATTTAGAAAAAAAACCTGCTAAAAAATCACCGGCTGCACCATTTACAACATCAACTTTACAACAAGAAGCTTCTAGAAAATTAGGGTTTTCTGTAAGTAGAACAATGAGTAATGCGCAGCGTTTGTATGAAGCTGGTTTGATTACTTATATGAGAACTGATAGTGTTAATCTATCTGATGAAGCCCGTAAAGGTGCAAAAGAAGAAATTGAAGCAGCCTATGGAGATCAATTTAGTATGCCTCGAAATTATAAAGGGAAATCTAAAGGTGCTCAAGAGGCTCACGAAGCGATTAGACCAACTGATTTTAAAAGGCATACAGCAGATGTAGAGCGTGATCAAGCACGTTTATACGATTTAATATGGAAACGTGCCATTGCTTCTCAAATGAGTGATGCCAAATTGGAGCGTACCAATGTTAAAATTGAAGCCTCCACACATAATGAATTATTTTCTGCTAATGGAGAGGTGATTACTTTTGAAGGGTTTTTAAAAGTATATTTAGAAGGAACCGATGATGAAGATACTGAGAAAGAAGGGATGTTGCCTGCGATGAAAGTTAATGAGACTTTATTAAATAGTTATATCACTGCAACCGAACGCTTTTCTCGAGCTCCATATAGATTTACCGAAGCTTCTTTGGTGAAGCAACTAGAAGAATTAGGAATTGGACGACCGTCAACATATGCACCTACAATTTCTACAATCCAGAACAGAAATTATGTAGAAAAAGGATCTAACGAAGGTGTAGAGCGTAGCTATTCGCAACTGTTACTTCAAAACGGAAGTATGATAGATAAGTCGCTTACAGAAAAAGTAAATAGCGATAAAGGGAAGTTAGTGCCTACAGATATTGGAATGATTGTAACCGATTTCTTGGTGAATCATTTTGGAAGTATTTTAGATTATAATTTTACGGCAAAGGTTGAAGCTGATTTTGATGAAATTGCAGAAGGTAAAGAAGATTGGACAAAAATGATGAAAGAGTTCTACAAGAGCTTTCATCCTAGAGTAGAAGATGTTCAAGAAAATGCCGAGCGTGAATCTGGAGAACGTATTTTAGGTAAAGATCCAAAAACAGGAAAACAAGTTAGTGTACGATTAGGTAAGTTTGGACCAATGGTACAAATAGGGACTGTTGAAGATGAAGAAAAACCTCAATTTGCAAGTTTGTCTCCAGATCAACAACTTACAACAATTACCTATGAAGAAGCCATGGAATTGTTTAAGTTGCCGAAACAGTTAGGAGATTATGAAGGCGAAGCTATAGAAGTCAATAATGGTCGTTTTGGGCCTTATGTGAAGTTTGGTAAAAAATTCGTGTCACTGCCTAAAGGTACTAATCCTTTAGATGTTGAAATGGAACAAGCTATTGAGCTGATTAAGGAAAAGCAAAAGGCAGATGCTCCTATTTATACCTATCAAAATCTTCCTGTTCAAAAAGGAAAAGGGCGTTTTGGACCATTTATTAAATGGAACAATATGTTTATTAATGTGAATAAAAAATACGACTGGGATAATTTGTCTGACGATGATATAGTGACATTAATTGAAGATAAAATTCAGAAGGAAAAAGATAAATTAATTCACCATTGGGAAGCCGAAGGGATTAGAGTTGAAAAAGCAAGATGGGGGAGACACAATGTGATTAAAGGTAAAGTTAAAGTTGAACTTCCTAAAACCGTTGATGTTTCTGATATGACTTTAGAGGAGGCAATGACTCATATCGAAAAGAAAGCGCCAAAGAAAAAAACGGCGACCAAAAAGAAAACTACCAAAAAGAAAACAACGACTAAAAAGTAATACCAAATGAATTTTAATTTTCTGTCTCCTGTCTCTGATGCAGTTTTAGCTCATAATGAACTATTATCGCAGCAAGCGCTGGGCAAAAAAATTAAAATTCACTCTACACAAAACGGTATTCCAAATTTAGAAGATGTAAAACTTGCCATTATAGGAGTTAAAGAAAACCGAAATGATGTCAATTATATGGGAGAGGAGTTGAATTTCGATTCCATAAGAGCATCACTCTATGCATTGTTTCCTGGTAATTGGCATACTTCAATTGCCGATTTAGGAGATATTCCTGCTGGTGCTTCGATAGAAGACACCTATTATGCAGTGCGTACAATTATTTCAGTGTTGTTAGAAAAAAAGATAATACCTATAATAATAGGAGGAAGTCAAGATCTTACTTACGCAAATTATAGGGCATATGATACTATGTCTCCAATGGTAAATATTGTAAATGTTGATAGTAATTTTGATTTAGGTGATGCTTCTGTTGAAATGAAGAATAATAGCTTTCTCGGTAAAATTATTTTAGAGCAACCTTATAATCTATTTAATTACTCTGCTGTAGGGTATCAAACCTATTTCAATTCTCAGGAAGAAATTGATTTGATGGAGAAACTTTATTTTGAGGCTTACCGTTTAGGAGATGTTACACATAATATAAATAAGGTTGAGCCTGTAATGCGAGATGCACATATTGTAACTATGGATTTGAAATCTGTAAGAGCAGCAGAAGTAGGTGCAAAGCAAAAATATTCGCCTAATGGTTTTAATGGAAAAGAGATATGTGCCATATCTAGATATGCAGGTATAAGTAATAAGGTGTCTTCATTTGGAATCTATGAGTATAAACTTACAAATGAATTGGATGCAACACCAATGTTAATTTCACAAATTATTTGGTATTTTATAGAAGGAGTCAATTGTCGAGTAAATGATGATGATTTCACTAAAGAAAACTACTATCAAAAGTATAATATATTGATAGAAGATGAAGAGTTAATATTCTATAAGAGTATTAAAACTGGACGTTGGTGGATAGAAATACCTTTTTTACCCAATGTTAATAATAAATTAAAAAAGCACACGTTATTACCTTGCACGCATGATGATTATGTTGAGGCTAGTCAAGGGAAATTACCCGAAAGATGGTATAAAGCCTACAGGAAGAACAGTTTTTAGTGGATAAAACTCGTGTTTTTTAACAGATTTTTAATCGATGAAATGTTAACTTTTTGGGTTTAAGTGCAAAAAAGATGTAAAAAAAATTGGTTTTTACTAAATATATATATATGTTTACTGCCTTGAAAAAAATCAAGACGCTATTTAATACATAATTACAACTAAATAATTTAACCTCGAGTTTCTATGAATATTAAGAAGTTTGCTTTATTAACAGCCGTTTTAGCCCTATTGGTTAGCAGTTGTAACTCTGGTGACAGAGGACAACTTGTAGGCGTTAAAGGAAAGAAATGGCATCCCGAAAAACCTTATGGTATGGTACTTGTTCCTGGTGGAGCATTTATAATGGGTAAGTCCGATGACGATCTAGCCGGAGTACAAGATGCTCCAACACGAACAGTCACAGTTAGAGCCTTTTACATGGACGAAACAGAAATCACAAATAGTGAATATCGTCAATTTGTAGAGTGGGTAAGAGATTCTACCCTTAGAACGAAATTAGCTATTCTTGCTGATGAAATTGGTGAAACTCCAGGAAATGGAGGTATTGGTGAATTTGCATTTAATGATGCAGATCCTGATAATATGTCTGTTTACGAAAAATATATGTACAATAATTACAGTGGTTTAGGACCAACTGGATATGAAGGAAGAAAATTAAACAAAGACGTAGATTTAATTTTCGATACGGCAGATTATCCAGATGAATACTATGCTGAGGTTATGGATACTATGTACTTGCCAATTGAAGAGTCTTATAATGGACAACGTACTTGGGATGTTGATAAATTTAAATTTCAGTATACCTATATGGACATCAAAAAAGCGGCTAAAGACAGAAGCTTAAGACGTAAAGATGTATTAATTACTGAAGAAGTTAAAGTGTATCCAGATACAACGGCTTGGATAAGAGATTTCTCGTATTCATATAATGAACCAATGCATAATGACTATTTCTGGCACGATGCCTATGGGGATTATCCTGTAGTTGGTGTATCTTGGAAACAAGCCAACGCATTTTGCCAATGGAGAACATTATATCACAACAGTTATAGAAAATCTAAAGGAAGACATTTCGTTAACTCTTATAGATTACCTTCTGAAGCAGAATGGGAATATGCTGCAAGAGGTGGTTTACAAGGAGCAACATTTCCTTGGGGTGGACCATATGCTAAAAACGACAGAGGTTGTTTTATGGCTAACTTCAAGCCTTTACGTGGAGACTATGCAGCAGATCAAGCATTGTATACTGTAGAAGCAGATGCTTACGAGCCAAATGATTTCAACCTATACAATATGGCTGGTAATGTTTCAGAATGGGTTCAGGGCTCTTATGAAGCGTCATCTTATGAGTATATGGCATCATTTAACCCAACAGTTAATGATCCTGATAACGAACGTAAAGTGGTACGTGGAGGATCTTGGAAAGATGTGGCATACTTCTTACAAGTGAGTTCAAGAGATTACGAATATGCAGATTCTGCAAGAAGCTACATCGGATTTAGAACGGTTCAGGATTATATGGGAACTGAAGTTACTAAAAATGCAGCAACCAACTAAACAATTAAATAATTAACTCAACTAAATAAATATTAATCTACTTAAGTTGTTATTGACTTAAAACTAAAAAAAAAGAAAATTATGGCACAGAAAGGAAACATCACAATCACAAACATGGTCTACGGACTAGGAGCAGCAATCGTAATTGTTGGAGCTTTATTTAAAATCCAACACTGGCCATACGGTTCATTGATCTTAACTATTGGTATGATTGTAGAAGCCTTGGTATTTACATATTCAGCATTCGAAAGACAACAATCAGAATTAGATTGGTCATTAGTATATCCAGAATTAGCTGGAGGAGCAACTTCTGCTAAAAAAGCAAAGAAAGAAGAACCTAAAGATGCTGAAGGGTTATTATCTAAGAAATTAGATAACTTATTAAAAGAAGCAAAAATTGATGGAGAATTAATGGCGAGTTTAGGGTCTAGTATCAAAAACTTCGAAGGAGCAGCAAAAGGAATCAGTCCTACTGTTGATGCTATGAATGCTCAAAAGAAATACAGCGAAGAAATGTCTTTAGCTGCAGCTCAAATGGAATCTTTAAATAGCCTTTACAAAGTTCAAATGGAAAGCGCTAACCGTCAAGCAGCAATTAACGAGGAATCTGTAGCAAATGCTGAAAAATTAAAAGAGCAAATGCAATCATTAGCTTCTAACTTATCATCTTTAAATGGTGTTTACGGTGGAATGTTATCTGCAATGAACAAAAACTAATTAGTTTTTTGAACTATAATTAATTTAATTAACAACTAAAAACTAATTAACATGGCAGGAGGAAAATTATCTGCAAGACAGAAAATGATTAACTTAATGTACTTAGTCTTCATTGCAATGATGGCTATGAACATGTCGAAAGAAGTATTATCGGCTTTCGGTTTGATGGATGCTAAATTTGCTGACGCAAACTTATTAGCTACAGCGTCTAATGATGGTATGCTTAAAGGCTTGGAGCAAAAAGCAGATGAAAAACCAGAAGACTTTCAGGCTGTTGCTGCTAAAGCTCAACAAATAAATATTGAGTCGGAAAAATTTTATTCTTACATCGAATCATTAAAGAATAGTATTCTAAGTAAAGGAAGTTATCAAATTGATTCTGAAACTGGTAAATTACCATTTGAAGCAATGGATAAAACCGATATATTGGATGAGATGTGGTTTACAGGTGATAGATTGACCAAAGATGGTCAAGCTGTAATGGATAGAATAAGCGATTATAAAACCAAAATCAAAGGAATAATTGGAAATGATGTTAAGTACAAAGATGCTATTGAAAGTTTTGAAAAACGTTTTAGTACAGACCAAGTTTCTAATAAAGATGGTAAAAAAATTGATTGGTTAGATTATCATTTTAAAGGATTCCCAGCTATTGCTTCTTATACTAAGTTAACAGCAATGCAAAATGATGTAAAATCTACTGAAACTAACATGTATAATGTGTTCTTAGGGAATACATTAGATAAAGCAATTTCGTTAAAAAACTACCAAGCTATTGTAATAGCTGACAAATCTGCATTTTTTGCTGGTGAGAAATTTCAAGGTAAAGTGGTATTAGGAAAATATGCCAATGTAAGACCAACTGGAATGAGTGTTTCTGGTCAATCGGTTGATTTAGAAAATGCGATAGATTCTTTAGGTGCTGCACGTTTAGATTTTAATGTTGGCGGTGTTGGAGAGCATGAAATTGATGGAACTTTTACCTTCCTTGAAGATGGGAAACCATTAGAAATCCCAATTAAAGGAAACTATGTAGTTGTACCACGTCCAAACTCTGCAACAATTTCTGCAGATAAAATGAATGTAGTATATCGTGGGGTTACAAACCCAATGACAATTTCATTTGCTGGTGTTCCAGATAATAAAGTAACTGCATCTGGTGCAGGTTTATCAAGAGGCTCAGGTATGGGTAAATACAACATGGTACCTACATCAGGTAGAGAAGTTACAATTAATGTAACTGCAACTCTTGATGATGGTTCAAAAGTAAGTGATAAAGCAGTATTCAGAATTAAAGATATTCCAAAACCAACTGGTAAAATTGTTGGAACAAGTCAAGGTAAATTACCTAGAAATAATGTAGAAATTGGTAAAGTGTCTGCAGAATTAGAAGACTTTGATTTTGACTTACCGTTAACGGTTACAAGCTTTAAGTTTAAAGTGCCAGGACAGCCTTCAGTAGTATGTTCAGGAAATAGACTTAATGGTGCAGCAAAATCAGCTTTACGTAAAGCAAAGCGTGGTGCAACAGTCCAGATTTTTGATATTAAGTCAAGAGCTAATGGTCCTGTTATTAAGCCAGCTACACCTGCTGTAATTGAATTATCAAACTAATCAACCTATTTATTGATTAACCCAAATTAAAATTAAAAAGATGAATTATAAATTTTTATTATCAATCGTTGCCGCAGTGGGATTCACATCTAGTGTGTGTGCTCAGGCAAATCTTTTAAATGCTAAAACACCTCAAGAGATTGGTGTTAAAACTGAAGCACAGTTAGCATTAGATAATGACAAGCCATTAGAATACGGTTATGTTGATGATAGAGACATCCTGTTTTCTAAAATGACTTGGGAAAAAGTAGTTTTAGATGAACGTGTAAACTTTCCATTATACTTTCCGGTAGATACTAATAATATTGGAAAAGATAGACGCTCGTTATATCATACATTGATAACAGCTGTCCAACAAGGAAAAATTAAGAATGTTTATAATGATTCTTATTTTACTGAAAAGAGAACAATCAAGGAGCTTAAAGACATTACCACTAAAACAGATACTTTAGATATTGGTTACGACCAGTTGAATGCTGATGGTTATGTAGATCCTGAATATATCAGAACTAGAAATATTGAAGCATTTGATGTGAGTGCCTACCTAATTAAAGGGCTTTGGTATTTTGATAAACGTCATGGTGAGTTAAAATATAGAGTTCTTGGAATTGCACCAGCTGCACCAGACATTAACTTTATTGACTCTGAGGATGAAGCTAATAAAGTGCCTAATGCTTTATTCTGGGTATTCTTCCCAGAAGCTAGACAAGTGCTACACGAAGGTAAAGCGTTTAATAATGCTAACAGTGCAATGCCACTAACCTTTGATCACTTGTTAAATTCTAGACGTTTTAATGGTTACATGTACAAAGAAGAAAATGTATATGGAGATAGAGAAGTAAAAGAATATATTGCAGATAATGCTTTAATGCAATTATTAGAATCTGATCGTATCAAAGATAAGATTAGAAACTTCGAACAAGATATGTGGTCTTACTAAGTAAAAAACATAAATTATAAAAACGCCCTGACAATTTTGTCAGGGCGTTTTTATTTACCATTCCTGCTAAGGCAGTTATCTTTTGTAGTATTTTTGCTGTAATGAAACATGTAGATTATATCGTTGTTGGTAATGGATTAGCTGGAATTGCATTTTGTGAGGAGTTAAGAGCTGCTGGTAAAGATTTTGTGGTTTTTGATAATAACTCACAGCAATCTTCTAAAGTTGCTGCAGGCCTTTACAATCCTGTGATATTAAAGCGTTTTACTAAGGTTTGGAAAGCTAAGTCTCAGTTAGAATTGGCTATGCCTAAGTACAAAGCGTTAGAACAATTATTGCAGGTAAAATTAAATCATAAGTTGCCTGTATATCGAAAATTTGCTTCTATCGAAGAACAAAATGAATGGTTTATTGCATCTGATAAGCCTGTACTTTGCGATTTCTTATCTACTAACCTTATTAAGAATGCTAATTCATTCATAAATGCAAATTTCGGCTTTGGAGAGGTTTTACATTCTGGAAGAATACATACTACCTTATTGGTAAAATCTTATGGTGAATATCTTGAACGCATTAGTAGATTAATTTCCGAAGAATTCCAGCATGAAGCATTAAAAATGGATTCTGATATAATTCAATATAAAGATATAACTTCCAGGAATATAGTATTTGCTGAAGGCTTTGGAGTAACTAAAAATCCACTTTTTAAGTATTTGCCTCTTGTTGGGACTAAAGGCGAAATGCTTACAATAAAAGCTCCAAGCTTAAAAATAGATTTTATTCTTAAATCATCTGTGTTTATTGTCCCTTTGGGTGACGATTTATATTGGATAGGCGCAACATATGAACGTGAAGATAAAACCTATACTGTTACAGATAATGCTAAAGAAGATTTGGTTGAAAAACTCAAACAAATTATAACATGTGATTTTGAAATTGTTAGTCAGGTTGCAGGAATTCGTCCTACAACTAGAGATAGGCGTCCGTTGGTTGGTAGGCACCCAGATTACAAAAACGCATTTGTTCTTAATGGATTGGGAACAAGAGGGGTTATGATTTCACCTTATGTTGCTGAACAATTGTATAATCATATTGAATCTGAATCAGTTTTAGATCCTGAAATTGACATTAAGAGATTTAATGCTGGTTAATATACGGAGTCAAAGGGAACTATTATTTCTTCACTAAATTCTTATCATAATGCATAAATAAGTTAATCCATATATTTCTTGATAACCTCATGATTATGGGACCACAAACAATCAATGTTGCAACAATTACAATAAATGAAGTAAGTAGACTAGATTTTAAAAAAAGATAACTTATAACAAACGCTGCCACAGCAAATGCGATGCCTACACCATAGCTAACATACATTGAGCCATAAAAAAAAGAGGGCTCTAGGCGATAACGTGTTTCGCAATGAGAGCAACTATCATTAATTTTTAAGACATCTCTTAATATATAAGGGTTTTTATTTTGGTACATGGATTCTTGATGACATTTAGGGCAAGCACCTGTAAAAATGCTGTATATTTTAGTACCTTTTAGCATGACTTAAATTTGTTTACTTTTGTGATCTTTACTAGGTGCAAAATTAGTTTATTTGCGCCTATATAAGTCAATAATTGTAATGTTTATTGCAATTCTATTATTTGAAAAACCTATGCTCAATATTCATAATCTCTCTATTTCATTTCAAGGCGAATTCCTATTCGAAGATATTACGTTTAAATTAAGTCCAGGAGATCGTATAGGTTTGATTGGAAAGAATGGAGCAGGGAAGTCAACAATGCTTAAAATATTATCTAAAGAGTTAGAACCTGATTCGGGTCAAATAGCAGCTGATAAAAATTTGAGTTTCGGATTTTTAAAGCAAGATATTGATTTTGTCTTTGGAAGAACAGTTCTTGAAGAGTCCTATGAAGCATTCACTGCTATAAAAGCCCTGGAAGCTAAAATGGAATTTGTGAATACGCAATTGGCAGAACGAACCGATTATGAAAGTGATAGTTACAACCAACTCATGATTGATCTTAATGATATTCAGCATCAATATGAAATTATTGGGGGCTATAATTATCAAGGGGAAACCGAGAAGATTTTACAAGGTTTAGGCTTTCAGCGAGAGGATTTTAATAAGCTTACCGATACCTTTTCGGGTGGATGGAGAATGCGTATAGAATTAGCAAAACTTTTACTTCAAAATAATGATATTTTATTACTCGATGAGCCAACTAACCATTTAGATATAGAATCTATTATTTGGCTAGAAGGATTCTTAAAAAACTATTCAGGAGCAGTGGTGATTGTATCGCATGATAAGATGTTTCTGGATAATGTGACCAATCGTACGATTGAAATTTCTCTTGGCAGAATATATGATTATCCAAAACCCTATTCAAAGTTTTTGATTTTGCGTAATGAGATAAAAACACAGCAATTAGCATCTCAAAAAAATCAACAAAAACAAATTGAACAAACCGAGAAACTTATTGAAAAGTTTAGAGCTAAAGCTAGTAAAGCAACCATGGCTCAATCTTTAATCAAGAAGTTGGATCGTATGGAACGCATTGAAGTTGATGAAGATGACAATAGTGTTATGACTTTAAATTTCCCCGTTTCGGTAACACCAGGAAAAGTGGTTATAGAAGCTAATGATGTGTCTAAACGTTATGACGATAACCACGTGTTGTCTCATATCAATTTAATGATAGAACGCGATAGTAAGACAGCTTTTGTTGGGCAGAATGGACAAGGGAAATCGACTTTAGCCAAAATCATTGTTGGTGAAATTAAGCACCAAGGAGAATTAAAACTAGGACATAATGTACAGATTGGGTACTTCGCTCAAAATCAAGCCGAATATTTAGATGGTACTAAAACGGTTTTAGATACGATGATAGATGCGGCGAATGAAACCAATAGAAGCAAGGTTAGAGATATTTTAGGTTCCTTTTTATTTAGAGGAGATGAAGTAGAAAAATATGTACGTGTACTGTCTGGAGGAGAACGAAATCGACTAGCCCTAGCTAAGTTGATGTTGCAACCACTCAACGTGTTGGTTATGGATGAGCCAACTAACCATTTAGATATTAAGTCTAAAAATGTGCTTAAAGAAGCGTTAAATAAATTTGAAGGCACATTGATTTTGGTGTCTCATGATAGAGACTTTCTACAAGGTTTAGCAAATAAAGTATATGAGTTTAAAGATCAAAAGATTAAAGAATATCTTGGTGATATCGATTTCTATTTAGAACAACGTAACGTGGAAAACTTAAGAGAAGTTGAAAAACGAACTGTTATTAAAGCAACGCCAAAGACAACTAATAAGCAATCTTATGAAGACCAGAAAAAACTCAAATCCTTAAATAACAAGTTGAGTAATATCGAATCTAAAATTAGCCAACTTGAAAACGATATAAAAACTGATGATGTTGAACTTGCAACTAATTACGATGCTACTGTTGCAGATGAAACCTTTTTTGATAAATACCAAGCAAAAAAAGAAAGGTTAAAGCAATTAATGTCAGATTGGGAGCTTATTCAATACGAACTAGAAGATTTATCATAAATTCTGAAAATGCAAGAACATTTTTTTCAATGCCCATATTGCTGGGAATCGATTTCAATGTTGATTGATATTTCGCAAATCAATCAGAGTTATATTGAAGATTGTGAGGTTTGTTGTCATCCCATTCAACTTCATATTACTACTGAGAATCAAGAAATTATAAGTTTTGAGGTTCAGAATATGGAATAATAATATTCTCGTAAAACACTGTAAAACAAGGAGTTAAATATTTAAGTGTTAAAGAAATGTGTATTTCATCGAAAATAATTGCATTTCATCTAATATAGAGCTATTTTCGTAGTAGAAATTGTAGTCCCTCACAAAATCTACTATTATGAAAACCGCAAAAATTACGCTATTAATGTGTCTTGTTACCTTATTGTCCTTTGGTAACGTTTCCACAAAAGAAAAGAAAGCTTTAGAAGACTTGTATTCATCAACCAATGGTAATCTTTGGAGAACCTCTTGGGATATGAGCAAGCCTGTAGAAGATTGGTATGGTGTTGTTGTAAAAGATGACAAAGTGATTGAACTCAATTTAGAGTTTAATAACCTCAGAGGTGAAATTCCTGAATCAATAGGAGACTTAGTATACTTAAAGCATATCAATTTCTTTAGAAATAAAATTTCGGGAGGAATTCCTGCCACGATTTCAAATTTAAAGTCTTTAGAGACATTAAACATATCGTTCAATATGTTGAATGCACCATTACCTAATGAAATTGGTGAGTTGCAGTCCTTGAGAAAATTAAAATTGTTTATGAATGCTATTAATGGTGAAATCCCTTCATCTATTGGAGAATTATCACACTTAAAATCATTAGAACTATATAACAATCAGTTAACAGGAGAATTGCCATCAACTATAGGTGATTTGGTAAACCTCAGAGAAATGCTCTTGAGTAGTAATCAACTATCAGGGAAATTACCATCAACTATAGCGAATGCAAAAGATCTCAAAAAATTGAGCGTATTTGATAATAATTTTTTCGGAACATTGCCAAGTTCAATTTGTAGTTTAACACAACTTGAAGAATTAGTAGTATCTGATAATGCATTCTATGGAAAATTACCAAATGGAATGGCAAACCTTACTAATCTAAAAGTATTACTTCTTGGAAATAATGACTTTAAAGGTGAATTAGTACAATTAAAGAAGCAACTTCCTGGTTTGGAGCAATTTGACTTTGTGAATATGAATTCAGAAGGTATTATTGTTACTCTAGATGAGGATGAAGACGATAATTAATACCAGAGTTTTAAATTAGTGAAATGGCTCTCAGCATTTTTATGTTGGGAGTTATTTTTTTTGATATAAATTATTGTTTAACTAAAAAAGGGTTGTATATTTGCAGTCCAATATCGCGGGATAGAGCAGTAGGTAGCTCGTCGGGCTCATAACCCGAAGGTCACTGGTTCGAGTCCAGTTCCCGCTACTAATAAGCTCCTTGAGAAATCAAGGAGCTTTTATTTTGGAGTCAATTGATGCTTGCATCATAATGATGTAAAAATAAAAATTCATTGTTGAGAAGCAATGGGAGCTTCTTTGTACAAGCTTCCTTTTTAGGCCAAACGAGCGATAGCGAAGTTAATCCAGTTCCCGCTACTAAATGAAAGACTTAAGTTTAATCTTAGGTCATTTTTGTTTAAAGTAATGTTTAAGAACGAGAAGTTTATGCTGAGCGCAGTCGAAGTAATTCAGTTCTTGCTACAACAAACCAAATACGAAAGTGTCTGGCTTTTCTTTTTAATCCAATTGAAATTTAATTAAGTTGGTGAAATGTCATAATATTTTAGCAAATTATGAAGAATACTTATTTTTGAAGTTATGATAGATAATTTCGAAAATGAGTTTTTCGGTATAGGGATACAAAACGGAAAAACCCCCGAAAATTTAGGGGCACTTTGGCGTTCAGCTCAAAATCTTGGTGCGAGTTTTATTTTTACTATTGGAAACAGATACGCCAAACAATCTAGTGATACACATAATGCAGTGAAGTCCATGCCTTATTTTCATTATGATAATTTTGATGAGTTCTACAAATATTTGCCAAAAGGCGCTCGAATTGTAGGTGTTGAACTTACTGACAACGCCGAAGATTTAGAAACCTTTCATCATCCAAGACGATGTGTTTATTTATTAGGAGCAGAAGATCATGGACTGTCTCATAAAGCTATTGAAAAAAGTCATTTTCTTGTCAAATTTAAATCAGAACTAAGCCTTAATGTGTCTGTAGCTGGGAGTATTGTTATGTATGATCGAGGCATTGATAAACCACGATCATAAGTCGTTATTGTAAATGATTAGTACCTAATATTTGCGAAGCTTTATAAGCAATAATCATAGAGTATAAATCTACTATAATATGTAGTAGCATTGGAAGCCATAAAGAATTGGTTAAAAAGTATGCTCCAGAAAATATGAAAGCCAGTACAAAAGCTCCAAATGTATTTTTCTTTCCTGTTGAAGTCAAATGCCCCAAAGCAAAGGGAAGGTTTGCTAATATCATGGCTGGAATTATTGATATGTATTGGGATAAGTACCAATACAGAAAACCTCTGTAAATTAATTCTTCGCATATTCCAGCAATAAAAGACACAATTACAGTTATATTTAATTCTTGCAAGGTTGTTGGCATTAAAAAATAAATATGTTTGTTAGCATAGGTGAATTTTTCTGCCGATTTTTTATTGAGTTTTACTGATTTTAATATATACAAGGCTGCAAAAGCAATGAGAAACAAACCAATAATTGATAATGGTTTTTTTAAAAAGTCTAATCCAATAACAACTATACTTCTATCGTTTATTATAAACGGGAGCGCCACAATCAATGTCAACACGAGTAAAATGATACCAGTTTGACGGAATACAAGAATTTTGACATTTGGGTTTTCAATGAGCAATGTCTTTGCCTTTTTTCCATTCCATATAGCATATACTGGAAAAATAATACCTACTATCAAGGCTGTTATAGTGTATAAGTTAGTTGCTGTCATTTTTGTATTGATGTAAAATAGTTTCCCATATTTTTGGGTCTTCTTTAATAATAAACTTGTTTTTAATAATATTGGCATCGTTTTTTATTTGATCTAGCTTAGGCATAATTGATAATACTCGACCTTTATCAATGTCAGCTTCAGTATATCCTTTTTCAATTAAAAATGTTTTTAGATCTAAATAAATTGAATCCAATTTTTGTTGTATTTGACTAATATCATCAACTTCAAATACCTTTATTAAGATGCCTTCAGAGCCAACATTCATATCATTTCTAATTTTTAAAACAATAGCCCTTATATCATCTGGCGCAAGTGTAAAATGTTTTTTAAAGGCTCTAGTAAAGGTTTCGTAATCACTATATCCAAACATTTCAGTTAATTCGTGAACGCGTTGCGTATTAGTTATAATTAAAGCATAGGCTTTATTCATCTTTAATTCTTCAATAAAATCAAAAGGAGTTCTGCCAGTTTCTTTTTTAAATATTCTATGGAAATAACTTGGAGACATACAGGCAATTTCTGCCAATTTATTTAAGGTTAATTTTGACGGTAAACGAGTTTCTATATAGTCTAAAGCTTTTTGAATCCTGATATCCATAATTCAAATGTATAAAATAGTTGAAGCTTGCTGTATGACATATCTTGCACAAATTAAATTTAAAGCAATTGGTATTGTAATAGTAGAATAATTATTAAGGTCGTAACTTTGTAGCCTATTTAATGAAATTAAAATGAGTCATAAAGCAGGTTTTGTAAATATTATTGGTAATCCTAATGTTGGGAAGTCCACATTGATGAATGCTTTTATAGGTGAGAAGTTATCCATTATTACATCTAAAGCGCAAACGACTAGACATCGTATTTTAGGGATTGTTAATGGTGATGATTTTCAAGTAATTTTAAGTGATACACCTGGAATTATTAAACCAGCTTATGAGTTGCAAGCATCTATGATGGATTTTGTAAAATCGGCTTTTGAAGATGCAGATGTCCTAATTTATATGGTCGAAATAGGAGAGAAAGAACTCAAAGACGACGCGTTTTTTAAAAAAATCACAAATTCAAAAATTCCAGTACTTTTACTCTTAAATAAGATTGATAAGTCAGATCAAGAGCAATTAGAGTCTCAAGTACTATTGTGGTCTGAAAAAGTACCTAAAGCCGAAATTTTTCCCATTTCAGCTTTAGAAGGATTTAACATCAAAGAAGTATTTGATCGTATTTTAGCACTGCTTCCAGAATCACCTCCCTTTTATCCAAAAGATCAGTTAACAGATAAACCTGAGCGTTTTTTTGTAAATGAAAAAATAAGAGAAAAAATCTTAATGCATTACAAAAAAGAAATTCCCTATGCTGTTGAAATAGATACTGAAGAGTTTTTTGAAGAGGAGGATATCATTAGGATGCGTTCAGTAATTATGGTAGAACGCGATACTCAAAAAGGAATTATAATTGGACATAAAGGTAGTGCCTTAAAACGTGTTGGAATAGAGGCTAGAAAAGACTTAGAGCAATTTTTTGGTAAGCAAGTTCATCTTGAGTTATATGTGAAAGTAAACAAGAATTGGAGAAGTGATCAACGACAGCTCAGACGTTTTGGGTATAATCAAAAATAGATTATACTTCTGCATGAATATCTTTACTTCTTAAAGTATCTCTCATAAAATGGTGCAATAGATGCATTTCATTATGACCAGCCTTTTTTCCAAGACGTCCGCTAAAATAAAGAACAAACCAAAGAACAACCATTAGTAATGCTACAAATAATTGAATAGAAAAGTCATTACCTAAATTCCAGTTCACGTAAGCCCAAATCCCAAAACCAATAAATAATCCGGCAACTACAAAATGTAGAAACATAAATAATGTCCAAACCGTTGGGTTTGGTCCAAAAAGACCATATATAATACTGTGAGTATTAAGCTCATCCTTATTGATTTCTAAATGCAGTTGTGGCGACCAAAAATGCTGTTTTTCTTTAGGTATTTTTATAAAAACATGATCGTCAACACGAGATACTATAAAGTCAGATTGACTTGTTTTAGTGTCTTCAAAAAGCTTTAAAAGCATATCGTTGTCATGTTTTACATGAAATTTAAAGCGAGGTCTTAAAACGATTTCATTTGTTGTAGTCGACATTTTATTTTGAAATGGTATCTCAAATTACTATTTTTTATTCAAATGAAGGCGACTTTCAAGGTTTAACGTAAATTTCATGAGACATCAGGACTTATTTAGTATCTTCGCAGCCGCTTACAGGATATGTAATGCAGATAAAATATTGAATTATGAGTAATATAGTTGCTATTGTAGGAAGACCTAATGTTGGTAAATCTACTTTTTTTAATCGCTTGATTCAACGCCGCGAAGCTATAGTTGATGCCGTAAGTGGTGTGACTAGAGATCGCCATTATGGTAAGAGTGATTGGAATGGAAAAGAGTTTTCGTTAATCGATACCGGAGGTTATGTCAAAGGTAGTGATGATGTTTTCGAAGCTGAAATTGATAAACAAGTAGAGTTGGCTATCGATGAAGCAGATGCAATCATATTTATGGTTGATGTTGAGAACGGTGTGACTGGTATGGATGAAGATGTAGCACGATTACTTCGGAAAGTTGATAAACCTGTGTTTTTAGCAGTAAATAAAGTGGATAATAATAAACGAGCTGAAGATGCAGTTGAGTTTTATTCACTTGGTTTAGGAGAATATTATACGATTGCAAGTATCAACGGAAGTGGAACAGGAGATTTGTTAGACGCTTTAGTAGATGCGCTACCAGAAAATGATGATGAGGAGGAAGAGGAAGAACAATTGCCAAGATTTGCCGTTGTTGGACGCCCAAATGCCGGAAAATCTTCATTTATTAATGCACTTATTGGAGAAGACCGTTATATCGTTACTGATATTGCCGGAACGACAAGAGACTCAATTGATACAAAATATAACCGTTTCGGATTTGAATTTAATCTAGTAGATACTGCTGGTATTAGACGTAAATCTAAAGTAAAAGAAGATCTTGAGTTTTATTCGGTGATGCGAAGTGTTAGAGCTATCGAGCATTGTGATGTATGTCTTCTTGTGTTAGATGCAACTCGAGGTTTTGATGGTCAAGTGCAAAACATATTTTGGTTAGCAGAACGAAACAGAAAAGGAATCGTAATTCTCGTTAATAAATGGGATTTAATCGAGAAAAACACGCAGTCTACACGTGACTTTGAACGTGTGATTCGTAAAGAGATTGAACCTTTTACGGATGTGCCGATTGTGTTTATTTCCGTTTTAAATAAACAGCGTATTTATAAAGCAATAGAAACGGCTGTTGAGGTGTATCACAATAGAGCAAAGAAAATAAAAACAAGTAAGCTTAATGAAGTTTTACTTCCTATTATTGAAAATTATCCACCACCAGCTTACAAAGGAAAGTTTGTGAAAATCAAGTATATTATGCAGCTGCCTACACCACAGCCTCAGTTTGCATTTTTCTGTAATTTACCTCAATATGTAAGAGATCCATATAAACGATTTCTCGAAAATAATTTACGTGAACATTTCGATTTTAAAGGTGTGCCTGTGAGTGTGTATATGCGTAAAAAATAGAATGAATGTATTATGAATCAGAAGTGTGTTTTAGTGCTAGTATTAATATTCGGTCTCACTGGATATGGTTATGCACAAACACCACCTACAATTTCTGTGCAAGGAAATCAAGAATTCTGCGGAACATTTCCAATGAATATTGTGACTAGTGTCAGTATAACAGATCCTGATCCTTTTGATACAACACTTCCAAAAGTTGATATTCAGATATCTGAAGGGTATACTTTTGGTCAGGATGTATTGATTCTCAATGGAACTTACCCTAATATAACATCAAGTTGGATAATTGGCGAAGGTAAACTCACTTTAAATGGCCCAGCGACCTTTGCAGAGTTTGAAACTGCTATTAGTAATGTCGTGTATAGTACAGTTGAAGCCAATTTTACTCAAGACAAATTTTTCTCTATAAATTTAGGTGATGCTAATTATTTACCATCAACCGATCACTATTACATTTATGTACCTAGCCCTGGAATTACATGGACAAATGCTAGGGATCAAGCTGAAAGCCTTGATTATTTTGGTTTACAAGGGTATTTGGCAACCTTAACCACCTTAGAGGAGGCTTTATTTGCAGGAGAGCAAAGCCCTGGTGTAGGTTGGATTGGTGCAAGTGATGCACAAACCGAAGGCGTTTGGCAATGGGTAACAGGACCAGAAAATAGTACTGTGTTTTGGAATGGTGCATCTAATGGAAGTCCAGTAAATAATCAATTTTCGTATTGGAATGTTGGAGAACCCAACGATTTTGGAGGTGAAGATTATGCCCATATTACAGATCCTACTATTGGAAATTTAGGATCGTGGAACGATTTACCTAATGCCGGTGATACGGCTGGAGGAGAAAGCAACCCATATTTTCCTAAAGGTTATTTGGTAGAGTTTGGTGGGATGCCTAATGATCCCGTATTAAATTTATCAGCGAGTACAACGATAGTGACCCCAAAATTAACTTTTGAATCTAGTATAGCATGTGGCGATGGGGTGTCAACGTTGAGTGTAACTTCAAATACACCAACAGTATTGTGGTATGATTCGCAGTCAGCTTCAGTGCCAGTTAATTCTGGTTTAACCTATAATGTTGCATTAACTCAAACAACCACATTTTGGGTGCTGCCATTATTTGATGGTTGCTCTGATGGAAACAGAATTCCGTTTACTGCCAATTTTCAACCTAGTCCTGATGCAGAGGATATTACTATTAGTCAGTGTGATGATGAAGTACTCGATGGTGTTACCCTGTTTAATTTTGATGTTTATTTCGAAGATATTACCAATGGAATAAGCCAAAACAGAACGATTGAATTTTTTGAGGATACTAATCTTATGAATCCAATTACTGGTAATAGTTATACCAATAGTAGTAATCCTCAGACAATTTATGCACTAGTTACAGATACGAACTCTGGTTGTACTAATATGTCTGAGATAACCTTGGAAGTTAATACACAAGTAGTACCGATAGTTACTTTAGAAGAATGTGACACAATCGAACCTACAGGACGTATTTTATGGGATTTATCGCAAGCAGATGAACTAATTCTTGAAGGCCTACCTTTGATTAATACAGAGGTGACGTATTATGAAACCTATCAGGATGCACTTCTAGAAATGAATCAATTGCCAAATAATTTTTTAAATCCGGAACCTTATAATTACACGATTTTCAGTAGAGTAAATATTAATAATGCCTGTTATGGTATTGGCCAGGTAAATTTAGTGGTAAATTTAAACCCAAATATTCTTACTGAGGAAACAGTATTATACTGTTTAAATGTTTTTCCAGAAACTATTACTTTGAGTGGAGGAGTTATAAATGATATACCTAATAATTACTATTACAATTGGTCTACAGGAGAAACAACTATTGATATTGAAATTAATGATATTGGGACCTATACTGTAGAGGTGTCTTTCGTTAATGGTTGTTCAAAAACCAAGACGATTACAGTGCTTCCTTCTAACATAGCTACAGTGGAAACTATTCTGGTTGAGGATGTATCTTCTAATAATTCTATTACAGTGTTGGTGTCAGGAGAAGGCGAATATGAATATGCTTTAGGCAATGTTGAAGGTCCTTACCAAGTATCTAATACATTTGATAATATCGAAGCAGGCATATATACTGTGTTTGTAAGAGATACTAAAAATGATTGTGGTACTACTTCAGAAGATGTTTCAGTAGTTGGTTATCCTAAGTTTTTTACACCTAATGGAGATGGTGTTAATGATACTTGGCAACTCAAAGGGGTGTCTGAACAATTTCAATCTCAGAGTAAAGTGTTTATTTTTGATCGCTACGGAAAATTGCTTTACACGTTAAATTCTCCATTTGATACTTGGGATGGCACTTTTGATGGGAAAGAACTTCCAACAAATGATTATTGGTTTTCGGCAACCTTACAAGATGGGAGAACATTCAAAAACCACTTTACTTTAAAACGATAAATTTAAAAATTAATTATTGCCTGTGAAGTTACCAGCTTCCTCCAGCGCCTCCACCCGAGAATCCACCGCCGCCGAAGCCACCTCCAAATCCACCTCCACCAAAACTACCTCCAGATGAGCCACCTCCAAATATTCCACCAGAAGAACTGCTTCTACCATAACTGCCACGTCCCATATTACTTAAAATGATGGCGTCCAATAAACTAGTTCCATTAGTGCTACTTCCTCCACTACCATTATTGCCACCACCTTTTCGATGCTTTGAAAGTGCAATCATAAAAATGATAAACATGATAAATAAGAAAATAAACACTAAGATTACAAATCCGTCACCAGAAGTATCAGATTGACGTGTAGATTGATATTTTCCATTGAGTGTTTGAAAAATAACATCGGTACCTTTATTTAAACCTTGGTAATAATTACCTCTTTTAAATTCAGGGATAATTATATTTCGTACTATTTCACCAGTGACTCCAGCAGTAAGCCGATCTTCAACACCATACCCAGGAGAAATCCAAATCTTACGATCATCACGCGCTAGTAATACAAATACACCATTATCTTCTTTGGCTTGACCAACACCCCATTCATGAGCCCATTTTGGAGCTAAAAGCCCAATATTTTCTCCTTTAGTGGTTGAAATTATGGCAACAACGATCTGTGTTGAAGTTGTATCAGAATATCTTATAAGTTTTTGTTCAAGATTTGTCTTTTCTGAAGCAGACAATAAATTAACATAGTCATATACACTAGTTTGCTCCTTTGGTAAAGGAGGAATATCAAATTGCGCATTTGCAGTATATACATACCCACTAATGAAGTTAACAAGAATAATTAGAACAAGATATTTCAGCTTTAGCATTTATCCTTTAGAAATTTCGTTAGGTAATTCGTTAGTGTCTCCATGAATCCATGGGAAATGTTGTTCTAATTGAGCTCCTGCTTTTAAAACACCTTCTATAAGACCTTCTTTAAATCGATTAGACTTAAAATGATATTGCATAATATCTTTGGTACTATCCCAAAACCCACGTGGAACAACATCATTAATGCCTTTGTCTCCATAAATTACAAAAGTTTTAGCATCTACTGCAACATAAATTAAAACGCCGTTTTGAAGTTTGGTATTATCCATTTTGAGGAAGTGAAACACTTCCATTGCACGATCAAAAGCATTTAAATTAGAATCACATTCTATATGGATTCTAATTTCACCAGAGGTGTTTTTCTCTGCTTCGCGAATAGCATCGATGATTTCTTGTTCTTCTTGTGCTGTTAAAAAATCTTCGACGTTTGACATATCAATTTATTTTGAAAAATCGACTTCAACAGGTTTTTCTGCGCCAGAGTCAGCGTCAAAATATGGTTTTTCAGAATATCCTATAATACCAGCAATTAATGACTGTGGAGCTTTGTTTACATATTGGTTGTAAGGCTTAATAGCTTCATTATAACGTGTTCTTGCGGTTTGAATAGTATTCTCAGTACTCGTTAATTCATCTTGAAGCTTTAAAAAGTTCTGATTGGTTTTAAGGTCTGGATATTTTTCTACAACTAATAATAGACGTGATAAAGCACTACTCAAACCACTTTGAGCTTTATTAAGTTGTTGAAGTTTTTCTGGACTTAAATCATCTGCATTATTAATATTGATTTCTGGCTTAGTAGCTTCGGCTCTTGCTTTTACCACAGCTTCTAACGTGCTTTTTTCAAAATCGGCAGCACCTTTTACGGTATTCACTAAATTTCCAATGAGGTCATTACGACGCTGATATGAATTTTGAACATTTCCCCATGCTTCTTTGACTTCTTCATTTAAATCCACCGCTGTATTATTTACGCCAAATCCCCAAAACCCAAGTATGGCCACAATAATGATAGGTATAATCCATTTTTTCATAATAATATAGTTTTAAAGTTGTGATTTTATTTTTATTAATTGAGCTTTTACACTTTCCAATTTATCGATAATTTCAAAGGTGTCTAAAGATTGTTTTTTACCCTCTTTTAAATGTGTTTTTGCACCTTCCAATGTAAATCCGCGTTCTTTTACGAGATGGTATATGAACTTTAGATTCTTGATGTCTTCAGGCGTAAATTTACGATTGCCTTTTGCATTTTTTTTAGGCTTTAATACATCAAATTCTTTTTCCCAAAATCGTATTAGAGAAGTGTTTACATTGAATGCTTTAGCAACTTCGCCAATACCATAATAACGTTTTTCTGGAAGATTGATATGCATAGTCTTAGTCTAAAGATTGATTTTCTAATGATGCTTTTTCTAGGAGTCGTGCATATTCTTCAGCAGATAAATTTCCGTAGTAAAAATTGATAGGATTAATGCGTTCACCATCTTTAAATACTTCATAATGTAAGTGTGGTGCTTCAGAACGTCCTGTACTACCAACATATCCAATTAAATCTCCACGCTTCACTTTTTGGTTCGCTCGAACATTATATTTGTATAAATGCGCATATAAAGACACATATCCATAACCATGGTCAATTCTAATATGTTTCCCATAACCTGAAGAATTGGCATCTGCACGTTTTACAACTCCATCACCTGAGGCATATACTGGAGTGCCTCGAGGCGCAGTAAAATCCATACCAAAATGAAATTTACGAACCTTAGTAAAAGGGTCTGTTCTGTAGCCATACCCAGAAGCCATATGCTTTAAATCTTTATTTCTTACAGGCTGAATCGCCGGTATTGAGGATAAAAATTTCTCTTTGTCTTCAGCCAAAACAGCAATTTCATCTAAAGATTTAGATTGTACGACAATTGCTTTTTGTAATTGGTCTAAGCGTTTATTGCTTTCTATGATTAGTTTGGAATTGTCATAACCTTCATACTTGTTGTAACGATTAACACCTCCAAATCCAGCACGACGCTGTTCTTCTGGTATTGGGTTAGCTTCAAAGTATAATCGGTAAATATTGTTGTCGCGTTCTTCAACACTTTCTAAAGCTGCAAAAGCATTTTCAACACGCTTATTTAGTAAATCATATTGCAATTCTAAGTTAGCTAATTCACGCTTTAATTCACGCTCTCGAGGTGACTCAACAAACTGACTAGCCATAAAAACAAAGAGAAAACCAAATAATGCTGAAGCGAGTAAAAATAAAAATCCATACTTAATAGTCTTCCCTTTCTTACGCTCTATTTTGCGGTAAGAAAGAGTTTCCGAATCGTAATAATATTTTACTTTAGACATATCTTAAAAAATTCTATTTTTGCAAGAATAATAGAACGTTTCACAAATATATAAATTGTTTCTTATTTATCGAATTTAATAGAAACAAGGTTTAAGCACTTAATATGAAGTCACAAGACATTCGAAATACATTTTTAAACTTCTTTGAAGCTAAAAAACACAGTATCGTTCCTTCTGCACCTATGGTCTTAAAAGATGATCCTACCTTAATGTTTGTTAACTCTGGTATGGCACCATTTAAAGAATTTTTCCTCGGAAATGCTCAACCCAAAAATAACCGTCTAACAGATACTCAAAAATGCCTTCGTGTATCTGGTAAACATAACGATTTGGAAGAAGTAGGTTATGATACCTATCATCATACCTTATTCGAAATGCTAGGAAACTGGAGTTTTGGAGATTATTTTAAAAAGGATGCTATTGCATGGGCTTGGGAGCTACTCACTGAGAATTACGGTATTGACAAAGACATGCTTTATGTTACAGTTTTTGAAGGAAGTGATGATGCTGATGATTTACCTATGGATCAAGAGGCTTATGATTTTTGGAAGGAGTTGATTTCTGAAGATCGTATTCTCATGGGAAATAAAAAGGATAATTTCTGGGAAATGGGAGAGCAGGGACCTTGTGGTCCGTGTAGTGAGATACATGTGGATATTCGTTCTGAAGAAGAAAAAGCTAAAGTTGATGGGAAATCACTTGTTAATATGGATCACCCACAAGTGGTAGAAATCTGGAACTTGGTCTTTATGCAATACAACCGAAAGGCTGATAAATCTCTAGAAAATTTACCTGATAAGCACATCGATACAGGTATGGGGTTTGAACGTTTATGTATGGTTCTACAGGGTGTGCAGTCTAATTATGATACGGATGTTTTTACACCAATTATTCGAGAGATAGAGACTATAACACATAAAGATTATGGTAAGGAAGATAAAGTAGATGTAGCTATTCGAGTGATTTCAGATCATGTGCGTGCTGTTGCATTTTCTATTGCCGACGGACAATTACCTAGCAATACAGGAGCAGGATATGTGATTCGTAGAATTTTACGTCGTGCTGTACGTTACGGATTTACATTTTTAGATAAGAATGAACCTTTTATTTATAGATTAGTCGATGTGCTTGTCAAGAAAATGGGTAAAGCATTCCCTGAACTAAAAGAGCAACGTCAGCTTATAGAAAATGTAATCAAAGAAGAAGAGGCATCGTTTTTAAGAACTTTAGATCAAGGATTGGTGCTATTAGATCGTATTGTTGAGAATGCTAAAACCAAAGAAATCTCGGGGTCAAAAGTATTTGAACTAAAAGATACCTATGGGTTTCCTGAAGATTTAACTGATTTGATTCTTCGCGAAAAAGGCTATACCTATAATGCTGAAGAATTTGAGAAAAGACTCAAAGAACAACAAAAGAGAGGAAAGCAAGCTTCAGAATTAAAATCGGATGACTGGACCGTTCTAATTGAAGATGAAGAACAAGAATTTATTGGTTATGATACCCTTGAAGCTCACGTGAAGATTACCAAATATAGAAAGGTAACCTCTAAAAAAGATGGTGAGCTTTACCAGTTAGTATTCAATATCACACCCTTTTATGCTGAAGGAGGAGGTCAAGTTGGAGATAAAGGTTATTTAGAAGATACTCATGGAGATGTAGTGTATATTATAGATACAAAAAGAGAGAATAATGTTGCAATTCATTTTGCTAAGAATTTACCTAAACATATTAATGAAGTCTTTAAAGCTTCGGTAGATGTTAAACAGCGTTATAGAACCGAGTGCAATCATACTGCAACGCATTTATTGCATCAGGCACTTCGTGAAGTCTTAGGAACTCACGTAGAGCAAAAAGGTTCTGCTGTGCATTCTAAATATTTGCGTTTTGATTTTTCGCATTTCTCTAAACTTACTGTTGAAGAGTTACGTGAAGTAGAAAATTTTGTAAATCGTCGTGTCGATGGAAGATTACCATTAAATGAGCAACGAAATATCCCAATGCAACAAGCTATTAATGAAGGCGCAATGGCCTTATTTGGCGAGAAATATGGTGATACAGTGCGTACGGTTAGGTTTGGACAATCTATAGAATTATGCGGAGGTACTCACGTAAAAAACACTGGTGATATCTGGCATTTTAAAATTGTGTCTGAAGGTGCAGTTGCTGCAGGTATTCGTCGTATTGAAGCCATTACAAGTGATGCTGTTAAAGATTTCTATCATGAAAATAATAGAGCCTATTTCGAAATGAGAGATATGCTTAATAATGCAAAAGAACCTGTAAAAGCACTTCAAAGTTTACAAGATGAAAATGCAAGTCTTAAAAAGCAAATTGAAGCCCTTCTTAAAGACAAAGCCAAATCAATAAAAGGCAATTTAAAGAATGAGTTAACAGAAGTTAATGGCGTTAAATTTTTAGCTAAAAAGTTAGATTTAGATGCGTCTGGTATTAAAGATGTGTGTTTTGAACTGGGTAGTCAGTTTGATGATTTGTTTCTTCTATTTGGAGCCGAAAACAATGGCAAAGCTATTTTGTCTTGTTATATTTCAAAAGAATTGGTAGCGAGCAACGAATTAAATGCAGGAACAATCGTTAGAGAACTAGGTAAATATATACAAGGCGGTGGTGGAGGCCAACCTTTCTTTGCTACAGCTGGAGGTAAAAATCCTCAAGGTATTGAGGAAGCACTCAAAGCAGCCAAATCATATTTGATGTAATAAAGGCTCATGCCAATAACATAGTTTTACAAGAATGTCACACTGAGCGCAGTTGAAGTGTTAGTTTTTAATGAAATGAATTTTCAAACACACATACCTCTAAAAAAACAACAGCATAATCTTATCGATTATAATTCTAAGATTTTATTGTTGGGTTCTTGTTTCTCTGATCATATCGGCGAAAAGTTTGAGTATTTTAAATTTCAGAAACTACAAAATCCGTTTGGAATATTGTTTCATCCATTAGCTATTGAAGGATTAATAACCAATGTTATTAATCAGAAAGAATATATTTCAGATGACACCTTCTTTCATAATGAACAATGGCACAGCTTTGAAGCACATTCTTGTTTGAGTAATATTTCGCAAGAGCAATGTATTCAGACTTTAAATGAACATACTAAAAAGGCTTATCAATTTATAAAAGGCGCATCACACCTCATTATAACATTAGGAACAGCTTGGGCCTATCGTTTTATAGAAACCGATAGTTATGTTGCCAATTGTCATAAGGTTCCACAGAAAAAATTCTTAAAAGAATTATTACCAGTATCTCAAATTACTGAATCTATAGAAGCTACTATAAGTTTGGTGAAAAGCATTAATCCAGAAGTTACTTTTATTTTTACTGTTTCTCCTGTACGTCATATTAAAGATGGTTTTATTGAAAATACACAAAGTAAATCACATCTCTTTTCTGCAATTCATAATGTCGTTGAACCTAGACATAAGGTTCATTATTTTCCATCCTATGAGATTATGATGGATGAACTTCGAGACTATAGATTTTATACTGAAGATATGTTGCATCCCAATGTGACGGCTATAAATTATATTTGGGATCGTTTTCAACATGTTTGGATTTCTGAGGATGCCCAGACAACAATGAACGATGTTGATGCCATTCAAAAAGGCTTATCTCATCGTCCGTTTAACCCAAATTCTGACGCGCATCTTACATTTCTTCAACAATTAAAAGATAAGCAAGCCCTTGTAGAATCTAAGTTTTCGCATATCATATTCTAAAAATACGTCATTTGTCGTATTGTCTTGCCTTCTATTTTATAGCAAATTTGTCTCATTATTAACCACAAAATTATTCAACAATGAGAAATTTTAAACACCTTATGTTATTTGTAATGGTAGGATCATTACTAAGTTTAACATCATGTTCAAGTGATGACGATGGCGGAGGATCAGGTAGCGCTGGTGCAGGGACCATCGTAGCAAAAATTGATGGCACATCATTTCAATCGATGTCAATTTCATCTACAGCAACTATTGCAAACAATGGCCAAAACCTTGTTATTATAGGTTCTAATAGTGATGGAAGAGCTTTTTCATTTACTGTTTTTGGCTATGCTGGAACTGGTACTTATCCAATTGGAGGTGGAGCCAATATCGCTAATGGCGCATCTTACACTGAAACGGATGTGGATTTAAACAACCCGCAAAACACGACTACTGAAATTTGGCAAGCGCCTTATGACGATACGCAAGTAGGAGAATTACGCGTGTCTGAACAAACAGAAACAACGCTTAAAGGAACTTTCGATTTTACCTGTAAAAATGTAGGAGGTGATCAATCTGTTAAAACAATTACAGACGGTTCTTTTAATCTTGATATTCAAGTAGTAAACTAACTTCGGTTTATTATGAAAAAGCTATTAATTCAAATGAAGTATTTAGCAGTAGTTATACTCTTATTGAGTATAACTACACTGAATGCTCAAAAAGCAGAAGCGCCAGATCAAAGTTATGAGCTTGGTGCTAAAATTAATGATATGACCATTACTGAGGGAGGAACTGTTGTGGTTGCTACAAATGATGGTTTAGTTGGAATAAAACCAGGTCAAGAAGGTCTACTATTTAATTTTACAGATTATGGTCGTGTTAAGCCAGAAGAATTGAATTTCATTCCTAGAGCGCCATACGTAGTGGTAGGACAAACTGGTTTTGGAGGTTTACAAACTAAAAGCGCAGTCATTGATTACATGTCTGGGAAAGTGTTGTTTAGTACGGAGAAAAATGGATGGAAAGCCATAGGTATGTCTAAAGTATTAATGCCGTCTAATAAGTTAATTGTAAGTGGACAACGTAAGGCAAAGGAAAAATATGCGCAAGCGGTTGCGATTTATGACCTAAATACTGGAGATCAAATAAGCTTCTATACCTTTAAAGGATCACGACAAGTTATGGGGCAACCATTGGTGCTCTCAGATGGTGTTATCATACCTACAACCAAAGGACTTATGAAGATCGATATGACTTCTGGTAATGTACTTTGGGAAAATGAATTAAAATATATCGGCTGGATGGTTGCAGATGATACCGAGAAAGATATTTATGCATTTGCTTCAACTTCAAATAAAAAAAATACTAAGATTTATAAAATTGGATCTAATGGAGCGTCTACTTGGGCAGACGAACGAAAAGTAAAAGGAAATATCTCTAATTTTCAAATTTTACCTCAGGGGATAGCCGTTGTTAGTGATGTTGCAAGTTCTGGAAAGAAAGGTCTTGGTAAACTTGCAGCTGCAAAACCAGAATCTAAAATTACATTGCTTAGTGCTGCTAATGGGGAAGATTTATGGGAAAAAGCACCAAAAACAAAAGGCTATGTTCAACATTTTTACATCATGGATGATGGTATCCTCTTCGGAATTCGAGAAGGCGGAATAAATAAAATCTCATATGATGGAACTACGTTGTTTAAAAAGCCATTAAAGACCGGAGAAAATATATTGACAATGGCCACAACACCACAGGGATTAATTTATATCACTTCGGAAGATGCAAATATTGTGAATTTAGAAACAGGAGAACAGGTATGGAATAAACCCTTAAAGTTTAAAAGAGCAGATGTAGTGAGTTCAGATTATGATAAAAAGAATGATAGATATTTAATTTCTGCCGATGAAAAATTGTATAGCATCGATGCTAATTCTGGGACTTCAGAATTGTTAACAGAAGCCAGTTTTGAAGGAAAAGAAGATCCAACTTCTGTCGAGGTTAGAGATAGGGGAATTTTATTGACATCTGATCAAAATATGATGATGCTAGATTGGAATGGAGAATCTTCTTGGCATGAATATAAGCGCGCACCTGGGAAAAGTGCTTTTGGAGCTATTTTAGCAGGCGCAACTGCACTTGCTGCAGCTACGGCGTCAGTGTCGGCATCGTATGAAGCGAACATGTATGAGAGAAATAGAATTGGTCAGTATACGTCGAGAGGTGAACGACTAAATAATTTATCCGCAGGAATGTCTGCGGCTGCTGGCGCATCGGTTGCTGAAATGTTAAAGCGATTTAAAGCGACATCTGCAACGCAAAACTCTCAATTTGTACTCACTAAACTGGAGGATGGTGTTGGTCTTGTAAAACTGAATAAAGATACAGGAGTTACTGAAAAAGAAATTATACTAAAGGATAAAAAGCCTGAATATAAAGTAGATGAATTTGGAGGTTATTTGTATTACAAAGCCAATGACAAAACCATTTATGCTTACAATCTTAATAATTAAATCTTGTTGTTGAGATTATGATTAGGCGTGATTTCTAATGAGTTACGCTTAATCTTTTTTAATTGCTTCTTGTCGAAAAAATCGTACGTCACTATGAATAAGTTATATATTCGTCATGCTATTAATCAATTTTTTAAAAGAGCGTCAGCTAATTTTGTTGTCCCAAAAGGCCTTTCAAATCTGATGCTTTTTTTGTACCCTAAAATGAAATTTGGATATACAATTATATTTGTGTTGTGTGCCACTTTCTCTGGCATTTCTCAAAACTTAGATAGTCTTCTTACTGTTGCCAGACATACAAAAAACGATTCTGCAAAAATCAGAATGTTTAATAAGATAGCTTTTAGTTACATTTTTAATGATACCGATAAAGCATTGCAGGTTATCAACGAAGGAAAAGCATTAGCTCAAGCTGCCCAATTTAACTTTGGACTTACAGAACTTACCAATACACATGGTATCTACATGGATGTGACAGGGAAATCAGATTCTGCAGGTTATTACTTTGAAAAGGCTTTAAAAATGAGCCGAACACATACATTTAAAAATATAGAATCTATGTGTATCAATAATCTTGGAATGTACCATTGGAACCGAGGAAATTATGACGAAGCTTTAGATTATTTTTTTCAATCCTTAAAAATGAATGAAGACGTCAATGATGAAAAATCTACAGCATCATCATTGAATAATATAGGATTAATTTATCAAGAAATGAATCTTACTGAAAAAGCTTTGAGCTATCATCAACGTGCCTTGGCTGTTAGAGAAAAATATGATCTGAAGAATGAGCAAATAGCGTCTTATAATAATATTGGTATTAACCTTAAAGATCTGGGTAGAATAGATGAAGCGATTGCTACATATAAGAAAGGGATTGTACTTGCAGAGAACGAAAATAATTTGATCGATTATTACAAATTATTAGACAATTTAGCTAATGCTTACAATGAAAAGGGAAACTTAGATATGGCGTTATCTACATACCTTAAAGCACTTGATAGACCAGAAGGATACAAAGCCGAAGAGAAGAGTCAAATAGCTGCAATAAATAATATTGCTACACTCTATAATGAATTGAATAAACCGAAACTTGCAATGGTGTATTCAAGAAAAGGCTTTGATTTAGTAGATAAATATCCTGAAGCCAAACTTATTTCTGCAGATTTACATTTGACTACAGCTGAGAGTTATTTTATGCTTAATGATTTTTATAAAGCAAGGCATCATAGAAAACAATTTAATACTTTAAAAGATTCTATATTTTCTGAAAGTAATGCGAAAGCAATGGCAGATTTAGAGGTGAAATATGACACTGAAAAAAAAGAACGAGAGATTTTAGTTCAACGTGCCGAATTGGCCGAAAATGAACTCACTATACAGCGTCGTGACTACCAGGTTTATAGTTTGATAGGTGTAGCTGTCATTTTAGGTTTATTAGGTTTTTTGTTTTATAACCAACAAAAATTAAAAAACAAACAGCTTCAAAAAGAAAACGAATTAAAGGATGCGCTCATTAAAATTGAAACACAAAATCGCCTGCAAGAGCAACGATTAAGAATTAGTCGTGATTTGCATGATAATATTGGTGCTCAGTTAACTTTTATCATTTCTTCAATTGATAATCTTAAATATGGTTTTGATATTAAGGACAAGAAACTTACTCATAAATTAGATAGTATCAGTCAATTTACTTCTGCAACAATTTATGAGTTGCGTGATACAATTTGGGCAATGAATAAATCTGAAATTTCTGTAGAAGATTTACAATCTCGAATATCTAATTTTATAGAAAAGGCTAATGCAGCAGCACTTGGTATAAGATTTCAATTTACAACGTCTGTTGAAAATATTAGAGATTATAATTTTAGTTCTGTGGAAGGAATGAATATCTATAGGGTGATTCAGGAAAGCGTTAATAATGCTATTAAACACTCAGAAGCAGACAATATTGTCGTTAATTTTTCATCAGCAAATAAAAGAATGATTTTTAAGGTTAGTGACAACGGAAAAGGATTTAATTTAAAAGACACCGATAACGGAAATGGATTGAATAACATGCAGCAACGTATACGTAATATTGGTGGTGAAATTCAGATTAATTCTCAAAAAAATAGGGGCACTGAAATTTTAATAACTATTTAAGACCAGTAAAAGTTGTATCTTCATATTGCTATTGATCAACCAATTTACAAATGAAACAATTTTTATTCGCACTTTTCCTTACGTCCCCATTTTTTTTATTAGCCAAACAAAATTCTAGATTAGATAGCTTGCTTATAGCGTCTAAAACAGATCATGGAAAAGCATTAGTTCATAACTACAATGAGATATCATGGGAGTATAAAAACTCTAATGCCGATAGCGCTTTGTTTTATGGAAAAAAAGCACTCAAAATTGCAGAATCTATTAAGGATGATAAAGCAATAGCTTCGGCATATAATAGTATAGCAAGTAGTTATGAAGCCTTATCGCAATTGGATATGGCTCTAGATTTTCATCAAAAAAGTCTGGATATCAAAACGCAAATAAAAGATACTATTGGTATCGCTAATACGCTAAATAATTTAGGGATAATTTATGATACAAAAGGGAATTATACTAAGGCCTTAGAAAGTTATTTTAATGCGCTAAGAATTTATGAAGATTATTCTACTGAATTTCAAAAAGTGCCAATGGTTTATGTTAATATTGGTATTGTTTACAAAAAACAGAAAGCCTACGATAAAGTTTTAGAATACTATAAAAAAGCTCTTGAAATTTATGAAGAGAATGACTATTTCGTTGGAGTTGCCATTACTACGGGTAATGTGGGTTCTGTTCTTTTAAACCTTGAAAGATATGAGGAGTCTATCAATTATTCACTAAAGGCAGAACAATTATATGATAGCTTGGGGTATTCTCGTTATATGCCATATATGCGTGTTAATATAGCTATTGCTAAAGACAGCTTGAAGCAATATGGTAGTGCAAAAAAAGATTACTTGTCTTCGATTAATGCATTTACTAAAGACAATAATTTATATGAGTTATCAAATGCTAAAGTTAATTTAGCGCATAACTACATTTCAAGTAATGATTTTCTTAAAGCTAAAAAAGAACTAGAAGAGGCAATAGATATAACAAGACATAATGACTTCAAAGAAATAGAAATAAAAGCCCTAAAGCAATTATCTGTAGTTGGCGCTGCAATTGGTGATTACAAAGATGCTTTTAAATATTTAAGTGCTTATACTATTGAGAAAGATAGCGTCTTTGAAACCGAAAAAACAAGAACTGTTTTTGAACTAGAAAAGAAGTATCAAACAGAAAAAAAAGAAAAAGAGATCCTTTCCCAACGAGCTGATCTAGCAGAAAAGGAGTTAAATATTAGTAAAAAAAATACGCAGTTAATGATTTTGGGTGTATTAGCGGCAATATTATCTTTATTAGGCTATTTGTTTTACAATCAACAAAAGCTTAAAAACAAACAACTTCAAAAAGAAAATGAGCTTAAGGACGCCTTAATTAAGATTGAGACACAAAACCGTTTACAAGAACAACGTCTTAGAATTAGTAGAGATTTACATGATAATATTGGAGCACAACTCACTTTTATTATTTCCTCGATTGATAATCTGAAATATGGATTTGATATTAAAGATGATAAATTAACAAATAAATTAGATCGAATAAGTGAATTTACTTCAACAACTATTTATGAATTGCGCGATACGATTTGGGCAATGAATACATCCGAAATTTCTGTAGAAGATTTACAGTCTCGTATATCAAATTTCATTGATAATGCTGATGCTGCATCACATGGGGTTGCCTTTCAGTTTAATTGGAATGAAGCAGAAAATAGAGAGTACTCCTTTAATTCAGTTGAAGGCATGAATATCTATCGTATTATTCAAGAAAGTATTAATAATGCTCTAAAATATGCTAATGCAAAACATGTATCTGTAGATTTTTCAGCAGGTAAGGAAGGCTTTGTTTTTAAAGTTTCAGATGATGGTAAAGGATTTGATACAAAGCATACAGCATTGGGAAATGGTATAAATAATATGAGGAAGCGTGCCCATGATATTGATGCTGATATCGATATTGTTTCAGAAGAAAATAGAGGCACAACAATTACGCTAACTACCAAGGTTTGATAAATACGTCAAATGTCGTATGTTCTATTTCCTGAATATACACTATCTTATAAGTCCTAAACAAATAATCATATGGCCATTAAAATTGCGATAGTTGACGATAACACATTCTTGATTAACACGGTTAAAGAAAAATTGTCTTTTTTTGAGGATTTTAGTGTCAAATTTACAGCTGTGAATGGTTCAGATTTTCTAGTGAAATTAGAAGAAAATCACAATCTTGACCTTATCTTAATGGATATTGAAATGCCAATATTAAATGGTATAGAAACCACTGAAATTATCAAAAAAAAATATCCGCATATTAAGATTATTATGCTTACAACATTTGACAATGATGAGCATATTTTTAACGCAATTAAAGCAGGAGCAGATGGCTATTTACTCAAAGAGATAAATGCTAAAAATCTTCATGATGGTATAGTTGAAACATTAAATGGAGGTGCAGCTATGAATCCGTCTATAGCTTTAAAAACCTTAAAGTTGCTACGAAATCCATTGAGTATTGAAAACGAGAAAGATAAAGAAGATATTAAATTAACAAACAGAGAAACAGAAGTATTAGAACATTTAAGTAAAGGGCTTAATTATATTCAGATTTCCGAAAACTTGATTGTCTCAAAAGGTACGGTTAGGAAACATATTGAGAATATCTATAAAAAGCTTCAGGTACATAACAAGTTAGAAGCTGTTCAAAAAGCTAAGCGTAATAACCTTATTTAACTCTTACACTTTTTGGAACTAATTTGGTGTAATCACCATGGTTTCTTATCACATCTCTAACTATAGAGGAGGAAATATAAGAGGTGCTCGCTGCAGTTAGTAAAAATACAGTTTCTATTGGTGCTAAATCTCTATTAGTGTGCGCAATGGCCTTTTCAAATTCAAAATCTGCCGGATTACGTAAACCTCTTAATATAAACTCAACGTTATTTTTTTTACAGAAATCAACAGTTAAACCTTCATAAGTCACCACTGAAACTTTAGGCTCTTCTTTAAACGCTTCTTGAATAAATTGTCGACGTTCTTCTAATGAGAACATATATTTTTTTTCAGCATTGATACCTATAGCAACAATAACCTCGTCAAACAGAGTGACACTACGTTTAATAATATCATAATGACCTAATGTAATTGGATCAAAAGATCCTGGAAAGATGGCTCGCTTCATACAATTAATTCTATTACAAAGATAATTATTAATTTTTGAGTGCTTCTTCAATTGCGTTTTCAAAGAGTTCACTCATACTAATGCCAGCTTCTGCAGCTTGTTGAGGTAATATGCTGGCTGCAGTTAAACCAGGAACAGTATTAACCTCCAAAAGATGGGGTTCTCCATTTTTAAAAATATATTCACTTCTGCTGAACCCTTGTAAACGCAATACTTCGTAGACTTTTTTAGCAATAACTCTCACTTTTTCCTCATCATTTTTATCAAGTCGAGCTGGTGTTATTTCTTGTGATTCACCTAAATATTTTGCTTTATAATCAAAGAAGTCATTTTCTGAGACGATTTCAGTAATTGGTAACACAATAATATCTCCTTTAAAATTAATAACGCCAACAGAAACCTCTGTACCATCTAAAAAGGCTTCAATAATAACTTCATCATCTTCTTTAAATGCAATGTCCAAGGCTTCATGAAGATCTTCCTTTTTATAAACTTTAGTAATTCCAAAACTGCTACCAGCACGATTCGCTTTCACAAAGCAAGGTAATCCAACTTTAGTTACTATAGCATCTTCATCAATAGCATCTCCTAAATTCACAAAATAGGATTCAGCCATTTTAATTCCATAAGGTTTTAAAGCGCTGAGACAATCTCGTTTGTTAAAGGTTAGGGCTGCTTGATACATCCCGCAACTTGTTTGAGGAATATCCAATAACTCAAAATAACCTTGCATATAGCCATCTTCTCCTGGTGATCCATGAATAGCATTAAAGACACAGTCAAATGTGATTTTGGTTTCATTCACTAAAACCGAAAAATCATTTTTATCTACAGGGAATTCTTCGTTAAAATCATTAACAAAAACCCATTTGTCTTTAAAAATATGAATGCGATATGTATTATATAGGTCACGATTTAAAGTCTCATAGACGACTTGTCCACTTTTTAGAGAGATTTCATATTCACTTGAAAATCCCCCCATGATAATTGCTATGTTTTTTTTCATTGACATCAAGTTTATTAATACTAAATGAACGTTTTGAGCTTATATTATTTTTAATTGGCAATAAACCATCAAATTCTCAGTTAAGCTAAAATACCAAATAAACCCATAATAAAAACGCTTTCGTTTTTATATATTTGTCCCATAGCAAAATAAATTCATGAGTGTTATAAGATTTCTTAAAAGTAAAACCTTTTTTAAACAATTAGGATTAGCCATAGTCGCTTTATTAGTAATTGTGTTTTTAACAATGCAATATCTCAAGAGTACAACTAACCATGGTGAGTTTATTAAGGTTCCTGATTTAAAAGGAAAGACTTTAGAGACTGTTGAAATCGAATTGGATGACAACGATCTTGTGATGGAAATTCAGGACTCGGCTAATTATAATCCGAAATACCCTAAGTTTTCTGTTATTGAGCAATATCCTAAAGCTGGTGCTCAAGTTAAAGAAGATCGAAAAATTTATTTAACCTTAAATCCGTCAGGATACCGAAAAGTTGCTGTTCCAAATATTGTTAGAAAAACCTTCCGTCAAGCAAAACCTACACTACAAACCTTAGGATTTAAAGTCGGAGAGATTACTTATGTAGATGATATAGGTAAAGATGAAGTGATTTCAATTAAATTTGAGGGCAAAACAATAAAAGCAGGAACAATGCTTCCGCTAACTTCAAAAATCGATGTCGTTTTAGGAAACGGGAAACGAGGATCGAACTAAAACGATGACTACAGAACATACAGCAGCCCAACAAAATGATGATGAATTATTTGAGCATCATGCGTTTACCGTAGATAAAGGTCAAGCGCCATTGCGTATAGATAAATACCTGATGAATCGTATTGAAAATGCCACACGAAATAAAATTCAAACCGCAGCAAAAGATGGTAGTATTTATGTGAATGATGTTCAGGTAAAACAAAATTATAAGGTAAAACCTTTAGATAAAATTCGTGTACTATTCGAGCATCCGCCTTATGAGTATCTATTAACACCTGAAGATATTCCTTTAAACATTATTTACGAGGACGATGATTTATTGGTCCTCAACAAACCAGCAGGAATGGTTGTACATCCTGGACATGGAAATTATTCTGGAACACTAATTAATGCTTTAGTCTTTCATTTTGAAAACTTACCAAATAATTCGAGCGAACGACCAGGCTTAGTGCATCGTATTGATAAAGACACAAGCGGTTTACTTGTTGTGGCCAAAACCGAACAGGCTATGACGCATTTGTCGAAGCAGTTTTTTAATAAAACGAGTGAACGTGAATATATTGCTATTGTTTGGGGGAATGTAACCGAAGATGAAGGTACGATTGAAGGTCATATTGGTCGCCATCCAAAAAACAGATTGCAAAATACCGTTTTTGAAGGTGATGATGCAGATAAAGGAAAACCAGCTGTGACACATTATAAAGTCATTGAGCGTTTAGGTTATGTCACCTTGGTTTCGTGTAAATTAGAAACTGGACGTACACACCAAATACGTGTACATATGAAGCATATAGGACATACGCTTTTTAACGACGAGCGCTATGGTGGTGAAAAAATCTTAAAAGGCACAACGTTTTCAAAGTATAAGCAGTTTGTAGATAATTGTTTTAAGATTTTACCTAGACAAGCGCTTCATGCCAAGACGCTCGGATTTCAGCATCCTACAACTGGCGAGCAATTAAGTTTTGATTCACCTATCCCAGATGATATGCAGCAGTGCATCGAGAAATGGCGACATTATGCCACGCATATGCAGTAGTATTTGGGCGTTACCTTTTAATGCTTTGGAGCATTAAAAGGTCGGGCTCTCGCAAGTCGCTATCAAAGATGAGCTCCAACAACTCCTGCACAGAGCGCAGGCGAAGCGCTCCATCCTTAACTCAGTCATATAAATTAATTTTCGGGAATAAATTCATATGAGAGACTTCCGCCAGCACCTGTAGCGCCTGTATTTGATTCAATATACTCTTGAAAGTTTAGTGTGTTGCCATTACCATCGTAGTTGTATTCAAAAGTCTTTATTCCAGAAATTGATATAAAATTTGTTGTAAGATCAATATTTCTCCAATTAGTAACGCTTGGATGTTTTGTGGAAATATAGCGGTCTGGAAAATATTTTAAGTAAGAGTTCCAACCTTCAATATATGTGCCTAAAATATCTCCATTAGAATTTTCATCCCAAGATGTTACAATAGTTTGCCAAACATCATTAAAAGCTGAATTATAGTCTGTTTCTCTCAGAGTTAATCGACCTTCACTATCATGTTCGAACGTGACATAAGTCAGAAAATCATTTTCATTTGTTTCATAAACTTTATAAGACTTAGCTAATTGCCCTTCAAATTCAAATTTTACATACCTACTAGATTGAAATACGTCATTACTGTCAAAGGTTTCATAGAAGCATGTAAATTGATCATTATTTAAATATGTGAATGATAGTATTGAATACCCTAAATTAGTATTTGTGTCATCGAATGAAATTGGAGACTCAATAATTTCTATTAGTTGCCCAAGAGTATTATATGAATACTGTGCAGTTGTGTTTAAACTGTTGTTGTAGACCAAACTTTCAACACGATTTTCACTATTGTAGGTGTAACTTAATACAGTGGTGCTCCCACTAGATATGTTTGATAATAGAAATCCTGAATTTACGTTTTCTAAACTATCATTTGAGTCAGTGCAGGAAATAATTGAAATAATACTAAGAAACAAAAAAAGCTTTTTCATCACAATGGTTTTTATGAAAGTACAAAAATTAAAGTTGACATTTAGATTTATTAAAAAAATAAGTATGATATACATAGAATAAGATTATAATGCTATTGACATATTTAAAACAATAGGGTTGACAAGTCCCTTTTAGTGTTGTAAATTTGAAATAAAAATTTCTCTATATGAAATGAGCATGTGAAAGCATAATCACCAAAAAAAGTGATTATTAGCCAATAGCATGTGACCGTTGAAAAACAATAAACAAAAACACATGAAACTCGTATTATCTCCAGCAAAATCTTTAGACTTCGACAGTAAGCTTCCTACAACTAAAACAACCGAAGCTTGTTTTTTAAAACAATCTGAACGTTTAAATAAGTTGCTTAAAAAGAAATCGGCTCGAAGCTTATCTAAACTGATGAAAATTTCTGATAATTTAGGTCAGTTAAACTACCAACGCAATCAAGAGTGGACTTTACCATTTACAAAAGACAATGCCAGACCAGCCGTTTATGCTTTTAGTGGTGATGTGTATCGCGGATTAGATGCCTATACTATTGACGCAAATAAATTAGATAAACTTCAAGATAGTGTGCGCATCATTTCTGGATTATATGGCATTTTAAAGCCTTTAGATTTAATGCAACCTTACCGATTAGAAATGGGAACCAAGTTTCCGGTAGGAAAAAAGAAAAACTTATATGAGTTCTGGAAAAAGCAAGTCACTGAGGCATTAAATGCAGAGCTTGAAGAGGATGAAGTATTCTTAAATTTAGCGAGTAACGAATATTTTAAAGCTATTGATACAAAAGCTTTAAAAGTACCAGTTGTTACTGCTAATTTTAAAGATTTTAAGAATGGAGAATATAAAACCATTATGACCTTTGCTAAATTGGCTAGAGGATATATGACACGCTATGTTATTGATACTAATGCTAAGACAATTGAAGATATCAAGGGCTTTAATTATGAAAGCTATCGGTTTTCAGATGAATTATCAAATGATACAGAATTGGTCTTCACTAGATAATTAATGTTTCATCACAAACATCCATACAAACCTTTTATTCAAAAGGATACTACTAAGCTTATTGTTGGAACCTTGCCACCACCAAGATTTACTACTGGAGAATTGCACGAACGTGACGTTGATTTTTGTTATGGGAGTTATCATAATTCATTGTGGTTGTACATTGATGAAATTCACCAATTAGGATTGCGTTATGATAATTCTCAAGACGCAATTGATGAGCGTAAAGCGTTTTTAATCAAACATAAAATAGGTGTTTGCGATATTGTCGATAGTGCAGAACGAGATAAAATTGACGCTTCCGATTTAGGGATGCAAAATATCAAAATACGCGATGTGATTGGGTATCTCAAACAATATCCTAATATTGACACCCTATTGTTTACAGGAGGAAATAGTAAAAACGGACCAGAATATTTCTTTAGAAAGCATCTAAGAGATTACAAACTGAAACTAGAATTAGTCTCTAACGAGGTGCCACGTATTCATCAGTTTACTCTCTGTAATCATATCGAATGTCACACTGAGCACAATGAATCTAAATATCACACTGAGCGCAGTCGAAGTGCAAGTCCAAACGAAACCCAAAATGTCAGGTTGAACGCAGTCGAAACCTCTGTAAGAACCATAAAAACCGTATCTCTAACCTCAAGTTCAGGCGCAGCCAATATCTCTATAAGCCGAATTCCTTTATACAAACAATTGAAAGCAAAGAACCCAAATTTCAATACGTTTGATTTTAGAGTATTACAGTATAGTGAATTCTTGTAATTGTAACAAGATATTATAAATCTTCTAAGGGTGTAGTGTTATCCATCCAACTCCATTCTACGTCTTCCATAAACCACATATAGGCTTCATGATCACTAATATTCCAATCATTAAAGTCTTTCAAACTTTGAAATAAAACACGAGCAGTTTTGGCATTTGGTGATTCTAAAAGTGTTGTTATGTTTTTTATGAAATTTTTAGGTTTATTGGGGCATTTTTCAATATAGTTTAAAAACCATTTATGGTAAGGGAATAATACGCGATTATGAGCAAGTATGAGTCGGCCTGCAAATAAGCTTAATTGAGAAGCCGCTCGTGTCATGGTATAAATGTTGTTATGTCGGTTAGCTTCACCCATCAGCCAGTTTTGAATAAAAGCCATAGCATAAAATGACTTAATACGCTTATGGTGATTAGTTTCTGGATATATCGGTATTGAAGATAATAATGTGTCTAAATTATCTAATCGAGAATAGCCAAGGAAGGCACCATCAAATGCAGCTCTTGATGGCTCATTACCTGTTGCTGCTACCTTATTGAGATAATCCATATTGATGATTTTTCCATCCACAAAGCCACCGTCGTAGGTTGCCAAGTCTGTCCGATTTATAAATAAATTGCTTTCAGCATTGCAATTTTCATAAGTCTCATCTGTGGCAATAATCATAAAATCAACATCAGAATCAACTCTAGCATAACCTTTCGCTACAGAACCTCCAATAATAAGCCCAAGGAATCTAGGATCATTTTCATATGCATTGATTAGGTTCTTGATGGTGGTTTTATGATGTGGTAGGATATCAGTTCTCATAGCTCATGGACTAATTAGATGTGTTAATTAACTAAAGTTAACCCTTTTTTGATCGAATCAATTTCTTAATTAACGCAATTTGTCCCAAATGATAATGTGTATGCTCTATAATGCCATTAATATTAGCAAAGTAGTTGCCGTATTTAGGATCAACGAAGTCCGACCATATTTGAGTTTCTGGTATTGCTTCAATATGTTTTGCCAAAGTTTCAGCATTGGTGTAGATTGCGTCACGCATGTGCTGCCAGTCGTCTGCTGATTTAATTTCAGGGTGATCGTAACTAAACTTATCTCGTATTTCTAATGGTCGGTTGTGAAAGACTTCAATAATGCCTGTCACATAATAACTTACATGATAGGTGAGTGCTAAAATTGTATTGAGATCTTCAATTTTGGTATTAGCTTCTTCCCAAGTAACGTCAGATAGCAAGTCTTTAAGGTTCACACTGGTCCAATTGCCACCAAAATGAACGGCTCTAAAATGTTTGGCTAAGTGTTGCGACAGGTTCATAGTTGTTTTTATTTCCAAATTACATAAAAATAAGATTTATGTACGGATTCTAAAAACTATTTGTTTAGTATAGAAAATTTACTATATTTGAATATGAGAGAAAATTTTCTCCATTATGTTTGGCAATATAAAAAGTTTGATGTTCTCCTTATAGAAACTACGCAACATGAACCGTTGGAAATTATATCAGTAGGATTATTGAATCTGAATAGCGGTCCAGATTTTTTCAATGGTCGGTTGCGTATTGGAGAGCAACTTTGGGCTGGAAATATTGAAATTCATGTTAAATCTAGTGATTGGTTTCTTCATAATCATCAAAAAGATCCTGCTTACGATAATGTAATATTACATGTGGTGTATGAACATGATATAGATGTTTATAGAAGAGACAACTCCATAACACCAACATTAGAACTTAAAAACTATATCCATGAAGCACTATTATCTAAATATTACAACTTGTTTTCTAAACAAAAGTCATGGATAAATTGCGAACAAAATTTCACTGATGTTCCAAAATTTGAGATGGACAATTGGTTAGAGCGTCTATATTTTGAGCGATTAGAACGCAAGTCAGAAGTCATTTTCGGTTTATTGAAAACTTCAAATTATGATTGGGAAGCTGTTCTGTTTAAATTATTGGCTAAAAATTTCGGACTCAAAGTTAATGGTGATACATTTTTTAGCCTAGCTAATTCCATGGAATTTTCGGTTGTTAGAAAATTGCAATCACATTTGCACATGCTAGAAGCATTACTATTTGGGCAATCAGGTTTATTGGATAAGACTATAAAAGACAGCTACTATATACAACTTCAAAAAGACTATCAATTTTTAAAACAAAAGTTTCAGTTAGATTCTAGTGGTGTTTTTCCCTTAAAGTTTTTTAGGTTAAGACCTTCTAGTTTTCCAACTTTACGTTTGTCACAATTAGCTAGTTTGTATCATAATAACCAGCATTTGTTCTCGAAGATAGTTAATGCAAAGGAGTCATCCCAAATCTATTCGTTATTTAATGTCTCAAGTTCAACATTTTGGAATACTCATTATACATTTACGAGTAGTTCAACCCCATCAATTAAAAAACTAAGTCGGTCATTTATTGATTTAATAATCATCAATGCGATAATTCCCTTAAAATTTAGTTATGAGAAATATCATGGGAGCGTGAATGTTAATGCTATTTTAGATTTTATTAGGTTAATAGATTCAGAAAAAAATAAAATTATTGATGGTTTTAATAGAATGAATTATGATTCGAAATCGGCTATGAACTCTCAAGCATTGATTCAATTGAAAACCGAATATTGTGATCAACATCAATGTTTAAAATGTGCTATTGGAAATTCATTGTTAAACAAATAAAGTTTAAATTGCAGTGTGAAATTATTTTATCAAATACTGTACTATTTTCAGAAACGAGGCTATTATGTATGTCAGCGAATTGCTGATCGTTTGGGTATTAGAGCGAAAGTAGTTCGTACGTCATTCATCTATCTCACATTTGTTACAGTAGGCTTTGGTTTTGCATTATATTTATTTTTCGCCTTTTGGATAAAAATCAAAGACCTCATATATACTAAACGCTCATCAGTATTTGATTTATAAACTATGAATCCATTAATTAAACTATTTAGAGTTAAAATTTATACAGCAATTTTTTTATTAGTGCTGATATTGATTATTGGTGTGTTCGGTTTTAAAATCATGTCAGATTACTCCTGGATTGATTCTTTATACATGACAGTAATAACCATTACTACAGTTGGTTTTGGTGAGGTTCAGCCACTCGACGATAATGCTAAAATATTTACCATATTTTTAATTTTGGCAAGTGTTGTTATTCTTGGATATGCTATTACAGTGATAACCGAATATATTTTAAGTAAAAATGATTTTGAAGAACTAAAACAAAAAAAGATGCAAAAGAAAATTGATAGCTTCAAAAACCATATTATAATTTGCGGCTACGGAAGAAATGGGAAGCAGGCTGCAAAAAAGTTGTTAGCGTACAAAAAACCTTTTGTGGTCATTGAGAAAAACAAAGATGTATTGGATAAGTTTCAGAGTGAAATGATGCCTTTTGTTTTAGGAAATGCCAATGAAGATGAAGTTTTACTGCAGGCAGGTGTTGAAAGAGCTGAAACGCTAATCTCTGCCTTGCCTAATGATGCAGACAACTTATTTGTTGTATTGTCAGCCAGACAAATTAACAAAGAAATGAACATCATAAGTCGTGCTTCTCAGGAAACGTCTTATCAAAAATTGAAATTAGCAGGAGCTAATAATGTTATTTTACCAGATAGAATTGGTGGAGACCATATGGCTTCTTTAGTTGTAGTCCCAGATTTAATTGAGTTCATTGATAACTTATCAATTGTTGGAAAGGCTAACGTAAATATTGAAGAAGTCGCAGTAGAAAAATTGTTTTCTAGCTCAAAAATTGAAACTTTACGTCATTTAGATCTCCGTAAAAAAACGGGTTGTACGGTCATAGGTTATAAAGATGATGAGGGTGAATATATAGTTAACCCAGAAGCAGATATGCAATTACTACCCAATTCTAAAATAATCGTTTTAGGGAGACCAGAACAAATTCAAAAGCTGAATTCACTTTATGATATCGATTAAATAGCATGTCTTTTTAACAAGCATGGTTTTAAAAAGTCGTTTTTTTTTAGCATCTTGTGACTCTAATAACGAAACTAACTAACTTAAATAAATCAAGTATGAAGAAATATCTTCTTTCACTTTTTGCACTCGTATTACCAATATTAACCTTTGCTCAAGATGCCGAAAAAGGCGTTGACCAAATTATAGATGAAAAATTTGGAGATGCTACCGGCTGGTTTGTTCAAGCGATTTTTTATCAAATCGACTTTGGAGGTGGTGTTAAAGTGTTTTGGGTATTATTCCCTTTAATTATTGGAGCACTATACTTTACCTTTTATTTTAAAGGAATTAATCTCAGAGGCTTTCTTACGTCTGTAAATATAGTTAGAGGTAAGTATGATGATATAGATCATCACGAGTCTCTTGTTGGTGCAGGTGACTCTACGCCAGGAGGAGATGCTATTGAGACTATAGCTGTTGAAGGTCATGAAGGGGAAGTGTCACATTTCCAAGCCTTAACCGCTGCTTTATCTGCTACTGTTGGTTTAGGGAATATTGCAGGTGTGGCTATTGCTGTGTCTATTGGTGGCGCTGGAGCAACATTTTGGATGATAGTAGCTGGATTATTAGGTATGGCTTCTAAGTTTGTAGAATGTACACTTGGTGTGAAATATAGAGATATTGCTGAAGATGGGACTGTTTATGGAGGTCCAATGTATTATTTAACTAAAGGATTAAAGTCTAAAGGCTTAGGTGGACTAGGAAAAGTCTTAGCTGCTCTTTTTGCTGTATTCGTTATTGGAGGTTCTTTTGGAGGTGGAAATATGTTTCAAGTGAATCAGGCTTTCCAACTTGTTGAAAATATTACTGGTGGTAATGAATCATTCTTACATGGTAAAGGTTGGTTATTCGGATTAGTGATGTCTGTTTTTGTTGGTATCGTAATTATTGGCGGGATTAAGAAAATCGCTAAAGTGACAGATAAAATCGTGCCATTTATGGTTGTGATTTATGTTGCTGCATCTCTGTTTGTGATTATTGCTAAATATGATTTAATTGGTAGTGCTTTCTCTGCAATTTGGGATGGTGCTTTTAGCCCTGTTGGAATTGCTGGTGGTGCTGTAGGGGTTTTAGTGCAAGGATTTAGAAGAGCAGCGTTTTCTAACGAAGCGGGTGTTGGGTCTGCTTCTATTGCCCATTCTGCAGTTAAAACTAAATATGCAGCTAGTGAAGGAATGGTAGCTTTATTAGAACCATTTATTGATACGGTTGTCGTGTGTACAATGACTGCTCTTGTTCTAATTATCACAGGTTTTGTTGATCCATTAAATCCGCCTGCTAATGATGCTCAAGCAATTTTATTAACATCAAGTGCATTCGAATCTACAATTTCATGGTTCCCATATGTATTGACAGTGGCAGTAGTGTTATTTGCATTTAGTACTATGATTTCATGGTCATACTATGGATTTCAAGGTTGGGCTTACTTGTTTGGAAGAACAAAGAAAATGGAGTATACGTACAAGATTATATTTTGTGTATTCGTAGTTATTGGAGCAGCTGCTAGCCTTGGTTCAGTGATTGGTTTCTCAGATGCCATGATTTTTGCTATGATGGTTCCAAATATGATTGGACTCGTTATTCTAGCCCCAAAAGTAAGAGACGAATTAAATAAATATATGGCAGCTATAAAAGCTCGAAAATCTTAAATGATAATATGAAACATTTTAAATCCCACTTCATGTTTACAAAACAACAACGTAGTGGGATTTTTGCGTTAGTATTACTTATATTGATTACTCAAGGTCTATACTTTTTTATTGATTTTTCTTCAGAAGAGCTTGAGGTTAATTCATTATTGCTTACTGAGTTTAGAGCCGAAGTAGATGCGTTGCGCTCAGAGAAAATCACCAATAGTCAACCTAAAATATATCCTTTTAATCCAAATTATATTACCGACTATAAAGGTTATGCTTTGGGTATGTCAAGTGAAGAGATTGACAGATTGCATGCTTTCAGAAAGACAAATAAATGGGTCAATTCAGTAAAGGAATTTCAAATAGTGACAAAAGTTTCCGATTCGTTACTCGCTGAAATATCACCTTATTTTAAATTTCCTGAATGGGTAACCAACCCAAAGCCTAAGACTAAGTACTTAAATGATTATACTACGAATTCAAAGCTTAAAACTTTTGCTGAAAAGAAAGACTTAAATACAGCTTCGGCTGCTCAACTTAAACGTGTTTATGGAATTGGAGATAAATTGTCTGAACGTATTGTGAACTACAGAACGAAATCTGATGGTTTTATTGCAGATGTGCAGTTACAAGAAGTCTATGGGTTGTCTCCCGAAGTAATTGCACGCATACTAAACGAGTTTACAGTGAAAAGCGCAAAGCCAATTTCAACTATTAATGTGAATACTGCAACTCTAGATGAATTGGTTTCTATTAAATATATTGATTATGAAATTGCTCATAATATTATTGAACAACGTATACTTCGAGAGGGATTTAAGTCGTTCGACGAATTAACAAAAGTTAAAGATTTCCCAACTAAAAAAAGTGATATAATTAAGCTATATTTGACATTCGATTAATCATCAAATAAAAGAGCAGGTTATGAGCAGTAGGTACTTCACCGAAGAGCACGAATTATTCAGACAAAGTTTAAAAGATTTTTTACAGAAAGAAGTCGTTCCGCATATTGAAAAATGGGAAGAAACAGGACATATTGAACGTTTCATTTGGGAAAAGTTTGGAGAGATGGGCTTTTTTGGATTAGCGTATCCTGAACAGTATGGCGGAATGGATCTTGATTTGTTCTATACTGTTATTTTACTTGAAGAACTTCAAAAAATTAACTCAGCTGGGTTTTCTGCTGCGATTTGGGCACATGCATATTTAGCTATGACACATGTGAATAAAGAAGGAAATCATGCGATTAAGGAAAAATATTTAACGCCAAGTATTACTGGAGAGAAAATAGGATGTTTGTGTATTACCGAACCATTTGGAGGTAGTGATGTGGCAGGCATGCGAACTACTGCAGTAAAACAAGGAGATACTTACGTGATAAATGGGTCTAAAACTTTTATCACAAATGGTGTATATAGTGATTATTTGGTTGTAGCTGCTAAAACAAACCCTGAGCTTGGTAATAAAGGCATTAGTATTTTTATCATGGATAGAGATTCACCTGGAATCTCAGCTACAAAATTAGATAAATTAGGGTGGCGTGCTTCAGATACCGGAGAAATTGCTTTTGATAATGTGACGATTCCGATATCTAATTTAATGGGCGAGGAGAATATGGGATTTCCGTATATCATGCAGCACTTTGCTTTAGAGCGTTTAATTATGGGAATTAACGCTCATGCAAGAGCTGAGTATGCTCTAGATTATGCTAAGCAATACATGAGTGAGCGTCAAGCTTTTGGAAGATCTATAGATAAATTTCAAGCATTGCGTCATTCCTTTGCCGATTGTTATGCTGATATGCTCATGTGTAAAGAATTTAATTATACAGTAGCCGAGCGTTTAGATAAAGGAGAATACGTCGTTAAAGAAGCTACAGTCTCTAAATTGCGTTCTACGAAAATGGCGGATGAAGTGATTTACCAATGTTTACAATTTTTAGGAGGTTATGGTTACATGGAAGAATATCCAATGGCAAGATTATTAAGAGATAGTAGATTAGGACCTATTGGTGGTGGAACCTCGGAGATTCTGAGAGAAATTATCGCCAAAATGGAAATAGATGGTAAAGATTATAAACCGGCAACATAATTCTGCTGGATATATTGAGACATTCATAGGATTTCTATAATAAAAAATAAATGTATCTATGGTAGCGCAAAACTCTAAAGCTGTTTTATTGTACTGTCTTTTATTAGTTTCATTATTTGGCTTTGCACAAATTGAAGTTAAAAATAAAATAGTCGACTTTGGAACACTAATGCCCATCGAAAGTGCTAGTATCTATGTTAAGAATACTACAATAGGAACAGTTAGTAATTCTGATGGTAAGTTTGCGCTTCAAGTATCTCAAGAATTTGCGAAAGACACTTTAATTATTTCTTCAATAGGATATAAGAGTTTTAAAATTCCGGTTGGAGAGTTTGATAATTCTGAAGAGGTGTATCTCGAAGAAGATATAGCATCGCTTGATGAGATCTTACTTATTGCTGAAACGCGTCCAACTACTGGTAATGATATTGTATTGAGGGCTATGGAGAAGTTGTCTAATAACTTGCCAGATTCAGCGTATATTCAAAAAGGTTTCTTGCGTCATAAAGAACGTAATAAAGTTGAATTTAAATGGCTAATAGAAAGCGCTATAACAGTCTATGATTCTGGCTTTGCTTCTAACTCAGATGACTATTTAAAAATCAATGTGGATCAAATGAGAAAGAGCTATGATTTGAGAGATGTTGATAGTATTTTTTCTTATGTGTCGTATAAGAATCAGAATACTAGAAACCGTCGATTAAAACCTAAGGATGTTAGACGAAGTCAGTTGGAAACATCACAATTAATCGATGCTATAAAATGGAATGATAACCGCGTAAATGGCCTTCAAAATATCTTTCATGGAAAACTGAATTTACTTAGAAATTCAAATACTGCTAAATCCTTATTTGGAGAAGATATTTTGGATACACATCAATTTAAATTAGACACGATTTTAGTAGATAATGACAGAAAGATTTATAAAATTAAAATTTCCGATAGTGAAGATTTTATAGGATTAGGAACTAAAGGTATATTCAATGAAGGTTATGTTGCTAATGGATGGTTGTATATTTATTACGATAATTATGCAATTAAAAGAATCGAGTATGAGTTGGTAGCTGCTTCCGACGCGCAAAAAGTGAGAAGTAAAAGATTGTTTGATACCCAAGTTAATCATAAGTTGATTATGAATTATATAGAGTACGAAGATAAAATGTACCCAAACTACATATATTACGAAACTCCTAAACTGGTAAATGTAGGTTTTAAAGCTGATGAGAAAGTTAGTGATGAAGAAAAAGAGCGATATAATAAAGAGGAACGTTATTACTATACCGTTCAGGAAATATTATTTTCTGAAATTATTTTAGATAAAGCGCTTATTAAAACTGAGCTTTCTGACACTTGGGACATGGATATTTTTTCACCTAAGCCTTATGATAAAGCGTTTTGGAATAACTATAATATACTTTTAGAAAGCGAAGAAGATGAAAAGATGATCGAAGATTTAAGTCAGCGAGCTTCCTTATTTAAAGACTAGTATATTTTTTTTAAAATATAGTTTGACATCTTAAATTAGTTCCTATATTTGCAGCCTTAAAAAATCTAAAAGAGAGGAGGTTAAGAACTATGTTAAGAATTCCAGTTAAAGAAGGAGAAAATATAGATAGAGCGTTAAAACGTTACAAGCGCAAGTTTGTAAAAACAACGGTTAAAAGTCAGTTGCAAGAACGTAAGCAATTTACAAAGCCTTCAATAGCACGTAGAGCACAAATCCAAAAAGCGCAATACGTTCAAGGTCTAAGGGACCAAGAAGCAGTATAAGTAAGTCTTTTTTTAATAATAATCCCGCTAAATTTTGGCGGGATTTTTTTTGCCTTTTCTATAAATAAAAATTGTACTTTTAATGTATACTTCCGAAAAATAGTAGATATGGCTTTTAGAGCATTTTCAGATTATTTATTGCTAGAGAAAAACTATTCTCAACTAACACTTAAGGCATATCTTACAGATCTAGAAGCGTTTCAAAGTTTTATAGTTTCAGAATTTAATTCTAAAAATATTGATAAGGTTAGTTACCAACAAATTAGATACTGGATTGTAAGTTTGGTTGAATCTAGAATTTCCAACCGTAGTATTAATAGAAAAGTATCGTCATTAAATACCTATTATAAATTTCTACTTAAAACAAAAACGATAGATGTTAATCCATTAGTAAAGCACAAAGCACTAAAAGTCAGTAAAAAAGTACAAGTGCCATTTTCAGAGGCTGAAATGAAAGCGGTTTTGGAAGACCTTCATGCAGCAAAAGATTTTGAAGGATTAAGAAATCGATTAATCATAGAATTATTTTATGCCACAGGAATTCGACGGATAGAACTAGTTCAGCTTAAAATTACAGATATAGATATTGCTAATAAAACCTTAAAAGTATTAGGGAAGCGAAATAAAGAACGCTATATACCGTTATTAGAATCGGTAGTAAAAACTATTGAAGCTTATAGTATTGAAAGAAATAGATTATCTGTTATCGAAGATAAGTCTTATTTGTTTTTAACAAAAAAAGGGGTTAAAATTTATGAAACTCTTGTATACAGAATTATAAATGATTACTTTAGTAAGGTATCTACAAAGGTAAAGCGGAGTCCTCACATATTAAGACACTCGTTTGCGACTCATTTACTTAATCAAGGTGCAAATCTAAATGCTGTTAAAGAACTTCTTGGGCATTCAAGTTTGGCAGCAACCCAAGTCTATACACACAATAGTATAGCAGAATTAAAAAAAGTGTATTCTAATACACATCCAAGAAGTAAAAAATAATATTGTCTAACCAATAAACGAACGATTATGAAGGTAAACACTCAATCTGTAAATTTCAATGCGGACAAAAAGCTTATCGCTTTTATCCAAAAGCGAATGGATAAACTAGATATGTTTTACGACAAGGTCATCCAATCTGATGTGTATTTAAAAGTTGAAAATACAAGTGACAAAGAAAATAAAATATTTGAAGCAAGGGTAAAAGTCCCAGGGGATAGTTTTATAGTTAAAAAGCAATGCAAAACATTTGAAGAAGGAACAGATATGGCTGTTTCGTCATTAGAAAGACAGTTAAAAAGACGAAAAGAAAAATTAAGAGCACATATGTGAGAAACGTCACTTAAAAATCTTTATAGAACATGTTTTTGGAAAACACTTAATCACAAAAAAAGTATTTAAGAAATAAAATCTCGATTATCGAGTAAAATTTTTCAAAAAATGTTTTGAATAAATAAATAAATCTTTACATTTGCAGTCCGTTAGAAATAGCGGGCTTTTTTTATAGCAAAAAAGTTATAGAAAAGCCGATGTAGCTCAGCTGGCTAGAGCAGCTGATTTGTAATCAGCAGGTCGTGGGTTCGAGTCCCTCCATCGGCTCTAAAAAAGTCTAAAAATCATGTGAGTGATTTTTAGCGAAAGTTCATTAAAATTGGGGAGATACTCAAGCGGCCAACGAGGGCAGACTGTAAATCTGCTGACTATGTCTTCGCAGGTTCGAATCCTGCTCTCCCCACAATTTTTTCAATTCTATAAAGAAAGCTTGATTCTATATAGAGTAATGAAATTTAAAATCCTTTAACTGGTTAAACGGTTATAAAATGCGAGAGTAGCTCAGTTGGTAGAGCGTCAGCCTTCCAAGCTGAATGTCGCCGGTTCGAACCCGGTCTCTCGCTCTAAAATTCCTGCGAAGGCAGGAATCTCATTATTGTAATGAGGAAGTAAACACTTTACGCCGGTGTAGCTCAGGGGTAGAGCGTTTCCTTGGTAAGGAAGAGGTCACGAGTTCAAATCTCGTCATTGGCTCTTTTTCAAATTGAGAATTAAATTGAACACTAATATAAATAAGATTAAATAAATTAAACATGGCAAAGGCAACTTTCGATCGTTCAAAACCGCACCTTAATATTGGTACTATTGGACACGTAGATCACGGTAAAACAACTTTAACTGCTGCTATTACTAAAGTATTAGCTGATGCAGGTTTATCTGAAGCAAGAGATTTCGATACTATCGATAACGCTCCTGAAGAAAAAGAAAGAGGTATTACAATTAATACATCACACGTTGAGTATCAAACTTCTAACCGTCATTACGCTCACGTTGACTGTCCAGGTCACGCCGATTACGTAAAGAACATGGTTACTGGTGCTGCTCAAATGGATGGTGCTATTTTAGTAGTAGCTGCTACTGATGGTCCAATGCCACAAACTCGTGAGCACATCCTTTTAGGACGTCAGGTAGGTATTCCTCGTATCGTTGTATTCATGAATAAAGTGGATATGGTTGATGATGATGAGTTATTAGAATTAGTAGAAATGGAAATCAGAGATTTATTGTCATTCTATGAGTATGATGGTGATAATGGTCCTGTGATTGCTGGTTCTGCCTTAGGAGCACTTAACGGTGAACAAAAATGGGTTGATACAGTAATGGAATTAATGGAAGCTGTTGATAACTGGATTGAAGAGCCAGTACGTGATATGGATAAGCCTTTCTTAATGCCAATTGAAGATGTATTCTCAATTACTGGTCGTGGAACTGTTGCTACAGGACGTATCGAAACTGGTGTTGCAAATACAGGTGATCCAGTTGAGATTATTGGTATGGGTGCTGAAAAATTAACATCTACTATTACTGGTATTGAAATGTTCCGTCAGATTCTTGATAGAGGTGAGGCAGGAGATAACGCTGGTATCTTATTAAGAGGTATTGAGAAAACTCAAATCTCTAGAGGTATGGTAATTACTAAGCCTGGTTCTGTAACACCGCATAAAAACTTCAAAGCTGAGGTTTATATCCTTAAGAAAGAAGAAGGTGGACGTCACACTCCATTCCATAATAACTACCGTCCACAGTTCTACGTACGTACAACTGACGTGACTGGAAACATTGCGCTTCCTGATGGTGTTGAAATGGTAATGCCTGGTGATAACCTTACAATCACTGTTGAATTAATTCAACCAATTGCAATGAACGTTGGTTTACGTTTCGCAATCCGTGAAGGTGGTAGAACTGTAGGTGCAGGTCAGGTTACTGAAATTTTAGACTAAATATTTATTAAATAAATATTAATTAAGGTGTTCCGATTTGTCGGAACGCCTTGATTTATATTTACGGGTTTAGCTCAGTTGGTAGAGCACTGGTCTCCAAAACCAGGTGTCGGGAGTTCGAGTCTCTCAACCCGTGCAAACGAAATAAACGAGGCTTTGTTTTAATGTTAATTAAGTCTCTCAATAAGTTTACACTGAGCGAAGTCGAAGTGTGCAAATACAAAATCAAATGGCAGGAATAGTTAATTATATAAAAGAATCTTTTGACGAGTTAAAAAATCACGTCTCTTGGCCAACTTGGGCTGAGGCACAAAGTTTAACCGTTTTAGTAGCTGTATTTTCAATCATATTCTCATTAGCTATTTGGGGCGTTGATACTGTTTTTAGTAAAGTTATTAAAGCTTATTTTGAATTAATATAACTAATAACTGAATAGAATGTCTGAGACTAATGTAAATAAAAAATGGTACGTTGTTAGAGCTGTAAGTGGTCAGGAAAACAAAATTAAAGCCTATATCGAGAATGAAATTTCGAGATTAGGATTAGAAGATTTTGTAGATCAAGTATTAGTTCCAACAGAAAAAGTTATCCAGATTCGTAATGGAAAGAAAATTAACAAAGAACGTGTTTATTTTCCAGGATATATTATGATTCAGGCAAACTTGAGTGGTGAAATTCCTCACATTATTAAGTCCATTACTAATGTAATTGGGTTTTTAGGAGAAACAAAAGGAGGAGACCCTGTACCATTAAGACAATCTGAAGTTAATAGAATGTTAGGTAAAGTAGACGAATTAGCTGTTGAAGCTGATGCAAATGTTGCGATACCTTATACTATTGGTGAAACAGTAAAAGTAATTGATGGACCATTCAATGGATTTGATGGTACTATAGAAAAGATTAATGAAGAAAAGCGTAAGCTAGAAGTAATGGTTAAGATTTTCGGAAGAAAAACACCATTAGAATTAAGCTATATGCAAGTTGAAAAAGTATAATAATTGTTACATATATAGATAGTGTGTTTTTTTTGCTTCCACAATGAAAGACATGCAAAACTAAAATTTTTAAAATGGCAAAAGAATTAGGTAAAGTAGTTAAATTACAAGTTCGGGGAGGTGCTGCGAATCCGTCGCCACCGGTTGGACCCGCTTTAGGAGCTGCTGGAGTTAATATCATGGAATTTTGTAAGCAATTCAACGCCAGGACTCAGGATAAACCTGGTAAAGTTCTTCCAGTTGTAATTTCAGTTTACAAAGATAAGTCGTTCGACTTTGTTATTAAAACTCCTCCAGCTGCGGTACAATTATTGGAAGCGGCCAAAGTAAAAAAAGGATCTGGAGAACCGAACAGAAAGAAAGTAGCAAAAGTTACTTGGGATCAAGTAAAAGCAATCGCAGAAGATAAGATGCAAGATTTAAATGCATTCGAAATTGGATCTGCAATGAAAATGGTTGCTGGTACTGCAAGATCAATGGGTATTACAGTTAAAGGTGGAGAAGCACCTAACTAAAAACGTTTTGAAATGGCAATGACAAAAAAACAAAAAGAAGCAAGAGCAAAAGTAGAGAAGAATAAATTATATTCTCTTGAAGAAGCTTCAGCATTATTAAAAGAAATTACGTATACAAAATTTGATGCTTCTATTGATTTAGCTGTAAGACTTGGAGTTGATCCTCGTAAAGCTAATCAAATGGTTAGAGGTGTGGTATCTCTTCCTCACGGAACAGGTAAAGACATGAAAGTACTTGCTTTAGTCACTCCTGATAAAGAGGAGGAAGCAAAAGCAGCTGGTGCTGATTACGTAGGATTAGATGAATACCTAGAGAAAATCAAAGGTGGTTGGACTGATGTTGACGTTATCGTCACTATGCCAGCTATTATGGGAAAACTAGGTCCATTAGGTAGAGTGTTAGGTCCAAGAGGTTTGATGCCAAATCCAAAGACAGGAACAGTAACAATGGATGTTGCTAAAGCAGTAGCAGAAGTTAAAGCTGGTAAGATAGATTTTAAAGTAGACAAGACTGGAATTGTACACGCTCCAATTGGGAAAGCATCATTTAGTGCTGATAAAATCAAGGACAATGCAATGGAATTGTTAACCACTTTAAATAAACTGAAACCAACTGCTGCAAAGGGTGTATACATGAAAAGTATTTTCATATCTAGTACAATGAGCCCTAGTATTGCGATTGATGTTAAATTCGCATAAGTAGTTAAATCTTTAATATTATGACAAGAGAAGAAAAATCACAAGTAATTGAAGAGTTAACTGCTCAGTTAGCAGATAATACAAATATCTATTTAGCAGATATTTCTGGATTAAATGCAGGTAACACTTCAGATTTACGTCGTGCTTGTTTTAAAGCTAACGTAACATTAAATGTAGTAAAAAATACATTATTAACTAAAGCTATGGAAGCTTCCGATAAAGATTTTGGAGAACTTCCAACAGTTTTAAAAGGTAATACCTCTGTAATGTATTCTGAAACTGGTAACGCTCCAGCTAAAGTAATTAAGAACTTCCGTAAAAAATCTGAAAAGCCTTTGCTTAAAGGTGCTTTTATTGAAGAGGCAATTTACATTGGCGATGATCAATTAGACATGTTAGTAGATATCAAGTCTAAAGAGGAGTTGATTGGAGAAATCGTAGGATTGTTACAATCACCAGCTAAGAATGTTATTTCAGCACTTAAATCAGGTGGTGGAACAATAGCAGGTATCATCAAAACATTATCCGAAAAAGAAGGATAATCAAATAAGTACGCACTTAAACAAATTATATTTTATTAAAATTATTAAAACGATAGAAAATGGCAGATTTAAAAGATTTCGCAGAACAATTAGTTAATTTAACAGTAAAAGAAGTTAATGAATTAGCTACAATATTAAAAGACGAATATGGTATCGAACCAGCAGCAGCAGCAGTAGCAGTAGCAGCAGGTGGCGGAGCAGGTGGTGGAGACGCTGCTGAAGAAAAATCAGAGTTCGACGTAATCCTTAAAGCAGCAGGTGGTTCTAAATTAGCTGTTGTAAAATTAGTTAAAGAATTAACTGGTTTAGGATTAAAAGAAGCAAAAGGTTTAGTTGACGATGCACCAAGTGCTATTAAAGAAGGCGTTGCTAAAGACGAAGCAGAAGCTCTAAAATCTCAATTAGAAGAAGCAGGAGCAGAGGTTGAGCTTAAGTAAGCTTAACTAACCTACAAATTATGGTTTAGGTCTTCCGAAACACTCGGAATGACCTAAACCCTTTTGTGTATAAAAACATACACAAATAAACTAGTAATTTTTTTAATCAAAAACGCGTTCATCGATGTTAGCAAATACAGCTGAAAGATTAAATTTCTCTTCCATAGTAAACAGAACTGAATATCCAGATTTCTTAGATATTCAAATTAAATCCTTCCAGGATTTTTTCCAGTTAGAGACAAAATCAGAAGAAAGAGGAAATGAAGGGCTATACAACACCTTCATGGAAAACTTTCCAATTACAGATACACGTAATCAATTCGTATTAGAATTCTTAGATTATTTTATAGATCCACCAAGATATTCAATTGAAGAGTGTATTGAAAGGGGATTAACATACAGTGTGCCTTTAAAAGCACGTTTAAAATTGTACTGTACAGATCCAGAACATGAAGACTTTGAGACGATTGTTCAAGATGTATATTTAGGAACAATACCTTACATGACGCCTAGTGGAACGTTTTGTATCAATGGTGCAGAGCGTGTTGTAGTCTCGCAATTACATAGATCTCCTGGTGTATTCTTTAGTCAGTCATTCCATGCCAATGGTACTAAATTATATTCTGCGAGAGTTATTCCTTTCAAAGGGTCTTGGATTGAATTTGCTACCGATATCAACCAAGTGATGTACGCCTATATTGATAGAAAGAAAAAGTTACCTGTAACAACTTTATTTAGAGCTATCGGTTTTGAACGTGATAAAGATATTTTAGAGATTTTTGATCTTGCTGAAGAGGTTAAAGTATCAAAATCTGGACTTAAAAAAGTGATCGATCGTAAACTTGCTGCACGTGTATTAAATACATGGCATGAAGATTTCGTGGATGAAGATACTGGAGAAGTAGTGTCTATCGAACGTAACGAAATTGTTTTAGATCGTGATACTGTTATAGACAAAGAAAATATTGAAGAAATCCTTGAGGCTGGTGTAAAAACTATTTTATTACACAAAGAAACATCTCAACAAGGAGATTACGCAATTATTCATAATACACTACAAAAAGATCCAACAAATTCTGAAAAAGAAGCTGTTGAACATATTTACCGTCAATTACGTAATGCTGAGCCGCCAGATGAGGAAACAGCACGTGGTATTATTGACAAATTATTCTTCTCTGACCAGCGTTACTCTTTAGGTGAAGTAGGTCGTTATAGAATGAATAAAAAGTTACAGTTGGATATCGGAATGGATAAGCAAGTGCTTACTAAAGAAGATATCATAACAATTATAAAATACTTAATAGAATTAATTAACTCTAAAGCAGAAATTGATGATATTGACCACTTATCTAATCGCCGTGTACGTACTGTAGGTGAGCAATTGTCTTCTCAATTTGGTGTTGGTTTAGCACGTATGGCTCGTACTATTCGTGAGCGAATGAACGTTCGTGATAACGAAGTATTTACACCTATTGATTTAATTAATGCAAAGACCTTATCGTCTGTTATTAATTCGTTCTTCGGAACAAATCAGTTGTCTCAGTTTATGGATCAAACCAATCCATTAGCAGAGATTACTCACAAACGTCGTCTATCGGCTTTAGGACCTGGAGGATTATCTAGAGAAAGAGCAGGATTCGAGGTTCGTGATGTTCATTATACACACTACGGAAGATTATGTCCAATTGAAACTCCTGAAGGGCCAAACATTGGATTGATATCTTCTTTATCAGTTTATGCTAAGGTGAATTCTATGGGATTCATTGAAACACCATATAGAAAATCTGATAATGGAGTTGTTGACATCAAGAATGCACCTACATATTTAAGTGCAGAAGAAGAGGAAGACATGCTAATTGCGCAAGCAAATATTCGTGTAGATGACGATGGAAAAATTATTGAAGATAAAATTATTGCACGTCAAGAAGGAGATTTCCCAGTAGTGGAGCCTTCTACTGTAAATTATACTGATGTTGCACCTAATCAAATTGCTTCTATATCAGCATCGTTGATTCCATTCTTAGAGCATGATGATGCCAACCGTGCCTTAATGGGATCTAACATGATGCGTCAAGCAGTACCATTGTTGCGCCCGCAAGCACCAATCGTTGGAACTGGTCTAGAGCGTCAAGTGGCTTCAGATTCTAGAGTATTAATAAATGCTGAAGGAAATGGAACTGTTGAGTACGTTGATGCAAATGAAATAACAATTAAATACGAGCGTTCTGAAGAAGCTGCAATGGTAAGTTTTGATAGTGATACCAAAACATATCCATTAGTGAAATTTAGAAAAACCAACCAAGGTACGTCTATCAACTTAAAACCAATCGTTGAGAAAGGTGATAAAGTAAAGAAAGGGCAAGTGCTTTGTCAAGGTTATGCTACTGAAAATGGAGAGTTAGCTTTAGGTCGTAATATGAAAGTGGCATTTATGCCATGGAAAGGTTACAACTTTGAGGATGCTATCGTGATTTCAGAAAAAGTAGTACGCGACGATATATTTACATCTATTCATATTGATGAATATTCATTAGAAGTTAGAGATACCAAATTAGGTAATGAAGAATTAACTAATGATATTCCAAACGTTTCTGAAGAGGCAACTAAAGACCTTGATGAAAATGGTATGATTAGAATTGGTGCAGAGATTAAACCTGGTGATATCCTTATTGGAAAAATTACACCTAAAGGGGAATCGGATCCTACACCAGAAGAAAAGTTATTACGTGCTATCTTTGGTGATAAAGCAGGTGATGTAAAAGATGCTTCTTTAAAGGCATCTCCATCATTACACGGTGTAGTAATTGAGAAGAAGTTATTCTCAAGAGCTATCAAAGACAAACGCAAGAGAGCTAAGGATAAAGAAGATATTGAAGCATTAGAAAATATCTACTACAAGAAATTTGATGATTTACAAGCCGTTTTAGTTGAAAAATTATTCGCTCTTGTTAATGGTAAAACAGCTCAAGGTATCTATAATGACCTCGGTGAAGAAATCATTCCTAAAGGAAAGAAGTATACACTTAAGATGTTAAATGCTGTAGATGATTATACGCACTTAACTTCAGGAACATGGACAACAGATGATCATTTAAATTCTTTAGTTGCAGATTTGATTCACAACTATAAAATTAAAGAAAATGATCTTCAAGGGTCATTACGTCGTGAGAAGTTCACGATTTCTGTAGGTGATGAATTACCAGCAGGTATTATCAAATTAGCTAAAGTTTATGTTGCTAAAAAGCGTAAGCTTAAAGTTGGTGATAAAATGGCAGGACGTCACGGTAACAAAGGTATTGTTGCTCGTATAGTTCGTCAAGAAGATATGCCATTCTTAGAAGATGGAACGCCTGTTGATATCGTATTAAATCCGTTAGGTGTACCATCACGTATGAATATCGGACAGATTTATGAAACAGTTCTAGGTTGGGCAGGACAAAAATTAGGGCGTACTTATGCTACTCCAATTTTTGATGGTGCAACACTAGATCAAATCAATGCGTTTACAGACGAAGCAGGTGTGCCAAGATTTGGTCATACATATTTATATGATGGTGGAACAGGTGATCGTTTTGATCAACCAGCAACAGTAGGTGTGATCTATATGATTAAACTAGGCCACATGATTGATGATAAGATGCACGCACGTTCTATTGGACCTTATTCCTTAATTACGCAACAACCATTAGGTGGTAAAGCACAATTTGGTGGTCAGCGTTTTGGTGAAATGGAGGTTTGGGCACTTGAAGCTTATGGAGCATCAAGTACATTACGTGAAATCTTAACAGTAAAATCTGATGATGTTATAGGTAGAGCTAAAACTTACGAAGCAATCGTAAAAGGAGAGCCAATGCCAGAACCAGGACTACCTGAGTCTTTCAACGTACTTATGCACGAATTGAAAGGATTAGGATTAGATATTAGATTAGAAGAATAAAAAAATAGTATGCAGTCTATAGTACATTTTATTGTGTGCTATAGATTGAAGACTTTAAGACTATAAAGTTATTATGGCAAGAAGACAAGATAAGAATACGATACAGAGGTTTAATAAAATCTCAATTGGTTTAGCATCTCCAGAATCTGTTTTAGCAGCATCTCGTGGTGAGGTTTTGAAACCAGAAACTATTAATTATCGAACACATAAACCAGAACGTGATGGTTTATTCTGTGAGCGTATTTTTGGTCCTGTTAAGGACTTTGAATGTGCTTGTGGTAAATACAAAAGAATACGTTATAAAGGTATTGTTTGTGACCGTTGTGGTGTAGAAGTAACTGAAAAGAAAGTACGTCGTGATAGAGTAGGACATATTAATTTAGTTGTGCCTGTTGCTCATATCTGGTATTTCCGTTCATTACCCAACAAAATAGGATATTTACTTGGGCTACCATCTAAGCGTTTAGATATGATTATCTATTATGAGCGTTATGTGGTAATTCAACCAGGTGAGGCTATGAATGCAGAAGGAGAACCATTACAGAAAATGGATTTCTTAACGGAAGAGGAGTATTTGAATATTATGGAAACGCTTCCTCAAGAGAATAGACATTTAGATGATACAGACCCTAATAAGTTTATTGCGAAAATGGGAGCTGAATGTTTAATCGAACTATTATCTAGAATCGATTTAAACGAATTATCATTTGAATTACGTCATAAAGCTAATACCGAAACCTCTAAGCAACGTAAAACTGAAGCACTTAAGCGTTTACAAGTTGTTGAAGCTTTTAGAGATTCGAATGCAAATCGTGAGAATAAGCCAGAATGGATGATTATGAAGGCTATTCCAATCATTCCACCAGAATTAAGACCTTTGGTGCCTTTAGATGGTGGACGTTTTGCAACATCAGATTTAAATGATTTATATCGTCGTGTTATTATCCGTAATAACCGTTTAAAGCGTTTAGTTGAAATCAAAGCTCCTGAAGTTATCTTGCGTAATGAGAAACGTATGTTACAAGAATCTGTAGATTCATTATTTGATAATACACGTAAAGCTTCTGCAGTTAAGACTGATTCTAATAGACCATTAAAATCATTATCAGATTCTTTAAAAGGTAAGCAAGGGCGTTTCCGTCAAAACTTACTTGGTAAGCGTGTTGATTATTCTGCACGTTCTGTGATTGTTGTTGGACCAGAATTAAAATTATTTGAATGTGGATTGCCAAAAAATATGGCAGCAGAATTATACAAGCCTTTTATCATTAGAAAACTAATTGAAAGAGGTATCGTAAAAACTGTAAAATCTGCAAAGAAAATTATAGATAGAAAAGAGCCTGTTGTATGGGATATCTTGGAGAATGTTCTTAAAGGGCATCCAGTATTGCTAAACCGTGCTCCTACGTTACACAGACTTGGTATTCAGGCATTCCAACCAAAATTGATTGAAGGAAAAGCAATTCAGTTACACCCATTAGTGTGTACTGCATTTAATGCCGATTTTGATGGTGATCAAATGGCGGTACATTTACCGTTAGGCCCAGAAGCGATTTTAGAAGCGCAGCTATTAATGTTAGCGTCTCACAATATTTTAAACCCAGCAAACGGTTCTCCAGTAACTGTACCTTCTCAGGATATGGTACTTGGTCTTTACTACATGACCAAGCATCGTAAAACTGATAAAGACTATACAGTTAAAGGTGAGGGCTTGACGTTCTATTCTCCTGAAGAAGTCACAATAGCTTACAATGAGAAAAAAGTTGATCTTAATGCTGGAATTAAAGTACGTACTAAAGATTTTAATGAAGAAGGTGAATTAACAACTCAAATTATTGAAACAACGGTAGGTCGTGTACTTTTCAACGAAAAAGTACCTGAAGCTGCAGGATATATCAATGAAGTATTAACTAAAAAGTCTTTGAGAGACATTATTCATGGAATCCTTAAAAAGACTAGCGTTCCAGAAACGGCTGCTTTCTTAGATGAAATCAAGACTTTAGGATATAAGTTCGCATTCCAAGGTGGTTTATCGTTCAGTTTAGGAGATATTATTATTCCAGCTGAAAAACAAGGTATGATTGACAAAGCCAATGGTTTAGTTGATGGTATTATGGGTAACTATAACATGGGATTAATTACAAATAACGAACGTTATAACCAGGTTATTGATATCTGGACGTCTACAAATGCAGAATTGACAGAATTGTCTATGAAGCGTATTCGTGAAGACCAACAAGGTTTTAACTCGGTATTTATGATGCTTGACTCTGGTGCTCGTGGATCTAAAGAACAGATTCGTCAGTTAACAGGTATGCGTGGATTAATGGCAAAACCGAAGAAGTCTAATGCTGGTGGTGGTGAAATTATTGAAAACCCTATCCTTTCTAACTTTAAAGAAGGACTTTCAATTTTAGAGTACTTTATATCTACTCACGGTGCACGTAAAGGTCTTGCCGATACCGCACTTAAAACTGCCGATGCTGGTTACTTAACACGTCGTTTAGTAGATGTATCTCAAGATGTAATTATCTACACTGAAGATTGTGGAACATTGAGAGGTATTGAAGTAAATCCATTAAAGAAAAACGAAGAAATAATTGAAACTCTTGAAGCAAGAATTGTTGGTCGTACTTCATTAAATGATGTATTTGATCCTATTACTGAAGAGTTATTAGTTGAAGCTGGAGGTCATATTGATGATGCCATTGCTAAGCGTATCCAAGAGTCTGCTTTAGATTCTGTTGAAGTACGTTCAGCATTAACTTGTGAAGCTAAAAAAGGTATTTGTTCTAAATGTTATGGTCGTAATTTAGCGACTGGTAAAATGGTTCAAAGAGGAGAAGCTGTTGGAGTTGTAGCTGCACAGTCAATTGGTGAGCCAGGTACACAGTTAACACTTCGTACGTTCCACGTAGGAGGTATTGCAGGTAACATTTCTGAAGAGAACAAGTTAGTTGTGAAGTTTGATGGTGTTGCCGAAATTGAAGATTTAAAAACTGTTAAGAGTACGGATAATGAAGGAAATGAAGTAGATGTTGTCATCTCTCGTACTTCTGAATTGAAGTTGGTTGATGCTAAAACAGGAATTACTCTAAGTACTAATAATATTCCTTACGGATCATTTATATACGTAAAACCTGGTGATAAAGTAAAAACTGGGGATACGATTTGTCAGTGGGATCCATATAATGGTGTAATTATTTCAGAATTTGCTGGTAAAGTGAAGTATGAAAACATCGAACAAGGGGTCACTTATCAGGTAGAAATTGATGAACAAACTGGATTCCAAGAGAAAGTGATTTCTGAATCTAGAAATAAAAAATTAATTCCTACACTTCATATTGAAGATTCAAAAGGTGAAACAATACGTTCTTATAACTTACCAGTTGGAGCACACTTAATGATTGACGATGGTGAGAAAATTAAGGTTGGTAAAATCTTAGTTAAGATTCCTCGTAAATCTGCTAAAGCTGGTGATATTACTGGTGGTTTACCTCGTGTGACAGAGTTATTCGAAGCGCGTAACCCTTCTAATCCTGCTGTAGTAAGTGAGATTGATGGTGTTGTGTCTTTTGGAAAAATCAAAAGAGGTAACCGTGAGATTATCATTGAGTCTAAACTTGGTGAAATTAAGAAATACTTAGTTAAGTTATCTAATCAAATTCTTGTTCAAGAAAATGATTATGTAAAAGCTGGTATGCCTTTATCTGATGGTTCTATTACGCCTAACGATATTCTAAATATTAAAGGCCCTGCTGCAGTTCAACAGTACTTGGTAAACGAAGTACAAGAAGTATATCGTTTGCAAGGTGTGAAAATTAATGATAAGCACTTTGAGGTTGTTGTTAGACAAATGATGCGTAAAGTAAAAATCATTGACTCAGGAGATACGATCTTCTTAGAAGACCAATTAGTACACAAATCTGATTTCATTGAAGAAAATGATAAAATTTTCGGATTGAAAGTGGTTGAAGAAGTTGGAGATTCTGAAAACTTAAAAGCAGGTCAAATCTTAACTTCAAGAGAATTAAGAGACGAGAACTCGATATTACGTAGAGAGGATAAAGCATTGGTGACTGCACGTGATGCACAACCAGCAACAGCTACTCCTATCTTACAAGGTATTACTAGAGCATCGTTACAAACTAAGTCATTTATTTCTGCTGCATCATTCCAAGAAACGACAAAAGTTCTTAATGAAGCTGCTGTAAATGGTAAGGTCGATGATCTTGAAGGATTAAAAGAGAATGTAATCGTTGGTCATAGAATTCCAGCTGGAACAGGTGTTAGAAAATTTGATAACATCATTGTAGGTTCTAAAGAGGAATTTAATGAAATGATGAAAGCAAAAGAAGAGATGAACTATAATTAATAGTTCTTATTCCTGCGGAGGCAGGAAGCTATAAAATAAAAGCCTTCACGCATTAATTTGTATGAAGGCTTTTTTAATAAATCGCGTATTAATGAGTTTTTCGTTCTAACGGAAATGTAAAAAATAAAAAAATGGCTGAAGATAATAAAAATAAAAAACCAGGAATCAATATTGAGTTGGATGAGAAAATAGCTGAAGGCACATATTCTAATCTTGCGATTATAAATCATTCGGTTTCAGAATTCGTAATCGATTTTGTAAGTATAATGCCAGGTACTCCTAAAAGTAAGGTTAAGTCAAGAATAATATTGACTCCTCAACATGCAAAACGTTTATTGAAGGCTTTAGGAGATAACGTAAATCGTTTTGAAAAAGCACATGGTGAAATCAAAGATTACGAGCAACCACCAATACCACTAAACTTTGGGCCTACTGGCCAAGCTTAATTGTTTTGTATTTGTGTTGCTCGACATATTTTTTGAAGAGCAACCACCAATACCACTAAACTTTGGGCCTACTGGCCAAGCTTAATTGTTTTGTATTTGTGTTGCTCGACATATTTTTTGAAGAGCAACCACCAATACCACTAAACTTTGGGCCTACTGGCCAAGCTTAATTGTTTTGTATTTGTGTTGCTCGACATATTTTTTGAAGAGCAACCACCAATACCACTAAACTTTGGGCCTACTGGCCAAGCTTAATTGTTTTGTATTTGTGTTGCTCGACATATTTTTTGAAGAGCAACCACCAATACCACTAAACTTTGGGCCTACTGGCCAAGCTTAATTGTTTTGTATTTGTGTTGCTCGACATATTTTTTGAAGAGCAACCACCAATACCACTAAACTTTGAGCTAACTGGTCAAACATAGATTTAATAACAAAATAAATTAAAAAAAAAAGCCTTGATATTGTATCAAGGCTTTTTATTGAAATTTTTATTAGGTCTGAGAGATTTTTACTACTAGATTTTGATATTCATGGATATAATATATTAAGCTATTTTTCTAGCTTAACTCTTTGTATATACTTATTCTTTCAAAATTGGTATAGCAATTTCAATACTAAAAATAGTTAAGCAACTTCTTGGTTAATGTGAAATTGTAAAGCTCCGGAAGGACACTTTTTAACTTGCTTAATGATTTTTTTAGTTGAAGCGCCATCTAAATCTATCCAAGGAATAACAGATTGTCTAAAAACATTGGATAATTCTTGTGCACAACGTTCGGCGTTAATGCACGTACACGGATTGTAAGTTACAGTAATATCATTATTACTGAAAACGTTAGGATTTGTTTTCATGAGTAGATCAATTTTGGGGTTTGAATCTATACTTAAATTTAGATAACTAAAGCGTTATCGTAATTTAATCAACGTTTAAATGTATGAAATCATCGATAAAAAACAAATTTATTCTGAAATATTAGATGAACGGCACTCTTTTTTTATTCAAATTCAGAAGTAAAATGAAAGGTAATACTTGGATATTTCTGTTGTGTCATTTGAAGAGAAAACGCCGAATCTGCCAAAAACACTAGCTGTCCGCGCTTATCCTTGGCTAAAAAACGCTGTTTTACTCTTATAAAATCTTTATATTCTTCATTTTTCGTGTCTTCTGCCTCAATCCAGCAGGCTTTATGTACATTTAAGTTTTCATACGTACATTTTGCACCATATTCATGCTCTAATCTGTATTGAATGACCTCATATTGTAGCGCACCCACTGTTCCAATCACTTTTCGTCCATTAAGTTCTAAAGTAAACAATTGTGCGACACCTTCATCCATAAGTTGATCAATACCTTTGTATAATTGCTTAGACTTTAAAGGATCTGCATTGTTAATGTACCTAAAATGTTCTGGAGAAAAACTCGGAACACCTTTGTAATTTAATATTTCGCCTTCAGTTAATGTATCTCCAATTTTGAAATTTCCTGTGTCTTGTAAGCCTACAATATCTCCAGGGTAAGAGATATCTACAATTTCTTTTTTTTCTGCAAAAAAGGCATTCGGACTAGAAAATTTTAGTTTTTTATTATGTCTGACATGTAAATAAGGAGTATTTCTCTTAAATTCACCTGAAACAATTTTTACAAAGGCCAATCGATTTCTGTGATTAGGATCCATATTTGCATGAATTTTAAAAACAAAACCGCTAAACTTATTTTCTTCAGGTTTAACAAGTCGTTCCTCACTTTGTTTTGGTCTAGGCTTTGGTGCAATATCGACAAAGCAATCCAATAATTCTCTAACACCAAAGTTGTTTAAAGCAGATCCAAAGAAAACAGGTTGTAGTGTGCCGTTTAGGTAATCATCTTTATCAAATATAGGATATATCCCTTCGACCAACTCAATTTCTTCTCTTAGCGTATTGGCGGCCTTATCTCCAACAAGCTTATCTAGTTCTGTAGAGCTTAAGTCATTTATTTCAATGGTTTCTTCTATGTCTTTTCTGCTATCACCACTAAAGAGGTTAATATTCTTTTCCCATAAATTGTAAATGCCTTTAAAATCATATCCCATACCAATTGGATAACTCAGCGGACATACTGTAAGACCTAACTTTTGTTCAATTTCATCCAAAAGATCAAAGGCATCTTTACCCTCGCGATCCATTTTATTAATGAATACAATCATTGGGATGTTACGCATGCGACAGACTTCAACTAGTTTTTCGGTCTGCTCTTCTACACCTTTTGCAACGTCAATTACAACAATAACACTATCTACAGCTGTTAGTGTTCTAAAAGTGTCCTCTGCAAAATCCTTATGCCCAGGCGTATCGAGGATATTAATTTTAATACCGTTGTATTCAAACGCAAGAACAGAGGTAGCTACAGAGATTCCACGTTGACGCTCTATCTCCATAAAGTCGCTCGTTGCTCCTTTCTTTATCTTATTACTTTTTACTGCTCCCGCTTCTTGAATTGCACCTCCAAATAGTAATAACTTTTCAGTTAAAGTCGTTTTACCTGCATCTGGATGCGAGATAATTCCGAAAGTACGTCGTCTATTAATTTCTTTAGTAAAACTCATGTTTGTTTTTAGTGGTTGCAAATATAAATGTTATAAAACTATTTATGATTAAACTCAACATCTTAATTATTTTGTATCTTGTATTAGATATTTTAACCATTAAAAAGTATGAAATTTCGCATTTCAACGAGTATTTTAATACATTAGCGAAAAAAAATTACTCATAAAATAGAATGAGTACTTTTGATATATAAATGTCCCTCTATATGGTTTTTCCATAAATAAATAGATTAATAGCACTATTTTGAACCTACAAAAAATAAGATGTTGCCTTTTTTACATGCGAATATGTATGTGAGAGGCATTTTTTTGTTTTAAGGCATAAGGTTTTATATAGGTGTTAAAATCTATCAGAAATTTTAATTGATGATAAATAATTTACACAGATATATATGAAAATCTTTACGCGATTCTCGTTTTTAAAATCCTTTACTTTTTTAAGTGTATTCTTGTTGTCCCAATCAATACTTGGACAGTCAATTGCGCAAACAGGTAATACAACAGACCCAGTTGGTAGTCAAAATTGTTTCAATTGTGCTCCAACAGGATGGGTAGATGCAGGAGGAACTCCCGATGTGTCTGACAGTTCAAATGCAGCAAATGTTGCAAATTGGGATAATCAACCTATTCCTTTACCTCCAAATGGTCATACGTCTTGGATATCGCTAAGAGATTTAGGGCCAGCTGGTTTTGAAGAAACAGTAAGAACAACGATGACTGGTTTAATTCCTGGGCGATTATACGAAGTTACGGTATATTCTGGATCATGGCTGTCTAGTGGGTATTCTCAATTATATTTAGATGCGTTTAGATATCAGGTTGGTACAAATCCTAGCCAATTTAAACCTAGCGTAAGTCAGGATTCTTGGGAAGAAACTAAGTTCAGATTCTATGCGACGTCAGCCTCTGAAGATTTTACATTTCAGCCTGGAAATAATGCTCCAGGTGTTCCTTTTGATGCGACAATGTGGGAATCAGTACAAATTTCTGTGACGTTAGATGCTATTGAGCAACCAGATGAAGATGATGATGGCATTTTTGATGATGTAGATTTAGATGATGATAATGATGGTATTTTGGATGTCAATGAAGCTGGAGGTAATGATCCTGATGGTGATGAAGATGGTGATAACATCCCTAATTGGAAGGATGTGTTTGATGACAATCTTGCGGGAGATGGAAGTACTACTGATTATACAGATGCTAACAATGATGGTATTCCTGATGTTTATGATTTTGATGGAGACGGAATTCCAAATCATTTTGATACCGATAGTGATAATGATGGTTGTCCAGATGCAGTTGAAGCTGCAGGCGGATTTATACCAACCGACTTAACTACTAGCGATAATTTAGCAGATATCGATGAAGGACAAGTTAATGGACAAGGAGTTCCAACTGATCTTGGAGGAACGTCTTTAGCTCAAGCAACTACTTCGGCAGTTTTAGATGCTGGAGATGCTTCAGCTTGTAACAGAATTATTGCTGAAGATGATGACTTTAGTGGTAGCCCAATTAATGGAGTAACTGGTGGCACAACTGCTAGTGTGTTTGATGATAATGGAAATGGAACTGATGATGCAGATTTTGTAGCTGCTACTGATGGGAATGTTTCTGATAATATTAGTATTAGTAATGATGGTGGTTTAACAGGAGTAACTATAAATACTGATGGTACTATCAATGTTCCTGCAGGTACAGTTGCAACAACGTATACTGTTGAATATACGATATGTCTTGATGTGGCTCCAACTATTTGTGATACTGCTGAAGCAACCATAGTAGTAGGACCTGCTACAGCCGATGTGTCAATCACGAAGACATTAATTGACAGTAGTCCATATGAGACAGGCGATACAGTAACTTACACATTAGTAGTATCTAATGCAGGACCAGATACGGCAAACAATGTTGTAGTTACCGATACACCAAGTAACTTAACTATAACTAGTGTAAGTGGAGGAGGATGTACGACCTTCCCATGTACAATAGGCAGTATAGCTTCAGGCGCAGCAAATGATGTTACAATTACCGTAACAGCAACGATAGATTCTGCAGGATCATTTAGTAATACAGCATCGGCAAATGGCGATGAGACAGATCCAGATGCGACCAATAATATTGATGATGGTACAGATGGAAACAATGGCGGAACAGCAACAGGTGTTGCTGATGTATCAATCACGAAGACATTAATTGACAGTAGTCCATATGAGACAGGCGATACAGTAACTTACACATTAGTAGTATCTAATGCAGGACCAGATACGGCAAACAATGTTGTAGTTACCGATACACCAAGTAACTTAACTATAACTAGTGTAAGTGGAGGAGGATGTACGACCTTCCCATGTACAATAGGCAGTATAGCTTCAGGCGCAGCAAATGATGTTACAATTACCGTAACAGCAACGATAGATTCTGCAGGATCATTTAGTAATACAGCATCGGCAAATGGCGATGAGACAGATCCAGATGCGACCAATAATATTGATGATGGTACAGATGGAAACAATGGCGGAACAGCAACAGGTGTTGCTGATGTATCAATCACGAAGACATTAATTGACAGTAGTCCATATGAGACAGGCGATACAGTAACTTACACATTAGTAGTATCTAATGCAGGACCAGATACGGCAAACAATGTTGTAGTTACCGATACACCAAGTAACTTAACTATAACTAGTGTAAGTGGAGGAGGATGTACGACCTTCCCATGTACAATAGGCAGTATAGCTTCAGGCGCAGCAAATGATGTTACAATTACCGTAACAGCAACGATAGATTCTGCAGGATCATTTAGTAATACAGCATCGGCAAATGGCGATGAGACAGATCCAGATGCGACCAATAATATTGATGATGGTACAGATGGAAACAATGGCGGAACAGCAACAGGTGTTGCTGATGTATCAATCACGAAGACATTAATTGACAGTAGTCCATATGAGACAGGCGATACAGTAACTTACACATTAGTAGTATCTAATGCAGGACCAGATACGGCAAACAATGTTGTAGTTACCGATACACCAAGTAACTTAACTATAACCAGTGTAAGTGGAGGAGGATGTACGACCTTCCCATGTACAATAGGCAGTATAGCTTCAGGCGCAGCAAATGATGTTACAATTACCGTAACAGCAACGATAGATTCTGCAGGATCATTTAGTAATACAGCATCGGCAAATGGCGATGAGACAGATCCAGATGCGACCAATAATATTGATGATGGTACAGATGGAAACAATGGCGGAACAGCAACAGGTGTTGCTGATGTATCAATCACGAAGACATTAATTGACAGTAGTCCATATGAGACAGGCGATACAGTAACTTACACATTAGTAGTATCTAATGCAGGACCAGATACGGCAAACAATGTTGTAGTTACCGATACACCAAGTAACTTAACTATAACCAGTGTAAGTGGAGGAGGGTGTACGACCTTCCCATGTACAATAGGCAGTATAGCCTCAGGCGCAGCAAATGATGTTACAATTACCGTAACAGCAACGATAGATTCTGCAGGATCATTTAGTAATACAGCATCGGCAAATGGCGATGAGACAGATCCAGATGCGACCAATAATATTGATGATGGTACAGATGGAAACAATGGTGGAACAGCAACTGATCCATTTACTATTACTGCCGAAAATGATGATTTTAGTACAATAACGTTCAACCCAGTAACAGGAGGAACGACGACTAGTGTTTTTGATGATAATGGAAATGGTATAGATTTAGCAGATGGCTCACCAGCTACTAATGGTAATATTTCAGATAATATTAGTATTAGTAATGATGGCGGTTTAACTGGAGTTACTATAAATACAGATGGAACAATTAGTATCCCAGCTAATTCTGCACCAGGAACATATACAGTAGAGTATACAATTTGTTTAGAAGTAAATCCAACAATTTGTGACACAGCCGAAGTAATTATTGTTATAGGTGCATGTGACTTCTTCCCAACAAATGATTGTGATGGCGATGGAGTAATCAATTCTGCAGATATATGTGAAGGCTTTGATGATAATGCAGATGCAGATGGTGATTTAGTTCCAGATGGATGTGATTTAGACGATGATAATGATGGATTGTTAGATACGGATGAAAGAGGGATTACAACGAGTACGCCACCTTTATGCGGTAGTCAGGCAGTATTTGACTTTAGTGCTATAGCTACTGAAGAATCTGGAGACGGAAATGTGTCCACACTTTTAGAGGGAGAGGTCTTTAGATTTGCTAATGTAACAGCTGGAACAGATGCACTAGTTACTTTAGTTGAATTTAATAACGCTTCTGTGGATATTTTAGACGATAACTCATCTACTCCAGAATATTTTAAACCTGGCACAAGAATCAATTATTTAAATCCTGGTCAAGAGGGTTGGGTTGAGTATAATATTCAGTTAGTTCAATCTGGAACGACAACACCAGTGAATTTTCCAGAAGTATTTGTTGGATATAATGATATGGATGGTAATTCAGATTCTAGAGAGCGTAATAGAATACCATACCCAATAAATTATGTAGTAGATAACCCTACAACGTTAACTATCTCATCAGAACCAAACTTCTTAGTTGCTACGTCGGGAGATGTAAATTTCCCTGGGTCTTCTAATGCTAATCCGTTTTTAAATATAACAGCTAATTACAATAATTTTTCAAGTTATACATTTAGATTAGGTGTATTGGCAACTAATCCTTTGGTAGATGTAGTTCGTTATCACAGTCTTCTTTTTGACTGTGCTACTAATTACGTTGATCCACAAACAACAGATCCGGATACTGATGATGATGGTATTCCAGATTATTTAGATACAGATAGTGATGATGATGGTTGTCCTGATGCTCTTGAAGGTGATGGTGGATATACATTAGCTGATTTAGATGCAGATGATAGTTTAGGCGATAATGTTGATGCTAATGGTGTGCCTCAAGACACGTCGAATAATACGCTTCAGCAAAATGATATAAGTTCAACAGATCCAACGGTAAGTTTATGTTCTGGAATTAATATAACTAAAACAAGTAGTTTAGATTTAGGCACCGATGGTGTTGCAAGCGTTGGAGATATCATAACATATACATACACTATAACAAATACAGGAGATGTTACATTGTTTGATGTAAGTGTTACCGAAGATGCTGCCGATTTTACAGGAACAGGTACATTACCAGTTCCGATTTATGTGAGTGGTGGGGCTGACCTTGATGGTGATGCAGATCTTCAAGATTTAGCAGTTGGTACTGATACAATTATCTACACTGCAACCTATGCGATTACTCAAGAAGATATTGATGCAGGAATTGTAACTAACCAAGCCATTGCTAATGCTGATGACCCAGCAGGAAATACAATTACTGATGACAGTGATGATCCTACAGATCCAACTACTGATGAAGATGATCCAACAGATACAATAATTCCACAAAACTCAGGAGTTAGCATTATTAAAACTAGTAGTTTAGATTTAGGAGCTGATGGCGGAATAAGTGTTGGAGATATTATTACGTATACATACACCGTAACTAACACCGGAAATGTTACCGTTTTTGATGTCAGTGTTACTGAAGATGCAACCGACTTTACAGGAACAGGAACCTTACCAGTTCCCGTATATGTGAGTGGTGGAGCTGATCTTGATTTGGAAGCTGACCTCGAAGATTTAGCTGTTAGTGCAGGTTCTATAGTATATACTGCTACTTATGCCATTACGCAAGATGATATTAATGCAGGTGTAGTTACCAATCAAGCCGTAGCAAATGGCTCAGATCCAGGAGGAAATACTGTTACCGATGATAGTGATGATCCAGCAGACACAACTAGTGATGATGATCCAACTGATACAATATTAATAATAAACCCAGAGCTAAGTATTATTAAAACAAGTAGCTTAGATTTAGGTGCTGATGGTGTTGTGAGTGTAGGCGATGTGATTACCTATACATATACAGTAACAAACACTGGAGATGCCACCATTTTTGATGTAATAGTAACTGAAAATGCTGCAAACTTTACAGGAACAGGAACTTTACCAATACCAGTTTATGTAAGTGGTGGAGCAGATATTGACTTAGAAGCCGATTTACAAGATTTAGCTCCAGGTACAACAGATGCTATTGTATATACAGCAACTTATGCTATCACGCAAGATGATATTAATGTAGGTGTTGTAACGAATCAAGCAGTAGCTGAAGGCTCAGATCCAGGAGGTAATACAGTAACCGATGATAGTGATGATCCTACCGATACAACTAGTGATGATGACCCAACAGATACTATTATTCCTAACAATGCTGAATTAAGTGTAATTAAAACAGGAAGTTTAGATTTAGGAGCTGATGGTGTTGTGAGTGTAGGCGATGTGATTACCTATACATATACGGTAACTAACACTGGAGATGTGACGATCTTTGATGTTACAGTGACTGAAAATGCGGCCAACTTTACAGGAACTGGGACATTACCTGTACCAGTCTATGTGAGTGGTGGAGCAGATATTGATTTAGAAGCCGACTTAGAAGATTTAGCTGTAGGAACAGATACAATAATATATACAGCAACCTATGCTATTACACAAGAGGATATTGATGCAGGTGTTGTAACGAATCAAGCGGTAGCTGAAGGATCTGATCCAGGAGGAAATACGGTTACTGATGATAGTGATGATCCAACAGATACAACAAGTGATGACGACCCTACAGATATTACTATTCCTCAAAACCCAGAATTAAGCATTACTAAAACGGGAAGTTTAGATTTAGGAACAGATGGTGTTGTGAGTGTAGGTGATGTGATTACCTATACATATACAGTTACCAATACAGGTGATGTTACAATTTTTGATGTTACGGTTACAGAAAATGCAGCAAACTTTACAGGAACAGGAACTTTACCAGTACCAGTATATGTAAGTGGAGGCGCAGATATCGATTTAGAAGCAGACCTTGAAGATTTAGCAGTAGGAACAGATACAATTATTTATACTGCAACGTATGCAATTACTCAAGACGATATTGATGCAGGTATTGTAACAAATCAAGCTGTAGCAGATGGTTCTGATCCAGGAGGGAATACGATTACTGATGATAGTGATGATCCTACCGATACAACAAGTGATGACGATCCAACAGATATTATTATTCCTCAAAATCCAGAAATAGGTGTTACGAAGACAAGTAGTGTTGATTTAGGAACAGACGGAATATTAAATGTAGGTGATATCATAACATACACATATACTGTGTCTAATACAGGCGATGTTACCATCTTTGATGTTTCAGTGACAGAAAACGCAGCAAACTTTACAGGAACAGGAACTTTACCGGCACCAGTTTATGTAAGTGGAGGTGCAGATTTAGATGGAGATGCAGATTTAGAAGATTTAGCTGTAGGAACAGATACAATAATATATACAGCAACATATACCATCACACAAGAGGATCTTGATGCTGGATCAATTACGAATCAGGCTACGGCTTCAGGTTCTGATCCAGGAGGAAACACAGTAACTGATGATAGTGATGATCCAACAGATACAACGAGTGATGATGATCCAACGATTACTTTATTACCTCAAGTACCATCATTAGATGCCGTGAAAGTGGCAGATATATTAGATAATGGTGATGGTGTAATTGGTGTTGGTGATATCATAACCTATACAATTACCGTAACAAATGCAGGTAATGTAACTTTAGATAACGTTACTATTGTTGACACCTTTGTTGATGCTAACGGAATTCCATTAACATTAGATTCTGGTCCAACTTTTGTAAGTGCAGATCTAGGAAGTGTAGAAGGTATTTTATTAGTAGGAGAAACTGCTACTTATACAGCATCATATACAATAACACAAGATGATGTTGATGCTGGAGGAGTTAGTAATAGTGTTGAAGCCAGTGCTACGGGACCAGATGGTTCTACAACGACTGATACCAGTGATGATGGTGACGATACAGACGGGAATACTGATGATGATCCAACGGTGACTATTACAGATTCCGATTTTGAATTGTCAGTAACAAAAGAAGTAGATGTAATGGAGCCATTAATTGGAGATCAAGTAACCTTTACAATTACAGTGGCTAATGAAGGATTTGTAACGGCTACAGGAGTTGTAGTTGAAGATGTTATTCCTAGTGGATATACCTTCGTTTCGGCAATAGCTACTGCAGGAACTTATTCTGAATTTGATGGCGAATGGACAGTAGGTCAATTAAATCCAGGTCAGGTTGAAGTCCTATCTATTACTGTTGAAGTACTCGGATTTGGAGATTACTTGAATACGGCTACCATAACTGAATTTGATGGCGGAACAGATCAAAATGAAAATAACAATACGGATTCTGTTGGAGTAGATCCAATATGTTTAACAATTTATAATGAGTTCTCTCCAAATGGTGATGGCGTTAACGAATTCTTTGTTATCGATTGTATAGAAACCTTCCCTAACAATAGGTTAGAGATTTATAACAGATGGGGAAATATTGTTTATGAAACTAAAGGCTATAGAAACGATTGGAATGGTATTTCTAATGGTCGAGCTGTCCTTAGTGAAGGAGATGAGCTACCAGTAGGAACGTATTACTACGTCATCGATTTAGGCAATGGTTCTGAACCAAGAGTAGGATGGTTATACATAAACAGATAATTAATAAAGGCAAGATTAAAAACGATATTAAAATGATACAAAAATCATCATTAGTTAAAGGATTAATACTGTTAGTGTTTTGTGCCCTAACGATTAATACTAGTTTTGCGCAGCAAGACCCTCAATATACTCAGTATATGTATAATACAATGAGTGTAAATCCTGCATATGCTGGACAGAGAGAAGTATTAAGTATTACAGGATTGCATCGTACACAATGGGTTGGTATTGATGGAGCGCCACAAACGCAAACCTTGGGTATTCATGCACCACTTAGAAATGATAAGATTGGTTTAGGTCTGTCTATCGTTAATGACGCACTGGGGCCAGCAAATGAAACTTATATTGATGCGAATTTTTCATATACGATTCGTGTTGGTGAAAACAATACCAAGCTATCCTTTGGTGCCAAAGCTGGTGCACATTTATTAAATACTGATTGGAGTAAAGGACGTTTTCAAAATCCAGATGTAGTATTTAGTGAAAATGTCAGTCTATTTTCCCCAACGGTTGGAGCTGGATTGTATTTACATAATCGAAAATGGTATGTTGGATTGTCTGTCCCAAATTTCTTGACAACCGATCATTATGATGATTTTCAAGAATCTGTTGCTAGTGAACGAATGAACTATTACTTAATTGCTGGTTATGTTTTTGATTTAAGTGAAAATACAAAACTGAAACCTGCTGCACTAGTAAAAGCAGTATCAGGTGCACCAATAATTGCCGACGTATCAGCAAATTTCTTATTTAATGATAAGCTTACTTTAGGATTGGCCTATAGATGGGATGATTCTGTGAGTGGCTTAGCTGGTTTTCAAGTAACAGATGGCTTATATATTGGCTATGCTTACGATGCCACAACAACAAATCTAAATAATTACAATAGCGGTTCACATGAAATCATGTTACGCTTCGAATTACAGAAAGTAGGTAGAATATTATCACCAAGATTCTTCTAAAACAATGCTTATGAATTTTATAAATCACAAACTCAAAATAGTCAATAAAATTGGCGCGAGTAAAACACTCAAAATTGTATATGTTCTTGCTTTTAGTTTAGTGTTTTCTTTTGGATATGCCCAAAAAGGAAAGGTAAGAGATGCTTCTAGAGCATATGATAATCTAGCCTATTTGAAAACAAGTGAGATTCTCTTAGAAGTTGCAGAAAACGGTTATAAATCGGTTGATTTACTTCAGAAACTTGCCAACTCTTTCTATTTTAATAATCAGATGGAAGAAGCCGCTAAGTGGTATGGTGAATTAATGGCAATGGAAGAAAATATAGATTCAGAATACTATTTCAGATATGCACAGGCTTTAAAGTCTATTGAGAATTATGATGAATCGGACAAATGGATGAAAAAATTCGCAGAAGCTGATAGAGGCGATTTAAGAGGTCGTGCATTTACATCAACTGTAGATTACTTGTCTATGATTGATGAGGCAAGTAGAGAATTTGATGTGGTTAATATGGCAATAAACTCTGAGGTTTCAGATTTCGGAACGACGCAATATCAGAATCAATTAATTTTTGCGTCTACTCGTGGTGGTGGACAAAAATATAAATGGAATGAACAGCCGTATTTAGATCTTTATGCTGCCGAAAAGCAAGAGGATGGGTCTTATAGCAATGTTGAAGCGTTAGATGCAAATATTAATACAAAGTTTCATGAATCTACAGTGGCGTTTACACCTGATGATAAGGTAATTTATTTTACACGTAATAACTATTTCAAAAAGAAATATAAAAACGATGAAGATGGGACCAATCGTTTAAAGATTTTTAGAGCAACTGCCGATGATGATGGAAAATGGACCAATATCGAGTCTGTACATTTTAATGATGATGCCTATAGTGTTGCTCATCCAGCAATTAATGTTGAAGGGACAAAAATGTATTTTGCTTCTGATATGAACGGTACCTTAGGAAAGTCTGATATTTTCGAAGTAGAAATCAATGCTGATGGTACTTTAGGTGAGCCTGTAAATCTTGGGCCATCGGTTAATACTGAAGGTCATGAAACCTTTCCTTTTATAAATTCTGAAGGGGATTTGTATTTCTCTTCAAATGGATTTAGCGGATTAGGTGGACTTGATGTGTACGTGATTAGAGATTTCAAAAATAAAAGAGAATTAAATCAACCAATGGCTTTAGAAAATGTTGGTCGGCCAATTAATAGTCCGATGGATGATTTCGGTTATTACGAAAATATCGGAACAAAAGAAGGGTTCTTTACATCTAATAGAGAAGGTGGAAAAGGAGATGATGATATTTACAGATTTATCATTCCTGAGTGTGAACAAGTTGTAGAAGGCACTGTAAAAGATCAAGATACACAAGAATTATTGCCAGGAGCAGTTGTAACGCTTTTAGATGCAGAAGGAACACCTTTAAGTCAACAAACAGTTGGTGCAGATGCTTCATATAAGTTTGAAGACTTAGAGTGTGAAAAAGAGTATTTAATCCGTGTAGAAATGGATGAGTTTGCTACAGTTGAAAAACGTTTTACAACACCTAAGAAAAAGCAAGACTTGGTTATAGAGTTCGATTTAGAGCGTGACGAAGTTGAGCTAGAACCTTGTGCCGATTTAGCTAAGATTTTAGATATTCCAATTATATATTTCGACTTTGATAAAGCTAATATAAGGAGAGATGCTGAGGTCGAATTACAAAAAGTTTTAGCAGTATTGAATAAATATCCTACAATGACGATTGATGTTCGTAGTCATACAGATTGTAGAGGACCAGCATCATATAACACGACATTATCAGATCGAAGAGCCAAATCCACAAGACAATACTTAATTGATAAAGGCATAGCCGGAGATCGTTTAACCGCAAAAGGTTATGGAGAATCTCGTTTAGTTAATGATTGTGGTTGTGAACCTTCAAATGATTCTTCATGTAGTGAAGAAGAACACCAATTAAATAGACGTAGTGAGTTTATTGTTACAAGTATTAATGGAGAGAAATGTCCAGAAAAATAAACTTGACCATATAAGTAGTATTAAATATAAGTTAAAAGCTGTCTTTTTCAAGGCAGCTTTTCTATTTCTAATGGATTTATGAAATTTAGTTGTTATTTTTGTTAGCTATGACAGAAGAACGTGTAATTCTAGTAAACGAAAACGATGAGCAAATAGGAACAATGCCTAAATTAGAAGCGCATCAAAAAGCAGTGTTGCATCGGGCATTTTCAGTATTTATTTTTAATGATAATAATGAATTGATGTTGCAGCAACGCGCTAAACATAAATACCATTCACCATTATTGTGGACCAATACTTGTTGTAGTCATCAACGTGTTGGTGAAACCAATATAGAAGCTGGTAAACGTCGTTTAATGGAAGAAATGGGCTTTGTAACCGATTTGAAAGAAACCATTTCATTTATGTATAAAGCACCTTTTGACAATGGACTCACAGAGCATGAGTATGATCATGTAATGGTTGGTCTATATAATAAAGAGCCTCTTATCAATCCTGATGAAGTTGAAGCATGGAAATGGATGTCATTGGAGGCTGTTAAGGTTGATATTGAATTGCATCCTGAAGACTACACCGAATGGTTTAAAATCATTTTTGATAAGTTTTATGAACATATAAATATCACAAAGTCATGAGAGTAACGGTTAGTAGAAAGGCACATTTTAATGCGGCTCATCGTTTGTATCGGAAAGATTGGAGTTTTGAGAAGAATGATAAAATCTTCGGAAAATGTAACAATCCAAACTATCATGGCCACAATTACGAACTCATTGTAAGTGTTACTGGACATATCGACCAAGAAACTGGCTATGTGATAGATATGAAAGTACTTAAGGATATTATCAAATCTGAAGTTGAAGATGCGTTTGATCATAAAAATTTAAATGTTGAAGTTCCAGAATTCAAAAACCTAAACCCAACTGCTGAAAATATTGTAGTTGTCATTTATAATAAGATTAAGCCTAAATTAAACTCAGATTTTGATCTTGAAATTACCCTATATGAAACACCTCGTAACTTTGTAACTTTTTCGGGCTAATGAAACCACAACTATATCCACTAAAATTTCAGCCCATTTTAAAAGATAAAATTTGGGGAGGCGATAAATTAAAAACAGTACTTAATAAAGACACAGAGCTTTCTAATGTAGGTGAAAGTTGGGAGATAAGCGACGTAGAAGGCGATACATCTGTTGTGATTAATGGAGCATTAAAAGGAAAATCACTTAAGCAACTTCTTGAAACCTATCAAGCCGAATTATTAGGAGAGCAACATTATAAAGTATTTGGAAATAAATTCCCACTTTTAATTAAGTTTATTGACGCCAAAGATGATTTGTCAATTCAGTTACATCCCAATGATGAATTAGCAGCAAAGCGTCATAATTCCTTTGGAAAAACTGAAATGTGGTACGTCATGCAAGCTGATGAGGATGCAAATTTAATTGTTGGTTTTAATCAAAAGATGACTGCAGATACTTATCTGAAACATTTAAAAGATAAAACACTAACCGAGATATTAAATTTTGATAAAGTAAAAACGGGAGACACTTATTTTATAGAAGTTGGTAGAGTTCATGCTATTGGAGCTGGAGTGTTATTAGCCGAAATTCAACAAACTAGTGATATTACTTACAGAGTATATGATTGGGATCGTGTTGATGACGAAGGAAACGAAAGAGAATTGCACAACGATTTAGCAATTGATGCATTTGATTTTGATATGCCTGACAATTTTCGAATCAATTATCAAAAAGAAGAGAACACTTCTAATAAAATGGTAAGTTGTCTCTATTTTACTACGAGTATGTTGCATGTAACAGATTCAATTTTAAAATTTAACACTAAAGATTCATTCTTTATATATATGTGTGTTGAAGGCGAGGTTTTGATTGAAACAGAGCATGCTTCAGAATTTATTAAACAAGGAGAAACACTTTTAATTCCGGCAGCAATTAAGACCTATAAAATTACATCAAGTAATGCGAAACTATTAGAAGTTTATGTTTAATTTTGTAGCAACTAAATATAATTATTATGGCAAATATTAGAGATCTTAAAAAAGACATCAATTTCGTTTTGGGAGATATCATTGAAGCAGTTTATGTCTGGGAATATAACAATACAGATAAAGACACAAAAAAGAGCGAGGCAATTATTGATGAAGCGATAGATACGTTTGACGATTTAATAGCTAAAGTTAATGATAAGGGTGTAGAGAATAAAAAGGCGCATTTTAAAGCTATTAATAACGAACTCGAAGAACGTGGTAAAGCGTTAATCGATAAGTTAAATAAGTTGAGCTAAATTTTTATAAGAGTTTTTGCAAATTTTGATACTAATCTTATATTTGCAAGCCTTAAAATAAAAGCCGATGTAGCTCAGCTGGCTAGAGCAGCTGATTTGTAATCAGCAGGTCGTGGGTTCGAGTCCCTCCATCGGCTCAATAAAGAGTAAAGCCTCAATATATAGTTGAGGCTTTATGTTTGGTATTAACGCTTTTGGACGAGAAGTTTACCCTGAGCGCAGTCGAAGGGATACCCTCCATCGGCTCTAATTTTAAATCTCAAATCTTAAGTTTGGGATTTTTTTATTAACATTCAATGGCTTAATTGTTCAATTGCAATAATTGTTTAATCCTAGGTTAGATTTCATGATTAAGTGTTAATCTTACAATTAGCTAATTACATCCCAAAAAAGTACGTTTTCAAAAATTGTATTCTAGATAAGTACTTGTATAAAACAATGAAAGCAATTACCGATAGTATAGTTGCAGTATAATAGTAAACCAAATTTTCTGTTCCGATATAATGTTTGCAAATTAAGATTGGAATAACATGCCAAAGATAGAGCCCTAAAGAGTTTAAACCCATCCATTCTATTATTTGAACACGCCCCAATGCGTTATTTGATACCACTTTTAAAATAAGATGTATTAGAAACGTATTGAATAATAAGAAATTTATAATTTTCAACGCCTTGTTTGGCGCATAATACATTACAGGGACTAAAATAAAAAATACTAGGGGTAGCACATAGTCTATTGTCTTTGGAATATTTAATTCTAAATTTCTATAAACAAAACCTAGAACAAAAAAGACATAGAAGTATGGTCTAAAAGTGTAAAGGAAAGCTTCAGTAAAGGTACTAATGATTCCAAAACCTTGATAGGTGACTGGATAATACACTAAATAAAATGAAATGATGGATATAATTAGAGCAATACCTAATAGAAACGTATTACTAATTTTAAGTCTTTTGAAACTCAATGACAATATAATCCAGCTCAATAACCCTGGGATATACCATAGATGGTAAATAGGAGTTATAAAAGCTTTTATGAGTTCTAAAGCATTAAAATGATGATTTTTTATAGCTGTAAGTAAAAAATAAACAATGACGGCTAAAGTCCACGGAATTATTATTCGAAAGAGATATTTTTTAATTATTTCTAAGCAGTTGGTTTTGAGTAATTTATTTAGGTTACAAAGAAAACCACTAATCGCTATAAATACTGGCATATGAAAACTATAAATCATAGTTTTCAAGATGGATTCGTTCACTTTTCCTAGAAGAATATGTCCCGAAATTACAAAGACTATAAGTAGACCTTTAAATAAATCAATGTTTCTAAATCTCATTGTTAATCTACTTAAACAGATGGGTTTTATTTAATAGTTTTAGGCTACTTAATCGGTTTAGATTAATGCTTGTAAAATTTTATTCTTTCTTTCGCTCTTCAATCAATTCTTTTAAATCTATACCATATTTTGATGATTTGATATCTTCATTTAAGGCATCATAAATTTGCTGAAGAAATTTTACACTTGTATTAGGTACTTCAGAAATTGCTAAATAAGGCGAGACTTCACTATCTGGATGATTTACTGCAAAGTTGATGGTGTATAAATATTTGCGTTTCAGTAGCTTGTTGTATTCATCCTCAAAAGAATTGGCTGTTGTGTCATTTACACGTTGGGCTTCTAATGTATCATGGATTAAATCTAAATTTTCATCACTAAATTTTGACATAATATCTAAATATTCTTCAAGGACTTCATGTTGCTTTGATCCTTTAATCTTGCCATCAAAACTAAAATTTTTGAGGGTTGAATTGATCTCGGTTATGCCCTTATCAGCAAAGAATACTATAGTGCCTTCATCTCCATCATTTTTATTTAACTTTAGAAATAGTATTTCTGGTTCTGATAAATCTGAATACAATTCAAAACTTGAATTCCCATTAATTTCTAAAGAATCTAAAGTAACCATTAAAGAATCTTGCTGTCTTTGTAGATACACAGATCCTTTTTTTAAACCTTTTACATGGCCTTTTAATATGAAATTCGAATCAATTTGTTTTTCACAAGAAGTGTTTAATACAATTAATATTATTAGACTTAGGAGTTTAGAGATTTTTGTCATATTCAATTTTATTTTTTTTAATTAAGTTATGGGTGCAACTATTCTCATTAATTCAGCGGTAAGCATTGCTCCGTAGGTTCCAACGACATATCCAAATACGGCTAATAAAACGCCTACAGTCGCTAAGGATGGATGGAATGCCGCAGCAACGACTGGTGCAGACGCGGCGCCTCCAATATTTGCTTTACTGCCAACTGCTAAAAAGAAATAAGGCGCTCTAATTAACTTTGCCACTAAAAATAGTAAGCCTACATGTATTGCCATCCATATTAAGCCAACTATAATCAATCCTGGATTATCAACAATTTTCGTAAGGTCCATTTTCATACCAATGGTTGCAACTAGTATATATATAAATACACTTCCTATTTTACTAGCACCAGCACCTTCGTATTTTTTTACTCTAGTAAATGATAATATGATGCCCAAAATAGTTGCTATTGAAATCATCCAAAAGAACTGAGATCCAAATGAGGACCATGCTGATTTTTTATCACTTACAGCCTCAACATTTGACTTTAAAAATTCTGAAATTTCATTGGCCCCAAAATGAGAAAAACCAACAACCGTAAATGCGATTCCTAAAATAACCATAAAATCTGCTAATGTGGGATTTCTTGAAATGCTTGCAGCATAACTAGACACTTTTTCTTTTAAGATTTCTATAGAGCTATTATCAGCTTTTAGCCATTTATCGATTTTCTTTTGTTTTCCAATTCCTAATAAAAGAATAGCCATCCAAATATTTGCAACAACTATATCAACGATAACCATACTGGCATAATTAGTTGTATTATACTCGTAAATTTCTAACATGGCAGCTTGGTTTGCACCACCACCAATCCAACTTCCTGCCAGTGTGGAAAGCCCTCTCCAGACAGCATCTACTCCTGCACCACCAACGGTTTCAGGATGTACTAATGCAATTAAAAAAACAGCAATTGGACCTCCAATGATGATTCCTACTGTTCCTGTACCGAACATAGCTAATGCTTTCCAGCCCAAATTAAATACTGCTTTTAAATCAATACTAATGGTCATAAGTACCAAAGCAGCAGGCAGTAGAAATCTACTTGCGATATAATAGGCTTGAGATTTCCCAGTAACTTCGACCAATGCGCCTTGCTCATTTTCTAATCCCCATTCTGGAGCAATAAGTCCAAAAGTCGTTAAAGTTGCAGGTAGCATATATGCCATTAATAATGCAGGAACATACTTGTAGAATTTTTTCCAAAAACTGTTCTCACTTGTAGAAGTGTAAAAAACAAAACCTAGTGTTAACATTAATAGTCCAAAAACTACTGTGTCCTCAGTAAAAAATGGTTTTGCTTCAATTAATTGAGTAGTATCCATAAACAAAAATTTAAAGACGCAAAATACCAAAATAAAAGCCATAAAAAAAGCAACTTGCTTAGGAGTTGCTTTCATTATTCTTTTTTTGTTTTGGCTGCCGGTTTTGTTCTTTTAGGTATTGCATGAGCATCCACTCAATCTGTCCGTTGGTGCTTCTAAATTCATCAGAAGCCCACTTTTCGATTGCTTTGAGCATATCTTCATTGATTCGTAATGCAAATGCTTTCTTTTTAGCCATTTTGATTATAAATAAATTATAATGATGCTTAATATAATAAGTATATATAGATATACAAGTTTAATCATTACTGCTTGTTTATTTTTCGGTGATATATAAAAATTCCAACAGGAAGTAGAACACAAAAACTAATGACTGTAATTAAAAACCAATTCCCTAATTCAAAATGCTCATGTTTTGCACCTTGAATCATGCTGTAACTTATAAAACTAAATAGCGCAACAACAAACACATTTGTGATTCTAACTATTCGTGTGCTGAAACGATAGTTCTTTAAGGCGTTGTCCTCAGTAATATTAACCATATAATTATGGATGTGAGGATATTTGTTTAATATAAATAGGCCTATATACATTACTATTCCGAGACCTGGAAGTAACCATAACATTGATTTATCACTATAACCATCCACTTCACCTTTTCCGTTGAAATGAGAAGGAATCGTTTCTGGTAAATCTGCATATGACATAATTACATAGGCTAACATCAAAATTAACAGTGTTATAGATATTAAATCCAATATGATATCTAAAGCTTGCAAGGGTACTTTAATTTTTGGTCTGTTTGTGGTCATGATTATCTGTTTTTATCGCGTTCAAATATTATCATTGTAGATGTTTGACCTATATGTTTGACAATCCAACCTTCTCTGGCATATTGGTTTAGTAAATCCTCATATTTTTCAACGCGATTTCTTAGACCTAATTTTGGAACGATCACTCTATACTCTTTCATATTTATTCGTTTTTCGATTGATTGTCATTAAAAATGGTTAATGCAATAATGACACCTATTATTGTGCCAATAAGGGAGCCATAAACGACACCCATGGCTATATTTCCTGTAATTGCTCCGATAGTAGTTCCGAAACTACTACCAAATGCTACTCCAAAGGCAATGCTGTAGGTTTGTTTTTTATTCATTTCTAATGGTTTAACGTTCCTGTGTTTAATACTGGTGAGGCATCTTTATCACCACATAAAATGACCATAAGATTACTTACCATTGCAGCTTTGCGTTCTTCATCAAGATCTACAATTTCTTTTTTACCTAATTCATCAAGAGCCATTTCAACCATGCTTACAGCGCCTTCAACAATTTTGTGCCTTGCTGCTACTATCGCTGTTGCTTGTTGACGCTTGAGCATTGCATTTGCAATTTCTTGTGCATAAGCCAAATAGCCTATTCGTGCTTCAAGAACTTCAATCCCAGCAATAGCTAAACGTTCTTCGATTTCTTTTTCAAGCGCATTACTAACTTCATTAACACTAGAGCGAAGAGTAATATCTTCATCTACACCTTCATCGGCAAAGTTGTCATAAGGATACATACTAGCAAGTTTACGAACAGCAGCATCGGTTTGAACACGTACAAAATTTTCGTAAACATCAACATCAAATGCCGCTTTGTAAGTATTTTGTACACGCCAAACTAAAATGGTACTAATCATAATAGGATTTCCTAATTTGTCATTAACCTTTAAGCGTTCACTATCAAAATTACGAGCCCTAAGTGAAATTTTCTTTTTGGTGTAGAAAGGGTTTACCCAATAAAAGCCATTCTTTTTCACAGTACCTATATACTTTCCAAATAACAATAAAACTCTAGAGCCATTTGGTTGTACCATAATAAATCCAGGTGCTATAAAAATTGCTATTACAATGGATATAATAAATATCGGGTTTTTCATTGTAATCATTGCGGCTATGCCTCCAAAGAATAATATAAGGAATACAAGTAACATCAGATACCCATTTGCTGGGACGATTATTTTTTCTTCTTTCATTGGTTAAAATTTAAATTAAATAATTCAATATGATATTATTTTGATATCAAATTTACATCAAATAATTTTAACCTGCAAATCGAGTTTGGCACGCCATTTGCTTTATAGATATTGTAAATGATTATGATGATGTTAGTAGAGGAGTGATTACCTCGCATAACGGAGTAACATTTAACATTTGGTTGGTTAGTTAGTAAAAACGCATCTCGTCTTGAGATGCGTTTTTAATTTAGGATATTTGAGGATTAGTTACTTTAAAATGAACTTAGCAACTGAATTAACAAGTTCTTCTGAAATATCTCTGAATGATTCGTTGTAGGATTTTGAATTTTCTAATTCGTCTCCCTCAATCACAAAAAGAACATGGTTCATATTCTCAATTATTTTTAAGTCTGATAATTCTGAGGCATCTTTCAATAATTTAGCTTCTTCAACAGAGACTTGTAGATCTTTGGTTCCATTAACAATAAGTATTGGTATGCTTAGTGTTTTAATAATGTCTTGTGGCTTGTATTGCATCCAATTCATTATAAATGGTTGTACATCTGCTCTAAAAATGGATTCTAGTGCTTGTGGATAGTTAATTGTTAATTGACCTTGTCTTAGACTTTCGAATGCTTTTTGAGTGTCTTCAATCAAAGATGGATCCATTTGTCCAATTTGTTCTGTAATAACTTCATCAATGGATTGCCCAGCTCCAGCTAAAGAAATGAAACCATCAACACGACCTTTAGCGGCAATCATTCCAACTAAGCTTCCTTGACTATGACCAATAATATATATGCCTGAGTACTTATCCTCTTTTTTAAAATACGTAATGGTAGCTATAGCATCAGTTACAAAGTCGTCAAATGTTATATTTGGATCAATTTTACGTTTAAGGATTTGTTTTACAATTCGCTTATCATATCTAAATGTAGCAATGCCTTTAGTTGTAAGTGATTCTGCTAATTTTTTAAGCGAATTGTTATTTAAGAAATTCTGATTTCCATTTCTGTCAGTTGGTCCCGTACCTGCAATAATAATAGCAAGCTTAGGTTGGTTTACTTCTTTGGGATTTAATAAAGTGCCGTCAATATGTTTGTTGATTGCTATTTCAGTTGAGGTATAAGGCAATTCTTGGCTTGATGTATTTATACATAAACAAAAGAGTAAGAGGCTTAAATAAATTTTCATGACCTTTTTTGTGATTTAACGCAATAGCTGTTTCAAAGTTAACTAAAAATAATAACGGTTAATTGTGAGATTTATGTTGTGAGTAATAAAATTTATGATAGTTTTAAATTGCATTTCATCGATGAAATGCAATATTTCATCTATATATGTTAAAATTATGTGTATTTCGTCGATTAATTACGTATTTAAACCTATAAATTAAAATAGAGTTCTATATTTGAAGTGTACTAAAATTTAGTTTTTAGTTCAATGGATTAATTAATTAATATTTGCATATGTGAAGAATTAGAGACCCTAAATCTACCACATATATAAAAAGCAAATTAGGAAAACCAAGGTTGAGGGACCTTGGTTTTTTCTTTGGCTTATATTGAAGATTATATAATCGTTCTAAAGGTTAGATTGATTCGTTCTCCTATGGTTTTTTTTGTCTTTGCGATTTGATGTAACCAATAGTTTTGCATATCACCTTTCATAATCAATAAACTGCCATGATGTAAGTCAATTTTGTGTCGTTCATTTTTAAGCAATCTGTGCTTAAAATGAAATGGTCGTATGGCTCCAAGACTCAAGGAAGCAATAACAGGTTGGAAGCCTAATTCCTTTTCATTATCTGCATGCCAACCATTACTATCGTTTCCATTTCGATAACGATTTAATAAAACGGTTGTAAATTTATGATGTGTCTCCTTTTCAATATCAGATTTAATAGTTATTAATTCTGGAGTAAAGCGATGTGGGTGCATGGTTATTCCTGAGTAAGAATATGGCTTTTTATTTTCTGCATACAATGCTGTAAGTCTAGGTTGTTTATAAGTTTTACCAAAAATAGTGATATCATCATGTTGCCATTCAGTGGTCTGTTTGAAATGATTAAAATAGATAGTCGAGGTTGTTTGATTATAAAAGTTTTGAATATAAATTAACTCGGCATCTGGGAGTTTAAAAATCGTTTTTTCTTCAGAAAATAAGTCCATCGCTATTTTTTTATCTAAATTAGCTATACTATGAAGATTCTCAAAATAATAATAGTTCTAGGAGTTGTCATTTCTTTTGCATTTTCTGCACAAGAGAAAAGGACTTTTCCAGAAGGGTTTATTCATGTAAAAGACCTTATTAAAGATATAGACATTGAGCTTCGGTACTTTACTACTAATAATTTTGTTGGAGATACAATTGAAGGTTATCATGCCAATACATTGATATTAACTCAACAAGCTGCCAATGCACTTAAAAAAGTACAAGACGAATTGCAGCAGCAAAATTTATGTTTGCGAATCTATGATGGTTATCGTCCGCAAAAGGCGGTGAATCATTTTATTCGATGGGCTCAGGATTTAAACGATACTATAAATAAACAACAATTCTATCCAGATGTTGAGAAGCGTCATTTGTTTAGAGAAGAATATATTGCTTCCCGATCTGGTCACAGTAGAGGTAGTACGGTAGATCTTACCATTGTTAATGGAAATACGAACGAGCCTTTAGATATGGGAAGCCCTTATGATTTCTTCGGAAAAGAATCTTGGGTAGATCACCCAGAATTAACCAAAGAACAAAAAGCTAACCGTCAATTACTTCAAAAAGTGATGCTTAAGCATAATTTCAGAAATTATCCGAAAGAGTGGTGGCATTTTACTTTGCGTTGGGAACCATTTCCCAAAACTTATTTTGATTTTAATGTAGAATAAGTCCGCCTAAGGGACTATTTTTAAACAAAACAGAATTACCCAATAAATTAGCTGTACATTTGCCAGCAACAAAAGAATGGTACTATAAATTAGAACATCATTCGAGAACTAATTTTTATGTCATTTCAATCTTTAGGCTTATCTGATGCCTTGTTAAAAGCGATTAGCAAAAAAGGATACGAAACTCCCAGTCCCATTCAAGAAAAAGCGATTCCTCCAGTATTAGATGGTCGTGATGTTTTAGCATCTGCACAAACAGGTACAGGGAAAACGGCAGGTTTTACTTTGCCATTATTACATTATTTATCTGAAAATCCAAAAGCAAAGTTTAGACCAATTCGTGCATTAATCTTAACACCAACTCGAGAGCTTGCTGCTCAAGTATATGAAAGTGTTAAAGACTATAGTGAGTTTTTAAACATTAAAAGTGCTGTGATTTTTGGAGGTGTCAATCAAAAGCCACAAGTCGCAACATTACGTCGTGGCGTTGATGTGTTGGTAGCTACTCCAGGACGTTTATTAGATTTACAAAATCAAAACTTGCTATCCATAAAACGCGTTGAGGTCTTTGTACTTGATGAAGCCGATCGTATGCTCGATATGGGATTTCTTAGAGATATAGAACGTGTGATGAAACTCATGCCAGAAAAACGCCAAAATTTGATGTTTTCTGCAACGTTTTCAAAAGATATAAGAAAGTTAGCTAATGGTATTCTTAACAATCCTGTAAAGGTAGAAGCTACTCCTGAAAATTCAACAGTAGATGCGATCTCTCAGAAAGTATATCGTGTTGCCAAGAATAAAAAGACAGGATTAATCATAAAGCTCATTTCGGAAGGTAATTGGAAACAGGTTTTAGTGTTTACAAGAACCAAACATGGGGCTAATAGATTAACAAAAAAGATGATTTCAGCAGGAATAAGTGCAGCGGCTATTCATGGAAATAAGAGTCAAGGTGCAAGAACTAAGGCTTTGGCGGGTTTTAAAAGTGGAAAAGTTCGAGTGATGGTTGCTACTGATATTGCAGCTCGCGGATTGGATATTCCATTATTGCCACATGTAGTGAATTTTGAATTGCCAAATATTTCTGAAGATTACGTGCATCGTATTGGGAGAACTGGTAGAGCAGGAGCTAACGGACAAGCGTTGTCGTTAGTTAGTGCAGATGAAACCTCATATTTAAAAAATATTGAAAAGCTCATTGGAGAGCGTATTGGTGTTGAGATTGTAGAAGGGTTTGAGCCAGACCCAAATGCATCAACTGAGCCCATTAAACCAGGACAAAATAGACAACGACGTAATTCAAGTTCTAATAATTCGAGAAGGAATAAAAACGGAAATAGCCGAAAGAAAAACAATAATTCAAGACGTCGTAACGATAGACGGCATTAAAAATGACTATAGCTTTAAAGCATAAAATTTTAGAGGTTTGCGATCAAAAGATTGCACAAAAAGGAGATGGCGTAGGGGTATCTTTTTATGCATTTTTTAAGAATAAAAACGATGAACCTGAATTATTAATGGAAGCAGCTACTTGGTGGATCCAAACGCATCAATTAGATCATTTTGAAAAAGCCACTAAAATTAAATCCTTAGTCAAAAACTTATAATGAGCGCTCAAAAAAATAATCCGCTTCATGGTATTAAGCTTGAGCAAATTGTAAACGATTTGCAAAAGCATTATGGCTGGGAATATATGGGATATCAAATCAATATTCGCTGTTTTACACATGATCCTTCAGTAAAATCGAGTTTAAAGTTTCTAAGACGTACACCTTGGGCTCGTACAAAAGTAGAGCAGATGTATCTTAAAATGCTAAAAAACACATCGCTTAGAAAATCTCTTTAAGCGTGTCTTCATCTTCTTCATCTTCTTTTTTTTCTACCTGTTCAATCAGGTTTTTTGGTAAATTATCTTTGTGTTTAAATGTCATAGGGACTGGTATAGCACAGGCCAGAACTATTATAAAAATTAAGGCGACTAACCTTAATGTCTTTTTTATATTCATAGTATAATACAGTAGAGCATCTACTGAAATGTGATGCAATTAATATTTTGGAAATGTATGAGCCAAAAGGCTGTGGAGATATTACACTATGAGGTTTTCGTAAAGTGTGTTATGCTTAAACGAAGCGTAAAGTATATTTTGAAGCTGTTTTGTTTTAACTGTTAGTGTTCTATTTGTGTAGTTTTTAAAAGCAGTAAATTGTTTGAAATTTTGAGCAACTATAAAGGCGTAAAATGAACTGTATGTATACTTAGAAAAAGATACAAAAATTATTTGGCCTACCTTATTATAAGAAATTGAGAATCGTTTGCTTGTTGTACTTTTTGTTACAACTAATTCAGTATTAAAAGTTTTAGGAGCTGCTTCACAGGTGTTGCCAGAAAATGAAACTAAACATATAACAAGTGTTAGTCCGAAAAATAAAAGGTTGCTTTTTCTAAGAAGTTTCATACTCAAAGATAGTGAATACTTTTCTTGTCATTTTTAATTGATTTCTAACTGCCTCTTTCCTTCATAAATTACAATACTAACAGCATTAGCTAGATTTAAACTTCTAATGTGCTCACTGTACAAAGGAATTTTATAAAGTTGAGTTTTGTATTTTGTGATTAAGGGTTTTGGTAAACCAACAGACTCTTTCCCGAAGATAAGAAACATGTGGTCTTCAAATGGAATATCCCAATGTGATTTATGTCCGTGACTTGAAAAAAATGCAAATTTTTGGTTATTGTTAGTTTCAAAAAAATTTTCAATAGATTCATAGATAATAACATCAAGATGTTGCCAGTAATCAAGTCCTGCGCGTTTTAGCCGGCTATCACTTAATTCGAAACCAAAAGGCTTTACCAGATGTAATCTGGAGCCTGAGGCTAAGGCTAATCTTCCAATATTGCCAGTATTATTGGGGATTTCAGGTTCAAATAAAACGATATTAAGAGGCATCTTTGATTGAGTTTATATTATTCTTCTAATTTACCAATATCATCTATATCATCATAAGCTTCTCTTTTTGGGTCTGGACCGTATTTATTATCTCCAAAATCACCTTCGGTAGCTACTAGTACAATATACCATATGCGACCAACTATTGGAATAAGGTTTATAAATATATAAATACCACTTTTATTGATATCATGTAGTCGTCTTACATTAAGGGCCAACCAAGGAATTAGTGTCGCTAAAGCATAAATTCCAAGTATTGAGCCAGCAATTTCAGATTCTAAAAAATTATCAATCAGAGATGCATATGATATAAAAAGTCCAACAATAATAATTTGCACTAAAATAAACATCCAGTATTCTTTACGCCTAGCACGACCTGAAAAATTTAAATAATTATCTCTTATGACTTTTAAGTACCAATACATTATTTGTACAGTATTTTTTTGGTAAAAACATCAATATCTTCGATACGATTTTCTGATAAAAACTTTATGAAAGCGCTTCCAATGATAGCGCCTTTTGCATATTGCGTTGCTTGAGAAAACGTATCATGGTTTGAAATACCAAAACCTATAATTTGCGGATTATTTAAATTCATATTTGCAATCCGATTGAAATAATCGGTTTGTTCCTTGCCAAAGCCAGATTGACTTCCAGTAACGCTAGCCGAACTTACCATGTAAATAAATCCATTAGAAATAGAATCAATAAAATTAATACGCTCTACAGATGTTTGAGGAGTAATTAAAAAGACATTAATTAAACCATACTTTTCAAAGATAGATTTGTATTGTTCATTATAAACGTCTATAGGCAAATCTGGAATAATAAGCCCATCAATTCCAATCTCTTGACATTTAGCACAAAAGGATTCAACACCATATTGAAGCATGGGGTTAAAGTAACCCATAATAATTAATGGTATCGATACTGTGTTTCGAATGTCTTTAAGTTGATCAAAGAGACATTGTGTGGTCATCCCATTTTTTAAAGCCTGGGTTGAACTTGCCTGAATCGTTGGTCCGTCCGCCAATGGGTCACTAAAAGGTAAGCCAATTTCAATCATATCGACACCGCTTTTTTCAAGGTTTTGAATGATAGTTGCTGTATCACTGATGTTAGGATATCCTGCTGAAAAGTATATAGACAATAGTTTTTTGTCCTCTTGTAGTTTTTGGTTTATTCTATTCATTTTACAATTTAAAATAGTCAATATAGTTTTGTAAATCTTTATCGCCACGACCAGATAAGTTAATCACGACAATATCATCTTCATTGAATGTCTTCTGGCTCAAAATTGCCAAAGCATGTGAGGTTTCAATGGCAGGAATAATCCCTTCTAATTTACATAATTCTAAACCAGCTGTCATAGCTTCGTCATCAGTTATTGAAATAAATTCAGCACGACCAGATTTATACAAATGCGCATGCATTGGACCAACGCCTGGGTAATCTAAACCAGCCGAAATAGAGTAAGGTTCTGTAATTTGTCCGTCATTAGTTTGCATTAATAAGGTTTTGCTTCCATGAATAATACCTTCACGTCCTAATGCAGAAGTAGCTGCACTTTCACCAGAATCTACACCTTTACCTGCAGCTTCTACTGCAATAAGTTTTACATCAGTATCTTCTAAATAATGATAAAAAGCGCCTGCGGCATTACTTCCTCCACCAACACAAGCTACGACGTAATTTGGTTTTGTGGTGCCTTCTTTGTCTTTGAGTTGCCATTGTATTTCTTCTGAAACAATAGCTTGGAAACGCGCTACCATATCTGGATAGGGATGAGGTCCAACCACACTTCCAATGATATAGTGTGTGTCAACAGGATTATTTATCCAATCTCTAATGGCTTCGTTTGTGGCATCTTTTAATGTACGACTTCCTGATAACGCAGGTCTAACTTCGGCACCAAGCATTTTCATACGCGCTACATTTGGAGCTTGACGTGCAATATCAATTTCACCCATATAAACAATACATTGAAGCCCCATTAATGCACAAACTGTTGCAGTAGCTACACCATGTTGCCCTGCACCAGTTTCGGCTATAATTCGTGTTTTGCCTAAACGTTGTGCCATTAGTATTTGTCCAATGGTATTATTGACTTTATGTGCACCTGTATGGTTTAAATCTTCACGTTTTAGGTAGATTTTTGTTTTGTGCTTTTTACTTAATCGTTTTGCGAAATAAAGTGGAGAAGGACGACCTACGTAGTCTTTAAGTAGTTGGTTAAATTCTTCTTTAAAAGAAGACTCAGCCATTATTTTGAGATAGTTTTGTCGTAATTCTTCTACATTTGGATACAGCATTTCAGGAATGTATGCACCTCCAAATTCACCATAATAGCCTTTATCGTTAATGTTGTATTTTGTTTTCATGTTCTGTTATGCTGAGCGCAGTCGAAGCATCTCAATTTTAGATTTAGTTATGTTTAGATTCCGCATCAAATGAGGAATGACAATTCTGTTTTGAATGTTTTTATTTTTTCTACGTTTTTTAATCCAGGTTCAACTTCAAATTTACTATTAACGTCAATTGCATAACATTGATTTGAAGCCTTTGTTTTTCTGAATGCTTTTAGTTTTTCAATTTCATCTAATCCAATACCTCCACTCAAGAAAAATGGCTTTGATGATGGGTAGTTTTTTAAAACATCCCAATTAAATGTGAAGCCATTACCTCCAGGTAATTTTCCCTTCGTATCAAAAAGGTAATAGTCACACACCTTTTCATAAGGCTTTAATATTGTGAAATCGAAATCTTCTTTGATACTAAAGACTTTAATGATTTCAATAGTGTCATTATTTAATTCAAGGCAATACTCAGGAGATTCTTCACCATGTAATTGAATTGCGTTAAGCTGATGAGTTAGTATTTTTTCTTTTACAAACTCCAAAGAAGGATTTACAAAAACACCAGTTTTCTTTATGGAGCCTGGTAATTTAGGAATGTCTGTTTTAATATATCTGCTTGATTTCTCATAAAATATAAAGCCCATATAATCAGGCTGCAATAGAGCTACCTCATTAATATTATCTTTATATTTCATACCACAGACTTTTAATTTCATCCTTCTAAATCGTTTATAAATTGTGCTGCACTATGTCCAGCATTATCTGTTTTCATGAAATTTTCTCCTATTAAAAATCCTTTGTAGCCATAAGGTTGTAATAATTTAATAGCATCAATATTGCTAATGCCACTTTCAGATACTTTTACAAAATCATCTGGTATTACTGCACTTAAGTCTTTACTTGTGTTTAAACTTACCTCAAATGTTTTTAAGTTTCTATTATTAACACCTAACATATCGATACTTGGCATGATTGATTTATGAAGTTCCTCTTCATTATGAACTTCAAGCAAAACATCTAATTGAAGTTCTTTAGCTAATTTTGAAAATTGAGTGATTTCATCTTTGCTTAGAATCGCAGCTATTAATAAAATCACATCTGCACCATAGGCTTTGGCTTCTATAATCTGGTAGGTGTCTATAATGAATTCTTTTCGCAATAAAGGTAAATTACAGCTAGAGCGTGCAATTAGCAAATCGTCTAAGCTACCACCAAAGTATTTGCCATCTGTAAGTACAGACATGCCACAAACGCCTGCATCTTCATAACCTTTAGCAACATCAAATACATTTAAATCATGATTAATAACCTGTTTAGAAGGTGATCGTCGTTTGTGTTCGGCTATAATACCAGTATTACTTTTTTTAAGCTTATTTGCTAATGATATGGTTTGCCGTTCAAAAAGAATGGAAGATTCTAATTGTTGTATTGGAATAAGTTCTTTTCGAAGTCTAACTTCTATGCGCTTATCATTTACTATTTTAGTTAAAATATCCATTATTTGCTTAATTCAATTAATGTTTCAAGACTCGCTTTTGCTCGCCCACTTCCTAAACTATCTTGAGCAAGATAAAAGCCTTCTTGGTGAGAAATGCCTTTAACTGTAGCGATAGCTAAACCAGCATTTGCACATACCACATTGTTTTGTGCATCAGTACCTTTTCCGTTAATGATATTCTTGAATATTTTTGCAGCTTGCTTTACTGTTGAGCCTCCGAAAATTTCAGATTGCTCTATGCGTTTTAACCCTAAATCTGTAGGACTTAACATTGTTTCGGTTGTATTTGATATAATTTTCGTGCGTCCGGTAAGAGAGATTTCATCATAACCATCCAGAGCATGAACTATGCTATAGTTTTTATCAGTATTTTGGTATAAATATCCATAAATGCGTTGTAATTCTAAATTAAAAACACCTACCATTTGATTCTTTGGAAATGATGGATTCACCATAGGACCGAGCATATTAAAAAAAGTTTTTACGCCTAGTTCTTTTCGTATTGGAGCGACATTTTTCATGGCTGGATGAAACAGAGGAGCGTGTAATACACAAATACCAGCTTTATCAATTGTATGTTTTAAAACCTCTGGGTTGTTGGAAAATCGAATTCCCATGGCTTCCATTACGTTAGAAGATCCAGATGCAGATGATACGCCATAATTTCCATGTTTAGCTACTTTTATACCTGCTCCAGCTGCAACAAATGAGGCTAAGGTTGATATATTAAATGTATCTTTTCCATCTCCTCCAGTACCACATAAATCAATAGTATTGAAATTAGATAAATCTACTGGAATGCATAGTTCAAGTAAGGCATCTCGAAATCCTTGTAACTCTTCTAGTGTTATGCTACGCATCATATAAATGGTGAGAAATGATGCAATCTGACTTTGGTTATATGCTCCTTTTGAAATATTAACCAATACGTTTTTAGCTTCATCACTAGAGATGCTTTCTTGGTTGATTAAGCGGTTTAGTATCTGTTTCATATTAATTATTCACCCAATTTTCTAAAATTTGTTTTCCATTTGGTGTTAATACCGACTCTGGATGGTACTGTACTCCTTTAACATCGTAGAACTTATGTCTTAAGGACATGATTTGTCCGTTACTATCAAAAGAGGTCGCTTCCAGATCATCAGGTAGATCATTAGCAACGACCCAAGAATGATAGCGACCAACTTCAATAGTTTTGTCCATATTATTGAACAATGATTCATCGTTAACAATAATATCTACTGATGTGGCAACACCATGATACACTTCATCTAAATTAACTAACGTGCCTCCAAAGACTTCACCAATAGCTTGTTGGCCTAAGCACACTCCTAAAATACTTTTGGTAGATGCATAGGTTTTTATAATGTCTTTTAGTAATCCTGCTTCATCTGGAATGCCTGGTCCAGGAGAGAGTACAATTTTTTCAAAGTTTGCAACTTCATCTAATGATAATTTATCATTTCGCTTAACAGTAACTTCGCAATTTAAGTCTTCTAAATAGTGAACTAAATTATACGTAAAACTGTCGTAGTTATCTATTACTAATACTTTCATGTTTATGTTCTTTCATTTCGACTGTGGTCTATGTGACAGCAGTTTTTTATTATTTTCATTTTGCGTTAAGGATTGAGGCATATGTTGAAGCTCTCCTGATGGTTACAATCAGGAAGCGACTGCCGAAAGCCTGACCCTTGTGGTAACGCCATTATTTTAAATATCTTCGGCCATTTGTATCGCTTTTGTTAAGGCGCCTAATTTATTATATACTTCTTGTAATTCGTGTTCAGGATTTGATTTTGATACTAATCCAGCACCTGCTTGCCAATGAAGTTTATGATTTTTACTCATAAATGTTCTAATCATGATTGCATGGTTGTAATTACCATTAAAATCCATAAAGCCAATAGCGCCTCCGTAAAACGCTCTGCTTGTTTTTTCATATTGCTCTATAAGTTGCATCGCCTTATGTTTTGGTGCGCCACTTAGTGTTCCTGCAGGGAAGGTGTCGGCAACAACCTGCATTGTAGCTGTGTTATCATGAACTTTTCCAGTAACTTTGCTCACCAAGTGAATGACATGGGAGAAGAATTGGGCTTCTCTATAGGTGTCAACTTGTACTTGACTTCCATGGCGACTGAGATCGTTTCGGGCTAAGTCAACTAGCATTACATGTTCAGCATTTTCTTTATCGTCTTCTGCTAATTGTTTTGCTAATTTTTGATCCTCTTCATCATTTCCTGTTCTTCGAAAAGTTCCAGCGATGGGATGGATTTCGGCTTGGCCATTATTAACCACAAGTTGCGCCTCGGGAGAACTTCCAAATATTTTGAAATTTCCGTAGTCAAAATAAAAAAGATATGGCGAAGGGTTTATGCTTCTTAATGCACGATAAACATTGAACTCATCACCTTTAAAGGCTTGCGAGAATTTCTTTGAGAGTACCAATTGGAAAACATCACCTCTAGCACAATGTTGTTTTGCGAGTTCTACATGATGTTTATACTCATCATCTGATAGGTTTGATGAAATTTCTGAATCGGTCTTAAAGTCATAAGAAGCGAAGTTTTTAGATTGTATTAATTGTAATACTTCCTGAATATTGTTATCTGTTTCAAAGCAGTGTGCAAAAATATAGGCTTCATTTTTAAAGTGATTAATTGCGATGATATTTTGATATACAGCATAAAATATATCTGGAATGTCTAGTGAATTTGGTTTTTGACTTATATCTATGTCTTCAAAATATTTAACGGCATCATAAGCTGTATACCCAAAAACCCCATTATTTATAAATTTGAAGTTGTCTTTTGAAGCTACTTTAAAACGTTGTGTGAATTTATGGATTTCTTCTGTGACCGAAATATTTGCTGCATTATTAGTTTTTGTACTGCCATCTGGATAGTTTTGCTCAATCACATCACCGTCAACTTTTATTGAAGCTATTGGATTAAAACAGATATAGGAAAAACTATTGTCATTGGCATGATAATCACTACTCTCCAATAAAATACTATTAGGGAATTTATCTCTAATTTTTAAGTAAATGCTAACAGGTGTAATAGTATCTGCTAATATTTTCTTGTAATGAGTGTATAAGCTAAATGTTTTCATTTTTTATTATTAAAAAAGGCTTGTCGTGAATGACAAGCCTTTTTGATATGTTAGTTTAAATATACCTACAGGGTTAGTTCACGACGTTTTCGTTTCGAGAGATCCACCACCAAGTATGATTTAAATTTGCGTTCATTGTTATTATAAAGTTCAAATATAGACATCAAAATTTAGTTTTCAAACTTAAATGAATAAAAATGAAAAAGATTCCCTAATTCAAGGGAACCTTTAACTCTAAATGTTGCTATTAATCAAATTTATTTAAAACTTCAATGTTACATTTAGATCAAATTCGTCATAGATAGCTTTGTCTTTAAGTCCGTCAATAAAGCTCGCAGAACCATATTTGATATCATATTTAGTTCTATCAATTTTTAAAGATGCTGTTGCTGTATTATTGGATACATTCATACTAAATGTGATTGGATGTGTTATTCCTTTGATAGTTAAATCACCAGTGACTTTATAAACGCCTTTTTTTCCATCTACATCCGTAATTCTCAACGTAGCCGTTTTATGATTTGCTGTTCCGAAGAAATCATCAGATTTTAGATGGCCTTCTAATTTTTCCTTTCCGCTACCTGCTTCTAAATCGGTAACTGTAATAGAGGTCATGTCTATAGAGAATGTTCCTCCAGCTAAATAGTTGTCTTCAAATAACAGAGCCCCTTCTGCTAAGTTGATTGTGCCTTCATGAGATCCTGTAACTTTGTGTCCCTTCCATGTGATTGTTGCATCTTTGATGTCAACTCTACCATTAACAAATGCAGTAAAAGAAGTAAATGATAATGCTAATACTAAGATACATGCTGTTTTAAAAATGTTGTTTTTCATTGTTTTTTGAGTTTAAATGTTGTTTTGGGTTTATGTTTGTAGTTTGTTTAATAAATAATTCAATTGTTGTAATTCATCAGTAGACAGTTTGTGACTTACAATATCTTCGGTTGCATTTATAAGTGGGTCTATAGTTTTAAGTATGTCAAGGCCAGCTTTGGTAATGTACACCTCAATTTTTCGTCTATTTAATTTGCACTCTGTACGTTTGACATAGTCTTTTTTTATGAGCTTATCTATAAGCCTTGTCGTATTACTCATTTTGTTTACCATACGTTCTTGAATATCTTTAAGGTTTAAAGGGTTTCCTTTTTGTCCTCTCAAAATTCTGAGAACGTTAAACTGTTCTATAGATAAATCATGAGGCTTCAAAACCGTCAACAATTCATTTTTTAACAAATTATTGCTCAAAATGATATTGATAAATGTCTGCTTTTGTAATGACAAATCTGTTTTAGTTTGAAGTCTTAATTTCAACTCTTTCATATACAATAGTTGTATATACAAATGTAGTGTTATTTCTGAGATTGAATTTTAATTTTTTGTTAAAGTTATTTAGAAGCTTTTTATGATGCTTAACTTTAAATCATGAAACATATTGTATATATCTTAATCACTAGTTTTTTAGCCTTCGGAAATGGTGCAGAATATAGCGATGACACCGATCAAAATTCTACATCTGAAGTTTTAAAAGTATTTGATTTTGAAGAACTGCAATCCTATTTAGAGGCTAAACAAACAGATAAAACTTATGTGATTAATTTTTGGGCTACATGGTGTGCACCATGTGTAAAGGAATTACCGTATTTTGAACAGCTACAAAGCAATTATTCAGGTAAAGATGTTGAGGTTATTTTAGTGAGCTTAGATTTTCCAAATCAATTAGACACAAGATTAAAACCATTTTTAAAGAAGCATGATTTAAAAAGCGAAGTCATTGTACTAGATGATGTCGATTCAAATACGTGGATTCCAAAAGTGAGTAAAGATTGGACTGGTGCAATACCAGCAACCATAATATATAATAGTAATAAAAAACGATTTTATGAGCGTTCTTTTAATTACCAAGAACTTGAATCTGAATTAAAACAATTTATTAAATAGAAAATTATGAAAACTACACTTAAAACATTAATGGCAGTATTAGCTTTTGTTAGTTTGTCTTCCTTTACTAATTATGGAGGAGGTCATGGTTATCACATTGGAGATATTGCAACAGACTTTGAATTGGAAAATATAGATGGTACAAAAGTATCTATGAAAGACTTTAAAGACGCTAAAGGATTTATCGTTGTTTTTACTTGTAATACTTGTCCGTATGCTGTTGCATATGAAGATAGAGTAGAAGCACTAAATAAAAAGTATGCAGATAAAGGTTACCCAGTAATTGCTATTATGCCAAATAATACAGACGTAAAACCTGGTGATAATATGGAAGCTATGAAGGCTCGTGCTAAAGCAAAAGGTTTTACATTTCCTTATTTGATGGACGAAGGACAGAAAGTTTACCCACAGTATGGTGCAACAAAAACACCACATGTTTATGTTTTACAAAATACGAAGAAAGGACCTCAAGTGAAATACATTGGAGCGATTGATGATAACTACCAAGATGCAAGTGCAGTTACAAAAACTTATGTTGAAGATGCTGTAGATGCACTAATTGATGGTAAAGAAGTGCCATTAGCTAAAACAAGAGCTATTGGATGTTCTATAAAAGTATAATGGTATAGTTACTTCAAAATTTAACATATCCGAAGTGTAACACTTCGGATTTTTTTTCGTCTTTATAAAAAATATCAGAAGGAAAAGTTAAATTTGCATGATTATTGATGTATAAAAAATATGGCTGATTTAACACAACAAGAATGGGCATCGCAATTAGCTGCCGATGACAATGCAGTAATTTTAGATGTAAGAACTCCAGAAGAAGTAGCACTTGGTTTTATACCAAATGCTATTGCTATTGATATTTATAAAGGTCAGGGGTTTATTGATGACATTGAAGAATTAGATGTATCAAAAAATTATTATGTGTATTGTAGATCTGGTGCACGAAGTGCTCAGGCCTGTAGTGTTATGAATCAGTTAGGTTTTGAAAACACGTATAATCTAATTGGAGGCTTCACCGAGTGGTCTGGTGAAACGTCCATGTAAACAATCAATCAAAAATGAAAAACAAGCTACTCATCTATTGTTTTGTACTATTTGCTTTTGCATATAGTTGCAAAGAAGAACCACAAAGTGAAATTAAAATGGTGTCTCCAGAAGAGATGCAATCACTTTTAGAACTTGAAGACATTCAACTTGTCGATGTAAGAACTCCAGAAGAACGTAAATTAGGATATATTGAACATTCGCAGAATATCGATATAACATCTCCTACGTTTGAAGAAGACTTAGTGAAATTAGACAAGTCTAAGCCAGTTGTTGTGTATTGCAAATCTGGAAATCGAAGTGCAAAATGCTCAGAAAAATTAAAAGATGCTGGTTTTGTTAAAATCTACGACCTTGAAGGTGGATTTGAAAAATGGAAATTTAAAGGTCTCAATATTAAAACTATTGAGTAAGACAAAATAAACCAAAAAAAACCGAACATAATGTTCGGTTTTTTTATATCTACATTTTTCGTTTCGTAATCATATCTTAAACCTATAGAATAATCCTTTAGATTTTTATAAATTAGCGTCTTTCAAAACCTAACGTGATCTAATGAAACAATTAATTCTTTCACTTTGTAGTATTTTAGTGTTTTCAATCAGCGCTAAAGCACAAGTATTTGAACCTGTAAAATGGGAAACTTCTGTCGAAAAGATTTCAGATACCGAATATGATTTAATTTCTATTGCTACTGTAGATGGTGGATGGCATTTGTATTCTCAAAATGTTCCTGATGATGGGCCAATTCCAACAACTTTTCTTTATAAAGCTAATGCAGATTATGAGTTGATAGGAACAACTTCTGAGGAGGATGGACATGTGGTAGATGATCCCGTGTTTCAAATGAAAATTAAATTCTTTGAAGATAAAGCCGAATTTAGACAGCGTATTAAAATATTAAATCAGGAATTATCAGTTGTTGAAGGTGAAGTAGAATACATGGCTTGTGATGATGAAAAATGTCTGCCTCCTGATTATGTAGAATTAAAATTTAATTTAAACGGAAATGAGAGTTCTAATGATGAATCTCAAATTTTAGAACCCGTGAAATGGGAAGCTTCGGTAGAAAAAATTTCAGACACCGATTATGTTTTAGTGTCTAAAGCTAAAGTTGATAAAGGCTGGCACTTATATTCTCAAAACGTTCCAGATGATGGACCAATCCCAACAACATTTGAATATACTTTACCTGAAGGTGTTACTCTGGTTGGAACAACTTCTGAAGAAAAAGGTATCACGATTGACGATAAAGTCTTTCAAATGAAAGTTAAGTATTTTGAAGATACTGCCGAGTTTAGGCAGCGTATCAAAGTTGAAAATAAAAATATATCTAGCATTGCATCTGAAGTAGGTTTTATGGCTTGTGATGATGAGAAATGTTTAACACCATCTTATCTAGATTTAGAATATGATTTAACCAAAAGTGTAAACGCTAAAAATTTTGATGAGGCAGAATCTGGAGAAGATGAACGAGAAACTCGAGGATTATGGTCTATTTTTCTTGTTGCATTTTTATCTGGATTTGTTGCGCTTTTGACTCCTTGCGTATTTCCAATGATTCCAATGACTGTGAGTTTCTTTATAAAACAAAGTCAGTCTAAAGCAAAAGGAATCAGAAATGCAATTATTTATGGCTTGTCAATAATCATTATATATGTATTATTAGGAACAATTATTACCGCTATTTTTGGAGCTGATGCTTTAAATGCTTTGGCAACAAATGTGTGGTTTAATTTAATTTTCTTCGCATTATTAGTCGTATTTGCGATCTCGTTTTTGGGTGCTTTTGAAATTGTATTACCAAATTCTTGGGCAAATAAGGCCGACCGTCAAGCAGATAGAGGTGGACTTATTGGAATCTTTTTTATGGCATTGGCTTTAGCCATTGTGTCGTTTTCTTGTACTGGTCCAATTGTGGGAACAATTTTAGTAGAGGCAGCATCTAAAGGAGGAATTGCCCCTGTGATTGGTATGCTAGGGTTTTCGACAGCGATTGCTCTCCCTTTTGCTTTGTTTGCAGCTTTCCCAGGTTGGTTAAATTCGTTACCAAAATCTGGAGGTTGGTTAAATACTGTGAAAGTTGTACTTGGATTTTTAGAATTAGCATTGGCGTTTAAATTTCTATCGCAAGCCGATTTAGTGTTGCAATTACATTTCTTAGAACGCGAAGTCTTTATCGCCATATGGATTGCCATTTTTGGTGCGTTGTCTCTATACCTCCTTGGGAAAATCCAATTACCACATGATTCGCCATTAAAGCACATTTCTGTAGGTAGATTATTATTAGGTTTATTGACATTGTCATTTACAATCTATATGATTCCTGGATTGTGGGGAGCACCACTTAATTTAATTAGTGCATTTCCACCGCCATTAGATTACAGTGAATCTCCTTACGGTGTAGGTAATTCTAAAGGTGGAGGAGGATCAAGCTCAGCCAATCATTCTGATTTGCCTGATGGAGGGCATCTGTTAGCACCTCACGATATTTTAGCATTTAATGATTATGATAAAGGTTTGGCTTACGCTAAGGAAGTTAATAAACCAGTGATGATCGATTTTACAGGATGGGCTTGTGTTAATTGTCGTAAAATGGAACAGAATGTATGGGTGAAACCAGAGGTGTTGTCTAAATTGAAAAACGATGTTGTTTTAATTTCGTTATATGTAGATGATAAACGTAAACTTGCTGATAACGAAATCACCGATTCTAAATTGAAACCAGGTAAGAAACTCAAATATATTGGTCAGAAATGGAGTGAACTTCAAACGATTAAGTATAAAACCAATACCCAACCTTTCTATGTACTTATGGATCATGATGAAAATAATCTCATCAAACCTGTAGGTTATACACCAGATGCTGAAGAATATATTGAGTGGTTAAGTAAAGGAATAGGAAGTTTTAAATAAGGCTTATACAATCTTATTGAATGTTTCCATGAATTGAAGCGTCAGGTTAATTATTTTTCCTGGACATTCTTCTTGAATGAAATGTTTGGCTTCAATCTGATAAATATTAGATTCAGAAATTTTAAGAGATTGCACAACTTCTGTGCGTTGTGGTTCCCATTTCAGAAATTCATCATACTTCCCCCAAATCACTAAAACAGGTAGGTCTAGTGTTGAAATTAAGTTTGAATAGTCAGGTAAATTATGACAAGTTTTAGAAAAGAAATAATACATACCTTTAATTTTTCCTTGTAACAAAGGTGTTTTATAGCCTTCAATTGCTTTGGTTGATAAGTTATTGTGTAATAAGCCTGATTTAAATAGACCTTTCATCAATATGCCATTGGTGAGTCTATTAGAATATAAACTGATTATAAATTTTGTAGCAAAATTATTGCCAAAACGCATTGGTGGCGTAAACCCAGATTTCAAAATAATTGTATTCAAAATTACGAGTTGTTTTATAGCTTTTGGTTGTAGTTTCAGTAATTCCCAAGTCCATAGACCACCAGCATCGTGAAACATATGAGTCCACTCTTTTATTTTTAAATGCTGCATGAGTTTGAGTAAGCGTTCGGCTTGCAATTTTTCATGGTATTTATCGTAGCCTTTTGGGGCGTCGCTAGAACCAAAACCAAACATATCTGGGACTATAATACGATATCCTTTTGAAATAAGTTCAGGAAATATATGACGATACAACCAACCAGATGTAGGTACGCCATGTAATAACATAATTGGAGTTCCTTGACCCTCATCGATAAATGCCAGTTTGCCTTCCGGTAAGCTTAAAAATTGCTGCTTTGATTTAAATTCAGAATAGGTCATTTACTCATGTTTAAAAGTTCTTTTAGTTTTAAGTCGATACGCAATAAGGCATTGTTGGGATCAGATCCAAAAATGGATTGTACTATTTCACCATCTTTGTTGAGTAAAATCCAATGAGGAGTGCCTCCAGCTTCAAAAGATTTAAACGTGTCGTCATGGTTCTTATCACTGTAATAGGGGAAACGGATATAGAACTCATCTTTTGCTTGTTTAAGTTCTTCATTCGAATAAACTTTACCTTCGAATCTTGAATGTATTCCGATAATATGTATTGGCGTATTTTCATAAACCAATTTATTTGCAAACGGAATTGCTCTGCCTTTGCATCCAGGGCATCCTAAGTAGAAGAATAAGATAAGTAATGGTTTACCTTGAAGATTTTCAAGTTTTGGAATATCATCACCAAAAATAGAGACGAGTGATAAGTCATTTTTACTCATGATTTTATTAGTTATTAGAATCAATGTTACTAATCGGTGTTTTTTATCATTTAATAATGCTATTCCAAACGTTATTTCGTTTTGCAACTGCCTTAATATAACTACAAATTGCAATGGCATTATAACCTTCTTCGGTAAGTTTCTCAAAAGTTTTTTCAACAAGTACTTTTCCTATTCCTTTTCCTCTCAGATTGTATGGTACTTCTGAATGGACAAGATACATGGTATTTTCGTTTAGTTTGTATTCTACTTTTGCTAATTCGCCATTTATATCTAAGATAAATCTCGCATTGTCTTTATCGTGCTCAATATCCAATATTTGTGGAATTAGTTTGTTTATCCATTTATGTAATTCTCTTTTGTCTGGATTTCTAAGTTTCTTTTTTCCTATGGTAATTGTTGGAAAATTGAGTTTGCCATTCTCATAAAGATTACGAAGTTCTTCTGCATGTTCTTCATGTTGTTCGACGTCTAAAAAATGATAAGGTAATCCTATCTTATCTAATATGATTTGGTAATAACGTGTTTTGTGGCAACCACTGGCGCCATACAATTTTATTGTTGGTATAGCTTTCATATCATATCGTTTTTAAAAAATCAATGGCAGCATCAGGATTTAAATGAAAGTCACTAAATACTACATTATCGTGCTTATCAATAAAAATAAACCAAGGTGTTCCACCAGTTTGGTAGTTGGTCATAATGTTTGAGCGTGATTTGCCATCATTTCCTGCATCGTGACCAAATGGAATTTTTAAATCATATTGTTTTTGAGTGGCTACCATTTTATCATAAGTATTAGATTGATAGCCTTCGAAAACAGTTTGTATTGCCATAAATGCTATGTTATCATTATCCTTTAGTGCGTTTACCATTTTTTTTAAATCTGGTAATCCTTTACTATGACAACCTGGACACCAACTCTGAAAACAATATACAATTTTAAACTTTCCTTTATAATCTGAAAGTTTAATAGGAATTGTTTTGTTTCCGTTACGATCAATCCATTGATTGACATTGAATTCTGGTGCTCTATATTTTTGTTGTTTTGTATGGTTTGACATTTGTTGTTCTTTCTTTTAAATGTTGCAATACGCTCCTAGACAATTCGTTTTCAGAATTGCCATAGTGAGCATTTATAGATGTAATTTGATTAAGCGCTTTTAAGCTTATCAGCATGAAGTTGACGCAACTTCATCAGTTTTGGTGTAATGACAAAACTGCAATAGCCTTGTGATTGATTGTTTTTATAATAATCCTGATGAGCTGCTTCGGCTTCATAAAACGTTACAGCTTCAGAAACTTCAGTAACTATTGGGTCTTCATAATATTGAGCCAAGGCTTTAATCACCATTTCAGCATCATTCTTTTGAGATTCATTATGATAATAAATTACAGAACGATATTGAGTTCCCCGATCAGCACCTTGTCTGTTTAGTGTGGTGGGATCGTGGGTTGTCATAAAAATGACAAGGATATCCTCGTAAGAAATGATATCAGCATCAAAGGTAACTTGTATAACTTCGGCATGACCTGTTAAGCCAGAACAGACCTCTCTATATGTTGGTCTTCCCGGCACATTTCCGCCAGAATATCCAGAGACTACCTTTTCTACACCGTTTACTTCTTGGAATACAGCTTCTGTACACCAAAAACAGCCACCACCAATAGTAGCAATTTGTAAATTTTTAGTTGTCATTAATTTGTCTCCTTTATTTTAGAATCTAATTGCATAGATTCAGAATTAATACAATAACGCAATCTGCTAGGTTCAGGTCCATCAGGAAAAACATGTCCTAGATGTCCGTCACATGTATTACACATTACTTCAACGCGAACCATACCAAAAGAAGCATCTCTTTCATACTTTATCGCATTGGGTTGAATAGGTTGAGTGAAACTTGGCCAACCTGATCCAGATTCAAATTTAATAGTCGAATCAAACAATGGTGTATCACAACAAATACAATTGTATTGTCCTTCATCATAAATACTACACAAAGCACCACTATGAGGGCGTTCTGTTCCTTTTTGTCGTGTAATTCTAAATTGTTCTGGAGTTAATTGTTCGCGCCACTCGGCGTCTGTTTTTTCTACTCTCCGGTCTGGAGTAGGGTTTCCTTTTACTGTGAAGTTAATGACTTCTTTCCAAGTTAACATTGTTATTGGTCCTTTCTGTTTTTAATTAATATTACCACTAAAATTAACTTAATCTATTGGTCGCATTTTAAATGGATTCCTTACAGTTTATTGGTTTAATATCCTAAAGTTACGAGATATATTACTAAACTAAAGTCTGTTTTTTTAGTTGCCTCGTATATTAAGAGTAAGATTACCAATTTAAATCCTATTTATGACATTTACATTAAAGTCGATCTGGCTAAAACGTATTCTGAAAATTTTCTTGGCGGGAATTATATTATTGACTTTATTTTGGTTTTCAGTATATGTAGGACTTTGGGGTGCACTACCTTCTAAAAATGACTTAAAAGACATCAAACAAGCTGAGGCAACAGTGCTATTGGATGCCAATGATAAGCTGTTGGGGAAGTATTTTATTTTTGATCGTCAAATAGTAACCTATGAGGATCTTCCAAAGCATTTAGTAGATGCACTAGTTGCTACTGAAGATGCGCGTTTTTATGAACATGATGGTGTTGATTATAGAAGTTTTATACGCGTATTCTTTAAGTCTATTCTTATGCAAGATAATTCTTCGGGAGGCGGAAGTACGATAAGTCAACAATTAGTTAAAAATATTTATGGAAGAGAGAATCATGGTTGGTTTTCAATGCCTGTAAATAAGATTAAAGAAATGATTGTTGCCAAACGCTTTGAAAGTATTTATTCTAAAGAAGAGATCATTACGCTCTATCTGAATACTGTACCATTTAGTGAGAATGTCTTCGGAATAGAAAGTGCTTCGCAACGTTTTTTTAATACTAAAACAAAGGATTTAGATTTAGCACAATCAGCCACTTTAGTTGGAACTCTAAAGGCAACTCATGGATTTAATCCAAGGCTGTTTCCGGAGCGAAGTCAATTACGCCGTGATGTGGTTTTGCATCAGATGGCAGCGAATGGTTATATTGATGAAGAAGTTAGAAAAGCTACTAGCAATATCCCTTTAGAAACAAACTATAGAAAATTTAACCATACAGATGGTGTTGCTCCATATTTTCGGGAGAAAATACGTTTAGAAGTCAAAGAAATTTTGGATAGCTTAAATGCATCTCATACTGGAGAATATGATCTATATAAGGATGGATTAAAAATTTACACAACTCTAGATTTAGATATGCAAAAATATGCTGAAATAGCTATGCAGCAGCATATGAAGTCTTTACAAAAGCAATTTGAAAAGGCTTATGGACAAAACGCCCCATGGATTAAAAATAAGTCTTTAATTGATAGCCGTATTAAAGAATTGAAACTTTACAAAAGACTTAAAAAAGACCAATGGAGTGATAAAAAAATTATGGATAGTATTAATGCCAAAGGACGATATAAAATATTTTCATGGGATGATATGGAGATTCAAGACATGTCTATGAAAGATAGTTTGATTCAATCTATGAAGTTTTTAAATGCAGGTTTTGTTGCAGTAGACCCTAATTCTGGTGCAATTAAAGCTTATGTTGGTGGTATTAATTTTGAACATTTTAAGTACGACCATGTATCTACCTCAAAACGACAAGTAGGATCAACTTTTAAACCAATTGTTTACACAACAGCTTTAGAGCAAGGTATTTCTCCGTGTACTTATTATCCTGTTAAAGAAATAACCTATTCAAATCAAAAAGGGTGGACTCCAACAAATAATGGGAAAGAAGAATCAGATAGACACCTTAATTATTCTATTGAGAAAGCAATAAGTGAGTCGGTTAATACCATTGCGGTTAAAGTGTTAGAAGATGTAGGTATTCAGCCAGTTATTGAACAGGCAGAAAAAATGGGTATTAGGTCAAAATTGCCAGAAGTGCCTTCACTGGCTTTAGGAACCGCAGAATTAAGTATGTTAGAGTTAATTGGAGCTTACACAAGTTATGCCAATGATGGACACGCCTCAACACCTTATTATATCACCAAAATTGAAAATAAATCTGGACATGTGATTTATAAGGCAAAGACAAATACACAATCGCCAAAAGCTTTTTCTGAGGAAACGAGACAAGCCATGATAGAAATGATGAAATCAACAATCAATTCTGGAACGGCTAATCGTATACGTTTGCGTTATGGTCTTCAAAATGATTTGGCAGGTAAGACTGGAACTACTCAAAATAATAAAGATGGTTGGTTTGTTGGGATAAGCCCAAAATTAGTTATGTTATCTTGGGTTGGTCATGATGATCACCGTATTGGTTTTAGTAGTACTTCCATAGGACAGGGAGCAAATTCGGCATTGCCTATTACGGCTTTGTTTTTAAAACAGTTAAATCAAAACAAACAATTTAATAGTATTACTAAAGCAAAGTTCGAGTTGCCTTCAGAAACTGTAAAAGAGGCATTGGCTTGTAAAGCAGAAAAACGTGATGGGTTTCTTAAACGGCTATTCAAAAAAGATAGAAAAGAACGTGACTTTGATGAGTCTTCAGAAGGGAAGAAGAAAAAGGGGTTGTTTGGGTTTTTAAAACAAAAGGAAAAAAAGGAAAATTGATAAAAACCTTTCTTTAGAAAAGCTTTTATCAATATGCTTTGGAAGTAGTATTAATGGTTGTCAATGACATAACCTTTTGGGATTGTAACCCCTTTTTTTATTACTACAATTCCATCTTTTATAAAATACATATCGGTTTCTGTATCTTCTAAGTGTTTGCCACCATTAATTCGAACATCATCAGCAATGCGACAATTCTTATCAATTATGGCGTTCTTTATAAAGCAACGTTCGCCAATCCCTAAAAGCACTTTTATCTTATTTTTTTCAATGTTTTCTAGAGTTTCGTAATGATCTGTTCCCATCATGTAAGTATTAATAACAGTAGATTCTTTTCCAATCCTTGAACGGATACCAATAACCGATTTTTCAATTTTTGCAGCTCCAATGATACAGCCTTCAGCAATTACAGATCTAACTAATGTTGTTCCTGCAATTTTTGTAGTTGGAAGCATTCTAGCTCTAGTATAGATACGTTTTTTCTTATCGTACAAATCAAACTCTGGAATGTCTGCAGTTAGTCCAATATTAGCTTCAAAGAACGAATCAATATTTCCGATATCTGTCCAATATCCTTCGTATTGATAACTTACGGTTTTATGCTTTTCAATACTTTGTGGTATAATTTCTTTTCCAAAATCATTAGTATCGGGATTTTTCATTAATTCTGTCAATAACTCTCTATTGAAAATATAAATTCCCATAGATGCCAGATAATGTCTGCCTTGATGTTTCATGTCTTCGCTAACCTCTGAAGTCCAATCTGGTAATAATTTGGTGTCTGGTTTTTCGATAAACGATCTAACGACATTTTGGTCATCTGCTTTCATAATTCCAAAAGATGTAGCGTCTTTTGCATTGACAGGAATTGTGGCTATTGATATTTCAGCATTGCTTTTTTCGTGTGCGTCAATCATTTGTTTATAATCCATTTGATATAATTGATCGCCAGATAGAATTAAAAAATATTTAAAATCATGTCTTAAAAAGTGATGCATACTTTGCCTAACAGCATCTGCCGTACCTTGGAACCATGTTTTGTTTTGAGGAGTTTGCTCTGCGGCTAAGACATCGACAAAAGCTGAACTGAAAAAGCTGAAGTGATAAGTGTTTTTTATATGACGATTTAACGACGCAGAATTAAATTGGGTTAACACAAACATGCGCTTAATTTCTGAATTGATACAATTCGAAATAGGAATATCAACCAGTCTATATTTACCAGCAATTGGAACGGCTGGTTTTGAACGCTCGGCAGTTAATGGGTATAGTCTTGAACCTTGTCCGCCACCTAAAATTATTGCTAGTGCATCATTATTAATCATGATTATTTATATTACAGATTGGTATAAGTCTTTTACTTGTTGTGCTATGGCTTTCCAGTCGAAATGATCTTCAACACGTTGTCTGCCTTTAAGAGCCATTTTTTTTCTTAGGTCTAAATTACTAATTAATTGATTGATACCATCGGCTAAATCTTTAGAAAACTGCTCAGGATTAATAGGTTCAAAAGGAGCTTCTTGTTGTTGTTCAATTGGAATTAATAATCCGGTTTCATTATGAACGACCACTTCTTTTATCCCTCCAACAGCACTTGCTACAACTGCAGTATCACAGGCCATCGCTTCTATGTTGATAATTCCGAAAGGTTCATAAATTGAAGGGCAACAAAACACGTCTGCATGCGAATAGAATTGAATGATGTCTTTTTTACTTAACATTTCAGAAATCCATATCACATTATCGCGTTCACTTTGAATTTCGGCAACACGATCTTGCATCTCTTTTTCAATCTCTTTAGTGTCTGGTGCTCCTGCACATAAAACAATTTGCGTGTCTTTATCAATATATTTTATTGCATTAATCAAATGAATGATTCCTTTTTGTCTTGTTATTCTTCCAACAAAAAGGACATAGGGTTTAGACTTATCAACACTATAACGTTCTAGAGCTGAAGCATCAGCTGTGGTTTGATATTCTTCTAAATTGATACCATTGTAAATTACTTTTATGTTGTCTTCTTGAACATTAAAGTGAGTCATGACATCAGTTTTAGTTTCTTCTGAAACCGCTATTATGGCATCGGCCATTTCAATCGCAGTTTTCTCAATCCATGATGACGCATCATAGCCTTTCCCTAATTGTTCTCTTTTCCATGGACGTAATGGTTCTAAAGAATGAGTAGTTACGACTAAAGGCGTTCCGTAACACAGTTTAGCAATAATCCCTGCAAATTGAGCATACCATGTATGGCAATGAACAACATCGGCATCAAAATGTCCAGTATTCATTCGGATACAGGTTTCCATAAATTTGAAAATGGGCTTCAGGTTCTCCTTAGAATTAGAAAGATCTAATACATTAGAAGAGAATCCTTTAACACTTAAGTTTTCTGATTGGCTATCCTGATCACCTTCACATCTTACTTCAACTTCCATAAGATTAGCGAGCTCACTAGCTAAATATTCAACATGAACACCAGCACCTCCATAAACATAAGGAGGGAATTCTCTTGTGTAAAAAACGACTTTCATTATGAGGGATTAAATTTTGTTAAAGGTCGTGATTTTTAGGGGATTAAAACGTGTTTGTAATCTAAAAACACTAGATTTTGGTGATATTTATCAAGTTCTTAATGAAGCATGTTGATTTATGTGAATTGTTTAAAAAGACTCCTTGAAATGATTCAATGAATTTAAATATTCTCATTTAAGTGAAGTGGTTCTAACCAAATTACCTTGGATTATTCCTATAAATAGTCCAAGATAATATGAGTCTCTTCCTTTTAATAAAGTAAAAGGATGTTAATTATTCTAGTTTTAAACCTGTTTTGTCTTTAAATCGGCCTGTAATAAGCCAACCTCCAAAATCTTCTGAAACTGCCATTAATAATTCATTTTTGCCTTTTTTTAGATTTAAATAAATGGCATCAAATAGTCCTATTGTACCCAAATATCGATAATCTCGAGAACGCCATTTGTTAGTGCCTTTATAAATGGGTTTTCCATTTAAAATGGTTACAACTCTATCACTATAACCAAATTCAAATAATTTAAGTTGATCTTTATCAGAATGAATTATGATTTTAGCAAAAACAGTATTTCCAGGCGTGCCATCACGTAATACTTGAACTCTTGAAATATTAGCAGCAACACCTTCTTCAAGGTAAATTTGTCTTCCCCATGTTCTATTCTTAATCGTAGTCTGTAATGCGTCATTATCTTCAAGTGATTTTTCTTCAAACATGTCCGAGACTTCCCATTCTTGTATTAACCCTTCAATTGGCTTATTTTTAATAGGATTGAAGTCTGTAAGCTCGTAATCATTTTTGTTCACTTTGATATCAGCGATATGTAATGGCACGCGACCTCCTCTAATCATTAAGCCTCCAGATTTTGGTTCGTGAAATAAATACCAAGACAGATTAGGTTTTTCGGCATAATCTAAAAACACTTGAGCCTTATCATTATTAACAACAACTTTTACATGTGTCCAATCATCATATTTATAATCATAGACAAACGAATATTTTGGACCGAAATAAAACTGAAATGGGGTGATGCCATTAGTTGCAGGAGCTGCTTGGTTGCAGTCTTCTAACCCAGATAAGTGCGTCCTAACAAACCATTGTTCTCCATTATTAAAGGTTTTGTCTGCTCTAAAAAAGACACCTGGATACATGCGTTCTTCATTAAGGAATAAATCAAATTCTATTGTGCCATTAAAAAATTGAGCGTCTTTTAAAATAAGTGCACCTTGATCAATGTAAATGGCATTTTTACCTTTGTATCGCATTAATTCATAAGACTTTGCCTGAATGTTCCAATGTGTAGTATCTAAAGGAATGATGTTTTGTGCCTGACTTGATGGTATGCAGAAAAATAAAAGGCATAAACTGTTTAAGAATGTTGTTTTTATTGACATAAGAGTTGTTTTTTGTTAAATGTCTTAAAAGATTGATGTAGAGACGAAAACAAGTTCGTACAAATCCATTCAATGTTGTACACATCATATTTTTTGAAGATTTTTGTACATAACTATGAGTAATATTACCGAACATAAACTATTACAAAAATGTCTTTTGCTTATTGAAGAAAAGCTGGGATGGGGAAGTGCTTCGCAATGGCATAGCGATGTTTTTATTGAACTCAGCGAGACTATACAAAAAGATACTCAAGTGTTGTTGAGTCCAGTAACTTTAAAACGTGTTTGGGGAAAGGTGAATTATAAAAGTGCGCCAAGTATTAGTACTTTGAATACCTTAGCTCAATTTGCGGGTTTTAATAATTGGCGAGATTTTAAAAACAAAGCAGATATAAAACAGGTGTCTTGGCTAGAACAAAAAGTATCACCACATTTAGGGGTAATTATTCTGAGTGCTTCTATTATGACCGTTGTGTTTATTTCTTTGTACTCATTGACAGGTACTGAAAGTAGAATAAATGATATTGATATCACAAATATTGAATTTAGTAGCAAACCTATTACAGAAGGCTTGCCTAATTCGGTGGTTTTTGATTTTGATTTAAACGGTATAACTTCCGATAGTATATATATTCAGCAGTTTTGGGATCCAACAAAAATAATTAACCTGTCGCAAAATCAAGTTCAAGCAACTGGACAGTATTATTATCCAGGGTATTTTAGAGCAAAGCTTATCGCAGACGGAAACATTCTAAAAGAACATGATTTATTTATCAAATCTGGTGGGTGGTTAGGAACCTTGGATTATGAACCAATACCTAAGTATATATATGATGATAGCTTAAGCTCAGATGAATTGATGTTTTCTAAAAGTATTTCTGAAGAAATAAAAAATAATGACCAACCTATCTTATCCTCTTTTCATTATGTAAATGATATTCCGAAATTGTCTGGGAATAATTTTTCGTTAAAATCATCAATTATTTCTACCTATCAAGATAAATGGGCAGTTTGTCAAAAAACGTCTATTGTTATTGTGGGTACAAAAAGCGCTATCATAATTCCGTTTTCAATACCTGGTTGTACGTCGGACTTAAAGGGAATGGTAAGTGAATTTCCGTTAGATGGAAAAACGAGTGATCTCTCATCTTTAGGTGTCGATTTTTCTAAGGAACGCCTTATTAAAATCATGTCCATAAATAAAGTTTTAAAAGTTTATATAGATGGTTTAGAAGTGTTTTCTAAGTCTTACACGAATTCTATAGGAGATATTGTTGGACTTCGATATCGATTTTTGGGTATTTCTAAGATTACACAAATTGAATTGTTAGATGAATTTCGCAGAAATAGACCAGTAAACTAATATGTTATTTTATTACTTTTCTTACAAAAGGCCTATTAATTTATAGGTATAAATACCTGATTTTGGAGTCAATATTTGTTAAATATTGATTTATGCCTTACATTTAAATAGTTTCAGATCTGATCTTTGATCTTGAATGTATGAATCAATTCTACATTCATTATATGCTATTTTTCAATTATTTATTTTAAGAGTACTATGTTGAGGTACTCACTAACCAACAAAATCAATTAATTATGTTGACAAAATCTATTGCATCTTTAATGATGCTAGCAATGGTATTTACATTAACGACTTCTGTAAATGCGCAAGAATCTAAAGACTATACAATGTGGGAAACCATGATGATTACTCCAGATTATACGAATCTGAAGACTTTTGGAGAAAACATGCGGAAGCACAACGAAACGTATCACAAGGATGGTCCTTATAACTGTAATGTATACAATATTACTACAGGTCCAAATGCGGGAAAAATGATATGGCAAATGGGGCCAATGATGTTTAGACACAATGACAGTCGTCCAAGTGATGGTGGTCATGATGTAGACTGGCGAGACAATGTGATGCCATATATAAAAAAGATACACACAATAGAGTATTGGACACAAGATGATAAAAAATCAAACGTAAGTATGTTAGCTGGACCAGAGATGAAATATCCAATATTGTATATCCGATTTTTTGAAGTCTCAGATGATCATGATTATACGATGAATCAAGTCTTTGAGCAAGTGAGTAAAACAATCAAATCTATGGAAGGAGAAAATCCTTGGGGATTATACTATAATATGTTTTTACAAGGCGATTTAGGAAGGCATGTCGCATCAGTAAGTTTTTTGAAAAACTGGACAGAAATGGATGAGGATAGAAATTTTAAGGCAGCTTATGAAAAATTATATGGCGAAAATTCTTGGGATTCTTTTCTTGATACACTTGATGATACATTTACGAATAGATGGGATGAAATTTGGGAGTATAATAAAAGTCTAAGTGGAGATTAGCTTGCTGTTCTCAATCACTCCCATGAGGTAAATGTAACTTATGTTACACATTTAAACAACAAAGCGCAATCAAGTAAAACTTGTTGCGCTTTTTATGCGTAAAGCTGTTATTAAGTTACGCTTAATTGTGGAGTCGGAGAGATTGACTTCGCCTTGCTCACCATTCCATTACTGCAAATGCAATTTATTGTCTTTACAAGACAAACGCTTTGAAACAAAAAAATCTGATCAAGTAAACTTGTCAGATTTTTTCATTCCAAATCGCAATTAAATTACGCTTGATGTGGAGTCGGAGAGAATCGAACTCTCGTCCAAACAAGCTATTAAAGAGCTTTCTACACGTTTAGTTTTTTCATGGTTTTCGATTATAGGCTGATTAAAAACACTCTACCTATAACTTATCTTCTAAATCTCGAACATACATCAAAGCGCTATATGATCTTAGTTAATATTTACGATGCCTCAAAATAGAACGCCATTAACCAAGGCTTTCAGGAGACATAAAGCTTGCTCACCTAGTGAGCCGAGGCTTAATCTTACTGTAATTCAGATTATGCAGCTAAAGCGTAGTTATTCTCGCCGTTTAAAATTTGGTCTAGCCTTTTACGTGTTTCAATGCCATTACACGACGTGCTTACCGTTTAATGAGTCTCGCTGTCAAAACCAGTCGACCCCTTATTAGTAATTGTTGTTTAGCGTTCCCTTTCAGGTCAGGCTTTCGGTAGTCGCTCTCTGCGAGGAGCTCCAACATTACCTCAATCCTTAACGCGGGATGCAAAGTTATCAAAAAGTTTGTATAAGCCTACATTTCCTAGTATTTTCGTGCAAAAATTATTCCAGATTTAAATTGTGAATAGTTTTAATTTGATTCATTTTTTATACGAATAAAATCTTTTATAAACCAAATAGAAATTAAAAGTGTACCAATGGTTTTTATCCAGTTTTTATTAGAGAGGTAACCATTAGATAATACTAATTCAAATAAAAAAATGAAAAATACTATTACAAGGATGCATGATATTGCTCCATAAATAATGAGCGTAATTTTTTTGTTCATTATTTGATAATTTACCTTAAAAATATAAATAAACTATGAAATTCGCCATCATAAAAGAACGTAAAAACCCGCCAGATCGTCGAGTCGTATTCTCACCTGAAAAATTAGCCGAAGCTAGAGCACAATTTTCACAGGCAGAGTTTGTTGTTGAATCATCTGATATTCGTGTGTTTTCTGATGAAGCGTATCGTGCGCAAGGATTTACTGTAACTGATGATGTTTCCGATTGTGATGTGATGATTGGTGTAAAAGAAGTACCATTAGATGCTTTGATTCCTAATAAGAAATACTTTTACTTTTCTCACACGATTAAAAAACAACCTTACAATCGAAAATTGTTGGTTGATATGCTCCATAAAAATATTGAGATGTATGACCATGAAACTATAGTGAAACAAAGTGGTGCGCGTCTTATCGGATTTGGTCGTTATGCCGGATTGGTTGGTGCGTATAACGGATTTAGAGCTTTAGGATTACGAGACCAATTATTCGAATTGCCTAAAGTAGAAACGCTTGCCGATTTAGATGCAGTAAAGGCAGAACTCGATAAAATATCATTGCCTAATATCAAAATAGCCTTATCTGGAACAGGAAAAGTGGCTTTAGGTGCAAAAGAAATTTTAGATCATTTAAAAATAAAGGAAGTAAGTGATGCCTTATATCTAACATCACAATTTACAGAGCCAGTCTATTGCATGATTGATGTTATGGAATATAATAGACGTATTGATGGTAAAGTAGGAGATAAGCGAGAATTTTATAAAGACCCAAGTGGTTATGAAAGTAACTTTATGCCATACGCCAAAGAAACTGATATGTTCATAGCTGGTCATTTTTATGGTGATGGTGCGCCTTTTATTTTTACTAGAGAAGATGCCAAACATCCTCATTTTAGAATTAATCTTGTAGCAGATATCTCTTGCGATATTGACGGTCCCGTGGCGAGTACCATTCGTCCGTCAACTATTGCCGATCCATTTTATGGCTATGACCCACATACCGAAAGTGAAGTAGCTTTCAATGCCGATGAAGCCATTACCGTAATGGCTGTCGATAACTTGCCTTGCGAATTACCAAAAGATGCCAGTGAAGGGTTTGGTGAGATGTTTTTAGAACACGTCATACCTGCATTTTTTAATAATGATGAGCGAGGTATTTTAAAACGTGCCAAAATCACAACAGCAGATGGTAAGTTAACAGAACGTTTTAGCTATTTACAAGATTATGTAGATGGTCTTGAGTGAAAGTAAAGTCTAAATAAAAATAAATATCAAGTCAAGTCGTTAGTATAAGGAACTAACCATACCTTTTGCATTATGAGGCTTTTCTTTGTGTCTATTTTTATTGCTTTTGTTATCTCCAGTTGTTCAGAAGCAACAACAACATTTAATCATTTTACTTCAAACCAAGATACGCTTATTGTTAAGACTCAAAAACAAAAAGGTGCTGGTATATTTAGTATAGGAGCTGGAGGTTTAGAGTTTACTAACTCTAATAAAATTAGTAATACATTGATTATACCTAATACAATAGATAGTATAAAGTATGCTAAAATATATCCAGATTTTGAAGCAATAGATACTAATTTTTTTAATGTTATTAAAGGTTATTTAGACGGCAAGGAGGTCTTTATTATCGATCAAAATAATAACTTAGATTTTACAGACGAAACAATTAATACTATCGGAGAATTTGAATGGAAAACATCAAATAATTTAATTAAAATTGACTATTCTATAACCAATGGGAACGATACAGTTATAGATTCGACTTGGATAAGTTTGGGATATGCATTTGATCATTTGCTTTATGGTAAAAGAGAACATTTACTCGCTAAAATTAGCATTGATCAAGAACCTTTTACTTTGGGTGTTGTAAATGAATCTAACACCTTCTACTTTGATTATAATAATACGTCTGAGATTGCAATTATTTCTCAAAATAACGTGAAGGTTGATTCGTTAAATGAGGGACAATTACTAAAAATCGGAGAATTTTTAAAGTTAGGTAACACCTATTATAAGTTTGATAAAATATCTAAAACAGGTGAACATCTTACACTTATAAAAGAAGTTGATTTTAGTAGTAAAGTAGGTACCCAACTAGGAATGTTGGCTCCTCAATTTGTTGCAGTGACTATAGCAGGTGATTCTATTATTAGTGATGCTTTTAAAGATAAACCTTTGATAGTTGCAAACTCTTGTGGTTGTGGTGGTGACATAGAATCCACTCAAGCTTATTTCAACATATTAGATGCATACAAGGATAAAGCCCATGTTATTAGATTAGATTCTAGAATTGAGGATAGTCAGGTTGGTATTCAAATTGATGTAGAGAATGAATACAATACCGAAGTATATAAAGCTTACCGACAAATGTATTGCTCCAGAATCTGTTATGTTATTGGACCAAATAATAGAATTGTGAATAAATTTAGAGTAAATGACTGGGAGCAGTTTTTACCAGATATAATAAATACCAAAAACTAGACGACATTTCTTTTGTTGTATTATACAGGAAAGTACTCTATCACTTTTGAATTATCTTGATTTAAATCTAGATAATAATAATGCATGGTGTCTTTATTGTCAAATTTGCCATTATTATCAGTGTCTTCAATACTTTTAAAATATAAGGTTTTGGCTTCAATAATAACTTTCCATGTTATCAATTCTTGACGATCTGGAGAGAGCTTTCTAAAGCCAGCCCCATTTAAATTACTGATGTATAAAGATTCTAAATCTCCTGAATTGAGTGTCCCATCTGCATTAGTATCCTTGTCATTTACTTCATAGAGAAAATACCCTTTGTTTAAGTCGTTATATACTTGACGCAAAAAAGTCATTGATGTGATGTTAATAGTACTCGTTGTTAGTGCTTTTAATTCCTTAGACGGAATTTGTTGAAATTTCACATTTGAAAGATTGCCATAAAATCCATCTCTAGAAGAGCTCACGCTCGAAAATTCATGAGACTCATAACTATCGGAACTAAAATACTCTGATCGACTTTTCTTCAATGCATACTTACCAATAGGGTGTATAAGAAAGTCTGTACTATCAATAAGCATGGGTAAATTGGCAATAACTTTTGTTTTTGACGTTTTGTTATGTTTAGTAGTAGTATCATTTTTAGCTACAACTTTTCTGTTGTCATTATCAGAGCAGGCTATAAAGAGTAAAATAATAACTAGGTATTTGATATAATGCTTCATGTGATTTTATTTTTTAGAATTAGAAAATGCTTTAAGCATCCAATAAGAAATTGCTAAAAAGCTTGCAAAGGTTAAGGTGAATATCCAGGCTTCGAGATTGGGTTCGAAAATGAGCGCAAACATATCAGAAAACAAGGCAAATGGGTTGTTTAAAATTTCCCAAGAATTATAACGTAAAAACCGGCCAAGATATATGCCAAATGCTGTTAAGCCAAAAATGCAGAGCATAATCGGGAATATTAACGAGGATTTAATATAGCTTTTTAATAGGTTTTCCATATCTGAAAGTGATAAGAAAAATAAGATCAATCCATTAAATGCAAACGACATGATAACTAGAATGTCTAGCCATAGAAACTGATTATTGGTTCGAGTTAAATGCATCAAATCGGTTACCATATAAGGTGCATTTGGTAAAAACAAAAGCCAAACGGCAAACGAAAAAAGCAAGAGTAATTTATGAGGTTTTGATTTACTTACCAAAGTAGTTGTTATTGCAAACGGGATAATGGCTAGAAATAAATTCCAAACTAAAAAGAGAAGATAAAATGACTGATTTAATTTCATTCTAACCATAAGTAGTACAATACTTAAGGTCATAGAAAGTGTTAAAATAGATAAGGTTTTAAACCTGTTGAAAATGTGAATTTTTATGGTATCCATGTGATATTAATTTTAGTATCAATTAAATAAATAGTAATAATGCCTAAGCTATAGGCGATTAGATCTGTGGTTTCAAAAGTGCTGCCCAATACGATGACGGCAAAATTGTTGTCTCTTAGGTGTAGATAATCTAAAAGATTAAATAATTGTAGGGATTCTATACTAAAAGAAAAGATTAATACGCCAATTGCAACATAAATTGGCTTTATATTTAATATGCTGCGAATGGCACAATATATCAAAATGACCGCCAGATAATCGCCAAAGGTGTGTCTTATAAAACCTTCGGTTAAAAATGCTGTAATGCAAATTTCTATAGAAAGCAGCATAAGACTGGAAGCAAAAAAGGGTTTGTTGAATTTGACGGTCATATAATTAGATTTTTATAAGGAAAGGTAATTACCATAATAAAGTAAAGTATGGCAACTGGAATATTTAAAAGCATAATGCAGCACGTTTTAAAAGCATCTAAACGGCATACTTTTTTGAGGATTGCCGAACCTACAATGGCAGCAAATATTGCAATATTTGTAATGATCATAAACACGACACAGAATAGTGCAAATCCTAAGCCTATAAATTGAGGTCCAAAATATAAGAAGAAGGATAAAAGTGTTGTTCCCAAAACAAAGCTGAGTAAGGCAATTACTTTTCCGGTTTGATTTATATTGTTTTTCATTTTTAAAGTTTTATAAACCTCGTTCATATCCTTGAGGAAAGCGGAACGAGGTACACACCAACTAATTAACCGTTAGTCCAGTCAATTTTTCGTGATACAAACATGACAATAGCAAGTATTACAAAAAGACCAATACTTCCCACTAGTAACGCATAGTTTTCTAATTGAATAATCACATAAATAAAGGTGTATAAAGCAGTTAATGATAAACCTATGAGCATTGAAAACTTAAAGCTTTTAAGTATCGACCGCGAGTATAAAGTAATTAGAAGTACTACGGCAATACCAGCAATGAGATAAGCTTTCAAGAAATTACTGTGCTCCGAAATGGATACCAATAAGGTGTAAAACATGGTAAGAGCAATACCAATCATGAAATATTGGAATGGATGGATGTCAATCTTGCTCATGGTTTGAATTAAAAAGAAAATTAAAAATGTTAGCCCAATCACTAAAAACCCATATTTAGCCGAGCGCTCACTTTTTTGATATTCGTCTACCATCACCATAAATTTTGTTCCAAAAGCAAACGCTGTGAGATTTGGAATTTTATTAAGGTGTTGTTGAGAAAATGCTCTGTTAATATGAAGTACTTTCCAATCGGCTTTAAACCCATCTTTAGTGATTTCTTTGGTTTCATCATTAGGAAGATAATTGCCAACAAAGCTAGGGTCTGCCCAATTCGACACCATTTTCATAGTGGTTATTTTTCCAATAGGAATTAAATCAATCTGTTTGGAACCATTAAATGAAATACTCAAACTAAAGGAGTCATTTTCATTATCGGAGAGATTTTCTGCATTGATAAAATTAGATTCTAATATATCAAGACGATTATAATCATCATCTTTAGAATTAAAATTGGTTTGAAAACTATAATTACTTGTATTTAGTTTAAGAGACATTTCACTTTTAATCCCTTTTAGATTGCTGGTTTTAATAAGTATACTTGCCTTGTCCCAAACAATATCTTCAGTTTTTATACCCTTTGCACTTAAATCTGTGGGAATAAAATGACCCGAAAAATCCATGATTGTAGAAAATACTGCCGATTCAAAATTGCCGCGTTTCAAGGTTTTAGAATCTACATTAACTTCTGAATGAAGTCGCTCAGGAAATATATAAGCATAATTAATATGTGTTTGTGTTTCCTTTAAATAGGTTTTTGTTTTATCATCGTAGATTTTCGTTTCAGAATACGTTTTATATGGAAGTTTTAATATAGGCCCATAGACCAACACATTATTGCCCCATTTTTCATTGATTTCATTGACAACATCGGTTTGCCTAAAGGAACGTTCGGTAATTAGGCTATTAATATAAGACAGAGGAATGAGTAATATGACAATTAAAAAACCTACCATTAGCATACGTGCCGTAATAGATGTTTTAAGCCAATTTGAAAATTTGTTGATTTGTGGTTTGTTTTGCGGCGGTGTGTTTGAATGTTCCATAATAAATATTTTAAAGTACTTTGAAATGCAAAGTATATGAATAAAAAAAATGACAAGTGTTTATCCTAGTCGAGTGGTTATTGTTTGTGTATTAGTTTTTCCAGTGCTTCTATATGTTTTTTAAATGCTGCTCTGCCCAATTTTGTAGTAGAGTAGCGGGTGTTTGGTTTTCGTCCTATAAATTGCTTTTCAACAAGTATGTATTCTGCTTTTTCAAGAGCTTTAGTGTGACTTGCTAGATTACCATCCGTAGCACCTAAAAGGTCTTTTAGCATATTGAAATCGGCATATTCATTTACCATTAGTATGGACATAATTCCCAGTCGTATTCTATGATCAAATGCTTTGTTTATGTTGTTGATGATGCTCAAAATTATCTTTGTCTAACTGTTAAGTTGAAATATAAAGCTTAGTCGTGTTGCTTCAATTCAAATTTAAGGCTTTCTATCATATTTGAAATGCATCCAAGCACCATAAACGATATGCATAATACCAAATCCTAAGACCCAAAGCCAAAATCCATAGCCTGGATAATAACTAGCTATGAGTCCCAAAATAATTTCAATATATCCTAGATATTTAATATCTCCAATGCTGTATTTTGATGCGCTAACTAATGCTAATCCATAAAATATTAACATTAAGCCTCCTGTTTGACCATATCTGCCTTGACTTAAAATAATAATGCAATATATTCCACCAACAAGCAAAGGCACCAGAAAATTGACTAACAATCTTTTAGACGAATTATCCCAAAGCTTTTCATTATTCTTTTTGGCCTTTCTTGTTGTAAGAATAACACCAGTTATTACACTTAGCAATGCTATCAAAAGCAAAATGGACATACTGGTCCAAAACACCCAACCATGAAAAATATAAAGTATACCATCGCTATGGTTAATGACCAACCAATACACAACTGCAGCACCAATTAATGCATAAATGCCTGCTAAAATACCTGACAATCCACTTAATGAAATAAACCGAGAGGATTTATTCATTAAGTCTTTTATTTCACTAATGTCTTTTAAATAATCTTCATTGCTCATAATAAAAGTACTTTGAAAAACAAAGTAAAATAAATTAATCTTGATTAACAAATAATATTCATGTTTTATTAGTTAAATTTATCTTATAATTTAAACAGATTCGTATTATGATAGGATTACTTTTAACAATTGCAAATCTCTCTGGAGGTGTTTTATTAGGCCTAGCTACACTAGACAAATGGGATGGTGAAAGCAATTTTTTTAACAAGATTGCTGGTGTGTTAGCTCCTTTTCAAACCGTTATTGGAGCTGCCTTAGTAGTGATTAGTCTCATGCGTATTTTTGGAGGTCACAATCTTTTATTTAATATTATAAGTTTGCTCGGAGGGTTTCTATTATTGACTCATGCTATTGGTAAAGCACCTGCTTTTGGTGATACTTTAAAAAAGCTTTCCGATAAATTGATGCCTTTTAAAGCTATTATTGGTATTGGACTTATCGTTATTGGGTTGTTAAGTATTTTTTAGTCTAACGCTCTATAAGTACTTTAAATTCTAAAACACCATCTGTATTATCGAAGATACCTAAATGTGTTTTTCTTTTAGAATAAAAAGGAATTTTGGTAATGTACTTTCCTAACCTTTTTTCAAAAACTAGAGGTTTACTCACCTTCTGATCTTTATAGGCATAATAATACATTTTGTCTTCATCTATATGATCAAAAATAAGCTTAATTTTTGTTCCCTGTTTTGCTTTAATGATTCCACTTGAATCCATATTAAGTTCTAATCCTGAACTAAAATAGGCTTCATAAAAAATAGGCTTAAAAAAGTAGTTTGACTTTGTTATTGGTGGATATAAAAGTTGCCATTGTTCTTCTTTTGGAAAATGGGTTAGGATTAGATGTTCAGGACTGATTAAAAAATAGGTATCCGTAAAGTTGAATATTTTTGGTTGATTGATTTCAATTCCTGTAGCCCATGTTGCATCTAATAACTTCCATTCATTATCAATTTTTACGACATTCCATGCATGATTTGTGGTATTTCGAATTATACCAATTTCTGATGGAAAAACTTTTGCAAAACCATGAATAACCTCAGATTTAATATCCAATGCATTCAGAGTAAATTTTATTAATTGAGAATAACCTTCGCAAACCGCTAGCTTTCTTTTTAATGCACGTTCTGCATAGGTTTTATGCATTTGTAATAAGCGTTCTTCATAACCATCATCAGGATTTGAGTTGATATATTTGTATCCGTTGGTGTTGTTTGTAGCAGATTTGAAATCGTAAGCTATATGATTTGAAACCCAATAAAAAACAGCTCGCACTTTGTTAATATCACTATCGAAATCTAATTCTATACGATGCGCAAAATCGTCAATTGACTTAAATCTATTTGGGTAATTTTTAACTATAGCATCTACTGATGAATAATCTTGAGCCTTAGAGCTAAATGCAATAAAAAAAATGAAGATGAAAGTAATCGTTTTTATCATAAATTGATACGCTCAAAAATTATTCCGAAGAGAGGTTACTTATCTATTTTAAAATCTAATATTTTTTCATTTTCGTAATATAAACTTAGTACCTGAGCTTTATGTGATTTATGTTTTAATGCTGCAATATAAGTATTGAGATCTTTTTTGGTAATGTGAAGTTCTTTTAAATAATGCTCATTGTTAAACTTATAATAAATAGTTCCATGTTGAACTATATTATTAAACTGTAAACGGATTTTCTTATCTGTATCAGACACATTTAAAACTCCTTTTTGGTGTTCTGAAAGCAGTAAGCCGCTATCAAAATATTTAGAGTAAAATATGGGCTTCTTAAAAAAAGTATCTACACCTATTGGTTTGTTGACGAGTTGAAACTTAGATTCTGCTGGTAAGTGCGTTGTTAATAGCTTTTTGGGATCTGTAAAAAAATAAAAGTCATTGAAACGACGTACCCAATCGCCAGTAGTCGAATTTTCATAACCTAAAGCAAAGGTGATATCAACAAGTTGCCATTGTTCTCCAATTTTTACGGCATTCCATGCGTGATTTTTTAGATAATGAGAATTTTCAATATCATTAACAGAAACCTTGGTAATACCTTCAATTATTTTTACTTCAATCCCAGATCGAGCACAAAGCTCTTTAAACAAGGTGCTTATTCCTATACATAGTCCTTTACGATTACTAAAAACACGTTTTGCTAAAGCTTGACGTCGTCGTCTCTCAATGCTTTTATTGATACGTTCTGAGTCGAAAGTTATATAAAACTCAGGAGGTCGAACCTCATAATAGTGGTCTAGGTCATACACAATATTAAGAGACATCCATGTGAAATAGGCTCTTGCTTTTTCTTCATCGGTTTTAAGCGTGTTATCAACTCTTAAAACCAGTTCTTCTATATTTTCAAATTGAGGATAATGTTTTACATTGTTATCAATCAATTTGTAATTTTGTGAATATACACTGAATATAAAAAACGAACATATTATTGTAACTACAGACTTCATATACTAAATATAAGAAAATTCGTAAGAAATGAATCCTGCCGAAACTTACATATTGAATCAATCAGAGCCTTTTAAGTCTATTTTGATGCATTTACAAATTCTAATTGAACATACGTTTTCAGATGCTGAAATGAAATATAAGTGGAAAATTCCGTGCTACTATGTGAACAATAAGCCTATATGCTATCTCAATCAGAGCAAAGATTATGTAGATGTTGGATTTTGGCATTCGGCACATCTTACAAAGTACACCGAATTTATGGTATCTGAAAAGCGTAAAGTCGTTAAATCTATGCGATATAAAACTCTAGAAGATATTGATGATGAGCTGTTCATTAATATCCTTAAAGAAGTTGAAAAGCATAAAAGCAAGTCGTTTCTTAAATAAACTTATAACTCCTTGTAAACAATATAGTTTTCGAAAACCATTCCTTTATGAGACTTTTTCTGCTTCTTTTCAACCTCATAAAAGTGTGAATCAAAAAAGGGAAGTGCAGTAATACTGACATCAGATTTGATGACTTCAAACCCATTAATTGATACTCTAGATTCTATGATTCGAAGTAATTTAGAAGCAATGGTCCGTCTTTGGAAATCTTTATGCACAAATAAGCCATCTAAGTAATACCCTTTGGTTAAGTATGAGAAGCCAACAATAGTATCTCTGTATTCAGCTACAATGAAATAAAATTTATTAATACGTTCTTCCCATTTGGCAATATCATCCGCTCCAGAAGCCCATACTTCAATTTGTTTTTCGTTGTAATCTCTACTGTTTACTGCTCTAACAGTATCTCTAAAAATCGCAGTAATTTCTGGAATATCGTCTAAGGTTGCTTCTCTAATTTCGATGTCGTCTGTCATAATGATATAGGGGATAAGACTTTATATAATGTTGCTAATAAAAAGAATATGAGTGCCATAATACATATAACTGCAACAATTTTTAATGGATATTCCATAGCTACAGCTAAAAGATCGTTGTCATATTTATTTTTCAAAATTACGTTACGTTTTTCTTTGTTAGGATAGGTTACTCGAAGAATGAGCCAACCAATTATATACAAAAGAAAATCAATCATAAGCCATTAACTGTTTTTCTAATAGCTATTAAGTTAGTGAGTAAACGTTCAAGGTTATCGAGATGTAACATATTTGCGCCATCACTTTTAGCATTAGCGGGATCAAAATGAGTTTCTATAAATAATCCATCAACATTATTCACTACACCAGCTCTAGCAATGGTTTCAATCATATCTGGGCGTCCACCAGTAACACCAACACTTTGGTTAGGTTGTTGTAATGAGTGTGTCACATCTAGAACAGTAGGAGCAATAGCTCGCATGGTTGGAATACCTCTAAAATCGACAATCATATCTTGGTAACCAAACATGGTTCCACGATCTGTAATCCAAGCTTTATCACTACCAGAATCTTTGACTTTTTGAACCGCATGAGTCATTGCTTCAGGACTCATAAACTGACCTTTCTTTAAATTTACCACCTTGCCAGTTTTTGCTGCAGCAACAACCAAATCGGTCTGACGAACTAAAAATGCTGGAATTTGAAGTACATCGACATATTCAGCAGCGCGTACCGCGTCAGATACTTCATGAATATCGGTAACTGTTGGTATATCAAAAGTTTGAGATACTTTCTGTAGAATTTTAAGTGCTTTCTCATCACCAATACCAGTAAAACTATCTATTCTACTACGATTGGCCTTTTTGAAACTGCCCTTAAATACATAGGGAATTTCTAGCTTATCGGTTATTGTAATCACTTTTTCTGCAATACGTAAAGCCATATCTTCTCCTTCGATGGCACAAGGACCACAGAGTAGGAAGAAGTTATTCGAATTGGTATGTTTCAGTTTAGGGACATCTGATAAGTGCATCTGCTTAAAATTTTCAATTTCAGCAGCAAAGATACATATTAAAAGCTTCTATTAAGACTATTTCGTATCATCCATAAGGCCATGATAAAATTTGCGATTACAAATACACCGCCAAATACCATAAACTGTTTGGTTTGATAGGATAACTCAATGATGTGTAGTGCATCAGACAGGTAAGCTAAAATTAAATAAGAAGAGAGGCATACAAAAGTTATTCCTAAGGTGAAATTCAATTGTTTGTTGGGTTTGATAAGTTGCCATAAAAAAGGGATTCCAAATAATAAAATAGGATATGCTGTCAAGCCTTCAACACGGTTAACGCTTGTGAACCCGTATGCAATTACCGCTAAAAAGTAGAGGTAAGGCACAAATTTTGAATATTTACTAATTGTTTCCATCTGTAGTGTTTCAGATGTAAATTGCCACAAGGGTTAGTTGAGGGAGGCTATTTACTATTAATGATATCTAATAACGTAAGATACATTCAGAAATTATACCTGTAATTGTGTATAACAATTAATTAACGAAAGCTTTTGAAATTTTAACATATTGGTTTAGTTGTTATAAAGGTTTTAAAACCAGTGTTTTATTGTATTAACTAGTCGATTGAACCAATTGAGATGAGAGCAAATATAATTCTTGACTAAGAATCCAACTTTAATCGGAAATTAACGTACCTTTGCACGCTTAAAATAAGGCATCATTATGGCTACTATTAAAAATATTGCGATTATTGCGCACGTCGATCATGGTAAAACAACATTGGTTGATAAAATCATGTATCATTGTCAGTTATTCCGTGAAAACGAAAACACAGGTGATTTAATTCTTGATAATAACGATTTAGAGCGTGAAAGAGGAATTACAATTACGTCTAAAAACGTTTCGGTTATCTATAAAGACACCAAAATTAATATTATTGATACACCGGGTCACGCCGATTTTGGTGGAGAAGTAGAACGTGTGTTAAACATGGCAGATGGTGTGTTGCTTTTGGTTGATGCCTTTGAGGGGCCAATGCCGCAAACACGTTTTGTGTTGCAAAAAGCTATTGATTTAGGATTAAAGCCGTGTGTGGTGATTAATAAAGTGGATAAAGAAAATTGTACACCTGATGAAGTTCATGAAAAGGTGTTTGATTTAATGTTTGAGCTTGGTGCTGAAGAATGGCAATTAGATTTTCCAACAGTTTATGGGTCTGCCAAGAATAATTGGATGAGTGACGATTGGCAAAATGAAACAGAGAATATCGAACCGCTATTAGATATGGTGATTGAACATATTCCTGAACCAAAGATTGAAGAGGGGTCAACACAAATGTTGATTACGTCTTTAGATTTTTCATCATTTACGGGACGGATTGCAATTGGACGTCTCACTCGTGGTGAATTAAAAGCTGGGCAGCAGATATCTTTAGTGAAACGCGATGGAAGTATTGTTAAATCTAAAATTAAAGAGCTACATGTCTTTGAAGGTTTAGGGCGTAAGAAAGTTGATGAGGTACAAGCTGGTGATATTTGTGCTCTAGTGGGTCTTGAAGGATTTGAAATTGGTGATACAGTCGCCGATTTAGAAAACCCTGAAGGTTTAAAAACGATTGCGATTGATGAACCTACAATGAGTATGTTGTTTACCATTAACGATTCTCCATTCTTTGGGAAAGATGGAAAGTTTGTGACGTCGCGTCATATAAAAGAACGCTTAACAAAAGAATTAGAGAAAAATTTAGCGCTTCGTGTTGAAGAGACAGACAGTGCCGATAAATTTATGGTATTTGGTCGTGGTGTATTACACTTGTCGGTTTTAATAGAAACCATGCGTCGTGAAGGTTATGAACTACAAATTGGTCAACCACAAGTAATTATAAAAGAGATTGATGGGGTGAAATGTGAGCCTGTTGAAGAAATGACCATTGATTTGCCAGAAACAGTTTCGGGTAAAGCTATTGAGATGGTGACCATGCGAAAAGGTGAAATGTTAAGCATGGAAGCTAAAGGAGATCGTATGGTTTGCGAATTTATAGTGCCTTCTAGAGGAATTATTGGTTTGCGTAACCAATTATTAACAGCCACTGCTGGTGAAGCTATTATGGCACACCGTTTTAAAGAATATCAACCTTTAAAAGGTGGTATTCCAGAACGTCAAAATGGATCTTTAGTATCTATGGAAAACGGACAAGCCATTCCTTATTCTATTGATAAATTACAAGATAGAGGTAAGTTTTTTATCGATCCAGGCGAAGATATTTATGAAGGTCAAGTAATTGGAGAAAATTCTCGTGGTGATGATATGACTGTAAATGTTACTAAAACTAAAAAGTTAAGTAACGTACGAAGTGCAGGAGCAGATGATAAGGCTAAGATTGTGCCAGCAATTAAGTTTTCTCTTGAAGAAGCTCTAGAATATATTCAAAAAGATGAATATGTTGAGGTAACTCCAAATCACTTAAGATTGCGTAAGATTTTCTTAAAAGAAGTAGAGCGTAAGCGTAATAAGAATATTTAAACTTTTAATGCATAAATAACAAAAACGGAATCTAATTTTAGATTCCGTTTTTGTTTATAGTTTTCTATATTTACGAAAAGTAAAAAATGATACACTTCTTATATTTTGATCCAGGTTTGGGAGCAATGATAATTCAAGCGATTATTGCAGGCGTAGCAGCAGTTGTATTGTTTTCAAAAAACCTAATGTTCAAAATCAAATCATTTTTTGGAATTGCTAAACATAACGATGATGTTTTTGATGACATTGATGTCACTGATTCTGACATAGAAAGTAATTCTGATAGTGACAATACATAATCGACATTCGTCTTCATTTAGAGATCCTTCAGGCTATATTTATATTGATAATAATATAGTCAAAAGATGCATTCTTCCTATCTACTTTAAGCAATATAAAGCACTTAAATCATCTAATTTTTATAAAAAACTTCATAATGCAGGCCTATTAATTCCGCATGAAGAGTTTTCTAAAGCCGATTCTGAAATTATTATTGAACCTGAACAAATTTCTTTTTTTACTTATCCATACGAATGGAGCTTTAATCAATATAAAGAAGCAGCATTATTAACGCTAAAAATTCAGAAGTTTGCATTAGATAATGGGTATTCTTTAAAAGATGCCTCAGCATTTAATGTTACGTTTCATAAAGGAAAAATGGTGTTTATTGATACTTTATCTTTTGATTTCTATCAAGATAATTCCCCATGGAGAGCTTACAAACAGTTTATAACCCATTTTTTTGGTCCGCTATTATTGGCGAAATATAATGGCTCTGAATCCTTAAAATTGATAGCAAGTTTTATAGATGGTATACCGATGAAGATGTTATCAAAAATGCTACCCTTTAAAACTAAGCTGAATCCGTTTTTATATACTAATATTCATTTACTAGCCAAGTACGAAGGCATGCATAATGAAGATTATGAAGGTAAGTCTAAAGCTGCTCACCTTTCTAAGAAAGCACAATTAAATTTGATAGAAGGTCTTTATAGTTATATAAAAAAAATGACCTTAAATGAAACAAGTGAATGGGGTAATTATTACGATAAAACTAATTATGTCAATACTGCTTTTGAACAAAAAGCTGAGATTATCAATTCTTGGGTGCAACAATTAGATGCTAAAACGATCATTGATATAGGAGGTAATGATGGGACCTTTGTTAGAAAGTTAAATCATAATTTGAATGAAGCCTTAGTTTGTGATATTGATAATAATGCTGTGGATGCCAATTATAAATACCTGAAACAAAACCAAGAGAGATCTATGTTGCCATTCGTTTTTGATGTGTTAAATCCTTCACCAGCTATTGGTTTTAATAATAAAGAGCGTGATTCATTTTTAAAGCGTATTAAAGCTTATGCTCCAGATACTACTATGGCTCTAGCTGTAATTCATCATATGAGTTTAAGTGGTAATATACCTTTTGAAATGTCTGCCCAATTTTTTGCATCATTTTCAAAATACCTTATTATAGAATTTCCAAAGCGTAATGATTCATGGGTACAACGCTTATTAAAAACTAAAGGAGAATTTGAAAGTCATTTTGATTTTTATACGATGCAGAGTTTTGAAACTTCATATTCTAATTTTTTTCAAATTGAAAGGAAACAGGAGATTAAAAATTCGGAAAGGACTATGTATTTATTAAAAAGAATTATTTGAAAAAGATAAAAAGGTTTATTGAATCAACTGAAGATTTCCCCGTAATTACAGTATTTGCAGGAGGGTTGTATCCTTTTTTGCATTATTTTAATAGTAATTTGCATATTTCTAATACCTGGCAACAGTTATTGTTTATGATTTTTTTGTGCTTTGTAATCCCTTACATATTGCTATTTGGATCTAAAATTATTTTCAATACTAATGTTTTTAAGCCTTTTGAAAGATATAGACTGACCTTTTTAAATTTTGCAGTATTTCTTGTACTTATTGGTTATTTGATTTTTAGTTTTAAAAGGAAGGCAACGGCATTGATGATTGTCATTGCATTAGTTTTTGCAATGATACTTTTTAAGCATATTAAGAAAATTGTTGTACTTCAGTTCTTAATGTCAGCAATAAGCTTGATAACATTTATTCCTGTTCTAATTTTTGCTTTAAATCAGAACAATCAAGAGTGGGCCAACATGACTGATAAAATGTTAAACACAGAATTGCAGTTTAGTCCAAACATATTTGTGATTCAACCTGATGGTTATGTCAATAGCGCAGACATTGTCAAAGCGCCTTATAAGTATGATAATTCTGTATTTCTTCAATATTTGGATAGTACCGGTTTTTTTGTCTATAACAATTTCCGAAGTAATTATTATTCTACAATGACTTCTAACTCATCAATGTTTTCTATGAAGCATAATTATTACAGTAATACTTATCTCAAAAGCTTAAAGACGTTTAATTCTAATGAAGTTATTATAGGAAAATATAATAACGTACTCAAAATTTTAAATCATAATGGATATAGCTCACATTTGATTACTGATAACTCATTCTTTTTAGTTGATAGGAAACCTATGAAATTTGATTATTGTAATGTCAATGATTCTAAAGTGTCTTATGTTGATTGTGGTCCTGTAAAAGTTGATATGCTTCAAGACTTTAGTGCTACTTTAGATACTATTGATACAGATAAAAACTTTTTCTTTATTGAAAAAACAATACCAGGTCATATTGCTTATTATGAGAATAGCTCTATGGGAATTGAAGAAGAAAGAAAGCACTATCTTGACCGATTGGAAGGTGCTAATTTATGGTTAAAAAGTATTATCACTAAAATTAAAAACTTTGACAATAATGCGCTTATTATTATTGTAGCAGATCATGGGGGTTTTGTAGGCCTAAATTATACTCTCGAAGCTACGGAACGTCAAATGACTATTGATCAAACAAAATCTACATTTAGTAGTATGTTAGCAATAAAATGGCCATCACAATTGTCTGATAATACCTTAGAGTTTAAGACTTCTGTAAATCTTTTTAGGACAGTGTTTTATGCATTAAGTGGGGATGAGAAATTTCTTAATCTTTTACCAAATATTAGTTATATTCCAATGAATCATAAGGTGTATGAGTGTATAAATGAAAATGACGAAGTGGTGTTTAAGCATTTCGACACTCCATAAATATAGATGTATAGGGAATTCTAAAATAGCTTTCGTCAATAGTAGATTCAATAGTCTTAAAAGATTGACGAGCTAATGCTTCATATGCAACTTGAGTTCTTACAAATTTACCTCTATCAGATTTTAGCATAAATTTTGAAATCAAATTTTGATTATTAATATAGCAGCCATCAAAAGTCACTAGACGCGCATTAGGTTTGAGTGCTTCAGCAGCAATTTCAAAAAGCCTAGTAGTTTCAGTGTCATTTAAATGGTGAATAACTCCAGTAGCAATTACAAGATCAAAACTATGAGGTTCTGAGACTTTAAAAGTACTAGCATCGTCACATATAAATTCACCTCTATCTCCATAATTTTTTTGAGCGGCTTCAATGTATTCTGGATCTACATCAAAACCTACATAATTCATTTCTGGTAAATAATCTAATATATTACCAGGACCACAACCGATATCTAATATTTTTTGACCAACTTTGGGACGTACTTGATTTTTAATAAATAAACGTCTAGCTCTATCACCACCTACTAGTTTTTGATAACTCCAATATACAAATGGATTACCTAGGATTAACTGTTTAAGAGAAAATTTACTCATGATGTTGGATTAGAGTTGTATGTCCGTTTTCAAGCTTCGAAATTATAGAATTTATTTTAAACTAATAGGCTTAAGATGTGTTAGATTTCATCATAAGTAGGATTTCATTATAACTAATCAATTACCAGATGTATGATTGCTAGTATTTATCTATATTAGCAATTATTCTAATGAATTGATTGTAACGACTAATAAATGAAATCAAGTTTATGCTTAAAGAATTAATGTATAAGACCTGGAGTTTTCCAATGTATGTCGTCATTATAGTTTTAATTCAACTAGTGCTTATGTTTCACGGATTTGATATTTGTGACGAAGGGTTTTCTCTCACATTTTACCAACAATTCTTTAATGCACCTGAAAACGTAGAATATTGTTTTGTCTATTGGTTATCTGGTCTCATTGGTGGATTATGGTATCAATTGTTTGAAACAGGTGGGATTTTGTGGTTTAGGGTTTTAACTGTAGTATTTAATACGGCAACACTACTACTATGCTATCAAATACTGAAAAACCATATTAAATTGTCCTATATTATGATAGGATTAGCCATGGTCTTGTTTGTTAATGATTTTGGCTTTTTAGCGTTTTATCATAACCATATTACCACATTTTTAACTGTATTGAGTGTGTATGTTTTAGTTAAAGGGATACAGCAACAAAAGTTGATGTTGCTGGGTTTGAGTGGTCTCATTTTAGGAGTGAATATTTTTGCAAGACTTCCAAACATCACACTTCTCATATTTTTATTAGCAATCCCATATGCGTCTTTTATATTGAGAAAAAAGGCCTTGTTCTTGTCAATAAAACCAATGTTGGTATTGCTTTTTGGGAGCATTGTAGGTATTGCTTTAGTGGTTATAATGATGTATGGGTTAAATCAATGGCATATAATGGAAAATGCTTTTTCTGTGCTTTTTAGCTTGGGAAAAACAGAAGATAGTGGTCATAATTTCATAACTTTAATTAGAGTAATCAAGAATAATTATATCGCCATTTTTTATGAAACTAGTAAATTAGTTGTCGTTATTTCCATATTACTAGTACTACATAGATTTTTAAAGGACAAAGCCATAATTAAGTATGTTGTGCCACTTGTTGCTTTACTCTCATTTGTAATGCTCTTTGCTAAAGGAGATATTTATATGGTTTACGTGTTAGGATTTATAGGAACTTTGGGTATTATGTTTACCAAACAGAAAACAGAGCAGATTAAAATCATTGCTTTTTTAGCATTGCTCACTATGATTTTTTTACCTCTAGGAAGTGGAGGAGGAGTTCACAGCAGTGGATATATCTGTATTTGGTTGGCTACCCCATTTTTTTTCAAATTTATATCACAGATTACTACGATTTCATTATCTGCTGAAATAGAACATGTACATAACAGTATTCAAATTGAAGGGGTATTATCTAAATATTTGTTTTCAATTATAGCAATCTCTTATTTTGGATATAAAGGCTATAGCATATCACAAGAAGCTTATTTTGATAAAGGAAACCGATTAAGTAAAACGGCGGTAATCGATAATAAATTTACCAATGGCATCTATACCACAAATGAACGCGCTAAGGTTATCAATGATGTCCTCAAAGAACTTGAAAATCATGTGGAGCCTAATGATTACATGTTTGTTTATGATAGTGCTCCAATGCTTCATTTTTTAACTGAAACACGGCCATATACTTACAATCCTTGGGTTTGGATTTATGATCATGTATCATTTGAACAAAAGCTTAAATTGGCTGAAACAAATATAGTTACATTACCAATTATTGTACAACAGAAGTTTACTGCCATTTGGGAGTTTTCAGAACCCATAGATGATTATTTGGCTGAAGATAAGCCTTATAGTAATACTTATGACCCAGGAAGAGCTAAAGCTATGAATAGTTTTATCGAGCGTAATGCTTATAAAATTATTTGGAGTAATGACTATTTCAATATCTATAAATCTAGTAAATAAATTGATTTTTAATCAAAATAGTAGACGATACCTATGCTAGTTTTAGTCATATCCTATATCTTGTAGCGCAATTAGCTTTTAGACATTTTCAAATAAATGAAAACTATTAAAGATATATCTATTGTGATTCCCATTTATAATGAGGAACATAATATCGATGAATTATATAAACGTTTAATTACTTCACTTAATGAAATAACTCAAGATTTTGAGCTCATTTTTGTTAATGATGGAAGTCAGGATGATTCACTTAAAAAACTAATAGCACTTTCAAATGAAGATAGTCGAGTGCTTTATATTAATTTAAGCCGAAATTTTGGTCATCAAGTTGCAGTATCTGCTGGCTTAGATTATTGTACTTCGAATGCTATTGTGATTATTGATGCCGATTTACAGGATCCTCCAGAATTGATCCCTAAATTATATGCCGAATATAAGAAAGGTTTTAATGTGGTGTATGCCAAACGTGTTTCGAGACAAGGGGAAACATTCTTGAAAAAATTAACCTCAAAAATGTTTTATAGGATCCTCCAAAAAATTACTGCTTTTGATATCCCGCTTGATGTTGGCGACTTTAGACTTCTTGATAGAAAAGTAGCTTCTGCCTTACAACGGATGCCAGAGCAAAATAAGTTTTTAAGAGGTCAAATAGCTTGGCTTGGCTTTAAGCAAACCTTTGTAGAGTTTGAGAGAGAACCAAGAAAATATGGAGAATCTGGATATTCGTATAGTAAAATGTTTAGTCTTGCTTTTGATGCTGTAACTGGATTTTCTGATAAGCCTTTGTTGTTGGTTAGTAGACTTGGGTTTATAATATCACTGGTATCATTTTTTGTAATTTTATTTGCGATTTTCTCGCATTTTGTCCTCAAACAAACGATTACAGGTTGGACATCGCTTATTATTAGTTCAATGTTTATTGGAGGTATACAATTACTATCTATTGGTGTTATAGGAGAATATATTAGCCGAATAAGTACCAATGTTAAAAACAGACCGTTATATATTATTAGTGATACTAATATTAAAAAAGATGACTAATTGATATTTGGTTTGATTTTTTGAATAAAATAGTATTTTCTTAAGTTTAACTATTAAAATATTACAATCTTAACAATACATACATACCAACCTGAACAAAAAAATACATGGGACACATTTGTGTCACAATGTAAAAATGCTACGTTTCTATTCTTAAGGGATTTTATGGACTATCATCAAGATCGTTTTGTGGATTACTCATTAATGATCTATAAAGAGGAACAACTTATAGCTGTTCTACCTGCAAATAGAGTAGGTAATGTAGTGTATTCTCATCAAGGGTTAACTTATGGTGGGTTGTTGTTTTTTGAAACGCTAAAATTTAGAGATGTGCTATCTGTTTTTAAATCTGTGCTTCAACACATGTACGATGATGGTGTTGAATTACTCCAATTAAAACAACTGCCTTCATTTTACGCTAAGATTCCTAATGATGAATTATTGTATTTAATGTTTATATGTGACGCAAAATTAATTCGTCGAGATGCTTTGTCTGTCATACATTTGGAGCAGAGACCTAAAGTGTCAAAAAACAGAATTGAAGGTTATAAACGAGGAAAAAAACATGGTTTAGTTATCAAAGAAGAAGATACTTTTGATGCTTTTTGGACGACTATTTTACTACCTAATCTTCAAAAAAAGCATCAAGCAAAACCAGTACATACATTAGAAGAAATTACATTGTTAAAGACCCGATTTCCGAAGCGCATCAGACAGTTTAATGTGTACAAGAATAATGACATTGTTGCTGGTACAACTATTTTTGAAACTAGATGCGTTGCTCATTCTCAATATATTTCTGGAAATGATGATAAAAATAGTTTAGGTAGTTTAGACTTTTTACATATGTATCTTATTGAGGATGTTTTTAAAGAAAAAACGTATTTTGATTTTGGAACATCCAACGAAAATCAAGGTCAGCAAGTCAATGCTGGTCTTCAATATTGGAAGGAAGGTTTTGGTGCTCGTACAAAAACACAAGATTTTTATGAGCTAAAAACAAATAATTACAAAATGTTGGAAACCGTCATGTTATGATAAAGTATCTAGACTTAAAGAAATTGAATGCACGATTTGAAGAGGAATTTTCAGAACGGTTTAAGTTGTTCTTAGATTCAGGACATTACATTAAAGGACAAGAAGTAAAACACTTTGAGCATCGTTTTGCTAAGTATTGTAATGTCAAGCATTGTATTGGTGTTGCCAACGGCTTGGATGCACTTAGCTTAATTTTTAAAGCCTATATCGAATTAGGAAAATTACAAGTAAATGATGAGGTTATTGTACCTGCAAATACGTATATCGCAAGTATATTAGCAATTATAAATTCGGGTTTGAAACCAGTATTTGTTGAACCAGATGAAGTCACATTTAATATTTCACCTTCTGAAATTGAAAAGCATATTTCATCTCAAACCAAAGCAATATTGGCAGTACATTTATATGGACAATTAACCGATATGACCGCTATAAATAATATTGCGAGCCAACATAATGTATTAGTCATTGAAGATGCTGCACAAGCTCATGGCGCTGTATTAGATTCCGAAAGGAAAAAAGCTGGGAATTTATCCCATGCCGCAGGTTTTAGTTTCTATCCAACTAAAAATCTTGGTGCACTTGGTGATGCAGGAGCTATTACAACCAATGACGATGATCTTGCCAATTGCATTAACTTGTTGCATAATTATGGGAGTTCAATAAAGTATATTAACGAAAAAATTGGTGTTAATAGCCGCTTAGATGAGTTGCAAGCTGCGTTTTTAAATGTCAAACTATCATACCTTGATGAGGATAATAATAGAAGGCGATTAATTGCTAAACGTTACTTAAATGAAATTGTAAATCCTAAGATTAAATTGCCTTATTATGATTTTTCTGAAAACCATGTGTTTCACGTGTTTGTTATTAGAGTTCATGATAGAGCTCACTTTAAGGCATATTTAGATGCCTGTAGTATTGGTTGTCTAATTCATTATCCTGTTGCGCCTCATCATCAAAAGGCGTTATTGCAATATAAATCTCTATCTTTACCAATTACAGAGGCGATTCATGAGACTGTGGTAAGTATTCCACTAAGTCCAGTGATGACTTCTAATGAGATTGAAACCGTAATTAATGCCCTAAACCTTTATTAATTGAAAAGTTTAATAAAGTACATTAATACTAATGTATTATTTAAAGTTGCTCATCTTAATTCAGCAACAATTATTACAAAAATTATTGCTGGAATACTAACGTCCAAAGCTATTGCAATTTTTATTGGAGCTGAAGGAATGGCTCTTATTGGTAACCTCAGAAATTTCCTTAGTGCTTTGCAATCGGTTTCTATACTTGGCTTTTATAATGGAGTGGTAAAAACTATTGCAAAAGTTAAGGAGGATAGTGTGAAATTAAGCCAAACATTATCCACAGCATATTACTTGTGTTTTTTCTCAACAGTAATTGCGTCTTTTTTATGTTACTACAATGCTCAATTCATAAATGACATCCTCTTTTCATCAAATTATAATTTTGCTTATATCATAAAAATAATGGCATTAGCATTGCCATTTTATGCCTTAAACATGATGAGTTTTTCCATAATGAATGGATTTTCGAATTATAAAATGCTGCTTATAATTAATATTATTGGTCAAATTTTAGGCTTATTGGTGACCTTGCTTTTAATTTATCAAAACCATATTGATGGTGCTTTAATTGCGGCAGTAGTAGCGCCATCGCTTATATTTTTAATTACATTAGTTGGAATTATAAACCGACGAAATTTAATGACCTATATCAAAACAGATCATATTAGTTTTGATATCTTAAAATCGTTTGGACCTTATGCAGCTATGGCACTAGTATCGGCAATTGCTTTGCCGTTAATTTCTATTTGTATTCGTAACTATATTATTTCTGAAGTTGGTATAAAAGAAGCAGGTCATTGGGAGGCAATGAATAGAATATCTAATTATTACCTAATGTTCATCACGTCTATTATTACCTTGTATATAGTGCCTAGATTTAGTGAAATCGATTCAAAAAAAGAATTTAGAAAAGAAGTTTTCGGATTTTATAAATCGGTGATGCCTATTTTTGGTGTTGGGTTAGTATTTTTGTATTTACTTAAATCTTTTATAGTGCCTCTAATCTTTTCAAAAGAGTTTGAGCCTGTCGAACACTTGTTTTTTTGGCAGCTTTTAGGAGATTTTATTAAAGTATTATCTATTGTAATTGCTTATCAATTCTTGGCAAAAAAGATGTTTGCCCACTTTATTATTATTGAAATCTTTTTGGTAGTAATGTTATATGTGTCTAGCGTTTATCTTATAGATGTCTATGGTGTAAAAGGAGCCGTAATTGGACATTTTGTAAGTTATCTTATGCATTATGGAATTGTATTATTGATATTTGGTTCTTCACTGTTTGGTGTTATTTCTAATGATAAACCCGATTCTAGTTCATAAACAAATAGTATATTTAAACAGTTAACGTATTATAAAAACCAGTAATCCTTGTGATAAATCTAAAAGGCCTTATTCAAAGAAATCTTTTATTAAAGATGACCTCTTTGAATGCCGTTGTGATTGTCATTCGCTTAGTTATTTCTGTCTTTGTACAACGTATTTTGGCATTAAATGTAGGAGAGGCAGGTATTGCTAAAATCGGACAATTACGAAACTTAATGCAAATGCTAACAAGTACAGCATCATTAGGTATTTTTAATGGTGTTGTAAAGTATGTGTCTGAAAACGAAAACAATAAGGCACAATTGTCTAAATTGTTTTCATCTGCATTTATTTTTGGAGCAATTGGGTCTATGATATCTGCTCTCGTTCTTTTCTTCAATGCAGAATATATTTCAGTAAGATTATTTGAAACGAATGAATTTACTAATCTTATTAAGTGCTTATCTATTTTACCTCCTGTTATAGGGCTAAATAGAATTCTATATGGTTTAATTAATGGCTTATCAGAATATAAAAAGCATGCCAAAATTGAATTAGGTGCATATCTTGTATCGGTATGTTTGTTATTAATATGTCTTTATTATTTCAATCTTAAAGGTGTTCTCTTTTCAATCATATTAGTACCTCTAATTAGTTTTGGAGTAATTTTTACAATTTTTTTAGATAAGCTTAAAAAGCATATTCAACTCAAAGACATAAGCCTCGATTTTGAATTTGCAAAACCGTTGCTGGCTTTTACTTTAATGTCATTTGTTTCTACTGTTCTATTAAACTATATAGAGTTAGATGTGCGTACCACAATAACCGATAGAATAAATATCGAAGAGGCAGGCTATTGGACGGCTATGAATTTTATCTCTAAAAATTATATGGTATTCTCTTCGAGTATTTTTACACTGTATGTTATTCCAAAGTTTGCAAAAATAACGACAGGAAAAGACTTTAAAGACGAAGTTATTCATATATACAAAACACTACTCCCTTTATTTGGGTTGGGAATGATTGCTGTTTATCTTTTGAGACATATTATCATAGCTTTTATATATCCTAATTTTGAAGGTTTAGAGGCATTATTTAAATGGCAATTATTAGGCGATTTTGTTCGTTTAGGGACTTTAGTAGTTGCACATCAATTTTTAGCAAAAAAAATGGTCTGGAGTTTTGTGATTACAGAACTTATATCTCTCGGTTTGTTTTATGGCTTATCAAAATATTATGTAGATTTATATGGAGCCGAAGGCGTTGTAATGGCGCATTTTTATAGATATGTCATTTACTTTTTTATAGTGATAGTTACTGTTTGGTTTTACTTTAAAAGAAACAATAAAAAGCGTTCAAATGTCTAAAGTGTGCGAGTTGTTTATAGATGACGAAGGATTTCAATTTGAAGTTGAAGGTGATTTTTTTTGGGGAGAACCAAAGACCTTATTTAAAGCTCAAGACAATGTGATTTCTAAAATGTCATGGAAGGAAGAGGGCTTTGGCGTTGTAGATGCATTTTCTTCTGAAGATTTTAAACGTTTTAAGCAGTCTATCCAACAAAACATTGTAAAAGCCATACAAACTCACGTTTCCGATTTTGACCCTTCAAATTTTAAGTTGGAGCAGTATCATAAAGTTGTCAATACCGACGAATTGCATAATAAGATTATTGGGGTTACCCGAAATTTAGAAAATGAGGACTTTGATTTTGATATTGACGCCTTAGCCAAACGTTTTGGAGAGGTGCTGGGTTATGATTTAACGTCTTGGGTTGAAGAACTCCAAAAATCTCATATTCAAATTAGAATTAGTCGACCAAATTCTCTGGATATTAATCCGCCACATCGAGATGGTTATTTAAGCTATTGGGAAGATATTATTAATGTATGGATACCTATAGTAGGATGTAATGAATACTCATCTTTGCCAGTATTGCCTGGGAGTCATTTAATTGCTGAAAATGATATTTTAAGAACGGCAAGTAAAGGTGCTAAGATTAATGGTAATACCTATTATGTGCCATGTATTTTAGAAACTAGACAAGGGAAAATAAAAATGATGAGACCAAATCCCAAGCCTAAAGAGGCTTTATTATTTACACCTTTTTTAATACATGGTTCGGCAGTGAATAAAAATAAAGACACGACAAGAGTGTCTATAGAGTTGAGATTTCCGAAGTTAAAACACTAAGCTTTTTGCCAGAGGTCTAGATACTGTTTTGCATTTGTTATGTAGTGATGCTTGTCTTCAACAAATGCTCTTGCACGCTTAGAAATGTTTAAAAGTTCTTCAGGATTTAATAGTAACCACTCTAATTTTTTTGCAATAGCTACCGGATCTGGTAATGCATTGATAACAACCGAATCTTCATCCAATTTATAATAGTCTAGCCATTCTCGTTCGGCACCTGTAAAGACTATTTTACCTTTTGCCATAGCTTCTAAAGCGTTATAGCCTTGGTCATAGGCATACACTTGGTCTAACAAGATATGGGCAGAATTAAAAGCCTCTATATACGCTTTGTAAGGCAAATTTTCAACTGTGATTACTTCAATGCGATCTGCATATTGCTCTTCAATTAACTCTATGGCCTTTTCAAAAATATCATTTCCTTTTTTATAATAATTATTTCTATTGATGCCATGAAATATGATGATTTTATGATCAATAGTTAATGGAGTATATGTAATAGCATCTATATTAATCACGTGTGGAATTAACCCTAAATGCTTTGGATGACCTTCTAAAGGAATGGTATAATCCAAATCGCAAGAAATCACACCTGCTACAGCTTTGAAGATATGCTTATGAAGTTTTTCAAACTCTGGGGTAATGTATTTGAGTCCGAGTGAAAAACTGTCTTTAGATAGCCGATTTTCAAAATAAGGTGTAAGTATAGAATACCTAAACTTCTTATCATAGGCATATTTTACACTGGTGTAATCTGTGCCGCAGGATAATAAAAATGCTTTTGTATTCCAAGAGGTAAGGAGGTCAAATAATTCGATTTCAATATGTGGCGGACAAATAAAAGAAGACTCATTTACAAATTGGATAATATCATGACCACTTAATTCTCTTTTGCGTTTGAGGAGTTGTTTTTTAACATCTTGAGCATAAAGGTCTTTCTTAAATAATTTATAAATAAACGTTCTCCATGTTTTTAAGAGCCCTTTTGAAAATCGATTTTTAATTTCAATATCAACAGTGGCTTTTTTAAATCCATCGGTTAAACCTACTACCTTAGCTTCATGACCTAATGCTACTAATCCGTCCTTTAAAGATTTATGAGACCTGTTGTATTCACCAACCAATAATATGTTCATTTAAGCTATATTTGGCATAAAGATAATTAATTGTTCATGTCTAACGAGAAAAAGATATGTATTGTAGTAACATCCTTAGGTAAGGGAGGAGCTGAGCGTTCATCGGCTTTGCTATCTCAATTGCTCAGTGACTTAGGATATGAGATATATATAGTGACTATTATGGACAATATTAATAATAGCTTTTCTGGAACACTTTTAAATTTAGGGAAGATAACATCGAGATTGTCTATACTTAAGAAAGTGAAAAAATATAAGGCTTTTAAACGTTATTTAAAGTTGCATGATTTTGATGTCATCATTGATAACCGCTCTAGACCAAACCTAATTAAAGAGTTAATTGTCTCTAAATGGTTATATAAAGCTGATAAAATAATTTATTGTGTAAGGAGTTATAATTTAAAGACTTATTTTCCACCAATAAAGCCAATAGTAAAATGCTTATATCCAAGTGCATTTAAAATTGTTGCTGTTTCCAAAGCTATACAAGATGCAATAGAAACGACTTATGGGTTTGAAAATGTTATGACCATTTACAATCCGGTGCCACAAATTGAGGTAAAGCAAGAAACAATTAATAATCTTCCTGAGGGCTATATATTATACTTTGGTAGAATTATAGACGAGGTAAAGAACATTTCATTACTCATAGAGTCTTATAAGATGTCAGTATTGCCGAAGCAAAATATTTCTTTAGTAATTCTTGGAGATGGAAAAGATTTAAAACGCATGAAATTGAAAGTTAAGGCTATTGGACTTGAGAATAATGTTATTTTTATACCTTTTACTGAAGACCCGTTCTATGCTGTTCAAAATGCCAAATTCACAGTGCTTACAAGTCGCTATGAAGGATTTCCTAGAACTGTGCTAGAGTCTTTAGCGATCGGTACTCCAGTGATTTCGGTAGATTGTAAATCTGGACCTAGTGAAATGATTACAGAGGCATATAATGGTTTATTAGTAGAAAATTATAACCCTCAGGCACTAGCTCACGCCATGAACCGTTTTATAGATGATACTAGTTTGTATGCGTTTTGTAAAGCTAATGCTCAAGCTAGTGTTCGGCCTTTTTCTATTGACGCTATAGCAAAGGCATGGCAAAATGTATTAAATTAATGATGATATGAAACATACCATACAACAGGTTGATCTTGTTAATATTCCAAAAGTACATGACTATCGTGGTAAATTAGCCGTTGTAGAAAAAGATATTATTCCGTTTAAAATTGAGCGTGTGTATTATTTGTATGATGTGCCAAGTGATGCCTATAGAGGAGGTCATGCTCATATCAAACAAAACTCTGTGCTTATAGCTTTGAGTGGTAGTTTTGAAGTTGTAGTTGATGATGGAACCTCTAAAAAACGTATCATGTTAAATAAACCAGATCGCGGATTATTTATCCCTACTGGAATTTGGAGAGAAATAGAAAACTTCTCTGCGGGTGCCATTTGCTTAGTTATGGCTTCTACTGAGTTCGATGAAAGCGATTATATTAGAGATTATGATCATTTTGTATCCTCTAAAAACGGATAATATGTTTTTAAATTTTTACTGCTCTTAAACTTTAAAAATAATTTTAATAATGATGTTGGAGTTATTAAGAGTAGCTGTCGTTTAAAGGACAAACTTTGTTTTGAAAGTGCATTGCGATAATAATGATAATTATCTTGGTCATTATTAAGCTTCGCTAGAATGGCTAAAGAAAACCGATTTTTGTCTAAAAATTTCTTTAAGTTCGGATTATTCTTTTCTTCATTAAAGTATTTGTCAAATTTTGGTTTTGTGCTTAAGTTGGTATTAGTATTAGATAGACTATTTTGATTTTGCACATAATACACCAATACTTTGTTTAAAAACACAATTGGAAAATGCAAACCTATTCTAATCCATAAATCGGTATCCTCACCAGATCTTATTGTGGAATCAAAATCACCAGTAATTTTTAAAATAGTTGTTTTAAATACAGTACTAGAGCCAGATAAAATTGTATGATCTTCACTAGCTTCAAAGTAATTTAATACAGCGACTTTAGTGTTATTAGGTATGCTATACTTTACTGGAATGATAGTGTTGCCATGTTTGTGGGCTATTGCCGTAGAAAATACAGATTGATTAGGATACTGCTTAATAAGTGTATGAATGTTTTCTAAATAGTATTTGTCCCAAAAGTCATCACCATCTAAAAGTGCTATATATTGACCTTGTGTAATACGCATTCCATGATTTCTGGCTTGTGAGGCACCTAGATTGTCTTGATTGATAATGGTAATTCTAGAATCCTTAAATTGACTTAGTATCTTCAAACTATGATCTGTTGAACCATCATTTATCACAATAACTTCAAAATCTGTATAGGTTTGATTCAAAACAGAGTTTAACGTATTTGAAATATAAGCCTCCTTATTATAAACTGATATGATTACTGAAAAGAATGGGTTCATGGATTTAAATCTTTATAACACATGTAGCCTAAGCGATACATTTGTAACATAGTAACAGAAGGGTTTGATCCTAATAAATTCTTCTTGATTATATGATGTCCTAGAGGATAAAACCACGAAATTAAATAATTAAAACCAAAACGTTTTAACCTAGCAAATACTTTTAGGAGTTGATTGTCATGAAGTTCAGTGTTTTGCGATTGATGTAGGCGTAATAGTGTTATTATGGCTTCTTCTTGCTTTTTTAAATACGTAGTGCTCGTTTCAATTCCTAAGTGATATACAAAATTATCAATATGTAAAACAGATACTCCAGCACGCTTTAAAATGATACTAAAATAATTATCACTACCATAACCTTTGTGTTCGATTTGATTGTTTAATGTTAAAAACACAGCCTTTTTTATAAAAAAATTGGCAGATACAATGTTTTTATAAGGCAATTTGTTTCGAGTTTCTGCTGGTACATTTTCTCTCAGCTTTCCGTAAGCCCATCGTAGCTTATACTCTTTTTTAGGTGTTTCGTTAGTATAGGTTACACCTCCGTAAACGGCATCGTACTTTGAATTTATAAACGTCAAATAATTAGAAATAAATGCATGTTCCTTAGGAATAACATCTGCATCTAAAAATAAAATATTGTCGTAAAGTGCAGATTTAGCTAAAAGTTGCCTGGTTATTATTCTACCATGATTTCTTTCGGATATATAATAAAATGTATTGGAAAACCCTTCTATAATAGTTTTTTGTTTCTGAAATGAAACTTCAGAAGCATCATCTAAACATCTAATTTCAAACGGGATATGACATAATTCTAGTTGATTGTGAATCGTTTTTACGAGTGTTTTAACGTCATAATTATATACCGGAATTAATACAGAAATCATTGTAATACTTTAAAGTTTAAAAATACATTAATTATTATGTAATTTGGAACAGTAATTGAAATACCGATAGTATGAAGTTGAAATTTCTATATATCATTTTATGTTTTGTTGGGTATTATCTTAATGCACAACAAGAATTTCATGTCTTCCCTATAGATGATAAAGATTCACCAGGAAGTGTTGAAGGAGATGGATCACTTTCTCACCCTTGGGATTTACAAACGGCTTTAAGCCAAAATTCTGATACTGTGAATTCTGGTGATACCATTTGGCTACATGAAGGGGTCTATAATGGCCGGTTTATAAGTACGCTTGAGAGTCTTGAACCCAATCAATATATCACCGTATCTGCTTATAAAAATGATACTGTAGTTTTAAACGGAAATGTAACGTCTACAAGAAATGCAGTCTTAGAAGTTAAAGGTCAGCAAGTTATTTTTAAAAACTTTGAAGTGACATGGCTAGGAGATTTTTCCAGACATGAAAAGGACGATGACTTTGAGGTTTGTAGTGGTATACGCCATCTTACAGGTATAAATTGTCGATTTTATAATCTGAAGATTTATAATAATCCAGGATTAGGATTTGGATCATGGAAACATAGTGCAGGTTCTATTATTGAGAATTGTATGATTTACAATAATGGATACATTGCAAAAAACGGAAAAGGAAGAGGAGAAGGAATTTATGTGCAAAATAACAGTAATCAAACTCGAGTTATCTCAAATTGTATTATTTATAACAACTTTTATAAAGGTATTGAAGTTTGGTCAGCAAATAAGAATGCTAAAGAGGCATATGTAAAAAATATTTTAATAAAGAATACGGTTGTTTTTAATAGCGGATCTCCTTCTGGATATTTAAAAGATAATTTGATAGTTGCCTCAGGTGATAGAAACGGAATTAATATCGCACAAGATATCCAAGTACTTGATAATTTTTTATATCATAATACCAATGTTGCAAACAGTGAAATTAATGGTGATGCAGCTTCCTTAACATTGGGCTTTAATCCAAGGTCGCCAATTGAGAATGTTATCGTTAAGAATAACTACATTATTGGTAGAAATAATGCCTTAAGAATTTTATATGCTAAATCATTAACTTTTAGTGATAATGTAGCGTATACTGGTTATGTACTTGTAGACGGTTCATTTAAATCACATGTTAAGAATTGGGATTTTAAGGATAATTTATATTATACAAAAAAAGGTAATGCTTTCAGAAGTATTAATGATAAAGATTACAAAATCCAAAATTGGAAATCCGAATTTAATTTAGATAGTAACAGTCGATGGAGTTCAATTAAAAACTTTCAAACATCCTTTTCTTCTGTCACTCCATTTAGCAAAAAAAATGATGCGTTTAAGGTTGTTCTTTTTGATGAAAATAGGAAAGATATTCCAATAGATTTTTCTGATAAAGATGTTAAAGTAGGCCAAAGCTATAAAATTTATGATGTAGAAAACTCGAAAGTTATTCTGAGAACAGGAACATTATTAGAAGATCGTAAAATTACATTTTCAATGGAATTAAACGATTTTGAGCAACCATTACATAACACAAAAGCAATAAAAACGCTATCAAACTTTGGAGTATTTATTGTCAAATTTGATGACATTAAACAGCAAAAAAAAGTTAAACGAGACAATGCGTTTAAGCGTTTTTTTAGATGGCTCGGATTTTAATATTACCTTATCAATAGTTTAGTTATATTTACATTACCGTTTTGAAACTAAATGAAATTCCACAAAAACTTCTTGGTGTATTGGAGTATATTGTATTTGCTAATTGCATTTATAGGAAGGTTTACATCGTCTCAAAAGGAATACTTTCCGTTTTTTAGATGGTCGTTATACTCTAAAACCCCAAATACTTTAAATCAAGCTTATATTCATGTCGAAAAAATTGGAGATTCTACGTTACAGGAGCCAAAAGATATTAGAAACCTTTTTGATTTTCACCATATACAGAGTGTTGATATGAACCTGATTGTGCAAAAATTTTATAAAGAGGTTAAAGAAAAAAATGACTATAAACAGAATACGTTATTTAATACACTTCCAAAACAGTCCGTTTTCAAATTGTATGAAACTACTGCAGATTTAAGTAAAGAAGATTATAAATCTAGTTTAGTTACCAAAGAGATATTAACTTATAAAAACAATAATTTTTATTTTGAATGACCTACTAAAAAATCATTTTTTTTGGAAATATGTTGTCCGTTATACATCAATATTCTCTGAGACTAATGAGACATTGTTTCGAGATTTGAATTCACTTGTTAGATATAGTTATGCGGCGTTTTTAATTCTAGCTTTTGGTCATTTGTTTAATGTAAATGATATCGCAACATCTAGACTCGTAGAGCCGCTATGGCCAGTGTTTTTTCTTACTCAGGATAATTTATTATTCACTACCTTTTTCCTTCAAATAAGTTTGTTGGTTAGTTTGGTTTTTGTAGTTATTAAGAATACAAGCTTTTTAAGAATCTATGTATTTGTAAATTACCTGTTGTATGCTGCATTATTAAGCTCGTTTGGAAAGATTAATCATGGTTTGCACTTTATTTTAATCCCTTTATTCTGTTTTGCGTTACTTCCAAATGCAAGTCATACATATTTTAAAGAGAAAACGGCTTTGATGTATTTAAGCGCCAAGTTTTTTTTGCTTTTGGCATATACGCTTACTGGGTTCTGGAAGTTATTTTGGGGAATCATTGAGTTGTTTACTAAAGATGTTAGTTTGTTTTCACCTTTATCATTCAGGAATATTCTAGTGCTTCAATATGAAGTTACACCTATTACTGTTTTTGGAAGTTGGTTTATGGAACACTACGTTTTAGGATGGATATTGTACCTGCTGGTTATTTATTTAGAGTTTTTTTCTATAACAATTTTTTTTAAGCCTAATTTATATAAAGTTTGGGGTGCAGCACTTGTTTTTATGAAGCTAGGTCTGGCTCTAATCTTAGATGTTAATAATTATATTGCTATTTGTGCTATAGGTATACTACTATTGCTGTCTCCATTTTATAGAGAAACTAATGTGAAGCAAACATTTTTGAGTTTACCAGTTGTAGATTGGTTTGCTTATATTTCAAAAAGAAAATCTATCGAGCGTTGAGAGTCAACTAGTCTTTCCGTTGCACAACTTCAAATACTTTGTTTTCGTCGCATTTTAAAGTCTTACTCGGATATTTCAGAAGTAAGGCGTAATCATGAGTAGCCATTAAAATGGTATTTCCGTTGGTATTGATTTCTCGTAAAACTTCCATAACCTCAATACTGGTTTGAGGGTCTAAATTCCCCGTAGGCTCATCGGCTAAAATAAGTTCAGGCTCGTTTAATAAGGCTCTAGCTATGGCAATACGTTGTTGCTCGCCACCAGATAATTCATGTGGAAATTTAAAACCCTTGGTTTTCATGGCTACTTTATCTAAAACGGTTTCAATTCGGTCTTGAATTTTAGATTTGTCTTTCCAACCTGTCGCTTTGAGAACAAATTCTAGATTTCCATTTATGGTTCTGTCTGGTAACAATTTAAAATCTTGAAATACGATTCCTAATTTTCGTCTTAAAAAAGGAATGTCTTTTTCTTTCATCGTTCTTAAATCATAATCTACAATATGACCTTCACCTTCAGTTAATGGTAAGTCTCCGTATAAAGTTTTCATAAAACTACTTTTACCACTACCTGTCTTTCCAATGAGGTATACAAAGTCGCCTTTATTCATTTCAAAGTTTACATCAGAAAGTACCATGCTATCACCTTGATAAATGGAAACATCTTTGAGTTGTAATATGGTTTCAGACATAATATGTACAGAGATTTTATAGAAATGTAAATGTATTATAAAAAGTAGCAACTACCAATATCAAAAATAGTTAATCTTTAGAGCCTCATCTACAACGAATTTTGTAACAAAATCTTATGTCATTAGTCCTTTTGATAAGTCTGTTTATAATTATAGCACGATTGTTGCGTTATAGATATCAGATAAATTAATTTTGACATCAATTAAAAATCGAACGTAATGATTTGCAGAAAAATAAGAGTTTTACTGTGTTTTTTATTAGTGACTTTCTATATGCAGGCTCAGCAAACTGCAGCCTACACCAGTGACTTGGTTGAGTATCAAAAAGCACTCACACTTTACAATAACAAACAATATCAAGCTGCTCAGTCTTTATTTGAATCCATTAAAGATGAAGCTCCAAATGAAACAGTAGAATCTGAATGTGCCTACTACATTGCTAATTGTGCAGTGCGATTAAATCAACAAAATGCTGATGATTTAATTCAAGAATTTGTAGATGAATACCCTACAAGTACTAAGCGTAATACGGCGTTTTTAGATGTTGCCGATTATTATTTTACCAATAGTAAATATGCCTATGCAAGAAAGTGGTATGATAAAGTAGATGAAAATAGTATTTCACGTTCAGAACGCGATAAATTCAATTTTAATTATGGCTATACGTTATATTCTACAGGTGATGAGACTGGAGCAAATAAGTATTTAAATCGTGTAGTGACTTCTCCAGAATATGGCTCTCAAGCAAAGTATTATATTGGGTTTATGGCGTATGAAGGTGATGATTATGATAAGGCAAATGAGTACTTCGATCAAGTTAGTGATCAAGACAAATACAAAGAAAAATTATCCTACTATCAAGCCGATTTAAATTTTAAACTCGGAAAGTTTGAAAAAGCCATTCAGCTTGCCAAAGAACAATTGGATAAAAGTAGTCCAAAAGAACAATCGGAGCTTAATAAAATTATTGGAGAGAGTTATTTTAATTTGGAGCAATATGCCGAAGCTATTCCATATTTAAAAGCATATAAAGGACGACGCGGACGCTGGAACAATGTTGATTACTACCAATTAGGATATGCACATTACAAGCAAAATGATTTTGAAAATGCTATTTCCGAATTTAATAAAATCATAGGTGGTAATAATGCTGTTGCTCAAAATGCTTATTATCATTTAGGAGAGAGTTATATCAATTTAAATAAAAAACAAGAAGCCTTAAATGCCTTTAGAAATGCATCTCAAATGGATTACGATTTAAAAATCCAAGAAGATGCATGGCTCAACTATGCTAAGATTAGCTATGATATAGGGAATCCATATCAATCAGTTCCTCAAGTGTTAACGAGTTACTTAGATAAATATCCTGAAACAAGCTATAAAGAAGAAATTGAAACGTTACTTATAGACTCTTACATCACATCAAAAAACTACAAGGAAGCAATCAAGCTTTTAGAAAATAAAAAGAGTTTTGAAAATCGTGTAGCCTATCAAAAAGTAGCCTTTTATAGAGGGATTGAAGTCTATAACGAGGGAGATTATAATGAAGCTAAAGCCTTGTTTAATACGTCAATTGATGAAGCAAAGGATGCTCAGTTTACGACCAGAGCTACCTTTTGGAAAGCAGAAACAGATTATCACTTAAATAATTTTGATGAGGCATTGATTGGATTTAAGCAATTTGCACAACAAACTGGCGCATCCAATGTTGATGAGATTAAAAATATCGATTATAACATTGCATACACCTATTTTAAACTGAAGGATTATAGTCAAGCTACTTCAAACTTTCAGAAGTTTATAGATAATAATCAGGATGATAAATTGCGATTAAATGATGCTTATCTCAGATTAGGAGATGGATATTTCGTGTCAAGTAATTACAATAAAGCCATATCTGCATATGAAAATGCTATTGGGATTAACGAAATTGAAAGTGATTATGCATCCTTTCAAAAAACAATGAGTTATGGTTATGTTGGACAAGCTGCTAAAAAAATTCAAGGTCTCGATGCCTTTATTAAAGAGTTTCCTATATCATCATTACGTGATGATGCCATGTACGAGTTGGCAAACTCGTATGTAAAAACTGGCGATACCGAAAGCGCTATGGCAATGTATAATCAACTGGCATCAGAATACAGTAATAGTGTTTTTATTCCAAAGGCATTATTGCGACAAGGCTTGTCATATTACAATGACCATGATAATGAAAGAGCTTTAACTAAGTTTAAAAAAGTAGCGCGAGATTATCCAGCGACAGATGAAGCTAGTCAAGCCGTCTCTACAGCACGCTTAATTTATATCGATTTAGGCCGTGTAGATGAGTATGCGGCATGGGTGAAAACTTTAGATTATGTTGATGTTACAGATGCCGAATTAGACAATACCGCTTATCTCGCCGCCGAAAAACAATATCTAGATAATAATACAGATGGCGCTATCCGTCAGTTCAACAAATATTTAAATGATTTTCCAAATGGAATCCATGCGTTAAAGTCTCATTTTTATATTGCCGAATTATATTCAAAAAAAGATTTACCAAACAATGCCAAACCACATTATGAATATGTGGTAGGAAAGCAAAAAAGCGAATTTACTGAGCAGTCTATTGTAAAACTTTCTGAAATATATCTCAATAATTCTAATTGGAATACCGCTATTCCACTCTTGAAACGTTTAGAGAATGAAGCCGATTACCCGCAAAATATTACCTATGCGCAGTCTAACTTAATGAATGCGTATTATCAGCTTGAAGATTATTCAAAGGCTGTAACATATGCCGAAAAAGTACTGCAAGATTCTAAGATTGACAATAAAGTCAAAAGTGATGCACACATCATTATTGCGCGTTCTGCAATCAAAACTGGAGACGATACTAAAGCAAAATCGGCTTATGCTAAAGTAGAAAAAATAGCCTCAGGAGCCGTTGCAGCTGAAGCCTTATATTACAATGCTTATTTCAAAAATAAAGAAGGTAAATACACCGCTTCAAATACTACAGTTCAAAAGCTAGCTCGTGATTATAGCAGTTACAAGTATTATAGCGCTAAAGGTTTAGTTGTTATGGCAAAAAATTATGATGCTCTAGGGGATGCCTTTCAAGCGACTTATATTTTAGAGAGTGTCATTTCTAACTTTGCCGAGTTTGATGATGTGGTCGCCGAAGCACAAACCGAACTCAATCGTATCAAAACGAAAGCTGCAGAGACCAATTCATCAGTAGAAACAGATCAAAACTAAAAATGTCATGCTGAGCACTATTGAAATTAAAATATATTTTAATTAAAAATACCGAGCGAAGCTCACTAAGCACAACAAAATATCTTATGAAAAATAACATAAAACTTATAATCATAACCATCTTAACATTAAATGTTACAGTAACTTTTGCTCAAGAACGAGATAAAGATTCTTTAGATGCAGGGACTGTAAATGTGGTAAAACCATATACACCTAAAATTTCTGATGCCTTTAAAATCAAAGAAACGCCTAGTTTAAATGATTCTACTACAGCAAAGAAAAAAGAGGTCAAGTATAACATTTTTTCTATTCCTGTAGCCTCTACATTTACACCTGCAAAAGGAAAGGCAGCTAATGTAGATAAAGAAAAACCAGTAAAATTATTTGACAACTATGCCTCTTTAGGTGTAGGAACATATACAACGATTCTTGGTGAAGTCTATCTTAACCACGAATTGAGTAACAATGAACGTGTTGGTGGTTATTTTAGTCATCACTCGTCAGCAGGAGGCATTGAAGGGATTGAATTTGATAATAATTTTTCTGAAACAGGACTCAATGCGCATTATAGTCAAAAACTAAATGAATATTCATGGAAGGTTGAAGGTGGATTTCAATTTCAAACCTTTAATTGGTACGGACTCCCTGATCAAACTATACCAACATTTGATGTGGATCATTCGTTTTATACTGGAGAGTTTGGTGGACATATTAATTTTGAAGATGCTATAGTAAATAGTGGAAGTGTATTATACCGTCGATTTGGTGATAACTTAGATTCAGGTGAAAATCGCTTTGTTTTAAACACAGAATTTGATATTCCAATTAGAGACGAATCTGTTAATGTTGATGTGACATTCGATTATATTGGTGGATCTTTTGATCGTTTGTATTTTGTTGATGAAGACTATAACTACGGAAACTTTAATCTAGGTGTAGCTCCTAGCTATCAAATGAAGCAAGATGATTTAACGGTAAATCTTGGATTAAATATTGTCTATCTTAATGATAACGAGGCTAATGAATCTGATTTTTTTATATATCCTAAAATTACTGCAAGCTATAGATTAGTAGGCGATTTAATGATTGCTTATGGAGGTATTGAAGGTGGCTTGATTCAGAATTCTTATTACGATTTTGCTCAAGAAAACCCATTTGTGGCACCAGCATTTTTTGTAGCTCCAACAGATCAAACCTATAATGCGTCATTAGGTGTTAAAGGGAAACTGTCTAATAGTGTGAGTTATAATGTGAGTGGTCATTACTTAGCTGAAAATAATAAACCTTTATTTAATATAGGACCGGATTTAAATGTTGATCGTGAGAACTATCAATATGGAAATTCCTATGGTGTAGTTTATGATGATGTATCCACATTTTCTATAGCTGGAGAGCTCAATATTGATGTCAACAGAAATTTTAAACTCGGACTTAAGGGAGAGTATTTTGCGTATGATACCGATGAACAAGTTGAAGCATGGAATTTGCCAGATATCAAAGGCTCTATATTTTTAGATTATCAAATTAGCAGACAATGGTTTGCTGGCGCTAATCTGTTTTATGTAGGAGAACGTAAAGAACGTGTAGTGACAGGGTTTGGAACATTGACACAGCCAGTAATTTCTAGAGTAGCATTAGATAGTTATTTAGATTTAAATGCCCATGTAGGCTATAAGATTAGTGATCAATTATCTGTATTTGCTAAAGCTAACAATATCGCTAATCAAGATTACCAACGCTGGTTAAATTATCCAGTGCAAAGCATTCAGTTTTTAGCTGGAGCAACCTATCAGTTTGATTTTTAATCTAAAATGATATTAATTCTATAGGTGTTCATAATTTTACAAAAAGATTATTTCAAAGGCATTCAATCTATTTAGATTGAATGCCTTTTTTTGCTTTTCATCTAATTAGTTTCCTAGGTTGTAGTAATAATCTTATTATTGTTACAATTAATTATCCTATTTATGAAACAATTATACCTCTTTGCCGTATTCTCTTTTCTATCCATGCAATTACTGGCACAAAATGTCAATATACCAGACCCTAATTTTAAAGCCGCTTTGATAACCAATGGTTTTGATACAAATGGAGATGGAGAAATTCAGTTAACAGAAGCTGAATTAATTACAGAATTATATATGGCATCAAAAAATATTAGTGATATAACAGGAATCGAATCATTTACAAATCTTACTTTTATTAATTTTAATGATAATAACTTAACAAGCATTGACCTGTCTAATAATACCATGTTAGAATGGGTAGAAGTTAATAATAATCAACTCAGTACAATTGATTTATCTCCCCTTATTGATTTATACATTTTTAATGCTAATAATAATAATTTAACATCAATTATAGTTGGTGATAAACCAAATATGGACTCATTTTTAGCATCTGGAAATCAATTAACCACTATTGATTTTAGTATGATTGGTCCCACAGCCTTAGAAGGGATTGTTTTATCTGATAATTTACTTACAGAAATTATATTTCCTTCATTTTTTTTTAGTTTCTCTGGATATCTATATTTAGACAATAACCAGTTAACAAGTATTGATTTAAGTAAGTCATCAGGGCCTTTTGAATTTTCTTGTCAAAATAATAACTTAGAATATATTAACTTAAAAAATAGTCAGTATCCAGAGACTTTTTTAGTAGATCCTAACTCTTACTTTAATATTGAAAATAATCCTAACTTATCATACCTATGTGTAGATGAAGTAGAAATGTCTATCGCACAACAAGCTTTAATTGATAATGGTTATAGTTTAAATGATGTAGAAGTTAATACATACTGTTCATTTTTGCCTGGTGGCCCATATTTTATTGTTGAAGGAGAAGTCTATTCAGATCTTAATAGTAATGGTTGTGATACAAATGACCCTCTTTTTTCTGGCTTACAGTTTAATATTACAGATGGAACAACTAATCTTGGATATATAATCGGTGGAACGGGAATGTATAGTATCCCTCTGCAAGCTGGAACTTATACGATTACGCCTGTATTAGAAAATGTTCCATATTTGAACGTTACAACCGAATCTTTTGTAGTTGATTTTCCTAACGATTCAAGTCCATTTATTCAAGACATATGTGTTGAAATTGATGAATCATATAGAGATTTAGAAATAGTCATACTTCCTCTAGAAGAAGCAAGGCCTGGCTTTGATACGGATTATAAATTAATTTATAAAAACAAAAGTGGCATGTCTGTAGATGGTAGTGTAAATCTTATATTTCAAGATGATCTTATGGATTTAGTTACAGCAAATCCGGCTGTAGATACCCAAATTATAAATGAATTGACATGGAATTTTTCTAATTTATTGCCTTTTGAGCAAAGAGAAATTGAATTCAAAATGAATTTAAATACACCTACAGAAACACCGCCATTAAATGGAGGAGATATTTTGGTGTATACGGCTAGTATTGACCCAGTTTCAAATGATGTAATTCCTGAAGATAATGTGTCTATTGTAAATCAAACAGTAATTAACTCATTTGATCCTAACGATAAAACATGTTTAGAGGGAGATACTATAACACCCGATCAAGTTGGTAAATACGTACATTATATGATTCGTTTTGAAAATACAGGAACCGCAAGTGCTATCAATGTCGTGGTGAAAGATGAAATAGATACAAGTAAATATGATATGTCTAGTCTTGTTCCTTTAAACGCTAGTCATGAATTTGTTACACGAATATTTAATAATAATACAGTTGAATTTATTTTTGAAAACATCAATTTGCCATTTGATGATGCCAATAATGATGGTTATGTGCTCTTTAAAATAAAAACGTTACCATCATTACAATCTGGTGATACCTTTTCTAATGATGCTGAAATCTACTTTGATTTTAATTTACCAATAGTTACTAATGATGAGCTAACTATGATTGCAGAAACCCTAGATGTTAACGAACATAAAGGCGAAAATTTTATTAGTATGTATCCAAATCCTGTCACTAATAGTGTGTTAATTGAAAGTTATAGTTCGCTAGAATCAGTTGTAATTTATGACCTTAATGGAAGACAAATTTTCAAGGAAGATTTTGTAGAAAATAAGGAGTCGGTAACATTAGATATGAGTGATTTATCTGCAGGGCTGTATCTAATTGAATTAAAAACAAGTAGTAGTATAATTAATAAACGTATTCTAAAAGACTAAATAATTTACTGCATAATGTGTTTAAAAGCATTCAAACTTTTGAGTTGAATGCTTTTTGTATTTTTATATACCTAAAACCATACCAATGAAAAAACTTTCAGCACTTCTTTTTTTACTTGTAATAGCATCTTGTTCAAAAGAAATAGAACATGTTGATACTATTGTGTTTAACGCTAATGTTTATACCGTAAATAGTGATTTTGAAACAGCAGAAGCCTTTGCTATTAAAGACGGACAATTTGTGGCTATAGGAACTTCTGATGAGATTTTAAGTAAATATAGTGCTAATGATAGTATAGATGCACAAGAACAAACCATTGTTCCAGGACTTATTGATGCGCATTGCCATTTTCTTGGTTTAGGCTTTAATCAACAAGCGGTTGATTTGGTGGGGACCAAAAGTTTTGAAGAGGTTGTAAAACGGGTTTTAGATTTTCAGAATAAAAATCAAGCCTCGTTTATAATTGGAAGAGGGTGGGATCAAAACGATTGGGAAATTAAAGAGTTTCCTAAAAAAACATTGTTGGATAAACTATTTCCTGAAACACCAATTGCACTCACTCGTATAGATGGTCACGCCATTTTATGTAATCAGGCAGCTTTAGACCTAGGAAAAGTCACCATAGATAGTAAAATTGAAGGAGGCGATGTTGTTATTGAAAATGGAGAACTCACAGGTGTTCTAGTTGATAATGCCGAAAATTTAGTCATGAATTATTGGCCTAAACCAACACGACAAGATAAGGTGAAAGCACTTTTGGCTGCACAAGATATCTGTTTTGATTATGGATTAACTACAGTAGATGATGCTGGACTTGATAGATATTCTATTAATCTCATTGATAGTTTGCAGCAAACTGGAGATTTAAAAATGCGTGTGTATGCTATGGTTTCTTTTTCTCCTGATAATGTAGACTATTATACGAAGAAAGGAATCATAAAAACTGACAGACTTAACGTACGTTCTTTTAAGTTTTATGCCGATGGTGCTTTGGGATCTAGAGGTGCCATGTTAAGGGCGCCTTATAGCGATAAACCAAATCATTTTGGGTTATTGGTGACCGATTTGGAAACGTTTAATACATCGGCAGAACAAATTGCAAATTCAGATTACCAAATGAATACACATGCCATTGGTGATTCTGCAAATCATGCCGTGTTGCAAACCTATAATAAAGTGTTGCAAGGAAAATCAGATAGACGTTGGCGTGTAGAGCATGCACAAGTTGTATCACCAGACGATTTCGAATTGTATAAAAATGTCTTACCTTCTATTCAGCCAACACATGCGACAAGTGATATGTATTGGGCCGAAGATCGTTTGGGAAGCGAACGCGTAAAAGGTGCTTATGCCTATAAACAATTGTTAGATGCGTATGGTAAAGTCGCTTTAGGAACCGATTTTCCTGTTGAGCGTGTAAGTCCGTTTTTAACGTTTTATGCTGCTGTAGCACGACAAGATTTAGAGCAATTTCCTGAAGGCGGATTTCAAAAAGAAAATGGATTAACCAGAGAAGAAACTTTAAAAGGAATGACAATTTGGGCAGCCTATTCTAATTTTGAAGAAGACGAAAAAGGTAGTATTGAAGTAGGAAAGCTTGCCGATTTTATCATCTTAGATAAAGATATCATGACAGTAAATCAAAACGAGATTCCTAATATCAAAGTTAATCAAACCTTCGTAAATGGTGAAGCACAATAATTTGAGGTTTTATCCATGATAGCACTTTGGAATGTTTCTTGTATTAATTAGAATATGAAACAATTATTACTTACAATATTATTACTTATATCATTTTCTCTAAATGCTCAGGAAATTAAAGTTGTTGAGGTGAATTTGTGTGAAACAGGTACTGAAAAAGCGGTTGCCGATTTTAGTAAAGGCATTTATAAAATCTATTCTTTTGGTTGGGCACCTCAGCCTGCAAATGATTTTGAAGTTTTTAGTAACAATTATTTACTAGAAAAATATAATATTCAGGTAGTAAGTATGGGATGTGTTATTATGCCTAGCGATGATTGTTACAATAAGAAAATGAATGCATTATTACTGAATAAATATGGTGATAATCTTTTTGAGCAGGCAAAAAAAGATGCGCGTATTCAGTTTGAAAAGATTAAAAATTGATAATCGTTATTTTGTTAAAATAACTTCGCCAAATAATCAAAGTGCTCTCCGTCCATGACTTTCTCACATTGCAGGCCAACAGAACTACATGCTAATTGTAAGCGTTCAAAATCGAGATATAACCATGTCATAGGCTTTTCGTTTTCGCCTTTGTAGCTCAAAAAATAATCCAATTCCCCATAATAATTAGCATTGGTGTCTATCCATAAGCCACCATCGTCATCCTCATACATATATTGTATATCTGAGGAATCTATTAAGATTTGTCCTTTTGGATTTAAAAGTGTTTTTAAATGTGAAAGGTGTTTTGCTGCTTGAGACAGTTCTTGGAAAACCCCTGTACCATTCATAAGTAATAAAATAGTATCGAAAGTCTCGGTTTCATCAAGTAAGGCTTTTAATTCAACATGTTTAAGACCTCTATGTTTTGCAACTGTTACAGCGCCTTCTGAAATATCAATTGCTTTAACGTTCAATCCTTTATTTTGTAAATATAAACTGTGATTTCCAGCACCACAGCCTACATCAAGAATATGACCTTTGGCTAATTGCAAAGCTTGTTGTTCTAGCTTTGGCATTTCAGTATAACTTCGAAATAAGTAGGGAAGAGGTAATTCATCTTCACCAGAAATATTGGTTGAAGTGATAATGTCTTCGGTATAATTTTTGTGATAATAATCGAGTAAGGCTTTTCCAAAAAGGTCTTTCATAAAGTGTTATTTTTGAACTATGCAAGACATCATAAATAATCTTCCAAAGCTGGCCAAAGATAAGCATAAGGAAAACAAAACATTCTTTACAAAACTTAAAAAAAAGCCACCAAAACAATTGGACTATCTCATGCAAGAGCTTCATGCAGAAGAATTTGAGAGAACTGATTGCCTGGATTGCGCAAATTGTTGTAAAACTACTGGTCCGTTGTTTACATCTAAAGATATCGAGCGCATTTCTAAACATTTTAAAATGAAGCAGCAACAATTTATAGATGCCTATCTTAAATTAGATGAAGAACAAGATTATGTGCTACAATCTGTACCATGTACATTTCTTGGGACAGATAATTATTGTTCAATTTATGATGTAAGACCTAAAGCTTGTAGAGAGTTTCCGCACACAGATCGGAAGAAATTTCAGCAAATATCAAACCTAACATTGAAAAATGTGGCCATTTGTCCTGCGGCATACAATATTGTGGAAATTATGAAACAACGTATTAAAATTTAATATGATTATGTCCATGAAAAAGTTAATTCTGATTTTTTGTTTTCTCTGTGTCATACCTCAATCATCTGAGGCACAACAATGGTTAACATCATTAGATGCAGCAAAACGCCTGGCTATGATTCAAGATAAAATGATTATCATGGTCTGGGAAGAAGCTACGGCTTATGACTATCCTGTAATTGTTAAAGATGCTAGTGGTAGTGAAGTTGTTGTTGAGAATTTATTTGAAGCAGATTACCTTAATAAATGGATATGGACCCATTTCGTTCCTGTAATTGTGAATGAGTCTTATTATGGACAATTTTATGAAGACATAGAGGGGAAAAGGACAATAAGATATATGGATAAATTTAATGATGACTCCTTTAAAGTTATGGATGTTAATGGTAATATCCTTAATACGACTCCATCATATGAAGAAATTCTTAATCTTTCGAATTTTATCGATAAATATTATATCAAGACCACATTTCTAAAAAGTGAATTGATTAATTATTCAAACGAAAAAAGCTTCAGAACTGCCTATTATCTGGCAACTAAATATATTGATGCTGCTATTTATTTAAATAAGAGTGTAAGATCTGAAGTTATTGAATTATCTAATATTTATTTAAAAGAAGCTAAAGCGTTTTTGGTTTTCGGACAAATGGATAAGAAGCTCGAATTACAGGAGAAAATTCACCTGTTAGAGATTTATCAAAACTTAGTTCTTAATAAGCCTAAAAAGGTGTTGCGGCAATTAAATCGCATTGATCTAAATCTCTTATATACCAGTAATGAACCTATGCTTGCGTTCTTATATGAAACAACGTATCGTGTGTTAAAAGATGAAAAAAATGCAAGTGTATGGAGAAGTAAAGTTTCTTTAGTAAATTTGAAAAAAGCGAATGATATAATTAAAAATGCTGATTAATCTTCTAAAATTTATGGCCCAATCTTTTTATAACTTCAAAAATAGTTTCTCATACTTGATGACCTTAATTATAGTTGTATTGTCTTTAAATTGCTCATCAGATGATAGCACTTCAAACTTAAATACAAATTTATTATACGGACAATGGTATAGAGTGGGGTTGTGTCAAGAACAAAACAGCTTATTGTTAAACGCTAATAAAACCTATGTAAGTAGAGGGTCTGGTGCTATTGATTGCGATGATCCTACTAAAGATACTTACGAATTTACAGGAACTTTTTCTTTGCCAGGAAGTCGAATAAAGTATAATCAGCAATCTGCTGAATTAATTATAGATGGCACAGATTTAACTACTTTAGAGTTTCCTAACCCAGAAATTGTAAATGAAATTACTGAATTAACAGAGAATACACTCACCATTAGAACCTTTATCGATAGAGGAAATAATGTCATCGAAGAATTAGGAGTTGTATCCTATGAGCATTAATTATGGAGCAAGTTATTTCATATTTCGAAACCATTCCTTCATTACATCGAAGTTTAATTTTAGTTGGAGGAATCACTTTTTTTTGGCTTCTTGAAGGAACATTGCCTTTATTTAATTTCAATTATAAAAAGTGGAAACATGCGTATCCAAATTTATTTTTCACATTCACAACAATCATAGTTAATTTCGGATTGGCATTTTTGCTCATTTCTACAGCAGATTGGGTAGTTGATAACAACTTCGGAGTTATAAATTGGATTCCTAATTTACCGCTATGGGCTTATGTTGTTTTAGGAGTCTTACTTCTCGATTTTATTGGTGCGTATTTGGCACATTATGTTGAGCATAAAGTGAAACCACTTTGGATGGTTCATCTTGTACATCATACCGACCATAATGTTGATACAACTACTGCAAATCGTCATCACCCACTTGAAAGCGTGATTCGTTTTGTCTTTACACTTTTTGGAGTTTTTATTATTGGTGCACCAATTGGTATTGTAATGTTATACCAGTCAATGTCATTAGTGGCTACTCAATTTAGTCATGCCAATATTAAATTACCAAAACAAGTTGATAAAATATTGAGTTATGTTATAGTGTCACCAGATATGCATAAAGTACATCATCATTATGTATTGCCCTATACTGATTCTAATTATGGAAATATCTTTTCAATTTGGGATCGTATTTTTGGAACCTTTATGACTTTAGATAGAGAAGCTATCGTCTATGGTGTAGATACATTTCCCGATGAAGAAGCCAATGGTAAAATAGGTGTGCTTCTTAAACAGCCATTTCATAAGTATCGTAAACCAACTACTATAAAACCTTCTGAATGATGCCCCGAAAGAAGTTGTTTTTTTCTTAGTCTGCATTTTTAGGGTCTGGGATTAAAAAATGAACTTCCCGATCGTTTAAGTGTTCATTTTTAGGGTTTTACGGAGATTTAAATTCGTAGGTTTTTCTACAATTCTTGCACTTAACCCGTTTTTTAAGCTTAAACATTCAGTTTGTCGTTTCTTTTTTTGCTTTTAACCAACAACTTAGATTTCAGTAATAAGCTCTTCTAACTTTGTGGTGTGTTCTTTGCGGTTACTAGTTAAGAAAAGTTACCAATAAAAATACATCATAAATTAATCCAAAGTCCCTCAAAAGAGGTTGGAAATATTTTTAGTTTAATCTTTAAATGACCCCAATCATGAACAAGTTAACTACCCTTGGCGTGCCAATATATCGCCTGTATATTATAGTGCTATTTCTACTTGTTAGTAGTTATAGTTTTGCTCAAGAAGAAACGTATACTGTTATTCGAAAAAATGTAAATTCATTAGCAATTGATTTGAGTCACGATTTATCAAACACTCAGGACTCATTGCTTCTAGAGAATAAGTTTTTATTTAAGAAAGTTAGGTTTTTAAATAGTACTACAGAAAAAGTCTTTGATTTTAAACCAGCAGTAAAGCGTGCAAAAATTCCTTTAGATCAACTTCCACTAGGAAATTATACAGTAATGTTTTATCAAGCCGATAAGATTATTGTATTCCAAATTGACAGAATTTTACCATTTGACTATAAGCCGAGAATGGAAACTGATGTCGCTGTTAACGAATTGAGTGTGGCCGATTTGAATATGGATATAGCTATGGCAGATATTAACGACAGCGATTTAGAATTTTATGCGGCTAATTTAAACCTAGCAATAAATGATAGTGAAGATAAATTCGAGTCATTAGAGAATACTATAACGATTGCTTATAATTTATCAAACCCCAATCGTTCCAAAGTGCAATCTAGAGCAGAGTATAGGCGAACACATTTAAGACCAAATGGAAAGCCATATAATGATTGATCATTAGGTTTAGCTTATAAGAAAAGTCCATACTTCGGTTTTATTTACCGTTCATGGATTTTTTTACTCCCAAACCAAAAAAGCAATTAGTTTTAAGGTTCGGGATTATAAAAAAAGCTATTAGTTTAACTGTTGTTGACGTTAACCAACATGTATCTATGAGAATAGTTTTAATTATAATCTTTTTTAGTTTTATCTCGGCTTTAAACCACTCTGCTCATGCTCAGAATGACTTTGCTAAATTGGAAAAAAATGTCAATATAAGAGCCAAAGGTTTAATTCAGCAACTTAATTCAACCAAGGATACTTTAATACTTAATAGCAAATCTCTTATTAATAAAGTCTATGCTGTTAGCGAAGATTACAAACGAGAAGTGGATATTGTTGTCAATGATAAAAATGTGCAAATCCCTTTACATAATCTTAGTATGGGAAAACACGTGTTTGTGGCTGTACAATCTCCAGTTCGTATCGTATTTGTGGTCAAAATTTTAAGAGATGATCACCATTTGTTACTAGCAGTTGATGATGATGATCTTGTTGCCAAGAACAAAAAGAAATAACATTATTTATAGATTAAATATGGAGCGCTTGTCTTTCTAAAGCTTTCAAGTCCTTCAGCCCAGCTTGCTTTTATGTCCTCTTCCGAAACTCCAGTTTCTATTTGCTTTTGAAGCGATTTTGTTCCGGCTAATGTCGTAAAGTAGTCATTGAAAAACACAGCCTTATCTATCGTATTATGATAGGCACGAATCAAATAACTTAAATCTATACCATTCATCATACTATGATCACTTAGGTCTTCTCCATAACAAAGCTTACCTTCATTTTTTGGGTATTTAGCACCTTCATTTGGAGATGGGATATATTTAAAATCATAAACGGTTTTATCTAAATAAGGGCTACCGTAAATCTGAAATTGTTTCGATGTCCCTCGACCTGCATTCACATTAGTGCCTTCAAAAAAGCAGAGACTAGGATAAAGGTTTATCGATTGGTCATTTGGTAAGTTTGGAGAAGGCTTAATAGGTAAATTGTACACCTTGTTGTGATTATAATGTTCCATTTCAATCACAGTGATATCGCATGTGATATTGTTATCTAACCAACCTTCACCATTAATCATTTTAGCATATTCGCCAATGGTCATTCCATGTACTACAGGAATTGGATGCATGCCAACAAAGCTTGTATGTTCAGGTTCTAAAATTGGGCCATCAATATAGCGTCCATTGGGATTTGGTCGATCTAAAATAAGCATAGGAATATTCGCTTCGGCACAAGCTTCCATAACATAATGTAAACTTGAGATGTACGTATAAAAACGTGCGCCAACATCTTGAATGTCAAAAATAACCATGTCTAAACCAGCTAATTGCTCTGGATATGGTTTTTTGTTTTTACCATAAATAGATACAATTGGAATTCCGGTTTTTGTATCTACTCCATCTTTAATAAACTCTCCCGCATCTACTTTTCCACGAAATCCATGCTCTGGAGCAAAGACTTTCATTACAGTGATATCAGAATAATTATGTAAAAAATCTACCAAATGGTAAGATACTTTATGACTACCCATGGTGGAAGAATCAACTTGATTTCGTTCTAACACGCTCATCATAGACGTTTGATTCGCAACAATTCCAACGCGCTTTCCTTTTAGGATTGGTAAATATTTTTCGATTCTGTTGGCACCTAAAATAATGTCATTCTCTTCTGTGAAAGTTTTGTCGTTTTGAGTCTCTTTTTTAGATTCATTATTTTGAGCCGTTTCGGTAGTGGTTTTATTTCCGCAGGAAATGAGTACCAAAACAAATACAATAATTATTGGGAAAACCCTATTTTTGAACATCGATAAACGCATTTTAAATTTTGAATTACGAGTTTTTTATAGCTAAACGTATTATTGGTAGTAAATCGTATAAAAGTAGTGTTTCGGCACCAATAATAAAAATTGGTATTGCTGCAATCGCTATTGGTATTATTGTTATGCTTATTGCTATTGCTACAGGTCTCGGGCTTCAGAAAAAAGTGCGAGAGAAAGTGGTAGCTTTTAATGGACATATTACCATTAATAATTTTGATACTAATTCGTCAAACGAATCTCGTGAACCAATTTCAACCAATCAAGATTTTTATCCTAATTTTAATACAGTAGACGGTGTAAAACACATTCAAGGAGTTGCCACTAAATTTGGTGTCATTCGAACAGAAACAGATTTCGAAGGTATTGTTCTTAAAGGTGTTGGATCAGATTATGATTGGTCTTATGTCAAAGAATTTTTAGTCGAAGGTCAATTACCTATTTATGATGGGAAGTATAGTAATGATGTTGTAATATCTAAGTATCTCGCTAACCGATTAAATTTTAAACTTGGAGACACCTTTCAAATTATTTTTGGAAAAGAAAGTATCGAAGAACTCCCGTTTCAGCGTAAGTTTATTATCGTTGGGATTTTTAATTCTGGATTTCAAGATATTGATAAAACCTTTATGATTGGAGATATTAGTCATATCCAACGCATGAATAAATGGGAAAAAAACGAAATTGGTAATTTTGAAATCTTTTTAGATGACTATAGCCAACTTATTCAAAAAGATCAGGAGATTAGAAGCAAAACACCGTCGCTTTTAAATACAAAGACGATTGAAGAAAAATTTTATACGACCTTCGAATGGATTAAAATTTTTGATAATAATACCTATGGGATTATTGCAATCATGATTATTGTTGCTGGTATTAATATGATTACCGCCTTGTTGGTGTTAATTTTAGAACGTACACAAATGATAGGTATTCTTAAAGCTCTTGGGAGTTCTAATTGGAGTATTCGTAAAGTATTTCTGTACAACGCAACATATCTTATTGGATTGGGTTTATTTTGGGGAAACCTAATAGGTTTAGCCTTGTTATTAGCTCAGCAACAATTTGGGATTTTAAAGTTTCCAAATCCAGAACAATATTATGTATCCATAATTCCTGTTCATATTGGTCTAGATTATATTGTTTTGTTGAATGTTGGTACTTTTATAGCCTGCCTCTTAATGTTACTTATCCCTTCTATAATTATTACCAAAATTTCACCTGTTAAAGCGATCCGATTCGAATAATCCACTCGTGTTAACTTAATTATTGTGGGCGTTACCCTTTATCACTTCACTGTGATAAAGCGTCAGGCTTTCCGTTGTATCTTTTTGTATTGTCACCTCGAGTGAAGTCGTAAGGTCTTTGTCTACTCAAAAAGGATGTCACTTCAATCCTTAACGCAAAATTGAGTTAAATGCCATTAATAATGTCGAGTTTTGATTATTTTTGCATCGCAAAATAAATACAATGGATTACGCAGAAAATATATTAGAGACAATTGGTAATACACCACTAGTTAAAATCAATAAACTAACTCAAGAGTTACCGTGTTTGGTGCTGTCAAAATACGAAACTTTTAACCCAGGAAACTCAGTAAAAGATCGTATGGCGCTTAAGATGATTGAAGATGCAGAAGCTGACGGTCGTTTAAAACCAGGAGGAACTATTATCGAAGGAACTTCAGGAAACACAGGTATGGGGCTGGCTTTAGCTGCTATTGTTAAAGGATACAAATGTATTTTCGTAATCAGTGATAAACAGTCTAAAGAAAAAATGGATATCCTTCGTGCTGTTGGTGCAGAGGTTGTTGTTTGCCCAACAGATGTTGAGCCAGATGATCCACGTAGTTACTATTCTGTGTCTAAGCGTTTAGGGGAAGAAACACCTAATTCTTGGTATGTAAATCAATATGATAATCCAAGTAATGCTAAAGCACATTATGAAAGTACTGGTCCAGAAATTTGGAAACAGACCGATGGTAAAATCACACATTTTGTTGTTGGTGTAGGCACAGGAGGAACAATCTCTGGTGTTGGAAAATACTTAAAAGAACAAAATCCAAATGTGAAAATTTGGGGAATTGATACCTATGGCAGTGTATTCAAAAAGTATCATGAGACAGGGATTTTTGATGAAAATGAAATTTATCCTTATGTAACCGAAGGTATTGGAGAGGATATTCTTCCAGAAAATGTTGATTTCTCAATCATTGATGGGTTTACTAAAGTGACAGACAAAGATGCAGCTGTGTACACTCAGTTATTAGCAAAAGAGGAAGGTATGTTTTTAGGAAATAGTGCTGGTGCAGCTATAAAAGGACTATTACAACTAAAAGAACAATTTACTAAAGATGATGTTGTTGTGGTGTTATTTCATGATCACGGAAGTCGTTATGTAGGCAAAATGTTTAATAACGATTGGATGCGTGAGATGGGATATATTGACTAATACATCACTTATGTTTTATGTAAAGAGCAATTCAAAAGATTGCTCTTTTTTTATTGGTGTTGTAATCGTCAAGTATTTTTTATTGAGAAAAAACCATAGTAACTCTTTAATTCAGGATAATGATTAATTGAGTTGTTTTATATGTAGTTCTAAATATATTTCAGTGTTTAGTGTGAGTACGATTTCCTATATTTATAAAAATTTTTTTCGGTGATAAAAAGAGTGCATTTTATAACACTATTTTGGGTGTTTCTACTGGTTACTTTTCATGTTCAATCTCAAATATTTGAGCAGGTTCAAATTCCTGCTGGCCTAGGAATTCTTGAAAATAATAATGGTGTGGCTGTTGCCGATTATGATAACGATCTCGATCTTGATATTTTTGTTGTAGCCTTAGCACAAGATCAAGAAGGAGATGAACGTACAAAAAGCAGGCTGTTTAGAAATAATAACAATGGTACCTTTACAGATGTTACTGAAGCCGTTGGACTTACCAATTTATTGCCTTTTGATAGCTTGGCCGAAGATTTTTTTGGACTAAAAGGGTTTAAACATGGAGTGTCTTGGGGCGATTATAATAATGATGGTTTTCCAGATATTGTATTTACACACTCTAACAAGCTACAGTTGTTTATTAATCAAAATGGCATCTTTACCGAAGTAACCGAAGGTGCAGGATTAACTCAATTTAGTGAATGTCGCCATACTGGAGCAACTTGGTTTGATTACAATAATGATGGTTTTCTTGATCTTTATGTCAATGATTGGGATGCTTGCGATACCAATTCGCTATATCTCAACAATGGTAATGGCACATTTACCGATGTTACAACCGAAACCAATATGCAGGATAACGGACAGTTTGCAAGTTATATGGCTGTTCCAATGGATGTCAATAATGATGGTTGGATGGATTTATATGTCTCTAATGACTTTAATGAACCTAATAATTTATTTATTAACCAAAACGGAACCTCATTTGTTGATGAAGCGTCATCTTATGGATTAGATAATATGATTGATGATATGGGAATCACGATTGGTGATTTTAATCTCGATGCGGCTTTTGATATTTTTATTACAGGTATAGAAATGAATGACCTACTTGTTAATGACGGTACAAATAATTTCTTTAACCTTACCGAAGAAAATAATCTTGATGAAACAGGATGGGCATGGGGAACACGATTTGCCGATTTCGATTTGGATACTGATGAAGATTTAGTCATTGTTAACGGATTTGAATTTGAAGACAATGGAGCACTTAACAATGTGTATTATAAAAATTTAAATGCGGAAGGCGAATCTGGTTTTGAAGATATTTCAGAAGCGTTAGACTTTGATGCACTAACTGTAAGTGTTGAAGCATTAGATTGGGATTATGATAATGATGGAGATTTAGATATTTATGTGACAAATGCTGATCAACAATCCATCTTATATGAAAATAAATTACTCAATTTTGATGAAGAAAGCCCGTTGCATTGGTTTAAAATATTATTACAAGGCACAGTGTCTAATAGAGATGCTATTGGGACGAAATTGACACTAACTACAGATGAACGCACTTATGTTAGACATTACACAGGTGTTGGGTTTTTATCACAAAGTTTACAAGCGGTTCATTTTGGTTTGGCTGAAAACATCCAAATTGAGGAACTAGAAATATTATGGCCTTCTGGCTTAATAGAAACTTTTGATGCTTTAGAAGTTAACACTACAATTAGAGTAATAGAAGGTGAGGGCATGCAGGTGTTAGATATTATTCCAAGTCAGAAAATATATGGATGCTTAGATCCGTTTTCATGTTCTTATAACCCTGAGGCTACTGTAGATGACGGATCTTGCACTTATCTCGATTCTAATTCTATTTCTGGAGCAACTAATTCAGGTTTTTTTAAAATAGAAGACTATACATATCCTATTGAATTAGGATCTCAAGCTAATTGGTTAGTAACAGGTGGAGAGATTATTGGTGGGCAAAATACAAGTACAGTTACTATTAAATGGGGTTTAAATGAATCAGGAATACTTCGTGTTAGGGAAAATAATGGTTCATGTTATAGTGAAGAGCAAATGATAGATGTTACTTTAAGCGCAGCAGAACTTCCTGAAGATGTTTCTATTGCTAGACTATGGAACGAGGTGTTGCTTGAAGCCATAAGAAATGATTTTGCTAGACCAACTGTACATGCACGAAACCTATTTCATACAAGTGTGGCTATGTATGATATTTGGGCAATTTATGATGATAAAGCAAGACCCTATCTTATTGGCAATACAGTTAATAATTTTACGACTGAATTGGAAAGTTTTATTCCTACCGAAAGTATTGAGGCATCCCAAAATAAGGCGATTAGTTATGCTATGTACCGACTACTCTCTTATAGATTTCAAAATTCTCCCAATGCTGAATCATTACAGGCCTTATTTGATTTAGTCATGGAGCAATTAGATTATGATACAACAAGTAATTCTACCTTATATGAATTTGGAAATGCAGCTTCTCTTGGGAATTTTGTTGCAGAAACTCTGATAAATTATGGTAATGGTGATGGATCTCGAGAGCTAGATTCGTTTAATAATGCCTATTATACTCCAGTAAATGCTCCCTTAGGTCCATCTGTGCCAACAACAACTCCTATGTTTGATGCTAATCGATGGCAACCTCTTAGTCTGGATACCTTTATTGATCAAAGCGGAAATTTGATTGAAGGCTCTACAATAGCATTTTTAAGTCCAGAATGGGGAAATGTATTTCCGTTTGCGATGTCTGAGGATGATAGTGATATTTTTCAAAGGGAAGAAGGTGCCTATCGTGTGTATAACGACCCTGGTGATCCTCCATATTTAAACATAACAACAGAAGACGCTTCCAGTGATGCATACAAACTTGGCTTCTCTATGGTGTCAATCTGGGGATCTCATCTCGACCCTAGCGATAATATTATGTGGGATATTTCACCAGGAGCTATTGGAAATACAGATATTTCGACCTTTCCTGCAAGTTATGAAGACTATCCTAACTTTTATAATATCATTGAAGGTGGAGATATTGGACAAGGGCATGCCTTGAACCCTATCACAGGGCAAGCCTATGAGTCTCAGTTAGTCCCGCGAGGAGATTATGCTAGGGTATTGGCTGAATTTTGGGCAGATGGCCCAGATTCTGAAACTCCCCCAGGACATTGGTTTACGATTTTAAACTATGTCAATGAGCATCCACTATTGGAAAAGCGGTTTCAAGGCGAAGGTGAATTATTAAATGACTTAGAATGGGATGTGAAATCCTATTTTATTTTAGGTGGAGCTATGCATGATTCAGCGATTTCAGCATGGAGTATTAAAGGTTGGTATGATTATGTAAGACCCATTTCCGCAATACGTCATATGGCTTTATTAGGTCAAAGTACCGATGAAACATTAGATAATTATAATGTTTCAGGTATTCCTCTTATGGAAGGTTATATTGAGATTGTGGAAGAGGGTGATCCTTTAATTGTAAATGATGTTGAAAACTTAGGGAAGATAAAACTGTATACTTGGAAAGGTCCTGATTTTATTGATGATGAAGATACAGATGTAGCTGGAGTAGGTTGGATTCTCGCTGAAAATTGGTGGCCATACCAACGCCCAACATTTGTAACTCCACCGTTTGCTGGATATGTTTCAGGGCATTCTACCTATTCTAGAGCAGCTTCCGAAATTCTAACTAAAATTACTGGAAGCCCTTTTTTTCCTGGTGGTTTAGGGGAGTTTACAGCTAAACAAAATGATTTTTTAGTTTTTGAACAAGGACCATCAGTAGATGTGAAATTGCAGTGGGCAACTTATAGAGATGCTTCAGATCAGACAAGTTTGTCGAGAATTTGGGGTGGTATTCATCCTCCAGCCGATGACATTCCTGGTCGATTGATTGGTGAAAAAGTAGGCAACGAAGCATTTGATTTCGCTATACCTTATTTCAATGATGAGGTAGTTGTTAATGAATCTTCAGAACAGATTATTTATCCTAATCCTGTTATAAATAATGAAGTGTTTATTACCAATTCATTACAAGAAGATGTAATAACAATATTTGATATAAGAGGACGGCAAGTCAATATCCTAAAACAAGAATTTAACGAGTTTGGAAGTGTCACTCGTTTGGTAATTCCTAATGGAACTGCTGAAGGATTATATTTTTTAAGTATTAATAATAAATCTACATTATTAATAATTAACAATTAACTATGTCATGCAAGAAATCCTTCAAAACTATATCCCAGAACGATCGGTAAAAAAAGTTATTGAGCTTTTAAACCATGACAATCTCACTGTAAAAGTGAAGAACGAGCGAAAAACTCGTCATGGTGATTATAAGCGATTGCCAAATGGGAAGCATCAAATAACTGTGAACTCTAATTTAAACACTTACCGCTTTTTGATGACACTCATTCATGAGATAGCACACTTTGTAGCTTATAAAAATTATGGACGAGTTATTAAGCCTCATGGTATTGAGTGGAAACGTACATTTCAGCATTTAATGTTACCTTTTTTAAACCCTGATGTTTTTCCAATAGAATTATTACCATTATTAGCAAAGCACTTCAAAAACCCAAAAGCCTCGAGTGATAGTGATGCAAATTTAGCTTTGGCTTTAAAACAATTTGATGAACCTAACGATAAAACCTATATTTTTGATGTACCTTTTGGAGGTACTTTTAAATTATACAATGGTAAAGTATTTAAACGAGGTAAACAACGTGTAAAACGTTTTGAATGTATGGAGATTAAAACTGGGCGCTTATATCTGTTTAATCCTAATGCTGAAGTTGAATTATTAAATAAAATCAATGAATAAAAATTATTATGCCATTTTAATGGCCGGAGGTGTTGGGTCTAGATTTTGGCCGGTGAGTACTCAAGATTTTCCAAAACAGTTTCATGACATGTTAGGTACTGGAGATACTTTAATTCAAAAGACTTTTAGCAGGTTGTCTAAAATAATTCCGAAGGAAAATATATTTATTTTAACTAACGAGCGATATAATGATTTGGTTTTCGAGCAATTACCAGATGTGACCAATCGTCAGGTAGTATTAGAACCAGCTATGCGCAATACTGCGCCATGTATTTTATATGCGGCTTTAAAAATTCAAAAGGAAAATGACGATGCTGTAATGATAGTTGCACCAAGCGACCATTGGATTGAAGATGAACAGGCATTTACTAATGACGTAAAGCAAGCTTTTGATTTTTGTGTTGAGAATGACACCTTAATGACCTTAGGAATACAACCCACATTTCCTAATACTGGTTATGGTTATATAGAGTATGATAAGTCGTCCACAACTTCAATTAAAAAGGTAAATCAATTTAGAGAAAAACCAGATTACAATACTGCAAAAGGGTTTATAGAACAAGGTAATTTTCTTTGGAATGCAGGGATTTTTATGTGGAGTGTGAAAAGTGTAATTAAGGCATTTAAAAATAATCAACCAGAATTGTTCAATCTTTTTGAACGTGGTTGTGAGGTTTATAATACTGATTTTGAAGATGATTTTATAAGAGATAATTATGGGAAAGCTGAAAATATTTCTGTGGATTATGCTATTATGGAACAATCACAAAATGTTTATGTGATCCCTGCAACATTTGATTGGAATGATTTAGGAACGTGGGGAAGTTTATATGATAAACTTGATAAAGATAATAATGGCAATGCTGTGGTTAACGCTCAAACTTTGGTCGATGATACTTCTGGTAATATGATTAGAACTAAGAGTAATAAGGTAGTGGTAGTTGATGGTTTGAAAGATTATATTATTGTGGATAAAGATGAAGTTTTGCTTATCTTTCCAAAGACAAAAGAACAAGATATTAAAAAAGTACTCCAAGGTGTAAAAGAGAAGTTTGGAGAACATTACGGTTAGAATATGAGTGAAGAGAGTAAATTCGATTTCTCAGAAGAAGAGATTAAAAAAGAGGAAGCAGTAGAACAAAGTAAGGAAGCTGTTAAACAGGATGCTAAAGGTTTATGGCAAAGTACCACGACATTTCTTAATGAACTTTTAGATTTTAGGGAAGATACCGATCGTGAAGCCACAATTACAGCGATTAAGGATGATGTGTCTTTTAAAGGCGCTACGGCTTGGATTTTAGTATGCTCGATAATGGTAGCATCGGTAGGTTTAAATGCAAATTCTACTGCTGTGGTTATTGGAGCCATGTTAATTTCTCCTTTAATGGGACCAATCCTTGGAATTGGTATGGCCATAGCAATTAATGATATTGATACGTTAAGACGATCACTTATCAATCTAGCAACAATGATTGTTTTGAGTTTGCTTACTGCATTTTTATTCTTTAAGTTCTTTCCACTAGGAAATCAAGAAACCTCTGAACTTTTAGGTCGTGTTAAACCAGATATTCGTGATGTGTTAATTGCTTTCTTTGGTGGTTTAGCCTTGATAATTGCGCGTACTAAAAAAGGAACCATAGCCTCAGTTATCTTTGGTGTAGCAATTGCAACTGCTTTAATGCCGCCTTTATGTACAGCAGGATATGGCTTAGCTGATGGAAATTGGTCCTATTTTTTAGGAGCGATGAACTTATTTACAATTAATACCATATTCATTGCTTTAGCAACCTTTATTGTGTTAAAGGTCTTACGATTCCCAATGCTCAAATATGCGAATTCAGCAAAACGTAGACGAATTGCTAGATTTGCGGCTTTAGTTGCAATAATAGTTATGATATATCCAACGATTACATTTTTAAGAGTACTAAAAAATAGTGGTTTGGAGAATGACTATAATACATTTAAAAAGGTAGAAATTGAAGACAATAACGAATTATGGTTGCAAAAAGGGACGCCAAATTATGAAGAAAAAACCATTGCTCTATATTTTAACGGAGAAGTGTCTGATGCTACTATTGCAGATTTAAAGAACGAGATAAAGAAGTATGATAAAATTAAAGACTTTGAATTAATAATAAGTGGTAACAAGAATAGAAGCTTTGATAAAATTGTAGATGCCTATGATAGAGCCATACGTGATTTAGATCAAAAGGATTTAATTATTTCTGGACTTCAAAAACAGGTTGAAGACCTTCAAGCCAATATTACCAACTTAAATAAGCAGATAGAATCAAAAAATGCTAAAGGGACAGTGTCTTTTACAGCATTGTCTAGAGATGCTAAAGTGCGATTTAATGATTTGGAATTTTTCGGGTATTCTGAAATGTTAGAATCTAAAGACTTTATTAATATTGATACCGTTACAGTGGCAAATGTACGATGGAAAGTCGCCTTGGCGGATAGTGTTATTATAGCTAGAGAAAAGGCTTTACAAGAATGGTTGCAAAAAGAACTTAAAACAGATACAGTAGTGATAAGACGAAACTAAAATCTAGTTTTCATCTAAATACATTTTACGTACCTTTTTAAATAATTCTGATGAATAGACAAAATCAGTAACGACTTCGTTATCGGTTTTAAATATAGTCTTTTTTGAGCCTTCCCAAGCTTTAAGCCCGTCTTTTAAGAATACAATTTTCTCACCAATTTCCATAACCGAATTCATGTCATGTGAGTTGATTACGGTTGTGATATTGTATTCATCAGTAATCTCTTGTATAAGATTATCAATTACTATGGCTGTTTTTGGATCTAGACCAGAGTTTGGTTCGTCACAAAATAAATACTTCGGATTATTAACAATGGCTCTAGCTATAGCCACACGCTTTTGCATTCCACCAGAAGCTTCACTTGGCATCTTATGATGAGCGCCTTCAAGATTTACTCGTTTTAAAACAAAGTCGGCACGATCTTCCATTTCACTCTTAGATTGCTTCGTAAACATTCGTAACGGAAACATTACATTTTCTTGTATGGTCATTGAGTCAAATAAAGCACTACCTTGAAAGACCATACCCATTTTGGCTCTAAGGTTACGTTTTTCATCATCAGAAAGCTCTGAGTATATTTTGCCATCATAAGCAATAGTTCCTTTTTCAGGAGCAAAAAGCCCTAAAAGACATTTTAGGAACACTGTTTTACCAGATCCACTTTGCCCAATAACCAAACTCGTTTTTCCTTTTTCAAAAGTTGTAGATATACCTTTCAAAATATGAGCATTTCCAAATGATTTATGTACATTATTTACTTCTATCATTAGCTTAGTAGGAGTTGAGTTAGTATATAGTTTAGTAAAATAATGACAACACTCGTCCATACAAAAGAAGTCGTACTGGCTTTGCCAACCTCTAGTGCACCGCCTTTCATATAATAGCCATAAAATGAAGGGATAGTAGCCAAAACAAAAGCAAATACAAAAGTCTTAATAAAAGCATACACCATATGGAAAGGAATAAAATCATTTTGAACTCCAGCAACAAAATCTTCAAGAGTTCCAAAGCCACCATAGACCGCTGCTATCAATCCACCTAAAACGCCTAAGAACATAGCTATGGAAATAACAAATGGATATAGCATTAGCGCTATGAATTTTGGAAATACTAAGTAATTTAAAGAATTGATTCCCATAACTTCTAAGGCATCAATCTGTTCTGTAACACGCATGGTGCCAATACTTGAAGTGATAAAAGAACCTACTTTTCCTGCCATGATAATTGAGATAAAGGTTGGCGCAAATTCTAAAATCACAGATTGTCGTGTAGCAAAACCTACAAGATATTTTGGGATTAATGGGTTGCTAATATTTAATGCGGTTTGAATAGTAACTACACCACCAACAAAAAATGAAATAAAAGCAACTATACCCAAAGATCCAATGATTAAATCATCAATATCTTTTAAAATGAGTGTACGCATTACCGACCATTTAGTTGGTTTGCGAAACATTTCGGCAATCATTAAAAAATATGCGCCTATATTATGGAGGTATTGCATAGTGAAATTTGTTACGGTAAAAGTAAAAAATTAAGATGAGTTCTTAACCTTAAGTTTAAAAGATGATGAATTAAAATCTGTATTTTTGGTATTCTAAACTTTTAGTAATGTATAAACGTATTTTTTTACCACTTGTTATTCTATTATTAGTAATGTCTTGTAAACCGCAACAAGAGGTTATAGTTACTCAAAACACACCTACCAAAACCCAGGATAAACCCATTGGTAATCCAAAACTAGTTGTTGGTATAGTAGTAGATCAAATGCGTTACGATTACTTAACGCGATTTTATAAGAAGTTTGGTCAAGGTGGTTTTAAGCGTATGATTGATGAAGGCTTCAATTGTAAGAATAATCATTTTAATTACATACCAACAAAAACTGCAGCTGGCCATGCTTCAATATACACAGGAACAACCCCAAGGTACCATGGTGTCATTGGAAATAATTGGTTTGATAAAGCCATAGGAGAAAGTGTGTATTGTGTTAGAGATGACTCTTATCAATCTGTTGGAACTACAAGTAAAGATGGTCAAATGTCTCCACATAGAATGACAACGACAACATTTACAGATGAGAATAGATTGTTTACACAGAAACGAGGGAAAACTATTGGTATATCTATTAAAGATAGAGGTGCGGTTCTTCCTGCAGGTCACACGGCCAATGCGGCATATTGGTTTAGGGGAAAGAGTGAAGGGGCTTGGATTACGAGTACGTTTTATATGAAGGCATTGCCGAAGTGGGTTTCAGAATTCAATGCCTCTAATAAATCAAGTAGTTATTTAAAAACTTGGAATACCCTTTATCCAATGGATACTTACATAGAAAGTGGACCTGACTTAAATGATTTTGAAGATGGATTTAAATCTAAAGCAACTGCAACATTTCCTTATGATTTAAAAGCACTTAGTAAAGATAATGGCGGATTTGATATTTTAAAATCTACACCTTTTGGAAATAGCTTAACTACTGATTTTGCCATCGCAGCTATTGAAGGAGAACAACTAGGAAAAGATAATATTACAGATATGCTAACTGTTAGTTTTTCAAGTACTGATTATGTGGGCCATAATTTTGGGGTTAATGCTAAAGAAACGGAAGATACCTACATACGCTTAGATAAAGATTTAGAACGTTTGTTTAATTACTTAGATACAACTGTAGGAGTAGGAGAGTATACTGTGTTTTTAACTGCAGACCATGGTGCACCTTATGTTCCAGCATTTTTGAAATCGCAAAAAATCCCTGGAGGCCTTTTAGATTTTAATGAAGTGAAAACGGATTTAAACAATATGCTTTTTTCAGAATTTGGTAATGAAGCACTCGTATTAAAAATTAGTAATGAACAAGTGTTTTTAAATCATGAAGTCATTAAAAGTAATAATCTTGATTTAAACAAGATTGAAAATGTAATTATTCAAAAACTGTTAGATTATGATAGAATTAATAAGGTTTTTAAAGGAAATAATATCAATGATTTTGCATTTCAGAATGGTGTAGAATATCTTTTGAAAAATGGGTACAATCAAAAACGATCAGGAGATATTTTGATTGTAATGGAGTCTTCAGTGTTTTCAGACGGACATTGGAATAAAAAAGGAACCGATCATGGTTCGGGTTATGTGTATGATACTCATGTACCTTTGCTGTTCTTCGGAAAAGGAATAAAAAAAGGACATACCTATAAAAAAACAGAAATTACCGATATAGCACCAACGATCTCCGCATTATTAGGAATTAGTTTTCCAAATGGAACTATAGGTGAAGTTTTGGAGGTTATGATTGATTGATGGTACTATGAGTAAAAAAACAATGTATTCACTTTTGGCGATTCTCTTACTTCTTAGTATTTATGGGTATGAACATTTCTTATCTGAAAAGGAATCTCATGAAATTGTTGAGCAAGGTGCAGTAATAAAAAATACTACTAATGAGTATTTTTTACCTTCAAGTACTACTGGTCAAATTGTGCATCACAAAGGCTATTCTCTATCATATAGTGAACCTCATGAGCAAGCGGAATGGGTTGCGTATGAATTAAAAAAAGAGCATTTATCTAATACCAATTTTAAGCGTCCTTATTTTGAGGTCGATAAAGCTGTAAAGACTGGTGCAGCGCATTGGCGAAATTATAAGCAATCTGGTTATGATCGCGGACATTTATGTCCAGCAGGAGATAAACGTTATAGCCAATCTGCACATGATGAGACTTTTTTAACTAGTAATATTAGTCCGCAAAACCATCAATTCAATTCTGGTATTTGGAATACTCTTGAGCAGAAAGTACGGTATTGGGCAAGAAAATATGATGGTGTATTTGTAGTTACTGGAGGTATTTTAAAAGGAGATATGGAAACGATAGGTGAAGAGCAAGTGAGTGTGCCAAATCAGTTTTATAAAATATTAATTGATAATAATACTGGAAAGACTAAAGTTATTGCGTTTTTGATGCCGCATAAAGACTCTAATCGACCTTTATATGAGTTTGTGGTAACAATAGACGAGATTGAAGCACTTACTGGAATTGACTTTTTTGCGGAATTAGATGATGCTACAGAACATCGATTGGAAGCCTCACGAAGTTATAAAGAATGGAGTTTCTAGACAACAAGTAATCATGTCAGTTTTTCTAGCATGCCTTTCCATCGTAAACGTCTTATAAATTGCCCTTGTTTTTTAGTTACTAATTGTTCCTGATTTTGAAGCTTTCCTCTAAAAAAACCTAGCATGTAGTTTTTAAAAAGTAAAATACTTTTTTTCCTATAGGCTAATTTTGCTGCAGAAATTAAGGTTATAATAAATCCATAACGCATTTTGTACATGGCCTCACCTTGAAGATATTTTGAGGCTGTATTATAACTTTGACCTGTGGGTTTGAGGTGCTTTACTTGAAGAGATGCATCGGTCAAAATTTCCCAATTGTTATATTTTGCTAGTAACTCATCAACAGTATCCCAACCCATTGATGGTTTTAGTTTACCAATATCTAAAAAACACTGTTTGCGATAGGCTTTGAGCGCACCTCTAATATGGTCTTTTCGAGTTAAGTTTTCTAAAACCCAATCCTTGTTTTTTTTAATATAACAGAAACCTGCTACCATACCTAAGGTTTCATTGTTGTTGAAATGAAGGGCTAATTGTTCTAAGTAATTCTTTGGAAATATTAAATCGGCATCAAATTTACAAATGACATCATAGTGGTTGTCAAGTGTTTCATAACCTTTATAAAATGCATTTATAATTTTGGAACCTGGAAGGTGTTGATTTGAAGAGGTCGTATTTACTATCGAAATTGTTGGAAATTTTAAAGCATAATCCTCTAGAATAGTTGCAGTGTTGTCTGTAGAATTATCATTCACAATTACAATCTGTTTTGCAGGTAGAGATTGTTGTATTAATGAGTCTAATGTTTTACCAATAACAGTGTCTTCGTTGTGAGCAGGAATGATAATGTAGAAATTCAAGATCTAATATTTTGAATCCAAAGTTACGTTTTACAAATAAAAATCATGAATTCAAATTTCAAATTCTTTCCGCATAGACAATATAATACCTGTTGGTAAACCTCCTAAGAATTGGTCTAAGTCCAATTTTTTTGGTTGGATTGGTCCATTTTTGCCGATCAATAATTTTCCATCCAGATTTTTCTAACAACCAATCAAATTGCCAGTCTTCAAATTCATGATAGTGTCTGTCTCGCATATCAGTTTTACTTCTGTAAGCAGATGCAAACCACAAGCGTAGTGGAATGCTGGCAACCAATTTATTGGCTTTAATCGATTTTAAAACCGTAAAAGGAGAGAGTAAATGTTCGAAAATTTCGAATGCGGTAACAACTTCTGAAGAGGATTGTTCTATTTCTGAAGTATTGATGTCTAAATCAATGCCAGAAGTGTTTTCAACAGAATAACCTTCAGCTTTTAAAATTTCAGATAAAGGGTTCTCAACACCTAAATCTAAAATAGATTCAGAAGTATTTATGTGTGTTTTTAAAAATTCAACAGTGTGTTTGAATCGTTTATTTGGAAATGTCTTTTCGTACATTATTAGTGTTTATATACAATCGCATTAATGTTCATGCCTGCGCCTACACTAGCAAAAATAATGACATCACCTTTGTTGATACTTTGATTATCTAGCTGACCTTTTAGAATCATATCGTATAATGTGGGCACAGTTGCTACACTAGAATTTCCAAGTGTATTGATCGTCATAGGCATAACACCTTCTGGCATGTCCATATTGTGAAGCTTGTAAAATCGTTTTACAATGGCTTCATCCATTTTTTCATTAGCCTGATGAATCAATATTTTTTTGACATCGTTTATAGAATAGTCACTTTGATCTAAGCAAGACTTTAATGCTAAAGGGACATTTGTTAAGGCAAACTCATAGATTTTACGGCCATACATTTTAATGTAGCGACGTTGATCTGTAATCTCTGGGTGATTAGTTTCGCCAAAGTAAATGAAATGCGCCTCGTCCAAGGTAAAGGTAGCAGTCTCGTGGTTGATAATGCCACCATCTTCGTCGCTCTCAGCTACGATTACTGCACCAGCACCATCACTATATATCATTGAATCTCGATCATGTTTATCTACAACACGCGAGAGCGTTTCGGTGCCGATAACTAAACAACGTTTTGCTAAGCCTGACGAGATAAAAGCTTTTGCTTGGATTACACCTTCAACCCAACCAGGACACCCAAATAATAAGTCGTAACCTACACATTTCGGGTTTTTAATTTGTAATAAATGTTTAACTCTAGATGCGATACTTGGAACTGTGTCACTCTGCTCAGTATTATGTTTTACATCACCATAATTATGAGCAACAATGATGTAATCTAAGTCCTCTTTATCAATTTTTGCATCTTCAATCGCTTTTTCGGCAGCAAAGAATGCAATATCCGAATTTAATAATTCGGGTTTAATATAGCGTCGCTCTTGAATTCCAGTTATGGCTTCAAATTTATCAACGATAACTTCATTTGGACTATTTATTTTGGATCCATCTGCATTTAAAAACTCATGATTGTAGAAATCTTCGTTCTTTTCAACACGACTAGGAATAAAACTTCCTGTTCCAGTTATTTTTATACTCATAAATTAGGATTTCTGTTTGAAATCATCAAACATGGCAATATACTAACATTAAATGAAATGTTAATTTTTGAAATTGTAAAATTTACGATGCCCAAACCTAATAAAATTAAGCTTCTTCCATATAGGCTTCAATTGGAGCGCAGGTACAGACTAGGTTTCTGTCACCATAGGCGTCATCAACACGACGTACACTTGGCCAAAATTTATTATCTCTAACATAATCTAAAGGAAATGCAGCTTGTTGACGTGTGTATGGTAATAACCATTCATCATCAGTAATTATATCTAAAGTATGAGGTGCATTTTTCAAGAGATTATTCGTTTCTTCTTTAGATACATTATCTATTTCCTCTTTAATAGAAATCATAGCATCACAAAAGCGATCCATCTCTTGCTTACTTTCACTTTCAGTAGGTTCAATCATCATGGTTCCAGCTACAGGGAAAGATACTGTAGGGGCATGAAACCCATAGTCCATCAAACGTTTAGCAATATCAACAACTTCAATTCCATTAGCTTTAAAGGGTCTACAATCTATAATCATTTCGTGAGCTGCACGTCCTCGTTCTCCAGAATATAATGTTTCGAAAGCCCCTTCTAGACGTTTTTTAATATAGTTCGCATTTAAGATTGCCATTTCTGTTGATTTCTTCAACCCAGAAGCTCCCAACATTTTAATATATCCATAGGAAATTAAACATGCCAAGGATGATCCAAATGGAGCTGCTGATATTGCAGTAATAGCTTGTTCTCCACCAGTTTTTACTAATGGATTTCCAGGTAAGAAAGGGACTAGTTGTTCAGCAACACAAATTGGGCCAACACCAGGACCACCTCCACCATGTGGAATCGCAAAGGTTTTGTGTAAGTTTAGGTGGCATACGTCGGCTCCAATATTCCCCGGATTTGTTAATCCAACTTGGGCATTCATATTAGCACCATCCATATATACTTGTCCTCCATTATCATGAATAATTTTCGTAATCTGTTTAATTGCAGATTCATATACGCCATGAGTTGAAGGGTATGTCACCATTAATGCTGAGAGGTTCTCTTTGTGTAATTCAGCTTTTTCTCGCAAATCGTCAACGTCAATGTTGCCTTCTTCTGTAGATTTTGTGACAATAACTTTCATTCCTGCCATCACAGCACTTGCTGGATTCGTTCCGTGTGCCGATGAAGGAATAATGCAGATGTTTCTATGATAATCACCGCGAGATTCATGGTATGCTTTAATAACCATTAAACCAGCAAATTCACCTTGAGCACCAGAATTTGGTTGTAATGATGTTCCAGCAAATCCAGTAATTTCAGTTAATTGATCTTCTAAGCCTTTTAAAACCGCATGATAACCTTTGGCTTGTTTTGCAGGAACAAATGGATGAATTTTCCCCCATTTAAACCAACTTAAAGGCAGCATTTCTGCAGCTGCATTTAATTTCATGGTGCATGATCCTAAGGAAATCATCGAATGATTTAGTGCCAAATCTTTACGTTCTAGTTGTTTAATATAACGCATCAATTCAGTTTCTGAATGATGAGAGTTAAACACTGGTTCCTCTAAAAAAGGAGTTTGACGTTTTAAATGACTTTCTATATTGGATTCTGCAGAAATTTCAGCAATTTCAATACGATCTTTTTTTGCAATTTTTGCAAAAATGCTCACAATTCTATTAAGCTCTTCTAAGGTAGTTGGCTCATTTACGGCAATGACAACTTCATTATCACTTGGATAATAGAAATTCATTTTTTTGTTTTCAGCAGCTTTTTTTATTTTTTTAGCATTTGCTTTGATGTGCAAGGTGTCAAAGAATTCTGTATTAAGTTGTTGAAATCCTAGCGATTCTAAAACTTTTGATAAACTTACAGCTTTGTAATGGATGTCATTAGCAATATGTTTTAAGCCTTCAGGACCATGGTACACGGCATACATTCCAGCCATAACTGCAAGTAGCACTTGGGCAGTACAAATATTTGATGTTGCTTTCGCACGCTTTATATGCTGTTCTCGGGTTTGTAAAGCCATTCTTAAGGCTCTATTTCCATTAGCATCTCTAGTAACACCAATGATACGTCCAGGAATATCTCTTTTGTAAGCTTCTTTGGTTGCAAAGTAAGCAGCGTGTGGCCCACCATAACCCATCGGGATTCCAAATCGTTGCGTTGTTCCAATCACTACATCAGCGCCAAATTTACCTGGAGCTTCTAATTTAACCAAACTCATAATATCTGCTGCTACTGCTACTTTGATTCTTGCAGCATTGGCTTGCTCAATAAATGATTTGATATCAGTTACTTGTCCGTGTTTTCCAGGATATTGTAAAATAGCTCCAAAAAATTCTTCAGAAAAATTGAACTTGCTTTCATCGCCTGTAACAAGTTCAATGCCAATAGGGTTAGCTCTAGTTTGAAGCAGCGATAATGTTTGAGGAAGAATATGTTCAGAAACAAAGAACTTGTTAATTCCTGCTTTTTTCTGATCACGTTCACGAACAGCAAACAATAAACTCATAGCTTCTGCAGCGGCTGTACTTTCATCTAGAAGCGACGCATTGGCAATTTCCATACCAGTTAGGTCGGTAATCATTGTTTGAAAATTTAATAGCGCTTCTAAACGACCTTGAGCAATTTCAGCTTGGTATGGTGTATAGGCGGTGTACCAACCTGGATTTTCAAGAATATTACGTTGAATAACAGCAGGCATTATCGTTGGGTGGTACCCTAAGCCAATATAAGTTTTGAAAACTTTATTCTTTTTCGAAAGGTCATAGATATGCAATAAATATTCTTGTTCACTCATAGGTGCTTCGAGGTCTAAATCTGAGTTTAGACGGATCCCATCAGGAATAGTTTCATTGATTAATTGCTCCATAGAGTTCACACCAATTGTTTGTAACATTTGCTTTTGATCTTCTGATCTCGGACCAATATGACGAAGTGAAAAATCTGCTGTATTCATTAATTTTTTGAGTTGAATTTGATTCCTGCAAAATTAAGGAATTATTAACCTTAATTAGTTAACGAAAATGAAACTTTTCAACCATTTGATTCGGTTATTAACAGTTTGTCTATTTTTGTATAATGTCTGTTCTAAAAAAGATACTAGATTTTTATATAAACACTAGTGTTCATGTGGCTTTTGCTGTATTTGCATTGACTTGGATTACCTTGTTGCAATTTGATATTGATTATGATCAAGATGTGCTTTATTTTATAACTTTTTCAACGATAACTGGTTATAATTTTGTGAAGTATTTTGGTTTAGCAAAATTTCATCATCGTAGCTTAACATCGCGGTTGAAAGCAATTCAGATATTTTCCTTAATGTGCTTTATCGTTTTATGTTATTATCTACTGCAATTACAAACTAAAACTCTGTTTTATGTTGGGTCTTTTGGGTTAGTAACATTTCTATATGCCATTCCTCTTATACCTAAAAAAGTATTTATTGACAAGCAAAAAAATCTAAGAAGTATTAGTGGTTTAAAAATTTATGTAATTGCCTTAGTTTGGGCAGGAGTTACTGTTTTTTTACCATTGATAAATAATGACTATCCAATAACAAATGATGTAATTATTACTGGTGTACAACGTTTTGTGTATGTAATCGTTTTAATGTTCCCTTTTGAAATTAGAGATTTAAGTTATGACAGTTTGAGACTAAGCACTATACCTCAAAGAATAGGAGTGATGAGAACAAAGGCATTAGGAGTGGTATTGTTAATGTTGTTTATAAGTTTTGAGTTTTTGAAGAGTGAAACACAATACGAAATGATATTGATTCAGGTAGTAATAAGTTGTATAACGTTCGTGTTTGTATTATTCGCACGTGAGCAGCAACATAAATATTACAGTGCGTTTTGGGTAGAGAGTTTACCTATCTGGTGGCTAATTTTATTGTTGTTGTTTCGCTAATTCTTTTTCAAAAGCTGCACTTAATTGTTCTTTAGCTGAAGTATCCATCGTTTTTACTTTAGGATTTTTAACCAACTTCGTTAACTTATTATTTCTTTTAGTGTACTTCTGGCAAGCTCTACAGTAAATTAAATGTATAGTAAGCCTTACCTTTTCCCAAAAGGACGCCTCTTTATACTGATTTTTGTCACAGATATGATTTGCTTCGTGACATTCTAATTTAATATTACTCATAATTTAAAACCAATTTTTTTCCATGCAAGCAGCCATAGCAGTCCTAGCTCTATGGATGATTACCCATAGGTTAGACGCAGTAATATCTAATTCATTACAAATAGCTTCAGTATCAAAATTTAACAGTGTTTTCATTTTAAATACTTTAGCTTGTTTCTCTGGCAATTTACCTAAACAATCATGAATTGCTACTCCGAGCTCGGTGTTTTCAATAGTATCTTCAGCAGTCTTATCAAAAGGGTCAGCAACACGTTCTTCTAGCCAATCACCTTCACTTTCATCACTACTGTAACCCATTCTAACCTCGGCTTTACCTTTTTTAGAATTGATTTTTCTGTAATAATCAATAATTTTTCGTTTTAAGATTGAAATTAGCCACGTACGTTCGCTTGCTTCACCCTTAAAGTTTTTCATAGAATTTAAACCTGCAACAAATGTATCTTGTACTAAATCTTGAGCAATATCTCTATCATTTACACGTGTGATGGTATAATTATAAAGATAATCTGAATACAGTTTAATCCACTGATTTGGATCTATGACGTGTTTTGGCATGCCTTTTTTTGAAAAATTTATTTCAAAAATAATGTAAAAAAATGAGTTTATCTAAAGATTTATTAGTGTATGGTTGTTTTGTTCTTTACCCTCACTTCTGAGCCTTCAGCAAGAATTACCGAAGTAGGCTCTACATTATTTAGAAATTTGAAGTTTGAACCATAATTCATTTCAAAGTCGATATTGACATCATAGTTTTTAACGTTCAATTGGCGCCAAGTTGGATGTACTACTTCATATTCGAAAGTTGAATCGTTATGTTTGGTATAGCCAAAATAGTGTTCAGTGATGAATTGTTCTTCAGTGTTATTTTCAATTGGAATATATTCTTTATCAGTTTCAACTGAAATAGATTGCCATCTGTTATTTTTAAGTTTCCATCGATACTCAAACGTTTTTGAATTTATAGTTTCTGTCCATTTATGAGCCATTTTGTTAGTTTGATAATGCTCATGGTATATTGTGTTTGCAATGGTTGTGATTAAAGGCTTTGGTACTATTTCTTTGATAAAAACAACACCTCTTTTATCGTTGTGTTTGACATAAAATCTCAGATTGACTTCTTCAAAGTTAATATGATATGGAAGTTTAAGTCCCAGTACTTTGGTATTCATGAACATAAATCCGACAACACTCACATAACATCTATCATTAAAAAAGTCTAGAGTTGTACCGTTTGGAATATAAGGTTCTAAAATTTTTGGATCAATCTCATAATTGATTAATATGAGGTGTTTCCAATAGGCTTTTAAAAAGGTCATGGTTATGAGTTTATTAAATCATCTAATGCTATTTCGATATCTGAATGTATGAAATTAAATCCGTTGTCTAGTAAACGTTTCGGTATTACATTTCTGCTTTTTAGTACAAGTTCTGGCTCTGTTCTCATGAGTTTTGCTCCGAATTTAATGAGCCATTTGGGATGAGAAATACCAAAAGGAATTTTCAAGACCTTTCTAAAACTTTTCATAAGCGTTTTATTAGTAGTTGGTTTTGGAACCGCTAAGTTGTAATTTCCATCTAGTTGTGTATAATCTATTAAGAATTCTACAGCGCGTGCAAAGTCTAATTCATGAATCCAACTTACTTTTTGTTGACCTGAAGCTTGAGATCCTCCTAAACCAAATTGGGCTAAACGTTTTAAGGGTACTAATGCACCACCATGCTTACCTAAAACAATAGACGTTCTTAAGGCAATTTTTCGTGTTTTAGGATTGGTGACTCCATAAAATGTTTGTTCCCAAGATTTGGCAATATTCATTGAAAAGTCATCGCCAATGTCTCCAGATATTTCAGTCATTTCTTTGTCTAATGCATGTCTGTAAATTGTCGCAGTTGAGGAGTTAATCCATAACTCTGGTGGGTTTTTACATAAATTTATTGCTAGGCCTAGTGCCTGAGTTGCATCCATTCTTGAATCGTAAATAAGCTTTTTATTAGCTTCAGTATACCTACAGTCTACAGATTTTCCTGTAAGATTGATAAGAACATCTGTTGTTTCCAAAATGCTCGTCCATGAATCTAAATTTTTAGCATTCCAATAGATGTCATTTTTACGTTTGGGAGTTCGTGTTAGGATATAAACTGAATGTTTTTTTTCTGAAAAGTACTGTTCAAGAACTTGACCTAAAAAGCCACTTCCTCCTGCTATTGTTATCGTTTTCATTTTTCGATGTATATGTTATTTTGTAGCTGTAATGATGTAATATCCAAAGCTTTTCATGTGTAATCCTGAGATCAAAGCATAAAAAGAGCCTTTGAGATTATGTAAGCTTTCTCGTTTTAATTGTTTGGTAGCCCATAATGTTTTGAAGGCAAAGCCAATAATTGCAAAAGGAACGTGTAATACTGAAGGTGCCACTCTAAAGGACTTGTCTTCAATAGTCACATTTTTAAAGCCTTCAGACTCTAAAAGCCTTTTATAATTTGTAATGGTTTCGAGTTGATCTAAACTCCAGTGACTACATAGTTTAGTATAAGCGTAATGACTTCCGATACAAAGTTGGGATACCTCTTTTTTTAAAAAGGCATCAGCAATAACTAAGCGACCACCTGGTTTTAGAATTCTATAAGCTTCTTTAATTGATTGTGCGCTATGGCCAGAATGGCAAAAACTCTCAATCGCTACAGCAGAATTAAAAGTGTTAGATTGGAAAGAGGTATTATTATAGTTCTCTTTTAGAATGATTCCGTTTTTACCTTGTAATAATGTATTACCTTGTTTTTGTTGAAAATCTGACAGGGTAATCCCATAAGCAATTAGGTTTTTATTGTGTTTTAAAGCATAACGCATAGTGGCTCCCATACCACATCCTAAATCTACAAGTTTATGTTTTGTTGGTTTTATATTTAGACGTTTGCAGACTTGAGCATTCATTTGATTGAGCATAGAATCTCGTTTAAAGAGATTGGTTTTAAATGGAATGTAATACCCAAAATGCATATTATAATCATTGCTCCAAAATTCATAATCTTCTGTTGCCTCATTATAGAAATCAACCATTTCGATGTTGGTTTCTTCAGAAATATTCTCATGTGTTCGTGCTATTGATTTCATAATTATTGGGTTTTAAAAATTAATGTTATATATAAATAACCAAGTGAAGACTACTGCAAATAGTACAAATAGCATATTCATTCCGTAGCTACCAATTTTGTAGATCTTTTTATTGGGAATATCAAACATGGGATAATATGCAACCTGAGTTGCAACTTTTCCAACCCAATATGCAGCAATCAGTCCCGTTAAAGCAATAGCTAAATGTGTTTGGTTTTTTAAATCGTTTGGTAAAAGAATAGCGATTAGACCAAATGAGAAGTTTAAGCCTTGAATATATCGTCCATAGGTTTTAGCAATTTCTTGGTTAAGTGGTTTTAGTTGTTTAACATCGTTATACCAATCAAAGACGTTGTGACGGATGTATGGATATATTAATGCTGTAAATATTTGTCCGCAGCCTCCAATGATAATGAGCCAGTTTGGAATTTGAGTACTCATTGTTTTAAGAATTTAAAAGTTTAATTGATTTGCTATAGTGAATGATATAAGTCAAATAAAAGATAAGACTCAATGGAATTGCAAATAACCAAGTGTCTAATTTTTGATTCCAGACTAAAAAGAACAAGCCAACTACAGCGAAATAAATATATATTAATAGGTTTTTGGGAAATACTATTAAGAATACAATAGCGGCTAAAACTTGTAAAAACCCGGTTAAGATGATTCCCCAAGGTCCTCCAATGAGACATACCAGTGCAAGCACGTTTAAAACTCGAGATATTTTGAATACTGTTTTCATAGTTTATGTATGTATTAAACTTTCAGAAAAAATTGAAAGTAGTGATTAAATTTTTTTATTTGAATAGTTTTATTAAAGATTTAGTAATCCAGTTTTGTTTTTGGCTAACAAGTTTGTTAATCATGTCATCTGCTGTTTCTGTTAAATCGTGTAATGCTTTTGTTTGTTTAATAAGTTCTTTGGTTTTTTCAGTGCCATCATCTTTAATAGAGGAGACGTCTTTTAGTACTTTTATCACAGGTTGAATTTCTCTTCGACTACGTTCTTTAGCGATAGTACGAGTTAATTCTTGAACATCTTTTTCTGTAGTGAAATACTCTTTACGCTCACCAGGGATAATCTCTTTTGTTACAATACCCCAATCCATTAGTTGTCTTAAGTTCATACTAGTATTTCCTCTTGAAATTTTAAGATCTTCCATAATCTCTTCCATTGACAAAGGCTTTGTTGAGATAAATAATAAGGCTTGAATTTGTGCCATGGCTTTATTTATTCCCCATAGTGACCCAAGACTTCCCCAAGTACTTACAAATTTTATTTTAGCTTCTTCGTAATTCATTATTTCATTTTGATGGTACAAACATACAAAATATTTTAAACTTTCAAAAATAATTGAAAGTTTAATTTTTTTTCACAAACTGTCGTTCTTCATTGGTATTTTGTATTTGGACTAGAAATTTTTAATACATTTTGTATTTTTATTACATTTAGCTGTCTAATAATCTAAGCAATGAAAAGAACATTACTATCACTAGTTTTTGGTTTAATAGCTTTTTTGGGGTTTTCTCAAATTGAGTTGCAACCCAATCCGAGTAATATTAATTCTGGAACTTTCACTTTTAAATATGGAGAAAATGGAGATTATTCGATTTTTGATCCATTAAGTAATCCTAATTTATACTTGTATACTGGATTGCAAACCGATTCAGATCCAATTACTTGGGATTATAATGATGGGGAGTTTGATATTAGCAATTTAGGACAAATGATTCCGTTGACTTTTGATAGTAACTTAGGATATTATGTAGCGACCTTTAACCCAAAAACTAGACAATACATAGAAGAAACCTCTCAAAACTTAGTTACAGTGCCTAATGGAACACAAGTGTTTGATTGGTATTTTTTAATCACGACAGATGATTTGTCTCGTCAATCTGCTGATTTAAAAGGAACAGATTATGGTTTCAATGCATCGACCTTATCAACAAGTGAATTTTCAATTGGTAATGACGTATTAGTTCTTAATGGTAGCTTGAAATTTTTAAAACAAGGACAATATAATGTAAAAGTATATACGGTCTTAGGAAAGCAAGTGAAACACTTATCAGTAACAGTGAATTCTGCTAAAACATTGAACCTTCAATTGAGAAACGCCGGACTTTATATCGTTAAAATCTCATCAGGGCAAACCACCAAAACTGTAAAGTTACTAAAGCACTAGTTTTTAGAAATTAACCCAGAACGTCTCAACAATGCTTCTGGCTGAGGTGCTTTACCTCTAAAACGTTTGTACAGTGTCATTGGGTCTTCAATTCCACCTTGCGAGAGTACATGTTCTTTGAATTTTGTAGCTACTTCTTTATTAAATACACCTTCCTCTAAGAAATATTCAAAGGCATCGGCATCTAATACTTCGGCCCATTTATAGCTATAATATCCAGAACTATAACCGCCTTGAAAAATATGAGAAAATGCTGTGCTCATGCAGTTTTCTTCAACATCTGGGTACAATTTTGTGTTAGCAAATGCATTTTTTTCGTGAGCTTTAACCGAAATTATGGCCTCCGGTGACTCATTAGCATGCCAAGACATATCTAATAGTCCAAAACTAATTTGTCTTAGTGTTTGCATACCTTCATGAAAAGTAGCTGAAGCTTTTATTTTTTCAATTAATTCCATAGGTATAACCTCACCAGTCTCATAATGTGTTGCAAATAATTCTAAAGCTTCTTTTTCATAACACCAGTTTTCTAAAACCTGGGAAGGCAATTCTACAAAATCCCAAAATACACTTGTTCCTGATAGACTAGGATAAGTTGTATTGGCGAGCATGCCATGTAAGGCATGACCAAATTCGTGAAACAATGTGGTTACCTCATTGAAAGTTAGTAGCGACGGTTTACTTTTTGTGGGTTTCGTAAAGTTGCAAACTATCGAAATATGTGGTCTATCATTGATGTTATTTTTAATATATTGTGGTTTGTAAACCGTCATCCAAGCACCATTACGTTTTCCAGCTCTAGGGAAAAAATCTGCATAAAATATAGCCACAAATTCTCCTTTAGTATTAGTAACTTTATAGGTTAGTACATCTTCATGGTATTTATCTATAGTATCAATTTGTTCAAACTTGAGATCGAATAAACGCTCAGCGATAGTAAAAGCGCCTTCAATAACATGTTCTAATTTGAAATAAGGTTTAAGTTGTTCGTCATCGAGACTAAATAGTTTTTGTTTAAGTTTTTCAGAATAATAAGAGCCATCCCATTTTTCTAATCGATCGATATCATCAAGATCTTTAGCGAAATTTTCAAGGTTTTTAAATTCACGTTTGGCAGCAGGTTTAGCTTTGTCAAGAAGTTCATTTAAAAAAGTGTTTACGGCTTTTGGTGTTTTAGCCATACGTTCTTCTAAAACAAAATGAGCATGCGTTTTGTAGCCTAAAATATTAGCACGTTCATGGCGTAATCTTACGATTTGTAACACATGTTCTTGATTATCTAAGGTATCACCTTTGAACGCTTTTGAACCAGCTGCTAAAGCCAGTTTTTTTCGTAGATCACGATTGTCTGCATAAGTCATGAAAGGAATATAACTAGGATAATCTAAAGTAATTAACCAGCCCTCTTTTCCTTTAGATTCTGCTAATTGTTGCGCTGCTTCCTTAGCACCTTCTGGTAAGCCTGCAAGATCTGTTTCTTTGGTAAGATGCATTTCAAAAGCGTTGGTTTCGGCTAATACATTTTCACCAAATTTGAGTTTTAATTGACTTAACTGCTTATCAATATCTCGCAATCGTTTTTTGTTATCTTCTTCGAGATTCGCTCCATTTCTAGAAAATCCTTTGTACTTTTTTTCGAGCAATGTCATTTGTTCTCTTGATAAACTTAATGATGTTCTGTTATCATACACCACTTTAACGCGCTTAAATAACTCTTCATTTAAAGTAATGTCGTTACTAAACTCTGAAAGAAGAGGGGATACTTCTTGAGCTATTTTTTGAATTGTTTCATTGGTTTCGGCACTATTCAAATTAAAAAAGATGCTTGAGAGGCGGTCTAACTCTTCACCAGAAAACTCTAATGCTTCAATTGTATTTTTAAAAGTTGGTTCTTCAGTATTAGAAGTTATGGCATTGATTTCTGATTTAGCTTTATCTATTGCAGTCAAAAACCCAGGTAAATAATCCTCATTTTTGATCTTAGAAAAAGGGGCTGTATGAAAAGGAGTGTTAAATTTTGAGTTTAAAATGTTCATCTTAAAAAAGTTGTTTATTTAGTACGGATTAACTTAACATTAAGGATGTTATGTCAAATTAATTATTACTTTTGCATAATTATTAAAGCTTATCTTTATAAGATTTAGTAAAAATTGATTAATAGCCTAAAACCTCGTGTAAAAGCGAGGTTTTTTTGGTTATTTAGTTTATAAATCTTTAGAAGATTCATTGACTTTAGCTTTCAGACCTTCTTTATAATCAATAATAGTTTTACGAATAGTTTCATTGGATGAACCAATAATTTGTGCGGCTAAAATCCCAGCATTTTTTGCGCCATTAAGCGCCACTGTTGCCACAGGAACACCTCCAGGCATTTGAAGAATCGATAATACAGAATCCCATCCATCAATAGAATTACTACTTTTTACAGGAACTCCAATAACTGGTAAAGGAGATAGTGATGCTACCATTCCTGGTAAATGTGCTGCACCACCTGCGCCAGCAATAATAACATTTATGCCTTTTGAGTGTGCATCTTTACTGAAACTGAATAATTTATCAGGAGTTCTATGAGCAGATACAATATCTACTTCGACGTCGATATGAAATTCTTTTAAGATGTCAATGGCATCTTGCATTACAGGAAGATCACTTTTACTTCCCATAATCACGGCTACTTTACTCATAATTATTTACTTATCACGTTTATCGTTTTCTTTACATTTTCCGCTATTTGTCGCGCTTTATTAATGTCTTCATTCACTATCGTTACATGTCCCATTTTACGAAATGGTCGTGTTTGTTTTTTTCCGTAGATATGAGGTGTAACACCATCAAGTTTCATAATGTCTTCAATGTGTTCATATACCACGTCTCCATTATGGCCTTCTGCACCAACTAAATTTACCATAATGCCACCAACTTTACTGTCGGTTTGTCCTAAAGGTAAATTCAAAATGGCTCTTAAATGTTGTTCAAATTGTGAGGTATAACTAGCTTCTATTGTTTGATGTCCAGAATTATGAGGTCTTGGAGCTACTTCATTAACTAAAATCTCATCATCTTCGGTTTGAAAAAGTTCAACAGCTAATAAGCCTACGTGATTAAAAGCTTTGGATACCTTCATCGCTACAGCCCTTGCTTTTGTTGCAATAGAATCATTAATTCTAGCAGGACAAATTACATATTCTACTTGATTGGCTTCAGGATGAAATTCCATTTCTACAACAGGATATGTTTTGACGTCACCATTTTCATTTCTAGCTACAATTACCGCTAATTCATTTTTGAAAGGCACTAAAGCTTCTGCAATACACTCACCTTTTGGAAGTTCGTCCAAATCTGAAAGTTGTCTTACCATTTTTACACCATAGCCATCATATCCAAATTGTGCTGCTTTCCATACAAATGGAAATTCTAATCCGCCGTTACTAATTGCGTCTTTAATTTCTGATAGATAGGCAAATCGGGTAAAATCTGACGTAGGAATATCGTAATCTCTATAAAAGAGTTTTTGAGTTGCTTTGTTTTGAATAGTCTTCAGTGTCTTTGAAGATGGATACACCTTAATGCCTTCTTTTTCTAAAGCTTCTAGTGCATCAACATTAACATTCTCTATTTCAAAAGTAAGTAAGTCTACTTGTTTTCCGAAGTTATACACAGCATCAAAATCCATTAAATCACCTAGTGTAAATGCGTTGCAAGCTATCTTACAAGGTGCTTCAGGACTTGCGTCCATTACATGAGTTGTAATGTCAAACTTCCGAGTACTATAGAGCATCATTTTTCCTAATTGTCCGCCACCAAGGATGCCGAGTTTAAAGTCTGAAGAAAAATAGTTTTTCATATCATTTATCACATTGAGCGCAGTCGAAATGTCTTAATTAATGAAGTTTCTGCGCTTTCGTTTTACAAAAATACATTATAATATAGAAAGGATTAGTAAAAATGGAATTCAAAAATCGGTAATCGCCAATCTATTGATTATCTTTGCTTTTTTAAAATCAAAATCAGGTGATTAAATTACACGATTTATATTTCAAACCATTCATTACTGAAGAAGAAGTTGATGCTACAGTGCAGCGTTTGGTGGATGAAATTGCCAATGATATGCAAGACGATATCCCTGTATTTGTTGGGATTTTGAATGGTTCATTTATGTTTGTCAGTGATTTTGTAAAGAAATATCCTAAGCCTTGTGAGGTGACTTTTATTAAACTCGCATCCTATGAAGGATTAAAATCTACCGAAGACATTCATCGTCTCATTGGGTTAACACAAGATTTATCTGGTCGGAAAGTGGTCATTCTAGAAGATATTATCGATTCTGGAAATACTTTAGAAGAAGTGCATCGCATTTTTAAAAATGAAAATGTGGATGATCTTAAAATTGCCACTTTATTTTACAAGCCAGAAGCTTATAAAAAAGATTATAAACTACATTATGTTGGTATCGAAATTCCTAATAAATTCATTGTTGGTTACGGTTTAGACTACAATGGTTTGGGACGCGATTTACCATCAATATATCAATTAAAAACAACACAACACATGACTAATTTAGTCCTATTTGGACCTCCAGGTGCAGGAAAAGGAACACAAGCAGAATTTCTAAAAGAAAAATATAATCTTATACATATCTCTACCGGTGACGTGTTTAGATTTAACATAAAAAATGAAACTGCTCTTGGAATGCTGGCGAAGTCTTTTATGGATAAAGGAGAACTTGTTCCAGATCAAGTTACGATTGATATGCTTAATGCCGAAGTGGAAAAGAATGCTGATGCTAACGGTTTTATTTTTGATGGATTCCCAAGAACCAATGCGCAGGCTGAAGCCTTAGATCAACTCATGGATAGCAAAGATTCTCAAATCAATGCTATGGTAGCCTTAGAAGTAGAAGATGAAGTACTTGTAGGTCGATTATTGGAACGAGGTAAAACTAGTGGTCGAAAAGATGATGCCAATGAAGAAGTCATTAGAAACCGTATTACCGAATACTATAAAAAAACAGCTATTTTAAAAGACTATTACACAGCTCAAAATAAATATTTTGGCGTTGATGGTGTTGGTAGTATTCAGGAGATTACTGAGCGTTTAAATGCTGTTATCGACAACTTATAATTTGTTTGTAGTAGCTAACGATTTTAGATAAAATAAGAATATGACAGAAGGCAATTTCGTTGACTATGTTAAAATGCACGTGTCGTCAGGAAAAGGCGGACAAGGTTCAGCGCATTTACATCGCGAAAAATTTATTGAAAAAGGTGGCCCAGATGGTGGAGATGGAGGTCGTGGCGGTCATATTATTATCCGCGGAAATTCTAACCTTTGGACACTCTTACATTTAAAATTTAAGCGTCATGCACGAGCAGGTCATGGCGGTCACGGAAGCAAGAGTAGAAGTACAGGAGCCGATGGGGAAGATGTGTATTTAGAAGTGCCTCTCGGTACAGTAGTTAAAGATACAGAGACTGATGAAGTATTGTTTGAAATCACGGAAGATCAGGAAGAGCAAATCGTCGCTAGAGGAGGAAAAGGAGGTTTAGGAAATTGGCATTTTAAAAATTCTAGAAACCAGACACCTCGTTACGCGCAACCAGGACAACCACTAGAGGAGAAAGATATTACTATCGAACTCAAGATTTTAGCTGATGTTGGTTTAGTTGGTTTTCCTAATGCTGGAAAATCTACATTACTATCCGTAATTACCGCTGCTAAACCAAAAATTGCCGATTATGAGTTTACAACTTTAAAGCCTAATTTAGGTATTGTAGAATATCGCGATTTTCAAACTTTTGTCATGGCTGATATTCCTGGAATAATTGAAGGTGCTGCCGAAGGTAAAGGACTTGGGCATTACTTTTTAAGGCATATTGAACGTAATTCTATTCTTTTATTTATGATCCCAGCAGATGCTGATGACATTCGAAAGCAATATGATATTCTTCTTGATGAGTTAAAACGTTATAATCCTGAAATGTTAGATAAGGAACGTATGATTGCTATCTCAAAGTCTGATATGCTAGACGACGAACTTAAAGCAGAGCTAAAAGCCGAATTAGATCAAACATTACCAATTCAATATATGTTTATATCTTCCGTAGCGCAACAAGGCATTACACAATTAAAAGATAAGCTATGGAAGATGCTTAACGATTAGTATTTGGGCATTACCCTTTTCCGTTCCATAACTCCAAAGGGTCAGGCTATCGACAGTCGCTCTCATAGAGGAGCTCCAACAATGCCTCAATCCTTAATGCAGATTTAATCTTTATGTAGCTATTTAGACATATTATTTAATATATTGCATTTAAATTAAATTGTATGAAAATTCTCTACTTTGCTATTTGTTTCTTTGTTTCTTTTTTAAGTTTTGGACAATGTCCAACCAATAATATAACCTTAAGTTCACAAGCCGATGTTGATGCATTTGCTACTAATTATCCAGGTTGTACAGAATTAGACATTGACCTATCAATTAGTGGAAATGATATTACAGATTTAAGTCCATTGTCTAATATTGAATCCATCCATTCGTTACGAATAGAAAATAATCCACAATTGCAGAATCTCAGTGGTTTAAATTCAATTACTCATATCGACGGTTATAATGAAAATAATTTAAACCCTTTATTTATTGGTAACAATGCGATCTTAACAGACATAAGTTCTTTGATAAATATGAGTAATTCAAATAATATGGAAGGTGTTGTTGTTAGGGATAATCCTCTACTGCAAAGCTTAAATGGTTTGCAAGGATTTAATAATTTTATCTGGCTAGTTGATATAACTAACAATGACTCATTGACGGATTTAGTTGGTTTGAATAATGTCGTACAAACTGATGATTTTGTGATACTGAATAATGAGAATTTAATTAATTTAAATGGATTAAATTCATATAGTTTTGGAGATATAGAGATTGAAAATAATGCCTCTTTGCAAAATTTAGTTGGTTTAACAAGTGCTTTTGAAGGTTTAATTGTATTAATAGAAAACCCAAGCATTCAAAGCTTGCAAGGCCTAGAACAGGCCAGTTCAATATATGGAATCTATTTAGATGGTAATGATGCCCTGTTCGATATTTCAGCGATAAACGCTTTTACACCAGAAAATGGTATCTATTTTGATTTCGTTATTAAAAACAACTCAAATTTATCAGTATGTAACGTTGAGGCTGTTTGTTCGGCATTTGCATTGTGCAATGAAAATGGTGAAGGTTGTGAGCTAGTTGTTATTGAAAATAATAATGCAGATTGTGAAAGTAAAGCGGAAGTCGCTTTAAACTGCGGATTGGTGCCTAGTAATGATGATTGTAGCACTGCTATTGAAGTTAATTTAAATGAAACTCTGCAAGCATATAATGATTTTGCAACACAATCTTCTCAGATTCCAAGTTGCAATGATGTAGATAGACTAGACGTCTGGTTTACGTTTTCATCTGAAATTCCTTTGTTTGTTGATATAATGATTGATGATAGTTACTATATGCAAGTTTGGGAAGGTACTTGCGAAAATCTAGTTCAGGTTCCTAATACATGTTTACAAGGCTCATTAGATGAATTTTCGATAGCTGCAGACACAGATTATTTTGTCCAAGTTTGGTCAGATGATAGCACATCAAGAATGAGTTCAGGATTATTTGATTTTCTTGTACAAGATGCTACTTTATCTCTTGATGATGATTTTAAAACTAGTTTTATTATGTTTCCTAATCCAGTAGAAGATGTTTTAGAATTCAAATCAAACAAGATTGTTGATTCAATAGAAGTTTATAATGTTTTAGGACAAAACGTTTTAGGTAGTTCTCCCAATGGTCATAACGGTCAATTGGATTTATCAAGCTTAAATTCAGGAGTTTATTTTATTAAAGTAGAGCAGTTAAATGTGGTTAACACATTCAGAATAATCAAAGAGTAGATTTTTTCATTATCTTTAAAATAAAAAGCAATGAAACAGTTATATCTCATCCTTTTACTCGTTTTTGTGATGTCTTGTGCACCCATACGAGTTGACTATGATTATGAAAAGACCACCAACTTTGACACCTATAAAACTTATAATTATTACGCAGATATTAAATCTGGGCTAAGTGATTTAGATACTAAACGCTTATTTAAAGCGCTTGATACCGCTATGCAAAGTAGAGGTTACACCTTATCTGAAACACCAGATTTTTTTATCGATATCAAGAGTGCCGAATTTCAACAACAGCGTCAAAATAATGTTGGAGTAGGTGTTGGTGGTACAGGCCGTAATATTGGCGGTGGTATTTCAATAGGATTACCGATTGGTCAATCTAAACTAGGTAGAGAAATTGTATTTGAGTTTGTTGATGAAGATGGTATTGGATTGTTTTGGCAAGCCGTTTCAGAGTCAAACTATAAACCTAACGCAACACCAGAAAAACGTGAAGCGCAATTTGTGGCCATTGTTACTAAAGTCCTTGAAGGCTTTCCTCCCGAGACAAAATAAACGTCATCCACGTTAAGTTGCTGTTAATGAGTTGTTTTTTTAGTTTGATATGTTTTATTTTTAACTGTAATCTAAAACAACAACCATGAAACAGTTATCAATAGTATTACTCGCTTTATTTACATCAGTGTGCTTTTCTCAGAATACCATAGAAGCACCTAAAGGCTATTCGGATGATATCGGACAAATGATATCTATGTTAGATAATTTGAAACAACGTGTGGAGCGTAATGTTAAGAATTTAGATCAAAAAGGCACTGACTTTTTATTAGATGACCAAGCCAATAGTGCAGGTGCTATTATCTATCATCTTGCGGCTACAGAAGCTTATTATCAAGCTTATACCTTTGAAGGTAGAGGATTTAATGATGAAGAAGGGAAACGATGGAGTACGGCATTAAATCTTGGTGAAAAAGCTAGAAAAGAATTTACTGGTAAGCCGATATCCTATTATTTAAAAATTTATGATGAGGTAAGAGCTAAGACCAAACAGTTATTAAAAACCAAAGATGATAAATGGTTTAAAGAAATGAATGGAAATATGAGTAACCATTGGGCTTGGTTTCATGTGATGGAACACCAAGCTAATCACATGGGACAATTAGCACTCATCGTTAAACGTATATAAATAAAGGATTAATAAAAAGTGTTTAACAAAATAAACTGTCACATTGAGCGGAGTCGAAAATGTATTAATAGTCTGTACTACAATATTCTCGACTGCGCTCAAAATGACATATAGATTTTAATTTAACAGCGCTTTATACTTGTCTTTATAACCTATTAAAACGGCAATATTTAGAATAAGTAAAACAACTGCTCCAGCACTATTTGCTGGGTCAAGTGTGAGATGGAATAATAAAGCATTTACAGAGACACTCATTAATATTAATGCTAATAATGCTCCAAATTTATTAGTAATCAATGCTAATCCAGCTATGATTTCGACAATGGCAACTAACACCATTGTTTTAGAGTTAGTCAAAGCTCCAAGGTAAGCACCAGCATCTGCACCAACTTCAAAATCTGGAATAAATCCTATAAATTTGTTGAGCCCGAAGACCAAAACGAAAAGGCCGAGTAAAATTCTCAAGACCATAAATACTTTTGAGTTCATAATATGTGATATTAGTTAGTATAAAGTTATGTTATGTTTGACTTTGTCGAAATTCATTGATATTCCTGACATTTTGAGATTCTTTACTTTAATTAAAGTAACAAAAAATTATTTCTTTATTAACCTTTTACTAGAAATTAGAGTATTATTTGAGTAAAAGTTAATTAAATAGATACCAGTACTTAAAGCGCTAATGTCTATTTGGGAATTTTCATTATTTGTGATGCCTAGCGATTTTATTTTTTTTCCATCAATACTAACTATTTCGATATTAATATCTTTTCCTAAAGTATTCTCCATAGCGATATTAACCTTATCGCTTGATGGATTTGGATGGATAGAAATACTATAATTATTAGCTTCAACAGTTTCTATTCCTAAAGTGTTTTCTAATGTCCAAGTTACTGAAGATAGATGAATAGTATCATGATTGTCTATGTTTATTAATGGTGTGACATCTTGAACAATGGCAGTCAAAGTATTTGATCCAGAGACTAAGTCGCTTTGATCTAAAGAAATAGTATCTACATTAGTTTCAATAAGTGTAGAGTTAAGTGTCCATGTGCTTTCGATAGTATTTGGTATTGTTTGTATGATATTGAGTTGAAATTCTAAAGGAAATGTTTGATTACTAATACTTGTTTCTGAAGGCAAGTATGAATCAATAGGCGAGACTAAACTGTGAAACTTCTCAATGGTACCTTCTTTACATACTGAACAAAATTCAGCATACAAAAAACTCATTTTACAATACGTGCTAGGTTTATACCAAACTTCGCAATCTCCACTTGAACAGTAGTGTTGATAGATTCCAATATTGTTAATTCCAATCCAGTTTTTCCATCGTACTAGATTTGGATCTGTTTCTTGAGTCATATTGATATTCTCATTTGCCCACATATCTCCAGGGTAATATTCATCTTCTAAACCAACAAGAACATGACCAGCTTCATGAACAGCTACCTCTGGTCCATCAACATCTGTAGAAGAAACTGAAAATTCAAATCCTGTACCACCATAATGGTCTGTATTAACTATAATTAATACCAAATCATATATAGGGAAATTATTTGCTAATACCGTATTTACCAATGCAGAATTTGGTGTGTAAAGTGCTCTATGAATACCAAAATTATCAAAACTACTTCCAAAATAATTATCTACTTCAGAAATAGGAAGGTTATAATTACTTTCATCTGCTGCAGTACCAGAATGGCTTGCACCACTTTCATTAGATGGGACTTTAATAATATAAGCATTAAAATAATTGCTGTATTCACTGTATGGTGACTGCGTAAAGAAATAATCTGTAATAGTTATAGCATCGGTTTCAAATTTGTCGAACTCACTTTCCTGATAACCATCTCCCAAAATCACAATATTAATTCGCTTATCAATATCGCCGGCATATTTTATATTTTGAACTTCAAAAGTTTGCGCAAAAGTATTAGTATAATACAAACTTGAAAGTATGATAAGTAAAAGATTCCGCATGCTTAATTAATTTGTGTGGTAATGAGTTCTATTGCTTGTACTTTTGTTAACTCACTAATACGTATATGTTTGCATTTTGGAGGTAATTGTAGTCTTATAGAAAATTCTGCGCTATCCAAGAGTATGATTTTCTTTTCATATTCTTTATTTGTGTTTAGATATTCAAAATCTTTTCTTAATGGATTTTTGACAATAATTTGTTCAATCTCATTTAAATCCTTGTCCAATAAAACGCATTCTAAATCGCCTATAGCCTTTTTGTTTTTACTGAAATCATTACCCTTTAGTTTCCCATCTACAACAATTTTATTGATAAGGGAAACCATTTTTTTAATGTGATTATTTTTTTTAATACTGTAATTTAAAAAAATAATTTTTGGTGGCAATAAAGTGGTGTTTTCTTCAACTGCAATTTGCTTTTTAGGAGCACAAGAGCATATCAGAAACAATACGACTATAATAATTGTTTTTTTCAAATTAAAAACTAAAATTAATTAACTATTGATATCAATATACATTTTTTTACTCAACATTAATTCTAACACCTTCACTATGGCTACTAAATTCAGGTGCATACATACTTTGAATCGTGGTGATGCCATTACTCATGTCTCCAGCATTATTGACTCTTAAGTCATACTCAAAAACGTAAACTCCTTTTGGGAGATAGTCAAAAAAGAAATTAGTGGATGCATCTTTAGTGCTTTCATAATATCCTAATCCATCTTGGTATTTGTATTGTGATAAGACATTAACGGGTTCTAATCCTGCAGCTCTCATATCTTTCATATGAATAAATTCCATAGCTCTATCACTTCGTAGTTCGATACGAACTCTTATTAAATCACCTACATTTAAATCTGTCTCTGGTGTGATTTTAGTAATTTCTTCTCCTGTATCTGTGTTTGTTTTTTTGAAAAGTTTCTTATTCAACTTCAATGGTGTTTCTGCTGAAGTGATTTTATCCAAATCTTCAAAATATTGCCAGTATAAACTTCCCCAAGCAATACCATCGCCTTTCTTGGTTAATGTTACGGTTGCCATTTCTGGTTTAATTTCAGAAGTATTCCAAGCCGTTTTAAAGTAACCGGTACCTGCTTCAACTTTAACTCCTTCTAATTTAGAAGGCTCTATTTGTTGGTTACCAATAACAACATCGACCATTTCAGTAACACTCAACCAATCGCTGCCTTGTAATAATAGTGCGTAAACAGCTTCGGTTGTCGCTTTAGTTGTAGACCAACGATTTGTTTGTTTATTTTTTAACAACCAGATTTTTAAATTATCTATGGTCTCAGTATCATTTTCAATTTCAGAAAAGGCTTCTATTAATAAAGCATGAGTTTCAATTGGTGCTTGATACCAATACCAAGAACTTGTGTTTTCTTTCCAATACATGCCTAACTCTTCAGACGTGATACTGTTTTCTTTTAAAGACTTTAGAATTTTACCAGACGTCGTTTTATCATCCATTCTATCAACCACTAATGCCATGAGGCCTTTGGCATATAACGAACGCTTTAACCAGTATTTCTGAATTTGTGTTTGGTAATAATCTATAATATTTTGCACTTGTTTTGAAGGCTTATTTTCAGGAAAGAAACTCCTCATGTATAAGTAATGCAATTGTATATAACTCAAATGATCTTTAGATAAATCGACATCTGGATTGTATTTTTTAATGTCTTTATATTCTTGTACAAATTGAGCATCTAAATAGGAGATGGCTTTGTTAATCATTGTCATGTCATCTGTATTTGATGTCACATTCAATTGCTTTAAATGTCCAAAGCCAGTAATAATATGTTGTGTGATGTATCGATTTGGTCGTCCGCCATTAAACCAAGACCACGCACCATTACCCATTTGTCCGTTTTTGAGTTTACGCATCGCAGATGATAATTCAGTATTCATTTTATTTAAATCGAATAATAAAGCTATACGTTTTTTCTGCTCCGTTTCACTTTGCGCATCTCGTAACCAAGGTGTTTCTTGTATAAGAATGGACTTTAGTTCTTGGTTCTTTTCTAAATTACTTAGTAAAGCATCAGAGTTTTTCCATTGGTTAAATACCTCCTGAATTCTCGGATTGCTATTCGCTATATGACTTGCTAAAGCATTGGCATAATAACGACTGAAAGTTTGTTCGTAACACTCATATGGATATTCCATTAAATATGGCAAGGCTTGAACTGCATACCAAGCTGGATTTGAAGTCATCTCTAAAGTTAACTTATGATGTTTGAGAGAAGTTGAAGACGTATTTTTCAACTTATCTAGAGTAAAGGTTCTAGTTTCATTACTTTTAATCCACATAGGCAAGGTTTCTGTTACCAACATGCGATTGCTTAACACAGGTAATGCATTTTGTTCACCATCACTAAAGTCACCAGCTTTGGCTATGATTTTATATTGTACAGCATCTACATCAAAAGGTACGTTTAATGTCCAAGAGGCTTGAGTGTTGCCTTTAGCATCAACAGTAAAATCTTTATATTTTAATCCTTGTACAGCATCGTAGTTCATATTCCGTCTGCCTAATAACTGCTCTGTAATATCCTCTCCAGAAATGGCGTCGGTTAGGATTAAAATAGCTTGTCCAGATAGTTGCTTATCTGTTAGGTTGGCAATCTTAGAACTCATTATAATGCGATCTCCTTCTCGTAAAAAACGAGGTACATTAGGTAAGACCATGAGCTCTTTTTGAGTGACAGTTTCTAGAGTGGAAGTGGCACTTTCTAAAGATTTTGTATGTGCCAATAATTGCAATTTCCATTTCGTTAAGGCTTCTGGTGTTGTAAAACTAAAACTCACATGTCCTTCTTTATCCGTATGTAGCTGCGGAAAGAAAAACGCAGTTTCTTGAAGGTTTTTACGGATTTTTACATCATCGAAATTTTGTTTTTCTGGAACACCATAAATATTTAGATTAGTTAATCCAGTGACTACTTCTTTACCAGGAATAACATTGGCTTTATTCATCTTGAAGTAATATTCCGCATCTTCTGATTCTTCAGATGTTAAAAACCTTCCATTTGTTTCAAACTCTATACTATCTCTTTGCATTTTCATTTTTGGGGTTGCATATGCAGCCACAACCACTTCATCTAGCACATCAGAATCTTCGTTAAGTGTTATTGTGTAGTAGTTGTCTTTAGAAATTTTGATATCTAAAGATCGATATCCAATATAATTAATAGACAAGGTTTTACCTTTTTTAACTTCAATAGAAAACTTACCATCAAAATCACTTACAACTCCAGTTTCAGTACCTTTAATTATAATATTAGCTCCAGGAAGTGGCGCTCCTGTATTGTCATTAATGACACCTTCAATAAAACCTTTTTTAATACTTGATTTCTTTTTACTTGTATAGGTTGATGGTACACTTGAGAGTTGTCTTAGGTACTGTTGTCTTCCATAGTAATAATCACTAAAAAAGAGTCCGAAGAAATTCAATTGGTCATAGTACTGTACATCATAACTACCATAAGCATGGCGTAAGTTGTCTACTCTAAATGAATTAATACTAAAACTCTGTCCAGAGTTCATGCGATATCTCGAGTAATATGTTGGTTGCTGAATCGGATTAAAATTCCATTGATGAGGTTTAAACTGGTCTAAAGAGGCATCATACATGCTTGCTAATAGTTCTGCAGTGGCTTTATCGCCTTTCGGACCTTTAATTTTAAAACGCCAAGTTTCATCAATTCCAGGTTGCAGTTTATCTCTAAATGTCATAGTTTCTATCTCCAAATCGGTTTTTGGATAAGGAACAGCAATTGGCATTACACCCTGTTTAAAACTGTTCTCAAAAGCATATGTATAATGTACAACAAAACCTCCTACATCTTCAGAAGTTACAGGAATACGAATCGATTTTTTGTTATCATTTAAGACGATAATCTGTTTGCTAATGATTTTTGATCCTTTTTCAATTTCAAGGGTAACATAAAGTTGTGTTGCAGAAGACGCTAATGTGAGATCAACAGTATCTCCTGATTTATATGTTGTCGAATTTGTGGTTATGCTAAATAAAGCATTGTCGGCTAAGGTCTCATCTTTGTCGCTATATAAAGTGGTTTGAACTTCGTCTTTAACCATTTGCCCAAAGCGATCTTTGCTTTCCAGAACGATGGCATATTTACCAGATTTCCATCGTTTGGTACGACCTAAGTTTAAGGTTTTAGAATCTGCAGTATCAAACGTTTCAGAAAGTACCAATTCTCCTTTCTCCCAAAATTTACTATCGTGTTCATTATCGTAAGCTTCATTTGGAAACAAAGTTTTGAACTCCTCTTTCGATAAGGGTTGATAGTCTGGAGCTGGCCATGGTCGTGATCTTAAAACAGTATTAGGAGCTTTAAGTTTGTACACTTTTATTGTGCCTTTAGCATCAATAGGCTCACCATTTAGATTGCGAGTGTCAATGCTAATTGTGTTGGTTTTAAGATCCTTATTTAGGCTTGGCGCAACTGAAATAGAAGCCGTTAGCGCATGATACCCAACTCTCACAATAGTTGTGGTACTTCGGGTTTCGCCATTAATATCTGTAATGTCTGCAGTCACTTCATAACTAAAGGTAGGTAGAGAAGATTTGTCAACACTCGCATCAGGAATAGCTTTAAATTTGATGTCGAAATTTCCATCGGCATCTGTTGTAGATTCTCCATGAGTAATCTCTTGAGGTTCACTATTAAAGTATGGTCTGTACCAATAGTACCAGCGTGGGTATTGGACTTTACGATGTACACGATATACCACTTTTGCATCTGTAATATTACTTCCAGCATAGGCTAAGGCATGTCCTTTAACCAATACAGTGTCATTGACTTTATAGGTTTCTGAAACAGGCTTAAACTGTGCTTCAAATTTTGGTCGTTTATATTCTTCAACTGAAATTCCTGCATAAGCACTAATTCTGTTTCCGCCTTGAAGTCGGATGGAAAAGTTTCCGGTCAATCCATTATCAGGTAATATAAATTCTCCTGACACTGAACCAAATTCATTTGTGTTTAGCTCTAATTTTTTAACTTCTTCGCCATTGGTATTGTATAAAATGACATCAACTGTTTTATCTGAAAGTACTTCAGATTTATCTTTGTTGGTTGTCATTACTATGCCCTTAAAATAAAGGGGCTGCCCGGGACGATAAATGCTTCTGTCAGTAAACAAAAAAGCTTTATAAATAGGGTAATTTGGATTATTATTTCCGCGATGATAATAACGATTTACATAAAGATTTTCAAATTGAGCTTCATCAGTTGCAGTTTTGATATGAAGTTTAAGGCGTGAGCGATTGTATTTGGCTCTCGGGACTAGAAACTCTCCTATATTATTAGTTGTATAATGTTCGGTTTTAGTACCACCATTATAGTTTTTTATAAAAGATAGAGTAGCCTTAGTGTCTATATAAGGTTTACCATTCTCTCTATTGATAATTTGGTAGGTGACATCACCTTCAAATTCTTTTTGCACAAATGAAATATCTGTTACTTGTATTTCCTTGAAAGCGTAAGTATTGTTGTCGTTTATTACTTGTCCGAAGACAATGTATCGACCATTTTCTAGCTTGGGAATTGCTATTTCTGTCTGGTGTAGTTGATAGTCAGATTCATCTTTTAATTGAGAGATCCAGCTTTTAATAGGCTTCATCTTTGTCAAGATTTCTAAGTGCTTGGCATTTTGATGATGCTGACGTAGGGATTGAAGTTCAGATTCTGAAACAGTTCCAATTTTAAAATTGATATCACCAATATTCTTATATCTTATAAGAGCCAAACTGTTAGAATTAACAGGAAGTACATCTTCAGAGGTAATTTGAAGCGACTGTGCTAGAATTTGAGATTTTAAAATCTCGCATTTTTCTGCACCTTTACTCTTAGGGAAGTTTTGGATTGTAGAATTACAAATAGCAAGTGCCTCTTTTAATTTCCATTGATGTTTGTCGTTAGTCTTTGGGCGATATTGACTGCCTTGTTGGTGATATAATTTGGCAATTTCATAATCGTAAAGTGCTGCAACATCAGATTTTACTTCATTCCAATGTTTGCTTTCAGTTTGCAAAGCATTGAGTAAAAGCGTCTCTTTGTTATCAAAAGTAGCATGCTTATAGACAAAATTTAGACGTTCAATATTCACATCAGCCAAAGCCTTAGGTGATGCATCATTTAGATGAAAATTGATGAGACTTTGATATATTTTTAACGCATGTAATTGCATTGATGTAGAATCTCTAGACTCCAATTGCATAGTAGCAAAAGGCGACGCACTATTAAGAAACTCGAGATTATCAATCTCAAATTTATAAGCAGGCCTCGTAATGCTATTTTCTTCTGTTTTATAAAACTGAAGCGCATTATGCGACAATAAATCGAATAAAGTTGGTCTGTAAACTTGAGAGTCCTGTTGAGTGTTCAATATCGCATCATAATCAATTAAATTACTTTGCTGGAGGATGAGACCGTTGGCCAAAGATGCTTCATAATGCCTGTGAATTTCTTCGAACAGCGTGTTTAAATCCCAAGTTCTGAAATCGTCATCGTCAACCTTTTCACTTGTTTTGGTTCTGTTGTAGAATTTCCATTTATTCTGATTAAAGTATTGCCAATACAACGTAGCCAACATATTTTGTAAAATATTCTTCGTCGGAACTTCAGAGGTCGCAATCGCATCATTAAAATCGTTAATCACATTAAATTGACCCTCATCTTCAAGAATAAGAGCATATTTACTTCTATATAATAAGGATTTAATTTCTTGAGGTGTATTCTGACTGGCTTTGGCTTTTTTTTCAATGGCTTCAACAACTTTTAATGCCGATTTGGGTAAACCTTCATTTTCAAAATCACTCACCTCTTTCCAGAGATTTGTGTAATCTTCTGGAGATTGAGCATTAGAAAAATTAGCGAAGCAGAATATCATTATTAGACTTATAATTGGTTTCATAAATTATTTTTTTTTGGAAATTTAATCCCTTAACCAAATTTTAAAAACAGCAAATTAGTGATCTCTTAGTTTGGTTTAGGGAAGTTAACAATTTTAACTGTAAACCTCCTATCTTTACAACTTGAAAATCAAAAACAATACCATTTCTTATCATAAAAACTTTTGGTATTCTTTTTGAGTATATGTCGATATGAAATACCTTATATTTTTTCTGTTAATTCCTGTGTTTTCAGTAGCTCAATCTTCATTAGTTGAAGCTGAACAACTTCTTAATGATAAACAATTTTCAAAAGCAGAAAAATTGCTTTTAGATTATGTGAAGACACATCAAGATGATGTTAAGGGTATTGAGCTTTTAGGTGATGCTTATGGTCATCAAAAGAAATGGGATGACGCTATTGTACATTATGAAAAGTTAACCAAATTGCATCCTAAAAATGCAAATTTTCATTATAAACATGGAGGTGCTTTGGGAATGAAAGCGCTAAGTGTTAGTAAGCTAAAAGCTCTTGGGATTATAGGCGACGTGAAAGAGGCGTTTCTTACTGCTGCTGAATTAGATCCAAAGCATATAGATACGCGTTGGGCACTAGTAGAACTTTATATGCAACTGCCAGGAATTATTGGCGGTAGTAAAAGTAAGTCTTTTAAATACGCCAATGAATTAGAGGCTTTGTCTAAGGTTGATGGTTATTTGGCTAAGGGTTATATTTATGAATATGATGATGAACCTGAGGCTGCCGAAAAGTATTATAAGCTTGCTATAAATGAAGGAGGTTCATTAACGTGTTTTGATAAGTTGACTAGTTTATATGAAAAGGAGAATCAACCAGGAAAAGCTATTTCAAACTTAGAAGCTTCTGGTAAAAAGCACCAACGTAATGCGATGCATTATCAAATTGGAAAAGTTTGTGCCGAATATAATGTGCAATTAGATAAAGGTGAACGTTGTTTAATGATTTATATTGATAATTATTCGGCCAAAGACGGCGTTCCTAGAGCTTGGGCCTACTATCGAATGGCGCAAATTCAAAAACACAAAAAGAACAAAGATGCGGCATTGAAATGGGTGAATAAAGCCATCTCTAGTTTGCCCAAAATTAAAGTCTTTAAAGACGAGAAAAAGACTATAGAAAAGCTCTGATTATCATTCTGAGCGCAGTCGAAGAATCTTAATCTTTATTTGATTTTTTTTGTTGATTCTATGTTTCTAAATTAAAGTAGAACTGACTATATTTGAAAGTCTACAAAATTCAACACATGAACGTACATTTCATAGCTATAGGTGGAAGTGCAATGCACAATCTGGCTTTAGCATTACACAATAAAGGTTATCAGGTCACAGGTAGTGATGATACCATTTTTGAGCCTTCTAAATCTCGATTAAACGCTAAAGGATTATTACCAAAAACTTTCGGTTGGTTTCCTGAAAAAATCACTTCAAACTTGGATGCCATTGTTTTGGGGATGCATGCAAAAGCTGATAACCCAGAGCTTTTAAAAGCCCAAGAATTAAACTTGAAAATCTACAGTTATCCAGAATTTTTATACGAGCAATCCAAACACAAAACGCGGGTTGTTATAGGAGGAAGTCATGGTAAAACAACAATTACATCTATGATTTTGCATGTGATGCATTATCATGATCGCGATGTAGATTATATGGTTGGCGCACAGTTAGAAGGTTTTGATGTGATGGTAAAGCTTACAGAAAACAACGATTTTATTGTATTAGAAGGAGATGAATATTTGAGTTCTCCAATTGATAGACGACCAAAGTTTCATCTATATAAACCCAACATTGCCTTATTGAGTGGTATAGCCTGGGATCATATTAATGTGTTTCCAACCTATGAGAATTATGTTGAGCAATTTTCCATATTTGTGGATAGCATAGTGCAAGGTGGAAGTATTAATTATAACGAAGAAGATTTAGAAGTTAAGCGTGTGGTAGAAGCTAGTGACAATTCGATTCGAAAGCTGGCTTACAAAACGCCAGAGTATCAGGTTGAAAACGGACAAACATTGCTCGCTACACCAGAAGGGGATTTACCTATTGAAGTCTTCGGAAAACATAACCTCAATAACCTAGCTGGAGCCAAATGGATTTGTCAGCATATGGGGATTGACGAAGATGATTTTTATGAAGCCATTTCCACATTTAAAGGCGCTAGTAAGCGTCTTGAGAAAATTGCCGAAAGTTCAAAAAGTGTAGCCTACAAAGATTTTGCACATTCGCCAAGTAAAGTTGAAGCTACTACTAATGCTGTAAAGGAACAATATAGCAATAGAACATTGGTTGCTTGTTTAGAATTACATACATATAGCAGCTTAAATGCCGAATTTTTAAAGGAGTATAAAGGCGCTCTAGATGCCGCTGATGTAGCTGTAGTATTTTATTCACCACATGCCGTTGAAATTAAAAAGCTAGAAGAAGTCACACACGAGCAAATTGCAAATGCTTTTGAGCGTGAAGATTTAATTATCTATACCAATCCAGATGATTTTAAAGACTTCTTGTTTTCTCAAAATTTTGAGAATAAAGCACTATTGCTTATGAGTTCTGGAAACTACGGAGGTTTGGATTTTGATGAGGTGAAGGGATTGTTTTGATACAGTGCTATAATAAACCTTTACCCTAAACGTTATAAATATAAGTTAACCCAACCAGCACAATTATAAGAAACAATTACGTTTTATTAATCAATTTGTTAAAATCAATTATTATGAAACGTATTCTTATCACACTATGCGTAACTGCACTATGCTTTTCTTGTACTAATAACGATGCTTCTTCTAATCCACCTGAAGCAAATTTTTATGCCCTAACCGTTGGTAATTCTTGGGTTTATAAGAACTATAGATACAACCAAAATTTAGAAATTTATGAAGATACTGGTGTAATTGATTCTGTTAGTATTGTAAGTACTGAAGAAATCAATGGACATCTATATTTTAAATTTAGGCGATTAACAACAGGAAATGAAAATGGGATTAGCTTGTGTAATGCTAATGGAGAGCATTTTGAGCTGTTAAGAGATGATAATGGCAATCTTGTAAGTGATAATGCTACTATAAAATTTACCAATAACGATTTTTCTGAAAGGCTATTAAATGAACAATCTTGGGGAAGTATTATGGAAATTTTAGTAGATGGAGAAACGACATTAATCGTTGAAGCAGGAACCTTTAATTGTATAAACTCAGAACGTTATGCTATTACTTCTAGTGGTGAACAAACTCCAGGTTTAGATCGCTTTTATTATGCTGATGGTATTGGTCTTATTTATGACACATCGTCTTTTGTTTCTCAAAATATACCAACTATCATCAGGCGTCTAGATTCCTATAATATTCAATAATTCTAAAAGACCTTGTCTAAAAACTGCTTTATACTTGCTTGATTGGCTCTTATGAGTTCTTCTCGAGCAAAATTGGTGTCACTAGGTTTTTTGTCTTGGGAAAGTTTAAATTTTCCTTCCCATGATGTGATTGATATTTCAAACATTTTGATATAGTCTAGGTTTCTATCGAGTCTAGGGTTGTCAGGTTCTAATACATACTTATGATCAGGAGCTTCTAAAAATTCAGTCATTGAAATTAATGATTGCTTTAATGCAGTCTTACTTTCTATGGCATTTACAGTCCCTTTTAGATGTACTTTAATGTAATTCCAAGTTGGTAATTGTGTTGTGCCATAAACACTAGGAGAGATATAACATTCGGGTCCAGAAAATAGTACAGTAACGGGATTATTATCTCTTAATAAGTTGGCTTGGGGATTATAAATATCAATATGTCCAATGAGTTTGCCATCATCAAAAATTAAAGGCAAATGAGTAATCAACGGCGAACCATTATCTACCGAAATAACGGTCGCTAGTGGATAAGTTTTTATAACCTCAATTAAGTGCTCTAGGTTGTTATCTTGATGATGTTGTGGAGGGTACTTCAATGGACTCAAGTTTTAATTAAACTCCAAATTGTTTGAAATGATGGTCTAAATGTTTGTATTGCATTTGCCCCCATTGGTCTTTTGTAAAATATCCAAAAGATGGATGTGGGTTCCATTCAGATTTCTCTCTTTGCGAATAGGCTTCATTTATAAGATTAGAAAGAAGGTTTTTTTCAATTGTAAAATCTTTAGCCTCTTCAGTTTTTAAGAATTTTGCTGTTGGTAATCCTTTTCGCCAAGGCTTATCATTATACAATGATTTTTTAAAAAAGAGTTTTACTAACCAGTTTGGTGTCATCCCGTAATCTTCTTTTTCTAGCATGATATTTAATGGACCTTGACAGTGCCAAGCCATCTGACCAATATTCATTTGTCCCCATTTAGCCTCTGCATGGTGATCTAATTGTTCTAATCGACTCACAATTTCATTGTAAGCTTCTGTATTGAATAAAGATTTCATAGTAATATAGTATTTTTTCTATATAATAAATTACATTTATAGAATCAGAAAGTTACAATATATATTTATAAGATGGGAAAAAAATCAGCGTTCTTATCCATTAAAAATTGGTCACATCAAGACCAACCAAGAGAGAAACTCAGAGATAAAGGTGCAGCAGTCTTAAGCCATGCCGAATTAATCGCAATTCTGATTGGTTCAGGAAATAGAAATGAAAGCGCTGTTGATTTGAGTAAGCGTATTTTGGCAAGTGTTGATCATAACCTTAATGCTCTTGGAAAACTATCCTTAAAACAACTAACAGCATTTAAAGGGATAGGTGAGGCTAAAGCAATTGCAATTAGTGCGGCCATGGAATTAGGTCGCAGACGAAGGGGAGAAACTGCACTAAAACTGCAAAAAATTGGTTCAAGTATATCAGTATTTGAACTCATGCAGCCATTAATAGGTGAGTTGCCTCATGAAGAATTCTGGATTATTTATCTCAATAATTCAAATAAAGTTATTCGAAAACTACAATTAAGTAAAGGTAGTATTACAGGAACATTGGTGGATGTGCGATTGGTATTAAAAACCGCTTTAGAACTTGGAGCCGTTAGTTTGATTCTCTCACATAATCATCCATCTGGAACTTTAAAACCAAGTGAAGCCGATAAAAAACTAACACAAAAACTTAAAATTGCATCACAAAGTTTAGATATAAAAGTCTTAGATCACCTAATTATCACAGAAAAAGCATATTTTAGTTTTGCAGATGAAAACCTACTATAAACCTAAGGGATAAGATTGCTATTAGTCTATACACATAAAATCACTCCAAGGCTTAGATATACCTTTAAGCATCTTTGTACCAGAATTCTTGGAATTCCTGTAGCATTTACTACTACCATAGAAGAATTTATTGCTCATGATAGTATAAAAATGTCTTATACAAGACAACCTTTGAGCAATGAGATTTTTATTAGAAATCATGAGTTATTATTTGAACAAGGCTTATCAGATATTGATATTAATGTTCAAGATTGGAAACATACAAAGTGTTTTTTTGCAACAGGAGAGAAGAGTGCTTTGCCTTTCGATATCTTTGCTGCATCCTTTTATTTATTAAGTCGCTACGAAGAGTATTTGCCTCATGTGAAAGATGATTATGGACGGTTTGCTGCCACCGAAAGTTTAGCTTATAAAGCTAATTTTCTCAAACAGCCTGTAGTAGATATTTGGGCTTACGAACTAAAAGCCTTGTTGGAGCAAAAATTTGAAACCTTTTCATTTCCTGTGCGACAATATTCCATACAACCTGTTGTGGATGTTCCCATGGCATACTATTTCAAACAAAAAGGATTAATGCGCACTACTGGAGGTGCACTCAGCGATTTGTTTAGGCTTAAATTAAAGCAATTATACCAACGTTTTGCGGTACTATTTGGATTTAAAAGAGATCCTTATGATACATTTAAATGGATCATAAATAAACAGAAGCGATATAAATTTAAGTTTTTGGTATTTTTCTTAATAGGTGATTATTCTACATATGATAAGAACATTAATGTCAATAAAAAGAAGTTCGTATCCTTAATTAAATCGGTTGCAGATTATTGTAAAGTTGGACTTAAAGCCTCCTATTTTGCCTTAGATGATATGACAATTCTGAAAAAAGAAAAGAAAACGATTGAACACATTACAAATTATGAATTGGAAGCCAGTAGAAATTCGTTCTCAAAAATAAATCTTCCAATGTCTTACAGAAATCTTATCGAATTAGAAGTAAAGCAAGATTTTACAATGGGTTACCTCAAACATATAGGCTTTAGAGCTGGGACATGTACGCCGTTTCTCTTTTATGACCTAGATTATGAAACACAAACACCTTTACTAATTCATTCGTTTCATTGTATAGATTATGCTTTGTTAAAGCATCAATCACAGTTAGATAAACAACAAACATTAGAACGATTAATACATTCGGTTAAGCAAGTTAATGGTACTTTTACAGTAGTTTTTCATAATTATTCCTTCGGAAATGATGATAGATGGAAAGGCTTTAGACAATTATTTACACAAGTATTAGAATCGACACATGAAGGTAAAAGGGATTAAACATATTTTTTTTGATTTGGATCATACATTGTGGGATTTTGATAAAAATTCGGCTTTGGCATTTAGGAAGATTTTTAAGATTCACAATCTCAATGTAGATGCAGCAGATTTTTTGAAGGTATATGAGCCAATTAATTTAAACTATTGGAAATTATATCGAGAAGAGAAAATTGATAAGGAGAGCTTAAGGTATGCGCGTTTAAAAGATACTTTCGATACAATAGGAATAGATGTTTCAGATATTATTATTAATGCTTTGTCTGTAGATTATATCACTCATCTTACAACCTTTAATCATTTATTTGAAGGGACGCTAGAAATTTTAGAGCATTTAAAAAAGGAATATGCCTTGCATATTATTACCAACGGATTTGAAGAGGCTCAGCAAAAAAAGATGGATAATGCCAATATAACACATTACTTTTCTACCATTACAAATTCTGAAGCTGCTGGCGTAAAGAAGCCAAATCCAATAATATTTAATCATGCGCTAAGTAGTGCTGCCGCGACACCAGAGGAGAGTATAATGATTGGAGATAATTATGAAGCAGATATATTAGGAGCTGTGGCAATTGGTATGGATGTAATTTTATTTAATTATCACGACTATAATGCTGGCGATACTGTTAAGCAAGTAAAGCATCTCAATGATCTAAAAAAGTATTTATAACATACTTAATTCAGTTTGAGGTCGTTTTATAAATAAGTTCTATTGTTATGAAAGCACCAAATTGTCTTATTTATACGTTTATATTGTTATCTGCGATGATGTTTACATCCTGTGTAAGCGATACAGATTTTGATCAAGCAGATGATATTCTTCCTACTCCAACTTTTGAATCGAGCTTAATTTTTTCAACCTTAAATGCCAATAATTTTATTGATGATACGCAGCAAGAAGTAGTAGTGTTAGTTGATACCACGCGTTTGGAGTATATCAATTCCGATTTTTTTATCGACCAATTAGCAAAGACGAATTTGACGTTTCAATTTACTAATAGTATTGATCGAAATTTTAATATAGATTTAGAATTTGTAAATGACAATGATGAACAACGATATTTAGCTCAAATCGAAGTGTCTCCAGGACAACCCAATACTCCTATTATGGTGGAATCCAATTTTTTAATAGAACAACCAGAATTAGATGTTTTTGAGGAGGCTACTAAGCTAATTTATAAAATCACTTTGCCACCTAGCAACAATCCAATAACTAATACAACTCAAGGCAGTTTAAAGTTAGAGTCTAAAGCAACATTTTATTTCGAACTTTAAGTAAATGCGATTAACCATCATTTACATAGTGCTCTTATTGGGAATTTTGGCTCATGGTCAAAACAAGGAAATACTGTATGATTTTAATGACATCCCGCAAGCTCTTAATCAAAATCCAGGAACAATAGTTAATTTCGATAAGCATTTCGGTATCCCATTACTATCTCAATTTCATTTTAATGTTGCTAGTTCGGGAGTATCTGCTTATGATATTTTTAAAAATGATGGTGTCGACATAAATACTAAAATCAGCAATGCAATTTTTTCTTTATCTAATCGCGATTATTTTATATTGAATCAACAATTAGAGCTCATAAATGGTGGTTGGAGAAAAGATGAATCCACCTATTTTTCATTTGGCATATATGAAGAAGCCGATATTATTTCTTATTTCCCAAAGGATTTAGCTGTATTAGTTTGGGATGGAAACGCCGATTATATAGGGCGTTCTTTTTCGTTATCAGACGTTAGTTTTAAAGGTGAATTATTATCTGTATTTCATTTCGGAATAAACAAACGAGTCAATAAAAATTTAACAGTAGGAGCAAGAGCAAAATTATACTCTAGTATTGCTAATGTGCAAAGTACTAATAATTCAGGAACCTTTACTACTCGTGAGAGTACAACAGGCGATAATTTTTACCAGCATGAATTTTTGGCATTAGACGGAATTCTTAAAACCTCTGGAGTTTCTTCACTTTTAGGCGATGATAATTCTGATATAAGTCAGGATATCAAAACCTTAAGGAAGCGTATTTTGTTTGGTGGAAATCTTGGATTAGGCGTCGATATTGGTTTTACTTACAAAGTCGAAGATCAGCATATTATTACTGGAAGTTTGCTCGATGTTGGAGCCATATTTCATTCTAAAGACGTAGAGTCTTATCATTTAAATGGTAGCTATACAACTGAAGGTATAGAACTTGTTTTTCCACAAATTATAGATGAGAATGGAACCACACCTTATTGGGAGAATTTAAAAAATGAGTTTGATGAGCATATTAATATAGATACCTTAAAAACGAAGTATGTGACGTGGCGATCATCAAAATTAAATGCATCTTATCGTTATAACTTCGGAAAAGGCAATGGGGAAGATTGTGATTGTTATGCAGGAAGCAAACCGTATCTGAATGGAGTAGGAGTGCAAGTGTTTTCAGTTTTTCGACCAAGAGGACCTCAATTTGCTGTAACAGGATTTTATTACCGACGCTTGTTTGATTTTTTAAAACTCAAAGCTACTTATACCGTAGATGATTTCTCATTTCATAATATTGGATTAGGAGCTTCAATGCACTTTGGAAATTTCAATATGTATCTCATGGGAAATAATTTGTCTGAATTACAAAATATTTCTAAAGCACAAAGCGTATCTTTACAATTCGGAATGAACTTAATTTTTGATTCAGATGACTAAATTACGATACCTTTTAATATTTTTTCTTGTTGCTCAAACCTTTATTAATGCGCAAACATCAATTAACGATTATAAATATATTATCATACCTAAGCAATTCGAATTTCAGAAATCTGAAGATCAATATCAATTAAATTCCCTGACTAAATTTTTGTTTAATAAGTATGGTTATACTGCCTTTTTTGAAGATGAAAGTGTGCCAAGTGATTTTAACCAGAATCGTTGTTTAGGTTTAAAATCTGATGTCAAAAAAGTAAAGGGTTCTTTTCTAAAAACAAAAATTCAAATTGATCTAAAAGACTGTAAAGGCAACGTTGTAATGAGTTCTCAAATAGGAAGTACAAAAGAGAAAGATTACACTAAAGCTTATAATATAGCTATTCGAGAAGCTTTTCAAACCTTTCAATTTTTTGATTATAAATATGTGCCAAATGATGCTATTATAAATGAGTCTCCTGCTTCTGAAGCTATGGCTATTTCCGAAGAGAAAGAACGTAAAGCGCAACAGGAGATTGAACGTTTAAAGAAAGAGGTAGAGGCACTAAAAGATAAACCTAAGCTTGAAGATGTTGCAAAACAACCTAAACAAGTTGAAGTGATTGAAGAGCCTAAGAAAATAATTAAAGTTGAAAAAAATAAAGTAAAAGAGGCTGTTGAATCTCTAGAGGGTACTCTTGAAGCTGTAGAAACCATCAAAAACGATATGCTCTACGCTCAACCTATAAAAGTTGGATTCCAAGTTGTAGATACAGAACCTAAAAGAGTAATGATTTTATTGCACACAGGTGTTACTGATACATACATAGTACAGGGGAAGGATGCCATCGTTTATAAAAAAGACAGTCATTGGATGTATGCTGAAAATAGTGGTGAAAGTCTTATAGTTAAAGGTATTAATTTGAAATTCTAATACCCATATTTATCTTTCCAGCGGGCTTTTAAAAACTCTCTTTGTGCATGCTCTCTTGAATTGTTGCCTGGCGTATATAGTGTTGTGTTTTTTATTTCATCAGGTAAAAATTCATGAGCAACAAAATTATTGTCATAGCTATGCGCATATTGATAGTTGTCACCATATCCTAATTCTTTCATCAGTTTAGTTGGTGCATTTCTAATAGAGAGTGGTACCGATAAGTCTCCTGTTTCTTTTACTAATTGTTGAGCTTTTCCTATGGCTTCATAAGCAGCATTGCTCTTAGGAGATGTTGCTAAATATGTAGCACATTGACTTAAAATAATTCGTGATTCTGGGTATCCTATAACAGATACAGCCTGGAAAGCATTGTTTGCTATGACAAGTGCTGTTGGATTTGCATTGCCTATGTCTTCGCTCGCTAAAATTAGTAAACGACGTGCGATGAACTTAACATCCTCACCACCTTCAATCATTCTTGCTAACCAATATACAGCGGCGTTTGGATCGCTACCTCTAATAGATTTAATAAATGCAGAAATGATATCATAATGTTGTTCACCTGTTTTGTCGTAGCGAACAGTATTATTTTGCACTCGTTTAGTAACAATATCATTGGTGATAACTATTTTTTTGTTGTCATCAAAAGAGGTTACAATAAGCTCAAAAATATTTAGCAGCTTTCGAGCATCACCACCAGATAATCGAATTAATGCTTCTGTTTCTTTAAGCTTAATATCACGTTTAGATAATTGATTGTCTTCTTTAATGGCACGTTTGAGTAATGCTTCTAAATCAGCTTTTTCAAACGAATTTAAAATATACACTTGGCAACGAGAAAGAAGGGCAGGAATGACTTCAAAACTTGGGTTTTCGGTAGTGGCGCCAATTAATGTAACCCAACCTTTCTCTACAGCTTGCAATAACGAATCTTGTTGTGATTTACTAAATCGGTGTATTTCGTCAATAAATAAAATTGGATTTTTAGTTGTAAATAAACCACCACTTTGTTTGGCTTTGTCAATCACCTCTCTAATATCCTTTACACCAGAATTAATAGCACTTAAGGTGTAAAACGGACGTTTAGATTCATTCGCAATGATATTGGCTAATGTTGTTTTCCCTGTTCCTGGAGGACCCCAGAAAATCATAGAAGCAATGACACCTTGCTGTAATTGTTGTGTTAAAACGCCAGTTTTGCCCACTAAATGCGACTGACTTAAATAATCGTCAAGTGCTTGTGGTCGTAATCGTTCTGCTAATGGTTCGTTCATATGGTAAATTTACAAAAAACGAATGTGACAATATTTCATAGTTTTGATAAATGGAGAGCATTTTGCTACTAATGTTTTAATATGAGTAATAATCAACAACAATTTAGATATTCAACAGGTGTTATAGCCTATCCTTTGTTTTTTGTACTATCGTTATGGATCGTGTTTTGGGCTCAAGTTCGGTTTTTTCCATCGATAAAACGATTAGGAGTTTACCCTCAAAAACTTGAAGGTTTATTGGGTATTGTTACGAGTCCGTTTATTCATTCAGATATAGAACATTTATATCATAACAGTATACCATTATTTATTTTATCGGTTGCTTTATTTTATTTCTATCGGAAAATTTCTTGGAAAGTAATTCTGTATGGTATTTTATTGTCAGGGTTATTTACTTGGGTAATTGGAAGACCCGCTAATCATATAGGAGCTAGTGGATTGGTGTATGTGCTTGTCAGTTTTATATTTTTTAAGGGTATTTTTGCAAAGCATTACAGACTTGTTGCCTTATCATTAATTATAGTATTTCTCTATGGGAGTATGATTTGGTATGCATTTCCAGTGAAAGATGGGATGTCTTGGGAAGGACATTTAGGTGGACTTATAACTGGGCTTCTTTTTGCTTTAATTTTCAGAAAAGCAATTGCTAAACCAGAACATTATGTATGGCAGCGACCCGATTACAATGAAGAAGATGACCCGTTTTTGAAGCATTTTGATGCCGATGGAAATTTTATTGAAACCTTAGAGGAAGAAGTCGAAGAGGAACCAATTTCCGAAGATAATATATCTAATATCTACTATACATTTAAAGAAAATAAAGATTAGCGACGCTGTCTTACAGCTTCGTATAAGAACGCTCCACAAGCTACAGAAACATTTAATGATTCTATTTCCCCAAGTAATGGAAGTTTGGCTTTGTCATCTGCAACTTTTAATACTGAAGGATTGATACCCTTTCCTTCAGACCCCATAATAATAGCGCAAGGTTCTTTAAATGATATATCGTAAATTGTATTGTCAGTTTTTTCGGTAGCCGCTATAACTTTAATGCCACTTGCTTGCATATAAAAAACAGCATCCTTAATATGATCAACTTTACAAATAGGCATTTTAAAAAGCGCACCAGCACTTGTCTTGATTGCATCTCCATTTACAGGAGCTCCACCTTTTTTTTGAATGATAATTCCTGAAACACCTGTACACTCTGCAGTACGAACGATTGCTCCGAAGTTTCTAACATCGCTTAGTTGATCTAATAAAAGAAATAAAGGTGTTTTTCCAGATTCTATGACATCCATGACTAAATCTTCAATATCATAAAATGTAATTGGTGCTATTTGAGCAACTGCACCTTGATGATTTTTTTTAGTAAGTCGATTTAGTTTTTCTATTGGAACATAAGAACTGTTTAAACGTTCTTTTTTTAGAAGTTGTTCTAACTCTGTAAATAACTCACCTTTTAATCCTTTTTGTAAAAATATCTTATCAATATTTTCACCAGATTTAATAGCTTCAATTACAGCACGAATACCAAAAATGGTGGTTTCTTTTTCCATGTGTCAAAGGTATAAAAAAACCATCCTATTTCTAGAATGGTTTTTATCTATTATACAATAGGATTATTGCTTAATTATTTTTTTGCTTATTTGCTGATTCCCAAATTGGATTTGAACAAAATAGAGTCCTGATTGCAATGCGGAAATATCTATAGAATTCAGATTTGTAGTTTCAAGTACTTGATGTCCTAACATAGAATACAGCACGACTTTGTCAATAGGCGTTGTTGTAGAGATGTTTATATAATTTGATGAAGGATTAGGAAATATATCAATATCAGAAACTAAATACTCGTCAATACTTAAATTTTGACATGCAGTGATATCTGGGTTGCCTTCTAACGGTAGTCCAGGTGTAAGGTCTCGACCAGTAAAAGCAGCATAGTCTTTAGGATATTTAATGGCTCTAAAAAGAATATTGTTATTTGGTAAATCACCACCTTGGTTACTCACTGCACCACTTAAATTATCAACTGGGTTAACGTATTCCCAAACTATATTTTCATTTGAATCTATTTCGAATACTTCGCCTTGATCACCGTCACAAATTAATGTGTTTCCATTTGGTAAACGTTGTGCACTACTTACTATGGCTGAATAAAAATCGGATGGATCTTCAGACTGGTCAGAATAAGAGTAATCAACTGATGTTGGCCCAAAGGCAGTATTGGATTCATAGGTATACACTCCAGGTGATGAAGTAGGAGGGTTAATAATCATAGCTTCAGAATATTGTGGTGTTCTTCCAATACCATTATTGAAAATCATAATTCTCCCAGCATCTATTAAACCATCTGCAATAAAGTGAGGATAATGTTGCCCGTACAATTTCCGATCAGATTCTGAACCATGCTTATAAGCTTGCGGATTTCCCCATCGATATAAAAAATCTCCACCTTTGCCATAAATCCCACCAGAATTGCCAGCGGCTTCTGCTGTAGTCGTAGAGTGGTCTATAATATATATTTCACTCAAATTTCTGCAGCTGATTACGATTTGATCTAAGGTGTTATCGTATTGAATAGAATTAAAATGTAGCCAGTTGGATCCACCATTACCACCATTTAGGAAATTAATGTCTAACTTTTGTGGTGATAAAGCCACAGAGCCAAAATTGTCCTTCATAACGTCAAAATCTTGCACAAGGTGATCTTTTACATTCCATTCCCAAACTATATTACCTTGATCTGTGCCAACTGGTTCTACCTCGATAATTTGTTCATTGTAAAGTCTTGTTTGACTTAAAAGAGTTGGATTTCTACCAGCTTGAACTGCCTCATCTTCAGTAAGAACTGTAGCTGCTAGAATGAGAACATTTCCATTTGGCATTGGAAATACATCATGATGTTGTCTAAATTCGTTTGAACTATAAGTATATGACCAGAGTAAATTTCCATCCCAATCAAAAAGTTCAACAATTCCTCCTCCGCCACCAAAAATAATGTTACTACTTCCATCTTCTAATCTACCAGCTCTAAGTAAATTTCCATTAGGTAAAAGATATACAGCATTGCCTGGAATATAAGCGCTATTCCATTCGTTGATAACTTCTCCACAATTACTTAAAAGATAGGCTTTGGTATGAATACTAATGAGCGTATAAGCATCAAACACATCATCAGTGATTGAAATTGTACCAACATTATTTTGGGCTCTAGAAAACCCAAATAAGGATACAATAATATAGAAGAGTAGTTGTCTTTTCATAGTCAAATTTTAATTGAAATATGTGTTATACAAATGTAAACTTTATTGGTTGAATTTTATATGTACAAGAAGAGTTTATCAGATGAGAATATTAGCATTATGCATAAAAAAAGCCTCTTAAAAAAAGAGGCTTTAATTTTATTGAGAATGAGTGATTACTCATTACATAAATTTAATGCAATTGGTCCAGCTGAAGCTCCAGCCACACCAGACGCAACAAGGTTTCCACTTGGCGCATAGATTTGGAAAGACATTTCTCCCCAGAAATCACCAGCAAAGAAGAAGTCAGCAGACTCTGTTCCTTCAGGAATTTCGAATGTGTCTGATCCACTACTTGATTCATCAACACAGTCATACCCTGGATCTTCATATGGTGTACAAAGACCTAGTTCGATAACTGCACCAGAATCTAAAGTAATAATAACACCAGCACCACCACCATCTCCAGTAAGCGGTTGCCACCCATCACCATAAGAATCGGCCATGTCAATGGTCCAAATCCCTGCAGGAGGAGGAGCAATACAAACGACAGATGATACAAAAGTATGGTCTGCAGATTGGTTGTCAAAATTAGCACTAACATCACTAAATGTACCGTCAGCATTTGTAAATGCTAACCTGTAATTAAAGGTGTCTCCACCTTCTAAAGCAGATTGAGGTAAACTTAAAGCTGCTAAAATATCGGCACCGTTGTAATTAACAGTAACTGTTGGATTTGTTCCACTATTATCAAAAGTTGATGGAGAAATCGTATATAAAAGTGCTTCGTCTGCTGTGGTTGTTAAACCATTGAAACTAACAAACACTTCCATGTTAGTAACGTCGGCACCATCATCTAAAGAAAAGAGTTGATAGGTTTTTGAGAAACTAGATGATGCAGGATCTAACTTGTTAATGTTTGTAGAACCTTCAGAACTAATTTCAGTTGCAAATGGTTGACCTGTTACATTAAGATCATCAAAATCAACAGGTAATTTATCATCGTCTGAACATCCAGTAAGACCTACTGAAATGATAACAGACATAAAAATTGTTTTTAATATTCTATTTTTCATAATTAAATTTTTTATTGAATGAATCCTGCAGCATTGTTATCCCAAAATACTTGAATACCTAAACCTGGTTTTTGATCTATATTTGGGTTTCTATCTACAGATACATTTGGATATAAAAATGATCTTGGGAACTCACCTGTTCCTAAATATGTTGGTTGTAAATTAATTGGAGTACCAGTTCTTCTATATAGATTGTATCCTTCTACACCGTTTCCATACATGGCTAACCAGTATTCTTTACCAATTACAGCCATTCTTTCGTCTGGACTTGTAGCCGCATCGTAAAGTGCTAATACTTCATCCACATAATCATTGACATCATCACTATCTGGAACATTGTCAAAAGCTTCAGGATTTGGTAATTTACTCATTACTGTTGCGATAGAACTTCTTACACCATCTTCTAACATTGCTCGAGCGTCATCAGAAGTACCTAGGTATATAGCAGCTTCAGCTCTCATGAAGCTTACAAATGAATTCATCATGATTGGCCAAATTCCAGCACCATTTAAACCGTCTCCAGCATCAATACCAGCTGCTTGATTATCATCAAAAATACCACCAGCTGGATACGTACCAAAAGTCATACGCTTATCATTATCTGGTGGAATACCATCATTTTCTGAGTGATCTCTACCCCAATAACCATCACCTCTATCAAATAGAGAACAAAAAGGTAAAGGTACCGCTGAAAGCGCATCAATAGCAGCATACGTATCAGGTCTTGGATCATTCCAACAATCGATCTCGTTATTTAAAACAGCAGGATCTGTTGGGAAAGAACTTACTTGTCTATAGATATAATATCTTAATCTTGGGTCATCCATTCCTTTTTCTTCTGTCATAGCCCAAGCTAAGTAATTAGGAATATATTCTCCTGTATTAGCAGCTTCATATTCCTCTACATAATATTGATGCTTACTTTGAGGGTTGTTTGATGTGCCAGCTTGCCAGAAGAAATCATCTGCACTGTCAGTTATGATATCATCATTCATCAGAATATCAGCAATGCCAGCTGCAGCCGTAGCCTCATCTGTTAAGCGTAAGTTTAAGTAATACTTTAATTTTAAACTATTTGCTAAACGCGTCCATTTTTCTATATCTCCACCATAAAATAAATCGGTAGCTTCTGGAGTCAAATCGTCGTCAATATTACTAAAATCTACTAAGGCATTATTTAAATCATTAAATGCTTGAGTATATACATCTGCACCTGAATCAACAGTAGGGAAGTTCTCACCTCCATTAAGCGCATCTGAGTAAGGAACATCTCCAAAATAATCAACAAGCGTCATTAAAGTATAAGCTCGCATGATTTTTAATATACCTAGATGCTCAACACGTCCAGTTTCAACAAGGGTAGGTTCAATTCTACTAATTTCATTTAGAATATCAGTGTACGCAATAGTCCACATTCCACTCAGGTTAACATTGGCATTATTGAAATTTACTTGATAAGTATCAAACATGTATTCTAATCGTACAGCTTCACCACCAGCTTCTGTGGCTTCTTCGAAAAATTCTGATAGGCTATATGCCACAAAATTTAAGTTTGTATCTGGGTCTAGGCTTTCAGAACCAGGTAAGTTAGGATCAACTAACAAATCTAATTCAGTAGTTTCACATGATATGAATAAAATCAGTGATAACGCCCAAAATATTTTAATATTTATTTTTTTCATTGTGTTCTTTTTTTTTAGAATGTTACTTTAACGCTCATACCATATCGTCTCGAATTCCAAGATGTTAGGTAGTCAAAACCTTGAGAGTTTCCTACACCTAAACTGTTAAGTTCAGGATCATAATTCGTTTCTTTTGGTACATTAAATGCTCTAACAAAAAGGTTTTGACCAGCTAGAGTAAGTGAAACGTTTCCGAAAGGTGTCTTGTCTAACCATTTTTTTGGTAAGTTATAACTTAAAGACGCTTCTCTTAATCTAATATGCGTTGCATCATAAATTAATAACTCATCTACACCAAAACCAATATTGTTGAAATAAGCTTCTGTTGCAGTTAATTGAATATCATTAGGTAATCCTGTACTTTGACGGATGCCTGGTAAGATCACACCTTGCGAACGATCAAAATCACCAACAACACCTCTACCTACTAAAGCACCAACTGTTGTTGCCATGATGTCACCACCACTTTGGTACTCCCATTGCATATTAAAGGTCCAGTTTTTATAGCTAAAACTATTGTTGATAGTTGAGAACCAATCTGGATTTGGATCACCAATAATACCATTACTTGGATCTTGAATCCAATATCCATTTTCATCAACCAATCTATTACCATTGTCGTCTCTAAGAACACGAGTTCCGAAAATAACACCTAATTGTTCTCCGTTAATTGCAGCATTGGCTGGTGTAGCGAAAATACCTCCGTAAAGGATTTGTTCACCATCATCTAAACCTTGAACCTCACTTTCATTCTTTGAGAAGCTACCAGAAATTTTCCAGTTAATATCATCAGTTCTAACAGGAGTGATATCTGCAGTAATTTCAAAACCTTTGTTAATAACATTACCAATATTTGTAAACTGGCTTGTATATCCAGTTTCTGGTGCTAAAGGTCTTAAGATAATTTGATCTTCAGTATCTCTGTTATAGTAAGTAAATTCAAATCCAACTCTATTGTCTAAGAATCTAGCATCAACCCCAAACTCAAATTCTTTTGATAATTCAGGTTTTAAGTCTGGATTAGGTAAAAAGTTTGGTACACTTGTAGTTGTTGTTCCATTACCCGCAGCATTTTGAAATACATTAGGTACTAAAGAAGTAACTCCTCTTGTATTATATGGTCCAGGAAACCCTGGAGATGTACCATAACCTGCTCTTAGTTTAAGATAGTTTAGACCACCAGTTGAACGTAATCCTTCAAATGCACTCGTTGGTATAAAAGATACACTAACTCCAGGAGAGAATTGTGATCTGTTATCAGTTTCCAAAGTTGATGTCCATTCATTTCTTAATGAAGCATTAAGATATAAGAAACTTTTGTATCCAACAGTTGCAGACCCATATAATGCTGCGTTGTTTTCTTCTGTAAATTGCTGATAAGCTGTGTTATTACTTGCAAATAACGTTCCTTCAATAATTGTACTTGAGTTAACAAAGTTAAGGTGATTTTGAAGACCAAATATAATTTGATCCCTACTTTCTGAACCATCTCTACTAAATTCTCTACGTTGTGTAGTGGCACCTAAAGTTGCCTGTAAATTGAAATCTTCAGATAATTGCGTATCTATATTAGCTAATAAGGAATGATCCCAAATTGTAAATCTTGATGATGTTGTTTGCAAGTATCCATTTGGATGAATCCCATCATTTGCTCCTTTATTAATGACTCTCATTGTTCTATCATTGGTGTTATCAATACCTAATCTGTAACTAAGTTTTAGCCAATCATTTACGTCATAAGCAGCAATAAAATTACCAAACACTCTATTGGTATTGTTTTCATCTTTAGTGTTGTCAACTACCCATAACGGATTCATACGATCATTTCCACCTCTGTACCATAAACTTTCACCTGTAATTGGGTGTTGGTAAGGCGTATCTAAAGTAACACTTCTTGGAGTATATAATACATTCCATACAGATGCAATACCACCAGTACCTGCAGTAGAGATAGAAACATCACTACCTGTAGAAGCATCGGTGAATGGAGATTGTAAATCTGTAACGGCAAAACTAAGTTTACCACTTACAGTAAATTTATTATCCATTTTATATGATCCACCAAGAGAGAAATTGTTTCTAGTCATGCTATTTCCAGGGATAAATGATTCGTCATCTACATGGCTATAAGCTAAACTAATAGATCCTTTGTCTCCTAATCCTCCAGCTACAGTAACCGAGGTGTTAGAAATTACACCAGTTCTAAAGAAATCTTCTTGACTATCAATTGCTCTATATGGAACAGTTGGAGAATCAAGGTCTGGTCTATTTGGAAACAACACAGAAGGTTCAACACCAAAGTTGTTTAGTAACATCGTTCTAAACGCATTATCAATAGTTTCTTGTCCGCTAAATGGAGCTCCCCAGTTACTGAAGAAAGGCCCATATACGTTTTGAAATCCACCACCATAAGTGTCTTGATAATCAGGTAAGTTTATTTTGTTAAAGAATACAGATTGATTAACTGTGATTTCAGTTTTCTTTGTTGCTTGAGTTCCAGATTTAGTTGTAATTAAGATTACACCATTTCTACCTTCACCACCATATAAAGCTGTAGCACTTAAACCTTTTAAGATGCTAACACTTTCAATATTGTTAGGATCTATATCTGCAAAACCACTACGAACATTACCAGATTGGAACGCCGATGAACTTGCTGATTGGTTAGCACCTCCAGTAGAACCATCAAATGGAACTCCATCAACAATAAATAATGGTTGGTTACCACCTGTAATAGATGAGAATCCTCTAATGATGATATTAGAACCACTACCAGAAACACCTCCTGTACCAGTAATTCTTACACCAGCTGCTTTACCACGAAGAATTTTACCAATGTCGGTATCTGCCTTTTGCTCAATATCTTCACTAGAAACAGTAGATACTGCATAACCTAAGGCTTTTTTCTCCTTTTTGATACCTTGTGCAGTTACAATAACTTCATCTAGTACTGCGGTATCTTCTTGCATTGTAACATTAATGGTGTTGTTAGCACCTACAGTTACAGATTGGTTTTTTAAACCAACATAGGAGAATACAAGAATGTCTCCCTCATTAGCATTGATGGAGTACTTTCCATCAAAATCAGATTGAGTACCATTTGTAGTTCCTTGAACTACAATGTTTACTCCAGGAAGAGGAAGTCCTGAAACATCAGATACAGTTCCTGAAATTGATTTTTCTTGTGCAAAACATAATTGCACGGCAAACACTAGGAATAGTGTCAAAATTCCATTAAACTTTGTTTTCATACTTTAATTAATTTGAATTAGTCTCAACCAAATATCTTAATTAAATGTTAACAAAACAATTATATGTCTTAAAATTTTGAGATAATTTTTTCGTTAATTGTTAAATATTTAAATGGTTTGTTGTAATCGCTTGATTTGCAGAAAAGAACAATATTGATTTTTGTTAGAACTTAGTTGTAAGACTTAAGTGGATTTTTGAATCTGATAGCCTGAATTTTTGATTTTCGGTTTTCCCACTAGTATAATTAAATCTAAATAATCCAGCTTTAGTTAATACCCCAAATCCAAACCCAAATCCGAAGAGTTTTCCTTTTTGATTTGCAATTTGATTTTCAAAATATGCAGCATCAATAACAGAGTGTATATATATAGTGTTGTTTAATTTGTATCTATATTCTGTATTGAGGATTCCGTATAGGTTTGCTAATAAACTATTTTCTTCAAAACCCCGAATAGAATTAATGCCACCAAAACGTGGCAATTCATTTTCTAAGTAGGTGTCAGATATTAAATAATTTGAACTAATTCTTCCATAAATACTATTTCTGTTATTTAAATTGAAAATTTTTAACAGGTTCAATCTAAAGTTTGATTGTTGTTCGTCTATATTTTGATAGGTTCTATTTCCAAATCCAGATGTGAAGTCCAATAAGAAATTTACAGGAAATAAGATATCGTAATTTTGCCGATTAGTAAAGGTGTAACTAATAAGATATTGATTAGATTTATAGTCGGTAATTGAAGTCGTAGGGACGTCAAGAAGATCTGTAGAATTTACTGTGCTTACACCAGCAGAAATCAAATGCTTGCTATTAATTTGGTAATTGATTTTAACTGCTTGGCTCACTGTAACAAAGGAAGAGTCTCTTTTGAAAATATTTAAATTTAAATCTATACCTACAGGGGAACTTAATATATATGGTGCATTAATTTTTAAATCAAAAGTTTGTTGGTCGTTTTCGTCACTTTTATAAAGCAATTTTAAGGATTCCCCATAATTGAGGTTGTTGGTAAGATTTAAATCTAAATACCCATCAAATTCAATCTTGTTTGTAGCTTCATTTGTGCCAAATCCAAGAAAGCCATCAAAAGTATTACTTCTAGTTTTATCTATATACATATATAATATGGTAGAATCTTGGGTAAAAAGAACTTCAGGATCTTTTATTTGGTTAGCGAAAACTAAATCGTTTAGTGCTGAAGTTTTTTGTTTGATTTGTTCTAAACTGAAAGCTTGTCCGGTCTTAATTTTTAGATAGCGTTTTACAAATGATTTCGGAAATTTTTCATATCCTTTTAAAATTAGTTTGTCTATAGTTCTAGACTTAGGTTCTGAAACGGATAAGAATCCTCGTAATGTTTTGTTATCTATCTTTTCTATTCTTTTCAGAATTAACGAACTAAATGGATTGCCGCGATTGGCAATTTCAGAATTTATAGATTCCAGAGTTGATTCAACAGCTTCAATTGGGACTACTAATTGATCTTTTTTATCTAAAAAGCCAGTCCATTTTAAAATGGAAATGTCAACAAGATTATTGTGTTCTATTAATATGGTGTTGTATTTGTTATTTAAACTAAATTTTGCTTGGTAAGAAGAATCGTTTAGTTTTTCAATATTTAGAAGTTTACTTTCAATGTATCCAAATCGTATTAAACGCTTTGATAGTATTTTGACTTCTGTATTAAGGGCTGTAAATTCTGTAAATGATGTTTTATAGCCTAAAGAATCGATCGTATTAGTTTCTTTTTCAGTAGAGCCAATAGATGTCAAATATAAATTTTGAGCAGACGTTTCCGATGACCATATAATAAATAGAAGTAGTAATAAGGGATTAATTTTTCTTAACATCAATCAAAATATTATTCAAATCTAACGGAAAATAATCAGTAAAAATATCTGGCTTTAAAAATAAATTCAGAAACTTTCTAAAATTAATCGTTATGGGTTTGAATAATTGATATTTATTTCTACCTTTGCAGCCCTCTAAGGAGAGGGTTTAATAAAAATTATATAGTAATATATGCCAACAATTTCACAATTAGTACGAAAAGGAAGAGCCAAAATAACTAAGAAGAGTAAATCGGCTGCTTTAGATTCGTGTCCACAAAGACGTGGTGTATGTACTCGTGTTTATACGACAACACCTAAGAAACCAAACTCAGCAATGCGTAAGGTAGCAAGGGTTCGTTTAACAAACGGAAACGAGGTTAATGCATACATCGGTGGAGAAGGACACAATTTACAAGAGCACTCGATAGTATTAGTTAGAGGTGGAAGGGTAAAAGATTTACCAGGAGTTAGATATCACATCGTTCGTGGTGCTTTGGACACAGCAGGTGTTGCAGGTAGAACACAACGTAGATCTAAGTATGGTGCAAAACGCCCTAAGAAGTAATTTAAAACTTTAAGAAGAAGACATGAGAAAAAGAGCAGCAAAAAAGAGACCGCTTTTACCAGATCCAAGATTTAACGACCAGCTAGTGACGCGTTTCGTTAATATGATGATGTGGGATGGAAAGAAGTCTATCGCTTTTAAAGTATTCTATGATGCAATTGATATTGTAGATTCAAAGAAAACTGACGACGAAAAAACAGCTTTAGAAATTTGGAAAGATGCTTTATCTAACGTTATGCCTCACGTAGAAGTGCGTAGCCGTAGAGTTGGTGGAGCAACATTTCAAATTCCAATGCAAATTCGTCCAGACCGTAAAGTTTCAACTGCAATGAAGTGGTTGATTGGATACGCAAGAAAAAGAAATGAAAAATCTATGCCTCAAAAATTAGCAGCTGAAATTTTAGCAGCAGCTAAAGAAGAAGGTGCAGCTGTTAAAAAGAGAGTTGATACTCACAAAATGGCAGAGGCAAACAAGGCATTCTCTCACTTTAGATTTTAATTAGCATGGCAAGAGATTTAAAATTCACAAGAAATATAGGTATTGCTGCTCATATTGATGCAGGAAAAACTACAACTACAGAACGTATTCTTTATTATACAGGTGTTTCTCACAAAATTGGTGAAGTACATGATGGTGCTGCAACAATGGACTGGATGGAGCAAGAGCAAGAAAGAGGTATTACAATTACTTCGGCTGCTACAACTTGTACTTGGAATTTCCCAATGGAGAATGGACAACCAACTCCAGATACAAAAGGATACCACTTCAATATTATTGATACTCCAGGTCACGTAGATTTTACGGTTGAGGTAAACCGTTCTTTACGTGTATTAGATGGTTTAGTGTTCTTATTTAGTGCAGTTGATGGTGTTGAACCACAATCTGAAACTAACTGGAGGTTAGCTGATAACTATAAAGTTCCTAGAATTGGATTCGTTAATAAGATGGATCGTCAAGGGTCAAACTTTATGGCAGTATGTCAGCAAGTTAAAGATATGTTGAAATCAAATGCAGTGCCAATCGTATTGAATATTGGTGATGAAGCTGATTTTAAAGGTATCGTAGATTTAGTAAAAAACAGAGCTATCGTATGGCATGATGAAACTCAAGGGGCGACTTTTGATGTTATCGAAATTCCAGATGAATTAAAAGAAGAAGCTCGTAAGTATCGTGCGCTTCTAATTGAAGAGGTTGCTACTTATGATGAGAACCTTTTAGAAAAATTCATGGAAGATGAAGATTCTATTACAGAAGAAGAAGTGCATGCTGCACTTAGAGCTGCTGTAATGGATATGGCAATTATTCCAATGATTTGTGGTTCTGCGTTTAAAAATAAAGGAGTACAGTTCTTATTAGATGCTGTATGTCGTTATTTGCCTTCACCAACAGATAAAGAAGGTATTACAGGAACTGATCCAAATACAGGAGAAGAAGTCATTCGTAAGCCAGATGTTAAGGAGCCATTTTCAGCTTTAGCATTTAAAATTGCTACAGATCCTTTTGTAGGGCGTTTAGCATTCTTTAGAGCATACTCTGGTCGTTTAGATGCAGGTTCTTATATCTTGAACAATCGTTCAGGTAAAAAAGAGCGTATCTCTCGTATCTATCAGATGCACTCTAACAAGCAAAATGCTATCGATTTTATCGAAGCAGGAGATATTGGAGCTGCAGTAGGGTTTAAAGATATCAAGACTGGTGATACTATGTCTGATGAAAAGAATCCTATCGTTTTAGAATCTATGGATTTCCCGGATCCAGTAATTGGAATCGCGGTAGAGCCTAAGACTAAAGCAGATGTTGATAAATTAGGTATGGCATTAGCTAAATTATCTGAAGAAGATCCAACATTTACAGCTAGAACAGATGAAGCTTCAGGACAGACTATTATTTCTGGAATGGGTGAACTTCACTTAGATATTATTGTTGATCGTTTGAAACGTGAGTTCAAGGTCGAAGTAAATCAAGGTCAGCCTCAGGTTGAGTATAAAGAAGCTATTACAATGCGTGCAGAGCACAGAGAAGTTTATAAGAAACAATCTGGTGGACGTGGTAAATTTGCTGATATCGTATTTACATTAGAGCCAGCTGAAGAAGGTAAAGTAGGATTAGAATTCGTTTCTGAAATTAAAGGTGGTAACGTTCCTAAAGAATTTGTTCCTTCAGTTGAAAAAGGATTCAAAATGGCGATGGTTAACGGTCCATTAGCAGGTTACGAAGTTGATGCAATGAAAGTGACATTAACAGATGGTTCTTACCATGATGTTGATTCTGATCAGTTATCATTCGAATTAGCGGCTAAGTTAGGATTCAAAAATGCAGCTAAAGCAGCAAAAGCTGTGATCATGGAGCCAATCATGAAGCTTGAAGTTATTACTCCAGAAGAAAACATGGGTGATATCGTAGGTGACTTAAACCGTCGTCGTGGTCAAGTAAGTGATATGGGAGATAGAGCTGGTGCAAAAACTGTAAAAGCTACTGTGCCATTATCTGAAATGTTTGGTTATGTAACAACATTAAGAACATTATCATCAGGTCGTGCAACATCAACAATGGAATTTTCGCATTATGCTGAAACTCCAAAGAATATTTCAGAAGAAGTAATTGCAGCAGCAAAAGGCGTAGAAGCTTAAAACTAAAAGAAAATGAGTCAGAAAATTAGAATAAAATTAAAGTCTTACGATCACAATTTAGTTGACAAGTCTGCTGATAAGATTGTAAAAACAGTAAAAAGTACAGGTGCTGTTGTAACTGGGCCAATTCCATTACCAACACACAAGAAGATTTTCACTGTGTTACGTTCACCACACGTAAACAAGAAGTCTAGAGAGCAATTTCAATTATCATCTTACAAGAGGTTATTGGATATCTACTCGTCGTCTTCTAAAACTATTGATGCCTTAATGAAACTTGAATTACCAAGTGGAGTTGAAGTAGAGATTAAAGTGTAATGAACTAGATGTTACCCTGAGCACAGTCGAAGGGTACCATCAATGAAATGTCCCACCGATGCGGTCGCGGGAAAAACGGTAAAAATACAATTCAAGGTCGAATGTATTTTCGGCCTTGAATTTTAATAAATAGTAATAATAAATAAATTAATAATTATGTCTGGGTTAATAGGAAAAAAAATCGGTATGACCAGCATTTTCGATGAGAACGGGAAGAATATTCCTTGTACTGTAATCGAAGCTGGACCATGTATCGTTACCCAAGTCAGAACCGAAGAGGTAGACGGGTACAATGCCCTTCAACTTGGTTTCGATGACAAGACAGAGAAAAGTGCTACAAAAGCTGAAATTGGTCATGCCAAGAAAGCTGGTACTTCTGTTAAAGCAAAAGTCGCGGAATTTCGAGGATTTGAAGGAGATTACAAATTAGGAGATGCAATAACAGTAGAGCACTTTATCGAAGGTGAGTATGTTGATATTGCTGGAACTTCAAAAGGTAAAGGATTCCAAGGTGTTGTAAAACGTCATGGATTTGGTGGAGTTGGTCAAGCTACGCATGGTCAACATAACCGTTTAAGAGCTCCAGGTTCTATTGGTGCAGCTTCATATCCTGCGAGAGTATTTAAAGGAATGAAAATGGCCGGAAGAATGGGTGGCGAAAGAGTGAATGTTGAAAATTTAAGAGTATACAAAGTAGTTCCAGAAAAGAACTTACTTGTAGTTAAAGGATGTGTTCCAGGACACAAGAACTCTTATGTAATTATTCAGAAGTAATGAAAGTAGCAGTTTTAGATATAAACGGAAAAGATACAGGTAGAAAGGTAGACCTTTCTAAAGATGTATTTGCTATTGAGCCTAATAATCATGCGGTATACTTAGATGTTAAGCAATATCTTGCTAACCAACGTCAAGGAACGCACAAGGCAAAAGAAAGAGCAGAAATTGCAGGAAGTACACGTAAGATTAAAAAACAAAAAGGAACTGGTACAGCTCGTGCAGGTTCTATCAAATCTGGTGTATTTAAAGGTGGTGGACGTATGTTCGGACCAAGACCAAGAAACTACAGCTTTAAATTGAATAAAAACCTGAAGCGTTTAGCACGTAAATCAGCGTTAACAATGAAAGCTAATGATAAAGATATCGTTGTATTGGAAGACTTCAATTTTGATGCTCCAAAGACGAAAAACTTTACAGCAGTACTGAAAGCACTTGATATTCAAGACAAAAAATCTTTGTTTGTGTTGGGTGCGTCAAATAATAATGTATATTTGTCATCACGAAATTTTAAAGACTCTGAAGTTGTAATTAACTCAGAATTAAGTACTTATAAGATTTTGAATGCAAATAAATTAGTTCTTTTAGAGAGTTCTCTAGAAGGAATTGAATCGAATTTAAGTAAATAAGAAGGCAATGAGTATCTTAATTAAACCTATTATCACTGAAAAAGCAACAACTAATAGTGAGTTGAATAACTGCTTTACATTTCAAGTGAACACTAAGGCGAACAAGGTAGAAATCAAAAAAGCGGTTGAAGCTGCTTATGGTGTCTCTGTTGAAAAAGTTCGTACTATAAATGTCCGTCCAGAACGTAATACTCGTTATACTAAAACTGGTATTCAACATGGTAAAACAAATGCTGTTAAAAAAGCAATTGTACAACTGGCGGAAGGTGAAGTAATTGATTTATACACTAACATGTAATTAGACAACAATGTCAGTAAGAAAATTAAAACCAATCACATCAGCTCAGCGATTTAGAGTAGTAAATGGATTCGATGCCATCACTACTGATAAGCCGGAAAAGAGTTTACTCGTTCCGAATAAAAGATCTGGTGGTAGAAACAATCGAGGAAAAATGACCATGCGCCAAATAGGTGGAGGTCATAAGAGAAAGTATCGTATTATCGATTTTAAACGTAACAAAACTGGAGTTCCTGGTGAAGTTAAATCTATTGAGTACGATCCAAACAGAACAGCGTTTATCGCATTATTGAATTATCAAGATGGAGAAAAGCGTTACATCATTGCTCAAAATGGATTACAAGTTGGGCAAAATGTAGTGTCTGGTAGAGGAGGAATAGCGCCAGAAATTGGAAATGCTATGCCTTTAAGCGAAATTCCATTAGGTACCATTATTTCTTGTATCGAATTGCGTCCAGGACAAGGAGCAGTAATGGCAAGAAGTGCTGGGGCTTTTGCTCAATTAATGGCAAGAGATGGTAAATTTGCTACGGTAAAATTACCTTCTGGTGAAACACGTATGATTCTTTCAGAATGTATGGCTACAATTGGAGTAATTTCTAATTCAGATCATCAATTAACAGTATCTGGTAAAGCAGGACGTTCTAGATGGTTAGGTAGAAGACCAAGAGTAAGACCAGTAGTAATGAATCCAGTTGATCACCCAATGGGAGGTGGTGAAGGTAAATCTGCCGGAGGACACCCAAGATCAAGAAATGGTATTCCAGCTAAAGGTTACAGAACACGTTCTAAGACTAAGGCGAGTAATAAATATATTGTAGAACGTAGAAAGAAATAATTGAGATAATATGGCACGTTCATTAAAAAAAGGACCTTACATCCACTATAAATTGGCTAAAAAAGTTGAAGCAAATGTAGCCGCTAACAAAAAGACAGTAATCAAAACGTGGTCTAGAGCCTCTATGATTTCTCCAGATTTTGTTGGACAAACAATTGCAGTTCATAATGGCCGTCAATTCGTACCAGTTTATGTAACTGAAAACATGGTAGGTCACAAATTAGGAGAATTTTCACCAACACGCTCGTTTAGAGGTCATGCAGGTGCAAAAAATAAAGGAAAAAAATAGTAAGCTATGGGAAGTCGTAAAAAACAAATGGCAGACGCTATTAAGGAAGACAGAAAAAAAGTTGCTTTTGCAAAATTGAATAACTGTCCAACCTCACCAAGAAAAATGCGTTTAGTTGCAGACTTGGTAAGAGGAAAAGAAGCTGAAAAAGCATTACAAATCTTAAGATTTAGCCAAAAGGAAGCATCTCGTAGATTAGAGAAGTTATTGCTATCTGCGATTGCTAACTGGCAAGCTAAAAATGAAGATGCTGATATTGAAGAAGCAGATTTATTTGTTCAAGAGATTAGAGTAGATGGAGGATCTATGTTAAAAAGATTACGTCCAGCTCCTCAAGGTCGTGCTCACAGAATTAGAAAAAGATCTAATCACGTAACCGTAGTGATTGGAGCTAAAAATAACACACAAGCTTAAATAGAGATATGGGACAAAAGACAAATCCAATCGGAAATCGTTTAGGAATTATCAGAGGATGGGAATCTAACTGGTATGGTGGAAATGATTATGGTGATAAACTTGCTGAAGATGATAAAATCAGAAAGTATATCCATGCTCGTTTATCAAAAGCTAGTGTATCTAGAGTTATTATTGAGCGTACGCTTAAACTTGTAACCGTTACTATCACTACTGCTAGACCTGGTATTATTATCGGTAAAGGTGGTCAAGAGGTAGACAAGTTAAAAGAAGAGCTTAAGAAAATTACTGGAAAAGAAGTTCAGTTAAACATCTTTGAAATTAAGAGACCTGAACTTGATGCACATTTAGTAGCGTCTAGTGTAGCTCGTCAAATTGAGAATCGTATCTCTTACAGACGTGCTATCAAAATGGCAATCGCTGCTGCTATGCGTATGAATGCAGAAGGAATAAAAATTCAAATTAGTGGTCGATTAAACGGAGCTGAAATGGCGCGTTCTGAGCATTATAAAGAAGGACGTATTCCTTTGTCTACTTTTAGAGCTGATATTGATTATGCTTTAGTTGAGGCACATACTACTTATGGTAGATTAGGTGTTAAAGTATGGATCATGAAAGGTGAAGTATACGGAAAAAGAGAACTTTCTCCATTAGTTGGCTTGTCTAAGAAGCAAGGTGGCAAGTCTGGAGGACGCGGTGGGAACAATAAATCTCGTCGTAGAAAGTAATTTTTAAAGAAAAGTAATAAAATGTTACAACCTAAAAGAACAAAATTTCGTAAAGTCCAAAAAGGGCGTATGAAAGGAAATACCGGAAGAGGTCATACACTTTCTAATGGTATGTTTGGAATAAAATCTTTAGATGCTAATTTCTTGACATCTCGTCAAATCGAAGCTGCACGTATCGCTGCAACTCGTTATATGAAAAGAGAAGGTCAATTATGGATTAAAGTATTTCCAGATAAACCAATTACTAAGAAACCATTAGAGGTACGTATGGGTAAAGGTAAAGGTGCTGTAGAATACTGGGTAGCTGTAGTAAAACCAGGAAGAATTATCTTCGAAGTTGGAGGAGTACCAATGGAAGTTGCTAAAGAAGCCTTACGTTTAGCTGCACAAAAACTACCAGTAAAAACTAAGTTTTTAATCGCTAGAGATTACGAAGCATAATTTATTTGATATTATGAAACAATCAGAAATTAAAGAATTATCAGTAGCTGAGTTACAAGAGAAACTTGGTGAAACTAAAAAGAGTTATGCAGACCTTAAAATGGCACATGCAATCTCTCCATTAGATAACCCAATTCAGTTACGTAACGTAAGACGTTCAGTAGCAAGAATTGCAACAGAATTAACTAAAAGAGAAATACAATAATTGTATTCTGGCTGAAAGATGGAAAAAAGACATTTAAGAAAAGAGCGTATAGGAGTTGTTACGAGTAACAAAATGCAGAAATCAATCGTGGTTGCTGAAGTTAAAAAAGTAAAACACCCTATGTACGGAAAGTTCGTTTTGAAAACAAAGAAATATGTTGCTCACGACGAAACAAACGACTGTAACATTGGAGATACAGTAAAGATCATGGAAACACGACCTTTAAGTAAATCTAAATGTTGGAGATTAGTAGAAATAATTGAAAGAGCGAAGTAATTATGGTACAACAAGAATCAAGATTAAAAGTAGCTGATAACACTGGAGCTAAGGAAGTATTAACTATCCGTGTTCTAGGTGGTACAAAAAGAAGATACGCGTCTATTGGAGATAAAATTGTTGTCTCAGTAAAAGATGCTACTCCTAATGGAAACATTAAAAAAGGAGCAGTGTCAACAGCAGTAGTTGTACGTACTAAAAAAGAAGTAAGACGTCCAGATGGATCTTATATTAGATTCGATGATAACGCTTGTGTCCTTTTAAATCCAACTGGAGAGATGAGAGGAACACGTGTTTTCGGACCAGTAGCAAGAGAACTTCGTGATAGACAATTCATGAAAATTGTTTCATTAGCACCAGAAGTGCTTTAATGACTAATAAAATGACAAAGTTTAAAATTAAATCAGGAGATACAGTAAGAGTCATCGCTGGAGACCATAAAGGTACCGAAGGTAATGTTCTTAAAGTATTAAAGGATAAAAACAAAGCCATCGTAGAAGGCGTGAACATGGTTAAGAAACATACGAAACCAAGTGCACAAAATCCTCAAGGTGGTATTGTAGAAAAAGAAGCACCAATCCATATGTCTAATTTATCATTGTTGACTTCAAAAGGAGAAACAACTAGAGTAGGTTACAAAATGGAAGGTGACAAGAAAGTAAGATTTTCAACAAAATCAAATGAAGTAATATAGTTATGGCTTATATTCCAAGATTAAAACAAGAGTACAAGGACAAGGTAGTTTCTGCTCTTACAGAAGAATTCGGATATAAAAACGTAATGCAAGTTCCTAAACTTAAAAAGATTGTTATATCTAAAGGTGTTGGAGCTGCTGTTGCCGATAAGAAATTAATTGATCATGCTATTGATGAGTTAACTATGATATCTGGTCAGAAGGCTGTTGCTACATTATCTAAAAAGGATGTTGCCTCTTTCAAATTACGTAAAGGTATGCCAATTGGTGCACGTGTAACGTTAAGAGGTGAGCAAATGTATGAGTTTTTAGATCGTCTAGTGACTTCAGCGTTACCACGAGTTAGAGATTTCAACGGGATCAAAGCTACTGGTTTTGATGGTAGAGGAAATTATAACTTAGGTGTTGTTGAACAAATTATCTTCCCAGAAATAAATATTGATAAAATCAATAAAATCTCTGGTATGGATATTACTTTCGTAACATCTGCTGAAACAGATAAAGAAGCAAAATCGTTATTAACTGAAATGGGATTACCTTTTCAAAAGAACTAAGATATGGCTAAAGAATCAATGAAAGCCCGTGAGGTGAAAAGAGCAAAAACAGTAGCTAAATATGCTGAAAAACGTAAAGCTTTAAAAGAAGCCGGAGATTACGAAGCATTACAAAAGTTACCAAAAAATGCTTCTCCTATTAGAATGCATAACAGATGTAAGCTAACAGGAAGACCTAAAGGGTATATGAGAACTTTTGGTATTTCACGTGTAACTTTCCGTGAAATGGCAAACCAAGGTTTGATTCCAGGTGTAAAAAAAGCATCTTGGTAGACCAAATCGTTTAATCGCGATTCTAAACAAGAATTATAAATTGGTTCCAGGTTCGAGAGCTTTCGAAAACCGTTACCGCAAATTAATATAAATGAATACAGATCCAATTGCTGATTACTTAACAAGAATCAGAAATGCAGTGAAAGCCAACCACAGAGTTGTTGAAATTCCTGCATCAAACTTAAAAAAAGAAATGACCAAAATATTATTCGATCAAGGATATATTTTAAGTTATAAATTCGACGATTCTACTGTACAAGGAACAATCAAGATTGCTTTGAAGTACAACAAAGACACTAAAGAATCGGTTATCAAGAAAATTCAACGAATCAGTACTCCAGGTTTACGTAAGTATGCTGGCGCTCAAGAAATGCCAAGAATCCTTAATGGTTTAGGTATTGCTATCGTTTCAACATCTAAAGGTGTTATTACAGGTAAGCAAGCGCAAAGAGAAAATGTAGGTGGTGAATTATTGTGTTACGTTTACTAATTTAAAGCAGAAAGAACATGTCAAGAATAGGAAATAATCCAGTAGCCATTGTAGATGGCGTTACAGTAGGCGTTAAAGATAACGTGATTACTGTGAAAGGTAAATTAGGAGAACTAACACAACCTTTTGATACTATTGATATCAAGGTTGAAGATGGTAATGTACTTGTTACTAGATCAGCAGACAATAAAGAACAAAAAGCAAAACACGGATTGTATAGAGCTTTGATTAGCAATATGATTGAAGGTGTTTCTAAAGGATGGACTAAAGAATTAGAACTTGTAGGTGTAGGTTACAGAGCAAATAACCAAGGGCAGAAATTAGATTTAGCTTTAGGTTTTTCTCACAACATTGTAATGGATATTGCACCAGAAGTGAAAATTGAGACCATTTCAGAAAAAGGAAAAAACCCAATAGTAAAATTAACATCTCACGATAAACAATTAGTTGGACAAGTTGCTGCGAAAATTCGCGGATTTAGAAAGCCAGAACCTTACAAAGGAAAAGGTATCAAGTTTGTTGGTGAAGAATTAAGAAGAAAAGCAGGTAAATCAGCTTAAAAAATTAGTTATGGCATTAACAAAGAACGAAAAAAGACTAAGAATAAAAAGCAGAATACGTAAGGTTGTTTCTGGTACAGAAGCAAGACCTCGTTTAGCTGTTTACAGAAGTAATAAAGAAATTTATGCTCAAGTTGTAGATGATGTTACAGGTAAAACTTTAGCAGCTGCATCTTCAAGAGATAAAGCAATCGCTTCTGAAAAAGGAACCAAAACAGAAATAGCTGCCTTAGTAGGTAAAGCTGTTGCTGAAAAAGCAATAAAAGCAGGTATCAATACTATTTCATTCGATAGAGGTGGATACCAATATCACGGAAGAGTAAAATCATTAGCTGAAGGCGCTAGAGAAGGCGGACTTAAATTCTAAGACACTATGTATCAAAAATATAAAAACGCAGAATTAGTAAAACCAAGTGGAATTGATCTTAAAGATCGTTTAGTTGGTGTACAAAGAGTTACTAAAGTAACAAAAGGTGGTAGAGCATTCGGTTTTTCAGCGATCGTAGTGGTTGGTGATGAAGCTGGTGTTGTTGGTCACGGTTTAGGAAAATCTAAAGATGTAGCTACGGCAATTGCTAAAGCAGTTGAAGACGCTAAGAAAAATTTAGTGAGAATTCCTATTATCAAAGGGACTTTGCCACACGAACAAAAAGGAAAATACGGTGGAGCAAGAGTAAATATTATTCCTGCTGCTCCTGGTACAGGTGTAATTGCTGGTGGAGCTGTAAGAACAGTTTTAGAAGCAGTTGGTGTACATGATGTATTATCAAAATCTCAAGGGTCTTCTAATCCGCATAATGTGGTTAAAGCAACTTTCGATGCTTTATTACAATTAAGAGATGCAAGAACAATTGCAAAGGATAGAGGTATTTCGCTTGAAAAAGTGTTTAACGGTTAATCAATAGGACGATGGCAAAGATTAAAGTAACAAAAGTAAAAAGCGCAATCAATCGTACTCAAAACCAAAAGAGAACTTTAGAAGCTCTAGGTTTAAACAAAATTGGTCAAACCAAAGTACACGAGGCGTCTCCAAGTATTCTTGGAATGGTAAACAAAGTTTCACATTTAGTTTCTGTTGAAGAAACGAAATAACAATATAAGATGAACTTAAGTAATTTAAAACCAGCAGAAGGTTCTGTAAAGAATCAAGGTAAAAGAGTAGGTCGTGGACAAGGTTCTGGAAAAGGTGGTACTGCTACACGTGGTCACAAAGGAGCAAAGTCTCGTTCTGGTTACTCTAAAAAATTAGGTTTCGAAGGTGGTCAAATGCCACTTCAAAGACGAGTTCCTAAATTTGGATTTAAAAATATTAACCGTGTAGAATATCAAGGTGTAAATTTAGATACTTTGCAAGAGTTAGTAGATAACAAGAAAATTAAGGATGCAGTTGATTTTCAAACTCTAGTTGATCTAGGTTTGGCGGGAAAGAATGAATTAGTAAAAATTCTTGGTCGTGGTGAATTAAAATCAAAATTAACAGTAACTGCTCATAAATTTACGGCGTCAGCAAAAGCTGCTATTGAAGCTGCAGGTGGAGAAGCTGTAACTTTATAAGAACACTTGAATATGAAAATTATAGAAACATTAAAAAATGTTTGGAAAATAACAGAGCTAAAAGATAGAATCATCTTAACGTTGGGACTACTTTTAGTATACCGTTTTGGTGCTCAGGTTGTTTTGCCAGGTATTGATACAGCTCAATTAGGAAGTTTATCTCAAGGTGCTAATGATGGTATATTAGGAATTCTTAATATGTTTACTGGTGGTGCTTTTGCAAATGCTTCTGTTTTTGCTTTAGGTATTATGCCTTACATTTCTGCTTCTATTGTTGTGCAATTAATGGGAATAGCTATCCCTTATTTACAGAAACTTCAGAAAGAAGGCGCAAGTGGTCAAAAGAAAATTACGCAAATTACACGTTGGTTAACCATCGTAATTTGTTTATTCCAAGCCCCAGGTTATGTTGCAAGTTTACCTACACTTTCTGGTGCAGGTTCTTTAAGCACTTTACTAGTGCCAGGTTTCTCGACAACAACATTCATGGTGTCTTCTGTAATTATATTAATTACAGGATGTATCTTTGCAATGTGGTTAGGTGAAAAGATAACAGATAAAGGAATTGGTAATGGTATATCATTATTAATTATGGTTGGTATTATTGCAACCTTGCCTTCATCATTTATCCTAAATGCAGGGTCTCGTTTAGATGGTGGTGGAAATGGTGGATTAATGATGATTTTAATCGAACTTGTTGTTTGGTTCCTAATTATCCTTGCTTCTGTAATGTTAGTTATGGCCGTTCGTAAAATTGCAGTTCAATATGCAAGACGAACAGCATCTGGAGGATATGAGAAAAATGCATTTGGATCGCGTCAGTTTTTACCATTAAAATTGAATGCATCTGGTGTAATGCCAATTATCTTTGCCCAAGCTATTATGTTTGTGCCAAGTTTAATCGGTAAATCTTTTGGATCGTCAAGTGAAATTGGACAATGGATGCAAGCTGAGTTTGGTAATCCTTTCGGATTATGGTATAACATTGTATTTGCATTATTAATCATTGTATTTACATATTTCTATACAGCGATTACAGTGCCAACAAATAAAATGGCAGATGATTTAAAACGTAGTGGAGGTTTTATTCCTGGCATTCGTCCTGGAACTGAAACGTCAGAGTATTTAGATAAGATAATGTCACAAATTACATTACCAGGATCTATCTTTTTAGCATTAATCGCTGTGTTCCCAGCTATTATTGTTCAATTGATGAATGTTCAAGGTGGATGGGCATTATTCTTTGGTGGTACTTCACTATTAATTATGGTTGGAGTTGCAATTGACACGATGCAGCAAATCAATTCATACTTGTTGAATAAACATTATGATGGTTTGATGAAGACTGGTAAAAACAGAAAAGCAGTAGCTTAAATGTAATAGGAATTTAGAGATTAGCCTTCGGAAAAAATTAGGCAAGGTATTTGCTAATCCAAGGTTGAACACTAAAATATATAATATGGCAAAACAAGCAGCAATAGAACAAGACGGATCGATCATCGAAGCATTATCAAATGCGATGTTCCGAGTTGAACTAGAAAACGGTCACATTGTGACAGCACACATTTCAGGTAAAATGCGTATGCATTACATTAAATTATTACCTGGAGATAAAGTAAAATTAGAAATGAGTCCTTACGATTTAACGAAGGCTCGAATAACTTATAGATACTAAAACCATGAAGGTAAGAGCATCCATTAAAAAAAGAAGTGCAGACTGTAAATTAGTCCGCAGAAAAGGTAGACTTTACGTCATTAACAAAAAGAATCCTAGATTCAAACAGAGACAAGGTTAAATAAGACACTAGTCATTAGTAATTAGTAGTTAGATGAATCTGTTCGAAATCGAAAGGTTTAGGATTCTAACAACTAAAAGCTAACAGCTAAAAACTAAAAAATATGGCAAGAATTGCAGGTGTAGACATACCAAAACAAAAAAGAGGAGTAATCTCTTTAACTTATATCTACGGAGTAGGTAGAAGTAGAGCACAAGAAATTTTAGCAACAGCTAAAGTAGACGAAAGCATCAAAGTACAAGATTGGACAGATGAGCAAATTGGAGCAATCCGTGACGCCGTTGGATCTTATACTATTGAAGGTGAATTACGTTCTGAAACACAATTAAACATTAAACGATTAATGGATATTGGATGTTACAGAGGTATTCGTCATAGAGCTGGACTTCCATTAAGAGGTCAGAGAACTAAAAACAACTCTAGAACTAGAAAAGGTAGAAGAAAAACTGTTGCTAATAAGAAAAAAGCAACTAAATAATAAATAGACATTAGTCATTAGTTTTTACCGTTAGAGGAATCTGTTTGAAATAGTAATGTTTAGGATTCTAAAAACAAAAAAACTAACAACTAGAAACTGAAAAATATGGCAAAGTCAAATACTAAAAAGCGTAAAGTAATAGTAGACGCTGTTGGAGAAGCACACGTAGCTGCATCGTTTAACAACATTATCATCTCTTTAACAAATAAAAAAGGAGATGTAATTTCATGGTCATCAGCCGGTAAAATGGGATTTAGAGGTTCTAAAAAGAACACCCCTTATGCTGCTCAATTAGCTGCAGAAGATGCTGCTGGAGTTGCAAAAGAAGCTGGACTTAAAAAAGTAAAAGTTTACGTTAAAGGTCCTGGAAACGGTAGAGAATCTGCTATCCGTTCTATCCACAATGCAGGAATCGAAGTAACAGAAATTATTGATGTTACTCCATTACCACATAATGGATGTAGACCTCCTAAGAGAAGAAGAGTATAATTTATATGCATAATGAATGAATATCAACTGTTTTTAATGGTTGATATTCATTTTTTATATGTAAATTTGCAAACTGAAAAATTAATATAAACAAGTATCAACGAGAGATCAACGTTTGTCGAAGGATAAGATTAAGACCTTAATTCATAAACACTCTCATAACAAATTTAAAAATGGCAAGATATACTGGTCCTAAAACTAAAATAGCCCGAAAATTCGGTGAAGCTATTTTCGGAGATGATAAAGCTTTTGAAAAAAGAAATTATCCTCCAGGTCAACATGGTGCAAACAAGCGTCGTGGAAAAAAATCTGAATATGCAATCCAATTAATGGAAAAACAAAAAGCTAAATACACTTACGGTATTTTAGAAAAGCAATTCAGAAACATGTTCAAAAAAGCAACTGCTGCTCAAGGTATTACAGGTGAAGTTTTACTTCAACTTTGTGAGTCTCGTTTAGACAACGTCGCATACAGAATGGGATTATCTCCATCTCGTAGTGGAGCTAGACAATTAGTATCTCATAGACACATTACAGTAAATGGTGGCATTGTAAACATTCCATCTTACCAATTAAAAGCTGGAGATGTTGTTGCTGTTAGAGAAAAATCAAAATCTTTAGAATCTATTCAAAATTCATTAGCTAATTCTAGTAATGTATACGAATGGATTACATGGAATAACGATAAAAAGGAAGGAACATATGTGTCTATCCCTGAGCGTATTCAAATTCCAGAAAATATCAACGAACAATATATCGTTGAATTGTACTCTAAATAATAAACTAATCATATTGGTATTTAGCCAAAGGATTTATTAGTCTTCTTCATACTTATAAATCGCGCAACTAAATAACAATTAAAACGAAGAACAATATGGCAATTTTAAATTTTCAGAAGCCTGACAAGGTGATTATGATTGATTCAACTGAGTTTGAAGGTAAATTCGAATTTAGACCTTTAGAACCAGGATATGGATTAACTGTTGGTAATGCATTAAGACGTGTATTATTATCATCTCTTGAAGGTTTTGCAATTACATCTATCAGAATTGAAGGTGTAGATCACGAATTCTCTACAATAGCTGGTGTAGTTGAAGACGTTACAGAAATGATTTTGAACCTAAAACAAGTAAACTTTAAGCGTCAAATTGACGAAGTTGATAACGAGTCGGTTTCAATTTCAATCTCTGGTCAAAACCAAATTACTGCTGGTGACTTCCAAAAGTTCATCTCTGGATTCCAAGTATTAAACAAAGACTTAGTCATTTGTAACTTAGATCCTAAAGTGAACATTAATATGGAAATCACAATTGAAAAAGGTAGAGGATATGTTCCTGCTGAAGAAAACAAAAAAGCTTCTGCACCAATTGGAACTATTTTCACAGATTCAATTTATACGCCAATTAAGAATGTTAAGTATAGTATTGAAAACTTCCGTGTTGAACAAAAAACCGATTTTGAGAAATTAGTTTTTGAAATTATCACAGATGGTTCAATTGCACCTAAAGATGCTTTAACTGAAGCAGCTAAAATATTAATTCACCACTTCATGTTATTCTCTGATGAGCGTATCACTCTTGAAGCTGATGAAATTGCACAGACAGAAACTTATGATGAAGAGTCACTTCATATGAGACAACTATTGAAAACGAAACTCGTTGATATGGATCTTTCTGTACGTGCACTTAACTGTTTAAAAGCTGCAGAAGTTGACACTTTAGGAGACTTAGTATCATTTAATAAAAATGACTTAATGAAGTTCCGTAACTTCGGTAAGAAATCTTTAACTGAGCTTGAAGAGCTTGTAAATGTTAAAGGTCTTAATTTCGGAATGGATTTAGCAAAATACAAATTAGACAAAGATTAATTTAAATTATAATAATCATATTTTGCTCCTCAGTAATTGAGTTTGGAAGCAAGATGATAAATAGAAAGTCATGAGACACGGAAAGAAATTTAACCATTTAGGAAGACAAACTGCTCATAGAAAAGCAATGTTAGCTAATATGGCATGTTCGTTAATCGAGCATAAACGTATCAACACTACTGTTGCTAAAGCTAAAGCATTAAAGCAATTTGTTGAACCAATGATTACTAAATCTAAGGAAGATACTACTCATAACAGACGTATTGTTATGTCTAGATTAAGACAAAAAGATGCAGTTACTGAATTATTCAGAGATGTTGCTGTAAAAGTTGGAGATCGACCAGGTGGTTATACAAGAATCATCAAGTTAGGAAACAGACTTGGAGACAATGCTGATATGGCAATGATTGAGCTTGTAGATTACAATGAGATTTACAACGCTGGTAAAAAAGAGAAGAAAACGACTAGAAGAAGTCGAAGAGGAGGTTCAAAACCAGCAGCTGCTCCAGTTGAAACTAAAGCAACTAACGAAGAGGAATAAAATGCTAACAATAAAGCAAGTGATTTTTAACATCAATACCGATAAAAAAATATCACTCGCTTTAGTATTATATAAATCTCGATTATCGAGTGTTAATAAGCATTTAATATATAAAGGATAATCTATTTTAGATTATCCTTTTTTTTATGCAATTTTGTAAAACTTTTTGAATAAAATGAAATACCATAAACGTAAAAAAGCCCTAATCCTCCTAGCAGATGGCACGATTTTTCACGGAAAATCAATAGGCAAAGAAGGTTCAGCCTTTGGAGAAGTTTGCTTCAATACTGGAACCACTGGTTATCAAGAAATTTTTACTGATCCATCTTATTACGGACAATTAATGGTGGCGACCAATGCGCATATTGGAAACTACGGAACTTTAACTGAAGAGTCTGAATCGAATTCGATTAAAATCGCGGGATTGATTTGTAAAAATTTCAGTTTTGAATATTCTCGTCCCTCAGGTGATAAATCGTTACAGGAGTTTTTTGAAGCTCATAATTTGTTAGCAATTTCTGATGTAGATACACGTGCACTAGTAAGCCATATTAGAGATCATGGTGCAATGAATGCTGTCATTTCTACGGATGTCGATAATATAGATGGTCTAAAGAAAAAACTTGCCGAAGTGCCAAGTATGGAAGGTTTAGAATTGGCCTCTAAAGTGTCAACTAAAGAGCCTTACTATTTTGGGGATGAAAATGCAACCTATAAAATTGCTGCTTTAGACATAGGAATTAAAAAGAATATCCTAAGAAATTTAGCTAAAAGAGATGCTTACATTAAGGTGTTTCCTTATAATTCTAAATTTGAAGATTTAGAAGCTTTTAAGCCAGATGGTTATTTTTTATCTAATGGACCAGGAGATCCTGAACCATTAGTTGAGGCACAAAGCGTTGCTAAAGAAATTATTGAGCGTAACCTGCCATTATTCGGAATTTGTTTAGGTCACCAAGTTATTGCCTTAGCCAACGGAATATCGACGTATAAAATGCATAATGGCCACCGAGGAATAAATCATCCTGTTCAAAATCTTATAACGACTAAAGGAGAAATTACTTCTCAAAATCATGGATTCGCCATCAACAGAGAAGAGACCGAAGCACATCCTGATATCGATATAACTCATGTGCATTTAAATGATCATACTGTTGCTGGAATTAAAATGAAAAATAAGAACTGCTTTTCTGTGCAATATCACCCTGAAGCTAGTCCAGGACCAAACGATTCTACCTATCTTTTTGATGAGTTTATCAACAATATCAAAAATAACTAATGATGAAATGTCAAGGAAATTCAACTTTCTTTGACATTTTTATTTTACGAAAACATTATAGTAGAGATTAAATGTAATTCTGCTGTGTCTGATGGGTTTTAGGACAACTATTTCGTAAATTTGAAATTCAAATTGTAAACAACACTATTAGAGGTAGTATTATAAATTGTCACCTTGAGCATTATTGAGGACAAAATATATTTTGAACGAAGATAGGTTACGAAGTAAGTCGAAAGGTCTTTATTATTTTCAATAGTTTAAAAAGAAATTAATCAATTATAAACCAAAAATAATGAGCATTATAATTAATATTCATGCAAGACAAATTTTAGATTCAAGAGGAAACCCAACTGTAGAAGTTGATGTGGTAACAGAAAATGGAGTACTTGGTCGTGCTGCTGTACCTTCAGGGGCTTCAACTGGAGAACACGAAGCTGTAGAGTTGAGAGATGGTGATGATAATTACATGGGAAAAGGCGTTTTAAAAGCTGTTGAAAATGTGAATGCCGTAATCGCTCAAGAATTATTAGGTGAATCTGTTTTTGATCAAAATAGAATCGACCACTTAATGATCGATTTAGACGGGACAGCTAACAAATCAAAATTGGGTGCTAATGCTATTTTAGGAGTGTCTCTTGCTACAGCAAAAGCTGCAGCTGGTGAATTAGGAATGCCATTATACAGATATGTTGGTGGTGTATCTGCGAATACATTGCCAGTTCCAATGATGAATATCATCAACGGAGGATCTCATAGTGATGCGCCAATCGCATTTCAAGAGTTTATGGTGATGCCAGTTAAAGCAAAAAACTTTACCCACGCTATGCAAATGGGAACAGAGATTTTTCATAACCTTAAAAAAGTATTACACGATAGAGGTTTGAGTACTGCAGTTGGAGATGAAGGTGGTTTTGCACCAAATTTAGAAGGTGGAACGGAAGATGCTTTAGATACTATTGGTAAAGCAGTTGCTAACGCAGGTTATAAGTTAGGCGATGATGTCATGATTGCCTTAGATTGTGCTGCTGCCGAGTTCTATAAAGATGGTAAATACGATTACACCATTTTTGAAGGTGATTCAGGAAAAGTGCGTTCTAGTAAAGAGCAAGCAGATTACTTGGCCGATTTAGCTTCAAAATACCCAATTATCTCAATTGAAGATGGGATGGACGAAAATGATTGGGAAGGATGGAAATACCTTACAGAATTAATAGGTGATAAAGTGCAACTCGTTGGTGATGATTTATTTGTTACCAATGTAGAACGTTTATCTCGTGGTATTGAAAATGGAATTGCCAATTCTATCTTAATTAAAGTAAATCAAATAGGAACTTTAACTGAGACTATTTCTGCTGTGAACATGGCGCATAATGCTGGGTACACATCTGTCATGTCACATCGTTCCGGAGAAACTGAAGATAATACAATTGCAGATTTAGCTGTGGCTTTAAATACAGGACAAATTAAAACAGGTTCAGCGTCACGTAGTGATCGTATGGCAAAATACAATCAGTTATTACGCATTGAAGAAGAGTTAGATGAAGTGGCTTACTATCCGCAGGACAAAGCATTTAAAGTGAAGTAATTTATCTGTCTTATAAGAAAGATAAAAAAAACCTATTTGTTAATTCGAATAGGTTTTTTTATTTATGTCACACTGAGCGCAGTCGAAGTGAAACTCTTTTTTTGTCTTTTGGCAGGACACTTAAACTACGCTCAGTATCCAGCATCTATTTCTAAAAACTATACAACAATCCATTCGTCAATTCATATTGAGTGTTCGGAATAGCATTACTCACTGGAACTGCATCATGGTAATAGTTGAAGTTCGTCTTAAAAGCTAGGTCTTTAAGAATTTTAAATAGAAGAGAAGTATTGCTCGAAAAACGATAATCACTAAAGGCATCAATTCTAGGTTGGTAGTAGCTCGTACTAATAACACTTATGGTTTCAGTTGGATATATACTAAATGATAAATAGGCACTCCCTCTAATATCTTTTTGAACACGATTAGCAATGACATTATCGGCTTTCTCATATTCATACATAATTAATGTGCCTAAATAAAACTTGTAATTCTCATCACCAATGAGTTTAAAACGAGGCCCTGTTCCTAATAATCCGCGAAAATCAATGCTAGAAATAGCGTCATATTGTGCTTGAATAAAGGCTTCCCATTTTACGATATTAGAAATTCGTCTGTTATAACGCAAATGTTGCGTACCTCGATTCACTAAAGAGAATCCTTCCACTTTCTGAAAATTTAAATCGTTTACAAATAGCCATAAATTGGTACGATCATTATATTGTACATGAGCCTTATTTGCAATTCTAAAAATATCATTGGTGTTTTTAATAAGTGAAACATCAAGACTAATAGAGCCTGTCCATTTTGCTGAGTCTAAAGGTTTTCGTAATGTTTCGATATTGACGACTTGAGAAAAGCATGTCATCGAAACAAAACAAAACACTATCATAAAGTATTTCATAGCTAATAATTTGTAGCGCAAAATTAAAAATTAAGACTAGTAAGTCAAGAAATTAACCGATTTAGATGTAATGAAGATTTGCTAAAAACGACTGTTGATTCACTATCGATTTTATGAATATCTAAATTGTTAAAACGATTATAATTTGACTTCGTAAATCCTTAGATATTTCGTAATTTTACATTCCGCAAAAAACAAACAAATTCTCAATATATATGTCAGATAAAGCTACGCTAGAAATTAATGGTCAGAAATATGAATTTCCTTTAATCACAGGAACAGAAGATGAAGTTGCAATCGATGTAAAAGCCTTAAGAGGTTCTACTGGTGGTGTCATTACTGTGGATCCTGGATACAAAAATACGGGGTCATGTGAAAGTGCTATTACGTTTCTTGATGGAGAAAAAGGTATTTTAAGATATAGAGGGTATTCTATTGAAGAATTAGCTGATAAAGCCGATTTCCTTGAAGTGGCTTACCTTTTAATTTTTGGTGAGTTGCCAAATCAAGAAGAATTGGATAAATTTCATGATGACATCAAGTCGCATTCTGTTGTAGATGATGATATCAAAAAAATCATTGATGCCTTTCCTAAGTCTGCACATCCAATGGGTGTACTATCATCATTAACTAGTGCCTTAACTGCATTTAATCCTTCGTCTGTTGATGTAGATTCTGAAGAGCAAATGTATAATGCGATTGTACGTATCCTCGGAAAATTTCCTGTACTTGTAGCTTGGACCATGCGTAAAAAACATGGATTGCCATTAGAGTATGGAGACGACAGCCTTGGATATGTAGAGAATGTATTAAAAATGATGTTTAAGAGCCCGAACAAAGAATATGAGCAAAACGATATTCTTGTGAATGCATTAGATAAGTTACTCATTTTGCACGCAGACCATGAACAAAATTGTTCAACATCAACTGTGAGAATAACAGGTTCGTCTCATGCTGGATTGTTTGTGTCTTTATCTGCAGGTATCTCAGCACTTTGGGGTCCATTACATGGTGGTGCAAACCAAGCCGTTTTAGAGATGTTAGAAGCAATTAGAGAAGATGGTGGCGACACTAAAAAGTATATGGCAAAAGCCAAGGATAAAAGTGACCCATTCCGTTTGATGGGATTTGGTCACAGAGTTTATAAGAATTTCGATCCTAGAGCAAAAATCATTAAGGTTGCAGCCGATGAAGTTTTAGGAGATTTAGGGGTTGAAGATCCAATTTTAGATATTGCTAAAGGTTTAGAGAAAGAAGCATTAGAAGATCAATATTTTGTAGATAGAAAATTATATCCTAATGTCGATTTCTATTCTGGTATTATTTACAGAGCTATGGGAATTCCTGTTGAAATGTTTACTGTGATGTTTGCTTTAGGTCGTTTACCAGGTTGGATTGCTCAGTGGAAAGAAATGCGTATGCGTAAAGAACCAATTGGTCGTCCACGCCAATTATATGTTGGTGAAACCTACAGACCATTTAAAAAGATAAACGAAAGATAGGCTATTCTTTAGCCAAGAAAGTGCTTGTATAAAAGAATATACGTGTCACATTGAGCGCAGTCGAAATGTATATTATTACTTTCGATTTCACTCAAACAGGCAATAATCGTATTCATATCACAGGCACTTTTTTTATATTTGTAATCTATGATTCAACCTAACGTACAAAATGAAACCGCTCGTCTTCGCGCTGTAGTTTTAGGAACTGCAGAAAGTGTAGGTCCAACCCCTAAATTAGAAGACGCTTACGATCCAAAATCGGCAGAACACATCAAAGCTGGAACCTATCCTAAAGAGGAAGATATGATTCCAGAGATGGAAGCAGTGGCTTCAGTATTTAAAAAATATGATGTTACCGTTTACAGACCAAGGGTTATAGAAAATTATAATCAGATTTTTTCTCGAGATATTGGCTTTGTCATTGATGATACTTTTGTATTCGCGAATATCTTACCAGATCGTGATCGTGAGATTGAAGCTATAGAACATGTATGGTCTAAGATTCCTGAAGCGAATCGTGTACATTTACCTGAAGAATGCCATGTTGAAGGTGGCGACGTTATGCCCTGGAATGATTATATCTTTATTGGAACCTATTCAGGTGAGGACTATCCAGATTATATTACTGCACGTACCAATATGGATGCTGTGATAGCCATCCAAGAACTATTTCCTCATAAAACAGTAAAATCTTTTGAGCTTCGTAAATCTAATACCATAGCCAAAGACAATGCTTTACATTTGGATTGCTGTTTTCAGCCTATAGGGACTAATAAAGCTATTTTGCATAAAAACGGATTTTTAGTTGAGAGCGAATATGAATGGTTGGTGGATTTCTTCGGGAAAGAGAACATCTTCGAAATCACGAAAGAAGAAATGTATAATATGAATAGTAACGTTTTTTCTATTTCAGAAGACGTTATTATTTCTGAGCGAAACTTTACACGTTTAAATACCTGGTTGCGTGAGCAAGGCTTTACCGTTGAGGAAGTGCCTTATGGTGAAATCGCCAAGCAGGAAGGCTTACTTCGTTGTTCTACCTTACCTTTAATTAGAGATTAATAGTATTTACTATATTAAAAAAGTACAGCCTTAAGTTTTTGATTTAAGACTATACTTTTAACATTTGTATTGTATTGCTTCAACCAATTCACAAAGGTGATAACACTGTTTGTGATTGATACACTCAGAATTTAAACAACTAGTTCTGTAATAACGATTTTACGGCTTCTTCAATTTGTTGATCTCTACCATTAGCCATTATGCCTGGTTTGTTTTGAACTTTAATATCTGGTTCTAATTGATTGTTCTCTAAAAAGGGTTGTCCCAGAGGTTTCCATCCTCCCATTGGAATTCCAAAATATATAGAAGGATCTATTTGAGTTTCCCACCATACAAATGTCCCTGTTCCAGGAACTGGCATCCCTAATGTTTTACCAATTCCTTTTATCTTATACGCTACTGGAAATAAATGTGCGTCAGAATAATTGCCTTCTCCCATGACCACAATCGAAGGTTTTACCCAAAGACTTCTAGGTTGATGTCCTACGTATTGTCCGTGCGGAATAATCTCCATATACTTTTTACCATTTAGGAAGTCTGATAATACATCATGCAGATTTCCACCACCATTAAATCGTGTGTCAACCACCAAAGCATCGGCACTTAAATGTTTACCTAAAGCTTCTTCAATAACAACTCTCATACTTGGATCGTTCATGCCACGTACATGTACATATCCTAATTTTCCATTAGACAAACGATCTACTTCTGCACGTCTCGATTCTACCCATCGTTTATATAAGAGTTGATTCTCAGCTCGTAATGAAATAGGCTTTACAACTTTTTCCCATTTGGTATTGTTTGAAGGATCACTAAGCGACAGTAACACATTTTTATTACGTTTTCTATTGAGTAATTGATAAAAATCAAGGTCCGGACTTAAGGTTTGTCCGTCAATTTTTTCAATAATATGACCAGCTTTTACTTTCGACGCAGCTTTGTCTAAAGGACCACCAATTAAGACTTCAGCAATCTTAACTCCAGTTCCTGAATGACTGTAATCATACAGTACTCCCAAAGATGAAGTTTGATCACTATTTGGAGCATTATGACGATAACCACTTCCTGTATGTGATGCATTCATTTCTCCTAGCATTTCACTGAGCATTTCAGTAAAATCATAATTATTATTGATATGCGGCAAGAATTTTTTGTATTCCTTATAATAAAAATCCCAATCAACACCTTGAAGGTCTTCTACATAAAACTTATCTCGTAATTGTCGCCAACTGTGATTAAAAATGTAGTTGCGCTCATCTGCTTGTTTTAAGACCATCTCTCCATTGGTTCTAATAGATTTTACTTTGCCATCAGACGTGCTAATGGTTTTGAGTCTACCATCGGCAATCATTAAAATAAATTTCCCGTCTTTAGAGAGTACCATTCCTGCATTACCAACACCTAATTTAGCAAATAGCTTGTTTTCTCGTTTCCTCAAATTGGATACCCAAAGGTCATTTCTACCTTCAAATCTTGATAAATAGAACAGCTTATCTCCATCTTTTGATAATACCCAATCACTTATATTAGAGGTGTGTGTTGTTAGTCGTACTTTGCGATCTCTCATATGATCCCAATCAAAGATTAGGTCGTTACTATCTTCCTTAGTATCATCCTTTTTATCTTTCTTATCATCGTCATCTTCCGATTTGTCTTTATCCTTATCTTTTTTTGTCTTCATTTCTTTATAGAGATCATAATCTGCAGAAGACATATTAAAAATATCAAAACTTTCTTTAGAGAAGAACATGGCGAACACATCAACTTGATTAGGGAAGCCATTTTCCATACGACCACTTTGACGCGTCGATACCCAAGTCATTAGTTTTCCATCAGATGACCATTTTGGTGCGAAATCAAAATAACCACTTTGAGTTAGGTTACGAATCTCACCTTTTCCAGAAGCTTCTGTTAATCCAACTTCGTCTTGCATAATAGCTTCTGGTTGTCCAAACTGAAAAAGAAACCATTTGCTATCTGGCGACCATTGGTACCACATATCGCCATCGGCATAAGAGTAATTATGTTTTGCCGGAACTACAGTTCGTGATCTCTTAGAGTCTAGGTTTATCACTTTTAATGTCGTACGATCTTCGAGATAAGCCACTTCTTTTCCATCAGGAGAATAGGCAGGTTGAAATTCTTCTTTATCTGTTTGTACAATTTCTTTTTCATCGAGTAAGGTCGAGGCGTAAAAGTAAGGTTCGTCGTCTCTTACAATAGAGGTTTCATAAATGCCCCAGCTATTATTTACTTCGGCAGCATAAATCAAGGATTTTCCATCAGGACTAAAACTCACACTACGTTCTTGGTATGGTGTATTCGTAATTCTTTTAGTAGTGCCATTGTCAATATTGCTCACAAAAATTTCACCTCTAAAGACATACACAACTTCTTTTCCATTAGGTGATAATTCGGTTTCTCTGAATCCATTATTTACAGGGACAATTTTATCTAGTGTTGAGCGTCCGTCATAGTTTATGGTAATATTTACTTTTTGTGGAGTCCCATTAGGCGACATGGTGTAGATTTCACCATCAAAACCAAAGCATAAGGTATTGTTGTCTGATGAGCTTAAAAAACGCACTGGATGCTTTGTAAAGTTTGTTATTGCAGTATTTTGACTCAGATTGTTTATCGAGCTTTTATGCACATTAAAAGACCCGTTTTCTTCGGATAAGTAATAAAAATCATTGTTATTACTATCGAATACTGGATTTCGATTTTCACCTTTAAAATTTGAAAGTTGTGTATAGGCGTTGTTCTTTAAATCATAAGCCCATACATCTCTAGTCACTGCCGAAGTATGATGTTTACGCCAGTTGTTTTCATAACCTTTTCGATCATGAAATATGAGTGTGTTTCCGTCTGGGCTATAGGTGGCATCGTGTGCTGGAGATGTAAGCTCTAACATCACACGTCCGCCTTTGGTTGGTACACTATACAATTCTGCCATAGAACCCGTAGGAAATTGTGCATTGGTATGTAAATCTTGTCTGAGTCCAGAAAATATAATTTTTGAATTATCGCGACTAAAATCACTTGGTACTTCGTTGGTAGAGTGGAAGGTAAGTCGCTTAGCTTCACCTCCAGAGGCAGCCATTACAAAGACATCAAAATTACCGTAGCGGTTAGACGCAAAAGCGATCTGCTTTCCATCGTGACTCCACACAGGATTGTATTCGTAACTTTCAGAAAGTGTCATAGGTACAGCTTCTCCACCCGATGCCGCAACCTTATAAATATCACCTTGGTAATTAAAAAGAATGGTTTGCCCATCGGGAGATATCGAAGGATATCTTAACCAAAGTGGATTATTTTGGGAGAAGGCAAAACATACGAATAAAAGGGCAACGAGTGAAAGGATTTTTTTCATTTTGATTGATTTTTGGAACTGAGTGTAAGTAAATAGCACTCAGAGTTTTGGTTGAGCTACTAATTTACAAAATAATTCAGTGCGCATCCTTGATGCTTATGTTAAGAAATGAAATTTAAAAGCTAATTTTAGTCAGCTTTAAGTTTTGAAATGATGGTTCGTACCGTTTTAGTTTCAAACTTTTGAATCATGCGTAATACAAAACGAATCACACGCGACTTAGGAGCTGCCAAACGCTCACTTACTTTGAGAACAATTTGGTCGATATTGTCTATGGTTCCTTGATTATTGGCATCACCTAGAGCCCAGAGCAGATTAGCCGAGTTCCAGGACTGCTCACGTGCTTTACGCATACTGAAATCGATAATTTGTTCGTCTTTATTTTTGCCGAGCCAGTCTAGAATAAACAGGAGCGGAGAGACCCGACTCAAGCGGTTTTGTAACTCGTTAGTAATTTGAAATAGGATGTCGTTTACTTTATTAAAATCATTCTCAATAGCCTTGAGTTCTTGTCCAGACATTGTAGTTGCGGTTGCAATTGCCAAATCGAGATTGATATGGGCATTCATGCCCAGCATGATGTGTTGTAAAATACTTAATGGTTTTTGAGCCGTATCAAAAGCAAAAGCCCATGAGTTGCTTAACTCTTGATTATTTTGATAGGCGTGATAGGCATCTAGATATAAGTTAGCAAAGGCTACATCTAAGACTTCTAAACGTGCATTATCCTCAAAATTTCCTAAGGTAATCTCTGAGGCAATTTCTGCTGTGGTACGTCTGTAGATATAGGCAAATAAACCCAGTCTACTATTGTTAGCCATGCTGTCTTCAATGATACGGTCTAGTGCATCGAGGATTTCCTGTATGTTGGTTGGACGTGGCATTTGATATTATATAATTAGTTTCATAATAGAAAATAAATCGAGAAGATATTCAGAGCCTAAGCTGAATAAGAATTAATTATACACGTTGCTTAGGTTTCGTTTTTATTCTTAGTATACAACCATTTTCGGGTTTTATCCTCTGTTTTTTATTGATGGGTTTTATTAAGTAAAGATAAATTCCGTTATTTCTCTTTTCTAATTCCTTTTCAATAGCTTTTGATCTTTCTAGATTGTTTGCGAATACTGCATCTACATGAGAAGTTTCAGTCTCACACTCAAAATATTTTTCAGAATTTGTGAGAATTAGAATTCCATGAAATACCCTTTTCTTAACTATCCATGTTTCATTTGAAGTTTGATTGTAAACTTGTGTCTCAGGAGGTATTCCATCTTCAGAATGTTGGATTTCGGCAAAAGATTCATATTTACCAATTTTAAAGCATTCCAAAATTTTAATTGTTTTAGCTTCCATTTAAGTTCAAATCTTAGTTGCTTTATATTATACCATAACTAGTTTTATTCAATCTCATTTATTATATTAAATATAAGCATTTAGAGTCTATTTCTTTGTCCCGTTAAAAACTTTGGGTTCCATATTAATATCCCTAATAATACTATCATAAAAATAGAGCCACCAATGTCATACGTATTCTCTCTAAGATGATATGTTGTAAAGAATAATAAAATAATTATAAAGATTCCAGCCACATATCGTCTTAGTATAGTGAACCAAATAAGTATGCCAGCTGCTAGTTGTAAGCCTCCAAGGATTTTCCAAAGAGTTGTAGAGACGTTATTTATCAAAGAGCAAGGTGGGTCTATAAAAGGAAAAAACTTATCGATTCCAATCATAAAAAAAAGCACGCTACATACTGCAGTTATTATTTTTTAGAATATTCATAACAATGAATTTATAAAGTTAATATTCATTTGTATTTTAATCAAGGTCTTTTTTTGCTTACCGCTAACATATTGTTTGGTTAGTTGTACAGGCTGAACGTACGTTGTTAACTGCTGCCTTTTTCCTCAAATTCTGGACAGTCTAATCTAATTTCATTATTTAATAATTCTTTTTGAAGTAAATTACAATAATCAGATCCTTTGTTTTTATGATGAAATTTACAGCCATAACAAGTTCTTTGAACACTTAATATTCCGTTACGATTTAATTTGTAAATCAGTTGACTTAAAGTTTCGAATAAACTATCTAATTCTGAAGTTGAAAGCTTATCAACTTGTTCCTTTAAAGGATTAGAAAAATCATAAGTTTGAGAAACAATTTCATTTCCAAAATCAGATAACGATATAGAATAACTGCGATTATCAGATGAAGACACATTTTTTATAATTAATCCTTTTTTACTCAAAACTCTAATAGCATCACTTATTGTAGGTTTCGTTACATTAAATTCCTTTGCAAGATGACTTACATTACATAACTGCTGTTTGTGGAAAGCAATAAAAATAAGTATTTGAATTTGAATTGGGCTTAAACCTACTAGTTTAGCTTTTTCCCACAACAAGACTTTAAATACTTCTGAAATCCGTTCCATTCCTGCAACGATTTTACTTGAAATATCTTTTTCTTGTTGTTTTGGGTTAAATGTACTTTCCTTCATAAAAAAACCTGTCGAATAAATTGCGACAGGCTAAGTTAGTAATCCTAACAATAAATTGCAAAAATTAGCCTATTACATCAGCCATTGATGCTCCAAAATTGATATGCAATGTATTTCCATTTGGTGTTACAAGTGCGGGAACAGAGTTTACACCAGCTTTTTGAGCCTCTGAAATTCTATTTCGATTCTCGCCAATATTTACAACTTCAACGTTTTCAGCTCCAACTAAATTAATAATGTCGTGTTCTGCACTTATACAAACTGGACATCCTGCGTGATAAAAAATTGATTTACTCATTTTACTATATGTTAATTAATGCATTATTGCTTTACAAATATAGTAAGGAATCCTAACTAAAAAAATAAATTAATATTTTTTAATATAATCTTGTTGATTTACTAAAGAATTGGGTCGATGAAATTTTTTAGTGTTTTGCTAGCGTGTTCGTGTATGGTTAATTGCGTAGGCTAGCTTAAAGTTAGTGAAAAGTCACGAACCATTAAAGGAATCCGCAGGATTTTCCGAGTATAGGTTTTAATAATTAGCTATACACGTTGTTGGCAGTAGTTGATTATAGTGTGTTAATTTTAGATTTGATTTTTGTTTTAGCATCTTGAACCATGTCCATAAGATTTTTTGATAATAAATTTGATTCTTCAACAGTTTTTTTTAATTCTTTCAAAGGGTTGTCATATCCAAATAAAAATCCTTGAATATCATCAAGCATAAGAATTCTATTAGTATTGCTGGAAATTCTTACATTACCCATAATTTGATCTACTTCAATTTGATCAGTACTAGAAAGTTCCATTTTTAGGTCATTCAAATTAATATTTAAATCTTCAACATCCTGTATAATATTCCAAACTAATGGTTGAAGATTGTTTATATCCTTTCGAGTTATTTCATCAAGTATCATTATTTTATTTGCTAAATCTTCTTTTTCTAGAATGATATTATCAATATCAATTGATGCATTGCCGAGTTTACGATAAATTCTTTTTAGTTTTTCCTTATCATCTATTTTCATTAATATATCATCTATATCTTCAATCCAAGAAATAAATTTGGTTAACACATTTGTTAGTTCTGTCGTGTCTTTATGCTGTTCTACTCTTAATTCCTGCCCGTTTGTTATATTATAGCTAAGAATAAAAACTATCAGGCTAAATAATAATTTAATTTTCATCATTTTTAGATTTTTTAAGTGCAGGCCAAATAAGAAATATTCCTAAAACAAGCAATAATGTAGGTTTTAATAAGTCTCCTTTGTTGGTTTTGAAGAATCCTCTTTTAAAAATATCTTGAAATATGTCATACATTTCCAAAAAGAAATAAATTGAAAATAAAATTGATACAATTCCTAAAAGTAATATTATACGTTTCATATATTTTTATAAACTCTCATTCACAATAAACAATATGTGTATCTGTTTTTGATAGCTTTTTAATCGCATAACACTGAATATGAGTAGGTTAAATGTACGGAATTTTTAAAAAAGATAAGATTTTTTAACTATTGCGAACTCCTTTTGCCAATAATAAAACTATTCATATCCTGATTAAATCAAGGGATATAACAGTTTTAGTTTATTCGTTGAATCTAAAACTACAATGAATACTAAGACCAAACAATACGTAGATCTACGTATTTTTAGACGAGATTAGTCGGCAACAAAGCCCTCCCAACGGGTCATATAGGTGATAAAGTTGGGGCCTAAACCTTGGTCTTTGAGATAGGCTTTGGAAACGGGTAAGTTAGTAGGTATAAAGCTAGGGTTTTGCAAGACCTGTTTTGGGAAGTCGTGATGTAAAATAGCCGAGCGCCCAATAGAGACAAAGTTAACACCAGCATCTAACACACCTTGTACATCATTGCCTGTTCTTATGTTTCCAGCAACGGTCCATTTTACGTTTTTATAATCCAGTGAAGCAAAATGTTCGAGAAGACTTTGGTCTTGATGTTCTGGGTCTTCGGGTTGTTTAAAGACATCCCAAAGCGAAATATCTAGAAAGTCGATATTATGCTCGTCTATGAGTTGTTGCGATACGGTTTTAATCTCTTGTAATTGCATGCCAAAGCGTTCAGGAGACAGACGCACACCCAAAATAAAATCGGGACCACAAGCAGCACGAATACCATCTATAATCTCAAAAAGTAAGCGTGATCTATTGGCTAGTGAACCTCCATAATCGTCTGTACGCTGGTTAATCTTTGTGCTTAAAAATTGCGTTAAAATATAACCATGAGCGCCATGTACTTCAACACCATCATAACCTGCTTGTTGAGAGCGTACAGCCGCAGCAATAAAATCGTCACGTAGCTCATGTACTTCTTCTAAAGTTAAGGCTCGCGAATTGTACTTCTCATGTGCTGATGGACAGACTGCTTTTTTGTTGATGACTTCAAAAGGAGAGCGCATACCAGCATGATGCAGTTGAATAATGGCCAAGCTGTCTTCGGCTTTTATTCCAGTAGCAAGACGTCTATGACCTTCAATATGTGCGTCTGAAAATATGCCAAGCTGCCCTGGAAAACCTTTACCAATCTCTTGCACATGTGATGCACAAGTCATAGTGAGTCCAAAGCCGCCTTTGGCACGTAGAGTAAGCCAATGATATTCATCATTAGATAATGTACCATCGTCATGACTTTGGGTATTAGTCATTGGTGCTAACATAAACCGGTTGGGCATGCTTACACCACAATTGAAAACTACAGTATCGTTGGCTTGGTATGGCATGAGTTTAGTGTTTAATGGCTTCAGCAAATTCTAAGACAGCACCTAAAGCACCTTTGGTTACTTCATAAACATAGGTAACATCCATGTGCGCTAAATTATCGTCTTTAGTATGGTTAACAGGCGATTCGTGTTTTTCAAAGAGTCCTGTAATTACAAACCCTTGATCTTCAAAAGGCATATAATCGGAAGCGTAAGCATGAGCGATTTCCGATTTCAGATTAGAATACCATTCCATATACTGCGCAAGTTTTTTGGTTGCTATTTCCGAAGCCTTATCGTTAGATTTTGGTTTTGATTGGTCGCGTTCGCAAACTATAGTATTGTTAGTTTTGCCCTGAACTCCTCCAACTTCATCGATATTAAATACCAGTTTGATATCTAATTTTTGAGCTTTTACACTGTGTTTGACGTAATATCTACTTCCTAACAATCCGTCTTCTTCGCCAGAAAAATGGATGAACTTAATCGAATATTTGGTATCCACATCTTTGAGTAACCTCGCCAATTCTAATAGTAATACGGTTCCTGAGCCATTATCGTTGGTGCCAGGACCATTAATGGTATCGTAATGAGCATCAATCACAATATAAGTGTCTGGAAATTCTGTACCCATTTTGGTTACAATAATGTTGTTGCTTGTTCCGGCCTTATAGGTAAAAGCTTGACGTTCGATATTTGAATACCCTAAGGTTTTGTAGCGTTGGGTAATCCAGTCTTCACAACTGGTTAAGGCTTGAGAGCCAACGTTTTTAATTCCGAAGTTTTCAAAAGTGGTCAGATCTTCTAGAATATTCGTTTCCGAAGTGTTTGAGACCATACTGGTGTACCAAGGATTTGCAGTTTGAGCAGAACTTATGCTTATAACAATAAGTGTTAAGACTATTGAGGCAATGTATTTCATAGAGGTCTATTTTGTTTTTAAAGTTACTTCCTGTAGAGAAAGTAATTATCAACAAGGTCGATGTAAATGCGCTTGGCTTCATCTTCGGACACATCTTGAACTTGAAACAAGGCATTGGTTTTAAAAGCATTGATAATAGGTTTGCTACTACTTGGTCGACCATAATTATTAGTCGCTTTTTTGTAATAAGCATAGAGACGCAGTAGGAAGTCGGCAGGAAAAGGTTCAGTATGCGCATTGATTCGCGCTACGGCATCTTTAAACGCTATATCTAATTCTTCTGAGGTCATACTTTTTCTGCAATAATACTTTCTCCGCCTCTCACTTTCTGATTGAGAGTTACTTTGATATCGGCATCTAGCGGTAGAAACAAATCCACACGCGATCCAAATTTAATAAATCCTGAGTCAGTACCTTGAATGGCTTTGTCTTCAACTTTCGCGTAATTAACAATTCGTTTGGCGAGAGCGCCAGCAATTTGTCGGTACAGTACTTTTCCGAAGTGTTCATTTTCAACCACAACAGTAGTGCGTTCATTTTCTTCACTTGCCTTAGGATGCCACGCTACCAAATATTTTCCAGGATGATACTTACTATAAGTTACATTTCCTCCAATAGGATAACGTGTGACATGCACATTGATAGGCGACATAAATACAGACACCTGAATGCGTTTGTCATTAAATACTTCTTTTTCAAAAACTTCTTCGATTACCACCACTTTTCCGTCAACGGGAGACACTGCAGTTTTGGTATTAAGTTGGGTGTGACGTTTAGGGTTTCTAAAAAACTGAAGGATTAAAACGAGTAACACCAACATACCAATCATAAGAAGCCAATATAACCATGGAATATTAATAAATCGATCTATCATGAGAACAGCGACAGCAACGATAACAAAAGTGATGAGTATGATTTTATAGCCTTCTTTATGAAACATAGGTAACGAGTCTTAAAAATAAAAATATGAATGGTGCTGCAAAGATAATACTATCTAGACGATCTAGAAGACCGCCATGACCTGGCATAATCACACCACTATCTTTGACATTAGCTTGACGCTTAAACTTTGATTCTATGAGGTCGCCCAGCGTTCCAAAGACACTTACAATGATACTTAAAATTAGCCAATTTGTAAATGTTAGGGTCTCTGTAAAATACCAAATAAAATAGCTGGCGATACATGCAAAAAAGAGCCCGCCTAAAAATCCTTCCACTGTTTTTTTAGGAGACACACTTGGAAATAATTTTTGTTTTCCGAAGTTTTTTCCAACTAAATAGGCAAACGTATCGTTAATCCAAACTAATATAAAAGCGCCTAATAGAAGTAAAGGAGTAAAGTTATGGTTGAAATTTGCAATGCAAATCAAGAACACAAAGCCTGTTGTTAAATAAAAGGTGGTAATAATAAAACGCTTTGAGCTAAATAGCGGAATAGTTTTCTCGGAAAAAAGATCTTTAATCAAAATAAGCAATACAAAAATAGAAACAGCTAGTAAGATTTGAGAAGCTTCATCAATGCCTGTAACGGAGTCTGCAATAATTTTCCAATAGGCAAATCCTAAGTAGAGTATTGAGAATATGACATATGGAAAAAAACTTTTAAGTTGAATGAGTTTTTTGAACTCTGCCATACAGATAATACCAAAGACAAAAAAGAGAGCTATGAGTGCATTTTGCCAATACAATGATGCAATTAAAAGCGATACGTATAATAAACCAGAGAGCGCTCTTGTAATGTATTCTTTCATTTATAAATCTTCTAAGAGCAATAAATATAAATTTTTGGAGCTGCTTCCGTAAGTAAGAAAATCTTTATCTTCTACGGTTTTAAAGTGTTTTATGGTCGTAATATTTGTTGGGATTTTTTCACGATTTTTACCTTTGATACCACGAAGACCTTCTCCAATATTTTGTACAAACTGACTGGTAGTAGCATAAATGATGAAGTTATCGGGTAATTCTTTGAGTTTCTTTTCAGCAATTTGGTTCGATGAAATTAGCAAAGAACCATCATCTGAGATGAGGTATTCACAAGTAGAGAAAAAATAAGTGCTTTCGGAGATACGTTTGGTTGTATTAAAATTAAACCCTTTAAATACATCATTTAAGCGTTCATCAAATAATAATACTTTATCATCTTGCCAATTATTTTCTTGTAAAATGGCATTTAGGCTGTCTTGAATCTCATCCATATTTTCGCAATAGAGAAATTTTCCGCCATTAGCCTTAAAATTTATAGTGAATTGTTCATCTACGGGCAGCTTTATTTCGGGCATGTACTTGCCTCTCTCTTCGCTTTTTATGTTGTCTTCTGGTGTGTTTTTTAAACCGAAGATTTTACGAAATAGACTCATGTATAGGAATAGCTATTAACCTAATTGAATTAATGTATTTCTCAAATATAAAAAAACTTAAACTAATGCGATATTAATTTAAGTTTTTTATATGATATAATCGTTAAAGAGCGCTTATTCTTCTTCGTCGTTTTTTGGCGATTTTACAAGGCGTTCTTCGATTTCTTTTTTGAATGGTCGTTCTCCAAAGATTTTCTCTAAATTGTCTTTAAAGATGACCTCTTTTTCGAGTAAAACTTCAGCTAATTCTGTGAGCTTATCTTTATTCTTTTCTAGGAGGTCAATTGCTCGTAAGTATTGTTTCTCAATGATATCAGAAATCTCTTTATCAATAAGCTCAGCTGTTTGCTCACTATATGGCTTAGTAAAACCATATTCAGACTGTCCTGACGAATCGTAATACGTTAGATTTCCAACTTTATCACTCAAACCATAAATGGTTACCATGGCTCTAGCTTGTTTAGTAACTTTTTCAAGATCACTTAAAGCACCAGTAGAGATTTTATCGAAAATTACTTTTTCAGCAGCACGACCACCAAGTGCAGCACACATTTCGTCAAGCATTTGTTCTGGGCGTACAATCAAACGCTCTTCTGGTAAGTACCAAGCTGCTCCTAAAGATTGTCCTCGTGGTACAATGGTTACTTTTACTAAAGGAGCGGCATGTTCAAGCATCCAGCTTACAGTTGCATGTCCAGCTTCGTGGTATGCAATTGCTTTTTTCTCGTTTTTAGTTATGATTTTATTTTTCTTTTCTAAGCCACCAACGATTCTATCTACAGCGTCTAAGAAATCTTGTTTGTCAACAGCTTTCTTGCCATTACGTGCAGCAATTAAAGCAGCTTCATTACAAACGTTAGCAATATCGGCACCTGAAAACCCTGGAGTTTGTTTTGCTAAGAAATCGACATCTAATTTTTCAGATTGCTTAATAGGTCTTAAGTGCACTTCAAAAATTTCTTTACGTTCTCTAACGTCAGGTAGATCTACAAAAATTTGTCTATCAAAACGTCCAGCACGCATTAGCGCTTTATCTAATACATCGGCTCTATTGGTAGCAGCTAAAACAATCACGTTAGTGTTTGTTCCAAAACCATCCATTTCTGTTAATAATTGGTTTAAGGTATTTTCACGTTCGTCATTAGATCCTGAGAAATTACTTTTTCCACGTGCTCTACCAATAGCATCAATTTCATCAATAAATATGATTGCTGGCGATTTCTCTTTTGCTTGTTTGAATAAGTCTCTTACACGAGAGGCACCAACACCAACAAACATTTCTACGAAATCTGATCCTGATAATGAGAAGAAAGGCACTTTAGCTTCTCCCGCTACAGCTTTTGCTAATAAGGTTTTACCTGTTCCTGGTTGACCAACAAGTAAGGCTCCTTTTGGGATTTTACCACCAAGAGAGGTGTATTTTTCTGGATTTTTTAAGAAGTCAACAATCTCTTGAACTTCTTCTTTAGCACCTTCTAAACCTGCAACATCTTTAAATGAAGTTTTAACATCAGTTTTCTCATCAAAAAGCTTGGCTTTAGATTTTCCTATGTTGAAAATTTGTCCGCCAGCTCCGCCACCGCCACCACCAGACATACGTCTCATGATAAAGATCCACACACCAATAATAAGTACAAATGGTAATAACGATATGAGTAGACTTCCTAAGTGGTTTTCTTCAGTTTTGAATTCGATTGGTACAAAAATGCCATTATCGGCGTCATTAATCGCTTCTATTTTTTTCTCAAATAACTCTTGATCACCAAACTCAAAGGTATAGTTTGCAGGAGGTGTTACCGAAGGAATGATGGTATTTGGTTTTGCTTTTTTATGAACTTCTTTAGTTAAGGCATCTTTAGTAAGATATACTCTTGCTTCGTGCCTGTTGATGATATCAAGCTTAGCTACATCACCTTGTTCCATGAAATTGAAAAATTCTGATGGATTTATTTTTTTTCCATCAGAGCCACCAAAACCACCAGATAACAACTGTATTGCTAAAAATGCAGCAATAACAAATCCGTATATCCAATATGGACTAATTTTTGGTTTTTTATTTAAATTTTTATTGTCTTTTGCCATCTATAATTACCACAAATGTGGTTTTTGTTTAATGTTTTAGTAACTCGTTTCTATTATCGTAGTCTTAGCGTCTCCCCAAAGACTCTCAATATCGTAATACTCTCTTATGTGTTTTTGAAATACATGTACAACAACATTTACATAGTCTATTAATACCCATTCGGCATTATCACTTCCTTCAATATGCCAAGGATTATCTTTATGCTCTTTGCTAACCTTTTTTTGAATGGAATTTACAATGGCGTTTACTTGGGTATTAGAAGTTCCTTCACAAATAACAAAGTAGTCACAAACTGTGTTTTCAATGTCTCTTAAATCTAAAATTGTAATTTCTTTTCCTTTTACATCTTCAATTCCAGCAATAACTGTACTTATTAGTTGGTCTGGACTCGTATTTTTTTTCGCCATTAAATTGATTTAATTTTGTGCAAAGTTATTATTTTTTTGTGTCTTATAAACAGATATTCTTCATAAGAAAATTATAATTTTTATTAACACATACTTATGCATATAATCAAACTTAATGCCATCGACTCGACCAATACGTTTTTAAGACAATTGAGTAATGAAGAATCTCTGGAGGATTATACAATTGTTATGGCCGATAAACAAACTAAAGGTCGCGGGCAAATGGGAACAACATGGAACTCTGAGCCAGGTAAAAACCTTATGGTTAGTGTGTTTCTTGATGTTTCGTTTTTGGATATTGAAGATAGTTTTTATATCAGTATGGCAACATCTTTAGCTATTTCAGAGGCTTTAAAAGCCTTTCAGATTAGAAATGTAAAAGTGAAATGGCCTAACGACATTTTGGCAGACCAAAAGAAAATATCTGGCGTTTTGATAGAAAATGTCATAAAGCATAATGCTTTACAAGCTACTATTATTGGGTTTGGTTTAAATGTTAATCAAACACAGCTTAAACAATTGCCTTCAGCTACATCTATGCAGGTTTTATCTGGACAATATTTTCATTTAAATGAAGTATTAGATGCCATCATTAATTCTTTAAAAAGATATGTTACTTTATTAAAATCTGGGCAATTTCAGCAGATTAAGCAGTTCTATGAGGCTACACTGTTTAGAAACAATAAACCTTCAACATTTGAAGATGCTGAAGGCGTATTATTTACTGGTTTTATAAAAGGGGTTACCCGTTCTGGTCATCTACAAGTGTTAATTGAAGATGATGTTCTTAAGGTATTTGATTTAAAAGAAGTAAAACTTTTATATTAAACCTGAGCAGGCATGTTACCAACTAAAGTTTCAATGAATTTACTGATTGGACCTTTAATCATCATGGCCATCATAGCGTTAAACTCGCCTTCAAAGATTAAAGAGACTTCGCTTTTTTCTGAAGCGATTTCGGTAATATGTCCTGTAAGAGAAAAATCTAGCTTACCACCAGCAGCTCCTAAAACAATTTTGTTTGGAGAAATGGCCTCTTTCTTTTTAAGTACAATTTCGGGCATGCCTTTTAAAGCAAATAAAAATTTGTCGTCTTCTAGAACCTCAAATTTGCTAATGTTTTCTGGCATCAGTTTTTCGAAGTTTTTTACATCAGATAAAAAATCAAACGTCTCTTGAGCTGATTTATCGATAGTTGTTTTAGGTGATTCTAATTTCATGTATACTATATATTTTTAATAGCTTGTAATCAAATAGCGTTCCATTCGCTAGGATTGGCATTCCAAAGTGCCAAAACTTCTTGTTCTTTAGAGTCGATATATTTTGTATCTAGCGCTTGTTCTAATAAAGTTTCATAATTACCTAATGTAAAAAGTTCGACACCAGCTTCTTTAAAATTTTGTTGAGCAACTTCAAATCCGTAAGAAAAAATGGCAACCATTCCTTTTACATTAACCTTGGCTTGCTTTAGTGCTTTTACAGCATTAAGGCTGCTTTTTCCGGTACTTATTAAATCTTCAACGACAACTACATTTTGTCCAGCTTCAATATAACCTTCAATTTGATTTTGGCGACCATGAGATTTCGCTTCTGGTCTTACATATATAAATGGAAGCCCAAGATATTCGGCAACCAACATCCCAATTCCTATTGCTCCAGTAGCTACACCAGCAATAACATCTACTTTACCGTAGTGAGATTCGATATGTTTGGCCATGGTTTCGCGAATATAGTTACGTATTGGAGGAAATGATAACACAATTCTGTTATCGCAATATATTGGAGATTTCCATCCAGAAGCCCATGTAAATGGATCTTTTGGCTGAAGTTTTATAGCGTTAATTTGTAGTAAAACTTCAGCAGTTTGTTTGGCAGTTTCTTTGTCAAAAATCATGTTGCAAAACTACGCTTTTTTGATAAAAATAATTTCAATCTTAAAATAAAAATTAATTTTAAAAATGATACTTTTACTTTTTGAAAACGGCTATTTAAATCTATGTATCAAATTTTCGTAAATGATAAACCTATTGTACTCACAACAAAGGTAGAACAAGAGAAAGGGTTTAAAAACTATTTACTCTCTACGGTAAATATAGGCAAAGTAATCAAAGAGCTTAATACAACTTCTTTGTCATCTGTTAGACTTATTGGAAATAAAAAAGATAAGCTGCTAAAAAAGTTTTTGAAATTATTACCTAATGTGGTTGCTGGAGGAGGTAAGGTTTTTAATGACAAGGGAGAGATTCTTTTTATTTACAGAAATGATAAGTGGGATTTACCTAAAGGCAAAATTGAAGGCAGTGAAACCATTGAAACAACAGCTATTCGTGAGGTCGAAGAAGAGACTGGTGTTACAGGATTAAAAATTAAAAAACCACTAAATACGACCTATCATATATTTAAGCGTAACGGAAAGCATAAAATTAAGGTGACTTATTGGTTTGAGATGGAAACTGGATTCAACGGCGAACTATATCCTCAAGAAAACGAAGGTATTACAAAAGTAGCTTGGCTAACATCTGATGAAAGTCAAGATGCACTCAATAATAGTTATGCTAATATAAAGTTATTGATTTAAGTGTTTTTTATGACATGATATGATTTTCGAATTAGTAATTCTGGGTCATAAGGTTTAGTGATATAGTCTTCAATGTCATAATCTAAATATCTTTCAATTTCGGAGGTCATTACATTAGCTGTCATCACTATAATTGGTGTATGTTTATTATGAGTTTCTTTTTCATATGAGCGTATCATTTTTGTAGCTTCCAACCCGTCCATGATAGGCATATGAACATCCATTAGAATAAGGTCTACAGTATTAGATTTATAGAGTTCGAATGCTTCTTTTCCGTTGTTTGCTTCAATAATTTTAGGTGATTTTAAATAATAACTAAAATCATCTTTGGCGACCATAATATTAAATTCGTCATCATCTACCAATAAGATATTAAGCTCCTTTAAATGTTGGCAGATATCATCAAATGCGATGAGTTGTTTTGATTTGTCAGCAATTGTGGTTATGTTTTCTTGAGTTATAGGTAGTTTAAGAAAAAAAGTACTTCCTATGTTCGGGGTACTCTCTACCCAAATTTCTCCGTGCAATAGATCGGTAAGTTTTTTTGAAATACTTAAACCTAAACCAGTGCCACCATAAATTTGAGATTTTGTTTTTTCGCCTTGTTCAAAAGGATTAAAAATAGTTTTTAACTTATCTTTAGAAATTCCAATTCCAGTATCATTAATTGTATATATAATCGAATTGTTGGAAGCAGATAAATCGATATTCACTAGCCCTTTTGATGTGAATTTTATAGCATTTCCTATTAGATTTGTTAAGATTTGATGTAATCTACTATCATCAGTTATTATTTGATTTGGGATATCTTTTGAGTATTGTGATGTAAGTTTTATGCCTTTTTCATTAGCTTTAATTTTTAGCATATTGATAACTTTATCTAAAACAAGACAAGGGTCTGTAGGCTGTAATTCAATATTAATTATACCAGATTCTATTTTAGATATATCTAAAATATCATTAATGAGTATGAGTAAGTTTTCTGAACTGTTTTTCATTGCTTCGAGGTAGTTGTTTTGAGTGCTTGGATGGTTTTTTCTCAGTAAAGCATTTGTCATTCCAGAAATAGCATGTATTGGAGTTCTTATTTCATGACTCATATTAGCAAGGAATTGTTGTTGTGTTGCTCAGAAATTTTGGCTTTGTTTCGTTCAACTTCAATAATTTGTTTTTGTTTGCGAATTAGTTTTAGTCTGTTTTTTAATATAAATAGAAAAGGAATGAGAATTAATAAAAGGACAAAGCTTGACCAAAAAAGAATACGTTGATTTGTTAGTTTTTGGTTGGATAAATCTTCAATAAGTTTTAGTTTTTCTTCTAATTCTTTACGATTGGTATCTTCTTGATTTATAACTGTGCGCTGGGTTCCAAGCTGAGAAGATAGTTGATTATAAATTAAATCATGATGTACTGTACGCTCGTAGTTTTTAAGCTCAAGATAAATGCCTTTGAGTTGGCTGTGTGCGTTAGATTGCTGTTGAATATAATGATGCTTTTTTGCAATGTCTAATCCTTTAAGTGTATAAGTTAACGCGCTATCTAATTCATTGAGATTGTAATAGCATGTGCCAATGTTAATATTTCTATGCGCATAATCCCTCATGTTAGTTGTAAGTTTTATACTTTTAATTATATGACTTAATGCAGCTTTGGGCTTATTTTCTTGAATAAATAAAGTATAGAATGAGTAATGAATTTTTGCTTTTAAATCATCATCGTTTTTAGAATAAGCTACATCAATTAATTTGTTTAAAATTTTATGTGCTTCTTCAATTTTTCCAGTTAAATGTAAATTAAATGCTAATGAACTTTTTAATTTAAATGCCAACTTTTCTAATTTTGATTCTTCAGCTAGTTTAATTGCTTTTTTATAGGTTTCAATACTCTTTTGGTATCTTGATTGGCTATGATAAATCCAAGCTAATCGATCAAAAAAATAAGGTGCAGTTTCTATAGCTTTTTTGTTTTGCTCATGACGTAATATTAGTTTTTCTAAATTTATAGCATTTAAATAGGCTTGATTATAATCTGCTGAAATGTCTAAATTAAATAGCATTATGTTGTAAGAAGTCAAAATTTCTTTTGAGAGATCATTTTCTTTTTTAGCAATGTTTAGCTCAGTTTTAAGACTATCTAATAAGGTTGTGTTTGAAGTATCTTGAGCTATGAGGTTAATGCTTGTTAAGACAAATATTATGAAGTGAAAAACCTTCATATTACTAAAGGTGTTTCTAGCCAAGTGATGAAATCTTCCTTTTTTCTTCTTGAAATAGGAACTTTTACACCGTTGGAAAGTGTTGCCAAGTATTGGTTTGAAAGCGTTTTTATATGAAGTTTATTTATGATGTGTGATTTATGACATCTGAAAAAACCTTTATTTCTAAGTAAGTCTTCTAAGCTTTTCAATGTTTTGGTAACAAGCTTTCTTTTATTGTTTGTTAAATTAATATAACTATAATTACGCTCTCCTTCAATACTAATTATGTTTTTTAATGCCAATTGTAGTTCACCTTGTTGTGTTCTTAACGTTAATACTTGAAGAGAAACATCTTTGGTTTTATAGTTAGATATAGCTAGGTTTAGATTATTACGATTATCAATTTTTTTAAATCGCTTTAAGGCATTTTTTAATTCGTCTATGTCAAAAGGCTTTAATAAATAGTCCAAAGCATTAAATCGAATAGCTTTTATAGCATAATGCTTATAAGATGTTATAAAGATTGTCTTGAAATTAACTTTTGAAAGTTTAGAAAGCATTTCAAAACCTGTCATATCAATCATTTCTACATCAAGAAAAATGAGGTCAGGTTTAAGGTTTTTAATTTTAGCAAGCCCTTCTTTTCCAGAGTTTGCAATAGCAATTATTTTTAAATCATTAAAATGACATTCTAGTTTGTCTTTTAATAAATCTTGAATAAAAGGGTCATCATCAATGATAATACATTTTATTTTGGAGTTTTTTTCAGAACAAAGATTAAGAGTCAAAATCGGAATCTTTAAGTTTAGATACTTCATTAATAGCCTCTTCTAATGTAATAATAATTTTTGAGACTAAATTGTTTAGCTCATTTTTTGACATGCTATTATATTCATATTCTAAGCGATTGATTGGTGTCATAACATTTTGTATTCCAAAAAATTGTAGTTGCGGACTCATTTTGTGTAGTATTTGTCTTGTCAATTTTCTGTCATCTTGTTCTAATGAAGTTTCGAGCTGTAATAACCGTTCAGATATTAATTCTAAAAATTGATTTAGATATTTTAGAATATGTTGTTTATTATTTCTCGAAATGGCTATGACATTATCAAGATTGATAATGTTAGTATCCCAATGAAGATTAATGTCTTTACTAGTCACTGTGTTGGTGCATTTATTTAAAGATACTAGATTATTATTCAATAACCTAAATCATTAATCAAGCGGTTTAATTTTGCTTATTTGCCGTTAGATTTACCGATAGATAAATGCTATGGTCTATGATAAATAACAATTGCTTTTCAAGAGAGTTGACAGTATTTTTATGTTAAATCTACCAGGTGTATCCGCTTCTGTTTTGGTTAATGCTATTAATTAATCATAAAATCAGTAATCATGAGAAAAAATGTTTTTTTATTGTCAATTATGACAATGTTTATTTTTGGATGTAGTACAGAATCTGTCAACGAAATTCAAGAGGAGAGTAAGGATTTATCGACGCAGATAGAGTCCTTAAAACTAATCGAGACTCTTAATACTAGTAGAGAGTTTAATGATATTATAAGTAATCACTTAGCAATGCAAAGAAATAATGGTAATAATGAACATGGTCTTGTTGTTGTACAAAACGGTTTGACTTTGCTTTATTTAATCTCGGGACCTGAATATAGTTTTTTTGTTGCTCCAGATAGATTTCAAGAAACTGTAACACTTCTACCTAATGGACGAGCTAAATTTGAGGTTAATACAAACGCTTTCTCAGTTAATATAAGAGACGCTGTTACTTTTGAACCCTTATACTCTAGTGTTTGTGCAGATGGAACAAATAATAGAATGCGGACTAAGGTTATTGCAAATTATTTGGAGTTAGTCTTCCCTACACCAGATGGTTTAGTTACGCTTTATTTTCCTCAAGAGCCATTTCAAACATCATCTATATTTAGAGTTGATGCAGAATTAAATGATGCACCATTAATATTTAATGGTGTTGACTTTGACTGTGGTGAATATACCGAAGAGAAAAGTCTTAGGTTGTGGAGAACACAGACAAATAATAATAATGAAAATGGACAAGATCAAAATCAACTTTTTGATTTCACGTTGCAATAAATTATAAAACTTGTTTTTTATGAAGAAGAGCGGTTAATTTTTTTGACACGCTCTTTTTCATTCTATACGATACACAGGATATTGTAAGTGTGCTTTTTCATAATGTTCACTTTGTTTGTGAAGCCAATCAAGTTGAGCATACCAATTATCAGCAAAGTCTTTGTCATAGGTTTTTTTTAGATTAAAATCGATTTGCAATTTTGGATTACGTTGCAATAATTCTGCAGCTTTATCCTCCCAAACATAAGGTGAAAAACCTTCCTTTTGCTGTAAAATAGTGTCAAAGAAATTCCAATTAAAAAACGAATCAGGCGCTTGTGGTTCTAAAGTCTCTATGATGTATCTTAATCCACGTTGATTGGTGTTTACGATCCAATCGCCTTTATGAAATTTGACATCTTCTTGATGACTTTCAATGTCGACATCGTAATGCGGATAATGACCTTCATAAGCTTGCTCTCTAGTTTTATAGTTTTTAATTCTGTACGATGTTACTCTAATCGTGGTGTCTTTTTTGATATGATGCATTGCTATGTTATGTTTATATAATGGAAAATGCACATTTCGCCAAGCCTTTGGAATAATATACGATTGTGGAATGTCTACTTCTAAACTAGGAACCATATAATTGTTATATGTCACTTCTTTAGTGAAGGGTTTTGTCCTATCGTATTTTAATCGAAGCGCTCCAGTTATGTCGCTTTCTACCATATTTCCTTCGTAACCTTTAAATTGTAGAGTTGTTGATTTGGTTGTGTCTATGGTCCATTGTAAAGGGTAAGTTTTTTTAGCGAGTGTTTCTTTTAATGCATTACGTCTCAATGTAGTAATTAATTCCCCTTCAGCTTCGGTAATTTCAATCATTGACTTCATGAGTTCATAAGTGCCTTCAACTCTTTGTTTATATGGTTTTAGCATATGTGTTTCAACCATCATGCCTAAGGTGTTCCATAGCGTTGTGTATCCTGTGGAATATCGTGGAGAGTCCATGAATTGGTTGAAACCTTCATCTGGAGTTCGGTTAAATACGTTGACATAAGGTGTAATGTCCCAATCTTTTTGAGCGAGTTTCTGTTCTAGTTGAGGCATCATTTTAGTATGCAAAAACTCACCTAGCTTTCCGCCTAGTTTATTATGTTGAGTGAATAAGTGAGTAAGTGTATATTGGTAATCTGCACCATTGCTTACATGGTTGTCAATAAAAACATCAGGTTGCACTAAGTTAAATATGGACTGGAAGGTTCTTGCATTTTGTGTATCGGTTTTGATGAAATCTCTGTTCAAATCATAATTTCGTGCATTACCTCTAAACCCATAAGCTTTTGGTCCATTTTGATTGGTTCGTGTTGTAGAATTTCGATTAAGGCAACCACCAATATTATAGACAGGAATGGCTACTAAAACCGTAGATTTTGGCATCTCTATTTTGCCCTGAACAATATCTCTAAATAAGAGCATTGTGGCATCAATACCATCAGATTCTCCAGGGTGAATACCATTATTGATGAGTAATACACGTTTATGCTCCTTAATTGCAGAAAAGTCAAAGTTGCCATCCGGATTAAGAATTACCATGTGTAACGGTTTACCAGCATCAGTATCACCAATAGCTTTAACCTTAATTTCATCATATACCCAGTCTAAGTCTTTGTAAAACTCAATAACTTGATCATAAGTTGCGGTTTCGGTTCCATTTGAGGTTTCATATGTTGTCGTAAAATTTTGTACGACTCGCTTTTGTTTTGAGCAAGACATCAAAATCAAACAAAGAAGTGCAAGTTTTTTCATGTTAATCATGATTATATTACAATTGTTAATATCGTTGTTTATTTCTTTCTGAATGAAAACTAATAACCACCCAAAGTTAATCTAAATTTGATTTATCCCTTTAAACTAATAGCTAAATGAAAGTTTTTATTTTGCCCTTTGGAAAAATTAAGATCTTAGGATCTAATATTGCCGAAATTATAATTAACGATGGTATAGTCATAGACTCAGATATGATTGATATATACCGTAACCTCATGTTGTCACATCTCGAAGTTCCTTTTTCGCTTTTAATCAATAAAGAGCATGGATATTCTTATACTTTTGATGCTCAAGTAGCTATGGGTAAATTGAGTGATGTCATTGCTTTTAGGGCTGTTGTTGTATATAGTCAAAGTGCAGAAATGGCGACTCAAATTGTTATGGATATCAATAAGCGTAATAATTGGAATATTAAAATTTTTAGAGAACGTCAAGAGGCATTAGATTGGTTATTAATGAGCCAAAATAATAAAAGCGCAATGTAGTTTTCTATATTAAAATTATTTAATTTAGCGCCACTTAAATTTTTAAGCATGTCGCAAACTACGAACACAATTTTAATGATTCGTCCTGTTAGATTTAGGATGAATGAGGAAACAGCCGTTAATAATTATTTTCAGGAAGAACTAGATTTAAAAAATACCGAAATAAACGCAAAGGCTCAGCAAGAATTTGATGCGTTTGTTGATAAATTACGTGCTGTTGGTGTTCATGTTGTTGTTGTCAATGATATTGCTTCAGACGATACGCCTGATTCTATATTTCCAAATAATTGGGTAAGCTTTCATGAAAATGGTGATGTGGTGCTTTATCCTATGTTTGCTGAAAACAGAAGGCGCGAGCGACGTGAAAATGTATTAATTCAACTAGAAGACGAGGGGTACAATATTGAAAATATCATTGATTACACTAGCGCAGAAAACGACAACCTTTTTTTAGAAGGAACAGGAAGTTTACTTTTAGATCGTATTAATTCAAAAGTCTATTGTGCCTTGTCGGCAAGAGCTGATGAAGAATTAGTGATTGAGTTTTGTGAAGATTTTGAGTGTACTCCAGTTATATTTACTGCTAATCAAACAGTTAACGGAGAACGATTACCCATTTATCATACAAATGTGATGATGTGTTTAGCTGAACGATTTTCAGTAATTTGTCTTGATAGCATCGATGATAAAAAAGAACGAAAAAATGTTCTTAAACATCTTAAAGCAGATGGGAAAGCTGTAATAGAAATTACAGAAGAGCAGATGCATCAATTTGCAGGGAATATGCTTCAAGTTCAAGGTCGAGATGGACAACGTTATTTAGTGATGAGTAAAGCTGCACATGATAGTTTAACACCTAAGCAGATTTTAGATATTGAGAAGTTTTGTCCTATTTTGTCGAGCTCATTGGAAACCATTGAAACCTGTGGAGGTGGTAGCGCCCGTTGTATGATGGCAGAAGTGTTTTTGCCTAAATTTTAGTCTAGTTTATTAAAAATATAACCTCCTTTTTCGGGCCCCAAATATGATTCCCTTTAGTGTCAAAACCTCGATCCCAAGAGATAATTTTGTCTTCTAAAATTTCAACCTCGCTTGTGGCATAAGCGGCACCATATAGAGTGCTTTCACATGTTTTTTCTCCTGTTTCCCCTTTAAAATAATTAGAATCTAATCGCTTTAGTAGTACCTCGCATCCTTCTTTTTTAGTCACTTGATCCATAGGCAAAGCGTCAAAAGCTTTAGGAGTTTTCCATTTGCCAATCCAAAGCGAATCTTGTTTGATGGTGTATATGGCAGAACTGTACATACTATCGTTCAATTGTGTTACCTCATAAATTCGTTGTCTATATGGTTTGTTTTGTCTTGCATTTAACGCTTGCTCAACATATAAAAAGTGCCCTTTATCTTCCCAAATAGGATACATATGTAAAGAGATGTTGAAGTACGTAGAATCTACTTGAGATTGAACTTCAGAATTGAATGAGCCTTGCATTAAAGCAAAGAGTTCTGTAAATGGTTGGGTTTGATTTCTTTTGAATTGTGTTGCTTCTCATTTTTGCAACTTAGTAAAACACAAGCTATGCATAGTATTGAAAAATATCTAATCATAATGGTCTCTTTTGTTGAAAGATACCAAAAAAATAATTAGTTTGCTGGCTTGATTTTTGGGAGTTCTACATAGAATTTTGTGCCTACACCTTGAGTGCTTTCTACCCAAATTCTACCATCGTTGAGTTCAACTAATTCTTTACAAATTGTAAGGCCTAACCCAGTGCCTTTCTCATTACTTGTGCCACGTGTCGTAAACGTTCCGTTTTGGAATAATTTGTCAATATTTTCTCTAGAAATACCAACGCCAGTATCTTCAATACATATTAAAGATTTTCCGTTGTGATCGGTATTTGACACTGTAATTACATCACCAACACGAGTGAATTTTACAGCATTAGTAATCAGGTTTTGAATGACAATTTCAATCATGCTTTTATCTGCATAAATAAAATCTCTATGGGATTCATCAATAAGAACAATACGCTTTTGCTCAACTTTTTGCTCAACTAAATTCATTTTAGTACGGAACACATCCTGAATATTGAACAGTTCAGGTTTAGGTTCTAAGTTTTGCATTTGTGATTTAGACCAATTCAACAAATTGAAGAGTAATTGGTTTGCACTATCTGCATTTTCACTAAGTTCGGGAACCAAATCATAAAATTCTTCACGAGAGATGCCATCTTCTTTTAATAAATCGATAAAGCCTTTTATTGAAGAGATAGAATCTTTTAAATCATGAGATACTATAGAAAATAGCCTGTCTTTAACACTATTCACTTCTTCTAGATGTTCTTTTTGTTTAGCGAACTCTTTATTTCTAAGTTCTATTTCTATATTTTTTTCTCGTAATTCTTGATTGAATTTTAAGGTGTTTTTGCGTTTTAGATAAATGAGTAATAGAATTGTAGAAACGATTAAGAAGGCAGCACCAAGTAGATAAGAAATAGCCTTTAGCTTCTTAAGCATAATTTCATTCTCCTCTTCTTTTTGCTTTAAGGCTATCGAATTAAATTCGTTATCATTATCTAAAGGTTCAACTTCTATTGGTTTAGTGATAACAGGAACTATTGGTTGATTCTCTTTATCTAATTCACTTTTTAAATTAAAATATTTGCCTTGCCAGAAAAAGGCATTTTGAAACCTTCCGTTGATAGAATCAATTTCTTTATGTAGTCTATAATTTTTAAGGAGTTCTGGTTTGTTGTTTATTTTTGTAGCAATAGCATAAGCTTCATTTACTTGAATTTCTGCTAATTTCACTTTTCTTTGTTGAATGTTTAATTCTCCAATAGCATTTAAAGCTCTTAAAATACCATCTTCGTTATTGACATCTCTGTTAAATTTGAGTCCTTCTAATAAATACTCTGCAGCTTTTTCATAATCTTTAAAACGTAAGTATTCGGCACCAATTCTTGGCAAGATTTCGCCTTTTAGCTTTTGATCTGTAAGCGGGTTTAATAATTTTAAAACCTTTTCGTAGTATTCAATTGCTTTTCGATGCTCTCTTCGTTCAGAATATAACAATGCCACATTTCTAGTTGAGGTCTTAATTCCAATACTATCTCTAAGTTGCTCCCTAACATATAGTGCTTTAATATTAAATTCTAAAGCTTTATCAATCTGATTCGTATTGTAATAAGCTTCAGCCAAATTATTATAAGCAGAGCTCAGTTCGTCATTAAGATTTCTGGACTCAAAGGTTTGAATGGCAGATAGTGAATTCTCTAATCCAACACTGTAATTGCCGCGTTTTATTTCAATTAAACCAATACTGTTATTGACTTTCGCAATACCTAAAGTATCTCCTAGCTGATTATAATAGCGTTTTGAACGATTGTAACCATCTATGGCATTGTAGTAGTCATCTTTTTGTGCATAAATTAATGCCTTATAATAATTAACATCAGCAATACCTTTAGTATGATTTAAAAGTTTAGCAAGACGTTCAGTATTATCAATGTATGTCAATGCTTTTTTATAACTCTTAGCATCATATAGGGCCTTTACTAAACGTATGGATGTATCGACTTTTGATGAGTCCTGATTTTGAAAAGATAAATGTACGGTAAGACTATCTATCTCATTTGTTTGGGAGTAACAAAAGAGAGACACACATAACACAGCTAATGTTATTAACTGCTTCATACGTGAGCTAGGGTATTAATGATTGCAAAACTATTCTTACACGAAATTTCCTTGAGGGTCGGATGATTAACGTGCTTAAACAAAATTGTCAATCTCAATAATGATTGATTATTAAGAGTCATCAACGTTTGGGACTTTGATTAATAGCAATATCAAAAATCAATAAAAACGTTCTGAAACCCTAATTTTTGGGTTTTAATACCTATAAATTAGTTAAAGTGACGATTGAAATTATTAAAAACATCGACGAATAGATTAACAGCAAAAATCATGGAAAAACGGTAGGTTTATCGATGAAATGCATACTAATGCTAAATAATTGATAATTAATTGATTACATATATTTAGACTTTTGTTTAACTGTTGTAATTTAATGTGTTTTCTAATAGTTAAATACGTAATAAACTCAGTAATATCACTTAAAAATTTAATAAAAAGTCTATCTTTGCAGACTTAAAATTACAAGAAAAATGACGCTTCAGGATACACTTTCACTTAATGTAAAGCAGGCCGTTAAGTCTGTTTTTAATGCGGAATTAGAATCGGTAGAATTTCAAGCAACTCGAAAAGAGTTTGATGGAGATATTACGGTTGTAGTATTCCCAATGTTAAGGGTTGTCAAAGGAAATCCAGTGCAAATTGGTGAACAAATTGGTGAGTATTTAGTACAACATGTCGATCAAGTTAAGACCTATAATGTGGTTAAGGGGTTTTTGAATATTGAAATTAGTGATGTGTATTATACAGCGTTTTTCAATAGTATTAAAGATATAACCAATTACGGTTTTGTAAAGCCAACGGCTAATGACAAAGCGGTTATGGTAGAATATTCTTCGCCAAACACAAATAAGCCACTGCATTTAGGCCACATTAGAAATAACCTGTTGGGATATAGTGTCTCTGAGATATTAAAAGCTTCTGGTAAAAAAGTGTATAAGACTCAAATTATTAATGATAGAGGAATTCATATTTGTAAAAGTATGTTGGCTTGGAAACGCTTTGGAAATGGAGAAACACCACAATCGTCTGGATTAAAAGGCGATAAGTTGGTAGGTAATTACTACGTGAAGTTTGACCAAGAATACAAGCAAGAGATACAACAGCTTATTTCTGAAGGACAGTTGGAAGCGGATGCAAAGAAAAACGCGCCGATTTTACTAGAAGCTCAAGCTATGCTCCGTAAATGGGAAGCTGGTGATGCTGAAGTTGTTGCCTTGTGGGAAACTATGAACGGTTGGGTATATGATGGTTTTAATACAACCTATAAAAATTTGGGCGTTGATTTTGATACCTTATATTATGAAAGTCAAACCTATTTATTAGGAAAAGAGTTTGTTGTCGAAGGCTTAAAAACAGGCGTTTTTTTTAAGAAAGACGATGGTTCTGTATGGTGCGATTTAACCGAAGATGGTCTAGATGAAAAAATCGTATTGCGTAGTGATGGTACCGCTGTGTACATGACGCAAGATATTGGTACCGCAATCCAACGTGTTAAAGATTTTCCTGATGTAGGAGGTATGGTGTATACAGTTGGAAATGAGCAAGAATATCACTTTCAGGTGTTGTTTTTAATTATTAAAAAACTAGGCTTTGAATGGGCTGAAAATTTATATCATTTAAGTTACGGAATGGTCGATTTGCCTTCCGGAAAGATGAAGAGTAGAGAAGGAACAGTTGTTGATGCCGACGATTTAATTGTAGAGATGGCACAAACGGCCGAAGAGATTTCTGAAGAACTAGGCAAACTTGATGGGTATTCTGAAAGTGAGAAGCAAGCACTCTATAAAACTATAGGCTTAGGCGCTCTAAAATACTATATTCTGAAAGTAGACCCCAAAAAACGTATTTTGTTTGATCCTAAGGAATCTATAGATTTTCAGGGAAATGCAGCGCCTTATATTCAGATGGCTTACGCAAGAATTCAATCAATATTACGTAAATCAAATATTGATGCCAGTGTTACACTGAGCGCAGTCGAAGTGTCTTTACACGACAAAGAAAAAGAATTGCTTAAACAATTAGAATTATTTCCTGAAGTGATTCAAAATGCGGCAAGTCATCATAGTCCAGCGCTTATTGCAAACTACATTTATGATTTAGTAAAAGAATTTAATTCATTTTATCAAAATGTATCTATCCTAGGAGCCGATAAGGAGAGTGATAAAGTATTTCGTGTGCAACTAGCTCAAACCGTTGCAAATGTTATTAAAAATGGGTTCAGTTTGCTTGGAATTAACGTTCCAGAGCGTATGTAATTATTCAAAAGTACCTTTATGTTTAATAGCTTGTTTCACATGAGCTAAGTGATGATTACTATGCCATGCATAAGTGCCAATGGTTTCGTCAATTCTAAAACGTTTTCCGTGTTCTGGATGTACAAACTCTCTTGAAAGTTCTTCTTCGGAAATGTGACGCAAAAGTTTACCTAGTTTGGCATGAAGTCCTTTTAGTAGATGTAAAGTGTCGTTAAGATTATCGTCAGTTCCATCAACCAAATTTGCCCAGCGATCTTCGTAGTAAGGTCGTATTGTTGGAGTGTCTTCAGTAAGCGCCAATTTAAAACGAATAATACTATTCATATGACTGTCGGCACAATGATGAACCACCTGCTTAATGTTCCAGCCATTAGGACGATACGTCCATTGTAATTCTTCTTGAGATAAATTCTTAGTAGCAATTTCCATAGCTTTTGGAAACTGTTCTATATCTTGTATCCAATTGGTAATCATTTCAGAAGTAATAATTTCAGGTTTTTGAAATTCCCCAATTGGAAATTTTAGTTTTTGTAAGGTGTTGTTTGTCATGTTAATATATTTAAAATCGTACTCTAAAACTTATATTAGGTGTAATCCCAAGAGACACATTTTCTACTGTAAGTAACTCACCATCGCTATTTTTAACATAATAGGTGTTGATTACATTTTTTCGATCTAAAAGATTCCATATGGATGCTCCAATTGAAGCGTCCATCTTATTTGTTAGTGTTAATTGATACGTTGCAGAAAGATCAGTTCTTAAATAATCATCTAAACTTGTGCTGTTAGGTGCCGCATAGTTAATTTGTGAGGTATTTGGGTTTTGAGTTTCTAGGGGTAAGGTTAGGGATTTTCCAGAATGCCAATTAACACCAAGCGCTAACTTTAAATCATTAATCGAATAAGTGCCTGCAAAGGTTGCAGTATGGCGTACGTCAATGTTGTTTGGAAAAGTATTGCCTTCATTTAAATTTTCGAATGTATAGTCATTTTTACTAAACGAATAACTGAGCCAAGTACTGAATGAATCAAACTGCTTATTGATAAGAAAATCGATACCACTTACTTGATATTTTCCGGTATCATTAGAAAATTGAAATTGATTTTGAAACCCTTGGCTTCTAGCTGTTATACCTTCAACATTTTTGATGAATGCTTCTGCACTTATTAATAGTTTGTTTCTATTATAATGAACACCAACAGCACCTTGAGTACTTTTAATAATTGGGACGTCTTCATTATTTGATAAAATCCATCGACGTTTTTCAATACCTAAAAAATCGTTTTGCAAATCAATAATTTGTGATGTTGTTTGACTTTTTAGTTCGGCAAGAAATTCAATTCTAAAATCATTATCTAATTTATGACTTACTGATAGTCGAGGTTCGGTAAAGAACTCGGAGAATTTTTCAATATAATTGGTTCGTAATCCAATTCTTGCATATGTGTTTTTGTTTGCAGAAGTAAATTCGGCTTCGCCATAAATAGAGTGGGTTCTTACCACTTCTTTAATAAAACTTACAAAATCTGGGTTATCTCTGTTTTCCTCGTTACTAATAATAACCTCACTAAATTGATAACCACCATGAAGTTTTAAATTGTCGTCAATGTGATTGGTTGCATTAATTTTTATGCCTAAATCATTTACTTTATTATCTTGATTAAGTCGTTGGTTGTTAGTAATGTCGAAGTTAGTTGCGTTCAAATCATAGGTTGTGTAGTACACTTGTGCTGTGGTTGTAAGCTTACTATTCCAATATTTTAAATATTCAAATCCGGCAGCAAGATTATTTTGTTCTAAGCTATTCTTTAAGGGAATACTGGTATCAGATTGTTGATCATAAGTTAAATTATTATTAATGGTTAAAAAGTTGAATCTAAATTGATCTTGATCTGAAATATCGTACAAAAATTTTGTTGATATATCGTAGAAATAAAATCGCTCGTTATTTGAAGTAACTTCAGAATTGCTTTGAGATGTGTTTGAAAAATCAGAATCCTGAAAGACGCGTTGTAAATATTGATCATAGGTAGGTGTAAAAATAAAATCGGTTAATGATCGTCTGGCCGATACTTGTAGTTCGGCATTTTCGTCTAAAGGAATTTTAGCAAACCCATCTGCATTAATAAGATTGAATCCAGCCCCAGCTTTAAATTCTTGATCTAATCCGTTTGATTGTTGCATGTCTATAACACTAGAAACACCATCACCAAACTTTACGCTAGTTCCATTTTTAGACACGTTAACTTCTTTTGTTAAGTTGGGATTAAATGCAGAAACAAGTCCGAAGAAATGTCCAGACTGATACATTTTTATACCATCCCAAAGAATCAAATTCTGATCATGAGTTCCGCCTCTTACATTAATGTTAGATACGCGTTCATCAACACTTATTATTCCAGGTAATGCTTGAATACTTTGAAGAATATCTGCTTCAATAAGACCTGGGAGTATCCCGAAGTCTTCTGTGTTAATGTTGACTTTACCATCACTTTTCTTTGATATACCTTTAGTAAGGAAATTAGTAATGACGATCTCTTCGAGTTTTTGGGTTATAAAACTACTAAAGGGGTTGGTACGTTTTGAAATAACTATTCTAGAGTCATCTAGCTTAATGAAATCCAAGTTTGTTTCAGATTTCAAATAGTCAAGTACTTCGTCTAAAGTGAGTCCCTCATCTGGAGGATGTGCTATCTTTTCTTCAATAGTTTGATCTAAATAGGTAAAGTTGATAGTGTATTTAGCCTCTAACTGTACAAGGATTTTTGCAAGCGGTAGTTTATCCTTTGAATTGGTTTGAGCACAAATACTGACCACATTCAAGAAAAATAAGATTATAAAAAGATAGTATACACCTTTTTTACTCACGTTTTAATGTAATGATATTATCCGTTTTACTATACTTTAATTGTAATGGTAAAGTAATGGATTTTAAGGCAATTTCAATATCATTATGAATAAAACTTCCAGTAAAATTTTGAGTAAGGTCTAGATTGTCAAATACTATAGAAACATTATACTGTCTTTCGAATTCGGCAATAACCTCTCTATATGGAATACTTTTAAAGGTACTATTATGGTGTAGCCATGAAGGACCAGACAATTGCTCTTTTTTAGTAGTTATGTAGGTTCCATCTATGATTAAAAACGAATCTCCAGGAAGAAGCGTCGTTTGTTTTATGTTGGTGTCTATTCCAACTTTTCCTTCATAGCAGGTTACTTCAAAGTAATTGTTACGATGCTTAACATTAAATTGAGTTCCTAATACTGTTACAGTTCCAAAATTAGTTTTAACATCAAATTGTTGGCCTTTAGCTACCTTGAAAAAGGCTTCTCCTTCTAGAGAAACACTTCGATTGTCGTCCCACGTTGATTTGTTAAAACTTAAAGAAGATAATGCGTTTAATTGAACTTCAGAAGCATCGGGAAGCACGATAGTTTTTTGTTGTGATGCTATTGTATGTTCTGAAGTGTCAAGGGTGGTAGTATAAAAGTAAACACCAAAACAAATGATTAATATTGCTGCAATTTTTGATAAAGTAGGTGTAAGTTTATGGGACGTTTTTTGTTTTGAATTTATAGTATTCCATACCGTTTTTAAAGCCTCGTCTGTAACTACAGTATCAGCCTTAAAGCCTTTTAGATGTGTATCTAACTTGATAAGATCATTGTAATCTTCAAGCTGTTTGAATGCTTCAAGCTCTTGAGGATTTAGATCATGATCTAACCATTTTTGTATGAGGTTGTCTCGGTTCATAGTATTTGGTTCAACAATAGAACAGTTATGTTATTATAATTCCTACCCTTATAGTTCATCGATGTCTTGTCTTAATTTTTTTAATGCTCCATAAATGCGCTTTTCAACAGCCTTAGTAGAAATGTCTAGGATACTTGCAATTTCCTTAAATCGTTTGCCTTCAACTCGATTCATTAGAAATGCCACTCGTTGTGCTTCAGTTAGGTTAGCGATGGCATTTTCTAATTTTTCTTTGTATTGTTTTTCTTCAAGTAAAAATTCAGGACTAATATTAGTACTATGCTGTGGTTTTAATTTTTGATGACGTAGAACTACTTTTTGATGTGCATATTCATTTAGCATTAAATTATTTGCTGTTGTGAATAAAAAGCTTTTTGCTTTCTCTTGAGAGACTTTAGAACAGTTCTCCCATAATTTAACAAAAGCTTCTTGCATTTTATCTTGTGGATTTAACTGATGCCCAAATTTATAAAACAAGAAATTGTGTAAATCTTGTGAGTATTTCTTGAAGATTGAAGAGAACAGATGTTCTTCACAAATATTTTCTTTAAGCGGTTTTGCCATATGTTTTCGGTTGCAGCTAAGTTATAAAAATTATATGGTAGGAGTTTTCAATATTTGATTGTTCTATTAAAAATAGAAATAAACGTTAAGTAAACTTAACCGTTAGTTTTAGTTTTTAGTTGGTTAAAAAGGATTGTTGGTCATAGCAATCCTTTTTTGTGTTTTAATTTCTGCTTTTGAACTTCATAAATACATCACAAATCGTTAAATTTGCATCTTTAAAATTCTAGAAGCATATGTTTAATAATTTAAGTGAAAAGTTAGATAAAGCGTTACACGTTTTAAAAGGCCATGGTAGTATAACAGAAGTCAATGTAGCCGAAACTCTTAAAGAAGTTCGTAGAGCCTTATTAGATGCCGATGTTAACTTTAAAATTGCTAAAGAATTTACCAATAAAGTCAAGGAAAAAGCTTTAGGGCAAAATGTATTAACAAGCTTGCAACCAGGTCAGTTAATGGTGAAGCTTGTAAAGGATGAATTGACAGAGTTAATGGGTGGTGATGCTGAAGGTATCAATCTATCTGGTCAACCTAGTGTCATTTTAATGTCAGGTTTACAAGGGTCAGGAAAAACTACATTCTCTGGTAAATTAGCTAATTATCTCAAAAATAAAAAAACCAAGCGCCCATTATTAGTTGCGTGTGATGTATATCGTCCTGCGGCGATTGATCAATTACATGTAGTTGGAAATCAAATTAATGTTGAAGTCTATAGTGATAAAGGTAATAGTGATCCAGTTGCTATTGCTCAAGCTGGTATTGCCCACGCTAAAGCTAACGGATTTAATGTTGTAATTATTGATACCGCTGGTCGTTTGGCGGTTGATCAGGCCATGATGGATGAAATTTCTAACATTCATAATGCTATTCAACCTCAAGAGACCTTGTTTGTAGTAGATTCGATGACTGGTCAAGATGCTGTTAATACAGCGAAGGCCTTTAATGACATTTTGAATTTTGATGGTGTCATCTTAACCAAGTTAGATGGTGATACACGAGGTGGAGCTGCAATTTCTATTAAATCTGTTGTAAACAAACCAATAAAGTTTATTGGTACAGGTGAAAAAATGGAAGCTATTGATGTATTCTATCCTTCGCGTATGGCAGATCGTATCCTTGGAATGGGAGATGTGGTGTCTTTAGTGGAAAGAGCTCAGGAGCAGTATGATGAAGAAGAAGCTAGAAAAATTCAGAAAAAAATTGCAAAGAATCAGTTTGGTTTTGATGATTTCTTAAAGCAAATACAACAAATCAAGAAGATGGGTAATATGAAAGACCTAATCGGAATGATTCCAGGTGCAGGAAAGATGATGAAGGGTGTAGATATTGATGATGATGCCTTTAAAGGTATTGAAGCGATTATACATTCTATGACTCCTTCAGAACGTTCTAATCCTTCTATTATTAATGCAAGTAGAAAGAAACGAATTGGAAAGGGATCTGGAACTTCGGTACAAGAAGTAAATCAACTGCTCAAACAATTTAACCAAATGAGTAAAATGATGAAAATGATGCAAGGCGGAAAAGGAAAAGCAATGATGCAAGCTATGAAAGGCATGAGATAAAAACTCATGCTTTTTTTATATAAAACTAACACCACAACGCAATACAACAACAATGACAATTTTAGACGGCAAGAAAGTAAGTAACGATATTAAAAATGAAATCAAGCAGCAGGTTGATAAAATGAAATCTAAAAATGAGAAAGTACCTCATTTAGCAGCTGTTATTGTAGGTAATGATGGCGCAAGTTTGACCTATGTTGGAAGTAAGGTTCGTGCTTGTGAGCGTGTTGGATTTGAATCTACAATGGTACGCATGTCTAATACGACTAGTGAAATTGAGTTGCTTGATAAGATTGAAGAGTTAAATCAAAATGATGATATTGACGGATTTATTATTCAGTTACCATTACCACCTCAAATTAATACGCAAAAAGTCTTAATGGCTGTTGATCCAAGTAAAGATGTTGATGGTTTTCATCCAGAAAATTTTGGAAAAATGGCTCTTGATATGAGTACATTTATACCTGCAACTCCATTTGGTATCTTAGAATTGCTAGATCGTTATGGTGTTGAAACAAAAGGAAAGCATACTGTAGTAATTGGAAGAAGTCATATTGTTGGTCGACCAATGAGTATTTTAATGGGACGTAAAGGCTTTCCTGGAAATTCTACTGTGACATTGACGCATAGTCATACTAAAAATATTACGCAAATCACATCTCAAGCCGATATTATTATCTCTGCATTAGGTGTTCCAAACTTCTTAAAAGCAGAAATGGTAAAGGATGATGTTATCATCATTGATGTAGGTATTACCAGAGTACCAGATGAAAGTTCTCCGAAAGGCTATATTATTACGGGTGATGTAGATTTTGAAAATGTTAGTAAAAAAGCAAGTTATATTACACCTGTACCTGGAGGCGTAGGACCAATGACCATTGCTATGCTTCTTAAGAATACATTATTAGCAAGAGAACAGCGTATGTAAATCAAAATTGGTATGTGCACGTGAAGTAAATAATAAGTTGCATCTATTTATATGTCTTGTCATTCTCTATAAAAAGAAATAACTGTTGTAAATAATCCTATATTGCAGCATGATTATAATTTCTGTAGTATTAGACCGCGTTCTTATTTTAAGTTTAGAACATTTGTTACCTATTGGTTTAGCTACGGTTTTTGCAATTGTTTTAATTCGTTATGCAAAAGGTCAATTGCCTAATCAGCAGCAGCGAATTTGTCATTATATTGCTCTTTTTATTTCTTTAATTGTTGTTGTCTTTCATTTATATTACATGCTTTTCGGTGATTATAATTTTAGAACCGATTTACCATTGTATTTGTGTAGTCTTCTTGGTATTTTAATTCCCATTTATACATATTATCGAAAATATTGGATGTTTGAGATTTTAGTCTTTTGGATTATAGCTGGTACACTTCAAGGAGTTATTACGCCTGATATTGCTGAAGGCTTTCCGAGTTTTGATTATTTTAGATATTGGGTTGTGCACTTAGGATTACTCTTAGTGATTTTTTACAGTGTTTTTGTATTTAAACTCAAACCAAAACTTAAAAGTGTATTCAAATCCTTTCTTGCATTACAAGTGTATGTCGTTTTAATGATAGTAATAAACTATTTTTTAGACGCTAATTATTTTTATTTAAATAAGAAACCAGAATCGGCTTCTGTATTAGATTATTTGGGAGATTGGCCGTATTATATTATTGTTTGTCAGTTACTCATAATTCCTTTGTTTTTGATCATTTATTTACCGTTCCATTTCCGAAGAACTAAGACTTAGCAAATAACTGATTTATATCTTTAAATGCTTTGAATTCTAAGGCGTTTCCCGCTGGATCTAAAAAGAACATGGTGGCTTGTTCGCCAACTTCTCCTTTAAACCTAATATAAGGCTCTATAATAAAATCTACTCCTTTTTTTGAAAGTGATATTGAAAAATCATGAAAGACCTCCCAAGGCAATACAACACCATAATGTGGAACAGGAACCGATTTCCCATCAACAGCGTTTGTGTGTAATGTGTCATTAGACTTTGGCTTATAATGAATCACTAATTGATGACCAAATAAGTTAAAGTCAACCCAGTGATCACTACTGCGTCCTTCTTCGCATTGGAGGATGTCACGATAAAACTTTCGACACATGTCTAAATTATGTACAGGAATAGCAATATGGAAAGGAGATAGATTACTCATTTTTTGTGATATTAAGAATTGTTTTGAGTATAAAGGTATTAATAAAAATGGCTTACCTAAAGGATGCAGATGCGCATATTTATTAGGTAAGCCCGAGAACAATTCAAACTTAAGTGTTAATACTATTCTTGTTTTCTTTTATATAAACCATCAAATGCAATCGTCCAATGTTTACCTTCATCAGAACTAGACTCTTGCACTTGTCTAACGGTATCATCCTCTTTATTATAATACCATGTCATGCGAAACCAAATCTTAGGCGCTTTTGCAATAAGTAACATATCTCCATCGGTTTCTATGGTTGGTTGTTCATAATGACTTACGTTACCTCCGGCCACCCAATTTTGTTTCCACTTTTTATCTAGAGGATCGTAATAGCTTATAGAGTGTCCTCCATTACTACCGATAGGTTTCCAGTTTTCGATAATACCACAAAGGCCATTAGAATTAGTGATACTGCTTTCAGCTATTTTCTGATTTTGTGAATATACATCCCATTCACCAACCCAAAAATCAAAGGCTCTATAGTTATCATCAAACTTGCATGGATTGGCTCTTTTGTACATATTTTCTCTTATGGTTTTAAACCGCTCATCTGAGCGAATAGCATCAAAAATGGGTTGGTCTAACCGATTGTAAAATCCAAATTGTTGTTCGTCTAAAGCTGTTAATTCTGCAATCGCTTTTTCTTTTAGATTTTGGGCAGTGTAACCTTCTGCGAGCCTTAATAATACAGCAGGACCTTTAAGACCACTTTTTTTGGCAATCTCTAAATTTTTAATTGCTTTTTTGTACTCTTTTAAGTTGGCATAGCTAAACCCCAAGAAATAGTTGGCCATTGAGTCTTTTGGATTACTCTTTAATTGTTCTTGAGCAATTTTAATGACAGCTTCGTAATTTTCATTATTGTAATAGGCTTGATAAGGCGAATTAGTTTGTGAGAATCCAAATTGAAAAAATATGATAATTATAGCAGTAATACAGGTGTTTCTCATGGTGATTTAATTTTTAATTATAATTTTTTGTGAACGTTCTTTTCCGTAGGAACTAATATGAACAATATAGACACCATCGCTATAGTTTTTTGGAGTCCATGATAAGTTGTCTTTAAGCGTAAGTGTTTCGATATGTTTGCCTAAGATAGAGTAGACATGTATATCATCTGAAGGCTTAACAAGTTTGGAATCAAATTTGAATTCACGACCAAGAGAAGGAGATATGAAAGCTGTTTCAGGCTGATTTATATCTGTTGTTGAAAGCGTTGAGGGCATGATATAGAATGCATTAGTATTGATGAGATTAGCAGCCATTGAGGCATCACTATCAATAAAATCCTCTATAAATGTACCATTACTATCATACATTTTTATAAGTCCAGTAGGACCATTACCTATAAGAAAATTACCATTATCCAAAAATGCAACACCTTCTGGTGTGCTTAATCCAGAAACGATGGTTCCTAAAGGCTCACCTAAGCTATTAAAAAGTTTTAGCGAAGAGTCCCCATAATCGATTACCCACATGTTCCCATTTTCGGTTTTATCAAACCAAATATTTGTTGGACCCGATAGGTTAGATTCATTAATAAAAATACTATCGTATTGTCCAGAACTATTAAATTTATATACTCGTCCAGATCCAAAAGCACTAATATAAAAGTCACCGTCACTATCCCAATCCATACCAATGCTTAGGAAGATTCCTGCACTTGTATAGTTACCTAATAATGAACCATCAAGGTTATACTGTAATACGAATTCCGGACCATTTTGGTTATTCCATTGAAGTACATATAATATGTTATCTAGAATACGCATTCTTGTTGGAGCACCAATACCAGTAGCAAAATCATCAATGTAATTTCCGTCAAGATCATACTTGGTGATTTTTCCACTAAAAAAATTAGAAATTAAAACGCGATAGCCTTCGTTGGGTAAGTTGGCAATGAGAATATCTTGAGGCCAAGATAATTCTTCATCTGTAAATAGCACTCCATTTTCACCGTTATGATCAAATTTTAAAATTTTATAATCTGAAGTTGGAGTTACCTGAGCAGTTATGTCGCTTACCAAAAGATGTGAACCTTCTGGTAACTGAGCAAATATGATATTGATGGAGCATACAGCGGTAAATAGCAAGTATACAATGTAGTTAGTAATTCTTTTCATAATATTTTGTTTTTGATTTTATTCAAAACAATATGAAAACAACGAGTTATGGGTTTGCTTTTATAAAATTTTACTTATTAGTATGTCTTTTTTTATACTCTGTAGGTGTGCAATTATGTTTGTCTTTAAAAGCTTTATAGAAAGTCACTTTATTATTAAAACCAACATCAAAGTAAATGGATTTTATACTATAATTATTTGATGAAATTAATAGTTTTTCGGCTTCCAACAGACGATAATCATTTATAAAATGATTAAAGTTTTTTCCAGATTTCTTATTGATTACCTTTGAAAGTAGGTGAGTAGAATATCCAACTTGATCGGCTAAGTTTGCTAGCCTAAGTTCATTATCTGTAAAAGGTTTTTCACGTTCAATATAGTGAACAAGATTATTATAAAACTCATTAATTAGACTGTCTTCAAAATTCTCTTTTTTATTTTGAATAGGTAAAAATAGATTTGAGAAAAACTCACCATCAAATATTTGAGGTTCTTTATAAACGAAATATCCAATAGTATAAATACTAATTGCCATTGAAAATGAAATCATATAATCCCATTGGTTATTGAAAAAAGAAAAATTTACCAAAATATAGTATGAGACATATGATAAAATAAAAAGTATATATAATGCAATGAGTACTTTTATCCATTTGTATCGTATTTTTTGTACTTCAGTAGTTAATACGTTATGTTTTTTTACTAGCCATAGGATTGCTAATAGGTAGATAATTAGATGAGCAATTATCAATTTGTAGTGAGACAATAAAGGTATATTGATTTTAAGATTAAGTCTATGACTAAAAATAAATTGATACCAAAGTAATAGAGTAAGGCCAATCCAAAAAAAGCAAGGTATAAAATGTAAAACATTGAGTTTCTTCTTTATCATATAACTGTTTGAAATATAGGTATAGAATAAAGGGCCAATAGAAAAAAGTCCCACAAATTGAAAGGAATTAAAATACGGATGTTTAAATGCGTATTTAGTCCAAAACATTACATATGCAAATAAAATTGCTGAAAATGCCAATACCAAAAAAGCAATAGGACGATTTCTTTTATTTCTATTGCTTATTAAGATAATAAATAGAAACACGCCCATTGCTACAGCACATAAAAATCCTGAGGTCCAAGTATCAAAAGAAGGCGTTTGTTGCATTTAAAACTAAGGTACATAAAAATAAGAACCGTTAAAGTTTAGAATTATAAATATTTACCTCTTTAAATAAGTCTTTTATGATTAGGAGCCTAAATGGCTTTAATTTATTAAGTGTTTGTATAACTCAAATATTAAGAAAATTCACTAAATATTAGAGAGAGTATTTGTGGTTTTATTTTTTTCTTACGCAATCAATTTTCCAAGTAGGATAAATAACGGTTTCAGTTTTGTCAACCCATTCACCAATCCATTTATACCCAGTTTTACTCATGTCATAAAACGTTAAGCGGAAATATCCCTCAGTGCCATTTGGTGCAGTTTGATCTCTATAGAGTACAATTTTATCTTCTTTTTTGCCGCCTTCCCAAACAGGGAGAATTGTAGAAGGCGTTTTTGATGAGTACCAATGGACATACCATCGGCTACTGTCTTTAATAAATTGTCTAATACTTCCTGAATGTGACCCATCGGCTTTTAAAGTTTCATCTTGTACAGCAGTACCGTTCATAATATAACGCCATGTCCATGTCATGTCTTCTGAATCATTCCATGTACCATCTTGTTTTCGAGTTGTAGATTTACAATGACAAGATCCAATCATACTTTCAAAATCTTTAATGTTTTCTGAAGCTTCAGGGTTAGCTTTGCCAAAGGGATGTTTGTCATTGGCATCATATTCATATTGGGCATGTGTTACAGTAAGTGTACATAAAAAAAGTAAAACCAAATGCATTGTAAATTTCATAATCGTATGTTTTGTTTGTCATGTCTTTCTGAACCCATTTATTATCCTTTATCAGTTGATTGTTAGCCAAAGATGAAGGTCCAGAAATGACATGATGTGAGATTTATTGCTAATTCAAATTAACTTACTCAAAGCAATGAAAAAAGAACATATCTTGTTAGTCAATTGCAGAGAGTCGTATTTTATTTGCAGTAAACTGAGTTAAGAAAAACCTAATATTGATTTAGAAAATCTCTTACAGTTTTAAGGTTGCTTTTAGAAACCGGGACTTTTGTTTCATTTTGAAGAATAACATTAGGTGAATTGGCTAAGTTTAACTCTTTTGCTAAATCCATATTGACAATTGCTTTTCTATGTACACGTAAGAAATTAGTGTTGAGTTTTTCTTCTAAAGCTTTAAGAGAGCTTCGCATGGTATAAGTTTTATTGTCTACAGTATGTACTTTTACACAATAATCATCAGCTTCAATCCAGCAAATATGATTTACAGGAATAATTTTGCGTTTGTTTCCAATTTTTATGTTTAAGACTGTCGACTTTTCGTCAACCTGAGATCTTAGTTGGTTGTACAGTTTTGTGTTGGTAGCTTTCAATTCAGAAAGTTCCTGTACTTCAATTTGTAACTTTTCATTTTCAAAATATAAATACAAAATCATACTTATAGCAATGTATCCAAGCGTATAAATAGGAGCCTTTTGATAGGTAAAAAAAGGAAGGAATTCAGAAAAGAAATAGCTTATCGAAAACGAATCGGCTGAAAAGTAAGCGCTACTTAATGATATAATAACAATATTTAAGAACACCAGACCAATAATAACACCTACAAGTTTAAAAACATCTATAGCGGTTTTAGTTTTAAAAGTATTTGTTTTGATATAGTAGATGAGGATAAAAGAAAATAGAAGCCAAATAATCCATCTATAAGATTGATTTTTTAAAATTTCAAAAAAGGTAACTCCTTCACCTAGGTCATAACGTCGTATATAATAAAGTTGTTGAAACGTCTCAAATGCAATAGCAAGTATAACCACAAAAGCGATGACTAAAAGACTGCGCTTGGTGTTTGATGCTTTTTTAAACAACTTAAACATGATGGGTTATTTTTTTATACGTTTTGATGTCTTAGATGTATAGTGCTTGTTAGAATCTTCTAAAAGTTTACCTAATGTTTTGAATTCTTCAGAAGTTAATTCACGATACACTCCAACAGGTACATCAAGTGGAATATTCATGATTCTTACACGCTTCAAGGTTTGTACCTCATAGGTTAAATACTCACACATTCGACGAATTTGTCGATTTAAGCCCTGAGTTAATATGATACTAAAGGTATGTGAATCTAATTTTTTGACTTCACATTTTTTTGTGGTTTTTTCTAAATCTTTCAGATAAATACCTCCAGACATGCGTTTAATAAACGTTTGTGAAATTGGTTTGTCTACAGTGACAATATATTCTTTCTCATGATTATTACTTGCTCTAAGAATTTTATTCACGATATCTCCATCATCAGTTAAAAGAATTAAACCTTCACTTGGCTTATCTAATCTTCCAATAGGAAAAATACGTTTTGGATAATTAATAAAATCAATAATGTTGTCCTTTTCAACACGTGTATCTGTTGTGCAAACAATACCAACGGGTTTATTGAAGGCCAAGTATACAAAAGATGCTTTCGTATTTTTTACGAGTTCGCCATCAACGTGAATCTCATCATCAGGAGCTACTTTAGTTCCCATTTCTGGAATAACTCCATTAATGGTTACTCGTCCAGCATCGATAAGTTTGTCGGCTTCTCTACGAGAGCAGAAACCCGCTTCACTGAGATATTTATTAATTCGTTTTAGGTTGTCAGACATATTTCAAAAGTACGAAACTATGCATTAATAAAATTGAGAATATGATTATGAACGTCTTCAGACTTTAGTCCATGTCCTAATCCTTTAGTCGTAATGAGGGTTGCATTTTTATAGAATGTTTCGTAGTCTTTAGCATCACTATAAGGAATAATTTTATCCAATTCATCATGAATAATTAAGCCCTTATCATTAATATGTTCTAATAATCGTGCTGAATTAAAATAATCGGGTGTTTTATTAAATCGTTCTACAATAATATCGTCCATGGCTTTAGCAATTCTATTATTATAACCCATCATAGCTTTATATCTTTTGAATACACCAATAAAATTGGATGGAGCTCCGAGTAAGATTAATTTATTTACTGATGCTAACTGATATTTATGCTGAAAAAATGCTGTCGCCATTCCTCCAACCGAATGCCCAATAATAATATTTGCATTAAATTTTTTTGCTACGATGTGGATGCATTCAGAATACAAAATAGCATTAAATCTTTTTCCAGTCGATTTACCATGAGCAGGAGCATCCATAGCAATAACATTATAATCTAGCTTATTTAATTTCTCAATCAAAGAACGCCAACGGTAAGAATTGCTTTCCCAACCATGAGCAAGTAAAACGGTATCTTTTTTTCCTAACCAACGATAGGTCATTATATTGATATGTTTATAAGTAACATCTTCAATAAATGCAGTCATCAAATAGTCTTTCTCTATTTCTTTGAATCTTATCTTTCGCGGACTAGAAAAAAGACGAATAGCAATATTGCCCGCTAATTTTGGAGATAATAGGCTCATTAAGTTTATAAATCCACCTACTAATTTTAGAACGATCTTTTTCATCAATCTTCTCTGTTTACTAAGTCCATAGAAAATGCAGGAGTACAAATCGCTATATACTCGCAAGGAATGGTAAATGGATTGGAGTATTGAACTCGTACATTTTTATTGATTTTAATTGATTGACCAGCTTCTAAAATAATGGTATCATTATCTATAATAAATTGTTTTTTGCCTTTGATGATATACGTGTATTCGTCAAATTCTGGCGTTTGAAAAGGTTCCGACCAACCAGGAGGAGCAACCATGTGCGCAATACTTATTTGAGAGTTTCCATCTGTAGCATTGCCAAAATGTTCTTCTATAAGTTTTCCGTCTGTTGTAGGTACAATAAAAGGGGAGTTTTGAATCTTGTAATGTTTCATTCTTAATTATTTATTCTCCCTAATTAATATTGTGTGGCGCTAGACTAATTTTTTATGATCTCTAATGAGAAATGTAATGCACTTACATTACCAATGAATCATAAAGTATTTGATTTTTGCATTGTCTGGAATTTGAATAGCTTCAATATTCAAATTCATATCAAATCTTAAGTTTGCTGGTAGTTCCTTTTTATCAATCGTAAAAGACGCATTTATCTCGTTAACAGATATTACAATCGACCTAATTAGATTATTAATACTCGAAATTTTATAATTATCGTTGATGTCTTTAAAGGTGCTAAGTGTTGATATGTTTTTATCTGTTTTGAAGGTGTCACTTAGAATATGAACACTCTTTATCGTAGATGTCGAATCTAAGGCCTGACTAGGAGTTAAGCTCAATAACTTGTTGCCATTACTCGCATAGATATAAATATCATTGTTGTCCTCAATAAATTCATCTCCTTTAATTGATGTTACAATAGAATCATTAGGGAAAGCAAATTCCAAATCTTTAACTTGTGTCGAATCAGTTAAAAGACCAACATGATGCTTGCTTATTTGAAAAGGATCTTGTTTTTTTTCAGATTTACAGCTAACGACTAAAAGTGCTATAATTACTAAAGCTGATATTTGTTTAAAAGTTGTATTCACAAATTAGATATTAAAAATTGAGTTAATTGTTATTTAAGCATTTTTGTCAAGATACCAAGAACACTGCGTATAACAGTTGGACTTGTCAATACTTTAACTATTGGGTTTTGTCTTGAACTTCGACTTCTAGATCGAGACGCTCGTTGTTTACTTTCCGCTTTTTTTAGAGCTTCTTTCTCTTTGCGAGCTTTTTCTTTGGCTTCTTCAGCTTCAGCAGCTTCGATTTTTTTGTTCAGCATTTCATAGGCACTTTCTCTATCAACCTCTTCATTGTACTTTTTGGCAAGTTTAGACTTTCCAAGTAAATTTCCAAGTTCAGTTTCGGTAAGTACATCCATACGACTCATTGGAGCGCGCATCATAGTTGCTGCTAATGGTGTTGGCTTTCCTTTTTCATTTAATGCAGATACTAAAGCTTCTCCTATTCCCAACGATGTTAATACATCTGCAGTATCGTAGTAGGCTGTGTCTGGATAGTTTTGAGCAGTAAGCTTTATAGCTTTTCTATCTTTAGCAGTAAAAGCTCTAAGTGCATGCTGAACTTTTAATCCAAGTTGACCTAATACGGCTTCAGGAACATCGGTTGGATTTTGCGTAACGAAATATAACCCAACACCCTTACTACGAATGAGCTTAACAATGCTTTCAATTTGGTTTAACAAAGCCTTTGAAGCTTCATTAAATATTAAATGCGCTTCATCAATAAACATGATTAATTCTGGTCGGCCACTATCGCCTTGTTCAGGAAATGTAGAATAAATTTCAGCTAAAAGACTCAGCATGAAGGTTGAGAATAATTTGGGCCTATCTTGAATATCTGTTAATCTTATAATATTGATATAACCTCTTCCATCATCATCAACACGTAATAAATCATCAACTTCAAATGAGGTTTCTCCAAAAAATAGCTCACCGCCTTGTTGTTCTATTTCAACTACTTTTCTAAGAATTGCTCCTGTAGAAGCTGTAGAAATCCTTCCATAGGCTTCTGTGAATTCTTTTTTGCCTTCTTGAGTAGCGTATTGTAATATCTTTTTAAAATCTTTTAAATCGAGCAAAGGTAATTTATTGTCGTCACAATATTTAAAGATAACAGCTACAACACCAGACTGCGCTTCAGTTAAATCTAATATACGAGACAAGAGTACAGGGCCAAACTCGCTTACTGTTGCGCGAAGACGTACACCATCTTGTTCTGACAATGTCATTATTTCTACAGGAAATGATTTAGATTCAAATGGTAATCCTATTTTTTCATGACGCTCGTCTATTTTTGGATGGCCAGGGCTGGGTTGTGCTAATCCACTTAAATCTCCTTTTATGTCCATCAATAGTACAGGAACACCTTTCTCACTAAGATTTTCAGCTAAAACTTGCAGTGTTTTTGTTTTTCCTGTCCCAGTAGCACCTGCAATTAATCCATGTCTATTCATGGTTTTTAGAGGTACATTTATAAAAGCATTTGATAAGGTTTCACCATCTAACATTGCAGATCCTAGTGTAATGTAGTCGCCTTTATTAGTGTTTCCTTCAGTGATTTCTTTTAAAAAATCGTCCGTTCTACTCATAGTTCAAAATTTGCATAAAAATAGTGTAATTTTAGTCAAGTTTAAAATCAACTAAAATGAAAAATTTCTTAACATTCATATTTTTATTATTTCTTTTTATAATGTCTTCGTGTCAACAGAATAATAATGCTATTATTTTCCATAAATCTCATGAAGTAAAAAAAGCCAATGCACCTTTTAGTGATGTGGTAGAAGCAAATGGGTTTTTGTTTTTAGCTGGACAAGTTGGTATGGATCATTCTACACGAACACTAGTAAATGGAGGAATAGAAAATGAAACCAGACAATGTCTCGAAAATATAAAGGCTGTTCTAGCACAACACGATTCCTCTTTAGATCGTGTGGTGAAGTGCACCGTTATTTTAAAAGATATTAATGATTTTAGAGCTTTTAATGAAGTTTATGTGACCTACTTTCCTAATAAACCAGCAAGAACAACTTTTGCGGCGTCTGGTTTGGCCGTTGGTGCTAATATTGAAATTGACGTTATTGCTGTAAAATAAAATCAATGCATTTAATTTTAGAGTATATTTGCAGGCTATGACTAGAAGAGAACGACAAGAATTAATAGATAAAGGGTTGCTTTTGCCTTTAATGGAAGAGTTTTATACTATTCAAGGTGAGGGATATCATAAAGGGACAGCTGCTTATTTTGTTAGAATAGGTGGTTGTGATGTGGGGTGCCATTGGTGCGATGTTAAAGAAAGTTGGCTAGCCGAATTGCATCCGCCAACTGAAACTTCAGCAATTGTTAATAATGCAGTGAAGTATAGCAACACTATTGTGGTTACTGGTGGTGAGCCTTTAACTTGGGATATGGGGCCGCTCACAGATCAACTTAAGGCTAAAGGAGTTCAAACTCATATTGAAACCTCTGGAGCTTATCCCTTATCGGGAACTTGGGATTGGATTTGTCTCTCTCCTAAAAAAATGAAATTACCTACAGATGAGGTGTATGCCGAAGCTGATGAACTCAAATGTATTATTTATAATAAAGACGATTTTCGTTTTGCTGAAGCACAAGCAGCCAAGGTTAATAAGGATTGTATTTTATATTTACAACCTGAATGGAGTAAACGAGATAAAGTTGTACCACAAATTGTAGACTATGTGATGGATAACCCTAAGTGGAAAGTGTCGTTGCAAACCCATAAATATTTGAATATACCATAAATAAAAAAGCGCTGAATTTCAGCGCTTTTTTATTGATCTTCAAGATTCAAACTACTTAGTGAAAGGTACTGCAGTTCTTGCATTTCCCCAACCTAGATGCATGAGAACTCCATTTTTAGATTCTTCAAATGCTATTGAAAATGCTTCTAAAGATTCATTAGCACTTGTTACAGGTATAGCTAATCTTGCAACATCATTGTCTTGTTTGTAAAAGTAGCTTCCCCAAATGTTCAAGTCTTTACTAATAATGGCTGTCCATTCTTTGTCACCAGGAATCACATAAAATGTATAAGTTCCTGGTGCAATTTTAGTATCACCCAACGCCATAGTTTTGTATAGGGTAAGTTCTGCAGCTTCATTAGCCCCAGTTCTCCAAACCTCTCCATTAGGTGCTAACTTCTCTAAAGAGCGTCCTTTAAGTTGTGGTCTACTGTAGATAATTTTTATGAGTTTATTAGAGTCTTTATAACTCGAAGGATAGGATGCTGCATCCATCGGACTTTTATCTAAGCCACTAAATTTTTGTGCATTCACGTTTACTGAAATGAGCATAATAAATGCCATAGCGATAGCAGAAATAATCGATTTTGTTTTCATAATGTGTTTTTATGTTTTTAGAATGATATAAAGATAAAACCCGATGGTCTTAATATTTTACTAAATGTCGAAATCGGATGTTAAAGTTTACAATTAGAGTGAAAAAAAGAATAAATCAATACTTTTTTATTTCATTTTTATTTGAAGATATGATTTTTAGTTTTAAAATGTAATTAAAATACAATTTTATGTTTTATATTTATAACTATAATTTCATATTTGCCTTATCAATTACGAATAACAAATAAGGAATATAAATTAAAGATTATAATTATGTGCGGAATAGTATGTGCGTTTGATATAAAACAAAAAACAGATGATTTAAGACCTCAAGTATTAGAAATGGCTAAAACAATTCGTCATCGAGGACCAGATTGGAGTGGGATTTATAGTGATGATAAAGCGATTATGGCACATGAGCGCTTGGCTATTGTTGACCCAGCTTCGGGCAAACAACCCTTGCTAAGCCCAGATAAAAAACTAATCTTAGCGGCTAATGGTGAAATCTATAACCATAGAGAACTGCGTTCTCAATTTCCAGATTACGATTTTCAAACTGAAAGTGATTGCGAAGTGATTTTGGCATTATACCAAGAAAAAGGTGTCGATTTTGTTGATGATATGAATGGTATTTTTGGTTTCGCAATTTATGATACTGAAAAGGATGAATATTTTATTGCTCGTGATCATATGGGAATTATTCCTCTATATATTGGTTGGGATAAATATGGAACGTTTTTCGTTGCCTCAGAATTAAAAGCTTTAGAAGGAATTTGTACTAAAATTGAATTATTTCCTCCAGGACATTATATGTCAAGTAAAGACGGAGAGTTTGTAAAATGGTACAAGCGTGATTGGACAGAATATGATGCTGTAAAAGAGAATGAGACTAGTATTGCGGAGGTAAAGCAAGCATTAGAAGATGCAGTGCATAGACAGCTAATGAGTGATGTACCTTATGGTGTATTATTGTCTGGAGGTTTAGATTCTTCAATTACATCTGCTATAGCTAAAAAATATGCGCAGAAACGTATAGAGTCTGATGATACGAAGGATGCTTGGTGGCCACAGCTGCACTCATTTTCAGTAGGTTTAGAAGGATCACCAGATTTAGCTGCTGCAAAAAAAGTAGCAGATCATATTGGTACAATTCATCATGAAATTAAGTTTACCATTCAGGAAGGATTAGATGCCATAAAAGATGTGATTTATAATATTGAAACGTACGATATTACGACAATTCGCTCATCTACACCAATGTATTTAATGGCTAGAGTAATTAAGTCTATGGGAATTAAAATGGTGTTATCAGGTGAAGGTGCCGATGAGATCTTTGGAGGGTATTTATATTTTCATAAAGCGCCAAATGCTAAAGAGTTCCATGACGAAACAGTTCGTAAATTAGACAAGTTACATATGTATGATTGTTTGAGAGCTAATAAAAGTTTAGCTGCTTGGGGAATTGAAGGCAGAGTTCCATTTTTAGATAAAGAATTTATGGATGTTGCAATGCGTATCAACCCAAAAGATAAAATGATTAACGGAGAGCGAATGGAAAAATGGGTAGTTCGTAAAGCGTTTGAAGATATGATTCCAGAAAGTGTAGCATGGAGACAAAAGGAGCAATTTAGTGATGGTGTTGGTTACAGTTGGATTGATACCTTGAAAGATCTTGTGGAAAAAGAGGTCACCGATGAACAAATGACTAACGCTAAATTTCGTTACCCAATTCAAACTCCAATTAACAAAGAAGAATACTATTATAGATCTATTTTTGAAGAACATTTTCCAAGTGATGCAGCAGCCTTAAGTGTACCACAAGAACCTAGTGTTGCTTGTAGTACGAAAATTGCTTTAGAATGGGATGAAGCATTTAAAAATATGAATGATCCTTCTGGTAGAGCTATTGCAAATGTTCATGATGAAGCTTATGTTAAAATTTAAGAAAGACGCGTTTATCGAACATTAAAAAAAAGACTAATCATTGATTGGTCTTTTTTTATTGAAAGTTTAAAAATGAAAGCAATATATTTGCTAAACCCCTATAAATAGTGAAAGCGACAGATAGGTGACACTTAAATGACGTGAGAAAAACCAAGAATATCATATAGATTTGTGTCAGTAAAAATGAACACAATGAAACAACAAATGCTTAAAGACAATTTAGTATACCAAAGAAAGTTAAAAGGCTATACTCAAGAAGAACTTTCAGATTTAACAACTGTTGCTGTTCGTACCATTCAACGCATCGAAAAAGGAGAAGTGAAGCCTCATCTACAAACCATAAAATTATTAGCTGTGGGCTTAGATATAGAAGTTGATAAATTATTGGTACTTGATAACCCTAATGAAGAAGTTATAAAAAGACAATGGATGTTGTTGCTTCATGGATCTCCCTTTTTTGGACTCATTATTCCTTTTGGTAATGTGCTTATTCCATTATTTATTTGGATAAGTAAAGCAGATGATAATAAAGTTTATGACAAACATGGTCGTGCCGTGATAAACTTTCATTGTACAATTAACCTATTATTAATTGTCTCTTTGCTGTTGTTTTTTGTCTTCCCTGGATTTAACTTTTTTGGTACTGGAGCTGTCTTTCTCTTCGGTGTTTTTTTCAGTATTAAAAATATGATGTCTGCGATGAATAATCATACATTTTACTACCCATTATCCATACCTTTTTTAAAGATTAAAGGATAATCTCAACATTAATTTAATTCAATTTCATAACTAATATCACATTAGTTACATCACCTTATATCTTCATATTATGAAAACATTAGTGTCAAAATACCCAACAATTTCTAGATTTTTATTAGCAATACTGTTATATGGATCTGCCCTTTTTCTTAGCGGAATTATTGACACCCCATTTTTTAAACGCTATTTTCCATTTACATCAGTTCTATTATTATTAATTGCTACTTGGATTCTCTTTAAGACAGATAATAAATCGCTTAAGGACTTAGGTTTAAATCTCTCTTTAAGGACTATTTCGTTTTTGCCTTTAGGAGTCCTAATTGGAGCAGCAGCATTTGTTTTAGCCAAATTTTGTAGAGGATTATATACTGGCGAAAGTATTGAATTAACCACTTCTGAGATTAATTATAATACTATTTTGTATGGTTTTTATACGATTTTACCTGCCGTCGTTATAGAAGAGCTATTATTTAGAGGCTATGCTTTTAAAAAAACTATAGAGACTACTAACATAGTTATAGCAAACATTATCTTCGGAGTTTTGTTTATGCTTGTACATATTTTGGATAGGAATATCATGCAAAATATGGGGATGGTGATTTTTTTAGCTATTTGCATACCTGTTGGTCATTTATTGTTTGCTACTGCTTTGGTGAAATCTAAAACCTTATTTTTTCCAATAGGTATTCATCTAGGAAACAATTGGGCAACAAGGCATCTGTTAACTAAAAACAATAATGGAGACAGTATTTTGTTTATTCCCGACACTGTATCTTTTGAGACCTGGACGCCATTTATTATGGTAATTATAATTTTCAATGGGGTCTTTCTATTTGTGACGTATTTAATTTGGAAATGGAATGATTTTCCATCCTTCAAAAAAAAGAAATAATTAGCTTTTTTTTAGATTTAAATTTTGAAGATTAAACTCAAAATATGCTATATAAACCACTTTTGTGTTTTTTAGTTTTTGAGGTGATGATAAAATTCAGTGAAATCGATTTTAAGATGTTTTTTAGGCGATTTAATGGCTTTTTGAGTAATTAACAAATGTTGATAATTATTGTATTCATTCTTTAAAAAGCTTTTAAAAAGCCCTGTTATTTTGTATCTTTGTTAGTGTTCGAAAATGATGCATAAAGTGTCATTTTTTTATGCATTAAAATGAACTTAATTTTATTCAAAAATAATGAGCGAAGAAAATAAAAATCAGTATTCAGCCGATAGTATTCAGGCTTTAGAAGGAATGGAGCATGTGCGTATGCGTCCTTCGATGTATATTGGAGATGTTGGAGTAAGAGGATTACACCATTTAGTATACGAAGTTGTTGATAATTCAATCGATGAAGCTTTAGCTGGACACTGCGATAATATAACAGTTACAATAAATGAAGATAACTCGATAACAACTGAAGATGATGGTCGTGGTATCCCTGTTGGATTACACAAAAAAGAAGGGGTTTCAGCTTTAGAAGTTGTAATGACTAAAATCGGTGCTGGTGGTAAATTTGATAAAGATTCTTATAAAGTATCTGGTGGATTACATGGTGTTGGTGTAAGTTGTGTTAACGCACTTTCAGAACATTTAAAAGCTACAGTTCACCGAGAAGGAAAAATTTGGGAACAAGAATATGAACGAGGTAAAGCACTATATCCTGTTAAAACAGTTGGTGATTCTGATAAAAATGGTACTACAGTAACATTTAAGCCAGACCCAACAATTTTTACACAAACTTTAGAATACAGCTACGATACGTTAGCAAGTAGACTACGCGAACTAGCTTACCTTAACAAAGGAATTACTATTCATTTAGTGGATAGAAGACATAAAAATGAAGAAGGTGAGTTTGAAGGGGAAACCTTTCACTCTCAAGAAGGTCTCAAAGAGTTTATTAAGTTCCTTGATGGAAATCGTGAGCCATTAATGAGAGAGGTCATTGCTTTCGAAGGAGAAAAGAATGGTGTTCCAGTAGAAGTCGCTATGATTTATAATACATCGTATGCTGAAAATTTACACTCCTACGTAAATAATATTAATACTCATGAAGGTGGTACTCATTTATCAGGTTTTAGAAGAGGTTTGACACATACATTAAAGAAGTATGCTGATGCATCTGGAATGTTAGATAAATTAAAGTTCGATATTCAAGGTGATGACTTCCGTGAAGGTTTAACAGCTATTATCTCGGTCAAGGTTGCAGAACCTCAATTTGAAGGACAAACTAAAACTAAATTAGGAAACAGAGAAGTATCTGCATCTGTAAGTCAGGCAGTTTCTGAAATGTTAACAGATTATCTTGAAGAACATCCTGATGATGCTAAAACCATAGTTCAAAAGGTAATTCTTGCAGCTCAAGCTCGTCATGCAGCTCAGAAAGCACGTGATATGGTGCAGCGTAAAACTGTAATGAGTATTGGAGGTTTGCCAGGTAAATTAAGTGACTGCTCAGAGCAAGATCCTGCAAAATGCGAAGTTTTTCTTGTCGAGGGAGATTCGGCAGGTGGTACGGCCAAACAAGGACGTGATCGTAAATTTCAAGCCATTCTGCCACTACGTGGTAAAATTTTGAATGTTGAAAAAGCCATGACTCATAAAGTGTTTGAGAATGAAGAAATCAAGAACATCTTTACAGCACTTGGAGTTACCATCGGTACAGAAGAAGATAGTAAGGCTCTTAACTTATCTAAATTAAGATATCATAAAGTTGTTATAATGTGTGATGCTGATATTGATGGTAGTCATATTGCAACATTGATATTAACCTTCTTTTTCAGATACATGAAAGAATTGATTGAAAATGGTCATATTTATATTGCAACACCTCCACTTTATTTAGTAAAGAAAGGTGCTAAAAAGCAATATGCATGGAGCGATAAAGAACGTGATGAGATTGTTGAAACTTTTGGAGATGGTTCCAAAATTCAACGTTATAAAGGTCTTGGTGAGATGAATGCAGAGCAATTATGGGATACAACTATGAATCCTGAATATAGAACTATGCGTTTGGTACAGATCGATAATGGAGGTGAGGCCGATCGTATCTTCTCAATGTTAATGGGAGATGAAGTGCCACCACGTCGTGAATTTATTGAAAAGAATGCCATTTATGCAAATATTGATGCATAATCATGCAACTTAGTTTTTAACTAAGTAATAACCCTTAATACTAAAGCAATTACGTAATTAAACGTGGTTGCTTTTTTATTTCTATAAAATACCGATTAAGTACATGTTTTAACGATTAAATGCGTTTGTTTTGATTTTTTCGTTACATTTATCATAAACTAAAACCCTTGCATATTATGAAAAAGCTTATAGTCTTATGCCTTGTGTTGTTATCTTTTTACAATTCTAAGTCGCAAGAATTAGAAACGATTCTTTTGGCCGCAGATGATGCTAGTTTGCTCACAGAAAACTATTTAAATCCAGGAATGAAAGGCCTGATGTATAGTATGAATGGTGGTTGGTATACCACTGCGAAAACTCATAAAAAATTTGGATTTGATATTATAATAAATGCAAATGCTTCTTTTGTACCAACAGCAGAACAAATGTTTGCGTTTTTGCCAAATGATTATTCATTTTTATCATTACCCAATGGAGAAACATCATTAAACACGGTAATGAGTGAGAATGATTCAGAAACAGAGATTGACATAAGTATACCAACAGATAATGGTAATTTTAAAGTGGCTAGCTTTGATATGCCTGGCGGTATTACAGAAGATTTACCAATTAATGCTGTTCCAACTCCAATGGTGCAACTAGGGTTTGGATTACCTTATAAAACTGATATTAAACTTAGACTGGTTCCGAAATTGAATTTTGATGATAGTGTTGAGGCTAATCTTATTGGTGTTGGATTGCAACACGATTTAATGCAATATTTTGGTCCTTTAGAAAAATTGCCTTTGCACGTTTCTGTATTAGCTGCTTTTACAAACATGACAGTTGCTTATGAAATTAATGATGAAAACCCTGATGATGAAGTCTCAGTAAATAATGGAGAAGCTGAATTTAAAATGAATACATGGACATTACAAGCACTTGCTTCTCTAGATTTTAAAATCATCACGCTCTATGGAAGTTTAGGGTATAATAGTGGTAAAACTACTGCTAAAATGAAAGGAGATTATATCTTAACTTATGATGTTGAAGATACTAATGGTAATGTGATCGGAACAATAGATGAATCCATTAGTAACCCTATAAATTTGGATTTTGAAGCCAATGGAATGAGAGCAACTTTAGGCACACGTTTAAATATTGGGTTTTTTAAAATTTTTGCCGACTATACTTTTCAAGAATATAATACGGCTTCTGCTGGAATAGCTTTCAGTTTTAGATGAGATTTCAGAATAAATAAAGAAGAAGTCAAGTATTCAGAAAATTCTTATATTGCCCCCTTTATAAACTTAATACTATATCTACAAAATGAAAAAAAACCTATTATTTATTGGTATACTTATGCTTTTATTTGGTTGTTCTAGCGATTCAGATGAAAGTGGTGAATGTGGCGTTGTAACTTTGACAGGTGTTACCCAAGATGGCAGTACGCTAATTTTTACATATCAAGCGCAGACTACTTTTAACTATTATGAAATTGGATACGACCAGACAGCTAGCATTAATAATGGAGGTCAGGGAGAGCTTTTTTTTAATGATAGGTTTACAACAACAGATATGTCTACAACTAGCATTGATGACGATGATTTAAATTTTTATGCAGAAAATAACCAAACTCTTAGTTTTTATATTAGAGCACAATGTGAAAATGGTGATTTAACATCATGGCAAGGTCCAATTGTTTTACAAGTTCAAGAATATTGTGAAAAACCTTATGATTTGAATGCTTCGGGATCAGGTCCTGGGTTTTATTGGGATTATTATTACAATAATGGTGATGCATCCTATTTTCAGGTAGAGTATGGGTTGCAAGGGTTTACTTTAGGAACTGGAACCCAAATCACGACCAATGACGAATATACTTTCGATGCTATGATGGCACAAGGAAATACATATGATTTTTATGTAAGAGCATTATGTGAAAACAATTTGGGATTTAGTGGATGGGCAGGTCCTGTTAGCGCTTATGCAGAAGAAGATTATAATTTATGTTCACCTCCTTCAAATGTACTTTCTCAAATTGAATATAACTTTTTTGGAGACCCAGTTGGTGTATTGTTTCAATGGGACTTAAATGGAGAGACTTCTTTTGAACATGTTCTTGTTCCTGATGGAGCAAATCCAGATACAGGATCAATTAACACTTCTGATGGTAGTGGTTGGCCACTTTATAATCAAGGAATTTTTCTAAATACACCCTACGATTTTTATATTAGAGCTGTATGTATCGATGGATCAAGAACCGAATGGGTTGGTCCAAAAAATGTATATATAAGTGGTTAATATAAATCATATTGGATGAATTAGAAAGCGTGAGATTTTATCTTGCGCTTTTTTCGTTAGCCTCTTAAAAATTCGTAATTTTGCACTCTCAATTAACAACACAATTTTAATTTATAATAAAAGTATTCAAATGAAAGTAACAGTAGTTGGAGCAGGAGCAGTAGGTGCAAGTTGTGCCGAATATATCGCAATTAAAGATTTTGCAAGTGAAGTCGTATTATTAGATATTAAAGAAGGTTTTGCCGAAGGTAAAGCGATGGATTTAATGCAAACAGCTTCATTAAATGGTTTTGATACAACATTAACAGGTGTCACTAACGATTACTCTAAAACAGCAAATAGTGATATTTGTGTCATTACATCAGGAATTCCTAGAAAACCTGGAATGACTCGTGAAGAACTTATAGGTATCAATGCAGGAATTGTTAAATCTGTATCGTCAAGCTTAATCGAACATTCTCCTAATACAATCATTATTGTTGTGAGTAATCCAATGGATACCATGACTTATTTAGTGCATAAAACTACAGATTTGCCTAAAAATCGTATCATCGGAATGGGAGGCGCTTTAGATTCTGCACGTTTTAAGTACCGATTAGCGGAAGCATTAGGCGCTCCAATTAGCGATGTAGATGGAATGGTTATAGGTGGTCATAGTGATAAAGGAATGGTGCCATTAACAGCTCATGCTACAAGAAATAGTATAAAAGTGTCTGAGTTTCTATCAGATGAGCGCTTAAATCAAGTTAAAGAAGATACTAAAGTTGGCGGTGCAACATTGACTAAATTACTAGGAACTTCTGCTTGGTACGCTCCTGGTGCTGCAGTAAGCGGATTAGTTCAAGCTATAGCTTGTGACCAAAAGAAAATGTTCCCTTGTTCTACATTGTTAGAAGGTGAGTATGGATTAAACGATCTTTGTATTGGAGTTCCCGTTATTTTAGGTCGTAACGGTATTGAAGAGATTGTAAAGATTGATTTAAGTGATGCAGAAGAAGCACATTTAAAAGAAAGTGCTGCTGGTGTACAAAAAACTAACGGCTTATTAGAATTATAATTCTAATGCTTTTTAAATATATTTAAGGCTGTCATTTATATGGTAGCCTTTTTTAATTTAATAATTTATGAAATATATCTTTTTTATTAGTGCTTTATTGTTTTTATCCTGCGGAAATGGAACTTCAAAACCCAATCGTCTTCTTATTTACGAATTTGAAAACCCTGAAAGTGTTTCTACAAACGCTATGCAAGGTACCATAGAAACTTTAAACATGCGTCTAGGTGTTTTATCTTCAAATTATGAAGTTAAACTCAATAATAAGCAACAAATTGAAGTCCGCTTAAATTCAGAGGATAACCAAGATTATTTAAATTCTATGTTAACAAATCAAGGCAAGCTAGAGTTTTGGGAAGTTATAAAAGCAAGCGAACTGTCAACATTTATAATGGAAGCTAATGAAGCGTTAAAAAAAGAAAATGATTCGATAAATCCATTATATGATTTGATACAATCTCATAGTCTAGCTTATGGGCAAGGCTTATTTTCTGTTGCTGTTAAAGACACATCGCTTATGCGCCAATACTTAAATTCAAAAGAAGTGAGATTATTAACGCCTTCTAAGTTTCGGCATTCTAAATTTCTTTTTGGGATTCCAAATTTAGAGGATCATGTTCCATTATATTTGGTTAAGACACCACCTAACGGACAAGCATTGGTAAATGAGACTCACATTATTGATGCGAGTCAAATCGAAAATTATATTGGCAAACCATGCGTAAGTGTTAAAATGAATCAAATTGGTTCGAATAGATGGGAACGAATGACAGGAATGGCTTATCAGAATCAATCTCAAATTGCGATTACTTTAAATGACCTTGTGTATACTGCGCCTACAGCATCTCAAGGTGCTATAAAAGGTGGTAATACTGAAATTTCTGGTAATTTCACTTTGAGGGAGGCTAAGGATTTAGCTCTGATATTGAGTACTCATCAACGTATTCCTAAGCTAAAGTTCGTCAATGCTTCAGCTATAACCGATTAACAGTAAGCTTTAATTCGTTATTTTTTATATATTTGGCGCATGAAGCCAAAATGGTATTTAGGGATTCTTATTATTGCGTTAGCCTTACTAGGCAGTTTTGCTAGTAAAGAACATGCGCATGTACCTAATCAAGAAATTGTACTTCAATTTTCTTCAGAAGACGTATCACCACATGATGCGCAAAACGCGATTACCATTATTAAAAGGCAATTAGAAACTGCTGGTGTAGCAGATGTTAAGGTTCAAAAACTTCAAGAAGGTCAGTTGAAAATTAGTTACTACAGCACTTCGGATGTTGCTAGTATCAAAGCTTTGTTTTCTACAGAAAAAAACTTGGATTTGGGTTATGTGTCTTTTGAGAAAAGTCAAAATGATTCACCATTCGAAGATCAAAGCATCGATTATAACCTTGATGTCTATGAAATACAACAAAGTGAAGATCTTTCCAATTTAGATGGAAAATTAGCTTTAGAAACTAAAACTGAGTACGACCGATTTTTTAACCCTAGCATACCAATATCTGCTGAAATTACAGGTATTAATGTCAAAACTGGTATCGAAAAGGTTGCTTATAAATTTCAAAGAACTGTTGCTATTGCAATAGATAATAATTCGTACAAAATTCCAGAAGTAAGAGCTGGACCTTGTATATAGAGAGTTGGCGAATACTATAAAATTCTCTTTCACTTCCGTTTGATATTGAGCTACTCTTATGCTCATTATTTAAAAAGTAACTTTTATTACCTCGTCTAAAAGTTCAACAAACACATATATAATTATAAAAATGAATTGTCAAATCAATGGTAAATTCTATATTTGCCCGTTGAAAAATTGACCTAAACAATAGAATAATGCAAAACAAAGGATTAGTAAAGCTTTTTGCTCTGTTATTTGGTTTGGTAAGTATTTACCAATTATCATTTACATTCAAAAACAACCAAATCGATGCTGACGCAAAAACATTTGCAGAAAGCAAATTCCAAACACCTGATGAAATTAATGATGCCGAAATCAAGTATTTAGATTCGTTATCAAATGTCGAAGCCTATAATATGGGTATTGCCAGTTTCACTGGTAAAGAAGTAAAAGAAAAGGCCATGAACCTTGGTCTTGATCTTAAAGGAGGATTAAATGTGATTCTTCAAATTTCAGTAAAAGATATCCTCGAAGGATTGTCAAACAAAAGTAAAGACCCAGCATTTAATGCAGCTTTAGTTAAAGCAGAAGAGATTCAAAAAGATGCACAAGAGTCCTATCTTGAGTCATTCTTCACGGCTTGGGATGAATTAAAAGGTGATCAAAAATTAGCATCTCCAGATATTTTTGCAAATAGAGATTTAGATGATGTTATTGATATTACAATGACAGATGCTGACGTAAGAAAGAAATTAGAAGAAAAAGTAGATGAATCTATTGTTTCGGCTTTTGAGGTATTACGTAAACGTATTGACCAGTTTGGTGTAACCTCTCCTAATATTCAGCGTTTAGGAAACTCTGGACGTGTATTAGTAGAGTTGCCAGGCGTTAAAGATGTAAAACGTGCTACCGAATTAATTACTACAACAGCACAATTACAATTTTGGGATGTAGAAAAGCCACAAACAATGGCTGGTTTTTTAACTGCAGCTAATACTGTCCTTAAAAACAAATTAGATGTTGAAGAAACAGAAGTAGCAGAAGCTGAGGTTACTCAAGATTCTACCGATACAGATAGCTTAGTTGATGATTTATTAGGTGAAACAACTACTGATTCTACAGCAACTACAATTGTTAATCCAATTTTTGATTTGGTTGCTCCTGTTCGTAGTTTCGGATTGTTTGCAATTAAATTAGAAGATAAAGAAAAACTGAAGTCTTATTTAGAAATGCCAGAAGTACTTCAGCAACTTCCTGCTGATTTACGAAATACAAAGTTTGCTTTTGGATTACCATCTTTAGATGAAGACACAGGATTAGAAACTGTAGATGTCTACGCACTTAAAGGAAACAGAGAAGATGAACCTGAGTTAAGTGGTGGTGTGGTTACAGATGCAAGGCAAGCTTATAGTCAAACCAATAAGCCTACAGTATCGATGCAGATGAATGCTAAAGGTGCAAAGATTTGGGAAGAAATGACTGGTAGAGCAAATCAAAACCAAAGTCAGATTGCCATTGTATTAGATGATATCGTTTACTCTGCGCCAACGGCTTCTAATGGTGCTATTTCTGGTGGTAATACTGAGATTTCTGGTGACTTTACAGTAAAAGAAGCTGAAGATTTAGCAAACGTATTAAGAGCTGGTAAGTTACCTGCAAGAGCTGAAATTATTCAAGCGGATCAAGTTGGACCTTCTTTAGGAAAAGAAGCAATTGAGAGTGGTACAAAATCATTTTTAATAGCTTTATCTTTAGTATTAATCTGGATGATTCTCTACTACGGAAAAGCGGGTATTTTTGCTGATATCGCTTTATTGTTAAACATCTTATTAATCTTTGGTGTATTATCAGGATTAGGTGCTGTATTAACTTTGCCTGGTTTAGCTGGTATCGTATTAACGATTGGTATGTCGGTAGATGCTAACGTGCTTATTTTTGAACGTATACGTGAAGAGCTAGGTAAAGGTAAATCTCAAAAAGATGCTGTTAAGGACGGGTTTGCAAATGCCTTATCTTCTATTTTGGATGCGAATATTACGACTGGTTTAACGGCCTTAATCTTATTCGTATTTGGTACAGGCCCAATTAAAGGTTTCGCAACTACTTTATTAATTGGTATTGTAACGTCTTTATTTACTGCAATATTTATTACACGTTTATTAGTTGATTGGTATGTGAACAGTGGTAAATCATTAGATTTCTCTACATCAATTACTAAAAATTTATTTAAGAATAATAATATCAATTTCATTGGTAAACGTAAAGTTGCTTATGTGATTTCTGGAATTTTAATTGCAGTATGTTTAGGTTCTTTATTTACTAATAAATTAGATCAAGGTATTGACTTCGTAGGAGGTAGAACATATCAAGTGCGTTTTGATGATGCTGTAAGTTCAGAACAAATAGCTTCAGATTTAACAGATGTATTCAACAGTGTTGAGGTAAAAACTATTGGTAGTGCAAATCAGTTAAAGATTTCTACAAAGTACAAGGTTGATGAAAATTCGGTTGAAGTTGATGAGGAAGTAAAAACAATGCTTTTCAATGGCTTAAAATCATACTTGCCTAACGGACAATCATTCAAAGATTTTTCTGAAGGCAAAGACGATATTGGAATTGTATTATCAAGTAAAGTAAGTCCAACAATTGCTGATGATATTAAAAGAGAATCATTATTAGCAGTATTAGGATCTTTAATTGTGGTATTCTTATATATCTTATTCCGTTTTAAAAGATGGCAGTTCTCATTAGGTGCTGTAGCTGCAGTATTCCATGATGTGATTATTGTATTGGGTATCTTCTCATTATTATACAAATTCATGCCGTTTAGCATGGAAATTGATCAAGCCTTTATCGCAGCTATCTTAACCGTAATTGGTTACTCACTGAATGATACGGTTGTTGTATTTGATAGAATTAGAGAAGTTCTTGCAGAACGTGCAGGATTTAAAGGTGGTGTTAATATTAACTCTGCGATTAACAGTACTTTAAGTAGAACATTAAATACCTCGTTAACAACCTTAGTGGTGTTATTAGCAATGTTCATTTTTGGTGCTGAATCGTTAAGAGGCTTATTATTTGCCTTAATTGTTGGTGTCGTTGTTGGTACATATTCTTCTGTATTTATTGCAACACCATTAATGTATGATACATTAAAGAACAAAGGAATCGCACCTCCAAAAGAGGATGAGGACAAGAAATAATTGTTTATTACTGATAATAAAAAAGCCACTTCTTTTGAAGTGGCTTTTTTATTGCTTATAGTATTTTTTAAATATAAATAGTGGTTTAAAGTTTTTGAAATTCAATGTTATCACCTTTACTAAGCGTCCATAAATCACTTAATCCTGCGTTTACCTCTAAAACATATTTAGCAGGTGCTTCAGATGGTAACGAGGCTTCATTCATTGGTTGTGCATTCTTTTGAATACTTACCACGGTTTTGTCTTCAGCTATATAAATAATATCTAATGGTATTTTTGTGTTTTTCATATAGAAAGAGCGATAGTCTACATTTGGAAAAATGAAAAGCATCCCTTGATTAGTTTGCATATAATCCCTATACATTAACCCAGTTTGTGTCGAATACTCATCATCTGCAATTTCAATGTCTAAAGTCGCTAAAACAGAATCTGTACTCACTTTTTTTAGCTGAAGCTCTCCTTCTTTTTTAAATGAAATTTTAACGGGTTTAACTTCTGTAGATGATCGTTCCTCCTTGCAAGAAGATATCAATATTGTAATTGTCCCAAAAAGCACTATAGTAACTAGCCGTATGGTACTAATTCTAGTCACTAGCTTAGCTTGGATTTCGACTTGTAAATAAACATAAAGTAAAGTCCGATCAATATAAACGGAATACTTAGTAACTGACCTGTATTTAAAGTCCAATCTGCACGCTCCACATTTTGTGCTTCTTTTACAAACTCAACAAAAAATCGAACAGTCCATAATAAGACGAGGAATAAACCAAATAAAAAGCCTTCTTGATCTCCTTTTTTAGTTTTCCAATAGAAATACCAAAGAATTAAAAACACAAGAATGTAGCTGCCTGCTTCATAAAGTTGTGCTGGATGTCTTGGGACTTGCTGTTCTATAGGTAATTGTTTAAATGTAACACCATAATCACTACCTGTTGGTTTACCTATAATTTCAGAATTAATAAAATTCCCTAATCTTACAAATACAGCACCAGAGGCTACAGGAATCACAACACGATCTAAGATCCATAATACGGTTTTTTTAAGTACTTTTTTGTTGTATAAGTACATTGAAATAATCATACCAATTGCTGCGCCATGACTAGCTAATCCTTGAAACCCAGTGAATCGGATGCCGTCTTTAAAACTAAAGGGTAAGAAAATACTAAAAAAATCTTCACTTATAAGTTCGCGTTGGTAGAAAATAACATGGCCTAAGCGTGCACCTAACATAATGCCAACTACTGCATAGATGAAGAGAGAATCTAAAGATTGATTGCTTTGTTGCTCTTTATACCAAATGCGTTTCATGATTTGTAACCCAAGAATAAAAGCAACAATCCACATCACACTGTAATAATGTAACGTGAAGAAACCTAAATCTAATCCTTTGGAAGGATCCCAAACCATATCAAGTGCGAGCATAATATTTATTTTGAGCGATAAAGATAGTATTTATGTATAAATTATAATTGATGTTAAGATAGTTTTAATCTTCTTTTTCTGGAACAGGATCGTAACCTGATTTGCCCCAAGGATGACAGCTAAAAATTCTTTTGAGCGCTAATTTACCACCTTTCCAAAGTCCATGTTTTTCTAGAGCTTCCTTAGAGTAGTGAGAACAAGTGGGTTGAAATCGGCAGCTAGCAGGTGTCAGAGGTGAAATAAGTGTCTGATACACTTTAATCAAAAATAAAAAAGGAGCAATCAGAATCCGTTTCATGATTAATTGGTCGTAAAAGTCGTACCGTCCTTGCCGTCATTTAATTGAATGCCCTTTGCGGCTAATTCATCTCTAATTTTATCTGATAAAGCAAAATCCTTATTGGCTCTAGCTTCTTGTCTTAACTGTATTAATAGCTCAACAGCTCCAGATAATTTATCTGTTCCTGTTTCAGATTTAGAAATATTAACTAACCCCAAAACATCAAATGTAAATTCGTTCATTGTCGTTTTAAGTAACTCTAAATCTTCTGAAGTTAAAGATGCATTACCCGATTTTATTTGATTTATTTGTTTAGACGCTTCAAAAAGATATGCAATAAGAATAGGTGAATTAAAATCATCATTCATTGCATCATAACAATTTTGTCGCCATTCTTGCACATTAAAAGTTGAAGTATCTCCAGCATTTAAGTCATCTAATAGATTAATGGCATCCATCAAGCGAAAGAACCCTTTTTCACTAGCTAATAATCCGTCATCTGTAAGGTCTAAAACACTTCTATATGACGATTGGGCATTAAAAAAACGAATGACACTTGGAGCAAAGGCTTTGCTAAAAAAGGAATTATTACCTGATAATAACTCTCCAGGATTTACAGTGTTTCCTGTAGATTTAGACATACGCTGACCATTTAAATGTAGCATATTGGCATGCATCCAATAATTTACAGGAGCCTGACCTTTAGCGGCTTCACTCTGAGCAATTTCACATTCATGATGTGGGAATTTTAAATCCATTCCACCACCATGAATATCAAAGTTGTTACCTAGATATTTAGTACTCATTGCTGTACATTCTAAATGCCAACCAGGAAAACCATCACTCCATGGTGAAGGCCAACGCATAATGTGTTGAGGTTCAGCACGCTTCCAAAGTGCAAAATCCTGAGGATTCTTTTTATCACTTTGACCATCCAAAGCCCTAGTGTTATGAATTAGGTCTTCTAGCTTACGTTTGCTTAAAATACCATAATCGTTTGTTTCGTTAAACTTGTGAACATCAAAATATACCGAACCATTTACCACATAGGCAAAACCATTATCAATAATTTTTTTTATGAGTTCTATTTGTTCAATAATATGTCCAGTTGCTGTGGGTTCAATGCTTGGAGGTAAAAAATTAAGTGTATTTAAGATGTTATGAAAATCAACGGTATATCGTTGAACAACTTCCATAGGCTCTATTTGTTCTAACCTTGCTTTTTTTGTGATCTTATCTTCGCCTACATCAGCATCATTTTCTAAATGTCCAGCATCTGTAATATTTCTTACGTAGCGTACTTTATAACCCAAATGTTTCAAATAACGAAACACCATATCAAACGACATAAAAGTTCTAACATTACCTAGATGTACATTGCTATACACTGTTGGGCCACAAACATACATTCCAACATAACCTTTTTCTATAGGTTTGAATGTTTCTTTTTTTCCGGTAAGCGTATTATAAATTTGAATCTTTTGCGTTTCGTACAAATGCATAATGTTAACTGTTTGTGATACGATTATGGGTTAAATCTAACTTTTAATAGTCAAATCTAACATTTTATTTGTTCTTCGTAATATAGGAGTCTTAAAAAGTAGTGTCTAACTTTATATAGTCTAAGAATTCTCGTTTAGTCTCTTTGTTTTTGAATTGTCCACCAAATTCTGAAGTGACTGTACTACTATCTACATCTCTAATGCCTCGAGAATTAACACATAAATGTTTCGCATCAATAACGCAAGCAACATCTTTAGTGTTTAATACCTTTTGAAGTTCTTTTACGATTTGAATGGTTAGGCGCTCTTGTACCTGAGGCCGTTTTGCAAAATAATCTACAATACGGTTCATTTTAGATAATCCAACTACGGTTCCATTAGAAATGTAGGCAACATGTGCTTTTCCGACTATAGGTAAAAGATGATGTTCGCAAGTTGAATAGACAGTTATATTCTTTTCAACTAACATTTCACCATATTTATATTTATTGTCAAATGTAGAGGCGCTAGGTTTTTGTTTTGGATCAAGTCCACCAAAAATTTCATTTACGAACATTTTTGCTACTCGATTTGGTGTGCCATTCAAGCTGTCATCATTCAAATCTAAACCTAAGGTTTCCATGATGTGCCTTACATCATCTTTAATAATCTCAATTTTTTCAGAAGATGTTAACTCGAATGCATCATGTCTCAGAGGTGTTTCAGATGAGGTTCCAACATGGTTATCACCAATGTTATCAATATCTTGTATGTCTTTATCTAATTTCATTGCTAGTATTCCGTTGACACGGAAATTTCTTTTTATTAAAAAAATATTCTGTTTAAAACAGATTGCAAAGATAAGCAATAAAAAAAAATGAAAGAATGGTAGGTGTTTTTTAATTTTACTTGTTATATGCCTATAATCGGTGTGTGAATACATGATATCCGATTTAACAGTTTATTTACTAAAATTTTCTTAAATTCCGCATCCTAAAAGAAATTATCATGAACTCAAAATTACTGCTCCCTCTAATGGTGTTTTGTACTTTATTAGTAACACCTTCAATGTTTTCTCAATCTACAAATACTTCAAGAAAACAAACCACAGTTAACTACGATAATAATGTAAATAACCCACTAAACACTAGTGAGTTATCATTAATAAATGAAGTTTATGGGAACAAAGCTACAAGTAATGTTCTAAACATTCCGCAGCGTTTAAAAGACATAAAAAACATTCTTCGTAATAGAGTTGAGGTAAAGCTTATCTCTAACCCAAGAGATCAAAAGGAATGTACTTTATTATCTGAAGTGCCTCTAATGGATTATTATGTTGATAATTTACAACGAGATACCAACTTTAATCCACAAAATTTTAACCCTTTAAAATATTTGTTCAATTATAATTCTTACGGATCACATATGTATAGAGTAGATAATACGAACTACTTCATTATTATCAAATCACAACATAAATAAAATATTAATTAGCCATTTATAATTATTCGCTATGAAAAAAGCATTACTCATAATTTTCACGATATTTTCATTTCATATGTACGCACAAGATGTGCTTATGCAAAACGGAACTGTAAACGCTTGTTCAGGTGTTTTTTATGATTCTGGTGGAGCAGGAGGTGCATATGCAAGTAACGAAAATTTAGTTTTAACTATTTGTCCAGAAAATGCAGGACAATTGGTTCAATTAGATTTTACTGCCTTTAACACTCAATTGGGAGCAGATGTAATGACTATCTATAATGGAGATAGTACAGCAAGTCCAGCATTTGGTACATTTGATGGAGCTAATAACCCTGGTTTTGTTAGTGCTACTGACGATAATGGATCTGGTTGTTTGACGATTCAATTCGTTTCAGATGGTTCAGGAACAACTACAGGTTGGGCTGCAAATATTTCTTGCTTTACACCTTGTCAAACTATTACGTCACAAATAGATACAGCTTCACCTGCCCCAAACGCCGATGGGTACATAAGAGTTTGTCCAAATCAAGAAATTACTTTAACAGGAAGTGGAACTTTTGAAGTTGATGGCACAGGAGCAACTTATGAATGGGATTTAGATAATGGAACTTTTGTCACTGGTCAAACAGCAACATTTTCATATCCTTTACCTGGAGTTTACATTGTTAATTTAAATATTAGAGACACGAATACGGGAACAGACCCATTAGGATGCCCCAATACTAATTTAATTAATCAAGTTATTCAAGTAGCAACTGCTCCAGATTTTACAGGGACTCAAGCTGCAGATGATACTTTGTGTTTTGGAGAAACAACAACTATTGATGGTGTTGTAAATGCAGTACCTTTTGTTAATGATTGTACGCCTCCGGTAAGTGGAACAACATTTTTACCAGATGGTTCTGGAGCTGTATATACAACTTGTATTACGGTTGATTGCTTTGAATCAGATCAATTATTAACCGATCCAAATCAACTATTAGAAATCTGTGTGAATATGGAGCATTCCTATTCTGGAGATTTAGATATTAAGATTATTTCCCCTAATGGTCAAGAAGCTGATTTGTTTGTTCAAGCCGGTGGAGGGACATATTTTGGAGGTGCCAATGATGATAATTCAAATGACCCTGGAGTGGGAGCTGACTACTGTTTTTCGATGTCTGCTTCTGTTCTATTAGCAAATGCAAATACGATTATAGCTGGTACGAATCCACCTAATAATTCTTGGGAGCCTGGGACTTATCTTCCAGTCGAATCATTTAATGAATTGGTAGGAAGTCCACTTAATGGAGATTGGTGTATAGAAATTGTTGATAATCTTTCTATTGATAATGGTTATGTGTTTTCTTGGGGCTTAAACTTTGATCCAAATATTCAACCTCCAGAATTATCATTTACACCAGTAATCACTTCTGAAGCTTGGGATACAGATCCAACAATTACTAATGTGACAGGAAATACAATTACTGTTGCTCCTACAGCTGCTGGAACGTATTGCTATACATACAGAGTTATGGATGATTTTGGTTGTGAGTATACTGAAGAAGTATGTATCACTATGGAAGAAGAGATTCTTGCTGATGTAACTGCTGTTGTAAACCCTATTTGTCAAGGTGATGATGCCGAATTCGCAATAGTTGGTTCACCAAACGCAACAATAAATTACACGATTAATGCTGGCGCAGTGCAAACCTTAACACTGGATGCAGCAGGTAACGCAATAGTCACAATAACTGGCCCAACAGTAGATCAGGTTTTCAACCTTATAGATGCCACAGTTGGTGCTTGTACCGTAACTTTAAATGACACTGAAACTATAACTGTTGGTCAAGTATTTGATACCTCATTTTTTATGACACCAACTTGTGATGGTGGTACTGCAATTGTAACGGGTGATGTAGGAGGTGTTTTTGCATTTGCAGACCCTCAACCTACAGATGGAGCAGTTATTGACCCAGTTACAGGAACCATTACTAATGGTGTTTCTGGAACAACTTACACAGTAGTTTATGAATTTGCTAGCGCATGTAGCCCGGGAGATACCGAAACAGTAACAGTTTTGCCATCTCAAGATGCTAGTTTTACTCTTACTCCAACTTGTGATGGAGCTACAGCTACCATTACTGGGGATACAGGAGGAACATTTACCTTTAATCCGATACCAACAGATGGTGCTGTTATAGATCTTTTAACAGGAACCATTACGAATGGTACTCAAGGAACGACTTATACTGTAGAATATAGTGTGGCTGGAGCATGTCCTACGTCATCAACAGAATCAGTTACAGTATTGCCTTTTGAAGATGCAAGTTTCACATTAACATCAACATGTGAAGGTGCTACAGCTGTAATTTTAGGAGATACTGGAGGGACGTTTGCTTTTAATCCTGTCCCAACAGATGGTGCAACAATAGATCCTAATACTGGATTAATTTCTGGGGTTTCAGGAACAACTTACACTGTTGAATATACCACTTCAGGACCATGCCCAGAGGTGACTAGCGAAAATGTTACGGTATTCCCTGCAGAAGATTCATCTTTTACCTTAACTCCAAGTTGTACAGGAGCTACAGCAATCATTACAGGAGATACTGGAGGTGTATTTACATTTAATCCAGTTCCAACAGATGGTGCTGTTATAGATGCAATTACAGGAGACATTACTAATGCCACTTCAGGTGCGACTTATACTGTAGAATATACAACATCTGGAAACTGTCCGTCTATAACATCTTTAAGCGTTACCGTATTTCCACTAGATGATTCTAGCTTCACAGTTGAGCCAACATGTGATGGCGCTATTGCTACAGTTACTGGTCTTACTGGAGGTGTATTTGCATTTAACCCAGTTCCAACAGATGGTGCTGTTATAGACCCAATTACTGGTGTTGTGACTAATGCTCCATTTGATACAACCTATACTATAGAATATACAACCAATGGTACTTGTCCAACAACAAGTGCTCAAACTTTCACGGTGTTTTCTCAACCTATTGTGATAGCCCCAACGTCTTTAGAGGTTTGTGATGATGGGACTCCAGATGGAATAACGAGTATAGATTTAACGTTAAAGAATGTAGAGGTTACGGGGAATAATCCAAATTATTCGGTGAGTTATCATTTAGATCAGTTTGATGCAGATAATAATTTAAATCCTTTACCGATACCTTATACAAATACAGTCAATGGGCAAATAGTAGTTGTACGTGTTCAAGATATAAATACGGGTTGTTATGATACTACAACATTAGAGCTTATAGTTGAGCAGGCACCAATAGCCAATACTCCGACTGCATTGGAATATTGTGATCCAGACAGTGATGGCTTTGGTGTATTTGATTTAACGAGCAAGGATATAGAGATTACTGGAGGAGATCCAAGTTTAACGGTGAGTTACCATGAGACTATGGCCGATGCTGATAATGATGTGAATCCACTAGTGAGTCCATATAACAATATCGTAGAGGATCAGCAAACGGTTTATGTACGTGTGGAGAGTTCAACCATAGCGACAGATTGCGCTACTATAGTAGAACTTATATTGATAGTCAACCCAACGCCACAGTTAGGGGCAGGTCCAAGTCCATTAGAGATTTGTGATGATTTATCGGCAGATGGTTTTGGACAATTTGATTTAACGAGTAAGGAGGCAGAGATTCTACAGAATTTATCAGATCCAACCTTATATACGGTTACCTATTATGAGACAGAGCTCAATGCAGACACAGGGTCTAATGCAATTTTAAATCCAGCGAATTACACAAATACAACTGCGTTTAATCAAACGATATGGATACGTGTAGAGGATAATGCGACAGGTTGTTATAAGTTAACGACCTTAGAGTTAATAGTTAATGCATTACCAGTATTGTTGCAACCAAGTCCATTAGAGTTATGTGATGATAATAATCCAGGCGACGAGATGGAGTCTTTCATGTTGGAAGATGCTACAGATGAGATATTAAACGGTCAAACAGGGATTAGTTTAACCTATTATGAGACACAGGCAGATGCTGATGCAGGGACGAACCCAATTTCAAGTCCTTATACAAATATTGTGAACCCACAAACGATATTTGTAAGAGCAACCAATGATGTTACAGGCTGTTTTGTAAGCACTACAGCGAGCATATTACTTAGAGTAAATCCAATACCATCACCAACAGCTCCGATGGATTTAGAGGTTTGTGATGAGGACAATGATGGTTTTGCAAGTTTTGATTTAGAGGAACGAACATTAGAGGTTATAGGAGGAGAATTGGACACAGCGGTGACTTATCATGAGACTCAGGCAGATGCAGAGAGTGGCGATAATGCGTTATCAAGTCCGTACACGAATATAGTAGAGACCGAGCAAACGATTTACATCAGACTGACCAATACGGTTACAGGTTGTTATAATGCCACAGCGACCTTAACGATTCGCGTATTAGAATCACCAGAGGTTCCAGTAGATATAGAAGACTATGTAATTTGTGATACAAATGCAGATGGTATCGCTCAGTTTGATTTGAGTATAAAAGATGCAGAGATTTTAGGAGGTCAATCGGATGTGACATTAACTTATCATGTAACCCAGGCAGATGCCGAAACAGGCAACAATCCAATAGCTAATGTTGGGAACTATACTAATACGAGTAATCCACAAACGATTTATGTGCGATTGGAGAGTGTAGTCAATGGTTGTGTAGATACAGGGGAATTTGAGATTCGAGTAGAGCTTCCACCAGTAGGAGTACAACCAAGTCCATTAGAGTTATGTGATGATGAGATAGCCGATGAGATTACGGTATTTGATTTGAGTGTAAAGGATAATGAAATCACAGGAGGTGAGGCAAGTTGGAGTGTGAGTTATTATGAGACACAGGCAGATGCTGATGCGCAGATGAATGCTGTAGATGCAGAGAGTTATACCAATACTTCAGTAGGAGGAGCGCCAGCAAACCCACAAACACTTTATGTAGTAGTTACCGATACCGATACAGGTTGTACTGATCAGGTTACTTTGACAATACGAGTGCTTCCAAACCCAACCCCAACAACGGTATTACCAGAGCTTATCCTTTGTGATGATATCAATCCAGGGGATATGGAAGAGGTATTTGATTTAACGACCAATGAAGTTTTATTACTTAATGGCGAAGTAGGAGTTACACCGACCTATCATGAGACAGAGGAAGATGCAGAAGATGGTGTTAATGCGATAGCTGACCCAACGATGTATACCAATACTAGTACACCACAGGAGATTTATGTACGTGTGACTAATGATATTACAGGATGTTATACGATAGTAAGCTTTACCCTTATTGTTAATCCGTTACCGGATGTTGTTGCAGTTACAGATTTTATAGCCTGTGAGCTTAATAATGATGGGTTCTATGATTTTGATTTAACGATGAAGGATGCTGAAGTACTAAATGGTCAAGATCCAGCGTTATTTACAGTAAGCTATCATGCTACTCAGGCAGATGCTGATGATTTAATGAATGCACTAGTGAGTCCATATACGAATGTAACTAACCCACAACAGATTTTTGTGGCTATTACTAATAATGATACAGGCTGTTCAATAAGTACACCGAGCTTTAATGTAGAGGTTCAAGAGGCAGCAGAGGCTAATAGTGATATGGAGGCTATTGTTTATGAGATTTGTGATGATCAGATGGATGATGATAATGATCCGACCAATAATAGTGCACAGTTTGATTTGACGACACAGAATGATTTTATACTTGATGGACAAGATCCAGCGAATTATATAGTGAGTTATTATGCGAGTGAGGCGGATGCAGAGTTAGGAGTTAACCCATTACCATTTTTGTATGAGAACTTAGTGAATCCTCAAGTAATATGGGCACGAGTTGATAATGACACTCCAGATGGAGCGGGTATGGATACATCGATATGTTATGCAGTGGCATCATTGACCTTACAGGTTAATCCATTGCCAGTGTTTGATTTAGAGGACAGTTATATTCTGTGTGTGGATACTAATGGGACAGAGGTGTTAAATGACTTGATCTTAGATACAGGATTGAGTACACCAACTTATAGTTTTACCTGGTTTTTAAATGGAACAGAGATCACAGGAGCTACCCAGGGGAGTTATATGCCGAGTGAAGGCGGAACTTATAGTGTGACTGTAGTTGATGTGAGTAGTTCACCAAATACGATGTGTGAGAGTAGTGATAGTACGGAGGTGATAGAGAGTGATCCACCAGAGGTGACAGCTACGGTAACTACAGATGCTTTTGCAGATACACATGTGATAGAGGTTAGTGTAGAAGGTGTTGGTGATTATGAGTATAGTTTAGATGATGGGCCGTGGCAGGATGAGAATATTTTTGTAGATGTATCTATAGGAGATCATGTGGTAACTGCTCGAGATAAGAATGGATGTGGAGAGGCAAGTGATACAGTCACAGTGATGGATTATCCAAAATTCTTTACTCCAAATGGAGATGGCTATCATGATACATGGAACATTAGCGCAATAAATAGTCAACCAAGCGCAAAAATTTATATATTTGACAGATATGGAAAGTTACTCAAACAACTTAGTCCAACAGGAGCAGGTTGGGATGGAACCTATCAAGGGAATCTAATGCCAACGAGCGACTACTGGTTTGTAGTAGAGTATAATGAACCTAATACTGGCGACCGTAAAGAATTTAAAGCCCATTTTACCCTGAAAAGATAAAGGGAAATAACAAATTAAAACATAAAAGCCGTGTATCATGCATGGCTTTTATGTTTTAATATAATTTGTAAAATAGAAAAGGGAGATTTCTTTGTTTGATTATAAATCGTGGAAAAGCTATAATAGCTTTTTGTATAGAGATAATTAAAAGAGCTGCTTTTGGTGTTGTAAGTTATTAGTAAGTAATTTAATCGCATAAAAAAAAGCCGAACATCAGTTCGGCTTTCATGAGCAAAGTATGCTTATTTTTATAAATTAAATGCTAAACTCAAAGTAATATTAGAATTTTGAGAATCTAAGGTAGCAGCATCAGTAAGACCTACTGAGAACAATTGATTATTAACTGTTCTTTCTGCTTTATCGTAAGTTAGATCTAATCGAGTATTTCCGAAGTTATAACCTAAACCGAGAGAATACCCTGTAAGGTCTCCATAAAATGAATCATCCTCATAAGGACTCTCTTCAAACCTATAGCCACCTCTAAAACTAAATTGTTTGTATTTGTATTCTCCACCAATTCTATAGGTGTTGGATATTTTAAAAATATCATCCATTATTTCATTTTGAGAAGCAAAAAATGCATCTGAAGTAGGTCTGAATTTAGTATTTTTATAATTCCTTCTAGAATAGTCAAAACTCAACAACCCTTTATCAGCAAAAACATAAGCTAAGCTTCCTGTTACTTTACCTGGAGATTGTAATCTATATTCAGGAAATATATTAATAATATCTGGGTTTACGAATGTCGTAAAAGAGCCATCATCATCCGTTGCAGAGGTTGCAATATTTTGTGAGGTTTCTTCAAAAATAGTAAACCATGTTGGAGAATTATAGGTTAAACCAGCTCTTAATTCTTTTGTAACTTTTAAAATGGCTCCTAACTGAAATGAAAACCCATTACCAGTAGTGAATAAATTATTTTCAAATGCGACATCAGTTACTAACGAACCAGCATTAGAATTAGACTCAGTAAATCTTGTGAATCGTTCATAATTTATAAAATGACCGTTCAAATTTAAACCAAGATATAGCTTGTCTTCGTATTGAGCCGCAACGTTAAAAGTGATTTTACCGTTATATCCTCTAGCTACATAATCGTATGCTTGATTGAATGTGCCAGGTGCGATATTTGAAGAGTATACCGTGTTTTCATCAGTATTCTCTGCTGGTTCTAATATAAAAGACTCGTATCCTAAAAATGCTTGTTGATTTCCAAAGCCATAAAAACTTCCAATTTCTGCATAAGCATCAGATATTGTTTCTCCTGGAAATGCAGAGATTTCATCTAGTCTTTGGCCTTGAGCATAGTCTAAAAAATATCTATCTATAGATCTTGTATTAGTTCCAGTTGCGAACCATTGGTCATCATAATTTGCGGTTTTGTCATATGCAATACTTAATACCAGTTTTTTCCATGAGGATTGATCTCCATTATTGGCAAAAACAAAAGCTGCTCCACCTTGATGTAAGTCAACTTTAGAATCAGATGAAGATGTTCGTCCATTAAAGAAAGAAATATCGTTATCAATATTCAAACTTGAGAGCGAGAGTGAGGCGTGACTTCTGCTAAAAATAGCAGATCCAGCAGGATTTACACTAACAGCAGATAGATCACCACCTAGGGCTCCAAAAGCACCACTTAATGCTCTAAATCGTGCAGAACCTTGTATTTCGTCTTGAGAAAACCTTAAAGCATCAGAGATATCCTGAGCCATAATATTAGGCATAGAGAGTACTGCTATGACGAATAGCATAGTTAATTTTTTCATATTATTTTTTTTGACTTATTAAAGTTTGAATTCTGATTATCCGCGACGTCCGCTTCTTCCTGACGATCTAGATCCAGAAGATCTTGAACTCCTTCCTCCAGATCTCATTGATCCAGATGATCTTGAACTTCCGCTAGAACGAACTGATGATCCTCTATTGCTGTTGCTTCGAGTAGAAGATCGCATTGAATTATTTCTCGTTCTAGAAGGACTAGACATTGTATTACGCGATCTTGTTCGAGTAGAATTAGCTCTGGTTCTAGTTCTTGTAGAATTTCGCATTGTTGTTGCGCTTCTGCCAGATCTAAATCGATTTGAAGTACTTCTATTTCTTATTGATGTTGAACTTCTTCTGTTAGTACTAGATAAATTACTTCGTCTTGATGACGCATATCTATTACTTGCAATATAAGAGTTGCCTCTTCTACCAGAATTGTAGGCGTATCCACGATTACCTCTGTAGAAGTTGTTATATCCATACCCATAACCTGGAGGGCACCAAAATCCAGCATTCCAACCCCAGTTATTCCAACCCCAGTTGTTCCAACCGAAGCCCCAACCAGTATTCCAACCCCATCCAAATCCGCCATTCCAACCCCAAGGTCCATTCCAAGCTAGTGGTCCTGGTCCCCAGAAGGCATTATACCATCCAACTCCAAATCGAGACCAACCACGGTTTAACCATCTGTTATCATAAACATTAATCGTAATATTTTCATTTGCAGCTCCCCAACCTGCATAGCCAGTTTGAGTTCCTTCTTCAACAACATCGTCATCGTAATTACCTTGATATGAATCAATGTCTGTAAATATAGCACTGTCGTCATTCGGTATGTTGCTGTATTGCAAAGATTTCTCTGTAAAATAATCTTTATAAATACTTTGATCTTCCTCTGGATTATTTGTCGCTTCTACATTGACTATAGCATCGTCGTTATAAATACCATCACTATCATAACCAACATATTGGTATGATCCACAAGAAGCAAACAAGAATGTCAAGCTTAGTGCAACAAAAAATGGAAATTTCGTTTGTATGTAATTGTTTAATTGCATATCTCTTGATTTTTATTGTTGAACGTTACAAAAATAGTTAGTTTTGCTGAACTATTTTTTTATTTAACACTATCACAATTTTTGTGCCAAAACACTGAAAATGAGTAAAAATCTTACAACAAGAGCGGAAGACTATTCAAAATGGTATAATGAACTGGTCGTAAAGGCCGATTTGGCTGAGAACTCGGCAGTTAGAGGTTGTATGGTTATTAAGCCATATGGTTTTGCTATTTGGGAAAAAATGCAAGCTGAATTAGATAGAATGTTCAAAGAAACAGGACATCAAAATGCTTATTTCCCTCTTTTTGTGCCAAAAAGTTTGTTTGAAGCCGAAGAAAAAAATGCAGAAGGATTTGCAAAAGAGTGTGCCGTTGTGACGCATTACAGGTTGCAAAATGATCCTGATAATGAAGGTAAATTGAGAGTAGACCCTAAGGCAAAATTAGAAGAAGAACTTGTAGTTAGGCCAACAAGTGAAGCTATTATTTGGAATACATATAAAGGATGGATTGAAAGTTATAGAGATTTACCTATTTTAATTAATCAATGGGCAAATGTTGTACGTTGGGAGATGAGAACGCGCTTATTTTTGCGTACGGCTGAATTTTTATGGCAGGAAGGACATACGGCACATGCAACTAAAGCTGAAGCTATTATTGAAGCAGAACAAATGAATGACGTTTATGCCGAATTTGCAGAAAATTTTATGGCTATTCCAGTAATTAAAGGTATTAAGACCGAAAGTGAACGTTTCGCTGGAGCTGTAGAAACGTATTGTATAGAAGCCTTAATGCAAGATGGAAAAGCACTGCAAGCTGGAACATCTCATTTTTTAGGGCAAAATTTTGCAAAAGCATTTGATGTTAAATTCACTAATAATGAAGGGAAGTTAGATCATGTTTGGGCCACATCTTGGGGAGTGTCAACGAGGTTGATGGGAGCCTTGATAATGACTCATAGTGATGATAAAGGTTTGGTTTTGCCACCAAATTTAGCGCCTTCGCAAGTCGTTATTGTTCCAATTTATAGAAATGATGAGCAATTAGAATTAATAACCGAAAAGGCAAATACAATAATAAAAGAATTGAAATCTTTAGGCATTTCGTGTAAGTTTGACTCTAGAACTACTCATAGACCTGGTGCTAAGTTTGCTCAACATGAGCTGCAAGGTGTGCCATTGAGAATTGCTATAGGACCAAAAGATTTAGAAAACAAAACTGTTGAATTGGCAAGAAGAGATACCTTGACAAAAGAGATTGTGCCTATGGCAGATTTAGTCTCTACCATTGCGTCACTGCTAAAAGTAATTCAAGACGAATTATTTAATAAAGCCCTTAGCTTTAGAGATGCTCACATTACTGAGGTTGATGATTTCGAAACATTTAAAGAGGTTATAGAAAATAAAACAGGTTTTGTATCTGCTCATTGGGATGGTACTGCTGAAACTGAACAAAAGATAAAAGAGTTAACAAAAGCGACTATTAGATGTATTCCTATGAATGTTGTAAAAGAAGAAGGAAAGTGCGTGTACACGGGTAATAGATCAACAAATAGAGTGTTATTTGCTAAAGCTTATTAATTTTTTTTAAAAAAAGTTTATTTAGGTGTTGCAACATTTAAAAATAGTTGTATTTTTGCATCCGCAATGAGTAATTGTGTGTTCATTTGAAAAGCAGCTTAAATTATTAAACTGTAATTGAAATAACTCAAATGGCCCGTTCGTCTATCGGCTAGGACGCCAGGTTTTCATCCTGGTAAGAGGGGTTCGATTCCCCTACGGGCTACAATTTTTAATAAGAAAAAAAATACAATGGCAAATCATAAGTCAGCATTAAAAAGAATCAGAAGTAACGAAGCTAAACGTTTACGTAATAGATATCAGCACAAAACTACTCGTGGTGCTATAAAAAGATTACGAGACATGGAAAAAGCTAAAGATGCAAACGAATACTTGCCTTCTGTTATCTCTATGATTGATAAATTAGCAAAGAACAATATTATTCATAATAATAAAGCAGCTAATTTAAAGTCTAGTTTAACTAAGCATGTAGCTTCCCTAAGCTAACTAGAACTTATAATTAAAATTTTAAAAGCTCTTTCTAACGAAGAGCTTTTTTTATGAGAACTATTTCCTCTGTCTGGTGTTATACATAAAAAAGCGAACATTAATTAATGTTCGCTTTTACTTTAAATTCATCTAGAAATATTATTTAGCCATTCATAGAGACTAAAAATTCTTCATTGTTTCTTGTTTGTTTGAATCGCTCATTAATAAACTCCATAGCTTCTACAGGATTCATATCGGCAAGGTACTTTCTCATTACCCACATTCTTTGTATCGTAGATTCGTCTAATAAGATGTCGTCACGACGAGTGCTTGATGATGTTAAGTCGATAGCAGGGAAAATACGACGGTTAGATATCTTACGATCTAACTGTAATTCCATATTACCAGTACCTTTAAATTCTTCAAAGATAACTTCATCCATTTTAGAACCTGTTTCTGTAAGTGCTGTGGCAATTATAGTTAGCGAACCTCCATTTTCTATATTACGTGCAGCTCCAAAGAAACGTTTTGGTTTATGAAGTGCATTGGCATCTACACCACCACTTAAAATCTTTCCAGAAGCTGGTTGAACCGTATTATATGCTCTAGCTAGACGCGTAATCGAATCTAATAAGATAACTACATCATGTCCACATTCTACTAAACGTTTTGCTTTTTCTAGAACGATATTCGCAATTTTAACGTGCTCGTGAGCTTCCTTGTCAAATGTAGAAGCAATAACTTCACCACGTACATTTCGCTGCATATCAGTAACCTCTTCTGGACGTTCATCGATGAGCAATATCATTTGATAAACTTCAGGATGATTAGCTGCAATAGCATTTGCAACATCCTTTAATAACATCGTCTTACCAGTCTTGGGTTGTGATACAATCATACCACGTTGCCCTTTTCCAATAGGTGAAAACAAATCCATGATACGTGTTGAAATGGTACTTTGTTTTTCTGCGATATTGAATTTTTCCTGAGGGAATAATGGTGTTAAGTGTTCAAAAGATACACGATCTCTAACCACTTCAGGTTTTTGACCATTAATTCTGCTAACTTTGATTAATGGGAAATACTTTTCTCCTTCCTTAGGCGGACGAACATGACCTAATACAGTATCTCCGGTTTTTAAACCAAATAAGCGTATTTGTGATTGCGACACATAGATGTCATCAGGTGATGATAGATAATTGTAATCAGACGAACGTAAAAACCCATACCCATCTTGCATAATATCTAGAACCCCTTCACTTTCAATAATAGCGTCAAATTCGAAATCTGGTTCTCTATAACGGTTACGATTATCTTTGTTACCATTATTTTTATGTTGGTTATTGTCTTTTGAACGTTGATGGTTCTTATTATCATTCTTCTGACGATTATTTTGCTTATTATCATTAGAATTTTTTGAACGATTATCGTTGTTCTGACTATTGTGACGTTGATTATTTCTATTGTCTTTTTTCTCTTTAGGAGGGTTGTTTGAAGGTTTATCTTCTTTCTTGTCTCCCAATTCCATTCTTTGTTGTGATGGATTGTCATCTTTTTTTCTTTCTACACGTGCTCTTGCTTTTTTTGGTTGAGCCGGCTTTTTCTCTTCAGCTTTTGTAGCCGAAGAAGAAGTGTCTTTTTTTACAGCATCTGGATTAGCTGCTTGAAAGTCTAATATTTGGTAGACAAGGTCTAATTTTTTTAACGAACGGTATTTAGGGACCTTTAATTTTTGAGCGATCTCCTGAAGTTCAGGAAGCTTTTTTGCTTTTAATTCGGAAATTTCGAACATGAATATGTATACTAATTAAGTTTATTCTTTGAAATGGATTTGTTTCTAGCTTTTCTCTTTTCTGAAAATGATAATACTGGGAAAAAAATGAAAAAAATCTGAAGATTTAAACAACTGCTACTCTGAGTGTAACAGATTGTTAATGCAATAATACAATTTTATTTTTAAAATTTAATACATCTTTTAAAAAGAAACTATTAATTTTGTCGCTCATTATTGATAATTCGAAAATGATACAACGTATACAAACAATATACCTTTTATTATCTGCTGCAGTTTCTGCAGGGTTGATATTTGTCTTGCATTTATGGACTAATAGTGAAGATGTTGCTGTGTATGCTAAAGATGAGTATTTATATTTGGGATTGTTTTTAGGATCAGCTTTATTATCATTAATTTCTATTTTTAGTTTTAAAAACAGGAAGTTTCAATTTGTTTTGGGACGACTTAATATCATATTAAACTTTATTTTATTAGGATTTTTTGTATATCAATTGCTAACGCCACCTGGAGAGAGTCAAATCTCTGAGAAAGGTGTTGGGATATTCATACCTATTTTATCTATCGTATTATTGGTTTTAGCCAATAAAGCCATAAAAAAGGATGAAGATCTTGTAAAATCTGTCGATCGATTACGATAAACCCTATTATCTTAATTATTTTAGTGCGTAAACCCAAGGTGAAGACCTTGGGTTTTTTATTATAAGTTAGTATCGTTTCGGAAATTCTATAACTTCTAAGTGGTCTATGTTTTTTCCGTTAATAGTAAAACGGAGCATGGTTCTTATTTTATGAAATCCATGTTTTCCTACCGCACCTGGATTCATATGAATCAAATTATAGCGCTTATCTGGCATTACTTTCAGGATATGCGAATGACCACAAATAAACATACGAGGCGGATGCTCTTTGATTAATTCACGAGTTCTCATATTGTACTTAGGAGGATAACCACCAATATGAGTCATGAATACATCAACCTCTTCACACATAAACCTATTATGTTCTGGAAATTCAAGACGCGCTTTTGCATCATCAATATTACCATAAACAGCCCGTAATGGTTTTAATGCTTTAATTTTATCAGTGACTTCTAAGTCGCCAATATCTCCTGCATGCCATACTTCATCTGCTTGTTTGACGTATTTTAAAATATCTTCATCGATATAGCCATGAGTGTCAGAAAGTAATAGAATTTTGGTCATGAAATAGATATGTATTTGTGTTTGCTATTTTCCGAAGAAAACCTTTAATTATGTTAAGAGCATGTATTAAGCGCTAAAAACGATTATCTTTGTGTCTTACAAAAATACCACTTCTATTGCGTTTTTTTATCGAATTATCTTATAATGGAAAAGCCTATCATGGATGGCAAAATCAGCCTGATGCGATTACGGTTCAAGAGGTTTTAGAGAAAGCTTTATCTACACTATTAAAGAAAGACATTGCTGTCGTTAGCGCAGGTAGGACTGATGCTGGTGTTCATGCAGAACAATTATTTGCACATTTCGATGTAGAAGAAGAATTGCCTGAGAATTTGGTTTTTAAATTAAATTCTTTTCTTCCAAGCGATATTGCTATTCATACTATTTTTAGAGTTAATGATGGAGCACATGCGCGATTTGATGCTTTAAGTAGAACTTATAAGTATAGAATTTCGACCCAAAAAAATGTATTTAATACAGATCAAGCCTATGCGTTGCAAAAACCGTTAAATTTAGATTTGATGTCTAATGCTTGTGAGGTTCTATTGCAGTATAATGATTTTCAATGCTTTTCTAAGACAAATACAGATGTAAAAACGTATAATTGTAACTTGATGTTGGCAAAATGGGAGTTGAATAAGGATGAGTTGGTTTTTACTATTAAAGCAGATCGTTTTTTAAGAAATATGGTTAGGGCTATAGTAGGAACATTGATTAACATTGGTTTGGGAAAGATGTCATTAGAAGATTTGCGCGCTGTTATCAAGTCAAAAAATAGAAGTGAAGCTGGATTTTCTGTGCCTGCCCATGGTTTATATCTCATTAATGTAGAGTATCCAGTTACTATAAAATCACTAAATAATTAAATGGAAAACAAAAAAACCAAAGCTTTTGACCTTGCATTGTTTAAGCGGTTATTACAATACATTAAACCGTATAAGCTTGTGTTTTTTGGGTCTTTATTATGTGTAATTGGGCTTGCAGTTTTTGGTGCTGCACGACCTTTAGTATTGCAAAGAGCTATTGATAATTATGTGGTAGTAAAAGAATATAACGGGTTTCTGTTTTGGATTTTAGTTATGTTAGGCCTTTTGATACTTGAAGTGATGAGTCAATTATTATTCATTTATTATGCAAGTTGGTTAGGACAATCGGTGGTTAAAGATATTCGAGTTAAACTATACGATCATGTGTTGAATTTTAAAATGAAATATTATGATAATTCTTCAGTTGGTGTTCTTATAACCAGAACTGTGACAGATATGGAGCGTATCGCAGATATTTTTGGGCAAGGCTTATTTATGATTTTCAGTGATTTATTGAAGATGATTGTTGTAGCAGCTGCCATGTTTTACCTCAATTGGAAGTTAAGTCTTATAGCTTTCGTAACTATGCCTATTGTTTTGTTTGCAACCAAGATATTTCAGAAATATATGAAACGTGCTTTTGAAGAAGTTAGAACAGAAGTGTCTAATCTAAATTCTTTTGTACAAGAACGAGTTACTGGAATGAAAATTTTGCAATTATTCACACGAGAGGAAACGGAGTTTAAAAAGTTTAAAGAGATTAATGAGCGACATAAAAAAGGCTGGTTAAAAACAGTTTGGTATAACTCGGTGTTTTTTCCTATTGCCGATTTACTATCGTCGATTACTTTAGGAGCGATTGTTTGGGTAGGTGGATTTATGGTGGTCTTTGATCAAATAGTTTCTATTGGTGATTTAACAGCTTATATCATGTTTGTACCAATGTTGTTTAGACCTCTTAATCAGATTGCTAATAAGTTTAATACCCTTCAAATGGGTATGGTTGCTGCAGATCGTGTTTTTAAGGTATTAGATACGACCTCCCAGATAGATGATTTAGGATCTCAAATTACAAATGAATTTAAAGGAGATATATCCTTCAAAAATGTGCACTTCTCTTATGTTGACGATGAAGAAGTATTAAAAGGAATTTCCTTAGATGTAAAAGCAGGACAAACTATTGCGATTGTTGGAGCAACTGGAGCTGGTAAATCAACTATCATAAATCTTCTGAATCGTTTCTATGATATTAACGATGGGTCGATTTGTATAGATGGAACAGATATTAAAAGTTTAACGCTTAAATCACTTAGGTCTCAAATTGCAGTTGTACTTCAGGATGTGTTTTTATTTGCAGATACTATTCTAAATAATATCACATTAAAAAACCCCACAATTTCTGAAGCACAAGTCATTCAAGCAGCAAAGAATATAGGAATCCACGATTTTATTTCTAGTCTGCCTAATGGTTATCATTACAATGTGAAGGAACGAGGTGCAATGTTGTCCTCAGGGCAACGACAACTTATTTCATTCTTAAGAGCGTATGTGACTAATCCTAGTATACTAATATTAGATGAAGCAACGTCATCTGTAGATTCATATTCTGAACAATTAATTCAAGATGCTACAGATAAAATTACAGAGGGTCGTACTTCAATAGTGATAGCACATCGTTTAGCAACTGTACAGCAAGCTGACCAAATTGTTGTGATGGACGCAGGCCAAATTGTAGAAAAAGGAACCCATGACGAGTTACTTAAAGTTGAAAATGGGTATTACAGAAACTTGTATGAAGTTCAGTTTTTAAAGGTTGAGGCGGTTTAAGATTTTTTAGGCATAAAACTTTTAATAATTTCTATTATAGTTTCTTTGCCATCAACAAAGTAAATAATTATAAAAATTAGCGCTACTACTATTACATAAAGTATCATATAAACAAAAAAGGAAATAAATGTTCTACCTATAATTTCTCCTGTCGATATTTGATATAATCGTTTAAAGCAGTAAGAAATATATAAAACCTGAACAAGTAAATTTACATATGAAATAACACCCAGGTCATAACCAAACAATACACATAAAATATTTAAAACCGCACCAAGTAAAGAGATTACAGATAGAATATAAATGTAAGCGACAACATGCTCTGTGTAATTGAATGTTTTTTTATCAAAGAAAACGACTCTAGATATTATGGCATAAAGCGGGACATATAACATCATCAATATGGAGCCATATTTCTGTATAACTTCAAAAAGACCACTAGCAAAGGTTTCGTCTCCATTTGGAGAAATAGATGCCATATTCATTAAATGTGGAAAAAACTTTTGGAGAATGAACCATTCTAAACTTACAATTGTTAATGTTAATCCAAAAAAGCTTATAGGATTCACATAACGTTTTCTAATCCCATTTATATAGCCTCCAATAACTTCTTCAGGTTTTTTGAATAAATCAATAATAGTGCGAAGTAGTTTGTTGTCATAATTAAAAAAGGTCTCACTAATATGTTCAAATAAATTTTTAAAGGTTAGTCGGTTTCTAATGACTTTACCTCCACAACTGTAACAGAAGTCACTGTTTATTTGTAGTTCGGTTTGGCAGTTTTTACAGTTCATATTATTGAATATTCATTGGTTGAACTTGTCCAGTTGTTCCTAAATAAATGCCATATATTATTCCTATTATAAGAAGAATGACAATCATAACAACTAAAACTATAATAATATATAAAATAACTCTTGCTAAGGCATCGTAAAATTTAATGTGATACAACCTTTTAAATGTATATGCCATATAAATGACCATAGGGATCATAGCAAATTGCGATAGTAAATTATAATTGATACCTAGTGGCAGTGTTACACACACTAGTAAAAACCAAAAGATATAAAAGTGAGCATTTGTATAAATATTTATAACAAAATGCTCTGCAAGATTATATTTTTTTGAATCAAAAAATAAGGCTCTAGATGCTAATGCATATAAAGGGATAAACAATACAGAGAGTAAACCTTGATATTCGTAATAACCATCTAAAAAGGAATCAAAATTGAAAGCTTTATTATTAACCTTAATATTATCGGTTGATATAAAATCACTTGCGGTTAATAATTCTGGGAAAAACCGTCGTAACACAAAAAATTGAAGACCTATAATGGTTATTGCTAATCCGAGATAACTAATCACATTTACATAGTTTTTTCTAAAACCATCAATATAACTTATAATGACTTTATCAGGTTCAAATGTTAAGCTTTTAAAGGTTTTTGCAAATTTATTATCAAAGCTTAATATATTAGAAAAAAACGTAGCAATTATGGCTTTTACAGTGAGACGTTTGGCACTAATTCGTTCTCCACAATTTGGACAGAAATTCTTTTCGTCTGCTAAAAGTATGTCACAATTTCTACACTTCATTTAGGTCAAGTCTTTGTATAGTAATGTGGTGAGTTCAGCTACATCTGCGAACATAACAAATTCTCCATTTTTTAAATAAGAAATTTGCCCTGTTTCTTCACTAACAGCTAAAGCAATAGCGTCTGTTTTTTCAGTAATCCCAACTGCGGCTCTATGACGTAATCCAAATCGTTGAGGGATATTTTTTTCATTATTTACAGGAAGTATAACACGAGTTGCTTTAACAATATTGTTTTCTATTATGACAGCGCCATCATGTAAAGGGCTGTTTTTAAAGAATATAGACTCTATTATGGGTTGTGTAACTTTAATGTTCATTTCATCACCCGTATTGGTAAGAAAATCTAAATTATTATTGCGCTCTAAAACAATTAATGCTCCTGTTCTAGTCTTTCCCATTTTCTCACAAGCAGCAACAATAGCATGGATATCTGTTTCAGTTTCGACTTCGGTTTTTAGAAATTTCATTTTCTTAAAAAACTTACCACGCCCACTTAAATTAGTAGAACCTACCATGAGCAGAAATTTCCGAATCTCAGGTTGAAATACAACAATAAGTGCAATAATTCCAACTTTTATAAAACCATCAAAAATGCGGTGTAACATATACATGTTCAGGAAATCTGTAACTCTCCAAACCAGATATATGATAATAATTCCAATAAATATATTAACAGCTACTGTGCCTTTTACCAGTTTATAAACATAGTACAAAAGAATAGCAACGAGAAAGACGTCGATAAAATCTATAATTCCAAAATCCCAAAATTTGAATTTATCCAAGGTGGTTGCGTTTGTGTAAATTTAACAATTTAAGATTAATAAATAAATTCATTATTATCAACTGGAATACTCTGTGATTTTAATTCAGAAATTAGAAATTTTAATGTAATATAATCTTGAAATGACAGGTGCTTATTAAAACTAAAATTAACAGGGGTAGTGTCATTAGCTATCGCTATGATGTTTGATTTAAATGTTTGAAAATCTAATATTTTTTGAATGAGATTAGTGTCTTTTGAAAAACCATTCTGTTGACTGTTATTGTCAATATATGTCACTCTAATACTATCTAGTGCTTTTACAACCACATCAATTTGATTTTTATTGATATTCTGTAATGACTTTGAGTAGTGATTTACTGCTCTACCACTTTTATAATTGACATTAGTAAACTCTAAAAACCCTAAACTTTCAATACTTATATCATTACACGTGTAGAAGTTTTTTGCAGCTTTATTTTTATGCATTTTGGCATTACGTTTTTTGTCTTGTAGAAATTTAATCTTTGGTATCGCTTGTTTTAAAGTTAATCGTTTGTCAACATTTATTAGCCAATTAGTTGTGCTTATAAGATTTTTACGATTGAGATCTATACTATCTGTTTTAGTGTCATCATAAAATAGGTAAGCATGAGATACATCGTGTATTTCGGTTATTGAAGCTTTATTAATTTCAGGTAGTTGAAGAATTCGTTTTTCACCACAAGAATAAATCATAATTATAATAAGTAAGTATAATAAGCACTTTTTCATATCTTAATAAGATTTCAGTTGTTGTGTAAGTTTGATGCACTCCATGGCTTCTTTAACATCGTGTACTCTTAAAATATTAGCACCTTTTTGAAGTGCAATTGTATTTAAAATTGTTGTGCCATTAAGTGAGTCGTCAGGAGATGAGTTGAGTGTCTTATAAATCATCGATTTTCTTGAGATACCAGCTAAAATAGGTAAATCTGTAATATTAAAGCGTTCTAAGGTATTTAGTAATTCATAATTCTGTTCCAAGGTTTTGGCAAACCCAAACCCAGGATCGACTATCAAGTCAATTATACCTAAGGCTCTTGCTTTTGCTATACGTTCTGAAAAATAAAACAATATATCTTTTACTAGATCATCATAATTTGTAAGTTGCTGCATTGTTTTTGGAGTTCCTCTCATGTGCATCATGATATAAGGAGTTTTCAATTCTACCACAGTTGGAAGCATATTAATATCTAAGTGTCCAGCTGAAATATCATTAATTATAGCTGCTCCTGCTTGTATGCCTTCTTTGGCTACTTTGCTTCTAAAAGTATCAATAGAAATAAGTGTATTAGGAAACGCTTTCAGAATTAATTCAATAATTGGAACAACTCTATGTAATTCTTGGTCTACAGAAACATCATCAGCATTGGGCCGCGAACTATAACCTCCAATATCAATAAAGGTTGCTCCTTGTTCAATCATAGAGCTTACCTGACTTAATATAGTTGCACTGTTTTTATAATGACCACCATCATAAAATGAATCTGGAGTCACATTCAAAATCCCCATGACTTTGGGTTGTGTGAGGTCTATTAATTGTCCGTTGCAATTGATGCTTTTACTCAAAACTATATAGTGTGGTTAAAGTTTTTTAATCTGATTAATTTATGCGAAATTTACGGAAAATTAAATGTTTTAAATGCAAGATACTTCAAAACAATATGATGATGTGATTTCTCAATGCAGAAGTCTTTTTATCAATAAAATGAAAGACTATGGAAGTGCATGGCGAATTCTTAGATTACCATCGTTAACCGATCAAATATTTATTAAAGCGCAACGCATTAGAGGGTTACAGCAAAATACCGAACGCAAAGTAGATGAAGGTGAAGTGAGTGAGTTTGTTGGGATTATAAATTATTGTACAATGGCCTTGGTTCAACTAGACAAAGGAGTTGTAGAACAACCAGATTTATCTTTAGAAGAAGCTATAGAACTTTATGATGAGAAGATTGCAATTACAAAGCAATTGATGATGGATAAAAATCATGATTATGGTGAAGCTTGGAGGGACATGCGTGTAAGTAGCTTGACTGATCTCATTTTGCAAAAACTATTGCGCGTCAAACAAATTGAAGATAATGCAGGCAAAACTATAGTTAGCGAAGGTATTGATGCTAATTATCAAGATATGATAAATTACTCTGTTTTCGCCCTTATACATTTAAGCGAAGACTAAAATCAGAGCACATGAAAGCACTAGTTAATATTTGTAGAATCCTAGTTGGAGGATTATTTATTTTTTCAGGATTTATTAAATTAAATGACCCTTTAGGGTTTTCATATAAACTTCAAGAATATTTTAGTTATGATGTATTAGATATTCCGTCATTAATTCCTTATGCTTTAGGAATTGCAGTTTTTGTTGTTGTTTTTGAAGTTGTATTAGGCGTCTTTTTATTGATTGGTTATAAACCAAAATTTACAGTTTGGAGTTTGTTGGCAATGATAGTGTTCTTTACATTTTTAACCTTCTATGCGGCCTATTTTGATAAAGTGAAAGATTGCGGCTGTTTTGGTGATTTCCTCAAATTATCTCCATGGCAATCATTTTGGAAAGATGTCATATTGTTGGTGATGATCGTTATATTATTTATTGGACAACGCCATATCAAACCTATGTTGTCTAGATTTGGTTTAACTTTTACAGCGTTACTGAGTTTTATTGTGTGTTTATGGTTTGGATACCACGTATTAATGCATTTGCCAGCTTTCGATTTTAGAGCGTATAAAATTGGAGACAACCTTCAAGAGAATATGCAATTGCCGCCTGATGCGCAAAAGGCTGTGACCGATTATATTTGGACCTACAAATTGAACGGAGAGGAAAAAACAATCACAGATAGAGGTCGCGGACCAGCAAAATACGATGAAATTGTTGGTGTAGATACTAAAGTGATTGTTGAAGCTGATGTGCCTAAAATTCAAGATTTCTCAATTGAATCTGCCGATGAAGATTTAACAGAGCAGTTTTTAGAAGAAGATAAATTAGTCATGATTGTGACTTATAGTTTAGAAAAAGCCGAAGTAGAAGGCATGCAAAAGCTAAAAGTATTAGCTCAACAAGCTAAAAGTAAGGGTTATACTGTGATTGGCTTGACGGCTTCTGGTGAAGCTAAAAAACAAGAGATTAAAAGCACATACGGTTTAGATTTTGATTTTTATTTATGTGATGAGAAAGTACTGAAAACGATTGTAAGAGCCAACCCAGGTGTTGTAGTTCTTGAAAATGGAACTGTTATTCAAAAAGCACATTATAATGATTTGGATGAATTAGAGTTTTAACGTTTAAAATATAACAACTGATACACTACATTTTAAATAAAGCCTTTTACGCTTTACTCACTCTTTTTGGTGTAGTGACCGTTATTTTTATCTTATTTAACATTCTTCCAGGTGATCCAGCTCAAATGATGCTTGGCCAAAATGAGGATAGTGAGCAAATTGCTGCGGTTAAAGCAAAATATGGGTTTGATAAGCCTATCTCGACTCAGTATTTGTATTATTTAAATGATTTATCACCAATATCTTTTCATTCGACCAATGCTGAAGACTATACGTTTTTAAGAGAAGGGAAGTACAGCGCAAGTACATTGTTTACTCTTGGAAATATTACAACAGCTTTAAAGCTTCCTTATTTAAGAGAGTCATTTACAAAACAAGGAAAAAAAGTGTCTCAAGTTATTGGTGAAACCTTACCTAATACATTTGTGTTAGCTGTTTCTGCAATAATAATAGCTATTATTCTTGGGATTATCTTCGGAATCATTTCGGCACTTTATAAAGATCAATGGATAGATAAAACTATTCAGATATTTAGTACCTTAGGAATGAGTGTGCCTTCTTTTTTTAGCGCCATTTTGTTCGCGTGGTTTTTTGGCTTTGTGCTTCATGAATATACTAACTTAGAGATGACAGGGAGTTTATATGAATTGGATGATTTTGGAGAACGAACCCATATCCAATGGAAAAATTTAATCTTACCTGCAATTGTATTAGGAATTAGACCCTTGGCAGTAGTAATTCAGTTGATGCGAAATTCATTACTTGAGGTGTTTAATCAAGATTATATTCGTACAGCAAGGGCTAAAGGCTTGAGTGAATTTCAGATTATAAAAAGGCATGCTGTTAAGAATGCATTGAATCCAGTTGTTACAGCAATTTCAGGATGGTTCGCTTCAATGTTAGCAGGAGCCGTATTTGTAGAGTATATTTTTGGTTGGAATGGTCTTGGAAAAGAAATTGTAAATGCATTGAATACCTTAGATTTACCTGTCATTATGGGTTCTGTATTGGTTATTGCAGTTTTGTTTATTATCATTAATATATTTGTAGATGTTATTTACGGGTGGTTAGACCCAAAAGTAAAATTAGAATAAAGACATGAAATCCATTCTTACTTGTTTTCTTTGCATATTCTTATGTGCTGGTTGTTCTAAAACTGTTCAGACACAATTATCTGATGAAGTTTTAAATGAGGAGTATATAGGGTTAGATGAGAGTTCAGTAACACTTAAGGATATACTTTCTAAATACGAAAGCCAACAAATTGTAATTGATGTTTGGGCAAGTTGGTGTCGAGATTGTATTGTTGGATTACCAGAATTAAGAGTCTTGCAAGCAGAAAAACCAAATGTGGTATATCTGTTTTTGTCTGCAGATCGTAATGTAGATACATGGAAGCGGGCCATAAAAAAATACAAGATAGAAGGTGAGCATTTTTTTATGCCTAATGGCACTAAAGGACTTTTAGGCGATTTTGTAGATATTGATTGGATTCCTAGATATATGGTAGTCGACTCCAATGGAAAAATAGAATTGTTTGAAGCTATAAAGGCAGAAGACCCTTCAATTAGAAATACATTAAAATAAAGTATAACATAATAGCACCTAATTTATAGGTAAAGACATGAGAAAACAAATTGTAGCAGGAAACTGGAAAATGAATAATGGGTTAATTCAAACTGAAACTTTAATTTCAGAATTAAAACAACAAACAAAGACGTCTAATGCGGAGGTTATGATTGCGCCATCGTTTACAAATCTGTGGCATGCGTTTCAATCTACAAGACAAGATGATATTGAGGTAGTGGCGCAAAATATGCACTTTGCTGAAAATGGAGCTTATACAGGTGAGGTTAGTCCAGGGATGTTAAAGAGTATAGGAGTTAAATCGGTCATTTTAGGACATAGTGAACGTCGCGCTTATTACAATGAAACGGACGATTCCTTAGCAAAAAAAGTAGATGCAGCACTTGCTCATAATATGCGAGTAATTTTCTGTTTTGGCGAAGAATTATCAGATCGGAAAGCTGGAAATGAAGAAACGGTTGTAGAAAGCCAGATCAAAAATGCGCTTTTCCACCTTGACGCTTCTGCATTTGAGCATATTGTTTTAGCCTATGAACCGGTTTGGGCTATAGGAACTGGAGAAACTGCTAGTCCAGAGCAAGCCCAAGATATGCATGCATTTATTAGAAAAACTTTAGAAGCCAAATATGGGGCAACAGTTGCTGATGACATGACTATTTTATATGGCGGTAGTGTGAAACCTGGAAATGCTAAAGAGATTTTTTCTAAACCTGATGTCGATGGAGGACTTATAGGAGGAGCATCTTTAAATGCTGAAGATTTTTATGCCATTGTTAATGCATTCTAGTTTCATTGAGCCCTGAGTATAGAAAGGGCTTTTGTTATAATTAATATACTAAGGGTATTCACTGATTTTCAATAAATCGAGGAATGCCCTTACTATTTTAATGTTTAGGAGTTTTAATTTGCAAGGGTTATTAATCAGTTAAAACTTTTAATCATGATTTTCAGAAAAATTACTTTAAATCCAAACCATGCAGTACTTTGTTTTGTATTTGCGTTTTTAACAACTCTCTTGTCTTTTGTACAAGCACAAACCGTTCATGTAGTAGATAATAATGAAGGCTCGGGAGCAGCCTTTACCTCTGCACAAGCTGCAGTTGATAATGCCACAGCAGGTGATATTATTTATTTGCAACCATCACCTAATAGTTATGGAAACATTAGTATGAATAAACAGCTTACTATTTATGGTCTGGGACATAGGCCAGGATTAAATGCTGGTGCATATGCTTATGTAAATGACGTTAACTTTAGTGGTAATGCATCAGGTTCCAAATTATCAGGATTATTAATTAACCGTGTTTTTTTAACTTTTGGAGGTGTTACAAATCATGACGTTGTACTCAAAGACAATAGGATTTCTGAAATACGAGGTAATAGCAATACAAGTTTGGCTAATAATCTAATAGTTACGGGGAATTTCTTTTATACCAATACTGGTTCAGCAATAGATACATACAACTCGCAAAACTGGGTGATTACTCATAATACCTTTCATCGTGAAAGCACATATTTTGATTACCAATTATTCTACAGGTTTAATGGATCTATAGTTTTTAATAACAATATTATTTTATCACCTCAAATTGGTAATGGAAGTAATGTAGTGAGGTTATTTAGAAACTCATCTGGCACACAAATCAATAATTGTATTTTCTTGTTTAGAGGTACTAATGTTGCAAACTTTAATACCGGAGATTCTGTAGTCTATAATAATTGTTTGACTTATAGTGTTAATACAACTTTGGATGCTTTAGCAGGTAGTAATAATATTGATAATCAAGACCCTCAATTCACATCTTTTGATATTACTGGTTATCTCAATAATACGAATTTCGATTATACCATACAATCAGGTTCACCAGCTAAAAGTGCTGGAAACGATGGTAATGATTTGGGTGTAGAAAATGGTACATATCCATTTAGCATCAGAGGCTATCCAACCGAGTTGCCCTATATAACCGAATTCACAATATATAATACGACGATTACGGCAGGAACGCCTTTAAATATTAATATTAAGGCTAATGCCAATATAACCGATTAAACTAAATTGTATGAGACGTTTATTTTTTATACTGTATTGTATGCACTTAAGTTTTTTCGGATTGGCCCAAATTTCTAGCGCTGAGTATTTTTTTGATACAGATCCTGGTTTTGGTAATGGAACAGCTTTAAGTGTTGCAGGTACCGAAATAAATCAAGATATGTCTATACCAACAGACGGACTTTCTGATGGTATACATAAATTATATATTAGAATTTTAAATGCAGATGGAACGTGGAGTTTGTATGATGACAAAGTTGTATATGTAAGCTCTAATAATGCCAGTACAGCAACAATTGCTTCTGCAGAATACTATTTTGATGTAGATCCTGGTTTAGGAAATGGAACCTCTTTAAGTGTTTCAGGAACTGCAATAGATGAAAATATAAGTATTTCAACAACAGGACTTTCAGATGGTGTACACAAATTGTGTGTTAGGGTTTTAAATACAGATGGAACGTGGAGTTTGTATGATAAAAATGTGGTTCATGTGAGTTCTGATAATGGTAATACAGCAAGTATTGCTTCAGCCGAATATTTTTTTGATACAGATCCTGGTTTAGGAAATGGAACAGCTTTAAATGTTACAGGTATTGCGATAGATCAAGATATTTCTATACCAACAGCTGGTCTTTCAGGTGGTGTGCATAAATTGTATGTTAGGGTTTTAAATACTGATGGTGTTTGGAGTCTATACGATAAAAATATCTTGCAGATTAGTGCAGAAAATATAAATACTGCAAATATAATTGCTGCAGAATATTTTATCGATATCGATCCAGGAGTTGGAAATGCAACTAATATAGATGTCACCAATGGCGGCTTAGTAGATGAAGATTTGAGTCTAGATATTCCTACCAATTTAGAAACTGGTGATCATATTATATACATGCGAGTTTTAAATGAAAATGGAGTTTGGAGTTTGCATGCTGCCTCGGAAATATCAACTACTTTAACTGTTAATGAGTTTAATATAAATTCAATTAAATTGTATCCCAATCCGGTAAAGGATATTTTATATTTTGATACAAATAATCAAGACATCATAGGATTGAAGATTATAGATTTAACAGGGAGAATTATATTGGATCAAGTGCCTGAAAATGAATTTGTAGATTTAAAAAATTTACCAAATGGTATATATTTAATTCAAATAAAAACTAACTTAGGAGGGATGTCAAAAAAAATAGTGAAATATTAAAATGAAACTTTAATATTAATATATGCGTGTAAATCGGTTTAAATTAATAGGTTTTTGGCTTTTTCAGTTGATGCTACTATGTAGTGTTCATACTGGCTTTTCTCAACATATTCAATTTAAGGACAGCATAACCAATAAAATAAAGAACCAAAAATCTGATAGTTTGAAAGCAAGCGTGTTTTATGATGCAGCTGCTTATAGTGCTCAAAAATTAGCAGATTTAAAGATGTTTAGAGTTTATACGGATAGTTCTATGTACTATGCTAAAATTTCTGGACATAAAGATTTAGAAGCGAAAAGTCATTTTGCTTACGGTATGTTAGAAAGGTTTGAAGGAAACTATGACAAGGCTTTAACTCATTTACAGAAAAATATAGAGTATTTTGAGGGTGATTCATTAATGAAACCTTATGCTTTATTTCAAGTTGGCGTTATTTATAAAAATCAAGGAAAGTATAAAAAAGGCTTAAGTACCTATTTGGAGATTTTGAGCATTTTTGAAAATCGAAAAGACTCTTTTGCCATAGCGTCAACATTAAATAGCATTGCAGTTATTTATGGAGAGATGGATAATTATGATGAAGCAATCATAAATTTGATAAAAGCAAGACACATTTTTGTTGAAAAAAACATTGAAAAGGATATAGCTAATACCGATAGTAATATCTCAGATATGTACTTGAAGAAAAGCGACTACGAAAATGCGATAAAGTATGCCAATAGTTCCTTGATGTTGGCGCAAAAGATTGGTCACAAAAATTTAATGGGGAAGGCCTTTCAATCTTTGGGGAAAATACATGCGAAATTTGATAAAAATAAAGCTTTAGATTATTTGCTGAAAGCTGAAAAAACATTTTTAGAGTCAGGGTTTTACAAAGAGATTTTGAGTGTTTATCGAAATATAGGAAATCTATATTATGAGTTAAACAATTTTGATAAAGCAAAGTATTATTTAAAAAAAGGCTACGATTTATCTAAAGAAAACCAAATTCAGATTGAATTGAGAAATATATCTAGGTCACTATCAGAATTGTATTCTAAAGAATTAAACTACAAAGAAGCTTATAGATTTAGATTAGAATATGAAAGGGCAAAAGACACTTTGTTTAATATAGATAATGAAAAGAATATTAAAGAGCTTCAAACTAAATATGAAACAGCTGAAAAGGACAAACAGCTTGTTCAGAAACAGCTGTCTATAGAAAAACAAGAGCAACAACTTCAAAAAAAACAATCGCAAACCAAGCTTATGACTGGATTAATAGTGTTTTTGCTTCTAACGTCTATTCTAACGTGGTTTTTGTTTAAGCAACACCAAAAACGCAAAGACCATGAAATTGTTAGTCTTAAACGTGAGCAGCAAGTAAAAACTCTAGAATTACTTATGGAAGGAGAAGAAAAAGAACGTCTACGAATAGCTAAAGAATTGCATGATGGTGTTAATGTCGATTTGTCTAGTATAAAATATAAACTCACATCATTATTAGAAAAAAACAACGAAGTTATTAATGAGGCTGTAGCTATGATTGATAAGTCTTGTGAGCAGGTGCGTGCTATTTCTCATAATTTGGTACCTCCATCATTAAAAGACTTTAGTTTATTAGATGCCATAGATGATTATTGCAGTACTATGAATAATTTGCATAAACCTGACATTGTATTTCATTCTATTGGAAATCCAATTATAATAGACAATAAAGCAGAGATTAATATCTTTAGAATTGTACAAGAATTGGTGAATAATAGTATAAAACATGCTGAAGCAACAGAAATTGATGTTCAGGTGAGTTTTCAAAATAAAACCATGCAATTAACCATAGAGGATAATGGTAAAGGATTTGATAGTGAGATTACTAGTAACGGAATAGGGTTGCAAAACATTCAATCGAGAATAGATTATTTACAAGCAAAGTTAGATTTTAAATCCGATAGTAATGGAACCTCATATCTGATAGATATTAATACCGAAATAATAAGTTGATAGTAAAAGTTGCCATAACAGACGATCATCCAATGGTGCTTAAAGGCATTCAATCTATGTTGAAATCTACTAAAGATATTGTAGTGGTTGGTTGTTATTCTAATGCGTCAGAAACATTAGAGCATATTAAAAAAGATGCTCCAGATGTTTTATTGTTAGATATTAATTTGCCAGATACTAATGGTATAGATTTATGTAAAACCTTAAAAGCTAATAACAAAGCTTTAAAAGTTATCGCAATATCTAATTATGATGAAGTATCATTTGTAAAGCGAATGCTCAATAATGGTGCCGATGGATATTTATTAAAAAACACTGATAAGCTCGAATTATTGGAAGCGTTTAAAACGGTGTTAATTAATGAACGTTATTTGCAACGAGATATTGAAAAAAAGCTGCTCAATCAGTCTATTGGTAAAAAAACTAAAAATTCACTTTTAATAAAGCTAACTAGACGCGAAAAGGAAGTGTTACAGGCTATTGCTGAAGAGTTAACTACCCAAGAGATTTCTCAAAAGTTGTTTATCAGCCCAAAAACAGTTGAAACTCATCGCATGAATATTATGAGTAAATTAGGAGCAAAGAACAGTGTTGGGATTATCAAAATTGCTATTGAAAACGGATTGCTCTAATCTGCCATTCCGAGAGCAGTCGATGAACCTATATTTTGTATTTCACCTTAATTTTTTATCCAATGCTGATAAGTGAAGTTTATAAACTTCATATAAGGGAATTCCCTGAACTTTAAAATATCAGTAAAAGCCCTGAACTTATTTATAAGTAGAGTCACGACCTTGTGATATCTTAAAATGCAAAGCTTATGAAGCAAGTTATACTTTTAGGTTTATTGTTTATATCTTCTCATTTATTAAATGCTCAAGTTGGTATTAATACTACCAATCCAGATGCTCTGTTGGATATTCGCTCGTCAAATCAAGCTACACCAGCAAATATTGATGGTATACTCATTCCTAAAGTAGATGATTTTCCTGTTGCCAACCCAACTGCAAATCAAGATGGTATGATGGTATTTGTGACTGGTAACGGTGTGCCAAGCAAAGGTCTTTATTATTGGAATAATACAACTTCTAATTGGGTAGCTGTTATTGGTGTGAAACATATTGATGATTTAATAGATGGGAAATCTGATAATGATGGTACAAATGACGGTTCTTCTATTTTTTTAGGTATTGGCGCTGGTGTTAGTGATGATGGAAATAATAATAAAAATGTAGGAATTGGCTTTGAAGCTTTAAATAATAGTACGACAGCTTATGAAAATACAGCAAACGGTTATCAAGCATTAAAAAATAATACTTCAGGTTTTGATAATACAGCAATTGGCACTTACTCATTATTTTCTAATACGATAGGAAACTATAATACAGCAATAGGTTCAAGAACTTTAATTAATAATACAACTGCTAGTTTAAATGTAGCTATTGGTTCTAGAGCCTTAGCGAGAATTACTACAGGAGAAAGAAATACAGCTACTGGTACTAGTGCAATGTATAATAACGTAATTGGAAATTATAATACAGTAAATGGTGCTAGAACTTTATTGAATAATACTACAGGTAATAATAATACTGTCATGGGTTACGAAACTTTATTTAATAATATTACAGGCTCAGGAAACATAGCTATTGGATATAATTCTGGATATAATGAAACAGGAAGTAATAAACTATATATAGAAAACTCAAGCGCAGTAAATCCATTAATCTATGGTGAATTTGATAATGATATTTTAGGTTTTAACGCTGAGGTTGGTATAGGCACACAATCACCATCAGCAAGTCTGCATATTAATCATCCTAATGGAGCAGGTTCTGAAGGTATAGTTATTTCTAATCAAGTTGACGCCGATGTATGGCGTATTTATCAGCAATGGAATTCAAATACATTAGCATTATTCTTTAATAATGTAAACGTAGGCAATTTTGATGATGTATCTGGTATTTACACTCCGGTTTCAGATAGGCGGTTAAAAACAGGGATTAATCCATTTGATAATGTGCTTACTAAAATTAAAGGTTTAGAGGTAGTTAACTATCGTTTTAAGCATCAAAAAGATAATCGTAATTACGTGGGTCTAATTGCACAAGATGTGCAAACCATTTTTCCACATTTGGTATATAAAAATGCTCAAGATGAAGACGATCAACTTACTATGGATTACTCAGGATTTGGTGTATTAGCTGTTAAAGCTATACAAGAACAACAAGAGGTAATTGATAGCCAGCAAGAGCAAATAGACGAATTAAAAAAGGAGTTACTAGAGATTAAAATCTTATTGAAACAAAATAAATAACTTATAAACTTTAGTTGTAGGGAACTAAAGCAAGGCATCTTTCGATTGAAATATTGACTGATGCCTTTTTCAATTTTGTGTAAAACTAAACTTATATTTGCATTAATATGACAAATCAGATATATATAGGTTACTATTTCAAAGTTAAACCATTGCAACCAGCTGTTGAAATTTTAATTGCGGAGCTGGGTTATGCTGGTTTTGAAAGTTTTGTTGAAACTGAAGAAGGAGTTACAGCATATATTCAAAAAAATGAATGGCACGACACAATTCTAGATAATATACATGTTTTAAATTCTAATGAATTTGAAATTTCTTTTACTCATGAAGATATTGAACAAACCAATTGGAATGCCGAATGGGAAAAGAATTTTAATCCAATTGTCGTTGATGATATCTGTGCTGTTCGCGCACCTTTTCATGAGATTCCAAATACCAAATACGATATTGTTATTGAGCCAAAAATGAGTTTTGGAACTGGTCATCATGAAACGACTCACATGATGATTCAATATATTCTTAAGAATGATTTTGAAGGTAAATCGGTTTTAGATATGGGATGTGGAACTGGAGTTTTGGCCATATTGTCCGAAATGAAAGGCGCTAAACCTATAGACGCTATCGACTATGATAATTGGTGCTACATTAACAGTTTAGAAAATGTTGAAAGAAACCAATCTCAGTACATTACTGTTCTTGAAGGAGATGCAAATTTATTGTCAGGAAGGAAATATGATATCGTTATTGCGAATATCAATCGGAATATTTTATTACAAGACATAGAAATCTATGCTAATTCACTTAATGCTAACGGACTCCTATTTTTAAGCGGGTTTTATAATGATGATATACCAATTATTGTGGCTGAATGTAATAAATACAACTTAAAGCTCGTTGATACCTTAGAAAGAAATAATTGGGTGGCTTTAAAATTTGAAAAATAATCTATAAATTTATACTACTAAAATCACCAACCTCATTACCACAATTGCTATGCACCAAATAATGAGTACAAAAGAAAAAACTAAAGAAGAAGCACTCGTAGATACCCTCGAGTTACCTCTTAACGAAATTGTATTGTATAACGATGATGTGAATACATTTGACCACGTTATTGATACCCTAATTTATGCGTGTGATCATACACCAGAACAAGCAGAACAATGTTCTATTATTGTTCATTATAAAGGGCAATGCACTGTTAAAACAGGAGAATATAAAGAATTAGAACCACGCTGCTCTATGCTTCTTGAGGCGGGTTTAAGCGCCGAAATTATCTAACTATTTAAGCGACCTACAGCACAACTTACGAATGACTTTGCCTTTTTGGTTAAGGGATTCGAAGCACCTTCAACAGGATACCCTAATGTCGATAATAATTCAGTCGCAGCATCTAATTGTCTGTCATTATTGTGTGTAAAGGCTACCGAGTGTTTCTCATTATTTACAATAACATTGTCAATGCCTTCCAAATGTTCTAATCTGGATGTAATAGTATGGGCACAACCACCACATTTAAGGTTCTGTATATATAAAGTACTTTCCATAATTATAAAGTTGACGGACAAACAAAATCCGTAGTTGGTAAATCAGTATTTTTGATGGCTCCAAATCCGCCAGCAATATCCACCAAGTTGTGAAACCCTCTGGCTTTTAAAATAGAAGCAGCAATCACACTTCTATATCCTCCAGCACAATGAATGTGATAAGTTTTATCTTTAGAAACAGCATTCATTTGCTCATTTATATAATCTAAAGCAAAGTGTTGTGCATTTTCTAGATGCATACTAGCATATTCTCCATCTTTTCTTACATCTAAGATATTTATGGGCCCATTTTTAAAACGAATAGCAAGTTCTTCTGCAGAAATGGACTCCAATGTATCTATTTCTTTTCCTGCTGAAACCCAAGCATCAATACCGCCTTCCAAATACCCAAGAGTATTGTCGTAACCAACACGAGATAACCGTGTTACCGCTTCCTGACTTTTTCCTTCAGGAACTACTAAAAGAATGGGTTGTTTGATGTCTGTAATTAAAGCACCAACCCATGGGGCAAAACCTCCATTTAATCCAATAAATATAGAATTTGGTATGTGACCTTTAATATAATCACTTTGTGGTCTTACATCTAAAACTAGAGCTTCCTCGTGATTGGCAATAGCTTCGAAGTCTTCAGCTAAAAGAGGGATGTCTCCAGTTTTTAAAACAGTTTCAAATGTGTCATAACCTGTTTTATTTAACATTGCATTTTTTGCAAAATATTGAGGAGGAGGAGCAATACCATCTAATACTTCTTCTATAAATTCTACTTTGGTCATGTCTGTTCTTAATGCGTAATTGGTCTTCTTTTGGTCACCTATAGTTCCAACAGTTTCTTTGCTAAGATTTTTTCCACAGGCGGAGCCGGCACCATGAGCAGGATACACAATTACATCATCTTCAAGTGTCATTATTTTATTACGTAAAGAATCGTAAAGCATTCCAGCTAAATCTTCTTTAGTAAGATCAGATTTGATGGCTAAATCAGGACGTCCAACATCACCTAAAAATAGGGTGTCGCCCGAGAAAATGGCATGATTGTTTCCGTTTTCATCAATCAATAAGTATGTTGTTGATTCTAATGTATGACCAGGTGTATGAAGCACTTTTATTATAATATTTCCGAGTTGAAATTCTTCATTGTCATGAGCGGAATGAATATCGTAAGTAGTCTCTGCGCCAGGACCAAATACAATTGTAGCGCCTGTTTTTTTTGCTAAATCAACATGCCCAGAAACGAAATCGGCATGAAAATGGGTTTCAAAAATATACTTGATTCTTGCGTCGTTAGCCTTAGCTTTATCTACATAAGATTGTGTTTCACGCAACGGATCAATAATTGCTACTTCTCCATTAGATTCTATATAGTATGCGCCTTGTGCCAAGCAGCCGGTGTATAATTGTTCAATTTTCATAAGGTATTAGCTTTGACTCCTAGATGGAGGTATTATTCTAATTATAAGTATGTGCCAAAGATACGAAGTATTCTGTGTTTTAAACTGACAAAAGTCAGCTTTAACTAATGTGGTAGTTTATCTTTAATAAGACCATAAACAAATGTGCCCAAAAGAGCAGCAGCAATAACAATAAGTACCGAAAATGCTCCTGTTCCAACCAAAATGTACATTGGCCCAGGGCAAGCACCAGATAATGCCCATCCTAAACCAAAGATGGTACCACCAATGATGTAACGAGGTAGGCCTTTTGCTTTTTTAGGAACAGTCATAAGACCACCTTCCATGTTTTTTAGGTTTTTGGATAACAATAATAAAATAACTCCAGTAATGATAGCTGTGCCTATAATTCCATACATATGAAAGGATTCAAATTTGAACATTTCATAAATACGGTACCAAGATACGGCTTCAGATTTCACAAGTACAATTCCGAAAATGATGCCAACGAATAAAAACTTTATAGACTTCATAACTAACCAAAAATTAAAGGGAATATTATATGTATCATAATAAGGCCGCCTAAAAAGAAACCAATTACGGCAATAAACGAAGGAAGTTGCAGACTACTCAAACCTGTAATTGCATGACCAGATGTACAACCGCCAGCATAACGAGTTCCAAATCCAACAAGAAATCCGCCAATTACTAATATAGAGAGTCCTTTAATACTCATTACTGCATCCCAACTATATAATTCTGCAGGTAATAAAGATTGACCTGCATTTTCAAAGCCAAGTGTGCTAAGTGTGTTAACAGTTTCTGGATTTAAGTCGATACTAGTCGGAACAGATAAATAGAAATGAGCAATATATCCGCCAATTATAGCGCCAAGTACTACAACAAGATTCCAACGTTGAGCCTTCCAATCAAAGTCAAAAAAAGACACTTTTTTTCCAGCACCACCAATTGCGCAAAGCGTTCGGAGGTTAGAGGACATACCAAATGTTTTTCCAAAATATATGAGAAGAAACATAATTAAAGCAATTAAGGGACCACAAACATACCATGGCCAAGGATCTAAAATAGATTGCATAAATATCTATAAATAAAAAAAGCAAACTACTTATAGTTTGCTTTTTGTTAGTGACCATGGCAGGATTCAAACCTGCAACCTCTTGAGCCGTAATCAAGTGCGCTATTCAGTTGCGCCACATGGCCATTTTTGTGGGTGCAAATATATTTCTTTTTAAAAGAAACACAAAACAAAAATGTTCAAAAAATAAACTTGTTATTAATTGAATCAAAAATAAGGAAAAAATTATGTTTTATCCTAAAGCACGCTTAGTTACAAAAACACGCCAACCTATAATGGCTAACTGTAGTTTTGTGGCTTTGCTGAGGTCTAGCTGTCGTTTGGAATAACTAGGTAAGAGTATTTTGTTTAGTTTGGCAAGTCCCTTATATAGTGTTTGCTTCATATACTTTGGTGTTACTGTGTGTAAACCGTTAAGTAAATTTAAGAGATTTAAAAATGTTTGCCAAAGAACTTCTTTTTTAAATGAAGTAAAACTTATTCTAGACTAAGTTTTACAATCATGGGTTTGGATTATCTAATCGAAAAAAGAATATCGATTAATAGTTTAGCAATTGTCATCATAATGTTTTGGTTTTAAGGTTAATATTTAACTCATTTTCTTGATTGAGTTTTCAATATATCATTTTGGAAATCTTCTTTCCAAATGTTTATACCAAAATCTATGAAATTGAATATATAATTATAACTTAAAAGAGGATATTGATTTCTATATAAATGTGACTTTCTTGTACAAAGTTATAAATTGAAACATAAAGAATGCATAATTGTTTATAAATGTAATAATTGAAGGGGGTTTTGAGAGCCTTTTTTTTAAACCAAGGGGCAATTCATCATAAAACCATCAATAAAAGCCATTTTCATCTTTTTTAGTTTTTAATTTTTTGTCTTTTCAAGTAAATTCATTGTTATATAAAACAGTTATGTTTTGTTAAAATTCTTGATTAAATGAATGCATTTTTACAAATAGCATTATGAGATGATTACATTTGTAAAAAACATACAATGAAAAGACCGCTACTTTATTTCATTTCCATATGTTTTATACAGCTCTCATTTGGTCAAGTCGTTATCAACGAGTTAGATTGTGATACACCAGGAGTTGACAATATGGAATTCTTAGAACTTTTAAGTGACACACCTAACTTTCCTTTAGAAGGCTATGTCGTCGTATTTTTTAATGGATCGGCTTCTGGGATGAACTCTAGTTATTTTACTATTGATTTAGATGGCTATGAAACCGATATTAATGGACTTTTACTTATTGGGAGTAATTCTGTAAGCCCAGTACCTCAAGTATTGATTCCTGAAAATATATTTCAAAATGGAGCCGACGCTGTAGCTATTTATGAAGGCGATGATACCGATTTTCCAGAACAAACGGTAGCGACTATAGATAATTTGGTAGATGTATTGCTTTATGATACTTCAGATCCGGATGATGCCGATTTCATTGCGATTTTTAGTCAGGACCCAAGATTTACTGATATAGAACAAATTAATGAAGGTCCATCAAATAATACGAATTCTATACAACGTTTTGAAGATGGAGATGGTAATGTGAGCTATTCATCAACGATACCAACACCACGTCAATTAAATGATGGAAGCGGTGTTGTGCTTAATGGAATTAGTATTACTATTGCTCAATCTCAATATAATGAAGACGAGAGTTTTGATATTACTTTTACATCTGAAACCCCAGTGACTGAAAATTTAGATTTTAATATTCTTCTTGATAACTTTGGGTTTAATACCTCTGATTTTACAGGGAACACAGCAATTACTATTCCTATAAATCAAACTACTGCATCTACTACAATTTCGCTCGTTGATGATACAGATGATGAAGGTGATGAAACAACAAGAGTACGTTTTGAAAGTTTACCATCGCAGTATTTGGCATTAAATAACAATTTGCAGATTCGAATAGTAGATAATGATTTCACAACAGCGAATTTTGGAACACCTTTAGAACCTAGCTTCGGAAATGTAACGAGCACACAGCCTTCAGGGTATTATGATACTTTAGATGGGCTTGCAAATGATGCCCTTCGTCAAGCCCTCCAAGATATTATCGCTGATCCAAATATAGTTAGAGCTCAAACCTATGCGGATGTATTGGATATTTTAGTGGAGGCGGACCAAAACCCATTAAACAGTAATCAAGTATGGTTGCTCTATACTGAACAAGGTCGCGCTAAATTAGATTTACAAACGGGCTCGGACAATAATGGTAAATGGAATAGAGAGCACACATATCCACGCTCTCGTGGCGGATTTAATGACATCGAAGAAGATGAGGTAGCGGATGGTATAGATGTGTTTTGGGCAACAAAAGCAGATTCCTTACGTCATGGTAATTCTGATGCACATGCATTGCGTGCTGCAGATGGTTCAGAGAATAGTGCTCGAGGTAATAAGCATTATGGAGATCCTATGTTAGGAGGTTATGATGGTTCAATGGCTTCATCAGACCCAATGCGATTAGGAGAAAGTTTCCGAGGAGATGTGGCAAGAAGTGTTCTCTATATGGCAATTAGATATAATGGATTAGCAGTTGTTAATGGATATCCTGAAAATGGACCTGGAGAGCTTGGAGATTTAGCAAGTTTATTAGATTGGCACAGAGCAGATCCTCCAGATGATTTTGAAATGAATCGAAATAATATAGTATACAGCTGGCAGTTTAATAGAAACCCATTTATTGATCAACCAGATTTGGTAGAGTATATTTGGGGAAATGAAGTCGGAAATGTTTGGGATCAAGAATTAAATGTGAGCGAATTTAATACTAATGTTATACAGATTTTTCCAAATCCGTCGGATGGAAAAATTTCGATAAAAGGCTTGCAAAATGATGCAATTATTAATGTATTTTCAATTGAGGGGCGATTAGTGGAAATATTACATACCGATACTAATGGTTTAATAGACTTAAGCCTTCCTGGAGGTATGTATGTGCTTAATATTACTTCTGATGACAAGTCTATTTCGAAAAAACTTATAATTCATTAAAACACATACAATAGGGTGAAAAAAAAGCGTCCTGACAAATCTGTTAAGACGCTTTTTGTTTTGATTTAAGTTTAATGCCCAATGGCACGCACAATCAGTTTGTCTCCAGATTTGCCCACGACTATATCAGGAATGGTTTGATCCTTTTCCTTCCAGCTGGCACTTGATTTACGACCTTGATTATCGTCAAGAGAAATTTTAATTCCAGTAATTTCACCCGCTTTATTTCTACGAACTTTAGTGAATTTAGCATCAATGCCATGTTTTTTTAATTCACTTTTTTGTTGCTTTAGAAAGCTGTCTGTAGAATTTTTGGAGATAATAAATTCTGCAGTGCGGTTTTCAGCATCTAAATAGTATACGGCGCTTACATCAGTTTTTAGTTTCCATGGGCTATCATCTTTTACTTCAACAACATAGGCCTTATTTTTTTTTGAAGCTTTAGTGTTTACTATTACGGCTCCGTTTTTACCTCTAATGCCATAAATTTTTTCAGCTTTTTTGCCTTTGATTATCTCTACATTATCTATGTTGTTAGGGTTAAGGTCTTTAATTTCACCCTCAGAAAGGGCTTTCCCATCTATAATAAATATAGGTTGTTCTCCTTTTGAATTTCTGAATTTGTAATCATAATTAAAATTGTTTTTTGAGCCCTTTTTTGTCATAACTATGACACCATTTTTACCTTTAGCTCCAAAAGATTCTAATGCAGATTGTCCTTTAAATACATTTATAGATTTGATGTCATCAGAATCGACATCTTCAAATAAAGATTTTTTCACTGCCTTTCCGTCTATAATAAATAATGGTTCTTCAGATTCTGAAATGAAAATATTAGTCTTTCCATTTTCAAAAGCCTTTATTCTTGTTTTTGAGCCTTCTTTGTCAATCCATGAGTATTGACTGTTAGCTTTAACTTTAAAGGCATTTGTTCCAGAGGTAGTTTTGATGCGAACTACCTTTTGGTCATTGTCATCATCTTCATTATCATCATTTTCAAATACATAAATATTAGAGTCAGTACTTTGTGCTTTAGTCGTTCCATCTTTATTTTCAATAACATAAGTGTTAGAATTGTTATGATCTAGTGTGCCAACACTGAAACTATCATCATTACTTCTAAAATGAAATGGTTTTATGCCATCATCTCCATGAATATTATAGTTAGCTGAATGGTCTTTGCTTTTAAATTCGGTAGTAATGCTAATGATTTCATTCTTGTCATTGCGTTTTACATTTTTATATGTAAACGTAATACCGTTTTTAGATAACTCATCTTGAATGGCTTTTAATTCGTCATCCGTGGTGTCTTTTGAAAATTCGATGTCTATATTTCCATCTTCTGAAGCTGTAGTGTCTTCTTCGTAAGCATCTTCTAATGGTATGGCAACATAGATGTTTTTGATGTTGAAACTCATCATAAATAGTGCTAATAATGGGAGTACTATTATTAACTTTAACTGATTGAGTTGGTTTGATTTTGATTTGTGTAACATAACGATTCGTTTTTTGATTAATGATGTATAAAAATTATTTGTGAAAGCTATTTGATGATTCGGTATGCTGGCTTTTAATAAAACAGTTTGATAACTTTTGTCACATTTTGATATATACTGCGCTTTTTGATCAGCAATAAATTCTAAATTTTGTTGCAGTGCTTTTTTGTAAAGCCATACAATAGGATTAAACCAAAACACAATACATGATAATTGAGCGATTAACGTATCTATAGAGTGCCATTCTTTGGTATGTACTTTTTCATGATTAATAACATGTATTAGTTCTTCTTCGCCAAAATGATCTGGGTTGTATACAATCTGATTAAAAAATGAAAAAGGAGCTATATTTTTATTTGTCTCTAAAAGCTTAAGATTTCCTTTGTAGCATTTCGTACTGTTAAGAAGTACTTTTTTTAACGAAAAGAATTCAATGCTTAGTTTTCCGAAGAAAAATAAAAAACCTACAAGATAAATCCAGGTAAATGCTGCTATAAAGTTGAAAGGCTCCTCTTGAATTGTTGTTGGGGATTCAGTTGTATTTAGAGTAGTATAATTGTAGGTGGTTATTGGTGTATATTCTATATAATTTGGAATTACAATAAAAGGGACGCATGTGGCAATGATTAATCCGGAGAGTAAAAACCAACGATTGGCTTGAAAAAAAGTATCGCGTTGTAAAAACAATTGATAACAGATATAAAATATGAAAAGTATGGCTGATGATTTTAATAGATAGTCCATGATTTATTTCTTTTTTTCAATTAAGGCAATAATCTCTTTTAATTCTTCAATACTTATTTTTTCTTCCTTAGCAAAGAAGGACACAACATTTTTGTATGAATTGTTGAAATAATTTTCTATTGCTGTGTTCATAAAACGCTCTTTATAAGCTTCTTTGCTTACTACAGGGTAGTATTGATGGGTTTTTCCATAGGCATTATAACTCACGTAGCCTTTTTCTTCTAAATGTCTTATAATAGTAGAGAGTGTATTGTAGTGAGGCTTATCGTTTTGTATTTCAGCAAGTACATCTTTGACAAAAGCTTTTTCTAGCTTCCATAAAATATGCATAATTTCTTCTTCTTTGTTTGTAAGTTTTTGCATGACTGATGCTTTTATTGATTGCAATACAAACCTATAACTATTTTTATAGTTATACAACTATTTATTTAGTTATTTAACTAAAATTTAAGTTTATGAGACTGTAAAATGTGAAGGTTGTATTGCAATAAGGCTATTCAAATTATGTTATCTTCGCATTTTATTTTGATTATTATTAAAGAGAAATATTTAATTTATGAGTTTAGTTTGGATTATCTTAGGGTTGTTATTATTGGTAATAGGAGGAGAGTTTTTGGTTCGATCTTCAGTGGCTTTGTCATTTAAATTAAGTATTTCTAAAATGGTTATTGGGATGACAGTTGTGAGTTTTGCAACATCAGCACCAGAGCTTTTAGTGAGTTTAAACGCAGCGCTAACTGGATCTCCAGCGATTGCTATCAATAATGTTATAGGGTCTAACATTGCAAATATTGGACTGGTACTTGGTATTACTGCTCTTGTAAGCTCTATAGCTGTTGATAAATCGTTTTACAGGCTAAATTGGCCAGTGATGATGATTTTTTCAATGACTTTGTACTATTTCTTGAGTAATGATAATCAACTAACAACCATAGAAGGTATCATTCTTTTTTCAGCGTTGATTTTGTTTTTATTTATACTTATAAAATCTGCAAAAAAGGACGCTATTCCTGAGGAAGTTGACGACAGCCTCGCTATAGTTTCGAATTTTAAGATTGTGTTATGGTTGCTTATTGGTGCTCTGGCTTTGTATTTTGGCTCAGAATGGTTGGTTGATGGAGCAAAAGAGTTAGCTAAAGCTCTTGGTGTTAGTGATGCAGTGATTGCTGCCACTGTAATTGCAATAGGAACTAGTGTTCCTGAATTAGCAGCATCGGTTATAGCTGCAGTAAAAAAGGAAAAAGCATTATCACTTGGAAATTTAATTGGTTCTAATATTTTTAATATCGGATCGGTTTTAGGTTTAACGTCTATAGTAAAAACAATTCCGGTAACCGATTTAGCTATTCTGAATCGTGATATTTTTTGGATGCTTGCTTTTGCAGCGGTATTAATTCCATTAATCTTTATCCCACGGAAATTTCAAATTTCAAGATATAAAGGGCTTCTTTTAGTAGTAGCGTATGGCGCCTTTATATTTTTAGCCTTTAAATCTCAAACATAAAAAACGCCCTCTCATTAAATAGAGAAAGCGTTTTTATTTTTAAGATATATGAATCTGGCTTATATTTCAACCGATTTTACGGTCTTAATAATACGTCCAGCAATTTTATAAGGATCACCATTTGATGCAGGGCGACGATCTTCTAACCAGCCTTTCCAACCTTTTTCTACTGTAATAATTGGAATACGGATTGAGGCTCCTCTGTCGGATACACCATAGCTAAAATCATCGATAGATGCTGTTTCGTGATCACCTGTTAGACGTTGATCATTAAATTCGCCATATACCGCAATATGTTCTTTAACTACTGGTCTAAAAGCTTCACAAATTTTTTCATACACTTCTTTAGATCCGCAAGTTCTTAAAGTTGTATTAGAAAAGTTAGCATGCATTCCAGAACCATTCCAGTCCATGTCTTTTCCTAAAGGTTTTGGGTGATACTCAATATAATAACCATATTGTTCAGTCAAACGATCTAATAAGTAACGAGCAACCCATATTTCATCTCCAGCCTTTTTAGCGCCTTTAGCAAATAGTTGGAATTCCCACTGTCCGCAAGCAACTTCTTGATTGATACCTTCAAAATTTAACCCAGCAGCAATGCACAAATCTGCGTGTTCTTCAACTAAATCTCTACCATGCGTATTTTTACCACCAACAGAGCAATAGTACATGCCTTGTGGTGCAGGATAACCTCCAATAGGGAATCCTAATGGTAATTGAGTTTGTGTATCCATAATAAAATACTCTTGCTCAAATCCGAACCAGAAATCATTATCTTCATCCTCAATTGTTGCTCTTCCATTAGATTCGTGTGGTGTGCCATCTGCATTTAAAACCTCTGTCATAACCAAATAACCATCTTTCCTAGCAGGATCTGGATAAATTGCTACAGGTTTTAGTAGGCAATCTGAAGACCCGCCTTCTGCTTGTCTTGTAGAACTTCCATCGAAAGACCAAATTGGACAATCTTCTAATTTCCCACTAAAGTTGTCTTCAACCTTAGTTTTACTTCTCATGTTTTGAGTTGGTTTATAACCATCTAACCAAATGTATTCTAACTTTGATTTGCTCATGCTGTTTTAATTTTAAAAATTTAAAGCACAAATATTATAATTTTTATGCAATGCTCAAAAAAATGAGGGGTATTTTAGATTAAATGTTATTAACAATTATTTAGCCCCTAATTTTTTAGGGGTAAATGTGTGGAATATTGAATTATTGGTTAAATTTGCCCTATAAATCTAATAAATCGATAATATGTCTACACTAAGATTTCATGCACTGAAGGAAATATTTGATCATAAACCTATTCATATTGAAGAAAAGGTGAGGCGTTCTGAGATTTTTGGGGCTCATGTGTTCAATGAATCTACCATGCGTCAATATTTGACAAAGGATGCTTTTGATAATGTTATGGCTGCTGTGAGTAAAGGAACTAAAATAGAGAGAACTGTAGCCGATCATATTTCTACAGGAATGAAAGAATGGGCTATATCTAAAGGAGCAACACATTATACGCATTGGTTTCAACCGTTAACAGGAGCTACAGCTGAAAAACACGATGCCTTTTTTGAAACTATAGGAAATGGTTTGGCAATAGAGAAATTTGGTGGTGGACAACTAGTACAGCAAGAACCTGACGCATCTAGTTTTCCTAATGGAGGTATAAGAAATACCTTTGAAGCACGTGGCTATACAGCTTGGGATCCAACTTCTCCAGCATTTATATATGGTACAACATTGTGTATACCTACAGTGTTTGTTGCTTACACTGGAGAAGCTCTAGATTTTAAGACCCCTTTATTAAGAGCTTTACAAGCTGTGGATACTGCTTCAGTTGCTATATGTAAATATTTTGATAAAAATGTAAAAAAGGTTAATGCTTCTCTTGGTTGGGAGCAGGAATACTTTTTAATAGATAGTGGTTTAGTTATGTCTAGGCCAGATATTGTACTTACAGGAAGAACACTTCTTGGGCATTCTCCAGCTAAAGGTCAGCAGTTAGATGATCATTATTTTGGAACTATACCGAATAGAGCTATGGCATATATGCGTGATTTAGAAACCGAATGCATGCTTTTAGGTATTCCTGTTAAAACTCGACATAATGAAGTGGCGCCTAATCAATTTGAATTAGCACCAATATATGATGAAGCTAATTTGGCTGTAGATCACAATTCGTTGTTGATGGATGTTATGGATAAAATTGCAGAGCGTCATAATTTCAAAGTGCTTTTTCACGAAAAACCTTTTGAAGGTGTAAATGGTTCTGGGAAGCATAATAATTGGAGTTTAGTAACTAATACAGGTGTTAATTTATTGAGTCCTGGAAAAACACCAATGAGTAATTTGCAGTTCTTAACATTTTTTATCAATACTATAAAAGCTGTTCATGAAAATGAAGAGTTATTAAGAGCTGCTATAGCTTCGGCAAGTAATGATCATCGCTTAGGAGCTAATGAAGCACCTCCTGCTATTATCTCTGTTTTCATTGGAGAACAGCTGACAAAGGTTTTAGAGGAGTTGGAAAATGTGACACATGGAAAATTGTCTCCTGAAGAGAAAACAGATTTGAAGTTAAATGTAGTTGGAAAAATACCCGATGTATTACTTGATAACACAGATAGAAATAGAACATCTCCATTTGCATTTACTGGAAATAAATTTGAATTTAGGGCTGTAGGTTCTACAGCTAATTGTGCTAGCCCTATGACAGTGCTTAATACCATTGTTGCAAAGCAATTAACCGATTTTAGAGATGAGGTTGAGTTATTAATCTCTAAAAAAGATATGAAAAAGGATGATGCGATATTTAATGTGTTGAGAGAATATATTAAACAATCTAAAGCGATTCTTTTCGAAGGGAATGGTTACGGTGAGGCTTGGGAAAAAGAGGCTAAAAAGAGAGGGCTGAGTAATAATAAAACCACACCAGAAGCGCTTAAAGCTAAAGTGTCTAAGAAAACGATTCGTCTATTTGAAGAGATGAATGTAATGAATAAAATAGAATCAGAAGCGCGTTATGAAATAGAAATGGAGGAGTATGTGTTGCGAATTCAAATTGAAGGTAGAGTGTTAGGTGATATTGCTAGAAATCATGTCGTGCCAACTGCTGTAAAATACCAAAATATTCTAATCGATAATGTTAAAGGCTTGAAAGAGATTTATGGTGCTTCTTTTAAAAAATTAGCTAAGGAGCAACTCAATCTTATTGAAGAGATTTCTAATCATATAGAAGGTATTAATTCTAATGTGACAAAAATGATTGCAGAACGTAAAAAAGCTAACGGCATTGAGAATTTAGAAAAAAAGGCTCATGCCTATTGCAATCAAGTAAAACCACTTTTTGATGATATAAGATATCATTGTGATAAACTAGAGTTACTTGTCGATGATGAATTATGGCCTTTAACTAAATACCGAGAATTACTTTTTACTAAGTAAATTGTTAAAAAATTATGTATTTAGTGGATGTTTTTTCTTAAGCCATCATTATTAACAATTTTTTATCAATAATTTTAAAAGCCTCATTTTTAGAGGCTTTTTTTGTTGTTGCTGCAATCTTAAAATGTTAATAACTACGTAGAATTACGTATATAATAAGGACTAATAATGTATTTCAACGCATAATTATATCAACTAATCGAAAATATAGTTAAACCTTCATTATCACTCAAGTAAATGGTTAAGTTTGTAGTGCTATTAATCAATTTTTTGTAAAATGAAAAAGTTACTACTAAGTGTAGCAGCACTTATGTTTGCTACCTTGTTGTTTTCTCAGGACGACTCTAATGACGTGCAAGATGACCTGACTCAGGATGGCGTTGTTAAAACCGAAGCGAGATTTCAAGCAGAATCGTAAATGGTTTTGATGCTTACAAAAATTAGTTGGCATTGTTGACCATTGCTAACAAAAAAGACAAATGAATTTCAATAGAAAGCATTTGTCTTTTTTTATGCTCTGTCTATAAATTGTCATAAATACACAAATGGTTGATAATTAATTTGTTATATTGCTCGACTTTTAAGACTAATTCAGTTGGTCTGTCCCAATCTTTTTGAATCTAAATTTTCTTTTTGTTAATGGTTATGTTTAACTAAAACAAGAATTGATGATAGCACAGCAGTTTCGTTTTATACTACTAATCGTACTAATTACTTTTAGTTTTCATGTGTTTGCTCAAGAGCAAGGTTTTATTCCTAAGCCAGAAACAGGATTTTATGATTTAAGAGGAACTAATGCACTAGACGTTGCTTTGGGAACTTCAGTAATTAATGGAGATTATGCAGATCCTATGTTTGAGATATATTCACATTTTGGGTATAAGCGACATCTTACTCCGCATTTGGCGTTAGATTTTGGATATCATAAATTCAATTTGGCATTTATTGATATTTATAATGAAGGCTTTATGTCTTTCGACTTGAATGCTGAGGTCTTATTATTGCCGCATAAGCCATTTTCCCCCTATATATTTGGAGGTGCAGGATTTAATGCGTCAAATCATTTTAAACAATCCGCGAGTAAAATTCAAGGAGGTGTTGGTCTAGAGTGTGTTGTTTCAAATCAATTTGCTGTCAAAATATATTCAGATTATAATTATGTGTCGAGTGATACTTTAGATGGTCTCGAAGCTGGAGCCTCAGATGACACGTATTTTAGAATTGCTTTTGGATTAAATTTCTATTTTGGAGGAGCCCAAAAGAAAGCAAAATTATTAAAAGATCATTCTACTGTAATTGAGAAAAATTCATTAACTGATGATGAAAATAGGCTGAAATTGTAATTACAATTCTTATTTTTGTGGCTCAAAACTACGGCATGAGTCAGGATATTAGTAAACGTTATGCGCAACGAGGTGTTTCGGCATCAAAGGAAGATGTGCATAATGCCATCAAGAATATTGATAAAGGATTGTTTCCTAAAGCTTTTTGTAAAATTGTACCAGATTATCTTACCAATGATGAAGCGTATTGCTTAATTATGCATGCTGATGGTGCAGGCACAAAAAGTTCCTTAGCTTATATGTATTGGAAAGAAACTGGAGATGTTTCTGTATGGAAAGGTATAGCACAAGATGCTTTAATTATGAATATTGATGACTTGCTATGTGTTGGAGCTACAGATAATATCATGCTGTCTTCTACTATTGGTAGGAATAAAAATTTAATTCCTGGAGAAGTTATTTCAGCAATTATAAATGGTACGGAGGAGTTAATTCAAGATTTAAAATCTTTTGGAGTAACCATTCATTCTACAGGAGGAGAGACGGCTGATGTTGGTGATTTAGTGCGAACTATTATTGTAGATTCCACAGTTACGGCTCGTATGAAGCGAAGTGATGTTATTGATAATGCAAACATAAAAGCTGGTGATGTCATTGTTGGCTTAGAGAGTTTTGGCCAAGCCACTTATGAGACAGAATATAATGGTGGAATGGGAAGTAATGGATTAACATCTGCACGTCATGATGTATTTCATAAGTATTTAGCTGAAAAATATCCTGAGAGTTTTGATGCTTCTGTTCCTGAAGATTTAGTCTATTCTGGGCAAACCAAATTAACAGACACTATTGAAAATTCACCAATTGATGCCGGAAAACTAGTGTTGTCCCCAACAAGAACTTACGCGCCAATAATAAAAGCAATTTTGTCTCAGTTTTCTTCTGAAAGTTTACATGGAATGGTGCATTGCTCTGGAGGTGCTCAAACTAAAATTCTTCATTTTATAGATAATTTACATATCGTAAAAGACAATATGTTTGCTATTCCACCTTTGTTTAAATTGATTCAAGAACAATCCAAAACGGATTGGAAAGAAATGTATCAAGTATTTAACTGTGGACATCGTATGGAGCTATATGTGTCTCCAGAAATCGCAAATGACATTATAGATATTTCTAAATCTTTTAATGTGAATGCACAAATTGTTGGTCGTGTTGAAGCTTCCGAAGAGAAAAAACTCACGATTACAAGTGAGTATGGTACTTTTCAGTATTAAATAAATCCCTTAATCAATAATAGAAAAGAGGTTGTTAATAGACCGTCAAACAAAAAAATTACTGTAAAAAACTTGATATTTGATACGCCGCTAATTCTGTAGAATCGTAGACGCTGTCTTACTTTTCTGTCGCTTATCATAAACCATAACACAAAGATTAAAAACAGCTTTGTTGATAACGCCAAAATGAGTTCTGGGTTAATTACTGTTATCGCCAGCGTTACGATAAATGACCATACAGCCATTGATTTGTAGTAGTTTAGTATAGATTTTACTTGCTTTCGCATGTCAATATAACGTTAAAACTCACTAGAATATTTTTCAATAGACTAACAAGTTTTCAACCGTTGTAAATCCATAAATTATCGTATTTTTGAATCACAATTTTAGAAGATAGATGTTAGAGAAATTACAAATAATAAAGCAACGTTTTGATGAGGTGAGTGATTTGATCATTCAGCCTGATATAATAGCTGATCAGAAACGTTATGTGAGGTTAACCAAAGAATATAAAGATTTGCGCACTTTAATGGATAAGCGTGAATTATATATAGAGCTTACAAATAACTTGAGTGAGGCTGAAGACATTATTTCTGATGGAAGCGATGCTGAAATGGTAGAAATGGCAAAAATGCAATATGATGAAGCTAAAGAAGGTATCCCTGCATTAGAAGAAGAGATTCGCTTTTTATTGATTCCAAAAGATCCTGATGATGCTAAAAATGTTGTTGTAGAAGTTAGAGCAGGAACTGGTGGTGATGAAGCTAGTATTTTTGCTGGAGATTTATTCCGAATGTATACGAAATACTGTGAAGGAAAAGGGTGGAGTGTAAGTGTTGTAGATTCCAATGAAGGAACGGCTGGAGGCTTTAAAGAAATTATTTTTGAAGTCAATGGAGAAGATGTTTATGGAACATTAAAATTTGAAGCTGGAGTGCATCGTGTACAACGTGTGCCTCAAACAGAAACCCAAGGACGTGTGCATACAAGTGCTGCAACAGTTATGGTGTTGCCAGAAGCTGAAGAGATTGATTTTGAATTAGACATGACTGAAGTTAGGATAGAAAGAACAACATCTACTGGTCCTGGAGGACAATCTGTAAATACAACTTACTCGGCTATTAAATTGCATCACGAACCTACAGGAATGATAGTTAGTTGTCAAGATCAAAAATCTTCTCATAAAAATTTAGAAAAAGCCTTAAAGGTATTGCGTTCTCGATTATATGATATGGAGCTTGAAAAACAACAAGCTGCCGATTCAGAGAAACGTAAAAGTATGGTGAGTTCAGGAGATCGTAGCGCAAAAATTAGAACCTATAATTATCCACAAGGACGTGTTACAGACCACAGAATAGGCTTAACCTTATATGACTTACAGAATATTATTAATGGTGATATTCAAAAATTAATTGACGAACTAATGCTAGCCGAAAATACTGAAAAGTTAAAAGCTAGTGATGAACATATTTAATATCGAGCCTCTATTTTGGAGGCTTTTTTATTATGACAACACAACAACTCATTGAGCAAATTAAAAAGAAAAAGTCCTTTCTCTGTATTGGATTAGATGTCGATTTAAATAAAATCCCAAAGCATCTTTTGGAGGAAAGCGACCCAATTTTTGCATTTAATAAAGCCATTATAGATGCAACGCATCATTTATGTGTTGCTTATAAACCTAATACCGCATTTTATGAAGCATACGGTCTAAAAGGTTGGGAGTCATTGGAAAAAACCATTGTCTATTTAAACGAAAATTATCCTGAAATCTTTACTATAGCAGATGCCAAGCGTGGTGATATAGGTAACACTAGTACCATGTATGCTAAAGCTTTTTTCGAAGATTTAGCTTTTGATAGTGTCACTGTAGCTCCTTATATGGGAAAAGATTCGGTTGAACCATTTCTGGCTTTTGAAAACAAGCATACCATTATGCTGGCTCTAACTTCTAATCAGGGTGCTTTTGATTTTCAAACCAAAACTATCGATGGAATAGAATTGTATAAACAGGTTTTAGAAACATCTAAATCTTGGGTTAATGCACAAAATCTGATGTATGTTGTTGGAGCTACTAAAGCTGAATATTTAGCAGAAATCAGAACAATTATTCCTGATAGTTTTTTACTTGTGCCAGGTGTAGGTGCTCAAGGTGGTAATTTACAAGACGTTTGTAAATATGGCATGAATGATAATATAGGATTGCTAATTAATTCTTCTAGAGGAATAATTTATGCATCTACAGATGAATATTTTGCCGAAGCTGCCGCAGTGAAGGCAAAAGAATTGCAAGCGCAAATGAATCATATACTGTCTTTATAGCATGGTAACTTCTTTTACTCAAAAGGAGAGAGAGTTTTGGTTAGAAGGGACTCCAAAACGTATTATTTCATTAGTACCTTCACAGACAGAATTATTGGTTGATTTAGGTTTGGAATCATCAATTGTTGGTATTACCAAATTTTGCGTGCATCCAAAACATTTACGACAAAGCATTAGGGTTGTTGGAGGAACCAAGCAAGTCAATTTTGATACTATAAAGACGTTGAAGCCAGATATTATTCTTTGCAATAAAGAAGAAAACACCAAAGAAATGGTTTCTCTGCTTGAGCATATTGCACCAGTTCATGTAAGTGATATTCTTAATTTGAATGATGCTTTATTACTTATCCGTAATTATGGTCTTATGTTTTCGGTTGAAACTGAAGCTCAAGATATTATTCAACGTATTGTACAGGAATCGCAAAGTTTTGAGAACTTTGTTAAGGCAAAACCAAAATTAAAAGTGGCTTACTTTATTTGGAAAAAGCCATGGATGGTAGCCGCTAAACAAACCTTTATTGATGCCATACTTGAATTAAACAACTTTGAGAATTATTTTGAACGATTAGATAGGTATCCTGAAGTAGATATAGATAAAATGACAAAGGGCTTAGATGTGATTTTGTTGTCAAGTGAACCTTTTCCTTTCAAAATTGCTGACAAAGAAACTCTAAAAGAGTTATTTCCTAATGTGAAAATTGAATTAGTTGATGGCGAGTATTTCTCATGGTATGGGTCGAGATTAATAAATGCGTTTAAATACTTCAAAACACTGCATCAAGGTCTTTAGAGTGTAATCGTTTTAAGCTTAAAATACGTTGTTTTAATTTTCTGGCTTCAAAAAATAAGATATCACTTAATCCCATATCTGTTTGTTTAACATTGTATGCTTCCTCTATAAATTGAGTGTATTTGTTTTCTAAATCTTTTATATTAAATACTTTATGATGGTTTAGTCTTGTTGCGCCAACTTTACAAAAATGTGAATCCATGATATTTGGTTTTAATATCATATATACGGTAAGAAAGTAATGCTTAGACGCTGATAATAAGTTAAATAAATGTAAAATTAATTTTGCTGAAGCTTACTCAAATCTCGATTGAGATACTTTAATTTATTTAATTTGTGTAATAATTTAATGGCCTTAAACTCGGAGATATCACTAAGTGCTGAGTCAGTTTGACGAAAGTTGTAAGCTTGTTCAATAAGCTTTTTGTAACGAGATAACAACAGGTTTTGATGTTCTATGTATTTGTTGGTTGGTTTCATTACAAAAATGTTTTATCTCTTAAAAATATTCAAAATATTGTAAATCAACAACAAAAGCTAAAAAATGTTAATAAAAAATCGACCTGAGACTTAGATCGATTTTTAACTAGTGTGCGCTTTTTCTTTTAGAAATGAAGTGTAATTCTAACTAACTATTACAAAGGTGGTTTTTATCTTTAGAATAAATATTATGTTAATATTAACTTTACTTTATCTGTCATTTAATAATTTAGAAAAAACTTTATATATGAAATTAATAGTTGCTTTAACCTTACTTTTTACAGCATTGTTGCCTGCTCAAAACAAAGATAATTGCAATTGTTGTACAGAACAACATCAAGCATTTGATTTTTGGATTGGAGATTGGACCGTTACTAATACTGATGGAAGTGCTGCGGGAGAGAATAGTATTGTGAAAATTCAAGATAATTGTATGCTATTAGAAAACTGGACGAGTACAAAAAGCGATTTTACTGGAACAAGTCAAAACTTTTACAATTATAAAACTAAACAATGGGAACAGCTGTGGATCGATAATAAAGGGTCTCATCTCAAGTTAAAAGGCAATAGAAAAGGCAATCAAATGATTTTAAGAACAGATGATGACATCAATAAAGAAGGCAAAACATTTTATCATCGCGTCACTTGGACTCACAATAAAGATGGAAGTGTTCGCCAATTATGGGAGACGATAGTCGATGGAAAACATACTACTGTAGCCTTTGATGGTTTATATAAAAAGAAAAAATAAACTAGTCTTGAAGCGCAAATACTTTTTGTAATAAATTTGTCGTTCTAGAAGATACTTTATTTCTTATTTCTTTTTCTTCAACAGCAATCATGGTGTATACGCCTTTTAATGCTTCTCCGGTGACATAATCAGTGAGATCAGGATTTATATTATTAGTAAATGGAATAGCGTTGTATTTATTAATCAGGTTTTCCCATATCTGATCTGCTCCAACCTTAGCAAATGAATTGTTGATAACAGGTTTAAACTTGTTGTATAATGCTGTTTGAGTTTTAGTTGTTAAATATTGCGTTGCAGCATCATCATTTCCAAGTAAAATATTCTTAGCATCATTAAAGGTTATGTCTTTTACGGCATTTACAAAAATTGGAGTAGCCTCACTTACAGCATCCTCAGCAGCTCTATTTAATACTTTTAATCCTTCATCAGCCAAATTACCTAATCCAATATCACGAAGACCTTTGTCTACTTTCTTTAATTCATCGGGAAGCAAGATTTTTACCAGCTCATTCTTAAAAAAACCATCTTTTTGTGTAAGTGTACTTACTTGTTTGTCTATACCAAAATCTAAAGCTTGGCGTAAGCCAGCCGCAATATCAGCATTACTTAATACACCACCACCTTGGGGTAAACTATTGACAACATCTTGTAATTCGGCACAAGCCGTTAGGTTAAAAACTAGAATAAAGGCTAGACATTTACGTATCATGATTTTGGGTTTTTATATATTTAACAAATATAGAAATTTACTTATGAAACGTTTTCAATTTTTATACCTAATGTGTTTGTTTATTGTCTTTTCATGTAAAAAAGAAAAGGTTCATAATGCTATTCATCAATTGCAGTATCAGCAATATATTACCGTTTTAGGGGTAGCACAAGATGCAGGCTTACCTCAACTAAATTGCGAAAAAAAATGCTGCAAGCCAGCGCATAGTGGTTTGGAAAATAAAGTGTTGGTTTCGTGTTTAGGCTTAGTTGATTTAAACTCAAAAAAGAAGTGGTTATTTGATGCTACGCCAGATATAACTGAACAAATTCAAGTGTTAAAAAATGAACATTTAGATAATGACAATAGTATTGACGGTATATTTCTAACACACGCACACATTGGTCATTATACGGGTTTGATGTATTTGGGTAAGGAAGCATTAGGGGCTTATAAAGTTCCAGTTTACAGTATGCCTAAAATGAAGCAGTTTATTGAAAATAATGGTCCGTGGAGCCAGTTAGTTTCATTAAATAATATCGAAATGAAAGCATTGCATCATGACTCAATAGTGCTCTTAAATCCTGAATTGAAAGTGACGCCTTTTATTGTGCCACATAGAGATGAATTTTCTGAAACAGTAGGATTTAAAATTGAGGGCAAAAACAAATCGGCTTTATTTATTCCAGATATTGATAAGTGGAATCGTTGGGATCGAGATATTATCGAGGAAGTAAAACAGGTAGACTATGCCTTTTTAGATGCGTCCTTTTTTCAGGATGGGGAACTAGATAGAGATATGAGTAAAATCCCTCATCCGTTTACTACCGAAACAACGACCTTATTTGAACATGAATCAAAATTAACAAAAAGTAAAATTTACTTCATTCATTTTAACCATACCAATCCTACTATTAGAGAAGGACATCATTTGAGGGACAGTATTCAAAATCTTGGATTTAATTTTGCAAAAGTAGGAGATCGGTTTGAAATGTAATGAAACAATGAAATAATTGTTAGAAAATACTATTTTAGCACAATAGTTGTTATTATTCAAGGGAGATATAAAAACAAATAGATGAAATTAATTAAGATTTTTAGTGTCGTATGCTGTATGACTCTTCCTTTTTTCAGTAGTGGTCAAATACGTTTTTCTGAAACAATACAAACTTCAAAAACCGCTACAGATACCGAAGCGTCATTGTTTTTTATAGATTTTTGGGCAACTTGGTGTAAGCCATGTGTATATGCTTCAGAATATTTAGGGGTATTGCAAAAGCAATATCCAGATCGGTTTTATGTTGTGTCCTTATCTGAAGAAAACCCTGATGTTGTAAAGCGGTTTCTTAAAAAAAATCCAACTGACTTAGCGGTTTCGATAGATTATAAAGGTGAAACTTTTAAAGCTAATAATACACGTACATTGCCACATGGAATTTTGGTGAATGCTAATGGTACAATATTATGGAAAGGGAGTCCAACAGATTTCAAGCAATCTCATTTAGAAAGATATTTACGACAAAATTCAAAGCAAAGAGATGTTAGCAAAGTCCTGAAAGTTCAAAAAATAAAAGAAGAAGTATTTAAAGCCGATTATAAACCCTCTGCAGATTTCGAGATTAAACGATTGAAAAATGAATCTTTCGAAAATCTAGTTACTAATTCAAGAGGTGATTATATTCAGTATAAAGGAAGTTTAAAAAGTATCTTAGCAAGGGAGCAAAGAATCTTAGAAAGTCAGGTGCAAATTGCTCCAGAACTTAATAAAACTTATGAGGTTTATGTTAAAAAAGGGACAAGTGCGTTATTTCCAATTTTAGATTATCTGAAATTTGACTTGTTTCATACAGAAGTTAAGGGTGAAGTGTTAATGTTAGACGTTTCAAATATTAATTATTGGGATACTAATCAAATTGATTGGGGACAAAATACTGCTGAATTTTTAATAGATGATACTCAAATACAAGCAGATAATGTAAGTTTTAAGGATGTAATGTTTCAATTGGCTACTGTTTTAAATTTGCCCGTAATTACTAAAGGAGGTGAAGTAGATGAGGATAAACATGATTGGCAAATTCACCATCGATTTTATAATTTAATGCTAACCGATTTAGAAGATACTTATGGTATTAAGGTAAGTAAAGAAAAAGGGAGTTATAAAAAATATTCAATACGAAAAAAGACACCTTAATAGGTGTCTTTTTTATAATTATCTATGTGTTAATGTTTGGAGCTTAGTTGTTTAAAATTCTAAACTCAGTACGTCTGTTTCTTCTGTGTTGCTCATCAGAACAATCAACACCATTAGAACAACGGTTTGTTAATCTAGACTCTCCATATCCTTTTGCAGATAATCTGCTTCTAGAAATTCCTTTTGATACTAAATAGTTTACAACTGAATTAGCACGTTGTTGTGATAAAGACATGTTATAATCATCATTACCTCTTGAATCTGTATGAGACATAATCTCGATGCTAACTGGCTTGTCATTTAAAATCGGTAATAAAGTTTCATCAATTGTTCTCTTAGATGCTGGAGTAAGACGTGCACTTGCTAATTCGTAGAAAATTGGAATAACAGTTGGGTCTAATAATTCACATTCTACTTCTTCCCAAGTCGTGATTCCTCCTTTTTGATCTAAAATAGTTCTTGTTACAGTTTCTGTTCTAGCAGGAATTGTATTGCTTCTTGTAGATGCAGGAACATCAACAACTTGACGCTTAATAGTCTTGTATTCAGCAGGGATTTCAATTTTATCCATACGAGCTGGAGTTTTGATAACTCTCTTTTTGTATGTAGCGCTTCTTTCTGGAACAGGAACGCTAGATGTACTAGCATCTGTTGCTAGAGTTGTAAAAGGTACATCTCTGTTTGTTGCTGGATACTCAACAAAACAAGCAGCTACACAATCATCCTTATTTACTGAAGGACAATCTTCAAGAATCTTATATTCCCATCCTGATGTTGCAGGATAAGTTTCAAATGTTCTTGAATCTCTACCAAAAGTTGCAGGAATAACATTTAAGTCTGTACGTCCTTCTTTACTAATGTAAGATACTTCAACTGTTTCGTAAGTAGCAGGCGTGTAAACATATTTTTCAGTAGCTTCTTTTACTAAAACAGTTTCTTCTACAGTTTTATATGTCGCAGGGACTACTTCTAATGTTGTGTAGGCTGGATAAACTTGTAAAGTCTCTGTTACTTCTTTAAATGTGTCTTTGGTAATACACTTTACATAGCATTTTCCTGGCTCTGGATTTGTTGGTAACCCTTGAGCTTGTACATAGCCTATGCTAGCAATTAAGCATAAGAATAAAAATAATTTTTGTTTCATAATTAAAAAATTAGTTAATGGTTATAGATAATATTTTAGCAGCACTTTGTGTACAGCAATAGATTAGACACCTAATTATTTAAAGCGTCACTTTTAATTATTTTACGAGAAGTAGGTGAAATATCAGAAACTTAAATATTTTCTAAAAGTTTAGTTAAGGGTCTATAAATTTAATAAATATTTAACAAAAAATATGAGATATATGTAATTTTTTAATATAAAAATTCTTACATAAATTTCCTTGAGTGGTGTTTTTGGATTTATGAAAACTGTTTGAGGGTGAAGATATTTAGATTTATAAAGTTTGAATTAATAGAATATCACTGTTTTATTGTTATAGACCATAACTTTTCTATTAATATGATGTTTTATGGCAGTTGCCAATACTATTTTTTCTAAATCTCGTCCTTTGGTAATTAAATCTTCTATAGAATATGTGTGAGAAACTCTTGCGACATCTTGTTCAATGATTGGTCCTGCATCAAGTTCTTCTGTTATATAATGGCTAGTTGCTCCTATAATTTTAACACCTCGCTTTAAAGCCGAATGATATGGTTTTGCACCAATAAATGCAGGTAAAAAGGAATGATGTATATTGATTATTTTGTTTTTGTAACGATTAATTAATTTACCAGATACAATCTGCATATAACGCGCTAAAACAATAAAGTCAACATTATGGGCTTCCAATAGTTTCAATTGCTGATCTTCGGCTTGTGCTTTAGTGGCTTTTGTTACCGGTATATGATAAAAAGGAATATTAAAATTTTCTGCGATGGGTTTTAAATCTAAGTGATTACTCAGAATGAATGGGATTTCACAATGTAATTCACCAGAGTTATATCGACCCAAAATATCGTATAAACAATGATCATATTTGGATACAAAAATTGCCGTTTTTAATTTATCTTCTGCATTATATATACGCCATTTCATATGAAAGCGTTCCACGAGATGCTCTTGGAAGTTTGTTGTAAATGTATTCATCACGAAAGACTTAAATTCACTTTCAATACGCATAAAGAAAATGTCTTGTTCTCTGTCTACGTGTTGGTCGATATAAACAATGTTTCCGTCATTTTGAGCAATGAAGCTTGTTACAGATGCAATAATACCAGATTGATCTTTACAGTGAATTTGTATCGTGATTTTTTTCATGAGAATGCACTTGTTTAAGCGAACTAAGTTAATATAAAATTGAAGTGGCACGTTTTCTAATTTAACTTTTAGATATTTGATTATAAACCCTTATGTTTTTTGAATATTCCGTAAATTTGTGTCTTTAAAACGTCATATTATTACGAATGAAGCAAGTCGCACCATATAACCCAAAGTATAAAGTAAGAATTGTAACTGCAGCATCATTGTTTGATGGGCATGATGCATCTATTAATATCATGCGTAGAATTATTCAATCTACTGGTGTTGAAGTTATTCATTTGGGACATGATAGAAGTGTTGAAGAGGTAGTGAATACTGCAATTCAAGAGGATGTTAATGCTATTTGTTTGACATCTTACCAAGGTGGTCATAATGAGTATTTTAAATATATGCATGACTTATTAGAAGAGAAAGGTGCTGGTCATATTAAAATCTTCGGAGGCGGAGGAGGTGTTATTTTGCCTTCAGAAATAAAGGAACTCATGGATTATGGAATAGACCGTATTTATTCTCCTGATGATGGAAGAGAAATGGGATTGCAAGGAATGATTAATGACTTGGTAGAGAAATCTGATTTTGCCATTGGCGATACTCTAAATGGTGAAGTTGAAAATCTCCCTAAAAAAAACCCGAAGGCCATAGCTAGAGTTATTTCTTCGGCTGAAAATTTCCCTGAAGTGGCTAAGGATACCCTAGACAAAATTCATTTTAAAAATAAAACTTCTAAAACACCTGTCCTAGGAATTACAGGCACAGGAGGAGCTGGAAAATCTAGCTTGGTTGACGAACTCGTACGTAGATTTTTGATTGATTTTCCAGAAAAAACGGTTGGAATTGTATCTGTAGATCCTTCAAAAAGAAAAACTGGAGGCGCACTTTTGGGCGATCGTATTCGTATGAACGCCATAAATTCTTCAAGAGTATATATGAGAAGTTTGGCTACACGTCAATCTAATTTGGCGCTATCTAAATATGTTAACGAAGCTGTAGAAGTACTTAAAGCTGCTGAATTCGATTTAATCATACTTGAAACTTCTGGTATTGGCCAATCTGATACTGAAATTATTGAACATAGTGATGTGTCATTATATGTGATGACACCAGAATTTGGTGCCGCTACGCAATTGGAAAAAATTGATATGCTAGATTTTGCCGATTTAGTAGCCATTAACAAATTTGATAAAAGAGGATCTTTAGATGCTTTGCGAGATGTAAAAAAACAGTACATGCGTAACAATAATCTATGGGATACTCCTCAAGAAGAATTACCGGTTTTTGGTACGATCGCATCTCAGTTTAATGATCCTGGAATGAATACGCTTTACAAAGCTATTATGGATAAGCTTGTAGAGAAAACGGAAACAGACTTAAAATCGACATTTCACATTTCAGATGAAATGAGTGAAAAGATATTTGTTATTCCACCAGCGAGAACACGTTATTTATCTGAAATTGCCGAAAATAATCGAGCCTATGATAAAACTGCTAGCGCACAAGTTGAAGTAGCTCAAAAACTTTATGGTATATTCAAAACTATTGAGTCTGTTATTGGTAGCCAACCCGAACTGGACAAATCTGGTATTGCTTCTGAGTCTGTTAGTTCTATCGTAGTAGAAAACAAGGACTTTGTAAAAATGCTTGTTGCCGAATTTGATCGCGTAAAACTGAATTTAGACCCTTATAATTGGGAAGTGATTACAGGTTGGAATGAGAAAGTGAACACTTACAAAAACCCAATTTATAGTTTTAAAGTTCGCGATAAAGTCATAAAAATTGAAACACATACTGAATCGCTTTCGCATACTCAGATACCCAAGGTTGCATTGCCTAAGTATCAAGCTTGGGGAGATATTTTAAAATGGACATTACAAGAAAATGTTCCTGGCGAATTCCCGTATACTTCAGGATTGTATCCTTTCAAAAGAACTGGGGAAGATCCAGCACGTATGTTTGCAGGAGAAGGGGGACCTGAACGAACAAATCGACGTTTTCATTATGTAAGTATGGGATTACCTGCAAAGCGTTTATCTACTGCTTTTGATAGTGTGACTCTTTATGGAAATGATCCAGATCATAGGCCTGATATTTATGGTAAAATTGGTAATGCAGGTGTGTCTATTTGCTGCTTAGATGATGCTAAGAAATTATATTCTGGTTTTAATTTGGCAGATGTGATGACGTCCGTAAGTATGACAATCAATGGTCCTGCTCCGATGTTGTTGGGATTCTTTATGAATGCTGCCATAGATCAACAGTGTGAAATATATATCAAGGATAATGGATTAGAAAAAGAAGTAGAAGAGAAGATTGCTAAACTTTATAAAGACAAAGAACGCCCAGAATACAATGGTGATTTACCAGAAGGTAATAATGGTTTGGGCTTAATGCTATTAGGTGTTACCGGAGATCAAGTACTACCTTCAGAAGTTTATGCAGATATAAAGTCAAAAACTATTGCTCAAGTTCGTGGAACTGTACAAGCTGATATTTTAAAAGAAGATCAGGCACAAAATACTTGCATTTTTTCTACAGAATTTGCGTTGCGTTTAATGGGGGATGTTCAAGAATATTTCATAGAGCATAATGTTCGCAATTTTTATTCGGTGTCAATTTCAGGATATCATATAGCCGAAGCTGGTGCAAATCCAATCTCGCAATTGGCATTTACACTATCTAACGGATTTACATACGTTGAGTATTACCTTTCTAGAGGGATGGATATCAATAAATTTGGGCCAAATTTATCCTTCTTTTTCTCTAACGGAATTGATCCTGAATACGCTGTTATTGGCCGAGTGGCAAGGAAGATTTGGTCTAAAGCGATGAAGCATAAATATGGTGCAAATGCTAGAGCTCAAATGCTGAAATATCATATTCAAACCTCAGGACGTAGTTTACATGCTCAAGAGATTGATTTTAATGATATTCGTACCACCTTGCAAGCCTTATATGCGATTTATGACAACTGTAATTCATTGCATACAAATGCTTATGATGAAGCCATTACAACGCCAACTGAAGAATCGGTTCGTCGTGCCATGGCAATCCAATTGATTATCAATAAAGAATTAGGCCTAAATAAAAATGAAAATCCAATTCAAGGGTCGTTTATTATAGAAGAGCTAACAGATTTAGTTGAAGAAGCCGTGTTGATGGAATTTGACCGTATCACAGAACGTGGTGGTGTTTTAGGTGCTATGGAAACCATGTATCAACGTAGTAAGATTCAAGAAGAGAGTTTGTATTACGAAACACTAAAACATAATGGGCAATTTCCAATTATAGGTGTAAATACGTTTTTAAGTAGTACAGGTTCGCCTACAGTATTACCTGCGGAAGTCATTAGAGCTACTGAAGAAGAAAAACAGCTGCAAATTAAAACTTTAGAAAATCTTCATAAAGCTAATGATACAAAAGCACTTCTGAAAGAGCTTCAGCATAAAGCCGTCAATAATGAAAATATTTTTGAAGCCTTGATGGATGTCTGTAAAGTGTGTTCTTTAGGAGAAATTACTTCGGCACTGTTTGAAGTGGGAGGTCAGTATAGACGAAATATGTAAATAGTTACTATATATATTATATAAAAATAGCCTCTTTAAAATGAAAAGAGGCTATTTTGTTTATAATGTCATCATCCAACTACGCTGTAGGCGTTTGAATTTTTTTAATTCATTTTGAAGAATAGGTAAATAATCTTTCCCATTACTATTACAATGTTGCAAGCGATTACAATTTAAATGTAAACGATGCGTAAGTCGTTCTATTGAATCGAGATGTTTATGTTTTTTATCTGAAAATCGCTCGGCTTGCGCTTTTTCAATTTCAGGTGCAAGTGATTCAGATTGCTGAATGATATCACCTGAAAAGTAAATATCGGTATCTTCAGAACCATCAGGTCGTAAATAAGACAAGTCTTGACTAATATAAGTTGATATGCTTCTTGAAAGCATAAGAATATCCATAGCCTTTTGATATATAGGCATTTCTGATAAGTGAGATGGGATGTTGTAATTCATTTTTCTAATAGCAATGGTAACAAAATTAGTGACAAGTGATGACTTTTAGCTTTAATATTTAAAGTAAAATGGTATATTTGATTTAATTATTAGTTTATATTTTTAAATTACTTTAAATGAATATAGATAGTCTGAATTGGAAAATTTTGAAATGTCTTCAGCTTAATGCTCGACAGTCACATACCGAAATTGGACGTCAAGTTGGGATTAGTTCTCCAGCAGTTTCTGAGCGCATAAAAAAACTAGAAGATGCAGGGATTATTGAAAGTTATAATACATTAGTTTCGCCTTTTGAAGTAGGTTATCAATTAAAAGCGCTAATTACCCTACGTGCGTTTATGGGGATGCTTAAACCGTTTTTAGAAAAAGTAAAAACCTATGATGAGGTTATTAATTGTTATCGTATTACTGGCAATGAAAACATTGTTATGGAAGTGGTTTTAAAAAATCAAAAACACCTAGAATCTTTTATTGACCAGCTAATTGTTTATGGTGAAACCAAAACCCAAATTGTCTTATCTCATGTAGTTAAGCATAATGAAGTTAAGCCTTTAAAATAATATTACTTTTCAATAATGATATGTGGGACGTCTTCAAGTTTCCAGTCGATTACTAATCCGCTAGCTAAACTTTCAGCAATTTCTTTTCCGTAAAGGTATTCACATAGATATAAAGCCGCTTCAAAAGATTTGGCACCACCAGCAGAAGTAATATACTTTCCGTCGTGAACAAATAAAACCTCTTTTCTGATGTCTAAATGAGGAAAACGTTCACGCATAGTATCAATATCACTAGGAAATGTTGTAGACACAGAATTATCAAGTAATCCTGCTTGAGCCAATACAAAAGCACCATCGCAATGTGATGTAATAAATTGAGCATTTTTATCTACAGTTTTTACAAAATCGATCATGTCAGTATCATCCAAATCACTATCTAAATGGTGTTCAGCACTAGGAACAACGAGAATATCAATTTTTGGTAAATCGTCTGTTGTATAATTAAAATCTGGAAGGATACGCATACCTTCAAAAGTCACTATTGGTCTATTTGTATTTGCAACAGTAAATACATTCATGGGTTTGATACTATCCCTAAAAATAGTGTGCTGAAAAATGTCAAAAGGAGCTGTTAACTCTGTATTATAAACGCCATCCATAATAAGAAATGCAACATTATAGCGATTAGGCGCTAACTTTGGAAGCTCCCTTTTTGGGTTATGATTTTCTATTCTGTTTTCATAAGTTTCAATCTCTTTTTCTCTCTTTTTTTCTTCTGATATATTACAGCTCACAAAAAATAAGAGTATTAATAAACATAGGATGTGTTTCATTTTGTTATTAATTAGTAACGCGCCATGGCGGATTTTTTCGATTATCTCCAGCATGATAAAGAATAATATGGTTGCCATCTAAATCATTTAAATGAGCTTCACGCCACAACCAATCTTTATCTTCGGGTTCTGAAGTAAATATAATGCCTTTTTGTTGAAGTTCGCTTACCAGTCTATCAAGATTATCATCTTCAAAATAAATCGTTATTCCATTTCCTGTTGCGAGTTTTTCGACCTGATGTATAGACAACGTCGAATCTCCATCAGGGCATTCGAATCGTACATAACGCGGAAGAGCATTAACAATTAATTTTAGTCCCAAAGTTGTGTAGAACTCTGTTGCCTTAGTGACATCTTTTGATGGTATTGTAATTTGATTTAAGTTCATTATAAATTATTTTTAATTCGTTTTTGTAGCCAAAGAGATAAAAAAACTGCAATTGTTCCGTATAGACCTGTTATGAGCCAATTGATTTGATAACCATAATTATCTACTACGCTAAGTCCGATTTTTGGACTCAATGTATGTGCCAAAGAAAAGGCAATGGCAAATAATGCCATATAACTCCCCTCAAAACCTTCTTTTGCTCTACTAAGAGCAAATTTATTAGTGTAGGGAAAGCCTAACATTTCGCCTATAGTCATCAAAATCATATGAATTATTATAATTCCAATCCAGAAATTATCATAAACTATAAAGAAACTCAATGCCATTAGTAATGTAGCAATTAAGATAAATTTAGTTACAGGAATATGTCTTTTTTCTAAGTAATTTATTAATGGCATTTCAAACACTACGATTATACCAATATTGATGACCCAAAACAACCCAATTTGAAATTCATTTAAATTAAAAACTTCATTATAGTAAACAGGCATAGTAACTACTAGTTGAAAAAATGTCATTCCCATGAAAAAGCAAATACCAATAAATATCCAGTAGGTGAAGTCTTTATATACCGTGTTATTGTCTTTTTTAATAGCGACGTCTTCTTTAGATTCTATATAGTCTTCCTTAGGAGATCTTACTAAGTAGTTAAATAATAAAATGGCTAAAAGACAAGTGATTCCATCAATCCAAAATAAGATATTATAACCTTTAGATACGATAATTAAACCGGCTACTGTTGGTCCAATTCCCATTCCTGCATTAATTGCTAAGCGAATTAATGCTAGAGAACGTGTTTGGGTTTCTGGTGTGCTATATGCTTTTAGGGATACATAAATTGCAGGTCGAAATGAATCTGCTATAGTCATGAGACATAATATGCTAAAGCACATACCCCAAAAAGAAGTTATAAATTGTAAACCAATAAAGCCAATGCCAGTGATAAATAAGCTTAAAGTCATGACTTTATGAAATCCGATTTTATCAGTTAATTTTCCGCCTAACCAGCCACCAAGTACAGAGCCAACTCCGAAGAATACAAATATCCATCCAGCATCATCTTTACTAAATCCAAGAGCATTAATAAAGTATAAAGATAAAAAGGGAATCACCATGGTGCCAGCTCGATTTATAAGTGAAATTAGAGCGAGGTACCAAATTTCTTTTGATAAGCCTGTAAAAGATTCTATATAATTGTTAAAAAGCGTTTTCATTTTGGTTGTTGTATAAAAGTAAAAAGTCCGACGATATCGTCGGACTTTTTATGATTGATTGGTTATATAATTATATTATCATAGCATATAGGTAGTCCGACTCTTTAAAAAAGAGGTCTTTCTTTGTGTATATGTTACGACGCAGTTTAACATTGTTTGTGTGTATTGATGTTCAAATCTATGAAAAAAAACTTAAAGTTGTATTTTTGAAACGAAAACAAAACATATGACACGATATTTACTATTCTTATTATTTATAATTTCAACTTTAGGATGTGCTCAAGATAAGCGCACAGTTGCTGGAGATACTGAATTCCAAAGAGAATTGAATGCTTATTATAAAGATGCTACAACTTCTCCATTAAAAGATAAAGATAGAAAAGGCTTTATTAGCTTAGATTTTTTCAAACAAGATTCTGCATATATAGTTAAAGCGAAATTGACTAGGACACCAAATGAACCAGTTTTTAAGATGAAAACCACCACAGATCGATTACCTGAATATGTGAAGTATGGTGAAGTGAGTTTTGTTCTAAAAGGGCAAGCGTATCAATTAAACATTTATCAAAACCAAGGACTTATCAAAGATGAGGAGTACAAGGATTATTTATTTCTTCCTTTTTTAGATAATACAAATGGTAATGAAAGTTATGGAGGTGGTCGTTATATAGATATGAGTATTCCAGAAGGAGATGAGTTTATTATTGATTTTAACTCAGCTTATAATCCTTATTGTGCGTATAATGAAAAGTATTCTTGTCCGATTGTGCCTAGAGAAAACTATCTCGATCTTGAGGTTAGAGCAGGAGTAAAAGCTTTTGATAAACACTAAGGTTTTACCAAATACATTCCGAAGAAAACAGCTAGAAAACCGACAACAAAACTTGCAATAGTATATATAGCAAAAGACGTGAAGTCGCCAGATCTAAGCATCACATGATTTTCATATGCAAATGTAGAAAAGGTAGTAAAACCTCCACAAAATCCTGTAGCTAAAAATAAAGTTTGGTTTGAAGTAAGTGTGTCGTTTTTTGCAGCCAATCCTAAAATGATTCCTATAAGTAGGCTACCTATAATATTAGCAGCAAAAGTTCCATAAGGGATACCGTTTTCTGTATTATTGAGAAATTTACCAATAAGGAAACGCATTACACTTCCGAAGCCACCTCCAACAAAAACGAGTAAGAGTTGTTTCATAGCTTACTCAACTTCAAGATAAATTTCGGTAATCCATTCAGCAGGATTAGGGGTAGACATAGGATCTGTGAGATAGGTTTCGATAGCCATTCCGTTTTCTGGTTGAATAAGAGCATTATCTTTTATATATGTTATGGCTGTTTCCCATGCTTCTTTTAAATTGTTATAATCCCCTTTTAAAATTGTTTTCACCGCTTTAAAAGGCTCTAGTTGTCCAGTTAAAACTTCGGGGTCTGTTGTGATTATTTTGGATGTTGTTGGAATACAGCACGAAAACATAACAGTGTTGTTAGCTTCATCCCATTTATGATAAATAACAAAAGGTTTACCAGCCATAGTTACATTATTTGACATGGCATAGGCACCAATTTTTGGCATCATCTCTTGCATTTTTTGTTTAAAATCTTCCATTTTACATGAGGTGGTGTTGTATAAGTAGAAGCCACCACTGTGTTGCGTAAGTCCTTTAACATTTACATTATACTTCTTCATATCGGCAACTAAAACACTATCAAGTTTGACTAATCCGCGTTCAAAATGTGGACCAATTTGTTTCTCCATTCCACCCATAAAAGCCGAAAACGCTTTAAATCCAAACGGAAGGTCTTTTCCTGTAATTGTCCAAGTAACATCAGTTGTATTAGAGCTACTTGGAGTTAAACTCCATGCCACATTAGATTTTGGGAAATCTCCAAATTGCATCTCTTGTAAGATGGTCTCATTTGCTTTCGTATCAATAGTGGTCATCGTGCCAATACCATCTTCATCCTCCCATGAATATGACCCTCCAATGCCATTTGTTTTATCAGATAAAGTAATGATTGTTTCAGGTTTTTCTTCAACCCACGAAGACCAAGCCTCCCAGTTTTTAAAATCTATAACATTATTATAGACGACACTTGCAGGTGCATTAATAGTTTTACTGCGTTTTACTTCAAAAGAGTTTGGCTGAACAGCTATATATATGGCTAAGCCAATAAAGAGAATCAGTAGTAAAAAGAGAATGTATTTTAGTGCTTTCATTATATAGTTATTGATGTGCTATTAGGTACTCAAATATAATCAATTTTAAGAGATGTCATTACTGATTCTGATTTATGCCTGTTAGTTAATTTTCCTATTAGGTATTAATTATGATTTATTTAACGTTTTAAAGAATTTTCTTATATTTAAATGCTATTAATCAAATATTCACCCACTTATGCGCTGTGTTTTACCTCTATTAATTTTCCTTTTTGCTATACATTCATTTGCACAAGATCGCTATCAAATTATATATAATTATAACAATGATGTTGTTAATTATTATAAGCTTGATAAAGAAAATAAAATTGTTGATACGTTAACTAAGCCCAAAATTAGAAGGAATAGTATAGTTGAGTTAAAAGTGTTAAATGTTAACCCTTTTGCACTAGAACTACAAACTAATTTTGAAACAGAAAACATTAAACTAAATGAAAATGGTTTTAATTTTTCATCACTTATTAATGATATAAATTCATTATCTAGTTCAGATTTGAAGTTAAATGTAAAGCTTTCAGATACAGATGATACTGATGATGAAGGGGGTGATGAAGTTATTGCTACAAAAACTAGAGGAGATGATTTAAGAACGAAAATTTCTTCTTTTACTGAGACGAATGCCGATATCTCTGCAATTAGAAGCACTTTGATCTCAAACTTAATGAACCCAAATATAAGTAAAGATGAAATTATTCAACATGTTATTGAGGCTGCAAAGCAAAGTGCTAACGATGATATGCGTTATAACCCTGAAGAGAACTTTTACTTATTTTTAGCAGACCTAGAAAATCATATACAGCAAGAAGAACAAAGTATTACAAATGACATTGAACAGTTGGAACTACAGATAGCCTCTAATGCCATAAGTGAGCAAAATCCAAATAGTGGAGCTTTGCAACGATTGAATTATAATATGAATAGTCTAAAATCACTATCTATAAATTTGGAGGATTCGGCTAATCGAATGGTTACATCAGTTGGGGAAATTAAATCGCTTTATGCCTTATTAGAAGCTTCTGAATTTGAAAAAACATATGATCATCTTTTAGAATCTGATAGAGTTACGATTGAGCTTAAATTTATGCAAAGCGAGTTTTCACGGAATCAAAGCAAGACGAGATCTAAAGAAATGATTAAAGAACGGAGTATTAAAGTGTTTTCTAAAGGAGGGTTTAAAATTAATTCGAGCATTGCTTTGACTTTAAATAATTTTTCATCCAATTCAAGTGATTACTTCATAACTGATCAAGTGGTTAGAGAAGATAAGCATGACTACTTTGTTCCTAATTTGAGTACAATGATAAATTTTTATCCGTATGCTGGTGAAAATTTTAATATTGGCGGAAGTTTTGGTTTGTCTATTCCTATATCTAGTACAGACCAAGTTAGTGGAGTGAATTTTCTACTAGGACCATCATTGTTTTTTGGAACAAAAAATAGATTGTCTTTAACCGGAGGAATTGCTTATGGCCCTGTAAAAAGATTAAGTAAGGGATTAGAGGTTGGAGAAACAACCACAACTACGGATGTAACGACAATTACAAAAAATGTATATGATTTTGGGTATTTCTTTGGGATATCTTTTAGTCTTTTCGATATTAACTAGGCTGCTAGTTAGTTGATTATTACTAAAATTAATTAAATATGATATATCATGAAACATATAATTGTCATTTTAATTTTATTGTTTTCTATTCAGGATATACTTGCCGAAAAGCATGCTTTAATTATTGGAATTGGTAAATATCAAAAAGATACTAAGTGGTCTTCATTGAGTTCAGTAAAAGATATTGATTTAATAAAAAGTGTACTTCTTCAACAAGAATTTTTAGAGTCTAATATTCTCACACTTAAAAATGAAGAGGCTACTTACGACGGAATTAAACAGGCCTTGGACAGCTTGTACGAAAGGGTTGAGCCAGGAGATATTGTTGTAATTCATTATTCGGGTCATGGGCAACAAGTTAAGGATATAAATGGTGATGAAATTGATAAAAAAGATGAAGCTATTGTACCATATGATGCACGTAAAACTTATACATGGAAATATAAAGGCGAAAGACATTTAAAAGATGATGAGCTTGGCATGTATATTAATAAGTTTCGAAATAGGCTAGAAGACCATGGTCAATTATTATTGTTAATGGATAGTTGCTATTCAGGAACTCTTTCTAGAGGTGGTAAATATAGAGGAAGTCAATCAGTTTTGGCTCCCGAAGGATGGAGTGCAGACAATAATTCAAAGTCTGCAGGAAGTGATTTGGTCGAAAACCCCAAATTTGATAAAGTACAACTGTCTAATAACCATTCACCTTATGTTATTATTTCTGGGTCTGCTTCAAATCAACTTAATAAAGAGTACAAAGGCTTTGGATCTTTAAGTTTTGCATTTAATGAAGTAATGAATGGCTTAAAAACGGATAATACTCCCTTGTCGTATAGACAGTTGTTTTCCCGAATTGAGAGCAAAATGTATAGCATGGTTCCCAATCAAACACCAGTGATAGAAGGCAATATTGATAATTTGGTATTTGGGAATGGTCAGTTAAAACAACAAAAGTACTATCCGTTGGTAGATATAATACATTCTAAGCGTATTAAAATTCCTGCGGGTAAATTGCAACGCTTGTTTAATGGTACAACGGTATTTATAATGCCAGAAGGTAGCCAAGAAGTTTCTGAAGATAAGGTTCTAGCCAAGGGCTATATTAATAACAGTCAATATAACGAATCTGAAATCATTTTAGATACACCTTTAACATCTAAAAACATAAAAGAGTATTGGGTGTTTATTGATGAACCAACATTTGAAGATTTGAAGGTTGATATTTATATAGACAAAACGGTCACAGATGAAACTATTAAAGATGGTTTAGCTACGTTTTTAGTAAATAACAAAAGAGGTAAAATTGTTAACGACATCAATAACTGTGATGCCGTATTATCGTTCAAAAAAAACGCTTATTATGTGTTGTCTCCAGATGCATTAGAAGTTGTAGATAAAAATAAAGATTATGATGGTGATAATTCATTAAAGGAAATATTATCAAGTATTAAAACATTTTCTGAGGGTTTGTATTTAAAAAACCTTAAAATGGATGACTATAAATATGAATTTGAATTTAAACTCATTCCAGCTAGTTATAATAAAGAATCCAAAACATTTACACATTTACCTGTTGAAGATTTTATTAATGATAATGGCACATTTCAAGTTGCTGAACTAAAAGATATAGTGTTACTAGAAGTTCAAAACAAAAGTCATAATGATATTTATATTAATATTCTTGAAATTGATTCAAAAGGCAAACACACTGTTTTTTTACCTGGAGATTCATGTCGTTTTCAAAAAAAAGTGTCATCAGATTCAAAAGAGACGGTTTCTTCAAAAGAGTTTTTAGTAAAGGCAAGAGCTACAGTGAATTTTAAAATACACAAATGTTTTTGGCGATTTGGAAAGCCATATGAGCGTATTATGTTAAAGGCTTTTGCAACTAATAACCCTATAGATTTTGACCAACTTCAGCGAAAAAAAAGAGGACCTAATAACCCTATGGAAAAATTCTTTAGCAGCATATTTGTTAAAACTAGAAGTGGTAAGTCAATACTTAGGAAAAATACAATTGGTTATACTGATGAGCTTATTTATGAAATAGTAGAAGCTAAAGAATGAAACAAATTTTATATATCATATTACCAGTTCTAATTGCGTTTTTTCATAATCATTCCTCTTGTAAAATTTAAATTACAGGTTTGGTTAATTTGACTTTAATTAATAATACCTATTTTAATAATGATTAGTGAAAATGGATTGAAGAGTTTACTTTTTTGCGTAATATTTTGTTTGTTGCCTTCTTTTTTAAGTAGTCAAAATGAGCAATTGAGTCGTTTGAAAAACTACCTAGATTTAGGAAATGAATCATTCGATAACGGTAATATGTCTGAAGCTGTTATTAATTTTAATTCTGCTTATGAATTAGCAAAGTTAGATTTTACTAATGAAAATTTGATATATCGTACTACTTTAGCTGGATTAATAGTTGCAAAAATAAAGAATGAAGATGGCAGCTTGCTTCCTAAATTAGTATTAGATTATTTTGATTTCGAATCTCTTGATGTTGTAGAATATGGTTTATATAGCGATATTATCGATTATTATAATAAATATGGAAACGAATTATCAAGGATGTTTCGTTATTCTTATTTAAATGCTAGTGATGGCAGTAAAGGAGGGCTTGATCTGCTAAAAGGCAATAATAAACAAGCGTCACAAGATTTTATTAATTGGTCCATTTTACTTAGAAAATCTGAAATTTCCCGAAACCAAAATAACTATAAAGAAGCAGAAAAGCATCTTAAGAGAGCGTACCAGATTGCACAAGCTTTTTTAAAAAATTATCCAAAGTTATATTTTGATAATGTTATTGCCTATGCCTCCGTATTAAGTAATAATGAACATACTCGAAAGAAGGCAGCTCAATTATATAAAGAAGCAATTCCATTAATTGAGATTGGATATAATCACCTAGAAATCTTCAAAAATTTGTCATTTCTATTACTGAATGAAAATAATAATCGTCCTGAAGCAATTAAATATTTTGATGAGTATATTCATTTATATGAATCTTTACCGGTCGATAATAGACCAGATTATGGAGATTATTTGTTAGCGCAAGCGACGTTTTATGATAGAGTTGATAAAGAAAAATCTGGTAAAAAATACATTGAATTACTAAACTATATTGAGAGTTTATCTGGTAAGGATTCAAAATATTATTATTACTCATTCTATTATTCGAATTATTTAAAGTCTATTGGAGAATTTGATTTGGCACGCCAAAAACTAAATTCTTGTATTTCTTTTTATAGGGAAAATGGAGAGTTGCAAAGCCTCGGATTTATGCAAAGAGTATTAGCTCTTGATTATTGGAATGAAGAAAAGTTTATTGAGTCTATTGCTTTAACTAAAGAAGCAATAAAGAATTTTGAGCTTGGTTCAGGTAATTCTATGTCTTATACATCCTGTCTCTTTAGAGGCCATCTGGCGTCTAATTATGCTACAATAGGTGATTATAAAGCTGGGAAAGAGATTATAAACGAAGCATTAAACTGGTCTATCGAAAATCTTCAAGAGAATAGTGATCTTTTGGCAAGCATATATTATAGTGCAGGAGAGGTTCTTGTGAGTTTGGAACAATATGATAAGGCGATTTTTTATTTAGAAAGAGCTATTGAAATTGAAGAGAAAAACAATGGTCACGCATCCCTATCAGGTTATACTAATTTGAGTATGGCATATTACAGATCTGCAAATATTGTAGCATCTAAAAAAATAATTAATAAAGCTGAAAAAAGCCTTGAAACCACTCAAGATGAATTTGATTTTTATTTGGGTGTGTTCTCAATATTAAAAGAAACATTAAATCAAAACGATTTAATAAAATTGACTTCGAAATTTAAAAAAATAATAGACTCTAGTGAATTATCAAATGACCGCCTTTATGACAGAATTTCGAGATTGTCATCAATTTTATATAATATAGGGGATTATGAATCAGCCTATAAATATTGTGAAAAAGCACTGTCTGTTTGTCCAAAAGAATTAAGAAATAAATATAATTATTTTTCATTACTGAATTTAAAAATTACAATAGGTCGTTATCCTTTAAAAAAACCTAGAGAAGAATTAATAGCTCAAATGAATGAGCTAAAAAATTGTTTGTCAAATCTTAGTAATCATCAACAGGAGGCTAGAATTAATTTCTTGCATTTGGATGCTAAATTAAAGTTAGATGATAAAAATTATAAATTGGCATTATCAAGTATTGATGAAGCTATAGATTTGTATGAAGTAGTTATATCGAAAGATGGGTCAAATCTTTTAAATACGAAGTCCCATATACTTAGAGAAATGGGAGATATTGAAATGTCCGCAAAACTATATAAACAACAAATTAAAATCCATAATGATTATCTAGAAAAAGAACTATTATTTGCGTCTGAAAATGAAAAAAAAGCGCTAATTAATAATTCAAGGTATAAATCCGCGTTATTTCAATCCTTAGCAGTTAATGTTTTTAAAGATAATCCATCCTATTTAGATGAGGTTTATAAAAATACTTTATTACTTAATGGTATAGTGTTAAGCAGTACCGTGAACTTTTTTGATAATTTGAAGGAACTGAATAGTACTGATGTAAATTCTAAGCTTGAAGATTATAAAGCAATTAAAAAAAAGATTGCATTTGAAAAACTCAACAATAATCCAGATTTAGACACCAGCTTAAATGAGTTGTATTTGCAATTAAAGGCAATCGAAATTGATTTGATATCTTATAATAATAACAATTTGCCTATTGTTAATTCTGATTTGTCTACTCAGAAAATAAGAAACAATTTAGATGAAAATAGTGTCTCAATCCAATTTTCACATTTTAAATATTACGATTTAAAGAATCATACAGATAGCACGCTTTATGTTGCATATGTGTTAAAGAAGACTTGGGAAACTCCTAAAGTGATTCCGTTATTTGAAGAACAAGAATTAAAAACTATTTTAAAAAACACATCACCTAAAACACTTTATAGTGCAAGAGTTAGTATTGGTGGTAATTCTTCGAATACAACGACCAGTAATAGAGATGTATTGTATAAGCTAATTTATAAGCCCATAGAATCATATCTTAATGATATAGACACTATTTATTTTTCTACTGATGGGTTATTGCACCAAATTGCTTTATCTGCTCTTGCACTACAAGGAGAACCAACATTAGCTGCTAAATATAAGTTGGTTCAGTTGAATAATATGACGCAGCTTGTTGATGGCTTTAAAAATCCACAACTAAATTCTACGATGCTTTACGGTGGAATTAATTATAATTTTATTACTAGAGATAATATTCTATCTAATTCATCTCTAATAAAACCATTGCGAATTTCAAATGAAAATGGACCTAGGAGCACTAATTTTGATGACGAACCTTGGGCGTATCTTGAAGGCACTAAAGTGGAGGTTGAACATCTTAAAGACTTCCTTTTTTCTAATAAAATCGAAGCAAAATTACTTTCAAGTTCTGATGCTACCGAAGCGTCATTTAAAAAATTGAGTGGTTCTAGCCCGAAAATTATTCATCTAGCTACGCATGGATTTTTTTATGAGAATTCAGCAATTGAATATTTAGGTAATGAAAACCTTAGCGAAGTTACCAATGTTTATATGGCATCAAAAGACCCGTTATTGCGTTCTGGATTGCTCATGTCTGGTGCTAACTATGCATGGGTTAATGGAAGTAATCCATATGAAGAGGAAGATGGGATTCTTACGGCTCTTGAGATTTCTAATTTGGATTTATCAAACACAGATGTTGTTATTTTAAGTGCATGTGAAACAGGGTTAGGCGATATAGAAGGAAGTGAAGGCGTTTATGGGTTGCAAAGGGCTTTCAAAAAGGCAGGTGTAGACAATTTAATCATGAGTTTGTGGGAAGTTGGAGATGATTTTGCTACATTATTTATGACTAGGTTATATGACAATTGGATAGAAATAGGTAATTTGAGAGAGGCATTCATTACTACTCAAAGGTATTATATAGAACATGAAAAATATAAAAACTACCCAGATTTATGGGCCGCTTTTGTTCTATTAAATTAACAAGAATAATACTAGTGTAAGATGTAACTAAGCTACAGATTTAGAATTTTATTTTAAAAGCAAAATGAATATTATGTTAAAACTCAAAATCTACAATTAAGTTTAAGTTTCTAGATGTTGGTTTTTGCTTGCCATTGGTTATTTTTGGTACTTCAATAGATAAATATTCTTTAATTTCAGAAATATAAATTTTGTTGTCTTTATTTAAATCGCATTTTTTCGTTTTGAGACAATCAATTAGTGCATAAGTAAAAGCACCATTTTTCCACTTGTCTCCTTCGTATGCTGATTCTAAGCCTCCCGAAGAGCTTATAATTGTAGCTCCATTACCTAGCCTAATATCAGAAAACCATTGTTGCATAAACTCAAAACTATTTATAGTATTTTCATCTTTTGTTGATAAACTAATGCTTCCTTTTTTCTTTCCTGTATCATCTTTTTTTAGATTTGGTTTATCTGTAATTACTGTGTTTTCTAGCTCAATCTCACCAGAGTTACATGCGTCTATCAAAATCATTTTCTTTCTTGAAGGAACCCCATCCAATAAGCCTTCTAAATCTTTGTATAATAGTCCACCTTTCATGGGGTTTTTAAAATCCATTTCTGATGTGCTAAGGTAATAATTCAAATTGTTATCAATTATTCCGTGTCCAGCATAAAAAATGATAATTTTATCTTCAATTTTAGTGTTCTTTAATCTTGTTCTTATTTTTTTTAGGTTTTTTTGATTTAAATTTTTGTCAAGAAAAATTAAACTTTCAATTGATTGATACTTTTCAGTTTGTTCTTTGATTATATTATTTAGATCTAATACATCTTTAGTTGCATAATCAAGATTATAAGTGCTATCCTGATATTTAGAAACACCTAAACCTACAAATATTAAATTTGCTTTATAAGGAAGTGCATCAAAAACGATGCTTTTTGTTTTTCGTAATGATTCTAGCTGATTATTGTTGATGCACGAAATCTCAATATTATTTTTACCAACACTAAGAGGTATTTCAATTTCAGTTTTATATTCATGTTGATTTATAGGCAAAGTCTTGCCTCTAGATCCAAAATGAGGTACGCCATTAACCCAGATGTTCCAAGACTTTAAAGTGCTATTCTCGTCTTTTAGATGTACTTTTACCTTTAATGTTTTTTCTTGAGTGGTTAATTCAGAATTTTTGAAACTAAACGAACTAGTTGGTAAATCTATAAGTTTTTTTGATATGTCATTAGGATTAAAACCAATTTGCTTAATCCGCTTTTTGTAGGCTTTTTTAAATAAGGAAATTGAACCTTCATTTGGAAAGTTTAAATATTCCAAAATTTTATCAGGACGATTAAATACTAAATCAAATTGGGAAAAGGAATACCCCTTAGTATTATATGAAAATCCAAAATTATCTAATGACAAGCCAGGAGAAACAATATAATAATTATCACTACTTATACCGATTGTATTTTGTTTTGATAAGAAATAGTATTCAATATAGTTATCAGAATTTCTATCAAAAATTGTCAAATAACCTCCATTATCAATTACAATTTTATTCAATTCACCATAGAAATGAACTTTTGTATCATTGTTTGGGAAGTCTGATGATTTTTCAAATAAAATCATATTAGTTTTTAGATCAATTTTTTTAATAAAACTTGTACTATTTATATAAAGCTTCGATTTGTCTTCATCTACTATGAAATAAGGGTAATATAACCCTTTATGTATTTGTTTTAAAGAGCTAATACCTTTTGAAATTTCAATACTGTTTAAAGAATAAACCTCATTCTTGTCTTCGTCATAGGTTTCTTCTTGGAAATAAACGAATTCACTGTTTAGGTCAAAATTTAAACCTGATGAAGAATAGCAACAAAATTGATAATTGATAATAAGACTATAATCTTTAGTCCTGTAAACATTTAAAGTTGTGTAATTTTTACCACTTTGATCTAACACAGCGAGAAATTCCCCATTGGGACTTAATATTAATTCTGTTTCAAAAGATTCTCCATAGATTTGAATTATTTCTCCTTTAGAATCTACTGAGGCCAATTGCCAGTTATGTTTCTTTTCATGAAAAACACTAGCAATGAAAGTGTTCGAATTTTTCACATAATGGTAAATATCTGAAATATTATACTTATCTTTTTCGTACTTCAGATTAAAGTACTTTATGTCATCTAAGTAATTCTCGTCATCTAACGAAACAATAGTAGTAAGATCGTCACTATCCGAGGATAAGTATTCGTGGTCTATATTGAGGTTAAACTGAATGTTTTTTTTATTGTTGAAGTTATTGTTTGGTTTACCAACAGCGATATACTCTCCACGTTTAATTATTAAAGTTTCACTCATTAAATCAAACCTAAATTCACAATTATCACAATGTAGTGTTTTATTTTCCCTATAATCTAAGGGTTGTAAAGTAATGCTATCAATATTTGCGTAATTATTTTCAGGATATTCGGCAAAATAATAGGTATTAGAAGCCTTAACAAGTGTTTTAGTTCTATTTAATGTTAACTCTCTCTCTTTTAAGTGTTCAGTTATTTTTTCATTCTTATAATTGTATATATATAAATCATCATATATGGTAAGTAAGGATAATTCACCACCGCTAAAAAGAAGTTCTTTTGTAGATGGATTAATTACAACTTTGCCAATTGCGTAATCTATGCTTTCAGTATCTAAATAGTGAATGGAGCCATCAGTTACATTTAGTACTGCAAATTTATTATATCCAAAAGAAATCAATAGTTCACTTTGATTAATAGTCGATATACTTGATATTGAATTATTCTCTGAAAACTTAATACTTCCTCCAGAAACTCTTTTTGTATATTCTGTTTCTGGTGGATGTTGTTTGGGTAGTATAATGCTATGTCGAATATTTGGATCATCAATTTTTCTTATTTCTATTAAACCCTCGCCAGAGAATCGTAAATCATATTCTTTTTTATTTGATATTGATAACGAATTTGCAGCGAGATAACCATTTGGTAATAGGTGTAATGATTTGATGACTTCATTTTTGAAAAATTTAATTTTATTGTATGTAGTCTCAAGTTTATTGTTAAAAAATAAACATTCGCCTTTATTAGTTCCTAAAAAAAAAGTATTAAATTCTTCTGAAAAGTTTATACAAGTTAATTCTAAGGGGAAGTTTTTTTTCGTAACGTTTTTTTTGTTTGTAAGATCTACTGAATATAAATTAGAATTATTTGTAACTTCATTAATACGTCCATCTTTTTTTGGATATATTTTGGTAGAAACTAATAGATTATTATCTAATTGTTTATAGTTGAGAATATATTCTGGCCATTTAGATTTAAAAATGGTGTCAACTTTATTAGTAATTAAATTTATACTAATTATAGAATGATTCAAACTTAGGTTGATAGTGCCATTTGTTTTTAACTCAATTTTACCTGCACCTGGTCCATTTTCGGATTGAAAATATTTCTCTGCAATGATAATTTTAGAATCGTAATCCCAGAGCTTAATATTTAAACCGCCAATTGTTTTGATATCTCCTTCAGCTGTCAAAAAATGAGTCTTTTCATTATTAATGACAATATTTTCAATCCCATTTTCAAAAGGTTTTTGTAAAACTGGCTTCAGGTTTTGCGCACTAGATACCATTATGGTACTTGCTGTTAGAAATAAAAAAACTGTTAACTTTTGTAGATTCATCATAACTACTTACAAATTCTATAAGTTTCACATAAAATAGAGTCAATGTCTTCTTCACTTAGTTTTAAAGTTTTAAGATCTTTTATGAGTGATGTATATGTTAACTTCTCTTTCTCATAATCTTTTCGCGTAATAATTTTGAAGCTATAAAATGGAAGATTATTGACATCTGGGTATTCATCATTTGAAATGCTCCATTCGTATTCAATACCTAATTGAAAAATATTATTTTCTTCATAAAAACTTATGCTAGTACTTTTTGTAGCAATTTTTAGTAGAAGTTCATGAGAATCTTTTTGTCTTAAGAAAAAATAGGACGTCGGATTTATACTATCAATTTCCCATTTAAATTGTATGATGTTATCTACAATCTTTGAATTGCTAAACGGATATGCCATACGAGTTTCGCCGCGATGAACACCACCAATTATAGTTGTGTTAGAATTTTGATTGGTGATTTCATCCCAGACCAGCTTAAAATATTCTTTGGTCAAATTTGCCTGTTGTATGTTACTTTTATGTTTTAAAATAGATAGAAAATCATAATCTCCAACACTGTTTATCTGAAATGCATTTCCTTTGTTATTAATAGCAATTAATGACGTATTGCTTTCAAGTGAAATGATGTGATGCTTTAAAATATATGTCCCTTGTTTTAATGGTTTGTATAAAGTATCAATCTTACTAAAGGCCACTCCCTTTATCTTAAATACACATAGGCTATCTTGAGCATTCAAGTGTTGAGAACAAATCAATAAGAAAACTAAGAATTTAAAAGCGGACTTTTCCATTTGTATTTTTTATTAAGATATGCCATAAGGTGAGTGTAGTAGCCAATCATTTCTAATCCAAGAACCGATAGAATTAAAATAGGTGTAGTATTTGTATAAATATTATTCCTAAGAAGCAATAATGCAATATATAATAGCAATACAGTAATTAGTAATTGTATACTTTTTTGTACAATATCAAAAACCAAATCATTTCGCAATTTTAATTTCATGCCTAAATAGGTAACAAAAAAGCACAATACAAATGCTAACAAGTATAAAGTGAATTTTGGTGTTACTTTTAAATACGAATCATTAATGAGCATGTTTAGAATATTTGCATGAATGGCTAATCCATACATATCAGGTGAGGACCGTCCAACATAAGCACTATTTAATGGAGTGTAATGTTTATCTTGAATATCATATTTGGCATTAGATGTTGGGCCTAGATAACCAAATAAAACAATAGCATCTTTAAATGCTGGAATAGAGTCAGAAGCAATGACAGCATCAATATCGAATGTGGAAAAAGAATCATGGTTTCCAATATATTTAATCGGAATTCTATTTGTTACTTTTTCGATTAAGCTTACCGAATCTATTTTATTTGTCCGTAATGCTATTTGTGTTGCAAATGAAACTTCAAAGTCTTTATCATTGTATGCACCAATAAAATCTCTAATGGTTTTATCCTGATTTGGTAAATTTAAATGAATAAATCCTGAAGATTTGTTGTCTATCTCAAAGAAAGAATTATTTCTAACATAAGTTTTTGTACTATCTTTTATGTAATAAGAATAGACGATGTTTGATTTCCCTTTTAGCGTAGATTTTAAAAAACCATCTATGTTACTGTTTTTTTTATCTTCAAAAACAATATCTAAACCCAAAACTTTAGGATTATTAGAGGCCGCTTTTTCTATAGCTTGAGCTATTTCATACCTATTTGCCTGCTTAATGTTTACTAGTAAAATATTATTGATACTCTTTTTGTTATACCACTGGTTCGAATAATAAATATCTGTAAATTGAAAATCTTTGAAAGCCTTTTCAAAAGGGTCAAGAATTGATAAATTTATAAAAGCAAAGTAGAAGATGCTTGCAATTATAAAAGTGAAAATGGTGCATAATAAAGCATCTCGATGTAGTAAATTAAGTTTGAGTTTTGCCATACTTTAGTGTTGACCTTATTTTGAAATTGTAAATTTCTATCTATTGAAAGATGTTATACGCGTCTTCAAATAAATCAAAAAATAAATCCAATTTAATTGATATTGTCAAGTTACTAAAAAATCAGTTGAATTATGAAGTTATTCTGAGCAGAAGGGATAAAATCATTATACAAATACAAACTTGATTGTTGCAATCATAAGTATAAATGCTATAAATGCAATTAACACCCAAACACTACCTCTGTAATATTTGCGGTGCAATTTAAGATCTCTACGGTAAGCGAAGTAAATTATGACTGCAAAAACTAATGCAAATAAAATACCGAAAATCCATTGACCATTACTAAACATATGGCTATTTTTATGCAAAAATAATTAAACCTTAAGGACTAAATTAGAATTTAACTGTGAATTTTTTCATAATCATAGTTAATTTACTGTTAGCAATATATTTACGTGTTATTTCTAGATTTAGTTCTTTTTATAATAAGAATAAAATGAAAGATAAGATTAACGCTGTTAAAGCATTTCATACTGCATTTAAAATTGGACATAGAGAAACGCCTAAAGCCGATTTGGGTATTGAAAAAAATATGCTGCGCTATAAATTGATGCGCGAAGAAAATGAAGAATATCTTGAAGCTGCTAATGATAATGATTTGGTTGAAGTAGCAGACGCTCTAGGAGATATGCTCTATATATTGTGTGGAACTATTATTGAACATGGACTTCAGTACAAAATTGAAGAAGTCTTTGAAGAGATTCAGCGTAGTAATATGAGCAAACTTGGAGAAGATGGAGAACCTATTTATAGAGAAGATGGTAAGGTATTAAAAGGGCCTAATTATTTTAAGCCACATATCAAAGAAATACTAGAATCATAAAAAAAAGAGCCGAACGGCTCTTTTTTTTATTTTTTGATTACTTTATTGGGTATCTCCAATTATGCATATCATCTGCTATATTATGTTGGATATTAAGCATTTTTTGTTTTAATATTGTCGAATAAGATTCAGCTCCAATAACAGGTAAATCATAATAGGTGTCCTGATATTCGAAACCTTCAATTGGGCTAATTACTGCAGCAGTTCCCGCTCCAAAAATCTCTTTCAAACTTCCATTCTTAGAGGCTTCTACAATTTCATGAACTGTAATTGGTCTTACTTCACAAGGAATATCATAATCCTCCGCTAACTGAATTAAACTCTTACGAGTCACACCATCAAGTATTCTATCACTTGTTGGAGCAGTAATGAGTGTGTCATTTATTCTAAAAAACACATTCATAGTTCCTGCCTCTTCTAAAAATGTATGTGTATCAGCATCTGTCCAAATAACTTGCTGATAGCCTTTTTGCTGGGCTAAATTAGTTGGGTAAAATTGTGCAGCATAATTACCAGCTGCTTTTGCATATCCAACTCCTCCATTTGCAGAACGACTAAATTGTTCAGCGATTAATACTTTAACTGTTCCACTGTAATAAGCTTTTACGGGTGCACAAATAATCATAAAACGATACTCTTTACCAGGGGCAGCAGCAATTACAGGGTCTATTGCAATAGCAAATGGTCTAACGTATAAAGAATTACCTACACCAGATTGTATCCAATCTTTATCAAGATTCAAAAGCGTTTCTAAACCTTCGAAAAAATAGTCCTTAGGGAATTCAGGCATAGCTAAACGTGCCGAAGATTTATTAATTCGATTGAAGTTTTCTTCAGGTCTGAATAAAAATACCTCGCCATTATCATCTTTATAAGCTTTCATGCCTTCAAAAACAGCTTGACCATAATGAAATACGCGAGCTGAAGGTTCCATTGGCATTGCTTGATAAGGCATTATCTTTGGTTGTTGCCATGCGCCATTTATATAATCACATATAAACATATGATCTGTAAAGGTGGTCCCAAATGTTAAGTTATCAAAATTCACCCCTTCTAATTTTGAGGAAGAAGCTTTTTCTATGTGTAAATTACTTGTATATATACTTGACATTATTGTGTTGTTTTGTTCTACAAAATTAGTCATTTCTACTGGGTTAAAGCATAATATTTTGTAAAAAAATACATAACTTTGTTAACTTAAAAGTTATAACAAAATGAAACATATTGTATCAATTTTACTGACAGTTTTAGTACTAGTGTCATGTAAAGAAGAAAAGAAGAATATTGAAGTTTCTGCTACTACAGAAGTTGAATCTCAAGCACAAGAGATTGATTATGCCTCTTTTGGAAAAGAAATTTCAGCAAATGACGCTCTAACTGCTAAACGTATGGCTGTACATTATGAAAATATGACAGTCGGCGATTCTATTGATGCTAAAATGATTGCAAAAGTAGATGAGGTATGTCAAGCTAAAGGCTGTTGGATGAAATTAGATTTGCCTAATGGAGAACAGGTTATGGTGAAATTTAAAGATTATGGATTTTTTATGCCTAAAGATATCTCAGGAAAAGAAGTTGTTATAAATGGGAAAGCTTTTGTAAATGAAGTTCCAGTTGATGAGCAACGTCATTATGCAGAAGATGGAGGAGCAACTCCAGAAGAGATTGCCAAAATTACTGAGCCTAAAAAAACATATTCATTTTTGGCAGATGGTGTTTTATTGAAATCTAAATAAGATTGCAACGTAAAATAATTACCACGGCAGACGGCTCTAAGACTATTCAAATTGAAGAATGGAACGAGCAATATCACTCTGTACATGGTGCTATACAAGAAGCAAATCATGTTTATATTAAGCATGGATTGCTTTTTTTTATTTCTGAAAATGAATTGAACCCAAATGAGGAGATCTCTATTTTAGAAATCGGTTTTGGAACAGGACTTAATGCGTTACTAACCTTTTTGAAGGCCAAAAGACTTAAGCAACAAATTAATTATGTTGGAGTAGAGGCGTTTCCTGTGTCTTCTGAAGAGTTAAATCAGCTTAATTATGCTTCAGAATTAGATATTGACCCCAAAGAATTTCTAAATCTTCATAAGTGTTCTTGGGAAACTTTGCATCATATATCTGATACATTTAAAATCACCAAACAGCAGAAGTTTTTTAAAGACATTTCTGAAGAGCATCAATACGATCTTATTTATTATGATGCTTTTGGAGCTAGAGTACAACCCGAACTTTGGACAGAGTCTATATTCAAAAGTATGTATAATGCCTTAAAACCTAATGGCGTCCTCACAACATATGCTGCCATAGGGCATGTAAGACGAACACTACAATCTTTAGGGTTTGTGGTAGAAAAACTGCAAGGCCCTCCAGGGAAACGTCACATGCTAAGAGCTGTTAAACGTTAAACCCTTACTAAAGTGCGTTAGCTTGATTTTGTATTTCAGTAAATTTGTAGTGCTATGCGTAAGATATTACTAACAGGAGCTACAGGTTTAATAGGACAAGAAATTGTTAAGGTTTGTCATGACCAAAATTATATTGTTCATTATCTCACAACATCTAAAAATAAACAATCTTCTCATAAAAATCATAAAGGGTTTTATTGGAATCCGAATAAAAGTGAGATTGATGTTAAGTGTTTTGATGGTGTAGATACTATTGTTAATTTAGTTGGTGCTACAATTTCTAATCGGTGGACAGATACGTATAAGAAAGAGATTATTACCAGTAGAACAAAAACTGCTCAATTATTACATAATACCATTAAGGCGCATAATCTTCCTATAAAGTATATTGTTTCTGCTAGCGCTATCGGTATTTATCCCGATTCTTTGATTAATTATTATGATGAGGATGAACCCGAAACTTCTAACTCTTTTTTGGGAGATGTCGTAAAAAAATGGGAAGCAGCAATAGATGATTTTTCTGCCTTAAATATCAAAGTTGCTAAGATTAGAATTGGTTTGGTATTGTCTAAGAATGGTGGTGCTTTGCCAGAAATAGCGAAACCTATTCGCTTTGGAGCAGGAGCAGCTTTTGGAAGTGGTAATCAATGGCAATCTTGGATTCATATTGAAGATTTGGTACATCTTTTTATTTACACAGTTGAACATCAGCTTGAAGGTGTTTATAATGGTGTATCTCCAAACCCCGTAACAAATTTAGAATTAACGAAAGCAGTGGCTAAAGTACTTCATAAGCCGCTAATTTTACCAAATATTCCCAAGCTCGCTATGAAACTTGTTCTTGGTGAGATGCATATTTTATTATTTGAAAGCCAGCGTGTAAGTGCTTCAAAAATTGAACACGAAGGTTTTGACTTTAAATACCATCATTTGGAACCGGCTCTTTTGGAAATTTTTAGTTAATAACTGTTGTTTTTAAGTCTTATCACGACCACGTAATTTTACCTGATTTTTATTAAGCGGAATTGTACGCTTAATTTGCCTTCTTATTTATAACAACTTTGTTGAATAATGATAACCACTTATTTATTCTAAAAAGTTTAATTATGAATAGCTTACCAAATATTCCTTTGACCATCGTATCACCAACAAATGTCAATGCACCATCATTTATAACGATTGGTTTGCAAAAAGATTCTAATTACTTAAGCGTACCTGTACCTAACGCTAAACAAGAACAATATTGGATGGTGATTTTTGAAAGACAAACCTTAAAAGTAGCCGAAAACTTTATGTTTTCTGATAACACTTCTGTGCCTACACAAGTGAGTTCTTATCTTAATAATAGTGATTATTTTTATGTATTTACAACTCAAATTATGGCATCTAATAGGGTTCCGACTAGTCATTTATATGATTGGCTAATTTCTGAAGGAGCTGGAGTAGGTTTGAAAACTATTGAACAAGAGTTTTATGCCCTTAACTGTGCAGCGTATAGGCTCTTTTCTTACACTTTTGTGAACATATTTGGTCCCAAAGTTAGTTCAAGTTTGGAGTTTTATAATTTTGAAAATAACCGTTTGGTTACAGCACTACAACTTATGCCAATTCAAATAGGAGGAACTACATCATACATGCCAATTAAAATTCGTTAACTTAAAAATATATATTATGTCAAATTCAAGCATCGCATTAACTATTAGTTCAATTAGAAATGAACGTACAAGTAATGAAATCGCAATAAGCGAAAAAGGCGCAGCTAACTATCAGCATGTGCAAACCAATTATCCGCCAACATCAAATACCTATTGGATGGTAATTTTTGATAGACGAACTCTAAAAATTGCTGAGAATATTGAATTCACAGATAATAGTGCACTTCCAAGTCAAGTGGCAAAATATCAAAATGATACCAATTACTTTTATGTGTTATCAACTCAGTTAATGAGCACACCAAATTTGCCAACAGGATCATTATATAAATGGTTAAGAGCTGAAGGTGCAGGAATGGAATTGACACGTGTAGAACAAGCAGCTGAAGCTTTAAATTGTGGGTCTTGGTCTTCAGTTTCGTATACTATTGTAGATGTATTTGGACCCAAAGATGCTAATACGTTTGAGTTTTCAGAATTGGTTGATCCGAGGCAAATTATTACTTTAAAATTAATGCCGATTGATATAGGCGGAACAACATACTACTCTCCAATAGGTCTAGCATAATGACAATTATTCAAAAAGATACTATTAATGAAAAGCAAAAAATTGTAGCTATTGGCTTATATGTGCCGGGTTCTGGTTTTACAAGAGTACTCACTTCTTTGTTCTCCAGACTTCAAGCTAATTATGAGATACATTGGTTAGCGATAGCATATAAGGGGGCAGTTACAGAAATCGATGGCTATACCATGTATCCAACTAATATTGAAGGAGGTGATCTCTATGCTGCCTATCAAATGGAGGCTTTAGTCAAAGAAATTATGGCAGATTTTGTTTTCATTTTAAATGATTTTTGGATGTTCAAAAATTATGAACGCGTCATAAGAACATTAAATCCTAAGCCAATTGCTGTGGCATATATTCCATTAGATGGAAAAATAGATAATCCAGAAGATGTACGAGATGTTGTATTCTTAGATGAATTGGTTTGCTACACTGAGTTTTCTTTAAATCAAACTATAAATGCATTTTCTAAACTGAATAAAGAAATGCAGCAACCACGTTGTCATATTATTCCACATGGTACTGATCTTGAAGATTTTTATCCATTGGAGCAAAGAGAACAGGTAAATCAATTGTTAAACCGAACTGCTATTAAATCGAAAATTTTTCCATCTATTAAAAATTTAGATGACAGCTTCATTGTACTTAATGCTAATCGTATTTCAGAGCGAAAAGCATTGCACTTAACAATCAAAGGCTTTGCGGAGTTTGCAAAGCATAAATCTGATGTGTATTTGTGTTTTCATGTTCCAAATACACCTGAATTTTTACTGGATCAACTAAGACATGAAATCAAGTCTTCAGGTGTTTCTAAACAAATAATTTTAAACCCCTTGGGGGAACATTACGTCTCAAATAAGGAATTGAACCTTTTATATAATGCTTGCGATGTTGGTGTAAATACTTCTTTGGGTGAAGGTTGGGGAATGATTGCCTTTGAACATGGTGCTACAGGAGCTGCTCAAATTGTTCCTAACCATACAGCTTGTAAAGAATTATGGAAAGAAAATGCCGAATTACTTGAGGTAAAAAAATGGAAGGTCCTTCACAATAATCCTTTTACTATGGGAGAGATAAAACCTCTTGCATTAACAAATGCATTAAATACCCTGTATGAAGATAAAACTTACTTGTTATCAATGTCACAAAAAGCATTCAATGTATCAAATTCTGGAAGTTATGATTGGAATAAAATAGCCAATTCTTGGGATCTAATATTTCAAAAAGCAAAACAACTAAAAGCGAGTCAAGAATCTGTTTTGGTTTGAACTGAGACTTAAAGTTTGTTATGTGATAATAATGGACACACAACTGAAAAAAAGAAAAACCCTGACAATATTGACAGGGCTTTTTTTCTTTTATTAAGAAAGTCTACTTAAGACTTTTTTGCTTTTATAGTAATTTTAATTTCCATATCATCATTGATAAATTTATCTCCTAGACCCTCAAATACAGATTTTGATCCATAATTAACACCCCAAGTTGTTCTATCAATAGTAAATGGTTCACTTTCAATAGTCATCATATCACCTTCATTAGAAATCGTTACCGGAAATGAGATATTATGTTTTTGTCCTTTTATGGTTAAATTGCCAGAAAGTCTTGTTTTGCCAGCTGCAATAGATTCGGTTCCAGTAATTTCAAAACCAGCAGTTGGAAACTTAGCAACGTCAAAAAAGTGATCTTCCTTACCTTCAACTGTGCCTTTTAAGTGTGCTTCTAAGTCTTCTTTTCCATCTCCAGCTTCTAAATCAGTTACATTAATAGATGTCATATCTATTAAAAAAGTACCACTTTGTAGTTTTCCATCATCAGTTTTAAAAACACCATTATCTAAATTTATGGTTCCAGCATGTGTTCCTGTTGGTTTAAATCCTTTCCATTCAATTGATGAATCCGAAACATTTACTGTATATTTTTGGGATGTGCTTTCGCTTACTGCAGCAGCTTCAGCATCACTAGTATTTGCTTCAGCAGCTTTGTCTTTGCAGCTTGTAAAAGTAATTGCTAAGGCTAAAATCATCGAGAATTTCAAAAATATTGTTTTCATAGTTTATGTTTTATTAATGTTTATGTTTTAACAAAAGTACATAATGTGAAAAAATATGTCAATTGATGTGAAAATAATTTGGTGACATTTTGACATTTTTATAATAATGGCAGTACTTTTGCCATCTTAAATCGAAGATTTATTTAATAAACCTATAACATGAGTAAAAAAGATAAAGATCAAACTATAGAAGAAGTTCAAGAGGGTGTAATGGAAAATGAAGAAACACCTCAAGCAGAAGAGTTGACTGTTGAAGAACAACTTAAGGAGGATTTAGCGAAAGAGAAAGATAAATTCATGCGATTATTTGCTGAATTTGAAAACTATAAAAAGCGCACAAATAAAGAGCGTATAGATTTGTTTAAAACTGCTAGTGAAGAGGTTATGCTTTCACTATTGCCAGTGTTAGATGATTTTGAACGCGCGCTATTACACATTGAAGAGGATAAAGAAGCCGAAGAATTAAGAAAAGGAGTGTTACTTATCTACAATAAATTATTATCAACTTTAGAAAAGAAGGGATTGTCAAAGATTGAGATTAACCAAGGAGATACTTTTAATGCTGACGATCATGAAGCGATTACTCAAATTCCTGCACCAAGTGATGATTTGAAAGGAAAAATTATAGATGTAATTGAAAAAGGGTATAAACTTGGAGACAAAGTTATTCGTTTCCCTAAAGTTGTAATCGGACAATAAATTAAGCATGGCTAAAAGAGATTATTACGAAGTATTAGGTGTTGAAAAAAATGCGTCTGCTGCAGAAATTAAAAAGGCATATCGTAAGAAGGCTTTAAAATTTCATCCAGATAAAAACCCTGATGATAAAGACGCAGAAGCTAAATTTAAAGAAGCTGCCGAAGCATATGAAGTATTAAGTAATGCTGATAAGAAAGCACGATATGATCAGTTCGGTCACCAAGCCTTTGATGGTGCTGGTGGTTTTGGTGGTGGAGGTATGAATATGGATGACATATTTAGCCAGTTTGGGGATATTTTCGGAGGTGCATTTGGAGGAGGAGGTTTCTCTGGCTTTGGTGGCGGTTTTGGCGGAGGTCAAAGACGCGTTAAAGGGAGTAATCTTAGAATAAGAGTGGCGTTGACTCTAGAAGAAGTTGCTAATGGTGTTGAAAAGAAAATTAAAGTAAAGCGAAAAATTCAAGCTCCTGGTACTACATATAAAACATGTGGGACTTGTAATGGTTCTGGACAAGTAACTCGAGTGACCAACACAATTCTTGGTCGTATGCAAACTGCATCAGCGTGTCCAACATGTAACGGAGCTGGTCAAAGTATTGATAAAAAACCATCTGATGCCGATGCTCAAGGATTAAAAGTTCAGGAAGAAACGGTTTCAGTTAAAATTCCTGCAGGCGTTGTAGATGGAATGCAGCTCAAAGTAACTGGTAAAGGAAATGAAGCTCCAGGGAATGGAATTTCTGGTGATTTATTAGTTGTTATAGAAGAGAAAGAACACGACACATTAAAACGAGAAGGTGATAACCTGCACTATGATTTATATGTAAGTTTACCAGATGCTGTTTTAGGAACATCAAAGGAAATTGATACGGTTACTGGCAAAGTGAGAATTAAGGTTGAAGCTGGTGTGCAATCGGGTAAAATTTTGCGCTTACGTGGTAAAGGAATTCCAAGTATTAATGGTTATGGTACTGGAGATTTACTGGTTCATGTAAATGTTTGGACACCAAAAACACTTAATAAAGAACAAAAACAGTTCTTTGAGAATATGAGGAACGACGAGCACTTCGACCCAAAGCCTGAGAGCTCTGATAAGTCGTTTTTTGAAAAAGTTAAAGATATGTTTTCATAACATACCCAATTTTAATAAAAAACACTATATTTGAATTATCACTAATCTCAATTAGTGGTAATTTTTCTTTTTCATAGCAATTTTTTCCCATCCTTAATTAGCTTTAAGGGTGGGTTTTGTTTTTTAAAGAAATGCCTTTTCTTCTTTTAATATTTAATATCTTTACCCACTATTGTTTACACTAAAACAAATTTCATGAGTAACTTATTGGTAGCCGATTCGGTTTCTAAAAATTTTGGTGATTTTAGAGCACTCAACAATGTCTCTATTTCTGTACCTAAAGGTAGTATTTTTGGATTATTAGGTCCAAATGGCGCTGGTAAAACTACCCTTATTAGAATTATCAATCAAATCACAATGCCAGATAATGGTCACGTGCTATTAGATGGTGAAGCATTGAAGCCTGAGCACATTCAAAACATAGGCTATCTGCCAGAAGAAAGAGGGCTTTATAAATCGATGAAAGTTGGAGAACAGGCATTGTACTTAGCACAGCTCAAAGGATTGACTAAACAAGAAGCAAAAAAACGCTTAAAATATTGGTTTGAAAAATTAGAGATTGGGGATTGGTGGAATAAAAAAATTCAAGAGTTAAGTAAAGGACAGGCTCAAAAAATTCAGTTTATTGTTACAGTTTTACATCAACCTAAACTATTAATCTTTGATGAACCTTTCTCTGGGTTTGATCCTATAAATGCCAATTTAATTAAAGATGAAATACTTCAATTAAGAGACGAAGGAGCTACTGTGATTTTTTCTACTCATCGTATGGAATCTGTTGAAGAATTATGTGATCATATTGCACTAATTCACAAATCGAATAAAGTGTTAGATGGAAAGTTGACCGATATCAAACGTCAGTATAAAACGAACACTTTTGAAGTTGGTTTGCAAACATCTAATGTTGATGCTGTAACTAGTGCTATCAAAGAAAAATTTCAGGTGATGCCAGCAACATTTAAAAACTTGAATGATGATGTTAAACTTAATATCAAATTAAATGCGCAAGATAATTCTAATGATCTTTTAAAGTTTTTAACCTCAAAAGCTGAAGTTCACCACTTTGTAGAAGTTATACCTAGTGCCAATGATATTTTTATTCAAACTGTAAAAAATAATTAAGATGAACCATTTGCCACTTATTATAAAACGAGAATATTTAACGAAGGTTAAAAACAAATCGTTTATCATAATGACCTTTGTGAGTCCGTTAATTATGGTTGCTCTTATAGCTTTAGTTGCTTATTTGTCACAACTTAATAATGATAAGGTTAAAACGATTTCTATATTAGACGAAACAGGAGTATTTAATGATATTTTTGTTGACAAAGAGTTTGTTAAGTATTCTAAATTAACTGATACAAGCCTCGAGACCGCCAAGGAATTAGTTAAAGCTAAAGAAGATTATGGATTGCTGTATATTCAAAAAGCTGCAGATACCTCAAGTGTTGTGTCTAATATTAAGTTTTTCTCTGAAGAATCACCATCTTTGAGTATAATGTCTAGCTTGGAGAATAAAATTGAAAAGAAACTAACCGATACTAATCTTAGAAATGAACAAGTAGATATTGATAAAATTAAAGCAGCTCAAGCCAATATCACTATAACTCAAGAAACTTATACTGGTGAACAAACCTCTAAGATTGATAATTATTTAAAACTCATATTTGGAGGAGCAGCTGGATATATGTTATTCATGTTTATAATCATTTACGGTAATATGATTATGCGTAGTGTTATAGAAGAAAAGACAAGTAGAATTATTGAAATTATCATTTCCTCAGTTAAACCAGTACAGTTAATGCTTGGTAAGATAATAGGTACTTCATTAGCTGGAATTACTCAATTTGCTATTTGGGTTCTATTAGGTAGTATTTTAACATTAGTTCTTTCAACTATCTTTGGGATTAGCATGACCGAAATGTCCACGCCACAACAAGATATGATGAATCAGGCAATGCAAAACCCTGATGTAGCCAATGAGGTGGAAATCGCAATACAGTCCTTCTTTAACTTGCCTTTGTTGAATCTAATTACTGCTTTCATGTTTTTCTTTATTGGAGGTTACTTATTATATAGTTCATTATATGCAGCAGTTGGAGCAGCTGTAGATAACGAAACAGATACTCAGCAGTTTATGTTGCCGATAATAATGCCTTTAATTTTGGCAGTTTATGTTGGGATATTTACAGTTATTGATGATCCTCATGGAACCGTTTCTACTGTGTTTTCGTTTATTCCGTTTACATCTCCAGTTGTGATGCTCATGCGAATTCCGTTTGGAGTTCCTATATGGCAACAAGTATTGTCATTTGTAATTCTTGCTAGCACATTTGTATTCACAGTTTGGTTCGCAGCTAAAATTTATCGCGTTGGTATTTTGATGTATGGTAAAAAACCAAGCTACAAAGAACTATATAAATGGATTAAATATTAATGCAGGATTTAGCTAAATCAGAAAATAAAATAATTGAAAACTCAACATGGGAAAAAACTAAAATCTTTCTCGGTGAGCATATAGATATTGGCGATAAAATAAGCATTTCTATCTTAGATATTATTGTTGTCATTACTGTTATTTTTATAACAACCCTTTTGCTGAGATTGGCCCTAAAAATATTAACTAGAAATTTACCACTAGAGGACAAAGGTAAGTTTAATGTAATATTTGGCTATTTTAGATGGTTAATTTATTTAGTGATTTTGCTAATTACTTTGCATAGTGTTGGTGTTAATGTTACTGCAATATTCGCCGCATCTGCAGCTTTATTAATAGGTGTAGGACTCGCTTTGCAAACCTTATTTCAAGATATTATTTCGGGAGTGTTTATTCTAATTGATCAATCTGTTCATGTTGGAGATATTATTGAGATTGAAGGTAAGGTTGGTCGTGTTGAAGAAATTAAATTAAGAACGACAAGAGCGGTAACTATTGACAACAAAGTATTGGTTATTCCAAATCATTTGTATTTAACCAATAGCTTATATAATTGGACTCAAAACGGAACATTGACTAGGGAGAGTATTTCTGTGGGAGTTGCATATGGTAGTGATGTTGAACTAGTAAAACGATTATTACTTCAAGCTGCAAGTAATCATCCTGATATAATTAGTTCACCAGAACCTGTGGTTGTGTTTAATGATTTTGGAGATAGTTCATTAGATTTTAAATTAATTTTCAGTATTGGAGATAGTTTTAAAGCGCAATTTCCTAAGAGTGATATTCGTTTTGAAATTGATAAACTATTCAGGGAGCACAATGTTTCAATTCCATTTCCACAAAGAGATATTCATATTATTGAGAAATCACAATAATTAGCACTAGTTTTAGTTTAAAATGTTTTGAATGTATTTATGATTAGAAAGGCGTTTAAATTTTTTTTGGTGATAGTCTGTTGTTGCTTTTCTCAGACAGTGATGGCGCAACTTACAGATCTCGCACGATTAGAATATTCTTTTATTCCTAAAAGTAATTCTGAAGATCAATACACACGCATAAGAGCTCTAGTTAATTACCCAATTAAAACTAAAGAAGATTGTTACTTAGTGATAGGAGCTGAGTATAACAGAATTATTCTTAACCTAGAAGATGATTATCCATTTGATACATCACTTTTAGAAACCATTAATGTGATAGATTTAAATATAGGTTATACCTTTAAAACTAGTGAGTATTGGCGACTTGGATTAAAGGCTAATCCGAGAGTGGCATCAACTTTGATTGAAAAGATTACATTTGAAGACGTATTTTTAAATGGAGGTGTTTTTGCGATTAACGATAAGACTAAAGACAAAAATTTAGAACGACCATATCGATTGGTTTTGGGCTTAACCTATAACACCACAACAGGAATCCCTTTTCCTTTACCGTTTGTAAGTTACTACAGACGTGTAAATGAGAAATGGTCATTTTCAGCAGGTGTTCCCAAATCTAATTTGAAATATTTCTTTACAGAAAAGAGCATGGCGCAAACTTTTATAAGTTTAGATGGATATTTTGCAAATTTGCAAAGACCACTCATTATAAATAATAAACAGGTAGATAATATCTCGTTATCATTGGCAGTAGCAGGAATTGGCTATGAGTATTTTTTAACCAAACACCTTGTGGCATATGCATATACTGGATATACATTTAGATTAAATAATGTATTACGTGATGATAATAGAGATGAAGTTTTTAAATTAGATGACGTAAATGCATTTTATTTAAGAACCGGAATAAAATTTAAAATATAATATGGCAAAAATTTTAGTAATTGAAGACGAAGCAGCAATTAGAAGAGTATTGGTGAAAATTCTTTCAGAAGAAAGTGATACTTACGAGGTCGATGAAGCTGAAGATGGTCTTGTTGGTATTGAAAAAATAAAAAAGGAAGATTTTGATTTAGTATTGTGTGATATTAAGATGCCTAAAATGGATGGTGTAGAAGTTCTTGAAGCGGTAAAAAAAGTCAAGCCAGAAACACCTATGGTTATGATTTCGGGTCACGGAGATTTAGATACTGCTGTGAATACTATGCGTCTTGGTGCTTTTGATTATATCTCGAAACCACCAGATTTAAACCGACTGCTCAATACTGTTAGAATTGCTCTAGATCGAAAAGAATTGGTTGTTGAGAATAAAATGCTCAAAAAGAAAGTGAGTAAAAAATATGAGATGATTGGTGAGAGCAAAGCCATTTCTCATATTAAAGACATGATTGAAAAGGTCTCTGCTACTGATGCAAGAGTGTTGATTACTGGTCCAAATGGAACTGGTAAAGAATTGGTGGCGCATTGGCTTCATCAAAAAAGTGGACGTTCTAAAGGTCCGTTAATTGAAGTGAATTGTGCGGCAATACCCGCAGAATTGATTGAAAGTGAGTTATTTGGTCATGTTAAAGGTGCATTTACTAGCGCAGTAAAAGACAGAGCAGGAAAGTTTGAAGCAGCTAATGGAGGTACAATTTTCTTAGATGAAATTGGAGACATGAGTTTGTCTGCTCAAGCTAAAGTATTGCGAGCGTTACAAGAAAATAAAATACAACGTGTAGGAAATGATAAGGATATCAAAGTTGATGTTCGTGTGGTTGCAGCCACAAATAAAGATTTGAAAACTGAAATTTCTGAAGGTCGTTTTAGAGAAGATTTATATCATAGGTTGGCAGTAATTTTAATTAAAGTGCCTGCTTTAAATGATAGACGTGAAGACATTCCGTTATTAGTAAATCATTTTTCTGCTAAAATTTCCGAAGAACAAGGAACGGCTAAAAAAGAGTTTTCTAATAAAGCCATAAAATTACTCCAAGAGTATGATTGGACAGGTAATATTCGTGAATTGCGAAATGTTGTTGAACGTTTAATTATCTTGGGGGAAAAAGAAGTGAGTGAAAATGATGTGAAATTGTTTGCATCTAAATAAGGTTTAGTATGAAAGATATAAACACTAATCAATTTAAAGTAACTGAAACGATTCAGTTAGAAAACATATCTACCACTTTTGATCTGGAAGCAGAAAAGAAGGAGGTGGAAAAAGAGTTAGAAGCTGTTAGAGAAAAGTTAGGAGATTTTCAGAATACCATATATGCACATGGTAAATATGCGATTCTCATTTGTATTCAAGGCATGGATACAGCTGGAAAAGATAGTATGATTAGAGAAGTGTTTAAAGATTTTAACACAAGAGGTATTGTGGTACATAGCTTTAAAGTGCCTACTGAGTTAGAACGCAATCACGATTACTTATGGCGACATTATATTGCACTACCAGCTCGCGGAAAGTTTGGTGTATTCAATAGAACACATTATGAAAATGTATTAGTAACTAGAGTACATCCAGGTTATATTTTAGGAGAAAACCTACCTGATGTTAATTCTATCGATGATGTAAATGAAGCTTTTTGGGATAAGCGTTTTGATCAAATCAATGATTTCGAAAAACATATCGCTCAAAATGGCACTATTGTTTTTAAATTCTTTTTGCATTTGTCTAAAGACGAACAAAAAAACAGACTGCTTAGACGTTTAAAACGAGCAGACAAAAACTGGAAATTTTCACCAGGAGATTTAAAAGAACGTAAACTTTGGGGTCGTTATCAGGAGTGTTATGAAGATGCAATTAATAGAACATCAAAGCCTCATGCACCTTGGTATGCTATACCAGCTGACGATAAGCCTACTGCTCGCTATATTGTAGCTCGAATTTTATATGACACGCTTATCCAGTATAAGGATATTGTTGAGCCTGAGTTAGATGAGGAGGTGAAATCTCATCTTGATGAATACATTAAACAGCTAGAAAGTGAATAACTCTATTTTTTAAGATTTCTTTTTAATTCATAACTATTTAAAATAGTATCTTTAGGCTTCAATGAAAAACCCCGTCATATGAAGCAATTGCTTGTTATTCTATTATGTAGCATCACAGCCCATGTTTCCGCACAAACTGATGCTGAAAATCTAAAAAAAATTTACTCTAATTCCCTTACCAATGGAATGAGCTATCAATGGTTAGATCATTTGTCTAATCAAATTGGTGGACGATTATCAGGTTCCTTAAATGCTGATAAAGCAGTGCAATATACAAAGGAAGAACTTGAAAAAATAGGCTTAGATAAGGTTTGGTTGCAACCCGTTATGGTGCCACGATGGGTTAGAGGTGCTCCAGAATTTGCTTACATTGAAACGTCGCCAGGTGTAACAACTAATGTAAATATTTGCGCGCTTGGTGGTTCTATTGCAACACCTAATGGAGGTGTTAAAGCTAAAGTGGTTGAAGTCAATTCTTATGAAGATTTAAAGACTTTAGGAGAGGACAAGATTAAAGGTAAAATTGTCTTTATCAATAGACCAATGCAAGCCGATTTAATCAATACTTTTGAGGCTTATGGAGGATGTTCGTCTGAGCGTTATAGAGGCGCAGCTGAAGCTGCAAAATATGGTGCGGTAGGAACAATAGTACGTTCTTTAAACTTAAGATTGGATGATTATCCGCATACGGGAAGTATGAGTTATGGCGATTTGCCAAATAATAAGCGTATTCCATCTGCAGCTATTAGTACTAATGATGCTGAATTATTAAGCGGTATGCTAGCGCTTAATAAAGATCTGAAATTTTCATTCAGTCAAAATTGTAAAAACTTATCAGACGTACAGTCTTATAATGTGATTGGGGAAATTACTGGAAGCGAATTTCCTAATGAAATTATAGTTGTTGGTGGGCATTTAGATTCATGGGATTTAGGAGATGGCTCTCATGACGATGGTGCAGGAGTTGTACAGTCGATGGATGTGTTAAGATTACTTAAAGAAAGTGGTATTAGCCCTAAGAGAACAATTCGAGCAGTGTTATTTATGAATGAGGAAAATGGATTGCGCGGAGGTAATAAATATGCTGAAGTTGCACAGTCAAAAAATGAAAATCACATTTTTGCTTTAGAAAGTGATTCTGGTGGATTTACACCTAGAGGATTTAGTTTTCAATCTAGTGAAGAAATGTTGAAAAAAGTGCAAAGTTGGAAGCCTTTATTTAAACCTTATTTAATTCATTTTTTTGAAGCTGGTTATAGTGGGGCAGATATTGGTCCGTTAAAAAATGACAATATTGTTCTTGCTGGCTTACGACCAGATTCGCAACGATATTTTGATCATCACCATGCAGCTAATGATACATTTGAACACGTAAACAAGCGAGAATTAGAATTAGGAGCAGCATCGATGACGTCTTTAATTTATCTTATTGATAAATATGGAACAACAGAATCAATATCTAATAAAGAAGAATTAAGAGATTAAAACGTTCTTAATACTCATTAAAATTTGTTTAATATGAAACATATATTACTAATCCTATCGTTGTGCTTTACAACTTTGGTTACAGCTCAAGACAAAAGTGAAAAAGCGGCACTTCCTTATTATGAAGTTCCCGACTATTATGAAACTTATACTGCAGGTACAGTAGCTGCCAGAATGGTAGACGGTTTGGGTTTTCGTTATTATTGGTCTAGTGAAGGGCTTACACAGAAAGATTTAGAGTTCAAACCTAGCGAAGATGCACGTTCTACAGAAGAAACAATTAATCATATACTGAATTTATCATACGTTATTCTAAATTCAACCTTGAATAAAAATAATGAAAAGATCGATATGTCTAAAATGAGTTTTGCTGATAAACGAAAGCAAACCTTAATGAATTTAAAAATGGCCTCAGATATTCTTAGGAAGAGCGATAATATTCAAGAACATGAAATTATTTTTGGTGAGAATAAATTTCCATTTTGGAATCAAATTAATGGACCAATAGCTGATGCAATTTGGCATAGTGGACAATTAGCTTCCTTTAGACGATCTTCTGGAAATCCAATTAGCTCAAACATTAGTTTTTTAAGAGGGAAGGTTAAGAAAAACTAATGAGTAAAGCATTCTTAGATCAAATTCATCCTGTACTACCTGTTAGAGATGTGTCTAGGTCAATTGATTATTATGTGAAAAAACTTGGTTTTAATCTAGCTTTCAAAGACGATGGTAGTGATCCAAAATATGCTGGTGTTGTAAGAGATGGTATTGAAATTCATTTGCAATGGCATGATGAAAATGATTGGATAGATGGTATGGATAGTTCATTATTAAGAATTTATGTTGATAATGTAGATTGTTTGTATGAAGAGTATAAAACACAATCTGTTTTTCATATACATACCAAACTGAAAAATACGCTTTGGTATACACGAGAATTTGGATTTTATGATATTGATAAGAATGGTTTGATTTTTTATAAGAATTTTCGCTCTTCGGAATGATTTTTGATGCATTTTGGTTAGATTTTTAACAGTATATACAAGAATAATCAACTTGTTGCTACTTTGTATTGAAAAATTTACTAACCAATTCTTATATAAATGAAAGTAAACACATACTTACTCCTCTTCATTGCTTATACATTACACTTTAGCCCACTTTATGCTCAACAAACAGATATTTTATCCTCATTTGAAGACTATTCTGAGATGGATCGTGAAGTTGTGTATTTGCATTTAAACAAGTCGACCTACATCAAAGGTGAATCTATTGGATTAAAAGCCTATGTCTTAGATAAAGGAAGCAAACAACTCTCTAACGAAACCACAAATTTATATTGTAAGATAAGTGATGCTGAAGGCACTATAATAAAAAAGAAACTCTTATTAGTTAATAATGGTATTGCAATCAACGACTTTACCATAGATAGTTTATTTACATCTGGAGAGTATAAAATTATAGCTTATACCAATTGGATGAAGAACTTTGATGAGCGCAATTATTTCTCTCAGAAGATTAGAGTAATAGACCCAGAAGTAGAGGTAGAAGCAAAACAACTACAATCAGCTGCAGCAATAGATCCGCAATTTTTACCTGAAGGCGGACATCTTGTTGCTGGTGTTGAAACCATAATTGGAGCTGTTATAAAAGATAGTAATGGTTTTGGGGTTTCAAATGTTGACTGCAAAGTGGTTGATTCTAAAGGTAATGAAATAACAAATTTTAAGTTAAACCAATTTGGTCTAGGACGCTTTAGTTTAAAGCCTCAAATAGATGAAAATTATAGTGTAACTTTTAAGGTTGATGAGAAAGAGCATGCCTTTAAGATTCAAAAAGTGGCACCAAAAGGTGTGGGACTTAATGTTTCTAAATTAAAAGATCGAACCTTTATAAAGCTTAAAACAAACAACTCGACGTTAGGCGAATTACAGAATAAGGTATTTACGTTTATTATACATAATGGTAATGAATTGAAGGAGTTTAACTTTAGATTTAATGATGAATTAGAGGTTATAAAAGCAGTATCTAATAGTGATTTATTTCCAGGTATAAATATTGTTACAGTCTTTGATGACAATAATAGACCAATTCTTGAACGGCAAATATTCAATTATGAAGGACTAAACTTCACGTCTTCAAATATGCCACAAGTTCAAAAGAAAGGAGACTCATTAATGGTGTCTATTCCTTATAAAGATTTAAACTTAAACGCATTTAATAATTTTAGTATTTCTGTATTGCCTTCTAAAACAAGAGCCTATAATCATCATGAAAATATTTCCTCTTCAATACTATTGCAACCTTACGTAAGAGGTCATATTGAAAATGCTCATTATTATTTTACAGAGATTACACCTAAAAAGCAATATCAACTTGATAATGTCTTATTAACACAGGGATGGAGTAGTTATGATTGGGATACGATATTTAATAATCCACCAGATTATGACTACGATTTTGAAAATGGGATTGGCTATGTAGCAAATTTCACAAATAATAATCAGCAACAACTAATTATTTATCCTACGTTAAATAACCCAATGGAAATCATTGAATTAAAGCCAGGTGAAATGGCCTTCGAAAAGCAAGGGTTCTTTCCAATTTCAGAAGAGCAAATAGAGATTGGAGCTATTAACGCTAAAGGTAAACCCGTAAAGCCGAATGTGGTATTAAAGTTTAGTCCAGACCGAATTCCAGATTTCAAATGGAGTAATGATAACTTGCTTTTGCCTAGAGAAGTGCGATCTTCTGAAATGAATAATTATAATGAGTTTAAGACGGGTTGGGGTAAAATTGAACAATTAGACGAAGTAAAGCTTACAGGGAAAAGAGAATACACAAAGGTAGAACGGATTAAAAATGCAACAATTGGTAAAGTTGAATTTTTTGATAATAAGAAAAAATTAAAATGGCAAACAGTAGGACGTTATTTGAGTACTAGAGGATTTGTTGTTTTAGAGAACAAGGCAGGAAGTGATGGAGGGTTTGAGATTTATAGACGAACACCAGCTACGTTTAAAGGGACTAAGTCAGCTGACAATATACCTGTTATTTATATAGATGATATTATTCTACATAAAGAATTGAATATCTTAAGAGATATGAGATTAGATGAAATTGACTATATAGAGGTTAATCATTCTGGACTTGGAGCTGGTATGCGCGGTGGTGGTGGAGTTGTGAAAATAAAAACAAGCCCTATGAGTTCATATAAAGAAACTGAAAAGAAAATTGTACATAAAAGCTTTGATGTACCACTAAAGTTTGATGTAGCAAAGCGTTTTTATATCCCAAAATATGCCTCATTTAAAAGTGATTTTTTTAATGAATATGGTATTGTAGATTGGTTTTCTAATGTGAGCACTGATGCTTCTGGAGTTCTGAAGTTGAAAATATTTGATAACCAATCTACAAACTTGAAGCTTTATATTGAGGGGGTTTCTAATAATGGAACCTTTATTTCTGAAATCAAACATTTAACCATTAATTAAGTATGAAGTATTATTATTTGGCCGTTTTACTCTGCAATGTTTTTCTTCAAACCATAGATGCTCAATCTAGTTTTAAGGATTATGATATTTTATCCTCATTTGAAGACTATTCTGAGATGGATCGTGAAGTTGTGTATTTGCATTTAAACAAGTCGACCTACATCAAAGGTGAATCTATTGGATTAAAAGCCTATGTCTTAGATAAAGGAAGCAAACAACTCTCTAACGAAACCACAAATTTATATTGTAAGATAAGTGATGCTGAAGGCACTATAATAAAAAAGAAACTCTTATTAGTTAATAATGGTATTGCAATCAACGACTTTACCATAGATAGTTTATTTACATCTGGAGAGTATAAAATTACAGCTTATACCAATTGGATGAAGAACTTTGATGAGCGCAATTATTTCTCTCAGAAGATTAGAGTAATAGACCCAGAAGTAGAGGTAGAAGCAAAACAACTACAATCAGCTGCAGCAATAGATCCGCAATTTTTACCTGAAGGCGGACATCTTGTTGCTGGTGTTGAAACCATAATTGGAGCTGTTATAAAAGATAGTAATGGTTTTGGGGTTTCAAATGTTGACTGCAAAGTGGTTGATTCTAAAGGTAATGAAATAACAAATTTTAAGTTAAACCAATTTGGTCTAGGACGCTTTAGTTTAAAGCCTCAAATAGATGAAAATTATAGTGTAACTTTTAAGGTTGATGAGAAAGAGCATGCCTTTAAGATTCAAAAAGTGGCACCAAAAGGTGTGGGACTTAATGTTTCTAAATTAAAAGATCGAACCTTTATAAAGCTTAAAACAAACAACTCGACGTTAGGCGAATTACAGAATAAGGTATTTACGTTTATTATACATAATGGTAATGAATTGAAGGAGTTTAACTTTAGATTTAATGATGAATTAGAGGTTATAAAAGCAGTATCTAATAGTGATTTATTTCCAGGTATAAATATTGTTACAGTCTTTGATGACAATAATAGACCAATTCTTGAACGGCAAATATTCAATTATGAAGGACTAAACTTCACGTCTTCAAATATGCCACAAGTTCAAAAGAAAGGAGACTCATTAATGGTGTCTATTCCTTATAAAGATTTAAACTTAAACGCATTTAATAATTTTAGTATTTCTGTATTGCCTTCTAAAACAAGAGCCTATAATCATCATGAAAATATTTCCTCTTCAATACTATTGCAACCTTACGTAAGAGGTCATATTGAAAATGCTCATTATTATTTTACAGAGATTACACCTAAAAAGCAATATCAACTTGATAATGTCTTATTAACACAGGGATGGAGTAGTTATGATTGGGATACGATATTTAATAATCCACCAGATTATGACTACGATTTTGAAAATGGGATTGGCTATGTAGCAAATTTCACAAATAATAATCAGCAACAACTAATTATTTATCCTACGTTAAATAACCCAATGGAAATCATTGAATTAAAGCCAGGTGAAATGGCCTTCGAAAAGCAAGGGTTCTTTCCAATTTCAGAAGAGCAAATAGAGATTGGAGCTATTAACGCTAAAGGTAAACCCGTAAAGCCGAATGTGGTATTAAAGTTTAGTCCAGACCGAATTCCAGATTTCAAATGGAGTAATGATAACTTGCTTTTGCCTAGAGAAGTGCGATCTTCTGAAATGAATAATTATAATGAGTTTAAGACGGGTTGGGGTAAAATTGAACAATTAGACGAAGTAAAGCTTACAGGGAAAAGAGAATACACAAAGGTAGAACGGATTAAAAATTCTACGGTAGGTAAGGTGACGTTTATAGACGAAAAAATTAAGAGACATTATAAAACCATTCTAAATTTTATAGATACTAAAGGGTTTAATGCTTATGTTAGCCCAGCGAGTATTCCTACAACATTCGTCGTAACAACAAGAGTTCCTGCCAGTATTAATGCTAGCCCAGTGACGATAATTTATTTAGATGATATGGTGTTGCACGGAGATCACAGTGTTTTGATTGGCATGCGAATGGATGATGTTGAATATATTGAAACTAACCCGTCTGGAATAGGAGCAGGAATGCGCGGTGGAGGTGGAGTTATTAAAATAAAAAGAAATCCATTCAAAGTTTTCGAAGATGCTCCAATTAAAATTGAACACAAAACTTTTGATGTGCCATTAAAATTTGACGTAGCTAAGCGTTTTTATATCCCAAAATATGCCTCATTTAAAAGTGACTTTTTTAAAGAATATGGTATTGTAGATTGGTTTTCTAATGTGAGTACTGATGTTTCTGGTGTACTGAAATTGAAAATATTTGATAACCAATCTACAAACCTGAAGCTTTTTATTGAAGGGTTTTCTAATGATGGAACCTTTATTTCTGAAATTAAAGAATTAAACATTAATTAATTATGAAAGCATCAACACAGTCTTTTTTCGCATTTATATTTCTTGTATGCTCCCAGTTTATAACCTCTCAACAGCAGAATGCAAATATTGATGTTATATCTGCGTATGAAGATTATACCGAAATGGATAGAGAGATAGTTTTTGCGCATCTCAACAAGTCCATTTATATCAAAGGGGAATCTATAGGAGTTAAATTTTATGTATTAGATAAATACAGTAAGCAACTTGCCACTCAAGCAGCAAACTTATATTGCACAATTTCTGATGCAGATGGCAAAGTCATAGATCGAAAAATGTTCATGGTAGAAAATGGAACGGCCATAGGAGGTTTTGATATTGGAGACGATTATACGTCGGGACATTATAAAATAAAGTGCTATACGAATTGGATGCGGAATTTTGACGAAGACAATTTATTTGTTGAAACCATAAGAATCATAGATCCATTAGTTGAACAACAAATGGTTTCAAAAATAGAACCAAGTAAGATAGATGCTCAATTTCTACCTGAATGTGGTCATTTGTTGAATGATACTGAAAATATTTTAGGAATCGTTATAAAAAATTCACAAGGATTAGGAATTCCTGGTGTTGAAGGTGAACTCGTAAATGAAAATGATGACATTATAACGAATTTTAAAGTCAATCAGTTTGGTATTGGAAAGTGTTTATTTACTCCAAAAAGTGGGGAACAATATCGTGCAAAATTCACTCATGGTGAAAAAGAATATGTTACAGATATTACCAATATAAAGCCAGAGGGTATTGCAATGAGTTTGAATCCGTTAAAGGGTAAAATCGCTTTGACGTTAAAAACAAATTCTGCAACACTTCCAAAAATTAATAATACCTTCTATAAACTAGCCATTCATAATGGACAAGAATTAAAAGAAATAGCATTTAAATTTGGTGATCAGACTAAAGTCATTAAAATTATTGCTAATCAAGACTTATTTAGCGGTCTAAATATATTTACCATTTTTGATGTCAATAATAATCCTTTATTAGAACGCTTATATTATAATTATGAAGGTGTAAATACACTTAGTTCTGAAACAGAAAGCATTCATGTGTCTAGTGATACTATTTCGATTACTCTACCTTATAAGGTTAATAATGCAAAGACGTTAAGCAGTTTGAGTGTTTCGGTTTTGCCTATAAATACAAATTCATTTCATCACCAGAATATCATCTCTCAATCAACACTACAACCCTATCTTAAAGGTTACGTCGAGCAAGCACAATATTATTTTAATGATGTTACACCTAAAAAACAATTCGAATTAGACAACCTACTTATTACTCAAGGTTGGAGTAGTTATGATTGGAATACAATTTTTAATGCGCCACCTGAATATGATTTTGATTATGAAAATGGAGTAAGTTACACAATTAATTCTTCAAATAAAGGTGATAAACAATTGATGATATTTCCAACGTTAAACCATCCCATGAAGTTAGTAACATTAACCAGTGACAATAGTTCTTATACTGCATCAGGATTATTTCCAGTGGATAATGAGGAGGTGAGAATACGTGAAATTAACGATAATGGTAAAGTGACAAAACCAAATTTGTATGTTCAATTTGATCCTATAAAAATACCAGAATTAGAGAGTAGTATAAAGCCTTTAAAGATTGATGTTTCTGATGCAAAATCAAAAAGTATGGATTTGGCAATTGCCACTGCATTTAAAAAAATAGAACGATTGGATGAGGTAGTTATCAATAAAAAGAAAGAGTATACTAAAATAGAAAAACTCAATAATAGAAGTTTAGGTAATGTAGAAGCTATTGATGAAACTCTTGTAAGACGTTATAGAACGCTCGTACGATATCTTAGAGATAAAGGATGGACTGTTTATGATACGCCAGGGAAATTTGAAATTTATAACAATCAAGCGAGTAGTTTCAGAAGTCGGTCTTTTGAACAGAAATTCACTACAAATGGAGAAGCAATTTTATCGTCTGCAGAACCTCAGGTTTCTGCGACCCCAACACCAACAGATGATGATCATACCATTTTTGTTCAAGACGGAAGTTCACTTCCAATAGTATACTTAGACGGAATGATTTTGCATGAAGATCTTACCATGTTGAAAGAATTAACTTTAGATCAAATTGAATGGGTTGAGGTTAATAAGTCTGGTGTAGGTGGCGGTATGCGATCTGGAGGAGCTGGATTAATACGAATTAAAACCAAACCTGCAAGTAAGGTTAAATTGCCTTCAACTGAAGTTTATGGAACTTATGATATTCCGTTGAAATTTTCGGTTGCTAAGAAATTCTACATCCCAGAATATGTGTCTTATGAAACCGATTTCTTTAAAGAGTTTGGGGTTGTAGACTGGATGCCTAATCTAACATTAAACAATGATGGGCAATTACAATTTGCAATCATCAATAAAGATATAAAACATTTTAAAGTACATATTGAAGGTGTTATTAATAATGGTACGTTTATTTCAGAAGATAAAGAACTAAAAATTGATTAATTATGATAAAGACTAGGTTAATATTACATAGTATAGCATTGCTATTAAGCTCGCAATTTCAGTTTGCCCAAAATCAAAATGCCGATGCTAATCTCCTCACATCTTATGAAGATTATACAGAAATGAATAGAGAGTTAGTATATGCTCATCTCAATAAATCGATTTACATAAAAGGAGAAACCATTGGTCTTAAAGCCTATGTGTTAGATAAGTATTCTCAACAATTGGCTAGTCAAGCAGCAAATTTATATTGTTCAATTTCGGATGCTGCTGGTAAGGTTGTAGAAAGTAAATTATTAATGGTCGAAAACGGTACTGCTATTGGTGATTTTGATATTGGAGATAATTATACATCTGGAAATTATACGATTACATTATATACAAATTGGATGCGAAATTTTAACGAACAAAACCTATTTGTAGAAACGATTAGAATTATTGATCCCAATGTTGAGACACAGATGATCACTAATACTGACTTTAAGAATATCGATGCCCAATTTTTACCTGAAGGAGGACATTTATTAGTCAATGTTGAGAATACTCTAGGTGTAGTTATCAAGAACAATAAAGGTCTTGGACTCCCTAACCTTGAAGGTGAAATTGTAGATCAAGATGGTGTCACTGTGACTAATTTTAAGGTTAATCACTTAGGAATCGGTAAATGTCTATTAACTCCAAAAGAAGGACAGAATTATAATGCAATATTTGCGTATGAAGGTTCTGAGTATACAGTGAATATTAAAGGAGTGAAAGCTAAAGGAATGGCACTAAATCTGGTGCCTCTTAAAGATAAAGTGGCCTTAACAATAAAGACTAATACAAATACATTAGCTCATATTAATCAGAAACTATACAAATTAGCCATTCACAATGGACAAGACTTAAAAGTCATTGATTTTAAGTTTGATCAGAAGACAGAAGTATTGAAAGTCATTGCTAATGCAGATTTATATCGAGGTATAAACATTTTTACGGTTTTTGATGCCAAAAATAACCCATTATTAGAACGTCTCCATTTTAATTATGAGGGCATTGATACGGTTTCTTCAAGTATTGAAACGGTTCAAAAAGATAGTGATACAGTTACTGTAACTATACCATATGATGCAAAATATGCAGAAGTACAAAATAGTTTTAGTGTTTCTGTATTGCCAAAAGACACCAATGGCTTGCATCATCAAAATATTATATCTTATACATTTTTGCAGCCTTATGTTAAAGGGTATTTAGAGCAAGCACAGTATTATTTTACTGAGGTTACTCCAAAAAAGCAATTTGAATTAGATAATGTATTGATTACTCAAGGATGGAGTAGTTACGATTGGAACACGATATTTAATAATCCACCAGAATACGATTTTGATTATGAAAATGGTATTAGTTATACTATAAATTCATCAGAAAAAGGAGATAAACAGTTAATGATTTATCCGAGTTTAAATCATTCGACCAAACTCATTAGTTTAACAAAAGAGAATCCATCATATACAGCTTCAGGATTATTTCCTGTTCAGGATGAAGCGATACGTATTCGAGATATTGGATCTGGTTTAGCAACAAAGCCGAAATTATATATTCAATTTGATCCTATTAAAATCCCAAAACTAAATTCTCACATAGATGGAATAGAGGCTTCAGGATTTAATTTAGAAACGTCTAATATTGAGTTGTCGATGCCAAGTATTTTAAACAAAGTTGAAACCTTAGATGAGGTTATTATCAATAAGAAAAAAGGTTATACCGAAATAGAAAAAATAAAGAATAGAAGTTTAGGTAAAGTAGAAGCTATTGATGAAACTCTTGTAAGACGTTATAGAACTTTACTTCGTTACCTTAGAGATAAAGGATTTACGGTTGTGGATACACCTACAAAATTTGAACTTTATTCGAATGCAGTAAATAGTCATCGAGATCGTGTTGTTATTAATCAAGAAACCAATTATTTAAATATTCAAGTTGATCCAGATGGTCAAGCTGTTCATCTTAGGGATAATCCTGAAATAGATGAGCATGTTGAATATGTTCGAGATGCTGCTACTTTTCCAATCGTATATCTAGATGGAATGGTTTTACATGAAGATCTATCAATTTTAAGAGAATTTACTCTAGACCAAATTGAATGGATAGAAGTTAATAAATCTGGAGTAGGTGGCGGTATGCGATCTGGAGGTGCTGGACTAATACGAATTAAAACAAATCCAACAAGTAAGGTTAAATTGCCTTCAACTGAAGTTTATGGAACTTATGATATTCCGTTGAAATTTTCGGTTGCTAAGAAATTCTACATCCCAGAATATGTGTCTTATGATAATGCCTTTTTTAATACATTTGGAGTAATAGATTGGTTCCCAAACCTCACATTAAATGATATTGGTGATTTGGAATTTAGAATTTCAGATAAACAACTAAAGGAGTTTAAAGTTGTTGTTGAAGGTGTAGTTAATAACACGTTCGTTTCAGAAATAAAAACTATAACATTGAATTAATTTTATGAAGACATTAAAACAAACATTTTGCATTTTACTTTTTTCGTTTATGACGTTTATAAGTAGTTCTCAAAATACTTCAGTAACAAATGAAGATAGAGAGATTTTTTGTCAAGTTTTAGACCTTTCAGATAAGCTTCCAATTGTATTTGCTACTGTAAGTATTAAGCATAGGAACAATGGTGTTATTGCCGATGAAGATGGTCATTTTAGACTTCCTTATAAATACAAAACACAAAATGATGTGTTAATCATTTCTTCAATTGGTTATGAGTCTAAGCATGTAGATGCTAACAGTTTATCAGATCAAGGGCCTAATGTTATTTATTTAAAACCTAAAATTGAAGCACTCAATGCCGTAACAATTACGACTAAAAAAGGGGAGACAAAAAAAGAATACGAAAATGTAAGAGAAATTGTTGGTAAGGCCATTAGTAAAATGAGAGTGAATTTTCCAACGCAACCGCATTCTTATATTGGATATTATAGAGATTATCAATTGCTTCAAAACAAGTATTTTAATTTAAATGAAGGCATCATTGAAGTGTTTGATGAAGGGTTTCATACTAATAAAATGTTGTTTAAAAACAACCAAGCTGCTTTGTATCAATTTAAGCAAAACTCTAAATTCCCAAAAGACACCTTACTTACTCAAGAATATGATAATCAAAAATATAAGTATATAAAGGACGCAACTATTTCTTCTATAGGAGGAAATGAGTTGAGTATTTTAACTGTACATAACGCAATTCGCAATTATGAATACCATAGTTTTTCTTTTGTGCATACATTTAAAGAAGACTTTTTAAATAACCATGAATTCCGAATAGCGAAAAAACTTTATTTAGATGATACCTTATTGTATGAAGTAAAGTTTTATGCTATTGAAGATGTTACCGGTGTTAAGAATACAGCTGATGGAACTATTTATATAGCTGCAGATAACTACGCTATTCATAAATTGGAATGTTTTGGTTATAAAGTTGGAGATCCTGAGCCATTTTTCTCTGTGAAAATTGAGTATAAACCTAAAGGTGATCGCATGTTTTTAAATTATATTTCCTTTAATAATAAGTTTAAGGTTAAGAGTCGTGATGATTTTCAAATAGAAGACGTATCCTATGATAAAGGAGATAATGCTTTTTATGTAAGATTTAACAATACTGTAGATAAGAGAACGATTGCAAATAGTAAAAACTTCAGATTTATTTACAAACGAAAGAAGCTTAAAGTAAATTCGGTAACTCTGGATGATAGTAAAACTGTAAAAGTGAGCTTAATAAATGGCGCTATACCTTCAGGCGAAAAATTAACTGAAGAGTCTATGAAGGAACTATCCTATAAAATCAAAAAAGTCACAGATATTTCTGGACGGGATCTTAATAAAAAAACATTTATTAGAGTTAATCAATTTAGAGAATTGTTTGTTCAAGAAGTCTTTAAAAATAAAATCTTGGCGGAAGACTTGTACTTCGTTAATAAATCAGAGAAACTTTCAGAATCATTAATCAATAAAGGAAAGCTTAAAAATATTTCTGATTATTGGGTGAATTCACCATTGAATGCAACAAAAAACTAAAGCAAATTAGTCACCATGTTTATCGAGGTATAGTGCTTTATCAACATAGTATTGATGTAGCTGTCGACCAATTTCGGCAAGAAAAGGAATGCCTATAGACTCATAGTTATAGACATCATCATTGAAAATGCCATTACTATTGACATGAATAGTAGCAGTTACAATAAACGAAATACGATGCTTATGGTCAACGATATAAGCGCAGTCAGTTAAGTACCCATAAGCATAACCCACTTTATTTGAAATACTTATATGATCAGGGATTCGTTCTTTTGTATCACCAAACAAAAAGAATTTAACATAGCCATCATAATATTCTTGCTCATCAAATCCAGCATGTCTTGGGACAACTTTCATAGCGTTCAATAGAAACTTTCGATCATCACTATTAAGAATGAATTGTTTATCAAATTCATATGTATCAGGAAATTGAATCCGTAACATCATCTCATGTAAGGTCGAAATTGAGATATAGTTTTTTTTGGAAAAGTCCATTGGAGAATTTACTAAGGTTCCTTCTTTATAAAAACCTTTTCCTTTTTTTAGCCGTTTAAGCGGATATGTTTTTACTGGAGAATCTACCATAAAAGGTAACTTTAAAGACGTAGAGTCATTCTTGTAAAATACAATAGTTTTAGTTTTTGAATTTATTGCATCACTATGTTCTAAACGATGAGAAATTCGCGCTGACTGAAGTCCTTTTTTTTTGAGTTTAGCATTAATATAATCGCGACCTAAAAATTCATATAAGCGATTATAAGATGCATTTCCACTAATGGTAAAGATATCTCTAATGTCATCTCTAATTGTTGAAAATATTGAATCATTTTCAATATGGTATCGACTTTCACTAGTAATACCTTCTATAGTATTCACCTTTTCTAATGCTAATACAGCTATAGGGAGTTTGACCGAGCTTGCTGGATAAAAATAGTTGTTATCATTAACTTGAAATTCATGAGTATTTGTACTAATATCGCCTGTAGTCCATTCGACAACTTCAGACACTTTTATTTGAACTTCATGTGCTTCTAGGTTGTCCATAACTTTTGCTATAGCAGGATGGTCTGAGTCAAGAATGTCATTTAAGGGGTTGTGATTAAAGTCTTTTTTACAACTTAGCAATGTTAGTATAAAGCAAAATAGAAGTATATATCTCATGGTGTATAAAGATAAAAAAAACGTAAGAGGAAAATCTTACGCTTTTTATAATCTTAGAAAAGTTTCCTTGTTTTTATTTATCCAGTTGAACTCTTAATTGTGCTGCTTCATGAGCTTTTCGTATTTCGGAAATTTGTCTTGGATATGTCCTGCCATTTAAAAACTTTCCAATAAATGTACTCCTTACAAAGTAGTGATAGGTTACAAAGCATATAATTGCTGTAGTTGTCATAACAAATAGAAATTTTAGTGTGCCAGAAATATTCCAATCAACAATTAGTGCAGGAATAATGATTGTAAAAGGAAGATGTAATAAATACACCCAATACGAAGAATCGGAAACATAGCGCATTCTAGATGAGTGATTACTTCCATAACGAATAAATAAGCCAGTAAACCCAAAAATAAGTAACCAACAGCATAGCGACCTTATGCCCATTATAATAAATAAGTCTGTGTGGCTTAAGTCAGTGAAAAAGTACCACGTAAAAATAACAAGTCCAAGTATGGTAAACAACCAGTCATGTTTTTTAAAGCTACTCAATAGTGATTTAGACTTAAATAGTAGCCAGCCAAACATATAGAAAAAGAAATAAAAGATAAATGTGTAGAAATCAGGTATTAGACTTGTAGAGGTATTGACCCAATAACGATCCATAAATAATAAAATAATTATTGTGATACTTACAAATATAATTAGACGAAGAATTGAATTTTTAAAGATATAGTGAAATACATTATGGATGAATTGTGATGCTTTAGGTAGCTTTTTAAATAGCATGCCTAATAAGAAAGAAGACACAGAAAATAAGATGAGGTAATATAAAAACCATAAATGTACAGAGCTATTAGGAATGAATGCACCAAAACTAGAAAAGGCCTCTTTCGTATTAGATAATGCATCAGGATTAGATGCAAACACATCGAGTGTGTAGTTCATTCCACCACGAACAAGTGGAAATAGAATAACAAGAAATACTAAAAAAGGGAATAAGATTCTATTCATTCGGTTTTTAAACATTTTTCGTTGTCCGCGTTCATAAAATAGTAATGCCGCAAAAAAGCCTGCAACAACCATAAATATTGGCATACGAAATACATGAATGAGACTGTTTATGAATTCAAGATTAGTATTAAAATTATTTGGGTCTCTAATTGGCCATGCAGTATATGGCTCTCCACCAATATATGTAATAACAGAATGCAGTACTAAACCAAGCATCATCATTATTGCCCTTAAAGAATCTAAGGCGTGTAAACGTTCAGTTTTATGTGGAATTGATTTCATAAGGTTAAAATTTTATATCTGATGGATTTATGAAAATGACAAGGTCACAATCGTTAGTAAACTTTTTAAGCGCAGTTTTTTTATCAGAATCTAGCTCACAAACGTAGAGATTTTCAGCATGATTTAGTTCCATAAGGTGTTCGAAATTTTCTTTTTTAGAAATATCTAATGTTGATACTTTTACATCAAAATTTGTATTTAATAAAAGTAAAATAACGTCCTCTGGTATAAATCCAGAACCTCCTATGATACCTGCTTTTTTCATGTCTTTGTTTAGAAAATGATTGATTATTATGATTGATGATAAAAACAGGTAGATTGTAATGTTAATTGGTTGATTAACTTTTAAATACTGCGATTATCTCCACAGAAATCGCATCTACCTGTTTGTAATAACGATAGAAAGTTAGTTGATTATTAATTCATACTTAAGTCTTCCTCAAGAGTATATAAATAACTCCAAGCATCGTCTAAGCTTTCATTAAATTTTGCACGAATTTCTTTAGTTTTAGCTTTACCATGAACACTTTCATATACTTTCCAAACATTATCTTTATCAACATCTAAGTCAGCATAATCTTTAAATGGAGATGATACAAAATAATCAGCACCTTCACCTCCCATGATACTATACCAGTAACCTCTGTGGTCTCCTTCTTTTTTAGCAATGGTTGAAGATACATCTTTTACTACTTCATTAAATGCGGCAGAATTGTTAACTTTAAAGTTGGTTACCCATACAATAGACATACCTTCCATATTAGCTTTACGACTCATATCTGGCATAAATCTCGTGGTATTATATTCAGCACTTTCTATATGTGGAACAATAGAACTAATAGCTATAGCACCACAAGCAGAAGCAGCAGCATCTTTACTGTCCATTTCTGCCCAGTTATTCATTCTGTTTGACATCACATACACATTCCCTTTTCCTTGTAAACGGTTCCAAACGTTCCAAGTGTTTTTGCCGCCATTATCTTTGTAGCATTTGTTCCATTTTTTTACGCCATCAGTAAAATTAGCGTCATGACCAAATTTGATAGTGAATTCTGTAAGTCCAAGAATAAAGCTTTCATTCTCTTTTTCTTGAGCTTGCATTGTTGGAAGCATGAATAAAAAACATGCAACGCATAAAATTGTGTTTAAAGTTTTCATAATAATAGTTTTGAATAATTGATTAATATTTTATTTCAACAATCAAGTAACTCATTATGATGGTGTTATGAAAATGATCTAGGACGAATGGTATAAAATCTTGTCCGAAGCAATCGATTTGTTTATCGGCAAAAATAGAGCAGAGGTCTAATAGAGATAAATTATATAGTTTGTAGCCTCGTAAGTAATTCTTCTTTCAGTGATTTACTTACAGGAATGGCTTTTTTAGCAATTACGATATGACTAGTGGCAATTTCATTTATCTGAGAAAGATTGACTATAAATGAACGATGAACTCTTAAAAAGTGTTTGTTGGGTAATTTTTCATCCATATCTTTTAAGGTCATTACTAACAAATACTCTTTGTCTTTTGAATAAATTCGACAATAATTTCGTTCGGCTTCAATGTATAATATATCATTAATATGAACCTTGATCATTGTGTCGTTATGCTTCACAAATATGCAATCACTTAGCATTAATGACGAAGAGGTAGTATTTGTTTTAGCTATTTTTGGTACATCATTTTTTTTATTTTCTATACCTTGTATTGCTAATTCTATGGCACGTTGAAGATCTAGTTTTTTAAAGGGTTTTGAAATAAAAGCATGCGGATTAGTAATTTTGGCTCTATTAAAGTGAGCTTCATCGGCATTTGCAGTTAAATAAATTATAACAACGTTTTTATATATTTCTTTAATAAGGCTAACAGTTTCTATCCCATCAATATCACCTTTTAAATTTATATCCATTAATACAATATCTGGCTTGTTTTGTTTTGCAATTGTCAAAGCTTCTTCTGCTCTAGGTGAAATTCCAACGACATCATAACCTAAAGAGCTTAACTGTAATGAAATATTGGCAGCAATGATCATTTCATCTTCCACAATTAATATTTTTATTGGTGTACTCATAATTAGGCAGCAGATTTAATTTTAAATTCGAATAGTATTGATGTTCCGTTATCGTATTTTTCTTTCATAACCCCATTAAGTTGCTGTGTAAGAAGTTGAATAAGTTGTGATCCAAAACCCGTTCCCTTTGCTTGTTCTCCTATAGTTTTGCCAATGCCATTATCGACAACTTTTAAAGATAGAACATCTGGTTTAGACTGTGTTAAACTGATTTCTATTTTTCCTTGGCTATCCTGCGGAAATGCATATTTTAATGCGTTTGTAAGAAGTTCATTCACTATAAGCCCAATAGGAACAGCAGTATCAACATCGAGTTCTAATTGTTCCATAGCACATTCGACTTTGACTTTATCTTCAGCGTTGAACGTATCTAAAATTCCATCGCTTAAATTGACAAAATAGTCTTTCATGTCTATGCTTCCCAAATGTTCACCTTGATATAGTTTTTGATGAATAATACCCATAGACTGAACTCTACTTTGACTAGCTATCATGGCATCCTTTGTTGCGGAGTCTTCAAGCTCTGCAGACTGCAATGCTATTAAACTTTTGACCAGCTCAAGATTATTTTTCACACGATGATGAATTTCTTTTAATAGTAATTCATTTTGGGTATTCTTCAAATCTAATTCATTATTCAAAGCTTCTAATTCTTGACTACGTTTCTGCTTTTTTCGATAATTATAAAATAATCCAAATAAAATAAGAGCCAATAAAGATGTTAAAATCACATATAAAACTTTAGTGCGCTTTTGCTGATTTATGATTTCATCTTGAAATAAAATCGTTGCGTTTTTTTGACCGACTTCGTATTTGGCTTGTGCTTCAGTTTCTAAACTCAAAATGACATTATCCTTGTATAATTCTAATTCTGAAGTATAGAGTTGGTGATAATATAGTGCTAATTTATTGTCTCCTAATGATTCATATATTTCTGAAACATGCATATAATTTTCCCATAAATTTCGTGACCTACCAGTTTTCTTTATAAGATCAATGGCTTGCAGGTTATAAGGTAATGCTTCTTCATATTTCCCTTGCATAACATAGACATGGCCTATGTTACCTAGTGAGGGGATTAGATAACGTTCTAGACCTAATGCTTTGGAATTATCGAAATTGGCTTGATAATCTGCGATGGCTTCCTGATAACGATCCATGTATTTATAGATATTGCCTCTCCAATTAATTGATGCCATCATTGGTATTCCTGTTTCACCTAAGTCATTGTAAATTTGAATAGATGCATTTATAGACTCCAATGCATTTTCTAAATCGAAACCAGTAAATAATTGACTATTGGCTTTAAAACGGTAACTGAGCGCTAAATCCCTTTTAGCATTAATTCCCTTTTGAATTGTAATAGCTTGATTACAATATTTTATGGCTTCATTATAATTGTTTTCATAGTATAATAAATCTCCAATATGTGAATAACACTGTGCTAATCCTTTTTGATCTTTCAATTCCTCAAAAAGAGCTAAGGCTTCATAGACGTAAATTTTAGCTTGGTTGTAGTCTGCTTTAATAGTATAGACATTTTTTAACGCTATATTAGAGTAGGCAATATTTTGCCTATTATTAAGAGCTGTATAAATATCTTTGGCTTTATTGAAGTAATACACAGCCGAGTCTAATTTGGAATACTCTTTATGGTAAGTAGCTAAAAATTTGTATGCTTTAGCTAGTGTATTCTGATTATTTGATTGTTTTGAAAGAGAAATGGCTTGTCTTGACTTAATGCCTAATGCTATAGAATCTTTAGTATTATCTACATGACTTTCAAGCCAACCTATTAGGTCATCTAAATTGGTTGGGTTCGAATTCTGAGAAAAGCTTAAAATTGTACTAAGTACAAATAAAAGTGTCAACGTTTTGGTCATAAGTCTTCAAAATAGCAAATTAAAAGACTTTAGGGTTAGGTAAATATAGTGAAAAATCTCTTGCATTTTTAACAAAGCTTTAACGCATCTGATTTCGAGTGTTTTAACAGTTGTATTCGAAATTTGTGCTGTTTTTATGCTGCTCTATGAGTTTTGAATCGAAAAAACACAGCAGTTCCATTCTCATGTTTTTCTTCCATAGTACCATTAAGTTGAAGGGTGAGTAATTTAATAAGTTGAGTTCCAAAACCAGTTCCTTTTGAAGATGAATCTATGGGTTTTCCAATGCCATTATCGGTAACTTCTAAGGTTAGAGTTTCTGGATTTGATTGGTTTAAACTAATTTTAATTTTGCCTTTCTCGTTTTTAGGAAATGCATATTTAAGAGCATTAGTTAGTAATTCATTTACTATAAGTCCAATTGGAACAGCGGTATCCACATCCAGTTCTAATTGATCCATCGCGCATTCAATCTTTACTTGATCATCTGCATTAAAAGTATCTAAAATGCCTTCACCTAAATTAACGAAATAGTCTTTCATGTCGATACTTCCTAAATGTTCTCCTTGATATAGTTTTTGGTGGATTATTCCCATGGATTGCACCCTGTTTTGACTTGCAATCATGGCATCTTTTGTAACAGAGTCTTCGAGTTCAGCAGATTGTAGAGAAATCAAACTTTTAACTAATTCAAGATTGTTTTTTACACGATGATGAATTTCTTTTAAGAGTAATTCATTTTCAGCATTCTTGGTTTTGATAAGGCGTGTCGTTTTTTTGTTTTTATTAAAAAAATAGAGTAGTACTATTAGTAAAACAGATAATAGACTTGCAATAATAATGATGAGTGTTTGAACACGGCTTTTTTGTTCTAGCATTGTTTGTTGTATAGCTAGTGCTTCGTCCTTTTTTCCTGTTTCATATTTTATGGTAACTTCACTTTCTAGATTCGCTATTTTAGACTCAAAATTATTTTTAATATTAGTGTTTGCTTTGTCACTGTATACGAGGGCATTTTCATAATCTCCTAAAAACGCATAACAGTCTGATAAGTCCTTATACTGCTGAATAATCGTGTTTTGCCCTTTGTTTTCATAGGCCTGAACACCAGCTTTTAAATGCTGTAGCGCCTTTTCATAATCTTCTAGGAGTAAATAAGCCTGTCCTATTTCTGTACGATAGGTAGCGCACCTTTCTTCTCCAATAATAGCGACACATAATTCCCATGATTTAATATAATCTTTTAGTGCATTTTGATAATCATTAGCTCTAACATAAACCTCACCTCGATAGGAGTGAGCTTTTACTGGTATAAAAACTTCTTCTGGCACCTTTTCTTTAACAACCTCTAGGCAATAGTCTGTAGCTTCATATGCTTTTTCAAATTCGCCAAGTTCACCATAACTAATTATCAAATTAAATTGTGCCATGCCAAGTAAACCATATTGCTCTGTTTTTTCTAAAAAAGGTTTGGATTTGTTTGTGTACTCAATGGACTTCTCATAATCTTTCATAACTCGAAATAATACGCCTAAAGTTCGATAAGCACTTCCAAGGCCAGATTCGTCATTTAAATCTTCATATATCTCAATCGCTTTGAAAAGGGATGCTTGTGCTTTTTCTAATTCCCGAGTTTTAATTTGATGCCTTGATAGTATTTCGTAAGTGTCAGCAATTTTTTTTGTGTTCGTCCCTTTTTTATAATATTCTAGAGCTTTTTCAGTATGATATACAGCAGAATCTGGCGAAAATATGCCATTGTATCCATGCCAAACAGCTAACTCTTCATGAACTCTGGCTAATAAATTTGAATTCTTCTTTTTCGATGCACGTTTTAACGTTTGAAGACCAATAGCATGATATTCATCTACATTCTGGAAATTAGCTTTCAGCCAAGACAGACTCGAGTCTATACTAACATTATTAAATTCTTCTGGATGAATGGTCTCTTGAGAAAGAGACATGCTTGATATGAAGCAAGCAATTATTAGAAGAGAAATTTGTTTAATCATATCCTTTAATATTACTAATTAAAAGATTTGAGGGTATATCAAATATAAAAAAAGCACTATAGTAAATAGTGCTTTTTTTAATTTCAATTTAATTGCCTTTTGCTGGTTGGGGAAATTTTGGGGGTTTTATAGCATTCTTTGGTTTAAGCTGTTTCATTAATTCTGCTACAGCACGTTCCAGTTGTGGGTCAATTCCGTTTGATAAAGCTTTAGCATCCTGCCTTACTTCAATATCTGGTGCAATACCTTTATTTTCACCAATCCATGAATTATTTATTGGATCAAATACGGCATTATCTGGAGAAGTAAGACTCCCACCATCTACAAGTCTGTAATGAGTTGATGACTTTACAAGTCCTCCCCAAGTGGTCATTCCGATAAGCTTACCCGCCTTTTGTTGTCTAAATACCCAAGGAAAAAAGTCTCCGCCTGATCCTGCTAATTCATTAATGAGAAGTACTTTTGGTCCTATAATACCTGCAGGAAGATTTAATGGTATTCCATTTGGAACCTCATTAGTAATACTGGCTCTTAAACTACGTGTCATTAAATCAACCATATAATCATCTAAAAGTCCGCCACCATTAAAACGTTCATCAATTACAGCTCCTTCTTTGTCTTGTTGCGCGAAGTAGTATCGATTAAACGATACGAAACCACCACCTCCAGTATTAGGTACCCAAACATAGCCTAAACGTCCGTTAGATAATTTATCAACTAATCTACGATTATCTTCTACCCAAGTGCGTTGTCTTAGGGAAAATTCACTTCTTATAGGTTTTACGATTTCGGTCCAATGGCCTTTAAATTCTGGCTTGTCATTAATATATAATGTAGTTTGTTTTCCTGAAGTGCCATCTAAAAATTTATAAATATTATCAGTGGCATTAATTTCTTTTCCATTGATGCCAACAATATAATTGCCTTGTTTAATATTTAAACCAGGAGCATCAAGAGGTCCAGTCAATCCTGGATTCCAACTTTCCGTGGTATAAATTCTATCAATTTTCCAACGGTTATTTGCGGTAGATAAATCGGCTCCTAATAAACCTACTTGAGTGCGTTCAACATCTGGATAATCTCCACCTCTTACAAAGCTATGACCAACAGATAATTCACCGTTGATTTGATCTAAAATATAGTTTAAATCGGAACGATGTTTAATAAATGGTACTAAAGGAGCATATCTTTTATAAACTGTTTTCCAATCACGTCCATGAATATTTGGATCATAGAAATAATCACGTTCATAACGCCAAGCTTCTTCAAACATTTGTTCCCATTCTGCCAATCGATCCAATTTCATTTGCAATTTGACCTTGAGTGTTTTTCCACTTTTCGCATTAGCACCACTTGTACTAATTACTTTCCATGCGCCACCAATTCTTGCTAACATGTGTTTTCCGTTTGCAGTAATAGAAATGGAACGTGCATTTTTTGTAAATTCCTTGTGTTCTTGGTCTTTTAACTTGAATTTATGTAAAGTCATTCCTCTACTATTTGGAATGTATTCTGAAATAAACATGGATCCTTTTGGTCCAGCCAAGATTTCACCATAATACCTTGAAGGCATAGGTAGCGCCAGTGTACGACGACCAATATTTTCAAAGTCAATAGTCATTACATCATCTTTCTTAGATTTATCATCTGTATCTTTCTCATCCGGTTTCTCTTCACCTATTGTGTCTTCACTTTCGTCGTCTTCAACCTCTTCTTCATCACTTTTAGGTTTAAAGGGAGAGTCATCATTGGCATCAAGATTAATAACATAAGCCGAATATTCTGGATTTGCAGTCATTGCACTAGTATTTGCCCATCCAGAACCAAGAGCAACATCTGTACTCGCTAAAAAATACAATTGCTTCTTATTCAAATCCCAAGCAGGCGAGAAGGAGTCTGCAAAAGGGTCTGTAATAGCTTTAGAGACATTATCTTTTAATGAGTAAATATAAATTTGTCTAAAATTATTAGTTCCAGATTTTTCATATGCAATCCAATTAGAATCTGGAGACCATTCTAATTCTATATTCCCTCGTTCTAAATTATTGCCGCCTACATCAATGGTTTTAATTTTTTTCGTTTCGAGATTTATAAATCTTAAACGCACATCATCATCTACAAATGCAATATATTTTCCATCAGGAGACCATGTAGGGTTCCATGCTAATTTTGATTCTCCAATGTCAATAGTTTCCATGTCCGAACGCCCATCTTGAGCAGACAACTTTAGTATGTAGTTTTTTCGATTTTCATCTGAAAACCACGCAATCCTATCACCTTTTGGTGACCAAAGTGGTCTACGATCTGCGATTCCTGAGCTTTCAGTAATATTTCTGGCATCACCAAATTCTATTGGAACCGTAAAGATGTCGCCTCTAGATTGCATAATTGCTCGTTTACCGTTTGGAGATAATGAGGCTGATTGTACAGAGCGTGATACATCTTCCCATTTAGTTTCTGCCCAAGGGAAATCACCAATCACGTTGATGTTTAATTGATTAGTGCTACCATCATTTATATTCAAAGTATGCAAATATCCATCACGTTCATATACTAAGGTGTTTTTGTGAGCATTGAGCCATTTAATATCTGAGCCTTTAAATGTTGTAATTTGCCTCAAACTTTTACTCTTAGTATTAAATGCCCAGATATTAGAAACTAAATCTCTATCAGATAGAAAGTAAATATCATCACCAAGCCATTTGGGTTGAATGTCTGTAGTATGTTCATTAGGTAAGAGTACTTCATCTTGTGTTGCTAAATCTAGAATTATTAAAGGTGTATTTTGTCCACCTCTATAGGCTCTCCATTCTACATCCCAGCGATCCATTTTATCAATTACAAGTTGTTTGCTATTTGGAGAGAAACTACCGTCATAACTCCATTGTTTAGTAAGTAGTTTGGGTGCGCCTTCTTCAATTGAAACGGTATATAGCCTATCATAAGGTCTAGGCGCAGTGTCTCTAGAACTAGCAATTAAAACATGTTTTCCATCATTAGTCCAACCTCTAACAACAGAACCGCTTGGATGCCAAGTAAGTTGTTTAGGCTCACCACCATTTTTAGACACGATGTATACATTATTTCGACCTGATCTATTAGAAGTAAAGGCAATCCAGTTACCGTCTGGAGAAAAATAAGGATTGGATTCTACGGCTGGAGTTGAAGTGATACGTTTGGCTTCATTCGAATTTAATTCGGATATCCAGATGTCACTTCCATAAGCAAAAGTGATTTGTGAATCGCTAATGTCGGGTTGTCTTAATAGTCTAGTGCCTTGACTAAAGGTTAGATACGATACGAATAAAAAGAGTATTAAAAGATAAGAACTAAAGGGCTTAGGTTTGGTTGGAAATATCATTCTAAGTTTGTGTTGATTATGTTAATATATGTCATAAAGTTACAAATTACTAATGCGATCACATGTTAAATTTTGACAAATAAAAAACGCCACAAAATTTTGTGGCGTTTTTTATTTATAGTGCGATCTCAATTTGATTGTTTAAGATATCATCAAATGTTTCTCGTTTTCTAATGAGATGAGCCTTTTTCTTATGCCATAATACTTCAGCTGGACGATAACGTGAATTATAGTTTGAAGCCATAGAATAACAATAAGCTCCAGCATTTTTAAAGACTAGAATGTCATCCTCGTTAATTTCAGTAATACGTCTATTATTAGCAAAAGTGTCTGTCTCGCAAATGTAACCTACAACAGAGTAAAACCGTTCACGACCTTTCGGATTTGAAATATTGATAATTTCATGTTGTGATCCATAAAGCATTGGTCTAATTAAATGATTAAACCCTGAATCTATTTGAGCAAATACTGTTGAGGTTGTTTGTTTTACGACATTGACTTTGGCTAAGAAATAACCAGCTTCACTTACCAAGAATTTTCCAGGCTCAAATGCAAGTGTAAGTTGTTTGCCGTATGACTTACAAAATGCATTAAATCGTTTTGAGAGTTTCTCACCAAGTTCTTCAATATTAGTTTCAATATCGCCAGCTTTGTATGGAACTTTAAATCCGGAACCAAAATCAATAAAATCCAAATTTTTAAAATTAGTAGCCGTTTCAAAAAGAATTTCACTCGCATATAAAAAGACATCAATGTCCAAAATATCACTGCCAGTATGCATATGAATACCGTTGATATTCATTTGGGTGTTTTCAACAATTCGCAATAAGTGTGGGATTTGATGAATGGAAATCCCAAATTTACTATCTATATGACCAACAGAAATATTGGTATTTCCGCCTGCCATCACATGAGGGTTAATACGAATACAAACAGGTGTTTTTGGGTGCTTGGTTCCAAATTGCTCTAGTACCGAAAGGTTATCAATATTAATTTGAACACCTAACTTTGCAGCTTTTTCTATTTCTGTTAGTGACACACCATTAGGTGTGAATATAATTTGTTCGGGTTTAAAACCAGCTTTTAACCCTAACTGTACTTCTTGAATGGACACTGTATCTAATCCAGATCCTAGTTGGTTGAATAATTTTAAGACTGAAATATTGGACAATGCTTTTACGGCATAATTTAAACGAAGCTGTTTGACCTTACTAAATGCAGAAGTTAAGCGTTTATACTGAAATTGAATTTTTTCAGCATCGTAAACATAAACCGGACTACCAAAGTCCTTAGCGATTTGTAATAAGGTGTTTTGTTTCATTATTTCTATTCTTATTTTAAAAGACAAAACTAAATCTAATCCTGTGTTAAAGCATAAAAAAATAAAAATATTGCTAAATTTACACAAAATGTTAAATAATTAACAAAATGAAAACTATTGCTTCTTGCGTTCAAGATATAGTAGCCGCTCGCCCTTTTTTGGAAGAAGGTCTATCTCGTCAAATAATTAATTTTTCTGCTCTAGCTAAAGATTTGAATCCTTCCATTTCAGAGATGCTACGAAAGCCCGTAAAGGATGGTGCCATTATGATGGCTTTACGTCGTTATCATCAACCATTTAATCTTTACAATTCTAAGCGATTACAAAATTTGTTCGAAAATTTAGGTGATATTACTGTACGATCTAATTTGAGCGATTTTACTTTTCAGAATTCGAAATCATTAATACATAGTCATTCGCAAGTTTTAGACCGCATTAGTACCAAACACCAAATATTCTATGCGTTTACACGTGGTATGTTTGAAAGTAATATTATCATATCAACATCTGAAAAAGACAGTGTTTTAATGGCTTTTGAGAAGGAAGTACAGATTGGATTTCAAGATAAATTATCGGCCATTAGTATTTATTTACCAGAAGGAAATTCTAAAATAGCAGGATTGTATTACCAAATATTTAAGCGTTTGGCTTGGGAGAATATTACTTTGTATGAGGTGGTATCTACGACCAATGAATTTACCATAGTTGTTGAAGATCATCTCGTTGATAAAGCATTTTCAGTAATTAAACGCCTCAAGGATTAAGGTCTTTCAATAAAAATGACAGTTGGGCATATGATGTTCTTGTATTGAAATATCTAGAGTTAAATCATTACTAAAAACTATTGGTAAAAACTTTTAGTATGTTTATTTTTGTGCTCGTAAAATGACTTCGGAATACTTGCCGAGGACAAACCATAAATTTCTAAACCAAATGAATTTACACGAATATCAAGGAAAAGAATTATTAAGCAGTTTTGGCGTACGTATTCAGCGTGGTATTGTTGCTCAAAATGCTGAAGAAGCAGTAACAGCAGCGAAACAATTAACTGAAGATACTGGAACTGGATGGCATGTTATTAAAGCACAAGTTCACGCAGGTGGTCGTGGAAAAGGAGGCGGCGTTAAATTAGCTAAAAATTTAGAAGAGGTTAAAACCATAGCTGGTCAAATCATTGGAATGGATTTGGTAACACCTCAAACGTCAGCAGAAGGGAAGCGTGTTCACCAAGTATTAATTGCTGAAGATGTTTACTATCCTGGAGATTCTGAACCTGAAGAATATTATATGTCTGTATTATTGAACCGTAGTACAGGGAGAAACATGATTATGTATTCTACCGAAGGTGGTATGGATATAGAAACCGTTGCTGAAGAAACTCCACATTTAATTTTTACGGAAGAAATTGATCCTGCAACAGGAATTTTACCGTTTCAAGCAAGAAAGGTAGCTTTCAATTTAGGATTATCTGGAGCTGCATTTAAAGATATGACTAAATTCGTAACAGCTTTATACAGAGCTTATGTAGAATCTGATTCATCCTTATTTGAGATCAATCCTGTTTTAAAAACTAGTGATGATAAAATTATGGCGGTAGATGCTAAAGTGTCTTTAGATGATAACGCTTTGTTTAGACATAAAGATTTAGCTGAACTGCGTGATTTACGCGAAGAAAATCCAATCGAAGTTGAAGCTGGAGAGATGGGGCTAAACTATGTAGATCTTGATGGTAATGTTGGATGTATGGTAAATGGTGCCGGATTAGCAATGGCTACCATGGATTTAATTAAGCAAGCTGGAGGTGAACCTGCTAACTTTTTAGATGTTGGAGGTACTGCCGATGCTGCTCGTGTTGAAGCGGCTTTCAAAATTATCTTAAAAGATCCAGCTGTAAAAGCTATTCTAATTAACATCTTTGGTGGAATTGTTCGTTGTGATCGTGTTGCACAAGGTGTAATTGATGCTTATAAAAATATGGGTAACATTAGTGTACCAATAATTGTTCGTTTACAAGGAACTAATGCAGATATTGCTAAAACCCTAATTGATGATTCTGGTTTAGATGTGATGAGTGCAACAGAATTCCAAGAAGCAGCAGATAAAGTTCAAGCTGTTTTAGCATAAAATTTTTCAAATAGTATAGAAGAGCTCCTAAATTTTAGGAGCTTTTTTTATTTTATAATGCAACCTTTTTTAAATTTTACATCTATTAAGAAAACAACTTGTTATGAAAAAAATAGTTTTATTAGGTTTCATGTGTTTATGCTTACTATCATGTAATAATGATGACAAAACCAATGATCCGCAATTATCTGATATTGTTGGAACGTGGAAACTTATTGAATATTATGCAGATCCTGGAGACGGAAATGTGAATTTTATTCCAATAGAAAGTGATAAAATAATAGTGTTTAATTCTGATGGCACACTTAGCTCTAATGCTAATTTATGCCAAGTGTTTGCAGAAATAGGTCAGGCATCTAATGGTACATATTCTGAATTAGATTTGGCATATACTATTTTAAGTTGTCCAAATCAACCTTATAATGGCTCATATCAAGTGGTTGATTCTAAATTGATTATTGAATATCTTTGTATAGAAGCTTGCCAAGAAAAATATGTAAAAATAGAATAGAGCATTTTATAAATGGAGCCCGCATTCAGTTTTCGGACTGTTATTCCATCTACCGCTACGATCTTCACCACCTGGCATAGTACAATGCTTACAGCCAATAGAATTATAGCCTTCTGATACTAAGGGATGAAAAGGTAAATTATGCTCCTTTATATAGGTGTCACGTTGTTGTTTAGAAATATCTAATAAAGGATAGAATTTTAAGATATCACCACGTAATTCAAAAATATCTAGACTTGCACGATGGTCACTTTGCCATTTCATTAAACCAGATACCCAAACTTTGTAATTGGTTTTTATTAGATCTAATGGTTTTACTTTATTGATTGAACAGCAGAAGTCTGGATTTTTAGTCCAAGTTTGATCTTTAGTTGTAAACTCGTGTTCTTCTTTTAATGCGCGAATTGATGAGACATTTAAATTGTAACGTTTGGTTAACTCCTCCTTATATTTTAACGTATCGTCAAAATGATAACCGGTATCAATAAAAAAGACTTGTTGTGCTTTGTTTGTATCAGAAAATAACTTGAGTAAAAATGCTGATGTAGCCGCAAAAGAACTTGTAAGCATTACTTCAGAAACGTCAAAGTCGTTATACAATTCACTAATACGTTGCGTTGCTGAAAGAGGTTTGTACTTTGAATTGAGTAATCTAATCTCTTCTTCGGAATGATTTGGAATTACTTTTCTATTGGATGCTGATTCAAACATAGGCTATCATTGAATTATGCAATGTAATACACAATTCTATAAGATTAATATGCATCATACATTTTTATGATTATGATAATTTATGGTTTCTTTTTTTGTGGTTTTGGCATTGGACCACGTAAATGAATGATTAATCCATTAAGGAAGTTTCTCAAAATTTGGTCTCCGCACTCCATATAGTTTGGATGATCTTCTCTTCTGAAAAAGGCATTGAGTTCACTTTTTGAAATTCTAAAATCTACCAATGCTAATATTTTTACAATATCATCATCACGTAATTTATGTGCAACTCTTAGTTTTTTGAAAATATCATTATTTGTTAATGCCATTATTTACTGTTTTATTAACCATTGAAATGCTTCAGGAAAATTAGAACTCCAAAAGGCTTCATTATGTTCGCCGCCTTCTATTATTTTATGTTGAATTTGATCTGGATTTACACCTTTAGCTAAAAGTAACTTGACCATTTTTTCTTGATCAGGAATCATAGAATCCCCTTCTTTACTTCCAACTAAAAAATAGAATTTTGATGTTTTGGGAATGCTGGTCGTTTGAGCCAAGTCATAGATTTTATTACTAATCCAAAATGAAGGAGAAAAAACACCAGCTTTGCTAAATGTATTTGGATACTTTACTGTGGCGTAAAAAGCCATGAGACCACCTAGAGATGCTCCAAAAACTCCAGTATGCTTAGCTTCAGGTTTAGTTCTATATGTTATATCAATATGTGGCTTAACTGTATTAATAATAAATTGCATGAATGTGTCTCCTTGTCCGCCACCATATTTTTTATGAGGATAAGGTGTTAACTCTTCGATGCGTTTCTCATTGCCATGTTCAATACCTATAATAATGGTTTCCTTATCGCTTAGTGTATCTAAATACTCATCAATTTGCCACTCACCAACGTAAGATGTTTCAGAATCGAATAAGTTTTGCGCATCAAACATGTATATAACTGGATATGTTTTATCCGATAGTTGATATGATTTTGGAGTATAGACCCAAATAGTTTTGTAGGTATTTAGTTGAGGAGCTTCTATTTTAAATGTCGACACCTGCTTTGAAGCAGTACTTTGAGCATTAATAATTCCTGTAATAGACAGAACAATAAAGAGAAAAGACGCTATCGTTTTCATATTTAATTCAATTAAAACGAAAGTACATAAAATTTAATTATTTAGATGTATACCGTTCGTCGATAATATTTTTTTGAAGTTAAAAAATCGATGAACTGCAAGGTGTTTTTAAATAATTGAAAATCAACACATTAAAATCAAAATTAGTGTAATAGTAGGAAAAGTACGATGAATTGCACAATTTTTTTCGATGACTTACAGATTATCAAGGATTATAACCTAAGCAAACTAATTAAATTTATAAAACTAAAAATCATGAATCCCTCTAATATGATAAACCGTGTTGAAAAGTTGAGTTTGCTATCCGAAATGATAGCCTTTGCTCAGAAAGATGAAAATATAAAATCTATTGAATATAAATTTCTTGCCAGTATTGCTCGACAATTAGAGATTTCACGAGAAGATTTCGATTATTTAATTGAACACCCTGTAACACATGTAAATTTAAAATCACAAAGCGAACGTATTGTGCAATTTCATAGGCTGGTTTTATTAATGAATTTAGACCACCATGTTTCAGACAAAGAATTGGTTAAACTTCATAATTTTGGATTACGAATGGGCTTAAGTCATGAATCAATTAACCGTGTTTTAGATTTAATGGACAGTTTTCCAAATAAAATTGTCCCACCAGACTTTCTAATTGATATTTTTAAAGTGCAGTATAATTAAGACATTTTCACTTTCTCAAGTTTGTCTTGATATTTTTTAATCTCATCTCTTAGCTGTGCAGCAATAATAAAATCTAAAGCTTTTGCAGCTTGTTCCATGAGTTTACGTTTTTCACGTATTTTCTTTTCTAACTGACTTTTAGTTAAATACTCACTTTCAGGTTCTGCAGCTCTTGCGGCTTCTAACTCATAACTATAAGTGCTTACCGAGTTTTTTGATAAGGCATTGTCTAAACTTTTATTTAGCGCTGTAGGTGTGATATTATGTGTGGTGTTGTAAGCAATTTGTTTTTCACGTCTATATTCGGTTTCATCAATGGTTTTTTGCATGCTCTTAGTAATTTTATCAGCATACATAATGGCTTTACCATTTAAGTGTCGGGCAGCTCTACCAACAGTTTGAGTTAATGATCTAGCCGAACGCAGGAAACCTTCTTTATCTGCATCTAAAATAGCTACCAAAGACACTTCGGGTAAATCCAAACCTTCACGAAGTAAGTTGACACCAACTAATACATCAAATAGTCCTTTTCTCAAATCTTGCATAATTTCAACACGCTCTAATGTATCAACATCACTATGAATATAACGACATCGAATCTGAATGCGATCTAAATATTTAGTTAATTCTTCGGCCATACGTTTGGTGAGTGTTGTAACTAAAGTCCGTTCGTCTTTTTCTACACGCTGCTGTATTTCTTCAATTAAATCATCAATTTGATTTAAACTTGGACGAACTTCAATAATCGGATCTAGAAGTCCAGTTGGTCTTATAACTTGCTCAACATAAACTCCATCTGTTTTCTGAAGTTCATAATCTGCAGGAGTTGCGCTCACATAAATCACTTGATTTTGCAGCATCTCAAATTCTTCAAATTTCAGCGGTCTATTATCCATAGCAGCAGGTAAACGAAAACCATATTCAACTAAGTTTTCTTTTCGACTTCGGTCACCACCATACATGGCATGGACTTGAGAGATAGTTACGTGACTTTCATCTACGACCATTAAAAAATCATCTGGAAAATAATCTAATAAGCAAAATGGTCTTGTACCTGGTTGTCTTCCATCTAGATATCGAGAATAATTTTCAATACCTGAGCAATAGCCCAATTCACGAATCATTTCTAAGTCAAATTCGGTGCGTTCTTTTAAACGTTTTGCTTCCAAGTGCTTTCCAATCTCTTTAAAGTAATCATGCTGTTTAACCAAGTCATCCTGTATATCTCGAATTGCGCCTTGCAAAATATCAGGAGACGTTACAAACATATTTGCCGGATAAATATTGAGTCGGTCATAATGTTCGATAACTTCATTGGTTTGAATGTTGAATTGTTCTATATCTTCAATTTCATCACCAAAAAAGTGAATGCGAAAGGCATCATCTGCATAACTTGGAAATACATCAACGGTATCTCCTTTTATTCTGAAATTCCCATGATTGAAATCGGCTTCTGTTCTCGAATATAAACTCTGAACCAATCGATGTAATAACTCTGTTCTTGATATTTCTTGATCTACTTCTAATGAAATCACATTTTTTTGAAACTCTACAGGGTTACCAATACCATATAAGCATGATACCGAAGCCACAACAATCACATCGCGACGTCCAGAGAGTAGAGAAGAAGTCGTGCTCAAACGCATCTTTTCGATCTCTTCATTTATGGATAAATCCTTTTCTATATAAACACCAGAAACAGGAATATAAGCTTCGGGCTGATAATAATCATAATAAGACACGAAGTATTCTACTGCGTTATCAGGAAAGAACTGTTTAAACTCAGAATACAATTGAGCAGCCAATGTTTTATTATGTGCTAAAACCAGCGTTGGTCGCTGAACTTCTTGGATAACATTAGCAACAGTAAAGGTTTTTCCAGATCCAGTTACACCAAGTAAGGTTTGGTATTTCTCATTGGTCTCAATACCATCTACTAATTGTTTAATGGCTTGAGGTTGGTCTCCTGTGGGTTGAAATTCTGACTGTACTTTAAAACGCATCTAACAAAGTTACAATAATGCATTTATATTTTAATGCCCCACATTTCTTAATTGTATAATAAATTTTAGTCTTGATTTACATACTTAAAGTGCGTTTTAATTTCAGATTCTGAAAGTTCTAAAAAACGTGATGCATTGTCATAATAAATAGCTTTTTTTTGTTTGTCGCTGAGCCAATCTAAGTTGTAAATGATTTCAATATTTTTTCTAATAGTACCTACATAATCTGAACCAAACATGAGTCGGTTTCCTAAGCCTTCATCAAATAGTTTTTTTACTCTTGGCTCCCAAACATGTTTTGGCGCAAACATACTGACAGCAGTTATTTCACAATAAACTTGAGGGTGCTTTTTCATCACTTCAAGGCACTCTTCAAAATAACTTCCTGGATAATGCATTAGGTAAATTTTTAGATTTGGATACTTTTCTAATATTGGAAGTAATAACAACGGATTTGCATAATCTTCATTCCAATTGGGTGTTTCTTTCATGTTTCGTTTGAAAGGACCTCTATCTGCATGAAAACCAATAGGGATTTGATACTTTTCTGCTAATGACCAGTAAGGGTCAAAACGCTTGTCTGTTGGATGAATTCCCATACTATGAAATGAAGTTTCACCAAGCGATTTAAACGTTCCGTTTTTAAATAACTGTTCTAATTTTATGATATCTGGTAATTCATTGTCACATGGTTCATCTTGTTCTCGTAAAGGATTGCATGGGAATCGTGGTCCAGTCCAATGTCGTTTGTCTTTTTCTTGCCATAATTTGGCATATGTCATTGGTCCGCCACCTAAAGCTAAAACAATATTGTTATCATCAAAGCGTTTGCTCATCCATTTAATCTTGGCCATATCAATATCAGCATCTAGTGTATTGTAGTCATCATTATCTTGATAACCTTTTGTGATGTGTATATGAACATCTATAATAGGTTGTTTTTTTAGGAAACTGTCAATTTCTTTTGAAGAAGCTATTTTGTTTATAGCTGTTTTTTTTACTGTGGAATGTAAATGACTTATTTTCCATTGTCCTTCTGTTTTTTTCCAGATTTTAGTGACAAATTCCTTCACTTTTGTTGTCTCATCTAATGGGAATTCAAGGGTTTTTATGGTATATCCTGATTTTGGTGTTAGCACGTAAACATCAAGTTGACTTTTGGTTGGTGTTTTAAACGGTCTAGGTATAGATTTACAGAATTTTTCAATAATGCTTTTAGAAGTAGCTCTACGTCCATTTGCTAAAAAAGTAACATTGTCTTCCATCGATTTCATGACTTCAGAGCAGTCTCCATTTTTAAAAGCATTTTGTTCTTTTTCTTCTGCAGCTTTTATTTCAGTTTTTGTAGCGTCTAAATTTTGAGCATAAATTGATGTTATTCCAAGTAAGAGCAGACAGGCTATGATAATATTTAGTTTGTTTTTCATAATATTAAATATTTATTCTTCTTTTATACCTTCAAATCGTTGTGCTCCTCTAGATAGTATAATACTCGTAATGCCATCGGTATTTTTTGATGGCAAAAATTCTGCTTTAGCGGGAAAATCTTTTACTCTAAATAATGTTTGAGTTTCTGGAAATAATTTATCTGGTTTTCCATCACTTACAATGATAAATAACTGTAATTCTTCTCTAAACACTTTAGCTTTAAATCCTGCTTTCATTTTATAATTACCAACATAAGTGTCTAAAGTTTCGGCTGTCAGTTTCGGTGTATTACTCTTAAACATATTTGCTGCTATATTAAAAGCTAAATCATTTGTGTTGATGATGTTGATATTACTGATATTAGATGCCACTAAAATGAGTAAATCGTCTTCTGGGAAATACATGTCTGAAGTAGAATAGCCAAAAATAAAACCGTTATGAAAAATACTTGTCTTTCCAAATTTTATATCACTATAAAAACCATAGCCATACACTTCATCTATGCCATTATTTAAAGGATATGGTGTCCATGCTTTCACTAAAGTTTCCTTTGAGACCACTTTAGAACTCATTAAACCTTCATACCATTTTGCAAGATCTTGGACTGTTGTATGAATTGAACTAGAACCTCGAGTTTGATTAAGTGAATGGTATCTTGCATAGACAATTTTATCATCTTTTAATTCGTAACCTGTCGATAAATTCGGTATCGATTGCCCTTCATTAGGAATGTATGAGTTCGTCATACCTAATGGCTTAAAGATGTTTTCTTCTACATATTCTGAATATTCCTTACCAGAGACTTTTTCGATAATATATGCTAATAAATTAAAGTTGATATTAGAGTAATCATGCTTTTCCCCAGGCTCGAATTTTACAATATCTTTTTTAAAATAGTTGAGTGCGCTCTCTACAGATTCAAAATATGTTCTACTAGTAGTATTTGCCCAAATAGTATCAGTATGACTTTTAAGTCCAGATGTATGAGATAAAAGATGTCTAATCTTAATTTTATCACCATTTTTAGAATAGTTTGGCAAGTATATATTAATATTATCTTCAAGTGATAGTTTGCCTTTTTCCATTAATTGTAGAATGCTTATGGCGGTGAACTCTTTACTAACACTCCCAATATTGAATGTGTTTTTGGTTGTCATATTGACATCAAGTTCAATACTCGCTTTACCAAAGGCTTTTTCGTAAAGTACTTCTCCTTTTTGTTTTACATATATTATGACGCCTGGTCCATTAGTTTTTACAACTCTTTTTAGAGTACTATCAATTTGAACAGAATTGACCTGTGCTAAGCATAGTGTACTAAACAATATGAAAAAGGTAGATGCAATTGTTTTCATTTAAATTGAATATTTTTCGTAAAAGGCCAATATTTAAATACGTACATATTTTATTACTGTTTTATGATTTTAAAAACGTGATCTATAGTCGAGTTACTAATATGCAGTATATAAACTCCTGTGTTTTGAGCCGTCAATGGGAGAGTAATGGTTTTTTCTTGTTTGTCAATTTGCTTAGAAATGATTTGTTTGCCGACACTATCAAATATTTTGATCTTGCTTATTTCTTGTATTGGTGATTTAAAATCTATAGTGATTACATTGGTAGAAGGGTTTGGATATATGTTAATTTGAGGAGATTCATGAAACGTTATTGATAAATTTTCAGCGAGAGACCAATAGGATAATGTACGAATTTGGTTAAGCCATTCATTATTTGGGATATCCCATGTTTGAGTAATCTGCTCTTCAATATTATTGTCACTATCGTAATTTTGTATAAGGTTAGTAAGGTTGTCCCAATCTGAACCATTCCACTCTTGTCCAGTAATTTGAGTTACGTTGAAAGAAGTGTCATACGTATTTAAAACTCTAGAGTCATTTTCAAGCATACTGCCATTATCAGTTTGTGACCTCGCTTCGATGACCAAATCATCAGTATTGTAAAAAAATAAAGTGCGCTCTGTAATACCAGACCAAGAACTGCCAAGCCATTCAAATCGATCTATATAATCGACCAAATCATTGGGTAAATAAAAATAGTCTCGTCTTATTTGGTTATACCATATATTACTTAGCCAAATTTGGGATATGTCTTGCTCTAAAAGTGCATCCATATTATCATAGGTATACAAATTTCTTCTATCATTAAGTAACTGGCCAGAAATGAAATCAATGGCTTTGTAGAGCTCTTCTGTAAGATTACCAGAAGTATCATACATATTTTCTACACTCGAATCGTTGAGCCAAGTACCAGCAAATAAATAGCCTTCTTCTAGTGTTACTTGGCTGTTTGCATTGTAGGTTAATTCTCTTCTGGTATTGTAGTTCCATTGAGAACCATCAAATGATTCAAAAGTACTTTCCGTTAAATTATCATTATGATATACTTTAGTTTCTCTGGATATAGAATCCCAACTACTTGCAGCATACATAAATTGATATACTCTAGTATCATTTATATCTCCATTATCGTAATAATAATGGGCTTTTATGTTATTTAGCCACTCATCTGTAGATGCCTGCCAATTTTGAGTTAATGTAGAATCCAATTGAAATACCTGCTGCGAATATGTAGAAATGGTAATTAAAATGATGATATATGTCACTAGTGTTTTCATGATTTCTAGTTATTTATTGATTAATTAATAGCTTTTTCTAAGGCGTTAATACGATTTAAAAGCGTTTCTAAAGTTTTCTCTTGTGCTTGACTTTTTTGATCTTGTTGTTTTATAGTAGTTTTTAAGTCATTGATAAGTATTTGTTGTTCTTGGATGGCTTTGGTTAATATTGGGATTAATTCTGAATAACTCATTGCATAATAGTCTTCTTGACCATCTTTGCGCATAGATAATGAGTTTCGTTTTAAATTACCTTTTTCAAGTTTTACTATTTCTGGGATAACAATTTCGACTTCTTGGGCAACGAAACCTAATTTGGTATCTTGCTTACCTTGTTTCCATTTATATGAAATAGGGTTTAAACTCAAGATTGCTTCTAGACCATAATTTAAAGGAGTTATGTCTTTTTTTAAACGTTTATCAGAAGTTGTATTTAGTGGGTTTACGGACCATACTTCGCTCCATCTATAGCCTGTGGAACCTAGTGAAACTGTATTATTTGTAAAAGGACCCCATTCTGTCCCATTAACAAATAACCCAACTCTTGTATCATCTGTAGCTGTTCCTAGGATTACCTCTTCACCTGCCGTTCCATGAATGTATCCATCAGTTAAGCGTATTTTGTCGTCTATATGAATTTGCTCTAATGGATTTTCTATACTTCCCATACCTAGATTCCCATTTTTTAACACTGTTATAGCATTACTTCTATTTGAAGCAGTACCATTGCCTATTACAAAAAGGCGATCGTTTGAATCAACAATTCCGGTACTATTAGGGACGTAATCTGAACTAAAAAAACCAATAGTAGTTTCGGCATAAGATCTAGCATATGTATGATGCCCAATTGCTGAAGAATTATAACCCGAAGCAATAGTGTTAGTACCTACAGCAAAGGATCCTAAACCTACAAAATTATCGTTCCAAAAATCTACTCCTCCAAATACAACTCGACCAGCTCTAAAAGCGCCTTTTAGTTTATTAAAAAATAGTCTTGTATCATCATCTGTTGTTGAAGTAATATTGTTTAATTGAGAGCTTCCAAAAACAAAGCTATCAATTGTTGTGTTTGTAGTATTTTGTATTATTGTGCCTATTCTTTTAAACTCGCCTAATCCAGAAGGTGTCTCCCAAGTTATATTTCCAACACCATCAGTTTGTAAAACTTGGTTAGTAGTTCCATCAGAAACTGGAAACCTATAAGCATTATTAATATCGAGGGTGCCATTAACACGTAACAAATCATTATCGAATTCGCCATAAATTAACGGTGCAGTTGAACTGCTGTTTTCTATATAAAGTTTATTACTTCCTGTTTCATTATAGCCAGCACCAATACCTATGACCACATTGGAATTTCCTGTTACATTACTAAATAATGCATTGTCTCCTATGGCAACATTATTTGTGCCATCAGTATTGTTCCCTAATGATTGAAAACCAACGGCAACATTATTTGATCCTAATATATTATTATACATAGCAAAAGTTCCTATTGCTGTATTATTAGATCCATTAGTATTAAAATTCATAGCTCCATAGCCATTGGCAACATTTCTGCTTCCACTTATATTAGTTATTAAAGAATTAACACCGATAGCGTTATTTTGAAACCCATCAGTATTTGCTAAAAGCGATGATTCTCCAATGCTTATATTGTCATAACCACTTATATTAGAAAATAGAGATTGGTAACCGATTGCATTGTTACCATATCCATTAACATTATTATGCAATACCTCAAATCCGATACCAACATTTCTATTATTCGCTTCATTATCATTAACACCAGCACCAATACCTAAAAAAATAGAAGAGCCATCATCTGTACCATCATTGTCGCTTTTGCCATCTATGAGATCATTTATACGTTCTGCACCAGAGGTTGCAATATCTTGCCAAGTTATATTACCTGCTCCATCGGTTTGCATCACTTGGCCATCTGTACCCCTAGACGCGGGTAAAATATAGTTATTAGTATTTGTTGTACCTATAGATACATTTCCTAAAAAATAGCCAGCAAAACTGCCCGATTTAGTTGCATTAGAATAGACTCCATAATGCGTGCCATCATAAACTTGACTAATCATATTATATGAACCGTATTTATCACCTGAACCGCTAGTCGCCGTGTTATAGGTGCCGTATTTGTCACCAGAGCCGTTAGCAATTAAATTGTTATAGTTGCCATAATGATCACCATTTCCAGTGCCTGAGATTTGCTGAAACGTTCCATAACGAGTGCCAAAACCTGAACCTTGACTATAATTTTGTACATTATAGTAGCTCTGTGATGATGTACCAGAAATTTGATTGTAAATACCAACTTTGGTTCCAGTGCCAGAACCTATAAGTCGTGAATATATACCATGATGCGCACCGCTTCCTGAATTTTGATTATTATAGTATAAGCCAATTTTTGCTCCATTATCTGCACCAGTGTAATCTACTCTTATAGTCTGTTGCACAGTTTCATCTGCATTAATGTGTAAAGGGTAATTGGCGGTATTTCTTCCTATAGCTACATGACCTAAAGTATATATGTCATCATTAATACTTGTAGGGGCAGTTGTAGTACTCTCTGAAAACCAATCGGCATCGTTTGAAATACCTCCTAAATTTGTCCAACTTGTAGTAGCTTGATCCCAATAATAAAACCCTTTAGTTGGTGTGCCGCTACCAGTAACAAAAATGAGCATGCCGTCTTGAGTAGCTGTTGGATTTGTTGCTGGGAAATTATCTACTTTAGGTATTAATATACCATCCATATTGCTAGGTGTTGCTTGGTTAGAAGAACGTATATCTAATTGTGATTGTGGGTCGGTTGTATTAATTCCTACTTGCGCATTAAGACTTATCAGACTTAATATAAAAAAAAGGTTTGCTAAGATTGATGTTTTCATGACACTTTGGTTTATAGTGCTAATAGTTTTAAAAAAGCCGCTCCCTACAAACGGCTTTTTTGAAGATAAATAGGTTGAGTATCTATCTTGACTTGTGTGTTTTTTAGCCTTGAGTTTTATCAAATATTATAGTATCACCTATATCATCTGTGATATTTAATGTTGTTTCTGAAATGCTATTTATAGTTGCAATTATAGAATCACCCCCAAAATCAATTGTTAAAGTGTTTCCACTTAATGAATATGTTGTACTAATAACACCCTGAGATTCACAAGGACCAGAGTCATTAGTATAAGAATCTACATTAACTGTATTATTAGTATTAAATTTAAAAGAGGTGTTTTTATCGCAATCTGAAAAGTCTCCAGGAGTTTTAGATTCAAGATACCATTTTGCAGATGTTAATAGTTCGGCTGTTGTTAGAGTGTCTCCAGATGACGAGTCGTCGTCGCTACTACAGTTGAAAGTTAAAAGTAGTAAAAGAAGGATGCCAAGTTGCTTGATTGTTTTCATAATTTTGGTTTTTAAAAAGAAAAGGAAACAATGCTAACTCTACGTTTTATATACTGTTCCCTTTTCTCAACTGATTAATAGCGTCTTTATATTTTTTTGACAAACGTTATCGTCTTTATAATCTCATTCTTTAAAAGAATATTAAGTTGATAGTTTCCTTTCTTAAGATGATCGATAGTTAGGAATATCTTTTCATCTTTTTCCTTTGGATTATTATCCATTATGTTAGCTATTGTATTCTTATCTGATAGTAAATTTATTATCAAACCGAATAAATGGGTAGAAGATATGTTTCAAATGATAAAACATATGTTGCTTTCAATGTAAACTACTGATAAACAGGTGTTTGAGTTGTATTTTCATTTTGAAAAATATTCACTCGGTGTGCAATTGTACGTGTCTTTAAAACACTTAATGAAGTATGATGGTGTGTTAAAACCAACTTGATAAGCGATTTCAGATACATTAGCATCTGAAGTTTTGAGAAGGGTTAAAGCCAAGCTTAAACGTTGTGCTCTTATGAATTCTGAAGTACTCATGTCGACAATGGCTTTTAATTTTCGATGTAATTGCGTTCGACTCATTTGCATGGCTTCTGCAAAGGCTTCACTAGTGAAATCGGTATTTGTTATTTTATCATCTAAGACCTGTTTTAATCGCTTTAAGAAATCGGCTTCTGTTGATGTAATCGAAAGTTCTGGGTTGATAGTAAAATCTTTACTGAAATGTTTTTGCAGTTGCTTTCTATTTTCAATTAGTTTTTGAACTCTTAATTGAAGTTTTTCACTATTAAATGGTTTGGTGATGTATGCATCAGCTCCAGTTTTTAATCCTTTAATTTCATGATCTTCACCAACCTTTGCTGTTAGCAGTATAATTGGGATATGACTAGTCAATTCATTATATTTTAGTGAATTACACAATGCAATACCATCTTGTTCTGGCATCATAATGTCACTAATAATTATGTCAGGTATGTGTTTTAAAGCTAACGCAATACCTTCAGTTCCGTTTTCCGCTTGAATAATATCATATTGATTTTTAAAAATAGAACTTACAAATGCCCTAATGTCGTGATCATCCTCAACAACAAGTAGCCTTGGAAGGTCGTCATTTTGGTTCAATTGTTTATTAAAAATGTCAATTGCTACTGCTTTATCCTTTTTAATCAGTAGTTCAGAAGAATTAAAGGCTTCCTTGTTAATAGGCAAGGTTATGGTAAACTGAATTTTATTATCATCCACCGTATTTGCGGTAATACTTCCCTTAGATAAATTGACCAATTCTTTTACAAGAGCAAGTCCAACACCAACACCATCTGAAGCTTCATTATCTTGATAAAAACGTTCAAAAAGCTTTGTAAAATCTTTCTTAGAAATGCTTGTATTGATATTTATAATTGAGAGTACTAACATATCGTCCTGAGCATTGGCATTGAAAATAATTTCACTGCTTTCAGGAGAATACTTTATGGCATTTGATAATAAATTAGATACCATTTTTTCAGCTGCGTCAATATCGTACCAAACATTGGTTAGGTTTTTAATCGAGCTATTGATCCTAATGTTTTTTTCATCGGCTTTATACTGAAATGCTGCTACAATCTGTTTTAGTAATATATTAAGATTTCCTTCGGAAACCTGAAGTCTTAATTGACCTGAATCTATGAGTGATAAATCTAGCATCTGATTTACTAAATTTAGTAAACGATTTGCATTTTGTTTGACCAAATTTAATGCTTTACGATCCTCAGTTTGTAATGTGTCTTTTGATAATTGTTGATCAATAGGTCCAGAAATAAGAGTTAATGGTGTACGGAATTCGTGTGAAATATTCGTGTACAACTTTGTCTTGAATTCGTCTAATTTTTTGAGCCGTTCCGTTTCAGCATGTTCTAGTTGTAATTGGGTTTTTACAGTCCAACGAAATTCTAAATACTTATAAATTCCATAGAGTAATAGCAGTGTTAATAGTACATAAAAGACTTTAAGCGTATTGGTAAGATACCAAGGTTTTAATATTTCAAAAGAATAACTTGTGGGCACTTTGTTCCATTTACCTTCATAATTACTTGATAAAACTTGAAATGTATATGTGTTTGGTGGTAAATTTGTGTAATGTGCTACATTATTAAAATCTGGGTGCGACCAATCCATATCATGATTTACAAGTTTATAGCGATATAAATTTTGCTCTGGTTCAGAAAAGTGAAGACTAGCAAAGGTAAAGGTTATTGTATTTTCATTATGTTTAAAAGTGGCATTGGGTTTTAGATCGTGAGTTTTATTAAAGATTTGAAATTTTGAAATGACAGTTTTTGGTTTTACTTCATTAACGGTTAAGTTGCTTGGTGAAAACCAATTTACACCTTCTAAACCTCCAAAAAACAGCGTGCCATCGTCGGTCTTATAATAAGCACCAGTGTTAAATTCAAAGGCTTGTAAACCACTATTTTTAGTGTAGTTTTCTACATACTGTTTAAATTCATTTTTAGGATTGAACTTAGATAAGCCTTTGTTTGAACTTAACCATAAGTTCCCATTAGTATCAGGAAGAATTGCATAAATTACGTTGTTGGATAGGCCATAGTCCATGGTGAAAGTTTCGATATGCTGCTCAATGGATTCGTAAGATTTTAATCCATTACCATTAGTGCCTATCCATAATTTATTTCCATCAAAATATAAAGATTTGATTTTATCGGTAATGCTTTTTATAGGTGTAATGATTTCAGTTTGAGTATTTAATAGAAAGAGACCATTATTTTCACTTCCAATCCATAAATCATAATTTTTGCCTTTTTCAATGGTTCTAATATTGTTGGAACTTAATTGAGAATTATTCGAATTGTAGTGTTTGATAATACCTTCGTTTTCATCAAATAAAACAATTCCATTGTCTCTTGTGCATAGCCAATATTGATGAGGTGCATGTTTGTAAATCTTCCAAATGGTCTGATCTTTCAATATCTCAATGGATTTAAAAGTACCGTCAGTATTTAAATATTGTAATCCCTTACCTTGATGACCAATCCATAATTTGTCATCACTAAATAGTAAACTCATTATTCTATTACTGGCAATGTTAGAGTTATTGGTAGTGTAGGTTTTGTAAATATTTGCATCAATGTTAATTTGGGTTAAACCTTTCCCTGATGTTCCAAACCACATTGTTTTTTTATGATCTAAAGCAATAGCTCTGGTTACATCTACATCAACATCTTTTGGTGTTTGTTTGTTCGTAATAACATTAAACTTTGTGAGGTGTTCATCATAATAACTTAACCCAGCACCATCCGTTCCTAACCACATAGTACCTGTGTAATCTTGAAATAGACATAATACATCATTATATTGAAGAGCAAACGGATTGTCTTGGTTTTCGGTATAATGCGATACGTTTTTTAAAGAACTATCTAAAATATAGAGACCATTTCCGTAGGTGGCAATCCAAAGACTGTTATGTTGGTCAACCAGTACATCTTGAATATTTAAAGTGGACGGTAAATCGTTATGTGTAAATTGCTTAAAAGTATTACTAGATTTAGGTTTGTAAAAAAGCCCATTCCCAAAGCTTCCAAGCCAAAGGGTACTGTCTTTTGATTGTGTGAAAGCACTAAAATAGTTGTGATTATTTTCAGTTTTTACGGCTTGGATTCCGTAATTGTCAAAACTAAAAACCGAATTTGATGTGGCAATATAATGGCGATTATTGGTTTCAATAATGTCATAAATATTAAGACCTTTGAGTTTGTTTTTATATAAGGGTATGGTGTCTTTGGTAGTTGCATCTATTTTGAATAAACCATCACCATAAGTGCCAATGTAAAGGTTTTTAGAGGTACTTTGAAAGACACAACTTGCATTTGGTATTCGGTTTATCGAAGTGAAAGTTTTTGTGTCTGAATTAAATTTTTCTAAGTGTCCCGAATTACTGATAATCCAAAGTGTTCCAGTTCTATCAATATATAACTTCCCCAATTTACTAAAGTTAGGTCTTGTTACATCTTCAAAATGTTTATTGTAAAACGTGAAATTTCGGCCATCGTACTTATTGAGACCATCTTGAGTGGCAAACCACATGTAACCCGTTGAGTCTTGTACAATACTAACGACACTATTTTGAGATAACCCTTCTGCAACTGTAAGTTCTCTAAACGAGGCTTGTTTAGAAGGTTGCGAAAAGCAACTATAGGCAACTATAAAAACAATAACAGTAAGTATTCGATTCATTAAAACACTAATATTTGTACTTAAAGTTAAGTAATATTAGTCAGAATCAACGTTTTAATGCAAAATGCCCAGTATACGTTCTACCATCAATAAGTGTGACAACAAACCAATAGTCATCACTTGGTAACTCTTGACCATTTAACGTGCCGTCCCATCCTGCATAGGTGTTATCAAATTGTGTGAGTAGTTTGCCGTAGCGATTGAAGATTTTAATATCAATACCTTGATTATGTTCTGAATTGACACCATAAACTTGCCATCGTTCATTAAATGGATCTCCATTAGGTGTAAAAAACTTTGGGAACCCTAATACGGAAATGGTTTTTTCTACAATACCACATCCATTGATATCACGAACAAAAACAGTATGGAATCCCGGAGTAACATTTGTAAATACATTATCTCCTTGATAAATGCCATCGGGATCATCGAGCGCAAACTCATAGTCTCCATCACCAGATACTTCAATGGTAACCATATTATTTGATGTGCCTTCTGTGATAATGATATTATCTATAGTAGCTTCATTAGATGCTAAGACTGTAATTGTTCTAGTGGATGAACAACCATTTGGGTCTGTAACGATAACAGTATATGTTCCCGGCTCGTTAACATCATTAAATGTCGTATTAACCGATGTCGCATTTCCATTAAATTGCCATTCGTAATAGTAATTATTAGGTTCGTCATTTAATACACCACCTACTAAAGTAATGGTTTCAGGAAACGTATTTAAACAATATATAAAGGTTTCGTCACCTAAAAGCTGTGGTGTGTACAACACTACTAGATCTACAGTAGAAATGGAATAGCATTGATTGTTGCTTTCTACTTTCACATAAATGGTTTGAGAATTTTCTGTAGTATTCTGGAATGTACTAGATAGAGGATTAGCTTCTAGAAAAGCATCTTCTTCTGAGGCATAAAAACTAACAATAGCATCTGTTGGAATTTGATCAGCAATTGATGCCGTAATATCGTTAAGGTTAAACTCGGTAAAACCATCTACAATTTCATCATCACAAAGTTCGAGTGCTGGAACATTAATAATATTGTTAGAAATTTGTAACTCAACTTCAGCAATGCTAACACAATTATTTTGATTTACAACACGTGCATAAACAGATTGAAATGGAATTGTATTTTGAAATCCATTGACATCAGGTATCGGATTTATATTTTGTTCTGCATCATTTTCAGAAAAAAAGAAATTGGTAACCACCAAAGAGGTATCATTATTGGTTACAAGTGGTTCGGCATCAAATAAGTCGTAGAAGGTAAGTCCGTCTTGATTTTGATCACATTCAATTAAAACAGAATCAAAAACCGCAGGGTTCTCAGCATATTCAATACGCACTTCCCCAAAGAGTAGGCAAGCACCTTTAGTAATTTCTACCGAATAGAAACCAGCATCATTCACTTCGAGAGAGGTTCCAGTTTCTCCAATAAGCTCAACATCATCTTTGAACCATTTGTAAGTATTGCTGGCTCCAGGTTCATTAGATTGAATGATAAAAGTATCATCTCCACAGATAGCTGTTCCGTTAGCAATGAGACGATCTGGACCTAAGTTAGTAGATAATCTAAAGCTACCAGCTTCAAGAAATACTGCAGAATCGAATCTGAAATTTTGCTCATCAGCAATGACTAATTTAACATGATAAGTTTCATTAGGAATAACAGTAGCTGTAGCTGTTAAAATGGTAGTTTGTCCATTAAAATTTATAGGGGATACAGCATCATTAAACCCTTCAAAATAGGCTTCGTTTTCTGCAGAACAACCAGGAAGATCTGGGTGAACTGTAGTAACTTTAACAGGAGTTTCAGTGCCTGGAACTAAAGCTATGTTTGTGTATTGTTGATCGTTTATAGGTCGGATTAAAAAACCAAATAAGTCTGAGAAGTTGCAGGTGTTAGGATTGCCTTCTTGATATTCTTCAGAAGCGAAAATATATCTAAAGCTGATTTCTGTAGCAATAGAAGTAAAGTCGAACTCAAGAATTGTTGCGTTGAAGGTATTAGTCTCGTTTAAAATAACTTCTAGGTCATTGTCTCCTGCCCATCCTGGAGCATCATCATCACTTAATGTCGTATTTGGTCCAGGAACATTGGATAACCGTCCTGTACTTAATACGATACCTGTTTCAAAAGGGAATGATGTACCTGTAGCATCAAAAAAACCATAGCTTTCGTCATTAGTTGGGAAATTTCCACCTACAACATTGGTCACAGCAATATTACTAATGCAATCACTATCAATAAGGATGTCTTCAACGAGTTGTTGTGGTGTATAGGTTTGCCAATCTACAGTAATATTTTGGCTAAAACCAACTACAGTGAATAAACAAAATAGGATATTGAGTATGCGGTTCATTTGCTTTTTTTCCGAAAGCAAAGATACACATAGAATAGGTGTATATGACTTAAAAAATGTTAAGATTATTACTAGAGACGTAATGAAAAATGACCTTTAACTTGAAATTGAATGTTGTCTTTTTTTACATCTGCTACAAACCAATAATCATTTGCTGGCATTAAGTTTCCATTATAAAAGCCATCCCAGCCTTTATCATCTGAATCTAAGGTTGTAAGCAATTTTCCATAGCGATCATAAATATAAACGACGGTTCCCGTTAAGGTCTCAACTCCAGTAATATGCCAGGTGTCAAAATAAGAATCATTATTTGGTGTAAAGAATTTTGGTGCGTCAATAACAACAATTTCCTTAGAGACTTCTGAACAACCATTTAAATCAATAATTGTGATCGTATGATAGCCTAAGCTTACATTCAAAAACACGTTAGAAGATTGAGGTTCTTCATCATCTAACTGATATAGGTAATTACCAATACCACTAATTGTTACAGTAATATTATTAGGATCAGAAAAGTCGACAGTCTCAGTTATCTCAATGGTCGCTGCTTCAGATTCTGATACAGAAAATACACGAGTAGTTAAACAACCATTTGGTGTGGTTACTGTAACAGAGTAGGTGCCAATTTGATTGATTTCTATCTCAGGGGTTGTAGCTCCTGTTGACCATAAATAGAGATCTCCAAGGTTGTTAGTATTTGCGCTTACAACTAAAGGTAGGTTGTCTAAACATATGACTTGATCTTCAATATCAACAACAGGTTTTTCAAATATTATTGTATTGAATTGTGTAATACTATAGCATCCTGTATTAATATTCTCAACTCTCGCATATATGGTTTCATTAGTTATAGCTTCATAAATAGGACCTATTGGATCAACCCCTTCTTCAGCTAAAATATCATCAATGTAGTAGCTTACAACAAAGATAGTCGGGTTTTGTCCGTCTAAAATTTGAGTATTTTGTTCATCTAAGTTAAAACCTAAAATACCATCAAAATCATCATCACAGGCTTCCATATCGCTAGGCTGATTAGCAATTGGTAATGGATTTACCTGTAGATTAAATTCATAAATAATAAAGCATGATGTTGTAGTAAATTCAGCACGAGCAAAGAGAGTGTCATTAGTTGTTTGATATGTATAAGTCGTATTTAATGCATTTTCTTGATTTCTGGCATCATTTTCAGAACTGTAATAAGAAACTTGGACATCATTTGTTTCAACCAATAATGTGGCATTTATATCAGTTAACTCTATAGTGTCTGTATCGTTGTCACATACTTCATAAGTCTCAAAATCATTAATCGCTGGTGGAAGATTTACATGTAGTTCTAATGGAATAGATACAAAGCAATCTGAAACGGTATTTGTAATTCTAATAAAAACGGTTTGCGGATTGGAAAGATTGCTATAATTACTTGGATCTACAATTGCATTTGTGTTGTTTTCTAAATTTTCAATAGTTTCAAAATATGTTACTGTAATGTCATCCTGTCTCACATCAAGAATATCAAATTCGGCTTGAGTTAAATCAAAAACGACTATACCATCGTAATTATCATCACACATTGTAATCGGTAAAGCAGGGTTAGTTTCTGGAGACTGAATAATATTTAGCTCAAAACTTACTATAGAATTACAAATTGTTCCATTATCTATAACCGCAAAAATTTGTTGTGGATTTACTGTGTTTTCATATTGTAGAGGTAAGGCATTCGTTAAATTTTCGGCATCTGAGAGCGTCGTATAGAATGTAATATCTAAAGTTTCATTTATGCCTTCTGAAATTTCCTGAACTTTTACATTTAGGTCAAAAGATTCACTGCCGTCATTAGAAATATCATCACAAACAAACCAATCTATAGGTGTGTTAAATACGGGATTTGTGCCAACTTCTATAATGAAAGGTGCAGTGCCATAGCATTCAGCATCAGTTATATTTTGAACCCTGGCAACAATCGTTTGTGGGTTGGAGGTATTTTGAAATGCAACAGTTTTATCTATAGCATTTGTATTGTTGTCGGCATCAGTTTGGTTTAAAAAGTAGAATACTTCTTTCCCAGTTTGGCCATTTAAGATTTCGATGTCTTTAGTTTCAAAAAAGAAATCGCCAAAGCCATCACTAGCATCCTCACAGATTTTATAATTTGAAATTGCTATAAAATCTGGTAAAGTGTTTACGATAATTTCTAAGCTTTCGGTTGAGTAACAACCTGTAGTCGTGTTTTCTATACGTATAAAAAGGGTTTCAGTGCTAGCAGGATATGTGACTGTATTAGTTATAGCGTTGCTATCATTATTAGCATCGTCTAGTGTATTATGAAATGTTACCGTTCTATTTGTAGTATCACTTAAAACTTCTGAAATTTTAGCATCCAAGTTTAAAATCGAAATACCATCTTGATCGTCGTCACAGATGATAACATTTGTGGGTGGATTTGATAGAGGCGCTGGTAATATTTCAATCTCAAACGCATTAATATCTGCACATGATGTAGCATTTTCAGAGATTCTGGTATAAAAAGTTTGAGGATTTGATGTATTAGTATACAATGTTGGTAATGCATTACTACCAGTGTTAGCATCATCTTCTGAAGTGTAATATGTCACCGAAAAATTTGCAGGTTGGTTATTTGTAACTAGTATATCAAAACTACTTAAATCTATTACTGTAAATCCATCTTGGTCTTCATCACAAACCGTTTGATCGTCTATTGGATCAAATTCAACGATTGGATCTATACGTAAGTCAAATTGAGCAACTTCTTGACATGTAGGGCTTGTAAGTGTTATGTATATGGTTTGCGGATTAGATGTTGGTACAAAAGGGACATCAGTATCTATAGGGTTTACTTGGTTGTCTCTGTCCTCTTCAGATGTATAATACTCAATATCAATAGTATAATCCATAACTGCTTCTACATCATCTTTGATAGTTATAGTGATGCTATTAAAGTCAAACTCTTCAATACCATCATTTTGGTCATCGCAGAGTCCAAAATCTCTAATATTTGTTCCTGTTAATAGTAAGTTAGTATGGATTTCAATAGGTGTCGTTGATGCGCAACCTGTAGAGGCATCTTCAACCCTAATAAAAATAATTTGCATGTTGCTGTCAAGGTTTGCATAATTAGTTTCATTAGCAATTGGATTAATACCTAAATCGGCATCTTCTTGTGTTTCATGGAAGGTTATAGTAACGCCAGTCAAGCCTTCTAAAACATCATCAATAATAGAAGTTAAATCAAATGTATCAAATCCATCATGATCAGAATCACAGGCATCGATATAATGATTTTCTCTGTTAATTACAGGATTGTTTAAAACCTCAATATCTAACAAAGTAGTATTAGAACATCCAGTATTAGTATTTGTAATATTAACAAATACGGTTTCTGTAGTATTAGTATTTACATAAGGTAAAGCAATAGCATTTATTCCAGCATCTGCATCTGCTTGAGTTGTATGATAGGTAACTTCGTAATCAAAATTACCATTGGTAATCTCATCATCTTTTTGAGATAAATCAATGGTTGTAAATCCATCGGCAGTATCATCATCACAAACTAATAGAGGTGAAGGGTCGATAATTGTTGGTAATGGGTTTACAATTAAATCAAAATTTTGAAATGCCAAACAGCCATTTGCTGTATCAACAATTCTAACAAATATGGTTTGTGGATTTGATGTATTCTGAAATGTGCCAGACACATTATTGGTTCCGTTTTGGGCGTCGTTAGCTGTTAAATGGTAGGTGATAGTGTAACTCGACGATGGAACAGAAGCTAGTACATCGGCATCTTTAGATGATAAGTCGAATAGTTCAGTGTCGTTTCCACTTAAGTCATCGCAAAGTTCGTAATCTGAAATTGGTTCAGCAGATTGTGTTGAACTTAAAGTAACTGTAATCGTATCTTCTATGGTACATGTAGAGCCTGCTAATGGAATAGCAACTTCAACACGATAATTTCCAGATTGTGTGACATTTAATGTTGGTTCTGTTGCTCCTGCAATTATAGTATCATTTAAAAACCATGAATACGTAGCTTGCGAATTGTCTATATTTCCGTCTAAAGTTACAGCGTCAGCACAAGTTTGAATATCTGGACCTAAATCTACGGTTGAATTAAAACTATTTCCTTCAATGAATACAGCAGAATCATAATTTCTATCGGTTTGATCTGCAATTACTAATTTAATATGATATTGAACATTTGGTTGTATTGTTGCACTTGCGGTCATCACAGTTGTGCGTCCATTGTAATTGGTATCGCCAACATTGTATCCATCAAAATACTGACTGTTGGATGCATCACAAAATCCAACAATCTCATCGTGGATGGTATTAGTGTTTACTGGAGTAGAGGTGCCAGGGATTACAGCGATATTAGTATATGGATTATTTGTTCCAGCCTCTTTAATCAAAAATGCAAAGCCATCTGAGTATTCACATGGAAAGTTTCCAAAATATTCTTCAGACGCTAGAATATAGTTGAACTGAATTTGGTTAGCAACGGAGATAAAGTCAAACTCAATTGATGTTGCATTTAGTGTCCCAGTAATGCCAAGAGCTGTTTCTAGATCTGGATCGGTTAACCAATTAGGTTGCCCTTCATTTAAAACTTCTGTATTTAATGTATTACCACCAGAAATCGCATTTCCAGTAGATAACATAATACCATTTTCAAAAGGGAAATTAGAACCTGCACGTTCAAAATAGGCAAAACTATTAAAACCATTAACTTGACCGTTAAATTGCGATTCAATATTAGATATTTCTACACAACCTTGAATAAGGTTATTTTCTATGAGTTGTTGTTCTGTAAATGAGTTGTTGATACTAATTTGCTGTGCACTAATTGTACAGCATAAAAGACATGCCAAAAGGCTGAGGGATTTATTAATTAACGTCATTTGTAAGCGGTTAAGTTACGAAATCAATTGTGTTTAGTTTGGGACTATCGACTAGTATTGAGTTCTATTGGATGGAAAAGTAAATGGAATTAAGACGAAATACAAAAAAAGACGATGAAATACATTAAAATTTAACATTTCAAACAGTTTATCTCATGTTTAGATAAAATTATAGTCGATTGGTGGTGTGATAAATATTTTATAGATATTTACAACATAAATTAAACCCAAATGAGATTTACTTCACTTTTAATTGCCTTGCTTTTTTTTCCTTACGTTTTACTATCACAAATTGAATACCCTGAAACGCCTTTAAAACCAAAGCTAGATATCTATCATAATGTTGAGGTTGAAGATAGTTATCAATGGTTAGAAAATCAAGAATCTAAAATGGTTAGAAGATGGGTTAAGAATCAAAATAAAGTTTCGTTAAAATACCTAAAAAAACAAGCAAAAAAAGTCAATTCAGTTGAACAAATGAATAGATACATGTTCCGAAAAATTGGAGGGTATGCAGGTAGGCTTATTAATGAAGTCTCAGATGACAAGGTGTATTATAATTATTTCTATAATAGTAACAACTCAACTCCATCCTTATATTTCAAGAAGGGTAAAGATGGAGATTATAGCATATTAGTCAATACAGCTAATATATCTTCTAGGGATGAGGTGGAAATAACAAATTATAAGCCTTCCAATGATGATCAATATGTTGCATATCAATATAATAGAAATGGAAGCGATTGGAAAGAATTAAGAGTGGTGAAAGTCCAGAAAAGACGATTCTATAAAGAAATACTTAAACATACTAAAACAGATAAAATTTTATGGCTAAGAGAAGGGTTCTTCTATGAAAAATATCCATTCGATTCTCTTCGTGCAAAAACTAAGAAGCCATCAATTATGTATCATAAATTAGATACAAGTCAATCTGAAGATATTCTTATTTTTAAATCTAGAAAAGAAAGTGAGTTTGTTAATATATATGGAGCAAAAGACGGATCATTTTTTCTAATTAAAAAGGAAAATATTGAAACAAAAAAATACAGTTATTTCTACTTAGATTATAATGACTATGATTTAAGATTTAAACCGTTTCTAATGAATATAGATTATAATTTAAATGGATTTGAGTTTTACGATAAGGATATCTATGCAACCACAACAATAGGTGAAGGACGGAGACTAATTTCAATTCCAAAAAATAACCCTTATAAATTCAAATTAGTATCACCATATTATGATGACGCTGTGTTGGTGAATTATGAAGTTTTAAATGAGAAAATTGTCAATTTATTCACTTCATCTTCGGGGAATTTATTCTCAGTTGTAGATAAAAACGGTAATTTAATTAAAGAAATTACTACTCCAGCTGGTTTATTTGTTAGTAGTATGGGATATAATAAGACCTATGAGCAGTTCTTTTTTTATCTTGGATCATACACAATACCCGGAGTGTTGTACACATTAAATTTAGATACGTATACCTATGACATATCTCAGAAAACATCTGTAAATTTTGATCCAAAAGGATATAAGTTTATCCAAGATAAGTTCACGTCTGAAGATGGTACTGAAGTTCCAATATATATTGTTTACAAGGATTTTCTGCCAAAAGACTCAAATACTCCTTTTCTAATGACAGCTTATGGTGGTTATGGAAATATCACTTCTCCTAGCTATAATCCTGGAGTAGTTTATTTTATTGAAAATGGTGGTGCTTTTGCTTATGTAGATATTAGAGGAGGAGGTTCTTTGGGTAAGGTTTGGGAAGATGGTGGTAAACGAATTAACAAGAAAAATGGTATTAACGATTTTATTGCTGCGGCAGAATATTTAATAAATAAAAACTATACAGAGCCCAAGAAAATAGCTGTTAGAGGCACGTCTCATGGAGGATTAATAGTTGCGGCATCTGCTATAAAACGTCCCGATCTTTTCGGAGCAGTTTCTGTTAACGTTGGAGTCTTAGATATGTTACGATTTGAAAACTTTACGGTTGGAGCAACAACCACAAATATCTCTGAATTTGGTACTGTAACTGATAGTTTAGATTTTAAAAATTTATATTCTTATTCTCCATATCACAATATTGATAATTCAGTAAATTATCCATCAATGCTAGTGACTACAGGTGCAAACGACACTAGAGTGCCTTCGTTTCACTCTTTTAAATTTACGGCTAAGTTGCAAAACAACCCTGTACAAACTCATCCAGTTCTGTTGTGGACTCAAAAAAAGACTGGGCATTTTGGCGCAAAAAACAAGGATGATAAGTTAGAGGAAAATGCTTATGTATATGGTTTTCTGTTATCAGAATTGCTTAATGATAATCAATAATTCACATAAACCCAACCTACCATAGCTTCGTATTGTGGGTCGTTTGGATTGAGCACATAAAAGTAGGTGCCTACAGGAACAAGATTTCCGTGATTATTAATACCTCTGTTAATAAGACCATACCATTTTTTATCATTATTGCCTTCAAAAATAAGCGTGCCATAACGATTGAAAATTTTGAGTTCATGGTCTTCGAAAATATCATACAAGCCTTGAATATCAAAAGCGTCGTTTTTTCCATCGCCATTTGGGGAAAATCCTTGTGGAACATAAGGAGGACAATTTTCTACCGATAATTCAAAAGCGTAAATATCATAACAAGGCGGATTTTCAATTCTAGCATAAATAATAATAGGATTAGAACTATTGTTATAATTTTCCGGATTTATAATTTCATTTTGATTGGCTTCTAAATCTGTAAGTGTTTCATAAAACTCAACTTCAACATCAAATGTAAGTTGAGTTTGTATATATTCTGTTAAATTAAATTTTGCAGAATTAAAACCTTCATTACATGTTGTTTGACTTGGTAGATTCTGAATAGGAGGTACCACTAACAACTCTATAAGTTCTTGAGTGATATTATTGTTTTCATTGGTTTCTATAATGATACCATTACCGCTTCCATCATCATCTACCACTATAGTGAGTAAAAAGATATCTGCAATCGAATTAGGGAGCGATATTGTAATAGTGCTCATTTCCGAAGCTCCAATAGGAATATCATTTTGTGTTTGACTTTGACCAATCAAAACACCATCTCCATAAAATGCTACAGGCGTATTTGAGGGTAAAGGATCTGTACTATTTGTATTAAAAACTGTGTAGTCAATATCTATTGTCCTATCCCCACAATTAACATTAAAGTTATCTAGTGTAATTGTAGCATCTGGTAGCTGACTATTTAATACTGTTACAATATTATTGATAATAATTAAATCGGCACGAAACACACCAAATTCATCGGTGTCGCCTGTAGTCATTTTAATAGTTGCACTCGTGTCTCCAATAGCAATATTGTCTTGTATGTCATACACATCTAAATCACAATTATAAAATACGTTAGAGTTAGCAAATGTATTGGTGCCATTAAAGGCGTTGTCACTTAGATTTAGAGGAGGATTAGATAACACATTGTCATTTATAGATAAACTTTCACCATAGTTTAAACTATTATCTCCTTCCCATGCTAAAAAACCAATTTTTGCACCAACATTATCAATCACATTAAGATTATCAATAATAATAGTTTTCTCTTGATTGTTTCTGTTAATAATTTCTAGACCTTGGTAAAGGTTAAGTTGATTTAAAGGTAAAGAGCTGTCTTCATAAATGACATAAATACTCCAACCGGCAAAGTTTGTTCTGTTACTACAATATTCAGGTTGATTAGTAAGGTCATTAGTGATATCAAGATTGGAAAATTCATAGGTTGTATTACCTTCTGAAATTATAATATCGGTAATATCTGCATAGCAAGAAAAGTAGGTAAGGGTGTCGCTTAAAGGTTCGGTATAATCTACTAAATAAGTGTCTATAGCTTCAATTGGAATTCCGTTTAATGCCACTGAAGTATCACCTGTTCCTGATCCTGCCCAATATAAATATGCGGCAACAACACTAGTGCTTCCAGATAAAATAAGATTTGCACTAGAAGATTCTAAAGGAAAACAAAAACTTTGATCGAGATTATTTTCAAAAGGGTTCAGTGTATTTCCTATAGCTGTATAATCAAAGCGTCCATTAAATTGTTGAAATAATTCTATGTCTTGAGCAAATGAGGTAGTGCCCAACACCATGCAAAAAAGTATGTATTTGAAACACCTCATTAATAGCGTTTTTTAGATCATTTTTTCTTATCGTTTCAAAGAGAAATGCCCTTTGCGTGTTCGTCCATCTTGTAAAGTGACTACAAACCAATAATCACTTGATGGCATATCAAAGCCGTTAAATGTTCCATCCCAACCTGGACCTAAAGGATTTACTTCAACAAGTAATTTTCCATAACGGTCAAAAATTAAAATTTGAGAGTTAGGTTGAAAATCAGAAGAAATCCCTTTGACTTGCCAAAAGTCATTCGCTGTATCTCCATTTGGAGTAAAAAACTTTGGAAACCCTATAACAGATACAAGTTCATCAACAATGCCACAATCATTTTCTATATCTCTAACATACACTGTATGAAAGCCAAAACTTACATTATCGAAAACATTGCTTTCTTGGTATGGACCATTTGGGTTATCTAACGCAAATTCATAGACACCTTCTCCAGATACAAAAACACTAATGCTATTATTTGATGTGGCATCGGTTACTTCAACATTTGTAATGGCTGCTGTACCAGAAGGTAGGACATTGATAGTTCTATCTTTAAAACAACCATCTGTTGAGGTTACTCTTACTGTATATGTACCAGGTTCATTAATTTCAATTTCAAATTCATCTTCACCAGTAGACCAGTCATAGTAATAATTATTAGGAGTGTCATCAATTAATCCGCCTGTAAGAGTAATGGTTTGTGGAAATTCATTTAAGCAATAATAAAGTGTGTCTTCAATAATAATATTAGGTAGTTCAAACACTGTTAGTTGAACTTCGCTTATTCCGTAGCAAGCATTCATATTTTCTACACGAGCATATATGGTTTGGCTATACGGAATACTATTTGTGTAATTGGTATCTAGAGGATTATCTTCAAGCAACGCCTCTTCATAGGTTTCATAAAAAACAACGTTTAAATCTGCAGGTAATCCAAAGAGTATAGCATTAAGTGTATTATTTAGATTAAAGTTATAAAAGCCGTCTTCAGTACCATCATCATCACAAGCTTCTATACTCGTATTGTTGGAAGCAGTTGTACTAGCTTCTAAGGTAATTTCAGCAATATTTGTACATCCATTGATTGTGTCAGTAACTAAAGCATAAATAATGTGTGGATTAAAATAATTATCAAAGGCGTCGGCATTAATTTCATTTTCGTCATTTTCTAAATCAGAAAGAGATACGTAAAAATTAATCGTTCTATTGGTTGCACCACCAGTAATATCATCAAAAACTTGATTGAGGTCGAAGGTGGTAAAACCTTCTGGGATGCCATCTTCATCACACTGAACAATAGTTGTATTATTTGCTTCAGGTATTGGAATTACTTCTAAATTAATGGGGACAATACCAAAACAATCGTTTGTAATGTCTTCAACTCGTACAAATATTTGTTGACTGCCTGATGTTGTATTTTGGTATGTCGATGAAATAGGGTTACTGTTTGCTATAGCATCATTTTCATTAAGATGAAAAGAATAGGTTATATTATCTGGGTTTAACCCATTTAAAATTTCTGGTATTTTTTCTTCTAAATCAAAAGTGCTTAAACCATTAGTAATATCACCATCATCATCACTATCACAATTGATGAAATCTGAGGGCTCTATAATATCTAACCCTGTTATTTCCAAAACAAAAGGTGTTGTGATAAAGCATCGGGATACGGTATTTTCCATCCGAGCGTAGATGGTCTGAGGATTACTAATATTTACATATGGACTTGTAAGTGCGTTACCACCAGTTGCAGCATCTTCTGGAGAACTATGATATGTTACAACTGTGCTCGTTTGAGAGCCAATAAGTGTATCGCTATTGGCTTCTAAATTGAAAAGTCCAATATCATCATTAAATGGAGCAAAATTATCACACTGACTAAAATTAAGGGCATCTCCAATGGAGGCTTGACTTTCTGGAGCTTCAGGGAATTCAGCTGTGCCTGTCCATTCTAAACTAAAAGGGCTATTACCAATAGGTCTGTCTATAAGAATATAGTAAGTTTCTCCTGTTTGCACAGTGATTTCACTTACAAAACTATTACCATCTGCACCAGGCCCTTCAGAAACATCAGTTTCTTCAGAATTCATTCCAGTTAAGTTATTACCTTGATTGGCATTACCTGGATTTGTTGTAGAACACCTTATAGCTTGTCCGAGGGTTGCGCAAGAATCTGTAGGACCAAATACCGAAAAATCATAATCTTCGCTTATAGCTGTACTTTCAGGAGTCAACACAAAACCTAGTGTACCGCCTTGTTCAAAAGTAAGTCTAAACCAAATAGTATTGTTTTCGACCATACTACAAGCATTTGAGAAGCTCTCCGCAACACCAACACCATTAACGTCTAAATCTATATTAGAATTTCCGCAAATTTGAATCGCGTTCACACAATCATTAGCATCTTGAGCTTGTACAGGAATTAAACTCAAAAGACAACATAGAAAAACACTTATATATTTAGTCATAGTCATATTATCGTTTTAATGCAAAATGACTTTTAAAGGTGCGTCCATCTTGTAAAGTGACTACAAACCAGTAATCACTAGAAGGCATATTAAAACCATTAAATGTTCCATCCCAACCAGGACCTAGAGGGTCTAATTCAACTAGTAATTTTCCATAACGATCAAAAATCAAAATTTGAGAATCAGGTTGAAAATCGCTAGAGATTCCTTTAACTTGCCAATATTCATTAATGGTATCACCATTAGGTGTGAAAAATTTTGGGAAACCAATTACAGAAACAATCTCTTCAACCGTTCCACAATCATTTTCTATATCTCTAACATACACTGTATGAAAGCCAAAATTTACATTTTCAAAAACATTGCTCTCTTGATATGGTCCATTTAGGTCATCCAGAGCGTATTCATAGATGCCTTCACCAGTAACAAATACGGTTATGCTATTATTAGAAGTAGCATCGGTAATTTCAATATCAGTAAATGTGGCAATGTCAGAAGGTAGTACATTGATAGTTCTGTCTTTAAAACAACCATCTGTTGAGGTTACTCTTACTGTATATGTACCAGGTTCATTAATTTCAATTTCAAATTCATCTTCACCAGTAGACCAGTCATAGTAATAATTATTAGGAGTGTCATCAATTAATCCGCCTGTAAGTGTAATGGTTTGTGGAAATTCATTTAAGCAATAATAAAGTGTGTCTTCAATAATAATATTAGGAAGTTCAAATACTGTTAGTTGAACTTCGCTTATTCCGTAGCAAGCATTCATATTTTCTACACGAGCATATATGGTTTGGCTATACGGAATACTATTTGTGTAATTGGTGTCTAGAGGATTATCTTCAAGCAACGCCTCTTCATAGGTTTCATAAAAAACAACATTTAAATCTGCAGGTAATCCAAAGAGTATAGCATCAAGCGTATTATTTAGATTAAAGTTATAAAAGCCGTCTTCAGTGCCATCATCATCACAGGCTTCTAATATAGTATTATTGGAAGCAGTTGTACTAGCTTCAAGAGTAATTTCAGCTATGTTAGTACAACCAGTTTCGGTGTTGGTAACTAAAGCATAAATAATGTGTGGATTAAAATAATTATCAAAGGCGTCGGCATTAATTTCATCTTCGTCATTTTCTAAATCTGAAAGTGATACATAAAAATTAATGGTTCTATTGGTTGCACCACCAGTAATATCATCAAAAACTTGATTGAGGTCGAAGGTTGTAAAACCTTCTGGGATACCATCTTCATCACACTGAACAATAGTTGTATCATTTGCTTCAGGTGCATTATTGATGTTTAACAAGAATGAATCAGTAGAATAGCAATCAGTATTTGCATTATTTTCTATACGCACAAAAATTTCTTCAGTATTTGCAGTTGTATTTGTATATATATTAGGGTGTTCATTTGTATTATCATCTGCATCTTGTTGTGTTGGGTGGAACGTAATCGTGTATAAGGTGTCATCCTGACTTCCTAGAATGCCGGCATTAAGTTCATCTAAAGTTAGGGTTGTTAGACCATCCATGCTATCGGACGTAAAATCTGTATCACAAACGGTAATATCGTTTAAAGATTCAATAATAGGAGTTATAAATACTGTTACTACAAAAGATGTTGTGGCATAACAGTTGGGGTTGTCATTATTATCTACACGTGCGTAGATAGTTTGTGGAGTCTCAGTGTTAGTGAAATCGCCAGTAATTTCATTTTCATTTAAATCTGCATCGTCTAGAGATGTATAGTAATGCACAGTATATTGATTTGGGTCTTGGCCATCTAAAATATCTGCGTTTTGAATTGTTAAATCAAAACTAGATACGCCAGAGGGGTCGCACACAACAATAGGGTTAGGTTGTGTTGCCGTAGGAATATCAAATATGCCAACAACAGCTTCACCTTCAATAGGGCATTCACCATTATTAGGCTCAATAAATACTTCATAAAAACCAGGTTCATCAACAAAGAGTTCGAAAGTATCTTCAGATAAAAGGACATCATCTTTAGTCCAAGTATAAGTTCCTCCAGGAACATTTTCAGCAATTAAGGTATAACTATCTCCAGTACATAACTTAAGTTCTGTGGTGCTTATGCCGTTTTGAATAATATCAATTTGTGAGTTGAAAAGAGATTGAATAAAAGGAGGTAGGCCAATAGTACTTGTGTTTTGATTATTGCCATTAATATCTAGTAATACACCATTTTCATTATAGTCTACAGCTGAACCTGTAGCTTCAGGGTTATTAATAATGCCAATATAATCTGCAGAATCTGCATTTTGAAAGCTAATTTGTGCACGATAAATACGTTTGTCTAATCCAAGCTGTAAAGCACCTGCGCTTAGTACGCTTGAAGTATGAATAAGTTCTAAAGATGCAGGAATATCGCTGCTTTCTAAATCCCATTGGTAAATACTGCTAGCGCCATTTCCATTAATTCCTGAGCCAATAGAGGCGTATACTTTTCTGTTTTCTGACGAAAACTCAACGCCATAAGGACTATCTCCATTTTCGGGTCCATAAAGTTCTACAGAATTAGATACAACACCAGTGTCATTATCAAAATCTAATAAATAAACACCACCAGCTGCATTACCACCTTCAGTTAAAGCAAACCCAAAATGAGCCACAGCTAGTTTAGTCCCATCAGGTGACGCTTTAATATATCCTAATGAATTTCTTCTGTATCCTGATATTGAAACTTCAGGGCCTACAGTTGAGATAACTGGAGTTGGATCAACTCCAGTAACACTTACTTTAAACGCATAAAACCGATTTACAAAATGTGTGATAACCCAAAACGAAGAGCAATCATCAGCTTTTACTGCTGTGATTTTTTCAGAACATTTATAGGCTTCCTCTTCAGGAATTGAAGCATCATATGTAACTAATGGAATATTTTTTTCAGTGTCTACTACATCTCCTAATCCACCATCTAAGGTCATATCAACTAAGGAATAAGCGAATCCATTATTAAAACCATCGTCTTGTCCAGGTACAGTTCCGCCACTATCATAGTTCCCCGTAAACTGATTTGGAAATACACTTGCATTATTGTGATGTGGCTCATCAACTGTAAAAATATAATATTGCGTTGGGTCTTGTGGTTTGGGAACAATTAATCCTGAAGAGGTACTTGAAGGGTCTCCTAGTAGACCAGTACCTCCGAAGTAATCGCCATTTTGCATGATTACATGGTTTCTATTCCAAACCGTTCTTCCATCAGTATAAAATAATAAATCTCCTTCAGTGTCAGAGATTGAAGTACAGCCTTCTAAGGTGTTAATTTGTCCATCGGTTATAGCAGTCACTGTTCCAGAAGCAGCATCAAACTGTAAACCAGCATTTCTACCAAAATACCAATAGGAAGCTTCTTGTTGTGCAAAAGTGAGGGTAACAAAAAGCAACGTAATAATTAATACAACGGATTTCTTTTTCATGTAATATAAGCAATTAGCTTAGGTGTACTATTATAACAGCAGCATAGCTGAAAGACCTACCCTATATATTGTTAAAACAATAACTTTAACATTGTAAGGAAACGTGACCTAAGCCAATAAAGATATTACAAATCTCGCTTTTTTAATAATCTGTACGATAAAAAGATGAATAATGCTGTCCAACCCATTACAATAACAATTTCATACCAGTGTACAGCAAAGTCGTACATGAAGTCTTGACCGTTTGGAGCTTTTGAGATGGCTATTCTTTGAAATGGTTGATCTATAAGCTTATACATCGATTTTAACGGAAAGAAATTCTGAATTTTATCTGCAGTACTTTCATCAATTTTCCAAGCTAATATACCGTAAATAATCCATTCTAAAATAAATAGAACAAATAAGAAAGCTAAGGCAAAAGCCGAACGTTTAACTAACATTCCTAAGAACAAACACAAACTAAAGAAACCAACAAGCTTCAAGAAGTATGCGAATAGAAATTCAAGTTCTCTAAAAATTAAATGCGCTTCATTAATGCTAGAATAGTATAATCCTATACACAAGCAAATGACAAAAATTAATAAGGTTGCAACTGCCGAAAAGAAAATTATTGTATAAAATTTTGAAAGAATAAACTCCTTTTTACTTAAACCATCAATGAGGTTTTGTTTGATGGTCTTATTGCTATATTCGTTACCAATCATACTTACAACTACAATTGCAAAAAAGAATTTAAACTGTGAGGCAAAGAATGTGGTAATATGCCAAACAATTGGAAAATTAAACAATCCGTAATGTCCCAATTCTAATACGAAAAAACCAAAAAAGTTAATTCGTAGAGATGAGAGTATGATGACAAAAAATGGTAATATAAATGAAATGAAAATAAGAACTTTACTCGCTCGATTAAGGAGTAATTTTTGAAGTTCTAATTGTAATAATCTTAACATGGTGGTTGATTTTTATTCTGAAATTTGATTTCAGATATGTTGTGATTGATGATTAATTATTATCTGTTAACTGTAAAAATTGCTCTTCTAAACTTTCTTTACGTTTAACAAGATGAGATAGTACAATTCCTTTTTCAAACATGAATGTGTTGAACGTTTGTGCGTCCATCGGTTCATTTAAAAATGCAGTAATGAGTTCGTCTTCAACTTTAATAGTCCCAAACGATTTATTGGACTCTAAGATATTAAGGAGTTGATCGTGTTTCTCTGTTTTTAATTCGAAAAACCCATGACTTGAGATCATTTCATCAACGCGACCTGAATATAATTTTTCACCTTTTCGTAATACAACAACATGAGAACATACTTTTTCAACTTCATCTAAAAGGTGAGAGGCTAACAGTATCGTAGTTCCATTGTTTGCAATATCTTTTATAATTTGGCGAATTTGATGAATTCCTTGCGGATCTAAACCATTTGTAGGCTCATCAAGGATTAAAATTTCCGGATCGTTGAGTAGGGCAGAAGCAATGGCTAAACGTTGTTTCATACCTAAAGAATAGGTTTTGAATTTATGATCTTTACGATCTAGTAATCCTACTACTTCTAATTTTTCTGCAATTTTATTGTCGTCTACACCCTTTATTTTGCATACCAGCTTTAAGTTTTGTTGCGCTGTCATGTAAGGGTAGAAATTTGGTCGTTCTATAATTGCACCTACTTTTTTGAGTGCATCATGCGTGGTTGTATTGCCATCAAACCAATGAAAGTTTCCTTCAGTTTTGTTGACAACATTTAATACAATACCAAGTGTTGTGGATTTTCCACTACCGTTGGGCCCTAAAATGCCATAGACATTGCCTTTATTTATAGTAAATGATAAATCTTTGACAGCAGTTAAGTAGCCAAATTTCTTGGTAAGATTGTTAATGGTTAATATTGATTCCAAAATTTGATTGATTTTTCTACTGAAAGTTCTCAGTAGTGGTTGATTATTAAATACGACGAACAAATCGAATTTATGTTACAAGCTAAGATATAAAACATTATTTTAGACTTGAATTTGATATTATGGACGATTTAAAAATTTCAAAAAAGAAACCGTCGTATCCTATTAGTAATCGATTGCATAATTATTTGCAAGAGTATAATAGGAATATTCGATTGCCTATTTTTTATGAGGATTTGTTAAGGTTTCAAGGCTCTGTAGTCGTATATGATAAGCATGATGAAGACACTTTATGGGTTCGTGTATATTATAATGAATTTGAGCGTGAGGAAATTGATTTAAGCTTGAAACGTGTGTATTCAAATTTGATATCTGATGGTAACGAAACGATTTTTAAGTATTTAAATATTGATGCCATTGATTTTTGCACCTTTGGAAACTCTAAGCCATTTAGAGTTAAAGTGCGTAATGTTTTAAATGATAATTACACATATTTCTACGTAAAAAAAGCAGATGCTTCTCGTGTTTATGGTCTTGAATTAGAACATATGTTATCGCCTTATAATTTAAATTTTCTCGTATATAAAGACACACTTATTGAAGAGCATATAGCAGGAATTCCAGGCGATGAGTTTATTAAAACAATGCTTCCGGAGTGTAATGCATCAGAAAAGGCACAGATTGCTAAAGAGTTTGTAAAATTTAATGAACGTTGTATGATAAGACTATTAGGCGATATGCGTTCGTATAATTATGTAATTGTACCTACTCATGATTTTGACCATGTTGTTTTTAAAATCAGAGCGATTGATTTTGATCAGCAAAGCTATGAAGGTAAATTAAAAATATACAGACCTCAGTTTTTTAAGGAAAACTTTACTATGGTTGAGTTAGTGCGTGAGAAAATCCAGAAAGAATCGGTAGATCAGTACAAAATTGAAGAGCGATCTATTGTGGCTCGTCGTATGATTAGTTATCAAGATCGTATTGGAGAATTATTAAGTTGTATGGAAGCTGATACTCTATCTAATCCTAAATACATAGATATGTTGAAAGAGGAAATCTATCAATATACTTTAGATATGACCTTTAGGAAAAGCACAACTATGGGAGCTATATTGAAAAATGCACTAGATTTTGTAAAGCGTAATTATCAAGGTATTAACACTAATAACTTTTCTTAAGGTACTTGTTTTTGAGTTAATTCCAATTTTCATTAAAATCTAGATCTTCGTAATCATCGATGTCAATGTCATCGTCATTTTCACTAAAATCATCTCCAAAATGTTCAGCTTCAAACATTTTTTCAGGAGCTGTATCCGGAATTTGCCCATGAACAAACATTAAATTTGGATAGTCTGCACCTTCCGCTTCTTCTACAATTTCGGCAAGTTCAACCAAAAAGGTCCACATGCTCATAAAATCATAAACGTAAATCAATTTGGTTTGCGCTTCATGAACAATATCGTTTAATGTGGTTTCATTCATTAAACGCACTGGGTTAGTCCCTTCGCTAACATCAAACATCGAAATTTCTTCACCTTGTTCCCAGTCATCATTACTTACATAAAATGAAGCCATTTCTAAGCCATCAAATCCAAAAGATTGTGTAATTGTATTATGTAAATCTTCAAGTGTATCTGTTTCGCGAATTTCGATATCTCTAAAAATATCATCTTCGGTATCGTTATCTAATATGACTCTAAATCTGTAAATCATGGTAATTAATTATGATGCAAAGGTATGTTTTTTTTCAATTATTTACTGAAACGATGCAAGGTAAATGTCATCGCGCTTAATAAAATAAATGCACCAATTTGATGTGCCACACCAAGCCAAACAGGAACCGCATTTAAGATAGTTAAAACCCCAAGAATGAATTGAATAGCTAGTGCTATTAAAAGAATGTTTATACCTATTAATTGGAACTTTGTAAGTATTTGTTTTCTTACTTTTAACCAAATAGCAACAATAAAAATCACTACAATATATGCTAGCATTCTATGCACAAATTGAACACCGCTTTTACCTTCAATAAAATTTTTATACACTGGATTTTGTTCTATGTAAACTGTTTCGTGCATAAACTTGCCTTCGCTCATCATTGGCCAATGGTTATGTATGAAACCTGCATCTAAACCAGCAACAAAAGCTCCATAAATGATTTGTAGTATAAGAACAACTAATCCCAATCTGATAAAATTTCTTAATTTTTTATCTATATCTTTTTTCTTCGGAAATATAAGATCTAAAGCCACCCAAAATGTAAAAGCAAAGGTTAAGAATGCCGTTGTTAAATGCATAGCAAGGCGATAATGACTTACGTCTGGACGATCTACTAATCCACTTTTTACCATATACCAACCAAGAAATCCTTGAAAACCTCCCATAAAAAGAAGAAGGATGCTTTTTTTTATGGTTGAAGTGCTAAGCTGTTTTCTAATTAAAAAATACAAAAAAGGGATGATGAAGACTAGACCAATAAAACGACCAATAACTCTATGAAGCCATTCCCAGAAATAGATGTCTTTAAAATCTTGAAGATCAAAATGTGTATTTAGCTTTTGGTATTCTGGATACTGTTTATATAAATCAAAAGCCTCTTGCCATTCAATCTCATTCATTGGAGGTATTGTTCCTGAAATTAATTTATAGTTTGAAATTGATAAACCAGAATGTGTTAGCCTTGTGATCCCACCAACAACGACCATTATAAATATCAATACACAACCTGTTAGTAACCAATAGATGACTTTATTGTTATCTTTTTTCATTGTTTTAATTTTTTTTCAAAACACAAACTATTATCCATATTGACGTATTGACCGTATTTTGGAATCATAGTGTAATTATTTTTTTTATAAAACGAAACGGCTTCTTTTTGTCGTATTCCTGTTTCTAAGACACAAGAGATATAATGTAATTCTAAAGCCCAAAGCTCTAAAGCTTTTAAAATTTCAGAAGCTACGCCTATTCCACGATGTTCAGGAGAAGTATACATGCGTTTAATTTCTACTCGTGAGGTATCAAAGTGTTTGAAAGCGCCACAACCTATAGCTAATCCATCATGATACGCTACAATGACATGATTGAGGATATCAATTCCGTTAAATTGATTGTAGAATTCATGTTCCTCTCCATCAGTTATTTTTAAATACGCATCCAAAGCTTCAACAAGTTGAACAAAGTCTTTATTATCAGAAGTTGTTCTCTTAATTTGGATCATAATTCAGGTTTTTTAAGTCCGAGCCGTTCACCTTCTTTTAACATAAGTTGATATGCAGCGTCATATTCATTTGGAATGTCGCCTTCAAGAATGGCTTCTTTGATGACTTCTTTTATCTGACCAATCTCACGTGATGGCTTTAAATTAAAAGTCTTCATGATTTCTTCCCCAGTAATTGGAGGTTGAAAATTTCTTATATGATCTCTTGCTTCAACTTCAACAATTTTCTCACGTACGATTTTAAAATTGTTGTGGTATTTATTGAATTTTTTGGGATTTTTAGTTGTAATATCTGCTTCGCATAAGGTCATTAAATCATCAACATAATCACCAGCGTCAAATACCAAACGTCTCACGGCAGAATCGGTTACGATATCTTGTGCCAATACAATAGGTCGCGAACTCATAAATACCATTTTCTGAACAAATTTCATTTTGTCATTCAAGGGCATTTTTAATCGCTTGAATAAATGATATACCATTTTTGCTCCTTCAAACTCATGAGCATGGAATGTCCAACCTACTTTTTTGCTAAATTTTTTGGTTGGTGCTTTTCCAATATCATGTAACAAAGCAGCCCAACGTAACCATAGGTTGTCTGTAGTTTTTGCAATATTATCAACTACTTCTAAAGTATGATAGAAATTATCTTTATGGGTTTGTCCCTCAACTTCATCAATGCCTTTAAGAGCAGTAAGTTCTGGTAGTATAAATTGTAAAAGACCAGTCTTCTCTAGGAGCAAAAAGCCAATTGAAGGCACATCACTTTCAAGAATTTTATGTAATTCGACAACGATACGCTCTTTAGTAATAATTTTAATACGTTCTTTATTCCTAGAAATAGCGTTAAGTGATTCTGATTCAATTTTAAAATTGAGCTGAGTCGCAAATCGTATTGCACGCATCATGCGTAATGGATCATCGCTATACGTAATATCGGGATCTAATGGTGTACGAATAATTTGATTTTTTAAATCTTGGATACCATTAAAAGGATCAAGTAATTGTCCAAAATGCGCTTCAGATAGATTCAAAGCCATCGCATTAATCGTAAAATCACGTCGATTTTGATCGTCTTCGAGGCTACCATTTTCAACAATAGGATTCCTACTATCTTCATTATAGGATTCTTTACGAGCTCCTACAAATTCAATATCCATATCCTCATGTACAAGCATTGCAGTTCCGTAAGTTTTAAAAACTTGAACTTTAGGCTTATTGGGTAAGTTTTTTGCAACTTGTTTTGCAAGTGAAATACCACTACCTATGGCAACTACATCAATATCTTTGTGTTTTCCACGATTTAAAATGTAATCACGAACAAAACCACCAATCACATAACAATCTAAGTCTAATTGTTTAGAAGATTTTGAAATGACATTAAAAATATCGTGTCTTAAAGCGTCTTTGTAATTCAATCGAAATTAAATTTGATTATTAGTGATATGCGCATCACTTTTCATGATGCAAATTTACGACTTAAGCAACATCTATTAAAATCTCTTGAAGTATTTATTTCTCTGTTTTCAGAATTAAAATTATGAACTGGAAGTATAAAGAATTAGAGATTTAAATAATCAAACACTTTTTCGGAAAAGTTCATGTTAATAGCTCTACATTCTTCTAATAATTCTGGATAAACGTCTGTTTTAGAAAACTGATTTAAAGCATTGTCAAAATCGGAAATAACTGGTCGATGTTGAAAATCATAAAATTTCGAAGAGTTAGGTACTACAACAACCTTTTTTCCTAGTAGCATACTCCAGTACATCACATGGTAACTATCGGAAACAATTTTATTAGATGCTTTTATAAAGTTGATAAGTTCTTCAAAATCTGAGGTATTTGACGATGTTGGATAGTCTTGAAACTTTGCTAAAATCTCCGGTTTTTTAAGTGTGTCTTTATGAAAAACGATTCCAAAATCCTGAGTTTCTTCAAATGGTTTGTCAAAAATAGGATGTAAACAGCTTACACATGGTACATAATCTCCAGGCATTTTATAATCTCTAGTGCCTGCAATACCGAATTTTGAAACATCTACATTATAGTGTTTTACTTTGTCATAAGTATGTGGATGTTTTTCATTATGTCCAACACCCCAAAGCACAGTCTTTTTTCCTTGTTCAGAGAGTTTTTCAAACAACTTCATTTGTCGGTTAAATCCTGAACGATTTAATAATCCGCCACCACCAATAATAAGTGATTTTGCATTAACTGTATCAATGAAATTTTGGCGCTTATCATTGTCATCACTTTTGTAACCAAAAATATCAAGAGATTTTCCTTTTAAAACCTCAAAGTAGTGGTGAGGAGCACAATAATAATCTCCAGCATTTCTAGTGTCTATTCGATGCACATTGGCTACAGGCTCATTATGTTGTTCAGATTTTAATATTTTAGCAATGGTTTGTTTTTTACGAATAGATCGCTTTGCCGAACTGATAAGTTTTTTCATGCTTGTTATTAGATTAATGATCTATATACGTCAATATACGCTTTTGCTGCATCATTCCAATTAAAACTATTGGCTCTTTCTTTTAATTGAGTACTATATTGTATTTTATTACTTTCATAGGTATTCATGCCGTTCTCAAAAATTTCAGCCATATATTTTGGATCGTAATGATCCCAATAAAATGCCAATTCACCACCAATTTCTGGTAGTGAAGTATTATTTGAAATGAATGTTGGTTTGCCAAATTTCATTGCTTCAATAACGGGTAAACCAAAGCCTTCTCGCAAAGAAGGAAAAACAAAAGCACTACAGTGTTTGTAATAATATTGCTTGTCGAATTCTGAAATTTTACCAACGAGTTTTATGCGGTTGTTTAATTGATGTTGGTCAATAAATGATTGAATGCGTTCTGCTTCACTAGTACTTTTTTTACCTGCAATTATTAAGGTATAGTCTTTTAAGTTCTGAATAAGGCCAACTAAAGATTTAAAATTTTTACGTTCTTTAATTTCTCCTATAGTAAATAAAAAGGGCTGTTCGGGAATGTAGCTTGGCTTATAATCATTTGGAAGCGTCATTTCTGAAATTGGATTCCCATTGTGAATCACATATTCTGGAATATTCGGGACATTGAAAAAAGCGTGCGTAGAACTTTTTGCATATTCAGAAATATAGGTGATTGCAGTACTTCTGTTTATTTTCTCCTGAAATTGAACATGCTCCTTTTTATCTTTATAATCGTTTTTGTCTTTGATGTATGATGTATTGTGAATGGTTAGTAAATACGGAATGTTATAATAAGGTTCGATACGTGTATTTTGATTCATACAATGCCATAAGTCATATTTTTTTCGAATGCGTAATGACGCATAACGTCTAAAAGAAAAGTATGTTTTATAGTTAAATTGAGGTCCAAATTCTTTTTTTAATGCTTGAATGTTTTCAGCATGAATTGTCATTCTAAAATCTTCTGGATAGTGATGCTGAAATCCTTTTATCAAATGGTAATTGAACTGACCAAATCCAAAATTCAAATTTTTGATGTGGTGAGATTCTAAAAATACGTTTGCCATTTGTTTAGTTTTTACAAAGAAACGAAACTAAATTAACTTTAGAATAGATTCAAAAGTAATCGTAATTTTGCGATATGAATTTCGAGATTAGCAATTCTTATAAATCTGTTCAGAAGCAATTAGAATCTATTGTTCTGAATTTTGATTCTGAAGGAACTCCCTTTGGTAATCAGGATCGTAATTCTTTAAAGTTATTTGATTTAGATGGCAAGATCATAAATGTAAAATCATTTCGAGTCCCTAATCTTATCAATCAAATTGCATATCGATTTTTTAGAAAGAGTAAGGCGCAACGGTCTTTTGAGTATGGACAACGTTTAAAAGCTTTGGGTATTGGTACGCCAGAACCAATAGCTTATTTCGAATTCAAAACAGGGTTGTTTTTTAAAAATAGCTATTATATAAGTGAACAATTAGAGCCAGATTGTACCTATAGAGAACTAAAACAACCTGACTATCCAAATCGAGATGAGATTTTAAAAGCATTTACAAGATTCACCTATCAGCTTCATGAAAATAATGTCTATTTTTTAGATCATTCACCAGGAAATACATTAGTCAAAACTGTTGATGATGGTTATGCATTTTATTTAGTAGATTTAAACAGAATGCAATTTCAACCTTTAGATTTTGATACACGTATAAAAAACTTTGCGAAGTTGGCAACTAAGGCTCCTGTTGTTAGAATTATGAGTAATGAGTATGCAAAATGTATCTCACGAGATCCTGAAGAGGTTTATAGTTTAATGTGGCATTACACTAAAAGTTTTCAAGACGATTATCAACGTCGTCGTCGTTTAAAAAAGAAACTAAAATTTTGGAAGAAATAATTATTCTCTACCACGGCGCATCAGCCATATTTTTACATAGCGCATAAATACAGCATAAGCTTGCATGGTACTTATTGTAAAACCAACAACTCCATCTCGAAAACCACTTTGTATTATATAGTGTTTAAAAAAGCCCCAAAATGGTTTAATCACAAAATGATAAGGTGTTAAACGTCCAGTTTTTTTATCATAGTCTTTGGCTTGCCACCATGCATAACGATTCATTTTTTCAATGAATTTGTCAAAAGTTACAAAGGTGTTGTGCGTGAGCTTATGTTTCAACTTACCAACGCTTCCATCAACTTTGATTTCAGCATGAACTTGTTTGTCTTCATACACGCAAAAATCTCTTTTAAATAAACGGATAACGGTGTCATTTCTCCAGCCGCTATAATTAACACGCTCTCCCATGAAATAATTTATCCGACCAATCCAATAGGCTGTATGTTCTTGTTGTGGTTGACTCAAAATATCTAGAATTTCTGTTTTGAGTTCGGGTGTTACACGTTCATCGGCATCAATAAGAAAAACCCATTCATGTTTGGCTTGAGGTATGGCCCAATTTTTTTGAGAAGCAGAATACTCATAATCTCTTCGAATGACTCGTGTAGCTAATTCTTGAGCTTTCTCATAAGTTCCATCTGTACTTAAGCTATCGACCACTAAAATTTCATCTGCAAAATCTACCGAGGCAATTACAGCTTCAATATTGTGAATCTCATTTCCAACAGGAATAATAGCAGTTAGTTTCTGCATAAAACAATTTGTAATTTGTTGTAAAAATAGCAATAAAATGTTTGTTAAAAATGGTATTTTTGAAACTATGAATGAAATAGATATTTCAGTAATTATCAGTACTTATAATAGTCCGCTTTGGTTACAAAAAGTCTTATGGAGTTTTGATCAACAAACTTATAAGAACTTTGAGGTTGTCATTGCTGATGATGGCTCTGGAGAAGAGACCAAGATACTGATTGAAAGGTTATCTAATGAGGTGGCTTATCCAATTCAACATATCTGGCATGAAGATAACGGATTTCAAAAAACCATTATTCTTAACAAGGCTACTGTAGCCAGTAAAGGGCAATATTTAGTGTATACCGATGGCGATTGTATAGCTAGAGCCGATTTTTTAGACGTACATGTCAATAGGAGGGAAGATGGTTATTTTTTGTCGGGTGGCTATTTTAAATTACCGATGAATATAAGTGAGCTCATTTCCGAAGATGACATTAAAACTCAGCGTTGTTTTGATATTGATTGGTTGAAATCTCACGGATTAAAATCGTCTTTTAAAAACAATAAAATTACCGCCAAAGGGGTTAAAGCAACGGTATTGAATGCTTTAACGCCAACTACTGCTACGTGGAACGGACATAATGCTTCTGGATATAAAAGTGATATCCTTGCAGCAAATGGTTATGACGAACGTATGCAATATGGAGGTGAAGATCGTGAATTAGGAGAGCGATTGTTTAATGCAGGAATTAAAGCTAAACAAATAAGATATAGCGCTATTTGTTTACATTTGGATCATGCTCGAGGTTATGTAAAACCTGAAATGATTGAAAAAAACAAAGCTATTCGTGAGAATACAAAAAAGCTTAACGTCTCTAGAACACCTTATGGTATTGAAAAGTTGAAAACTTCATGATAGAGATAAAAGACAAACATTACATTTCTGAAGGACTGGCTCGAGTTGTGTATTTTCATCCCGATAATCACGATTTGTGTATTAAAATTGGTAAGCCAGATATTGAGGTTGAGCATTTGTACAAGGAAATAAAATATTACCATAAAATAAGAACAAGAGATGCGTCAACATTTGAATATCCATTTTATGCCAAATATCATGGAGAAGTAATGACGAACAAAGGTGTAGGCTTTGTCTATGATTTGGTAAAAGATGAAACTTCGCAGGATATTTCACTTACATTACGACATTATTTAGAAATGGACAATTCTCCTATTTCGGATAAGCTTATAATGGCTGAATTAAATCGTTTGAAACAACAAATGATTACTCATAAAATATTTGTTGCCGATTTAAGAGCGCGTAATATCTGTTGTCAGTTATTTGAAGATGGTTCGTTACGGTTAATTGTGATTGACGGCATTGGTCATCGTGACTTTTTTCCGTTGGCAGATTATTTTAGTTATTATGCTAAGCAAAAAGTAGAACGACGTTTTGAAAAAGCACATTTAAATAATCTTGAAGAACAGCGTGCTTATATCAAACGTTTACGAGATCGTGGTGATGCTATTGTTTAAGAAATGTATGTAGCTGATCTTTAAAATAATCAGGAGAAAACATACTATAAAGTGGTTTTTGATTGGCTTTTAATTCTTTAGTTTTTTTGCCTTCAAAAAGTTGTGGTTGAAAATCACTTAAATGCACAGAAACATGTTTTTTACCATCTTCAAACATACTCCAAGCCTCTTTTTTGATCCAAGGTGAGAAAATTGTAAACGTAGGAATGTCAAGAGCCTTTGCCATATTGACTGCACCTCCTTCATTTCCTATTAAAGCAGTACAGTGCTTTGTTATTGCTAGGAAATCTCTAAGACTTTTTCCGAAGACTTCAAAAAACACATGTTGCTTTGTGTCTTTTTTACAGAAATTATAGACTGCTTTAGCCTCATGAATTTGTTTCGGAATGTAATTGAATAGTATTTGCCCCTTAGTATTTTCAACAACCATATCTATAATTTTTGCCATTTGGGCTAAGGGGTAAGTTTTACTATCTCCACTTCCTAAAACACTAATCATATATAATGGTTTAGTTAAATCGATATTGGAGTTAGTTAAAAATGTCTCAGAAGTTTTAATTTCTTCGGGTGTTAAATAAATTTTAGGCTGAATAGATTCAGGAATAGTATTACATAAAGGTTTAAGTAATTGTAATCTGTTTTCTATGGCTAATCCTGCATTGGTTTTAGGTTGTTTTGACTCTTTAAAAGTGTGTGTGTAATAATAAGAGGTATACCATTTATGCTTAGATATCTTGACTTTGGCACCAGAGAATTTTGTCATTAAGTTACTTGAAAATTTAGAATAGACATCAATAACAGCATCGTACTGTTCCTTTTTTATAGTTTTAAGGAATGTTAAAAATGCGGTCTTACTCTCTTCAATTTCCGAAGTAACAAACAAAAATTTATCAATAAACGGATTATTATCAACAACAGGAAATGTATGTTGATTTATGACATAATGCAATTCGGCATCTGGGTGTTCGGCTCTTAAAGCTTCAAATAAGATGCTTGTAGTGAGCACGTCACCAATCATTTTCTGTTGGATGATTAAAATTTTCAAGTGTAAGGTGTTAGTTCAAACTATACTGCAACATCGTACTCGCGTAAAGCATCATTAAGTGATGTCTTTTTGTTTGTACTTTCTTTACGTTTTCCAATGATTAGAGCACAAGGTACATTGTAGTTTCCAGCTGCAAAAGTTTTGGTATAACTTCCAGGAATTACTACTGAACGCTCCGGAACTCGGCCTTTCATTTCAACAGGTTCATCGCCAGTGACATCAATAATCTTTGTACTCATGGTTAATACAACATTTGCGCCTAAAACAGCTTCTTTTTCTACACGAACACCTTCAACAACGATGCAGCGAGATCCAATAAATGCACCATCTTCAATGATAACAGGAGCAGCTTGAAGCGGTTCTAAAACACCTCCAATACCTACACCACCTGAAAGATGTACATTTTTTCCAATTTGAGCACAACTACCAACTGTAGCCCATGTATCAACCATAGTTCCTTCGTCTACATAAGCACCAATATTTACATAGCTAGGCATTAAAATCGTACCAGGAGAAATATAAGCACCATGACGCGCTACTGCATTTGGTACCACTCGAATACCTTTTTTTTCATAATCGCGTTTTAATGGAATTTTATCATGGTATTCGAAAATACCAGCTTCGAGCGTTTGCATTTTTTGTATTGGAAAATATAGTACTACAGCCTTTTTTACCCACTCATTAACTTGCCATCCATTTGAAGTAGTTTCAGCAACTCGAAGGTCTCCAGAATCTAATAAATCTATAACGTTTCTAATACTATCAATAGTTTCTTGATTGGTTAGTAGGGAACGATCGTTCCAAGCATTTTCTATATGTTGTTGTAATTGTTTCATCTTCGTTGTTATAAGCTATGAGTACAAAGATAAACCTATAATTGATTTGAGATAAAACATTATTCGTAAAAAAAATAAAATAAATGTGACCTATCAAAAAGTTGTGTGTCTTAATTAACGTGAATTATTATTATTCAGACATTTTCCCTAAAATTATGTTTGAAGCTTTAATAATTAATAGCTAATTTTTGTGAAAACCCTCCTTCTCCCTTAGGAGGGTTTTCTTTTTTCATTAAAATGTGACCTTTTTATAAAAGTTGTGTCTAAGTTATTGAAAGTTAGTTGATAATAGCAATAGCCCTATATACCCAGAATTAATATAATAGCAAAAAAACCTTTCTTAGCCCCAAGAAAGGTTTTTATTTTTTATCAAGATGTGACTTTTTAAAATAGATGGTGTCTTAATAATATAACATGAACTGTTTAAGGTAGAGGGTGAACGGTTTGTGAATAATTAATAGTTGATTATTTTAGAACTCTTCTTTGACCTACAAAGAAGAGTTTTTTTATGGCATTACAATTGATTAAGAGGATTATAAGATTAACTTTGCAAAATGGCAAGACTATTAGCTTTAGATTTTGGAACAAAACGCACAGGAATAGCAGTTACTGACGAACTGCAAATTATTGCATCGGGTTTGACGACTGTCGATACCAAAGATTTATTGCATTTTTTGGAGCAATATATTTCTGAGGAAAATGTAGAATTATTTATAGTTGGTGAACCTAAGCAGATGAATTATGAAGTTTCAGAAAGTGAAACGTCGATTATTAAATTTTTAGGCACACTAACTAAAACTTTTCCTAGTATTCCTATAAAGCGAATTGATGAGCGATTTACTTCAAAAATGGCATTTCAGACGATGATTGATAGCGGGCTTAATAAAAAGCAACGCCAAGACAAAGCTTTAGTAGATGAAATAAGTGCTACAATTATACTGCAAAGCTATTTGTATAATCTGTCTTAAATCCGTATTAAAAAGTTCTGAAATAACAATAAGAATCGTATTTTTGCACCCGAAAATTATAAAATAATGATATTACCAATTGTTGCTTATGGCGACCCAGTTCTAAGAAAAAAAGCTGAGAACATCACTAAAGATTATCCTAATCTTGATACGCTTCTAGATAATATGTGGGAAACCATGTATGGTGCTTATGGTGTAGGTTTGGCAGCACCTCAAATTGGATTACCTATTCGTGTTTTTTTAGTAGATACCGAACCTTTTGCAGAAGATGATATGTATTCTGAAGAAGAGCAAGCAGAACTTAAAAGCTTTAAACGTACATTTATTAATGCTGAAATATTAGAAGAAGAAGGTGATGAGTGGGCATTTAATGAAGGTTGTTTAAGTATTCCTGATGTAAGGGAAGATGTGTTTAGACAGCCTAAAGTAACGATTAAATATCAAGATGAGAATTTTAAGACGCATACAGAAGTTTTTGACGGATTGATTGCGAGAGTTGTTCAACATGAGTATGATCATATAGAAGGTATTTTATTTACTGATAAACTATCGTCATTAAAAAAGCGTTTAATTAAAGGGAAATTGGCTAATATTTCCAAAGGAAAAATAAAAGCAGATTATAGAATGCGCTTCCCGTTAATGAAAAAGAAGCGCTAATATTGAAAATATATGAGTTTAGATAAAATACTTTCCATTTCTGGAAAACCAGGATTATATAAAATCGTAACGCAAACTAGAAGCGGTTTTGTTGCACAATCTTTAATAGATCAAAAAAAGGTCTCTGTTGGGATTCATAATAATATAAGTGTATTAAGTGAAATCGCAGTTTATACTTTAACTGAAGAACTACCATTAAAAGAAGTCTTTAAAAAGATTCGAGACAAAGAAAATGCACAACAAACATCAATAAGTCATAAAGATTCTAAAGATACTTTGGAAGAGTATTTCTTTGGTGTTTTACCAGATTATGATGAAGATCGTGTGTATGCCAGTGATATCAAAAAAATTGTACAGTGGTATAACTTACTTCAAAAGCATGATATGCTTGGGGCTTTAGAAGACGATGAAAAAGCCGTAAGCGAAGAGGAAGAATAAGTGTCGTTAATAGATTGTTTATATTAAGTTTCATTCAGAAGTCTTATCTGAATGAAAGCGTTGTATTTTTGAGTTTTAAATACAAACTATGACTGATAAAACTCAGCAATTAAAAGCATTTGAGCGCTTGCTTGTTATTATGGATGAGCTCCGTGACCAGTGTCCTTGGGATAAGAAGCAAACGATTCAGACACTACGTCATTTGACAATTGAAGAGGTCTACGAGCTTGGAGATGCCATTTTAGATAATGATCTGGATGAGGTTAAAAAAGAGCTTGGAGATGTCTTGCTTCATATTGTGTTCTATTCAAAAATTGGAAGTGAAACTAATGCTTTTGATATCGCAGATGTATGTAATAGTATCTGTGATAAACTTATAGAACGTCACCCTCATATTTATGGAGATGTTACTGTAAATAATGAAGACGATGTTAAACGTAATTGGGAACAATTAAAACTTAAAGAAGGTAAAACGAGTGTTTTGCAAGGTGTGCCAAAAAGTTTGCCAGCAATGGTTAAAGCTAATCGTATTCAAGATAAGGTAGCTGGTGTTGGTTTTGATTGGGAAGAACCACAGCAAGTTTTTGAAAAGGTAGAAGAAGAACTCAAAGAGTTGCAAGATGAAGTAGAGAATGGAAACCAAGATCGTATTGAAAGCGAATTTGGTGATGTGTTGTTTTCAATGATTAATTATGCCCGTTTTCTTAAAATAGATCCTGAAAGTGCTTTGGAGCGAACCAACAAAAAATTTATTAAACGGTTTCAATATTTAGAGCAAAAATCGAAGGCATTAGATAAGCCTTTATCTGAGATGAGCCTTGCTGAGATGGATGTCTTTTGGGAAGAAGCAAAAAAAATATAGTTTTTTTTCAATCTCGTAATCCAAATAGATATAATAGTACGTATATAAAATAGATGGAAACTCAATAAGAGTTTCTTAATCATAAGTAGGTAATCTTAATGTCGTAGTTAAGCGGACACGTTAAGATTTAAAATTTAGTTTAGTTAGGGGTAAAATCCTGTCTGTGTATTCAGACAGGATTTTATTATTATAGATACTTTCCTTTTTCTTAAAACAATATTTATTCGTTTAGAATAATTCATCTAATTTGTGTAATTCAAAAATGTAAAGTATATTTGTCATATAGTAAAAATATTTTTACTTAATATAAAATATATTTGTCATGAATTTAAATGATATTCAAAATTGCGAACGTACAAAAATTGAAAAATGGTCTCGATTTCAATTGTCCAATACATGGAAAACCGTTGGAATTACCATCTCAGTATTAGTATTTTTAGTGTTAATTGGTTTCAAGTTTGTTGATGATAGGCCACAATGGACTTCAGAAGTTTTAAAGCGATTACTCATTGTAAGTTTCTTGATAATATCAATTTCAAAGGAGAAGCAAGAAGATGAAATGATCATGTCTTTGAGAGCTAAGTCGTATACACTCGCATTTATTTTTGGTGTATTATATGCATTAGTACAACCGGTTATTGATTATTTAATACATGAGTACGTATTTGAGGCAAGTGGTAATAATACGTTTAGTTATTTCCAAATATTATGGTTTATGCTTCTTGTTCAAATTATGTTTTTCGAAGTTTTAAAGCGAAATAGATAATGGAAAATACAATCAAAGTAGAACGTGCCATCTTGAGCTTAACTCAAGATGATTTAGCTAAAAAAATTGGTGTATCACGCCAGACTATAAATTCAATTGAAGCTAACAGGTACGTACCTTCAACAGTTTTGGCATTAAAACTTTCCAATGTCTTTGATAAACCCGTTAATGCCTTTTTTAAACTTTCAGAAGATGATTAAAGTATTGTTATTTCTCGTACAAGTCATCATTAATTTAATCCTAATAATGATTTAAATGTTGTCATACCTGAAGTCGCAGTCTCAGATATGACAGTCACATTTTTATCACTATCTATTGTTGGATTTGGATCAATGAAATAAATTGGGGTATTGTAAGGTATATAATTTTTTAAACCAGCAGCTGGATAGACTTGCATTGAGGTTCCAATAATTAATAAAATATCTGCAGTTTCACAAACCTCTATGGCTTTTTCTATCATAGGAACATCCTCGCCAAACCAAACAATGTGTGGACGTAATTGATGTCCTTCTTCGCAGTAATCACCTAAATGCAAATCGGTAGTCCATATTTTAATATCGTTTGGGTGTTTAGTACTTCTTACTTTTAATAATTCACCATGTAAATGAATAACATTACTACTGCCTGCACGTTCATGTAGATCATCTACATTTTGAGTTACGATAGTTACTTTAAATTGCTTTTCTAAAACTGCTAAATCTAAATGTGCAGAATTTGGTGTTACTTCGTGCAATTGTTGTCGCCGTTGATTGTAAAATTCTAGTACTAATTCTGGGTTTTTGGCAAAGCCTTGCGGTGTTGCAACTTCCATGACATCATGACCTTCCCATAGTCCATCGGCATCTCTAAAAGTTTTGATACCGCTTTCGGCACTCATTCCAGCTCCTGTTAAAACTACCAGATGTCTCATACATTATTGTTTTTTTATTTTCCAAGCTTTGTAATCGTTTGAAGCCATAAATTGATCTAAAATATTTTCACCATTTTCATCTTCCTCCTCAATATATTCAATTAGTGATTGCTTGTCATAATCTTCTTCTAGTAACCTATCAAGATATTTTACGGTATCTGGATAGTTTTTCATCATTACCAAAGTACTAAGATAGCCAGCTTGTCCGTCAAAAAAATCAATATAGTTATCAATGATGTATTCATATAAATTTAGGGCTAAATCATAATTTTTATCTTCAAAAGCAACATTAGCTTTTAGGAAATTTAAAAAATCATCTTCAGTTTCATTTTGTAATTGATTAATCACTTGGATGGCTTCAAAATACTCTTCTTTGTAAATATGATAATCTATTTTGTTAAGTGCTATAGTTTGATCATCTGGAAAGGTTGTAATCAAATCTTCAAGAGATTTTAAATACTTCTCTTCATCTATTTGGCTGGCGATTATCGATTTGAAAATGAGCAGAAATTTTTCTTTTGACAATTCAGATGTCATGCCATCCATAATTTGATAGGCTTTTGCATAATTTTCATTGTTATTTTGTAGAACAGCTTTAAAAAGATCTTTAGCTTCAGGGTTTGGAGCCTTACTTTTTTTACCATATAATTTCTGTTCAGGAACTGAATAGCTCATCATTCTACCAATAGTACTAGCAAAATGCTCACCAGCTAGGTAAATGTACATGTCTGAGATTTCAAGCTCTCCATTATTATTGCTTAGTCTGTAATCATGATAATTCAATCCGGTTTCAGAAGAATATAATCTAAAAAGGGCATAATAGGTTTGTGATGTGATATCATATCTATAATTGATAAAATCATAATATGCACCTTGTTCAACTTCGGAGATGATTTCTGTTGGAAACGATTTTAAAGTCTGGGAAATTCCAATTAAGTAACCTATAATAAATGGGTCTTTTCGGTTGATATCTGGATATTCCTGAAGTACTCTATTGTAAAATTGGTCTTTATTAATTTTTGAAGTAAATGATTCGGGGTCATTATTGTGAATAGTTGTTTCTATATATTCGCCAATTTCAATAACCTTTTTTGAGTTTGCTTCATTGTAAGACATAGTGTCTTGAGCTGCTTCTTTTATAGAGTTCTGGGCCGAGAGCTGAAAATGGCTTAAACACAATGCAAAAAAAAGAAATGCTAGGTTTTTTAATCCCATAGAGTTTTTATATTTTGAACTAAATATAGCACTTTTAATGATAGACGTCAAACTATTAGATCATCTCGAAAGTTATCTCACCGATAAGCGAAAACATACGTTTTTAAGAGTTTTAGCTGAGCGAACTAAGCACTTTACTGTTGCTACAGAAGATGTTTTTCAATTGCATAATACAAGTGCAGTGATACGAAGCTGTGATGTGTTTGGTATACAAGAAGTTAATATTGTTGAAGAGCAGAACACCAAAACTATTGATAGAGAAATAGCAATGGGAGCGCAAAAGTGGGTCGATATAAATCGATATCATTCGGTAAAAGATGCTATAACGAATCTCAGAGCTAAAGGGTATCAAATTGTAGCGACGACACCTCATGATTCTGATAGTTTATTACAAGATTTTGATATTTCTAAAAAATCTTGTTTTTTCTTCGGAAGAGAAATTAGTGGCTTATCTCAAGAGGTTATTGATGAAGCCGATGTGTTTCTAAAAATTCCTATGGTAGGTTTTACTGAAAGTTTAAATATTTCTGTCTCGGCTGCAATTATTTTACAGCATGTTACGACAAAATTAAAAGCTACAGATCTCAATTGGCAGTTGACAGATGAAGAAATTTTAGAAAAGCGGTTAGATTGGTGTAAAAAAACTATAAAAAGTTATAAGGCAATTATTGAACGTTTTTATGAGGTCTAATAATTTTGTATTTTTATAGAACAACCAATACGTCAAGATCATGATTATCCTCTACATTCTAGGAACTATTGTTTTACTTTTTGTTTTATTGGCTCTAATGGCACCAAAAACATATGCAGTACATCGCAGTATTATTATCGATAAACCTAAATCTGAGGTGTTTCATTATTTAAAGCATATTAAAAACCAAGATGATTGGTCGCCTTGGAAGAAAAGAGACCCAGAAATGAAACAAGAATTTGAAGGTATAGACGGTCAGGTTGGATTTATTGCAAAATGGAACGGAAATAAAGAGGTAGGACAAGGAGAACAAGAAATTATGAATATTGTTGAAAATGATCGGTTAGAGACCCGACTTCGGTTTTTTAAGCCTTGGAAATCTGAATCTGATGCAGTTACTAAAGTAGAAGAAGATAGTAATGACCAAACAAAAGTAACTTGGGGATTCTCAGGAACAAATAAGGTTCCAGCAAATATTTTTATGATGCTTTATAATGTAGATAAGCATGTTGGTAAAGACTTTGAAGAAGGCTTGGCAAGTTTGAAAACTATTTTAGAATCTAAATAATAAATTATGAAAGATAATATGGTAGGTTGGTTTGAAATTCCTGTTCATGATATGGATAGGGCCAAAACGTTTTACGAACAAGTTTTTAATGTTGAAATTACTATTCATGATTTTGGAGGTATTTTAATGGGATGGTTTCCTTTTGCTGAAAATGCTCCAGGAGCATCAGGCACATTGGTAAAACAGGAGTCTTATATTCCAAGTCAAGAAGGTACTTTGGTTTATTTTGTTTGTGAGGATGTTGCAAACGAAATTGGTAGAGTAGAACTTGCTGGAGGCATTATTTATCAACCAAAAACCCAAATTTCTCCAGAACATGGTTATATGGCTGTATTTATTGATACTGAAGGTAATCGAGTGGCATTACACTCTAATAAATAATATTTAGAAACGTCCAGATTTGTTTCTATTTAATACTTTATACTCCTCATAGCATTCGTTGATAGCATCTAGAATTTGAAGGTCATTTGCAGAATCTATAAAGTCTTTTGAATAGTTACATTGATTAACAATTTCATCTAAATCAAAACGATCTACTTGCAGTAAAACCATTAGCATTTCTCTGTCAAAACGTGATGCGAGTAAATTTCTAATCTCATCATCTTGCTTCATTTTTTTTAGGCGTCTTAATTCTCGTGGTTTTTTTCCAAACATATTATGTAAGAAATCGGCAGGATTGAAGATGGCTCCTAAAACTTTACTTACTGCATTTGGTCTTTTGTTACCAGCTTCATAACCATTATTTAAGCCTGAGATACTATAGCGATAATTAGATTTGATAGGTACCTGTTTAACGTCAATTTCAAGATAGCCTGTGAGTTTTAATTGGTTAACCACAACTTCTTCTAGTGCTAAAGCCAATTCTGTCATGCCTATTTTGGTTTCACCAAACTTTAGCCAGTCATTGGTAACACGAACTTTTATAGATTTATAACCTAGATATGATAAGTGTAGTGTGTCATTAAGTTTCGCCCTTATTTCAAAATCACCATTATCATCTGTAGAGGTTCCAATAACTTGATTAAGATTGACAATATTAACTCTATCTATTGGTTTATTGGTATTTAAATCTATTACAGTACCTTTTACATAAGTTCTAACTTGAGAGAATGTAGAATCTTGAGATGCAGTAGTTTCATTATTAGTGTCTTGCGCAATGCTAGATTGAACAACAAAAACTAATAGAATTATAGAAAAAAAGTACTTCATGTATTCAATTATGCGTTAAAAATAGTAAACAAATTGCATACCACTATAGCTATAGACGTAAATTTGACTTAATATTAACATGAAGGTTAAAAAAACCTTGCAACAAAGTTACAAGGTTACTATAGTTATTCTCAACGTCTCGAACGTCTAGGTCTATCAGATGCCGATTTTCGTTCTGAACGTCTTGAATCATTTGAAGCTCTATCAGAACGGCGTCTATCTTTTCTATTTCCAGAACCTTCACTCGAACGTCTGTCACCTCTGTTTTTTGAATCGCTGCGTCTTCCTGAGCTTTCACTAGAGCGTCTATCACTTCTGTTTCCAGATTCAGAATCATTACGCCTCGAACGTCTTTCACCTCTTGGTTTATCATCACGTCTTCGTCTTCCACCACCATCGCGACGTCTGCCACCTCGATTTCGTCCGCCACCACGATCTTCACTTACTTCTACATTAACAAAACGTCCTCCATGTTTAAAATCGGTGAAAAATGCTAATACTTTTTCTTGATTTGCCTTTTCAGTATTAAAGAAAGAGAAACTATCTTTTACATCCACTTTAAATACATCATCACGACCTAGTTCTAAAACTTCTTTTAAGAAGTCTTTTAACTTCATCCAGTCGTAGCCGTCTTTGCGACCAACATTTATGAAGTAACGTGTTTCATTGCCACTACATCCTGAACCATCGCCATCATGACCTCTTGATGAGTCTGTTACGTTTAAATCTTTTGCTTTTTGATAATAATTAAAGAATCGAGAGAATTCTACTGAAAAGAATTTTTTAATCAATTCCTCTTTATTGGTGTCTTCAAATAGTTCATTAATACTTGTTAAATAAGCATCAATTTCGTGATTTACTTCAGTATTATGAACTTTATTAGCGAGCGACATTAACTGTACTTCGCATATTTCCATGCCATCAGGAATATCTTTCTTTTCAAATTCTTTCTTAATGATACGTTCAATACTTTTGATCTTGCGAACTTCACTTTTAGAAACAATGACCATAGACACCCCAGTTTTTCCAGCACGTCCAGTTCGTCCAGAACGATGTGTATAGGTTTCAATTTCATCTGGTAATTGATAATTAATAACGTGTGTAATATCGTCTACATCAATTCCACGAGCAGCAACATCGGTAGCTACAAGCATCTGTATTTGTTTGTTTCTGAAAGATTTCATTACCAAATCACGTTGGTTCTGACTCAAATCTCCATGCAATGCACCTGCGCTATAACCGTCTTCAATTAAGTTTTCAGCAACCTTTTGTGTATCCCGTTTTGTACGACAGAAAATAACCGAAAAGATATCTGGATTTGCATCAGCCAAACGTTTTAAGGCTTGATAGCGATCTCTAGCGTTTACAAGATAGAATTCATGAGAGACTTGATTGGTACTTTCATTTCTATTTCCAACAGTAATTTCTATGGGATCGTGCATAAAATCTCTTGCAATTCTAGCAACTTCCTTTGGCATGGTAGCAGAAAATAACCATGTGTTTTTATCTTCTGGAGTATGAGATAAAATATCAGTGATATCCTCATAGAACCCCATATTTAGCATTTCATCAGCTTCATCTAAAACTGAATATTCAATTTTAGAAATATCTACCATGTTTCGACTAATCATATCTTTCATACGACCAGGTGTCGCCACGATAATTTGCGCCCCACGTTTTACAGACCTTGCTTGATCTGTAATACTTGCTCCACCATAAATTGCTGTAACATTTAAGCCTTTACAATGCTTTCCGTAGAGCTTTAGCTCGTTGGTAATTTGCAAGCAGAGTTCTCGTGTAGGTGATAAAATTAAACCTTGCGTTGTACGACTGTTGATATCAATTTTTTGAAGCATTGGAAAGCCAAATGCTGCAGTTTTACCAGTTCCTGTTTGTGCTAAAGCAACAAGGTCTGATTCTTCTTCTAATAAAAGTGGGATAGCTTTAGCTTGAACGTCACTAGGCGTTTCAAATCCTAAATCGGTAATAGCAGCTAATAGGTCTTCATTAAGACCGAGTTCTTGGAATGTGCTCATTCTTTTGTTTGTATTCGATTATGTTCTTTGGTGTTACAAAAGAAGCGAATCGACATACTTAACACTTAAACTTCTAGGTAACACATCCTCACTCTGAGGAGTCAATGATTCCGATTATACGGAATTCAAGCTGCAAAGATAGACTATTATTTGGATAATCAATATTTTGGGCGTTTTAACACGCTCTCGCAAGTCGCTTTTTTTATGTTGTCACTTTGAGCTCAGCCAGTAGACCTTTTACTCATAATAAAAAAGAGCTCCAACAGTTGCTCCATCGTTAACGCAATTAACAATGTTATTTGATGATATATTAATTACTTTAATTCCTTATTGCGATATCGTGGTTGCCGTATTAGTTTCATGGATCTTAACAAGTCTAAATATTGTGCTTCCATAATTGTAGTATCTATCGTATCTGAATTCATTTTATTGAACCCAGTAATTATATAGTTGTTGTTATGTTTTTTTAGGACAATAAAAATGTCTTCATTGTAAAATTTAAACAAGGTTCTGTCAGTTTCAAAAACACCATCACCAACCATAAAATTGGGTTTATCCATTTCGTCGTGTAATAATTCTAACCCTGTTCGTTCTTTAGAATAGGAGTAAAGCCTTTGTATAAAATGTAATGTAGCTTCATTACAGATTGGCTTTAATTTGTCGAGATTCTGAGTTTTAAAATAAGCTTTTACGCTAGGTAAAAATTTGTTAACGACTTTAAGTATTGAATCTACAGCTGGCCTTCTTTTGAGCTCTTCTTTATAATCTATTATTTTTTGTCTAGCTTTATTAATGCGTTCTGAAGTTGCATAAATATCATTTTCACCTTTTACTTTCCAATGGTCTCCTTCTTTACATAACTTAATTTCATAATGCGAATAACTAGTCATTAAGCAAGACGCACAATCCTTATCAATAGTAACCGATTTTACTCGCATAGATAAATCAGCTTCAATCACAGGAGCTTTAAGCATATTTGCATACTTTTGATGAAGCATGATTAAGCGAAATAATGAATCTTCGGTAACCAATTTTAATTTCAAAGAATCTCCTTTGCGTAATGCAATTCTACCTTGGATAAATTGATTGCAGGTGGTTTTTATTTTGCTTTCTTCGCTTTGAGCACAACTAAAAAATGTAGAGAATAATAAAACTATGAGAAGAGAATACGGTTTAATTGTTTGCATATGATATGAGGTTTTGATCAAATTAAATATTATTAAGGAAATTCACTAATTGATTAACCGCTTTTCCACGATGGCCTATTTCATTTTTTTTATCTAATGACATTTCAGCAAAAGTCTTATCAAAGCCTTCAGGTTTAAATATTGGGTCATAGCCAAAGCCTTGTTCTCCATATTTAGTTTTAGTGATTAGACCTTCACAAATGCCAGTAAAGGTGTTGAGTGTCTCATTGAGATGTAAAGCAATAACTGTTTTAAATTGCGCAGCTCTATTTGGTTTATTCTCAAGATTTTTCAGTAACAAATTCATATTGTCATTGGCATCACGTTGTTTTCCAGCATATCGTGCACTAAATACACCTGGTTCTCCATCAAGCGCTTCAACTTCTAAACCAGTATCATCAGCAAAACAATTAAAACCATAATGTTCTTTAATATATTCTGCTTTTTGAATAGCATTACCTTTAATAGTCAATTGTGTTTCTGGGACATCTTCAAAACAGCTAATATCTCTTAAACTCAATAATTGAATATATGAAGGAATTAAAGATTGAACTTCTCTTAATTTGTTTAGATTGTTTGTAGCGAACACAAGTTTCATGAATATCAATATTTGAATTCAAAATTATACTATTAATCCTAAATCGTAAAATTGCCTAAAGTAAAATATAGTCCCAGTATACCATACATAAATCTTTTATTATATTACACTCAAATTTAAAAGCATGAATAAAATTCTTTTGCTAAGCATTACAATTCTATGCAGTTTAGCATTAAGTGCGCAATCTGTATCTAAAGATAGTATTGCAATTGTAGTGAATGATGGGCCTTATGTTTTTATTGAAAAAGACCATTTAATAGAAAAACGTATTCTAAATAATAAGGTTCAAGTCACAAAAACTGACTTGAACTCATATCAAACTGAATTTGATCCAGAAGCTTCTATTTATAAAAATGTTGATCAGATAGTGGCTTTAAGTGATATTCATGGTCAATTTGATTTGGCAATTGAACTACTGATAAATAACAATATTATTGATGAGAACTTAAATTGGAAATTTGGTGAAGGACATTTTGTAATTGTTGGAGATGTGTTTGATCGTGGCCCAAAAGTAACAGAAACGCTTTGGTTTCTTTATCATTTAGAAGCTCAAGCCAAAAAAGCAGGAGGAAAAGTGCATTTTTTACTTGGGAATCATGAGTATATGGTATTACATAATGATTTGAGATATATACATGAGAAGTATATTGAAACTTCAAAATTATTACAATTAGAGTATTCAGAACTCTTTGGAGAAAACTCAGTTTTAGGAAAATGGCTACGCTCAAAAGCAGCTCTAGTAAAAATTAATGACAACATTTTTGTTCATGGAGGGATTTCTCCAGATTTCTTGATTGAAGACTTTAATATTGTTATGACTAATGACCTAATGAGAGCGTCGATTGATCGTGAAAAGGTTGAAATGAAATCGAGTGGATTTTATAACAGGTATTATGGAAAACATGGTCCAATTTGGTACAGAGGCTATTTTAATGATACTTTAAATGATGAGTCCATTGGTGAGATTTTAAAACAAATTGATGCTAATCACCTTGTTGTTGGACATTGCTCTCAAGATTCGGTACTTCATTTATACGACCAAAAGATATTTGCGGTGGACTCTAGCATTAAATATGGAACATATGGCGAAGTACTTTGGATTGATGCCGAATCCTATTCGCGAGGGACTTTAAAAGGTAAAAAGATAAAATTCAACTAAAAAACAGTATGCTAACCAAACTCGGCGAGAGATTCACAATTTTATTTCAAAAATACATGCCAAGCGCTTTTGTGTTTGCATTACTGTTAACACTTTTAGTCGGTATAGCAGCTTTTATATTTACAGAGAATTCGCCTTTGAAAATTATATCTTGTTGGTACGATGGTTTCTTTGATTTATTAAGTTTTGGGATGCAAATTGTACTTATTATCATCACAGGATTTAGTATTGCACTATCTCCAGTAATTAATAAAGGGATTGATAAATTGTCGACTTACATTAAGACGCCAAGACAAGTCTATTTTTTTGTAATGCTCATTGGTGTGCTTTTGTCATTAGTAAGCTTTGGTTGGATTGTAATTACCTGTGTTTTAGCAAGAGAATTGGCGCTTAGGGTTAAAGGTGTTAATTACCCATTTTTGATTGCCTGTGTATATTTTTCTGGAGGAAGTTGGGTTTCTGGATTATCTAGTTCTATACCATTATTATTAAATACACCTGATAATTTTCTCATTAAAGCAGGTATTCTTAATCAAACAATACCAATGGATTATACTTTAGGTTCTACTTTGAACATTATAATGATGGGAGTGTTTATTGTGGTTGTACCATTTTTTATTTTGACAATCATTCCTCGTTCAAAACACATTAAAGAACTCAAAGATTTGTTAGATAATGGAGGAGATGTCAAACCAGAAGTTTCTATAAAAGATGAAGCTGAAAGTTATAAATTACCAATTAAAGCAGTTTCCGATACACTTAATAATAGTATGATCTTACAATGGTGTGTTGCTGCTGCTGGATTTAGTTATATCGTCTATCATTTTATGACCAATGGATTTGACTTGAATTTTAATATCATGATATTTATTTTTATGATGTTAGGCTTAATCGTTCACAAAACACCTTTACGTTTTAGTATAGCTATGAAACGTGCTAGTAGTAATATTTCTGGTATTTTATTTCAATACCCTTTTTATGCTGGTATTATGGGAATCATGTTGGCAACTGGATTAGGTGCTCAATTAGCAGATGTATTGGCTTCGGTAGCAACTATAGATACATATCCATTCTATGCTTACATTACTGGAGGGCTAGTGAATTTTGCAATTCCTTCAGCTGGAGGAGAATTTGCTGTCGTTGGTCCAAGTATTATCAATGCTGTTCAGAATATAGCTACTGGTTTGCCGCCAGATCAAGTAACGGCTATGGTGTCTAGGGCTTCCCTAGCGGTTGCCTATGGCGAAAGTTTAAGTAATTTAATGCAACCCTTCTTTTTGTTATTAGTATTGCCTGTTATGACTGCTGGTGTGAAATTACAAGCCAGAGATGTTATGGGGTATTTGGTGTTGCCGTTTCTCACTTTTTTTATACTTCAAGTATTGATGGTCTTGTATATTCCATTATAAAAAGACGTGCAAATTTCCGAAGAAAAATTAATAGTACTTTATGAGATTTATTAGTAAATAATGCCTTTAATTTTGTAACTTAGAGTAATGAAATTAACCTTTAAACGAGTACTATTATGAGTGTGACGATTAGATACGTGGATGTAGATGTAAGCAAGACTTTAAACACATTTACCGAAGAAAAATTGAGTAAATTATTTAACAGATATGAATTTTTAATTAATGCTGTAGTTAGATTTAAGCAAGACCCAAATAATCACACAAAAGGGAAGATATGTGATATAGAGTTAAGTCTGCCTGGGCCACGAATTTTTGCAACATCTGATGAAAGTCAATATGAAGTCGCTGTACGAGAAACCATTCGTGATTTGGAACGTCAGTTAAAAAAACGAAAAGAAATTTATAAAACACATTAATGGATTTAGTGTATAAATGAGCCTTATAGAATTTGAGAATTTTATAGGGCTTTTTTTGTAACTGTTAATTTAGAATTTGAATGTTATCTTTGTGTACACTAAATGTTTTATCCAAATGAAAAAAATAGCTTTATCTATTGTATTATTGACGCTTATGAACTGTTCTGAAAAAGAAACTAAACCTGAAGTTGAAGCCTTACCAGATGATAATCCTTTTAATGTAGGTTTGAACGAATCTTTTGATTATGCTAATGTGACAGGAGCATCTATTGCCGCATTTGTCGATTACGAAATCGATCATGCTACTGCCACCATTGATAAAATTAAAAGTCAAAGCACACCAACTTTAGAGAATACGTTTTTGCCATTTGATGAAGCTTATAATAGATTGTATAAGGCCAATACCAATGCCTTTATGTTATATTGGACGTCTACAGATTCTATAACAAGAGCTAAAGGGATAGAATATTCTCAAAAAGTAGACTCTTTAAACACAGCAATATCTTCAGACAAAGCTCTTTTTGAAAAATTTGAAACTTATGCTGCATCAGAAGACTATTCTAAATTAAATGATAGACGACAGCGATTCGTAAATGATATTATTGATAATTTCAAACAATCTGGAGTGAATCTTCCTGAAAGTAAATTAGAAGAATTTAAAACCCTAAAAGCTGAGATTTCAGAATTAACTTCAGAATATTCAACAAATATGAATACTGCTAATGCTGTGCTAACCATTGATGAAGCTGGTGCTAAAGGACTTCCAAAAAGTTTGAAAGAAAAGTATATAACAGAAGATGGGACATATAAAATCCCTGCACAGCCATCAACCAGAGGGCCAGTAATGGACAACGCAACAAATCCTGAAACTAGAAAGGCTTACCAAATGTTGTACGCTAACCGAGGTGCCGAAAAAAATATTGAGATTTTGAATCAATTAGTTGAGAAGCGCTACCAATTGGCTCAATTAATGGGACAAAAGTCTTATGCCGAATACAATCTTGTTCCGAAAATGGCCAAGAACCCAGAAACTGTTTGGAAGTTTGTAAATGATTTGGTAGCCGAATCTAAAGATAAAGCGATTCAAGATGTTGAGGTTTTAAAAGAGGCGAGAGAGAAAATAGATGGTATTTCTAAAGATAAACCTTTAAATGCTTGGGATTTATCATACTATAAAAATCAAATTTTAAAAACGGATTATCAAGTAGACTCTGAAAAAATTCGAGAATATTTACCAATGAGCGCTTGTTTATCTGGTATGTTCGAATTGTATCAAGAATTACTAGGTGTTGAGTTTAGGGAAATAAAAGACGCTTCTGTTTGGCATGAAGATGTTCTGGCATATGATGTGTATGAAAATGATAAGTTGAAAGGACGTTTCTTTTTAGATTTATACCCAAGACCATTTAAAGAATCGTGGTTTTATGCTGTGCCATTATCTTCAGGTAAACAAATGATAGATGGTTATGAAGTGCCAGTGTCAATGATGCTAGGGAATTTTACAAAAGGAACCGATAAAATGCCTTCAATGATAACTCACAACGAGTTGAGTACATTATTTCATGAGTTCGGACATATCATGGATAAAATGTCTTATGATGGTGAATATAGTTTGCAATCTGATACTAAAAGTGATTTTGTAGAGGCTATGTCTCAAATTTTTGAAAACTGGATTTGGGATTATGAAACGCTTAGTTCTTTTGCAAAGCACTATAAAACGGGAGAAGTGTTGCCAAAAGAATTATTTGACAATATGGTAAAGGCTAAAAACGTCTCATCGGGTTTATCTGCTCAAGGCTCATTGAGAAGCAGTATTTATGATATGAACTTATATGATAAATACGATCCTAATAAACCACTAGATACCGATCAATTATGGAGAGATATTGATAAGCAATTAGGTGTTATGGATTGGTATATTGAAGGGACACATCCGCAAGCATCTTGGATTCATATTAATACACATCCTGTATATTATTATGGGTATTTATGGTCGGAAGTATATGCACAAGATATGTTTACCGTATTTGAAAATAATGGATTGCGAGATCAAGATACTGGAGTGAAGTATAAAAAATTAATTCTCGCCAATGGCAGTCAAAGACCAGTAGACGAAGCTGTTGAAGAATTTTTAGGGAGACCTATGAATAACGCGGCTTATATTAAAAGTCTAGGGTTAGAGTAGGCTTAGCGATGATGATAGGGTTCATTTTTTAAAATTGTGAAACCACGATACAATTGCTCTATAATAAATAAGCGAATCATTTGATGTGAAAAGGTCATTTTAGATAATGATAGTTTCCCATTTGCTTTTTGATATACTTCAGAAGAAAAACCATAAGGTCCACCAATCACAAAAACCAATTGTTTAATACCAGAATTCATATGTTTTTGTAAGTATTGAGAAAACCCAATCGAATCTAATTGTTTACCGTTTTCATCTAAAAGTATGAGAACATCTGAAGATGAGACTTTGTTTAATAGGAGTTCACCTTCTTTTTGCTTTTGCTGATCTTCACTAAGATGCTTGGTTTTTTTTAAGTCTGGAATTATCTCAAACTGAAATTTGATGTAATGACCTAATCGTTTCTGATAGTCATTAATTAACGATTGTAAATCTTTATTGTCTGTTTTGCCAATGGCAAGAAGTTTAATGGTCATGATACTGTTTGGTTGAGCGCAGTCGAAATCTCAATAAAAACTCTTGACTGCATATAGAAGTCTTTTTTCTTGAAAATTGAGATGGCTCAAAGTTATGTTTTTCGTTCTAAATTCTAAAATTCGAATTGATAACCTTTCATTTAATTGAAGTCAATTGCTATTTTTACATTAAATATTTAAAACATGATTTCTAAAGAACAATTTGATAAAGAAATAGAAGGTATTATCTCTAATGCAATACGTGAAGATGTTGGTGATGGAGATCATAGCTCTTTGGCATGCATTCCGGCTTCAGCTCAAGGAAAAGCGAAACTTTTGGTTAAAGATGAAGGAATCATTGCTGGTGTGGAATTTGCTAAGCAGGTGTTTTCATATGTAGATCCTAATATGACAGTAGAAACACTTATTGAAGATGGTAGTCAGGTTAAATATGGTGACATCGTATTTTATGTTGAAGGAGCTTCGCAATCGATACTAAAAGCCGAACGTTTGGTTTTAAATGCCATGCAACGCATGAGCGCAATAGCAACAAAAACAAGACAGTTTGTCGATTTGCTCGAAGGAACAGGGACTAAGATTTTAGATACTAGAAAAACAACACCTGGCATTAGAGCTCTAGAGAAATGGGCGGTTAAAATAGGAGGAGGTGAGAATCATAGATTTGCACTATATGACATGATTATGCTAAAAGATAATCATATTGATTTTTCTGGCGGAATAACTAAAGCGATTAATAAGACAAAAGATTATTTAAAAGCAACCAATCGCGATTTAAAAATTATTGTTGAAGCAAGAAACCTAGAAGAAATCAAAGAAATTCTTGAGACCGAAGGAGTGTATCGTATTCTCATTGATAACTTTAATTATGAAGATACAAGAACGGCCGTTAAATTAATTGGTGATCAATGTTTAACAGAGTCATCAGGTGGGATCAATGAAAAGACAATAAGACACTATGCCGAGTGTGGTGTTGATTATATTTCATCTGGAGCGTTGACACATTCTGTTTATAATATGGATTTAAGCCTAAAAGCGGTTTAATGTCTAAATCCTTAAAAGAGATATTAAGTAAAATTCCTGTAGTAAATCATGTTGTTGGTTTACTTCGAAAAATAAAACTTCCAGGACTTGAGGGCTTATCACTTTACGATCTATTGGAGTTGTATGCTATTGGTATTTTCGAAGGCGCTTTAACGGCTCGTGCTAGTGCCATTGCCTTTAGTTTTTTTACCGCAATATTTCCTTTTTTATTATTCGTTTTGATATTGATGCCTTACATTCCAATTGAAGGTTTTCAATTAGATTTCCAGGAATTTTTAATGTCTTTTTTGCCACCTCAAACTTCAGATTTTTTCTTTTCTAATATCTTTGAAAACATAGAAAATACTGAACGTGGAGGATTGTTGTCTTCTGTTTTTGTAATCTCAATGTTATTGATGGCTAATGGTGTTAATGCAGTGTTTTCTGGATTCGAAAATTCTTATCATCAAGAATCAACTCGAAATATATTTAAACAGTACTTGTACGCTTTAGGCGTTGCATTAATTTTAGCTTTGTTGGTAATTGTTACTGTAGCAGTGTTTGGATATGTGCAGATATATGTCATTCAGCCACTATATGATCAGTTCGAGAACCTAACACATTCTTCCAATGATAATAGTTTGTTTTGGGTAGTCTTTGCAAAATATCTCTTTTTTGTATTTATGGTATATATTGCTACTGCAACCCTATATTATTTTGGAACTAAAGCTGGTCGCACTTCAAAATTCTTTTCCATTGGTGCGCTCTTTACAACCTTATTAATTATTTTAACATCTTACCTATTTGGCGTTTATATCGAAAATTTCTCTCAGTATAATAAGCTTTACGGTTCAATTGGGGCTTTATTAATTTTATTATTGTATTTATGGTTGAACGCAAATATTTTATTATTAGGGTATGAACTAAATGCAACAATTAGGCGTTTAAAACGAAAAGAACAAGATGAGTAATAAGCGTTTTTATATACTAACTTTAATGCTTTTTTTGACCATGTCGGTTATGTCGCAAAGCATACTTGGAAAATGGAAAACCATTGATGATAAAACAGGAGAACAAAAATCAATTGTAGAGATTTATGAATTAAAGGGAAAAGTTTATGGTAAAATTATTGATATTTCAGATCCTGAAAAGCAAGATGCTCTTTGTGTATTATGTTCAGAGTCAGATTATAATAAGCCTATTCTCGGACTCACAATAATAAAAGATATGGTGAAATCTGGTGGTAGTTACAAAAAAGGGACCATTACCAATCCTGAGGATGGAAAAGTTTATGATTGCCGCATTAAACTTGATGATGGCAATAATGATCGATTACAAGTAAGAGGGTATATCGCTTTTTTTTATAGGACGCAGTATTGGTTGAGGATTAAAGATTAATGCAGTACTTTATCAACGTCATATTGCCAATACCGCTAGAAAAGAGCTTTACCTATGCCATTACCAAAGCTGAAGCAGAGTTTTTGAAACCAGGTATTCGAGTGTCTGTACCTTTCGGAAAAACAAAAATTTATACGGCTTTAGTCATTGAAATTCATAACAATGCGCCTCAGGTTTATGAAGCTAAAGAAATTCATCAAATACTGGATGATACGCCTATTGTTACCCAAATACAACTAAAGCATTGGGCATGGATTTCTCAATACTACATGTGTACATTGGGTGAGGTGATGCGCGCTGCTTTGCCAAGTGCATTCATTCTTGAAAGTGAGACGATTATTAGTAAAAATGCTGATGTTTTTATCAATGATACCGATTTAAAAGATGATGAGTTTATTGTTTATGAAGCATTACATCATCAGTCGTCTTTAAAAATTCAGGATTTAATGTCTATTTTGGACCGAAAAAATGTAGTGCCTGTTATTAAGCGTTTATTGGATAAAAATGCTATTTCAGTTCAAGAAGAAATCTTTGAAAAGTATAAACCAAAATTGGTGCGTTATGTGAGATTAGGTGTATTGTACTCTTCGGAAAGTGGTCTTCAAGAATTGCTGTCAGAATTAAGTCGAGCACCTAAGCAACGAGATGTAGTGATGACCTTATTCTCGATTTCAGCACAAACAAAAAAACCAGTTAAAGTGTCTGATTTGTCTTCGGAAAGTGGAGCGTCGTCAGCAATTGTTAAAGCATTAATTGATAAAGGAATTCTTGAAGAATACCATATCCAAACTGATAGAGTTCAATACCAAGGAGGAGATAATGAAGATTCAAAACATTTAAATAACCATCAAGCCAAGGCTTTAAATGAGATAGTGGAATCTTTTGGAAATCAAAATATTACATTGCTTCATGGTGTGACGTCATCTGGTAAAACAGAAGTTTATGTTAAGCTTATTGAGGCACAGTTAAGAGCGAATAGGCAAGTATTATATTTGCTTCCAGAAATTGCATTAACTACGCAATTAGTTGAACGCCTTCAACATTATTTTGGAGAAAAAGTGGCTGTTTTTCATAGTAAATATTCGGTTCATGAGCGTGTAGAAGTTTGGAATAATGTATTAGATAACTCACCAACTGCTCAACTGATTTTAGGAGCACGTTCTTCGGTCTTATTGCCATTTCAAAATTTAGGATTAGTCATTGTTGATGAAGAGCACGAGTCGTCTTATAAACAATTTGATCCTGCACCTCGATATCATGCCCGCGATACAGCAATTGTTTTGGCTAACCTATTTCAAAGTAAAACACTTTTGGGATCTGCAACACCAAGTCTAGAAAGCTACTATAACGCCAAACAAGGAAAATATGGTTTAGTAAAGTTGAATCATCGTTTTAATAATGTGCTAATGCCAGATATTGAATTGGTTGATATTAAGGATAAGCATAAGCGCAAGCGTATGCAAGGGCATTTTAGTGATCGATTAATAGAGGAGATGACTGAAACACTAGAACAAGGACATCAAATTATTCTATTTCAAAACCGTCGCGGTTTTTCACCTATTGTAGAATGTAATACTTGTGGGCATTCACCTCAATGTCCAAATTGTGATGTGAGTTTAACTTTTCACCAATATAAAAATCAATTGCGTTGTCATTATTGTGGATATAATACAGCTATGCCGCAAACCTGTGAAGCTTGTGGAGGCGTCGAACTTGATAGTAAGGGCTTTGGAACTGAGCAAGTAGAGCAGGAGGCGAAGTTGTTATTCCCTGATTATAATATTGGACGTATGGACTTAGATACAACAAGAGGTAAATATGGTTATGAAAAGATAATTACGGCATTAGAGCAAGGTGAGATTGATATTTTGGTTGGTACGCAAATGCTAACCAAAGGTTTGGATTTTAGAAATGTGAAGCTAGTTGGGATAATGAATGCTGATAATTTGCTTAATTTTCCAGATTTTAGAGCACACGAACGTAGTTATCAGTTAATGGCACAAGTATCAGGTAGAGCAGGGAGAACAGAAGAGCGCGGTAAAGTGTTAATTCAAACCTATAACCCTTATCATAAGATATTGCAGCAGGTCTCTACCAATAATTATGAGCAAATGTTTGATGAGCAGTTAGATGAACGCCATATTTATAAATATCCACCTGTTTTCAGAATGATAAAAATCACCTTAAAACATAAAGATTATAACCGTGTTAATTTAGGAGCAGATTGGTACGCTCGATCTCTGCGTACTATATTTGATCAGCATGTGTTAGGTCCAGAATTTCCTCCTGTGGCTAGAATTCGAAATCAATATTTAAAACATATTTTGATAAAGATTCCTCAAAAGCAATCGTTATCTAAAACAAAAGAAGCTATTATTAAAATTAATAACAGCTTCTTGAGTGTGAAAGATTTTAGGGCAATAAGAGTAATTTTAAATGTCGATAATTATTAGTTAAAAGTTAATTAGTTAGGGTCTTTAACATTATATCTTCAAACGAAATTCGTCTTTATTGGCCTTAAATATTATTTAAAGCATCTACAAGTTGGGTTTTCTTATTTCTACTCAATGGAATCTCATAAGCACCAACTTCTACGTTCTTGCTATTAAATCGATCCACCTTATCTAGGTTTACAATATATGATTTATGGATTCTAAGGAATTTACCTTCTGGTAATTCATGTTCAAAAGCTTTCATTGTAGATAAAACGACCAAGCTGTTTTCTTCGGTAACTAGTTTTACGTAATCACCTAGAGCTTCAATCCATTTAATATCTTTAATGTATACTTTTCGTTTTTTCAAGTTACTTTTAACGAAAATATGTTCGCCATCTGTTTCATTGAAATCTAGCTTAAGTTTATGTTGCTCAAGAGCTTTTTCTACAGAAGTATTAAAACGTTCCCTAGTAATAGGTTTTTGTAGGTAGTCGGTTGCATCATAATTGAAAGCTTTAAACGCGTATTCAGTTTTACCTGTAACGAAAATAATTTGGGGTTTGTTGTTGAGTACGTCGAGCAGCTCGAAACCGTTGAGTACAGGCATCTCAATATCTAAGAAGATTAAATCTACTTTATGAGTATTGAGCCCGTTCTTGGTCTCTAATGCGCTACTGTATTCTGCAATAAGGTTAAGTGAGGAATGATTCTCAATTAACTTTACAATCGATAATCGTTGAATCGCAGAATCATCAACTACTACACAGTTTAAAGTCATAACATTATTATATTTTAGGTTAAGATATCGACAATAGTACAAAAAATTCGGTTAAAAACCAAAAAACATCGGTAAAGTGTTAATTTTAACAAAATTTTAAGAAAACTATGACATCCAAATTTTTATATACAAAAACGTTGCCAGAAATAGAAATTATAGTTATTTTTGCACTCATTTTTAACACAATAAATAGATTTTTATGAATCATTATGAAACTGTTTTCATCTTAAATCCCGTTTTATCTGATGACCAGATAAAGGAAACAGTAAAGAAATATGAAGATTTTCTTGTTTCTAGAGGAGCGAAGATGGTAGCCAAAGAAGATTGGGGCTTAAAAAAATTAGCATACCCAATTCAAAACAAAAAAAGTGGTTTTTATCACTTATTTGAGTACACTGTAGATGGAGAAGTAGTAAATCCATTGGAAGTAGAGTTTAGACGTGATGAGCGTTTTATGCGTTACTTAACAGTAAAATTAGACAAGCATGCGATTGCTTGGGCAGAAAAGAGAAGAAACAGAGATAAACAAAAAGCGTAATTATGTCTTCAATTGAACAACAAGCAAAAGGAAAGAAAGACGGAGAAATTAGATATTTAACTCCGTTAAACATTGACACTAGCAAAACGAAGAAATATTGTCGTTTTAAGAAATCTGGAATCAAGTATGTTGATTACAAAGATCCAGATTGGTTATTAGGTTTTGTAAACGAGCAAGGTAAAATTTTACCAAGACGTTTAACAGGAACATCATTAAAATACCAAAGAAAAGTATCTGTAGCAGTAAAAAGAGCACGTCATTTAGCGTTAATGCCTTACGTAGCAGATTTATTAAAATAAAATATCATAACAATGGAACTTATATTAAAACAAGACGTTGAGAACTTAGGATTTAAAGACGATATTGTAACAGTAAAGAACGGTTATGGTAGAAACTTTTTAATTCCTCAAGGACAAGCTATAATGGCAACGTTATCTGCAAAGAAAGTTTTAGCAGAAACACTTAAGCAAAGAGCTTATAAAGAAAAATCAATAATTGAAGCGGCTCAGAAAACTGCAGATGCTATTAAAGAATTAGAAATTAAAATTTCTTCTAAAGTTGGTGCTGGAGACAAATTATTTGGATCTGTAAACAATATTGATTTAGCTAACGCATTACAAAATGCTGGTCATGAGATTGATAAAAAATTCATCTCTGTAGCTGGTGGAACTGTAAAACGTTTAGGAAAATACGACGCTGTAGTTAGATTACACAGAGAAGTATCGGTAGATTTACCATTTGAGGTTATAGCTGAAGCTTAAAACTCAAAACACATCATATTTAAGAGCCTCAGCAATATACGTTGAGGCTTTTTCAATACTTAATTTTAAGTACTATGAAATATTCTAGACTCTCAAAAGAGCAATTTGAAGAATTACACCAGGAGTTTATTAACTTCTTGGCTACACAATCTATTACTGCCAAAGAATGGGCAGATATTAAAGCTAATAAACCTGAAATTGCCGAACAAGAATTGGATGTGTTTAGTGATTTAATCTGGGAAGGTGTATTGTCAAAAGTTCAATACTTAGAGCATATTTCTCCTCAACAAATGCATTTATTTCATTGCTCAGAGAAACAAATGCGATTAATTGCACTTAAAATTAAAAATGCAGATATAGATATCACTACTAAAGATGGCTATGCATGGTTTAGAGACAATTTAATGTCTGATGATATAGAATTCTTTACAGCATCCAAAGATTATTCAAAAGATAAGAATCAAGATAAATTTAAGCTTATTCAAGAAGGCGCAAATATTACTAAAGGCCAATTATATCTATACTTCGAGAATTTAGTGAGTAAGTAAATATAAGGGCAAGATTTTATATCTTATAGAATGTCACACTGAGCGCAGTCGAAGTGTCATAACAAGTATCTCTATAACACTATAGCTAGATCATTCCACAGGAATGTATAAATCTACAATGCACTTTTTCTCAGGGTGCGTGTTAAAATCGTTGTGATAAATTTCAAAAGGAGGCTCATTCCTTTTTTTATACCCATTCGCATTCATCCATTTAAATAAATGAGACCATGCAGTTGGGAATTCATGAATCTCAATTTCGCAGCGTCTAATGATATATAATCCAGAATTAATGATTGTTGGCATGATCTCGCCATTAGCTTTAATTGGCGTATCAACTAATAAGCAGGCACTCATCCGTACTTTATTTGGAGCTGTAATTTTAAAACTGTCGTAAAAAATAGTTGCAATTTTAAAATCAGACTTCCGTAATAAACCTTTTTGTTCAGCCCATTCCAATAAACGATATATTGTTGAACTCAATTCTTGTTTTCCAATACAGGTGATGCTAGCTGTATGAATGGTTGGTATTCGCTTTACTTCAATTTGTGATGTCATATTACTATCGTAGTTTTGATTTGAAGTCCAAACATAAGGTTCAAAACTAGTGATTGCTTGCCCATTCTTGCTTTTCACTTGACTAATCTTGCTATATTTTCCTTTACTTTCTTTTCGAAAATGTGATGGGCTCATTCCATAAAACTTCTTAAACGCCCTTGTGAATGAGGAATTACTTGTAAATCCGAATTGAGTTGATAATTCTGAAATCGTTACGTCTTCATGATGTAATAAAGACGCAGATGCTTTTTCAACACGTTTCCTAGAGATATATGCATTAAGTGTTTCTTTTGTGAAAGTTTTAAATAGCCGATGAAAATGGAAAGGAGAGTAGTGAGCTACTTTCGAGACCTCTTCAAGTGTTAAATCGCTTTCTAGGTGTTGTTCAATATAGTGGAGGGCTTTAGTAATGCTTTTGATGTGGTCTTTTGAAAGTGTCATAAATAATTACTCATAACGTAACGATTCCACAGGATCTAATTTTGCAGCTTTTACAGCAGGCATCAAACCAGAAACAATAGCAACAATAAATGTGATAACAACTGCACTCATCATCGCGAGCCATGGTGTAGTAAACTTAAAGCCTAATCCAGCCGAAATACCCCAGCCAGCTAAGATACCCAGTAAGATCCCAAAAAGGCCACCTAACTGACTTATAATCATGGTCTCAATTAAAAACTGAAACGCAATCGTACCACGTTTTGCACCTAATGCTTTTCTTACACCTATCTCTCGAGTACGCTCTGATACGGAAACGAGCATCATATTCAATAATGCAATTGTAGATCCAAATATGGTAATAATTCCGATGATCCATGCCGCAGTTTCTAAGATTCCAGTAATAGAACCAACACGGTTTATTAAATCATCACTGCGCTCTAAACCAAAATTGTTTTCTTCTACAGGATTTAACCCTCTAATGTTTCTGAACAATAATATCGCTTCATCCTGCGCACCTTCAAGCATATCCTTCTTTTCGGTTTTTATACTGAGGTTGTAATTAATATTTGCATTGGTGAAAATTGTTCTCGCTTTTTGTAGAGGCATTAACACACGTAAATCTTGATTATTACCAAAAGTAGCTCCTTTTTCTTTTAGAACACCAACCACTTTAAATTTTGCGCCTCTAATGCTAATCGTTTTGTTTAACGGATTAACATCATCTAATAATGCTTTTTTTAAATCACTACCAATTACACAAACACTGTTGCTGTTTTCTACATCAAAATAATTTAACGCTCTTCCGGTATCAACTTCTAATCCAGAATTTTGAATAAAATGTTCGTTGACCCCAAATACTTGTACTTCAGGATCTGTTTTTTCATTTTCGTATTTTACTTCAGCACCACGTGTGCCTAAAAATGAAATGGCAGTCTTTGTAAAAGGAAAGTTATAGTCTTCTTTAAATTTTTTAACCTCTCTATAATTAATTACAGGATTAATTTTTTGAGCTTCATCACCACGTCGTTGGGTATTAAACTCATAACGTTGTATATTAAAGGTGTTTGCTCCCATAGATGAGAAGTCACTAGAAATGGTGTTTTGTAATGCAGATACAGCACTTAAAATACATACCAATGCAGTAATTCCGATGGCGATAATTAAAATGGTAAGAATGGTACGAAGCAATTGACTTCTTATCGAATCAAAGGCAATGCGGATATTTTCTCTAACTAATGAAAACATAGAACACTTAAAAGTTGGTTGCGTTTTACAATAAGACTACAAAACACCTATAAAGTTACTATAAAATTGAAATAACTTTCGAATGCGACTAAAATTTATAATATTTTTGTGACTCATTAAATGAGAATTAACCTAGTAAATATTCTTTTCTCTTCGGAAATAGTAATGATTACTGAAAATGAGATTCCCGTTTTCATGGGAAATAAACATGGCACAAAAACCAAGCATACCAAAAGGCACTAGAGACTTTAATCCGCAAGAAGTAGCTAAGCGAAATTATATCTTTAATACGATACGTTCACAATTTGAAATTTTCGGATTTCAACCTATAGAAACACCAAGTTTTGAAAACTCTAGTACATTGATGGGTAAGTATGGAGAGGAAGGTGATCGCTTGATTTTTAAGATTTTGAACTCTGGGGATTTTTTGAATAAGGTTAATGATAAATTATATCAAGCTAAAGATTCGAATAAAATTACTTCTAGTATTTCTGAAAAAGCCCTGCGTTATGATCTAACCGTTCCGTTTGCACGTTATGTAGTACAGCACCAAAATGAGATTGACTTTCCTTTTAAACGCTATCAAATTCAACCGGTTTGGAGAGCAGATCGTCCACAGAAAGGGCGTTTTAGAGAGTTTTACCAATGTGATGCCGATGTGGTTGGAAGTAATTCGCTATGGCAAGAAGTTGAGTTTGTACAATTATATGATGCTGTCTTTTCTGCTATAGGATTACATGGTGTTACCATTAAAATTAATAATAGAAAAATATTGTCTGGTATTGCCGAAGTGATAGGTGCTCAAGATAAACTCATAGATTTCACTGTAGCTCTAGATAAGTTAGACAAAATAGGAGAGGAGAAAGTTAAAGCCGAAATGTTGGCAAAGGGTATTTCTGAAGTAGGAATCAATAAGCTTCAACCTTTATTTACTTTATCAGGAGATTTTGGTTCGCAGATTAACGAATTAAAATCGATTCTTAAAATTTCTGAAGAAGGGCAAAAAGGAATTGAAGAGTTAGAATTCATTAATACCGGAATTGAATCACTTGGACTAAAAACAGCAACCCTACAGTTAGATGTTACACTAGCACGTGGTTTAAATTATTATACAGGCGCTATTTTTGAAGTCGCTGCTCCCGAAGGTGTTAAGATGGGGTCTATAGGAGGTGGAGGTCGTTATGATGATCTAACAGGAATATTTGGTTTAAAAGATATGAGTGGTGTTGGTATTAGTTTTGGCTTGGATCGTATTGCTTTAGTTTTAGAAGATTTGAACTTATTCCCTGAAACCATTACTAATACTGTAAAGGTGCTATTTCTTAATTTTGGAGAGGCAGAAGCTATGGCAAGTATGAAAGCTATTAAGAGTCTTCGTGAACAAGGTGTTTCTGCAGAATTGTTTCCAGATAATAAAAACACAAAGAAGCAATTTAATTATGCGAACAAGCGTGATATTCCGTTTGTTGTATTATTGGGAGAGTCTGAATTAAATTCAAGTACCTATACTTTGAAAAACATGAAGTCTGGTGAGCAACAACAATTGTCATTAGAAGCGCTTATTTCTACATTGCAATAGAAAGTTCATTTATAGATTAAAAAAAAAGCCTCAATCCAATAAGGAGAGAGGCTATCTTTAAGTTAAGATCACGGTAGATTTGGGTCTATGTTATTTCACCAAAACTTTCTTAGATAACAAACCGCTTAAAGTATCTATCTTAATGATGTAAGTTCCAGTGCTTAGGTTCTTAACTTGGTATTCAGAATAGTCCAGTTCTGAAATATTTTCAATTTTAATAATATTTTGTCCAATGATGTTGTATAATTCTATAGACTTAACTTCAACAAAATTTGGATTATGTAATGCTATACTTTGTGTTTCATTATTATAAAACGTATCAAGCGTTTTTAGATCTGAATCATCAACACTTAAGGCATCACCAGATTCACTAAATGTTAATTCAAATCGCTCTAAATATTCACCAGCAGGGAGGAAGAACTCAAAATCTCCTTCTCTCAGATTATGATAGGTGTTGTTTTCAATATCATGAATAAAAATATCTATACTATCTGGAACATATTCTAGTTCATCTATAGTAATAGTATTTAACCCATCATCTCTTGTCTTAATACCTAATGGATATGTGCTTTCTGGATTAGCTTCATTACTACCTTGTATAGTGAACTTTTCATTATCAATCATCCAGAATAAATCATCCATTTGATTATCGTATATTTTTGCATCAAAAGCCCAATCATAACCTGTAGTTGTATTTTCATCTATGGTTAATAACAATTGTCTATGAATGGTATTAATTGAATTAAATCCAATTCTAAATTTCATTCGGTCATCAATTTCAGCATCGTTGAAAGCTGTATTATTTCCACTACCATCATTTCTTACAAATACTGAAGTTCCAGTAGATTCTTTTCTGTAAGCACGTTGACCATTATTGAAGTTAATTGATCCTGTACTTTCTCCAACAACGAAGAAACCTTGACTTACAGGGATATAACGAGCAGGTAGTTTTGTAGGTGTTCCACCTGTACCAACATCTGGATCATTTGTTCCTAGAGAAGGAGCACCTACACCACCTGAGAAATTATAGGTTGCGTATCCACCTTGATAGTCTTGAAGGTTATGATTTCCACCTCCCCAATGCTCCCAGAAATATAGGGTACCACTAATTAATGGGTCGGCACCAGCACCTGTAATATTTGGTCCATTATCAGTAATAAATTGATTAGCATCTAATGCTGAAGGGTATGGGTTACCAACAAGGTAATCATTTCCTGCATTTAATGTGAGGTTGATATCACCGTTATTTGGTTTTCCTAAAAGCACATAGTTTTGTTGATCAACAATAGTTCCAGATCCTGGTCCTTTCATTGTAAATCCTTCACCTGCTAATAGTGTTCCATTTTGTCGTACATGCTGCCATGCCGAATAATCATCGTCAAGTTGATTAGCAAATTTCCAAATCCAGTAGTCGGCAATGGTTATTGTTGACCCGTCTGATCCATCATAAGAATTATTGATGAAGTTTACAGGATTAACACCATCATACATTACATCGCTTACTGAATAGGAATTGTTATTAGTTGTATTATTAAGCTCACCTACTGGTGAAGACCAGTAATTGTATGTGTGAACGTCTGCTGTACCTTGTTGGTCTTTTTCTAAAGAACCATCTGATGTTGGATCTAAATCACTGCCAATAGTTTGTACTAATTGCGATTGACCTTCAAGATCTAGTTTTCCATCTAGCTTTAAATAATGAGATATAGTTAAACCATTTCCAGCTGTTGCATCCGCATTATTACCATCTACTGTTAATTCTGCACCAGAATCAACATATAGTCCTAAAACTTGTCTATCACGACCTAAGTTAGTCTCAGTATCGATTGTTACATCATCACTCACTCTAACAATATTCCAATCAATTGGAGTGGTGCCATCTACAATAGATAAAGCATTTGGTAATGTTTGTACTGCATTATTTAACCAAGTGGCGTCAGTTGTCCAATCACCATCATTTTGAGATTCATATGGTAGTGGAGCTGTTTGTCTATCAACTGTGTCTAAATTTCTTAATGCTCCTTGATTGCTATTGCCAGAGGCGTCATCAGTATTGGTGTATGTATATGTTGACATTGGGTAGTATCCAGCTAGTTCTGACCATGGAATAGAACCGATATCGTTTTTGGTAATCGTTGTTGGTAATTCAATACCAGCAACAAAGTTCGAATTATCCTCAATTTCTTGATTCATAACAAAACGTAATTGATCTACTGTAAGTGCTGTATCCCAAACTCGAACTTCATCGATGTTGCCTCTGAAAAACTGCTTTGGATTATTTTTAGCGGCAGCAGCAATAAAGAAAGATTGATTTGTTGCAACAGGAGGGGTTCTATTTGCGGAATTGTCTAACACGCCATCAATATATATGAATAATCTTGCTCCATTGTAAATTACTGCTATATGATGCCATTCCTCTCTTGGTATTGAAGTGATTGATGTCAATGTTTGATTAGTTCCATTTTTCCAAAACATTTGAATTCTATTATCATTCAAAATTCTTAAATCGTAACCTTCGGTAAACGGGTCATTTCTTTTAGAGGCTATGGATTTAGTCGCAGAGTCTGTAATATCTCTTTTAATCCAGGCAGAAATTGTAAATTCAGAAGGATTAATGTCTAATGCATTTTCCATATCAATATAGTCAACGTTACCGTCAAAATATACTGAACGTTCTACAACAATTTGTGGGGCATAACCAAAAGTGATATACTTTGTACCATCAAAATCATAATCAGTTTCTAGGTTTCCATTTCCATCAGATCTCATCACACGATAATCTGCAGTAGGATCGAATACTCCAGTACTAGAAATAAACATATAGTAATTACCAGGAGGTGAAATATTTCTAATAGCATTTTGCGGCAACCTTACTTTTACAGAAGGAATGTCACCTCCTGTTTCTACTACCTTCCATACGCGTTGCATTGCTGTAAAGGACACGTTGGTGGTTAAGGCTGGAGAAATTCCTGCACTCATATTTACAGAGATAGTTGCTGAGGCAAGATCTAAATCTGCGCCGTTATTTCCCCATACTAAAAATTCTCTGTCATTTAATGAAATAGGATTACCTGAGATATGTTGATTGTTGGTATCATAAATATCATCTAATCCCATAGTTAAGAATCCGCTAGTTAATGTTGGACCAAATGCATCTGTTCCATCCGATTCTACATTTTGACTTTTAGATTGTTTTTGATTTAAAATAGAGGCATCATCACGTCCAATACCAGCAATATCATAATTATAAGTGCTATTTGCACTACTGTCCCATATAATGGTCCCTTGAGAATCAATATAATCAACATCATTTTGTCTATGATTGCTGTGTGCATAAGCAGTTGATGAGCTTTGTAGAGTAACTCCATATTTTAAAGCCAAATAGCTTTGTATTTTTTGTTGATTTAAAGCAGAGTTAGGTGAAGTATATGAAATTACTTCAGCAATCATACCGTTCATTTGAGAAGTTGTTCTTCCCGCAATTCCACTTCGACCTGTTCCAATTAAAAATGGTAAGTTGCTAAATTCATTAAAACTAAGTGTGCTTCCATCTCCAGAAATTCCTGTTGAGTTATCAACGCGCTTACCATTTTTATAAATTTCTGATTCGGTTCCAGCTGTATTCGTTTTAACATTTACAATTGTTGGATGATTTTGGTAGCTATCTGTAGTTGTTAAAAATGCTCTACCATAAGACTCAGGGGCTGAGGCTCCAGAATTAGAGAATGAACTTATAGTATGTGCTAAAATTTCATTAGCATATCTCGATGAGACACTTCCAACTCCTAAACCAGTTGGGTCTTCATGGAATTGGTCATCTGAATATCGACCTCCTATAGCAAATTGTCGACCAGGGCTAAAGCTACCTGTACTGGTATCAATTTCGTCATCTGAATAAAAAACGACATAATAATCTTGAGAGAAGAATCCTCCTTTTCCATTCATATACTCAATATTATTATGATCAAAATCGGCTACTGGATTAAAATTGATGTTTCTTGAGGCATTATCTCTGTATGTTGGTGCTAAAGTTGCTGCAGCATATGCATCTTCTTTATCTAAAGCAGTATCGTATGCTTGATCTTCCCATGTAGTTAAAGGATCTCCATCTGTTACTGAAACACCATCATTCATTTTTAACCATAATCTTAAATTACTGGTAAGGCTAGCTGGTGCGATTGATGCATCAGCTAATGCTGAAATGGGATCAGCTTCAATTCTAAAATTGTCAAAGGCTACACCATCGTCGGTGCCTGATCCATCTGATCTAAATTGCAATCTAAATCTAATATTGTTTTGATTTGAAAACAGAGCATCACTTAGAACATATCTAGTATTTTGAAATTGACTATGCGGATTAAATGAAGGTGATTGGGTATGTGTATCACCATTCCAAGCATCACCTCCAAATACAGATGTATTATCTTCATACCAATTGGTACCTGAACCACTGACTCCGAGAGTGGTCCATGAGCCACCTGCAATAGAATATTGAATAATCATTCCATCATAATCATCTTCCGTTTTACATTTTACATCTAGACTTAGTTGAAGATTATATAAACCAGTAAGATCAATAATTGGACTTTGAATAATAATATCTGTGTTATTGTTATAAGTGTTGAAATTGGTATTTCTCCAAAAATAACCTTCTCCTAATTCTGAAGTAGGGAAACTGTTTGTCCATACCCAAGAATCATTAGTGCTTGTAGTTGGTGTCCAACCTCCATTAGTTGCATCAAAATCTTCAAAATAAGCAGTGTATGAAGGCGGTCCAGCTATTCCAGTTCCTTGGATATCAAAATTATATGGGTTTTCATCACTATCATTATTTGCAATACTTACCGAAGCCGTTCGCAGTCCAACACCACTAGGATCAAACGTAATATCAAAAGTTGTGCTTCCTGATGCTGCAACAGATCCTGTAGGAGATGATGTTAATGTAAAGTCTGATGCGTTTGCGCCAGTTACGTTTATGCTGGATATAGTTAATGAAGATGTTCCAATATTTTGAATCGTAAATGTATTAACGTTTGTACCACTTACCGTATTGATACTTCCAAAATCGGTATCATCTGTTCCAGAAGGTGTTATATCTCCGTCTACGATAGTTGTAGCATTACCTTCCACATTAATTTCTGGGCCAGGAGTTGTTCCCGTTCCTTGAATATCAAAGTTATAAGGATTTTCATCACTATCACCATTTACTATACTAACGGTAGCTGTTCTTAGTCCATCAGCACTTGGGTTAAATGTAATGTCGAAAGAGGTGCTTCCTGAAGCAGCAATTGATCCTGCAGGAGTAGCGGTTACTGTAAAATCACCTGGGTGTGCACCTGTAATTGAAATAGCACCAATAGATAATGACGTTGTGCCTACATTTTGTATTGTAAATGTATTAACGTTTGTTCCTGCTGCTGTATCTACATTTCCAAAGTCAGTATCATCTGTAACGCTAGGCGTTGTATCACCATCTAAAATTGTTAAGCTATTACCTAGAATATTAATTTCTGGACCAGAAACAGCCGTGGCAGTTAATGAAATATCATCAATAGCCATATCACTTCTATAGTCTGAGCCTGTAACGCCTCTAAATCGTATTCTAATTGATTGACCTACATAGCTAGCAAGGTTTATATTTACTTGGGTCCAAGCTTGGTTACTGCTACTTTGATCTTGTGTTGATCTAGACCAAAGCGATATAGGGTAGGTAAGTCCATTATCTGTACTTAGTTCTACATTTAAACTTCCCATATCTGAACCGTACATATGGTAATAGAAAGAGAATTGACCAGTAGATTGTGCAGTTAAATCAAAACACGGGCTTACTAGATTAAAAGTGTAGTTAAAATTTGGATTACTGGCTTCTGTAAATAAGTAATACGAGCCACCATTAGCTCCATTTGGTCCAGTACTTCCAGACGGTGTGCCTCCAGAATGACGTGTCCAATCACTATTATCACCAGCATCTTGAATCCAAGCACCAAGACCAGATTCAAAACCCTCATTATATGGGAAAGTTCCAACAGAGCTTCCGCAACCAGAACCGGTAATTATTATATCATCATATACACTCCATTGATTTGATGAACCAGATTGACCTAGAAATCTAAATCTTGAGTTCGTAGCAAAAGTATAAGTGCCACTATTCAAGGTAACACTAAAAGAAGCACTATTAGCTGGACCCCCACCAGTATAATCGGTCCCTTTTCTAAATTGTCTAATTGTAGTCCATGTTGACCCATTGTAATATTGTAAATCAAAACCATCTCCATTTGCTTGCCCTGTACTATTTACATTACAAAATGAAAAAGTAACATCTGTATAGGGAGTTAAATCGTAAGTTGGAGAAAGTACATTAGAACTTGAATTTGTAGGATAATTATAATACGTGTATAATGCACCATAATTTGTGCAACTGTTAGAGTTAAAGTTTCTACCTGCGTAATTTCCTCCATCTGTCCAAGACTCCCAACCAGTATCAAAATAGTGGCTGGCAATGGTAGTTTGAGAAAATGATAAACTTGTTAGTAAAAGTATGCAACATATTATGGCATACTTTCTTAGTGAAAGTGTAGACGTTTTCATAAGCGGTTAAATTTTAGTTTGGGACTAATAAAATTATGATACAAACCTACTTTAAAACTCTATGAAATGCAAATTTAATCGATGAAATACATCATTAATTTTTATAATGCTGATTTTCAGCTATATGTAAAATGTGTTTTTTGTGATTTATTGAGAGCTTAATTACAATAATGAAAGCTGAACGTAGTAATCCAGCCTCCATTGCATAGCCTTGAATTCTAAAATTTGATTAGCTTTTTTGTAATGCTAACTTCATTATCTTTACTCGATATTTTTATAAAGTATGGTGCTTGTTCTAACATGCTTAGATCGTTTAAGAAAATTTCTCCATTAGTACTAGATTTATGCTTGTAATAAACAATACGTCCATTTATATCATAGATGTTTATATCAAAAGCTAGTTCATTTATGCTTAATGGCAAATTAATGGTAATTGATGTATTGAAGGGATTAGGTTGAATGGATATGTTTTTTATTGATATATCATCAATATCTAAGGTTGTCTCATCCATCCCATCACAATTTTCATCGATTCCATTATTTGGAATGTCTACAGCACTTGTGTTAATTTGATCATTAGTATCATCACAATCTGTATTGTCTAGAACATATCCACTTGGTTGCATACACGTAAGAATTGAATTGTTTGGGTCACCAAATCCATCTTCATCAGTATCTGCATAATAGGCATTGGTTGCAGGCGTCACAGTTAAGTTAAGTGTTTTGTCTGCTGCGCAATTAACACCTTCAATAGTTACAGAGGTAGAGCCATCGGCACCATTATATGTGATGCCATTTTCGGTCCAGGTATACGTTTCATCAGAGCAAATAGTGATATCAGTACTAATAGGAGTAGGTTCAGGTGTCACAGTTAAGTTAAGTGTTTGGTCTGCTGCACAATTAACACCTTCAATAGTTACAGAAGTAGAACCATCGGCTCCATTATAAGTGATGCCATTTTCGGTCCAGGTATACGTTTCATCAGAACAGATAGTGATATCAGTACTAATAGGAGTAGGTTCAGGTGTCACAGTTAAGTTAAGTGTTTTGTCTGCTGCACAATTAACACCTTCAATAGTTACAGAAGTAGAACCATCGGCTCCATTATATGTGATGCCATTTTCAGTCCAAGTATACGTTTCATCAGAGCAAATAGTGATATCAGTAACAATAGGAGCAGGCTCAGGTGTCACAGTTAAGTTAAGTGTTTGGTCTGCTGCACAATTAACACCTTCAATAGTTACAGAAGTAGAACCATCGGCTCCATTATAAGTGATGCCATTTTCAGTCCAGGTATACGTTTCGTCAGAACAGATAGTGATATCAGTACTAATAGGAGTAGGTTCGGGTGTTACAGTTAAGTTAAGTGTTTGGTCTGCGGCACAGTTTACACCTTCAATAGTTACAGAAGTTGAACCATCAGCTCCATTATAGGTGATGCCATTTTCAGTCCAGGTATACGTTTCATCAGAGCAAATAGTGATATCAATACTAATAGGAGCAGGTTTAGGCGTTACAGTTAAGTTTAATGTTTGATCAGGATTACATCCTGTCCCAGAAACAGTGACTGTTGTTGAGTCGTCGGCACCATTATAGGTAATTCCATTTACTGACCAAGTATATGATTCATCAGAACATATGGTTACATCTGTAACGATAGGAGTAGGAGGAGTGCCACTCACATCCCATGTACATGCTGTATAATTATAATTCGCAGTTTCCCAACATTCTAGTCCAGTAGGTGCATCCTGTAAGACAATTGTTACTATTGCTGTACAAGTGTCTACATTTCCGTTGGTGTCTGTAACTGTTAGCGTTACATTATTCGCTCCTTCATCGTCACAAGTAAATGCGGTTTGCGAAGCCGTAACAGAGGCTATTTCGCAGTCGTCTGAAGATCCATTGTTTAATTGAGCGGCTGTTATCGAAGCGTTACCTCCAGCATCTAGTTGTACAGATATGTTTTGGCATACAGCTGTTGGATTTTGATTATCAGCAATGACGTTAACTGTGAAAGATGCTGTAGTTGTATTCCCATTGCCATCATTTGCCGCATAGCTGATTGTTGTTATTCCTGGAGGAAAAACATCACCAGTATTCAGACTTGTACCATCTGTTCTTGTTGGTGTTAATCCAGTACCACAATTATCAGTAATAGTTGGATCGGCCCAAGATGGTTGATTGTCTCCACAGGTTAAAGTAATGTTAGCTGGGACATTCACAAAAACTGGGTCTATCTGATCTTGAACAGTTACAGTTGCAGTACAGGTATCAGTTTGCCCCTCTGCATCTTCAACTGTTAAAATAACGTCGACTGGTGTTCCAATATTTGTGCAATCAAATGTATTGATATTAATACTTTTACTTATAATTGCAACATCATCAGTTGATCCTCCATCTATATCGTCTGCGATTATAGTTGCATCCCCTGTGTTATCTAATTGTACGTTAATGTTTTGGCATATTGCAGTAGGAGGAGCAGATCCAGTAGCGTCATCGGCTTCTATATTTATATTATCAAGAGCCATGTCACTACTCCAAGAAGATCCTGTGACCCCTCTAAAACGAATTAAAATCACTTGACCATCATATGCTGAGAGGTCGATATTATTTGCTGATTTCCACTCGTCTTGACTGTCATCATTTATAATTGTTTGAGTAGACCAAGTTAAACCATCATCATTACTAACTTCCAAAGCAACATAACCTGTTTCTATTGGATTCTCGCCAGAACTTCCAAGGTCAGTACCAAACATATGATAATCAAAACTAATTTTTGCATTTTCCCAATTGGTAAAGTCAATACAATCACTGATTATGATTGCTGATTTTTGCGGACTTCCAGCTGGGCCAGAATTTGTTGAGGCTTCTGTATAAATATACCATGTTGAACCAGAACCAGTTGATGGCCCTGTACCGCTAGATACAGTTCCTCCACTGTCTCGAGTCCAATCAATATCATCATCAGTATTATTTACACCTTGTTTCCATTCGTTTGTAAAGGATGTTGCATTTTCAAATCCTTGTGTGTATGGAAACGTAGAAATTGTTCCATCTAGGCAATTGTCGAGTGTAGTAAATACTTCAGAGTTAGAGTAGGTTGAGGTCGAAGACGTACATTTTGTTCTCACTTGCACTTCATATTCTGTAAGTGTATTTAAACCTGAGATGTTGTAATTATTCATCGTTATATCTTGAACCTCGGTCCAAGGTGTAGTGCCAGTTTCTCTATATCTTAAATCGTAAGTTGCAGATGGTACAAGATCCCAAGACACATCTGCTGTTGATGTTGTAATTCCATTTACTACTACATTAGTTGGCACCGTTAATGCACATGGAATTTTTATTTCGGTAATTTTAAAATCATCAAAAGTGAATCCTTCAAAATCTACATTGGCGTAAGAGTCTTGTCTATTAGATGAATCTGAAAAGAAAACAAATCTTAGATGAACTGTATTTTGTTGGTTAAAAATAGAGTTGTTTGAAGCGTCTATAACAATTTCTTCCATATACCATCGGTCTTGTGTATCACCATCGTAGAGAGGTTCGCCATCTGGTTGAAAGTCATTACTGGTATTGTTTTTGCCAGAATATGTATTGTTATTATCTGGAGCTCCAGCTTTTGTGAATTTTCCGCACAAGGGTGTCCAACCTGAACTTCCATCTAGAGAAGCTTCTAATTGCACGTAATCAAAACTACGTTCTAAATCCCATTTCGCATAAAACTGAATAAGTGATGTTGAGACACCGTTTAAATTAATAGGTGTGTTCAGTTGAATGCCATTGGCTTCACTATTTCCATAAGGGATTGAACTAGTTGAGCGTATTGCTGATGAACCAGCTGAATTTGGATATTTGTCAGTTGTTGTACTCCAAGATCCTCCTGAACCTACTGGTGTCCAATTAGATAAATCGTCTGTATTATCATTAAAAATTATATTAGAAGGAGCGTAGGTCTTTTTTATATTGGCTTCATATAAAATATTATCAGAAGCATAGTTATTTGTGAACACAATTTTGAATTCGATTTCATCATCGGCTTGAATACCTCCATCAAGAGTATAAGGAATGTTAACAAAACGTTGTTCTAAAACCTGAGAGGCTGTAAAGCTTTCAGTAACAGAATTTGTTGCTCCAGGGATTGTAATGTTAGACGATATAGCAGTAACAGTGACAGTAAAATCTGAAGCTTTTTGTCCAAGATTTTCAATAGCAAAAGTAAGATTGCCCGATGATGTTGTTATATCACTTTGATTTAAGTCGTGAATTTTACCGTATTTACCACTAAAATAAGCTGCCATAAAATTCATTCTCATAGCACGTTTGGCAATAGGTAAAAAATTTGAAGGCGCAGGCCAAAAACCACTTCCAGTAGCACCCGCTTCAGAGCTTGTTCCGTTTTCGGGTGTCCAAGCTAACGTTTCTTTACCAGAACCTGTTCCTGTTGGAGTACCGTTGGCACTTGTTCCTGCAGGCCCTCCAAGCATCCAGTCGTTCATATTACCACTATTTAAAGAGCTAATAGATGTGCTGGGTCCATGAGCATATCTATTATAATAGGTCATGTCGTGGTTATATTTCGAATATTCGTCAGGTCTTGGATTCGTTATAGTTGTACCTGCATAAGCATGAAGCATTGCATTTTTGAACGAGTGGTGGTTTAAGGCTAATTCAAAATCGTGATCTAGAAAGAAATCACGCATGATTTGTGTTTCATTTTCTGAAAATGGAGCAGTACCTAAATAAGTATCACTGCATGTATTAGTAGATGCACCACCATTTCCCCAATAATAAGCAGAGTTTCTGTTGAGGTCAATACCGTCTAGATATGTAGAACATCCGCCAGATGTATTTCTGTTTTTTCGTTGTAATCCACCACCATTTGGCGCTTGGGTTTCGTTATAAACAAAGCCATCTGGATTAAAAACAGGAATAAAGTATAAAGCTTGATTATTCACTAGATTTCTAATCGCAGGATCGCTATTATAATTTTCTAAAATATACCACATGAAAAATAATTGATTCATCACAGTTGCAGATTCTCTTGCATGAATCAAAGATTGATAAAGCGTTTCTGGCTCTCCTGCCTCATCCGTATCTGGATTATCTGAAATCCTAACATAATAAATCGTTCTATTCTCTACAGTTTGTTGTTTGTTTGCTGGTATATCTGCCTCTCCTGATACTAATGAGGCATCTAATTTTTCGGAAATAATATTGATTCCATTTGCAATGGAGTAGGTTCTCATATCATCTAATTCTTGAAGAACCTGATCATAGGTTAAACAACCTCCAAAAGAATTTGGCGAACTATTTGGATTTAAATTCCAATTTTGGGGCACAGCCCAATCAATCTCATCACATTCGTCATATTGCCCTACATTATTTAAAACCTCACTAACGCTATATCTTGCTTGTTGTATGGATATTTGTTGTTCGCGTTCTAATTCTAAGCGTGCCTTTGGGAGATCTCTTGTTGCTCGATCACTATAAAACTGTACGAGATCATCTATTAAAAAAGTGTAGCTAACACCATGATTAGATAATTTTTGCAGCTCAGTTTCACTCAATTCAATTTGTAATTTATCATCAATAAACATGGCACCACAAGTCATGTCAATGCCACTGTGATCTAGAATTTCAATAACAGAATTATCTATTCTATTAATGGAGACTCTTTTGTAAATATCTTGTGAGAAAGAGTATTGCGCTATTGTAAATAATAGCACAACTAAGTAGGTAGTTTTTTTCATTAGTTTGGGGTTTAATGAATTTATGTCGTTAGTTTTGGGGCAGCTAATATATTAAAATAATTATGATTTTATCTGTAAAATGCAAAAAAAACCGTTGAAATGCAGTGTTGAAGTCGTTTTATGAATATGATTGATCCATAATGTCTCCAATAATCATTTTTATTGAAGTAAGAATGTTAATTAACTTATTATAGCAAGAATACTTTAGAAAAAGGTATAAAAAAAAAGCCTGATACAATACTGTAACAGACTTTTACAGTAGTAGCGAGAACGAGATTTGAACTCGTGACCTCCAGGTTATGAAAATTAATGTTTCAAAAATAAATACAAGCTCCTAATAATCAGGTGTTTAAATTTTATCCGCTTTTTAGAATAATATTAATCCAAAAGATGAAGAATCGAGTTAATTTTTTAGTTGAGATTGGCTTATTTATTTTGAAAAAACTGTCTATTTTAAGAATATCTCATCATCTTTCTTAAAGGTCTTGAACTCTAACATATATCCATTAGGATCTTTAACAAAGAAAGATAAATGCTCGCCTGATTGATTCTTTAAAAAAGTAGTTTGAGTAGTCAATTCTAAATTCTGATTAGCTAGTTTAGAATACATTTTACCCCAAGAATCTATGTCTAATATTATTCCAAAATGAAAGGATGATAAGACTTTACCTTCAAAAGTATAATTAGGATTATTAAAATCAAACTTTCCTACCTGTGTAAATGTTAACTGATGCCCAAAAAGGTTAATGTCTACCCAATTATTAGCATATCTTCCTAGGGAGCCTCCTATAGTGTCCACATAAAACTTTTTAGTTTCGACTATACTATTACATGGAAGTGATAAGTGAAATAATTTTTTCATTTATTTATATAAGTTTTAATTTCATGATTCTAAATGTCAAAAAATCATCATCATCCAAATCGTTAATAATCTCCTTATAAGTTACTTCAAAAGTCGAACCTATATACTCCTTACGAAGATCATATTCTTCTAATACGGCAGTATTCACTTCCTCAAAAACAATGAGTTCATCAAACGAGAACCGAAAAGTAAAAAAACCATTTTGATACTTTATAAATACACCTTCTTCGGTTCTAATTTCTTCTGTGTTATAGTAATTCATTATATAATTCAGTTTTAGTTAAACAACTTTTCTTTATTGAAAATCGAAATCAATCTTCTTCCAAATTAATGTCATCGAAAGTATTAAAATCAACATCTTCATCGTCTGTTTTATCTTCTTTATCATAATCATCTTCATTATCTTCAAAATCTTCCATAGCTTGTATTAAGCGTTTCCCAACTTTTACAAGATATATTGTATCCTCAGTTCGAATCTCAACAGCTTCTATATGTTCATTTTGAGCATTTTTAAATGCAATAATATCTTTATCCCCATAGCCTTCTGGGAATTTTTCTACGAGTAGATTTAAAAGCTCCTCATTTAGTTTTTGGTAGTCTACAATTTTACGTATCATCTGTTTTGTATTACATATCTAATAAATAAGCAAAAATTAAGGGTGCTACAATAGTTGCATCACTTTCTATTATAAACTTAGGAGTGTTAATATCTAGTTTCCCCCAAGTGATTTTTTCGTTAGGAACTGCTCCCGAATAAGAACCATAGCTAGTTGTAGAATCACTGATTTGGCAGAAGTAGCTCCAAAAGGGTGTGTTTGTTCGTTCCATATCTTGATATAACATTGGTACCACACATATAGGGAAATCACCTGCAATGCCTCCGCCTATCTGGAAGAATCCAATACCATTTTGGGAATTATTTGTGTACCAATCTGCCAGAAAAGTCATGTATTCAATCCCAGACTTCACAATGTTGGCATTGACTTCTCCTTTTAAAACATAGCTTGCAAAAATATTACCCATTGTACTATCTTCCCATCCAGGACATACGATTGGTAAATTCTTTTCTGCTGCCGCGTACATCCATGAGTCTTTTAGATCGATTTCGTAGTATTCTTCTAAAACTCCAGATAGCAATAACTTATACATATACTCATGCGGCAGGTATCGTTCTCCGTTTACATCTGCTTTTTTCCATATTTCAAAAATGTGTTTTTGTAGTCTTCTAAATGCTTCTTCCTCTGGTATACATGTATCGGTAACACGATTTAGTCCTTGTTCTAATAAATCCCATTCTTGTTGTGGCGTTAAATCTCTGTAATTAGGAACTCTTTTATAGTGCGAATGTGCTACTAAATTCATAATATCTTCCTCTAAATTTGCTCCTGTACAAGAAATGATATGAACCTTGCCTTGTCGTATCATTTCAGCAAATATTTTTCCTATTTCAGCAGTACTCATTGCTCCAGCCAAAGACACTAACATTTTTGCTCCATTCTGTAATTGAGACTCGTAAGCTTTTGCTGCATCTACCAAAGTAGCAGCATTAAAGTGTAAGTAATACTCTTCTATAAAGTTTGAAATAGCTCCTTTAGTAGTTGTCATCCTCTTCAAATTTTAAATAGTTACCTAAACGGTTCGATTCCTCATAAGTATCATCATAATCTTCCTCTTCATCTTCGTTCTGAAACTTGTAACTTAACATCTTGTAGTACAGTTTAGCTGCTAAAAAGTCTGATGATTTTTCATTTTTATTAGGACAGAGTTCTACAATATCAAAACCAACCACATTTTTCTCTTTAAAAACTTCCTTTAAAAACTCTAAAGTTTCATACCAAAACAACCCTCCTGGCTCTGGTGTTCCTGTGCTTGGTAATATAGATGGGTCAAAAGCATCCAAGTCAAAAGTGATAAATACATTATTGGTCATTTGGTCAATTGCTGAATCCATCCAAGAATCATCTGTAGCCATCTCATGGGCAAAATAGGTCTTGTCAAAATCCATTACAGACTTTTCCTGTACGTCCATAGAACGAATACCTACTTGAATTAAATTAGTATTCTGACTTGCTTCGTATACTGCACAAGCATGGTTACAAGTACTTCCTTCATAAGACTTCCTTAAATCTGCATGAGCATCAATATGTAAAACTGTTAGGCTTTGAAAAGCCTCATTAAAAGCTCTTATTGTGCCTATAGATACTGAATGTTCTCCACCAATAATAGTAACAAACTTATTCTTCTTTATATATTTTTTTGTCTCCTGATGTACAGCATCTACCATAGCTTCAGGTGTAGCATTTAAGGTAACTGGCTCAGTAAGATATATTCCATTTTTATAAACTTCTGAATCTGTCTCTATATCATAGAGCTCCATGTTTTCTGAAGCCTCCAAAAATGCTTCAGGGCCCTTATCTGCACCTTTTTGCCATGTACTTGTGCCATCGTAAGGCACAGGCATTAAGACGATTTTTGATGTCTCTAATTTTGCATATTCATCTGGTATACCAGCATAGGTTTTAGTATTCATTTTATGAGTTCTCTAATTGTAATTCCGTATTAGAATTTGATTTTGTTATTGTTTTGTTTTTTGAGTTTTTCCTATATCCCAATATCTCCATTAGGTCTTCACTTTTTTGTTGTTCTCTAAATAGTTCTGTTGTTATATTTCCGTAGTTATCCTTATTAATTAAGATGTGCTTTGGTGCTGGAATTAAACAATGCTGTAAGCCTCCATAACCACCAATAGTTTCTTGGTACGCACCTGTATTGAAAAAGCCTATATAAAGTGGTTTGTCTTTATAGTATCTTGGTAAGTAAATAGCATTTATATGCTGTTCGCTGTTGTAATAATCATCACTATCACAAGTTAAGCCACCTAATAGCACTCGTTCGTAGCTATCATTCCATCTATTGATGGGAAGCATCACAAAGCGTTTATTAATTGCCCAAGTATCAGGAAGCGTGGTAATAAAGGATGAATTTATCATATTCCATTTCTCTCTATCATTTTGTTGCTTTTGATAGAGCACTTCATAAATTGCACCACCACTTTCACCTACAGTAAAGCTTCCAAATTCGGTGAAAATATTAGGTACGTCAACATCTGCCTCATCACATGCGAGTTTAATCTGATTTACGATTTCATCAACCATGTATTGGTAATCAAAATCAAAAGCCAGTGAATTTTTTATAGGGAAACCACCGCCAATGTTCAAACTATTTAATGATGGACAAGTCTTTTTTAAACTTGTATATACTTTTAAACATTTTAGCAGTTCGTTCCAATAATAGGCATTATCCTTAATCCCAGTATTGATAAAGAAATGTAACATCTTTAGCTCTACTTGAGGGTTTTCTTTTATTTGCTTATTATAAAAAGGCACAATGTTTTTGTAACCGATACCTAATCTTGACGTATAAAATTCAAACTTTGGTTCTTCTTCCGAGGCAATGCGAATACCAATCTCAAACTTTCTTTCTATTTCGTTAGACAGTAAATCTATTTCCTCATAATTATCAATTATAGGAATACAATTTCTATGACCATTATTTATAAGTCTAGCAATATTAGTAATGTATTGTTCTCTTTTAAAACCATTACAGATAATGAACGTATCATAGTTTATTTTGCCTTCTATCTTTAGGTTTTCTACAATATCAATATCGAAAGCCGAAGATGTTTCAATATGAATATCATTTTTTAAAGCTTCATCCAGAACATGTTTGAAATGTGAGCTTTTAGTACAATAGCAGTATTTATATTCACCATTATAGTTATGATTCCTAATAGCATTATTGAACCATTCTTTTGCTCTAGTAATATTATTAGAAATCTGTGGTAAATAGGTAAATTTTAATGGTGTTCCATAGGTTTCTACTAACTCGTTTAAGTCTAAACCATGAAACAAGAGTTTGTCTTCCTCCAATTCAAATTCAGGCTGAGGGAAGTCGAATGTCTGATTGATTAAATCAATATACTTGGTATTCATCTTATAATTTTTAAAAGTTATTAAATAGAAGGCATAGCAAAGCCACCTTCATTAAAAGGCATTAACAACTTTTATCAAATCATAATCTGATATTGCGTTTTGGGGACAAAACACAATCTTTTGTATTGCGTAGTAAATATTTTAACCTCGGAAGTTAGCTCTAAATTTCGGGTACTTACACCATAAGCTGCTTTTGAATTTGACTTCCTAATTTTCAAAAGCCCGAACGTAAAAACAGTTCTCACTTTGTTTAGCTAAAAGCTCCTATAGTCAAAGCTTTCGTGAAACTAAGTTAAATAAAAAAAAGAAAATAAGATACAGAAGATCATATTTAATAATAGTATGTTTACTTTTTTCTGTTGTACCTATGTTGTGCCCAAACAAAAACCCAAGAACTTGACTCTTGGGTTTTCCTTTGTTTACAGTGGTAGCGAGAACGAGATTTGAACTCGTGACCTCCGGGTTATGAATCCGACGCTCTAACCAACTGAGCTACCTCGCCATTTCTGAGGGTGCAAATTTAAAAATAAAATCTATCTGCGCAAACAATAAATGAGCAAATTATTTTTTTTCAGTTTTAGTTTTAAACTCAACAATTAATGTATATATTGAGCGATATAATTATAGACCTATGGAAGACAAAGTTAAAATTGAGATGGAGTTTGTGATTCACGCCTCGCCTCAACTTTTATATCAATATATTTCAACGCCTTCTGGCTTATCAGAATGGTTTGCTGATAATGTGAATTCTCGTGGTGAACTGTTCACTTTTATTTGGGATGGTAGCGAAGAAAAGGCGAAGTTATTAAGTAAAAAGAGTGGAGAACGTGTAAAATTTAGATGGATTAATGATGAAGAAGATGGAGCTTCTTATTATTTTGAAATCAGAATTCAAGTAGACGAAATAACGAAAGATGTATCGCTAATTGTAACTGATTATGCAGAAGATGATGAGGTAGATGAAGTTAAAATGTTGTGGGATAATCAAATTTCAGATTTAAAACAAGTTTTAGGTTCTGCTTAGAACTTCTCAATCATATTAATTTTATATTTGTCTCGATGTTTAATCGAGACTTTTTTTATGATAAATTTTAACGGTGAGCTTATAGAAAACTCTAAGATAATTACTCTAGAAAATAGAGGCTATAAATATGGTGATGCTCTTTTTGAAACCCTTAAAGTAGTGCATGGGAAAATCTTATTTTGGGAAGATCATTATTTTAGACTGATGGCGTCTATGCGTATTATGCGTATGGAAATACCAATGAATTTTACCATGGAATTTCTTGAGGCTGAAATTTTAAAGACTATTAATGCTAACGGATTTGCAAAATCATCGGCTAGAGTGAGGTTAAATATTGATAGAGGCGATGGCGGTAAATACCTTCCTAAGGATAAACTTATTAATTATTCTATTGTTGTAGAAATTTTGAATGAAGATTTTTATACAGTATCTAGCTTAGATAAGTATACTGTAGACTTGTTCAAAGATTATTTTGTAGCTCCTGGATTGTTGTCTACACTAAAGACAACAAATAAAGCAATTCATGTTTTAGGTAGTATATACGCGCAAGACAATGATTTTGATAACTGTTTATTGTTAAATACCAATAAAAATGTTGTAGAAGCACTACAAGGTAATTTGTTTTTAGTCTCAGGAGAACAGATAAAAACACCTCCATTAGAAGATGGCTGTCTTAATGGTGTGATGAGAAAGCAGGTTAAAGATGTGATTTTAAACTCTGGAGATTATGTTCTAGAAGAAGCGTCTATTTCACCGTTTGAACTTCAGAAAGCAGACGAATTGTTTATCACAAATGTAATAATTGGAATTCAACCCATTTTAAAGTATCGCAAAAAAGAGTTTAATACTAAGATTTCCGAAGATATTTTAAGACGATTAAATACTAAACTAAGATTGACTTAGTTGTAACTTGGATTTTCAGGTGCATTTGACCAAAGCGAGTAGTCGCCACCTAATTCTAGCATTTTTTCTTTCCAGAAAGAATCACAACATTTGTTAATAAGTTCGTTTTTGTACACATTTTCAGAAACAATCCAAGCTTGAGACTCTAATTCATTATCTAATTGCTTGGCATCCCACCCAGAATATCCTAAGAAAAATCTAATATCAGACGTTGAGAGCTTACCATCTTTTAAAAGTTCTAGAACAATATCAAAGTTTCCTCCCCAAAAGACACCATGAGAAATCTCAATACTGTCTGGAATTAAATCAGGGACTTGATGAATAAAATACAGATTATCCTGTTCAACGGGCCCTCCGTTATACACTTTAAAAGAGGCGTCAGTTTCAGGGATTAAATCGTTTAATGTATACTCAAGAGGTTTGTTAAGAATAAAGCCTATAGAACCCTGATCATTATAATCGGCAAGTAAAATGACCGACCTATTAAATGATAAGTCTCCAATAATTGATGGTTCGGCAATCAAAAGATGACCTTTTTTGGGCTTTGATATAATCATTTGTTTATGATTTATGTACTAAATCTAAAACATATTTTCTTAATAAACAATAATTTTTAAGGAGAATACACGGCTACAAAACAAAAAAGCTCACTTTATAGTGAGCTTTTCGTAATCTATTTAGAGAAATACTAGTTTACAGCATTGCTTAAATCAGAACCAGCTTTAAACTTTACTACGTTTTTCGCTTTGATTTGTATCGTTTTTCCTGTTTGAGGGTTTCTTCCTTCTCTTGCAGATCTTCTAGAAACTGACCAAGATCCAAATCCTACTAAAGATACTCTGTTTCCTTTTTGTAAAGATCCTTCGATATCAATTAATAATGAATCTAATGCTTTCTTAGCAGCTGCTTTAGTGATTCCAGCATTTTCTGCCATCCCATTGATTAAATCTGTTTTGTTCATAAAATTTGTATTTTAAATTGTTAAAAAATAGTTGGGTTAAACGTTATTGTTAAATCCGTCTACAAATTTATACGTAAATTCAACCTACGCAAGTAATAGCAAGGGAAATACAAGGATTTGTTGATAACTTAGAATATTTGTTAATAAAGAATTGCATTTCATCGGATTTTTTTCAAATATCAATGTACATAAGGGTTTTAGAGCATTTTTGCTTTTTTATTAAATTGATATCCGTTTAATAGTGATTTTACATCCATTTTTCGCTTTCCAGGAAGTTGCATTTCCTTTATATTAATGTAACCACCTTGTACTGCTACTTTTAGATCGGTTTTATTAGCAATAAGAGTTCCTGCGTCAAAATGATGTTGATCTTGTATTTTTTCAATGTTGAAAATTTTGACTTTTAACTCATTGTCTCCATTACTAAGTGTAGTCCAAGCTGAGGGAAATGGGTTCAATCCTCTTATCTTATTATAAATAGCGTCGATGTCTAAAGACCAATCAATTTTACAATTGTCCTTGTTGAGTTTGTAGGCTGTTTTTAGATTTTCCGTTTTTGGTTGTATTGTGGTTTCAATATCATCTTCTTGTATAAGATCTACTGTTTTCATTACGAGATTACTACCTAGATTCATTAGCTTGTCATGTAACGAACCCACCGTTTCATTATCTTCAATATCTAGTTCCTCCTGAAGAATCATCGCGCCAGTATCAATCTTTTCGTCAATAAAAAAAGTGGTAACACCTGTTTTTGTTTCACCATTTATGATAGCCCAATGTATTGGAGCTGCACCTCTATAGTTGGGAAGTAGAGAAGCATGAAGGTTAAATGTTCCATATTTTGGCATGTTCCATACCACTTCTGGTAACATTCTAAAAGCCACAACAATTTGTAGATTGGCATTTAGTGCTCTTAATTCTTTAACAAATTCTTCATTTTTGAGATTGGTCGGTTGTAAAACATTTAAGCTCTGTGCAACTGCATATTTTTTTACAGCCGATTCATTAAGTTGTCTTCCTCGTCCAGCGGGTTTATCGGGAGCTGTAATAACTCCTACAACATCGTATTTATTATCAATAAGACTTTTTAATGTAGTGACCGCAAAATCTGGCGTTCCCATAAATATAATTCTCAATTTATCTCTCTTCATTCCTTTTTAATTTATATCTGTTTGCTGTCGTCATCGTAACGACTCCATATTCTAGCATTAATTTAATACTGCTTAATAGTTGTTCTTTGTTATAGGGTAAGCGTTCTACCAACTGTCGAGAACTTAGAGGTTCATTTTCTAAGGCACTCATAATGTCCTGTTTAATGTTGTTTTGCGTCATTATATCTTCGGAAACATCTTCTGACAAACATACTGTGCATTGTCCGCAATTGCTATGTGAATCTTCACCAAAATACTTTAAAAGTTGTCTGTTTTTACAAAGCTTATTGTTATGTAAATAGTCTAGTACAGCATTGACTTGTAAACGTTTTAATTCCTGTTGTTGTCCAACTACAGTAGCAATTCTATTTATAGTCTTGTCGTCCTCTCTTGGTTGAATAAAGATGACCTCCGAATCGGTGTTGGAAAATAGGAAATCTACAATTCCGTCTTTGTGTAATTGATTTAAAACGGCAATCACCTGTTTTTCTGTTGTCGATGCTTTATCAGCAACCAGCGTAAGATTAATGGCTAATTGGTGTTCAAAAATCCCACCATATGTTCTCAGTATGGTTTTAACTATAGTGTTATATCGTGAGTGTGTTTCTAAATATGAAAACATCACAGGATTACTAACAACAAACTGTAATTTTGTTTTGTAATTAAATTGCTGTGATAATTTGATAATACTATTTCTGTCTAATAGCTGGAGTATATTATAGGTTTTAGAACTCTTAAAATCATAAGCTTTACAAAAGTCGCTAAAATTAAAGCGATGTGTAGTTAATTCACCTTCACCATAAGAGATTTGAAAAAAGTTACACAGTTTCCTGTATATTAATTTTATGTCTTCAATTGAAGGTAAGCTTTTGATAAATTGATTTTTTAAAACCTGCTCATCAGATCTATTGGTCAGAAGTATAGCAAAGGCATCTTTATTATTTCGTCCAGCACGACCCGCTTCTTGATAATAACTTTCTAAACTTTCTGGTAAATTAATATGAATAACTGTTTTTACATCAGGTTTATCAATTCCCATACCAAAAGCGGTTGTCGCTACCATTATGTGTTTTTGGTTATGCATCCATTGATATAAGCGGTCTTGTTTATCTTTTGTAGGAATACCACCATGAAAAAAGGTAGAGCTAAACCCTTTACTTTCTAAAATATTGTGGATATCAATGCTCAATTTTCGACTTCTTACATATATAATTGAAGAACCTTTGTGACGAACTAGGAGCTGTTCTAAGTCATAAAGCTTGTCCTCGCTAGATAAAACTTGATAGGATATATTGGGTCTTGAAAATGATGCTTTAAATACTTTAGGTGATGTAAAGTCTAATGCTTGCATTGTTTTTTCAATGACTTTGGGTTTTGCTGTAGCTGTTAATGCAATAACATTTACACTTGGTTGGATTTGTCTTAAAATGGAGATGTTTTTATAAGCTGGTCTAAAATCATTACCCCATTGGCTAATACAATGTGCTTCATCTACAGCAATGAGATTCACGTTCATCTGTTCGATACGTTGTTTTACAATATCTTGTTGTAAACGCTCAGGCGATAAGTATAAAAACTTGTAATTTCCGTAGATGCAATTATCAAGCAAAGTGTCAAGGTCTTGATAAGAAATTCCACTTGTAATGGCCATGGCTTTAATACCTTTGTTTTGGAGACTTGTTACTTGGTCTTTCATTAAAGCGACTAACGGTGAGATGACAATACAAATACCTTCTTTTATAAGTGCTGGAATTTGAAAACATATTGATTTTCCACCTCCAGTAGGTAGAAGTGTAAAGGTATCGTTGTGGTCTAAAACCGAATTAATGATCTCTTCTTGTAGAGGTCTAAAAGACGTGTGGTTCCAGTACTGTTCTAATATGTTTATTGGATGAGGCATCTAAATATTTAAAACACCTAATATAAAATCTGCGCGACTCTCTATACTACCAAAAGGAACGTCAATGAGTTCATATCCAAATCGCTGATACGTATTTAATAAGGCATGATGAATTTCAACGGCTTGATCGAAATTTTCGTAGCGCTCGCTGTCACTTACAAATATGTCTTGCCATGGTGCCAAAACAAATACTTGGTCATATCTGTGCTTTTTGCAAACTTCAGTAAATGAATCAGGATAGTCGCTTTTTACATAGTCCATATAAGCTAAAACATCTGGTACACCACGGTCTAAAAACACCAATGGATCTTGTGCAATAAGTGCGTCATTAAATTGCTGCGTTCTTGCTTTTAAGAGCAGCTCACTAAAAAGTAATGGTTTAGTTAGAAAAAGTTGATCAATACCATCTTTTCTAGCCTCTAAAGTTACTTGTCTCGATACTTCTTCAAAGCAGTGATAGCCTCTTGAAATGAGTTCATTGATAATGGAAGATTTACCGGTTCCTGGACCACCAGTGATGACTATTTTTCTTGTATTCAAATTGGCAAGGTTTTAGCTGTAAAATTAACAATAATTAGGTAAAGCAAAATACAAAGTATAATGTATATTTGCTTCTGAAGTAAAAAAGATATGAGCGCACAGAAAAAATCAGAAGAATTCTATAAAAAATTGAGAGAGCAATTGTATGAAACGGCAAGCTGGCCTTCAGAGTATCTCTATAAATTTATTGTCCCAACAGATGTTGAAAAAATCAGACAAATTGAAGATTTATTTGATAACTTAGGAGCAGTTATTACGACTAAAGAATCGGGTAAAGGTACTTATACAAGTGTTTCTGTAAATTTACAAATGAAAAACCCTGATGCGGTAATCGCTAAATACAAAGAAGTTGCAGAATCTGTTGAGGGAGTGATTTCTTTGTAAAAAACAGTTTCGATAACTATTTTTTTGTATTTTGCATGCATATGCAGAAGCACTTCATGCATAAGATACAAACACTACACAAATATATATTTTGATTGACGATATAGAATACAACACAGAGCGTGAACATTTAATTATTCCTGAGTATGGAAGACATCTTCAAAAGATGGTAAATTACGCTAAAGGATTACCAACTAAAGAAGAGCGAAATAAAGTCGCTAAATCCATTATTAATGTAATGGGAAATTTGCAGCCACACTTGAGAGATGTGCCAGATTTTCAACATAAACTTTGGGATCAACTTTTTATTATTGCAGATTTTCAGTTAGATGTGGATTCTCCATATCCAACACCATCTAAAGAGGAGTTAAATGAAAAGCCTGAACCTTTAAAATATCCTCAAAGTCACCCTAAATATCGTTTCTACGGAAATAACATTAAAACGATGATTGATGTGGCAAACACATGGGAAGAAGGAGAACTGAAAGAGGCATTAGTATACACAATTGCTAATCACATGAAAAAGTGTTTCTTAAACTGGAATAAAGATACAGTGGAGGACGATGTGATTTTCGAGCATTTATTTGAGTTATCTGGAGGAAAAATAAATCTTAAAGGAAGTGATGAAGATCTTTCAGATGCTTCTAGTTTGATGCGTAATAAAAAGAAATATTCTAATAATAAGAAATCGCATCATAAAAAAAATAACTCTAACCGAAATAGAAAACGCTACTAACCACAGTTCATGTCAACATTTATCATTGAAGGAGGTCATAAGTTAAAGGGAAAAATCCAACCTCAAGGCGCAAAAAACGAAGCATTACAAATTTTATGTGCAGTACTCTTAACTGCTGAGGAAATTAAAATTGATAATATCCCAGATATTATCGATGTCAATAAATTAATAGCTTTACTTAAAAAGCTGGGAGTAAAAATTAATAAAGTCGGCAAAGGTTCTTATACCTTTAAGGCTGATGATATTAACTTGAAATACTTAGAATCTGCCGAATTTAAAGAAGATGGGAGAGGGCTTAGAGGATCTATCATGATAGTTGGTCCTTTATTAGGCCGTTTTGGAAAGGGGTATATTCCTAAACCAGGAGGCGATAAAATTGGACGTAGACGATTAGATACGCACTTTGAAGGATTTATCAATTTAGGTGCAAAGTTTAGATATAATAGAGATGATTTATTTTATGGTGTTGAGGCTGAAAAGTTAAAAGGTGCATATATGCTTCTTGACGAGGCATCGGTTACAGGTACAGCTAATATTGTTATGGCTGCAGTTTTAGCCGAAGGAACAACCACGATTTATAATGCAGCTTGCGAACCTTATTTACAGCAGTTATGTAAAATGCTTAATCGCATGGGAGCTAATATCAAAGGTGTTGGTTCAAATATGTTAATTATTGATGGTGTTGATAAGTTAGGAGGTACAGAACATAGGATGCTTCCAGATATGATAGAAATAGGAAGCTGGATTGGCTTGGCTGCTATGACCAAAAGTGAATTGACAATCACCAATGTAAGTTGGGATGATTTAGGTCAGATTCCAAACGTATTTAGAAAAATTGGAATTAACATTGAACGTCAAGGTGATGACATTCACATTCCGGCGCATATTAATGGATATGAGGTTCAAAATTATATCGATGGCTCTATTTTAACTGTGGCTGATGCGCCTTGGCCAGGATTTACTCCAGACTTATTAAGTATTGTACTTACAGTCTTAACTCAAGCTAGAGGTAGTGCAGTGGTGCATCAAAAAATGTTTGAAAGTCGTTTGTTCTTTGTAGATAAACTAATAGATATGGGAGCCAAGATAATTCTTTGTGATCCTCATAGAGCTACTATTATTGGGCATGATTTTAAATCGCAATTAAAAGCAACTACTATGACGTCTCCAGATATTAGAGCAGGAGTGTCTTTATTGATTGCAGCTTTATCTGCAAAAGGTACATCTACCATACATAATATAGAGCAAATTGATCGCGGTTATGAAAATATTGATGAACGCTTAAGAGCGATTGGAGCTAAAATTACTAGAGTAGAAGGTAATTAAATTGTCATTTTGAGCGGAATCGAGACATCTATTCTATTGAAATAAGACATTTCGACTGCGCTCAATGTGACATATGAAAAGTGCACTTTTATGCAGCTTCTTTTTGCTTAGCTAGGCATTGTATAAAAATATTGTTCACTAGCAATTTTACCATCTTTAACCTCATATACGCAAACTTCTTCCATTTGTTGTCTTCCTCGTTCTTTAAATGTACAGTCAAATCCCATTTTAGCTGTAAACCAATTTCCAGCAACTACAGGATCACTAATAGAGCTTGCATGAAAATCTTCCACACTATCTAGCCATTCTTTGCTTTTATTCCATACATTTTGTTTTCCAGAAATAACTTCTCCAGGCATTCCTGGCATTTCTTTACTCACAACATTTTCAGCATATAGTTCATTAATACAGTCTAGGTTTTTACCCTCTCTGCACATTTGTGCCCATTTTTGAGCAACATCATTTGTGTTCATTTCTTTTGAATTTTAGATTGTACTTAAAAGTAAATAAAAAAGAAAAGAAAAGGTTTAAAGGAATGTTAAGATTGTATTAGCTAACAGCTTCTTTGTAAGTCTTTAAGCAGCGTTCTCTAGCTATTTTGTGATCAACCATAGGTTGAGGGTAAGTTAATTCTTGATACTCTGGAACCCATCTTTTAATGTATTCATGTTGTTTGTCAAACTTTTGAATTTGGGTAGTTGGATTAAAAATTCTGAAATAAGGTGCAGCATCAACTCCAGACCCAGCAACCCATTGCCAATTGCCAATATTGCTTGCCATATCATAATCATGTAATTTTTCAGCAAAATAAGCTTCTCCCCAACGCCAATCAATAAGTAGATGTTTGCATAAAAAGCTGCCTACAAGCATGCGAACACGATTATGCATAAATCCTGTTTCATTTAGTTGACGCATTCCGGCATCTACTAAAGGGTAACCTGTTTCTCCATTGCACCATTTCTTAAACTCTTTTTCATTATTACGCCATTTAATTCTGTCATATTTAGTTTTAAAAGCTTGAGTAACCGTATGTGGGAAATGCCATAAAATTTGCATAAAAAATTCTCTCCATATCAATTCTTGCCAGAAAATTTCGTTCTGCTCTTCAATCGCTTTCTTGACCATTTTTCGAATGCTAACCGTTCCGAATCTAAGATGCGGACCTAACCTTGAGGTTGAATCTTGTGCCGGAAAATTTCTAGTAGCCTCGTATTCTTGAATGAGTGTTGGTGTCATAGTATAGTCAGCAATCTGTTGTTGTGACGTTTTGAATCCAATATCAGAAAGACTTAAATTTGGTAATCGAGAATGCTTGATTACATTATCTAAATAAGAGTTGGTATCATAAATTTTGAGTTCAATGTTCTTAAATTTTTCCTTCCATATACGCATATATGGTGTATAAACGACATAAGGATTTCCATCTTTTTTAACCACGTCGTCTTTTTCAAATATAACTTGATCTTTAAATGTTTTAAAAGGGATATTATGTTGTGATAAGAGTTTATCTATCGCCTGATCACGTTCTTGTGCATAAGGTTCATAATCATGATTGGTATATACTGTATGAATATCATGTTCACGTATTAAGGTTTTGTAAATTTCAATAAGTTTTCCATGATATATGGCCAAACTACTGTCGTGCTCATCCTGTAAGGTGTTACGCATTTTCTGTAACGTATTGTGAATAAAATTGACTCGAGCATCATCTTCAGGAAGTTGTTCTAAAATTTCAGAATCAAAAATAAAAATAGGCAATACGGGATGGTCTCCACAAAGGGCTTGGAATAATCCAACATTATCATCTAATCTTAAATCGCGTCTAAACCAGAAAATACTGATAGGTTGTGGCATTGAAAATAAAAATATTAAGGATTATAAGTTCCAAATAATTCTTCTAATTTTTTAGTGCGATACTCAAAAATTTCTTCCAACTTAGGTTTTACTAGTATAGGATGAACAAGTTGACCTAAAACTCCGAAGGGTACTTTATAATCTATGATATCTTCCATCTCAACGCCACCATCAATTTTTTTGATAAAGTGTTTATGATGCCAAAGCGCATAGGGTCCAAAACGTTGTTCGTCTACAAAATAGTGCTTGTCAATACTGTGCGTGATTTCTGTAACCCATTTGGTTTTTATACCCAAAACTGGAGTGACAATATATTGAATAATTTGTCCGGCAAACATTGGTCGATCTGCTCCAGAAAGGATATGAAACCCCATATAATCTGGTGTTATTGTTTTAAGATTTTTAGGATTAGAAAGAAATTCCCAAGCGGTATCTATAGAGATTGGAAGGTTCTGTTTTTTATGAAGTCTGTAGATTTTCATATTAATTGTATAATGAAATATAAAGGTTTAGAGATGTTGCTATACATAGCCAAATCAAGTAGGGAAGGATAAGTATAGACTTTCCTTTTAAATCTTTATAATACGTCATTAAAATTGCGGCCACAATAATTGTGAGTGATACAATAGTTATTAAGCCTAGATCAATCAATTTTTGATTAAAGAACACGATGTTCCATCCAACATTCATGATAAATTGAAAACAAAAAAGAAGAAGGACCTTTTTTGTAGGCTGTTTTGTATATAAAAATGCCATATAGGCTGAAAAACAAATCATTATAGTAGTCCAAGCTGCTCCAAAAACCCATCCATCAGGCGTCCATGGCGCTTTTTCTAATTGTTGATACCAATTACCCTGCGGACCATTTGCCATAAACCAACTACCAATGCCTAAAGCACCGAAATTGAGAATTAAGAAAACAATAAAAGGTTTAACAAATTTCATTTTATTTTAAAAATTGGAACACCATTATGATGTTTTGAGTATTGCGATTGGTTTAAATAGTTAAGCGTAATAAATAATAACTTCAGAATATCTATTACGCTTAATTTCCTTTAATAAAAACTAATTTATGCAGTTAAGGGTGCACCTTTTAAACGTTTCTCGACTTTTCGTTTTATGGTCGTTAATCGTTTCATAATGTCCATAATCTTTTGGTCTTTTTGTTCTTTATAAATTAGGTTTAAGTTTAAAATAAGTTCTTTTGCTTCACGAGAAATTTTTACACGATCACTTGTTGATAGAGATTTCATCTTTCTTTTTTCAAACTCTAAAGCTTTGTTTATTAACTCTATACTTTTCATTATTATAGCTGTTTTGAATTTAAATTATATTCGTTCATTTATATTGAATTTCATCAATTAATGTCTTTGTCGCTTATATAATTATTTCCATACATTTCAATTAAAAATCAATGTCTTTATGGATTCAAATTTACAAATTGTTTAATAATTAATTCTAAAGGTTAAACAAAATTTAACATAACATTATTATTTTCTATCTATTTAATGAAACTAAACGATTAACAGCAATTATCATCTTTAACCAAAGAGCAACTTGCAACGGCTAAAAAGGCGCCTACAAATGGAGCTGTTAGATATAACCATAAATGCTGTAAGTTCCCAGACACAACTGCTGGGGCTAAGGAGCGAATAGGATTCATAGAGGCTTTAGTCATTGGACCTGCAAACATGGCTTCTAGTAGAATAACACCACCAACAGCTATGGCGGCCATAGTTCCTATTTCCTTACTGCCTGTAGATACATTGATAATAACAAGCATCAAAAAGAAGGATAGAATAAGTTCTAAAACAAAAGCTTTATACGGCTCAAAACCTTCAGCAGGGAGGGTGCTTCCTAGTGTTTCACTTTCAGGAAATAAAAACCATAAAATTAAACATGCTGCAAAAGCTCCTATGGCTTGTGCAATGATATATTTGGGAACTTCTGGCCAAGGAAATTTTTTAGCATAGGCAAAACCAAAAGTCACTGCAGGATTAAAATGTGCTCCAGATATTTCGCCAAAGGCATAGATCATACTCATCACTATCAATCCCCAAGTAATGGCAACACCAACATGTGAAATACTTCCATTTGTGATTTCATTAATGGTCATGGCACCACAACCACAAAACACCATGGCAAACGTTCCTATAGTTTCTGAAATGTATTTTTTCATAAAAGGGAATTGATAAATACTGGATTTAATTTAAGGTTTTATTAACAAACAAAGGCTTTACTAGTTCGTAAATTTACGTGAAATTTAAAACTAATCATTAAATCTAATACAATGAAAAAATTATTACTCGTGTTAGCTGTGTTTGCAATGACGTTCACAACTTACGCACAAATTGAAACGCCAGCACCTAGTCCTTTTGCTAAATTTGAACAAAAAGTTGGGTTAACAGACATCACAATTGAGTACTCTCGTCCGAGTGTTAAAGGAAGAACTATTTTTGGAGATTTAGAACCTTTTGGCGGGATGTGGAGAACTGGAGCTAATAAAAACACCACAATTACCTTTAGTGATGATGTTACGATTGCTGGTCAAGAGGTGAAAGCTGGATCATATGCGATATTTACTAAGTTAAATTCTGCAGAGCAGTGGGATGTTATTTTTTATAACGACACTAATAATTGGGGAGCACCAAGAGAGTGGGATGATAGTAAAGTAGTTGCTACTGCAAAAGTTGATGTTATCAAAACACCATTTACTTTAGAAACTTTGACTATCGATATTAATAATATTACGGCTACTGGTGGTACAATTGATATCATTTGGGAAACATCATATGTAGGTATTCCATTTACTGTACCAACAGATAAAAAGGTGTCTTCAGCTATCGATAATGTGATGTCTGGACCTAGTGCTAACGATTACTATGCGTCTGCGGTATATTATTTAAATGCAGGAAAAGACACTAAAAAAGCTAAGATGTGGATTGATAAAGCTATGTCTATGATTGAAACACCTGGGTTTTGGCAAGTAAGACAGCAGTCTTTAATTTATGCTGCTGCAGGTGACAAGGAAGGAGCTATCAAATTGGCTAAGAAATCTATGGCAGCTGCAAAAGAAGCAGGGAACCAAAACTATGTAAAGCAAAATATGGCCTCTCTAAAAGAATGGGGAGCAATGTAAGCTTAGCGCATTAACAATACTTAAAGACCCTTTTGAATTAATTTTAAAAGGGTCTTTTTATTTATTCGTAATTTAAACCTATTTGTAATCTAACAGTGTCTAGTAGCTCTATAAGCTTTCTGCTAAAATCATAGGACATGATATCGCTTTGGATTTTGTCTTGGCGGATAAGTTCGTTGAAATGAATAATCTCATAATCATAACCATGACTAGTGCTCTTAAAGTTTATAGTGTTTTCATTGTCTTCGGAAATGAGCGTAACACTAGATGGTTCTTGAAACCTAGAGTTAATGACAATTTTACCATGTTCACAATAGAAGATAGCTTCAGTAGGCGTATGTTCTAATAATGTGCTCTTGAGATGTGCTTCAACACCATGATCATAAGTGAATAATATGAGACAGGAAGAGTCAACATTGTTGTCAAAGAAAGTCGCTTTAGATTCAATACTTACAGGTTCTCCAAGAGTAGATAAAGCGACAAAAATTGGATAAATACCAATGTCAAGTAAGCTACCACCTCCTAGTGATTTATTAAAGACGCGAGATGTCATATCGATTTCTGGTTGAAATCCAAAGTCAGCTTCAATTTTTAAAATGTTTCCTAGTGTCTTTTCTTTTATATGTTTTAAAGCATATTGATAATGAGGTAGAAAATAGGTCCACATAGCCTCCATTAGCAACACATTATTGGCTTTGGCTGTGGCGATCATTTCATCAACTTCATTGCGATTCATAGCCAAAGGCTTTTCACATAAAACAGCTTTCTTATGATTTAAACACAATATGCTATGCACGTTATGAAAGGCGTGAGGTGTAGCTATATAAACTGCATCTATCTGGTTGTCTTTTGCTAAATCTTCATAGTTTTTATATGCTATATTGGCGTCGTATTTTTTTGCAAAAAGGGTTGCCTTATCTTGATTTCTAGAGGCTACTGCATGTAATTGAGCATGTTGAATACTTGCTAAGTCTTGCGCAAATTTATGAGCAATGTTCCCTAATCCAATGATTCCCCATTTTATGATCCTAGACTTCGACATAGGTGTTGTTCGGACTTATTGACTGTATCAAGTATGCTATGACAATAACGATAAAACAGCCAACAAAATTTAACCATAAGAACGGTAAATTGATGTAGTCATATTCATTTAATAAGAATAGTCCAATAACAATAACCTGAGTAATTAATGCGGCTGTAAATACAGCGTTTGCCTTAATGAATTTAAAAAAGAAAGCTAATAGAAAGATGCCAAGCACATTTCCGTAGAAAATAGAGCCAATAATATTTACTAATTGAATTAAGTTTTCAGCAAGATTAGCAACACATGCGACACCAATAGCGATAATTCCCCAAGCTAAAGTAAACCATCTAGAAGCTGATACCATTTCAGTTTCAGACTTTTCAGGCGTATTTCTTTTGTACAAATCCATAGTTGTGGTACTGGCTAAGGCATTCAACTCACTAGCAGTACTTGACATAGCAGCACTTAAAATTACTGCTAATAATAAACCAATTAATCCTCTTGGTAAATTGTTTAAAATAAAATTTAAAAACACATAATCTTTATCGTTACTCTCAACTTTTACGTTTTGTGAATCTCCTGCTTTGTCTATTAAAGCTCTAGCTTCAGCTCTTAAGAGATCACTCTGCGCATTATATTTGGCTATAACCTCTGGGTCTACTTTTCCATTTGTATTTGAATATTCTGCAATAGCGGCTTTCTTCATTGAGAAAACATCATTTTGTTTTTCTTGAATAGTTCTATATTCGTCTGCGTATTGAGAATTTAAAACCACTTCTGTAGCCGTTGGATTAAAATTTACGGGAGCTTGATTGAATTGATAAAACACAAATACCATAACACCAACAAGCAGAATAAAAAATTGCATTGGAACTTTTAGGAGGCCGTTAAACATCATTCCAATTTGCATTTCTTTTAGTGATTTTCCAGAAAGGTAACGTTGTACTTGACTTTGGTCTGTTCCGAAATAGGAGAGCATTAAAAATGTTCCTCCAATCATACCGCTCCAAAAAGTATAGCGATTATCTAAGCTAAATGAAAAATCAAGCACTTCCATTTTTCCACTGGCTCCTGCAATATCTAATGCTTTTGAAAAGGTAATACCTTCAGGAAGCTTATCGATGATTAAGAAAAAAGCAATAAGCATGCCTGTAAAAATCACAATCATTTGATGCTTTTGAGTTACATTTACAGCTTTTGTTCCACCAGAAACAGTGTATATAATTACCAAAATTCCAATAATAATGTTTAATAATAATAGGTTCCACCCCAGAACCGCTGATAAGATAATTGCAGGTGCAAAAATGGTAATTCCAGCTGCTAGCCCTCGCTGAATCAAGAACAAAATAGCAGTTAGTGTTCTTGTTTTTAAATCAAAACGATCTTCCAGAAATTCATAAGCAGTATAGACTTTTAATCGATGATAAAGTGGAATAAATACCATACATATTACCACCATTGCAATTGGTAATCCGAAGTAAAATTGTACGAATCCCATGCCGTCGTTAAATGCTTGTCCGGGTGTTGATAAAAAGGTGATAGCGCTGGCTTGGGTTGCCATAACTGACAAGCCTATGGTCCACCATTTTGAGGAATTTCCACCCTTTAAATAATCTTGAACATTCTTACTGCCTCTTGATTGGTAAGTGCCATAGGCAACAATAATTAATAATGTACTAATGAGTACAATCCAGTCTAATGTCTGCATTTTAAAAGGCTTTAGTGATGAAATAAAATGCGATGATGTAAATGATGTTAGCTAAGAGTACGAGCGTGTACATCTTGTTCCATTTGTACTTTTCCATTAGTTTTTGATTTGATTAGGTTGATTGATGTCATTTTTGCCAAGTGAAAGCATATTGGCGAATAAGCGATAAGCGCCCGAAACGCCTGCAGGAAACTCTCTAAAGAAACTTAATCCAGTGTATACATAATGGCCTTTACCATGTTTTGCAACTAATAGGCTTCCAGTTTTTGGTGTTTCTCCCTTATCGTTCATTGATAGGATAGAGGTGAATTCACTAGACCACTCGTTTGGGAAATATAAACCACGTTCTTGTGTCCAGCCTTCAAAGTCTTTAGTCGTTATTTTATTCGGAAAGTTTAATACCTCATGAGACGTTGCTAAAAGTCGTACATCTGCAGTTTCATCGGTGACACGATCTCTTGATAGTTTTAAATCAAATGGCGCAATTTGATCAACTTTAACACGATAACTTGTATTGTATTGTACAATCATATTGCCACCTTCTTTGACATAGTCAAAAAGGATTTGTTGTTTGAAATTTAAAGCTTCAACAGTATTGTAGGCTCTAATTCCAACAACAACAGCATCAAAGCGACTTAAGTTTTCTGCGGAAATATCTTCTGGTTTTAAAATAGCGACATTATAACCTATCTGTCTTAAGCTTTCTGGTACTACATCACCTGCGCCTTCAATATAGGCGATGTTTTCACCACGTTTTTGGATGTCTAAACGTACAATCTTACTTTCGCTTGGTAATAATACGGTTTGTAGAGGAATATGGTCATAATCGATTTCAATAAGCTCTCGTGTGTATATGTTATCTCCAACATGAACCATTGGTGTGAATAAGCCTTCGCTTTGTTCTGCAGGAGGAATGATCGTAAATACTAGGCGCTCCTCTTGACCTTTTTTAGCGATACTGATTTTTTGCTTTTCAGGATAAACACTCCAATTGTTTGGATGCGCAATTTGGACAAAGCCATTTATATTGTCTTTGCCTGCAGTAACGATAACTTCAACGTCTCTTTGTTTGTCACTATCTATTATGATGACTTTTTCAGAAATTTTAGCAGAGGCCTCGGGAATAATTTCGAAAGGTTTGTATAATTCGCCTTTGTCAGGTCTAGAATAGCGATGTATGATCGCTTTGGTAAATGTTATAGGGACTTTATTAATTATTAGGTTGAAATCAACATTGAATACGCGAGGTGTTTCGGGCAAGCCTATGAATTCTTTTTTAGCTTTATACATGCCTAAACTGCCTTTTTCGGCTAACCAATATGGTGTTGTTGGTGTTTGATTACTTGGGATTGTAATCGATTCTTTAAAGTTGAATTTTGTATTGTTATCTAACGCAATCTCTTTAGAAATATTCATCCCATCTGAAGTTTTAATGCTTCTAAGTGTCATGGGTTGCTGACTTCTATTAAGCACCTCAATATTTAAATTCACGTTTTCATTTGGAGTGGCCCAGTTGGTTTCAGCCGAAACTTCTAAGTATAAACCAGCACAGGCTTCGATTACTGATTTTAATTCTTTAGTTTTAATAGTTCTCCAATGCTTGTCTTTAATTGAAGCTAATAGCTGATAAGCTTCGAGTAATTTTGGAAGGTGTACGGACGGATCTTGATAATTAAAATGTTGTTCTATATCGCTGAGGATAGTTCCAATGCTAGAGCCACCTTCTATACGATTCCAAGTGGTGTCGATACCTTCAAAAACATCATTACTGCCATTAAGTGGCGCTCCTTTTAAGAATTCGATATATTCATCTTGTGCGCCACGTTGTGTTAATCTACCAAAGCCTTGACATAAATGTTGGCTACTTGCTATGGAGGCTAATTCGTTATTGGATAATCCTTTTGACGGATAATACACACCTATATCAAAAGACACCATATTACTTTTATCGATTTTATCAAAGGCTTCTCTGCTGCCATAACGCCACCAAGACGTGTTATAAAATAAGCGTTTGGGTTGCCATACTTCTGTAGTAGATAATTGATCAGGATAAGAAGATGGTGAATTGGCTAGATCAAATGCTTCCATACTTAGTAATGCCGAAGTCGTATGATGACCATGTGTTCTACCAGCACGTCTGTGATCAAATCTATTAATGATGACATCAGGTTTAAATTGACGAATGGCTAATATCACATCTCCTAATACATCCTCTTTATTCCATATAGATAATGTTTCATCTGGATGCTTAGAATAGCCAAAATCGTTAGCTCTTGTAAATAGTTGTTCGCCACCATCAACGCGTCGAGCAGCAAGTAACTCTTGAGTTCTAATAACGCCTAAAAGCTCTCTAAGTTCGGGTCCGATAAGGTTTTGTCCACCATCACCTCGTGTTAAAGATAAATAAGCGGTTCTGGCTTTGGTTTGGTTTGACATATAAGAAATCAAACGTGTATTTTCATCATCAGGATGTGCGGCAACATAAAGTACAGATCCTAAAAAATTTAATTTCTTTATAGATTCGTGAATGTCAGAAGCAGTTGGTTTTTTAGGTTGTTGAGCTGCTAATAGTGCAGTAGTACAAAGTAATAAACCGAGTAGGCGTAATCGTTTTGTCATAATATTGTAGTTAGCTAAAACCAAATATACAGAAGTCCGATAGTGCTGTAGTTGTATTTAATTTTTCTTTAACGTTCGGAAATAAACTAAGACAGAATTACTGGTCTGACCAAATCGCTAATTCGTTGCCGGCTGGATCCATAAAATGAAATCGTCTACCACCTGGAAAAGAAAAAATAGGTTTAGAAATTGCTCCACCACAATCTGTTACTTTTTGAAGTATATGTTCGAGATTGTCATGATATAATACCACCAAGGCGCCATTAACTATTGGTTCTTTTCTAGTGTCAAACCCACCTTCAAGTCCGCTATTTGAAAACGCTGTGTAATCAGGACCGTAATCTGTAAAAGTCCATCCAAAAGCTTTAGAGTAAAATTCTTTTATGCTAATGAGATCTTTTGCATAGAATTCGATGTAGTTGATGTGGTTACTATTGTTCATACACCTTAGTTTTATTTGTAATAATCTAATTTTTACTAGAACCCACCAATGGCATCTTTTTCAACTAGAGTTACTGCTTTTTGAAGGATTAAATTATTTGGGTAGGTGACTAAGTCTCCATGGTCTAACCGCAAGTGTAATTGAAAAGCTCTAATGTCTTCTATGATGGCTTCGATAGGAAAGTCTTTATCATGAATTTGAATTTTATCTCCCACTTTATATGGAAATGAAAAGAACATAATGATGCCAGAAGTGACGTTGCTTAAAATAGACCAAATCGCAAAGAGAGCAATACCAATAACAGCAAATACCGATGATACAATGAGTGTCATGTCCTTTAATTCTGCTCCAAAAACAAAAGCCTCTATAATTAAAGTAATAATTAATAATGTGGCAGTTACATATCTGCATATCAATTTAATACGATTCTTGTTGATGCCTTTTTTTCGTCCAATTTTCTTGATGATTAAATGACTAAGAAAACGAAGGATTAAAACCACTAGAAGAATAATTCCAGTGGTGACTAATTCGGAATGATACGTATCAAAAAACATAAAAAACGGTTTGATTGGTCATTCAAAGATACATTAGAAACTTTAATTTGATTTATTTTAATTCTAGCGTTTTACGAAGGTTTTCGTCGGCATTAGAATTCTTGCTCCAATAAGGTGATTTAATTGTTTTCAGTTTCGTTGCTGTTGTAGTTAGCATTTTTGCATTTGCACCATAACCATCATTAAATTGTTCTTCCCAACCAAGAATGTCATATGGGAAGTTAGGGTTAAAATGTATGTGTATCACCCGCTTTAATTCTGGATAACTAATACTGTAAATGCCCTCTTTGATATTAAGATTTGCATTTGCGATATACGGTTTTATTTGAATATGTTTGAGTCTTATAAATTCTAATGGTGGTATTATCTCGAGTTCTCCAAAAGGTAAACTATTAGGGTCTAGTCTTAATTGGGTCCATAGTTCATTCTCTAGAATAGTTTTGTCTAATTTAAAGTCTTGATCACCTTCGCTCTCAAAATAACTATGTGACTTAATTTCAAATTGAGCTCTATTATTAAGTTGTGAGTACACATGACCACACCATTCTTGAACAGAACAGCTTACTTTAAGAGCGTGTTCTGTATTGCTTATAGGGTAAAATGTGGATTGCATGATGGAGTAGGGATAAATTCCAGTATTAAAATTTTTTGTCGCATTCAGTTTTAAAACAGGTGTGTTTGATTTGCTATAACGATCTGCTTTGACTTGTTTTTCTGGTAAAAAATCTTCAGTTACAAAGACGAGTACGGCTTCGCCGTCTCTTAGTTCTCCATAGCGTGCTTGCTCTAGTTTGTAAGAAGATATTTCGGCTTCACCAGCATACCAATAGGTTTTGAAAGCTTCAGATGGTTTGAAAGCCTTAGTGTTTTCGTTATATTCAATGGCTTCTGCTACTAAAGTTGTATTTGAAGTTTGGTCTTTTAGAGAGACCTTCTCCTCTTTACAAGATGCTAAAATTCCGAAGGATAATATGGTGAGTATTACTAACTTATTCATGGCAATAAATTTTCTATAAATTTACGACCGAAAAGTCATTAAACCATATGGTTTAACGTTTTGTAAACGAGATGTGTTGGTAAGCCTACAACATTGGTGTAGGAGCCTTCAATGCTAGTAATGCCTACTTGACCAATCCATTCTTGAATGCCATAAGCACCTGCTTTATCAAATGGTTTATAGGTGTTGATATAGTAATTAATTTCGTCTTCAGAAAGAACCTTAAAAGTTACTTTGGTAACAGCATTCACTGTTTTTTGCATGTGTTTAGTCGTAAAGCAAACCGAAGTTATGACTTCGTGGGTTTTGCCACTCATTGCAGATAGCATGCTAAAGGCCTCTTCGGCATGTTTAGGTTTGCCTAATGCTTTATTGTTATACCACACGATTGTATCGCTTGTAATAAGAATATCTTTTTCTGTAAGTTCATCTTTAAAAGGTAAAGATTTTAATTGTGCTAAATAATCTGAAATCTCAAAGTGTCGCAAACGATTAGGATAGTTTTCTTCTATAGGTTTTAAACGAATTTCAAAGCTTAAGCCAAGATCTTTGAAAAACTGCTGTCGTCTTGGAGAGCCAGATGCTAAAATAATATGGTATGCTTTGAGTCTATCGTATATCATGTGAATCCTATTTCAGAATTAAAGGATAGAGCAATAAAGATAATAAACCTAATAACATGGCTAGTTTATATATGAGGCTAATATGTGCATAATCTTTATTGTGTTTGGCTCCAAAGATTTTGATTGTGGCATAAATCAAGGGAGCAATCACGGCTATTAAAAAGTATACAATGGCTATTTGGTGTTGGTACAAGTAAGTGACTACAAAATAGATGACTGCACCAATAGGAATCATACTTATTGCAAATGCTATTTTATTGGCACGCTCACGACCTAAAACAATTGGTAAGGTGTTCATACCTGCTTTGTAATCGCCATCAATATCTTGAATATCTTTAACAATTTCTCTCACGAGGTTGATTACAAACGCAAAGATGGCATAATCGATAACAATTTTAAAAAAGGTCATTTGTGTCTCTTTAGTTTGGGGAATAATCGCAGGAAGCAAATCAAAAATTCCGACAATAAGAACGCTCATGGCCACTAATATTGAGATGAGAATATTTCCAAATAAGATGGTGCCTTTAAGGTAAGAGGCATATACGTATAAGGCCAGAGATATCATAACAAATATGGCAAAAAAAGAACTCTTACCAATACTATGCGAGATGTAAAATCCTAGAATTACTCCGACAATATTTAGTGCAAAAAACAGATTGTAGGCTAAGGATTCTGACACTTGTTTCCCAATAATAATCTTACTAGGTTTATTAATAGCGTCGGTCTCTATATCATAAATATCGTTAATAATATTGCCTGCAGCGGCAATACAGAGTGTCGTAATTACAAGTAAAATAAACCCGATGTGACTTAATGTAGTAAGTGCCGAAAAAGGTTCTAAAAGCGCATATTTAATAAGCACTTGCGCAATGATGATGAGTACTAGATTTTTCCAACGGATAAGATTTAAAATGCCTTGCATTTTTTTGTAGGGTATAGTTAGTTATAGTTTTGTTGTGATGACTAGTCGTATTTCGCATCAAAATTCCCATCCCATTTGCCTTGCACTTTCATGATTTGTTCAATGATATCTCTTACAGCGCCTTTTCCACCACCTTTATGAGAAATGTAATGACTCGTTGCTTTAACTTCTATTGCAGCATCTTGCGGACAACAAGCAAGGCCAACTAGTTTCATTACAGGGATATCTGGAATGTCATCTCCCATATACAACACATTTTTAGCATCAATATTGTTTTGACTTAAGTATTCGTTGTACTGAACTACCTTTTGGTGTGCACCTAAGTAGATGTCTGTAATGCCTAAGCCTTCCAATCGTTTTTGAACGCCCAGATTACTTCCTCCAGAAATAATGCAGATATTAAATCCTGCATCTTTAGCGGTTTTTAAAGCATAACCATCTTTAATATTCATACGGCGTAGCATATCCCCATTTGTCATTACAGTAACGGTTCCATCGGTAAGTACGCCATCTACATCAAAAATGAATGTCGTGATGTGTTCTAGGTATTCTTTATAACTTTTATCGTCCATGTGTGTGTTTTATTGAAGCGGTTAGCAGCTTATAGATGTCTTTATGATGCTCATTATCGAGCAATTTTATATGCCTTTTTATAGTTTTTTTATCGTTGCGCTTAGCTGGACCTGTTTGCGATTTGTACGGCGAATGATCTTGAACCTTAAGTGCTGTTTCTAAAATTAATGGTTTCAGCAAATCAAACTCTGCACCTTGAGACTCGGTGATTTCATGAGCCACACGATACAACTGATTAGTAAAATTATTCACAAATACTGCCGCCAAATGTAAAGCAGCACGTTGATCACTATTTACACGCTTAGTAATATTGGTAATTGATGTCGCTAAGTTTTTCAATGGCATATAATCTTTCCGCATTAACGTTTCTAGACAAATAGGAACTTTGGAAAAATCAATTGTAGCATCTTTTGAAAAGGTTTGTAGCGGATAGAATACGCCACGTCTATTTTTTTTATCTAAATCATAAGCACTCACACTTCCTGATGTATGTACCACAAAGCGATTTTCAAAAGGTAATTTTGAGGATAATTCTGCAATGGCATCATCACTTACAGCAATGATATAGATGTCAGCATCAATAAGTTGAGAGATGTCATCTGTAATAGTAACCTCATTTTTATAACCAGAAATAGGTTCTAAACGTCGGTTATACCATTGAGATACGGTGACGTTTTCCGAAGAACGAAAGGCTTTATATAAATGCGTGGCTACATTGCCAGCTCCTAAAATAACGACTGAAATCATGCTGCTAAAGTACAATAGAAATAAGAAATGATAAAAATCATTTACTAATTTATTAGTTGTGATTACATTTGAGTCATGAAACAAGATATTCAAACACGAGACGATATATTTTTATTGGTCACTACCTTTTATAATAAAGTGAGGGCTGATGAATCAATTGGTCATTTTTTTAATGAAACTATCAAAGATTGGGATGCACATTTAGATCACCTTACAGCCTTTTGGGAAACGAGCTTGTTTATGACGCGGAAATTGGAAAAGAAATACTACGGAAATCCGCTAGAAGCTCATGTCAAAGTTGATCAACAGTATGAACATAGTATTAATGAAATGCATTTTGGAATTTGGCTGAACCTTTGGGCGCAAACTCTCAATGAATTATTTGAAGGTGAAGTAACGGAAAATGCCAAGCGTAGAGCCCGTAAAATGGGCACATTTATGTATCTTAAAATTTTTGAAGCACGACAAAAGGAATAAGACGAATTGTGATGTAGGTTTTTAACAGATTTTTGCTTAGTAATCTGAGAGTCAAAACAAACTAAAATGGTTATCTTTGCACAACAAAAAAATAAGCTGTCTTGCTATGCAAAAGAAACTTGCTAATATTCTCTTTTCTACACGTCTTACTGGTATTTTATTTATTGTTTATGCTATCGCTATGATTGTCGGTACGTTTATGGATGCTGGTCAGGATACCTCACCAACACCATACTCGAGACATTACATCTATAATGCGTGGTGGTTTGAGCTCATCATGATATTATTCATGATTAATTTCATCGGAAATATCTTTCGTTACAGATTATTACGAAAAGAAAAATGGGCAACACTCATATTACACTTAGCCTTTATTTTTATCCTTTTAGGTGCAGGCATTACACGATATATCGGATTTGAAGGTTGGATGCCTATTCGTGAAGGTGCTACAGAAAACACCTATTTAACACGTGATATTTATTTGACATCTTTTATTGATGGCGATTTAGTTGTTGATGGGCAACAGCAACGACGCGTAGTTCAAGAGCGCGTTGATTTTTCAGAGCGTTTGGATAATGATTTTATGGTGGAAACCGAATACAATGGCATTCCTGTAACCTTAGAAGTCAAGAAATTTGTGCAAGATGCCGAACTGGATATCATTCCGGGAGATGAAGGTGAACGCTACTTAAAATTAGTAGAAGCTGGAGATGAAGCCTCTCACAGTCATTTTATAAAAGATGGTGATGATGAGCTCATTCACAATGTGGTATTCACTTTAAACAACCCTAAGAAAGGGGCCGTTAATTTTACAACAAAAGACAATCAAATTTTTATTGAAACCCCATTTGAAGGCGATTATATGACGATGGCAACACAGGCCACTGGGAAAGTCTATAAAGATTCAATTCAGCCTTTAGTCTTACGGTCACGGTATCAGATGGCAAATATGGCTTTTGTATTTCCAAAGCCTGTAATGCAAGGTCAGTTTGGTGTGGTTAAAAAATCAGAGTTGTTACGTAGCCGCGAAGATGGACTTGTTGTTGATGTTACGGCAAATGGAGAAACTAAAACGGTAAACTTATTAGGCGGACAATACGTCAACGGACGATTCGAACAGGTGAATGTTGGCGGTCTTGATATTGCGGTGAAGTATGGGTCTATTGTTAAAGAATTGCCATTTAGTATCAAGCTTAACGATTTTATTGCAGAACGCTATCCTGGAACAACCGATAATTTTTCGGCCTTTGCTAGTGAAGTCACCGTTATAAAACCAAATGAAGCGCCTTACGATTATCGCATTTTTATGAATAATATTCTCGATGAAGGTGGTTACCGTTTCTTTCAATCGAGTTTCTTTCCAGATGAACAAGGAACTAAACTCTCAGTGAATCATGACCGTTGGGGAACTTGGGTGACCTATTTTGGATATATGTTATTGTATTTTGGATTGATGGCCATCTTATTTTCTAAAGGAACACGTTTTGCAGACCTCAAGCGCATGCTAAAAAAGGTAGAAGATAAAAAGGCTAAGATCATGTCGATGGTTCTTTTATGTTGTGGTTTGTTAGGGTTTTCGCAAGAGCATACCGAAAATGATGGACATAATCATAATGCAGTAGAACAACAAGAACATTTTGAAGGTGATGGTCATGACCATACTGCGAAAGTGGCTTTTGAACGTCCAACTAAAGCAGAAATTGATTCTGTCATTCGTGCAAATATCAACCCTAAAGAACATTCTGATAAGTTTGGTGAACTTGTGATACAAGATTATTCTGGACGAATGATGCCTGCAAATACCTTTGCTTCTGAAGTACTTCGGAAATTGAGCAAGCGTGACCATTACGAAGAATTTGATGCTAATCAGGTCTTGATGTCTATGCAGGAGAGCCCGTTGTTTTGGTATAACGTTCCTGTGATTTATTTAGCTAAGCGTAAAGCAGATTCCATCCGAAAAATTATTGGTGTTGGTACCGATGTAAAACATGTGGCGATTACTGATTTCCTTACCGATGATGGTCGAAATAAACTTGGCCCTTATCTTCAAGAAGCTTATAGTACAGAAACACCAAATGCGTACCAAACGCAGTTACGAGAGGCTTACGATCGTATGAGTTTGTTGTTTAATACCTTAGATGGTCGTTCAATGAAGATATTTCCTGTGCCTAATGATGAAGGGAATACGTGGATTTCTCCTGTAGAATACCGCGAAGACTATCGTACTAAAATTAAAGATACCCTCTACGGAAAGTTTATCGAAAATAGTTTGGGGTATTACCTTGGCGAATTATATAAAGCACGACAATCGGGAGACTTCTCTACTGCCAATCGTTTGTTGGAAGGCTTTAAGAAGAATCAACAGCAGGAGGGAAGTGAGGTGATGTTATCGGATGATAAGATCAAAGCTGAAATTTTATACAATAAGTATGATATCTTCAAAAACATCTATTTGTTCTATATGTTTTTTGGTGTGGCTTTGTTTATCTCATTAATCGTTCAGATTTTTAATGCGAAAAGTAAATTGGTCAATGTACTTGTTAAAACATTCGGTATTGCGATTATTTTGTGTTTTGCAATACATACAGGAGGGTTAATTGCACGTTGGTACATTTCGGGTCATGCGCCTTGGAGTGACGCCTACGAATCGATGATCTATGTGGCTTGGGCAACCATGTTCTTTGGTTTAGCCTTTGGACGACAAAGCCGACTCACCATGGCAGCTACGGCTTTTGTAACATCCATGCTATTATTGGTAGCACACTTAAACTGGATGGATCCAGCGATTTCTAATCTGCAACCTGTTTTAGATAGCTACTGGTTAATGATTCATGTGGCAGTAATCGTAGCGAGTTACGGACCATTTACGTTGGGTATGATGTTAGGATTAACTGTGCTCTTCTTGATGATATTTACAACCAAAGAAAATAAGGTTAAAATGGATCTTAATATTAAGGAACTCACGATTATTAATGAAATGGCATTAACCGTTGGGCTTGTCATGTTAACCATAGGAAACTTCTTAGGAGGTATGTGGGCCAATGAAAGTTGGGGACGTTATTGGGGTTGGGATCCAAAAGAAACTTGGGCATTGATTAGTATTATGGCTTATGCGTTTATTATTCATATGCGACTCATTCCAGGCATGCGAGGACGTTTTGGATTTAATTTGATGTCTATTATTGGTTTAGGTTTTATCATGTTTACCTATTTTGGTGTAAACTTCTACTTGGCAGGATTGCACTCCTACCAATCTGGTCAGCAGATACTAAGTTATAAGGTGATTGCTATCGTCTTAGTAGTTTTAGCTCTTATTGCTGTGATGGCCTACCGCAAATATGCGAAGTATTATAGGAAGTAGATTTGTCACCCTGAGCGCTATGTCACACTGAACGCAGTCGAAGTGCAATTAAACGACAAATAACTACTTATATTTATAATGCGTGGAATTCCTACATTCAGAAAGCAACTGTAACTGCTCTGAATCATTTTCAATCAACGCCGTTTTCTTGGCTCTAGTCCAACCCTTTATTTTCTTTTCGTAATAGATGGCTTGAAGCACATCGTTAAAAACTTGATAAAATTTTAATTCTAATGGTCTGCGTTTATAGGTGTAGCAATTTTTATATGTTCCAAATTGATGCTGTTTAATTCGTTTGTCTAATGTACTAGTTATGCCTGTATAATAGGAATGCATTTGGTTATGGCGTTTTGTTGGGTTTTAGACTGACATTTATAATGGTTTTAAAGTTAGTGCTTTTATTTTAAGTGTAGAATATTGACTATAAAAAAAAATATTCACCTTACCACATTAAGTTATTGTCACACTGAGCGACTGTCACACTGAGCGCAGTCGAAGTGTGTATAAAGTCTAACGCATGCTTAACATCTTGTTAAACAGGGTGTTATAAATAAAAAACATATATTTCGCTTTGAAGTTAGCAAACACAGTTTAATGAAGTGTTTTACACATGAGTCTTCGACTGCGCTCAGACTGACATAGTTATAGTATTAAGATAAGACTTTAAAATTAAAATAGTTTTGCGCACTGAGTCACAGTCGTACTGCACTACAGGCACTAAACTCTTTGCCACACTGAGCGACTGTCACACTGAGCGTAGTCGAAGTGTGTAGCAGTCGAAGTGTATTCATTTGCTTTTACACCCAGATTCAAATACCTTTACTGCATACAAAACAAAACACCCATGAAGTTTCTAAAAGAATTCAAAGAGTTTGCTATAAAAGGCAATATGATGGATATGGCTATTGGTATCATCATTGGAGCTGCCTTTAATAAAGTGATAGATGTACTGGTCAAAAAAGTGTTTATGCCGCCATTATCTTTAATGACTAACGGGCTCCATTTCCAAGATAAAAAATGGGTGTTACGTGATGCTGTAGTTAATGCGCAAGGCGAGGTTACTGTTCAAGAAGTTGCTATAGAATATGGTGTATTGTTTGAAACCACTTTAGACTTTCTTATTGTTGGGCTCACCGTTTTTATTGTGGTAAAAGCTATGAACCGTTTACGTAGTAAAGCTCAAGACCCTAAAAATGAGGTTGTGGCCACACCAAAAGATATTGAGTTGTTAGCTAAGCTTACCGATTTAATGGAAGAGCAGAATGCCTTGTTGAAGAAAAAGTAGTTTTTCTTTTCTTCATTGCCAAAAAAAGAAATCGAGGTACGAGATTCACGAATACATTTTTAATAAATGAAATTGACATGAGCTAAACAAAAAAGTCTAGCCCGAATTTTAAATATTACCTATCTGTTCCTCGAAAGCTAAACAAAAAGAACTCAATTTTGCTAGGGCAAAATCTCAAACAGCTTTTTGTTTTAAACGCTTTACATCGTCGGTAGGTTCACAATATTTAAACTTAGGGCGATTAAGATTCTGGGCTTTCTAATTATCAAATGGGATGAACTATTTTGAATTTATACTCAACCGTTTTCAGAAATAACGAGCCTCAACATGTTATAAATAGGCTTGTTCTAGGAGTTTTATAGTTGTTGTTTTGGAAATCACCATTGGACTTAAAGAAAAGGCGAGTGGTACGCAGTAATTTCCTAATAAACGGTTTTGATTTTTTTGCTTTGTTTTTTTATCAAGAAAAAAATGAAGGAAGGTTATTTACAATTCAACCTTTTTCCAAAGTAATTCACTATTGAGTTGAAAACTCCCAATATGATCAAAACTACAGCTATTTGGCTCTAGAATAGACAAAAATGCTTCGTCATTTTTATCGCGATAGAGGTGATAAGTCTCACCAACAATAGGCTCAAAATTATAACGTGCGTTATAGACCAGATTATTGTATTCTAGTTCTTTAATCATTTTATCGTATTCGGCTTTAAGTTCTAAGTATTTGGCTTTGAGTTGCTTATTAGCTTTTAAGACGTTACGATCTTTCCAAGATGACGTATCAGTTACTATAATAGCTGGTGCGCCTACATTAGTGGCATAAGGTTTAAGTGCCGCATCATAAGATTGCGTGTCATCATTAAATACAACTTGATCTGGTTTTTTGTCTGTAGTCATACTAAGTATTGGTTTTTACAAAGATAACACTCGTTAATATCATGAGAATGATAATACGAAGTTAAAATTTTTACTAACTTAGAAGTGTTAATCAACTAATTCTCATGAACTTTATTAAAAAAATTGGTCTATCAAATATATTTATGTTGGTCTTATGCGTACTAATTATTGTTGTTGCAGAATATCTCTTTTTACGTGGAGATCAACTTCATGCTATTTTTGTAGGATTGTGGGCACCTACACTTCTTGGAATAGTCATCTTTATAAAACTTATACGTAATGGACGCTAACGATATTGTATTATACTTTTCGGTGTTTGTTTCCATTTGTGTTGTGATTTGGGCAATTTTGGCGATTCGTGCTTATGATAAAGTGGATCGGGATAGGTGAGGAGCCTCTAATTTAAACGATATATATGATACTAGACAGTTTACGTATTATTAACGATACCCTAAACAAGGTGTTAAAAAATGAATTTGAAACTCAAGACCATATGATTAGCGTGTCTGGAGTGAGGTCAACGGGCTCTAAGATTCCGTTACGCTTATCGCTAGTGAATATGGATAACGAGCATACAACGCATGTGGCTATTGGTCGTCAACCTACAATGACTAAACCTCCAAAGCATACGCGACTTTATATAGTCATCTCTACAAATCCTGAAACACCTTATGAAGAAGGCATTAAGATGTTAGATGCAGCAATGAACTGGTTTGATGAGAATCCATTACTCACGGCAACCACATCACCTAATCTTCCAAAATCAATAGAACGCATCGTCATTGAAAACTATTCACAAACTTTGGAAGGCCAATCGGTGTTATGGCAAGGATTGGGCGCGGCTTACCAGCCGTCAGTGGTGTATCAATTGCGGGTAATTGGGAATGGTTAATGGTTAAAGCTATGATATATAATTTGTATATTATTAATCAATATTCTATTTCTTTAAAATAGGATTTGACATAGAAGTCTTTCCAAATGATTCTTTACCAGATTTATGACAATATTTCTCAGGAAAATCATAGTTTTCAAACTGCACCCAAGATTGAAAGGATTTATATGACATTGGCTTTTTTGGATTAAAAGTGATTTTCTCACCTGTTCTAATACAATAACCCATTTTTGAATCATAATCTTGGTTAACTCTCTCTGGCATCTTGTTTTTAGAAGACCCACTAATTATTTCTTCAGGAAAATCTGATAGTTTCTTTTGGTCTAATTTATTTCTACTCTTATAGCCATAGAAATATTCTGTATTATCTATCAAGATATCTGAGGTATTAATGTATGTTTTTCCAATATTTATAATTAGTTTATTTGTTTTATAAATTGGGCGTTTAATAAAAACTGCATCACTTGTTTCTGCAATTTCCATACAAGTATTAAAAGCATCATTATCTACATTATTTGAAGTAATATTTAGTTGATTCAAAATTGATTGTTCTGAAAACACTCCAAATTCAATGTTTTCATTAGTGAAGGAAAAGTCATAAAGATTTACAGAAGTAACTACTCCCATTTTTTCATTCCCATAATATTTTCCATGTAGTTTTGGTGCATAAAGAATACTTACTTTTGGAAACGTTTTTAAAAAGTCAAAATCATCTTTACTCAGACTCTTTTTTATACTTTTTTCGTTTTTACCAAATACAATTATTATATGAAGTTTTTCATTGTACTCATGAGCCTTGAAAAGGTCTTTGAAATGTTTGTCGAGTTTAATGTATGGTGAAACTAATAATAATATATCTTTAGCTTCCCATATTATTTTATTGATTGAGGTTTCTAATTCTTTTCCAGTTAAAAATGTACTCATAGAAGATTGTGTTTTGATTTATTATTTTCTAATAATTCATTTTATATTATACTTACAAAAACTCCAAAAACCTTTAATTCTTCTAGATCTTCTTCTAAAAGAATAATGTCTTTAAAAGATTCATTATTTGATTTTGGGCTAAGTGTAATGGATTTATGATGCCACCCTTTTTCATCAACGGTTTTTGTGCTTTGATAGTATTTGATAGTAAAACCAGAGCCATAATCTTTATCTTGAATTTTATGATGTTGAACTATTACTGTTTTTCCATTCCTTGTACCTCCTGGGTCTTTTTTAAATAGACAATATGAACCATTAGGAATAATTTTGTTCATAGATTCTCCAACAATTTTACAAACAAAGTAGTCTTCTTTAGCAGATATATGTTCAGGTAACTCTATCCATTTATAATCAGAAATTAATTGTAAATCACTAAATTCTCCTGCAGCCACTTTTAAATCTAATAGTGGAACAGAATTTACATAAGGAATTACATTTTTCTCTTCAATGATTCTGAATTTCAACTCTTTTTCAAAAGAAAGAATATGCTTTTTAAAGTATTCTCTCAAATTTTTGTCACAAGCGTAAATGTATGTTCCCTTAATCCCTCTATACATTATAGTTTTGTATATGTTTATAATGTATGATTTTAAATCTTCAATACTTTCAACACCGATTCGACCATACTTATCAAAATAATTATTTGCATCGATCTCAATTGTATTGGTTGTATTGTTATATTTGATTTCTTTACCAAAAATAACCCCAGTATAATTCAAGTCATAGCCTTGACATGTATGTATACATCCTATTTGCTGAAATGAGTTTGGGGAATTAATCCAATCTTTATGTGTTTTATTCCATTGAAATTTTAACCCATCTATTTCAATATCTATAGCATCTTTTAAATGAGGATTTTTTTTAGGGTCAGACCTCCATTCCCATGAGTAACCTGCTATTAGTCTACATAAGCCAAGTACTTCTTCTTTTCTTGTTAACTCTTCATATAAATCTTTTAAAGAGTCAAAGACTTTCAAATCATAATTGTTAGGTTTGTAAAAATGATTTTTATTTAATTGAACCTCAAGCAGTTTGTCAACAAATGAGATATAGTCATTTCCCCCAGCAACACGCATTTGAGATTTTAATTCGATGATTGATGTTTTGGGATTTGCTAATAAATTATCAAAATAATTTTGACTAATATCCGAAGGTTTTACGGATTGTTTTGAATCATAAAATAATATTTGATTTTTACTATTTGCTAGTATCCAATCGAGTTCGTTGCCTTTGTCATCTAAACCGAGTTTTTGGTTGTTTTTTTTGAAAGTACCTCGCCAAGAAATATTTTTGTATTGTCTTAATCTATGAGCTTCGTCAACAATTAATAAATCATAATATTCATTGAATGTATCAGATGGGCTAATTACCATTGAAGCTTTTAAACCTGGTACTTTTCGAAAAACCTTTTTTAAGGTTTCTCTAAGAGAAGTCATAGCTATGACAAGTCCAATTTTTTTGTTAGGATATTTATCTGAGAATTCCTTAATTAAATTTATTTCATGAACCTCATTTTCGTTTAAATCTTCAAGGTCATAATCTGATTCTTCGGAATTTAAAAGTTTGATAAAATATGTTGATAAAATGGTTTTACCTGTTCCAGCACTTCCTTTGACAAAAATCATATTAGATTCATTAATCACTAAAGCATCTAATATTTGTATTACGGAGTTATACTGGTCTTCATTTAGGGTCTTATATGGAGAATATTTAAATAACTCAGTATTTTCAATTTCTTCGAGAGATTTACTTATTATTCTTTTTTCTAACAATTTATCCCAAACTACTCTAAATAAGTTTTTATATAAATCTTGCTGATAATAATTATGGTTTATCAATCCATAGTTTCCGTTCTGTAATTTATAAGTCCCTTCGGATGAAATATACTGAATTAACTTTGATTCAATATCTAAGGTTGCCGATTTATTAAATTTATCTGAGCCAATTATAGATATTTTTTTAAGATTAGATTTTTTAGGATTAGCTAAATGGTTTTTTATTCTACTTGTAGCATTTGTAGATTCACCAACATAAGCAATTTTAGTCACTTCATTTTGTATAAAATATACTAATGGCCATTTATTTTTCACCCAAGTGTTTTCTTGGATTTTTTTTAAAGTTTCTTTATTAAAATCATATTGTTCAGAAACCTCAATTGATAACTCAAATGATAAACTCATAATTCGTTATACTTTTTTGCAGTTCCCTTCGCTTTTTCTACAGGATATTTTTTATCGTTCTCTTTTATTTTCTTTTCGACTATTTTAGTAATGTCCATATTATGCTTTTCAGCAAGAAGAAGACAAAACGAGATGATATCAGCTAATTCTTCTTCTAGTTTTTCTTTTTTTACATCTTCATTTTCTTTCCACAAAAACAATTCTAATAATTCCCCAGCTTCTATACTTATTGCCAAAGCTAAATCTTTAGAATTGTGAAATTGTTCCCAATCTCTTGCATTTCTAAACTCGATAAGTTTTTCAATTAGATTTTTAATTTCTGACATTTTAGCGGTCTTATTTTAATATATGTAAATACATAAATCAATAATATGATTGATTTAAAATCAACAATTAATTAATTTTAAGGGAGAGTTTAAATATAGAGACTTTCTTGCTCACAGAAAAGTAAAACAACGTAATTATTAGAATACTTTTTATGATATAATTAACGACCGTTTAGAGTGTTTCAGTCTTTGACTTTAATTTCTTTTTAAAACGTTCCCAATACGCCTTTCGATGGTAGATTAAGTTTTGGAGATAAAAGACTAAAGCAATATAGGTGAGATTAAGATTTACATTAAAAATGCCATATAAGAGTAAGGCTAATATACCCATAGTAAAGACAAACGAAAACCCTAGTAGGAGTCCACCAATGACTGGGATTTGTAAAACAACATTTTCAAAATGCGTTTTTGGCAATAAAATAACAAAAGAGAATGCTGCAAAAATAAGTAATAAACACACCATTAAGCCTGCTGTGATTTTATGCTTGCCATGTTCTAAATTGAGATAAGTGTTGGTGACAATTAATGGCCCAGGAATATCACCATAAAGCGTGCCTTTTGTATCGGTATTAAAATTTCCGACGACCACCAGTTTATCACGAACATAAGAATCAAAAGTAGTATTGGCTTTAATGAGGTCTCCTAAATTGACGAGTGGGTAAGTTCTAGTTTCAAATACATTATAGTTGTTAATATAATGTTCTGGGACAAAGTCATTAAAAACTAAGGCGCCATCAAGTGAACCAAAAAAGAAATAATCGGTATAGGTCGTTTTATGTAGGTCTTCATAAATTGTAAGTGGCATAGATTTGAAATCTAACCTACGATTGTACAATTCATATTTATAAAACACACCTCCTGCAGTATAAGCATCTACCAACCCTGAGTTTATGTCTCGATAAGGTTTTAACGAGGTTGAAAGACTGTTCTTTCTAGGGATAACAATTCGTTCGGTTGTTTTTAAAATCTTAGCAAGATCGTCGTCATAGGCTGTACTGTCTTCAAACACGATATCACAAATGATATAGTTGTAAGAATTACTGGCTTTCAGTTTTGTGAAGAGTTTGATTAATTTTTCGCGATCTACAATAACCAGATTGCCTTTTTCAGTAGTATACTGATCATAATTTTTGGTAAGGGCATTATCATAATGTGTATTCACTAATAAAACATCATGCGAAGGTGTTGTCATAGCATCACTAAATAGCGTATTTTTAATTATCGGACCTAAAAAAAATGCTTTACTATCATGTGCTGGGAGTAAATAAATTTTCTGTACCAAGAAGAATAGAAGTAGTGCAAAAACAGAATTACCTACTATAAACCATCGGTTCTCTTTTGATAAGATATTAGTCAATGGTAAAGTCGTTTAAGTTTAAATCTGAAGTATAAGTATCTTGAATATAGTCTGTTAATAGTGCCTCATGCTTTTTTCGCTTTACGCCTTGTTGAACGAGCCACTGTTGATAGAGTTTCAGTTCGCTTTCAATAGACTCTAACTGAATTAAATCAAACTTTAAATTTTTTAAGTGTATTGTCTCGGTCGTTTCTGCATTATAGTAATGCAATTTCATATGTTCTGGCACATGTATACTAGTTGAATCAGGTGGTGTTTCAAATGTTGCCTTGCTAATTTCAATAAACCCATTAGAACTCATGTCTAGTTTTGAAATAAACTCAATAGCGTTTCTTTTATAGGACAAGAAATAATAAGAATTCTGGTCCTTAGGACGCTTATAAACCTTAATTGTCTTAGTGTGATACAGCGCATTGTTTTTGAAAATGAGTTGTATCGCATCAGAGTTATCGCCACGTGTGGCCGTATATTCTTTTACTGGTAAAATGTTATTCTTTAAATAATAGACAAGTGCCGAAGTTGTTTCCTGTTCTGGTTTATTCGGAAAAAGGACCACGCGACCTTTTAGATTACTTAAAATAACGGCTTTAGCCTTATCTGTTGCGAACTTAAATTTTGGATTGCCGAAAAATTCATCACCTACTTGTATGGGTTTAGTAATACTATCGTATGTGATAGAACCTTCAACTTGTAACACGAGAAAGGCTTCTTGAGAGAAACTATGAATACAGAAAATAAAACTAAAAATTAAGAAGAGTTTACGCATTAGTTACAAATCGTGTTTATAAAAATACTAAATTTATTGCAAGGATAAACTCATGATAAGATATTCTCTTTTAATACTATGTGTTCTGTTTTCATTGGAAATGAAAGCCCAATCTAGTACATTGTTTTTTGATACTTATGAAGATAGTAGAAAGGCAAGGTCACTTTGTTATGATGAAAAATATGACGAGGCCATGGTTTATGTGAACAAGGTGAAGTCTAAAGTTGAAGCGTCAAAACAACCTAATTCGTTAGATACATTTGAGACATTTTGTAGTATCAGTATAATTGAAGCCGATATCTATAAAAGGACGAAGCAATTTGATAAGGGAATTCAGTTAGTAAAAGGCATTAGGGAGCATATTTTGAACTCTTATGACATGTTTAATATAGATGTGTTTTCGTATTATAGTATGCTTGTTTTGAGCGAAAATGGTATATATATAGAAGCAGAACGCTATGATAAATCCTTGACACTCCTTAAATTTTTTAAATATTCCATTATCAATGAATACAATCTTAAAAATCCCAAAATTTTTAGTCAATATGAATTGGTGGTTCTTCAAGAAGGAATGACATATCTTAGTAAAGCTGATTATAAAGGTTATTCTGAAATGCTTCATATCGAGGCCAATAGGATTAAGCCAATGATGAAAGGTAATGTAGATAAGTTGGACTTTTATTTTACTAATATGGCGTCTTCAATTGATAATTCTGTAATGTCTTTTGAAATAGATCCTGAAAATAAACCACGATATCTAAAAGCAGCACAAGACTACAAACGCTTAATTGATGAACTTCTACTTTATAATTTTGAAAATACGCTCATAAAACAAAAGTATCTTGAGTCATTTACGAAGCAATATTATAAACATAAAGCAGATTACTTTAACCCAAGGAGATATAGCGTAATTCCAGAAAGAGACGCTTTAATAGAAGCTAAGTCTAACCTAGAAGCATTATCGATTCTTATTCAGTCAGATTCAATTCTTAAAAGGAGTGATAAAATAAACTTAAAAGAACGCTTTGAGAAAAATATAGCTAGTATTAAACAGAATATTTTTGATATAGAATTGAATGAAGGACGTTACCAAAAGCTATTAACTGAGTCTAAAGAAAAGGTTAGTCAAGTTACCAACAGTAAAGATTATTTGTACTTCATGAATAAGCTTGGAGAACTTTCAATATTGCTAACAAGCGAAATGTATAATCAATATAAAGCTGCGCTTAAAGCATTAATAATTGAAGCTGAACAATCTAACTTAAAAGCTAAGGATTGGGCATCCTATTGTGAACTCAATTACTATATTTATTTAAACCTATATTCAGTTCATAGTCAGTTAAATGATTTTGAAAAAGCTTTGGTTAGCATTGATAAGGCAATGGAATTCTATAATAAACAGCCTTCAGAAAAGATACTTTCAGAAGTACTTAATAGTTCAAAAGTTTATTACGCTACATTATATTTTCAGCAGCGAAATTTTAAAAAGGCTTTAGAATATTATGAAGATACAGATATTCTTGACGACATCGATGAAAATATGATGTCAAGCTATAGTTTTATAGGGCAAATTTATTATGAAATGGGAGCATTTGATAAAGCTTTACTTTGGCAAAAAAAGTATCTTGATTATCTAGAGCCTAATGAAGAAGACTATGGTTATGATTATGCTAATAGTTATGCACATCATCAACTGGGAAAAACATATTTGGCTTTAAATATATTTGATAAAGCAGAAAATGAATTTCTTATCGCTTTAGAAGGCTACCAGTCTGATACAGAATTTGTAAACCAATCTAATTATATTCTTATTACTTTGTATGCCGATATGGGTATATTATATGCTAACTGGAACAAAATGGTAAAGTCTGAAAAAAATATGCGATCCTTTGCTAAAAAGTTTAGAACGCCATTTTTTGAATCCTTACTTAATGTTAATGAATATAAAAGAGCAAATGTAAACTCTCAAAATGTTCATGGACCCAATACCTTGTTTTATTATCTATCTCAAAATAAATCGAATGCTGATGATTTAATTGGTTTTGGATATGATTATGCCTTATTGTCTAAAGAACTATTGTTAAATACTTCAGAGACCATCAGAAATAATGCGTCTATTAATGATATTCCAGAGTTGAAAGCCATAAATACTAAATTAACTGACGTTAATAATCAATTAAAGGAAATTGATGTTGTAAACAGAGATTCATTAATAGATCATTCACGTGCTTTTGAAAAAGAAATTATTATTAGAGGAAAGAAGCAAATAGTACAGTTGTTTGAAAATTCTAAAATTGAGTGGACCGATGTTCAAAAGAACCTTAAACTTGGAGAAGCTGCGATTGAGTTTGTAAGCTTTAAACCATATAGGTATTTACAAAATCAAGATGATGTGATGTATGGTGCATTTATTTTACTGAAAGAGGCACAGTTTCCATTATTTATAAGCCTATGTTCCGAAAGAGAACTTACTGATATTGTTAATCCAATAGTTTCAAAAACGGGGACTACGAAATCTGCAATCACAGAATTATATGAAGCAAATAATACAACTATGTATAATCTCATATGGCGGCCACTTGAAACATATATAAATAAAGCGCAAACCATATATTTTTCACCATCTGGAATCTTGCATAATTTTTCGTTTTCGGCACTTGTTACGCCTTTTTCTAACACAGAACTTCGTACGCCGCAAAAATTAATTCAACTAGGAAGTACAAAAGATATTGTCAATTTTAATAGCGTTGCGAAGTTTGATAAAGCTGCACTGTTTGGTGATATTGAATATAATTCTACGCAGAAACCTTCTGAAATAAGAGGTGATGATGCAGCTATTCGATATAATAGAGGTTCAGATTTTAAAAAATTACCTGGTACAAAAAAAGAAATTGAACAAATAGAAAGGATATTGGAACAAAATGCGATTCATTATACCACTTTTATACAAAAAAAGGCTTCAGAAGAGAATCTAATTATTGCTAGTAATGAAAAACCTGATATTATTCATATTGGCACGCATGCGTTTTATTTAGAACCCATAGCTGATGAATTTTTCGCAACTGATTTAATTGGTTCTGGGTTTTTAAATCAACAGAGTAATCCGATGAATAGATCTGGCTTAGCTTTAGCTGAAGCCAATTACTTTTGGAAATATGGTAATAAAATCACTAAGAATAGAGAAGATGGTATATTAACTGCTAACGAAATATCGACATTAGATTTAAGAAATGTGAAGCTTGCAGTAATGTCTGCTTGCGAAACTGGATTAGGTGAATCTCAAAGTAACGAAGGTGTATTTGGCTTACAAAGAGGTTTGAAAATGGCAGGAGCGCAAAAACTATTAGTGTCACTTTGGAAGGTTGACGATAATGTTACTCAAGAATATATGGTTGAATTTTATAATAACTTAATTGAGCAAAAAAAATCTATTCAAGATGCCTATTTTAGAACACAGAATAAGATTAAAGCAAAATATCCAAATCCATATTATTGGGCAGCATTTGTCCTTATTAACTAAATAATATCTCTTATCAAGATATCGTTAATCCCTATAACTCACCCGATCCCGAATACCTCCGCTTTCTCGATGTATAATCACATCGGCTTTGTAGCGCTTCGCCAATACTTTTGCCTTATTTATCGCAGTACTTTGTTTACGGTGTTTGGAGGTGATACGTTTGTTGCCTTCACGTCGTACTGCCCAACCGTTATCGTAAGGCACCACATGCTGGTGCCACGTACGTTTGCGTTTGACGTCGTAACCTAAGGCTTTTAATATGGCGTGGATTAGGTTTTGGATGTCTTTGGTTAGGGTATTGGTTTTGGGCATAGGTTTGTTGGTGTTCTCTGTTGTTAGCGTAAAAGTACTAAATCACATTGATTTTTGGATGTAAAGCCATGATCTCAGTACTTTTTTCATTGATAAAAAAGAAATCGAGGTACGAGATTCACGAATACATTTTTAATAAATGAAATTGACATGAGCTAATCAAAAAATCTAGCCCTAAGTTTAAAGCCTTTTGATGATACGTGTCGGTCATGATTTACCTTAATTAAATATAAATTTATCTAAACTTAAGGTAATCCCACCTTGGATGCTATAGATGATATCATCATATCTAATGTTTAAGTAGTCTCTACCATAATATGCTGATATAAAGTAGCCAATAGCACGATGGTTTTGAGGAGCAATTTCTAATAAGGCTCTCCCACTAAAACGGTATTTTTTGGTGTCGTTGGTAAGGTTGGCTCTAAACACATCTAAATCATCTAAAATATAACCCAATTCCGACCTGAAGTGTAATTCGTAGCCTTCACTAAATTTCTTGGTTCTAAAATCATAGAGTCCTAAAAGTCGATGTCTGCCATAAGTGCCGTCTTGTTCTTTGGAGTAAGCAAGAACACTCGTATCGTCACCAAAATCATAACGATACCCCAAACTGGTTTGATGTAAGGAGCTAATCCCTTTATTAAATTTTCCATAGGTCAATTGGAGTATGAGGTAGTTGGTTGAAAAGTCACCATCGAGATAGGAGTTTCTAAACTCCGACGGATTGGTGTCGTCTGGTGTATAATAGAAGCCTGTGGCTTGTCCGTTACTATAGTGATGCGCTCGCAATAGCAGGTTTACAAATTTCAAATCATTTGGTTTAGAATCAATCATCTGATTACTTGGGGTCTGCTCGCTTCCATAAGCCCAACCTGTATAGTTGTTATATAAGTTGAAATACCACGAAAACCCTACTTTATTGCTCCCAGGTGTTAAGGGTTTAGATTCATCTAGAGTCATTCTGAAAGTACCATTATAATCAAAAGTGATGCGGCTACGCTTGCTATTTTGTCCTCCCGTTTTTTTTCCGAAGAATAAAGGAAAACTCAAATTGATATTGGCTTCTATGAGATAAAAATTACTACTCCGACTTTCACCTTCTCGCAGCGGAATGCGTCTGTCTCCAACCGAATTTACATAAGGTAGAGGCGCTAAGTAGGACACCGACTCATTAGCAACCCACGATTTCTGAAGGATATCGTAGATGGTTTTTTTATGTTCTAAAGTCTTAAAGTCTTGCTTGCTAATACGCACTAAGGTGTCGTTTTGGCTAAATAATATTGCTGAAATACATAACATCACTAGAGTAGTGATAAAAGTTCTATGATTCATAAGCTTACTTTTTTTCTTTTTTAACTTTATTTACAAATGAACTGAGGTTGGTAGCATAGCCAACCATCAACTGAGGAAACACCTTGTAATTACCTAAATTATAATGACCGCCTATTCTAAAATACACACCAGCATTGCTTTCATCAGAATTAGTTAAGGAGTAGATGTTTGCGACGGCTTTAAGATTTGGCGCGTTGTTGGTTGTAGAGAAATCGATGTCATTTTTATTAGTTCCGTTAGCTCGAAACCAGTTTAAGCCAATGGATAAATCGGCGCCAACACTAGATTGCGGTCTGATTTCAAAATTAATATCAGCTTCTTGTCCGATAGAAAATACTTGAAAGCCTTTCAATTCATTACTGGTAGTTCCAGTACTATCCTGTGTTCTTAAGTTATATTCAATACCAGTTCTTAAAAAGCGCAAACCGTATCTGAGATGCACAAATGTTGAAGCGCCTTTCCATTCAAAAGTGTAAGGTGTGATATGAATTCCTGCGTCAATATTATTATTGTTTAAAAGGTTGAAATTATTGGTGGTGAACAAGGCAGCATTAGTGTCTGAGGTATCATCTGGATCTGAAGAATCGTCTAAAGTGACCTTACGTGAACTATTTTCAAAACCACTAAAAAGATTGACTGAAGCATAGGCTGTGACATTATCAAACCAAGTAACTCGTTTAATATTTCTTAAATTAAATGGAATTCTAATCCGACCTTCTGCAACAATTAAACTATTGCTGTTATTAGTGTTTAGCCCTAGAAAATCTGAAAAGAAAATACCTGTAAAATAATCTCCAATTTTACGTTCTTTCACTTTAGTAGGCTGGTCTGCTTTAACTTTAATTTCGCCATTTTTTATGGCATAATTGTATTTATTATAAGGTAAATAATCTAATACGTCATCATAATAGTAGGTGTATTCTGTTCCGTCTTCATGGAAAAAAGAATTGGTTTGGGAACGGTTATTCAATTCTCGTAATGGCAAACTGTATAGTCTATTGGTTAATACTCTAGTTTTGGTATTTGAATCTTTACTTAAACGGCCTACAATGCTGATGTTGTCCGCACGATTATTGAAAAAATGAACGTTGACCGAATCGACTATTAACTCAAGCTCAGATTTCTTTACAGGTTTTAGTGTGTATTTAGGTGTCTTTTTCAAATACCAATTTCTCGTATAAACTATAGTGGAATCGCCTGTCTCATTTCCATTAGAGTCAACTACTTTTTCGTATTTGATTTTTCTGTGATATAATGGAACTTTTCTATTGAGTGCCATTTTTCCACTGTAAGTAGTTTTAGCATTCACTTGCTTGTCGATTTCACTTTGCAAATCATTATCAAATTGTTGTTTTGTATCGGCTACAATTTTGCTTTCTTTTTTGGTGGTAATCATGTGATAGACTTTACCAAGCGTTTGTCGGTTGAGGGCTGTATCTTCAAAGGCATTGTGTTGTGTAATCATACCATTTACAAACTCATTTTCTGAAGTTGAGATATCGAATGCACCATATTTAGAAGCGTCGTCTTTAGTTTCTGTTGATTTGTAAACTTTTAAATGAATTTGGTCATTGATGAGAAGTAAAAAATTAAACGACGCAGACGTAGAATCTGTGTCCTTAAGTTTCTGTGAGGTTAAAAAAGAGTAGCTTTCATTTTTTGAAATAGATTCGGTATAGAGTTCTTCTAATAAATCGTCAAACTGTTTTTTTATTTTTGGAACAAAATGCTTGGCGATGCCATCTTTAATCTTGACCAATTCTTTTTGTAATTCAGTTTTAAATTCATCAGACTTGGTAGTAACCACATCATTGAACTTTATTGTAATGGAGGATTTTAATAGTTCTTTCTGACTCAATTCATAGATGGAGTCATTAGCTTTTTTAATTTTAAACTCAGGAAAACCCTCTGGTTCATCCTTAAATTTTACAGGAATTTCTTTACCTATAGTAGCAAGATTTAAGCTATCAATGTATACCGTGACTTTTGTATAATCGATAGTCTTAAAATCTTGAAGCGTTTTGTCTTGTCCTAGGATGTTAAACGTGAACTTGTTCACTTGAGTTTTTAAATTCGAACTAAGTGCATTTACAAATTCAAATTCACTAGTTTTTGCGATGGACTCTTTATAGCATTTAGAGCTTTTATCTTTGACTTGACAGATTTCAAATAATTCCTTAGCAGCATCATAACTTAAGCTATACTTTGTGCCGAGAATTGTTGAAGATGTTGTGTCTTGTGAATAGAGCAGTGTTGATGAAATTAAAAACACTAAAATTAGTAGCGATGAGCGTTTCATAATAAGTTGGTTTAGTTAATATATTGGCTTTAAATACTAATAGCTTTACATATCAAATCATACCCAATAATGGGTAGGATGCTATAATAATTAAATAGGGAGAGGTTTTATGTGTTCTCAACAAAACATAAAACAGATGGTGTCAACAATCTTAACTAATCCAAATAGAGTAAAACTCAGTTGGAAGTACTTAAAGATAAGAAATTTTTCTGATTACACAGCTGTTAATTTGGTTTCAAGTGCCGTATAACGAATTGATGAGAACTCTGACACTACCATATCGGCCTTTGTATAATCTTGGTCTTCGCTATGTAAACTGTCATATCCTATGCAATAAATACCAGCAGCTTTTGCAGCAGCAATGCCATTGGTTGAATCTTCTATCACAAAACAGTCTTTTGGATTGTGACCTGAAAGTTCAGCGGCTTTTATAAAAATTTCTGGATGAGGCTTGGATCGTTTTAAATCGGCTCCCGAAATCTTCGCAACAAAATACTGGTCTAAATCAAAACGTTCAAAAATACGATTGATATTAGGCATCGAAGCCGAAGAGGCAAGAACCAAAGCCATACCATGACTATGATAGTCTTTAATTAAATCTAAAACGCCATCTAATAAGTGTAAAGACGTATCGGTATCAAACAACTGTTTGAAATGATGACGCTTAATGTCGACTAAAGTTTGCGGACCTAAAGGCAACTTAAATTGACGAATGAGTTGTTTACAAATCTCTAAAGTTGACTGACCCGTAAATGAGGCGTATAGGTCGTCGGAGACATCGATATTAATATCGGCAAACATTTGGTAGTAGGCTTTATGATGTAATGGTTCAGAATCGACAATGACTCCGTCCATATCAAATAAGGCGGCTTTAAACATGTTGAATTAATTAGCATCACGAATATATGTATTTAATACTTGAGAGTCAATACTTTCTGCTCATAAATCCATGAACTCTAGTTGATTGGTCGTTAAGTTCGACGAACTGGTCAAAACTTGTTGTTTTTATAGCAATGAAAAGTGATTAACCATTAGTCATTTTGAAATCTAAAAATAAATCCGCACCTTTATATCATGATTGTATAAGCCCAAACTTCGCGATACATCACAATAACACGTGATTTTCAAAACGAACCATTAGCATTTCGCTTATGGTTATACCTATATTTTATAATAACAATCATGTCAAAATCAAATAGATCAATTTCAACTTTTTTTTACTACCTCAAACAGGCTGTTTCAGGTAAAGAGCAAGAGTTCACCAAAGGAAGCATTCGGAAGGCCGTTTTTATGCTGTCAATACCAATGATCTTAGAAATGCTCATGGAATCCATTTTCGCTGTTGTCGATATCTTCTATGTATCGCAAGTGAGTGTGAATGCAGTGGCTACTATCGGACTTACAGAATCTGTCGTCACATTAGTGTATGCTGTAGCCATAGGACTAAGCATGGCAGCTACTGCAATTGTAGCGCGTCGCGTTGGTGAAAAAGATCATAAAGGCGCCTCTCAGGCAGCAGTTCAGGTGATACTCTTAGGTATCATTGTATCCATATTTATCAGTGTAATTGGTATCCTGTTTCCAAAAGAAATTTTAGCACTCATGGGAGGTGAACCTGACCTCATTGCTGAAGGTTACGGATATACTCAAGTGCTTCTCGGCGGAAATGTAACCATCATGCTCCTGTTTTTAATCAATGCCATTTTTCGCGGTGCTGGTGATGCATCTATAGCGATGTGGACACTTATCGTCTCTAACGGACTCAATATAATCCTAGATCCGATGTTTATTTTTGGTTTCGGACCAATTCCTGCCTATGGCGTAGAAGGTGCAGCTATTGCCACAACCATTGGAAGAGGCTCGGCTGTTGTCTTTCAACTTATAGTATTGTTCTATGGCTGGAGTAAAATTAAAGTTGGTTTTAAAGATATCGTCCTCAGAATTGGTGTTATGCTCAATCTGATTAAAGTCTCTTTAGGAGGTATTGGGCAATTCTTGATTGGTACCTCGTCATGGGTGATTTTAATGCGTATTATGAGCGAATTTGGAAGTGAAGTCCTTGCTGGATATACCATTGCCATTCGTGTGATGATGTTTACTTTTATGCCAGCGTGGGGAATGAGCAATGCCGCGGCAACATTAGTGGGTCAAAACCTAGGCGCTAAACAGCCAAAACGTGCCGAGCAATCTGTATGGAAAACCGGAAAATACTGTGCTTATTTTATGGGCTTAGTCTCCATTGTATATCTTGTTTTTGCACCCGAAATTATTTCTTGGTTTACACAAGAACCCAATGTAGTCGATAACGGAAGCCTGTGTTTGCGAGTCATTGCAGCTGGGTATGTGTTTTATGCTTATGGTATGGTGGTCATTAATTCCTTTAATGGCGCAGGAGATACCATAACCCCAACCGTTATCAATTTTATTTGTTTTTGGCTGTTCCAATTGCCGTTTGCATATCTTATGGCAATTAGTTTTGATTTTGGACCTATAGGCGTCTTCTTAGCTATAGTTCTTGCTGAAGTATTAATCTCTATTATCGCTATTATTTGGTTTAGAAAAGGCCACTGGAAATTAAAACAAGTCTGATTAGCATTTTAACAGATATTTATTGCGGTTTGGAGTAAGAAATTTACGTTAAAAGTATTTATTCGCTGTTTGCCGATTAATTTGTTGATAATGTTGGATTTACCCTATTTTTGAGTATCCCTATCCATTGATTAATAGCACAAAAATTAGTACCAAATTTACGTGAATAATGATTTCCCTTGCAATAAAGGAATGATTATTTATGTCTTAACCTATAAAAAATATTAACGATGAAAGGAGCACGTCTAATATTATTCGCTTTAGCATTTCTGTTCTACGGAAATGTAACTATTAATGCGCAATCAGGGATTTTTGAAAGCTATGCCATTCTAGATAGCGGTTCAGGGAATACTTATTACGATTTACAGGCCACTACTGGAAATCCAGATTTTCAAGGTGCCAACTTGGGAAACTTTACCTGTAATGGATCATTAATTTTAAATGGTGCTCAAAATAGAGTATATAAATGTGGTACAGAAAACATCCTAGATGGTGTGTTGTACTATCGCATTTACTTAACAGCGAATGTTCCTCCAGCATTTACATCAAGCGTAAATTTGCCATTTTTAAGTAATGATGGTGCTACTGCTATTTGTAATCCTACAGCAGGAATTAATCAGACATGGGAACAAGCAGGCGCTAACATTAATGTAGTTTCTGGATTAGCTCCAGGAGCTTATTATATTGAAATATACACAACAGCTGATTATGAACTTACTTTAGGTGGAGGCGTATCTGGGACTCATTTTGCTAATAATGGTGGCGCAAATTATCGAGCAACTTTTAATGTTGTGGATAATACAGCACCAGTTCCAGATGTAGCGAACCTATCAGATATCACAGCAGAATGTGAGGTTACTAGTTTAACAGCACCAAGCGCAACAGATAACTGTGGCGGAACAGTAACGGTTAGCCATGATGCAACCCTTCCAATTTCAGGAGAAGGTACAACCACAACAGTTACATGGACCTATGATGATGGTAATGGCAATACATCAACACAAACACAGGATGTAATTATTGATGATGTTACAGCACCAGTTCCAGATGTAGCGAACCTATCAGATATCACAGCAGAGTGTGAGGTTACTAGTTTAACAGCGCCAACTGCAACGGATAACTGTGGAGGCACAGTCACGGTTAGCCATGATGCAACGCTTCCAATTTCAGGAGAAGGTACAACCACAACAGTTACATGGACCTATGATGATGGTAATGGAAATACATCAACACAAACACAGGATGTGATCATTGATGATGTTACAGCACCAGTTCCAGATGTAGCGAACCTATCAGATATCACAGCAGAATGTGAGGTTACTAGTTTAACAGCACCAAGTGCAACGGATAATTGTGGTGGTACAGTCACGGTTAGCCATGATGCAACGCTTCCAATTTCAGGAGAAGGTACAACCACAACAGTCACATGGACTTATGATGATGGTAATGGAAATACATCAACACAGACACAGGATGTAATTATCGATGATGTTACAGCACCAGTTCCAGATGTCGCAAACCTATCAGATATCACAGCAGAGTGTGAGGTAACAAGTTTAACAGCTCCAAGTGCAACCGATAATTGTGGCGGAACAGTCACGGTTAGCCATGATGCAACGCTTCCAATTTCAGGAGAAGGTACAACCACAACAGTTACATGGACTTATGATGATGGTAATGGAAATACATCAACACAGACACAGGATGTGATCATTGATGATGTTACAGCACCAGTTCCAGATGTCGCAAACCTATCAGATATCACAGCAGAGTGTGAGGTAACAAGTTTAACAGCTCCAACTGCAACCGATAATTGTGGCGGAACAGTCACGGTTAGCCATGATGCAACCCTTCCAATTTCAGGAGAAGGTACAACCACAACAGTTACATGGACCTATGATGATGGTAATGGCAACACATCAACACAAACACAGGATGTGATCATTGATGATGTTACAGCACCAGTTCCAGATGTCGCAAACCTATCAGATATCACAGCAGAGTGTGAGGTGACAAGTTTAACAGCTCCAACTGCAACCGATAATTGTGGCGGAACAGTCACGGTTAGCCATGATGCAACGCTTCCAATTTCAGGAGAAGGTACAACCACAACAGTTACATGGACTTATGATGATGGTAATGGCAACACATCAACACAAACACAGGATGTGATCATTGATGATGTTACAGCACCAGTTCCAGATGTCGCAAACCTATCAGATATCACAGCAGAGTGTGAGGTTACTAGTTTAACAGCTCCAAGTGCAACGGATAATTGTGGCGGAACAGTCACGGTTAGCCATGATGCAACGCTTCCAATTTCAGGAGAAGGTACAACCACAACAGTTACATGGACCTATGATGATGGTAATGGAAATACATCCACACAAACACAGGATGTGATCATTGATGATGTTACAGCACCAGTTCCAGATGTCGCAAACCTATCAGATATCACAGCAGAGTGTGAGGTAACAAGTTTAACAGCTCCAAGTGCAACCGATAATTGTGGTGGTACAGTCACGGTTAGCCATGATGCAACGCTTCCAATTTCAGGAGAAGGTACAACCACAACAGTTACATGGACTTATGATGATGGTAATGGCAATACATCAACACAGACACAGGATGTGATCATTGATGATGTTACAGCACCAGTTCCAGATGTCGCAAACCTATCAGATATCACAGCAGAGTGTGAGGTAACAAGTTTAACAGCTCCAAGTGCAACCGATAATTGTGGCGGAACAGTCACGGTTAGCCATGATGCAACGCTTCCAATTTCAGGAGAAGGTACAACCACAACAGTTACATGGACTTATGATGATGGTAATGGAAATACATCAACACAGACACAGGATGTGATCATTGATGATGTTACAGCACCAGTTCCAGATGTCGCAAACTTATCAGATATCACAGCAGAGTGTGAGGTGACAAGTTTAACAGCTCCAACTGCAACCGATAATTGTGGCGGAACAGTCACGGTTAGCCATGATGCAACGCTTCCAATTTCAGGAGAAGGTACAACCACAACAGTTACATGGACTTATGATGATGGTAATGGCAACACATCAACACAGACACAGGATGTGATCATTGATGATGTTACAGCACCAGTTCCAGATGTGGCAAACCTATCAGATATCACAGCAGAGTGTGAGGTGACTAGTTTAACAGCTCCAACTGCAACGGATAATTGTGGCGGAACAGTCACGGTTAGCCATGATGCAACCCTTCCAATTTCAGGAGAAGGTACAACCACAACAGTTACATGGACTTATGATGATGGTAATGGCAACACATCAACACAGACACAGGATGTGATCATTGATGATGTTACAGCACCAGTTCCAGATGTAGCGAACCTATCAGATATCACAGCAGAGTGTGAGGTAACAAGTTTAACAGCTCCAAGTGCAACCGATAATTGTGGCGGAACAGTCACGGTTAGCCATGATGCAACCCTTCCAATTTCAGGAGAAGGTACAACCACAACAGTTACATGGACTTATGATGATGGTAATGGCAACACATCAACACAGACACAGGATGTGATCATTGATGATGTTACAGCACCAGTTCCAGATGTGGCAAACTTATCAGATATCACAGCAGAGTGTGAGGTGACTAGTTTAACAGCACCAAGTGCAACAGATAATTGTGGCGGAACAGTAACGGTTAGCCATGATGCAACGCTTCCAATTTCAGGAGAAGGTACAACCACAACAGTGACATGGACTTATGATGATGGTAATGGCAACACATCAACACAGACACAGGATGTGATCATTGATGATGTTACAGCACCAGTTCCAGATGTGGCAAACTTATCAGATATCACAGCAGAGTGTGAGGTGACAAGTTTAACAGCTCCAACTGCAACGGATAACTGTGGCGGAACAGTAACGGTTAGCCATGATGCAACCCTTCCAATTTCAGGAGAAGGTACAACCACAACAGTTACATGGACCTATGATGATGGTAATGGAAATACATCCACACAAACACAGGATGTGATCATTGATGATGTTACAGCACCAGTTCCAGATGTCGCAAACCTATCAGATATCACAGCAGAGTGTGAGGTTACTAGTTTAACAGCACCAAGTGCAACGGATAATTGTGGTGGTACAGTCACGGTTAGCCATGATGCAACCCTTCCAATTTCAGGAGAAGGTACAACCACAACAGTTACATGGACTTATGATGATGGTAATGGAAATACATCAACACAAACACAGGATGTGATCATTGATGATGTTACAGCACCAGTTCCAGATGTAGCGAACCTATCAGATATCACAGCAGAATGTGAGGTTACTAGTTTAACAGCACCAAGTGCAACGGATAATTGTGGTGGTACAGTCACGGTTAGCCATGATGCAACGCTTCCAATTTCAGGAGAAGGTACAACCACAACAGTCACATGGACTTATGATGATGGTAATGGAAATACATCAACACAGACACAGGATGTAATTATCGATGATGTTACAGCACCAGTTCCAGATGTGGCAAACCTATCAGATATTACAGCAGAATGTGAGGTAACCAGTTTAACAGCACCAAGCGCAACAGATAACTGTGGCGGAACAGTAACGGTTAGCCATGATGCAACCCTTCCAATTTCAGGAGAAGGTACAACCACAACAGTTACATGGACCTATGATGATGGTAATGGCAACACATCAACACAGACACAGGATGTGATCATTGATGATGTTACAGCACCAGTTCCAGATGTAGCGAACCTGCCAAATATCACAGCAGAATGTGAGGTTACTAGTTTAACAGCACCAACTGCAACGGATAACTGTGGAGGAACAGTTACAGTGACTAATAATGCAACCCTTCCAATTTCAGGAGAAGGTACAACGACAACAGTCACATGGACTTATGATGATGGTAATGGCAACACATCAACACAGACACAGGATGTAATTATCGATGATGTTACTGACCCAATTGCAGTTTGTCAAAATTTAACAGTTCAGTTGGATGGGTCGGGTAATGCAAATATTAATGCTATTGATATTGACAACGGTTCAAGTGATAATTGTGGAATTCAATCTATTTCAATTAATCCAAGTAGTTTTACGTGTGCAGATGTTGGACCAAATACAGTAACCCTAACAGTTACGGATATTAATGGAAATACAGCGACATGCACATCAACAGTTACTGTTGAAGATAATATTGATCCTATTGCTAATAATACGGTTTGTGGTTCAATTGGGCCATTAGTAATAGATGCAGTATCAGGAGAAGTTACAGTTACACCAGCTCAAATTAGTGCAGCTTATGCAGGTTCAGATGCCTGTGGTATTGATACTTTAGTGTTAGCACAAACGACGTTTGGTTGTGATGATATTGGTACAAATACGGTTCAATTAACAATAACCGATGTCAATGGAAATACAAATACATGTAGTATTACCGTAGTTATAGAGGCACCAACAATTGCTGCAGGAATTGTCGAAGGTTATATTGATGTGGTGAATCCAGAACCTGCTGATGACCTTATTGAGGTTACGTTTTGTCCTTATGATTTAACGACAGACCCTCCAACACCAGCGGTTCAAGGTGCAATTTTTGATTTAACAATAGATCCAAGTTTGATCCCTAATATTTTAAGATGGGAAATTGCAACCTATAATGCCACAACGGCATTTTGGGATTGGGTTGATGACGGTATTAATGCAGGAAACCCAACACAACATAGTATTGCGAATGTTACTGAAACTACTTTAGTAAGAGCGGTTATTCAGTCTGGAAATTGTATCGCTTATTCAGCAGTAGCGATGTTGCAAATTATTCCACCTGATGAACCTCCAACTATTGTAGGCGTAAGCAGTAATAATGGATGTTTTCCTCCAGAATATACAATTGAAGCTGAAAGCTTTTTTGAATATAGTGAACAATTTGGTGATACTGGACTCTTTAATTCTGCTCAACCAGAAGGTTGGATTGTAGACGGGGTTGCAAATGATATACCTGCTTCTGGTAATAATACAGCTCAAGGTACGTGGAAAGAGGTGGCTCAAACAAAAGAATTAGCAGGCATTAGACATTACCCACAAGAAGGCTCAAAATTTGCTGCTGTTTATGGCGCTGTTGATTCTGTATTAGAAACACCAGTATTTAGTACCATAGGGATGGATGCTGCTGATGCTAGATTTGAGTTTTATCAAGCCTATTACTTATGTGCTGGAGCAAGTTTAGCTATAGAATTATCTCTAGATGGTGGTGTAACTTATACCGAACTATTATTTTCTGATAGTGGACAAAGTGATACAGGTATGACGATAGTCAGACCTAGTGGAAATCCAAATAATTGTAACAGTTATGACCCAGAACAAGATGGGTATGAATTTATATCTGTTGATTTAACACCATACTTAGATGAAGGAACATTAAGAGTTCGATTTTCATTTTTTGGTGTTGCTGGAGGCCAATGCTCAGATACATTTATAGATCAAAGTGGAACCCAGCCTTGTGGAAGTATTACTCGTAATGTAAGAAGTTCATGGGCTTTAGATGGGATACGCGTTCCTTATGCTCCAATTGATGAAGAATTAGAATGGACTGATGAGAATGGAAATGTCGTTGCTACTGGATCTACTGTAAGTGTGATTCCTGTAACGCCAGGTACTCAAATTTATGGTGTGACTTCTCTTGTAAATGGATGTCGATTAAATACAGATGACGGAACAGAGTTTGTGACGATTGATGCTAGCCTTGCCTATGCAGGTATAGATTTTTCACCAACCTCTGCTGAGTGTGGTCAGTCTACTATAGATTTAAGAGCTTATGACAATACTATAACAGCTAATGAGAATTTAGCGTTTTGGAATAATGTAATGCCAGACCAGCCAGGAAACCCTGGAACACCTCTGTTTACAGCTCCACCAGTTGATGATAATGGTACCCCAGGCAATACTGCAGATGATACATATCCTACAAACTATCCAGGTACTGGAATGACAGGGACTTGGTCTTATGCAATAGTATCTCAAAGTTGTTCTACATTTACACCTACGTTTTCAGGTGATGGTGATCCAAGAGCATCGTTTACTGCTCCTCCAGGGGTTTATGACCTCACTTGGACATTGCAAAATAACTGTTCAGATACTGTAAGAATTACAATCAATAATTGTTCCGATATAAATTTCGATGGAGCTGATGATTTTGTAACCTTAAAAGATAATTATGCATTAAATTCTGCATTTAGTATTGAGAATTGGGTAAAACCAATAACTACAACAGGAAATCATACTATTTTTTCTAAGAAAAATGCATCAGATAACTCAAGCGGTTATGCCTTGTATATTGAAAATGGTATCGTAAAATATAGTTGGTATAGTTCTGGAGGCAATGGTACCATTGCGTCTCAATATGCTATTGACACCTCTCGTTGGTATCATGTTGCTGTAACTTTTGATGGTACTGCATATGTCTTATATATTGATGGTGTTAATGTAGGTACTGTTACAGGAAGCATTAGTGCGCCTCAAGCTACAACAGTTAATGTTGAGGCATTAATTGGAGCGCTTGATAATGATAATGGATCTAATAATAATGTATCTAACTTGTATCATGGTTGGATTGATGAATTGCGTATTTGGAATACGGCTTTAACCGAAGCTCAAGTACGCCAAATGATGAATCAAGAAATTGAAGATAATACAGCTGTGCGAGGTGTAGTTGTGCCTTTAGATATTCCTGGATTGGCATGGACAGCTTTAGACGGTTATTATCGTATGGATGTGAACTGTGGATATTTAACCGCTTATAAAGGAGTAAGAGGTCGATTACGAAATATAAATACTTCGCAACAAGAAACAGCACCATTACCATATACATCTCGTGTAGATGGTCAAGATTGGGCTACAGATAATACATGGACTAACTTTAATGTTTGGGATGCGCCTAATAGTATAGGTGTAGATGGAGCAACACCAATTGATTGGAATATTGTACAAACCTCACATGATATCAATTCAGGAGATAAAGACATTACAGTTCTTGGTCTTATTTCTGATACTCCAAATAAAACATTGGATATTAAAGATCCAGCAACGGCTCAAGATGAAACTAATGATGGTCAGTCCTTGCGTGTCACCCATTATTTGAAACTGGATGGTGATATTGATTTATTTGGTGAATCACAATTACTACAAGATGAAGGCAGTATCTTGGATGTGACTAGTGCAGGAAAGTTAGAACGCGACCAACAAGGAACTACAAATCTTTATAACTATAACTATTGGAGTTCTCCAGTTGGACCAGTGAATGCAACATCTAATAATAATGATTACAGTATTAATGGTATTATGCGAGATGGAAGTAATTCTGCAACACCTTTAGCATTTCAATGGACAGGTGCGCATGATGCAAATGGAAGCACAACTCCTATAACATTGAGTAGTTATTGGTTGTTTGCTTATGAAAATTATCCTGAAGATGTCTATGCAGCTTGGAGAGATATTAATCAAACCGATGCTATTGCTAGTGGATTAAGTTATACCATGAAAGGTAGTGGTGTAGGTGATCCTGTAACCGATGTTCAAAATTATGTATTTGTTGGAAAACCTAACAATGGAACTATAACAACACCAATTACAATTGGTAATCAAGCTCTAATAGGTAATCCATATGCTTCTGCAATAGATGCCGACCAGTTTATTAGAGATAATTTACCTGGCGCACAAGGAAACCCAGGATCCACACAAAGTACCGATGGTACCTTATATTTCTGGGAGCATTATACTTCTAATTTCACACATATATTGGAAGACTATGAAGGCGGTTATGCAACCTTTAATTTATCTGGAGGAAATCCAGCGGTGTCGCCACCACTAGTTAGTGGAAATGGTACGCCTACAAAGTTACCTGGTCAATATATACCAGTGTCACAAGGATTCTTTGTAACAGCAAGTAGTACTGGAGGAAGTATTCAGTTTAAAAATAGTCAGCGCGTTTTCCAAAGAGAAACAGTAGCGAGTTCACAATTTTTTAGAACGAGTAATCCTAACATGTATTCAGCTCAGGAAGATCCAAATTCAGAAATGCTACGCGTACGAATAGATTTTAGTACTGATGCTGTTGTTCGTCCGTTGTTATTGGCCTTTACGCCTAATGGAGAAGCTACTGATGGTTTTGACTATGGTTATGATGCCGAAGATACAGATTCTGAGTTTCCTAATGATATGTTCTGGAGAATAGACGATGGAAATTATACAACGCAAGGTGTTGGAGTTTTTGATATGGATAAGCAGTATCCATTGTCATTATTTGTTGATGGTACAAGCAACGTGTCAATTTCATTAAAAGCCATAGAGAATTTTGAAGAGCCAATCAATGTTTATATTCATGATGCTCTTTTAGATACGTATTTTGAAATTAATTCAGAAGCTTTTGAAATTGCTTTAGATGCAGATGTATATTTAGACCGTTTTTATGTTACATTTTCTTCTGAAGATGCATTGTCAACAACAGATGAGGAATTTAGTAATACCATCATTAACTATTTAAACTCAACTCAGGAGATTTATGTGAGAATGCCTAATATTTCAGATGTTGAACGAATCCAGCTTATTAACTTACTTGGTCAAGAGATTCAAGACTGGGATAATACACAAGACTTTGAGCTTGAAGGAGCAATTAGGATTCCTGTAAAATCTATTTCAGAAGGTACATATATTATTAAAGTAAGTACTCAAAATGCAACACATAGTGTTAAGGTTATCATGAAAGAATAAAATTTTAACCTATATAAAATTGATCCACACGATGCATTTCATCGAAAAAATATGCATTTTGTGGATTTTTTTAATTTTTAGTTTTACATTAGCGCTTAACTAAATAATAGTTTCATTTAAGCCCTAACGTAATGAAATCCTTAACCTACATCTGTTTTGTCATACTACTATGTATGTCTACTAATGACGTACATGCTTTTACCAATACAAATTCATCAAGTACAAATACTCAAGTTCAACGTGTTAGAATTGATATCACAACAGCTATGGGATATACAAGGCACTTGTTATTAGGTTTTACACCAGACAACGCTGCTACCGATGGTTTTGACTATGGTTATGATGCTTTAAATCCTGATACTTATGCCAATGATTCGAGCTGGATGGTTGGTGATCAACGATGTGTAATACAGGGTGTTGGCGCTTTCGATACTAATAAAACATATCCTTTAGGATTGTTTTTATCAGATGCTGGAGATATTGAATTTTCTTTATTAGGTTTAGAACATTTTGAACAGGATATTACAGTGTATATATACGATGCTTTAAATAGCTCAGTAACTCCAATTTCAGAAGTTAACCACATTGTAAGTATGTCTGAAGGGAATTATACTAATCGTTTCTACGTTGCATTTACCGATAATATTAGTGCGATGGTTTTTGCAAATAGTCAATTGTCTGTTGCCGATTCAAAAATTAATACCCCAGAAATTAGTTACATCAGTTCTAAGAAGGAGCTTCAGATTAGAACTTCACAACCTATAGATATTCAAGATATTCGTTTGTATAGTATTTTAGGACAAAAAGTGAAGCAATGGAGTAATGTTGCATCTAATTTATCTGGAGGTTACAACTTGTCTCTGTCTAATATATCTAAAGGGACATACTTAGTGAGTGTTAAGACCAAAACGGGTAATTTCACTAAGCGCCTCATTATTTCTGAATAACTAACATTTTCGTAGAAATTTGATACCGTTCTTTTTTGTAATTTTAGTGTTACAAATAAGTACATATGTCAAATAAAAAATTAGGAATTAATACCATTTGCACTCATGTAGGTGAGATTAAGGATGAACAGTTTAAAGGAGCTATTTCTCCAATATATCTATCAACATCTTATGAGTTTGATAATGTTGATATCAAGCGATATCCAAGATATTTTAATACACCAAATCAAGAATATTTATCAAAAAAAATTGCAGCTCTTGAGCAGGCTGAAGCCGCTATGATTTTTGGAAGCGGAATGGCGGCCATTAGTCATATGTTTTTAGCTTTTTTACAAAAAGGTGATCATATTGTGGTACAAAATACCTTGTATGGAGGTACAAGTAATTTTATTAGAGAAGAATTTCATAAATATGGCATTGAGTATACGTTCACGGATGGTTATGCCGTTTCAGATTTTGAAGCTGCTATTCAGTCTAATACCAAGGTGATTCATATTGAGACTCCATCTAATCCTTTATTGACGATTACAGATATTCAAGGCGTAGCGAATCTTGCCTCTTCTAAAGGAATTATCTCTACGATAGACAATACGTTTGCAAGTCCTATAAATCAAAATCCGCTAGATTTCGGAATTGATGTAGTTATGCATTCTGCAACAAAATATTTAGGCGGCCATAGTGATATTTTGGCAGGAGCTGTTGCCAGTTCTCAAGAGCACATAGATCGTATTTGGAACGTCTCTAAAAATTTAGGAGGAAGTCTTAGTGATATGACCGTTTGGATGCTAGAACGTAGTATGAAGACATTAGCATTACGTGTTAAGGCGCAAACAAAAAATGCTCGAAAGCTTGCCAAATTTTTAAATAAACATGATGATGTTGCTAAAGTTTACTATCCAGGTTTGAAAGATCATCCAGAGCATAAGTTAGCTAAAACACAAATGCATGATTTTGGAGCCATGTTATCTTTTGAATTGGTTGATGGAATAGATGCCATGGCATTTCAAAAGCAATTATATCTTATTAAATCATCAATGAGCTTAGCTGGTGTTGAAAGTACCATGCTTTTACCTTCAGAAACCTCACATGCTTTATTAACACAAGCGCAGCGAGATGCCGTTGGAATAAGTAATCAACTTATACGTTTTTCGGTAGGTATTGAAAATATCAAAGATTTAAAGCGAGATATAGAACAAGCACTCAGTGCAACTAAAATCAAATCATTTGCATAAGCACAATAAACATGAAAAAGGCTACGACTTTGATGCCTTGATGACAAACTCTCCTGAATTAGCAGATTTTGTGTTTGAGAATACCTATGGAAATGATACTATCGATTTTGCCAATCCTGAAGCAGTTAAAACCTTAAATAAAGCCTTACTAAAACTATATTACGATGTTAAGTATTGGGAGTTTCCAAATCAACATTTATGTCCGCCAATTCCAGGAAGAGTAGCATATATCCATTTGTTAAATGAGTTGTTGTATAGCACAAAATTGCAACAAGATATTACGATTTTAGATATAGGAACAGGTGCAACTTGTATTTATCCGCTATTAGGTCATGCCGAATATGGCTGGCGATTTATTGCTTCGGAAATTGATAAACAAGCAATAAAGTCATCTCAACATATAATAGATAAGAATAAACTGAATGCAGTCATTGAATTGCGTTATCAAAAAGATTCACAACATATTTTGACTGGAGTTTTAGCCCCTTCAGAACGTGTCACAGCAACGATGTGTAATCCGCCTTTTTATAAAAATGAAGCAGAAGCTGCTGCACATACGCAACGTAAGTTGAAAGGTTTAGGGAAGGAGACTACTAAGTTGGTTAGAAATTTTAGTGGAACAGCTAAAGAACTTTGGTATAAAGGAGGTGAAAAGGCATTTTTGCACAATTATTTATATCAAAGCTCACTTTTGAAAACCAATAGCTTTTGGTATACAAGTTTAGTGTCAAAAAAAGAGCAAGTGAAGCCAATGCAAAAATCACTTAAAAAACTTGGAGCTACGAAGATTAAGGTTTTAAGTTTAAATACAGGACACAAAATAAGTAGGGTTGTAGCTTGGACTTTTTTAACTGACAAGCAACAACAAAAATGGTAATATAAAATGAGGTTGACAATGGGAAATTATTTGCCTTTTAGTTTGTCAACCTCATTTTTCCTCAAAATTATACGTGATCATTTAAATGATGATGCTCATCAATTAATGGTCCGCCTTCAATAATTTGTTGAGATGCCTGACTTGCAAATTTTTCAAAGTTGAGATGGAATGAATGAGCCAGCTGAATCGATTTACTAACATAAGCTCCTTTTTGCAGCCAAGTATTGATAGGGTCTAATAATTCAGTAGGTACCCCATCACATTCTTTAGGCATAAATAAGCCAAATATAGGATGCTGATCAAATTCCACCTTGTTGAGTTTACCTTTCAGGATAGCGGTAATCATTGCTCTGGTATATTTCAGTTTAATACGAGAGCCTACACCATAAGGGCCGCCACTCCAGCCTGTGTTTAAAAGCCATACATTTACTCCAGCATCTTGCATTTTTTTGCTTAACATTTCGGCATATACTGTAGGATGTAATGGCATAAAGGGTTCACCAAAACATGCAGAAAACGAAGGTACTGGCTCTGTAATTCCAGCCTCTGTCCCTGCAACTTTTGCTGTATAACCAGATATAAAATGGTAAGCTGCTTGACCTGGAGTTAATTTTGATACAGGAGGTAATACACCAAAAGCATCACACGTTAGGAAAAATATATTCGTGGGATTTACAGCATAAGATGGTTCTTGAATGTTGTCAATATGATAAATGGGATAGCTTACACGTGTGTTTTGCGTAATACTACTATCAAAATAATCGATATCTCCATCATCTGTAAAAATGACATTTTCAAGAATAGCACCTGGTCTAATTGCTCTATAAATATCGGGTTCTTTCTCTTCGGTAAGATCAATAACTTTTGCATAGCAACCCCCTTCAAAATTAAAGATAGAATTTTCAGCTGTCCAGCCGTGTTCATCATCTCCAATAAGTTTTCGGTTAGGATCAGCAGATAAGGTTGTTTTTCCTGTGCCAGATAATCCAAAGAAAATTGCAGTATCTCCTTCTTTGCCTACATTTGCTGAACAATGCATTGGTAGTACATCTTTTTCAACTGGTAATATAAAGTTGAGGGCAGAGAATATGCCTTTTTTCATTTCTCCAGTATAAGCCGAACCACCTACAAGTGCTATTTTTTTTGTAAAATTTAGAATCGAAAAATTTCCTTGACGTAAGCCGCAAGATTTTGGGTCTTTGGCTTCATAACCTGGAGCACAAAGTACCAACCAATCTTCTTTGAAGTATTTTAATTCCTCAACATTTGGTCTTAAAAACATATTATAGATAAACATATTAGACCATGGATATTCTGTAACTGTTCTTACATTCATTTTATATTCAGGATCTGCACAAACATAACCATCTCTAACATAGATTTCTTTGCCACTGAGGTATTGTTCTATTTCAGATTGTAAATAATCAAAATGTTCTGGAGAAATTGGTTTATTAGTTTTTCCCCACCATACTTTATCTTTAGTATACTCATCTTTTACTAAAAAGCGATCTTGAGGAGAACGACCAGTAAACTTACCAGTGTTAATAGCTAAAGTGCCGTTGTTTGTTTCTTTACCCATGCCTTTTTCAACAGTAATACGTTGAAGTTCTTCTGGAGAAAGATTCCAATGAGCAGTTACATTTTTGAGGTTGTAAATGCCCAAATCAGAATTTTTTGGAGTTATTGTTTGATGTGTCATAATATTTATAATTTAAAAGGTTAACGATAAATCACATAGATTTAAAATTTATCTCTATTATAAATTTATGAGTTACTGTCTCTAATTCATATGACAAATATCATAGAAACAATAGCCCATTCACTTTTGCAGAATTATTGGTATTTACCTTTATTTATTGCATAAAATTTTTGCGAAAACGAGTGAGATGTATTGACTTATAAGTACTAGCTTTGTTTTTTAAATGAATATTGACTTATCTTAGATGACAATTTGATAGTTGAATCAGTTTTTTTGATAAAAGCAATCAGATTGTAATTCTGAAAACAAAAAAGAGATGAAATTAGATATACTTGCATTTGGTGCGCATCCAGATGATGTTGAATTAGGTTGTGGAGCAACTGTAGCCAAAGAAGTGGCTAAAGGTCGTAAAGTGGGCATCGTAGATCTTACTCGAGGCGAACTAGGAACTAGAGGTACAGCTGAAATTAGAGATCAGGAAGCTAGTGATGCTGCAAAAATATTGGGTGTTACCGTACGTGAAAATCTTGCATTTGCTGATGGTTTTTTTGAGAATAATAAATCGCATCAGTTGGAGATTATTAAACTCATACGTAAATATCAACCAGAAATTGTGTTATGTAATGCCATTGACGATAGACATATTGATCATGGAAAAGGGAGTCAATTGGTGAGTGATGCATGTTTTTTGAGTGGACTCATAAAAATTGAAACAGAATTAGATGGAGGCGCTCAAAAGCAATGGCGTCCTAAATATGTATATCACTACATTCAATGGAAACATATTGAACCTGAGGTTGTAGTTGATGTTACTGGTTATATCCAAACAAAAACAGATGCTGTTTTGGCGTATAAAACTCAGTTTTATGATCCTAATAGTAAAGAGCCACAAACACCTATATCAAGTAAAAACTTTATTGACAGTATTAATTATAGGGCTAGAGACTTAGGTCGTTTAATAGGTACAGAATATGCAGAAGGTTTTACAGTAGAACGATATCCTGCTGTAGATAGCTTGTTTGATTTGAAGTGATAATTTTTTAAAAAAAAGTCTTTGTAGTAACTGCGAAATAATTTACATTTGCAGTCCAATTTAAATGGTGGTTGTAGCTCAGCTGGTTAGAGCGTCGGTTTGTGGTACCGAAAGTCGCCGGTTCGAACCCGGTCTTCCACCCAAAAATAAGCTTCTCAGAAATGGGAAGCTTTTTTAGTTTTAAATTATTGTTGGGTTAGAGGTTTATGCAGAACGGAGTCGAAGTAAACTCGGTCTTATACCCAAAACAAAAGCCTTCAATTAACGTTGAGGACTTTTTTTGCATATGAGATTTAATAAAAAAGCGCTATTTATGAAGAATAGCGCTTTTTTGCGTTAGCGATAGTAGCGGCATCCTTTTTGTTTTCAAAAAGATACAGCGAAGAGCGCGACCCTTTAGGGTAACGTCCAAAGTATTGTGCTAGGGCTTTGTTTCTGCTTTGTCTACAACTGGACGTTTGTCACGATTTGCAACTTCCCAAGCGGTATAAAATACCAAGCGTGCTCGATTTTCTAATAAATCGTATTCTATTTTATCTGGAGTATCTGATGGTTTGTGATAGTCATCATGCGTTCCGTTAAAATAAAAAATAATTGGAATGTTATTCTTAGCAAAGTTGTAGTGGTCACTTCTATTATAATAGCGATTTGGATCACTTTCTGCATTATAGGTATAATCTAAATCGATGTTCATATACTTTGAATTCATTTCTTCTGAGAGGTTATGTAATTCAGTACTTAAACGGTCGCTTCCAATAAGATAAACATAGTTTCTATCTCCTTCACGTTTAGGATCTACACGACCAATCATGTCGATGTTTAAATTAGTTACTGTATTTTTTAAGGGGATAATTGGGTCATTATCGGTATAGTGTCTTGAGCCTAGTAGGCCTTTTTCTTCACCAGTAACATGTAAAAATAAAATAGAACGTTTTGGACCATGACCATCTTTGACAGCTGTTTTGAACGCTTCGGCAATTTCTAATAAGGCTACAGTACCTGATCCATCATCATCTGCACCGTTATTTATTTGTCCGTCATCAGTTTTACCAATATGATCTAGATGTGAAGAAATCACTAAATATTCGTCAGGTTTTTCTGTGCCTTTAATATGCGCAACGACATTTTCTGACTCTAAGTTTTCTGCTATTTTTTGTACTGATATTTCAATTTTTGCATCTACTGTTTTTGGAGTATCATTAGTATCGATATCACTAACAAGTGATTTTGCTAAAGACTCGTTTACTAAAAAATAAAGCATGTTTGGCTCATTGCTAATTAGAGACATGCGTCCTGGACTATTAGATTTTTTAAGTCGCGAATAATAATTGTTGTAAAAATCATAAGCCGCATTATCCATAATGAAAATGCCTTTAGCACCAAGATCTTGAGCAGCAACTTTTTTTGAAGATCGCGCTGCCCGTCCTTTACTCCATTTTGTATCTAATGTATCTCCTGTAGTTACATAAGTTCCGTCTTCATTTTTAGGTTCACCAGCTTTTACCAGAACAATCTTATCTTTAACATCTATATCTTTATAATCTGAGTAGTTAGACGCGTGGATACCGTATCCAGCATAAACGATTTGATCTACAGCATAATTTTTAGTATCTACACTCCCTACAGATAAGAAATCATCAAACATTTTGACCTCATTACCATTTAGTGTCATTTGCACATCGGGTACTTGTTGGCGTTCTAATGGTACTTCTTGGAAATAGTCATTTTCAGAAATGGGAGAAGCGATTCCCATTTGTTGGTATTGCTCTTTTAAGTAGTTAACTGCTTTGTCTTGCCCAGGTTCTCCTGTTTCACGACCTTCAAATTCGTCAGATGCATAAGTATAAAGCATTTCTTTTAATTCATTGGCAGTAATTGTAGTGCCATATGTTGTAGGATCAATCGATGTTTCAGGAGATTTTGCACAGCTCCCTAACACAAGAGTAATAGCTATTAGCTTTAAAGGAGTATTCATGGTTTTAGTGTTATAAAATTTTGCTGCACGATATTACAAAAAATCTAACTATCAACTGTTAGTTTAGGTAAGTCTTAAGCAAAATTTAACGTCTTAGAGGGCCTCTTTATCTACAACGATGCGATTTTCAGAATTGGCAAGATACCATGCTGTTGCAAAAATTAGCTTGGTACGTTTTTCTAAAAGAGGATAATTAATTTTATCTGGCGTATCTGTTGGTTCATGATAGTCTTCGTGTTCTCCATTAAAATAGAAAATAACTGGAACGCCTTTTTGAGCAAAATTATAATGATCTGATCTATAGTAATATCTATTCGGATCACTATCACTATTAAGTCTATAATCTAAATTAAGATTTGCAAACTGATTGTTAGCTTCCTCAGATATATAATGTAATTCAGTACTTAGACGATCGGCACCAATGATATATACATAATTTTCATCGTCAATGTGTGATTCGTCTACACGACCAATCATATCGATATTGAGATTGGCCACAGTATTAGTCATTGAGAATACAGGATATTGCGTGTAATATCGAGAGCCATTAAGCCCAACTTCTTCTCCTGTAAAATGTATAAACACAACACTTCGTTTGGGTCTGTTACCTTGTTCGGCAGCTTTATTAAAGGCTTGAGCCATTTCTAAAACAGCTGCTGTGCCTGAACCATTATCATCTGCACCGTTATAAATTTCGGTGTCTGTATACCCTTCATGGTCTGAATGTGCAGAGATGATAATAACTTCATCAGGATAGACACTCCCTTTCACATAGGCAATAACATTTTGTGAATCTTTTATGCCATCTGAAAAATAGGACTCAGGGATGTGTTGGTAATATTTTGATCCTAGTGGAGATTTTATTTCTTGGTTAATGTAATAATCCTTTAAAAATTTGGAGGCTTTATGATGTCCTATTTCTCCTGCTTTTCTTCCTTTGAAATCATCTGAAGAAAACGTATATACATGATCTTTAAGTTCTTCGGCTGTTATAGTATTGAGATATTTTTCAATGGTTTGCGTATCTTCGTATGCGATACTCTCTTTTAATTGCTCAATTTTTTCGGTATGTCTTGGTGTTGAACAGGAGCCAACTAAAGTAAGGGATAACGCAATAAGCTGAACTTTCATTCTCGGATTAAATAAGTGTCTGATTTTGATTCAAATAAAACAAAAAAAAAGGTAATACCGAAACGTATTACCTGATTTAATTTTTTACTCATCAATTTCTAAATCGTTGAGTTCATTTAATGAATCCTCTTCTATTTGTTGTTCTTTTTGTTGAAGTTCTTCTGTGTTTCCAACTTCAGCTTTGTCAAATACCGCTTTATAGGTTGTAAGAGCTAATGCAATAATGGTCATTAAAAATATAAGTTGGATTGATTTTTTAGAAGTTTGATTGCCTTTGGAAACATACAATGCTATGATACCAAATATTAATGCAGCAATGGCTGGTATATAAGCAATCTTTGACAGTGGCGTAACCGCTAAAATTAAAGCAAGAATTGAAGTGATAAATCCAAAAATAACGAATAATTTTTTCATAATAATTTAGTGTTTTAAGCCTGTTGCAGATTTGAGTTTTAATTCACCACTACCCACAGCAATTTTAAATTTCGCGTATACCGGAACTTTATTGGCGTCTGCTGTAAGCCAAATTACATTAGCATTATTACCTTTAAGAACATTGCTATTGTATATTTTGATTGCAAGTTTGTAGCATTCTTTACTACCTAAAGCGGTAGTTAAGGTCTCTTTACTTAAGTATTTTACGTTAATCACAGATTCGTTATTGTCGAATATAACTTTAAAATTCTGGCTATCACCAATATTAGCTTTATGAATGTCTAAATTTCTAATATGATATAAAGTGGTTACTAAGTCTCGAGTAGAAGCGCCAATTTTTACAGATTTTTTTTCTTCCCAAACAGTTCCGTCACTTCTCGTTTTACGTTTTGTGCTTGATACATTTCTACTTTTATGATTGAATTTATATTTCATAAATTTCTTATATCCACCTTCATCAATATCTCTATTATACAAATAAGGAGTCAAAGTTTTCGGATTTACATAACTTTCATATAAATCACGAATTTTAAAAAAACTATCCCATTTGCTATAAGTGGCTGCTGTACATTTTAATTTAAGTAAGGTAGACTTAGATGTTTTTACTTCGCTAGTCTCCATAGTCACTTGAGCTAATTCGTTAAGTAACCCAGACATATTATACGACGCACTAAAGGTTAATTTTTCTCCAGCTGCAATTGTGGTGTTTTGAGCGAAAGCAGCAATCGAAGTAAGTAAAACAAAAGCAAGAGTTAGTAATAATCTCATCATTTCTAGTTTGGTTTAATAACGTATCTATTAGCATTTATTGTGCCGAAAATACAATCCTTTAAGATATCTAGCTAATTTTTTATTATGGTTTTCTCATGATGATACCCCATATTTTAACTGATAAATGTCATGGTTTTTTTTATGAATGCATTGTAAATTAGTGTATAACCTTAATTCTTTTTAAAATGAAAAAGATATTGTTACCTACCGATTTTTCTGAAAATTCTATAAATGCTATTCATTATGCTTTAGCTTATTTTCAGTATGAGCCTTGCGAATTTTTTGTATTGAATGTTCAAAAAGTGGCGTCATTTGTGACAGATGATTTGATGCTAACACCGCCTTCGGAGACCATATTTAACTCGTTAATTAGTTCTGCTAAAGAGCGTTTAGCTAGTTTAATTAAAGACTTAGAAGCAACTCATGGAAACTCATTACACCAGTTTAATGCCAAGGTTGATTTTGACAATTTTATTGATGCGATACATCAAATTATTGAGAAAGAAGGCATCGATTTGATTGTTATGGGAACTCGTGGTGATTCTAAATTTGATAAGCGAATTTTTGGATCTAATACCATACGTGTTATTCAGCGTTGTAGTTGTCCTGTGTTGGCAATACCACAACATTATGTGTATTCAAATATTAAGGATGTGGCTTTTCCATCTAATTATTATACTGAATATCGTATTGAAGACCTAATGCCATTAATCCATATGGCTGAAAAATATGATTATACTATGCATGTGATTCATGTTAAGGAAGCCGAACATCTTACCGAGTTTCAAGAAAATAATCGTGCGTTTTTAGATAGTTGCTTCGCAAACTTAAATCATTCGTTTGTTGAATTGGATGAGGGAAAATTATTTAAAACAATTAGTAGGTATATCGAAACTAATGCAATAGATATGTTAGCCATGATGAGTAGAAAACATTCTTTTTTAGAACGCTTGTTTACTAGACATCCTGTTGAAAGCTTTACTTTTGATTTAAAAGTGCCTTTATTGGTTATGGAAAATACTGGAGATTTTTATTTGAAGTAGTTTTCATTTATTTAAACTTTGACCAACCCAATCAATTATTAATTCTATTAGTTCCCTTGGGGTAGATGCTTTTAACTGAGTTGCTGTAACTTTTTCCTTTTCATGTATGATTATTAAATCAAGAATGAAAAAGTCATTTTCTACTTGATAGGTTCCATTTATTCTATATGCACCAGAATAGCTTAATTGAGGGATATATTTTATGGCAACACCTTTTTCATCTGAATATGATATTAGGCGTTGACTGAGTATTTCTGTTAACCCTAAATCATCTTCGTTATATTTTAGTTTAGAATTGCTCAGTCGAGGTAATACCATTATTTTTTTTGGACTAGGTAATATGATAGCATCTTTTTCCGAAGCATTTAAAATCCCAAAAGTTATAGATGCATCTCCATATAATTCAGGTTTTTGTATCGCAGAAATCCCTTTTGCAAGTTCAGGAACACGCTCTTGGGCGTGTTGCATAATAGGGTAGGAGCGTACCTTGTTATCTTGTGTTTGTTGTTTAATACCCTCCAGAATAGCATAAGTTAATAAGCCTTGTCCATAGGAACTACTTTCATAACTTGCTTTATCTGCTGCGCTACTAACTAGTATGGATAAACCAGATACTTCTACCATTTCCTTTAATACCTTTTCACGACTTGGATCAATAATGCTTTTCTTTTGATTATTAGTATATATACCAGAACCACAAGCATCTAAAATCATGACCCTTTTATTGGCTTTGATTTTATATAACCAATCGTTGATTTCATTTCCAGAAATAGTTTGTTGTGCCCTTATAAAATCGTTTTGATATTTTTCTAGATTAATAGATGTTGCGTTTTCTGGTAAGAATAAAAACTCACTATTGTTAGCTTTATGAAAGGTAGCTCCATGACCACTTAAATATACAAAAATGATATCATCTACTTTAGCTTTAGATTGTATGGTTTGAAATGCTTTCTTGATATTTTTTTTTGTCGGTACCGAATCTGAACTTGAATGGTTAGATACATATTTGTAAATATGAGTTTTTTCTGAATACAAATTGTTGGCACCTTTACTTACAATACTTGATAACGCCTTTACATCTTTAACAGGAAAGCTTAAATCCATACTATTGACAGGGTAATCTTCAACCCCAACAAATATTCCATAAAAATTGATTTCTGGGTCTTTTTTGTTATTGATATATTCGCCAATTGCACCTCTGCTTTTTACTAATCCGTCATCAGATTCAGCGATAACTTGAATGGTATTTTTACCTTTTGAAAAATCTGTATTGGGATCGAACTTATAATACACGGTTTGATTCTCCTTAGTTTTATCAATTTGATTTTGCAATTGATCAACCTTAACGTCATTGACAAAAACTGAAAGATTTCCATAGCCTCCATCCAGTTTTTTTATATGAATAGGCAGAGTGTTATTTTTTATGTCACCTAATACAACTTCTGGAGGTAGTTTTAAATCTTGAATATCTGGTACTTCTTTTAAGGGTAAATTGTTCATGACCTTTTCCCATAAGCCAGGTTCCCAATAAAACTCTTTTATTTGCTCAAATTCTATAATATCAAGACCTTTTGTCCAGTACATTAGTTTCATGGCTTCAGGCGAGGCATCAAAGAGTCCGCTTGGATGTAAGTGTACCCATTTGTTGGGATTTCCGTCGAAAAAGAATTGCTTCATAATGTATTTATTTGTACTGGCATTCAAAACAGTAATGCTGCCATCATCAGATGCTGTTATAATAAATGCTTTGTTAGGAGATATGCTAATTGAATTAATGTAATTTGACTTATTACCCATAGTATTAATTAGGTTACCAGTTGAAATATTCCACGATTTTATATCCCCCTTTTTTGTGGTTGTTAATATTTCATTACTATTACTCGAATAGGTAGCCAAAACAATACCGCTTTGTACATCTTGTATTTCTTTTATTAAGTTGCCAGTAGACAAATCCCATATTTTTACTTTATTATCAAAAGGCGAAGAAGTCAAAAATTGCTCTTCATTTGTTGAAAATTCTATAGAGCGAATATATGCTGTATGAGCTTTAATAGTTAATTTTTGTTTCTTATTATTCCATATATTTACCTCACCAAAGTTAGTAGCTGTTATTAATTGACTTCCATCTAGCAGATATTTAGCGTGTAATACTTCGGGACCTCCGCCAAGGGAATCAAGTAATTTTCCTGTAATGGCACTCCAAAGTCTTACCTGTTTAGAGCAAGTTACCACTTGCTCCCCATTTGAAGAGAAAATGGCTAGATTTACATCATAATCACCTGTAATTATAGAATAATCTAATGTTCCAGAATTTATATCCCATACTTTAGCCATTCCATCTTTTGATGCTGTCAATATTTTTTCGCCATTGGGTGAAAATATAGCGGAATTAATTTGGTCTTTGTGACCTGAAAATGTATGAATTAGATTTCCTGATTTTGCATTCCAAAGCTTAGCAGTCCCATCTTTTGAAGCTGTTAATATTTTTTCATAATCTGGTGAAAAAACTGATGAATTGACATGATCCTTATGATTTTTAAATACATGAATCAACTTCCCTGTATTTAGATTTAATAATTTTGATGAATTATCAAAAGAACTTAAAAGCAATCGCTTAGAATCATTTGAAAATGCCACGGATTTAATAGGATATGTACTGTTTCTTATAGTAGGTAAAAAATTCTTTTGTTCAATTTCCCAAAACTTAATTTCATTATTTTTATATGCTAAAATAAGATTAGTTTTGTTTAGGTTAAATGATGTTTCTACCACCTGGTTTTTAGAATTTCCAAATGACTTAATCATTTTTCCTGTAAGTAAATTCCATAATTTTACTTCACCATTATATCTTGAACGCGTAAGAATGTATTTATCCTTGTATGTGAGTTTTACAGATAATACATTTGACGTGGCAAGTTTAACTGTTTTAATTAATTTGCCTTTAGCTATATTCCAAATCTCAACGGTTCCATCATTATATGATATTATCAATGACTTACTATCATATGAAAAGTTCACCAAACCATTAGATTCATTATGACCGTTGAGTGTTTTTATAATCTTTCCGCTTGCTAATTCCATTATAAATATTAATCCGTTTTTATGAATGCCAGCAATAAGCTTATCATCATTTGATAAAACATAATTTTGTAAAGACCATTTAGGAATGGGTTTTGAATAAATGAGGCTGCGTGTTTCAATGTTCCAAAGCAATAGTTCGTTACTTAGTTTTAGTGAAATACTTTTACTGTCTTGAGTAAAAAAATAATCATAAACCTTATTTTCTTTTCCTCCAAAAGAATGTTGATGTTTACCGCTTTTTGAATCCCATAAACTAATTTTTCCTTTAAATGAAGAAGTTAAAACTAGTTTCCCGTCAGGAGAAAAAATAGCTTCTATAATGGAACTTTTGTCATCTTGGATAGTATGAATTAAATTACCAGAATCTGTCTCCCATAATTTTGCTGTTCCATCAGCGGATGCTGTTATTATTTGGTTTCCATCAGGAGAAAAACTTGCCGTATAAAGTAAAGAAGTGTGATCTTCGAGTGTGTGAATTAGTTTTCCTGAAGCTAGATCCCATAATTTTGCATCACCATCATATGAAGCTGATAATAAAAAATTACCACATGGAGAATAACATAATGAACTTACATTATCACTATGACCTAAAGGAATACCTAATTCAACTTTTTGAGACCAAATATTTGTTGTCCAAAATACTATAGTAATAAATAAACTAATAATATTTAATTTTTTAGTAAACATTTTGGTCCGAATTTTAAATTAAAAAAAACAGCTTTTGCTTTTCAATTTAAAAAATAATAAACCTAACACCAATAATTAAAAGATAAATATGAGGTGTGTTTTAGAAATAGAATGGTAAAGTTTCTGCAAACTATAAAAACAAAAAACCCATAACTTTCGTTATAGGTTTTTTTGCGGAGAAAGAGGGATTCGAACCCCCGGAGGTGTGACCCTCAACAGTTTTCAAGACTGCCGCATTCGACCACTCTGCCATTTCTCCAGTGTGTCTCATCGGGTATTCCCCAAACGCGAGTGCAAATATAGAACCCTTTTTTAATTCTTTCAAATAAAAAACTGTTTTTTTTATGCTTTTAAATAGGACTATAGAATTAATTTATAAAACAAATAACGCAAGATGATTTTTCAAGCCTTATTTTTGCCGAAATATTGAACCATAATGAACACTATAGATAAATTAAAATGGCGTTATGCCACAAAAAAATTTGACTCCAGTAAATTACTATCAGAAGGTAAACTAGAGATACTAAAACATGCTTTTAATCTTACAGCCACTTCTTTCGGTTTGCAAACCATTAGTATGATAGTGATTGAGGATAAATCCTTAAGGACTAAACTTATTGAGCATTCGTTTCATCAAAAACAGGTGGCAGAAGCCTCACACTTATTAGTCTTATGTATACAAGATAATATTGAAACTCATGATGTTGATGATTATTTTGATAATGTGAAAGCGATTAGGAAAACTCCAGAGACTATTTTAGAACCTTATCGAAGCGATTTAAAAGAAATGATGTCGTCCAAAAGCATAGAAGAACGTATAGAATGGTCTACTAAACAGGCTTATATCGCTTTAGGAAACTTAATGACAGTTTGTGCGATTGAAGGTATTGATTCTTGTCCGATGGAAGGTTTTATTCCAGAAGCTTATGATGACATCCTAAACTTGAAAGAGAGGCATTTAAAGTCGGTGTTATTGCTTCCAGTAGGATATCGAGCAGATGATGATATGTTTGCTGACTTTAAAAAAGTTAGGAAAAATCTTAATGAATCTGTTATAGAAATGTAATTAAAAAGCTTTTGATGTGCTTTTGAATTACCTATATTTGTTTCACCTTTAATTACGATACCAATCGTATTATAACTATTGCAATGAAAAGATTTCTTTTAATTTTAGCCTTGATCTTTGCCCTTCAAGTATCTGCTCAAGAGCAATCCAATTGGATTACAGATAATACAACAGCATTAAATCTGTCTAAAACACAAAATAAACCCATATTAGTATTTGTAACTAATAATGAAAAGTCTGAAGCATATGAAAATTTAAATACAGATTTTTTTAAATCTGATACTTTTAAAAAGTTCGCTTCAAAATGTATTTTGCTGAAATTAGATGTATCAGATAAAAATTCTACAAATGCACGTTTAGGAATACATTATACCAAACACAATAATGCACCTGGAATTTCGCTAATAAACCAGAAGGGGAAACCTATGTTTGATCCTCTTGTTGTTGATTTTTCTTCAGAAAACATCGAGAAGTTTTTAGCCTTGTGGAATGATAATTTCTAATTAGCATATGCCTGGATTTGAATTATTTGGTAACCTAGAACGCAAAGAAGTTAATGACGTTTTAGACAATGGAGTATTAATGCGTTATGGCTTTGATGGTATGCGCAAAGGCCATTGGAAAGCTAAGTCATTAGAATACCAATTAGAACAGCAATTACAAGTAAAGCACGCACAATTAGTATCTAGTGGTACGGCTGCAGTGTCGGTTGCTTTAGCTTCAGCAGGTATAGGCTCTGGTGATGAGGTGATTATGCCAACATTTACATTTGTTGCTAGTTTTGAAGCTATTATGATGCTTGGGGCTATTCCTGTATTAGTTGATATTGATGATACATTAACACTTGATCCTGAAAAAGTAAAAGAAGCAATTTCACCTAAAACTAAAGCGGTTATGCCTGTGCATATGTGCGGAAGTATGGCAAATCTTGATGCTTTAACATCAATTTGTAAAGCACATAATTTAGTTCTTATCGAAGATTCTTCACAAGCTACAGGCGCAACTTATAATGGAAAACCTCTTGGAAGTATTGGTGATTTAGGTTGTTTATCCTTAGACTTTGTGAAAATAATTACCGCTGGAGAAGGAGGCGCTGTATTAACTAATAATGAAGCGTATTATAGACATGCAGATCATTATTCAGATCATGGACATGATCATATTGGTAACGATAGAGGTGCAGAATCTCATCCGTTCTTAGGTTATAATTTTAGAATTTCAGAATTGCATGCAGCTGTTGGTTTAGCACAATTAAAGCGATTAGATGAATTTGTTGCTATTCAAAAGAAAAACTATACCATTATAAGAGATGCTTTATCTCAAATACCTGAAGTGACATTTAGAACAGTTCCAGTTGGTGGTGAAGAAAGTTATTCATTTTTAAGTTTCTTTTTACCTGATTTAGATACTACCAGAAAAACGATTAAAACGTTTAAGGCAATTGGTATTGATGCATGTTGGCATTATTATGATAATAGTTGGCATTATATTAGAGAGTGGCAACATCTTAAAGATTTAAAATCACTGTATCCAATATCTCAAGAAGTCAAAGAAGGCTTAAATTATCTTCAAACAAAAAACTTTGAGCAATCTGACCATTATATTGGTCGTAATATTTCGTGTTTGATAAAACTATCATGGACAGAAAAAGAAGTGAAAGAACGAGCTATGAAAATGGTAGAAGCTATTAAAGCATCAATTTAGTATAGATTCCCTTATTTAACGGTTTTGTTGTGTTTTTGTATGGGTTATTAATTTTAGCCTAGACTTTACTATTCATAAGATTGTAAAAAAATAATCTATGAATCGGTTCCAATTATTTCTTTTAGTATTTATCTGTCTTATTCAAATTGTTTTTGCGCAACAAATGCCAATTGGTTTTGAGGATACTAATGATAATTTTCTTCCATTTGGTAATAGTGGGTTTTCATTCAATTCAAATCCACAAGATGGGAGTGATGCTGTAGGACAATTTTTTAATGACGGCTCTCAAGCTTCACAAGGCTTTTATCTAGATTTGATTCAACCTATAGACTTAGATGAGCAGCAAACCATTACGTTATCTTTTTATTCATTTGATCCTAATCAACACAATATTCTAATGAAACTTGAAAATGGTGTAAACCCAGATGTTCAAGTTAAAGAAACATTTAGCGTGCCTTCTCCTTCAAATTGGGTGACTGTAACTTTCGATTTTTCTATGGCACAATACAGTTCAGATGGTTCTCCTGTAGATGCTTCTGGTGCTTATAGCAGATTAACTATTTTTATTGATGAAGGAGAATTTACTTCTGGGACTTATCTAATTGATGATATTGATGATGGAACTGAACCTGTAGATCCTAATGAATTGGATGTGATTTATACAGATTTGGTTTGGGCAGATGAGTTTGATAATTCAGGTGCTATAGATAGTAATAATTGGTTCCATCAAACCCAACTACCAGCGGGTGGGAGTTGGTTTAATGGAGAAGAACAGCATTATACTAATCGTATCGAAAATTCATTTGTTGATAATGGATTTCTAAATATTGTAGCAATTAAAGAAAATTATACAGATCAAGGAGAAACAAAGCAATATACATCAGCACGACTCAATTCTAAATTTGCGTTTACCTATGGTAGAGTAGATGTGAGAGCTAAATTGCCTTTTGGAGAAGGCACTTGGCCAGCCATTTGGACACTTGGAAAAAATATAAACGAAGATGGTGCTTTTTGGGATAATCAATATGGGACTACGTCTTGGCCAGCTTGTGGGGAAATAGATATAATGGAGCATGGATTGCATGCAACAAATGAAGTTAGTACAGCTATACATACACCTTCTAGTTCTGGAAATACAGTAAATACAGCGACTCAACTCTTAACAGATGTAGCCAATAATTTTCATGTGTATTCTGTAAATTGGTCTCCAAATCAAATTACATTTTTAATTGATGGTGTTGGTTTTTACACTTATAATCCTGCCAATAAAAATTCTAGCACTTGGCCATTTGACGAAGATCAATATTTGCTCTTAAATATTGCAATGGGAGGAATCTCAGGAACCATAGATCCCAATTTTAACCAAAGTAGTATGGTGATTGATTATGTAAGAGTGTATCAAAATAGTTTGAGTGTAGATAAGACTTTAGATAATGCCTTTAGTGTTTTTCCAAATCCTACTTCAGATAGAATTCAAATAGAAAGTACTAAGCCTATTGATAGAATTGAACTATATAATGTTCTAGGTAAATTAATACAACACTATAGTGCTAATGCTAATCAATTGATTGTTACTGATTTGGAATCTGGATTATATGTTCTAAAGATTTATTCTGAAGGACAAGTGGCCTCAAAAAAGATAGTTGTTAATTAATAGTTTACGTATTCTACAATCTCTAAGCCATAACCTATCATTCCAACACGCTTTGTTTGCAGACTATTAGAAATGAGTTTTAATTTGTGAATGTTCAAATCATGTAGGATTTGAGCACCAATACCGAAGTCTTTTGAGTCCATTTCAATTCTTGGTGCCTTAGCAACTTTACCTTTAATCTGATTATCCTTTAACATATTTAAACGTTTTAGAAGGTTCATTGATTGCGATTGTTGGTTGATAAATACAATCGCGCCTTTACCTTCTGTATTAATCACTTTAAACATGTCATCCAACTTTTCATCGGCATTATTGGTTAGTGTGCCAAGGATGTCATTATTTACTAAAGTAGCATTAACACGAGTGAGTACATGCTCATCTTTTGACCATGATCCTTTGGTTAATGCAATGTGAATCTGGTTATTTGTTGTTTGTTGATAAGCACGTAATCTAAATTGACCAAAACGCGTTTCAATATCAAAATCTTCTTTCTTTTCTATTAAGGAATCATGTTCCATACGATAAGCAACAAGATCCTCAATTGATACAATTTTTAAATCAAACTTTTTGGCAACGTCTACAAGTTGCGGCAGTCTAGCCATTGTACCATCTTCATTCATGATTTCTACAATAACACCAGCAGGTTCTAAGCCAGCGAGTCTTGCAAAATCAATAGCAGCTTCAGTATGACCAGTTCGTCTTAGCACACCACCATCTTTAGCTACTAATGGAAATATATGGCCAGGACGAGCCAATTCAAAAGGCTTAATGTCAGGGTCGATGAGTGCTTTAACAGTTTTTGATCTGTCACTTGCAGAAATTCCAGTAGTGACGCCATTTCCTCTTAAATCAACTGAAACCGTGAAAGCCGTTTCCATAGGGTCAGTGTTATTGTTCACCATCATGTGTAAGTCCAACTCCTTGCATCTGCTCTCTGTAAGTGGCGCGCAGATAAGTCCACGTCCATGAGTAGCCATAAAGTTGATCGTCTCTGGTGTAATTTTACTAGAGGCGGCTAGAAAATCACCTTCATTTTCCCTATTCTCATCATCTACAACAATGATTACTTTTCCGTCTCTTATATCTTGAATGGCGTCTTCAATAGTATCTAATTGTATGTTTGTAGTACGTTGAGCAGTGTTACTAGTCATTGTTTTCAATTTATAAATGCAAAGATATGGCTAATTTTTTCTATGCTGAAAAGTCTTCAGTGATTTTATTTCGCCTTAGAATGTGTATTAAAGGATACAATACAAAACTTAAAATTGTCCATAACATATGTTTTGAATTTGAGTTCTCAACATTATAATTATAAAGCTTATTAAAGCTAAGACTTGCTAGTATAGCATAGATTAAAAATATAAACCCAGAAATTATTGAAAGTTCTAATGATGCCGAAGTTGCTGCTGGTACATTATTGTTTTTTAACACAAAATTGAGTACAAACAGAACGACACCAACACAGAAGAAAATCAACGCAAATTTTGAATACGCTTTATAATCATTTAATGTGTTAGTAAAGCCCTCAAGATTTGTGATTTTAGTTTTTATAGGCGTATCTGCATCAACATTAGCTCTATTTTTATCCGAAATTTTCAAATCTTTATTGATTTGTTTTACGATGAAAAAATAAGAAAATGCATTTAATGGTAGTCCTAATAAAATATATAACAATGAATTTGAAAAGCTATTCTTTCCTATAAGTTTGTATAGGTTTGTATAATCTAAGAAAGATTTTATGAGAGCAAAAATATAGAATACACCGACAATAATTCCAGAAACAAATAATGCTTGCCCTAGTGAAGGTAACCCATTGTTTTTGAGAATAGCACCTGGAATTATTAAAACAACAGTAAGAATATACAGAACAAAAGCTAGTTTCGAATTTTCTTCGTATGAATACTTTAATCTTAGCGACTCTTCATAATCATGGTCGGTGAGATTACCTCCAAATTTTAATTCTTGTTCAGTAATCCCTCTGGAATCCAAAATAGCCAAAGATGAATTTCTGTATTCAATGCCATAATCATATTGGCGATAGTGTTTTACAACATCAATTAATTTTTTGTCATCATAACTATTGAGTGTACTGTAGGCTTCAGAATCAGTGGCTAGAACATTGGTGTTGTAGGTAAGCGTCTTACTTTGTATACCAAAGAGATTTTTTAACGGTTGTAATAAGCCTTCAGATTCAAATAAAGGTCTGTCTCTTGTTGCTCTTCTGGTTAGATACACACCTAACGGCAACATAATTGCAGTTGATAACCATGAAGCAACTACTGGATTTAATGAGTCGTCTAAAGAACTATTTTTTGCAAAAATCCCAATAAAGTGATAGGTTAAGAATAGGAGTATAGCTACAACTAAAGGTAATCCAATTCCCCCTTTTCTAATTAAGGCTCCAAGAGGTGCACCAACAAAGAACAAGATAATACATGCAAGTCCTAAGACATATTTTTCATGCAAAGATTGAACGTGTTTATTTCGCCATTTAGTGCTAACTAAGAAGCTCTTTTTGTTAGTTGTAATAATTTGTTTGGTACTTGTTATTGTGTTTTTAGCCAGATTAAGAAGATTGACTTTGGTTTGCGTTTTAAATAAATCTAAAACATCTTGGCTGCTATCAAAAATTGAATCTTGTTGAGGTGAAATATTATCGTTTAAATTAGCGATAGATGTTCTGTTGTAAAGTGTATTTGAGAAATTTTTGTAGGATTCATTTTTACGATTATATAAACTATCAATAGTATAGTTTAATTCGCTTACATTTAACATGTTGTAGCGATTATCATAACTTTCATCATTAATATCAACGTCGTTAAGCCCTTCTAAATCTACATTAATAGTATATTCTTCAAAATAACTTTTTGCATGAGGTTTTTTCTTGGTCTGACTTTGTTTTTTTGTGAAAATTTCTTCGTAGTAGTTACCCTTATATAAAACCAGCTGTAGAATATTTGAGTTTTCATTACTCTTTAGCTCGCCACTTTCAGAAATGATAACAGTCCTGTTTTTAGAAGTGCCATTGGCCGCTTTTTTATGAATAACCACATTGGTTAAAAACTGACCGTTTTCACCACTTTTATCTTGCACCTTGATATTATAGGTGCCAATTTCATTAAACTGTCCTTTAGCAATTGCCAGAGCTGGTTTTACTTGAGCAATATTCTTTCTTAGATTATAGACTTTGTAATTTGCCCAAGGAATGACATTATTAGAGAAAATAAAAGTTGTGATACCTAATAACACTATAAATACGCTCAAACTTCGCATAGCACGTTGCAATGAAATTCCAGTAGATTTCATAGCTGCAAATTCGTAGTTTTCGGCAAACTGTCCAAAAACCATAATGGATACCAATAAAATTGTGAGCGGTAAAATTAAAGGGATAAGTGTAGGCGTAATGTAAAGTAAAAGTTTTACAATAATAAAGGTGTCTAAGTCTTTTCCTGCTAAATCACCAATGTATAGCCAGATAGCCTGTAAAACAAAAATGAACATGAGTATCACAAACACGCTCAAAAATGTTTTTAGGTAGGTCGTTAATATATACCTATCTAATATTTTCATATATGGGATTGGTTCACCTAGTCCAGATTATTGATATAATAATCTTTGTACTTATTTTTGTCAAAAGTAAATAAGGTTTTTGAAATAGGTTCGTTGGTTTTAAAAGAATTAACAGTTAGTATGGTTTTTGTTCCGTTTTTTCCAATCTCTATAAGCCTATAGATATGCTTCGTTTTTGCATCAATCCCTAATAGAACTTGTTTGATTTCAGAATTTGTATCAATAGGATTTAATTTTACAAATTGAATTTTTCTACCTTTTACATCCTGTATGATATCCATTGCATAGGAATATCCGTCTTTATAAAATGACATCATCTTGCTTGGAGTAATGGTGTTTTCATCCTCAGAATTATCAGAAGAAATTGTTACCTCTTCATCTTCAGGGCTTATTGTATATAGTTTATTTCCGTCAAATAATCGCGTAACCCCTAATATATTAAGTACATATTTTTCGCCTTGCATGACAACATCGCCACGAGTTTCTTGATTGATATTTTCACTTGTGTTTTCTAATACGTATTTGAAATCAATAGAAATATTATCATAAGCACTTACTTTATCATAAACCTCATTTAACAATACTTCTGCTTTTTTTGAGTCTTGTGAAAACCCAACACCTGTAATTAAAAATGCTAATACTACAATTATTTGTTTCATGTCTGTGTCTTTTAATGCTTTCGCGGAAACTTTAAATGTTTAAATTTCGTTTGCTAATAATTCATCGAGAGCAACTAAATCTGGAACCAACACTTGTCGTGCTTTACTACCTTCAAAACCACCAACAATTCCGGCAGCTTCAAGCTGGTCTATTAATCGTCCAGCTCTATTGTAACCCAACTTCAGTTTTCGTTGTAATAAAGAAGCTGAACCTTGTTGTGCAGTTACAATAATTTCTGCAGCTTCTCTAAACAATTTATCTCTATCTGCAATATTATTATCAAGACTTGTGCCACTTTCTTCGCCAACATATTCTGGTAATAAATGAGCATCTGGATATGCTTTTTGACCACCAATAAATTCGGTAATTCTTTCAACTTCTGGTGTATCCACAAAAGCACATTGAATACGCGTAATGTCATTTCCAGAAGTATATAACATATCACCACGACCAATTAATTGATCTGCTCCTGAACCATCTAAAATAGTTCTAGAATCAATCTTTGATGTTACTCTAAATGCAATTCGCGCAGGGAAATTAGCTTTAATAATACCAGTAATTACATTTACCGAAGGACGTTGCGTTGCAATAATTAAATGAATGCCAATGGCACGTGCTAATTGGGCTAAACGCGCAATAGGGGTTTCTACTTCTTTTCCTGCCGTCATAATTAAATCGGCAAATTCGTCAACTACCAAAACGATATAAGGTAAAAATTGATGACCGTCATTTGGATTTAACTTACGGGCTTTAAATTTTGTATTATACTCCTTAATGTTACGACACATTGCATTTTTAAGCATCTCGTATCGGTTATCCATTTCAATACAAAGTGAATTTAAGGTATTAATCACTTTGGTGTTATCTGTGATAATGGCATCTTCACTATCGGGAAGTTTAGCAAGATAATGGCGTTCTATTTTATTGAATAAGGTTAATTCTACTTTCTTTGGGTCTACCAATACAAACTTTACTTCAGCAGGATGCTTTTTATAAAGTAAAGAGGTCAAAACAGCGTTTAATCCTACCGATTTACCTTGACCTGTAGCTCCAGCCATAAGCATATGTGGCATTCGAGCTAAATCAACAACAAAAGTTTCATTACTAATCGTTTTTCCAAATGCGATAGGTAATTCCATTTCAGACTTCTGAAATTTTTGAGATGCAATTACAGATCGCATAGAAACTATAGTGGAATTTTTATTTGGAACTTCTATACCAATAGTTCCTTTTCCAGGAATAGGCGCAATAATTCTTATACCAAGTGCAGACAATGATAAGGCAATGTCATCTTCAAGATTTTTAATTTTTGAAATACGAACACCCGCTTCTGGGACAATTTCATATAATGTTACCGTAGGGCCAATCGTTGCTTTAATACTTGAGATACCAATTTTGTAGTTATTTAGTGTTTCTACAATTCGGTTTTTGTTTTCCTCAAGTTCTTCCTGATTAATTGTAATACCCTCTGTATCGTATTTTTTTAATAAATCTAAAGGTGGAAATTGAAATTTGCTCAATTCCAAAGTTGGATCAAATTGCCCAAAGTCTTCCACAAGTTTATCAGATAAGTTGTTGGTTTCTGAGATTTCTTCTTCTACAGTTTCAATTTGAATATCTAATTCGGCTTCTTTTATTGGTTCCGGTTTTGGCTCAACTTTAAATTCTGGCTTTAATGTTTTCTCTATTTCAGGTTTAGAAACAGGTTCGGTTTCTTTAGGTTTAGTGTCATCTATGGTAAGCTCAAAAGCAGATTTAATATCTTCGGCCTCAGCTGTTAAATCATTATCTACTGTAAAGGTTTGATTATCTTCTGAGGTATTGATATCATTTTTGATGTCATTTTTTGCACGCTTGAAGAGTTTTACAAATGTTTCACCATTAACACCAAAACGAATGGCTAGATAGGTTATAAGAACAAAGAGTAGCAATAGAGCAGTGCCAATTTTGCCGATATAATCTTGAAAAAATGTATTCATTTCAAAACCTATAGTGCCCCCAAGAATATCATATTTGTGTGAGAAGAAGCCAAAAAACACTGATAGCCATATAGCGATAAGTGTGCCCCAAATCCAATGACGACGCAATCGCGCTTTATTGATGTCTAATGTGATATAGATTCCCGATAAAAATACCAATCCAGAAAAAATAAACGAAGCAATTCCAAAACCTTTGCTTATAAATAGGTCGCTTACCCAAGCTCCTAATTTGTTGAGCCAATTGTCTGTTTTTACCTCTCGAGAGGCAATCTCTGATAGTGCACTTTGATCAGTTTTACCTGTGAAGAAAAATGATAGAAAAGCAATAAACATTAAAACACCAAGAATGATTAATAAGCTACCGAATATCAGTTTTTGCTGACTTGATAATTTAAAACTTGGTTTTTTAAATTTAGGCGTTGTTTTAGCTTTGCTTTTAGTTTTGGTTTTTTTCTTCGCCATTAAAGGGTTATTAGTATAAAACAAAAATACAAATTACTAACGGTTATCCTAACGTAAAAGTATTTTATGCTTACATATTTAAAAGAAAGCAGTAGTGCTTCTAAAATAGCTTCGGAATATAAATAACTAGCGCTGCAATAGCTGCAGAAATTGCTGCAATAAATACAGCTCCAGCTGCAATGTCTTTTATTTTTCCAATGGTTTCATGACGATCTGGATGTATGAAGTCAGCGATATACTCTATTGCAGTATTCATTCCTTCTAAGCTCATCACTAAGCCAATAAAGGCAATTTGAAATAACCATTCGGTTCTAGAAATATCAAAATAAAAACCAGCAATAGTCACTGCAATAGCAATACATACTTGAATTTTTATACTAGCTTCTGTTCTAATTAAATACATAGCACCTTTAAAAGCATATCCAACACTTTTAAGTCTGTTTATTAGAAAGGATTCTTTTTTTTGCATTAGCTTAATGCATCTAAGGCGGCATTATAATTTGGTTCGTTAGCAATTTCAGAAACTTGCTCAGTATGAATAACTTTCCCTTCAGAATTAATAACAATTACGCAACGAGAAAGTAATGTGTCAAAAGCACCATCTATAAAGTCTAAGCCATAAGTTTTTCCAAAATTACCATCCTTGTAATCTGTTAAACTTTCAACATTGTCTAAGCCTTCAGCGCCACAAAATCGAGCCATGGCAAATGGTAAATCTTTAGAAATACAAAGCACTTTTGTGTTATCAAGGTTACTAGCAGCTTTGTTGAATGCTCGTACAGAGGCTGCACAAGTCCCAGTGTCTACACTAGGAAACACGTTTAAAACTAGATTACAACCATTGTAATCACTTAATGATTTAGTTGATAAGTCGGTTGCTGTTAATTTGAAATCAGGAGCTGTAACTCCAATATTTGGTAATGTTCCTGATGTGTGTACTGTGTTTCCGCCCAATGTAACTGTTGCCATGTATCTTAATGTTTTTGTGAATGTTAAAATTAAGAATTATTTGAATGTTAAAAGCAAGGTCTGCTTACTTTTTTACAATAGTTTAACAGATGGAAATGAAAGCATTTGTTAACATCTAAAATGTGCCAACAATACCAATTTGATTAGTGCTAAATTTTAGGTTCCAAGAAATGTGCTTTTTCTTTTTTGTGTAGTCATAGGCCTTTTCGTCAAAAAGAAATTTATCTATGCTGTCTACCACAATAATACTAATTGCTGTACTAAAGGCGACATCAGTTATCCAGTGCGCATCATCAATAATTCTCGATATAGGAGGAATGGCGCCAACAGTATAAATTCCAACTTTCACCCAAGTATTGTCAAATTGTTTTGCTATAGAATGTGCCATTGTCATTGATAAAATAGTGTGACCAGACGGAAATGAGCGATATCTAGATTTCCCCGAAAATGGGTTAAAATCTAGATGTCCTAAATCAGATCCTGGGCGTGCTCTACCAATAACGGTTTTGCCAAAGGATTGAATAATACCAGTAGTTAACGATGAGGAAATGATTAATACACTTGTTTTTCTAATTTTTTCATTTTTAGTGAGTAAACCAAAGGTGTAAAGTCCTGCATTTGCGGCAAAATAATTTTGTGGACTTCCAAAATACCAGCCAAAGTCACGCACTATTTTAGGAAAATCTTTTCTATTGTTTTGAGCCAAATCTCGAATGGGATTATCCATTAGACTTAAGCTCGCCGTACCAACCACTAATATTCCGAGTTTGCCAAAATCGTCACCTTTCCAGTGAATGGGGCGTGTTATTGAGTGCCCAAAACCTTTAAAGGTGTATTTAAAATCATGCTTTGCTAATTGCCAAACAGAAATGGTGTCATTAGAAGGAGAAGTATCAAGGGTTTGTGCATGGATTGAATTAGATCCAAACCATGCTATTATTCCAAAAATTAAAACACTAGCCTTCTTCAATAAATTTATCTTAATTCTGCTCCAAGTTGTTTTTCAAAATTTGCTTGAAGCTTATTCATGATTTTATCAATTTGCTTATCTGTAAGCGTTTTATGTTCATCTTGAATTGTGAAACTTACAGCATAACTTTTCTTGCCTTTTGGAAGGTTTTTTCCTTGATAGACATCAAACAAATCAACATCTCTTAGTAATTGCTTTTCTGTTTGCATAGCAATTTTGTCGATATCTTCGAAGCTTACTTGCTCATCTAAAAGTAACGCAAAATCTCGTCGTACTTCTGGGTATTTTGGGATGCCTTTAAACTTAATGTCATTATGCTTTGCCATCTCTAAAACATTATCCCAATTAAAATCTGCATATAATACCTCTTGTGAAATTCCGAAGTGTTTTAAAACTTTAGAACTCACAATGCCAAAATCAACGAGTTTAGTTTTTCCTAAAGATAAACTAATACCTTCACTAAATACATCATTTTTGATAGGAGAAACCTTAAATCTAGAAACCCCTAGACGCTCTAAAGTGGCATTTACAATTCCTTTTAGGTAAAAGAAGTCACTTTTTTGAACAGGAGAATTCCAGCGTAAATTTGTTTTATTTCCAGATAAGAAAATAGACAGGTGTTTGTGTTCTTCACGTGCTTTGTCGTAGTTGTGGTAGGTTTTACCAAACTCGTACAACTTTAAATTATCACGCTTTCTATTAATGTTAAAGCTTACAGCTTCTAATCCAGAAAAGAGTAAACTTTGACGCATAACACTTAAATCATTGCTTAACGGATTAAGCATTTCTACATTGTGTTCCTCTTTTAATTGATCGCTTAACTCAATGTACTTTGGTGTTGTGAGCGAATTAGATAGGATTTCAAAAAAACCTTGAGAGCTTAATTGATTGCCTATGATATTTTGAAGCTTATAATCTTCAAATTTAGATGTGTTAGAAATTGAAGCATTGAGCTTTTCTGTTGTTTCTATATTGTTGTATCCATAGACACGTAATACTTCTTCAATCACATCAGCTTCACGTTGAACATCATTTCTATATGCTGGAACGGTTAATCCTAAACCTGCTTCGGTTACATTATTTACCTTAATATCTAAAGAAGTTAAGATGCTTTTAATCGTTTCTTTTGGAATTTCTTGACCAATTAACTTTTTAGCATTTTCAAAACTTAAACGTACTTGGAAGTCTTCAATTTTCTTTGGATAAAAATCCATTAAATCACTCGCTATTTCACCACCAGCAATATCTAAAATCATCAAAGCTGCACGTTTAAGCGCATAATCTGTAATATTAGGGTCAATACCTCTTTCAAACCTAAATGAGGCATCTGTGTTTAAACCATGACGTTTAGCCGTCTTTCTAATGCTCACAGGGTTGAAATATGCGCTTTCTAAAAAGATACTTGTTGTACCTTCGGAAACTCCAGAATGTGCGCCGCCAAAGACACCAGCAATACACATTGGTTTTTCGCCATCACAAATCATTAAATCTTCAGCGTGTAATTCGCGCTCTACTTCATCAAGAGTGGTGAACTTTGTGCCTGCAGGTAAGGTTTTAACAATAACTTTGTTATCCGAAATTTTCGCAGCATCAAATGCGTGTAAAGGTTGTCCTAATTCATGTAACACGTAATTTGTGATGTCAACAATATTGTTTTTTGGCGTTAATCCAATTGCTTTTAAACGATGTTGTAACCATGCAGGCGAGTCGTCTACTTTTATTCCGGTAATAGTAAGACCACAATATCTAGGTGCTAAATCATAATTTTTAACATCAATATCTATTTTAAGTGTTCTGCTATCTACATGAAACGAACTAACGGAAGGTGTGATTAATTCTGTGTTGATGTCTTTTTGAAGTAACCCAGCTTTTAAATCACGAGCAGTACCATAATGACTCATGGCATCGGCGCGATTAGGTGTAAGTCCAATTTCAAAGATTTCATCATTTTCAATATCAAAAATATCGGAGGCAAGAGCTCCTGGTTTTAATTTACTATCTAAAACCATGATGCCATCATGAGACTTTCCGAGTCCTAATTCGTCTTCGGCACAAATCATTCCATGACTTTCTTCGCCTCGTATTTTTCCTTTTTTAATCTTCCAAGCTTCTCCTGTTTCTGTGTAAAGCGTCGTTCCTATAGTTGCTACAGGCACTTTTTGACCAGCAGCGACATTAGGTGCGCCACAAACAATTTGTAAGGGCTCGTCTCCACCAATATTGACAGTAGTTACCTTTAAACGATCTGCATTTGGATGTTGGTCACAGGTTAATACTTCACCTATAACTATTCCTTCTAATCCGCCTTTAACAGATTGGTAGGTGTCTATACCTTCAATTTCTAATCCTAAATCGGTTAATAATTCGCCGGTTTTTTCAGCAGACCAATCTGTCTTTAAAAATTGTTTTAACCAGTTGTATGATATCTTCATTATCCTATTTTATCAATTGCCAAAGATAATAATACTAATAATTTGAAAGCCGTGATTTTAATAAAAATTAAACGAATCTTTTATTTTTCTTCGGAAATGTAAAAGCTTTTAGAATTGTAATCAAATCAGTAACAATTGTTATGTAGTCAATGTAAGAATTTTATCTTTGTTGAGACTATACCTATTTAAAAGGAATTATCATGCGGAAATTATTCTATTTTTTACTCGTTTTGTTATGCCTGAGTTGCAATCTAAATCGACCAGAGGCCTTGAAGGAGGGTGTTTGGAGAGCAGAGTTAAAAGTGTCTGATACTGAAGTGCTACCGTTTAATTTTGAAGTAACGTCTAGAGACGCATTTAAAATTTTTAATGCAGAAGAAGTTATTATGGTTACAGATATAAGCTATTCTAATGACACTGTAGTCTTTAAAGCACCTGTTTTTGAAGGCTATATAGAGGCGGTTTCTAAAAATGGAAAGTTAGTAGGGAACTATGTAAAAGAAAGTTTGGATCGTGTAGTACCTTTTTCAGCCGAATATGGTAAAAAAAACCGTTTTGAAATTAAGAATGATGCACCTAAAGCTGATGTGACAGGAAACTGGGAAGCTGTTTTTAGTCCTAACTCAGATGCTAATCGTTATATTGCTAAAGGGATTTTTAAACAAGAAGGAGCTAAGGTTACAGGGACGTTTAGAACAACAACAGGAGATTATAGATATTTAGAAGGTGTTATGGATGGAGACAAAATGAAGTTATCTACTTTTGATGGTGCTCACGCTTTTTTATTTACTGCTAAAATAAGTGACAGTGTCATGACTGGGTATTTTTATTCAGGGAATCATTGGAAAGAGCCGTTTGTTGCAAAACGCAATGCATCTTATGAGTTACCAAATGCTAATGACCTTACGTTTTTAAATGAAGGATATGATGCTTTAGAATTTACTTTTCCTGATACTGAAGGAACTCAAGTGTCTTTGTCAGATACTAGGTTTAGAGATAAAGTTGTAGTGGTGCAAATTATGGGAACATGGTGTCCAAACTGCCTAGATGAAAGCAAGTATTATTCGGAATTTTATAATAATAATGCCGAAAAAGATATTGAATTCATTGCTTTGGCTTTTGAATATGCAAAAACTGAAGAAGGTGCTTTTAAAAGTATAAAGCGACTTAAGAAAGATGTTGGTATTCAATATCCAATTTTACTAGCCCAATATGGCACTTCTAGTAAAAGCAAGGCTCAAGAAAAATTGCCTATGTTAAATCACGTATTGTCGTACCCAACCTCAATATTTATTGATAAGAAGGGGAAGGTGCGTAAAATACATACTGGATTTAACGGTCCAGCAACTGGAGAGAAATATACTGAATTTCAGGAAGAGTTTACAGGTTTTATTGAAACATTATTAACCGAATAAATGTATTCAACTATCCGTGAATGCTTTCGGAAGTTCCATAGCTTTTAATTAATTCTCCTTCAAATTCTACGAGTTCTTTCCAGCGTTTATCTACATCTATGTCTTTACCATATTTTCTGGCATATCCAATAAAAAGGGTGTAATGTCCTGCTTCGCTTACCATTAAGTCGTAATAAAATTTAGCAAGCTCTTGGTCTTTTAGGTTTTCAGATAAACGTTTAAATCGTTCGCAACTCCTTGCCTCAATCATTGCGGAAAATAAAAGTCGGTCTACCATACTTTGTAAATGACTGCCTCCTTTATTCATAAATTTATAAAGTTGATTGACATAATGATCTTTTCGTTCTCTGCCTAGAGTGTAGCCACGTTTTTTAATTATGTTATGAACCATTTGAAAGTGTTCTAGCTCTTCTTTAGCTAATTCTAATAAATCGGTTACTAAATCTTCATATTGAGAATTATGTGTGATAATGGTAATTGCATTTGTTGCCGCTTTTTGTTCGCACCAAGCATGATCGGTTAGAATGTCTTCTATATTGTCTTCAGCAATCTTTGTCCAACGTGGATCTGTTTCTAATTTTAAGTGAAGCATACTCATAACACTGGTTTTTTTGAATAAGGGAATGTATGTAAAATTATCATAAAGCAATGTTAATTAACAAAAACAAATCATACTTTAACAAGTTTGTAACATCGCTATGTCTGTATTGTATCTACCTTGATATCACAATTTAACTAATACAATCAAAATCATGAAAAAAACAATTACTACGCTTTTTGTGTGTATAATGCTGTCTCTTAGTTTTAGTACTTATGCACAACTCAACACACCAAGAGGAAGTCAACAGGCAACTGTGTCACAACGTGTTGGAGTATCTGATGTTTCAATTACGTATTCAAGACCTAGTGTAAACGATCGAGAAATTTGGGGTAAATTAGTGCCATATGGAATGAATAATCTGGGTTTTGGGACTTCTACAGCTGCACCATGGAGAGCAGGAGCAAACGAAAATACAACGATTACATTTTCACATGATGCTAAAATAGAGGGAAAGGCTATTAAAGCTGGAACCTATGGATTGCATTTAGAAGTCAAACCAGATAATACAGCTACATTAATTTTGTCAAATGATGCCGATGCTTGGGGAAGTTATTTTTATGACGATACCAAAGATGCATTGAGAGCAGAAATCAAAAGTGTATCAGTGCCACATCATGAACTTCTTACTTATGAGTTTGATAATGTTAAGCCTAATTCAGCAACTGCTTCATTGTTGTGGGAGAAAAGGGCGTTTCCGTTTGAAGTATCCTTTGATGTTACAGATATTGTGTTAAATGATTGGCGACAAAAGTCTAAAGGTCAAGCAGGGTTTCAACGTCAAAATTGGGAACAGGCGGCTAATTTTGCATTGAATAATGGAGGTGATTTAAACGAAGCTTTGGGTTGGATAGATAGTGCAATTTCTGGTCAGTTCTTTAGTCAAAAGACATTTAATAATTTGCAGATAAAGTCGCAAATATTGAATAAGTTGGGTAAAACCGAAGATGCTTTAGCAATAATGGATGAGGCACTACCATTAGCGACAATTTTACAAGTGCATCAGTATGGTAGAACACTGATTGCAGGCGGTCAAACGGATAAAGCCTTAGCTGTTTTTAAAATGAATGCAGAGAAGAATGCTGATGTATGGCCAACACATTATGGGTTAGCAAGAGGGTATTCTGCAAAAGGAGATTATAAAACGGCTCTTAAACATTTAAAAAAGGCTTTAGTTAATGCTCCAAATGAAGCTAGTAAAGGAAGGGTTCAGGCTAATATAGATAAGCTTGAAAAAAATGAAGATATCAATTAAAAAACGTTCAGTATCGTTTTGAAGCTCAACTTTTACCTAAGGTTGAGCTTTTTTATTGGTGTTGTATTTATGCTCTATGGAGTACGCGACTAGTAATATTATCTGGGATTATGTTTTTTAATTTTGCAAACTGAAGAGACATATCGCCATCTCTAATATCATCGAGAAGCCATTTTCCATCAGTATATTCCATAATCCAAATCTTTTCTTCGTCATTATAGCCTTTCTTTCCTTTTACTGGTCTTCGAGTGTCTCTGTCAATGAGGTAATCTTCTATATTTGCTGTAATGCTAAACGCAACTTTTGAACCTTCAAAATTGTCGTCTTCAGATATTTCAATATAAAGCGGTTTGATTTTACCTACGCTCTCTAAGTTACATACATTCTTAATATTTTCGGCTTTCCATTGATTTAGATATACCGATTGTTGATTTTGCCAATACCAATGGTTGACATATTCAGAGACTTCCTTCATGTCTTCATTGCTCCATGCATTGTGAACACGAGTAAACACATTGTGCACATTCTTTTCTAAGTTGAGCCATGAAAAATCTTTATTAATCAAACCTATTTTGGAGAGTTCCTGTTTCGCTTTTCTAACTGCAAAAAACTCAACAGTCTTCATGTAAATAATAAGTGGAAGGAAAATAATTGTAAGTAGCGCTAAAATGGTTTTTCCCCACCACGTTTTGAAGAATGCTTTTGCTACAGTGCCTCCAGGTCCAGCATAGACTGGATCTGCATAAAACAGAATGGCAAGTAATATAAAAGTAAAGAGTAGTTGTTTTTGTTTTGGAGTCATTTTGGGAATTTGTTTAAGTGACTTTTAAATTAAAGATACTAATTTATTTAAAAACCATTAGAAGTTAACTAACTTATGTAATTCCAGATATTCTTGAATTTACTTAGTTCTCTATAAGTTTTTAAGATTGTTTTGTGCTCAGGAAATGCTAATGAAGGGTCGCTATTTAATATGCGTTTTGCATGTAATCGAGCGCTTTGCAAAATATCTTTATCTTTTATGATATTGGCAATTTTTAAATTGAGAACACCACTTTGTTGTGTGCCCATGACGTCGCCTGGTCCGCGAAGTTTTAGGTCTACTTCTGCAATTTCAAAACCATCGCTGGTTTTAACCATAGTCTCCAAGCGTGTTTTGCTGTCTTGACTTAGCTTGTAACTTGTCATTAGGATACAGTAACTTTGTTCTGCGCCACGCCCTACGCGGCCTCTTAATTGGTGTAATTGAGCCAATCCAAAACGCTCCGCACTCTCTATAATCATTACAGAAGCATTTGGAACATTTACACCAACTTCGATTACTGTAGTGGCAACCATAATTTGTGTTTCACCTTTAGCAAACCGCTGCATTTCGTAGTCTTTATCTGTGGGTTTCATTTTTCCATGAACTATAGAAATTTGATAGTCTGGTTGCGGAAATTCTCTTACTATACTTTCATAGCCATCCATTAAATCTTTATAGTCTAACGCTGAACTTTCTTGAATTAATGGGTAGACCACATAGATTTGTCTGCCTTTTTTGATTTCATCACGCATGAATCGCATCACTTTGAGTCGATTTGAATCATAGCGATGAACGGTTTTTATGCTTTGTCTTCCTGGAGGTAATTCGTCAATTATTGAGATATCTAAATCGCCATAAACCGACATGGCCAATGTTCTTGGAATTGGTGTTGCCGTCATTACTAAAATATGTGGAGGAGATGTGTTTTTTTTCCATAATTTAGAGCGTTGTGCAACTCCAAATCGGTGTTGTTCATCAATAATTGCAAGCCCTAAATTTTTAAATTTGACCTTGTCTTCAAGTAATGCATGTGTGCCAATTAGGATGTTTAATTCACCATTTTCTAAGGATTCATGAATTTTTCTTCTTTCTAAAGTAGTGCTTGATCCAGTTAGTATTTTTATCCTGATATTCAGTAATTTAGAATACTCTTTAAAACTGTTGTAGTGTTGGACTGACAAAATTTCAGTTGGCGCCATTAAACAGGCTTGAAAACCGTTGTCAAGTGCCATGAGCATTGACATGAAGGCAACTATGGTTTTTCCTGAACCTACATCACCTTGTAATAAGCGGTTCATTTGTGCATTGCTACCTAGATCTTGTCTAATTTCTTTAATTACTCGTTTTTGAGCATTGGTTAGATTGAATGGTAAATGCTCTTTGTAAAAGGTGTTAAAGTAATGGCCTACAGATTTAAAAGGAAAACCTTTTATTTTTGATTTATGAATTAGATTTTTTAAAATTAATTGCAATTGAATATAGAATAGTTCTTCAAATTTTAATCTATATTCTGCACGTGATAAAAGTTCTTGGTGTTTTGGAAAATGTACATTAAAAAGAGCGTCACTTTTTGATATTAAATTAAGTTCAGCGCACAGGTTTTCTGGTAAGGTTTCAGAGAATTGTCCTTTTGTCTCTAAAAAGAGGTTTTGCATGATTTTTGTCATCACACGATTTGTAATGCCTTTGTTTGCTAATTTTTCTGTAGATGGATATACGGCTTGCATTGAAGAGCGTAGACTGGCTTTGTGGTCTGCTAGTAATTCTAATTCCGGATGAGGCATATTGTAGACGCCATTAAACCAGTTTATTTTTCCGAAGATAACATATGGCGTGCTTAGCTTAATACTGTCTCTAATCCACTTTTGTCCTCTAAACCAAACCAACTCCATAGTTCCTGTCTCGTCTCTAAAGGTTCCAATTAAGCGTTTGCCACGTTTTTGAGTGATTTCTTTGAATCCAGTAATCTTTCCAATTATTTGTACTTCAGAGCTATTGCGTTGGAGTTCATTGATTTTGTAATGCTTAGTTCGGTCTAAATATCTGTTAGGAAAAAGGTTGATTAGGTCTTGATAGGTATGTATCCCAAGTTCAGTTCGTAGTAAATCTGCACGATTGGGGCCAACGCCTTTAAGATAATCAATTGGGGTTTGAATATTAGCACTCATAAAGCGAATTTACAGAATTTGCGGCTTAATTTATTTTTTAATTATCGTATTTTGGTGTCATCTTTGATTAAACTTACTTATGAAACGTTTTCCTCAATTGTTTGTCTTTTTATTGGTTTGCAGTTATGTTACTGCTCAGCAAACAAAAGATGTTGACTTTAAAAGAGTAGCAGCAACTATTTTTATTGATCAATTTGAAATAGGAAGTATTTTTGGGACTCCATATAAAATTGAATTCCAAGTTATTAACTCGGTTGACTCAATTTTTATTAATGCTGTTGATATGAAATTTGATAGTGTTCGTCTTAATAATGAAGATGTTGATTTTATTAATACAGGTAAAGAGGTTGTAGTTCTAAATAATTTTAAAAAAGGTAGAGATTATCAATTGCAATTTAATTTTTATGCAAGTCCTAAAAAAGCGATGTATTTTTTTGAAAACAATGATAAAAAACTTGATCAATTGTGGACTCAAGGTCAAGGAATGTATACAAGTCATTGGTTGCCGAGTATAGATGATGTTAATGATAAAATTGAATTCGACTTAACATTTAATACGCCTAAGGATTATGAAGTTATTAGTAATGGGAGGCAGGTAGATAGTATAGTTGGTTTGTTTGGTAATTGGTTCTTTGATATGAAAAAGCCGATATCTAGTTATCTTGTTGCGCTTGCGATTGGAAAGTATAAAAAGAAAACCGAGGTTTCTAAATCAGGTATTCCGTTGGAGTATTACTATTATCCTGAAGATTCGCTCAAAATAGAACCAACCTATCGTTATACAAAGGAGATGTTTGATTTCTTTGAAGAAGAAATCGGAGTTCCGTATCCTTGGCAAAATTACAAACAGGTTCCAGTGAAGGATTTTTTGTATTCAGGAATGGAGAATGTGGGCTTAACGATCTTTTCGGATAGCTTTATGGTTGATTCTATAGCGTTTAATGATAAAAATTATATTACTGTTAATGCTCATGAATTGGCTCACCAATGGTTTGGAAATATGGTTACTGCAAAATCAGATAAGCATCATTGGCTTCAAGAAGGGTTTGCTACTTATTATGCTTTGTTAGCTGAACAAGCTTTATATGGTGAGAATCACTATTATTGGCAATTGTTTGAGAATGCTCAAGAGTTGATTGCTCAAGAGGAGTCTGGTCATAGTACGTCATTACTAGACCCAAAATCTAGCAGTACAACATTTTATAAGAAAGGTGCTTGGGCTTTGCATGTGCTTAGGAAGCAGATTGGTGATTTAGCATTTAGATCTGCGGTAAAGTCATATTTAGAAAAGTATCAGTTTGCTAATGTGGAGACTTCAGATTTTATTGCTGAAGCTGAGCGTACTAGTGGTCAAGATTTGTCGGATTTTGTAAAGGTGTGGCTTGAAGGTGTTAGTTTGCCTGAAGATGCTATGGTAAAGAGTTTGAAACAGTCTTCATTTATGCAGGAGTATTTTATGGTGGATTGCGATGTATATACTTCTAAATGCAAAGATTATGTTTCATCGTATGTTTCTGATAAGGCAAAGATGAAGGTTGTTAGTCAAATTCCTGACAAAATCGATGCTAATGCATTTCAGAATAGTTTAGAGGTGCGCCAAGCAATTGCAAAGCATATGGAGTATATTCCAGAAGCGTTAAAATTGCACTACGAGTCACTTTTAGATGATCAGTCCTATGTAACTATTGAAAACGCTTTATATCATTTGTGGGTTAATTTTCCGCAAAACCGAATTGAATACCTGCACAAAACCAAAGATATTATTGGTTTTAACGATTATAATGTGAGATTGCTTTGGTTAGCGTTACATTTAAATACTATGGAATATCAGTCAAAGCTGAAAAATAAGGTGCTAGGGGAGTTAATTAGTTATTCGTTGAAGCATTACCATTTTGAATTGCGTATTAATGCGTTTAATTATTTAAAACTTCTTGATGCCTTTGAAGAAAAGTCATTGGAAAGTTTGTTGGCGGCAACAAAACATCATAATTGGCGATTTTCAAAGTATGCTAAAGCGTTAGTTTTGGAATTGGAACAAAAGGAAGTTTATAAAAGAATTATAGAAACTCTTAAAAACAAACAGAAATGAGGGCACTTGTAATATCTGGAGGAGGAAGTAAAGGAGCTTTTGCGGGTGGTGTGGCTCAGTATCTTATGGAGGGGCAGGGGCGTGATTACGATATGTTTCTTGGGACGTCTACTGGGAGTTTGCTTGTGCCTCACTTAGCTGTAAATGATATCGGTAAATTGTATGATATTTTTACAAATGTTCAACAGCATGATATTTTTAGTATTAGTCCTTTTGTGCAACGTAAAAAAGGAGATCGAGAATTTGTGTCGATCGATTTTGTGAACTCACTGTGGCAATTTATTCGCATGAAACGTACGTTTGGAGAAAGTAAAGCGTTAAAACGTAACATTAGGCAAAATTTTACTAAAACAGAATATGATAAAATCATAGCTTCTAAAGAAGATGTTGTTGTAACTGTTTCAAATTTGTCAAAAAACAGAGTAGAATATAAGTCAATCAAAGATTATTCTTACGAGGAATTTTGTAACTGGATTTGGATTTCATGTAATTATATTCCATTTATGTCCTTAGCAACAGTAGATGGTTATGAGTATGCTGATGGTGGTTTAGGGTGTGTTATACCAATTAGAGAAGCAATTTTGAGAGGTGCTACTGAGATTGATGCTATTGTTTTAGAGGCAGAACAAATGGAGCGTACTAAAGTTTTGGGTAAGAATCCGTTTTCCTTAATGATGAATTTATTTGGTCATTTATTGGATCAAGTAGAAAAAAACGATGTTGTTATCGGTAAGTTGGCTGCTAAAAACAAAGGTGCTAAGCTTAATTTGTATTACACGCCAACTAGCTTAACTGAAAACTCCTTGATTTTTAGCAAACCATTAATGACAAAGTGGTGGGCTCAAGGCTATGACTATGCTAAGGATAAATTTGAATCAGAAATGTCTTCTGGGTAAAATAAATCACCAAATATTTGATACTTCTTCCTTAATAAATGAAAGTGCAGCATCGCTAGGAGCGCGTTTGTCTATCATGTCTGTTAATAAGGTTTCGCGAAGCTTGTCTGCAGAGTCAATTTTATCTGAAAGTGTAGCTTTTCTAATCATTTGAATTGTAGCATTTTTGGCGGTAGACGTGATGCTCCAGCATTGGTCAGTTACGTAGATTTGTTGTGCTAAATTGTGATCAAATTCTTGTTCAATATTTGATATAAGTAAGGATTCATAATCTTCTTTATTAGAGGATATTGGATTGATTCTAGTTAGTAATTTTGAAGGCTTGATTCTTTCAAGGAAAAGCGATAGTCTTTCGTAGGCTTGAAGTCGCATTGGTAAGCTGTCTTTTTGAAGGTCTTTTTGAATCAAAAAATCTCGACGCTTACTTTCATTTTCTACATGCTCTCTAAAAAATAAAAAGGCAATTGCTCCAGTGATTAAAGCAGGGATGATAAACATTAAAAGGTTCACTAGCTGTTGTTCCATAGTTGGTTTTTATTTGAATGTAAACTTAATAGTTTTTTAATTATTGTATTCATATTTTCCACCCAAATACATACAATCTTTTAAATCCTGCATCGAGGTATATGGCACCTTTGTTTTATGATACATATAGGTGCTAGAAAGTTCTTTTGATAGGTTGTGATCGTCAACATTAACTTCTATGTCATCCATAGTAAATTGACAGGGATGTTCATATCCAGCGGCATGTGTAATTTCGACTAGTTCTTTTCTGAAGGTTTTAAAATACTGAGCTAAGCGTTCAGATTTTAAGGGTACGTTGATTCCATTTTGCAACCACTTACTTTGTGTTGCGACACCAGCAGGACAACGATTAGTATGGCATATCTGTGCTTGTATACAGCCAATACTCATCATAGCCTCACGAGCTACATTAATGCAATCTGCTCCCATAGCAAAAGCCATCGCTGCTTTAGCAGGAAATCCTAGTTTTCCACTTCCAATAAATACTATTCGTTCAGATAAGCCTTTCTTTTGAAATAGTTTGTACAAATCCCCAAATCCATATACCCAAGGTAATGACACATGATCAGCAAAGCTTGGAGGAGCAGCTCCAGTTCCCCCTTCGCCGCCATCAACAGTTATGAAATCTGGGCCCTTACCAGTTTTGAGCATAACATCTGCAAGTTCTTTCCATTGATCAAGTTTTCCTATAGCTGCTTTGATGCCTACAGGTAATCCTGTTTCTTCAGCAATGGCTTCAATAAAATCGACCATTTCTGGAATTGTTGAAAATGCTTTATGATTTGGAGGAGAGAGTACAGTTTTACCTTCTTCAACACCTCTGATTTCTGCAATTTCTTTTGTGATTTTTGAGCCTGGAAGCACACCGCCTTTTCCTGGTTTTGCGCCTTGTGATAGCTTTACCTCAATAGCACGAATAAAAGGGTTGTTTTCTACTAGTTTTTTCATTTTCTCCATAGAGAAGCCACCGTCTTCTGCACGTACTCCAAAGTATCCTGTTCCGAAGTGAAACACTACATCTCCACCATGGCTGTGGTAAGGAGATAATCCACCTTCACCTGTGTTATGGTAGGCATGAGCGATTTTTACTCCCTTGTTGAGAGACTCTATAGCTTTAGCAGAAAGTGATCCAAAACTCATTGCAGAAACGTTAATAACGGATGCAGGTCGATAAGGTTTTCTACGCTTGTTAAATTCTCCCATTATTTTAGCACACGGCAAGAATGACTTATCTATGCTGTTTGGATGATTTTCATCAGTTTTAAAGGGGAACATTGCATTATTGATGAACAAATGCTGATGTGCATAAATATCTCTATCGGTACCGAAACCTTCATAGTTGTTTTCTTTTTTCGCCGAGGCATAAATCCAACCACGTTCAATCCGATTAAATGGTAATTCTTCTCGGTTATTTGCTACAAAATATTGACGCATTTCTGGACCTATGCTTTCAAGCCAGTATCGTAAATGTCCTATTACTGGGAAGTTATGACTAATAGTATGCTTGTTTTGAAAGAAAATATCACGAATGGCAATAATTGCAACAACAATAATAATCCACATCCACCAAGAGATGTTAGACATGAAATTTAAAACAGTATCCATATAATTCTAATGAGCTATAAAAGTAATTATAATTGAAATAAGTATGATTAGTTATTTAAATAATCTAAGGCTAAATGAGTCATGGTCTTTACACCGAGTAATAGTCCATCATCATCAATTTTAAAATCAGGAGTATGATGTGGGAAAGCTTCAGTATTTCCTGGTGTCATACCTCCTAAAAAGAAATAAAACCCAGGAATGATTTCTTGGAAATAGGAAAAATCCTCACCTCCAGTTGTAGCTTTTCTTAAGCGTACATTTTTATCACCAGCGATACGCTTCATTGTTGGAAGCATTTGATCGACTAGGTCAAAATCATTGTAAGTAATTGTTGTGTTATTTTGAAAAGTAATGGTAGCTTCTCCGCCGTAAGCTTTAGCAATATCAGTAGACATTTCGGTCATTCGTTTTTCGATCAAGGCTTTCATATCTGGATCTAGAGTTCTTACAGTTCCAATTAATTCGGCACTTTCAGGAATGATATTAAAACGAGTACCAGCTGTTATTTTGCCTACTGTAATTACCGCAGCTTCATCTACTAATTTAGATTCGCGGCTAATAATGGTTTGCAGTCCGTCAATAATCTTTGCTGAAATTAATATGGGATCGACACCTTGCCATGGTCGACCTCCATGGGTTTGTTTTCCTTTGACATTAATAACAAAACGCTCTACAGATGCCATGATGCCACCTTTTTTGTAATGAATAGTGCCAACTTCGTAGTTAGAACGTATGTGTAATCCAAATATAGCATCTACTTTTGGGTTTTCTAAAACTCCTTCTTTTATCATGAGTTTTGCTCCGCCTTCTTCACCAGGAGGAGGGCCTTCTTCTGCAGGTTGAAAAATGAATTTTATTGTGCCTTTAATCTTGTCTTTATGTTTGGACAATACTTCTGCTACTCCCATTAAAATTGCTGTATGGGTATCATGTCCACAAGCATGCATAACACCTGTTTTTGTGCCTAAAAATTCAGTTTCTACTTGGCTTTTAAAAGGTAGGTCATTGCGTTCTGTTACGGGCAAAGCATCAATATCAGCCCTTAAAGCTACTACCTTTCCAGGTAAATCACCTTTCAATAAACCTACCACACCTGTGATAGCAACTCCAGTCTTGACTTCTAAGCCTAAGGACTTCAAATGTGCAGCAATCTTTTCAGCAGTTTTGTATTCTCTATTAGAGAGTTCTGGGTTTTGATGAAAATCATGACGCCATTCGATGACTTTAGATTCGATATCTATGATATCTTTTTCTAGATCATTTTGCGAAAACGCGGTTACATTTCCGAAGAAAAAACACAATAAAAACAAGTAGCGCATTGAATTATATATTTAAGTTTGAGCCTAAAGATATTCAAAAAAATGTTAAGTAAAATTGAATTAAAAATTGTTTATAATTATTTATAAAATCGTTTAGTAAAAACTAGGCATTTGGTTAATTTCACAGTTCATAAAATCTAACACTTTTGGAGAAGTATTTAAGTCAGTTAAACGATGAGCAACTAGCACCTACATTGCAAAAAGATGGTCCAATGATTGTTATTGCTGGTGCGGGTTCTGGTAAGACGCGAGTACTAACATATCGTATTGCGTATTTGATGAGTCAAGGTGTTGATCCGTTTAATATATTGGCATTAACTTTTACGAATAAAGCGGCTCGTGAGATGAAAGGTCGAATAGCTGATATTGTTGGGTCAAGTGAAGCAAAGAATTTGTGGATGGGAACTTTTCACTCTGTTTTTGCAAAGATCCTTCGTTTTGAAGCTGACCGTTTAGGTTTTCCGAGTAATTTTACCATTTATGATACTCAGGATTCTGATCGTTTAATTTCATCTATAATAAAAGAGATGGGATTAGATAAAGATGTATATAAGTATAAGCAAGTTAGATCTAGAATTTCCTCATATAAAAACAGCTTGATAACTGTTAAAGCTTATTTTCAGAACCCAGAACTTGTTGAGGCTGATACAGCAGCTAGAAGACCACGTTTAGGAGAGATTTATAAAAACTATGTGGATCGTTGCTTTAAGGCTGGAGCCATGGATTTTGATGATTTATTGTTAAAGACTAATGAACTATTAACCCGATTTCCTGATGTATTAGCTAAATACCAAGATCGCTTTAGATATATATTAGTTGACGAGTATCAAGATACTAATCATTCTCAGTATTTGATAGTAAGAGCTTTGTCAGATCGCTTTCAAAATATTTGTGTTGTAGGTGATGATGCACAGAGTATTTATGCGTTTCGTGGTGCAAATATTAATAATATTCTAAATTTTCAACGCGATTATGACGATGTTAAGGTATTTAGGTTAGAGCAAAATTATCGTTCAACCAAGAATATTGTTCATGCTGCAAACTCTATAATTGATAAAAACCAAACGAAACTAGATAAAGTGGTTTGGACGGCCAATGATGAAGGTCCGAAAATAAAAGTGAATCGTTTGATGACCGATGGAGATGAAGGTCGTTTTGTTGCCAGTTCTATTTTTGAAAATAAAATGCAGCATCAGCTTAAGGACAATGATTTTGCTGTGTTGTACAGAACCAATGCGCAATCACGTTCAATTGAAGATGCCTTAAGAAAACGTGATATACCCTATAGGATTTATGGAGGCTTATCTTTTTATCAACGTAAAGAAATTAAGGACGTGCTCTCGTATTTACGATTGGTGATTAATCCAGCTGATGAAGAAGCGCTAAAACGAATTATCAATTTTCCGAAGCGAAGTATAGGGCAAACTACTGTAGACAAGCTCGTGGTTGCTGCTAATGGTTATAATCGTTCCATATTTGAAGTGATGAAGCATATTGATAAAACAGAAGTCAATGTGAATGCTGGAACACGTACAAAACTTAAAGATTTTGTGACAATGATTGAGAGTTTTCAAGTCATGAATCAAACTGCTAATGCTTTTGAATTGGCAGAACATATTACTAAGACAACTGGAATTATTAGAGCATTCAATAATGAAGGGACACCAGAAGATATTGCACGACTCGAGAATATTGAAGAATTGTTAAATGGTATTAAAGATTTTGTTGAGGGGCAAGTGGAGATTGCTGATGCGACTGGTAGTATTGCAGAGTTTTTAGAAGATGTGGCTTTAGCTACCGATTTAGATAATGATAAAGGTGATGATGAGCGTGTTGCTTTAATGACCATACATTTAGCTAAAGGTTTAGAATTTCCTTATGTCTATATTGTAGGTATGGAAGAGGACTTGTTTCCGAGTGCAATGAGTATGAATACGCGAAGTGAGTTAGAGGAGGAACGCCGATTATTTTATGTGGCATTAACTAGAGCAGAGAAGCAAGCGTATTTAACATATACATTATCACGATACCGTTGGGGAAAGCTTATTGATGCTGAACCTAGTCGCTTTATAGAAGAAATAGATGATCAATATTTAGATGTGATGACACCTATTAATGAGCCTAGACAAAACCCAATGTTAAGTGCAGATATATTTGGTGATGTTGAGCCTAACCGTATTAGATTTAAAAAGCCAATAAAACGAAAATCTGAAACGAAACCTCCAAAATTTGTTGCGCCAAAAAATTTAAAGCGAGTATCAAAAAGTTCTCCTTCTGATAATACTAATTTATTTGATGGTAAACTCACTGTTGGAAATGTTGTTGAGCATACGCGTTTTGGAAAAGGTGAGGTTGTTAAGATAGAAGGTAAAGGTCCTGATACTAAAGCTGAAATTAATTTTGAAGTTGGAGGTGTAAAAAAACTACTATTACGTTTTGCGAAATTAGATATTTTAGGTTAATTATTTCACCATAAAAACAGAGTTGACATTACCCTTGCCATCGTACTCTCTAACAGGATTTTCTGGATCTAAAATCCATTTTCCATCAATAATAAACTTATAGTAATGTTTACCTGCAGGTAATGGCATGCGATAGGTCCAATATTCATTATCTCCTTTTTTCATTTGGATTTCGTTTTCATTCCAATCATTAAATGATCCTGCTAAAATAACACGACTAGCTCTTTTGTGTCCTTTGAGTAAAAAGGTTACATATTTACCTACATTAAGATAGGAATTATAGTCATCAAATTCGTTAATAACCTTAGATGGGTTTGAAGGATCTTCCATCCAATGACCATCTACAATAAAACGATATTCATACTCTCCAGGCTTAATATTAAGTTTGATTTCCCAGCCATTGTCTATACGATACATCTGAAATTCATCAGGATCCCATCTATTGAAAGATCCAGTGACGATGACATTATTTGCGTCTTCGTAGCCTTTTAACCTAAAACGTACATTCCCTTTTTTATTCGGAATAGCAGCATTGGTGTCCATTTTTAAGTTATACACATTTAAAAGGCTTCCTTTTTTTTGCGCTAATTTAATATTTGAATCCTCTTGAGAAGGTTCTGCCCAATATTGATTGTTAACAACAAATTTAAATTCCCATGTAAATTCGTCTTTAAAGTCGTTAATATTTTTTCTAAGCTCATATGTCGTATCACTAATCTTTGTCATAGCCCAATTGTACAGCGACCAATTATTAAATTCGCCAGCAACTACGACATTTTCAATGGTTAAGTCTTCAAACTTTATGCGTTCATCTGTGTTGTGATCTGTATATTTCTCATAATCTTCTTTATGAAATGTGAATACTACATCATTGCCTTCAAAGCGATAGCCTTTGTCTTTCTTTTGTGCAAAAGATATGCTAGTTGCAAGTGCAATTATAATGATGATAATATGTTTGTAAAAGTGATTCACTGTTTTATGATAGGGAACTCTACAAAGAAAAGCTTTTCTTTTTTGTAATTTATGATGGTACGTTGTTGTCTGAAAAACTCATATCCTAAAACTCCATCTACAGATGTTCCAAAAGCTTCATTCATCTGATTGAGATTTGTGAGTATAGTTTCCATAGGAGCAAAATAAATTTGATCGGTTAATTTAACTCGATACAATTTCCCTGCCAAAACTTCTATTTTCTTTCCACTAGCACCAACAAGCATTAGTCTTTTAGATGGATAGAAGTATTTCAGGATTTTTTTACTTGTTCTTTTGTTGAGTTGATTGTATTCGGCTCCTGAATCTAATGCGAATTTGAGTTTGCGATCATTAATATTGGCTTCTAATACTATCGTGTGTTTTTTCAATTTGAAATTGACAGTATCTATAATTGTTTCTAAATAACCTCTTTTATCAAGTTTAACACCTTTAGAATCTATTTTGGATAATGTAATCTGATTCAAATACATATCAATAAAGACTTCATAATCTTTCAGGATATTATAGCCTATGATACCTAGTAGATGAATTTTTTTGCTGACTTCAATATGTGATAAATCAATGACATCTGAGTTTTTATCTTCAAGAACTAAACCTTTAATGATAAATTGCTTTAATCTTTTTTCTATAGGATTGTCAATAACATCAATCACTCCTGAGGTTTTTCTATTACTGGCATTCGAAATTCCAGTTTCAAAATGTACTTTGTTTAAGATTAAAGTTTCTGAACCTGTATCAACAATAAAGTTTCCTTTTTTATTTAATAATTCTGCCTCAATAACGATGAGGTTGTCTATAAGTTTAAATGGAATTCTGGTTGTGTAATTATTTAGAATTTCAGCTTTAGGAAAAGACATAGTGGCTTTTGCTCCTTTGTTGGCAAAAGATGGTAGCGATAATGTAAAAAGCAATATGAGGAGGTAGAGGTTCCGCATACTATAAAGACGTTAAAACATTAAAAATGTTACACTAATTTTCTAGGTGGGTTTCGGTAAAAGCCTTGAGTTTTGTCCAGGTATCTAAAAGCTCTAATCCAACCCAGCCATGACCAGCGTTTGGATATAAAGTGAATTGATTAACAACACCTAAATCTGAAAGTTTCTCTTCCATATCTTCACCTTGACTTGTAGGAACAAGAGGATCTTGTCCACCATAAAATAGAATAGTGGGAGGCGCAGTTGATGTTACCTGATGGTACGGGCTAACTTCTTCTAAAAATTCAATAGAGGTATCAATGCCAAAAGTTTCAATAAGTTCATCTAACAATGGATTATTACTTTCTAAATAAGCTGGATCTGTAAAATTTGTTGGGCCTACAATACTTGCAACCATTTCTACGTCATTATCGGAGTCAAATGCATAACTCCAAAGCATCGACAAATGCGCTCCAGCACTTGTGCCAAGAAATGCAATATCACTCGATATGACATATTCATTTTGATTGGCTTTTAAAAAGTCAATAATAGCCGTAATGTCATTAATTTGCATAGGATAAGGCTGGTTGTTCTCATCGGCTAATCTATAATTAATATTTACGATAGCTACATCGGGTAAATCTTGACGGATTAAATCTTTTATTGGATTCATATCATTTTTGTCACCAGATGTCCATCCACCACCATGAACTAAAATCATAACCTTTGTTGTTATGGTTCTATTGGCAGGTAAATAAATATCAAATATTTGTTCGCTATCAGTTCCGTAAGCCACATTTAGCTCTTGGCGGAATTCTAAAGGTGATTCATTTTGTGGATCGTTAGAATTTGTGTCATCTTCAGAACAAGAATATATTCCGAAGGAAATAAAAAGCAGTAGTAAAGTAGTCTTTATAGCTTTCATGATGAAATATTTAATTACTTTGTAAACGCAAATGTAATATACAATATTATGGCTGAACTGATTAAAATTTATGAGGAAAACCCTAATCCTAAGGAAATTAAAAAGGTTGTTGATGTATTGAAGCGAGGTGGATTAATTATTTATCCTACAGATACAGTTTATGGTTTAGGCTGTGATATTACTAATATAAAGGCGTTAGAGAAGATTGCAAGAATAAAAGGTGTGAAACTTGAAAAATCTAATTTTTCATTTATATGTGAGGATTTAAGTAACCTGAGCGATTATGTGAAGCAAATTGATACAACAACGTTTAAAATATTAAAGCGTGCACTTCCTGGTCCATACACTTTTATCCTTCCTGGTTCAAAGAGTTTGCCTCATCCTTTTAAAAAGAAAAAAACAGTTGGTATTCGTGTACCAGATAATGCTATTGCGCTTGAAATTGTAAATCAGTTGGGCAATCCTATTATATCGACATCTATCAGAGATGACGATTATGTTGTGGAGTATACAACCGATCCAGAGTTAATTCTTGAAAAATGGGACAACCTTGTCGATTTGGTTATAGATGCTGGTTATGGAGGAAATGAGGCGTCTACAGTTATTGACTTGTCTGAAGATGAACCATTTATTGTAAGGGAAGGGAAAGGGAGTTTAGAGATTTTTTAGGGTATTAAAAATTCAATAATTTATATAGAACGTTGTAGCTATGTTGATTTAAAAAAAGCTTTAAATCAATGGTTGGGTTTGTATTGTAAAGAACTTGAAAAGGATTACGCATTTTTGCTTCATAAAAATGGAAGAGGAAAACATATTGTAGAAGTTGATAATAGGCTAACTAATCTTCAGTTCTTTTTTCTTGTAAACTATTTAAAATATCCTCAGTATATTGACTATTCGCCTTATATCAAGGGTTATACGAATGTGAAAGATAATGTTCTTTTTTCTGAAGACGAATTGGGTGACCGTATTATGGTGCTACTACCTGAAGATGATAAAGTCTTAGATAGTGTAAATGTTGTTACTACTAAAGGTGATTTTTATAGTATTGATTTTAAGCCCAAACGCTTTAAATTTAAAGCGATGAAATTCTTTTCAGAACCCTTATTTAGTATTGATATGGTTACACATACTCAATCTATAAAGGTGCCAGAACCTTTACCAGATGATTACAATCCATTTGTAAATCATAAATCATTTGAAAAGCGGTTTTATATAATTGCTTCAATTTTTATACTATTATTTTTAGTATCTATTCATTACATTGATTCTAAATTGCATAACACCTATTATGTGTTTTTAACATTAGCACCTTTTGGCTGGGTTTATTTTGAGCATGATTATTTATTCAAAGCTAGGCACTATCTCAAAATGCTAGTGTTTTCTATTCTTATTATGAGTATTGGTTATTATGCTATAAAACAAAATTTGATTGCAGACTCGTTTACATTTTTTAGTGTTTTAACAAGTTCCTTTTTGTTTTTAATTTTTCAAAAACTATTATCTTCTATTTATATTTTTTTGTTCAAGAAGAGGCCAGATTATATGAATGAATCTTCAAGTACTAAGTATCTTTATGAAGTCCCTCTGTTGTTAATCACTATTTTCTCTTCTATATTTTTATATGATGTTTATGCTCATTTATTAGCATAAAAAAAGCTCAATCTAAAGATTGAGCTTTTGATTTTATGTTTCTACCGAATTAATTTTCAGCAGATAAATTTTTCATTTCTTCTTCGATCATTTCATAGAATTGATCAATTTTAGGAAGCACAACAACGCGTGTACGTCTGTTTTTTGCTCTATTTTCAGCGGTATCATTATCAGCCAAAGGCACATAACTACTACGGCCTGCAGCTATTAATTGTCCAGGGTTTACACCAAGTTCTTGTAATACACGAATAATAGATGTAGAACGTTTAACACTCAAATCCCAATTGTCTACTAAATCTCCTTTGCTATAAGAACGACTATCTGTATGACCTTCAATCATAGCTTCAAAATCAGGCTTACTTTGAATTACTTTAGCAACTTTAGCTAGTACATCTTTTGCTTGACTAGTAACATTATAACTTCCGCTTTTGAATAATAATTTGTCTGCAATTGAAATAAATACAACTCCTTTTTCAACATTAACTTCAATGTCTGGATCATCGATACCAACAGCTTTCTTTAAACTCGTTACAATAGCTAAAGTAACACTGTCTTTTTTTGTTAAAGCATCTTGAAGGCGCGAAATTTTCAGATCTTTTTCTTTTAGACTTTCTAATGATTTTTCAAGATTTTCTGCACCTTTTTGGGTTAAAGTCGTTAAGTTTCCTTTAGTGTCTATTAAATCTTGATTTGCTTTACGTAAATCATCTAGTTGATCTTTCATAGCATCAACTCTGGCTAGAGCAGCAGCTTTATCTGATAAGCAGCTGTTCAATTTTACAGTAGCAGTATTTAATAAATCTTGCGTTTCTTTTTGTTTTTCTTCTAGTGCCATAAATTCTTTCTTAGACACACATGAAGTTAAAATCAACATCCCAGCAACACTTAATAGCATTAATTTTTTCATAATAAAGTTTAATAATTAGTTGTTATTTAACGTACCAAAATTATACAAAAGAATAGTCCTTATGATAGTCTTTAACTAATTTTTTAACACTTTTATGAACAATTAGTAGCGAGAACGTTTTCGAATATAGTAGGACCAGACAATTGATCTCATTTTATAGTAGTTTTTCTTTTGAGGTAAATGGTGTCGTTGCTTAAGAAGTTTTGGCAAATGTGCATAAAAACAGAAATGCGCTTTTATAATTGCGATTGTATGAGATGGTTTGAAACTTAATAAAAATTTTAATCCGGCAATACCATCGAGAATTAACCTAATAAAAATTATTCCGAAGACAAAGCCATGTGCATTTTTGGTGAGGGTGAATAAACTATTTCTGAAATTTAAATAGGTTTTTTTGGGGTTAATTGCATTTAGAGTAGCGCCACCAACATGATACACTTTTGAGCCTCCAATATATTTTGTTAGATAGCCAGCATTATAAGCTCTCCAGCATAAATCAATCTCTTCGAAATGAGCAAAGTAGGAATCATCAAAACCATTGAGATTTTCAAATGTTGATTTCCGTATAAAGAAACAGGCACCAGATGCCCAAAAAATTGGTGTATTATCATCGTATTGACCTTTGTCTTTCTCGATAGTATCAAATATTCGACCTCTACAAAAAGGGTAGGCATATTTGTCAATATAACCGCCTGCAGCTCCTGCGTATTCAAAATTAGACTTGTTTTTGAAATCTAGTATTTTAGGTTGAACAATACTTGTTTTGTCATTGGTACTAAATTCTGTAATAATAGGGGTGAGCCATTCTTTTGTAACTTCAACATCACTATTTAATAAACAGTATATGTCGGCTTCAACAGATTTAAGTGCATCATTATAGCCTTTTGCATATCCGCAATTAGTATCATTTTGAATGATTTGGATTTGAGGAAATTGTTCTCTTAAAAAAGTGATTGAATTATCCGTTGACGCGTTATCGGCAACATAAATGTCGGCATCTTTAGAATGTTCGACTACAGAAGGAAGAAATTGTTCTAATAATTTCTTTCCATTCCAATTTAATATGACAATTGCTAATTTCATTTGTAACTAGGGATGTCTTTCAAAAAATCATAACGTTCCTTCTCGAAATCCATCACGCAATAATAGTGATTAATTCCGTTAGTGACCATTAAGTAGCTTGCATTTAAAGCTAAATTGTAACGCGCTATTTGATCGAAGGTTGTTTGGTTAATTTTAATTTTGTGAGATTTACATTCAACAATAAGATGTATAGTGCCATCTGGATTAAAAATGACAATATCATAACGTTTGCTTAATCCATTAACCTTTAGTTCTTTCTCAACATTAATTAATGATTTTGGGTATTTTTTTACTTGAATTAAATATTGAATACAATGTTGACGTACCCATTCTTCAGGTTGTAAGACAATGAATTTTTTGCGAATTTCATCAAAAATAGAAACTTTATTTTCGTTATTTTTGAAACGGAATTTATACTTCGGAAAATTTAATTCTTGCATAACTGCAATCTAGAATTTTTCCAAAGGTAACCTTCAAAACTCAAATACCAAATCGGAAATCTATTTTTTAGAATTTGGCATATTAAAACTTGAAATAAACTCAATTTGGACGAGGTAAAACAATTAGTCGCAGATATAAAAAATGGAAATATAAAGCCTATTTATTTTTTAATGGGTGAAGAGCCATATTATATTGATGCTATTTCTAACTATATTGAATCTCATGTACTTGCTGAAGAAGAAAAAGGTTTTAATCAAATGGTGTTATATGGTCGTGATGTAGCAATTGATGATGTCGTTGGAAATGCCAAACGCTATCCTATGATGTCTGAAAGACAAGTGGTTATCGTAAAAGAAGCCCAGGACTTATCACGTACGATTGAGAAATTATCGGCTTATGCTGAAAACCCGCAGCCTACAACCGTCTTAGTGGTGAATTACAAGTATAAAAAAATAGATAAGCGGAAGGCTTTATATAAGGCGATTAAGAAAACTGGTGTCGTATTTGAAAGTAAGAAACTATATGAAAATCAAGTGTCTGATTGGATTCGTCGAGTATTATCTGGCCAAAAATATACGATTTCACCAAAAGCAGCTCAAATGCTTGTTGAGTTTTTAGGAACCGACTTGAGTAAAATTAATAATGAGTTAGATAAGCTAAAAATTGTGTTACCCGAAGGCACTCAAATTTCGGCAGAACATATTGAAGAGAATATAGGTATTAGTAAAGACTATAATAATTTTGAGTTGCGAAAAGCTATAGGTGAACGCGATACTGTAAAAGCATTTAAAATCATTAATTATTTTGCTGATAATCCAAAGGACAATCCAATGGTTGTAACGGTGTCATTGTTATTTAGTTTCTTTTCTCAGTTACTACATTTTCATGGGTTGCATGATAAAAATCCTAGAAATGTGGCATCTGCACTAAAGATAAATCCTTATTTTGTTAATGAATATATGGCAGCGGCTCGTAATTTTCCAATGCGAAAAGTGAGTCAAGTAGTAGCCACGCTTCGTGAATTTGACGTTAAAGGAAAAGGTGTGAATTCTAATGCTGTGCCTCAAGGCGATTTATTGAAAGAGTTGTTAGTGAAGATATTTAATTAAGTCTATATATGAAAAGTCTAAGTCTAGTTTGTGTATTGCTTGTCAATTATTTCTTATTTCTTTAAAAACTTTGAGGTTCTCATTTTTACCATCAATATGATAGGTTATAGAGTTTTTGAAAATAGTTGTAATTCCACCTACGGCTGCGCCAGTGCCACCAAATAATAGTGTTCCTAAGCCAGAGTAACCTTCATAAAATGATTCTTCACCTGAGCTTGATGCAAAAACAATAGCTAGACCAGAACCTACTGCTGCACCAGTAAGTATATTATGACCGTTAGAACGTTTAGTTTTTATTTTTCCAATACTACTAACAGGAATATTTGTAATCTTCTTATTACGTCTTAATTGAAGCAAAGTGTCTGAAATAGAGACTACACGACCCTTATGTGTTTTTTTATAATCTAAATTATATACTCTAACAAATGGTTCATATTTGTCTGGTTTCTCCTGACAATACATATTGGTAAAAAACAGTAGACTAGCAATTAATACTATTCGTTTCATATTTGTATAGTTGGTTAACGGATAGTAAGTTACAATAAAATAAAATTGAAGTATTTTCTTACTATGTCTATACGTAGCGTAAATTTTAAGATGCAGTTAATTATGCTATGACTCTAGCTTGTATGTAGTTAGGTGTTTAGTTATAACTTCTTTTAATTGGTCATAACTCGTTTGTATAAGCCAATGTCCAGAATCTAGTTCCAGAAACCGATACTCATGCTTCATGTATTTATGACAGTTACTAACAGAATGTGAACCAATGGCGACATCTTTATTACCCCAAATAAATAATGTAGGTACGTGAATATCACCAAGTATTTGTTGGTGTTTAGTACTTTTTAATAATGGATAATTACTTCGATAGTAGTTAATGGCAGCCGTTAACTGCTTCTTATTTCTAAATACCGTTAAATAATCTGCAATTTCTTCTGGGGAGCTATGTTTCCATAGAATTCTAAACAATCTAAAGTCATTTTTTCTAATCTTTAACTCTGGTAAAAAAGGGATTTGAAAGCGCCTTACATACGCACTCATTTTATGCTGCTCTTCGTTAGTCATCATAGCTTCTCCAAAAGCTTGTATGTGCGGAACAGAAATCGCTGTCCAAGATAGGATACTTTCTTTATAGTCATGTGCAATTTTCCAGCCAATTACGGCTCCCCAATCATGACCAACCAAATGAAATTTTGATTCATCAAAATGCTTAGATAGCGCTATGACATCTGAGACAAGTTTGTCTAGGCTATAGTTGTGTTTTCCTTTTGGACATGCACCTGGACTGTAACCTCTTAAATTAGGAGCTACACAGTAGTATCCAAGTTCTGAGATAGACGCCATTAAGTTAATCCACATATAAGAGGTTTCGGGGAAACCATGTAGGAAGATTACGAGCTCATTATCTTTGTTACCAGCCACTCTACAATCAAATTGTAGGCTGCCATTGCTTACTTTAACGGTGTCTTGCATAACCTAAACTATTATTGTTTGAATTTTACGAGTCTCTTAATTGTTCTAATTCCTCATTGAAATCGTACTGTAAATCTTCATGTAGCTTCACTAGTTTTTTTGCTATCGCATCCATATTACGCTCATAAATGTTTGTAAGTGTTGTATTGCGCTTAATAGATGGAGACATGGATTTAAGTTTTTTGCAAAAGTAGAGGAGAAGCTCTACTTCGGTTTCTTTATTCAAGGAATAACGGATATATTTTTTAGTGTGTCTCAAAATTTTGCGTACACTTTTTTTAATATAGAAATTGCTATTGGTATTGATGTCCTCAAATTGTTCGTCTATCTCTTCCTTAACGGTTTCAATATATCCAGCTTCACTATCGGCTTCAAATAGCAAATAAGTGAGCAATTCTTTATTCTCTTTTTTAAAACGCGATAAACGTAAGCATAACTCAGCTAACTCTTCATTAGATTTATGCTTGAGTTCTTTTCTAATTGTAACGACAGAAACGGCTTTCAAATGTTATAATGTTTTCTTATAGTTCGTTTTACACTAAATAGTCTTAATACTCCAATCAAAAGAAGTATTAGAGATAAAATGATAAGGATAATTCCATAAGATTTTAAATCTGAGAAAAACTCTAATTTTAAAATCGTTACTCCTGTTCCTAGAATAACCAAAAAGGTTCTAAAATAAGCTAAAAAAGTACGTTCGTTAGCAAGTTTAGTGCGTTCTATTGCTAACCAGTCTCTCGTGATAAGTGTGTTTTCTGTATCCATTATTTTTTTATTCCATCTACTGAAAGTTTACCAGCTCCAGCTAAAAAGATAACAATATATGCTATTAAGTATAGTATGGCTTTTTCTTTTGTAGCTAAATCATCTGGAGCATGAACGATAAATGCAGCTACTAACATAGTCATCGCAGCCGGAATGACTGCCCATTTGGTTTTAAATCCAATAATTAAAAGAATTGGAGCTACAACTTCACCTATAATACATAAAATAAGAGACACCATAGCTCCGATTCCAAGTGGGTCAGGGAAATTTGCAGCATCTGATAGCATGCTGATTTTAGGAATGCCATGTGTAAGCATGAGTCCGCCAAATCCAAGTCGTAAAATAAGTAAAGCTAAATCTATAAATTTTTTTTTCATCAGATAGTCTATTTGGTTAGTGTCCTTTTAAAAGATTGACACTTACTGTAGCCAATTCGTTATTAGGAAATTTAGAAAAATAATTAGGGTCGGGATGTAAACCTGCTTCTTTCGCTATAGCGTTGAAAACATCGACCTCTAAAATATATTGATCGCTGTAGCCATGAGTTGCATCGTATGCTGTAACTGCTGTTTCTCCCATGTGGTTTGCAACTAGACTTGGATTAACGGTGTGTAACTCAATCATTAGTAATCCAAAGCGTTCTACATAGGGTTTCCATTTACTTAAGTGTTCTAGGAGTGAATCTTCAACCTCGTTATTATTGAGTCTTTTTCCCAGAGAAACATAAGCACCTGAAGAACTACTTAACCTGTTTGTTCTCTTATTTGGTGCTTCCCAAATACGATTGTGGTCTAGAAAAGTTCTTACGTTAAGCAAGTCTCTCAATTCAATATTATAATCGTCTTTTAAATCTTTAGCCAGTAGTTCTGGTCGTCCTATATCACCCCAAATCACTTTAGCCCAAATATCAGCTTTAATTAAATTGGCTCTAGTGACTTTTAAAGCGGCCTGATTAAAATCGGCACCAACCAATAATAGAGGATGTTCATCTAATAGCTTTCCACGTGCCGTTTGGTATTCAATAACATCAAATATATGCTGAATAAATGCGCCATTGCCACAACCCATATCTAAAATACCTTTGGGCTGCTCGTCTATTGGTTTATTAAATAATTTAATAATGACTTCGTCAATTACCTTGAAATAGGTGGAATGTGCGCCACCACTTCCCCAAACATTCATTTCTCGATGTACATGTTTTTCGGTATCATCAGATGATGTTGTTTTTAAGATATTTGCATTCCCGAAAATTAACTCATCCAAGTGGATAAAGGTTGGTAAATATGATACAGTTACACCATAAGCACTAGCGCGTTTAGCAAAAAATAAACCTTCGTCTGTGAATTGGTATGTGTTTTTCTTTTTTTTAAACCACCCCAAATGTGCAAAAAAATCAAGTATTTTTTTAAAACTTTCAGGATCTTTGTGGTATTCTTCTGCTGTGAAGGAGGCTTCCATAAAATATTTATGAAACAAACCATTAACTCCAAGTAAAACAATAATAGGTGCAGCAATAACGCCTTCTATATGTTTTATAATTTGATGTGCAATTGAGTTTTCATCTGAAACATCTATACCAAAGTTTATTTTGAAATTATTGAAAATACGTTCTAAGGCAATAAATGCATCTGAGCTTATCATTTTGTCTTGAGCAAAACGATCTGAATAGCTAAGCAAATTAACGGCTTCTTCATATAAATGAACCAATTCAAATGCAGTTGCGCTTTTGTCATTTGTGAGGTAACTAATAGTATTAGTTTTATTTTCTATTTCTTGAGTAACCCAGCCTTGCGATGCCATTACATGAAGTGCAACATTAAGATAGCCATTATTAGCTTTAAATTTTTCTGAAAGAGAATCTACATTAACATTTTTATGTTGTAGCAAATAATCTAACACTCCTTTTTTATGAAGAGCATATGCAGATGTGGCTGTTGCAATACCATCAAGATGCCTAAAAATGGTACTTCTTAGTTTGACTTTGTCGTCTTTAGAAAGCATATTTGTTTGAGTTTCTATAAATATAAAAAACCTTATTAATATATAGCAAAAGGTCTATTATAAATATATGATACGCGAAGTGAGCTTTAATCGTTACTTAGTGTAAATCAATATAGAATATAGCAGTTTTTGACAATTCAAAATTGAATGTATTTACCTTAATTTCGGGTAATCTGAAGGATTTACTTCATTCATGACGTCATAAACAGCCTCAAAAATATCTTCAGACGAGGGCTTCGAGAAATAATCTCCATCAGTACCATATGCTGGACGATGAGCTTTTGCCGTTAAGGTTTTTGGTTGACTATCTAAATACTGAAATGCGTTTTGAATATTTAGTATTTCATTGAGTATGTATGCAGAAGCACCTCCCGGAACATCTTCATCAATAACCATTACACGATTAGTTTTTTCAACACTCTTTACAATGTCATGGTTGATATCAAACGGGAGTAGTGACTGTACATCGATAACTTCAGCATCAATACCTACAACAAGTAGTTCTTTAGCAACTTGTTCGACCATTCTTAATGTAGAACCATAAGATACTAATGTTATATCACTTCCTTCTTTGATCGTTTCGACAACACCAATTGGAGTCTTAAATTCGCCAATATTACTTGGCATTTTTTCTTTTAAACGGTAGCCATTAAGACATTCTATAATTAATGCAGGTTCATCGGTTTCTAATAAAGTGTTATAAAAACCTGCTGCTTTAGTCATATTTCTAGGAACTAAAACACGAATACCTCTTACTAAATTAATTATAGCTCCTAATTGAGAGCCTGAATGCCAAATACCTTCTAATCTATGACCACGTGTTCTTACAATTAATGGTGCTTTTTGCTTCCCTTTAGTCCTGTATTGTAGCGTTGCCAAATCATCACTCATAATTTGTAGTGCATACAGGATATAATCTAGGTATTGAATTTCAGCTATTGGTCGTAAACCTCTCATAGCCATTCCTATGCCTTGACCTAAGATGGTAGCCTCTCTAATTCCTGCATCGGCGACTCTTAATTCACCATATTTTTCTTGTAAGCCTTCCAAACCTTGATTTACATCTCCAATGTTTCCAGAATCTTCACCAAAAATGAGTGCTTCTGGATAATTGTTAAATATGAAATCAAAATTATCTCTCAAGATAAGTCTTGCATCTACCAATTGTGAATCGTTATTATATGTTGGTTTTACTTCTGAAGCATGTAAAACAGACTGTTTAGATTGGCTATATAAATGAGAACTATATTCAGGTTGAACTTTAGAAATATAATTTGTAATCCATTGTTGTAAGGCTACTTTTTCATTTGATGTTTCACCTACTATATAACGTAAGGTTTTTCTACTTGCAGAAAGAACATCCTTTCTACAAGGTTCATCAATCTCTTTTAAATCGTTTAAAATTTTATCGATAAAAGCTTTATTTGAGCTTACTTCTGCGGCTTTAGAAATTAAGTCTATCGCTTGATATTGCTCTTGTAAAATAGGCTTTAAGTAAGCAGTCCAAGCTGCTTTTTTTCCTTCTCTTACGGTTTTCTTGATCGATCTGTCTAATTGATCTAATTCCTCTTCAGTTGCAATGTTATTGCTAATCATCCATAGGCGCATTTGAGCAATACAGTCGTATTCTGCTTCCCATGCTAAACGCTCTTTACTTTTATAACGTTCGTGTGATCCTGAAGTAGAGTGTCCTTGCGGTTGTGTTAATTCAACGACATGAATCATTACTGGTACATGTTCTTCACGAGCAATTTTTTCGGCTCTTTGGTAAGTATCTACCAATGTCGAATAGTCCCAACCATTTACTTTTAAAATTTCGTAACCTTTGTTATTTTCATCTCTCTGAAACCCTTTTAAAATTTCAGAAATATTTTCTTTTGTTGTTTGGTGCTTTGCATGTACTGAAATACCATACTCATCATCCCAAATGCTAATTACCATTGGTACTTGTAATACTCCGGCGGCATTAATAGTTTCAAAAAACAAGCCTTCACTTGTACTAGCATTTCCTATTGTTCCCCAGGCAATTTCATTTCCATCTATAGAAAATTTTGTAGTATCAATATCATTGACATGACGATAAATTTTTGAGGCTTGAGCCAAACCTAATAATCTAGGCATTTGACCAGCAGTTGGAGAAATATCTGCACTAGAGTTACGTTGCTGTGTTAAGTTTTTCCAGTCTCCATTGTCGTCAAGACTATGAGTTCCAAAATGACCTCCCATTTGACGTCCAGCACTCATTGGATCAGCTTCTAAAGATGTATGCGCATATAATCCCGCAAAAAATTGTTGGATATTGAGTTCATCAATAGCCATCATCAATGTTTGATCACGATAATAACCTGAACGAAAATCGCCATTTCTGAATACTTTGGCCCAAGCGAGTTGAGGTACTTCTTTGCCGTCACCAAAAATTCCAAATTTTGCCTTACCAGTGAGTACTTCTCTACGACCGAGTAGACTACACTCTCTACTGGTAACAGCAGTCTTGTAATCATTAAGAACTTCATTTTTGAAGTCTGTAAAAGTCATCTTATTAGTAACCTTGGTTTCTGTTGGCATAGCTGTGAATTATATGCTGCAAAATTAGCTAATTTTTACCGCATTTGCAACCTTGAGCATTGTTATAATATTGCGAATATGTTAATAAAAGAATGATTTTTTAAGAAAATCATTAAAAAAGCACAAAAAAAGGCTTTTTCGTTAAGAATCTGTTAATACCATTTTCTTCTAAATAGCCCAAGTAATACTTGTGGGTCAACAGTAAATTTTATCCTTATTTTTTGATCATAGTTAGGTTGACCAATTTCCCAACCTAGATTGGAGTATATAGGGAAATATAATTCAAAATAGTCGGTTACTAGATCGACTTTAATTCCAGAGTCATAGACAAATATTGGGTCAAAACCTTTGTTTTTAACAAAGCCGACATCTCCATAAGCTTCTATATATTTCCAAATTGTAGTACTTACATTGGCCGTTGTCATCCATTGGTTTGCAAAAGGTGTTTCTAAACGGGATTTAAAACCGCCTTCAGCTATGATAATTTGTTGACTAAAGATTCCTGAATCCTCAGAACGTCCTAAATAATTATAGTCAAACAAGTAGTCTGTTGGTCTGTCTAATGCAAAACTAAAGTAGTCAGAATTTGTATTAGTTTTGTTATATAAAAAGGTTCCTGCAAATAGTCTGAGATTGAATTGTCTATTGTTTTCAGATAACTTTCTATATTCATAATTTACGGCAACTTTTCCGAAGTTACTGGCAAACTGCACGTCATAAAACCATCTATAAAAGTCAACCAATCCTGGATTGGTGTTAATGTATCTCAAGTTGATTACACTGTAATCGGGTTCATCTAAATCTTCAATAATTGCATTTTCACCAACATCTCGAGAAATTCCAACATATCTTAAATTTAGAAAACGGCGTTGATTTGATCTAAAATTGTCATTATTCCTAAATGAAAACGATAGGCTAGGAGTTAATATGGTTACGAATGAATCTTCTGCGAAAGAATTATATTTAGCATTAACACCATATGTAATATTAAATAAGTCCATTCCGTCTAAATAATGTGTATAAAACACACTACTGCTACCAGTTAGAGATTTAGATTTTGTAGCATATACTGGAGAAAATCGATAGTTTAGGCGTTTTCTTAGTACAGATTTATTGTAGAATTTTGCACCAAGTGTTAGTCCATCATAAATGTTTCTAAATTCTGCTTGAGGCATAATGAAGACTTGGTTATAATACGGATCCTCAATGTCTTTAAATAATCTGAATTGGAATGGTTTGTTTGTTAAAAAAGAGCCTTTTAGAGACTTGTAATTATCTCTCAAATTAAACTCTGGTAGTATATTGTCATAATTTAAAGCTAACTTGTTTAAAATGTCTTTGGGTATTGTTAAGCTTTTGTACTTGTCAATATTTTCAACCCAAGACTTTGATAAAATAGAATCATTATTCAATGTAAATAGAGACACTGGCATACTGTTCTCTCGTTTATTTTTAATAATAATTGTTACAGAATCTTCAGTCTTTTCTATACGCTTAATTTTAAAATCAATTTTCTTTCTTGAATCTACATAATCTGTAAAAAACCAATTGATATCTTTTTTTGTTTTTGATTTCAATAAACTCTCAAATTTATTTGAATTGGTAATCTTTATTTGATTGGTTTTTAAGTATTCAGAAATAGTATTTTCAAGAATGTCTGAGTTAACAAAATCATCAAGATAGCGAAGACCAATACCAGCTTTATATTTACCTGCTATATTAGAATTAAACTTAAGTAAAGAGTCTTTAGAAGTTGTAAGTGGTTGGTCTCTATTGGTTCTGGCCATTTGCATGTAGAACAAATTGAATTGGTCATTATAGCCTAAATCAGCAGCATGAAATGAGCGTACGCCCCATATATTTGCCAATTTCCCTAAAAGTTTAGTGTCTGGATAATAGAGTTCAACATATTTCATCAAGAAATAAATTTGTATGCCATCTCGTAACCAATAGTCTTTCCTTGGATTAATGAGCAAGGTGTTTTCTAGATAATTATTTAATGCTGTTTTTAAGAGTTTTAATTCGTATTGAAAATTATCTGGAAAGGGCAAAATGAAATCAGGCAATTGGTTTAATCCATATAAAGGATCCTTCTTATAATCATTTTTAGTAATTAACATACGTTCATGAGGATAATTCCCTAAATGTTCGGTAATAAATCGTGTGATTTTATCTGTGATTAATGCTTTCTCTTCTGAAAGAATGCCTTCACTTGATAAATCTGAATAAATCGTGAAATTATCGGTTTGAACAAATTTGAACTGTGAGAATTTTGTAATAATTAAATGGGTGTTTACTCGATTTTTTCCGTGTAAAAAGAACGTTTGTTTGTCTAGAGTTTGCTTTACATTTATGGTATTGAGTTCTGAAATTAATTGATAATTTAACGGTAATTCAATTTCAAAAATTAAATCGGCATTTGGAATGTATAAATCATCTAGATTCTTGTTACTGTAATAGTGCCATTGCCCATCATAAACGACAGGAGTAATGTACCAATATTTTAGATTGAAATCTTTCTCTGGACTAATCCCATAACCTGTAAAATTATCATCAGGTAAAATAACATCATAGGCGAGTTTTATGACATAAGATTCACCAGGAAGTATCGGTTTTTTCAATGTTACCTTAATAACATCAGGATGATTTTCTAATGTAGAAAATTCTAGTGAGTTTGTTTCCTGATCCTCAAGACTTGTAATGACAGTAAATCCACGTTGTTCACTTTTTGCAAAATGAAATTTATCATTAAACTCTTCGGTAAAGCGTTTTGCTAAAGGTGTTTTTTTTGTTGAATAGGCATTGTTCCAGTCATTTAAATAAATTTCGGTGAGTATATCGTTACTTTCATTTAAGTATTTAATACGCTGGTGTATTTTTATAGTTTTCGTTTCAGCATCTACAGAAGCTTTTAGGTCAATAGTATTTTGACCAAAAGACAAAAAGCTCCACAATAAAAAGAGAGTTAAACTTATAAATCGATTAAGCTTCAATGTGAGACGATGAATTTTAAGGGTTTAATTTGAAATTTAGAACTTGTAATATAATAGATACCGTTGGTAAATTGTGAGGTATCTATCTCTATTAACGAATTATTAACGTCGACAGTTTTAATAATTTGTCCTAAACTGTTGTATACAGATAATGACAATTGATTTTGTAAACCGGTTTTGATATTAATTTTTAATAGTTCATCTACAATATTTGTACCTAAGAACGATATGGCATTTTCTTTAACAATATCTTTAACATGAAGTGTCTGGTTGGTTTGAAGTTCAATAGTAACCGGAAGGTGATCACTAAAATCATGCAAGGCGTCTCTAATAGTAAATGAAAATTGAGATCCAGCACAATCATTTGAGTTTATCGATCGGTTAAAACAATTCACATTTTCATTATTTCCATACACGTCATAGCTGTTTGTAACATAAGATAACATTGGGTCTCCAGTCATTAGAGATGAAGATGCCATTATGAAATCGAAACGATCATCAAACCCGCCAGTAGATCCACCAAAACCTGTTTGTGTTCTTGTTGATTGCGTAAATACATCAATGTATGTAGGATTGGTATGCCAATTTCCTATACGATCTGCAGGGTCTTCAAATGTTATAGTGTTATCATTATCAGTATCAATAATCTCTTGGAATGCTGGTTCAGAACTAGAATACACATTAAAATCGCCAGCAAGAATAATATTGCTATCCTCAGGGAAGGGGTTAAGATAAGCAGTTAAATCTTGAACCATTTGTAAACGCAAGGCTTCATTATCAACACCACTTGAAGCTTTTAAATGACAAACGATGACATCTAAAACTACAGGATTTGAATCTTGATTTATCGTATTTAATTTAAGTTTATAGTGATTGAAATCTCTAAAAATTGAGGTTATAATGGTTTGACTTTCAAGACTAAATTTCGAGCTGTCATAATAAATTAAATTTTGCAAATCATTTTGATCACTCCCATTATCGTCCGACGAATTGGTCTGAAAGACTGCTCTTTGATAATTTGGGTTCAAAAATTGCATGACAGATAATATGGAGTTTGCTCCGTTTTCATTATTCAATTCACAAACCATAAAAAGATCTGGTCTGTAATCGTCTAAAACGAGTTGCAATCCATCTAAGCGGTTTGGAACAGCATCTTCTGAAGGAAAATTTAATAAATTGTAAAACATGAGTTTAAAGTTTTCCTGAGCGATCAATGTATGACACACTAATGTACAGGCAAAAACCAAAACATATAATTTCTTAATCATAGCGGTAATCTTGAAATTTTATTTTGATGTATGCGTTCTAGAAATTCGGACTTAGCCCATATTCTTTATAGAATTTATCTAGTATTGTTATGACTTCGTCTGATGTATCTACAACATGAATTAAGTCTAAATCTTTAGCACTTATATTATTATTGGCTTCTAATAAGGTTTGTTTTACCCAATCCATTAAACCACCCCAAAATTCACTTCCAACGAGAATGATTGGGAATTTTTCAATTTTATTCGTTTGAATTAAAGTAATAGCTTCAAAGAGTTCATCTAATGTTCCAAAACCTCCAGGCATCACTACAAAACCTTGAGAATATTTTACAAACATGACTTTTCTAACAAAGAAATAATCAAAATCTAAGCTTTTATCATTATCGATATAAGGATTGTCATGTTGTTCAAAAGGAAGTTCAATATTTAATCCAACAGAAGTTCCTCCAGCAATATGTGCTCCTTTATTACCAGCTTCCATAATTCCTGGACCACCTCCAGTGATTACACCATAACCATGTTCAACAATTTTAGAAGCAACTTCTTCTGCTAATTTATAATATTTATGGTCTGGTTTAGTACGTGCTGAACCAAATATAGATACACAAGGACCAATTTTACTAAGCTTTTCGTAACCGTTTACGAATTCACCCATGATTTTAAAAATTGCCCAAGAATCATTTGTTTTTATTTCATTCCAACCTTTATGGTTTTGTTCTTTTCTCATATATGCTTTAAATTAGTGTTTTGTCAACCTGCTAATTTAACTCTTTTTTCAAGAATTTAGCAGTGTAACTCTTTTTATCTTTTATAATTGTTTCAGGATCTCCTTTAGCAACAACTTGTCCGCCTCCTTGTCCGCCTTCATAGCCAATATCAATAATGTAGTCACACATTTTTATAACATCGAGATTGTGTTCAATAATTAAAACGGTATTTCCTTTGTCTACTAATTTATTTAAGACTAGCATTAAGACTCTTATATCTTCAAAATGTAAGCCAGTAGTAGGTTCGTCAAGTATATAGAAGGTATTCCCTGTATCCCGTTTACTTAATTCTGTAGCTAGTTTAATGCGTTGTGCCTCACCACCAGATAGTGTTGTGCTTTGTTGTCCTAGTGTGATGTAACCTAAACCTACATCTTTAATGGTTTTAAGTTTTTTATAAATTTTCGGAATGTGCTCAAAGAAATCAACAGCTTCGGAAATCGTCATATTTAAAACATCGCTTATCGATTTTCCTTTATATCGTATTTCTAAAGTTTCTCTATTGAAACGTTTCCCTTGGCAGGTTTCACATTCGACGTAGACATCTGGAAGAAAATTCATTTCAATTACGCGTAATCCTCCACCTTGACATGTTTCACAGCGTCCGCCTTTAACATTGAAACTAAAGCGGCCAGGTTTATAACCACGAATCATGGCTTCTGGAATTTTAGCAAATAAGCTTCTTATTTCACTGAATGTTCCAGTATAAGTTGCAGGATTACTTCGTGGTGTTCTTCCAATAGGAGACTGGTTGATGTCTATAACTTTATCACAATGTTCTAATCCCTTGATACTTTTATAAGGCATTGGTTTTTTTACACCATTAAAGTAATAAGCATTCATTATTGGGTACAAAGTTTCATTGATAAGGGTCGATTTTCCGCTTCCAGATACTCCAGTAATGCCAATCATTTTTCCTAATGGAAATTTTACCGATACGTTTTTTAAGTTATTACCATTACAACCTTTAAGTTCTATATGTTTGCCGTTACCCTTTCGACGTGTTTTAGGGACAGGAATCTCTCGTGTTCCATTGAGATAATCTGCAGTTAAGGTATTGTGTTTTAATAATTCTTCAGGGTTACCTGTGCTTATAATTTCTCCTCCGTATTTTCCTGCCTTTGGACCAATATCAATAACATAATCGGCACGCTCTATCATGTCTTTATCATGCTCAACAACAATCACAGAATTTCCAATATCGCGAAGCGAAACTAATGAGTTAATTAACTTTTCATTATCACGCTGATGTAATCCAATACTTGGTTCATCTAAAATATAAAGTACACCAACCAACTGCGAACCAATTTGCGTTGCTAACCTTATACGCTGAGCTTCACCTCCAGATAACGATTTTGAACTTCGATTTAGAGATAAATAATCCAATCCAACATCCAATAAAAATTGAAGTCTTGCTTTGATCTCCTTAATGATTTCCTCGGCTATTTTAAATTGTTTATCTGTGAGCTTTTCGTTAATCTGATCAAACCATTTTGCCAAATCTACGATGTCTTTGTGCGCTAATTCAGCAATGTTTAGCCCATTAACTTTAAAATATAAAGATTCTTTTCTTAGCCTCGAGCCTTCACAGGTAGGACATTTTATTTTGTCCATGTAATCTTTTGCCCATCGCTTTAATGACGTGGTTTCGGCATTTCTATATTGACTTTCAATAAAATTCGCAACACCTTCAAAGTCAATTTTATAATCTCTTGTTACTCCAAGTGTCTTGCTTTCAACTGAAAACTTATCATTTCCACCGTACAAAATCATTTGTTTAGCATCTTCAGGAATGCTCTCATAGGGATCGCTTAAATTAAAATTAAAACGTTGAGCAATTGTTTCAAACTGTTTGAATATCCAACTGTTTTTTTGTGGACCATGAGGTGCTAGAGCTCCAGATTTAATAGACAGTGTTTTATCTGGTATGATTTTGTTTTCATTTACCTGATATAAAGTACCAATCCCATTACAGTTTGAACATGCGCCTTTAGGAGAATTAAATGAAAAATTGTTAGGCTCAGGGTTAGGATATGAAATTCCAGAAGATGGACACATTAAATTTCGACTAAAATAACGAGTCTCATTGGTGTCATGATCTAAAACCATAAGTACATCGTTTCCATGATACATTGCAGTATTTATAGTTTCGGCAAGACGCTTATCGTTATCGTCTGTATCATCAATTTTTAAGCGATCAATTACAATTTCTATATCATGAGTTTTATAACGATCAAGTCGCATTCCTTTTATGAGATCACGAACTTCTCCATCAGTTCTAACTTTGACAAAGCCTTGTTTAGCAATTTGCTCAAAAAGCTCACGATAATGACCTTTTCGAGAACGAATGATAGGAGAGAGGATATTAATTTTCTTGCCTTTGTAGCTATCTTTAATAAGGTCTTTAATTTGCTCATCACTGTAACTTACCATTTTTTCGCCTGTGTTATAGCTATAGGCATCACTTGCACGAGCATACAACAAACGAAGGAAATCATAGATTTCTGTAATGGTACCAACCGTAGAACGAGGAGATTTACTTGTTGTTTTTTGCTCAATCGCAATAACTGGAGAAAGCCCATCAATCTTATCAACATCCGGACGTTCAAGTCCGCCTAAAAATTGTCGAGCATATGCTGAAAATGTTTCAATATAACGACGTTGACCTTCAGCATAAATAGTATCAAATGCTAAGGATGATTTTCCACTACCCGACAATCCTGTTATGACAACAAGTTGTTCTCTTGGTATGGTTACGTCAATATTTTTTAGGTTATGTACGCGGGCGCCTTTAACCTCTATCGCATCATCAAAATTGCTCATAAATGGTATAGAATTGCTGAATTAGATGGCAAAGTTGCAAAGGTACGATATTTAGTTGTTAAATAATTGTGAAGCTTAGGTGTGTTAAACAGGGTTTCAACAAAAAACATACTGAATTTTCAGAGCATTTATAGTTGTAGAACCAGTTTGTATGTTATTTAGAAACTGATAATTCTCCAGATTCGATAGCATTTGTGTAGTGTGCTTTGACTTCAGTTAGATAACCAAAAAACTTAGAATCATCTTGCTTTTTTAGAATCACATAAGTTGTTCCATCGCCTTTGGTTTTAATATTTGAAATAACAACTTTAGTTCCATATACACTATTGTAATTTGGAACTTTCCCCTTCTTAATTAACATATTTACCTTTGGGAATTTGATATGGTTAAAAGTTTGGGCATAGGGTTTGTTAATTTCTAAAACATCACCAACTTTTGGTTGATTTTGTCCATATGAAATGATACTGAACCCTAAAAAAAGGATTGTAAAAAAAAGTGTTTTCATAATAAAAAGTCTTTACAGTGAGACTATTACAAAATTATTCAGAAAATGTATTCGAAACAATTCTTTTGGTGATTTTTTAACTTCACAAAAAAGCATTAATTAAATCTAATGGATTGCGTAGCAGAAGTACAGCTATCATCTATATTTTGACGAGGATGATTTAAAAAAGATTTGGCTATACTAAAGAAGCATTGATTCATAGGGCAGTGCCCATCGTTAGGAAATACAACATGATTAGCATTTCTGAGAGATTTCGCTGCATTTTCAGCATTAGAAGGAGGTGTAATAGGATCCCAATCACCACTCACTAATAAGGTTGGGACATCTGAAGCTACTGCTTTCATTGTTTTGTTCTTGTTGTTTTGAGATGGCCATACTTTGATGACATCTGGATCTGATGTAAATAAGCTTATTCCAGACGATAAAGTAGCATGCTGTTGTCCATCATTTGCTAAACTCTTAGCGTTACCAAAAGTGCCTTCATCAATAGTCATAACCGACCAATACGCGGCCACATTGATAATTCCTAGACGACTTGCAAATGCTTGAATTGATTCAATAACAGCATTTGAGTCTTCATTCTTAAAGGCCATAATAAAGCTAGGTGCTTCACTAATTGTTCTGCGATCATATAGCATTTGTTGTATGAGTAATAAAAAGTCTTGTTTGTTAATTACAATGTTTTCATTGCCATTTGAGAAGGTTTTTGGCGCCTTGTCTAAAGCAGTACAGATAGTTTTGAACTCATCTCTTAAATTTGGATATTTTTTTGAGCAATTCTCATCATTATCGCAAGTATTGAAAAGTTTATTAAGAGAACGATTTAAGTTAGTGTAAATATTATCATAAAGCCTAATATTTGGTGGAAACAAACCTGATAAAATAGAAGTACGCACCTTACTTGGATAGAGCTCCATGTATTTTAGACCAAGTCGTGTACCATAAGATCCACCAAATAAATTGAGTTGCTTATAACCTAAATGTAACCTTAAGGCTTCAATATCTTTTGCACTTTCTGTAGACCCAAAAGCCGTTTTAAAATTAGAACTACTAAGAGTTTTAATACAATCTTTACTTATCTCTATAAGCGCTTCGTCTTCTTGATTTAAAGGTATGTCTGCAGACATGATATCTAAAAATTTACTACTTAATCCAGGGCAAATTTCATTAGAAAACCCCATTCCACGCTGATCATACATGATAAAATCACGATCACTATCTAAAGATAGATTTTTAAATACATTGGCCAATGGTAGTACACTTCCACCTGGACCACCTTGTAAAAAAATAACAGGGTCTTCTTTTCGGTTAGCCGATTTAGATGCAATGACGAGATAGGCAATTTGAGTATTGCCATTTGATTTTTTTCCCCAATTGTTAGGCACATCAACATAACCACAGCGATCATGTTGTATACTAATTTGACCTTTAAAAACGCAGCTATGATCTTCTTGTGATTGACAGCTTAAACAAATAAAAAGAAATAAAGAAAAGTATATCTGCTGGCGCATAATAATATGTTTTAGTTTATACATACAAATTAGAAAAAAATACTTTAGCCTAAATTCAATTAACAAAAATATAAGAGCTACAATTCCAATATTATCTCTATTTTAGTTTTATAAATTAAAGTAATTAATCATGAATATATTAGGAATAGGATCAAGAATTAATCATAATGAATACGGAAAAGGTGTTGTGACCAATGTCACTTCAAAACACTATTGGGTTACTTTTATGGATAACGGATTAGAAACCATTGATATTGATAGTGAATTTGAAGTTATTGAAGCATGTGAAGACGAAGTGGACACAGTAAGTTTTGCTGAAGTTGAAAGTAGTTTAGTACATATTTTAAAACGTTGGAGTGATGTTACTGAAGTTGTGCCTATTGCAGAGAAGTGGAAAGGCGGTAAGCTCATTATGGAACCAGGAGATACTAACCTTCAAGGTAAAGAGTTACCTATTGATAGTTTTTTTCATAAGATTACTATGGTAAGAGATCGACTGAGAGTGATGGAACAAAAAATCAATTCGAGCAAGAATCTTGATGAACAAGAGAAAATTGATTTGCAGCAATATATCACACGAAGTTATGGTAGTTTGACAACGTTTAATGTCTTGTTTAAGTTAAAATCACAGCAGTTCGTGGGGCAGAAATCTAAATAGGTGGTCTACTGAAGTATGCTTTTTTGATTAATATAATGTAGACTATCAATGGGATTATTAAACATATAATTACTGAAGATGAAGTATAATTGCTTCCTACGGCATTAAAACTTCTGAGGAATTCAGCTGACTTGTCAAATAACTTATTAGAGAATTTTGAAAAATCATTAATGGTTATAACAGATATAAATATTATTAAGGTAAAGCTTAATTTGAATATATGTTTACCTCTAATTTTATCAATTAAAAACATCCAAGAAAAAGGAATAAGGACGAACCATATAATGATGTTGGTTTCCTTATAGCTAAAACCTGAAATTCTAGATAAATTCATAAGAACTTTATAAGTGAAATCAAAAATATCTTTCATTATTTAAGTTATGGGTTCATATATTTTGTCAGGTCTTTGATGTTAAATGATTTACTAGCAAAACTTAAATTTAAGCAAGCATTGGTGACAGGATATTGCTTGAAAAATCTTATCGTGTTATCTTCATTAAACTCTATAGCATAGTCATCAATTATTGCTTCTTTAAAAGGTATCGATTTTAAGCATTCTTTTAATTCTGGAATACTAAAATCTTTGACATACTGTTCTTTAAACGTTTTATTAAGCAGTAGTTCTAGTTCATTTAAATTTGAAGTAAAGAGATCTGAATTATTTGACGGTTGGTTGTCCATAAATAGAGTGTAATTCCAAGAGGTTCTCCCTTGATAGTCAGGATCGCTTATAGAAACCGATTTATAGTTTCTGAATTTACATGATTTGATATAAATATCATCTAACTGTTCATCGGTAGATCCATCGTTATTTGGATTTGGAGTTCTTTCAGTTGTACATGATACAGATAAAGTTTTTGTTCTAATATCATCAATCTCCAGTCCAAGAAATAGCAATTTATGAAAGGTTGGTAATTGTGCTCCAGTATTGGTAGTTGTCCAATTGTTCCAAGTAGCTTCTAGTCCGTTAATAGGTAATATATCTACCCACATTTGAAAGCTTGTCGGTTTTCCGTTAGAGTCAAAATGCCATAAATAAGAATCTCCAGGTGTAGAACCGCCAGAGTTGTACGTTACCAATAAGGCCTCTTTATTATCTTTAGTAATGACGAGTCTGCGTTCAACTCCAGAATCAAAAACTTTATAAGGAGCTACTAACCAGAAAGTATCATTATTAAATAATTTGATAGCTTTTTTAATTAAATCTAATTTGAGTTTCTCATTGTCTACAATTTCTAAGTTGTAGGCATATGCTTTATGGTTTGAAGCATCATTGAAATCCAGATTCACAATATAATCTTGCCATATTACCATGCAAGTATTTTTAGCTTTATCCCATTTGTAATGATGTCTTTTTTTAAATGTGAATTCTATATAATCTGTGGTTTTATAAGCCTCATAATCTAAAACGTCTAGCATGCTATAAGCTAATTGATCTGCAGTTTGACCTTGTTGCCCTGTTGGTAATTCTTCATTGTATTTAAAATACATATAGGCAAAGAACAGAAGAGAGAGTAAGGTGAAAAAGATAATCACACCTCCAATAATTTTAAGGATTTTTTTAGGTTTTGGCATTGATTTTTTTTCAAAGGTATAGAACTCTTATCTTAAATGACGTGAGACTTTATAATTGACAACAAATAATTGCATTCCAGTATCTACTATATTAGCTTTAACTTAATGCCTTCAGCTAGAGACAATGCCGCGTCTTTTTTATGTCTAAACCATAATTCGGGTTCAATGAGTTCTAATTCAGAAAGCGCAATAGCACCATTGTTATCTTCAAAAATATCAACCCTAGCATAAATAGGTAATTCTGGGCATGCTTTTACTGAGGTTTCGGCAAAAGTTATTTCTTGTTCAGAAGCCATGTAATCTTCGATAGTGCCTCCAAAATCATCCTGAACTCTAAAATCACCTGCTTTTGCTTTTTTCAAAATAGCATGAGAAAAATTGCCATTAAAGACCATCATAGATACTTCACCTTTACTCACTATATTATTTTGAAAGGGTTGCAATATCATAGCCTCATTAGAAATTAATTCTTGAAAGATAGCTTCATGGCTCTCTAAATTCTCAGGATTTAATTTATATGTATGTCTTGCGGCTCCAGAAACACAAGGTTTTAAAACAGTATTTTTCCAGTTGAGAATATCATGCAATTGAGCTAAACTAACTTTGGCATTTTTTTTTATGAAATGACTCTCAGCAATATGGATACCATTTTTTTGAAGGTCTAATAGATAATGTTTGTCAATATTCCAACGAATTATAGCTTCAGAATTGATTAATGTTGTTTGTTTGGAGACCTTTTCTAACCATTTTGAAAACTCTTCAAAACGATCAAAATAATCCCATGTACTCCGAAAGAGTATGGTTTTAGTTGTTGACCAATCAAAAAACATATCATCCCATGCTAAACGTAAGGTTTTGAGTCCAACTTGTTCTAGAGCATGATATACTAAACGATCTTCATAGTAAACATTATGTTTATATATGTCTGTTTTAGAATCGCTTAAATAGCGATGGTCTGTTAAGATTACGATGTCATATAATGTATTCATACCTAAATTTTAAAAACCAACTGCTGTATCATCTCCTCTGAAATCGGCTCCTCCTTCCAAAGTTCCATCATCTAAAACGAGAATGGCATCTACTTTTCCAATGACTGGGGTTCGTTCTTCGTTAATAGTATATCCTTTATTTATGAGTTGCTCTAGGAGTAATGAATTAAAACGTTCGGGCTCCATTCTAATTTCTTCAGGTAACCATTGATGGTGAAAACGAGGAGCATCAACTGCCTCTTGCATAGTCATATTAAATTCGTGAACATTTAAAATAGTTTGCAATACTGAAGTAATGATAGTAGAACCTCCAGGGGTACCTACGACCATATATAGTTTGTCATTTTTTTCTACGATAGTTGGTGTCATTGCACTTAACATTCGTTTTTGTGGGGCAATGGCATTGGCTTTTCCACCAATAAGTCCATATACATTGGGAACACCAGGTTTGCTGCTAAAATCGTCCATTTCATTATTTAAGAAAAAGCCCAATTCATCAATATAAAGCTTAGAACCATAAGCGCCATTAAGCGTTGTAGTCACTGAGACCGCATTTCCAAATTGATCTACTATGGAGTAGTGTGTGGTTTCTTCATGTTCTTGAAATTGAAATGATTCAGAAATTTCCATTGAATAATCTGGAAGATGTCCATAGGAAATAGAATCTGATGGTGTGGCATTGTCGAATGAAAATTTTGACATTCGGTTTTTAAGATAGTTGTCATCTAACAATTCTTGTATTGGAATATTCACAAAATCTGGATCACCTAAATAATAACTACGATCAGCATAAGCTTGTTTTTCAGCTTCAACAATTATTTGTATGGCTTTCAAGGAATTGTGTTCATATTGACTCAAATCATAAGGCTCTAACATTTTCATTATCTGAGCTAAGCAAAGTCCTCCTGAAGAAGGAGGAGACATTGAAATGATAATTAAATCATCATATTGGAACCGTATAGGATCTCTCCATTGCGCTTTATATAATGCCAAATCTTCCATGGTAATAATACCGCCACGCTCTTTTAGATATTCAACTAATAATTGTCCGGTTTGACCTTTGTAAAACTCGTCACGACCATGCATTGCAATTCGTTTTAAAGTTTCTGCTAACGCCATGTTTTTAAACATACTATTTGTTGCTACGTCTTTATTGACTAATACCTGTTTTTTATTAACAGCAGTTATAATGCTATCATATTTACCAAAGCGTTTATGTTGCTTTTCTGTAACAGTAAAACCATTTTCTGCTAATTTAATAACTGGTTCTAGTAGGGTTTCTATTGGTAAACTGCCAAATCTTTGATGTGCAGTGAAAATTCCAGCTATTGTACCTGGGACACCTACTGCTTGAGCACCAACAGTACTCTTGTCTTTGATAACATTTCCAAGGGAATCTAAATACATGTCTTTGGTGGCAGCTAAAGGTGCTTTTTCACGATAATCGAGTGCACCAGTTTCACCATCATTGAGACGGTAAATCATAAATCCACCACCACCAAGGTTTCCAGCATAAGGATAAATAACAGCGAGAGCCATTTCTGTTGCAAACATAGCGTCAAAAGCATTGCCTCCTTGTTCTAAAATATCACTTCCAATTCTTGAAGCTTCCTGTCTTGCAGAAACGACCATGGCGTTTGAAGTAGTAACACCTCGTTTTGTAATAGTATCTTTTTTGCAAGCAATAAAGGCTAAGCCAATAGCTAAAATTAGGATTTTAGTTTTCATTCTCTAGTTGGATTTCTATGTCTTGTAAGGAGCGTTGAGTAAAAGCAATTAAATCTTCAAAAAATGCGGTGAATTCTGTTTCAAACTCAGTATAAAATGCTTTGAGTTCTGTAGTAGCTGTATGCATTCCTGATTTGTTTTGGGTTCTACGATTCATGCCATTTAATACCTTTTGAATACCCTCAATTTCAGCGTAACTTAGCAACCAATTCTCGGCAATCATATGTGGCATCATTTTTTGTATTCTTGGAGGGAGTATTTCAAAATTATTTCGAATTAAATCATAAAAATTTTCAATAAAATCTTCTAATGTTGTTTTAGAATAACGTGCCCAGTTTTTTGCTAGAAAATGATCATATAATATGTCAACAATAACACCACTATAATGACCATAATTTTTATGCAAACGTTTAGTGCTTTGTCTTACAATTGGATGTGCGTCTGTAAAGGTGTCGATGTGGCGATGTAAAAGAATTCCTTTTTGAATATCAATGGGGAATTTTTTATACCGTTTACCTCTTATTCCATCAGCAATAAAGTTTCCGATAGTTATTTGATCGTCGTCAAATGATAGGTAAATATGGGCAAGAAAATTCATTTAATAAATATATGTATTTTTGAGTTCAAAATGTAGATACTTGGACAGATTACCAAATTTAGATCCTTTACGTTTTATTTTGGCTTCGTTGGTTATATGTTTCCATATCCCACAACTTAGTAGAAATCAAGGCCTTCCATACTTTTTGGATGCGCCAGTGTTTAATCGTGGCACCGAAGCTGTTTATATGTTTTTCGTATTGAGCGGTTTTTTGATTATTAGACTTATCTACAGACTTAAACAGCGTGATGCATTTTCAATTAAGAAGTTTTATATGCGACGTATTCTTAGAATATTTCCTTTGTATTATTTGATAGTATTATTTGGCTTTTTATTTTATTGGTGCATTTTACCGGTTTTAAACATTCCTTTTGAAAATAATTATCATCTCGGTGAAGGTATTATTATGACCATGTTTTTTATGCCTAATGTTTTTTCAAAACTTTATGCACCTGGAGGTATTCTAGAAATTTTATGGTCTATAGGTGTTGAAGAGCAATTTTATATAATGATAGCACCTTTGCTTTATTGTGTTAGGAAGCATAAAATACTTTTGGTTCTTTCTCTTTTAACTATAATTTACTTCTTTGTGTTTCATATGGAAGCCTTTTATGTCTTACAACAATATATGTTTGTATACTTTTTATTATTTGCAGGAGGCATCGTTGCAATTCTTGAAGAACAAAAGCGATTAGAAATTTTGAAACAGTCACCTATAATACCTATTCTTATTGTTATAACTACAGCTTTATATTTTGTTACTGATGTATTTCAATTTGAAATAGCTTTGATACAAAACTTAGTTGTAATGGTAATGTTTAGCTTGTTTGTGCATACTTTGGCTTATAATAATTATGGAAGAACTATCAGTAATAAGTTTTTAAATTATCTCGGACAGATCTCTTACGGAATTTATATGTATCATGTAATTGCATTAAATGTTGTTGTGTTTTTTACCTTGAAATCAAATATTGCCGAAATTTTTAATGGTACCATAACGATGCTTTTAATTTATATACTGACTTTTGCACTCACGATACTTATGGCGCATTTGTCCTATAAATATTTTGAATCTTATTTTTTAAAACTAAAAACCAAATTTAGATAATGACACTTATAAAATCGATTTCAGGAATACGCGGAACCATTGGCGGACATGTAGGTGATAATTTAACTCCAATAGATGCTGTAAAATTTGCATCAGCTTATGGAACATGGATAAAACAACAACGAGATAAAGATAACTATAGAGTTGTTGTTGGAAGAGATGCCAGAATCTCGGGTGAGATGATTCAAAATTTGGTTATGAATACATTGGTAGGTCTAGGAATTCATGTTATTGATCTTGGGTTGTCTACAACACCAACAGTAGAAGTAGCAGTGCCAATGGAGCATGCAGATGGAGGTATTATTTTGACAGCAAGCCATAATCCTAAACAATGGAATGCACTTAAATTATTAGATGCTAATGGTGAGTTTTTAAATGCAGAAGAAGGAGCAAAAATTCTTGAGATTGCCGAAGCTGATGACATGTCGTTTGCCGATGTAGACAGTTTAGGTAAAATTACAGTTAATGATGCCTATATAGATTTGCACATTGATGATGTTTTAGATTTAGATTTAGTAAATGTTGAAGCGATCAAAAAGGCTAATTTTAAAGTTGTTGTTGATGGCGTGAATTCAACAGGAGGAATTGCAATTCCTTTATTATTAGAACGCCTTGGTGTTCATCCCGTTAAGTTATATTGTGAGCCGAATGGTCATTTTCCACATAACCCAGAACCTCTTAAAGAACATTTGACAGATTTATCTGAAGCTGTTGTAAAAGAACATGCCGATTTTGGTATTGTTGTTGATCCTGATGTTGATCGCTTAGCTTTTATGGATGAAAAAGGAGAGATGTTTGGAGAAGAATATACACTCGTAGCTTGTGCCGATTATGTGCTAAGTCTAACTCCTGGAAATACAGTAAGTAATATGAGTTCTACTAGAGCGCTTCGTGATATTACGGAAAAACATGGTGGAACGTATGAAGCAAGTGCCGTAGGAGAGGTGAATGTGGTGAATTTAATGAAAAAAAACAAAGCCATAATTGGAGGAGAAGGTAACGGAGGGATTATTTACCCTGAGTTGCACTACGGAAGGGATGCATTGGTAGGAGTTGCTTTATTTTTAAGTTTGCTGGCCGATAAGAAAATCAATGTTAGTGACTTGAGAGCATCTTATCCAAGCTATTTTATGAGTAAAAAGAAAATTCAACTTACACCAGAATTGGATGTAGATGCTTTATTAAAAGCGATGGAATATAAATACAGTCACGAAAATATCACAACCATAGATGGCGTAAAAATTGATTTTGAAGATTCATGGGTTCATTTGAGAAAGAGTAATACAGAACCTATTATTCGAATTTATACAGAAGCACCATCACAAGATGCTGCAGATATACTTGCCGATAGAATAATTTTGGAAATTAAGGGTATTGCAAATATTTAGTATCTTTAAATACATTTATTGTTATGATTTCTATTGAAACCCAAGCGCAAGAATCGTCTAAAAAACTTGAACATTATTTTAATCAGTTCAGGCAACACATTATAGGGATAGACCAAGAGTTTGAATCTCCATTTGGAACTAAAAAAATCATATACACAGATTGGACAGCATCTGGTCGTTTGTATCGACCTATTGAAGAAAAATTATGTAATGAGTTTGGGCCTTTTGTAGCTAATACGCATACGGAAACGACAGTTTCTGGAACTGCAATGACCAAAGCTTATCACGAAGCAAAGCATATTATTAAATCTCATGTTAATTGTAATGAAGAGGATGTGCTTATAGTTTGTGGTAATGGTATGACTGGCGTGGTTAATAAATTTCAAAGAATATTAGGTCTTAAAGTCCCTGAGAATCTTAGAGCTTACACTACAGTTCCTGATGAGATTCGCCCAGTAGTTTTTGTAACTCATATGGAGCATCATTCAAACCAAACGTCTTGGTTAGAAACCATAGCCAAAGTTGAAGTGATTCCACCAGATGATAATGGATTATTTTCTCTTCAGAATTTAGAAGTTTTGCTTAATAAGTATAAAGACTGTACGCTAAAAATAGCTTCAGTTATAGCCGGTTCTAACGTTACTGGGATTCAAACGCCTCATCATGATATTGCCGAATTAATGCATAAACATGGTGGCGTATGTTTTGTAGATTTTGCTTGTTCTGCACCTTATGTAGATATAAATATGCATCCAGAGAATGAATTGCAAAGTTTGGATGCTATTTTCTTTTCACCTCATAAATTTCTGGGAGGGCCAGGTACTTCTGGCGTGTTGATATTTAATAAGAAACTATATAACAATATGATTCCTGATTGTCCTGGAGGAGGGACTGTAAGTTGGACTAATCCTTGGGGAGAGCATAAATATATAGATGATATAGAAGACCGAGAGGATGGAGGAACTCCTGGTTTTTTGCAGACTATTAAAACTGCATTAGCTATTAAGTTAAAGGAGAAAATGGGAGTTGCTAATATTTTAAAGCGTGAGCATGATATTGTAGAGCATATTTTTAAGAGTTTATCTTCTGAGAAGCATATTCATATTTTAGCAGGTCAGCATCAAGATCGATTGGGGGTCATTTCTTTCTACATAGACGATTTGCATTACAATTTAGGTGTCAAATTATTAAACGATCGATTTGGAATTCAAACTCGAGGAGGTTGTAGTTGTGCAGGAACTTATGGGCATTTTTTATTGCATGTAGATCAACAAACGAGTAATGAGTTGACTAATGAAATTTCTATTGGCGATTTGGTTCGTAAGCCAGGATGGATAAGAATGTCCATTCACCCAACAACCACTAATGATGAGATTGATTTTGTATGTCAAAGTATTCTTGAACTTGCTAAAAATCATACTGAATGGGCAAAAGATTATGAATACGATGGCGGGACTAATGAATTTGTTCATAAATCCTTATTGAATAATATGCCTCAAAATGATGCTCAGATGAATTCATGGTTTAGTATTTAAATTTCCTTTTTTATACAATTGAATACTACATTGTTTTAATTCAGCAATACAAATTTAAAACCACTGTCATTTTTCCTATACATTACCACAACAATTGTTTGTTATGTTAAATTTATTTGGATAATAGATTAAACAAAACACAGAGAAAAGTCAGTTATTTTAATGATTTTGCAATAAGAATAGTTCTTTTTTGAAGTGTATGATTTTTGTATAGGCTAATTTTAAGGAATTATCAATTGCATCTTTTAAGTTTACGTCATAACAATCAATCTATATGACAACAAAACTTTTTACACTGTTGTTCTTTTTCTTTACATCATTGGCTATCAGTCAAAATGTAACTGTAACAGGAACAGTGACAGATCAAGCAACCGGGCAACCCATACCAGGGGTAAATGTCTTGGTTAAGAACACAACTAATGGTGCTTCTACAGATTTTGATGGGAATTTTTCAATTTCAAATGTCCCAATTAACTCGGTTATTGTATTCTCTTATCTTGGATATAAAGATTATGAGGTTACAGTAGCTAATGATAATCCTTTAGCTATTGCTTTGGTAGAAGACGCACAGTCTTTAAATGAAGTAGTGGTTATTGGTTATGGTACTCAGAAAAAGAAGGAAACAACAGGTGCTGTATCTGTTGTTAGTTCAGAGACTATTGAAAACTTGAAACCTACTAGGATTGAACAAGCCTTACAAGGACAAGTGGCTGGGGTCAATATTTCTTCAAATTCTGGATCTCCTGGAGCATCATCAACAATTAGTATTAGGGGTATTTCAACAAATGGCGATAGCCGTCCACTTATTTTGGTTGATGGTAACGTTATTGAAGACCTTAGTGTAATTAATCCTGGTGATATCGAATCAGTTAATGTGTTGAAAGATGCAACTGCAGGTATTTATGGTGTAAGAGCAGCAAATGGTGTAATTCTTATAACAACAAAATCTGGACGTAAAGAAATGCCGTTAACTGTTGAGTATAACGCCTATACAGGTTTTCAAGAAACTACTCGAAAAATCCCTGTGCTAAATGCTACGGAATACGCGCTTTTAGTAAATGAAGCTTTTGTAGCTGGAGGTCAAAACCCTCAATTTACAGACATTTCTAATTTAGGTATTGGAACAGATTGGCAGGATGAAGTTTTTGAATCGGCACCTATTAATAATCACGCAATAACTATTAAAGGAGGAAAAGAGAAATCTACCTATGCATTTGGGTCTTCCTTTTTAACTCAAGATGGTATTGTAGGGGGGAATAAAAATAATTTCACGCGTTTTACTAAACGTGGAAGCTATAGTCTAGATTTTCTTGACAATTTTAAATTTAATGCAGGATTAATTTATACGCATACTAATAAAAGAAACTTAAGTGAAAATGCTTTGGGATCAGTATTATTTAATGCATTAAATATGGATCCTACTAAAGGTGTTCGTGACGCCTCAGGCAATTTTACTATCGCTGAAGGTCTTGGTAACGAAGTTATTAATCCAATAGCACAGTTGAACGGTACTTTTGATAGAACTAAAGTAAATCGATTAAGCGGTAATGCTGGTTTATCTTATAAGTTTTTAGATCATTTTACTGCTCAAGCTAATATTCAAGCAAATTATTCTGAGGTTAAAGGAAAAGTCTTTAGACCTGTTGCTAACTTTGGTAGTGGTAAAGTGTTTAATGTTGATAGAAGTGAAGTAGTAGAAACTTTCAATGTATTTAGAGATTATACATTTGACGCATTTTTAACCTATGAAAATGTATTTAATGATGTTCACGATTTAAAAGTGTTACTTGGTGCTTCAGTGTTTCAAACCACAGGTATCTTTACAGGTAATAGAGCATTTGATATTTCTGGGAATTCTGTCGAAAATGCAAGCGTAGAATTGGCTCAAGATGCAGAAAATATTAACCAAGAACTTGGTTTCGATCCAAGGTTTGATAACAGACTTTTGTCTTATTTTTCTAGAGTACAGTATAATTACGATGGAAAATATTTATTATCGGCGGTGATTCGTCGTGATGGATCTACACGATTTGGACCAGATAATAGATTTGGTTATTTTCCTTCTGGTTCAATTGGATGGATTGCTTCCGAAGAAGATTTTTTAAGTGATAATAATTTTATAGATTTTCTTAAATTAAGAGTGTCTTATGGTGTGCTTGGTAATGATAGGATTGCTGATTTCGGATTTGTATCCTTATTAGATGGAGAAGGAACTTATGTATTTGACGATGGTATTATTTCCGGAGCAGCCTTAGGACCAGTTTCTAATCCTGAAATTCGCTGGGAAAAACAAAAAACTTTCGATATAGGTGTAGATTTAAGATTCTTAGATAACAAATTTGATATAACAGCAGATTATTTTAAAAGAACCACTGATGATTTATTAGTAGTGCCTCAGGTATCTGGTATACTTGGTGTTGGTGCTCCTGGTGCTGGTCCTCCCGTTGTTAATGGGGGAGAAGTTGAAAACAAAGGGTTTGAGTTCGCTATTGGTTATACTAATAGAGTGTCTGATGATTTTAAATTCAGTGTAAGATATAATGTAACAACAATTCAAAATGAAGTGTTATCAGTGAACACTGAAGGCGGATTTATTGCTGGAGGATCATTTGGAGTTGGACAAGATCCACCGTCACGAATGGAAGCTGGTTTCCCTATAGGATATTTTAGAGGTTTTAAAACCGATGGGATTTTTCAAACACAAGCAGAGATTGATGCATCTACTACAATAAATGATCAGGTACTTCCTGGAGATATTAAGTTTGTAGATATCAATAATGATGGTGTGATTGATGATAATGATAAGACAAATTTAGGAGATCCAATTCCTGATGCTACAATGGGACTTAATCTTTCTGTTGATTTTAAGAATTTTGACTTTTCAGCTTATGCTTTTGCTTCTGTTGGAAATGAAATTGTTAGAAATTATGAGCGTAATCAACCTCTTACTAATAGAAGTGTAGTGTTTTTAGATCGTTGGACTGGCCCTGGCACAAGTAATACAGATCCTAGGGTTACAACTGGCGCGACATCTAATGGATTATTCTCAGATTATTTCGTTGAAGATGGTTCATTTGTGCGTTTGCAAAATGTACAATTGGGATATACGTTCAATCAATCTGAGAACTCTAAGCTTGATAAATTTCGTATATATGTATCTGCTAGTAACTTAGTAACATTAACCGAGTATAGAGGATATGATCCAACCGCATCAACAGGAGCTCCAATTGGAGGTGGAATTGACCAAGGATTTTACCCAAGTCCACAAACATATTTATTAGGAGTTAACTTAAAATTTTAATGAGCTATGAAACAGATAAAAATTAAAAGTATACTAGTATTAGCCTTAATAATGTTTTCTTCTTGTGGAGATGACTTTATTGATGTTGATCCACAAAATGAAACTTCTGATACCTTTTTTAATACTGAAGAAGAGTATCAATCAGCATTAATTGCTGCATACGATCCATTACATTCTACATATTTAAATGTCATGTTAGGAGAAATAGCATCTGATAATACCTTAGCTGGTGGTGAAAGTGCAACAGATGTTCCTGGGATTCAGGAAATTGATGATATGATACATACGCCAGTGAATCAGCAATTGAGAGATATCTGGAGTTGGATGTATGGCGGTGTAAATAGAGCTAATTTTATTATGGAATTTCAAGATAAATTGGATTTTCCTAATAAGAATTCAGTACTTGCTCAAACACGTTTTTTAAGAGCATATTATTATTTTGAATTGGTAAAATGGTTTGGTGATATTCCATTTGTTGTGGATAGACGATTTGTTCTTGGAGAAGAATTTTCTATCGAAAGAACGCCTAAAGCTGAAGTGTATGCGCAAATTGAACAAGATTTAATTTTTGCTGCCGATAACTTAACATATACAGCATCAGAATCTGGAAGAGTTACTAAAGGTGCTGCGCAAGCTTTACTCGGTAAAGTGTATTTGTACCAAGATAAATTTAGTGAAGCTGCTCCTGTTTTGGAAGATTTAATTGCTAATGGCCCGTATGATTTATTATCAGACTACACAACAATGTTTGAGAATGATAATGAAAATAATATAGAATCTGTATTTGAAGTGCAATACTCTGACGAAGAGGGAGCAGGTTTCGATTGTTTGCAGTGTAGTGAAGGAAATGTAGCAGTCGGTTTTAATGGTATAAGAAATTATACAGGTCCAGAATTTGAATCAGGATTTAGTTTTAATGTGCCAGTTCAAGAAGTGGTAGACGCCTTTGAGGATGGAGATCTTCGTAAGGATACCGCAATTTTAGATATTGATGCTTGGGCTGCAGATACTGGAGCAACATTTGCTACAGGATTTGAGCACACAGGATACTTTAACAGAAAGTATATTTCTAGGCAAGGCGATTTAAATACTGGAGACGCTAACTTAACAAACCCGAATAATTACAGGGCGATTCGTTTTGCCGATGTGTTACTAATGGCAGCTGAAGCTTTAAATCGTGGAGGAATAAATGACATGCAAGCACAGCAATATTTGAATAGAGTACGCTCTAGAGCAGGATTACCTGATGCTAATGTAACAGGAACAAATTTAACGAACGCTATTTATAAAGAGCGTCGCGTAGAACTAGTTGGAGAAGGACATCATTTCTTCGACTTAGTTAGAACTGGAAGAGCAGCTCAAGAAATTGATGGTTTTCAAGCAGGAAAGCATGAAGTATTTCCAATTCCATTAATTGAAATACAACTTGCTGGAGGTAATTGGGAACAAAATCCAGGATACTAAAAAATAAAAATTGAAATTATGAAAACAATAAAATATGTATTAACTCTTTTTGTAGCATTTAGTGTAGTTACTAGCTGTCAAAATGATGATGACAATTTAGATCTTCTAAATGATTTAACTGCACCAACAGAAGTTTCGGCTACCTTTAATGTATCTCAGGATAATACAGGAACAGTCTTAATAACGCCTAATGCAGTTGGTGCTGCCACTTATAACATTACTTTGGGTGATGGAACCGAAACACCAGTAGCAATAAACCAAGGTGAAAGTACTCAACATGTTTATGATGAAGGTACTTATACAGTTACCGTTGAAGCTGTTAGTATTAATGGACTTACAACTGAAGTAACACAACAATTAGTTGTGTCTTTCAGAGCTCCAGAAAATTTAGAAATTACTGCAGAGATTGATGCGTCTAATCCATTTCAAGTGAATGTTTCTGCTTCAGCAGATTATGCAGCTTCGTTTGAAGTGTATTTTGATACATCAAATCCAGATGAAGAAGCTACTCCATTAGCACTTGGTGATGAAGTTAGTTTTGAATATGATCTCGTTGGTGACTATACAGTTAGAGTTGTAGCTCTAAGTGGAGGTGTTGAAACTACTGAAGACACTGTTGTCGTTACGATAGCAACACCAACTGAATTACCAATAGATTTTGAAATTTTTGATACTACCGTATTTTTCGGATTTGGCGGAGCAACAGGTGAAATAATTGATAATCCTGATACCAATGGAAATGAATCTGCTAAAGTTGCAAAGATTGTTAAAGGTGCTCCAGAAGTATGGGCAGGGAATGTTATTGTAGCATCATCACCAATTGACTTTAGCACTAAGAAAGTTATGAAATTTGATGTGTGGTCTCCACGCCCTGGAGGAACATTTACTTTGAAATTAGAGAATCTTGATGATGCCAATACATTTATTGAAGTTTCGGTTCCTTTAGTTGGAAATAGTGAATGGGAGGAAGTCTCAATTGATCTTAGTGAAGAACCAAATCTAGAAACAGAATCGTATCAAAAGATTGTGTGGTTCTTTGATCTTGGAACTGCTGGAGATGGTGGTGCCGATTGGACATTTTATGTGGATAATATCAGGCAAGATTTTGCAGGTGTAGTTGTCTCTCAAATTATCGAAGATTTTGAAGGAACACCACCAACATTTATTTCCTTTGGAAATATAGCAGATACAGAAGTAGTTGCAAATCCAGATATGTCTGGAATTAACACAAGTGCGAATGTAGCTCAATTAACAAAGACTAATGGTTCTGAAGTTTGGGCTGGTACGTTATTCGAAACTGATGCTCCAATTGATCTTGCTTCTTTTGGACAAATTAACGTCAAAACATGGTCTCCTAATGTTGGAGCAGTGGTTAAGCTTAAGCTTGAAAATGCTGATGCAAGTACAACGTATGAAGTAGATCTTCCAACGACCGTAGCAAATCAATGGGAAAATTTATTATATGATTTTAACGAAGCACCAGCTGCTGATTATGTGAAAGTCGTAATATTCTTTGATTTTGGAAACTCGGGAGATGACTCAGTGTACTATTATGATGATGTTGAACTTGTTGGAACGTTACAAGATTTTTCATTTCAAGATTTTGAAGGTACAGCGCCATCATTCATTTCCTTCGGAAATATTGCAGATACACAAGTAATCTCTAACCCTGATGCTTCAGGAATTAATACTACAGCAAATGTAGCACAGTTTACAAAAACTTCAGGATCTGAAGTATGGGCAGGTACCTTATTTGTAATGGATGACCCTCTTGACTTAACTACATATAACCAAATTAGTGTTAAGACATGGTCACCAACAAGCGGAATCGTTGTAAAATTAAAACTTGAAAACGCAGATGCTAGTATTACATATGAAGTTGATATCACAAATTCAGTTGCCAATGGTTGGGAAGAATTAGTGTATGATTTTTCTGAAGCTCCTGCCGCAGATTATGTTACTGTAGTAATATTTTTCGATTTCGGAAATTCGGGAGATGATTCAATCTATTATTTTGACGAGTTTACACTTACTAATTAATAAAAAAAAGGATGATGAAAAAATTAAAAAGTTTAATTGCACTTGCTTTATGTCTTGTTGCCTTTTATGGTTGCCAAGACGAGGATCAGGAATTTGGAGATATTGTAGCTCCTACTAATGTTCAGGTGAGTGTAGAAATAGTTGGACAAGATGCAGACAATCCCTTTGGTGATGGATCTGGACTAGTGAATTTTGTGAGTACAGCAGATAATGCTTTAACCTTTCGCTATAATTTTGGTGATGGCTCTGATATAGATTCTGCACCAACAGGAACAACTTCTCATGTATTTGCAAGAACAGGAGTTAATACGTATACCGTAACAGTTTTAGCCTCTGGAACAGGAGGGGTTACTACTTCTCAAAGTATAAATGTTGATGTGTTTAGTTCTTTTGAAGATCAAGAAGCAAAAGATTTATTGAGTGGTGGAGCTGGCTTTAGTAAGACATGGTATTGGGCGGCAGATAAACCGCAGAATATTGGTTTAGGTCCAAATGAAGTCATGGAAGATGGCTCACATACCTTTAATGCTTGGTTCCAATCCTTGGCTTGGCATCCTGATAAACTGTGTATGTATGATGCAGAAATGGTATTTACACAGTCTGCAGAAGGTGATTTAACTTTTGAGCAAACAGTAGGAGAAGCTTACATACCTGGAACATTTTCAGGAACTCTTGGAGTTGATGGAGATACATGTCATGGAGTTGATGTTGTTCCTTCATTGGGAGGCGTTAAAAATGTACAGTTAGTGCCATCGTCGTCTATCGCTACTGTTGATGGGGACTACAGAGGAACAACAATTAGTATTACTGATGGAGGTTTTATGAGTTGGTATGTTGCCAATAGTAATTTTGAAATTATTACAATTACTGAAGATAGATTGCATGTTAGGGTAACTGAGCCAGGTTTTGCTTGGTATTGTGTTTTTCAAACAGACAATCCAAACGATTAAAAATATGCCTACAATTATTTGATTTATAGTCAAAACGACCAATAGCATTTGTTATTGGTCGTTTTTTATTAAGTCATTATGATGATTTATAATCTTCAGGAGATTTATCCTTGTGTTTCCAACGTTTATGTGTCCATAAATAATATTCTGGAGCTTCATAAATTTGTTGTTCAACACGTTTTAAAAACGCATCGGTTATCTCATAATCTTTAAACTCTTTTGGGTATTCGGCAAGGGTTTCAAATGTTGTTTCATAATAGCCGCGTTTTAGACGTTTTACTCTAAAAAACACCACAGTCATATCTAATTTCTTTGCTAACATTTCTGCTCCAGTATGTACTGGCACCCTAATGTTCATAAACTCGGTCCAATGAAATGCTTTTCTAGGTTTAGGAGATTGATCAGAGACAAATCCGTTAATGGTTGTAACGCCTTCTTTCTTCAATTTAATTAAAGTAGGAACCGTTTCCTTTGTCGTGATTAGATGGCTGTCATATTTAGCTCTAATACGCTTTACCAAGCGATCAAAGTATTTGTTTTGTAATTTTTTATATACAGCATAGCCTTTAGATTTGACATACGTTTGTGCAATAAAAATCCATTCCCAACTTCCATAGTGTGCACACATTAGTATAACACTACGATTTTGATTTTCTATGTCTTGAAGGAGGTCAATATTAGTGAATGTAAACCGCTTTAACATTTGTTGCTTTGAAATCGTAAGTGATTTAATTGATTCAACCATCATGTCACATAAGTGATGATAGAATTTTTTTGTAATACGATTAATCTCTTGCTCATCCTTTTCAGGAAAAACAAGTCTTAAATTATATTGCACAGTTTTTTTACGATAACCAAAAACGCGATAGATAAATAGATATAGTACATCTGAAAACGCATATAATAGCCTAAATGGAAGGATAGATACTAGCCATAGAAATGGATATACTAAAATGTAAACAAGAAATTGCATTAATATGTTAGATTTGTAACGGCAAATATAATTATAATATAAGTCTATGAGGAGTTTAAGTTTATTTACTGTCATTATTATTGCAGCTAATGCGTTAATATCCTATAAAGGGTTTAATGATTACGGGTTTTTTGAACGCTATAAATTTAATGTTGGTGGAATAAGACGTGGTGAACAGTTTAGAATGTTTAGCTCTGGATTTCTTCATGCCGATATGCAGCATCTACTATTTAATATGCTGACCTTATACTTTTTTGCTGATCGTGTTATTCAATATGTTGGAGAGCTTAATTTCTTAATAATCTATATTGGTAGTTTAGTTCTTGGAAGTCTTTTATCTTTATATTTTCATAAAAATGAATACCATTATAGTGCTGTGGGAGCTAGTGGTGCAGTAACAGGAATATTATATGCTGCAATATTATTGGATCCTAGTATGGATATTTATCTCTTTTTTGTTCCAATTCCAATTCCTGCATATATCTTCGGGATAGTATATCTTTTATATTCTATTTATGGAATGAAAAATAAAGTAGGAAATATTGGGCATGACGCACATTTTGGGGGCGCTGTTGGTGGTTATGTAATCACTTTATTATTAAAACCTTCACTATTTGAAACCGATTTATTAATGATTGGACTATTAGCTATTCCGATTGTTATATTGTTTGTCATGCATAAAACTGGAAAGATTTAAAAAAGAAGCAATAAAAAAAGCCTTCATTTTATAAATAGAATGAAGACTTTCCTTTTACTTTTTATTTTCAGTTTTAATTGAGAAGTTCTGCAATTTTGGCTTCTAAATCAGCTCCTCTTAAGTTTTTTGCTATAATAGTTCCATTTTCATCTAAAATAAATGTAGCAGGTATAGATCTTATATTATAAGCTCTAGCCACAGGGTCATTAAAATAATTAAGGTTGGAAACATGATTCCAAGTTAGTTTGTCTTGTTCAATTGCTTTTGTCCATGCTGCTTTTGGGTCTTTTTGCCTAGAGGTTCCATCAAGTGAAACACCAATGATTTCTAAACCTTTATCATGATATTTATTATAAATGTTTACAACATTTGGATTTTCTCTTCTACATGGTCCGCACCAAGCGGCCCAGAAATCAATAATAGTTACTTTTCCTAAAGCATCTGCTAATGCTAATTCCTTACCGTCAGGTGTAGGAGCTGTAAAATTAGGAGCTTTTTTCCCAATTTGAGTTGCTTGTAATGCCTGTTGTTGTCTTCGGTACGATACAAGTTTGTTATTAACTCTAGTGCCAAAAGCGGTAGTTTTCATCTCGTCATCTAAACTATCGTACAATCTCGTAATAATTTCAAAGTTTGCATTACGACCACCAATTAAGTTATCTAGTAGAACTAATGAATATAAGCTTTTAGGATTTTTTTCAATATAATCTATTGGTAAATTGGCATGTTGCTCATTAAGAACTTTGTATTGTTCACTTAATTTATTCTTTTCTTCTGCTTCAACCGTTGCTCTAATTTTTACACCAAGCGCACTTCGTTCATTTGCTAGATCTTCTAATTTATTTTGATAAGCAATTAAATCTTCATTTGCTTTTGTTCCGCTAATTGTTGAGTTTTTAATATTGTCTTTATCAAGCTCAATTGTGATTCGTTTGTTTTCAACAATTACAGGGACCGTTCCAGTAATACTATTTCCCGATAATAATAATACTTGAGGATTATTAACTTTGCCTTCAAAAGTAAAGCGTTCGTTCATTACAATGGCAGTGTCAACATTTACCATTCTTCCACGTTCTCCATTAGATTGTAGATACATTCTAATACCATTGTAAACTCCCGGAGCTGTTCCAGAAATGATATATCCATCTAGTAATTGTTCTTCCTGTTTGTTTTCAGTTTTACAAGCAACGATTAAAACGCTTACTAACAAAATTGTAACTATCTTTTTCATGTGTATGTATATTATGATATTTAGATTTGTATTGCAAATATACTAAGTTAGACCAAAGATATTCAATGACAATTATTAATAAATACTTAAAGAACGAATCTAAATCTACTATTCATAGAAAATTACAATACTTTTGTAAAAAAATAATTTTGAATGACTCACCAAGATACTATTGTTGCATTAGCAACGGCTTCAGGTAGTGGAGCGATTGCTGTAATTAGGCTTTCAGGAAACGAGGCGATCAAGATTGCCGATGATTGTTTTCAATCGGTAATACCAAACAAATTACTTGCTAATCAGCCCACTCACACGATTCATTTAGGACATCTTATTGAAGATGGCCGTGTTTTTGATGAAGTGCTAATATCAGTATTTAAAAATCCTAATTCGTATACAGGTGAAGATGTGGTTGAGATATCTTGTCATGGCAGCGTATATATTCAACAAGAGATTATACAATTATTTCTAAGACAAGGATGTCGTATGGCTAATGCAGGAGAGTTTACCCTAAGAGCGTTTTTAAATGGGAAACTAGATTTGTCACAAGCTGAAGCAGTAGCCGATTTAATTGCTAGTGATAATCAAGCTTCGCATCAAGTAGCGATGCAACAAATGCGTGGAGGTTTTTCTTCTGAAATTGCTAAGTTACGTGAAGAGCTTCTTAATTTTGCGTCATTAATAGAGCTTGAATTGGATTTTGCTGAAGAAGATGTCGAATTTGCAGACCGCACGCAATTTAAAGCATTAGTTGATCGCATTACTTTTGTATTGAAGCGATTAATAGATTCTTTTGCCGTTGGTAATGTGATTAAAAATGGAATTCCTGTGGCGATAGTAGGTGAGCCCAATGTAGGTAAATCAACATTGTTAAATGCGTTGCTAAATGAAGAACGGGCTATTGTTTCTGAAATTGCTGGAACTACAAGAGATACAATAGAAGATGAGATTTCGATAGGAGGTATTGGTTTTAGGTTTATAGACACAGCTGGAATTAGAGATACTACAGACATTGTCGAGTCAATAGGAATTAAAAAAACCTTTGAAAAAATTGACCAAGCCCAAGTTGTTGTTTATTTGTTTGATAGTTCTCAAAAGATTCAAGATTTATCGGCTATTCAATTTGAAATTGAAAAAATTAAAAATAAATATCCGCAAAAGCCATTGCTTGTAATTGTTAATAAAATTGATCAACTTTCAGAAAAAGAATTAAAAATGATAGATGTTGTCTTGGGCGCAGTCGATAGCTCTCATTTTATAAAATTATCTGCAAAAACTGGGATTGGGGTAGAGCAATTAACTAATTCGTTATTGGATTTGATTAATACTGGATCGCTGCGTAATAATGAAACTATTGTTACAAATTCTCGACATTATGATGCTTTATTAAAAGCATTTGAGGAAATTCAGAAAGTAAAACACGGGTTAGATACTGGATTATCTGGAGATTTATTAGCGATAGATATTCGTCAAGCCTTATATCACTTTGGTGAGATTACTGGCGAGATTACTAACGATGATTTATTGGGTAATATTTTTGCTAATTTCTGTATCGGAAAATAAATCATCAACTATACAAGTAATTATAATAAGTGATTTAAAACCAAACAATTACTATTATTTGACACATCATAAAAAGTTTTAAGATATCTAAAGTCCTTTGTACTCTAATATTTAAATAGTATTTTGTAGTTCTATACCTATACAATGGTGAAAATTGGAACACATGAAAAATAATGACTTCAGTAGATTCACAATAATTTTTGGCTTACTATGCTGTTTGTTTTTAAGTGGGCAAGAATTACCTCCAGTTCAAGTATATTCTCCCGACCAGTATAAAGCTGCTAATCAAAATTGGGCCATTTCACAATCTGCAGATAATCATATGTTCATTGCCAATAACAAAGGGCTTTTAGAATTTAATGGTGAAAACTGGAGTTTATATCCTTCTCCTGAAGAAACAGTAATGCGAACTGTACATGTTGTAGATAGTTTAATCTATTCTGGAAGTTATATGGAATTTGGGTATTGGAAGCGCGACTTGTTTGGTACCTTAAACTATACATCTTTGACTAAGCAATTAGCGGTTCCTGTTGTTGATGACGAGCAATTTTGGAATATTATAAGTTTAGATAATTATGTGTTATTCCAGTCTTTAGATAGAATTATTATTTACAATACTCAAAATTCAAGTTTTAAAATTGTAGACTCTCTAACGTCATTGACTAAGATGTATAGAGTAGAGAATACTATTTATTTTCAGAGTGTTAATGAAGGTATTTATAGAATAGAAAACGGAAATGCAGAATTGCATATTAAAGATGACTTGGTTAGAGATAATCTAGTCGTAAATATGTTTGATCAAGATGGTGAACTTTTGGTTCTAACTCAAAATGATGGGTTTTACCTATATGATGGTAACGCTTTGACAAAATGGGATATCGAATCTAATGATTTGCTTTCTCAGGTGAGTGTTTATAATAGTATAAGATTAAAGAATAATAGTTTTGCACTCGGAACAATTTCAAATGGATTAATTTATTTGAAGCCAGATGGATCTCTTCATTACCAAATTAATCAGTCTAGAGGGCTAGGTAATAACACCGTTTTGTCCCTTTTTGAAGATTTAGATCATAATATTTGGCTGGCATTAGATAATGGTATTAATTGCATTAATACCGATTCTCCTTTTAGTATTTATAATGATCAAAAAGGAACTATAGGTACTGTATATAGTTCTAAAGTTTATAAAGGAAATTTGTATTTGGGAACAAATCAAGGTTTATTTTATAAACCATTAGGCTCTAACGAAGAGTTTCAGTTTATTAAAGATACTCAAGGTCAAGTATGGTCTCTAGTTGAATTACATGATACACTTTTTTGCGCACATAATTCGGGTACTTATGTCATTAATGGCAATCAAGCAAATTTAATTGGCAATACATATGGGACTTGGAATATTAAACCAATAGCAAATACTAATGATCTGCTACTTGAAGGAAGTTATGACGGGCTTAATGTTCTTGCTCTGGATAATGGAAGATGGATTCTTAGAAATAAAATTGACGGATTTGATATCTCTTCACGTTATATTGAAACTCTTGAGTCAGATATAGTCTTTGTAAGCCATGAATACAAAGGAGTTTATAAAATTCGCGTCGATCCAGAATTCTCAAAAGTTTTAGCTATAGAAAAAGACACCTCCGTTACGAAAGGGCAAAATTCCAGTTTATTGAAATACAATGATCATATTTTTTATGCCTATAAGGAAGGATTATTTAAATACGATTCTAGCAGACAATCATTTATTAGAGATAGCTTGTATAGTGATGTGTTTAAAGATCAAACCTATACTTCTGGTAAATTGGTTGCTACAGATAAAACGAATAAGCTTTGGTGTTTTTCAGAAGAAGGTATTAATTACATTACTTCTGGCACCTTAAGCGACAGACCAGATATAGAAACATTTTCTCTTCCAAATGCGATTAGAAATAGTATGGGAGGCTATGAGAATATCGCGCATATTGAAGATCATAAGTATTTATTTGGGTCTTCATCTGGCTATTTAATGATTGACTTGGAAAAACTGATTGAAAAAGAATATGAAATAAGTATTAATTCTATCAATCAACTAACTATTAATAATGAACAAATACCAATTGATAGAAATGCGTTTGGTGATTTTGAAAATAAAGAAAACAACTTACAGTTTAACTTTAGTATTTCAGAATATGATAAATATGTAGAGGCCGAATATCAGTATCAGCTTGAAGGTATTTATGATGATTGGAGTGATTGGTCAACAGGTTCTACAGAATTGTTTAAAAACCTACCTTTTGGTGATTACGCTTTTAATGTTAGAGCTAAAATTGGAGATAAAATGAGTTCTAATATGGCAACATATAAATTCTCTATTGCAAAGCCATGGTATTTAACTAATATGATGTTAATACTTTATGTTATGGGAATTGTTGTATTCTCGCTATTTATGCATAATGTTTACAAACGCTATTATAAAAAGCAACGAGAAGCGCTATTAGAGTCTAACAGGCGTGAGATGGAATTAAGAGAACTTGAGAATGAACAGCAACTTATGCAGGTGCAAAATGAAAAATTGCAGCAAGATATTGATAATAAGAATCGAGAACTAGCAATTTCAACAATGAGCCTCATAAAGAAGAATGAATTTCTTAATAATATTAAAGAAGAGCTTAATAGTACTAATAGAAGTGACGATTTAAAATCTGTAATCAAAATCATTGATAAAAACCTAAACAATACAGATGACTGGAAGTTTTTTCAAGAGGCTTTTAATAATGCTGATAAAGATTTTCTTAAGAAAGTAAAAGCTAAACATCCAAAACTAACACCAAATGATCTTAAATTATGTGCATATTTGAGGTTAAATTTATCTTCAAAAGAAATAGCGCCATTGCTAAATATCTCGTCAAGAAGCGTCGAAGTTAAACGCTATAGATTAAGAAAAAAAATGGAACTTCCTCATGAATCTAGCTTAACAAATTACATTTTGGAAATTTAAAGACCATACAGAAGAGGCTTTTACCTATACAATTCCTATACATTTAGTTTTTTTTAACAAATACCTTTTATTTTTCATTATTGTTTAACGTAGCTTTAAAATGCGTTAAACAGAAGTATCGCTGAATTTTTCGCAACGAATTGTCCTTTTTTTTGAATTGTATGTTTTTTGTTGAGGTATATATTACAAAATTATTAATGCATAAAACTACATTTATCTCAAAGGTCGAACTCAATTATATAGTTTTCAATACACCTTAGATGCATAATCAATTTCTAAGTAAGTGTAATTATCCTTTAATACTAATTTAAAAACAACTAAATGATGAAGAACAATTTTCTTGGACTCTTTCTTTTCTTAGTAACATTTTCAGTTTTTGCACAATCCAACAATGTCATTGTTGATCGTTCGAGTGAAGGAATGATATTAAAAGTTGATGGAAAAGATTTTATGGTAAATGGTGTCAACTGGGATTATGTTCCAATTGGGACAACAATCACAGATGCCGGAATTTGGGCAGAATCGGATGATGTTATCAGAGCTGCTTTAGATGGAGAAATGCCTCTACTTAAAAATATGGGCGTTAATGCAATTAGAACTTATGGATTACCTCCTAAATGGATAACATATATCTATGAAAATTATGGTATCTATACAATGTTGAATATAACATTTGGAGCGTATGGTTTAACTATTGATGGCGCTTGGACTCCTCAAACTAATTATGCAGATGAAGCTACTAGAGCAATCTTAATGCAAGAAGCCAGAGATATGGCAAATACTTATAAAGATACTCCAGGGTTATTGATATACATGATAGGTAATGAGAATAATTATCATTTGTCTTGGACTGGTGCCGAAACAGAAGCAATTCCAATTGATGGAGCAGAAGACCCAAACAAAATTGCGGCCGCTCGTGCATTGTACAAAGCATTTAATGATGCATCTAAGGAAGTTAAAGCAATAGATCAAACACACCCAGTTGCCATATGTAATGGAGACTTATTATATATCGATCTTGTTAAAGATGAATGTACTGATATAGATATATATGGTACTAATATGTATAGAGGTATTTCATTTGGAGATGCATTTCAGGTTGTAAAAGATAAATTAGATTTACCAATTCTTTTTGCAGAATTTGGTGGTGATGCATTTAATGCTAGAGACAACCAAGAAGATCAATATTCTCAAGCGTATTACAATGTCGGAAATTGGAAAGATATATATGAAAATGCTGCTGGGATGGGTAAAGTTAACAATTCTATTGGTGGATTTACCTTTCAATTTAGTGATGGTTGGTGGAAATATAAACAAACAGAAAATTTAGATGTTCATGATAATGTTGCTGTATGGCCAAATGGTGGTTATAGTAGAGATCAAGCTAAAGAAGGTGATCTTAATATGAACGAAGAGTGGTTTGGTATTTGTGCTAAAGGACCAACTGATGCTAGAGGCCTTTACACATTATATCCTAGAGCGGCCTATTATGCACTTAAAGAAGTTCATAAGATAGATCCGTATAACCCACAAATGACGCCAGAATTTATGGCTAATTATTTTGATAACATCGAGTTAATGGAAGCTGTTCTTAAAGCAAGAGGTGATAAGGCCGCACTTGGTGGAGGAGGAAGTCAAAAAATTAGAATTAGCAACCTAGGTGCGCGATTTACTACTTTTAATACTGGTGGAAGTTTGATAACTACACCAGATACAGAAGATCCTAATGCGAATACCTTTCCAAATCAATTAGGTTTTGATCACATGCAATCTTATTTTGTAGGAATTGAAGGTAATCCAGCACCAAATATGAGAGCTAATGTTAATTTCAATATTTTAGGTAATGTAGCTGAAAACCCAATTGATGAAGTATTTTATGAAAACGTAGGAAGACCAATCACAGTGGTTGGTGTTGATGGCGGAAATGATTTAGATGTACAAATCCAAGATTTTAACAGGTTAAGAGTTTATAATGCTGAATTTGAATGGAATACTAAGCTAGCTGATATTAAAGGGTTTTACAGAACAGGACATTACCATTGGGGGTATGAAGGTGATTTCTTTGGATTATATCCTGAAGCAAATTATGGGCCAAATTTAGATATCTACAATGGTGAAATCCTAGGGATGGAATTTGATGGTAAAGGAGCTCTAAATGGTTTGAAAGCTGCATTTGGTCCTCAACTATGGTGGGGAGCAAATCCAACAACCTTACTGAAATATCAGCGTAAAGTTGGTAATTATGAAGTTACAGGTATTTATCATAGAGATATTGAAACTGATCTTGAATTTGATGAGAATGGACAACGTGTCCTAGATGCTAATCAGGTTCGAAGTGGTATCATTCCTGCTTGGCCGACAGAACGAGCAACACTTGTTGTTGAAAGAGACTTTGGAAAAGTAGGTCTTACTGTTGGTGCTATTTGGGGAGGAAGTCCACTTAATGGTAGTACTTTCCAGGATATTGCCGACGATGGTTCAGTGGTGTTGGACGAAGTTCAAGGAAAAGACAATTGGGGAGGTAAAGCTAAAATTACTTATGCTGGTGGAAAATTTAATTGGTACGCGCAAGGTGCTGTAATGGGATTAGTAGCAAATGGTGGAGCAGATCAAACCCAAACGTTTACAGGGTGGAAACTTAGAGATTCTGGAAGTGGAAATGTTTCTAGTGTATTAAGTGGATTTACATATTCTTTAGGTGATTTCCAAATTGCTCCAAACTTTTTGTGGCAAAAGCCTCTAGTAGACCCAATGCCTGATGGCGTAGGTGCTCCTGGACGATTACGTAATGTAATTGATGATCCTTTTGCAGTAAGAAATGGAAATAGAGAAACTACTGCTGGTGAAATTTTATTCACTTATGACCCAACACCTGGAACATGGATGTACTCGTGGGATAACGATAGAGCAGAAGATGCAAAGTTTGCAATGAACCTTGGATTTGTATATCGTCACTTACCAACAACTATGGATGCTCACATTGGATTCCAAGCTAATCGTACATTTTTTGCTTTTCCAAATTCTGTACCTGCAGAAGACCTTTGGGAAGTGCATTCAAGAATGGTATCTAAAATGAGCCCAGAACTTGGATTGATTGGTAACTTCTATTATGGTAATGGACAAGCTAATGGTGATAGTGATCGAACAATTGATCGTTTTGGCGGAGATATTAGAATGATCTATAAGAAAATGAGCGTTCAAACGCATGTTAAAATCAATGATTGGGGGCCTTTTGATTACCATAGAGATTTCAACTTAACATTCCCATTACAATTAATGTTAGATGTGTCTACTTCAATTGGAAAACCAGATTGGTTCATTTTGCCTAATACCAGAATAGGAATTAGAGGAACATGGAGGTCATTAGATCAGTTTTCTCCAAGATACTTGCCAAATCAAGCGCCAGAATTTGAAGATCCACCATTAAGCCCAGTTGGATTTCCTGATGGTTCAGAGTGGGAAATTAGAACTTACGTACACATTAATATTGGAAAATAAATATTGCATATCATGAAAAATATTAAATTAATAAAATTAAATAAAGCATTGATACTGGGATTGGTTTTAATCCTAGCATACGGATGTGAAAGAGATCTTTCTGACGATGTCGTCGACGCAACATTTTCTTCTGAAGGAGATGTGTTTACCGATAATTTTGTTGGATTAGGAGAAGATTTTTATAAACCTTTTGGCGATTCTAAGTTTGATGCATTTTCTGTAGATAATACTGAAGGTTATGAGAGTAATGCGTCTTATAGAATAGATGTGCCAAATGCTGATAATCCAGACGGAGCTTATGCAGGTGCTATTCTTAGAATTGATGGAGCAGGTAGAGATTTAACACGTTTTGATGCCTTAACATTTTGGGCTAAAGCATCTCAAGGAGTTAGTGTAGATGCTGTTGGTTTTGGTCAAGACTTTTTTGAAAATAAACATCAAGCTACACTAACAAATTTTAGTGTTGGTACAAATTGGGCAAAATATACTGTTCCAATTCCTGATGCTTCAAAATTAGAAATTGAACGCGGTGTGTTTTGGTATGCAGCTGGAACTCAGAACACAGGTGGTTCTGGTTATGTGTTATGGTTTGATGAAATTAGATTTGAAAAACTAGGAACCATTGCGCAACCAAGACCTGCAATTTTGGATGGGAATGACCTCGAGGAAACTACATTTATTGGGTCGCAACGTACTTTAGGTGGATTAACTCAAACGAATAATATAGCTAATGGTCAAGATATAACCGTATCTGCTGCGCCAGCATATTTTGATTTTACGTCTTCTAATACAAGTGTCGCAACAGTTAATGAACAAGGTGTTGTTAATATAGTTGGAGCTAGCCCACTTGATCCTATGGGAGAGCCTATCCCAACTGTAATTACCGCCAGTTTAAATGGCGTGGATGCTGATGGTTCTCTATCTATTATTTCATTAGGCGAATTTACTCAAGCACCAACACCTACTAGAGATCCTGAAAATGTGATTTCTGTATTTAGTGATGCCTATGCAAATGTTCCTGTAGATTATTATAATGGGTTCTTTGCTCCATTCCAAACAACTCAAGGTGGTGCTCCACCTCTTAATATTGGTGGTGGACAAGTTATTAACTATACAGATTTAAATTTTGTTGGTATAGGAACATTTTTAAACGTGTCACCTATTAATGCTACTCAAATGACGCATTTACATGTTGATATTAATGTACAAGAGGTTATTGATGCTGGTGATTTTGTAAGACTAGAAATTCTTAATGGAGTTCAAACATCTAATGAAATTTCTGGTTCTGTAACTCTAGGTAGTTCTGAATTGGTAGAAAATGGTTGGGCTAGTTTTGATATTCCTTTGGGAGACTTCTCTGGTTTGACGCAACGTGATCAATTAGGATTACTATTCTTTATTTCAGATGCAACAGTATCTAATATTTTTGTCGATAATATCTATTACTATAAAGAGGTATTAGACCCAACTGATAATGTTGATGATTCTGGTGCTACTCAGGTTGCATTGCCTGTAGGGTTTGAATCTACAACATTAACGTATAATTTCTTTGGATTTGAAGGAGCCGATCCAGCTATTGAAGCTAATCCTGACCCAACTGGTATAAACCCAACAAACAATGTAATGAGATCAACTAAAACTGTTGGCGCACAATTTTTTGCAGGAAATGTACTTGATTTAGATGCACCAATCGATTTATCTACTTCTCAGAAATTGAGGATGAAAATTTGGTCGCCAAAAGCTAATATCCCTATTAGGGCAGCATTAGAGACAGCTGGTGGAGGTAACCAAATTTTTGTTGATGCCATTGTTACTTCATCTAATGAATGGGTGGAATTAGAATGGGACTTTGCGAGTGTATATAATTCAAGTCTAGATTATCAAAGAATTATCGTGTTTTTTGAATTTATTGATGGTCTTGCTGGTGATGGAAGTACATATTACTTTGATGATATTCAGATATTAAATTAGAAACACTATGATGAATAGTAATAATATAAAACATTATAAAATGAAGAAGATATCTAAAATTTCAGTTGCATTTATCTGCGCTATGTTGTTAACCTTTGTAGGTTGTGATACTGATGAAACACAGACAGTAACTACACTTAATAATTTAACTCTTGCACAAGAATTTGATGTTGATGGTGCTCCAGATTCAAGTATTTGGACCTATGACATTGGTGATGGTTCGGATATCGGTTTGCCTGGATGGGGAAATAATGAATTACAGTACTATACTGACAGACCTGAGAACATTAAGATTGAAAACGGAATGCTTAAAATCACGGCTATTCAAGAATCTTTTGAAGGTGCAGGATATACCTCAGCTAGAATTCAAACCAAGGATAAATTTGAGCAACAATATGGAAGATTCGAAGCAAGAATCCAATTACCATGGAGTCAAGGTCTTTGGCCTGCATTTTGGATGCTTGGTCAAAACTCCGATGAAGTTATTTGGCCACAATGTGGTGAGATAGATATCATGGAGAATAGAGGTCAAGAACCTACATTAATCAATGGAAGTGTTCATGGACCTGGTTATTCTGCTGGTGAAGCTGTAACAAAAGCTTTTGAACTTGAAAATGATCGTTTTGATACTGGATTTCACATTTTTGGTGTCGAATGGGGAGAAAATTATATCAACTACTATGTAGATGATAAACTGTACAATCAAATTACACCAGATGATGTTGATGGAGAGTGGGTTTTTAATCAGCCATTTTATATCATTTTGAACGTCGCAGTTGGTGGAAACTATCCAGGACCACCAAATGCTAATTCAGTTTTTCCACAAACGATGATGGTAGACTACGTAAGGGTATACCAATAACAAATTTAATTACCAATATAGAAGGTTGAGAGCATTATAAACTTTCAACCTTCATAACTAACTTAACTAAAGTCAGCTTTAGCAACGAACTAATATATAGTGAATAATAATTTTACGAAATCAACTATGATAGATACCCCTACAGAAGAAACTCTAAACATAAGTTCAGACATGGAACAACTTGTAATAGATAATGAGTCTTATTTTAAGATATCTAATAGTGATGAAATGCGTCCATTTTTCATGAGCATTGTTAGTGATTCTAATCACTGGATGTTCATATCAAGTAATGGAGGCTTGTCAGCAGGTAGAAAGAATAGTGAATATTCATTCTTCCCATATTATACTGATGATAAAATTACAGAGTCTACTGAAATCACTGGAAGTAAATCTATTTTTTGGATAAATTCAAAACATCTTTGGGAGCCTTTTTCAATTCGACAAGAAGGAATTTACAACACAACTAGAAATCTCTATAAGAATATCTACGGAAACAAAATTATCTTCGAAGAAATTAATCATGATTTAAAAATCACCTTTAGATATCAATGGAATTCAAGTAATGAGTTTGGGTTTGTAAAACAATCGACATTAATTAATGATTCAGATGCTGAAGTAAGTATTTCTATACTTGATGGATTCCAAAATATTGTGCCTTATGGTGTGCCTTCAGATACGCAAACCAGAGTGAGTAATCTGGTAGATGCTTACAAGAAAAGTGAGTTGGAGAAAGAAGCAGGTTTAGGTATTTATGCCTTAAGTGCAATAATTGTAGACAAGGCTGAGCCAAGTGAAGCTTTAAAAGCTAATATCGCTTGGTCTGTTGGGTTTGAAAACCCAAAGCACCTATTATCTTCACTTCAACTTAACGATTTTCGAAAAAATAATAGAATCAAAGAGGAAATTGATGTACGAGCTGAAAAAGGTGCTTATTTCATCAATGCCGATATTGAACTATCTCCTCATGGAAAAAGAGAGTGGTTATTAATAGGAAATGTTAATCAAGATCATGCTTCAATTGCTGCGATTATGAATCGTATCAAAGCAGATAAACAACTTACAAGTGCTGTTCAAAATGATATTGATAATGGTACACGTCGCTTAATTGAACTCAATGCTTCTGCAGATGGAATACAACTTACTGCAGATTCACAGAGAGATACAAGACATTTTGCTAATACGCTGTTTAATATCATGAGAGGAGGAATCTTTGATGATAATTATAATATTGAAACTTGGGATTTTAAGAATTATTTGCAAAACGCAAATCGTAATGCGTTTGAAAATGCGACTTCAATTTTAAATGAATTGCCTGAAGTGTTTTCAGTTTCAGAATTGAAAGCAATAGCCTATAAGAGTGATGATAAGAATTTTAGACGTCTTTGCTTAGAATATATGCCATTGAAATTTAGTCGAAGACACGGAGATCCTAGTAGACCTTGGAATAAATTTTCAATCAATACACGAAATGAAATAGATGGGTCTAAAATATTAGATTATGAAGGCAATTGGAGAGATATTTTTCAAAACTGGGAAGCTTTAGCACATGCATATCCTGAGTTTATAGAAAGTATGATTCATAAATTTTTAAATGCTACTACTTTTGATGGTTATAATCCTTATAGAGTAACTAAAGGAGGTTTTGATTGGGAAACTATTGAACCAGACGATCCTTGGTCTTACATTGGGTATTGGGGAGATCATCAGATTATTTATTTGTTAAAGTTTTTAGAGTTTATAGAAGATCATAAGCCTGGATTATTGTCCAGTTATTTCAATGAAGATGTATTTGTATATGCCAATGTGCCTTATCGAATTAAAACATATCAAGAGACTTTAAACAATCCAAAAGATACCATCGATTTTGATGATGCTTCAGACGAAAGAATTAATGAATTGCGATTAAAGATTGGTGCTGATGGCGCTTTGTTAAGAAATCAAAATGCTATAATTTGTAGGGTAAACTTCGTAGAAAAAATATTAGCCACAGTCTTAGCTAAAGTATCTAATTTCATTCCAGAAGGTGGTATTTGGTTAAATACACAGAGACCTGAATGGAATGATGCTAACAACGCTTTAGTTGGAAATGGTGTTTCTATGGTGACTTTAAATTACTTGAGACGCTTTCTTCATTTCTTTCAAAAAGTGGTATCAAGTTCAGCTACCAATTCTACTGAAATTTCAGAGGAATTAGTAACTTTTTTCAATAGTGTAGTAGATACTTTAGATACCAACAAGAGTATCCTCTCTGGAACAATTTCTGATACAGATAGAAAAATGATTTTGGATGGGTTAGGTGAAGCAGGAAGTGTATATAGAACTACTATCTATGATAAGGCATTCTCAGGAGCAAAACAACAAATTTCATTAGATAAATTGCAATATTTTATTAACATCACTTTGCAATATTTAGAGCATACTATAGATGCAAATAAACGTACTGATAATTTGCATCATGCCTATAATTTAATGTCTTTAGTGAATGATTCTGAAGTCTCTATTTCTCATCTAGACGAAATGTTAGAAGGTCAAGTAGCGGCTTTAAGTTCAGGATATTTGTCTGGAGTTGAGTCATTGAAAGTGCTAGATGCTATGAAGCAAAGTAAATTGTTTAGAGAAGATCAGTATAGTTATTTGCTGTATCCTAATAAAGAATTACCGCGTTTTATGCAGAAAAATACGATTCCTGAAAGTGCAGTTAAGGATTCGCAATTATTGACTAAACTCGTAGACGATGGTAATGCTCAAATTATAACTAGAGATATTGAAGGTAAATACCATTTCAATGGAAATTTCAATAATGCTAATAGTTTAAAAGAGGCACTAGCTACATTTAAAGATTCTAAATATGCGGAATTAGCCAAAAGCGAAGAGGCTCAATTATTGAAAACTTTTGAAGACGTCTTTAATCATAAAGCGTTTACTGGACGTTCTGGAACTTTTTATGGTTATGAAGGTTTAGGTTCAATTTATTGGCACATGGTTTCGAAGTTGCAATTAGCGGTTCAAGAGAGCTGTCTCAAAGCAATAGAAGACAAAGAAACTGATGAGATAGTTGGAAGATTATTGGAACACTATTATGAAATTAATGAAGGTATTGGAGCACATAAGTCTCCTCAATTATATGGAGCATTTCCTACAGATCCTTATTCACATACGCCTGGAGGTAAAGGGGCACAACAGCCTGGAATGACTGGTCAAGTAAAAGAAGATATACTGTCTAGAATTGGAGAATTAGGTGTTTTTGTTAATGACGGGCAATTAACATTCAATCCATGTTTGTTGAGAAAGGATGAATTTTTGGAAAGTGAAAAAACGTATAGATATGTTAATGTACATGGAGATTGGAAGCATATTGAGCTGGAAGCAGGTGCGTTGGCATTTACATATTGTCAAGTTCCTATCGTATACCAATTAGCTAACAACAATAATATCAATGTTGTTAATACAGATAATTCAAGTGTTACTGTCAATGGTTTGGCCTTAGATAAAGATTCAAGTCATACTATTTTTAATCGCTCGGGTGTAATAGAGAAGATTATAGTTAATGTTAGCAATTCAATATTAAAATAAACAGTGATATCATGACATTGAAATTAAATATCATAGTATTTGTCTTGATTTCAATGGGTATATCATTTAATGGAAATTCTAAACCTCAAAAAGAAATGCATACACGAAAACAGATAACTGCTAAAGATATTTTGGGAAATCCGAAGTATCAGGCTATATCTTATGGTGGATATCGTGAAAAGTCTAGAGATCATCAACCTACAATAGATGATATCAAAGAAGATATGAAACTATTATCAGCAATGGGCATTAAAGTTCTAAGAACTTATAATGTACAATTGCCACAAGCTACAAATATTTTAAAGGCTATCACCGAATTAAATAAGGAAGATAGTGATTTCGAAATGTACGTCATGCTTGGTGCTTGGATTGATTGCTTAAATGCATGGACAGATTATCCGGTTAATCATGACGTGGAGAGTCCTAATAATGCTGGTGAAATTGATAGAGCAGTTTCTTTGGCAGTTTCTTACCCTGAAATTGTTAAAATCATTGCTGTTGGTAATGAAGCTATGGTAAAATGGGCTGAGAATTATTATGTGCAACCCAATGTTATTTTAAAATGGGTCGAGTATTTACAATCTTTAAAATCGGGAGGGATTCTCCCAAAAGACCTTTGGATTACAAGTTCTGATGATTTTGCATCTTGGGGAGGAGGAGATCACCTCTATCACACTGAAGATTTAAATAAACTAATTCACGCTGTCGATTATATATCAATGCACACCTATCCATATCACAACACACATTATAATCCGGAGTTCTGGAGTGTTCCTGATATTGAAGAAGATTTGTTAGAATTTGATAAAATTCATTCGGCAATGACACGTGCAATTGATTTTGCGAAGCAACATTATACTAATGTATCCAATTATTTAAAACATATTGGAGTAGATAAACCAATTCATATTGGTGAAACAGGTTGGGCGACAGTATCTAAAGGTTTTTATGGACCTAATGGTTCTCGTGCAACAGATGAGTATAAGCAAGGCTTATATTATAAAATGATGCGCGAATGGACTAATACCGAAGGGATTTCTTGCTTTTACTTTGAGGCGTTTAATGAGAAATGGAAAGATGCACATCACCCTAATGGATCTGAAAATCATTTCGGTTTATTTAAAATAAATGGAGAAGCTAAATTTCCATTATGGGAATTGGTAGATAATAAGGTCTTTAATGGTTTAACCAGAAATGGAAATCCTATAATTAAAACATATAATGGTAATAAAGAAGAATTGATGTCACATGTTTTAGTGCCGCCAATAAAGAGTTATTGCTAATAAATATTAACAAGATTATGAAATTGACTAAATATATTGTTTTTGTTGCAGTTGTATTGGTACTTATGTGGTCATGTAACCAAAAACCAAAATCTAAAGAAGAAACAGTGGTAGAAAAAGAGATGACGGCTCAGGATATATTAGGTAATCCGGAATATCTAGCAATGTCTTATGGTGGTTATAGACATTCCAATCATGATATTGAACCAACAATCAAAGAACTTAAGGAAGATATGAAATTATTATCCGCAATGGGCATCCGTATCTTACGAACTTATAAATTGCATTTACCACATGCTACCAATGTATTAAAAGCAATTTCAGAATTGAAACAAGAAGACGCTGACTTCGAAATGTATGTGATGCTTGGGGTTTGGATTAATTGTAAAGATGCATTTACTGATAAGGAACCAGATCACAATCAAGATAATCCATCTAATGCGATAGAAATAGATACAGCTGTGTCCTTAGCGAATCAATACCCAGATATTGTAAAGATTATAGCTGTAGGTAATGAAGCTATGGTTACATGGCAAGCGCAATATTATGTAAAACCTTGGATTATTTTAAAATGGGTTAACCATTTACAAGATTTAAAAAAATCAGGAAAATTACCAAAAGAGTTATGGGTGACTAGTTCAGATAATTTTGCGTCATGGGGCGGAGGAGAAGAGAGTTATCATGTTGAGGATCTTAATGACTTAATTAAGGCAGTAGATTTCATTTCTATGCATACATATCCAATGCATGACACCCACTACAATCCTGATTTTTGGGGTGTTCCAGAAAGTGAGAATGAATTATCTGATATTGAAAAAATTGATTCGGCTATGGATCGCTCCTTGGCTTATTCAATATCTCAGTATCAAAGTGTATATGATTATATGAAACGTATTGGAGTAGATAAACCCATTCACATAGGAGAAACAGGTTGGGCTTCTGTGTCTAATAGTTTTTATGGTCCTGAAGGAGCCAAAGCAACCGATGAGTACAAAGAAGCTAAGTTCCATCAATTGATAAGAGATTGGACAAATCAAAATAACATATCATGCTTTTATTTTGAAGGCTTTGATGAGCCATGGAAAGATGCAGCCAATCCAGAAGGTTCAGAAAATCATTTTGGTTTGTTTACAGTGGATGGTAAAGCAAAATTTGCATTATGGGATATGGTTGATAATGGTGTGTTTAAAGGATTAACAAGAGGTGGTAATCCTATCACCAAAACTTATAATGGAGATAAAGAGGCTTTAATGAAAGATGTATTAGTGCCGCCAACAGAAGCAGAAATAACTGCTCATAAGTCAAATTAACAGTAAAAATGAGAGTCGTAAAATTTTTTTCAATCCTGTCTTTAGTTATCATTGGTATGAGTTGCACTGAAAAACAAAAGGTATTACAAGTTGATGTATATGAAACGTCTGCAAGTGGACATCAGTTAACAAAACTAGCCAATTTATCTACTAATGATTCTTCTATTGTAATTACACTAAATCCTGATAAAACATATCAAAAAATAACAGGATTTGGAGGCGCTTTTACCGAAGCTTCGGCTTACTTGTTAAATAAAATGAGTAAAACTAATCGTAAAAAAATCATTGATGCGTATTTCAGTAAAGATGGCGCTAATTACTCATTAACAAGAACACATATGAATTCTTGTGACTTTTCATTGAGTAATTACTCTTATACCCCAGTTGAAGGTGATAAAAATCTAGAGCATTTCAGTATTGAGGAAGATAAAGCAGACTTAATACCGTTTATAAAAGATGCTATGGCTGCTTCTACAGACGGATTTAAAATTTTTGGTTCTCCTTGGACTGCGGCACCTTGGATGAAAGATAATAACAAATGGGTTGGAGGTAAACTTCTTTCCGAATATTACGATACTTGGGCATTGTTTTTTTCAAAGTATGCCGATGCATACAAAGCTGAGGGTATTGATTTATGGGGATTTACAGTAGAAAACGAACCTCTTGGAAATGGGAGTAATTGGGAAAGTATGCATTATACACCTGATGAAATGACAAACTTTGTTCAGAATTATTTGGGGCCAAAGTTGGAGGCAGATGGGAAGGGAGATCTTAAAATTTTAGGATATGATCAAAATAGAGAGCATTTAAAGGAATGGATAGATTCTCAATTTAAAGACGAAGCATCGTCTCAATACTTTGATGGAACTGCTATTCATTGGTATGCCAGCACATTTGAAGTATTCCCTGAAGAATTACAATATGCTCACAATAAAGCTCCAGATAAACTTTTAATACAATCTGAAGCCTGTGTTGATGCAGAGATTCCTGTATGGAAAGATGATACATGGTATTGGAAGAAAGAAGCAACAGATTGGGGTTACACTTGGGCTCCAGAAGAGGATAAACATTATCATCCTAAATACGCACCTGTTAACCGATATGCTAGAGATATCATTGGATGCCTTAATAATTGGGTAGATGGATGGGTAGATTGGAATATGGTTTTGGATACCAAAGGTGGTCCAAATTGGTTTAAAAACTGGTGTATAGCTCCTGTTATTGTTAATCCTGATACGGATGAAGTGTATTTTACACCATTATACTACACAATGGCGCATTTCAGCAAATACATTCGCCCAAATGCCATGGTAATTGATGTACAAAATCCTGATAAAGATTTAATGATAACTGCTGCTCAGAATCCGGATGGTTCTATTGCTGTAGTAGTCTTTAATGAAGGTGATATTGCAAAAGATTTTACTCTTAATTTATACGAAAACGATGTAGATATTAAAATAAACGGTCAAGCAATTCAAACGATTGTAATTCCGAAATCATAGAAAATTAACTAACACCAATAAAATTATGTCGAACATTAAAACAGCAGCAAAAGATAAAGTTCCAGTGGGACAAAAAGCAGCCTTTGGAGCAGGTCATTTTATATTAAATATTTTACCTGGTACACTCGGTGTTTTTATTCAATTCTTCTTATTGACAGCTTGGGGTGTTGATCCACTTTGGGCTGGTCTATTAGGTGGTTTACCACGAATATTTGACTCCATTACTGACCCAATTATGGGATTCATTTCTGATAACACCAAATCAAAATGGGGAAGACGTCGACCTTACATTTTTGTTGGTGCAATCATTAGTGGTATACTTTTCTTTTTAATGTGGCAAATTGATGATGATGCATCACAGTCTTACATTATTTGGCATGTCATGGTTATTCAATTATTATTCTTAATTGGTAATACGATGTTCGCGACACCATTAGTTGGACTTGGATATGAAATGACTTCAGATTACAATGAGCGTACTCGACTTATGGCATTTTCTAATACCATGGGACAAATAGCTTGGATGATTGTTCCTTGGTTGTATGTTATTATTCCTGATACAGACACCTTTAATACACAAACTGAAGGTGTTCGAACAATGGCGCTTATTGTTGGTGCCATGTGTGTTGTTTTTGGAATTTTACCTGCATTATTCTGTAAAGGAATCGATTCATCTCACATGAAAAACAGAAAAGAAATAACATTCAAGTCTTTAGCTACAAATATGAAAGACCTCTGGGAAGGTATTAAGCAAGTCACAAAAAACAAGCCTTTTATGAAACTTTGTGGGGCTACCTTTTTAGTATTTAACGGATTTCAATTAGTAGCTGCGTTCGGTGTTTTTATCATAGTGTTTTACATGTATAGTGGAAGTTATGAATTAGCAGGAACGTGGCCTGCGTGGTTTAATACTATTAATGCTATAATCACAGCGTTTATTGTAATACCAATCATTTCAAGAATGGCAAATAAATGGGGTAAGAAAAAAGCATTTATAATATCAACAATCTTATCAATTGTCGGCTATATTTTAAAATGGTGGGGCTTTGATAAAGATTTAAATAATCAATTTAATCAAACTGACTTTGGTCAGTCTTTAAATGCTGGTGTAAGTTCAATTTTTGAATCCATAAACCCTACATTAGAAAGTATCGGAATGTCTTGGTTTAGTATTGATCCAGGTACAGAAGTGCCATGGTTGATTTTTCTGCCAATTCCTTTGTTTGCTTTTGGTATGGGAGGTCTGTTTACTTTAATGATGTCCATGACTGCAGATGTATGTGACTTAGATGAATTAGAAAATGGGATGCCTCGAAAAGAAGGGACTTTTGGAGCTATCTATTGGTTAATGGTTAAAATTGGACAATCCATAGCACTTGTATTAGGTGGTGTAATTTTAAGTATTGTTGGTTTTGATCCAAATGTTACAGAGCAATCTGTAGAAACTATGAATAATCTAAGGATAGCAGATATCATAGTTCCATCTCTAACCGCTGCTCTCGCAGTTTGGGTTATGTGGAAGTATAACTTAAGTGAGGACAGATCTAGAGAAATTAAGAAAGAACTTGTTGAACGACGAGGCGAATTATAAATCAAATCAAATAAATAGAATTAAAGAATGTCGTATAGAGTAGAATCGTATTATAAATCTAATGGCTATAGTCAAATTAATACGCAAGGTATTGACACAACAAAGTATTCCTTAGAAGAATTAAAAGCTTTATGGAGAAAAACTATTCAGGATGGTATGCATGGTATATGCTTTAGTATGTATGAAGATGGACAAGAACCTGGTGATGAAATTAGTATAGAACAGGTAGAACGTCGTGTAGCTATATTAAAGCCTTTTACAGGAGCTATTCGTTCGTTTTCATGTATAGAAGGTAATGAGCACATTCCAGTTGTTGCTAAAAAACATGGTTTAAAAACCTTAGTAGGGGCTTGGTTGAGTGATGATTTGGAAGACAACGAAAAGGAAATTGAAGGATTGATTGCCTTGGCTAAAGCAGGTCACGTAGATGTTGCTGCCGTTGGTAATGAAGTCTTATATCGAAATGATTTGTCTTTAGAACAATTACTTAATTATATCAAAAGAGTTAGAGAGGCGCTTTCAGGTTTAGATATACCTGTTGGATATGTAGATGCATATTATGAGTTTTCTCGTCACCCAGAGTTAGTAGAGAATTCTGATGTTGTATTAGCCAACTTATACCCCTATTGGGAAGGCTGTCCAATTGAATATGCTTTAGGACATATGCAAGCAATGTATGGTCAAGTAGTTGACGCTGCTCAAGGTAAACCTATTATTATTACTGAAACTGGTTGGCCTAGTGAAGGAGGAGGGCTAAAAGGAGCTCAAGCAGGTCCTGAACAGGCAATGAAGTACTTTATTGATACAATGCTTTGGACTAAAGAAAATGATATACCAATATTTTATTTCTCATCGTTTGACGAGTCATGGAAAACTGGAGATGAAGGTGATGTAGGTGCATATTGGGGGCTTTGGGATAAGCATGAAAACCTTAAGTTTTAATAATAATGTATTTGAGTTTTTAGAATTCTGAAAATTTATAACACAACATTAGAATTCCCGAAAGAAATAAACCAATACATGTTTGATGTTTTTCACAACATTACCACAACATAAAAGTTAAAAAAGCTTTTGTCTAAATAAATAAATTAAACAAATAATAGCTCCAATTGACTTTGTTTACTGGTTTTTATGAGATAATTAAACAAAATCAAAATAATTTTTGATTGTATGTTTTTTGTTGCGGTATAAAATACGAAAATCTTAGACTTAAGTACTTAAATTTAAGAAAATGAAATACTCTTAATAAAAATTTTGAATAATTACTAATTTAATATATATAACTATGAAAAAAATTACATTGTTAACGTTTTTAATGGCAACGGCCATGGTATTTGGTCAATCGTTACCGTTTGACTATGAAGATGGAACAACGACAGCTTCATTTCAATTTGATGGAATTGGTTTTGCTAATATTGCTAATCCAGATCCAAGTGGTATTAATACATCGTCTAGAGTTTTAGAGACTGTTAAAGATGTTGGTGCAGCTTGGTTTGCAGGTTTTGGATATGAGACACCTGGACAAGCAACAACATTAGTTGATTTTGCTAATGGTACTGTGTTTACTATGAAAATTTGGTCGACTAAGGCAAATCTTCAATTAAGATTTCAGGTGCAAATTGCACCAACGGGAGAAGGACCATTTCCTACTTACAATAGAGATGTTGTAGTTGCGACGGCTAATACTTGGACTGAAGTTACTTTTGATTTTTCTGATCAAGCTGGACTTTTAGGAACTGAGAAATATTCAACTATTGTTATCCAACCTGATTATGATCCTGCGTGCGAAGGTGGTTCATGTCCTCCAATTGCTGTTGGTGGAACATATTATATTGACGATATAGAACAAGTTGGTGCTCCAGACCCAACATGTGATGATGGTATCCAAAATGGAAACGAAACTGGTGTTGATTGTGGTGGTCCAGATTGCCCAGAATGTCCTCCTTCATGTGATGATGGTATCCAAAATGGAAACGAAACTGGTGTTGATTGTGGTGGTCCAGATTGCCCAGAATGTCCTGCCGATGAACCTACAGCTGGTCCTCAAAATAACGGGTCTACAGGATCTGATTTTTATATCTATAGCGGATTGAGTGGTAATGCTAATGAATCAGATTTTGCTGGGTTCAATTTTGAAGATTTTAGTGGAGGTGCATCTACAATCACCGAAGAAACATTATCTGGTGATAAAGTAATGAAGTTAGATAACTTAGATTTCTTTGGTAGTGGATTAGGTGAGAATTTTAATGCCACTGGAACTTATACCTATGTTCATTTAAATTATTATGCGACAACATCTACTGGATTTAACTTTTCTTTAGTGGATGATTCTTTAAGCGCTACTATTTGTTGTGGAAATCCTGAAGAACCATTTTTTAGATTTGGACCAGGATTAGATGCTCCTCTAGAAACAGGACAATGGGTGAGCGTATTTATTCCATTATCTCATTTTGCTAACTACCCTGCATTAGTAAACGGAACTTGGGATGGAACAGATATTAAGCAAACATTATTTACAGGGAATGGAACTGTATATATCGATAATATATTTTTCAGTACAACAAATACTTTAGGGGTAAATGATTTAACTAGAAATGAGTTTACTGTATTCCCTAACCCAACTACAGATAGTTGGACCGTTGTAGGAACTCAAGACATTGAATCTATTCAAGTATTTGATGTATTAGGTAAGCAAGTAGTTGAATTAACACCAAATGCTACTGATATAACGATTGATGCTTCGACATTAAATAATGGATTATATTTTGCCAAAATTAATTCGGCAACTGGAAGTAAAACTGTAAAATTGATTAAAAAATAATTTTACCCTTTCTAATCAAAATAAAAGAGTGTATTTTTATAAAGAGTACACTCTTTTTTATTCAATTCAACCATGGTTACACTAAAACAACTCGCTGAACAATTAAATGTTTCAGTATCTACAGTATCTAAAGCATTACATGATAGTGATGAGATTAGCCCAGATACCATTGAACGTGTCAAGGCTCTTGCGAAATTTTTGAACTATAAGCCTAATAAACTTGCAGTGAGTTTAAAAAATAGTAAGACCAATACTATTGGTGTTATCATTCCAAATATTTTAAATCATTTTTTTGCCAAGGCTTTATTTGCTATAGAAGAGGAAGCGACTAAGCATGGTTATAATATCATTACTTGTGTTTCTAATGAAACACGTGATAAGGAAATTAGTAGTTTACAGCTATTGTCTAATGGTAGTGTTGATGGATTTATTATGTCAATAGCTGAAGAAACTCAAGTAGCCAATAAAGTTGATCATATCAATTTAATATTACAGCAAAATATACCTGTTGTATTGTTTGATAGGGTTTCAGATGACATATCTTGTGATAAGGTTATTATTGATGATTTTGGAGCTGCATATGAGGCAACTAAGTATCTGCTATCTGAAGGTAGACAAAATATTGTTCTTATAAGTAGTATTGATGAGTTGAGCGTTGGTAAGCTTAGGGCTAAAGGGTATTTTAAAGCTTTAGATGAATATTCTGGATATAAAAACAAGCCTAATATAATTACAATCGCTAATAATGAATCTTTAGAAGATCGAATAGAAAACACGTTAAGCTCTGATAAAACAATTGATGGAGTATTAGCCATTGATAACACCTCAGGAGTAGTTGCGTTGCAAAAGGCTTTAAAACTAGGTGTTGATGTCCCAAAAAAACTTTCTATAATTGGATTTTCTGATGAAAACGTTCTTCAATTTACAGATCCTAAATTGTCAACAATTTCACAGCATACTGTAGATATTGGTAAAACGTCTGTAGAGATACTTGTTAACCGTTTAAATGCTAAGGAGCCTATAGCGAATACTACTAAGACTATTAAAACAAAATTAATCCTTAGAGGAACTACCAAATAATATTTTATTTACTCAAGCATTACTTATCTATTACTGTTTTAAAATTACTTCCGTAAATATTAGTTTCTAATTACTATTTATAATTAGTTTTGTGTGCAATGGATATCACACAACTTTTAGGGTATTTAGGAGCGCTTTTGGTTGGTATAGTTCTTGGTCTTATTGGAGGCGGAGGATCAATATTAACGGTTCCGATATTTGTATACTTAATGTATTTAAACCCAGTTACTGCAACGGCTTATTCGCTGTTTGTAGTTGGGATATCTTCTGCATTTGGTGCGTTTAAAAACATTAAAAAAGGTCTTGTTGATTTTAGAACAGCTATAGTTTTTGCAATTCCAGCTTTAATAGCTGTATATCTCACTCGACGATTTTTAATTCCAATTATTCCTTCTGAAATAGTAACCATTAAAAACTTCATCATTACAAAAGATATCGCAATCATGGTGTTTTTTGCAATCATTATGTTACTAGCTTCAATTACAATGATTAGAGAGCGAGAGAATTGTGATGATAAAATTTCACAACAAAGATCATTTAATTATCCTTTAATACTTATAGAGGGTATTATTGTTGGCGTGATAACTGGAATTGTAGGAGCAGGAGGTGGGTTTTTAATCATACCTGCTTTGGTATTGTTGGCTAAACTCCCAATGAAAAAAGCCGTAGCTACATCACTTTTAATTATAGCGATAAAATCCCTCATTGGTTTTATTGGGGACGTTGAAAATCTAGAGATTGATTGGGGCTTTTTATTACTATTTACGTCAATTGCTATCATTGGTATTTTCATAGGTGTCTATCTTTCTAACTTTATTGATGGGAAAAAACTCAAAAAAGGCTTCGGCTGGTTTGTTTTAGTTATGGGAATTTATATTATTCTTAAAGAGTTACTTTAACATGGAAACACTTAATGAGAGTTTTTGGGATAACCGTTATAAAACTAATGATACACGCTGGGATTTAGGAGAAATTTCTCCTCCAATCAAGACTTATGTTGATCAAATCGTTGATAAGAATATTCGAATTTTAATTCCTGGTGGTGGTAATTCTTATGAAGCTGAATATCTTCATAATAAAGGGTTTAAAAATGTTTACGTCGTCGATGTCTCCAAAACAGCTTTAAATAATCTTCAGTCTAGAGCCCCAAAGTTTCCTAAGTCTCAATTAGTACATGCCAACTTTTTTGATTTAGATATGTGTTTTGATCTAATTCTCGAACAAACATTTTTCTGCGCGTTAGATCCTAAGCTCAGGATTAAATATGTAGAGCATATGTATCATCTCTTATCTAATTCTGGTGCACTCGTTGGTTTACTGTTTAATCAACCCTTACATAATGACAAGCCACCGTTTGGAGGAAATAAGGCCACTTACATATCACTTTTTGAAAACAGATTTCATATCGACATTATGGAACCCTGTTATAATTCAATATCACATAGACAAGGTAATGAGTTGTTTTTTAGACTTTTGAAAAAATAAAAACTATCATTTTTCGTTAAAAAAAATAAAACCTTGTAACGTTTTGACATTGTGTGCGTCCTATTGGTGTTCAATCAAAAATTATAATCATCATGAGACAAGATAATCAACTTATTGTCTTAACACACTTAAGTCAGTTACTGACATTTATTACTGGATTTGGCGGACTTATAGTGCCGTTAATCATTTGGGCAACACAAAAAGAGAATGTGTATCAAATGGACGAACAAGGTAAGAATATTGTTAATTTTCAATTAAGTATGTTAGTATATAGCTTAATTTGTATTCCATTAATACTTGTTTTTGTTGGTGTTTTAGGACTTATAGCTTTGTGTATATTATCGTTTATATTTCCAATAATGAATGCCATAAGAGCAAGCCATGGAGAATCACCAAGATATCCTTTATCTCTTAATTTTATTAGTTAGTTATTTTTATATAGAGGTAAATAAAAACGCGCACTTTTAAAGTGCGCGTTTTTTGTTTTATTTAAATACCATTGAGTCTAACTATTCAGCATGACTGGCATTACCAGCATTGTTACATGCTCGCCTTCGTCTAAACCATCAATAGGTGTTAAAATTCCAGCTCTGTTAGGTAAACTCATTTCCAATTGAACGTTATCGGCATTTAAGTTATTTAACATTTCAGTTAAGAAACGAGAGTTAAACCCTATTTGCATGTCGTCACCTTGATAATCGCATGTTAGACGTTCTTCAGCTTTGTTAGAGTAATCAATATCCTCTGCAGAGATATTTAATTCGGCACCTGCAATTTTTAAACGAATTTGATGCGTCGTTTTATTAGAGAATATACTCACACGACGTACAGAATTTAAAAACTGAGTCCTGTCTATAGTTAGTTTATTAGGGTTTTCTTTTGGAATTACAGCTTCATAGTTAGGGTATTTTCCGTCGATTAAACGGCATACTAATACCGAATTTTCAAAAGTAAACTTGGCGTTAGAATCATTATATTCTATAGTTACGGTTTCATCGTTTGCTGCTAAAATTCCTTTTAAAAGATTTAAGGGTTTTTTTGGCATGATGAATTCTGCAACTTGATCTGCTCTTACGTCTTCACGTGTATATTTTACTAATTTATGAGCATCTGTAGCTACAAACGTTAAACCTTGAGTCGAAAACTGAAAGAACACTCCACTCATTACAGGACGCAAATCGTCATTTCCTGCAGCAAAAATAGTTTTGCTAATAGCAGTTGCTAAGATATCACCAGATATAGTTGTCGTACTAGGGTTATCTAGTTCTACAGCTTTAGGAAATTCATTACCATTTGCATAAGCCAAGGCATACTTACCATGGTTAGAACTAATTTCTACAGTATTGTTATCTTCTACAACAAATGTTAATGGCTGTTCTGGAAAGGTCTTTAAAGTATCAAGTAACAAGCGTGCTGGTAAGGCTATACTACCATCGTTATCACTTTCTACATCTAAAGTAGAAGACATGGTCGTCTCTAAATCACTTGCAGAAACTGTGAGTTTTGAATCTTTCAATTCAAATAAAAAGTTATCTAAAATGGGTAAGGTGTTTGAACTGTTAATTACACCACCTAAAACTTGTAATTGTTTGAGTAAATAAGTACTTGATACTATAAATTTCATGCGTTCGTCTTATTGTTTTTTACTTTATAACACTTTGTTTTGTGCATTACAAATATATCTTAAAGGGATTGTTTTATAAAACAAACTTATTAACAAAATCTGTTCTATACTTAGCCTTGTACATAGCGTAGAGTTGTATGTTTATGTATATCGTTTTCTACGGAAATAATTAAAAAAGAAACCAAAAAGCCCCAATATTACAAGAGGAACAGCAATATTAATAATTTGCCATTTTGATTTTTGATCTGCAATTTTATTAGGATCTAAAAATGCTAACTTCACTTCTTTGGTACGAATGTTTATAAGTCCGTCATCATTTAATAAGTAGTTAACTGCATTTTCTAGAAATTCTTTATTACCAAATTTACGTTTGGTCAAAAACTCAAAACCAAGCTCTTGAGGTTGATTACGAATCACTTCATTTTTAATCACATCACCATCTGCAATTACTATCATTTTTGTAGGAATACTTCGTGTTTTATCTTCAGAAAGTTTAAACGGTTTAACACGTTTGTCGTACACAGAAGTAAATGTGCCTTCAAGTAACACGGCTAGTGTTTGGTTAGGTTCTTTATAGGTTTCAGGTTGAGGCTCTTGCGTAACAACATCTAAACTAATTTCACGAGGCACTCCCTCTAATTTTGTGAGCTTAGAACTGCGTAATAATATCGTCTTATCAATGCCATTTTTTAAGGTGTCTATCTGACTTGTAAAATCAAATTTAACCGGATCCAAATTAGTTGTGATAGAATGGTTTGGGTTACTCGCAGCTAAAGGGGAATAAGGCCATTGAACAGGTTGATATTGCGTATTATTGCCTTCTCCTATTGCCAACGGAATAGGAGCTGAGTATAAGTCATTTACTATAACAGGATTAATTCGCACACCATATTTGAAAAAGAAATCATTTAAATTTAAATCCTTCATAATAGCAACAGCCTGACCAGCATTATTAAGTAAACTATCTCTATCCATAACAATGCTTTCTGTAAGCCATAAGCTTTTGCCACCATTCATAGTAAACTGGTCTAAAACATATTTTTCCTCTTCTGAAAAGGGCTCACTAGGTTTTGCAGAAATAATTAAGTCATAGGAGTTAATGTCTTTTAATGTTTGTGTCGGGTTACTAGTAACACTATCTAAAGTAAAAGGAGCTAGAAAATAATGCTCGCCAAGTTTTCGGAGTAAATTGGCCACATAAATATCTGTTAATTGTCCGTTACCACGCAACACCGCAATTTTTTTCTGTTTTGGTTGTACTAGCTTTTTAAAGCCTTCTGCGAAAGCATATTCTAAATTTTGAATTGAGCTATTAACGAGTTCTTGATCTGTAGCTCCAATTTTGTTTTTTATAAGTGGAATAATAACCGTTTGTTGATTGTAGCTTGCTAAAGCCCATGGGATTATAAGCTCTTGAGTTGATTTTCCACTTTCCTTAATATTAATTTGGAAGGGTTGTAAACCACGTCTTGCTAAATCTTGAAGTCTTTGGTCTCTAGTTTTATCGTCGGACAGTGCATTAATAAAATCAAATTTCACATTATGATTATTAATGGTAAACTCCTCGAGAAGTTGCTGCGTTTCATCTCGTAAACGTCTAAATTCTGATGGGAGATCCCCTTCTAAAAAAACATCGATAACTAAAGGCGAATCAACATCTTCTATGGTTTGTAAAGCTGCATTTGATAAGGTGTAGCGCTGATCTTGTGTGAGATCAAAGCGTTTATATAACTTACTTGATATAATGTTAATAGCAATTAATACTACTAAGGTAATACCAATGGTGAGAATATGTTTTTTAGTCTTCAACATCAAATGTCACGTCGTCTTTAAAAGGTTTAACTTCTATTACTTTATCATCTTTAAAAATGAGCTCTATACACTCTTTTTCTGTATTAAAGGCTCCTGGCTCAATTCCTAAAGCATAATTCCATTTATTTGAATCATGGGATTTGTTTTCATCATTCCAAGATAACCATTCGTAGTTACCTAATTGCGTTTTTACATCAGCTTTAGACATGCCAATTAATAGGTTTGAGGCCATCATGTCATCAGCCATTTCATAGCGTAAAGCAGGTTTATCATTCCATAATTGTGAAGAAAAATATTTTTGATGATGATAATTACTAAAAATATTAATCATAGGGTATACTGCATAAAAGTATACTAATGGAGTTAATGCAAGACTCACTAATACAGTTAACCATTTTCGACGATCTATAGTTTTTACAAACAAGAAAACGAGCACAAATGTGATACACAATAGAATAATTAATGGAATAGTAATAATCATCGATTAGCACGTTTAATATTTAGTGTTGTTAAAATAATAAACAAGATTGAAATACTTAAAAAGTAGACAATATCCCTAGTATCTAATACACCGCGACTCATACTTTTAAAATGTGACTCCATACCAAGTTTTTCTATATAAACGGTATCACCAAATAGGTTGAAATTTGATAAGCCTTCAAATCCGAAATAGAAAAAGAAACAAATAAATACTGCAATTATAAACGCTACAATTTGGTTATCGGTAAGACTAGATGCAAATACGCCAATAGCAGTATAGGCTGCAACTAAAAATAATAAACCAAAATAGGACCCCATAACACTACCAGTATCTAAATTACCTTCAGGATTACCTAACTTAGAAATCGTATATACATAAAGTAATGTTGGAATAAGTGCAATACTAATTAATACAAGTGCTCCTAAATATTTCCCAAAAACAATCTTTAAATGGCTAATGGGTTTTGTGAGTAACAGTTCTAACGTTCCTTGTTTTTTTTCATCTGCAAAACTACGCATGGTAACAGCAGGTACCAAAAAGATGAGAATCCAAGGTGACAACAAAAAGAAGTTAGATAAATCGGCAAAACCATTATCTAGTATATTAAAATCCCCCTTAAACAACCAAAGAAACAAGCCATTGAGTAGTAAAAATACCGCAATCACTAGATATCCAATAGGTGATGCGAAAAAGGTGTTGATCTCTTTTTTTAAGATTGCAAGCATTAGTTTTGTTTAGTATTTATGAGTTTATGTTTCACCAAAGATATTAAACCATGAATAGTTACACCAAAAAATACCATATAAAGACTTAAACGACTTAGAGGTCGTTCGATATGTTCTGTTGGTAGTTCTGTAAAAAAAGCATAAATAATCAATGCACTGGAAATGATAATTGGTACAGAGCCAAAATTTTGAATCTTACTGAGTAGTTTATGCTTCAGGGGTTTGATATATGCACCAATAGCAACATTTATTAAACCAAAGAGTAAAATGTATAAATGACCTGCTCTAAATAAAGCACGATTCATTAGTTCCATATCTTTTAAATGATCATATTTATGATGCATGTATTGTCCTGTCAACAAAAAAATGATAACGATGGATATGCCTAAAAAGAGATGGATTTTACCTAGCATTACACATTTAATTAAGAGATGCCAACTTATCTACACTCCAAGCTTCTGGCTTATTGTTAAATAGAGGTTTGGTTTTTGCCCAAACACTTTTAAATAAATTGGAGTGTCTATAAGATTCTAAATCAGCTTCAGTTTTCCAATAACTATACGTAAAAAAGATATTTGTATTGTCTTTATCACGATAAAGCTCTAAAAATTCACAACCTTCAAATGCTCTAATTTTTAATTTATTAGCTTCAAAATTACTTAGGAATTCATCAATTTTTGAAGGATTAAAACTTAGCTTTACAATACGTACAAACATGGTTTAGAGTTTGGCAAAATTAACAGTAACGGTATCCATGACTTTAAGCCCCATAAGAGAAGATGCACTACCAACTGTAGCATTATCACTCTTATAAACGGCAATTTCTAAATAGCCAGATGAGTTAAAAACAACAAGTCCTTTGCCTTCATCATAACGCTTATCTTCTGGAATTTCAAAATTTATAGCATCACTATATTTATCATATATAGTTTTAAACTTATAACTTCTAGCCGAAATTTCATAAGCTCGAGTTTTCTGAACACCTTCAAAAAACTTACGTTTTATGTTAGTAATCACATTTCCGTAGTTATCAATATAAATCACACTGCCAATAATTTGATTCTTTTCATCATTAACAAACGGAATCAAGTTTTTTATGGGTTTTATATTGTCTATCACTTTTCCAATAATTTCTAAGGTACCACCTCGAGCAATATGACAGGCAACATTTACAAATACATCTAGCACAGGAAAGCTAGTAGCAACACGATCATGAATGTTTATTTCTACAATTTTTTGCGGCGCAATTTCGGAACAAATCATACTCATAATCCCGTTATTGGCACAAATAAAATAGTGATCATCTAATTTAACAGCGATATGTTTGTTTTCAGGGTTAAGTTCAGAATCAATCCCAATCACATGTATGGTTCCCTTAGGAAAACTACTGTAGGCATTCTGAATTATATAAGCAGCTTCAGGCACATTAAATGGTGCTACCGAGTGAGAGATATCAACAATTCTTACTTCAGGCAACTCACTATAAATTGCTCCTTTAATGGCTCCAGCAAAATGGTCTTTCTCTCCAAAATCGGTTGTTAGTGTGATGATTGCCATGTATTGAGCAATAGAATTTTTTAAATGATTTTAACTCGTATCAAACTAAAAATAAAACTGTTAAAAACTAATCATATTTTAAGCTTTAGTATGACTTAAGAATAAAATAGTTTTAATTATTTTTGGTTTGAATGAGTAGTAATTTGTCTCATCACAAAACTAATAAAACAAAACAGATTAATTTATAATTCCAGTCGCTTTTGAACGAACTTATTTTAGAACTAGAAGAAATTACTCCCAAAGAATTTTTTGGAGCTCAAAATGCCAATATCAAAATACTAAAAGAATACTTCCCAAAACTTAAAATTGTAGCTAGAGGAAATCGTATCAAAGCTTATGGCGATGAAGATTTGCTAGAAGAATTTGACCGACGCATGAACATGCTTATGGAACATTTTGGAAAGTACAATAAGATTGACGAAAATGTTATTGAACGTGTACTTACGAGTCAAAGTAGTGATGATTATAAAACTTCTGAGCAAAGTGGCGAAGCTATTGTTCATGGAGTGAATGGTAAAATCATTAAGGCGCAAACGGTTAACCAACGGAAACTGGTTGAGAGTATGCGAAAAAATGATATGGTCTTTGCTATTGGTCCTGCTGGAACAGGAAAAACATATACAGGTGTTGCATTAGCTGTAAGAGCTTTAAAAAACAAAGAGGTTAAGCGTATTATTTTAACACGCCCAGCAGTAGAAGCAGGGGAAAACCTAGGATTTCTTCCTGGGGATTTAAAAGAAAAGCTAGACCCTTATATGCAGCCATTGTATGATGCGCTTCGTGATATGATCCCTGCTGAGAAATTGGCACATTTTATTGAAAATGGGACCATTCAAATTGCACCTTTAGCATTTATGCGTGGACGAACATTAGATAATGCTTTCGTCATTTTAGATGAAGGTCAGAATACAACTCATGCGCAAATGAAAATGTTCCTCACACGAATGGGAAAAAACGCAAAGTTCTTACTTACGGGTGATCCTGGTCAGGTCGATTTACCACGTCGTACCATTTCTGGTTTAAAAGAAGCCTTGCTTGTGCTAAAAAATGTTGATGGTATTGGGATGATTTATCTCGATGATAAAGATGTGATTCGTCATAAGCTGGTGAAAAAAGTAATCGATGCTTATAAAAGTATAGAAAATAGAGATTAGTAAATAATTATGATATCACACTGAGTGCAGTCGAAGTGTATTTTAAACAACAAAATGTCAAATAAAACTATAATAGCATCTAATTTCAACTTTCCAAATCAAAAAAGTGTTTACAAAGGGAAAGTAAGAGAAGTCTATAATATTAATAATGATGAATTAATCATGATTGCTACTGATCGCTTGTCTGCTTTTGATGTGGTCATGCCTAAAGGAATCCCTTACAAAGGACAAATTTTAAATCAGATTGCGACTAGTATGATGAAAGCGACTGAAGATCTGGTGCCTAATTGGTTAACTGCGACACCAGATCCTAATGTGGCAGTTGGACATCTATGTGAACCATTTAAAGTAGAAATGGTAATTCGTGGCTATATGTCAGGTCATGCTGCACGTGAGTACAAAGCAGGACGTCGATTGCTTTGTGGCGTTGATATGCCAGAAGGCTTGAAAGAAAATGATCAATTCCCTGAGCCAATTATTACACCAGCTACTAAAGCTGAAATGGGAGATCATGATGAAGATATTTCAAGAGAAGATATTTTAAAACGAGGCATCGTTTCAGAAGAGGATTATATGGTACTTGAAGATTATACCCGTAAACTTTTTAAACGTGGTACAGACATTGCAGCTTCTAGAGGTTTGATTTTGGTGGATACCAAATATGAATTTGGGAAAACTAAAGATGGTAAGATTGTTCTTATTGATGAAATTCACACACCAGACTCATCCCGTTATTTTTATGCAGATGGGTATCAAGAACGTCAGGATAATGCTGAACCTCAAAAGCAACTGTCCAAAGAATTTGTAAGGCAATGGTTAATTTCTAATAATTTCCAAGGCCTAGAAGGGCAAACAGTTCCTGAAATGAGCGATGATTATATCGAAACTGTAAGTGAACGCTATATAGAGCTCTATGAAAATATCATGGGAGAACCATTTATTAAAGCTGATGTCTCTGATATCCAAAATAGGGTAGAAGCTAATGTTTTGAGCTATCTTTCAGATAAGTAATTAAAAAGGCTTAATTCCATAAAAGAATTAAGCCTTTTTTATAATATTATTTAGCTATTCTACTATTGTAGACTTGGTCTAAGTTTAAATTGACCTTCAGTTATTTGTACGGTATCTGTAGGGTCAGACTCGTTATATAATGTCGCAGAAAATGTGCCTTCAACAAATTGTGCTGTACCAACTTGTACTTCCAATATATAGCTATTAAAAGGTGTTGTAGATGTAATTGTAACACTATTTCCAGTTTGGTCACCATTTGTATTGTATAGTGGACCTTCAGATGCATTTGGTGCATACTCAAAACCTATAGCACCTGTAGTACCAGTATAGACATCATTATTAGTTGCAACTTGATAATCGCCAACTGGAAATCTGTCATTAAATACTTCTGCTTGATTGGTATCGCTAAGTTCAGTGCACAGCATAAATCGCACAAATTCCATGCCCATGTACGGCTCTGTGTCATTATCAAAATTAGGATAAACTCCAGAGTAATAATTAATTCCTGCAGTGTCAGAAAAAGCACATGCTACTGTTGAGGCTCCTGAGTGAATTAAGTTATAATCTAAAGTCGTAGCTGCTTCAAGTTGACCATAAAAGAACGGTACACCATCCACTTTTCCAGAGATAAAATACACATAATCTGAAGCATCAAACCCTTGATTATCGCCATCATCACTACTATCACTATCGCTACAATTGAACGATACTAATGCTACTAATACGAATGCTAAGTTTTTAAATAATTTCATATAATAATTGTTAGGTTAAGTGAGCAATTTATATAAAAAAAAGCGAAAAATTAAATTTTGCTTGGAAGCTCGCCAAATCGCACTTTAAAACTTTTTGTAAAATATGATAAATTTGTGTATCCAACAGCATAAGCTATTTCAGACACTGATCCTGTTTTTAAGGTTAGTAGTCTATGTGCCTCATTTAATCGTATTTCAGTAATAAGTTGATTTGCTGACTTATCTGATAATGCTTTAAGTTTTCTGTGAAGTTGTGATCGACTAAACCCTACTTGTCTTGCTATGTCCTCAACACCAAAATGCTCGTTATCTAAATTATGCTTTATAGTTTTAAATACATCTTGTAAGAATTTGTCATCTATAGAAGTGACGTCAATTTCATCTACCAATAACATGTCTAATGCTTTAAAATGTTCCCATAAATATTTTCTAGAATCTATGAGATTTTTCATCTGTAAAAGAAGCTCTTTATCATCAAAAGGTTTTGTCATGTATACATCGGCACCTTGAGTGAGACCTTCTAATTTATTGTTTTGACCAGCTTTAGCTGTAAGCATAATTATAGGTATATGACTTGTTTTAGAATTTGTTTTTAGGATATGACAAAGTTCATAACCATCCTTTTTTGGCATCATGACATCACTAAGTATAATGTCTGGTACATGTTCAAAAGCCATACGTTCTCCTTGAAGCCCATCAATTGCAATTATAACATTATAATGTTCTGAAATTACTTCAGATATATAGTGTTGTAAATCCTTGTTGTCTTCAACTATTAGGGCAATAGGGAACTCTTTGTTTTTTGTTGATGGCGTTATGATTGGGTTGTTGTTAAGATTTGTGACTAAGGATGCTTTCCTTTCTGTTGTTGTTTCTGATTTTGAAACTATTGATATAGATTCTGGTAAATTAGTTAATGTAAAAGGCAATCGAACTTTAAATGTAGTTCCTTTACTTTTGGTACTAGTAACACTTATCGAACCATTATGCAGATCTACTAATTCTTTAGTTAGCGCAAGACCAATTCCAGACCCTTTTTTTTCACTACCCTCAACTCTATAAAATCTATCAAAAATCCGAGGCAATTCTTCTTTGGAAATACCTTTTCCAGTATCTGATATCTTTAATACTAAATGTGAGTCGTTATACTCTGTGGTTACTGTAACAGAGCCGTTTTCAGAAGTGTATTTAAAAGCATTAGATAATATGTTAACCACTATTTTTTCGAGTTTGTCTTTATCGTAAAACGCAGAATTTAATTCTTCTGGGAAACTTGTGTTGAGGCTAATATTTTCTCGTTCTGACATACTCTCAAATGAAAATACGATAGATCGCAAAAATTGTATAATGCCTCCTTGTTTTAATGATAAATGAACTTGACCACTTTCGATCTTTGATAAGTCTAATAGTTGATCTACTAAATTGTGCAATCTTGAAGTATTGTTTTTTATAATTTCATAATTTTTTCTACTCAGAATGATTTCATTATTTAACGAATGCTCATTTTGTGCACGATTAATTGGACCTGAGATAAGGGATAAAGGTGTTCTGAATTCGTGACTTATATTAGCAAAAAAACGTGTTTTGATATCATCAAGATCTTTTATCCGTTGCATTTCGGCATATGTTTCTTGCGCTTTTAATTGATCTCGTTGTGTTTTTAATGCTAGTTGCTGTCTACGGTAAGCAATTCCAAAAGAATAAATTACGATTTGCAAAAACATTCCTGTAGCATATGGATCTATAAAATGTTTTGTCATTCGGATTATACCTAATGACCATAAAGATCCAATGATTAAGCATACTGATGCTATTATAGATCCAAACCCAAAATATTTGGCGAGGATATCCTTTTTAAAAACTAAAATAATTGATAAAATTAGGCTACAAACAGAGTAGATACCCAAGACTACAGTATGCACTCCTACACTTAAAAATTTCGGTTGTATATTAAATATGGAAACATAGATTATAGTCAATGCTATTTCAGCAATTAATAAACAGGAAAGGCCTAAGATAAACTTGTCTAGAACTGGGTATTTGTGTTTAGAACTTATAAATGAGCGTCCAAAAAACCAAAACATATAAAAAATACCATTGGCAATTAATGACCATAATATAAATCTAAATGATGTAATTGACCCAATGAGTAAGCCGATAGTCATCGCTTGAGTTAATGAGCAAAATAACAACCAAATTGAAAACCATAAAAAGACCCGTTCTTTTAAATAGATGAATTGTAAAACATGGTACAATAGAATGATAAAGGTTACGCCAAACATAAAAATGTTAAAGCTGTTATTAAACTGAAATATTTGATGATAGAAAGGTTGTTCTGGACTCCTTATTGTAGTATTGAAGAAAGCAGGATAGCCAAGCTGATTACCTTTAACTTTAATTATAAGAGTTACAGGAATATTTAAAGGAAGCTCATTTAGACTTACTTGATTTAATATCCAATTTGCTTTAATGTCTCTATTTTTTTTAGGATACTCAACACCTGACTTTTTATGAAAAATTAATGTGTCATTAACATAAGCATAGACATCAACTTTACCATTACTTTTAACCCAAGCTGGGGGACCAATAAATCTATCTTCGAAGTGTAATGTCCATGCATTTGTTGGTGCCTCTGTTACAATATCAATTTTACCCCAATATGTCGTATGTGTTTTGAGATATCTTTTAAAATGAGACCTGTCTTTTAATATTAGAGTAGAATCTTTTAAAATACGTTCTGCAGATAATATCCCAATGCTATCTTCTATAATCTTAATATGTGTCATAAGATCATGAACAGGATATTTCGTATCCAAAGTATAATTGTCCTGACTAAAACAGAATGTTGAGATAAAAACAGTTAATAAAAAGATGCTTTTAACCATTTGGTTTTTCTAATTAAGGTAGTAATCTCTGATAAGATACAAAAATGAATTTGCTCATTATCATTAATAATGAAACAAATATCCGAATAGTCTTGTTGAGTAATTAACAGATATATAGCATCGCTTAACAGAAATGTTGCATTTGTTCTTCCATAAGACAAATGTGTTATTAATTAAGAATTCTGTATTAATTAATTATTGATTCTCATCCTAGCTTTACATCATTAATAATTTAAAATTGAAATTAAAAAGAATACTAATGAAACGTAAAGATTTTATAAAAGGATCAGTTGCAGGACTAGGAGTTTTATCTTTTACATCTATAGTGGCATCAACTGATTTGATATCAGATAATAATGAGCCTCAAGATCCAAAACTTATCAGAAACATTGACGGCTTTAAACAAATTGTTTTGGGTGATCATCAAACTATTAAACTTGAAGGTAAAGATACAAAAGGTCAGTACACACTTATTGAACAATATAATGATCCAGGGATGGAAATACCAAAACATGTTCATGAAGATGAAGATGAAGTGTTTCAAGTATTAAAGGGTCAGTTAGAAATGAGTATTGGTGATAACGTTAAGGTCTTGTCTGCTGGAGATATTATTTTTTGTCCAAGAGGAATACCTCATTCATGGAAAGTAATTGGTCAAGAGAAAGCTAAGGTAATGCTAAGTATTTTTCCAGCAGGACTTGAAAACATGTTTTATGAAATGGCAGAATTACCAGTTGGTCCACCTGATTTTGGAATGGTGTCAAAGATTTGTGAAAAATATAATATCCGATTTGTTTAACAATAAAATTTAAAATTATGAATTACAGAAAAAAGTATTTAAAAATCTTAATGCTATGTATTGGTTTTAGTGTTTTAGTTGCTTGTAGTAGTGATGATGATAATAATGCACCGCAATTAGAAACATGGGAAATTGAGGTCAACGAGATGAAAAGTTTAACATCACAATATGTAGATTTTAACCAAGCTACAGATGAAGGGAGAATTGATGTGTCTGGTTATGTACCCAATATGGGACATCATTATTTAAATCCTGCCTTAGCAGATGGTGTTTTTGAAATTAATAAACCCGAGATCATTTTATATGTTCCAGATAGTAATGGTGTTATGCAAATGGTAGCTGTCGAATATTCTATTATACCTGACAATCCTGACAATCCTGGAAATCCGCCAGAAGGTTTTACAGGCGATCAAGATGTATGGCATTTTAATGAAATGGTTGGACAGTGGCAATTGCATGTATGGACAGTTTTGGAAAATCCAGATGGCATTTTTGCACCTTTTAACCCAGCTATTGGCGATTAAAACTTAAGTTAGTCAAAGACATAATATCGGCCTAATGATGTTGTGTTGAAACAGAAAGCCGTTTGTAGGGAACGGCTTTCTGTTTTTATTATCATAAAATTATTATGTGAGAGCTACAACATGATAACATTAATTTTCATGGGTGTTTTTTTTGTTTTTAATGGTTCGTACAATCATTCGAACACAATTATAAATAAAAGCATTGGTCTTCACATAATAGAACGAAATGAGACAAACAATCACAATAAATATTAAAGCTCCTAATATGGCTTGAGTTGGATTTAAAGCTTTTAAGTAAAAATGTTTTAGTCCAAGCCCTGTAAAACTTCCAAAGATAATTACAAAATGTATCACATAAATGGATAAGGTCTTTTGTCCGATTTTACCAATAAGAGATCCTTTTAAATAGGGCTCAGCAGCATAAAAAACACCAAATAATAATAGCACGTTTCCGAAGCGAGGAAAAAGATAGTTGTAATAGGCAACTTCCTTAAAAATTTGTATATCAAACCAATAGTATAGTTTCATTAAAATCCATCCCGAACAATCAATGAGTAAGAGTCCAAAAACAAAAAATGAAATAATTGTGATGAATCGAAAGCGGTTTCTATGTGCATGAGAAAAAAATACTGTAGCCAGAAAACCTCCAAAAGCAGTATATCCAAACCAAGGTAAAATAGTAAATACAGAACCATTACTTTTAGTCATGTAATTTGCAAATATCTTCGGAATATGATTTAACTCTAATGAACGATACATGGGTTCGCTTAAAAAACAAAGACACCCTAAAAAAAGTAACATTGCAGATAATAGTTTTAGATGTTTCCGAAGTAAAACATAACAACCTATTAAAAGGATAATAGATACACCAATGCATTGTAGAACATCAATGACAAAAAAATAGCTGTTAAATTCTCCTCGAAACCATCCAAAAAAATCTATTCTTAATAAATAACCAATACCAATAAGTAATAAGCCTCTATAGATTCCTTTTTTCACTCTATAATAGTCTTCGCCTTTATCTCTAGCTCTTAGTAATAGAAATAAAAATACAAGCCCAGATATACTAAAAAATGTTGGAGCTGTGATACCTCTAAAGTAGTGCCATATTTGATAGGCAAGATTTGATGTGTCACGATATATTGGATTAAGCAAGGTGTCTATAAAATGTCCTTGCAGCATCATTAAGATGGCAAAAGCGCGCACTGCATCAATGAAAAAAAGGCGGTTGGTTTTCAAATATTAGTGATTTCCCATAAATATACTTTTAATTTTTCAGGCTGCATAAATTGAAAGTAATATCTTAGAAGGCAAATTAGCAAATGTCAATGGACCAACTTAATGTGATTTCCGAAAAATTTTCCTCTTTGGCTTGGGGAATTCCACTATTGGTATTACTAATTGGTGGGGGATTATATTTGCTGGTTATATCTCGGTTTCTTCCATTTCGCTTTTTCCGTCATGCTATTCAAATTTTAAGAGGTAAATATGATGATCCTAATGATCCAGGTGATATTAGTCATTTTAAAGCCCTAACTACGGCATTGTCTTCAACGATTGGAATGGGTAATATTGCAGGTGTAGCTTTAGCTATCTCAACAGGAGGTCCTGGAGCTATGTTTTGGATGTGGGTCTCGGCCATTGTTGGCATGAGTACTAAGTTTTTTACTTCGACTTTAGCCATTATGTATCGAGGAAAAGATAGTCGTGGTAAATTGCAAGGTGGGCCAATGTATTTTATAAGGGAAGGGTTAGGGAAGAACTGGACCTTTTTAGCAGTATTGTTTTCTGTTTTTGGCATGTTAGGAGCCTTGCCTGTTGTTAATGTCAATCAATTAAAACAAGCTATAAATGACATTATTTTAATTCCAAATGGTGTTGAAGTTAGTTTTAATACTAATTTAATTATTGCTGCAGTTTTAGTTATTATCACTACAATTGTTATTCTTGGCGGACTTAAACGAATTAGTGCAATAGCGTCTAAAATGGTACCTACTATGGTGTTACTGTATTTTATGTTAGTGTTAATTATTCTGGGGTTGAATTATACTGAAGTTCCAAAGTATTTTATGATGATATTTACAGATGCTTTTGAAGCCAATTATATTAAAAAAGATGCTGTCTTTGGAGGTATGCTTGGTGCCTTAGTGTTATTAGGTGTTAAACGAGGTGCATTCTCTAATGAGGCTGGAATTGGAACTGCACCTATGGCTCATGGAGCTGCGAGAACAGATGAACCTGTCCGTGAGGGACTAGTGGCAATGCTTGGACCTGTAATTGATACTTTAATTGTTTGTACACTCACAGCTATGGCTATTTTGGTTACAGGAGTTTGGGAAACTACATCAAATAATGGAGTAAGTTTAACTGCTTCTGCCTTTCAAGATGCCATTCCTTATGGACAATATTTACTAATGCTATGTGTCTTTATCTTTAGTATTTCATCACTGTTTTCTTATGCATATTACGGAACAAAATGTATGTCGTTTCTCATAGGTGCTGATAAGAAACATTATTATAATTACTTGTATGTTTTAAGTATTATTTTGGCAGCAACAACACCATTTAGTACCATGATTAATTTCATTGATGGTATATTTGCTTTTATGGCTATACCTACCATGTTAGCTACTATTTTATTGGCTCCTAAAGTGGTAAAAGAGTTAAATCGATATATTAAAAATTTAAAGGATAATGAATCAAAATAAGAAAAGTACTATAAAAAAACAGGCTAATGCTAGAGCCTACTGGAAAGAAAATATCAAGTACGTTTGCATCTTATTAATAATATGGGCTATAGTATCCTATGGTGCTGGAATTGTATTTAAAGACGAGCTTAATGAATTTAGATTAGGCGGATTTAAACTAGGTTTTTGGTTTGCTCAGCAAGGAGCTATGTATGTATTTGTGATACTAATTTTTGTTTATGTAAGACTTATGAATAAACTTGATAAAAAGTATGGCTTTGATGAATAAATTATTAGTGTTTTTAGCTATGGATGTTCAGAACTGGACGTACATTCTTGTTGGAATTACCTTCGCTTTATACATAGGAATTGCTATTTGGTCAAGAGCAGGTTCAACCAAAGAGTTTTATGTTGCTGGAGGTGGCGTATCACCTTTAGCTAACGGAATGGCTACTGCCGCAGATTGGATGAGCGCAGCATCATTTATTTCTATGGCCGGAATTATTTCTTTTGCAGGATATGATGGTGCAGTATATTTGATGGGTTGGACAGGCGGTTATGTGTTGCTAGCATTACTATTAGCCCCTTATCTTAGAAAGTTTGGGAAATTTACTGTACCCGATTTTATAGGTGATCGCTATTATTCTAATTCGGCACGTATCGTTGCTGTTCTTTGTGCTTTACTAGTCTCGTTTACCTATGTGGCAGGACAAATGCGAGGGGTTGGGATAGTATTTTCAAGATTTTTGGAAGTTGATATCAATACTGGTGTTATAATAGGAATGCTCATTGTCTTATTTTATGCTGTGCTTGGTGGAATGAAGGGTATTACATATACGCAGGTAGCTCAGTATTGTGTACTTATATTCGCTTTTATGGTACCAGCTATTTTTATTTCAATTCAAATGACTGGTAATCCGATACCACAATTGGGTTTTGGAGGTGAGTTAAACGACGGTTCTGGAATGTATTTACTAGATAAACTTGACGGTTTAAGCACTGAACTTGGTTTTTCAGAATATACAGAAGGCACTAAATCTACAATTGATGTCTTTGCAATTACCTTAGCCTTAATGGTTGGTACTGCTGGATTACCTCATGTAATTGTTAGGTTTTTTACAGTAAAAAAGGTGAAAGATGCACGGAAATCAGCCGGAATTGCTTTATTGCTTATTGTGATTTTATATAGTACTGCACCAGCCGTTTCTGTATTTGCAAGAACGAATATGATCGAGACTGTTTCTAATCAATCTTATGCTGATGTGCCAGAATGGTTTAAAAAATGGGAAACGACGGGATTAATCACCTATACAGATAAAAATAAGGATGGTAAAATTCAATATGTAGCAGATGCAAATAAAAATGAATTGGTGGTTGATAGAGACATAATGGTACTCGCAAATCCTGAGATTGCAAAACTACCAAATTGGGTAATTGCTTTAGTCGCTGCTGGTGGATTAGCTGCAGCATTATCTACAGCAGCTGGATTATTATTAGTGATCTCGTCATCGGTATCTCACGATTTAATTAAAAAAGTAATCAATCCAAAAATCTCAGAGAAAGGAGAGTTGACAGCTGCTCGTTTGTCTGCAGTTGCTGCAGTATGTGTGGCTGGATATTTCGGAATAAATCCACCAGGATTTGTTGCTGCAGTAGTAGCTTTAGCTTTTGGGTTAGCAGCAGCTTCCTTTTTTCCTGCTATAATCTTGGGTATTTTTTATAAACGAATGAATAAAGAAGGTGCCGTAGCTGGAATGGTAGTTGGTATTATAGTAATGTTGCTGTACATGATGAAATATAAATTGGGGTGGTTTGATGAAGTATTGCCAGATAAAAGTGAATGGTGGTTTGGAATTTCCCCTGAAGGTTTTGGTAGTATCGCCATGTTAATTAATTTTATAGTGTCAATAATTGTTATGAACTTTACAAAAGCACCTCCTCAAGACGTGCAAACTATTGTTGAAGATATTAGAATACCATTAGGAGCAGGAGATGCTATAAATCATTAAAATTTATGAGTAATTATCATATAAAACACTTAGAAGAGTATTTTCAGGTCTACAGAAAATCAGTACGTAATCCAGAATTGTTTTGGGAGGAAATTGCCGAAGAACATTTTATGTGGCGTAAAAAATGGACTAATGTTCTTAGCTGGGATTTTACTAAGCCTGAAGTGAAATGGTTTGAAGGTGCTAAACTTAATATTACCGAAAATTGCATTGATAGACACCTTTATACTAGAGGAGATAAAACAGCAATTTTATTTGAGCCTAACAGTCCGGATGAAGCAGCTGAACATATTTCTTATAAACAATTACATGAACGTGTCTGTAGGTTTGCTAATGTATTAAAAGATAAAGGCATTAACAAAGGTGATAGAGTTTGTATTTATCTTCCTATGATTCCTGAACTGGCTATTTCTGTATTGGCATGTGCTAGAATTGGTGCTATTCATTCCGTTGTATTTGCTGGTTTTTCAGCAAACGCTTTAGCTACCAGAATAAATGATTCCGACTGTAAAATGGTCATAACTAGTGATGGGTCTTATCGTGGTGCTAAAACAATTGACCTCAAAGGAATTGTTGATGATGCTTTAGAAAATTGCCCTTGTGTGGACAATGTATTAGTTGTAAAACGAATTCATTCAGAAATAAAAATGAAAGACGGACGTGATGAATGGTTACAACCTCTTTTGGATGAGGCTTACACTGATTTTTCTCCTGAAGTTATGGATGCTGAAGATCCATTATTTATTTTATATACTTCTGGATCTACTGGACAGCCAAAAGGAATGGTTCACTCTACAGCGGGCTATATGATTTATAGTGCTTATACCTTTAAAAATGTATTTCAATACACCGAAGATGATGTGTATTGGTGTACTGCAGATATTGGATGGATTACTGGTCATAGCTATATTGTATATGGGCCATTAGCTAATGGAGCGACAACTTTAATGTTTGAAGGTGTGCCAAGTTATCCTGATTTTGGGCGCTTCTGGGATATTGTTGAGAAGCATAAGGTGACACAGTTTTATACTGCACCTACTGCAATTAGAGCATTAGCAAAAGAAGGAATTGATCATTTAGAAAGGCACGATTTGAGTTCTATAAAAGTTTTGGGAACCGTTGGAGAACCAATAAATGAAGAAGCTTGGCATTGGTATGATGATAATGTTGGAAAGAAAAAGGCACCTATTGTTGATACTTGGTGGCAAACTGAAACAGGTGGTATTATGATTACACCAATTCCGTTTGCTACACCAACAAAACCAACATATGCAACTTTACCGTTTCCAGGAATTCAACCAGCTTTAATGGATGAAAAAGGGAATGAGGTTAAAGGAAATCAAGTGGATGGAAGATTATGCATAAAATATCCATGGCCAAGTATGGCTAGAACTATTTGGGGTAATCACAAACGTTATAAAGACACCTATTTTTCGGCATTTGAGAACAAGTACTTTACAGGAGATGGTGCATTAAGAGACGAGGTCGGCTATTATAGAATTACAGGTCGTGTTGATGATGTCATTATTGTTTCTGGTCATAATCTAGGAACAGCTCCTATTGAAGATGCGATTAACGAACACCCTGCAGTTGCAGAAAGTGCAATTGTTGGGTTTCCACATGATATTAAAGGAAATGCACTTTATGGTTATGTCACACTTAAAGATTCAGGAGAAGGACGTAATCATGACAATGTAAGACGAGAAATCAATCAGATTATTACCGAGCAAATTGGACCAATTGCTAAATTGGATAAAATTCAGTTTACAAACGGACTTCCAAAAACGAGAAGCGGTAAAATCATGAGGCGAATACTTCGGAAAATTGCCCATAACGAAGCGAGTAACTTAGGAGATATAAGTACCTTGTTAAATCCAGAAGTTGTAAAGGATATTATAGATAACTCCTTGTAATTCGATTTTATTTATAAGTTATTTTGGTGTAAATAACTCTAAATGTGTTGTTTAAAATAAATTCACTATCTTTATCTAGGTTTGTTCAAACCCAATTTCTCCCTATTTAATTAATATATAGTATTAGACTGTTTAAAGTAACAGCAGATTTCTGTTACCTAATATTCTATACTAATTGGAACATTTAAATTAAATAGGATGATGAAAAAAGCAAAGCTTTACGGAAATGTAATAAAACTTGATAATACTGATGTTATCTTACCACCAGCATTGCAATCAAAGTTTGAGCTAAAAAGAGTGTTTGAAGTCTCTTCGACAAGATCTGAAAATAAAGCCATAACCATTGACATTGAAGATGATGAAATATTGTCTATTCAATTCTCAGATGATACAGAATGGATTGGCTACCCTGACGATTTGCAAGATATTTATGATCCGGATACACTTGAAAAAAGATCAATAAATAACTGTGATTATTTATTTGAAACACAAATTTCAAGCGAAGATGTGTCACGAGGATTAATAAGTAGAGCTATTGTTAAATTGTTCAGTGTCTTTAAACCTAAACCAGTTGCGAAAGTTGCAATTAGTACTATTGCTAAAACTTACGATAATAAAACCCAGCAATATCCAGGATTATATCATATAGATAGTGCATTTAAATTATCACCAATTAAGCTAATGGTTGATAAGAAATATCTTCTCTTTATACATGGTACTTTATCTACAACCATTGATGCTTTTGGTGACATTAAAACTAGCGATAGTTGGCAAGAAATTTTAGATTGTTATAGTGATAATATCATTGCTTTAGAGCATCATACCTTAGCCGTAAGTCCATTACAAAATGCATTAGATTTTCTTAATAGTTGTCCAAAAGATTGTAGCATAGATATTATTAGTCATTCAAGAGGAGGCTTAGTGGCTGATATTCTTGCAAAATGCGATTATAGAAATTTTACATCTCAAATTGGTTTTAGCGAAAATGAACTAGATATTCTAAAAAAAGAGGACAAGGTCTCTTATGGTTTGATGTTAAAAATTAATGAAGTCGCCACAGTAAAGCGATTAAAAATTGGAAAAATCATAAGAGTTGCTGCGCCAGCGAGTGGAACAACCATATTATCTAGACGAATTGATCATTTTTTTAACTTACTATTAAATGCGGTGTCACTTGCTTTTGGTGTTCGTAATCCTATGTATGGAGTTGTGAAATCATTTCTTTTAGAGCTAATCTCACAAAAGGAAGACCCTGAAGTTCTTCCAGGTTTAAATAGTATGATGCCAGAATCACTTTTTCAAAAAATGATGAATTCTGGTGATACTTTTGTGATGAGTGATTTGTATGTTATTTCTGGTGATTCAGACATTTCAGGAGTCAACTTTAATTCTTTAAAAGTTATTCTAGCTAATTTATTTTATAGAGCACCAAATGACTTAGTTGTAGATACTAAACGAATGTCTCATGGTTTTCTAAGAAAAAATGGCGCTTTCGAATATAGGTCTAAAGGAGGAAATACTAATCATTTTAAGTATTTCTCTAATCTCAGTTCTCAGCACGCAATATCTGAGGCACTAAAAGCTAGCGAAGATAATCCTGTTGTAAATTATAAAAAGATAGTGTATTCAAATAGCGATCGTGGTGTCGTTTTAGATTTGTTCTCTATGGATGGGTTTTCGTTGAAACCTAAAAATGTTACAAGAGATGTTGTTATCATAATTCCAGGAATTATGGGATCTAGTCTTTCAACAAATGGTGAAGAACAGTGGGTAAATATGCGAAACCTTAATAAAGGGGCTATTCCCAAAGATTTGAATATCAGTTCTGGCTCTGTAGAAGCTTCTGGAATTATCAAAAAATTCTATTTAAAAATTGCCAATTACTTTGCCACAGACTATGACGTTATCACCTTAGAGTATGATTGGAGAAAATCTCTTACAAATGCTGTTAAGCAATTAGATGATTTAATAAATACCTTACTAAGTGAAAATGTCAATATTAATATAGTTGCACATTCCATGGGAGGTTTAGTCGTTCGACATTATATGATGCATCAATTTAATACTTGGAAGAAATTTTTAAAAAATGATAATAATAAATTTTTGATGCTCGGTACACCATGGCTGGGTTCATATCTAATTATGGAAGTTTTAACTGGACATAGCAAACGTGTGAAACAACTAGCTGCAATTGATTTTAAAAATGACAGAAAAGATTTATTAAAAATATTTTGGAAATATCCTGGTGTCTTTGAATTACTTCCTATTGAAACAAATGGAAAAAGAGAGTTTTGGGAAGCCGAATTTTGGGACAAATTAGATGAGGAATCTAATTTAAAACACATGCCACCAACCAAGAATAATAAGAAAGCACTAAGTGGATTCAATGCTTATAGAAATGATGTCATTAAGTTTTTGGAGCGTATTGAAAACGACAAATCACTTTTTAAAAACATTTTCTATATCTGTGGTAAGGCAGATAAAACAGTATTTGATTATACATTTAAAAAGAAACTATTTTCAAAATTTGATAGACTTGTGTATAAAACGACGTCTAATGGAGATGGAAGTGTTACTTGGCAAACTGGAATTCCTAAACAATTAAAAGGTAGTAAGAACTTATATTACACCAATACATCTCATGGAGATTTAGCTAATGAAGCTTATATTTTTGAAGGCCTTAAAGATATTATTAAAACAGGAAGTACTAATAAACTAAATACTAATGAGCCTAAATCTAGAGGTGGAGAAATTATAGGGGAATCGTATGAATATGCCGAACCACTTTATGATGAAGATCGTGTTTTAAATTCAATTTTTGGTTGTGAAGAATCTTCAAAAATTGAAACAGAACGAATTAACGTTACCGTTGTTAATGGTGATTTAAAAGTATCATCTTACCCCGTGATTGTTGGACACTTTTTTATGGATTTGATATTAAGTGCTGAAAAAGCACTAGATGGCTATCTTAATAATCGTTTGTCACAACGTATGGATATTGGTTATTATCCAGGTAAAATTGGTGAGAGCGAAGTGTTTTTTAATTTAAAAACACAACCTAAAGGCGCTATAGTTTGTGGCTTAGGAAACAACAATGAACTCACTACATTCTTATTAGCTAAAACTGTTAAACTGGCAACATTGAAGTATGCCATGTTTATGAGGGATAATTATACATTACCTCAAGCTAAGCGTTATGCAAATGGTATTTCTGCTATATTAATAGGTATTGGCTATGGAAAATTACCAATTGAAGACTCTCTAAAAGGGATATTACTTGGGATATCTGCAGCTAATTCTTACATTAATGAGCGAGGTGAAGGACTTAAACCAATTCAAAACTTAGAGATTGTTAACTACTATGAATCGGTTGCTAGCCAGGCATATTTTAGTTTAAATAGAATAAAAGGAAATGACAATCGCATTTCTTTTAATTTAAACAAAGGAATAGTTCCACGAGCTGGAGCTAAGAAAAAAAGAATGTTCATTGACGATGTATACAATTGGTGGTATAATTTGCATATTAGTAGCGTCATCAAAACACAAAACGATTTAAAGGCTTTACAGCAAATTGATGGATTTAAATATTTTGCTTCCAATGGTTTGGCTAGAGTAGAACAAGAGAAGGTTGGTATAGGGATGCATAAAATTCAATTTATGTTACAGGAAAACCATTATCAATCCTTTTGGGATAAACGCTTATCTAAGACACTTTTTGAAATGTTAATTCCAAATGACTTTAAAGATGTCTTCAGAAACCAAACCAATATGGTAATCAAATTAGATAAAGCGGCAGCTCAAATTCCATGGGAATTACTTCATGATTCAGATACTGATGAAACTCCAGCATCTGTAACTTCAAGCTTTATTAGACAACTGGTTATTGAAAATGCAGATAATTATGATCAGATAGAACTTAATAATGTCAATGCTTTTGTTGTAGGTGATCCTAATTATCAAAGTGAAAGTTTACCACAATTAGCTGGAGCGAAAGCTGAAGCTGAATGGGTGTCTAATCAGCTAAATCATAATGGTTTTTCACCTTATTCATTAATAAATAGTGATGCAAGATCTATTTTATCTGAAATGTTTAATAGGCGATATAAGATTTTACATTTCTCTGGACATGGTCTCTATGATATCGAAAATGATGAGGTTGGAATTGCTATTGGAAGCGGTATATGTATTGATCCAGCAATGATAAAACAATTGGGCTACGTGCCAGAATTTGTATTTATTAATTGTTGTTATTCAGGAACGATTAAAATCGAAGATGAAAGATATACTAAAGATAGATATTTATTAGCAGCCAATGTGGGAACACAACTCATAGAAATGGGAGTTAAGGCAATTATTATTTCTGGATGGGCAGTTGACGATGACGCTGCAAAAACCTTCTCTGAAGTATTCTATGAAAGAATGTTTGATGGTTATGACTTCGGAACATCTGTACAAAAAGCCAGACTTGCATGTTATCAAAATCACCAAAAAACAAGTACCTGGGGAGCATATCAATGCTATGGAAATCAATATTATAGATTTAATAACAGAAAAAAATCTATGAAGGAAGATTTGGAATACATTATTCCGTCACAAGTGTACACAGATTTAGATAATTTATTGATTGGCATAAGAGATCGAAAATATAATACGAACAAGGCTATAAAAAAACTTGAAGATTATATGGTAAAGGTCGAAGAAGCCAATCTTTTAGATGCCAAAGTTTTAGAAAAAGAGGCCTTGGTGTATAATGAACTTGGTAAAAGCGAGATAGCACTTCAAAAGTTTAAAGACTTATTTCTCTATACAAGTGGGAATTTTTCAATAGAAGCACTAGAGCAATATTGCATTATAAAAACCAATCATTTAACAAGTGAAAGTATTGAAGAGGACCTAAGAGAAATTGAATTCTTGACTTTAATTGGTAGAAATCCAACCAGATTAAACATTGTTGCAAATGCATACAAGTTGGCATCTACCTATTTTGATAAGAAAATTGATAAAGTAAAATATTTAGAAAAAGCCTATGACCTTTATGAAGATTCCTATAAGGCTTCTGTTAACCACTATCAAGGTAGTTGCTTAGATGCAATTTCTAATTTAATTTTTATTGGTCATATTCTGGAATTACAGGGACAAGGAAAGCTTTTAGATAGAATGAATAAAAGTAAAGCTTTTGAAAATGTTGTAGATGTAGAAAGTTATCTGTTAGATTTCTATAATGAACTCGAAGAGTATGATAAAACAGATTTAGATATTTCAGTGTTAATAGGAATGGCCGAAGCCAGTTATGGTTTAATGCTATTGAAAAGCAATTTCAAGCCAGATATAGAGTTGCAAATTATTGAAAAATTTGAAGACGTATTCTCGTTGTTATATAGCCCAAAATTCATTGATTATGAAATCATTCAAATTAACTTCTTATTAGAATATATTGAAGATGAGGTTATTCGAGAACAACTTGAGCAAATCAAGATAGAAATTCAGAAATTGATTATTTAAAATGGCAGTAGAACTTAAATTTGATTATCCGCAATATCAAAACCTTATAAAGGTTGTATTAGAAAAAGAGTATAGTATAAACTTAATCAGCAACTATAGACCAGATAGAGGTTCGATTAAGTTTGTTGACTTTGCAGATCCTGAGAAGCTTTATTTTATAGATGTTTTTTCAGAAAACAGTGAGACAAACTTTAATGATGTTGATGAGAATTTTGAAAATATTGAGCAAAAATTTCAGTTTTTGATTAACAAATTTAAAGGCCAAGAGATAACTTATATTGCGGTTTTTTATGATAATATTGCTAGAACTTTTAGAAAATCTTTTCTATCAAAGTATAATAATGTTTCCAGCACAAAATATATCTTAATAAATGTATTCGATAAGAATGATATTCTTGATATGGCAAATCGGTATCGTATTGATTTAAGGCCTTACTACGAGCCTGTAAAAGAGAAAACAGCGAATAGATTAGAGTTTGAGCCCTTGCAATCGGATACTAATACATCAATTGAGCAAAGTGCTATTAAAGGTCAGAAATCTGAATCAGCATCCTATGAGAGTGCAATCGAAAACATGTTTACCGAACCTCAGAAAAAAGGATTTAATGATTTGTTCTCAAAAAGAAAGCCAGAAAGACCTAAAGCCAAGCCAGAACCCAAAAAAGAGCCTGTTAATTCAGATAAAATCCCTTTTCATTTAGATTTGGTTGAAGATGTTGATCGCTTAAATCGAGAGCCAATAGCAAAATCTTTAACTCGTCTTCTAAATAATCAAATATTTAAAACTAAAATAAATAAAGAAGATCAGGAAAAGTCAAATGTTGCATTTATGGTACATTTGCAAGGAGCTTGGGGAGATGGGAAATCAACATTTTTAAATCTAATAGAAAAGAACTTAAACTCAAAAAGCAATTCCTGGAAAGTAATCCATTTTAATGCTTGGCAAAATCAGCATATTTCTCCACCATGGTGGCCATTTTTAGATCAAATTTATAGGCAATCTATTTGCAGCTTTCCTTTGCATAAAAAACCATATTTATGGGGCAAAGAACGAATGCGACGATTAATTAAGTATCGTGGTTTTTCGAGAGTTATTATCATTTTTTTGGTCATTTTGTTTTCCATTTGCGTTTTATTATTTCAAACAGAAATCTTTAATTTTTTAATGCGACTCGGGCTTTTTTCTGATTCAAAAAATAATGCGAGTTTAAAAACTATTTTTGATACTATAGTAGCCATTAGTTCTGTGATAGGTCTTTTCTATACATTGGCAAGTTTCATTAGCAAACCTTTTTTCATATCCTCACCAGAGGCTGCAAAAACGTTTTTAGAAAAAGCAGCTGATCCAATGCAAAAAGTTAAAAAGCACTTTCAGTCTTTGATATCAGATATTGAAGCATGTGGATTTAAAACAGCAGTATTTATTGATGATTTAGACCGTTGTAATGATAAATTTACTGTAGAGCTTTTAGAAGGAATTCAAACGCTTTTTAGAGATAAACAAGTATTGTATGTAGTTGCTGGAGACAAGCATTGGATTAGTACGTGTTTTGAAAATCACTATAAGAATTATAATGATGTTGTAAAAGAACCAACTCAAAAACTTGGGTATTTGTTTTTAGAGAAAGCATTTCAATTGTCATTGAGGCTTCCAAATATATCTGGTGATATAAAAAAAAGTTATTGGGAATATATTTTACAAGTCAATGCTAAGGAAAACCATTCAGAAAAACATATAGATAGAGAACGAAGGCAAGAAATTATAGATGATATACAGAGAGATTATAAAACAGATGATTATACATCGCCTTCTGTTGTTCAAGGGTTTAAGAAAAAATATAATTTAAAAGATGGAGAAGCTACAGATATTACATTAGAAATATTAGATATGGATAATAAGGATGTCAATCACATCTTACAAGCGCATTTCGATTTGTTAGATACTAACCCACGAGGAATTAAACGACTTGCTAATCAGTATAATATCTATAGAAATACTTTAGTAGCCGAAAGAAAATCATTTAGTAGAGATAAATTGTTTAGGTGGATAATTCTGCAAAATAAGTACCCAGTTTTTACAGATTGGGTAGAGCACAATTTGCATCTAATATCTGGAGATATTATTGATGAAGCTCAATGGAAAAAAGATATGATAAATGATTTGCTTTGGAAAACATTAGTTCAGGATGAGAACAATTTAAAGGGAGGGACGTTAACTACAGAAGATGTTAGAACTTTTACTGGTCAACAAAACTGATATTGCTATCTTAGTTAATATTCTAACCATGCTTGTTTAATACTAATACCTAATTTTCCATAACTTAGTGTCTAAATCATATTCCAATGAAAATTTTTAAATTATCAATTATCATAACTCTTGTGTTGAGTTTTGGCTGTCAAACAGAAGTTAAAACTGAAGCTAATGTTGAAGATTCACCAACTGAAAGAACTACTGAGAACTATTTGACGCCAAATGAAAATGACCAATTTTTGGGAGGCATTCGATTAATCCCAATCACAACTCCTAAAGGTCAGTTTAATGTATGGACGAAACGTGTGGGTAATAACCCTACTATGAAAGTCCTGTTATTACATGGAGGACCAGGAATGACTCACGAAATCTATGAATGTTTTGATGGTTATTTTCCGCAAGAGAATATTGAATATTACTATTACGATCAATTAGGGTCTTATTACAGTGATCAACCTAAAGATATATCACTTTGGGACTTAGATCGTTTTGTTGAGGAGGTAGAACAGGTAAGAATTGCTCTAGGGCTTAACAAATATAATTTTTATCTCTATGGACAATCTTGGGGAGGAATATTAGGCATGCAGTATGCGCTAAAGTATCAAGAAAATTTAAAAGGGTTAATCATTTCTAATATGGTAGCTTCAATTGATGATTATAACAAGTATTCAGCTGAAGTTTTAGCTCCTAAATTGCCTAAAGAGGTATTAGAAAAAATTCTTGCTTATGAAGACGCTCAAGATTATTCTAATGAAGAGTATTTGAGCTTAATTGTTGAAAATTATTACCCTAAGCATGTAATTAGAATGGCTACTAACAATTGGCCCGACCCAATAAACAGAGCATTTAAACATCTAAATCCAGATGTATATGTAACGATGCAAGGACCAAGTGAATTTGGAATTAAAGGGAATGCAACTTTGCTTAATTGGGATGTAAAAGACAGACTCAAAGAGATTTCTATACCAACGTTGACTATTGGAGCCACTCATGATACCATGGATCCTGAGCATATGAAATGGATAGCTGCTGAAGTCCAAAATGGGAGATTTCTTTTATGTCCTAACGGAAGTCATCTTTCTCAGTTTGACGATCAGAAAGTATTCTTTGCTGGTTTGATTGATTTTATAAAAGATGTCGATGATGGAAGTTTTGGAGTTAATTAAGAAAAGTGTTACGGGAAATTTGATGAAATCACGTAGATATAACATTATTGATATGTTAAATATGAACTTGAACAAACCCTGTTTGGAGATTAAAATAATAATTAATTAAAAGCTTATAGTTATGGTAGATGATGGAAGTAAAGAAGGTGCAACATGGCCAATGCCAAAATTTAGATTTGAAGTCGATTTAGGAATTGAAATGAAAAGCGTTGCGTTTCAAGAAGTTTCAGGTATGGATGTTGAAAATCAAATTATTGAATATAGAAAAAGTAACAGCCCTCAATTTACAACTGAAAAAATGCCAGGTATTGTTAAATATGGAAACGTAACCATGAAACGTGGGGTTTTTATAAACGACAATGTTTTTTGGGATTGGCATAAACAAATTACTATGAATACTATAAAGAGACGCACAGTCCTTATTAAACTTTTAGATGAGCAAGGAAAAGTAACTATGCAGTGGCAACTCAATAATGCTTGGCCAACAAAAATAACGAGTACCGATTTAAAATCTGATGGAAACGAAGTTGCTGTAGATACTTTAGAAATAGCTCATGAGCAATTAATAATCACTAATAGAAATATTCGTTAATCGGTTATTAGTTTACGTCTTTGTTTTACAATAATAAACACGAGAAGAGATAATATACCAAATACTGAAAACCCAATAAATAATGGAAGAACGGAGGTTTTAACAAAGCTTCCAATGTAATTTGCAATAGGTACTGCCATAACGGTAGATACAAATCCGTTGATAGCTGCACCAATTCCCGCAATATGTCCTAAAGGCTCCATTGCTAATGACCTTAAATTTCCGAAGAGAAACCCAACGGCGAAAAATTGAACTAGGAAAAAAGTTATTAAAACATGGACGCTAGGATTATTTCCTGAGTAAAATAGTATTACATATAATAATGAAATAATGGCATAGGCTATTGTTGCATAATAAGCAATATTAAAGGAGCCAAACTGTATTACAAGACGACTATTAGAAAAGGTTGCTAGTCCTACTGAAAGTGCCGTGCTTGCAAAAATATAAGGAAAGAGCTCTCCCAATTGATATTGCTCTTGAAATATTTGTTGCGATGTACTTAGATACACCATAAATGACCCCGTAATAAACCCTGAGACTATAGTAAAAGCAATAGCTTCTCGATATTTTATAAATTCTATGGTGCCAGTAATAAAAATTTTTGGTGAAAATTTAATGCGATTACTTGAGTTTAAGGTTTCTGGTTGGCGTTTCCAAAACCATAATACAATTAATAACCCAATAACTAGATTGGCATTAAAAATGGCTTTCCAATCAAAAAAATCTAAAAGTAATTGACCAAATGTTGGAGCTACAATTGGTACTAGAATAAAAAACATGACTATGATGGACAAGATCTTTGCCATGAAATCTCCACTATATGTATCTCTAGTCATTGCAATGGCAATAGTTCTAGGAGAGGAGAGACCAATACCCTGTAGAATACGACCAATAATCATCACTTCAAAATTATTAGTAGTCACACAAATAATACTAGCAATAACAAATACTGTAAATCCAATATAGACCATTAATTTTCTCCCAAAGCTATCAGATAAAGGCCCGAAGATTAATTGTCCAAATCCTAAGCCCAAAAAAATCATGGTAATTAATAATTGGTTGTCATTAGGATTTGAAACCTGTAATGCTTCTCCAATTTCGGGTAATGCTGGTAGTAAGGCATCAATAGATAGTGCTACAATAGACATCAATGATGCCATGAGTACAATAAATTCAATTTTAAAGTTTGGTTTGTTTTGCATCTTGCAAAAATAAGCCAATTATTGTCTATTTTTATGGTACTTGTATTGTAATAATTAATAATAAAATTCATAATGCTTACAAAAACACTTATTAAGCTATTTACTAGAGATTTAGAGGCTTTAAAGCAAGAGGTGACATCTTATTCTGATGAATCCAAATTGTGGCTTGTATCTGAGCATATTTCAAATTCTGCTGGAAACTTAAGCTTGCATCTTGTTGGGAATCTTAATCATTTTATAGGAGCTACTTTAGGGAATTCAGGTTATATTAGACAACGTGACTTAGAATTTTCACTTAAAGATGTACCTCGTGTAGATATGTTAAAACAGATTGATGAGACTATATTAGTAGTGACTTCGGTGTTATCTGATTTAACTGAAGATGATTTGCAAAAAGAGTACAAGCGACGTGCCGACGAAGATTTTATGACGACCGAATACTTTCTAATTCATTTAACGATGCATTTGTCTTATCACCTAGGACAAATAAATTATCACAGACGCTTATTAGATAACTAATATTATGATCACTTTTGATAATTATAAGATTCAACTTTTACAGCCAAATGAAGGGCAAATGTTTTTTGAATTGATAGATTATAATAGACCTAGATTAGAAGATTTTTTTGCTGGAACCGTATCTAAGACTTTGACCTTAGAAGATACTATAAGCTATTGTGAAGAAATTCAAAAGCGTATCAAAGAGAAAAGCTATTTGCCTTTTATGATTACAGATATTAGGACCAATACATTTGTTGGTTTGGTAGATGTTAAGAATATTGATTGGAATGTTCCAAAAGCAGAATTAGGGTCGTTTATTGATTCTAAACATGAAGGTCAAGGAGTGACCACAAAAGCAACAAATTTGGTTATCGATTATATTGTAGACACCTATAAATTTATAAAACTGTTATGTCGTGCTAGTACAAGAAACAAGGGAAGCGTTGCTGTAATTCTCAAGAATGGTTTTGAACTCGAAGGGACCATTAGAAATGACTATAGAACTACTAAAGGTGAGATAGTTGACTTGAATTATTATGGTCGCGTTTTTTAAGTTATTCTGTTAAACACTTGCCAAATAACTACTACAATCCGTTGGTGATGTGTAACTTTAATTAATAATTCCAATTTTATGAAAATTAGATACGTCATTGTTGCTACTATTACATTATGCTTGTCTTTTAATTCCTTTTCTCAAGACATGTCTTTTGAGGATTATAATCCAAAATCAACATTAGTAGTTCCGGGACAGGTTATTAACAAAGCCAAGTTCCCATTTATTGATGTACACGGACATCAATATCAAATGCCTACTCAGGATTTAACAGATGTGGTTGCTGCTATGGACACGTTAAATATGGCTATTATGGTTAATCTGAGTGGCCGTACAGGAAATGATTTAATTAAATCTGTGGCAAATATTGACTCTAATTTTCCAAACCGTTTTGTTGTGTTTTGCAATATTAATTTTGAAGGAGCAGGGGCAGAAGGCTGGATAGAAGAGAAGGTAGCTCAACTTAAAGCCGATGTAAAGCATGGCGCTCGCGGACTTAAAGTTTACAAAAGTCTTGGTTTGCGTAATAAAGATGTGGATGGTAAACGTTTAGCGATTGATGATCCAAGGTTAAATCCTATATGGAGAACTTGCGGAGAATTAGGAATTCCAGTATTAATTCATGCAGCAGATCCTAAACCGTTTTGGGATGATTTTGATGGTGACAACGAGCGATGGTTAGAATTAAAAACACGACCGCGTCGTAAACGTGGTCCAAATAATCCAGCGCCTTGGGAGCAAATTATCCAAGAACAGCATAATATGTTTAAAGCGAATCCCAATACGACATTTATTAATGCCCATATGGGCTGGTTTGCTAACGATTTAGATAAACTTGGTAAATTACTTGATGAGATGCCAAATATGAATGTTGGGATTGGAGCAATAATTGCAGAATTAGGTCGACAGCCACGTTTTGCAAAGGCTTTTTTTATTAAATATCAAGATCGTATTCTCTTCGGAAAAGATAGTTGGAAACCAGATGAATTCCCCACCTATTTCAGGGTTTTAGAAAGTGCCGATGAATATTTTAAGTACCATAAAAAATACCATGCGTTTTGGCCAATGTATGGCCTAGACTTACCAGATGATGTGCTTAAAAAGGTATATTATAAAAATGCCTTGCGTATAGTTCCAGGTTTAGATAAAAGTAAATTTCCAGATTAATTACAACGGAATATTTCCATGCTTACGTTTTGGTCTATCTACCTGTTTATCTTCTAACATAGCAAAAGCTTTTATTAGTTTTCGTCTGGTATGCTTTGGCAATATTACTTCATCTATAAATCCACGTTCCGCTGCGCTATATGGATTTGCGAAGAGTTCGGCGTATTCAGCTTCTTTTTCTTTCCACTTAGCTTCTTTATCTTCTGCAGCATTAATATCCTTTTTAAAGATAATTTCCGCAGCTCCTTTAGCTCCCATGACTGCAATTTCTGCACTTGGCCAAGCAAAATTCATATCACTACCAATATGCTTTGAATTCATCACATCATAGGCGCCTCCATAAGCTTTCCGAGTAATTACAGTAATTCTAGGCACTGTTGCTTCGCTAAATGCATAGAGTAATTTTGCACCATGAACAATGATACCATTCCATTCTTGATCGGTCCCAGGCAGGAAGCCAGGAACATCTTCTAATGTTAATAATGGAATGTTGAAACAATCACAAAAACGAACAAAACGAGCTGCCTTCTTTGAACTGTTTACATCAAGTACTCCAGCTAAAAACATAGGTTGATTTGCAATAACACCAATGCTTCGTCCGCCTAAGCGCGCAAATCCAACAATGATGTTTTCTGCATGATCTTTATGAATTTCATAAAATGTATCTTCATCAATAATACCTTCAATAACCTCGTGCATGTCGTAGGGTTTATTAGCATTATCAGGAACAATAGTCGACAAACTATCTCTAATTTCATCACTCAATGTGTAAGGTAAGTGATCAGGAGTTTCAGTGTTATTTTGTGGTAAATAGCTAAGAAGTGATTTTACATCTTCTAAACACTCCACATCATTAGAAGAGGTTTTGTGCGCAACGCCAGATTTGGTTGAGTGTGTACTTGCACCTCCTAATTCTTCACTACTAACTTCTTCGTTGGTAACTGTTTTAACTACATTTGGTCCTGTAACGAACATATAGCTGGTATCTTCAACCATAATCGTGAAATCAGTCATCGCAGGAGAATATACTGCGCCACCAGCACATGGTCCCATGATCGCTGAAATTTGCGGTATTACTCCAGATGCCTGTACATTTCTATAAAAGATATCTGCATAACCTCCTAAAGAGCGTACACCCTCTTGAATTCTTGCACCTCCAGAATCATTAAGACCTATAACAGGAGCTCCTACCTTAACAGCTAAATCCATTATTTTGCATATTTTCTCGGCATGGGTTTCAGATAAAGAGCCTCCAAATACTGTAAAGTCTTGCGCAAATATATACACAAGTCTTCCGTCTACAGTGCCGTAACCAGTGACTACACCATCGCCATAAAATTTCTGATGTTCCATTCCGAAATCTTTAGTACGGTGTGTTACTAAAGCTCCAATTTCTTCAAATGACCCTTCATCTAAAAAGTACATGACACGTTCTCTTGCTGTAAGTTTTTTCTTTTGGTGCTGTTTGTCAATTCTAGCTTGTCCACCACCTAAATAGGCTAGTTGAAGTTTGTCATTAAGGGTTTTTATTTTTGAATCCATATGTTTTATTTTATCACAGAATTTGAAATCTTTATATGATATTTTTTAAGTTATTGCTTTGTCAGGTTGAGCGCAGTCGAAACCTAATTGCGTCTACATATTTAACTTGGAATACGTAATAACTTTTGCTCTTCTAGATAACGTTTTAAAGCAATCATTGCTGCAATTTTTGCCTCAGTTTTTTGTTGATCAATTAACGCTTCAGGAGAATAATAGCGCTTAACAAAGTGTGTGTCAAAATTACCGCTTTGGAAAGCCTCATGCTCACATACATAAGTTCCAAAAGGGAGTGTAGTTTGTATGCCTTCAATTTGATACTCTTCGATAGCTTTTAGCATTAATGATATGGCTTCGTCTCTAGTGTTTCCATAAGTGATTAATTTAGAGATCATTGGGTCGTAATAAATAGGGATTTCCATGCCTTCTTCAAATCCGTTATCGACTCTAATTCCATCACCTTTAGGTAATTTATAGGTGTCTAAAGTTCCAACGCTAGGCAGGAAGTCATTTAATGGATCTTCGGCATAGACACGTAATTCTAAAGCATGACCATGAATTTTTATATTCTCTTGTGAATATGGCAATACTTCGCCACGAGCTACTCTAATTTGGAGTTCAACTAAATCGGTGTTTGTTATGATTTCTGAAACAGGATGCTCAACTTGTAATCGCGTGTTCATTTCTAAGAAATAGAAGTTATGCTCATCATCAAGTAAAAACTCAACAGTTCCAGCGCCTACATAATCACAGGCTTTGGCTACTCTTATAGCAGCTGCTCCCATTTCAGCACGACGCTCAGGTGTTAGTACACTAGAAGGTGCTTCTTCGACTACCTTTTGGTGGCGACGCTGAATACTACATTCACGTTCAAACAAATGAATAACATTGCCGTGAGTATCAGCCATAACTTGAATTTCAATGTGTCTGGGTGAAGTCACATATTTTTCAATAAATACAGATCCGTCTCCAAAGGCATTAACAGCCTCGCTAATGGCTCGATCCATCTGAGATTCAAATTCTGATTCTTTTTCAACTATACGCATGCCTTTTCCACCACCTCCAGCTGAGGCCTTGATTAAAATAGGAAAGCCAATAGATGCGGCAATTGTTTTCGCTTCAGCTATGTCTGTAATGGCTTTGTCTGTTCCAGGAACCATTGGGATATCATATGCTTTTACAGCTTCTTTGGCTGCTAATTTACTTCCCATCACCCGAATGGCATGTGATTTCGGACCAATAAAAATAATATTATTAGCCTCACAACGTTCGGCGAAATCTGCATTTTCACTTAAAAACCCATAGCCTGGATGAATGCCATCTACATTTAGACTTTTGGCAACCTCTATGATTTTGTCACCTAATAAATAGGATTGATTTGATGGTGCCTCCCCAATGAGAACAGCTTCATCTGCATACTTTACATGTGGAGAGTGTCTATCTATGGAAGAGTATACTGCAACAGTTTTTATTCCCATTTTTTTTGCAGTTCGCATTACGCGAATAGCTATTTCTCCTCGATTTGCTACTAATATTTTCTTCATATGAATGTTAGTCTTGTTATGAAAATGAAAGTGTATTAGGCTTCAAATTCTATGAGTAATTGGTTTTTTTCAACAGCATCGCCTTTTCCTACTGAAATAGATTTTATAACTCCAGTTCTTGGGGAGGTTAAAACGTTTTCCATTTTCATTGCTTCTAAGATTAAAAGGGTGTCATTTTCATTGATATCTTGACCTTCTTCAACGTTAACTTCTAGAATAAGTCCAGGCATTGGAGCTTTTACATTATTCACCGTTTTGGAGCTTCCAGCCTCAAATCCCATATCTTTTATTAATGAGTCTAATGTATTGTTTATGTTTGTCTTATATATATTGTTGTTAACTTTTACTTCATATGTTTTTTTGTAAAAATCTGAATCAGTAATTTCAGTTTTATAGGAAGTATTCTCTTGTAGAATATGATATTTATAATCAGAAGTTTGAATGCTATTTAGTTGAGATATTTCTGTTTCAGTAATATCAAAATCAAATGATGAGTTGACATTTACTTTGAAGGATTTACTCATAGAAACGTGTTTTAAATTTTGTGTAAAGGTAACGAAATATAACGTTTTCGTAAACCATAATTACTTGCAAAATAATTAAAAATTATTACAATAATTATAAGTTGTTTTCTGGTTTGAAATTGGAGTTTTCTTGATGTTTCTTTATCGCTTTGTGAGATAGAATAATGCCAAGAATTAGAGAAACAAAAGCACCAATCCAAATGCCTGGAATAAAATCTATAAATAAGAAAAAGTCATAAAATCCGTGGAAGATTATCGCAAGCAAGAGTCCTAAAAGATTTAGCTTGATTCTATTTTTAGAAAATTTCGCTTTACCCATATAATAACCCATTAAAATACCAAAGGTTGCGTGCGCAGGGACTGCTGTAAAGGCTCTAAGAATGCCAGTGATATATCCACCTTCTAAAACATAAAGTACATTCTCTGTAGCAGCAAAACCCATAGAAACCATTACGGCATACATGATGCCATCAAAGGGTTCATCGAATGATTTTTTTGGCTGTGCAAAAAAGCGTACAATAATATATTTACTAAATTCTTCAGTTAGGCCAACAACTAAAAAGGCTTTTACGAATTGTTGTGGGACACTAAATTCATCTTTTAAGGGCAATACAATATCAAAGCCAACATAGATTATAGTGGTAATAATAATGCTACCAATGGCTCCAAGTAAAAAACATGCTAATAATAGTCCTTTTGGCTCTTTATCATACTTATCTTTAAAATAAACATAAAGTATAATAATGAAAATAGGAGCTACAGCTAACAAGAGTAAATTTATCATATATGAAAAATAACGAAAATTATTAAGATAGTTTTGATTTGATAGCATTCAACACAAATTCATAATAACTTTTGTTGCTTGGAACAAAGTGCATATTCTCTTCTGAAAATTTTAAGAGGTGCTGAAATTCAGTAATATCAACAAACTTTAAAGATTCTACCTCTTCTTTTTGAGGAGTTAGGTCTATAATAGCTACATTCACTTCTGCGATGAATGTATTGTGAAATTCATTATCAATAATGCCATTGTCATAGGATTGAAAGCAAGGAAAAACTCCAATTTTGATTAGTTGAGCCTCAGAAATAGTTATACCAATTTCTTCTTTTGCTTCTCTTACAGCAGCTTGTTCTGGTGTTTCACCAGCATCAATATGACCAGCAACAGAGACGTCCCATAGTAGTGGGCAAATCACCTTTGTGGCTGCGCGTTGTTGCAATAGAATATAACCTTCCGAAGTATAAAACCATACATGAGCGGTATTATGTAAATGACCTTTAGAGTGAATTTCAGATTTAAGTGCTGATATTCCTGTTGGTTGGCCATTTGCATCAACAATGTCAATATATTCCTCCATGACTAAACATTATAATACTGACTTTATACACTTCACTAAAGCATTAAAGTCGGCTTTTGTATTAAATAAATGGCATGAAACACGAATGTATTGACCTCTAAATGACACAAATATATGTGCTTTGAGGAGTGCGCTTTTTAAAGCATTAATATTCAATTGTTGCGGAAGTTTTATGCCAAACAAATGATGTGTTCTATAATCTGGGTGCTCAATGAGACATCCTAATGCCATAAGCTCTTCTGAAGCTTCAATTGAAATGGAACGACAATAGTCTTGAATAGCTTTTGGTGTCCACTCAATGACTTGTTTTAAGGCTTCTATTTGCATTTTGACATATATAAAGCTTCCGCTTTCTCCAACAGTATAACGGTTGGCAAAGGGTTTATATGTGTCCTGATAATTGGTTAAATCTGACAGTTTTTCGCTGTGTAATCGATTTGCCCAATTGTTTTCTATAGGCTCACCATGATCAAAAAAATCACCATAGTAGGCGTAGCCGCAGCCATAGGGACCGAATAACCATTTATAACCTGCGCATACTAATGCATCTGGTTGAATGTCTTTAATCGAAAACGGATAGGCACCAATCGTTTGACTACCATCTACAATGAGTAAAGCATTGTGTTGTCTAGATTTTTCTCTAATTGATTTTAAGTTGAAAATGGTGCCATTTGACCAATGGATATTTCCTAACGCAACAATAGCAGTATTCGAGTTAATGGACTCCAGAATAAGTTTATTCCATTGCTTTCCATTATTATGTGTTAAGTTTGGACTAGCAATAGTTATAATTTTAGCATTATATTTTTTAGCAAGTTTCTTCCAAACATAAATATTGCTTGGAAACTGTTCTTCTATAACTAAAATTTCATCACTTGAATTTAATTTTATATTGTTAGCAACTGTAGCCATTCCATACGATACCGAAGGAATACTTGCGATGCGTTCAGATTCATCTGTATCTATAAGTTTTGCAAATAAAGATTTTAGTTCTATTACTGGATCAAAAAAATCTGATGTTGGAATGGTATAAGGCTTACTTTTTTGAAGTACAGCCTCAAGACCAGCTTGTTCAACAGCTTTAAAAGAAGGCGAGAGACTAGCTATATTTAAATAGGTCACGTTTTCAGGAATACTGAATACATCTTTTTGGTCTTTCATTGTTTTATATTTTATCATGCCGAGCACAATCAAAATCTAAAATAAATTTTGATTGCTCTCGAACAGATAAATAAATTATTTAATCAAAATAAGAAAAGGTATCACCATCCTTAATTTTGAGTAATGTTTCGTAAATCATTCTAATTACATTTTCCACATCTTCACGGTGTACCATTTCCACAGTTGTGTGCATATAACGCAGTGGTAATGAAATTAAAGCAGATGCAACGCCTCCATTACTGTAAGCAAAGGCATCAGTATCTGTTCCAGTGGCTCTAGAAAGTGCAGACCTTTGAAATGGAATTTTCTTAGACTCCGCAGTATCTGTGATTAAATCTCTTAATTTTTGTTGTACAGCAGGAGCATAGGCAACCACTGGACCTTTTCCTAGTTCTAAATGACCTTCTTTTTTCTTGTCGATCATTGGTGTAGTTGTATCATGGGTAACATCGGTTACAATGGCCACATTAGGTTTGATGGTTTCTGTAATCATCTGAGCACCTCGTAATCCAATTTCTTCTTGTACAGAGTTGGTGACGTATAATCCGAACGGTAAGGTTTTTTTATTTTCTTTTAGTAAACGTGCTACTTCTGCAATCATAAATCCACCCATTCTATTATCTAAAGCACGACAGACAAACTTATCCTTATTTAGAATATGAAACGTATCTGGATAAGTTATGACACAGCCTACATGAATCCCTAACTTTTCAACCTCTTCTTTATTAGAGCAACCACAATCTATAAATATGTTATTTGGTTTTGGTGACTCTTCTTTAGCTCTATTTCTAGTGTGAATAGCTGGCCATCCAAAAACGCCTTTTATAATACCTTTTTTTGTGTGAATATCTACAATTTTACTTGGTGCAATTTGATGATCACTTCCGCCATTTCTTATAACATAAATTAATCCATTATCCGAAATATAATTAACATACCAAGAGATTTCATCAGCATGTCCTTCGATTACAACTTTGTATTTTGCTTTAGGATTAATGACTCCAACAGCTGTTCCATAAGTGTCAGTAATGAATTCATCAACATAAGGTTTTAGGTAGTCCATCCATACTTTTTGCCCATTCCATTCATAACCAGTTGGAGCGGCGTTGTTTAGATATTTTTCAAGAAAATCTAATGATTTTTTATTAAGTATACTTTTTTTTGCCATAGAGATGTATTGTTTCAATTTCCGTAAAAATAAAAGGATTTCTTCAGTATTAAAATCTTACCACGCTAAAATTTGTAACAAAATGCAGTATTTTTACACTAATACCCACAATAACCTAATCATCTAAATTAATATATAATGAAGCTAGTCATTAATGGTTTAACAAAAACGTATAAAAATGGTGTAAAAGCCATCGATAATTTAAGTCTTGAAATAGGGACAGGAATGTTTGGATTACTTGGTCCAAATGGTGCAGGAAAATCGTCTCTTATGAGAACCATAGCCACTTTGCAAAGCCCAGACTCTGGCAGTATAACCTTTGGAGATATCAATATTTTAGAAGATAAAATGGCGCTTAGAAAAATTTTGGGGTATTTGCCACAATCATTTGGTGTATATCCTAAGATGTCAGCTGAAGCACTATTAGATTACTTCGCAACGCTTAAAGGTGTAAGTTCAAAATCTGATAGACAAGCTTTGGTTAAAGAAGTATTGGAGATTACTAATTTATATGATGTTAGAAAGAAGCATGTTGCTGGATATTCTGGTGGTATGAAACAACGTTTTGGAATTGCACAATTACTTCTAAATAACCCAAAACTTATTATTGTTGATGAGCCAACAGCTGGATTAGATCCAGCAGAACGTCACCGTTTTTTAAATGTGCTTCGTGAAGTTGGAACCAACTGTACTGTGATTTTTTCGACACATATCGTTGAAGATGTCAAAGAATTGTGTAACGAAATGGCCATATTGAATGGAGGACGAATTTTAAAGCATTCTACACCATCAAAAGCTAGAGAAGAATTGAAAGGAAAGATTTGGTCTAAGGTTATTGATAGAGATGATTTAGAAGCTAATGAGGTTACATATAACATCTTGTCTTCAAATTATAATGAGGATAATTCGTTAAATATTAGAGTCTTTTCTGATGAGTTGCCTGATTCAGATTTTACTCAGGTTGAACCTCAATTGGATGACGTGTACTTTATAGCTTTAAAACAGGATGAGCCTGTATTAAGCTAATTTAATTCTCTAATCACATTTAAAAGTACATTATGTTTTCTACTATATTTTTTCATGAATTGAAGCATTGGTTTAAGAAACCAGCTTTCTATATTTATATGTCCATTTTCTTTGCATTGGCATTGTTTATGGCTGCGACTTCGGCTGGTATATTTGATAGTATTACGGCTACAACAGGCTCATCTCGGATTGTGAATTCACCATTTGGAATTAGTAATTTGTTTAATGGTTTAACCATCTTAATTTTTTTCTTATTCCCATCAATTATAGGAGTGTCTGTGTATCGCGATTATAAGAGTGAAATGCATACCATTTTATATTCGTATCCATTTACAAAAGCTAATTATCTATTTGCGAAGTTCTTTAGTTCAATCGTGATTGTGACGTGTATTGTTTTAGCAATCGGCATTGGAATGTTTATCGGATTTAGAATGCCTGGAACTAATTCAGATTTGGTTACTTCATTTGATTTTAAATCCTATTTTGATGCATATTGGTTATTTATTTTGCCTAATATTTTATTGTTTGGAGCTATCGTATTTGCCGTTGTGACTTTTACAAGAAGTATCGCAGCAGGGTTTATAACTGTCTTGATATTATTGTTTGTCCAAGGCTTAACCGAAAGTTTTTTATCAGATCCAGAACATCGCTATTTAGCTGCTCTTGTTGATCCTTATGGTGCTGCAGCTACTCAGTATTATACAAGATATTGGACTATTTCTGAACAGAATGAATTTCATATTCCAATTAAAGAGTTGATTTTATATAATCGTATGATCTGGCTAGGAGTAGCGAGTTTGATTTTTGGTTTTGTCTATAAGTTTTTCTCTTTTAGTCAAAACGCAATTTCATTTTCTTGGTTTAAAAAGAAGCAAGGAGAGCGTGTTACAAAAAGTAATTTTGGAGGTATAACCAGAATTAATCTGCCAAAAGTTAATTTTGATTATTCGTTTCTTCAAAATTTAAAAACCTCATGGAAGATTTCTAATGTAGAGTTTAATTATATCTATAAAAATATTCCATTCTATGCCATTGTTTTATTTGGACTCATTTTCGTTTTAATTATTATAGCCGATGTCGGTAACCCTTTCGGTACACGTACTTATCCGATGACATGGAAAATGCTAAGAGGTGCAACCGCTTTTGCTTTTTCAATTAATATTTGCACCTTTTTATATGCAGGATTGCTAGTTAATAGGAGCAAGATAAGACGAATGAATGAAATCGAAGATGCAACTCCAATCCCAAATTGGACCTTGTTTTTGTCAAAATTTATTGCAATAATTAAAATGCAAATATTATTGCTTTTAGTCGCAATGTTTGCTGGAATATTGTTTCAATTATATAAAGGCTATTATGATATTGAACTTGGATTGTATATCAAGGAATTATTTGGACTTCGTTTATTAAATTATATGGTTTGGGCGTTTTTAGCTTTATGCTTGCATACGCTTATCAGAAATCCGTACTTAGGATTATTTGTATTACTTGTTATTTGGATAGGAATCCCATTTTTAAGCCTTGCAGGTGTTGAACAAGATTTATTTAAATATAATGAAGGACCTGGATTTGGTTATAATGACATGAATGGTTATGGGGATTCTTTAGGGCGCTATGTGCTTTACAAACTTTATTGGGTTCTTGCTGGATTAATATTAATGGTTCTTGCTGGATTGTTTTGGGTGCGAGGTTTACCGCATTCGTTCAAGGAACGTTTGTCAATCGCAAAATCTCGATTTAAAATGCCTGTAATTGTTACAAGTACTGTTTTACTTATTGCTTTTCTAACCTTGGGTTTCAGAATTTTCCATGAAACTAATATTGAAAATGAGGCATATTCTTCTAAAGAACGCGAAAAATTACGTGTTGATTGGGAGAAAACTTATAAAAAATATGAAGACGCGTTACAACCTAGAATTGTAGCTGTTAAAGCTGATGTTAATTTATTTCCAAAGTCTAGGGATTTTGAGGCTTCAGGTGAGTATCTTATGGTGAATAAAACAAACCAAGCTATTGATAGTCTATTTCTCAATCATAACGATTACATAAGTACATTTGTGTTTGATAAGGCTAATGCTTTAGTGTTAGAGGATACCTTATATGAATTTGATATTTATAAGCTGAAAGCACCTTTGTTGCCTGGAGACTCATTAATTTTGAAGTTTACAGTTAAAAATGAGCCTAATACTTTACTGACTAGAAATTCTCCAATTCGAGAGAATGGAACTTTTATCAATAACATGCAATTATTTCCAAGTTTAGGCTATAGTCCAGGTAGAGAACTCAGGGATAATAAGACGCGTAAGAAATACGATTTACCTCCCAATGAACTAAGACCGCATCCATCAGATTCTTCAGCGTTGGGAAATACGTATATTTCTAAAGATAGTGATTGGATCGATTTTGAAACAACTGTAAGTACTAGTGAAGATCAAATTGCGATTGCTCCTGGGTATCTACAAAAAGAATGGGTAGAAGATGGAAGACGTTATTTTCACTATAAGATGGATAGTAAGATTTTAAATTTCTATGCTTATAATTCTGCTGAATATGAAGTTAAGAGAGATAAATGGAATGACGTTAACTTAGAAATTTACCATCATAAGGGGCACGAATATAACCTCGATCGTATGATGGCTGGGATGAAAGCCTCATTAGATTATAATAGCGAGAATTTCAGTCCGTATCAACATAAGCAATTGCGTATTGTTGAGTTCCCTAGCGGTAGCTTTGCACAGTCTTTTCCTAATACGATTCCTTTTGCAGGTGATGCCGGATTTATTGCCGATGTTGATGATAGTTCTGAAGGTGGTGTAGATTACACCTACGCTGTTACAGTACATGAAGTCGCACATCAATGGTGGGCGCATCAGGTTATTGGAGCAGATGTATTAGGAGCTACGATGTTGTCAGAAAGTTTATCAGAATATGTATCTCTTAAAGTTCTTGAAAAAGAATTGGGTAAGTCTCAAATGCGCAAATTTTTGAAGAAAGCTTTAGATGATTATCTAACAGCAAGAACCTTTGAAAATAAGCGTGAAAATGCGCTCATGTATAATGATGGGCAAGGTTACATCCGCTATCAAAAAGGATCATTAGTATTATATGCTTTGAGCGATTATATTGGAGAAGAAGTTCTTAATAATGCTTTGAAAACCTATGTTGAAAAAGTGAAATTTCAAGAGCCTCCTTACACTACGTCAATTGATATGGTTAATCATATCAAAGCAGTAACCCCAGATAGTTTGCAATATGTGATAAAAGATATGTTTGAAACCATAACCTTGTATGATAATCGTATAGAAGACGCTTCTTATACTGAAATGGATAATGGTAAGTATAAAGTAGATATTAAATTTAATGTGAGTAAATATCGAAATGATGAAAAAGGAAAGCGTTACTATTCGGAAGACGGAAGAGATTCTATTTCCTATTTAGCTGAAGGAAAAAAGAAGCCAATATTATCAGTAAAATTGGAGGATTATATTGATATTGGGATTTTTACAGAAGACGATAATGATGGAGATAAAAAAGAACGTATACTGTATCTAAAAAAACATAAAATTACGGAGATAAATAATTCAATTTCTATTATTGTTGATGAAAAGCCAACCGAAGTTGGAGTAGATCCATACAATAAGTTGATTGATACACAGTCTGATGATAATCGACAGAAATTGTAAGCATAGTATTTTCTATTTGAAAACCCACAAACGATATGCTTTGTGGGTTTTTATTTTTCAAATTGAAATCTAATGATAATATTAACACGAAATAAAGGTTTTAAAAGTAGTAAATACTTAATTTTGAATTTTAGTAACTGTGTTATTGGAATGATTTTGGATATATCCTAAATATGAAATCAATTATATATCTCATACTATGTTTACCAATGTTGGCTTTTGCTCAGAAAGAACCTGTAGAACAAGACACTACTCATGTGCAATATATTTATGTTGAAGGGGACTCTATACCAAAAACTGCTATTGATTTAAATGAAGTTTTGCTTCTCAATAAACTGAAATTTTCAAGTAGAGAAGAGCGGGTAAAATATTTAATACTTAAGCGAAAAACACTAAAAGTCTACCCTTATGCAAAACTAGCAGCAGAACGTTTAACTAGTTTAAATGAACGTTTAGCTACTTTAGAAAGCAAGCGTAAAAAGAAAAAATATGCAAAGAAAATTCAAAAGTATATTGAAGACGAATTTTCGGCTGAACTAAAAAAATTGACAAAAACAGAAGGTCAGATTCTTGTCAAACTCATTCATCGTCAAACGGGTAAAACTACATTTCAGCTTATTAAAGAATTGCGTAATGGTTGGAGAGCATTTTGGTTTAATAGTACGGCCAATCTTTTTGATATTTCGCTTAAGCGCGAATTTAATCCTATCGATGTTAAAGAAGATTTTCTAATCGAAGATATTTTAGAACGTGCTTTTCAAAATAGACAATTGATTCGACAGGAACCTGCAGTAGAATTTGATTATTATGATCTATCCGACAAATGGTTAAAAAATAAAGCAACTGTAGATACCAAAAATTAATGCGTATTCAATCTGTATTAGAAGAACGTTTAAATGCCTGGAGTCATGGAATAGGAGTTGCTCTTGGTGTTGTTGGTCTGGCTCTTTTAATTATGTTCTTGCAAAAGGACATTCCGTATGCCTTATTTAGTGTTGTAATTTATGGAATGTCAATTATCATTTTATTCTTAGCGTCTACATGTTATCATGCTGTTTCTGGGGAGAAGCGAAAGCATTATTTTAGAATTGTAGATCATATAAGTATTTATTTGCTCATTGCTGGTACCTATACACCAGTATTACTCATTATGCTCCCAGATAGTTTGGGTTGGACCTTGTTTTGGGTAGTTTGGGGAATTGCGGCATTTGGAGTTGTCCTTAAACTATTTTTTACAGGGAAATTTGAAATATTTTCTACATTGCTATACCTAATTATGGGCTGGTTAATTGTTTTTGATTTTTCTACCTTAGCTGAAAGGATGAATACTAATGGATTGTATCTGCTATTTGCTGGTGGTGCATTCTATACTATAGGTATTATTTTTTATGCAATTGAAAAAATTCCGTTCAATCATGTCATATGGCATCTCTTCGTTTTGGGAGGCGCAATATGTCATTTTTTTATGATTTATTACTTTGTGATTTAGATATGAACTTTAAATCTTTCCTGCTTTTTACGGTAATTTCATTTGTCTCATATGCAGGCTTAACTCAAGAGAAGCCCTATGTGGCTTTAGGTAATGCAATACTGAAATCTGTAGAAACCAATGATGCAACATTGTTTAAGTCTTTAATTATTCCTGAAGATGCAGTATGGTTAAATCTAAAAAAAATGTATGCCTCAGAATGGACAAAAGAGGAAGAGAAACAAGTTTATCTCGAGTTACCTGAAAATTATAAATCGACTGTAGAAAATGATTTTATGACCAAATTTTCACTAATGGTCACAAAAACACAAACCTTTAAATTAAATTTTGATACTGTCGAGTATGAGCTGTTAGATGATTATAATCGATTTGATAAAGAATTAGGTGTCGTAAGAGTTTTCGGAACTGTAAATCATTCCAAGTTTAAATACTTTTCTTTCGGTATGATTGGCTATAAAAACAAGTATTATATCGTTGACCCAAGAGTTGATATTACTGAAGTTAATAAATATTCTGAACGTGATTTCCTTAACAATGTTACCCTTTCAGCAGATGTTAACGGAAATTTAGAATCTATGGGTTCTATGTCTATACAATCATCAAAGAACGATGCAGAAGTATTTCAATGCCTAATAGATGACTTGATGCTATATGGAATTGAAGAGACCAAGTTGGTTTCAGATTATTCATCAGCATCTTATATCAAAGGCCAATGGCAATTTCCATATCGCATTAATGATTCTAACGACTATATAGGTATGATTAGTTATAATTTTGAGTATAAACTTTATAAAGGTGTCTTATATTATAAATATTCTAACTATTTCCATGATCAAGAAGAGTCCAATTATAAGTCGATAGGTCTATTACCACTACATTATACCGAAGCCATAAGTAAAGTATTCACAAAGAACGCTTATTATGAGATGCTTTATGATACAGAAATTAATTTAAAACATGCGATTAAAAAGCTAAAGCAAAGTGTAGATAAATGTGATTGAACTTATTTTTTTAGTACAAAAAAATAGATAAGAGTTGCTAAAACAATAGAAGTTGACAAAACAACAATGAAATCTCTCCTTTTTTTGGTTCTTAATTTAGTTCTAATATTGATTTTAAGATCTTCCAATTCATTGCTGTCTAATGTAGGGAAGTTATATTCAGGTTTGATGAGAGTATCTTTGTAATTGAGATTCTTTTTATTGAATTTTCCGTTATTTTTCTCTTGACGATCGGCTCTTCTTCTTTGAGTGGCCTTAAATTGACTTAAACTTCCATTCATGCTAAAATACTTATATTGTATTAGTCTGTTATAGCCTATAAATGTTACAAAAAATAGTTAAGCGTCTAAAATATCTCTATATTCTTCAAAAAAGGCTTCAAATTGGTGCATAGTTTCATTGAAAAATATCATCACATCCTGCCACGTATTTTTGTTATGAATGGATGCTTTTTTATCTAAAAGTAAATAGATTCTTGAAATCTCTTTGCCGTTACCTAGATAATATTCTTCTTCATAAATTACTTCTGATAGGTAGTCCTCTTTAAGAATAGTCTCCAATGATTGTAATTTTTCCCAATATTTGATTCTATTTTCTAAGTCATCTTCTAAATCTAAAGCAACTAATGCTATTTTAGTGTCAAAATGAAATTTAAACGAAAACCCTTTAATTTTGGTGTTGTAAAGGATCCATTTTCTTGGAAATGACTTTCCAAAACTTGTCCAGAATTCTTGTCGGAGTTGCCGACTCTCTTCTTTTGAAAACATATCAGATAAAAAATGCGATTCCTACACCAAGTATGATGGCTAATAGTTTGGATAAGTTAAATTTATGACCTTCTCCAGTTTCAAATAAAATGGTAGTTGATATATGAAAAAAGATTCCAATTACAATGGCATTAATTCGATTAAGATAGTCTGGATGTATTGTCGTTGCATTTGAAATATAAGTGCCTAAAGGGGTCATAAGGGCGAATACAATTAAAAAACTTATGATTTGAGTTTTACTAAAACTAGATTGAATTAGAAATGCCGATAATAAAGTCGCAATAGGAATTTTATGTATTAAAACTCCATAAACCATATCATTATGTTCATGTATTGGAAAGCCTTCTAAAAAACTATGTAAGCATAAACTTAAAAAGAGTAACCACGGAAAATTAGTTTCACTTTTATGGATATGAACATGACCATGCTCAGCACCTTTCGAAAAAAATTCTAAAATAACTTGGAGCAAAATACCACACATGATAAATAGACCTGTAGTTTTTGCTTCGAGGTGTTCATAGACTTCAGGTAACAAATCAAAAAGCGTTAGGGCTAATAAAAAAGCACCACTAAATGAAAGCAGCAATTTTATAGATGTATTGCGTTTTTGTTTAACAACAAGTGCAATAATAACACCAATAATAACTGCAAAAATGGGAAATAGGTACGAATTCATATATTACAATTGCTGTTTAAACAATTTAGTTATTTAATAATCATTACTAATCGCTCTGAAGTATCTTTGTGAAATTTATTGAGTTTATAGTCGCCAAAAACGTCAAGTAAAAATACTCCAGCTTTTTCAAAAAGTATTTTGAAATCTTCAAGTGTAAAAGCTTTAACACGCTCTTGAAAATGATAATCTTCATTTTCTATAGAAAACGCAATATCTTTAATGATATATCCATCTTTGAGATAACGTTTTAAATGAAATTCAATACCTTCGACTGTTTTGGTGTCTTCAGGAACTAAATGATTTATTACAAAATTACTATTCATAAAATCAATGACTCCAAAACCATATGTATTTAGATTAGATTTAATGGCTTTTATGGTTTTAAGATTAGCTTCTTCATTTTCAAAATAGCCAAAGCTGGTAAATAAGTTAAATACTGCATCAAACTGTTTCGAATACGGTTTGCACATATCATGAACATCAAAATGAAGGGTTTCATTTTCAAACTGCTTGGCATGCGCAATACTGTTTTCAGAGAGGTCTACTCCTGTGACATTATAACCTAAACTATTGAGATATACAGAATGTCTCCCTTTTCCACAAGCCAAATCTAAGATACTGCCACCTTCTGGAATATTGAGATATTCGGTGAGGTTATCCATAAATAGCTGTGCTTCATTGTGATCTCTGTCTTTATACAAAATATGATAAAATGGTGTATCAAACCATGAAGTGTACCATTGTGTTGTGTCTTTAGTCATATACGTTTTCCTTCGGTATAAGCTCTTTGTTGAATTATAGTTTAGTTGCCACAAAAATACTTTATTTTTGCAACCTATTAGTCGTACAACATGGAGAATAATTATAAAATGGTAGCAAAAACCTTATATGGTTTTGAAGATTTATTAGAAAGAGAACTCATTCAGTTAGGAGCAATGGAGGTTAAGAAAGGAGTAAGAAATGTGAGTTTTGTTGGGGATAAAGGCTTTATGTATAAGGCTAATTTGGGCTTGAGAACTGCAATAAAAATCTTAAAACCGATAAAAACATTTCGTGTAGTTAATGAACAAGATTTGTATGATCGTGTTTATAAAATGCCATGGAATACCTACATAAAACCTACAGGGAGTCTTGCTATTGATGCAACCGTACATTCCAAGGTATTTACACATTCTAAGTATGTGGCTCTTAAAACCAAAGATGCGATTGTTGATAAATTTAGAGCAACAGATGGTCAACGACCAAATATTGATTTGAGATTTCCTGATTTAAAGATTAATGTACATATCGACAGACAAGTATGTACGATTTCTTTAGATACTTCTGGAGAATCGTTGCATAAACGAGGATATAAGACAGCGACAAATATTGCACCTATCAATGAAGTTTTAGCTGCAGGGTTGGTGATGCTCTCTGGTTGGGATGGGCAATCGGATTTTATGGACCCTATGTGTGGAAGTGGTACTATTTTAGTAGAAGCAGCTATGATTGCTTGCAATATTCCTCCAAATCTAATGCGAAAGGAGTTTGCATTCGAACGTTGGGAAGATTGGGATGTAGATTTATTTGAAAAGATTGAAGAATCATTGCTTAAAAAAACCAGAGATTTTCATCATAAGATGATTGGATATGATAAATCGCCAAGCGCTGTATCTAAAGCAAAAGCTAATATCAAGAATGCACATTTAGACGATTTTATTTCCATCCAACATGAAGATTTTTTTAAGACTCAGAAAGCGGGACAAGAAAAATTACATATGTTATTTAATCCTCCTTATGGAGAACGGCTAGATATTAATATGGAAACCTTTTACAAAGAGATTGGTGATACTTTAAAACAAGGATATCCAGGAACAGATGCGTGGTTTATTACTTCTAATATGGATGCTTTAAAACATGTAGGGTTGCGTCCATCCCGAAAAATACACTTATTTAATGCTAAGTTAGAATCTCGATTAGTCAAATATGTGATGTATGAAGGCAGTAAGAAGGGTAAGTATATGAAAGACTAATCTATAGGTTTAATCGTATTTGGATAGGTTTCATATAATGTGTTTACAAGCTCATTAATATGTGATTTTAAACGAGATTTTGATTTATTCATGTCACAAGGTATTGATGCTTGCCAAATGATTTGATTCTTTTTCAGGTTTGACACATATAATATTAATGTTTCGGTGGTGTGGCTAATTGTTTTTATAGTGCATTTTTCCCAATACAGAAATTCACCTTCATCTGTACAATCACGAAAATCAGTTGTTTCTTCTGTTATGACTAACCTGAAACCAGCCTGTAAGTCAGGATTATTCATGTCTACATGTAAACCGAATGATTCAAGTTTTAAAGTTACTTCTTCTGAGAGCAAGTCTCTTATTTTTGAATTGTCTTGCTGTGGGAAGCGGGTGTTTTTTGCAATTAAATCATCTTCGCAAATGACAAATGTATTATGCTGATTAAAGTCTTCATCAATATCATAATCGAAAATGACTGACGATGTTGTAGCACAGTTAAACATTAAAAGAAGGATAAACAAATAGGGGATTTGATACGTTTTCATGATTGATCTTTATTTGATTAATGTCTAATAAAAATCTTGAATAGTTAAGAGAATTACTATGATATTTGTCAGTTATAAATTAATTGTTTCAAATTCAAAAACTTGAGCAAGTCATTGATTTTTAATCTACAAACTCAATTGATTTAAGAACGTCGAGGCCTTCCTCAACGGAAATCGTATAGCAATAAAAAGCAATATCATATATTTTTTCTATATCATCACGTTGTATTACTGCATTAATAATATATTCTTTTTCCTCGTTATCGTAACAAACCGAATAATAACTTCGATGTATTTCTAAGAAGGCTCCACCTTTATATTTAAATTCTATTTGCATGTCCTCACATCCAATACTAGAGGCATATTCAATGCTACTGAGGTAAGCTTCATTTTCATCTGCATAATCAATGATTTCTATATTAATACCTACATCATCGTTTCCAGCATCATAATCGGTTTCATTTTCATCACCTTCACTATCAACAGCAGTTTTTGTTATGAACGTTAATTTTCCGTCTTTCCATACATTTTTATATTGGGCATGAGTTTGAGTTTGGAAGAGGATAAATAATACAATTGAATAGAATAATTTCATGGCGTTACGTTATTTTATTGTTCGTTTTCAATAACAACTTTTTTGTCTTTTTTATAAATTGGAATCGAATATGATACAGTATATCCAAATCCAATGCCAAAACGGCCACTGTCATAGGTGCGATTAAAACCAGGTACATATAAGTTTTCATAACCTACAGGTTGGTCTTGGCTTACCATCGATTTTATTTGCACGTTAAGACCTCCATATAAGTTGGGCAAGAGTTCAGCTTTAAATCCAATTATAAGTTCAGCCCAAATTCCAGAAAGTCCTTTAAACTCTTCATTAGGAGTTTCAGTAGCTGGTTCATTCCAGTATTGATTTGTGTTATAAACTGTAAAACTGTTTATGGTTTGACTAAAGCTGCTAACGCCAATTCGAAAACCAGTATAAATCATATTTTGCATATCTAACCAATTGGTATAGGTGTTGTAATCTATTCCAGCCTTAAAATAACTTCCTTTTGCAGTAATATCTAAGAAGTCATTTGCTATGCGTCGTTCTTCAGTTCCTAATTCACCAGCGAGATATAATTTTTTAGTAAGCCTATAATCTCCAATAATTTCAAATCCAGTATAATCTTCATCTACAGCCATCCTTATAAGTTTACCAATGTCAGCACCTAATCTAATGCCATATTTTTGCTTGTAGACAAGTGTGTCTGATGAAGTTTCGTTGTTTTCTTGAGATTGCGATGTCATTGGAAGCAACATCACAATTATCATGCTAATGATAAATAATAATGTGTGCTTCGTTTTCATTATCTATAGTTTCAGTTAAAATTTCGGTATTTACAATCCAATTGTCAGTATCTGTTATTCTTGTTATTCCACCTGTGGTACCGAAGTTAAAAATACTTTTGTTGCCACAAGCTCTTGAGACATATACAAACTCTGGTGTGTATGTGACAGAAATGATATCAATATTAGATTCTGTTTCTGGATCATCATTGTTAAAATCGGCATCTTTTTCTAGTTGAAAACGAGTAGTAGTTTCCTCTTCCATTTGAAATCGCAATGGTAATACAATAGAATCTGTATTTGTTCTATTTAGAATTGGTTCGCCTTCAATTGGAGTTCCATCATCTTGAAGGCCTTTTATTTCTAATTGTCGTACTTGCTTAGTTTCATCTTGGTCATTGATGTCATAAAACCTAATAATTAATTGAGGTGTTGTTGCTGTAGTTTCAGCACATATATCGTCACGCTCACAACTCCAAGTAATAAGTGTAATTAGTGAGGCTAGGCTGAAAAATATTATTATTCGTTTCAAGTTAATCGCTTTAATTATCGTTTTTCTAAAAGTACAACATTTTCGACATGATGTGTTTGTGGAAACATATCTACAGCTTGAGTTTTAGTAATCTTATAAAGGTCTTTCATTAGTGCTAAATCCCTTGCTTGTGTTGCACTGTTACAACTTACGTAAACTATTTTTTTTGGCGCAATATTTAATATTTGATTAACAACGTCTTTATGCATGCCATCACGAGGAGGGTCGGTTATTATGACATCAGGTTGTCCATTTTCTGTAATAAATTGGGTGTTAAACACATTTTTCATATCGCCAACATAAAAGTCAACGTTATGAATCTCGTTTAATTGTGCATTCTCTTTTGCAGCGATTATGGCATCGGGAACAGCTTCAACGCCCACTACATGTTTAGCTTTTTTTGCTATAAATTGAGCAATAGTTCCAGTGCCTGTGTATAGATCATAAACCAATTCATCACCTTTTAAATTAGCAAAATCACGTGTGATTTTATATAATTCGTATGCTTGAGCAGAATTAGTTTGGTAGAACGATTTTGCATTAATCTTGAAACGCAAACCTTCCATCTCTTCAAAAATATGATCCTTACCCTTATAACAAATGACGTCCTGATCATAAATGGTATCATTAGCTTTTGTATTAATTACATATTGTAATGATGTAATCTGCGGAAATGTGCTCGCGATAAAGTCAAGTAATAATTCTCGTTTCTCCTTATCCTCTTTAAAAAACTGGATAAGCACCATTAAATCTCCAGTTGAAGAGGTGCGAATCATCATTGTACGAAGTAAACCAGTTTGATTTCTTGTATTGAAAAATTCTAAACCATGTTCTACTGAAAAGTCTCTGACTGCATTCCTAATAGCATTAGAAGGGGCTTCTTGCAACCAACATTTGTTAACATTTAGAATCTTATCCCACATACCTGGTATATGAAACCCTAAAGCGTTTTTATCGCCTAAATCTTCATCAGATTGAATTTCCTCTAGGGTTAGCCATCGGCTATCGCTAAACGAAAATTCCATTTTGTTCCGATAGAAGTACTGTTCTGCAGAACCAAGAATAGGAGTAACTTCAGGCAGTTCTAAATGGCCAAGGCGAACCAAATTATTAGTGACTTCCTTTTGTTTGTATTCTAACTGAAATTTATAACCCATATCCTGCCACTTGCAGCCACCACAAACGCCAAAATGCTCACATTTTGGAGTAGTACGCTTATTTGATAAATTATGGAACTTTATAGCTTTCCCTTCAAAATAAGCTTTGCGTTTTTTGAAAGTTTGTACATCTACGATATCACCAGGCACGGCGTTTGGTAAAAAAATTATGCGTCCATCAGGAGCTTTAGCCACAGTTTTTCCTTTAGCACCAGCATCAATAACCTCTATGTTCTCGAAAATTTGTCTCTTATTTTTTCGTCTTGCCATGCTGCAAAAATAATAATCGTAATAAATAAACTATGAGGAAATAGAATTATCTTTAAAAATTTCAAAATAAAATGAACCTTTTGCTTTCTTCATCGTCTTTAGAGTATAATGCATTAATCATATAACCAATAGCAAATACATATCTCTCGATGAAAGTTATTAATGTTCATAAGCGATTAATTCCTCAGCCATTATCAGAGGTGTCACAATTATTTCAAACTTTAGCAACTTCTGAAGATAAGATATGGCCAAAAGACAACTGGCCGGCTATGCGATTTAAAATGGGATTGCATATAGGTAGTAAAGGAGGTCATGGACGTGTTCGTTACACTATAATAGAATTTGTAGAAGGACAACATATTAGGTTTCAGTTTTCAAAACCTGATGGATTTGAAGGGATACACCAATTATGCATTAGAAGAGCTTCTGAGAGCACTACCGAAATTGTGCATGAAATCAATATGATTACGACAACTTTAAAAGCGACACTTCTTTGGGTATTCATTATTAGATGGTTGCATGATGCATTGATTGAAGATGCTTTTGATGTAGTTGAGAATCAATTTACTGTCCATAAGAAAAGCCGTAAATACAGTATGTGGGTTGGGGTTTTGAGAGGAGCGTACAAACGACAATATTTTAAAATAAACATGCTTAATTGAACACTAACCAGCAACATATTGATGTTAAATTGATTCAAGCTTTTCAAAATGGAGATAAAAAAGCTCTTACGTCTCTTGTAGAGCGATGGCATTTAGAATTTTGTAAAAAAGCCTATTGGTTGGTTAAAGATGTCGATTTATCTAAAGATATAGCGCAGGAAAGTTGGAGAATAATCATTGAAAAGTTACATGCTTTAGAAAAACCATCAAGTTTCAGGTCTTGGGCATTGCGAATTGTGTATTCAAAATCTATGGATGCGCTACGTAAACAACGCAGACAGCGTTTAAAGGAAAATGAGTTAAAGCAAGAACAGGATATTGTTGTTGACGATAACATTCAAGATAATTCGCAGTTAAAAGAAGCACTTTTGAAAGCGATACAGGGTTTGCCCGAGCATCAACAACTTGTAGTTAGGTTGTTTTATACACAAGAATACTCACTTAAAGAGATTAGTAAAATGCTTGAAATTTCTGTAGGAACTACAAAGTCAAGATTATTTCATGCAAGAGAAAAGCTTAAATTAATATTAAAAAATAAAAGTAAATAAAAATCAAGTTTCCTGAAATATAGAAACTGTAATACATAAAAATATGAAAACAAATATGGAAGATATCGATCAATTGATAAAAGAGACATTGTCTCAGGAAGAAGCAAAGTTTTATGATGAATTAGAAGAACAGAGTGTTCTAGGAATGTTAGGAGGTCTATTTACTGGGAAAAATAAATGGATTATCATTTTAATGAATATTATGACATTAATATTCTTTGGATTATTTATTTATTGCGTCATCAACTTTTTTGATGCTACCGAGCAAAAGGAGTTATTGAAATGGGGGTTGGGCAGTTTGGTCTTTTTAATAGGAGTTAGCATGTTAAAAGTCTTTGCTTGGATGCAAATGGACAAGAATGCCATCTTAAGAGAAATGAAACGTCTTGAACTACAAGTATCATCGTTATCTGGAAAAATTTCAGAATAAGATTTTAATTCACAATTTAAAATCATTATTTTGCAAGTCTCTAGGGATGATTTCTTTCCCACGCTGAATTTTCGTAATCTTCGAAAGGATAAAGGTAGATAAGGAATGGATAGTATATTCATTTATTAAATTATTTTTAAAATGGCAGTTTTAGACCAATTAACTTCGCAACAAGCGATCGATTTAGAAAACAAGTATGGTGCACATAATTACCATCCGTTACCAGTAGTATTGAGTAGAGGAGAAGGTGTGTATGTTTGGGATGTAGAAGGAAAAAAGTATTACGATTTTCTATCTGCATACTCGGCAGTTAATCAAGGACATTGTCACCCCAAAATTGTCAATGCAATGACACAACAAGCTCAAACTTTGACATTAACATCACGAGCATTTTATAACGATATGCTTGGGAAATATGAGAAATTCGCTTCTGAGTATTTTCATTTTGACAAATTATTACCAATGAACACAGGAGCTGAAGCTGTTGAGACAGCTTTAAAACTCTGTAGAAAATGGGCTTATGAAGTCAAAGGTATTAATGAAAATGAAGCTGAAATTATCGTATGTGAGAATAATTTTCACGGACGAACAACAACAATAATTTCGTTTAGTAATGATCCTGTGGCTAGGGAAAATTTTGGACCTTATACTGATGGATTTATCAAAATTGAATATGATAATCTTCAGGCGTTAGAAGCAGCTTTAGTTAATAATAAGAATATTGCTGGGTTCTTAGTTGAACCTATTCAAGGTGAGGCTGGGGTTTATGTGCCTAGTGAAGGGTATCTTGCTAAAGCTAAAGCATTGTGTGAAAAGTATAATGTGTTGTTTATTGCAGATGAAGTTCAAACTGGTATTGCTAGAACAGGAAAATTATTAGCTGTAAATCACGAAAATATAAAGCCAGATATTTTAATTCTTGGAAAAGCATTATCTGGAGGCGCTTATCCTGTAAGTGCTGTGCTAGCCGATGATGCAATTATGAATGTCATTAAACCTGGAAATCATGGGAGTACGTTTGGAGGAAACCCAATTGCTGCAGCTGTTGCTATTGCTGCTTTAGAAGTGGTTAGAGATGAAGAATTGGCTGAAAATGCTCATCAGTTAGGTGTGTTATTCAGAAGTGAATTAAACAAATATATTGAGACTAGTTCTATAGTAAATCTTGTTAGAGGTAAAGGATTACTCAATGCTATCGTAATTAATGATGACGAGGATAGCGATACTGCATGGAATATTTGTTTAGCATTACGTGATAATGGATTATTAGCAAAGCCAACTCACGGAAATATTATACGTTTCGCTCCACCATTGGTAATGGACGAAGAGCAGTTATTAGATTGTGTGTCTATAATTATTAAGACCTTAAAACAATTTGAAGTGTAAAAACTTTAAAGTTGTATAAATAAAAAAACCTCAATAAATATTGAGGTTTTTTTATTTATGAAGAATTATTTGGTTTTTATTGTCCCATCATTTCACGCATTTTTTCTTGCATTAATTCTTGGTCTTGCATGGCTTCCCAACCAAATGTCATAATTGCCCAAATAGTAAAAAGCATATATAATGCGCTTAATACTAGACCTATAATAGCTAGGATTCTACCAATTTTTACATTTTGAAATCCTAAATATAAATCAGGATTCTCCGCATAAATTGCTGTAGCTTTTTTTGCAAGTATTAATGTTACGATACCTAAAACTAAACCAACGACTCCATAACAGCAGCAGGTCACTATAGATAGAATACCTAATATTAAAATGAGCGTTGAATTTTGTAGTTGTTCTTGAGTTTGATTTTGTTCCATGTGATGTGTTTTAGTTGATAAAGGTTTTGTAAATGAAATTACCTAGTATTAAAATGACGTTTATGACTGCCAAAATAACGATAATTTTATAAGCATGTTTAAATTTTTTAAAGTAATTTATAAAGATAACCCCTAATAAAGCGATTAGGCTATAGATTGCGGGATACATGTAAAAAGCTGCAACAAAATCGCCATTGAGAATTAAAGCTAGGGATCGTTGCATTCCACAACCCATACAATCTAATCCAAAAATTTTTTTGTTAAGACAAGGCAACATGTAATCTTCTGGGGATATCATAAATTAGTCTTTGCCCCAAAAATAATAAAATTGAACTAAGATTAAATTAGTTTTTGATAATTACCTTTTTTGAAATTGTTTGTTTACGATTAGTAGTAATTGTAGCTATATATACTCCATCACTGAAATCTTTTGTTGAATAGCGATACTCATTCAGAACACTAAGATCATTAGCATCAAGAACACGCTTTCCAGTACTATCAAATAAAGAAATGGATTGTAAGTCAATTCCATTTGGGTTTAGAATGGTTAATTCTGCTGTTGTAGTGTTTTGGAAAATTTCTAAATCTCGATTTATGATAGTTTCAGTATTTAAGACTTCAGATTCGAAAGTGATTTCAAAACGATCATCATAAACACCAGCAGGAATATTGATACTGTAATTTTGGTTTCTCAAATTGATATACAAATCCGCTTCAATATCATGTAGAAAAATAGGTTGTGATGAGTCGAAATTTTGTACATCAAAAACACTAAATTTCAAAGGCTGTTGGTTTTCAACTTTTATGCGTATTGGGATTCTTTTTTCTATATCAAAATTTAGTGCCTGAATATTATATGTTTCATTATCTCTAAGCCATGAGGCATCAGTATTAGAATCATCTGATGTTGGAGCTTCTAAACCATAATCAAATCCGTCGCTTGCAGTATCATGAAAATTATGCAACAATTGTCTTGTGAAATCTTGATTAAAAAGAATGTTTAGTCGAAATCGTTTAAAATCATTTGGAACAATATTTAAACCATATTCGTTAAATTCTACGGTGTCTTCAGATGATACATTTGAATCAGTGGTGCCATCAGTTCTAAAGAAATAGCTATTTCCACTAGATTCTTTTTCAAATACACGATGCGAATTTTTCATATATACAAGCGAGCCCGTAGTTGTGCTTGGACTTCCTTCAACCATAAATCCCTGTCCAACGGGAATATAACGCTGTGCAGTTTTACTTCCAGTAGCTCCTGGTGGAGGTAATGGGATTTCATTTCCTGCCGAGTCATAAGCAAAAAATGTAGCTGGAGTAAAAGATTCAACACCACCAGATGAAATGGTATAAGTTGCATAGCCACCAATATAATTTGCCGTAAAGTGATCTGTAGGTTGTTGCTCCCAATAATACAAAACACCAGTTGTGGTTGGTATAAATGGAGCAGTAGCAACATCAATGTTTGTGTTGTCTACATCATGGATAAAGGCTAAAGCATCTATTGCTGAGGGATATGGGTTACCAATTAAGGTAAATTGGTCTGCAGCAATGCTGTTGGTTATTGTTCCATTATTAGGCTTGCCTCTAAAATCATAAAGTTGTCCACCAGCTTCAATACCTTTCATAGTAAATCCTAATCCAGGTGCTATGGATGAGTTTTCATCTAAATCAATCCATTCAGCATATTCATCGGAAACAACAAAAGAGTAAAACCAACGTCTAGGAATTTGTAAAGGTGAAGATGTACCATCGTATCCACCAATAAAAACGGCATCATTACTTGTGATAAGACCAGTGGAGTCATCTATTAATGTGGCACTGAAGCTTTCATTGCCAGATGTAGCAGAGTGATTTCCGATAGGAGAACACCAATAGTTGTAAGCATAAGTGTTAGCTGTTCCAGTTTGCTGAATACTAAGTACTCCTAATCCTGAATTTCCTGTTGTACCTGAGCCTTGGATTAGTTGTGCTTCGTTTCTTAGATAAATACGACTATTAGCTTCAGTTAAGTTTACATTGTCTGTAACAAAAAGAGGAGCAACTCCAACAGTATCTGTAAAACCAGAACCGTCAACAAAAATATAAGACGCATTTCTAACGGTAAGTTGAGCAAATGCATTTATAGAGAGTAAAGCAAAAAGCAGAAATAATACACGATTTATCATAACCATTTGTATTAAAAATTAAATATTTTGATTAAAAAGTGTAGGGAAACCCAAATATAGATAAAAAATAATATTTCTTAGTATTAATGAGTTTATAAAATTGTATTTTCGATGAATATAAATTATAACCGATAATCAACTTACCTATGCCTAGATCAATTAGTTATGTATTTATCCTAATAGGTGGAGCTATAGCAATTTATGCTCAAGCGCAAGAAAACCAAAGCCAATATGTTTTAATTGTTGGAATTGTACTTTTAATGCTTGGTATCTATAGTATTTCAAGAAATATTCCGAGCAAAAATGAACAAGAAGAAAATGATAGTGAATTATAATGCAATTCAAAATTAGAGATATTGTTTCTGTCTTAGATGAGGATATTATTGGTGTTATCACTAAAATTTCAAATGAGACTTTAAGTATTGAAACTGATGATGGTTTTGAAATGGAGTTTTCTGTATCTGAAGTTATTAAAGCCAAACCTCTACAGGTAAATGTATTCTCTAATACCAACGCTTCAACAGTTATCAACGAAAAAGAGCAAACTCATAAGAGAAAATCTGTAAAAGTAAAGCCTAAAGAGCGAAGTTTACCTGCAATGGAAGTTGATTTGCATATCCATCAGATCACAACTTCAAATAAACATATGAGTAATTTTGATATGCTTAACTTACAGTTGGATACTGCAAGGTATAAGTTAGAATTTGCTATAAAAAAGCGTATTCAAAAAGTTGTATTTATTCATGGTGTAGGTGAGGGTGTTTTAAAAACTGAATTGGAGTATCTTTTTGGAAGATATGAAAATGTCAAATTTTATCCAGCAGACTATCAAAAGTATGGTTTAGGTGCTACTGAAGTGTATATTTATCAGAATATTAAGTCTTGATTAATTATCTAAAGGGAAAGTTATCGTTGGAACTGTATATGTACCTAAAACGATTTCATCAGTGCTTAATATTTCTATACTAGGATTTAGAATGGTAACAAAGACTGAGACTATTCTTGTGTACTCTGTTTGTAGCGATTCGGTTTGAATAAATTCATCTGTAGCCATGGCGTCAAGATATCTTGGGACGTTATTGACTCCGCCAGACTCATCAAAATCATTAAGCGGTGAAATGCCTTCGTCGTCTGTGTCTTCATTACGTGTTAAAACACCATCGTTATCATCATCATTGTCTAAATAATTAGGAAATTCATCGCCATCCGTATTTAATGCATTCGTTAGTCCATTAATATCATCATAATTAGGATTTTCAGCTGAAGTTAATATATTGTCATTGTCATCATCTTCATCTATGTAATTTGCTAAGCCATCACCATCTGTGTCGATAGCATCAGGATAAGTGCCATCTTCGGCTTGAGCACCTCTGCCTTCAAACTCTGAAGGGATTCCATCATTGTCATCATCCTCAAAAGTTGATACAAATACTGCTTCAGCACCAGCAGAAGCCTCATAATCATTAGTGATAGAAATACCTGGAGTTTGAATCGCTTGACAAAACAAATCTTCAGGATCATTATCGTAAGTACGATAGTTGAATCTTGTATTAGATTCGTTAATACCTAGAGTTACTATATCACCACTAAATTCTGGATTAAAAATAGCTCTGGTAATATCGTTAACAGGAAATGTGAGGCTCAATGATTCGTTTGGATTTGTTTTTGTTTCAAATAAAACATAGCTATCACTGTCATCATCACCACAGCGCTCTAAAACTTCATTAAAAGTCAAGTCTACTTCAAACACATCACCATCATCACAAGAAAAGACTAAAAGTCCTATTAAACAGATGTAAATAAATTGTCGCATTGATATCAATTTTAAAACAAAAATAAAAGATTTGATTGTTTAACGTCTTGCTTTAACAAATTATTTTTATGAGGTATTTAAAGAGTTTTAAAAACCCTAATAAAGTTGCATCTTTGCAATTAAGAAATCTAGCAAAGTGAAAACAGTTTATTTTGATAATGCCGCAACTACGCCTGTTCGTGATGAAGTTATAGACCGAATGAGTCTTGTTATGAAAAATAACTTCGGAAACGCTTCTTCTACACATGGTTATGGTAGACAATCTAAAGCATTAATTGAAAATTCAAGAAAGCGTATAGCATCTCATTTTAATGTGTCTGCTGCTGAAATTGTATTTACTTCTGGAGGTACTGAAGCTGATAATTTAGTGCTTAGAAGTGCAGTTAGAGATTTAGGTGTTACCGAAATTATTACCTCTAAAATTGAGCACCACGCCATTTTGCATACTATTGATCAACTTGTTGCTGAATATAATATCAAGGTGCAATATGTGAATTTGAGTAGAACTGGTGAAGTTGATTTGGAGCACTTAGAAGCTTTATTGAGTTTAGACACTAAACAATTGGTGTCGCTCATGCATATTAATAATGAAATTGGAAATAAATTAGATATTAAACGTGTTGCAGAATTATGTCAGTCTAAAAATGCGCTATTTCATAGTGATACAGTTCAATCGGTTGGACATTATAAACTTGACTTACAAAACATTCCAATTGACTATTTAGCTGCCAGTGCACATAAGTTTCATGGTCCTAAAGGTGTTGGTTTTGCATTTTTAAGAAAAAATAGTGGATTAAGAGCTTTAATTTTTGGAGGTGAGCAGGAGCGAGGTCTTCGAGCTGGAACAGAGTCTATTCACAATATTGTTGGAATGGATGAAGCGCTTCATTTGGCTTATGAAAATCTTGAAGAAGAACGTTCCCATATTCAAGGTATCAAAGCGTATTTTATAGAACAGTTAAAAGCGACATTTTCTGATGTAACCTTTAACGGACTATGCGATGACTTTGAAAAAAGCACGTATACTGTTGTTAATGTTTGTTTGCCTATTGCACCTGAAAAAGCAGGCATGTTGCAATTTCAACTCGACTTAAAAGGCATAGCTTGCTCTAAAGGAAGTGCTTGTCAAAGTGGAAGCAATCAAAGTTCTCATGTACTTACTGAAATTTTAGATGACGAACATTTAAAACGACCTTCTGTGCGTTTTTCTTTTAGTCGCTATAATACTAAAGAGGAAGTAGATTATGTGATAGAAGTCTTAAAGGAGTTTGTATAGTAATACACAATAGAAAGATTAAAGCTAATTTATAGTTTGCTAATTTCTTGTGCAATTTCAGTTACTGTATTTCCTCCAGATTCTCCTAAAATAGAAATAAAGTTTCCAGTTGTATTGTCAATAATCACAAAACTATTACATAAATAGTGGTACTCGAAAAATAGATGTTCAATGTATTGATTGTAATCTTCCTGCCAATCAATGTATTTGACTCTATTGAACTTGATGCTGTTGTCTTTTTTATGAATCCAAAACACTTTGTGATTAAAGTGAGTTTTTAGTTTTTTTAAATATCGTTTATCATATATGTTGTTCTCAAAACCATTTGACCTAAAGCGACCATTATTACATTTGTCTCTTCCTGGATGGTATTGAATAATACTATATTTTTCTATAGGCGTATTATTGTTGTTAATATTATAAAAAAGCGCAGTTAATTGTGTACTGGTAAGCTTTCCTAGATTCTTGCGCTTTTTTAAAATACCTATATAGGCTGTGTCTTTATCGAAAACTAATGATAAACAGCGTTCCTCAAGAGAATTGTATCTGGATGATTTTTTTGAATATGCTTCTTTTGAAATTTCTCGACCATCAACATCATAATAATATACTGGCTTTGTTTCATTTTGACTAAAACAAGTGTAACTTGAAAGAAGAAAAATAAAATAAGCTATCGTTTTCATCTAAAAGCGTGTAGACACTCTTACATTAAACACTCGAGGTGTGAGAAAGTTAGGGATGGCAAACTGTCGTTTACTATACACATCTCTTACCCATGTGTTTGTAATGGTGTTTTGAGCGTTGAACATGTTAAAAATTTCAACTCCAACAGAAAGTTCTTTTAATTTTTGTTTCCAACGTGATGAATAAGTCTTATTGGGATCAACTAGAACATATGATATTCCCAAGTCAGCTCGTCTATAATCTCGCAACCTAGTTTGGAAATCATAAGGATCGGCATAACTTGGAGATCCACCAGGAACGCCAGTGTTATATACCAAATTCAAATACATTTTTAAATCTGGAATGTTAGGCACATAATCTTGAAAAAGCACACCAAATTTTAGGCGCTGATCGGTAGGTCTTGCAATAAATCCACGATTATCAATATTTTCTTCAGTTTTTAGATATCCAAAACTAAACCAACTTTCAGTGCCAGGAACAAATTCGCCATTTAAACGTAAATCTAAACCGTAGGCATAGGCTGTTGCATTATTTTTAGCTCTGTAACGTATTCTAACATTTTCTAGGGTGTATGGATTCACATCAGATAAGTTTTTATAATACGCTTCGGAAACGAGCTTGAATGGACGATCCCATAGTCTAAAACTATATTCATTTCCGAGGACAATATGAAACGACTTTTGAGCTTTAACATCAGGTTGTACAACTCCTGAAGAATCTCTTAACTCTCTATAGAAAGGCGGTTGATAATAGACACCTCCAGCAATTCGGAACAACATGTCTTTTTCCCAATCTGGTTTTATGGCGAATTGTGCTCTCGGACTAAACACTGTCTGAGTAGAGGAGGAGACATCATCTTGATTTGGAACCTCACTATTAACAGTCCAATTATGAACTCTTACACCAGCATTATAAAATACTTCTGCATTGTTTGCCCAAGAGGTTCGTTTGCTCCATTGTGCATAAGCTTGTAATCTATCTATTTGAACGGCATTAGTAGCTCTTACATTTTGAAACGCAACAAGTGGTCCCTCAAAAGGCTCGTAAGGTTGGTTATTTGGAATATCAAAAATCGGAGGTCTTACAGAAAAACCTGCACTATCAATGACTTCCCATTCAACCAAGCGATCTCTAATATCTTCGTGTGTATATTTTACAGACCATTCTAAAGTACTCTCTTCATCGAGTTTATAATCTCCTTTATGCTCTACATTAAAAATTAATGCGTCTAGGTCATTTCTAGCATGAGTGAGTTGAGAGCCAATGCCTTCAGAAAATTCGACTTCTCCCAAATCTTCATCTCCAATATTACTGTTAACCTCACCTAACCTGTATTGAGCCAAAATATCAAAATATTCTTCTTCTGTAGTGTGATAGGCTGAAGCAATGAGTTTCAATGTCAAGTCATCATTTACAAAGTAGTTGCCTTTAAAAGCCCCAAAAGTGGTAAGGTATTGATCTTTTTCTTGTCCGTCATAAAACACCAAAAGAGCCACAGGTTCATCTAAAGTTCCAAAATTGGTTTGTCTATTTTTTGGTCTAAACGTGTATTTGTTAAGAGAAACATTTCCGAGGAAATTTAAATGAAATTTATCGGAAAACTTATAAGTTAAATAGGTTTGAGCATCAGCAAATACAGGTCTTACATTGGTTTCTGTTTCTAGAGAATTAATTAATAAACTATTGTCTCTATAACGCAAACCTGTAATTCCTGAAAATTTAGAATCTTTACTTGCGGTTTCTATAGCAAGACTTCCGCCGAGTAAACTTGCATCGGCACGAACACCAAAACGTACAGGATTACGATAGGTAATATCTAATACTGATGATAACTTATCTCCATATTTAGCTTGAAACCCTCCAGCTGAAAAATCAACATTCTGTACTAAATCTGTATTGACAAAACTCAAACCCTCTTGTTGCCCTGAGCGAATTAAAAACGGACGATAGACTTCAATTTCGTTAACATACACAAGGTTTTCATCAAAATTTCCTCCACGAACAGAGTATTGGGTACTCAATTCATTAGAAATATTAACACCAGGAAGTGTTTTTAAAATATTCTCAACACCAGGTTGAGCACCTTTAATTGTTCTTAAGACTTCTGGAGTAATGGTGGTGACTCCATCCACTTTTTGTCGAGTATTGGTGTTTATGACAACAGTTGCAATTTGTTCGATGTCAATACTCATTACAGGATTGAATTCAATCTCTTGTCCATTCTTTAAATTGAATTTTGCAGTTACGCTTTTATGACCTATATGAGTAAATTCAAGAGTTACTTCGGTGTCAGAAGGGATTTTAATAATAAAAAACCCATTAGCATTAGACGTCGTACCGTCGTTTCCAGCTTTAATATTGACACCCGAAATAGGTGACTGAGTGTCATCTAATATGACACCTCTAATCGTTGCACTTTGTGATGATCCAAAGAAGGAAAAGCCAATCAAGGCAATAAGTAGTGAAATGTTTAGCTTCAAAAGGTTGTATTTTTATTTTCTATAAAAGGTTGTTTCAAATGTAGTACTATTTCCAACATTATCAGTAACTATTATTTTTAGATTATTTTCAGATGATGTGCTTATTCCATCTTCAAAATCATAGGTAAGCGTGTCTTTTTTATAATCGTACTCCATTAAAATCCATTGTCCATTAATAGTTGCTCTGTAATTGCTTATACCAGACAAGTCATCATCAATTTTCACTTTCAAATAGTTTTGTTTACTTAACCATTGTCCTTCTTTAAAGTTTATTGCTTTAATTGTCGGGCTTACCGTATCTCGAGCTAATGTAAATGTTCCTAGTGATTTTGTTCGTGCTGATAATACGTTGCCAAGACGTTTTGTCCTAACATAACTCGGTTTTTGATAAAATCCGTATAAACTAGCAATAAATAATTTATCTTTTTCGTCATCAGCATAATTAGAGACATCATAAGTAATGGTATAACTCTTGGTAAGAGGAATGACATCTCTGTGTAATTTTAAGGTGTCATTTCTTATACTAAAATCTATGTGAAAATCATCGTAGAACGCATTTTTTGGAAAATAGACTTTTACATTGTCTTTTTCTAATTCATTAACTTGATTAGCTAAAATAAAAGTGTTTGGTTTAACTTCTGGCGCTTCAAGCACTTCTTTTTTAGGTTTTCCTTTGATAGGAATTGACAACCAAGATTCGTTACCTTTAAAATCACGCAATCTTACTTTGTATACATTGTTTGTGCTATCTTCAACTCTAACAAAACCATCATCAACGACATCTTTAAGCATGCTTAAGATATTGCCAGATTGAACAAAGAGCTTTTGGACTCTAGATTTCTTCTCTTTATATATTTCAAAATCGATGTAACGGTTAAGATGTCTTGTTTCGTCAAAACTAAACCGTTTAAAATCCATTTCATAGTTTTTGTTGCCATTATAAAAGGATTGAATATTGCTCAATCCGTTTTTATTATTGGCTAAATCCTGCTGGTCATAACTTACGATTCCAAACCCTATATTACCGAGTGCTTCTATAGGTTCGGTACTATAATCCCCATTTTTATGAGGAATTAATCTAAGTTCTTTTCGTTGTTTAGAGTTGTCTACGTGAGAGGTTCTGTTTTTTGGATATGCATATACTGCAGACAGAAATGGACGCTTTGAATCTTTGATGTCTATTCCAAAAAGCATAGGATTAATAGGACGTTCTTCATTATCGCGAATTTCAAAATGCAAATGTGGGCCTCCAGAACTACCACTATTTCCGGAAAGTGCTACAATTTCACCTGAAGAAACTGGTAATTCATTGACAGAGGGAAACATTTCGACCTCATAGCTTTCTTTTTCGTATTGACATGCTTTTACATATTTCTCAATTTCAGGGGAGAACTTTTTAAGATGTGCATACACACTTACATAGCCATTTGGGTGCGTAATGTAAAGTGCTTTTCCGTAACCATAATGAGACACTTTTATTCTACTTACATAACCTTGAGCTACAGCATAAACATTTAAGCCTGTACGTTGTTGTGTCTTGATGTCTAAACCAGAATGAAAATGATTTGAACGTAATTCGGCAAAAGTTCCAGATAAAACTAAAGTAATATCAAGAGGGCTTCTAAAATAGTCTTGTGGGTAAGGAGATTGGCCAAAGCTAAATATAGTGAAAAGCAGGGCTAGAATAAAATATTTCATATTCATGATGTACTACGTTATGGTTATTAACGTAAAAATATTGATTTTAATTCAATATAGAAAATAATCTATATATGTGTTATTTGTAATTCAGAAGTCAATATCAGTAAAAAAGAATAAATAACAAACAAAAACTTAGAAAAACGAGATAACGAAAAACACGAACTAGTTTGCTATATGTGATTATCATTGAGGAAGTCTTGTTTATTTAAAAATTAATGTAAAAACAATTGTTATTTTTCAGTGAGTATGTTAACTTTGTTACATCAGTATTGAAATTTGTAAATGAGTAAAATTGAAGATGTTGTAGATTCTTTAGAGAATAAAATAAGTAAAGTTTTACACAAACTTGAAGTGTTAAAACATACTAATGCAAAGATTTCTGAAGAATTAACAATGCAGCAACAGAAAAACATTCAGCTACAAGAAGAAATAAGTTCTTGGGTAGAAAAGTACGAAACACTCAAAGTTGCAAATTCATTACTGGGCAGTGACGAGAATAACAGAGAAACAAAGCTCAAAATAAACACATTAATTAGAGATATTGATCATTGTATTGCGCAATTATCTGAATAATGTAAAAGACATTTAATGGCAGAACAGCTTAAAATAAAGCTATCTATAGCAAACAGAGTATATCCTCTAACTATTGCGCCGAGCCAAGAAGAGGGTTTGCGTAAAGCCGCAAAGAAGATTGAAGCCATGATAAATCAGTTTGAGCAAAACTATTCTGTAAGAGATAAGCAAGACGTTTTAGCTATGTGCGCTTTACAGTTTGCTTCTCAAGTAGAACAGAAAACAATAGATAAAGCCAGTGTGAGTGAAGAAGTTGAAAAAAAGCTATATGCTTTAGATCAATTGCTTAAAGAGCACATAAGCGCATAACGTTCTTTAAAATAAACAATAGGTTACTGCCTACATTAGTTATTATTTTTTGATAAACTCAACGTTAATTCTTTAAAAAGGGTGAGTTTAAGTTGTAAAACCGTGCTGCTAGTACATTGTACTTGGGCAGATTTTTGATCAGCTTGTTAGCCCTAAACTTGTTTTTAAGGAGTTTATACAGAATCCAAAACTGATGTAGGCTTTTTTTATATATAAACACTAACTAAACATATGGACACGAACACAATTTTTATGATTGTTGGAGGCGTGGTACTAGGAATAGTACTCGGATACATTATCGCAAAGACATTAGAGAAAAATAATGCATCAAAACTTATAAAAGACGCTAAGAACGAAGCTAATACAATTTTAAAGGCTGCAAAAAGCGAAGGAGAATCAATTAAAAAGGACAAGATTCTTCAGGCAAAAGAAAAATTTATTGAACTTAAAGCCGAACATGAAAAGGTCATTTTATCTCGTGATAAAAAAATGGCTGAGGCTGAAAAACGTACAAGAGATAAAGAGTCTCAAATTTCAAATGAATTATCAAAAAATAAAAAGGCTAATCAATCTTTAGATAGTAAAATTAAGGATTATGATTTTCGTCTAGAATTTTTAGAAAAGAAAAAAGACGAACTCGACAAAGCGCATAAAAGCCAAATTAAACAACTAGAAGTGATTTCAGGTTTGTCTGCTGAAGACGCTAAAGCACAGTTGGTTGAATCTTTAAAAGGAGAAGCGAAGACCGACGCTATGAGTTACATTCAGGATACCTTGGAAGAAGCAAAACTTACGGCACAGCAGGATGCAAAGAAAATTATCATTAATACAATTCAACGTATTGGTACGGAGGAGGCTATTGACAACTGTGTTTCGGTATTCAACATCGAGTCTGATGATGTTAAAGGACGTATTATTGGACGTGAAGGTAGAAACATACGTGCTATTGAAGCTGCTACTGGCGTAGAAATTATTGTTGATGATACACCAGAAGCTATAATCTTGTCATGTTTTGATTCTGTACGACGTGAAGTAGCTCGCTTATCTCTGCATAAATTGGTGACTGATGGACGAATTCATCCAGCCAGAATCGAAGAAATTGTAAGAAAAACGCAAAAACAAATTGAGCAAGAAATAGCTGAAGTTGGTAAACGTACTGTTATTGATCTTGGAATACATGGTCTTCATCCTGAACTTATTAAGATGGTTGGTCGTATGAAATACCGTTCGTCTTACGGACAAAATTTATTGCAGCATTCACGTGAAGTCGCAAAACTTTGTGGTGTAATGGCTGCCGAACTTGGACTAAACCCTAAATTAGCTAAGCGTGCAGGTTTACTCCATGATATTGGAAAAGTACCATCCTCTGAAGCCGATATGGAAACACCTCATGCTATCCTAGGAATGCAATGGGCTGAAAAGCACGGTGAAAAAGCCGAAGTATGTAATGCTATAGGAGCGCACCATGACGAAATAGAAATGACGACTTTGTTATCACCAATCGTTCAGGTTTGTGATGCTATTTCAGGAGCACGACCTGGAGCACGACGTCAAGTACTAGATTCTTATATTCAGCGTCTTAAAGATCTTGAGGATGTAGCTTTTGGTTTTAATGGTGTTAATAAGGCTTATGCTATACAAGCTGGACGTGAATTAAGAGTAATGGTAGAAAGTGAAAAGGTGTCTGATGAACAAGCGGCAAATTTATCTTTTGAAATTTCACAAAAAATCCAAACCGATATGACTTACCCTGGGCAAGTTAAAGTGACTGTTATTAGGGAAACCCGAGCAGTGAATATTGCAAAATAAAATTCTAATTTCTAATAAAATTATAAAAGCACTCTAATTAGAGTGCTTTTCGTTTTTTAAATGATAACGTAAATGTAGTGCCTTCATTGAGTTTACTTTCGATACCTATAGTGCCTCCAATTGCTTCTACTTGTGTTTTGGTAATGTAGAGTCCAACGCCTCTAGAGTCTTCTCTATTGGTTCCATGAAAGGTTTGATACATCTCAAATAATTGATTTTTAAATTTATCAGTATCAATGCCAATGCCATTATCGGCTATTAATATTTTTAGCTCATGTTTAGTGTGAACAGATTGAAGGATAACCTTAGCTTTGCGATCTTCAGCTCTATATTTTATAGCATTGGAAATTAAATTGTATAATACGCTCTCAAGATAAGATCGATTGGCTGTTAGAAAATCATCTTTTCTAATAGAATTATAAATAGCAATTTCATTATGTGCAATATCAATTTCTAAACTATCTATGACCTTTTCGGCGCAGGTAAAAATATTAACACGTTCATTAAGCTCTTTAGTATTAGACTTGGCTTTAATACTTATGATGTCGTCTAAATCAACTATAGTTGTTGTCAATGCTTCAGAAATCGTCTTTAAATGATCGATGAGTTCGGTTTTTTCATCTTCAGAATTTGCTTCCTCATAAAACTCTAGAATATTTTTGAAATTCCCAATATGTGTTTTTAGATTATGAGATACTATATGTGTGAAATTATGAAGTCGTTTATTCTGGCTAGTAATCAACTGAAGATGTTTTTCAGATTGATTATCTTTTTGTTTTCTATATGTAATATCTGTATGTGTACCAATAATTCTAGTTGGATTGCCATTAGAATCTCGTTCAACTACTTTGCCTTTATCAAGAATCCATTTATAATTACCGTCTTTACAAAGAATACGGTGTTCATTTCGGTAGTTGTCTAAATGGCCATTGATATGATCGTTAAAGTCTTTGAAATATGCATCTAAATCATCTGGATGAACGCGTCTGTTCCATTCCATCGCAGAATTGGTTAATTCATGATCTTTATAACCTAATATAAATTTCGACTCTTTAGAGTAAAATACTTTTTCAGTTTTTACATTATAATCCCAAATTCCAACTTGAGAATTTTCTAATGCGATTTGCCATTTTAGTTCGTCAAGACGTTTATTGTTATCAAGATCATTGTAAGTACTTGATTTGTAGTTTTTTAAAATTTTCCATGGCATTTTCATAGGTGCACTTTTATTTTATGACCCTTTTTTTATTCTTTTGTCACTAGAACCCTACAAATTATATATTATTTTCTTGGGTGATAAGCCGTTAGTATATCTTTTAAATGAGAACGATCTACATGCATATATATTTCTGTGGTAGTGATACTTTCATGACCTAGCATAAGCTGAATTGCTCTAAGGTCAGCACCATTTTCAAGTAGGTGAGTTGCAAAGGAGTGGCGAAAGGTATGTGGAGAAATAGTTTTATTAAGATTTATAGCTTTTGCTAGATTCTTAATTATAGTAAAAATCATTGCCCTTGTGAGCTGTTTTCCTCTATTATTTAGAAATAAAATATCCTTGTGTTCTGAAAACACATCAATATGTGCTCTTTCTGCTTTCCAAATTCGAATATATTTTTGAGTATTAATACCAATTGGAACAAAACGTTGTTTATCACCTTTTCCGGTAACTTTGATAAATCCCTCTTCAAAAAACAAATCAGAAATCTTTAAATTAATTAATTCGCTTACTCGCAGTCCACAACTATAAAGTGTTTCTAGTATTGCTCTATTGCGTTCACCTATTCTAATTCCATTGTATTCTTTTCCTAAGTCAATGGCTTGAATTAATGCATCTATCTCTTCAATAGCTAAGGTGTCAGGTAGTTTCCTTCCAATTTTTGGAGATTCAATATGATCTAATGGATTTGTTTTTCTGTAATCTTCAAAAACTAAATAACTAAAAAAACTTCTTAAACCAGAAATGAGTCTTGATTGTGACCTAGAGTTGAGTGATTTTGAAGCGTTATAAATGAAGGATTGAATGTGTTCATAATCAATGTCTATTGGAGACACTATTTGATTATGTGTCTCAAGGTAATCAATAAGCTTCTCAACATCTAATTCATAATTAGTTATAGAATTAGAAGATAACCCTCTCTCAATTTTGAGGTAATATTTAAAATCGTTTAGAGCGTTTTGCCATTTCATAATTTGAACAGAGAGAAATATTTAAGTTTTAAAGCTAAAAATACTATAATTATTCGGTATGAATAGTGATTTTTGCATACGACATATGTCGTATTTTTTGTTTTTATGTTAATAAGTTTCAATTTTAAGTTATTCATAAACAGTAGTTTATGATGTTGTGTTTATAAAATTGTTAATAAGTAGAGAAAAAATGTTCATAATCTCAAAAAAAAGTATTTAATTTGACTTAATCAATTTTAAAACTTTTATTATGAAAAAATTAATGTTATTAGCTGCAGTTGCAGTTTTTGGATTAACTAATGTAACTGCACAAGAAGGCTTTAGTGCAAAAGCTGGATTTAATTCAGTATCGTTTGAATTTGCTGGTGTTTCAGTTTCGGAAAGCGGTTTCTACATTGGAGCGGGTTACCAATTTGAAGTAAGTGAAGATTTTGACGTAGAGCCTGCTGTTCTTTATAGCTCTGTTTCGGATTTAAGCTCTCTTTATGTACCAGTAATGGCTAAGTATAATGTAAGTGAAGATTTTAGTATTCAAGCTGGCCCTCAAGTAAACTATATTTTAGAAGATGGTTTTGATGACGGTGCGTTTGGTTTAGATTTAGCTTTCGGACTTGGTTACAACATTACAGAAGAATTTTATGCAGAAGGTCGTTATGGTCTTGGCGTAGTTAGAGATTTAGATGATGTTGATGTTAATACAATTACAATTGGAGTTGGTTATAGATTCTAATTACAAGTAAGAAAATAAAAAAAGAAGCACTTCAAAGTGCTTCTTTTTTTGCACTTTACACTATTTTAAATCGTTGAAATACATGATTTTATCGACGAAACACATAAATTTATGTGTTTTTTCTTGTTTAGTATAATGGCGAAACATATATTTGCCCTCCAATTTAAAATAGAAACCAAATTTTTTAAACTTAATTATTATGAAAAAATTATTACTTATGGCTGCAGTAGCAGTTTTCGGATTTACAAATGTAAATGCACAAGATGATAACACTACTGGAGGTTTTGCAAAAGACGATGTTTATGCTTCTGGAACTGTTGGGTTCAGTAATACTAAAGTTGCTGATTTCAAATCAAACGAATTTACTTTTATGCCAGCTGTTGGTTACTTTATTAGTGACAACATTGCATTAGAAGCAAATTTAATCATTGCCTCTGGTGAAGATTTTAGTGAAGATAAATCATCTACATTTGGTGCTGGTTTAGGTGCAACTTACTTTTTTACCCCAGCTTCACAATTCTCTTTTACAGTAGGTGCTGGAGTGGCGTATACTAATACTAAATTTGAGCCTAATGGTGGAGATGAAACTAAGATCAATTCATTTGCAATAGCTGTTGCACCAGGTGTTAACTATTTTGTTTCAGACTGTTTAGCATTAAGAGCTTCTATTGGAGCATTGTCATATTCAAGCGCTAAGGAAGATACTGATGGAGCTGAAGCAGCAAATACATTTGCATTAAATTTAGATTTGACAGATATTAACTTAGGTATTGTTTATAAGTTCTAAGTTACAAATCATAAAATTTTAGTAAAGCCGAAGCAAATAGCTTCGGCTTTTTTTATACCCTTTTTTTAATATATTTACTCTATGAAAAAACTCATCATTATTAATGGTCCTAATATCAATTTGCTTGGTAAACGTGAGACTTCAATCTACGGAAATGTTTCCTTTGAAGATTATTTTGAAACTTTAGTCAATGCGTATGAAGATTTTGATTTAGAATATTATCAATCTAATGTAGAAGGAGAACTTATAGATAAGATTCAAGAGGTAGGCTATAGTTATGATGGAATTATTTTAAATGCTGCAGCATATACGCATACATCTATTGGTATAGGTGATGCCGTTAAAGCTATTGAAACGCCAGTTATAGAAGTGCATATTTCTAATACTTTTGGTAGAGAGTCCTTTAGACACCAATCCTATATTTCAGGAAATGCAAAAGGTGTTATATTGGGATTTGGCTTACAGAGTTATAATTTAGCCTTACAAAGTTTTATGAATTAAATAAGAGCCTAGTATACTCATGAGACAATCAGTTTTTATTATCATCTTTTTGATGACTTTCTTGTCTCAAGGACAATCCAATATTGATTTTGGAATTAAAGGCGGAGTAAACTTTACGTTTTTCAACGTTGAGCAAGGAAATTTTGGACCTAGAGCAAAAACTCAAGTTAGTTATTATGGTGGTATGTTTACAGAGTTTCATATTGATGAAGCCTTTGCTTTGCAACCCGAAGTATTATACATTGGACTAGGTGACTTCAGATTTATTAATGCTCCAATTTATGCAAAGTATCAAGTTGCTAAAAACTTAGATGTGCTAGTAGGACCTAGTTTGAATTATTTTTTTGACTTCTTTTCCAATAGATTTAAAGTAAGAGGTGATATTAGTACAGCTTTGCATTTGTCTAAAACCTTTGATATTCATATAAAGTATACACTTGGGTTTGAGGTGATTTCTCCAAATGGATTATTTCTTGGAGCTGGTTATCGTTTTTAGTATTACTTTCAATTGCTAAAAAAATTAAGACTTTTCACAAAGTATTAACCTCAACTTTGGAATTGATTGTGATTTAGTTGTGAATATTTAACACTCAAGAGAAATAGATTTGTTTCCAATTAATCAAACAATCAATTATTATGAAACAATCATTTCTATTTATCCTATTTATTATAGGAATTACACAAGTATCTTTCGCACAAGATGAAAATGCATTTAAAGGTAACCCAACAACTTTTGGAGTCAAAGGTGGCTTAAATTATACGTCGTTGCTAAGTATTTCCGACGATAAAAATGAGATTGGTTTATGGGGCAGTTTATTTGCAGAAACGCGATTATCTAAACGCTTTGGTATTCAGTATGAATTGCGGTATTCTGAATATAGTACAGCAGAATTTATTGAAGCTCCTTTGTTGTTGAAATATTATTTCAACGAAAAATTCAATATGTTTTTTGGCCCAAGGTTAGATTTTCTAATTGATGATAATGATGTTGCCAATAGCTTTTCAGTAGCTGCAGAAATTGGTGTGCAATACAATTTTTCAAATCATTTTTTTCTTGAAGGTAGTTATAGTCTTGCTTCAGAAAATCAAGTTCGAGTTAGCGCTTTTGAATCTGGGACACGAAGCAGCTTTAGACTTGGGATAGGCTATAAATTTTAAATATGGTGGTCTTTCATAATTTCAAGTTCACTTTCTTAACTGTATTAGTGATGTTAACATTTTATGGATATTCACAAGATGCAACGAATAATGAATTAGATTTAAGTAAGTGGTCATTGCGTTTTCAAGGCTTGCGATTAGGGAGCACTAAAGGTCTTACATTAGGGATATATGAATATCAATTTGATGGTAAGAGAATATTAGAAACTCCAGTGTTACTTAAAGTTGATATCACAGATAACTTAAGTGTTTTGGGAGGTATGACCATCGATTTTTTTGAAATTCAAGGTAGTATGACTAATCAAATAGATGCTTCAGCCACTTTTGGCATTCAGTATGAAATTAATGATGATACCTATATACAAGGTCTTTTTAACTATCAAATTATAAATACAGATAATCCATATAATTATAAAGCGTTTTCACCATCAAGTTTTACAATTCGGTCAGGATTTAAGTTTTAATAAAAAAAATGCGATTCAAAATGAATCGCATTTTAATTTAATTTTTTTAAACTTATTACAGGTGAATGACTTCATCATAGGCATCTGCAACAGCTTCCATAACTGCTTCACTCATGGTTGGATGTGGGTGAATTGCTTTTAGTACTTCATGACCTGTAGTTTCAAGTTTGCGGCCTAAGACAGCTTCTGCAATCATATCAGTTACACCAGCACCAATCATATGGCATCCTAGCCATTCACCATATTTAGCATCAAAGATTACTTTTACAAATCCATCTTTATTTCCACCTGCACTTGCTTTTCCAGACGCTGAGAATGGGAATTTACCAACTTTAATATCAATACCTTGATCTTTAGCTTGTTTTTCAGTTAAACCAACACTTGCAATTTCAGGAGAACAATACGTACAGCCAGGCACATTTCCGTAGTCTAAAGCTTCGACATGCTGTCCAGCAATTTTTTCTACACATAAAATACCTTCAGCAGAAGCAACATGAGCTAAAGCTTGACCTGGAGTAACATCACCAATCGCATAATATCCAGGGATATTAGTTTGATAATAGTCATTTACTAGAATCTTATCACGATCTACGGCAATACCTACATCTTCTAATCCGATGTTTTCAATATTTGATTTAATTCCAACAGCAGACAATACTACATCAGCCTCTAATATCTCTTCTCCTTTTTTGGTTTTTACAGTAGCTTTAACACCTTTACCAGAAGTATCAACATTTGTAACTTCAGAAGACGTCATAATTTTAATGCCACTTTTCTTAAAAGAGCGTTCTAACTGTTTAGATACATCCTCATCTTCAACTGGAACAATATTTGGGAGATATTCTACAATAGTCACTTCAGTCCCCATCGAATTATAGAAGTAAGCAAATTCAACACCAATAGCTCCAGAACCAACAACAATCATTTTCTTTGGTTGTTTCTCTAAAGTCATTGCTTGTCTATATCCTATTACTTTTTTTCCATCTTGAGGTAAACTTGGTAATTCACGAGAGCGAGCTCCAGTTGCGATAATGATATGATCTGCACTATATTCTTTTCCGTCAACCTCAACTTTTTTACCAGTTTTGAGTGTTCCAAAACCTTCTATGACATCAATTTTATTCTTTTTCATTAAAAACTGAACACCTTTACTCATACCATCAGCAACGCCACGACTGCGCTTTACAACAGCATCAAAATCATGACTAGCATCTTTGACATTAAGTCCGTAATCTTCTGCATGCTTTAAATATTCAAAAACTTGAGCAGACTTAAGCAATGCTTTTGTTGGGATACATCCCCAATTTAAACAAACACCGCCTAAATTTTCTTTTTCTACAATAGCAGTTTTAAAGCCTAATTGCGACGCTCTAATTGCTGTAACGTAGCCTCCAGGACCACTTCCAAGTACTATAATATCGTATTTACTCATGTGTTTATTTTTGTCTAATTTTTAAGGATACGAAGGTACAAAACCAAATTGTAATATTAAAGGTCATCTGTAAAATGTCTACGACCTTTTTCTTTACTAAACTTTTCTGTATTGTAAGACACTGATTTTCCCTTAGGAATAGATAAGGAGATCCATTCTTTTCCTTTTATGAGTTTTCCTAAAAACACAATTTGTCCTAAGTGATATGCATAATGTGCAAGTTGACGATGAATAGCTTCAGTTACTGTATGCCCTTGATTTCTGATATAAATAATACGTTCTAAGTCATGTTCCTTTAAAGGGGTTATAGCTTCAAATAGGCAGTCCCAACCTTTATTCCAATGAGATTGTAAGTCGTTTTTATTTTTAAATGTATCTATAAATTCATTATCACGATGTCTCCAAGGCTTTTCACCATCTTCGGTTAAAAAATTAGTCCAACGACTTAACATATTACCTACAATATGTTTGACAATGATTGCGATAGAATTTGAGTCGGTTACCAATTCACGTTTAAGTTCTTCAAAGGATAGTTGATTAAGAGTTTTGTCACCAAGATTTTTATAATACTCAAACTGTTTAATTGCACTTGATAGATATGAATTTTCCATAACGTTTTATTTAGTGCTATAAAATTAGCGATATAACATCTAATAATGTATAATATATTATAGTTAGATGTTATATCGCTATTTATAATGTATGTTAACTTCTAGTTTTCTGGAACAAACTTAAGCGCTACACCATTAATGCAATGGCGTTTCCCCGTAGTTTGTCGTGGCCCATCATTAAACACATGACCTAAATGCCCTCCACATGTAGCGCAATGTTCTTCATCTCTAGTGTATCCCAAATTATTGTCAGTGCCATAGGCTACGTTACCTTTAATCTCTCTATCGAAACTTGGCCACCCAGTTCCTGAATCAAATTTATGTTCGCTTTTAAATAACGGTGTGTTACAAGCAGCACAATGAAATGTGCCTTTGCGATATTCTTTATTGAGTTCACTAGAAAACGGCCGTTCAGTACCAGCTTCTCTCAATACATAATATTGTTCTGGTGTTAATTGTGCTTTCCATTCTGCTTTTGTTTTGGTTACTGGGTAAACGTTTTGCACTTTGGTAGCTTTTTTTTGTGCTGACGAATTGCAACTAAAAAACAATGCAACTGTAAGTAGAGTGATAATCTTTTTCATTTTATAAAAATAAGGTTTTTTTGATGTTTTTTTTAGTCGAAAATGGAAAGTAGAACTTACGCAAACGTTGTAAATTCAAATATCATATGAGATTCGTGTGAGTTGACAGTTATTTTATTAATTTCACATTCTAATACATAATTAACCAATAAAATGCAGAGACAAAACCGGGTAGTTATTGACGCAGTTTCGCCACAGATTAACTGCGGAGAATTTTTCATCAAGCGAATTGTAAATGAAATTGTAAATATAGATGCACATGTACTTGTTGATGGTCATGATGTCATTGCTGCTTCTGTTTTATTTAAGCATGAAAAAGAACGAATTTGGAGTGAAGCTCGAATGCATCATTCAGAAAATGATGAATGGAAAGCTTCTTTTAGTGTTAAAAAACAAGGCTTCTATTCATACAAAGTGCAAGGTTGGGTCGATTATGCATTAAATTGGCAACATGGTATTGAACGAAAGATTGATGATAATCAACACGTTAAATCTGAACTACTTGAAGGAATAGAACTTCTAAAACCCTTATTAAAGAAAGCATCAAAAGAAGAACAAGTATTTTTAAAGCGTTGCATTGATAATTTCAAAGATGAGTCAAAATATGATGACGCTGTTCAAGATGCTAAAAGTAAGGCACTTCATCATATTTTTATGAAATACCCAGAAAAGCTTTTAGCCAATGAAACTGAAATTTTGAAGGTTTATGTCGATAGAAAAAAGGCACGATTTAGTACTTGGTATGAGTTTTTTCCGCGGTCATCGTCAGAAGTTGAAGGCCAGCATGGTACGTTTAAAGACTGTGAGCGTTTGCTCCCTAGAATTGCAGAAATGGGATTTGATACTTTATATTTTCCACCTGTTCATCCTATTGGAGAGGTGAATCGAAAAGGGAAAAATAATACCACAGAAGCCGAAGATGATGATGTAGGTTCTGCCTGGGGAATTGGTTCAAAACATGGAGGACATAAAGCTTTACATCCGCAATTGGGAAATTTTGATGATTTTAAGAGTTTAATTAAAAAAGCTAAAAAACTCAATATTGAAATCGCAATGGATTATGCCTTACAGGCTGCGCCAGATCACCCTTGGGTAAAAGAGCACCCAGATTGGTTTAAATGGCGTCCAGATGGAACGGTTCAATATGCAGAAAACCCACCAAAAAAATATCAAGATATTTTGCCTATTTTTTGGGAAACTAAAGACTATAAAAATCTATGGAAAGAATGTTTAGAGTCTATGCTCATTTGGATTGATTGTGGTATCAATGTATTTAGAGTAGATAACCCACATACTAAGCCTTATTATTTTTGGAACTGGCTTATTTCCGAAGTTAAGAAAAAGCATCCTGATGTGATATTTTTAGCTGAAGCCTTTACTAAACCAAAAGTTATGCAACGTTTAGCAAAAGAGGGCTATTCACAATCGTATACCTATTTTACATGGAGAGATAATAAACAGGAGTTGATTGAGTATATGAATGAATTAACACAATCTGATCAACGAGAATATATGCAGCCAAATTTTTGGCCTAATACTCCAGATATTAACCCATTTCATTTACAAGGTGCTAATGAGTCAAAACATCTTCAGCGTTATGCTTTAGCAGCAACACTAAGCTCAAGTATTGGAATTTACGGACCAGTGTTTGAACAAATGATTAATGAAGCTATTCCTGGAAAAGAGGAATATTATATGTCTGAAAAATTTCAAATAAAGCATTATGATTGGAATAAGGAGAATAAGCTTACATTGTTAATTTCAAAAATAAATGCATTGCGTCATCAACATGAAGCCTTGCAACAAACTAATAATATTAAGTTTTGCGAAGTTCAGAATGATAATTTAATTGCATTTTATAAATGGAATCAAGACCGAACAAATGAGTTGCTTATTATTATAAGTTTAGACCAGTACTATTCCCAACAGGGGAATTTGCAAGTGCCATTGCATGATTTAGGAATTAATCATGGGCACCACTTAAGTGTCGAAGATTTAATTACTGGTAGTAGCTATAACTGGTATAATGAATGGAATTTTGTAGAATTACATCCAACACTTCCATTTCATATATTCAAGATTAACAAGTAAAATGGCTAAAAAAGAAAGTATATCATCAACATTGCAACCGCCTTATAATTTTAATAATGCATGGGAAACGCTTCTTGAGAATGAGGAGTTTATCAAAGTGTTTTTATCTGATGTTTTGGAAGATTACATTGTAAAACAACGATGGTATGGTGGTAAAGCTAGTAAACTTAAATATATTGAACTTGCTGAATATTTTAGAATACAACAGCATGGAGAAGTGTATTATGGACTAATTTTAGAAGTAAATTTTACTGAAGCTTTTTACCAACACTATTTTTTACCTATTGCTTTTGTGTCTGATGAAAATTTTGCTAAAGATGATAGAATTTTACCAATAAGTATCCAAGACCAAGAGGGGTTTATAATAGACGCTATAAACCTTGAAGCCTTTAGGAAAGTTGTATTCGAACGTATACTCACTGCTCTTCCAAAAGATAAAACAAGAGTTAGTTATCATAAAAGTGAGTTGTTTAAGGATTGTCAATATGAATCATCAAGATTCATGGGTATGGAGCAGAGTAATACATCTATAATATATAATGAAAGTTATGTTCTAAAATTCTTTAGACGTATATATGCCGATCGCAATCCCGATTATGAGATGAGCCGTTTCCTATCTGATAAAAAAGATTTTAAAAACACACCAGCATATCTTGGAAGTATACAAATTAAAGATCAAGAGAATACAAACATTACTATTGGTTTAATGCAAGAAATGGTAGAGAATCAAGGTGATGCTTGGGAATATATGCTCAAAGAGTTTCATAAAGTATTTATCAATTTAGAATATAAAAACATTACTATTTCTAAACTTCCAAAAACAGAAGATTTTGGGCGTTTACAAATTACAGATGTACCACCAGAAATTATTGATTGGATAGGGCTTAATGTTTTTACTAAAATTCAAAAACTTGCACAGCGTACAGCAGAAATGCATATCGCTTTGGGAAGTGAATTTGAAGATACAGCCTTTACACCAACACATTTCAATGGTGATTATACGGTTTGGCTAAAAAATCGTTTGCTCTATCAATTTCAAAATCGATTAAATACTATTGAAAATAGCCTTCATAAGTTAGACGGATTGGCACTAGAATTAGCAAATGAATTTTTAGATAAAAAGAATGAGATACGTAAACGTTTTGTCAATTTTGATTGGACTAAATTAAAAGGAGAGCGCATTCGTGTACATGGCGATTACCATCTAGGTCAAGTTCTGGTTAAAGATGATGACTTTTACATATTGGATTTTGAGGGTGAGCCAGAAAGTACCATTCGTGACCGTAAAGTTAAACAGCCTCCATTAAAAGATGTCGCAGGTTTGTTTCGATCATTTCATTATGCCATCTATGCAACGATCTTTAATAATATAGAGTCTTATGTGCATGAACAATCTGATTTGTTTGAAGCTGGCGAAATCCTTTATCAATACCTTAAAGGCTTGTTTTTAGGGACTTATGTTGTGAAAATACAAGAAGCAAATTTAAATATTGGGTATAATCAGGAACGCATTTTTTTACTAAAATATGCGATGCTCGAAAAAGCAGTCTATGAATTAGGCTATGAACTAAATTCTCGTCCGCGTTGGGCGGTGATTCCTTTAAAAGGAATTTCAAACATTATTAATAATTAATTTATGGCAGAAGTAATTGCACACAGCCTTTTTTCTGATTTTGATATCAACCTTTTTAAATCGGGAAGGCACTACAAACTATATGAGAAAATGGGATCTCATATCATGACGCTTAATGGTGTGGATGGTACTTATTTTGCCGTTTGGGCACCAAGCGCAAAAATGGTTTCGGTCATTGGAGATTTTAATTATTGGATTGAAGGAGAACATAAACTGAATGTACGTTGGGATGAAAGTGGTATCTGGGAAGGCTTTATTCCAAATGTAGGAAAAGGCAGTACTTATAAATATAAAATACAAAGTCATAACAGCGATATAAAGACAGAAAAAGCAGATCCTTATGCGCGTCGTACTGAACATCCTCCAAAAACGGCTTCTATTGTTTGGGATGATCCTTATAACTGGAAAGATGACAAATGGATGAAAAAGCGCAATAAACATAACGCTTTAAATGCACCTTTCTCTGTCTATGAAGTCCATTTAGGATCATGGAAAAAACAGATTGAAGATAATCGGTTTATGTCTTATGTTGAATTAGCTGATGATTTAGTGAATTATGTCAAAGAGATGAATTTTACCCATGTAGAGCTAATGCCGATAATGGAATTTCCATATGATCCAAGTTGGGGATATCAATTAACAGGGTATTTTGCACCATCATCACGTTTTGGTTATCCAGAAGAGTTTAAATTATTAGTAGATAAACTTCATCAAAACGATATAGGTATTATATTAGATTGGGTGCCGTCTCATTTTCCTGAAGATGCTCATGGACTAGGATTTTTTGATGGGTCTAATTTATATGAACATCCAGATAGACGAAAGGGGTATCATCCAGATTGGAAAAGCCTTATTTTTAATTATGGAAGAAATGAGGTGAAATCCTTTTTAATTAGTAATGCTATTTTTTGGCTCGATCAATATCATGCCGATGGCTTAAGAGTTGATGCTGTTGCTTCGATGTTGTTTTTAGATTATAGTAGAAATGAAGGAGAATGGGAGCCAAATATATATGGTGGACGAGAAAATCTTGAAGCTATGGCATTTCTAAGAGAAATGAATGAAGCCGTTTACAGTATGTTTCCAGATGTGCAAACGATTGCAGAGGAGTCTACATCATTTCCAATGGTGTCTAAGCCTACTTTTTTAGGTGGTCTAGGATTTGGGATGAAATGGATGATGGGTTGGATGCACGATACATTACAGTATTTTGCTAAAGAGCCTATTTATAGAAAGCACCATCAAAATGATTTAACTTTCTCAATGACCTATGCCTTTACAGAGAATTTTATGTTGCCTTTGAGTCATGATGAAGTCGTTTATGGAAAACATTCTATTTTAGGACGAATGCCAGGTGACGAATGGCAACGATTTGCGAATTTAAGATTGCTTTATAGTTATATGTTTACCCATCCTGGAACAAACCTGTTGTTTCAAGGAGGTGAATTTGGGCAAAGTGAGGAATGGAATTTTCAAGAAAGTTTAGATTGGCATTTATTACAATATGCGCCACATAAAGGTGTCCAACAACTTATAATGGATTTGAATGTGTTTTATAAAACAGAACCCGCTTTGCACGAAAAACAATTTTCGTCTGAAGGCTTTGAATGGATTGATTATAACGATGCAGAAAATTCGGTTTTAGTCTATATCAGAAAAGGAGATAAACCCAAAGACAATGTGATTGTCGCTTGCAATATGACGCCAATGGCAAGAGAGAATTATCGTATTGGACTTCCTAAGAATGGGAAACTCAAAGAAGTTTTTAACAGTGACAAAAAAGAATATTTTGGAAGCGGTGAGTTTAAAAACAAAGAATTAACTTCTCAAAAGATCGCATGGCAATTTAGAGATTATTCTGTAGAAGTAACTATACCACCGTTAGGAATGGTTGCCTTTAAATACATTTAATATTTGGTAAAAAAGCTTTAGCAATATTGTAGTTTTCATAATTGTGATTGTTCGAAATCGTTGTAGTTAACAACTCATTGTAATTACTATTTGTAATACTTTTATACCTCCTGTTTTTTCCTTTTTTTTACGTCTATATTGCAAATAACTGTATATGATTGTAAATACCGAATTAGAATCTAAGGGGAATTTATTTCCTTCAAAAATAGTACACTTCAAAAAAGATGTAGACACCCTATATTTTACGACAGCAAATGATGTGATTTTACAGCTAACCGTTGTTAGAGATAGTGTGTTGCGTTTTAGATATACCACCTCTGGAAAATTTGAAAAAGATTTTTCATATGCTATAACCAAATATGCTAGTCGAGGCTATAATAAACTTGAGATAGAAGATTTAAAAATGCATTATAAAATCACTACCTCTAAATTGATATGTCATATTGATAAGGATACATTAAAAGTACAATTATTTGATGCTACAGATGGCCTGATTATAAATCAAGATGAGATTGGTTTTCATTGGGAAGAAAGTTATGAGTTTGGTGGTGATATTGTGAAAATGAGTAAGGTTTCAAATGATGGTGAAAGTTACTTTGGTTTAGGAGATAAGCCTAATCATTTAAACTTGAAGGGAAAACGCTATGAGAATTGGGTTACAGACTCTTATGCTTACGGAAAGGATACTGATCCCATATATAAGGCCATTCCATTTTATACTGGTTTACATCATAATAGAGCTTATGGTATCTTTTTTGACAATTCATTTCGTTCGTTTTTTGATTTTGCACATGAACGACGAAATGTAACTAGTTTTTGGGCTCAAGGTGGTGAAATGAACTATTATTTTATCTACGGTCCAGAAATGACTGAAGTGGTTGAAAGTTATTCAGATTTAACAGGAAAACCACATGTATTACCGCCATTATGGGCTCTTGGCTTTCATCAATGTAAATGGAGTTACTATCCAGAAAGTAAGGTAAAAGAAATTACGTCGAAGTTTAGAGATTTAAAAATACCTTGTGACGCCATTTATCTTGATATTGATTATATGGAAGGGTTTCGCTGCTTCACTTGGAGCAAAGAGTACTTCCCTGAGCCAAAACGTATGGTGAAAGAATTAGCGGAAGAGGGCTTTAAAACTGTGGTAATTATCGATCCAGGAATAAAAATTGATAAAGAATATTCTGTGTTTAAAGAAGCTTTAGATAAAGATTATTTCTGTAAACGTGCAGACGGACCTTATATGAAAGGTAAAGTTTGGCCCGGCGAATGTTATTTCCCAGATTTTACGAGACCAGAAGTTCGCGATTGGTGGTCTGGATTATTTAAAGAACTTATTGAAGAGATTGGTGTAAAAGGGGTTTGGAATGACATGAATGAACCGGCAGTTATGGAAGTTCCAAATAAAACTTTTCCTAATGATGTTCGTCATGACTATGATGGAAACCCTTGTAGCCATAGAAAAGCTCATAATATTTACGGAATGCAAATGGCTAGAGCTACCTATCAAGGTCTCAAAAAATTTGCTTACCCTAAAAGACCATTTGTAATTACCAGAGCAGCATATTCAGGAACACAGCGTTATACCTCAACATGGACAGGCGATAATGTTGCAACATGGGAACATTTATGGATTGCCAATGTACAAGCACAGCGTATGGCTATGTCGGGTTTTAGCTTTGCAGGAAGTGATATTGGAGGCTTTGCAGAGCAACCGCAAGGAGAATTGTTTACACGCTGGGTACAATTAGGAATTTTCCACCCATTTTTTAGGGTACACTCTTCGGGAGATCATGGCGATCAGGAGCCTTGGGCTTTTGATTCAGATGTTACAGATATTGTACGTAAATTCATTGAAATTCGCTATGAATTATTACCTTATCTATACACAGCATTTTGGAATTATGTTGAAAATGGAACCCCATTATTAAAATCATTGGTGTTATATGACCAAGAAGATGTGCATACCCATTATAGAACAGATGAGTTTGTGTTTGGTAATCAAATATTGGCATGTCCTGTTCTTGAACCAAATGCTAAAGGACGTCGAATGTATGTGCCACGAGGGAATTGGTACAATTTTTGGACTGATGAACTTACAATTGGAGGTAAGGAAATGTGGGTAGATGCAGATATCGATAGTATGCCAATTTATGTAAAAGAAGGTGCTATTATTCCTAAATATCCGATACAACAGTATGTTGGTGAAAAGAAGATTGAATCGGTAATTTTAGATGCCTATTTTAAATTAGGTAAAGAACGTTCTCAATTGTTTGATGATGCACATGATGGATATGATTATACAAAAGGACGCTATAGTTATCGCACATTCAAATTACTTGGAAAGACTAACGAACTGATAATTCAACAGCATAAACAAGGTAAGTTTGATGCAGAATATAAAACATTTGAGTTAAGAATTCATGGTTTGCCATTTGAAATTAAAGAAATTCAGTTAGATAATGTTATAATTCCAGTAGAGCATGTAAAATCTAATGGAATCTCTATAATGACTATAGATAAAGAGTTTACTGAGCTTCATCTTATAGGGAAATAATTTTATTAATCTAAAATGTGACAAATAATTATGAGTTGTGTCGAATTTATAAAGATTCATTTTGTAAATTTAGCTTACACAAAAACTATTAACTATGAGTATTAAAAATAAAATTGTAGCTACCGGTATCATTGCACTGTTTTTATCATGTACTACAAATCCATTCACTGGAAACAAAACATTGGCATTAGTGTCAAATGCACAATTATTCCCAACAGCATTTGCTCAATATGATCAGTTTTTAACTGAAAATAAAGTGGTCACTGGAACTGCAGATGCAGATATGATTAAACGTGTTGGTCAGCGCATTGCAGTTGCCGCAGAACGTTGGTTAAATGCTAATGGACATCAAGGATATTTAGATGATTACAAATGGGAGTATAATCTTGTTAATGACAAAACCGTTAATGCTTGGTGTATGCCAGGAGGGAAGATTGTATTTTATACAGGGATTTTACCTATTGCTCAAAATGAAACAGGTATTGCTGCAATTATGGGACATGAAGTAGCGCATGCATTAGCTAACCATGGTCAACAACGTATGAGTGCCGGAATGTTGCAACAAATTGGAGCTGTAGCTGGAAATATTGCAATTAAAGATGAGAAATCAAGAAACTTGTTCAACCAAGCGTATGGTATTGGAAGTACTGTAGGTGTAATGCTGCCATTTAGTAGAAGTCATGAAACTCAGTCAGATGAAATAGGATTATACCTTATGGCAATAGCAGGATACAATCCAGATGAAGCTGCCGAATTATGGAAACGTATGAAAGCAAACAGTGGAGGACAAGCGCCACCTGAATTCTTGAGTACACACCCATCTAATGATACAAGAATAAGTAATTTACAAAATTGGGCTCCTAAAGCTAAAGCAGAAGCTAAAAAATTTGGTATCGATTCTTTTAGACCTTTAGGTAACTTTTAATTGTAAAAATTAAAAATTATAGTAATTTAGAAGCTGTCCAACTAAGGGCAGCTTTTTTAATTGATACTATGGAACACCTAGAAAAAGGAAATAAAAAACTGCTTAATGCCTGGGCATTTTACGATTGGGCCAATTCTGTTTACACGCTTACAATAGCCTCATCTATATTCCCAATATTTTATTCAGCACTATTTATTGGACAAGTTGAAAAAACGGTTCCTGCGTTTGGTATGGTTTTTAAAAGCACAGCTTTAATTACTTATGTTACAGCATTTACATTCTTGGTTGTAGCCTTTACATCTCCTATACTATCTGGTATTGCTGATTATGTAGGTAATAAGAAAAACTTTATGAAGTTTTTCTGCTATGTAGGAGGAGCAGGTTGTATAGGACTGTATTTCTTTAGTCTCGAAAATATTCATTTAAGCTTACTCTTTTATTTTATGGGTTTAATTGGGTATTGGGGTAGTTTAGTATTTTATAATTCTTATCTTCCAGATATTGCTTATCCTGAACAGCAAGATAGTATTAGTGCTAAAGGTTTTTCCTTAGGATATATTGGAAGTGTAATTCTATTGCTTTTAAATTTAGGTATGGTAATGTATCCAAACCTATTTGGTTTTGATGTTAGTATTTCTGAACATATACTAGATACAGGAACAGAATTACAAATTACAGAAGCTTTGCAAGAAGCTAAAGATAAGGCTTCATTTAAAGCTATGCGTGTGTCATTTGTTACAGTAGGGTTATGGTGGATATTATTTAGTCAGTATTCCTTTTATGTACTTCCCAAAGGAGCATCAAGTGGCCATAAAGTCACAAAGGCAGTTGTTTTTAATGGTTTAAAAGAACTCAAGCAAGTTTGGAAACAGATGCAACAAAACTTACGCTTAAAAAGCTATTTAATTGCCTTTTTTGTGTTCAGTATGGCAGTTCAAACTATTATGTTGGTTGCAGTCTATTTTGGAGAAGAAGAGATTTCTTGGGGTGGAGCAGATGCCAAAACATTAGGATTAATTGTTAGTATTTTAGTAATACAAATAGTTGCTATTGCTGGTGCATATTTAACGTCTGCGGCATCTTCAAGATACGGAAATATAAAAACACTCATTGTCATTAATTGTATCTGGATGGCCTTGTGTGTTTATGCCTATTTTATGGAAACACCAACAGAGTTCTATATAGCAGCATCTCTTGTCGGACTTGTAATGGGAGGTATTCAATCATTGGCACGTTCAACTTATTCTAAGTTTTTACCCGATACAGAAGATACAACGTCGTATTTTAGTTTTTTTGATGTAGCTGAAAAAATAGGTATCGTTATCGGCATGGTCATTTTTGCAACAATAGACCAGATTACTGGAAGCATGAGAAATGCAATTCTATTCTTGTTTATTTTCTTCTTGGTTGGAATTATTTTGCTTTATCGCGTTCCGAAGGAAAACAAATAAATTAGTATGTTTGTACAAACCCATTTTATTTTATTATGAAAAAGATCTTAACACTATTAGTTTGTTCATTTGTTTTATCATTTGTTGGATGTGATGATGAACCATTAGAAGGCGACTTTGTTACAGGAAATACCACTTGTGAACAAGCAGTATTAAATACAGCCGAAGCAGCTCTTAATTTTGCGTCTGTAAATGCAGATACTTACACCCAATTGTGTACGGCTTATAGCAATGCTTTACAAGCTCAAATTCAAGCTTGTGGAGATGAAGATGGTACGCTTCAAGCTGCAGTTGATGCTTTAGGGGATTGTGATAACAATCAACAAGCTAGTGGAATTGAAGGGACATGGTTATTAACAGCTTGGATAGGTGAGGAGCCTATCGACTTAAATAATGATGGAACCGAAAACATCAATTTTCTTGAAGAAATGGATTGCTATAATAATGAAACTATCGTGTTTTCAAGCAATGGTACAGGATTAGTAATGAGCACATCTTATGCAGATATTTCAGTTGAACTTGTTATAGGTACTACAGATGAATATAGTTTTACTATTGACTGTATAGATGAAATTGAAAATACAGATATCACTTGGACTCAAACTGATAATACTGTATCAATTACAGATGATTTTGGAACTACAGATTGGACATTATTAGGTAATCAATTATCATTTACTGTCCCTGAAGGATTCACATCTGTTAGTGAAGATGCTACAGTAACTATTATTCAAGATTTAACGTTTGTGTATACAAAGCAAGAATAATTTAACTAAATACTATAAAAAAAGCCACTAGAGTTTTACTAGCGGCTTTTTTTATATGATAATTAATTTAGTTATCAATACTACCTGAGCCTGAAACTTTGGTGTCACGTGATGTAGGATTACCTCTATACTCAATGTCTCCTGAACCGGTAACTCTAGCTTTTAATACGCCATTGCAAACTACAGCAGCATCACCTGATCCAGTTACAGAGACTTCAGTATTTGTTGCTTGAAGATTAAATCCGTGAAAATCCCCAGAACCAGTTACACCAGCTTTCAAATCTGTTGTTGACCCTTTTAGAGTTACATCACCAGATCCTGTTACCTTTCCTGAAACACTTTTAGTTTGAATGTCTAATACAATATCACCAGATCCAGATAAAGATACTGTTAAGTCATTAGATGTAATTGTGTCTTCATTCCATAAGTCTCCAGACCCAGAAAGAGAAACCTTGTCTAAATCTTTAAACGGAATAGTGACTTTGATGGTTTTATTTCTACTCGGACTAATATTCTTCCCTTTTTCAGTTTTGATAATAAGGCTACCTCCTTTAACTTCTGTTATAACATATTGTAAGAGATTTGATTCTCCTTCTAATGTGATTTGTCCCTCAGTTCCTGCTACTAAAATGTAATCAAAGCTTCCTGCACATTTTACAGTGTCATAATCAGACGTTGATCTATTTTCTTTTGTAATGTTACCATTACCTTTTATTTTTTTCCATTGTGCTTGCGACACAGTAAAGCTTAATAAAGCTATTGCTATTAATAATGTTGACTTTTTCATGATGTTTCTATTTGTATATGTTGTTTTTAGTTTCTTTTAAATGTAACGCTACCGTATTCAGATTTTATTCTAATCATATTTCCACTATTTGGATTTCCATGGTAACCTTGGTAATACTTGTCTGATGATTTGATGCGTCTGGTTGTGAATTCAAAATTGTCAGCATCTCTCAAAGAAGCATATTCTAAATCGATATCAAAATTGAAATTATAAGCTGGGTCGTAACCAATTGTTATGCCGTTATAATCAGATTCGATTTCTATATCGTTAGCATTAGCAGCCATATTTTCAATTTTTATAGATCCATAATCTGCCTTAATGCCCACACTTTTATATATGGTACCAAGTCTTAGTGTTAGGTAATCTCCATTGCCAGTAATAGAATTTGCATTTTTGATTTTTAATGACCCATAATCGCAGTTATAGTTGATGTCTTCGGCTACTTCAATTTCAGATTTCGTATAATCGGCATTGATGTCTAAGGTTTTAGTCTTTCCAACAGTATAACCGCTATAATCAGCATTTATACTTCCACTTTCGATGTACTCAAAATAGCTGTTATTTGTATAATCAAAAGTGATTTTGTTGTTATCTGCCATTAGCTCTTTAGTTGTAATTTTTCCATAGTCACAATTAATTTTTGCATGACCTTCAAGTTTATCTAAATCAATACTTCCATAATCATTTGATAAATCAACATTGTTAGTAATAGGCATTTTAATCATGTAATTGATTTCCATATTCACTTTGTTGTTTTTTCCCCAATTCCACCAAGAATTTGATTTGTTTTTACTGAAGAGTGTTTTTGCCGAAACATTTGTGCTAGAGGCATCAAATTCAACATTTATATCATTTAATTTGTCTTGTACTTTGTCTAAATCATTACCATTAACTTTAATATAAACCTCAAATGAAATTGTTGAACCTTCGTAGGTTGTTATGTTAATATTGCCATAACTGTTATCTACTTTGAGTGTTGCATTCGTACTTACATCAAACTCCTTTTTAATTGTTTTTTCTTTGGTGTGCTTCCCTTTCATTTTACCATGACTTGTAGCGAATGCAAGAGATGGTATTAAGATAAAAGCAAATAATAGCTTATATAGTAGTTGTGTTTTCATTTTGGTTATTTTTTAAATTTTTGACTTCTTCAATATGTTCTAAGACGGTTTTTAATACGTCTATTCGATTTTGGAAATTAGCAATCATCGCATAGATTACACGTTTATCATTGCCGCTTTCAGTTAAATCTATTTGTAGGGTTTGATATTCGTTTTCAAGAGTTTTAATTGATCTCAAAGCACGATATATCATCTCTTCAGTCTCTGGAGATCGTTGTGCTTCTAAAGCAGCTAATTCATCTTCAATTGCTGAAGTAAAAAAGGATTGGGTTTGAGATAATTCTGGAGATATACTCGCCAAATCCATTAATTCAGAATCTTGTTGTTGCATCACAGTAAATACACTAAAGCATAATACGATAGAGGCTGCAACTGCCAGAAACGGTTTCCAATAATTACTTGTTTTAGTGGTATGCTGTGCAACAGTATTGTTGTGTTGTTTAAGCTTTTCTAAAAACCGATTTTCATGTCCTAGATTTGGTGTTTCAGTATCGAAATTACCATCTAAGTTATTGAACAATTTGTTAATAGTATCTTTTTTCATAAGTATTAATATTGAGCCAGAGGCTGCAATTTTTTTCGTAAACTATCTTTTGCACGAGAGATCATAGTCCTACAATTCGCAGAAGAAATATTCATAATCTCACAAATCTCATCATAATCATAACCTTCGATTAAGTGAAGCGTTAAACTCGTTCTATAATTATCTTTAAGCATTCCCATAGTCTCCAGAACTTGTTTTGCTTTTAGATTTTTAAACTCATAATCTTCAGTTATACTTGAGTCATTTTCAACTTTATATATCACATCTTCTAAAGGCACATCTTGATATTTGTTACTTTTTTTGTAGTGATGTATACTGTTGTTTATTACAATTCGTTTTAACCATGATCCAAAAGTTTTAATCTCTTTAAGATTATCCAACTTTGTAAAAGCGGTTAAAAATGAATCTTGCATAATGTCCTCAGCTTCAAAACTGTCTTTTACAATTCTGAGGGCTGTGTTATACATTGCTTTGTAATATCTATTGTAGACTTCCATTTGCGCGTGTTGGTTGCCCGATTTACAAAGCTGTAATAACTGCTCTATATTTTGATTGGTTAGTGTCAAAAAACAAATGCTTTATTATAGAGATGGAGTGTCTCTTTATTTGTTACACTTTTAGATAAAAAAGTTTTTGATATACTAAAAGGTAATGGCATAACTATTGAATTTATATAAAGGTATATAATTACCTTTACATGCTAAGTTGTTGTTTTTCAGTGTGTAGAATATTTTTTGAATCAAATATAAACCTATAGTTTTGTCGTTTTAATGACAGAATGACTAAAAAAATAATATGGCAAAGTCTAATTTCATAAAGCTTGACAGTTTGTCATTACAGGATTTTGATGAAAATTCAGAATTAATTCCTTTAATGACTCCTGAAGATGAAGCAGAAATAAATAATGAAGTATTACCAGAGTCACTTCCAATTTTACCATTGCGAAATACAGTGTTATTTCCTGGTGTTGTTATTCCTATTACGGCTGGACGTGATAAATCAATAAAACTGATTAAAGATGCTAATAACGGAAGTAAAGTTATTGGTGTTGTATCTCAAAAGGATGAAGTTGTTGAAGATCCAACAGCAAAGGATATCTTTAAAAAAGGAACAGTGGCTAGAATCTTGAAGGTCTTAAAAATGCCTGATGGTAATACAACGATTATAATTCAAGGTAAGAAACGCTTTGAAATTCAAGATGTTGTTTCTGAAGATCCGTATTTAACAGCTACAGTTAAAGATGTTCCTGAGGCCAAACCTGCGATAGATAATGAAGAGTTTTCTGCAATCATTGATTCTATAAAAGACATGTCTTTGCAAATCATTAAAGACAGTCCAAGCATTCCTACAGAAGCATCTTTCGCTATTAAAAACATTGAGAGTAATTCGTTTCTTGTAAATTTTGTGTCATCTAATATGAATCTTTCTGTAAAAGAAAAGCAAGAATTATTAGAAATCAATGACTTAAAAGAACGTGCATTAGCAACCCTTAAACTAATGAATGTTGAGCTTCAAAAATTGGAGCTTAAAAACGATATACAATCTAAGGTTCAGAGTGATATGAACCAACAACAGCGTGAATACTTCTTACATCAACAAATGAAAACCATTCAAGAGGAACTTGGCGGTGGTGTCTCATCTGGAGAAGAAATAGAAGATATGCGCCAACGTGCAAAAACCAAACAATGGAATACTAAAGTTGCCGAACATTTTGATAAAGAATTGTCAAAAATGCAGCGTATGAATCCGCAAGTTGCCGAGTATTCTATTCAGCGTAATTATTTAGACTTATTTTTAGATTTACCGTGGGATGAATTTAGTGAAGATAAGTTTGATTTAAAACGCGCAATGAAAATCTTAGATCGTGATCATTACGGTTTAGATGACGTTAAAAAACGTATTATAGAGTATTTAGCAGTGTTAAAATTGCGCAATGATATGAAATCGCCAATTTTATGTTTATACGGACCTCCAGGTGTTGGAAAAACGTCATTAGGAAAATCTATTGCTGAAGCTTTGGGTAGAGAGTATGTGCGTATGTCATTAGGTGGTTTACGAGATGAAGCAGAAATTAGAGGTCATCGTAAGACTTATATTGGAGCCATGCCTGGTCGTATTATTCAAAATTTGAAAAAGGCTGGTACATCAAACCCTGTATTTGTTTTGGATGAAATAGATAAGTTATCAAACTCACATCAAGGGGACCCATCATCTGCATTATTAGAAGTTTTAGACCCTGAGCAAAATAGTGAGTTTCATGATAATTTCTTAGAAATGGGCTTTGATTTATCTAAGGTCATGTTTATTGCAACATCTAATAGTTTAAATACTATTCAACCTGCATTGAGAGACCGTATGGAAATTATCAATGTTACTGGATACACCATTGAAGAAAAAGTAGAGATTGGTAAGCGTCATTTATTGCCTAAGCAATTAAAAGAGCATGGCCTATCTGAGGAGCATCTAAAAATAGCGAAACCTCAATTAGAAAAAATTGTAGAAGGCTATACTAGAGAATCAGGTGTACGTGGTTTAGAAAAGCAAATTGCGAAAATGGTAAGGCATGCTGCAAAAAATATTGCTATGGAAGAAACCTATAACCTTAAGGTCACTAACGAGGATGTGATTGATGTTCTTGGAGCACCGAGATTAGAGCGCGACAAATATGAAAATAATAGCGTAGCTGGTGTGGTTACTGGACTAGCATGGACTAGAGTTGGTGGCGATATTTTGTTTATAGAATCGATCTTATCTAAAGGAAAAGGTAACTTAACTATTACCGGTAACTTAGGGAAAGTAATGAAAGAGTCGGCTACAATAGCCATGGAATATATCAAAGCTAATGCCGAAGAATTTGGTATAGATGTTGAAATATTTGAGAAATATAATGTCCATATTCATGTGCCTGAAGGTGCAACTCCAAAAGATGGTCCGAGTGCAGGTGTGACAATGTTAACTTCTTTAGTATCTTTGTTTACACAACGTAAGGTCAAAAATAGTTTAGCCATGACTGGAGAGATTACTTTAAGAGGCAAAGTTTTGCCTGTTGGAGGTATCAAAGAAAAAATACTTGCAGCCAAAAGGGCTAGAATTAAAGAGATATTACTTTGTGAAGATAATAAGCGGGATATTGATGAGATTAAACCTGAATATTTAAAAGGGTTGACCTTTCATTATGTGAAAGACATGAGTGATGTCTTGAAACTCGCATTAACAACTCAAAAAGTAAAAAATGCTAAAAAACTTTAGATTAATAGTTACTGTTTTTGTAGTAGCAGCTTCTTGTGTGGGAGCTGTTGCTCAAACAGAAGTTTATAAGGATGTAATCCTTGATGGTGAACCAGCAAAACTCAATGTTAGGACTGGAGAAATTATTAGAATAAATACTGACGCTTGGAGAAAAATTCAAGATTCTACTAAGCAGAAAACTGAAATCCAAGAAAATCTTATTAAAGAAACTTACGTTTCTAAAAAAAGCGATAGTCTAAAAGCTATTGTAACTAGTAAGCCTGATACTCTTGTACAATATTACAAGAATTTACATGCTAAAGCATCTCAAACTACAAGTGTAAATTTATCTAAGAACACTGAAACGGTAAAAGAAGATGTTACCAATGATGTTATACTTATAACTCCTGAAAAAGTAGAAAAAGCTACAGCTATGGTTTATGACACAACTATAGATTCACATTCGGTAAATAATGTAGCTTACACAAAGAGTGCAACAAATTTCCATATTGTACAAAAAGGAGAAACATTGTTCTCTCTGGCGAAGTTATATAATACAACTTTAAATGAATTGAAATATGCTAATAATTTAGAAACTACTCTTATTAGAGTGGGACAAACTTTGCGTATTGCTAACTTTGAAGATTCAGCCAAATCTGATGTTTGGTTAGTTTCAAAGGGAGATACACTTTATAGTATTGCAAGAAAAAATAATACTTCAGTTAGCGCTTTAAAAACACTGAATGGTTTAACTAGTAATTTGATTGTACCAGGACAAAAGCTTCTGCTAAAATAGAATTCAATCTTTTCAAAAAATAAAATAGACATACATTCGTTTTAAGATAGATTTAGTTACTTTGCAAACTTATATGTCAAAGAGAATTATTACGATTATTTGTCTATTAATGACAACGTCTTTTCACGCCCAAGTTGGTGGTGAATCCACGTATCAATTTCTCAACCTTATAGCCTCTCCAAGGCAAGCAGCACTTGGTGGTAAAGTCATTACCAATTATGATTATGATGTCACTGGCGGTTTATTCAATCCAGCTACAATCAATGCTGATATGGATAATCAATTAGCGCTAAACTATTCGAGTTACCTTGGTGGTATTAGCTATGGAACAGCTGCTTATGCATATACTTGGGATAGACATGTGCAAACCTTGCATATTGGAATGACCTATATTAATTATGGAAGCTTTGATGGTTATGATCTTAATGGTGTTCCTACTGGAACATTCACAGGTAACGAAGCTGCATTATCAGCTGGATATGCTTATCAAATTCCTTTTACCGATTTTTATTTAGGTGCCAACCTAAAATTGATTACGTCTAAATTAGAACAATATAATTCTATTGGTGTTGCTGCTGATTTTGGTGCTATGTATATCAATGAAAAACTAGACTTTAGAGCAGCATTAACTGTTAGAAACTTAGGAACTCAAATTACAACCTATGCTGGCTTGAATGAAAAACTCCCTTTAGAAGTCAATTTAGGATTATCACAAACATTAGAAAATATGCCACTGCGTTGGCATCTAACGTTTGAAAATTTACAGGCTTGGCCAATAGGATTTTCAAATCCTGCTAGAGCTACAACTGACTTAGATGGAAATCAGTCACAGGAAGAAGTGAATTTTTTTAATGAGTTGTTGAGACATACCATTATAGCTGCTGAATTATTCCCAGAGCGTGGATTTAGTATTAGAATGGGATATAACTTTAGAAGAGCAGAAGAATTACGTATCTTAGATCAAAGAAATTTTTCAGGATTGTCTGTTGGTCTCGGAATTAGACTTAATAAAATGAGATTTAGCTATACGCATGCTCGATATTCTGGTGCTTCAAATGCTAATTTCTTTGGATTGCAAATTGATTTGAGAAAATGACCAAAATTACAATAGCTATTGATGGATTTTCATCCACAGGAAAAAGTACTGTCGCTAAACGTATTGCTAAAGCACTCGGTTATGTATATGTTGACTCTGGTGCAATGTATCGTGCAATGACACTATATGCTATGCAACATGGTTATATTGAAACCGATTGTTTTGATGTTGACGCACTCATTTCGCAATTAGATAATATTCATATTAGTTTTAAATTTAATGAAGACGTAGGTTTTGCCGAGGTATATCTAAATGATAAAAATGTAGAAAAAGACATTAGAACTTTAGACGTTTCTCAATTTGTAAGTCAGGTGGCTACTGTTTCGGAGGTGAGAGAGCAACTAGTGAAACAGCAACAAAATTTTGGTAAAGACAAAGGTGTAGTGATGGACGGTCGTGACATAGGTACTGTTGTGTTTCCAGAAGCAGAGCTAAAAGTGTTTATGACAGCTTCTGCTGAGAAAAGGGCACAGCGACGTTATGATGAACTCATAGAGAGAGGAGATGATATATGTTATGAGGATGTACTCAATAATGTACAAACTCGAGATCACATCGATTCAACACGAAAAGATTCTCCATTAATAATGGCAGAAGATGCAATTAAAGTTGATAATTCAAATATGTCTCTAGATGAACAATTTGAAGTTGTTTTAGAACTTTCCAAGGAAAAAATCAAACTTGTTGAACATAAAAAAAAGCGACATTAAGCCGCTTTTTAAATTTTTAAGAACACCAATCTTATAAGTTTGGTATAATTAATTCTTGATCAGGATAAATTAGATCTGGATTTTTAAGAATATCAGAATTAGCAGCGAAAATTTCTTTATACTTCATTGCATCTCCAAAATAATGCTTTGCAATTTTTCCTAAAGTTTCACCACTTTGTACAGTATGTCTTGCATAGACAGATGTATCTGCTACTTCAATATCTGCAACTATGTCTGCTGGATTTTCTCCACCTGCTGCTTTAATTGCGTCCCATAACAAGTTTTTTTCGTATTGTGTTTTTGCTGTTCCTTTAACTTTTAATACGCCATTGTCTTCTGATACATCTCCATTTTCGATGCTTAATTTTTCTCCTAGGTCTAATACACTTTGGTATTTTGCTCTAACCATAATAAATTGTGTTTTTAATTTAGTGTTAATACTATTGTAAATATACCAATTTATGTGCCAAAATTGAAAACCGTTTTACACGAAATTTTTATATTTTTTTATTCTGAAATTCAATCGGTTAGACAATTACTGTTTTATTTTGTTTTATAGTAAATAAAGTGTATTTTTGCACTCCTTTTAGCGAAACTTAGAAAGATAAAAGGAACAAACTATAACAAACAATAACGCTTCTGTGTGTTATCGCATTAATCTTTCTAAACATACAGAATACAAATTTTAATTCAGCACATGTCTGAAAAAGAAACAAAACAAGCTGAAGTAGCAACTACTGAAGCTGTACAAGTTGAGGCTCCTCAAACTTCGGAGGCTCAGGCAAATCCAGAAAAATTCTTAAAAGAATTCAATTGGCACAATTACGAAGAAGGAATTGATCCAGTTGATGACAAACAATTAGAAGAGTTTGAAAAATTAGTATCAGAAAATTTCGTTGACACTTTAGATGATGAAGTTGTAGAAGGAGAAGTAATTCATATTACAGATCGTGATGCTATCATTGATATCAATGCAAAGTCTGAAGGTGTAATCTCTCTTAACGAGTTTCGTTACAATCCAGATTTAAAAGTTGGTGATAAAGTAGAAGTATTAATTGATGTTCGTGAAGATGCAACAGGACAATTAGTATTATCTCACAGAAAAGCTCGTGTAATCAAAGCATGGGACCGTGTAAATAATGCACATGAAACTGGTGAAATTGTAAATGGTTTCGTTAAATGTAGAACTAAAGGAGGTATGATCGTTGACGTATTTGGTATTGAAGCTTTCTTACCAGGTTCTCAAATTGATGTTAAGCCAATTAGAGATTACGACCAGTATGTAAATAAAACAATGGAATTTAAAGTTGTGAAAATTAACCACGAATTTAAAAACATTGTTGTTTCTCACAAAGCACTTATCGAAGCTGATATTGAGGAACAGAAAAAAGAAATTATTAGTCAATTAGAAAAAGGTCAAGTATTAGAAGGTGTTGTGAAAAACATTACATCTTATGGTGTATTTATTGATCTTGGAGGTGTTGACGGATTAGTTCATATCACAGATTTATCATGGTCTAGAATTAATCATCCTAATGAAATTGTTGAATTAGACCAGAAACTAAACGTTGTAATCTTAGACTTCGATGAAGATAAGTCAAGAATCCAATTAGGTCTTAAACAATTAAGTAAACATCCTTGGGAAGCTTTAGGTGAAACTGTAAAGGTAGGAGATAAAGTAAAAGGAAAAGTTGTAGTTATTGCTGATTATGGTGCATTTGTTGAGGTTGAAGAAGGAGTTGAAGGATTAGTTCACGTTAGTGAAATGTCTTGGTCAACACATTTACGTTCTGCTCAAGATTTTGTATCTGTAGGAGATGAAATCGAAGCAGTAATCTTAACTCTTGATAGAGAAGATCGTAAAATGTCACTTGGTATCAAGCAATTAACGCCAGATCCATGGACAGATATTACAAACAAATATCCTGTTGGTTCTAAGCATTCAGGTATCGTACGTAACTTTACAAACTTTGGTGTTTTTGTTGAATTAGAAGAAGGTATTGATGGGTTAATTTATATTTCAGATTTATCTTGGACTAAGAAAATAAAGCATCCAAGTGAGTTTACTAATGTAGGTGATAAACTTGAAGTTGTAGTATTAGAATTAGATGTTGAAGGACGTAAATTATCTTTAGGTCACAAACAAACTACAGATAATCCTTGGGATAAGTATGAAACTGAGTTCGCTTTAGGAACAACACATACTGCTGAGATTGCTGAAATCGTAGACAAAGGTGCTACTATCAACTTTAATGATGATATCGTTGCATTTGTACCATCTCGTCACTTAGAGAAAGAGGATGGAAGCAAGCTTAAAAAAGGTGAGTCTACCGACTTTAAAATCATTGAATTTAATAAAGAATTCAAGAGAGTTGTAGCATCTCATACAGCTATCTTCAAAGAAGAAGAAATGGCAAATGTTAAAGCTGCTGTGAAGAAGCAAGAAGCTCAAGCTGCAGAAGCAAAACCAACTTTAGGTGATGCTAATGAAGCTTTACAAGCGCTTAAAGATAAATTAGATGGGAAGAAATAATTCCTTGATATTTTAAATATTGAAAGCCTCTCATTTCTGAGAGGCTTTTTTATTGATGTATAAAAGCATTGCAAACCCTAAATTTTTAACTTAACTTTGTCCACCAAATACGTTTGGAAACCCTATGAGTCAAAAAGTGTTACTTAATGCAAAAGAGGTAAACATCATTCTTCATCGATTGGCTTGTCAACTTATTGAAAATCACAACGATTTTTCGAATACTGTTCTTATTGGATTACAACCAAGAGGTAAATTTCTAGCGAATCGTTTAGCAGAAATGCTCAAAACCGATTATAAGATTAAGAACATACAATTGGGACATTTAGACATTACTTTTTTTAGAGACGATTTCCGAAGAGGAGAAAAAATATTGGAAGCCAATACAACCGACATTAATTTTATTGTAGAGAATAAAAACATTGTCTTTATTGATGATGTCTTATATACAGGTCGAAGTATTAGAGCTGCATTAACAGCAATACAATCGTTTGGTAGACCTAATGAAATAGAATTACTAACCTTGATTGATAGACGGTTTAGCAGGCATTTGCCTATACAACCTAATTATAGAGGACGTCAGGTAGATGCAATTAATGAAGAGAAAGTGAAAGTGAACTGGGTAGAGAATGAAGGTGAAGACTCGGTATATTTGATAAATAGTTAATAATTATGAGTGAATTAAGTGTGAATCACTTATTAGGAATTAAATATCTGAATGAAAAAGATATTCAATTGATTTTTGAAACTGCAGATCATTTCAAAGAAGTGATTAATAGACCTATCAAAAAAGTACCGTCACTTCGAGATATTACCATCGCCAATTTATTTTTTGAAAATTCTACTCGTACAAAACTATCTTTTGAACTCGCTGAGAAACGTTTATCAGCAGATGTTATTAATTTTTCTGCATCACAATCTTCAGTGAAAAAGGGAGAAACACTTATAGATACAGTAAATAATATCTTATCTATGAAAGTTGATATGGTAGTTATGAGGCATCCAAATCCTGGAGCAGGTGTGTTTTTGTCTCAACACATTGATGCCAGTATTATCAATGCTGGTGATGGAGCTCATGAACACCCTACTCAAGCATTGTTAGATAGTTATTCTATACGTGAACGTTTGGGTGATGTTAAAGGGAAAAATGTAGTAATCGTTGGTGATATTTTGCATAGTAGAGTGGCCTTATCAAACATTTATGCATTACAATTGCAAGGCGCAAATGTGATGGTTTGTGGACCAAAAACTTTAATTCCAAAATACATTAATGAATTGGGTGTAAAAGTTGAAACTAACTTGCGAAAAGCACTTAACTGGTGTGATGTTGCTAATATGCTACGTGTGCAAAATGAGCGCATGGATATTAGTTATTTTCCTTCTACGAGAGAATACACACAACAGTATGGTGTAAATAAATTAATTTTAAATTCTTTAGATAAAGAGATTACAATAATGCATCCTGGACCAATTAATCGTGGTGTGGAAATAACGAGTGATGTGGCCGATTCTGATCAAGCTATTATTCTTGACCAAGTTCAAAATGGAGTAGCAATACGAATGGCAGTTATTTATTTATTGGCATCTAAAATAAAACATTAGACTTATGATTTTTGATAAAAATGGCAACACTTCTATAATTACGCAAGAAAAAGCATCTATAGTCGAACTTGTAAAGAAAATTGACATATTATATGAACGTTTTAAAAATGATAATATCATTGTTTGCTTAACAACACTCGATAAGGTAAGCTTACAAGATATTGTTGAGTTTTTACAATTGTCAAATAAACACCGAAATGCAAATCATTCGTTTGTAATTGTTACAAGTAAAACCAATCTTAATGAAATACCAGATGAAATTATTGTTGTGCCAACTATTCAGGAAGCCTATGATATTATTGAAATGGAAGAGATTGAACGTGATTTAGGTTTTTAATATACTATGAAATTAACAATTCTTGGTTGTTATAGTGCAACGCCACAAGTTCATACAAACCCAACAGCTCAAGTTCTTGAGATAAATAATCATCATTTTTTAATTGATTGTGGAGAAGGCACTCAAGTTGAATTGCGACGACATAAAGTCAAGTTTAGTAGAATTAAACATATTTTTATATCACACTTACATGGTGATCATTGCTTTGGACTTGCTGGATTAATTTCAACTTTTCGCTTACTAACCCGTGAAGCAGACCTACACATTTATGCACCAAAAGGGTTAAAAGAAGTCATTACACTTCAGATGAAATTGTCTGAATCATGGACTAATTATCAACTTATTTTTCATGAACTATCATCTAATTCATCAGAATTAATTTTTGAGGACGATAAGGTTGAAGTGCATACTATCCCTTTGGACCATCGAATTTATACTAATGGATTTCTTTTTAAAGAAAAACTTGGTGATCGTAAATTAGATATGAATGCTGTGTTGAATGCAGATATAGACATGGCATATTTCAGAAAATTAAAACAAGGTGCAGATGTTCCAGATAATAATGGGAATATTGTCAAAAATGAAACGGTTACCTTAGATCCTAAGCCCCCAAAGAGTTATGCGTTTTGTAGTGATACTGCCTATAATGAGTCTATTATTCCGATTATAAAAGATGCAAATGTATTGTATCACGAATCTACTTTTCTTGAAAAAAATGAAGCTTTGGCTAAACCTACTAAGCATTCTACAGCCAAACAAGCAGCAACTATTGCTAAGAAAGCCAATGTTGGGAAGTTAATTTTAGGACATTATTCTACGCGTTATGATAGTATAGAAGAATTTAAATTAGAAGCGACTCCTATATTCCCCAATGCGGATTTAGCTAAAGACGGTAAAGTATTCGAATTTTAAATCTATTGCGCCTCAGTAAAAGCCTTGAATTGTTGCATCCACTTATAGACTTGCTTTTTAAACATGCTTGGAAAGAGCAATGCAATTAGTTTTATAAAAAGCCCATTAAACTTAGTGTATTCAATTTCAGAAATATATAGAGTTTGATGTTCTGAAAGCGCCTTGAATGTCACTTTCATAGTATTAATCATGTGCTTGTGTTCATACAATCCTTTGAATTCCTCAGGAAGATTACTAACTAATATGGTTTCTTTTAATTCGAGTTTTTCATAAATTATTTTTGAAATAGCGCCTTTTGTACCTTCTTGCCCCGATATTACTTCTTTTGAAATAAACCCATCTTGAAAATGTTTTAAGTTGTTGGGATTTTTATAAATATCAACCACCTTTTGTAATGGAGCATTAATATTAATTTCACAACTAAACTTCATGATTCTTCTATTTAGGCTTAATCACTTTTTGGAATTCATCTAGAGACAACATCCATTCAATAGCTTCATCCAAACTGTGGCAACGCTTTAAACTTTTTTGAAAGAAGTGCTTTTCCAATGACGAGTTTAAATAGCTAAAATCATTATAAGACACAATTGCAGAGGCTACTAAAAAGTCATATTCATTATTAAAATCTAGCCATAATTGAGGCTCAAAAGAGTAGGAGTTCATCCTATTAGCAATGTATCCAATTTTTAGACCTTTTCTAATATCTTCAGAGAATTTTCCTATTAGTTCACTAGCTATAGAGTAATCTACATGAATGCCTTCATTCAGTTCAGAAATCACAAAATGCTTTGTTATATATAGATTTCCAAAAGGAAAAACGACTTTTTTATATCCTATTTGTTTAGAATATTTACTGTTTTCAAATTTCATTAGAGGGGATTATTGCTTAAATTTATAGCAAATATGTGAGCTAAGAAAGTAAAAGCCACAATAAATAGTATAATTTAAATCTAATGAATACAGACTTAGGCAATTACAGAAAATCATACGAAAAGCAAGAATTACTAGAAAGTAATGTGAGTGATAATCCCATGGAAGTATTCCAAAAATGGTTTCATGAAGTGGATCATAACTTTGATGTAGGAGAAACTAATGCAATGACGCTAAGTACTTTAGGTTTAGATGGTTTTCCAAAGAGTAGAGTAGTATTACTCAAAAAGTTTACTTATGAAGGATTTATTTTTTATACTAATTATGAAAGTGAAAAAGGTAAAGCCATACTCAATAATCCCAATGTGTGTTTATCTTTTTTTTGGCCAGCTGCCGAACGTCAGGTCATTATTAAGGGTGAGGCAGAGAAGATTGCTGAAAACTTAAGTGATGGTTATTTTGAATCTCGCCCTAGAGGAAGTCAATTAGGAGCTTTGGCGTCTCAACAAAGTACTCCTATAGAAAGTAGAACTATTTTAGAAGAACGGCTCAAAATTTTAGAGCAAAAATATGAGGGTAAAGAGATTCAACGTCCCGAATTTTGGGGTGGTTTTATTGTTAAACCTGTTGAAATTGAATTTTGGCAAGGTCGTCCTAATAGACTTCATGATAGATTACGCTATCAATTGGATGATGATTATAATTGGAGAATAAATCGATTGTCTCCTTAATCCTTTTTATAAACATCGATGAACTACATAAAAAGTAGGAAAAAACTTTATAAATTTTACTTTTTATCGAAATATTGTGTCTATAAACGTCAAAAAACGTATAAATCTGTATATTGTCGGTAGAAATAAGCGATTATTTAAATATCCCCAAGTTTGAATAATCATTTGTATTAACAGAAATAATTTTTAAGACCCCAAGTCTAAATTATTTAAAAGTAAAATACCTACTTATGAAACTTACTAAATACTTGCCGATATTGGCATTAGTTGCTTTGTTAACGTTTTCGTGTTCTACTGAAGACTTTCCTGAAGAGACGATAGATAGTATGTCTTTACCTGTCCCTCCAGCTGCAAAAACCATTGAAATTGAAATTTTAGAGCTTATTAATGCTCATAGAATTACTAATGGACTTCAACCATTAAATAATCATAATACAATAAAGGCGGTTGCCTATACGCATACTGATTATATGGTTGAGTCAAATAATGTTGGTCATGATAATTTTTTTCAACGTAAAAACAGTTTAATAGATAATGCCGATGCTGTAAAAGTATCAGAGAATGTAGCCTATGCTTTTAGTTCTGCACAGTCTGTTGTAAATGCTTGGTTGGATAGTGAAGGCCATAGAGCAAATATTGAAGGTGATTATACTGACTTTGATATTTCTGCCGAACAAAACGAAGAAGGGAGATGGTATTTTACCAATATTTTCATAAAACGATAATGACTAAAAATTGATTAATAGCAAATAATTATTTTTGAAGCCACGATTATTAGTTTAATTGTGGTTTTTTTATATCATCATTTAAAACTATTTTGATGTCAATTTTTAAATATTATAAAGTTGCTGTATTATATCCTTCTATTCTTGTATGCTTATCTGGAATATTATTCTCTATTGTTAGTAATAGAAATTATATAAGTGATTTTATAAGTAAGGATGCAATAATAGAATTAGGAATCTTATTTACTGTGTTGCATGTTCTTATAATGCTGATTTTGTCATTACCAATTATGCTTCATCAAAAGTCTGTAATACATAATTCTAAACTTTATAGCATTATTTCTTGGTTTTTCTTTCCTATAATTTATTTAGGTATTATTCTTTTTGAGCATTTTAGTTATGAAACTAATACTAGGTTTTATACAAATGATGGTACTATTTTTATTTTAATATTGACAGTTCCTTATATAATTAGCGTTATGTTGTCGTATTATATGTATAAGGGCAATTTTAAATAAAAAAAGCAGATACAATTTTAAATGATCTGCTTTTTTCAGTTTAGTATAGAGGGTAATAATTTACTCTTTTAAGATATAGAAGTATGAACGTCTATTTAATTGATGTTCTTCTTCGGTACATTTTACACCATTTGAACATTTGTTCAATAATTGGTATTCTCCGTAGCCAATGGCGCTTTCTATACGTTCTGGTGCTATTCCTCTTGAAATAATATATTCCATAGTAGATTTCGCTCTTCTATCAGATAACTTTTCATTATACTTATCACGTCCACGACTATCTGTATGAGATTCAATTTTAATAATCATAGTTGGGTGGGCACGCATTACATCTACAATATTTTCTAATTCATATTGAGCATCAGTTCTGATGTTCCACTTATCAAAATCAAAGAATATAGGATTGATAACAATTTGACTATCTGTAATTAAAGGTTCTAAATATAAATCGGCTTCAGTTTCTTTTTCATGCTCATTATCTGTAGTCACTTTCTTTTGATCATCTTTGTAATCTTCTTTATTACCAACAACGGTATATGTCGAATTACAATCTGCAGTAAACTCATAAGCTCCTTCTGTATCAGTTTCAACTTCAGCAATGACTTTACCAACTTCATTAATCAATTTTACGGTAACACCAGATAAAACATCACTTGTATTTAAATCTCGGGCAATTCCTTTAATCATTTGAACACAAATAGAGGCATCAAAACTATATATATCATCTCCACCCTGACCATTAGGACGGTTAGAGGAGAAGTAACCTGTATGTTCGTTTTCAGCTTCTGAAACATTCTTGAAATATGCAAAATCATCATAACCACTATTGTAAGGCGCGCCTAAATTTTCTGGTTCTGAGGTCTCATCTTTAAGAATATTAGATTTAAAAATATCTAGCAAACCTAAATTTAAATGTCCATCCGAAGAAAAGTAAAACGTACTGTCTTTTGCAATAAACGGAAACATTTCACGTCCTTCAGTGTTTATTTGTTCTCCTAGGTTTCTTGGTTCTGAATAGTTATTTCCGCCTTGAATATCTACTACATAAATATCTGTACCTCCAATACCACCTTCACGATCAGAAACAAAATATAATTGTTTATTATCAGGACTTAAGGTTGGATGTCCAGTAGAGAATATCTCATCATTAAATGGCAATTCAACAATATTTGTCCATTGATCATCAACAAGAGTGGCTTTATATAATTTAAGATGGGTAGTACCTTTTTTATCATACTTTACCTTTTTATTACTCTTACTTACATTGTCTCTTGTGAAATACATTGTTTTTCCATCGTTAGTAATAGCTACAGATGCTTCATGGAAATTTGAATTCACTTTTTCAGCAGTAATAAAATCAGGAGTTCCATAAGTTACTGTGTCAACATCTTTATCAACTTCAATTTGGTATATATCTAAGAATGGTTCTTGATTCCAACTATATAAATCTTTATCATCTGTATTTCTAGCTGATGCAAAATAAAGTTGCCCATTATGAACGTAAGATCCAAAATCTGAATATTTTGTATTAAAGGGTAAATTTTGAATTTTTACAACCTTGTTCTTTTCAGAACTAGCTAATTCGTTATATTTCGCAATGTTCTCAGGATTATATCCCTTAATTCGTGAGTCGTTATTTTGAATCTCCATGAATGTTTTCATCCAAGAATCGGCATTCTCATACTGACCTAAACTGCGTAACGATTGAATATGTTTATAGATATACTCTGGATTGATTTTATCTTTACCGTATTTATCTAAGGCTTTACCATACCAAAATGCAGCTTTTTCTGATTTTGAATTGTTATAATAACAATCTCCTAATCGGGTTAAGACGTGTAAACTCGTATCGCCTTTTTTTAGAACTTCTTCATAAAGTTCAGTGGCTTTTACATACCCAAAATTGCTAAAAAACTTATCAGCAAGTTTCTCTTGGGCTATCATAATTGTGCTACTAAGCGCAAATATTAAGATTAAAAACTTTGATTTCATCATTGACATGTTTTTTAGAAGTATCTAGGTGATTTAATACGTTTGCTTTTAAATATTTCAAACATCAGTAATACTTCATGCGTACCACTTGTATAAGGTCTTAAGTCCGAAATAGGATATTCATAGGCATATCCAATTCGCAATTGTTTCGATACTTGGAAATCGGCAATACCACCAATAGCAGCAGCTCGTTCGTTAACTCTATAACCAGCACCTACCCAAAATTTCTCATGAAATAAAAAGTTGGCTGTAAGATCAAAAGATAGCGGTGCTCCATTTGTTGCTTTTAAGAGCATTGCAGGTTTTAGTTTTGTGTTTTCACTTAATTCAAATACATAACCACCTGTAAAATAGTAACTAATTCGCTCGAGGGCTTGAAATTCTGCATCGCCAGTATAATCTGTATTTAATATTCTTGGAGCAGAAAGCCCTAAATACCATTTTTGACTATGCCAATATACACCTGTACCTATATTCGGTTTCCATCTATTTTCAAATCCGAAAATTACTGGGTCATTAGCTTGTGATTGCTGAAAATCAGCATCCAAACTATAACTTGTAAAACCAGCCTTCAAACCGAACGCTAATTTACTGTTATCACCTGTTGGAATTGTATATGAAAAATCACCATATAGGTAGGAAAAATTTTGATATCCCAATTCATCATTAATAAAAGATACACCAAGACCTACGCGCTCATTTCTCATTGGTGCATGCACAGAAAGTGTTTGAGTTTGTGGACCTCCTTCGAGACCAACCCATTGACTTCTATGTAAACCTACAACACTTAGTGTTTCTCTACTTCCGGCATAAGCTGGATTTATTGAAATCGTATTGTACATATACTGAGTAAACTGCGGAAGCTGCTGTGCAACACCCATCCAGCTACTGAATAGTATAAATGCTATTATGTTAAACTTGACTAATTTCATATAGGTTAAGATTTATTTTGTTGAAACGTAGATTGGGCCTGTAAAAGGTTTTAGTCCACTATTCTTTAAGTTTAGTACGTAATAATATGTTCCCGTTGGCACAAAATCTGAGTTACCAATAGAAGCACTAGATGATGTTCCATTCCAATCATTTTGATAATTAGAGTTGTCATAAATTTTTGCTCCCCAACGGTTGAAAATTTGTAATTCGTAAACGAAATCACAATCTTCTACACCAGTAATAGTAAAGAACTCGTTGATGCCATCAAAGTTAGCTGTAACTGCTTTTGAGATAATAACATCGTCTTCACCACAAGGGAAAACAACACATTCCTCATCAAGTGTAATCGTTACAGTCACTACGCCTGGACAATCACCTTCATAAGTATAAGTAAACTCATATTCACCTAATTGATCATCAGTATAATCCCCATTAAAATCTAATAATTCTGATGGGTTAAAAATACTTCCATCTAATGTAGCATTACCAGAGGTTACAGTCCAAACACCATCGGCATCATAATCTCCGCTTAATAAATCAAAAAGATCAAAATCAACATCCTCAATAATACATAATGTGGCTTCTGTTGTAGTAACTTCTGTTAGAACAGTAACATTTATAGTTTGTGTAAATATAGATTCGTTACCACATTCATCACTTACAAACCAATCTCTAATTATTGAATAATCTGAATCTGTTCCATCTGACGTAGAAGTTTCATTAAATTCAACCGTCATGTTTGTAGAGCAAGCATCTTCAAATACTAGTTCTGGAATTTCAGGAATATCACTACAAACAATATTGATAATCTCCTCTAATTCACCTACTAAGGTTGGAGCAGTAGTATCAACAATACTTATGGTCTGTACAAGAGTTGTTGTGTTTTCACAATCATCTGTTAATGTCCATGTTCTAGTTATTGTAGATTCATTTGGACAATCACCTTCGGTTATGGTATCAACAAATGTTGCTTCTAAATCAGTAGAGCAATTATCTGCTTCATCAGTGACGTCACCAGTTATGGTAAGGTCGTTTGGATCTTCGCTACATTCAATTGTAATACTTTCAGGAACCGTAAATGTTGGTGCCGTAGTGTCTTGAATTGTAATGGTTTGTACTAATGCAGTTGCATTTCCACAATCATCTGTTACAGTCCAAACTCGAGTTATTATTGATTCGCTAGCACAATCACCTTCAGCAATTTCATCTTCAAAGGTAGCGTCTAAACCAGTAGAACAATTATCTGCCTCATCAGTCACATCACCTGTTAATGATAAATCGGATGCATCTTCACTACATTCAATAGTAATATCTGCTGGAACAGTAAATGTAGGTGTAGTTGTATCATCAACAGTTATTGTTTGTACTAATGTTGTTGTATTATCACAATCGTCAGTTAAAGTCCAAGTTCTTGAAATTACAAATGCATTCGGACAGTCACCATCAGTAACAGTATCTGTAAATGTAGCGTCAAGATCTGTAGAACAGTTATCAGCTTCATCAGTTACATCTCCAGTTAAAGACAGATCATTTATGTCAGCATCACATTCTAGAGTAACATTTGCAGGAACCGTAAATGTTGGAGCCGTAGTATCTTGAACTGTAATCGTTTGTACAAGCGTAGTTGTATTATCACAATCGTCAGTTAATGTCCAAGTTCTTGTAATAACAGATTCGTTTGCACAAGCACCTTCAGCAAGAGTATCTGTAAATGTAGCATCAAGATCTGTAGAACAGTTATCAGCTTCATCAGTTACATCACCAGTTAAAGATAGATCGCTAGGGTCTTGATCACATTCAATAGTAATACTTTCCGGAACCGTAAATGTTGGAGCCGTAGTATCTTGAACTGTAATCGTTTGTACAAGCGTAGTTGTATTATCACAATCGTCAGTTAATGTCCAAGTTCTTGTAATAACAGATTCGTTTGCACAAGCACCTTCAGCAAGAGTATCTGTAAATGTAGCATCAAGATCTGTAGAACAGTTATCTGCTTCATCAGTTACATCACCAGTTAAAGATAGATCACTAGGGTCTTGATCACATTCAATAGTAATACTTTCCGGAACCGTAAATGTTGGAGCCGTAGTATCTTGAACTGTAATTGTTTGTACAAGCGTAGTTGTATTATCACAATCGTCAGTTAATGTCCAAGTTCTTGTAATAACAGATTCGTTTGCACAAGCACCATCAGCAAGAGTATCTGTAAATGTAGCATCAAGATCTGTAGAACAGTTATCAGCTTCATCAGTTACATCACCAGTTAAAGATAGATCGCTAGGGTCTTGATCACATTCAATAGTAATACTTTCCGGAACCGTAAATGTTGGAGCCGTAGTATCTTGAACTGTAATCGTTTGTACAAGCGTAGTTGTATTATCACAATCGTCAGTTAATGTCCAAGTTCTTGTAATAACAGATTCGTTTGCACAAGCACCATCAGCAACAGTATCTGTAAATGTAGCGTCAAGATCTGTAGAACAGTTATCAGCTTCATCAGTTACATCACCAGTTAAAGATAGATCACTAGGGTCTTGATCACATTCAATAGTAATATTTTCCGGAACCGTAAATGTTGGAGCCGTAGTATCTTCAACTGTAATTGTTTGTACAAGCGTAGTTGTATTATCACAATCGTCAGTTAATGTCCAAGTTCTTGTAATAACAGATTCGTTTGGACAAGCACCATCAGCAACAGTATCTGTAAATGTAGCGTCAAGATCTGTAGAACAGTTATCAGCTTCATCAGTTACATCACCAGTTAAAGATAGATCGCTAGGGTCTTGATCACATTCAATAGTAATACTTTCCGGAACCGTAAATGTTGGAGCCGTAGTATCTTGAACTGTAATCGTTTGTACAAGCGTAGTTGTATTATCACAATCGTCAGTTAATGTCCAAGTTCTTGTAATAACAGATTCGTTTGCACAAGCACCTTCAGCAAGAGTATCTGTAAATGTAGCATCAAGATCTGTAGAACAGTTATCTGCTTCATCAGTTACATCACCAGTTAAAGACAGATCATTTATGTCAGCATCACATTCAATAGTAATACTTTCCGGGGCCGTAAACGTTGGAGCCGTAGTATCTTGAACAGTAATTGTTTGTACAAGCGTAGTTGTATTATCACAATCGTCAGTTAATGTCCAAGTTCTTGTAATAACAGATTCGTTTGCACAAGCACCATCAGCAACAGTATCTGTAAATGTAGCATCAAGAGTACCAGAACATAAATCTGTTTCATCGGTTACATCTCCAGTTAATGACAAATCACTAGGATCTTGGTCACATTCTATAGAGATGCTTTCAGGAACCGTAAATGTTGGAGGTGTAGTATCTTCAATAGTTAATGTTGCATCGATAGTTGCAGAATTCCCACAATCATCAGTAACCGTATATATAACATTAATAGTTCCAGCTTGTCCACAAGTAGATACTAAATTAGTAAAGTCATAATTTGAAGTTACCGTTATTGCAATATCATCTGCACAATTTTGAAGTGCAACGATATTGTTGTCGTTCCAATCGTTAGCTAATGTTTCATTTTCATCTCCAAAGCATTCGATTGTAGTATCTTCGACTGTACAATTCGACAAATCAGGAATTGTACCATCATCAAATGACAATGTAGCAGAAAGCGTTGTTTCATTACCACAATCATCAGTAATTGTATAATTTACTGTAAGATTGCCGCAAGGCCCACATGTTGTATTTAAGTTATTAAAGTCGTAATCAGATGTTACTTGACCAGTAAAATCTGTATCACAAGCATCGGCAGCACAAGCTTCTAGAGCAGCAATATTTGCAGCATTCCATGCATCAGCCAATGATTCATTATTAGTATCAGTACATTCTAACACTGTGTTTTCTACTGTGCATCCAGTTAAATCAGGTATTGTAGTATCTTCTAAAGTTAAAGTAGCATTTAAAGTTGCTTCATTCCCACAATCATCAGTAATGGTATAAATTACATCAATAGTACCACCTTGACCACAAGTAGACACAAGATTAGTAAATACATAGTTAGAAGTAACTTGACCAGAGAAATCTGTATCACATGAATCAGCCGCACAAGTTTCTAGTGCAGCAATGTTTGCCGCATTCCAATCGTTAGCAAGTGTTTCGTTATCGGTACCAGAGCATTCGATAGTCGCATCAGTTACAGCGCAATTATCAAGGCTAGGAGGCGTTGAATCTTCAAGCGTTAATGTTGCATTTAATGTTGTTTCATTACCACAATCATCAGTAATAGTATAGATCACATCAATAGTACCACCTTGCCCACAAGTAGACACAAGGTTTGTAAATGTATAGTTTGAAGTAACTTGACCAGTGAAGTCTGTATCACAAGTATCAGCCACACAAGTTTCTAGAGCAGCAATGTTTGCCGCATTCCAGTTGTTAGCAAGTGTTTCGTTATCGGTACCAGAACATTCGATAGTCGCATCAGTTACAGCGCAATTATCAAGATTAGGAGGCGTTGAATCTTCAAGCGTTAAAGTTGCATTTAATGTTGTTTCATTACCACAATCATCAGTAATAGTATAGATCACATCAATAGTACCACCTTGCCCACAAGTAGACACAAGGTTTGTAAATGTATAGTTTGAAGTAACTTGACCAGTGAAGTCTGTATCACAAGTATCAGCCACACAAGTTTCTAGAGCAGCAATGTTTGCCGTATTCCAGTTGTTAGCAAGTGTTTCGTTATCGGTACCAGAGCATTCGATAGTCGCATCAGTTACAGCGCAATTATCAAGATTAGGAGGCGTTGAATCTTCAAGCGTTAAAGTTGCATTTAATGTTGTCGCATTACCACAATCATCAGTAATGGTATAGATCACATCAATAGTACCACCTTGCCCACAAGTAGATACAAGATTAGTAAATACATAGTCAGAAGTTACTGTGATACCTAAATCATCAGCACAATTTTCAAGTGCAGTAATATTAGCAGTATTCCAATCATTAGCTAAAGTTTCATTGTCATCACCAGAACATTCGATGGTTGTATCTGTTACTGTACAATTAGATAAATCAGGAATAGTACCATCATCAAAAGTTAATGTAGCGATAAGCGTTGTTTCATTCCCACAATCATCCGTAATTGTGTAAGTTACATTGAGTGTACCACAAGGCCCACATGTTGTGTTTAAGTTATTAAAGTCGTAATCAGATGTTACTTGACCAGTAAAATCTGTATCACAAGCATCGGCAGCACAAGCTTCTAGAGCAGCAATATTTGCAGCATTCCATGCATCAGCCAATGATTCATTATTAGTATCAGTACATTCTAACACTGTGTTTTCTACTGTGCATCCAGTTAAATCAGGTATTGTAGTATCTTCTAAAGTTAAAGTAGCATTTAAAGTTGCTTCATTCCCACAATCATCAGTAATGGTATAAATTACATCAATAGTACCACCTTGACCACAAGTAGACACAAGATTAGTAAATACATAGTTAGAAGTAACTTGACCAGAGAAATCTGTATCACATGAATCAGCCGCACAAGTTTCTAGTGCAGCAATGTTTGCCGCATTCCAATCGTTAGCAAGTGTTTCGTTATCGGTACCAGAGCATTCGATAGTCGCATCAGTTACAGCGCAATTATCAAGGCTAGGAGGCGTTGAATCTTCAAGCGTTAATGTTGCATTTAATGTTGTTTCATTACCACAATCATCAGTAATAGTATAGATCACATCAATAGTACCACCTTGCCCACAAGTAGACACAAGGTTTGTAAATGTATAGTTTGAAGTAACTTGACCAGTGAAGTCTGTATCACAAGTATCAGCCACACAAGTTTCTAGAGCAGCAATGTTTGCCGCATTCCAGTTGTTAGCAAGTGTTTCGTTATCGGTACCAGAACATTCGATAGTCGCATCAGTTACAGCGCAATTATCAAGATTAGGAGGCGTTGAATCTTCAAGCGTTAAAGTTGCATTTAATGTTGTTTCATTACCACAATCATCAGTAATAGTATAGATCACATCAATAGTACCACCTTGCCCACAAGTAGACACAAGGTTTGTAAATGTATAGTTTGAAGTAACTTGACCAGTGAAGTCTGTATCACAAGTATCAGCCACACAAGTTTCTAGAGCAGCAATGTTTGCCGTATTCCAGTTGTTAGCAAGTGTTTCGTTATCGGTACCAGAACATTCGATAGTCGCATCAGTTACAGCGCAATTATCAAGATTAGGAGGCGTTGAATCTTCAAGCGTTAAAGTTGCATTTAATGTTGTCGCATTACCACAATCATCAGTAATGGTATAGATCACATCAATAGTACCACCTTGCCCACAAGTAGATACAAGATTAGTAAATACATAGTCAGAAGTTACTGTGATACCTAAATCATCAGCACAATTTTCAAGTGCAGTAATATTAGCAGTATTCCAATCATTAGCTAAAGTTTCATTGTCATCACCAGAACATTCGATGGTTGTATCTGTTACTGTACAATTAGATAAATCAGGAATAGTACCATCATCAAAAGTTAATGTAGCGATAAGCGTTGTTTCATTCCCACAATCATCCGTAATTGTGTAAGTTACATTGAGTGTACCACAAGGCCCACATGTTGTGTTTAAGTTATTAAAGTCGTAATCAGATGTTACTTGACCAGTAAAATCTGTATCACAAGCATCGGCAGCACAAGCTTCTAGAGCAGCAATATTTGCAGCATTCCATGCATCAGCCAATGATTCATTATTAGTATCAGTACATTCTAACACTGTGTTTTCTATAGTACATGCTAAAAGGTTTGGAGGCGTTGTATCAACAACAGCAATTGTTTGTGTATCAGATACTGAATTACCACAGTCATCTGTAGCTGTCCAAGTTCTAGTAATAGTCTCTGTATTTCCGCAGGCAGAAACTGATGCGTCAGAGAACGTTACAGTCACAGTACCACAAGTATCAGTAGCAGTAGCATTACCAGTATCAGCTGGGTCAGTACTTTCGGTACATTCTACAGTTGCATCTGCAGGTAGCGTTAAAGTTGGAGGCGTTGTATCAACAACAGCAATTGTTTGTGTATCAGATACTGAATTACCACAGTCGTCTGTAGCTGTCCAAGTTCTAGTAATAGTTTCGGTATTTCCGCAAGCTGAAGCTGAAGCATCAGAGAATGAAATAGTGACATTTCCACAAGTATCAGTAGCAGTAGCATTACCAGTATCAGCTGGGTCAGTACTTTCGGTACATTCTACAGTTGCATCTGCAGGTAGCGTTAAAGTTGGAGGCGTTGTATCAACAACAGCAATTGTTTGTGTATCAGATACTGAATTACCACAGTCATCTGTAGCTGTCCAAGTTCTAGTAATAGTCTCTGTATTTCCGCAGGCAGAAGCTGAAGCATCAGAGAATGAAATAGTGACATTTCCACAGGTATCAGTAGCAGTAGCATTACCAGTATCAGCTGGGTCAGTACTTTCGGTACATTCTACAGTTGCATCTGCAGGTAGCGTTAAAGTTGGTGGCGTTGTATCAACAACAGCAATTGTTTGTGTATCAGATACTGAATTACCACAGTCGTCTGTAGCTGTCCAAGTTCTAGTAATAGTTTCGGTATTTCCGCAAGCTGAAGCTGAAGCATCAGAGAATGAAATAGTGACATTTCCACAGGTATCAGTAGCAGTAGCATTACCAGTATCAGCTGGGTCAGTACTTTCGGTACATTCTACAGTTGCATCTGCAGGTAGCGTTAAAGTTGGAGGCGTTGTATCAACAACAGCAATTGTTTGTGTATCAGATACTGAATTACCACAGTCATCTGTAGCTGTCCAAGTTCTAGTAATAGTCTCTGTATTTCCGCAGGCAGAAACTGATGCGTCAGAGAACGTTACAGTCACAGTACCACAAGTATCAGTAGCAGTAGCATTACCAGTATCAGCTGGGTCAGTACTTTCGGTACATTCTACAGTTGCATCTGCAGGTAGCGTTAAAGTTGGAGGCGTTGTATCAACAACAGCAATTGTTTGTGTATCAGATACTGAATTACCACAGTCGTCTGTAGCTGTCCAAGTTCTAGTAATAGTTTCGGTATTTCCGCAAGCTGAAGCTGAAGCATCAGAGAATGAAATAGTGACATTTCCACAAGTATCAGTAGCAGTAGCATTACCAGTATCAGCTGGGTCAGTACTTTCGGTACATTCTACAGTTGCATCTGCAGGTAGCGTTAAAGTTGGAGGCGTTGTATCAACAACAGCAATTGTTTGTGTATCAGATACTGAATTACCACAGTCATCTGTAGCTGTCCAAGTTCTAGTAATAGTCTCTGTATTTCCGCAGGCAGAAGCTGAAGCATCAGAGAATGAAATAGTGACATTTCCACAGGTATCAGTAGCAGTAGCATTACCAGTATCAGCTGGGTCAGTACTTTCGGTACATTCTACAGTTGCATCTGCAGGTAGCGTTAAAGTTGGTGGCGTTGTATCAACAACAGCAATTGTTTGTGTATCAGATACTGAATTACCACAGTCGTCTGTAGCTGTCCAAGTTCTAGTAATAGTTTCGGTATTTCCGCAAGCTGAAGCTGAAGCATCAGAGAATGAAATAGTGACATTTCCACAGGTATCAGAACCTGTAGCGTTTCCAGTGTTGGAAGGGTCAGTACTTTGTCCACACTCTACAGTTTCGTTCCCTGGTACAATTATCGTTGGCACTCCAGTATCTACTACTTCAATGGTTTGTACAGCAGTTGCTACATTACCACAGTCATCCGTAGCTGTCCATGTTCTTGTAATAGTTTCAGTATTTCCACATCCAGAAACTGAAGTATCTGAATAATCTATAGTCACAGTTCCACATGTATCTGTAGCCGTTGCCTCTCCAGTATTTGGAGGAGATGTACTTTCACCACATTCTACAATTTTATTTGGTGGAATTGTTATAGTTGGATCAGTAGTATCAACAACGGTAATAGTCTGAGTATCAGAAGTGGAATTTCCACAATCGTCAGTTGCAGTCCAAGTTCTAGTAATTATTTCAGTGTTTCCACAACCAGCAACAGAGGTATCAGAAAATGTTATGGTTACATTTCCACAGTTATCTGTACCAGTAGCATTACCAGTTTCTGATGGATCTGTACCTTCTGTACACTGTACAGTTTCATCATCTGGAACTGTCAATGTTGGAGGTGTTGAATCTACAACATAAATTGTTTGCACATATTCTTGAATAGTAACACCACAGGCATCTGTGAATGTCCAAGTATTTGTATAAGATCCATTAGTTGGACAATTTGGGTCAACAACTAAGGAACCTGATGTTTTAGTATACGTAAAATCACATTTATCAGTTTCTGGCTCTAAGCTTTGAGCTGCAGTTAAAGCCGAAGGATCATCACATTCAACAGTTCGATCTAACTCTTGAGGAGCAGTAGCCCATGCAACTACAGGTTGATTAATTTCAACCATAAGTGGAAGTTTATTACCAATGTTACAATCATCTAAGGCAGCAGAACTCAATGTACTTTGACCATTTGGGTTTTGAATACCATTATAATTAGCCGTAAACTGAAGGTCAAAAGTTAAATCACAATTATCTTCTAAAAAATAACATTCGTCTTTAATTACGACATCAAAATCTATTTCTAAAGCAGGATCACCAACATCGGTATATCCATCTTCAATAAAAAATTCTAAAAAGTTGGTTACTGGATTATAATCGTACGTTACACCAGCTGGTAAATTCACCATATTTACACCACCAATTTGCGGAGGCAACGTAGAAGAAATAGATAAATTAACTGCATTATCGTTACCTTTATTTATGACATTAAATGTAAATCCAAGTGATGATCCAGGATTTGCTGGAGACGCTCCAGAATCCATTACAATTTCAATTGGATCTAAATCTGGTGCCCAAACATCAACTGAAAGCCCAACAAGGTATAATCCGTATGTTTCTTGATTAGAAGCCAGTCTTAATGTAGCAGACGTTTGATTATTTCCAATAAGTGAATTTCCTGTATTATCAAGATTAAATACTGCTGCATCAAAACCTAATGTGTTTTGACTGGCAGGATTTCTATCTAAGAAATTAGAATTGCCTATTGTAATTCTACTATTAAAGAAGTTATTACTATTTCTTTGTGGTGCACTAATTGGCATAAAATCACCTGAGGTATCAAGAATTTGTAATTGATCACCACTTAAATCTTGATCACCTTCTAACGACCCAATAAGAACATTTGCATTTACATTACCAGTTGGTACAGTTTGAAATCCACCAAATGTGATGTCAAAATTATTAACAGCACTTGTAACATTGGCATAACCGTCAAAAATACTAATGTTTTTTGCAGATAGCTTTGGACTTTCATAAACGAAAACTATTTGCCATCCACCAGAAGTACCAATGTTTCCACCACCATGTCCAGTTAGTGATCCTACTTTAGCTTCAACATTTGCAACTTGATATGTTCCATAAGGATTATCTAGACCAGCTACTAAACTTGTAATGTCTTTAAAGCAAATATATGGGTCATTGTTTAAATGAAAATTTCTACCTCTATAAATGATATCATCAGCTGTAAGTGTTGCATATTGTGTTTGTCCTGGAAGCATTAGCATTATATCATTGTAGTTCCAGTTAGGCTGATTTTCAGAATTTGGATCCGTAGTAGGCTCTCTATCTGCAGCTGCCCAATATAAATAGGCTCTATATGTTGTAAGACAAGCTAATTGCGGTTGAGGATTTGTGTAATTTGCACTACTCGAATTAAAAGTGTCATCAACTGAATCGTTATTGGCATCATAAACACCATCGATATCGACATAGACATTATTACTAAAGTTATGGTTTCCTTCAGAACCATTATAGTTTTGTGTAGCAGTTCTAGACAACATGTTGTTGGCGATCATAGTGTAGTCTCCATTTAAGGTTTGATTAAACCTTGGAGTAAATGGATCTAGAACTTGAGCATTAACAAAACAACCTAACATGGTAATAAATACCAGAAAGGCTTTTTTTAACGTATTATGATTAATAGCATTTTTCATAAGTAACAGTTTGTTAATTAACTAGTCAATAAGACTAGTTGAAATTTTTTGGATCTGGGATTTGGGATTTTATAGTGAGCGTATTGCTGATTGTTTTTGCATTACTAGAAATAGCCCGAATTTCAATACAATTCCATGTTCCTAATGCAGTGTCTGAATTTCGTGAAACTTTAATATAAAAATCTTTTGAACTTTTTCCTTCGACAATTCCAGAGTTAAACGTTCCATTGTTTTGAGCATTTAATACTTGATTTTTTAGAAGTACTTGTTTTGATTGCTGAATGTTTTCGCAAGCTTTGTTTTCTGAAACAATAGTAAATTTTTGATCTTTACCAGATGAGTTAATAACCTCTATAAGGTATAAGTGCTCAGAAGCTGTATTTGGTGCATCTGATGACTTTTTTACCTTTAACTCAAGAGTTTGTTGTCCATACGTAAATAGCGTTGCAACACAAACTAGTATTATCGTCGTAATTTTTTTCATAGTAATATATTTAACTATAACTTCGCTTAGCGATTTTAATTTAAAATAATTGTAACTGCTTTAAGTCTTTTGACCTTTATCAGATGTCCAATTTTTTGAGGGAAGAACATTGGTAACCAATGTGTGGTAAATGGATATATTAATATATTTTTGATTTGGGGTCATTAAACATTAATTTAACTAAACAAATGAACTGATAACAAATACCTTTGACAAATTTAAATGTTAAAGAGGGCAAAATACTCGTTAAAACGGAAATATGCAACATTTTATCGGTAAAAATTGCATTTAATCGAATATAAATGAAAAGAATTATACTAGTACGACACGCAAAATCCTCATGGAAACATAATGTTTCTGATAGAGAAAGACCATTGAAAAAGCGAGGATTTAACGATGCTATGCTCGTTTCTAAAGCTTTTAAAAACAAGTTATTAATGCCAGATATTGTTTTTTCTAGCCCTGCAAATAGAGCTTTGACAACCTGTAAGATTTTTATTAAAAATTTGGGGTTCAATACTGGAAATCTGAAAATTATTGAAGATTTATACGATTTCGGAGGGGAAAATGTTATTCGATTTTTGAAAGATTTAAATGAAAATTATCAAAATGTTATGATTTTTGGTCATAATCATGCATTCACGTCGATTTGCAATATATTTGGTGATACTTTTATTGATAATTTGCCTACAAGCGGCTTGGTTGTTCTTGAATTTGAAATAAATTCGTGGACAGAATTAAATAAAGGAGTAACACAATTAATGATTTTTCCTAGAGATCTTAAATAAATGACAAAAGATAAAAACACTTATATAAATAGAGAATTGAGCTGGCTTCAATTTAATGAACGCGTTTTGCAAGAAGCGAGAGATGAAAATGTTCCTTTGATTGAACGTTTTCGGTTTTTAGGAATATTTTCAAATAATCTTGATGAATTTTTCAAAGTACGTTATGCAACCGTCAAACGAATTGATGAAGCAGGTAAAGCTGGTAAAAGCCAATTGGGTATTAAGGCTGCAGATTTATTAGATATTATCACTCAAGTTGTGATTAAGCAGCAGAGTAAAAGCCTAGATATTTTAAATGACATTCAAAACAAGCTGGAAAACGAGAACATCTTTATCATTGATGAAACTCAGGTTGATGAAGAACAGCATGCATTCATAAAAAATTATTTTATTCAGCAAGTGAGCCCTGCTTTGGTTACCATCATCTTAAATGACATGGTTGAACTTCCTCATTTACAAGATAGTGCAGCATACTTAGCTGTAAAAATGGAATTGCATAATCAGAAAAATCAATTTGCATTGATCGAAATATCGAAATCCATGGAACGCTTTGTTGTTTTACCTAGTAAAGGCGATAAGTGTTTTATTATGATTTTAGATGACTTATTGAGATATTGTCTAAATGATATTTTTAATATTTTTAGCTATAGTAAAATTTCTGCGAATATGATTAAAATCACTCGAGATGGTGAGTTAGATTTTGATAGTGATTTAAGTAAAAGTTTTATTGAGAAAATATCAGATAGTGTAAAAGACAGACAAATAGGTGATCCTGTTCGATTTGTTTACGATAAAAAAATTGATAAAGAAACACTAGAGTATTTAATGTCCAAAATGGGTATAGATTCTAAAGATAGTGTTATTCCTGGTGGAAGATATCACAATAGAAGAGATTATATGGGATTCCCAAGTCTCGGCCGTAAAGATTTACTATATAAAAAAATAGATCCTTTAAAAGTAAAAGGACTTAGCTTACAACATAGTATATTTAGTACAATATCAGATAAAGATTATTTGCTACATACGCCTTATCAGACGTTTTCTTATGTTGTAAAGTTTTTGCGAGAAGCAGCTCTTGATCCTCAAGTAAAGACTATAAAAATTACTATTTATAGATTAGCTCAAATCTCACACATAGCAAGTTCATTAATAAATGCTGCTAAAAATGGTAAAAAAGTTACAGTTGTAATAGAATTGAGAGCTCGATTTGATGAACAAGCCAATATAGATTACGCAGAACAAATGCAGGATGAAGGTGTTAACTTGTTGTTTGGTGTATCTGGACTTAAAGTTCATAGTAAGATTTGTGTTTTAGAGCGAGAAGAAAATAATAACTTAAAGCGTTACGGGTTCATTAGTACTGGTAATTTCAATGAATCTACAGCTAAAATTTATACAGATTTTACTTTATTTACATCCAATCAAAAGGTATTAAAGGATATTAATAAAGTCTTTAATTTCTTTGATACTAATTATCGAATTCACCGCTATAAGCATATCATTACATCACCTCATTATACTAAGTCTAAACTTTTTGCTTTAATTGATACGGAGATTGAAAATGTAAGACAAGGAAAACCTGCATTTATTAAGTTAAAATTAAATAGTATTTCCAGCTATAAAATGATAGACAAGTTATATGAGGCTAGTCGTGCTGGAGTAAAAATACAAATGATAGTGCGTGGGATTTGTTGCTTAATTCCTGGTGTAAAAGGAATGAGTGAGAATATAGAAGTCATTAGTATTATTGATAAATTTTTAGAACATACTAGATTATATGTGTTTTGTAATAATGATGATACTAAAGTATATATATCTTCTGCAGATTGGATGACACGCAATATTGAAAATAGAGTAGAAGTTAGTTGTCCAATCTATCAAGAGGATATTAAGCAACAATTGCTAGATATTTTCGATATTTGCTGGAGTGATAATGTAAAAGCTAGAGTCATTGATGAAACTCAAAGCAATGCCTATCGCCAAAATGATAAGCCCAAGGTAAGAGCACAGTTTGCTCTTTACGAATATTTTAAAGACCAATTGAATTCCTAATATGTTAGCCATAAAAAAATACGCAGCAATAGATATAGGATCTAACGCTGTACGTTTATTAATTTCAAGTATTATTGAGCAAGAAGGACAACCTGTAAAGTTTAAAAAAACTTCGCTTGTTCGAGTACCTATCAGACTTGGAGCTGACGTGTTTTTAAATGGTGAAATTTCCGACGATAACAAGAAACGCATGTTAGATACAATGACTGCGTTTAAGCTATTAATGAAATCTCATAAGGTAGTAACTTATAAAGCCTGTGCTACATCAGCTATGAGAGAGGCTAATAATGGTAAGGAGATGGTGGAGTTAATTGCAACACAAGCAGATATCAATATTGATATTATTAATGGTGAAGAGGAGGCAGCAATTATAGCAGCTACAGATTTACATTCCTATATGAAGGAAGATAAGACGTATTTGTATGTTGATGTTGGTGGAGGAAGCACAGAATTTACTGTGATTCACCTCGGAAAAACAAAAGCTTCAAAATCATTTAAAATAGGAACCGTTAGGCTACTAAATAATATTGTAAATAAAGAAACATGGCTGGAGCTCGAAGATTGGATTAAGACACAAACAAAACCCTTTGATCGTATAGAACTGATAGGTTCTGGTGGAAATATTAATAAAATATTTAAGATCTCTGGGAAATCAATGGGGAAACCATTGACTTATTTTTATTTAACTTCTTATTACAATAAATTACGAACCTATTCATATGAAGAGCGAATAACAGAACTTGAACTTAATCAAGATCGTGCAGATGTAATTATTCCTGCAACCAGAATATACTTGTCTGCTATGAAATGGAGTGGCGCCAAAGATATTTATGTGCCTAAAATAGGATTATCTGATGGAATTATTAAAAGTGTTTATTATAATACTGTTTCTAGTATAAGCCTCTAATAATTAGTCAGTTTAGCGTCTTTTTAGGTGTAATAGCCAATATTTGTTTTGTTTTTTTAATTTTCATTATATATTAGCCTCCTCAAATCTTTGCTACGAACTAGCATAATTTTGATATTAATCTCATGTATTGAGAGAACCTTAATTAAATATTTATGCAAATGAAATCAATAGTACTTACCTTTTTATTCCTTTCCATTACTACCTTGTCTTTTTCTCAAGAGGTAAGTTATGGTGTTAGAGCGGGTGTTAATATCTCTAATTTAGATTTTGACCCAGACGCTACATTTAGTAACCAACATAGAAACGGATTTGCTTTTGGCGGATTTTTAGATTATGGTATTACTGAGAATTTTTCTACTTATCTTGAGCTTCAATATTCTGCTGAAGGAGCTAAAGCTGACGATTTAAGAGCAGATTATTTGCAAATGCCAATTATGGCTCGTTTTGCAATTGGGGAAAAATTTACTTTAGGCGTTGGCCCAATGGTAAGTTTGAAAACTTGGAAAGATCAAGATGCATTTTCAACATTCACGTTCTCTGGTATTGGAGGTATTGAATACATGATAAACGATGAGTTATTTATTGACGCTCGTGTACATTATGGGTTAAGTAATATATTAGATGAAGATGTTGCAGGTTTAGAAGCACAAAACACAACGTTTCAATTTGGGTTTGGAATTAAAATTTAAATCTAAAGGTTAAAATAAAATATAAAAAAAGCTTCAGTTTATACTGAAGCTTTTTTTATTTACTTTTTAATGAATTTGATGTTTTTAGATATGAATCCTTCAGACTTTATCGATAAGAAATATAAACCAGAATTCAATTCATCTGTAGAGATGTTATTTGACTTTAGCTTACCCGATTTTACAATTTGGCCTTGAATAGAAATGATTTCAAATTTGGCATTATGTAATTCATTTGTGGTATTTAGCTCAATTGAAGTTGTTATTGGATTCTTTTTTAAGCTAATTTCTGACCTTATCTTATTTTCATCAATAGATAAAGCAACATCACCAAAAATTAACTGAGCACCCAACAAATCGGTTAAGGTTAAGGTAGAGCCATCTTCAGAAATTTCAAAAGCTGAATAGTTATTAGTGATATTACCAAGTATTTCAAAATAAATGTCTTCATAATCTGTTGCTCCACAATCTGCAAGGGTTTGACTAAATCCAATCAATTGTATATAATCGCCACTTGAGTTAAGACTCCAATCATATTCTGAAGAAAAACTATTACATTCTCCACCATAACCATCAGCTAAGTTTCTAAACGAAATCGGATCAACATCATTAGTTAGAACTAAGGTTGGCACTTCATTTGTAGGAACATAAATAGTAGGATTTCCAGGTGTTTCAATATGTGATAAATACCACGTTTGAACTAAAATTGCTTCTCGAGGAACTTTGCCATAAACAACATAATCTCCTGTGTTTGGATTTGTGACGGTTAATACCTCCTGATTGTTTTCATTGGAGATAGTATAATTAAGAGTATTTGGTAATGCTATATTTCCACCTAAAACATCGATGTACATTTGCTCATAGAGTCCACGAGGTGTAGGAACACAGTCAACTAATGTTATGTTCATACTGTGTATTGTTATTGTAGAATCATCTACTGTATAATCACCAGAGAACGAATTACATGATCCTTTGCCTTCATAGGATAAATAACTGTTTGAAGAACCAATATTTGAAGTAAATGTAACATCAAAAATATAGGCTTCATTGTAATAGTTGTTGTGCTGCATATTATCTACAACAAGATGATCTACATACCATTGCCCTAAAAGTAATTCTTCTTGAGCGCTAGATAGATTGAAAGTAAATAAAAGTAGAATGATAGAGTAGAGGTATCTCATAGACTATAGATTTGAAATTATATACAATGTAAGAAAATTATCCGTGAATGGTTTCACTTTTTCCTAAGTCTTTCATAATATTAGCTTCAAAATCAAGAAGTTCTTGCCATTTTTTGTCTACAACCTCTCTATTACCATATTGTCTTGCAAAACCCAAGAACATGGTATAATGGTTAGCTTCACTTACCATTAAATTTCTATAAAATGCAGCCAGTTCTTTATCTTCTAATTCTTCAGATAACAACCTAAATCGCTCGCAACTTCTTGCCTCTATTAAAGCTGCATATAGTAATCTATGGACGAGTTGGTCGGTTCTACTTCCTCCCTTGGGAAAGAATTTTAGTAATTGTAATACATAATCATCTTTTCTATCGCGTCCTAACACCCAACCATTTGCAATGATACGGTCGTGAACCATTTTGAAGTGACTAATTTCTTCTTTAACAAGAGCAGTCATTTCTGTTACAAGCTCTGTGTATTCAGGAAAACTTACAATCAATGAAATAGCAGTACTGGCAGCTTTTTGCTCACAATAGGCATGATCTGTAAGAATTTCTTCTATGTTTTTTTCAACAATATTTACCCAACGTGGATCTGTTGGTAGTTTTAATCCTAACATGCTATTAACTTTGTTCCTCAATTAGTGTTAAACGTTGATTTCCATGACTATCAATTTGCATCTCATATAGTTTGAAAGAGTCATTAATTGGATTAATAAATGATATACCTAAGGATAATTTTTCAGCAGTCGATTTATACTGATTCACCCAAACATGCTCTAGTGTTGCGGTATTCCAAAATAAAGAAGGTGCAAAATCTCTAAATTTTTCAGCGGAAATAAGCTGCTTAAAAATGATTTTATCTTTAACTGATACTATTACCTCAGATTCAAAACTACGATGGTATTCTGAAATAGTCTGATGATTTTTTATAGATGTTTTTAATAAGATTTCTTTATGATTAGAAGTGTAATTGCGAATGTTAACTTTAAAAGTATGAGATACTATTGAATCTGTTTTTATTTCTATGTAATCTTTTGGAAAATAAGATTTTATATTGTCTAATTTAAGGTTTTTGTTAAACTCAGAGATAGCATTTTCTAACCGTTCTTTTTTACTAGTTCTTTTATCACAAGACATCGTAATCAACACAGAAATTAAGACAATTGCTAAACTAATTTTTTTCATAACAATCAATTAAATATCTAATCCAAATGTTTTTCTAAGTACTTCAATATTTGGATTTTTTTCTTTTAGCTTTTCGTATTTCTCTTGGGTAGTAAATGCATATTTTTTTGCAATTTCTTCATTGACTTTTATGTCAAGCTTAATATCATAATTCATCAAGGATTTACGTATAAACTCCATTAATGGATACTGAGCACGTTCCAATTCAACACGTAAGGTATCGTTAGGAAATTCCAATTGTATTATGGTGTCTTTTAGTATTGGATTTCCCATTTCTAAAATAGAGGCCATGATTTTTTCGCCTTTTTTATGTAATAATTGGATGTAACCATTCCAAGCTTCGTTAAACTGTTCTTCTGTAAATGGTTCTGTTGGTAAGTCTTCAGTATCAATCACGACTTCCATTTGTCGGATCTGATGCTCTTTTTTTGCCTTAATACTTTTTAGGGATAGACCAGATGTACGTTTATCCTTTAATAAATTTATTTTTGGATGCGTTGGTTGGGTTTCTGTCGTAACAGTGTCTGTCGTTTTAGAACTATTATCAGAATCTTCTTCAATTTTACTTTCAATAATAGGAGCTGAAGATGTATCTGTTTTGGGTAAAACGACTGGAATTGGTGTAACGCCTTTGTTTTTAAAATAGGATGGCGGAATTATGTAATATTTGCTATTTTTTTTTTCTCCATCAAAAGTGATAGAGGCAAGCTGCATAAGGCAAAGTTCAACAAGTAAGCGCTGATTCTTACTTGATTTATACTTTAAATCACAATCATTTGCTAAGGCAATGCCTTTAATTAGAAAGCTGTGAGGTGCTTTTCGAGACTGATCTAGGTATTTGGTTTTAGTATCTTCACCAACTTCGAGTAATTCAATGGTCTTTTCATTTTGACAGACTAATAAATCTCTAAAATGCGATGCTAATCCTGCAATATAATGATGACCGTCAAAACCTTTAGATAAAGTATGGTTAAACTGAATTAATAAATCAGGTATTTTATTGTCTAAAATTAGGTCGGTACTTTTAAAATAAGTTTCGTAATCTAAAACATTTAAATTCTCAGTAACGGCTTGTCTGGTAAGCTCTTTCCCCGAAAAACTAACCACTCGATCAAAAATAGACAAGGCATCACGCATTGCACCATCTGCTTTTTGGGCAATAATATGCAATGCATCGTCTTCGGCATTCACACCTTGTTCTTGGGCGATATATTTGAGATATTCCTTAGCATCTTTAACAGTGATGCGCTTAAAATCAAAAATTTGACAACGCGAGAGAATTGTAGGTATAATTTTGTGTTTTTCTGTTGTTGCTAAAATAAAAATACAATGTTTTGGCGGCTCTTCTAAAGTTTTAAGAAACGCATTAAATGCTGCCTGAGAAAGCATATGGACTTCATCAATAATATAGACTTTATATTTACCAACTTGAGGAGGTATTCTTACTTGATCAGTTAAACTTCTAATATCATCTACAGAATTGTTCGATGCTGCATCTAACTCGAAGATATTAAAAGCAAAATCTTCATCTTCTGTTTCTGTTCCATCACTATTAATCATTTTAGCTAAAATACGGGCACATGTGGTTTTTCCAACACCTCTCGGGCCAGTAAATAACAAGGCTTGAGCTAAATGATTATTTTCAATAGCGTTTAATAAGGTATTCGTAATAGCCTGCTGTCCTACAACATCCTTAAAGGTTTGTGGTCTATATTTACGTGCCGATACTACGAAATGTTCCATTTTAAAAACTTAGAATAACAAATTTAAAAAAAGAAGCTCAAATTTAATTCTAATTTGAGCTTTGTTTTCTTGAGTTATTAACAAGGTCGACATAATGAAATATAATTACATTTTCATAACCTTTAGTAACATTTCTAAATCTTTGATATCTATTTTATCACCAGGTCCAGTTCCGCCAACAAGTTTTAGATCTGAGGTTCTATAGAGCATTTTCATTGCGAAATTCATACTTCCCATTTTTGAATAAGCTACATTATTTGCAGTTTCTCTTGTTTTGGTCATTGGACGTTGCGCTTTTACAAATTCTCTAATGAATAAAACGTTTGGATCTTTACTCAAAATAGCTGCATTAATGTCTTCATAACTCACTAGCTTGTATGGATATGGATAGGTTTTTTCAATATTTTTAATAAGTTTTTTTGTAACCATATCTTTATCAATATACAACGTCATATTAGGCAAATTATCTTTTGCGTAATTGATAAAATTTGTTCTTTGTTCTTTAACTACTTTCTTGTAATTGTTTCCAATTTCAAGATCTAGCTGCATGTTTTTAAGAGAAAGCATAAGATCGGCAAGCCCAACTTTTGGAGTAAAAATAAAATGAGTAGACACCTTTTTTTCTAGAAGACCAAACACTAAACTATGATTAGGAGCATTAGCATTTAACATTTTTGTTGTGTAATAAAGATTCGTGTATTTTTCACGCTCATCTTTGTTTTTTGAAAGTTCTCGCCATTCATCTTTTGTTACATATTTTATGTCATTAGAAAAGGTCCAAACGTCGTCAATAGCTTTTTTTATGTTTTCATTATAGCCATCTAGTTCGTCGTCATCCCAGAGAACGACCAACATAGTTCGGTCTTTCAATAGTTCTATTTGTTTTGCTGCTTTTTTTCCAAGCACTCCCATTTGAGCTGAAGTATTGAAGCATATTAATGCCATACAGAATACCAGTATTGTTTTTTTCATAATCAAAAATTATATATTTCAGGTATTTCAATATAACAAAAATTTAAAGATTATTGTACTTTTGAGCCCAAGTAAATCGCCTTATCGCTGTCTCGTTTTTTCGAGATGGAGGAAAGTCCGAACACCATAGTGCAATCATAGTGGTTAACAGCCATCCATCGAAAGGTGAGGAAAAGTGCAACAGAAAGAATGTACAGGTTATGCTGTAGTGAAATCAGGTAAACTCTATGTGGTGCAATGTCATGTATACTAGTGTTTGAGTGTGCACGCACGATGCTAGAGGGTAGGCAGCTAAAGTTTACTGGTAACAGTAAATATAGATAAATGATAAGGATACTGACAAGATGTGTCAGTATACAGGATTCGGCTTATAGATTTACTTATGTATAAAAAACCCTTTACACTCCGTAAAGGGTTTTCTTGTTTTTTTCTTAATTAATTAGAGGGATTGTAACTTAAATCTGGTCTAATATCACCTTCAACTTGGTCATATTTAGATGTTAGTTTAATGACATTGAAAAATGTTGGACCTTTATCATCTCCAAAGAGTTTGTCATTTTCTTGACCTCCCATAGCTATAGAGACATCATCTTTTCCAGCGATAGATACCATATAATAGCTTTCTTCGCTACCAAATCCACTATGATATACATTATAGCCATTTTTAATCCCTTTAGATTCAAATAATTCTTTGACTTTCATCATAGCTTCTTTCATAGCTTTTCCATGTTTAGGTGGATAGTATAAAAAATGATATTCTCTATGATTTTTGCCTTCTGAACTGTAGCCTTCAGGAATATATGACAAATCTGGAGAATGGTGTACAATTGCATTGCTGTGTGAGTCATAACATTGATTCATGTCACTAAATAGTTTTTCAGCAGCTTCTTTACCCATTTTTTCAAAAAGAGGCGCCATAGGGTCATTATCTAAGTCGGCCATACTTTTAATTGGAGATACATATACATATCTACCATCTTCAATACTTATAGCTGTCCAGTTTAGACCTTTAATATCATGTTTAGCACAATTGTCTTTTAAACTTTTGGCAGCTTTTTCATATTGTGGTAGTTTTTCAAATTTCACATTGTCTGTATGGACAACAAACATGGTTGGTGTGTCTTGTGAATTGCCAAAATTCACAGCAAAAATCATTGTGATTAGTAATACTAATCCTGTTTTTAAAGTTTTCATAATAATTGATTTAAGTTAATATGTTGATTGCATTAATAGCCAATAATTAACCACATCAAATGATAGATAGTACAATGTAAATTGGAGGGCAATTTATAGGTTTGAATCGAGTGAATACTCAGAATTGAAGACCTATAAGTTAAACAAAAAATAAAATTGGGATTTACCCTACAAAGAAAAGAGAAATAAGAATTTAGTGTTAGCGATGATTTACGTAATCTGATAGATAGGTATTTTTACCTGAAAAAGCTAAACATATTACCACCATAACTTTTGGAGTGCGAGTAGTGATTTAAATCAGATAGATTGGTGTGTTTAGAATGCTCAACAACAAGTAAACCGTCATTTTCTAATAAATCATTTTGAAATACCAATTGAGGAATTCTCGCAAACTCTTCTAGTGGGAAATCATATGGAGGATCAGCAAAAATAATCGTGTGCTGGAGTTTTGAGTTATTTAAAAATGCAAACACATCACTCTTAACTGTAGAAATAGCCATGTCAAATTGATTTGCTGTTTCGTTGATGAATTTTATACAACCGTAGTGTACATCTACAGCAGTAATGTTTTCAGTACCTCTCGATGCAAATTCATAACTGATATTTCCTGTTCCGGCAAATAAATCTAATACTGAAATATCATCAAAATAATACTGATTATTTAAAATGTTGAATAGAGACTCCTTTGCCATATCAGTAGTAGGTCTCACAGGTAGTTTTTTTGGAGCAATTATACGTCTCCCTTTATATAGCCCAGAAATAATACGCATTAGCTAAAACTGTTTAATAAAATATAGTCTTTATGGTTTTTAGTTTTTACTGTATTATCCTTAGATATATAATTATGATTGGAGTGTGCGAAATCTACAAATCGTATATATTTATAGAGGATATTATAATATTCATCATCTTTTTCAATCTTACCAGAAAGTACAGTTTTAATGATTTCAGGATCCAGCTTTAGTTGTTCCATAGTAAATAGTACATAATAAATAAGGTCTTCCTTAGTGAGATGCTCAAAAGTATTGTAAAACACTAACTGTTGTGCCTTAATATAAACCATTTCAAATGTTGATGTATTTACATTAATATACAATTTATCTTCAGAAAACTTTGATCCTAACTGTAACAATGTATCTAGAAGAACAGTTGAAGAGTGTTTGTATTCAAAACTACCAAACCTACCAAATATATAGTTGTTTATATTTACTAAAGGGACGTATACATTTACGGCATCGCTTTTTGATAATTCATCATAACTAATAAAATCACTTTTCAATATTTTCGCATTAAATTTCAAATAGTCTGCTAAATTATTTTCGTTAAATAAAGCTCTTGGAACCAGACAAGACAATTCGTTTTGATAGATGCACGTTACAGAATCAAATGCGTATTCAAAGTCAGGATGCGATTCTATTACGGTCTTTAATTCATTTAGCAGCTCAAACGGTGTCGCTTTTTTTTCCAAATAAACGTGTTTAAGCAACTCAATGGTATTAGTGTTACGATTTAGAATGCAAAAAGAAAGTCCACTCAAACGAATTTGAATGGACAATGCTTTTATACTATTTTGTTTCAATTTAGTCTTTACTTAAGTTTTTAGGCCAGTTTCCACCAGTGTCAGCTTCTGTCATAGAACCTACTTGTATTTTAGGACCGTTAACACCATCTACTGACATTACTTCCTTTTCTTTTGCTACTAAATTTTTGTCTTGATCATGTAAGATTACATCTTTATCGACCCAAGCTTCAAACACAGCAATATTACTATCATCTAACATTCCTGCTTTAAGATTAAATTTAGATCCGGCCGGACCAATTCCTTCAGGAAGATTCATCATTGTTTTGTAGCGGTTATCAGCACCAAATAAGGAGTCTTTTACAGAAACAAAACCTAATGTATCTATAATAACAATATCTTTAGTTGTTTCAACACCACCAAAGCGACGTGTTAGTTCCTCATCAATAATCGTAGAGTCTCTACGCTGAGTTATTGTAAATTGCGCAGTATCTACAAATTTGATAAGATTGTCAAAATTACCAGCAAAATTTTTATTAACAGTTCTATGTGCCAATTGAGCCTCTCTAATGTCTTTTAATTTTGTAATTACTGTTTTATAACGGTCATCTTTAATTTTGTTAAATTGAATTTCACCATAAACAGACATGAATGTAAGATATCCTAAAAAGAAAATTAAGGCCCACAATACAAGATTGAGAATTGGTTTAAGTTTTTTAGGAACAAACCTATCAATTAACCAAACAATACCAATGGTTAGTAAGATAAGGCCGACAACTACAAGAATTATTGTTAACATAGTTAGTTTTTTTATTTTGTTAAGGAGTTACGCAAATCTACAATTTTTTTTTATTGGTTAAAATATTGTAGACAAAAATCAATCAAAGTTGAAAGATATAAAATTACTTTCAAATTCTATAACAAAATTTGTGATGTAAATACATAAAAACATTATCGCATTAAATGTTATATTGCGTTTTCATTTGCTTTTGAGCTATGAATATGACGTCATCAGATTTTTATAAACTACTTATTAAAAAGTTTTCTTTCGAGCCAACGACTATGCAACTAGTTGCTTTAGAGCAGTTAGCGCAGTTTGTGTTTGATGATTCACCTAACGCATTGTTCTTGCTGAAAGGTTTTGCTGGAACAGGTAAAACTAGTATCATAGGGACCTTAGTTTCTAATTTATGGGAAACAAAAAAAAGTGCTGTTTTAATGGCTCCAACTGGTAGAGCCGCTAAAGTAATCTCAAATTATTCGAAAAAAGAAGCGTTTACTATTCACAAAAAAATCTATTTTCCGAAGAAAGATAGAGGAGGAGGTGTCAAATTTGTTATGCAACCTAATAAACACCGAAATACCATTTTTATAGTAGATGAAGCTTCTATGATTTCAGATACTCCAACCGATTCTAAAAATTTTGAAAGTACATCTTTATTAGATGATTTAATACAATTTGTATATTCTGGACACAAGTGCAAACTCCTATTAATAGGTGATAAAGCTCAATTACCTCCAGTAAAATCAGATTTTTCTCCAGCTTTAGATCATGATAAACTAGATTTAAACTATAATAAACGTGTAACTTCGATAGAATTAGATGAAGTTGTAAGACAAAATCAAGATTCAGGTATTTTGAGTAATGCTACACGAATGAGAGAAGTTTTGGAGCATGATTTTTATGAATCATTTCAGTTTAACCTTAATGGGTTTTTAGATATTATAAGACTGATTGATGGTCATGAAATCATGGATGCAATTAATGATTCATACAGTACGCACGGACATGAAGATACAGCAATTATAGTACGTAGTAATAAAAGAGCAAACTTATATAATCAGCAAATTAGAAACCGAATTTTATTCAATGAAAATGAGCTTACTGTTGGTGATTTTTTGATGGTAGTAAAAAATAATTATTTCTGGATAAAGCCCACTACAGAAGCTGGATTTATAGCTAATGGAGATATTATTCAAGTCTTGGAGATTTTTTCGATTCAAACGATATATGAGTTTCGTTTTGCAGAAGTAAAAGTTCAAATGGTTGATTATCCAAAGATGCGCCCTTTTGAAACTGTTTTGTTGCTCGATACCATTGAGGCAGAAACACCTTCGCTTACTTATGAAGATAGCAATCGACTGTATCAAGAAGTCCAAAAAGATTATGAAGACGAAACGTCAAATTATAAGAAGTTTTTAAAGATCAAAGGGAATAAACATTTTAATGCGCTTCAGGTGAAATTTTCTTATGCAATTACTTGTCATAAATCTCAAGGTGGTCAATGGAATACCATTTTTGTAGAACAGCCTTATTTGCCAAATGGTATTGATAGAGATTATATGCGTTGGTTGTATACAGCTGCGACAAGAGCTACAGAAAAGTTGTATCTTATTGGTTTTAAAGATGAATTCTTTGAAGATAATTAATAAATTTTTTTATGACAACAGAAACTATTATTAGTATATTTTTAGGGATTGGATTATCTGCTTCTGTTGGTTTTCGTGTATTTGTGCCGCTTTTTGCATTAAGCCTTGCAGCATATTTTAACCTTTGGGAACTTAATGAGTCTTGGGAGTGGATAGGGAGTTTAGCTACTGTAGTAACTTTGGGTGTTGCTACTTTGGTTGAAATATTTGGATATTATATTCCTTACATAGATAATCTTTTAGATTCTATTGCTATCCCATTAGCTACTATTGCAGGTACTGCTGTAATGGTATCAACAGTTGCCGATTTGAGTCCTGTCATTACATGGGCATTGGCTATTATTGCTGGAGGAGGTACAGCTGCTGCTGTGGCTGGAAGCTCAGGTGTTACACGATTAACATCAACTGCCACTACTGGAGGTGTTGCAAATCCAATTATATCTACTGTAGAGACAGGTACTTCTGTTGTGATGTCTATTATGTCTTTATTCGTTCCCGTTCTAGCATTTATAGCTGTTCTAGTTATTTTATATTTCATCTTTAGAGTTTATAAAAAGATTAAAAGAAGTAAGTCTTAAAGTCCTTTAAAAGTTATATTTTTGATTTTCAAGTTATATTGATCAAATGAAAATAATATCAATGATACCTGCGCGATATAGTGCGTCTCGATTTCCTGGCAAGCTTATGCAGAATCTAGCCGGAAAAACGGTTATTCTAAGAACGTATGAAGCAACAGTAGCCACTCAATTGTTTGATGATGTTTATGTAGTGACTGATAGTTCAATTATTTTTGATGAAATTACGGCTAATGGTGGTAAAGCTATTATGAGTAAAAAAGAGCATGAGTCTGGGAGTGATAGAATAGCAGAAGCTGTAGCCGACTTGGATGTAGATATTGTAGTTAATGTCCAAGGAGATGAGCCGTTTACAGAACGAGAAAGCCTTGAGAAAGTATTGGAAGTATTTAAAGATGACCATGATAAACACATTGATTTAGCGTCTTTAATGGTAGAAATTCACGATTGGGAAGAAATCAACAACCCAAATACAGTAAAAGTGATTGTAGATCAACATAATTTTGCATTGTATTTTTCAAGAAGTCCGATTCCATTTCCTCGTGATAAAGAAGCAGGAGCTCGATATTTCAAACACAAAGGAATTTATGCCTTTAGAAAAGAAGCATTGTTAGATTTTTATGAGTTACCAATGCAATTTATTGAAGCTACCGAAAAAATTGAATGTATACGATACTTGGAATATGGTAAGCGTATTAAAATGGTAGAAACCTCAGTTGAAGGTGTTGAAATTGACACACCTGAAGACCTTGAACGTGCAAAAAAACTTTGGAAATAATTGGGTAGTGACTATCAACATATAAAAGTTATCGGTTTTGATGCAGACGACACGTTATGGGTTAATGAAACTTATTTTCGTGAAGCCGAACTAGAATTTGCCAAATTATTGGCTCCTTACGAAACTGCCAATAAAATTGACCAAGAATTATTTAAAAAGGAAATGGATAACCTTCCTTTATACGGTTATGGAGTTAAAGGGTTTGTGTTATCCATGGTTGAAATGGCTCTAGAATTATCAAATCATACCGTGTCTCATAATACGATTAGTAAAATTCTAGATATTGGTAAAGAGATGCTTAATAAGCCTGTAGAATTGCTAGTTGGTGTAGAGGAAACACTTAAAGCCTTATCCAAATCTTATCGTTTAATTTTAGCTACTAAAGGAGATTTGCTAGATCAAGAACGAAAGCTTGAAAAATCAAAACTAACGGCTTATTTTCATCATATAGAAGTGTTAAGTGACAAGAAAGAGACTAACTATTCTAAATTATTGAATCATTTAGATATTATGCCTGAAGAATTTTTGATGGTTGGGAATTCATTGAAATCTGATATTTTGCCCCTAGTCAACATAGGTGCTAAAGCAGTACATGTTCCTTTTCATACCACTTGGTTACATGAACAAGTAAGTGTTAATGACGCTGAATCAAATAAATATAAAACAATATCGAGCTTAATTGAACTGTGCGATATATTAAAATAAAAAACGTTAAATAAAGATACAGTTGAAAAAAAACGAACATTATTTGAATATGTAAAGATATATCCAACTATGTTTTTATTTTTGTTATACGAAGACAAATAAATGAGTTATAAAAATTATCCAATGGTGTCCAGAGTAATTTTTGGACGTGGCAGTTTTAATCAGTTAGGGGAGATTATAGAACCTAAACGACTAAATAGGAAAGCACCATTTATTTTTTTGGTTGATGATGTGTTTAAAGGTAATTCAGAAATTACTGCTAGAATACCTTTAGCGTATGATGATCAACTTTTATATATCTCTGCTGAAAACGAGCCTAAAACATCTCAGGTTGATGAATTGGTTGAGCAAATTATTGTCACTCACAAAGATAGACCTTCAGGAATAATTGGCATTGGAGGAGGAACCATTCTTGATCTTGCAAAAGCCATATCTATTATGTTAACAAATGGAGGTGAAGCTAAAGATTATCAAGGATGGGATTTAGTTAAAACTCCAGCTATTTATCATGTAGGTATTCCAACAATTTCTGGAACTGGTGCAGAAGTTTCACGAACAACTGTACTTACTGGTCCAGAAAAGAAATTAGGAATCAACTCAGATTACACACCCTTTGATCAAGTTATTCTCGATCCAGAATTAACGAAAGGTGTTCCAAAACATCAATGGTTTTATACAGGTATGGATTGTTATATTCATTGTATAGAATCCCTTAATGGAACCTATCTAAATGCCTTTAGTAAAAGTTATGGAGAAAAGGCATTTGCACTTTGTGAAGAAATATTCATGGATAACAAGTCTCTTAGTGAAGAAGAAGCTCAAGACAAACTCATGATGGCTTCTTGGCATGGAGGTATGAGTATTGCATATTCCCAAGTTGGAGTAGCTCATGCTATGAGTTATGGATTGTCTTACTTGTTAGGAACAAAACACGGTATAGGAAACTGTATCGTTTTTGATCATCTAGAAGAATTTTATCCAGAAGGTGTTGCCTTATTCAAATCTATGAAGAAAAAACATGGGATTGAATTACCACGAGGTATATGTGCAAACTTGCATGATGATGAATTGGATACAATGATTGATGTAGCCTTAAGCCTTGAACCCTTATGGGAGAATGCCATTGGGAAACAATGGAAACAAGTGATTACAAGAGATAAGCTTAAGTCCTTGTATAAAAAAATGTAGGTATGCGATGGTTAGCACGATTTATCTATTTTAAACTTTGGGGTTGGAACATCACAGGCAACACTAATTTTTCTAAAGACACCATAAAAAAAGCTGTTATTATTGCAGTGCCTCATACCAGTTGGTATGATTTTTTAATTGGTATACTATTGCGTAAAGTTTCTAATGTTAAGACAAACTTCGTAGGAAAAAAAGAATTATTCACTTGGCCATTTGGGTATTATTTTAGAGCAGTTGGAGGCGCACCTTTAGATCGCACTTCTGGTCAAAACAAAGTTGAAGCTATCGCTAAATTATTTGAAGGTAAAGATGAGTTTAGGTTAACACTCGCTCCAGAAGGTACGCGAAAAAAAGTTGAGCATTGGAAAACAGGTTTCTATTATATCGCTAAAACAGCCAATGTTCCAATAATTATGTTCACTTTAGATTTTGAGAATAAACAAAATCATGTATCCGAACCGTTTTATCCAACAGATGACGTGGATGCCGATTTTAAATTTATGAAATCCTTCTATAAAGGTGTTGTTGGGAAAAAACCTGAGTATTCTTAGACTCTATCTTTAAGTCGGTAAACAAATTTTAAACCACTCCAGTCTTTATCAATTGCTGCAACTTTAACATCTACTAAGCCTGTATTAAGTATTAAGTTTCTTATGGGTTCACGCCGCAAATCTGTAATAATCTTACTGCTACCTTTTGGCCAGCTTATCCAAAGTGTTCCATTAATTTTAAGTGCAGGTTTAAAGGTGTCTATTGTAGTATTTAATTCCTGTAAAGAAGTGCAGAATAAGTGGATGAAATCAGCAGATTTATTTTTAACACTTGTTAGTTCTATTAAATTTTCTGGGATGTTTTCAAATAAATTAAAATAATACTTGGGAGCATTAAATAATAAAAATGAATATCCAGATTTAAGTCCTAATTTTTTGGCAAGAGGTGTTTTTGAATATCCAGAACTCATAGTAAGTTTTTCTATTATGATTTGATTTTGGCACGCATTTTGAAATAATAAAATTGTAATCAAATACTGAAACATAAAGTAAACTTAGGTCCCTAAAAAGAAACAGATATTGATTATTACAAAAGCTACTAAGAACCATCATAGTAGCTTTTTTGTATTATAATGTATTCTCAAACTTGTATAGAAGTTTATTGGTTTGTGAATTTAGTTGTTTTTGAAAAAACTTAGTGCCTCCTAGTAGAAACCCTTTTAATCCTAAAGCTTGTTTCGCCCATTTGTGTAGATTGAAAATATCAGTATGTTTAATGATTTTCCCATCTTTAAATTCAAATGTTGCTTCAATTTTATTGTGGACAGGTCGTCCAGTCTTACTAAACTCATAAAATGCTTCCCAATGTGCACTTCCTGTATTATTATTAGACCTAATATTGGAGTAAATTACTTTAAAATCTTTTCCTTTTTGAGAGTTACATAGCATTCGCCACATATTACCTGCATGTTGCCCTGATAAAACACCAAAGGCAGGATCTTCAAATGTAATATCTTTATGATAACATGAAGCCATCGTATCGGCATCAAGTTCGTTAAAGGCTTTGTAAAACTTTTCTATAAGTTCGTTCATGATTTAAAGTTAATGATTTTAAGCATTAAAATTATGATTACTATTTATTAAATAGAGTTAAATAAAAAAAAAGACCATCTATTTAAGATGGTCTCTTATATTATAAGAAGTTATAGATTAATACATACTTCTAATCTTTTTTAGCTTCTGTTCCCATATAGCAAGCCCTTTCTTTTGTTTGTCGATATTTTTTATCACATCTTTTACAAGTGGATTACTTTCATCTACATTTGAAAAGAATTGCATATTGTTTTCTAGCTGATTAATTTCTCCTTTTATTTCAGAAATTTTCTTTCTAATAAAATTTTGTTCGTTATCTAGTAGTCTTGTATCGTTAGGCTGGGATAAACCTTCCAATTTATTTTCAAACTTAATCATTTCTAGTTTTTCTTTATCCATGTCAAGTTTTCCGAATAGAGCATCTAAGGCTTTATTGAATTTCCCATCAATATAGCGCTTATTTTGAGGGACATGACCAATAGTTTTCCATGCAGTAATTTTTTCTTTGATAGTAACAATGTCTTTATCTGGTTTACCGGTTAATTCTAAAGACTTCACCTCTTCTAACATTGCCGATTTTTGCTCATAAGCAGCCATTAATTCTTTATTTGCTTCATTTCTTTCAGCATGTAACCTATCAAAATAAGCGTTGCAAGCGCCTTTAAATTCTTTCCAAATTTTATCACTATCACGTCTTGGTACATGGCCAATTTTTTTCCAATCATTCTGAATTTTCTTCATTAATGGCGTGGTAGCGGCAAAATCGTCATTGTCTTTGTTGTCAATTGCAATTTGAATTAATGCTTTCTTTTTCTCAAGATTATCATATTGATCCTTCTTAAGGTTTTTATAGAATGCGTTTTTATTTCTATTAAAGTTTCTAACCGCTCCTTTAAATTTGGACCAAGTTTGCTCATTTACTTTTTGAGGAACTTTACCTGCATTAAAAAATTCTTCTCTTAAAGTTTCAATCGCTTTAATTTTCTTTTGCCAAGCTTGATGAGAATTTGAAGTGTCTGCCGCAACCTCTTCAATTTTCCCTATAATTTCTTCTTTTTTTATCAAGTTAGCCTCACGAGCTTTATCTAAATCTGCATAATATGCTTGACGCTTATCATGAATCGTTTTGGTAGCATTGCTAAAACGTTCCCATATTTCATCACGATGCTCCCTAGCTACTGGTCCTAAATCTTCTTTCCAAAGTTTGTGCAAGACTTGTAATTCTCTAAATGAACGATTAATATTATCATCTTTTGCCAATTCTTCAGCACGATCTATAATTTTTGTTTTTTGCTCAAGATTATGTTTGAAATCCATATCGCGCAAATCACGATTAAGATGTAAAACATCATAGAAAATTTCTACATGATGATGATAAGAATTCCATGCATTATTATAGCGATCTCTTGGAATAGGGCCTGCATTTCGCCATTGTTCTTGTAAATCTTTAAAATGCTTGTATGTTGTATTGATATTTTCCTCAGCATTTACCAAACCTTTTATTTCCTCAATGATGCTTAAGCGCTTTTCAAGATTGGCTTTTAGATTATTTTCACGTTCTTTATAATACGCATTTAAGGATGTTCTATAATTCTTAAACGCTCCATTAAAACGCTTCTTAACTGGTGAGGAATAATAAAAATCAATTTCATTACCACCTTCGCTTATGAATTCTTCTTTTTTCTCATCAAGTAAAGCATCAAACTTTGAATTAAATTCAGCTTTGATTTCATCAACTTGAGTTTTAATATTCTGAATCTTATGCCTTTCAATTAAATGCTCTAGTTCGATAGTTAATTGTTCCATTGACATAGAATGGTAGTCCTTTGATTCTAGCGTGTGGCGTTCAACATTTTCTTCATCTTCCGCATCTTCGGCATTAGCCTCTTCAATTTCTTCAACATGGGAATCAGCTTTCTTGTCTTCAACTACAGTAGTTGCTTCCTTAATATCTTCCGTTACTACTTCTAAAATGTTCTCAACTTCACCAACAGTATCATCAATAGTTTCAGGAGTCTCTTCTACAATTGTTTCTTCGGTTTCTGATACAACTTCAGTAGTATCTTCAACAACAGTCTCTACGGTGTCAGAGGCTTTAATTATCTCTTCTGAAATAGTCTCGTTGGGCGTTTGTGCGTCTTCGATAGGTTGAGGCGTTTCAGGAGTATTTGTTTTAGTGTTTCCGTCTGCTTCTTGCAGGTTATCATTCTCAGACATCTTTCAATGTTTTTTGTTAGAAGGCTAATATACTAACAAGCGACTGATTTACAAAAAAGAAGGACTAATAATAATAGTTCTATTTAAGATGTTAAATCCCAAATACGCCATGCTTTTTCTGCCTGAAAAACTAGCATGTCATACCCATTTACAATTTGAGCTCCTTGATGGTAACCATGTTGCAAAAATTTAGTCTTGTCTGGGTTATAGATTAAATCATACAATAAATGCTTCTCTGAAATACCGTCATAAGGAATGTTTGGACAATCTTCAATATTTGGATACGTACCAATTGGTGTACAATTAATTATGATTTTATACTTTGAAATCTCATTTTTTGTTAGCGTATCATAGGTGAATTTTACACCCGGTTTTTTAGTTCTCGATACGTATTCATATTTGATTTTCAAACGCTTTAACGTATATGCTATTGCTTTTGAAGCGCCACCAGTTCCTAGGATAAGTGCTCTTTTATGGTGTTTTTTGATATGAGGTAGAATAGATTTTTTAAACCCATAGCAATCTGTATTATATCCTTTTGTAGCACCTTTAGCGTCTATTGTAATCGTATTTACCGCTCCAATCTTTTTTGCTTTTTTGTCTAATGAGTCCAAATATGGTATTACTTGTTCTTTATACGGAATAGTGACATTCAAACCAGTAACATCAGGATTATTATTAATTAAGTCTTGAAATTCTGTTATAGATTCCAAATCAAAATTCTCATATGTAAATGCCAGTTGTTCATCTTCAAATTTCTTGGAAAAATAGCCTCGAGAAAATGAATATGAAATATTCTTTCCTAATAATCCTAATCTAGTCATGTATCTTATTTGTGCGTTGACCATACCTCTCTAATGCGAGTACAATCAATATTCCTAATATAATATATCCTATAGCAAAATAGGTTTCAGATTGTAACTCTGGCAAAAAGCGTTCATAATTGGAGATAATTTTTTCTCCTTGAGAATCAAATAATAATTCTCCAGACTCACTCGTTTTGTATATGGTATTTTTCCATGGCCAAACAACACCTAATGATCCAATGATAAACCCTATTATTGAGGCTGTGGTAATGTTTTTGTAATGCTTTAAAACATAATTTAGCAGGTGTGAAAACGTAACAAGTCCTGTTATAGAACCTAGGGTAAACATTCCAAGAACTTTTAATAATCGCATTCTGATTTCATTTTGCACAAAGTTAAAATCTCCTGAGAATATATCTGCAAATGTATCATATAGGGCATTTACAGAATCTACTAATAGCAATACATAATTACCCAATAAAATGAGAATAAATGATCCAGAAAAGCCAGGTAATGTCATACCAGAAACGCTTATAATTCCGCAGAAAAACACAAAAATTAAATTATCGTTTTCCATTGCAGGATCTAAAAAACTTATGGCAATACCTAAACTAATTCCTATAGCAAGAGCAAGAATACTTTTGTAATTCCAATCCTTAAAATCTTTATTGATATAATATATTGAACCAATGATCATTCCGAAGAATAAGCTCCAAACATATAATTCATAATTTTCTATAAAGTAATCGAGAATTTTTGAAACACTAAAATAGCTTATAATCATTCCTAGGAATAATAAACCCAAAAATTTGCCATTGATATATCTATAAAAACTTTTAAAGCGCCCATTAAATAACAATTTAAATGCTGTTTTGTTTACGCGCTGTAAAGAATATATAAACTCTTCATAAAATCCAGCAACAAATGCGACAACACCACCTGAAACTCCAGGAACTTTATTTGCAGCTCCCATTGCTAGTCCTTTAATAACTAAAAATATACGGTCTTTTAGTGTTCTTGTGCTTTGCATTAAGCTTGAGGTTTTTTATTGCCTAAGCGTTCTAAAACAAGTATGGTTCCAAATCCAACAACTACAAGAATTATTGCTGTAATGATTTGTGAGTCGCCAATATAAGAGCTAGGAAGAATACTTTTATCTAGTGCAGTAACTTCTAATCCTTCGGAATTGATACGCGTTTTGAGGACTTTTTTCCATGGCCAAATCTTATTTAGTGAACCAATCATAAACCCAGTGAGAATAGCCAAAGTTAGATTTTTCTTGTGTTTAAACATCCAATTTAAAATTTTAGAAAACACCTTAAGCCCAATAATTGCTCCAATAGCTAAAAGAAAAAATTTAAATAAGGCATCTTTTAGCATTTCGAAATTTCCTGTGCTAATACCTTCCATTAAATTATTTATAGTATTTATTGCAGTCTCATAAACTCCTAATATTAATAATATAAAGGCGCCAGAAACACCAGGTAGAATCATTGCTATAATGGCTATAAAACCACAAAACAGAAGATACATTGAGCTATCTGGCGATGCAAAAGGTTCTGCCAATGTGATACAATAAGACAGAATTGACGTGATAATAATTGCCACGATAATACTTGGTGACCAATGTTTTATCTGTTTTGCTATAAATAGTATGCTTGCTAAAACAAGCCCAAAGAAAAATGACCATAATGCAATTGGCTCGTTATGTAATAAATGTTTAATGAGTTTTGCTAATGATAAAATACTAATGGCAATCCCCGAAAATAAGGCTAGAAGGAATGAGCCATTTATTGTTTCCCAAGCAGTTTTAAATCCATGTTGTTTCCATGTCTTAAATATGCCGAGGTTTAGGTTGTCAATACTTTCTATGAGTTCTTCATAAATACCAGAAATAAAGGCAATGGTTCCTCCTGAAACACCAGGAACAACATCTGCAGCTCCCATAGCGATTCCCTTTAATGTGATCAAAATATAATCTTTAAGTTGTCTTTGCATTCTATGTAGAAATATGAAATGTAAAGGTATGAAAGATACTCGAGTATTTTCTTACTTCAAAAGAATGATTTCTAAAAACAGATAAGTACAATGAAACTATTTTCTTGCTTGAGAAATGAGTTGTTGCACAGAAGGTTTATTGAGCATGGTAGGAAATAGTTCATCCAAAATAAAATCAAACTCACTATTTAAAAGAAGTGCATTTTTAAGATGGTATTGCCCTTTACTATTTTCATGAAGCGTAAAATGTAATCCAGCTAAACGAAATTCAATTTCTGCAGTTTCTGGGTGAAATTCTGCTGCTTGAATTAAATTAAGAACAGATGCTTCATATTCACCTAATTTAATAAGAACATCAGCACGAGATAACCATGTTTGTAATTCATAATTACCTAAATCTAAAGTTTTCTTAAACCCACGTTCGGCTTCTTCTAAGAAGTTTAGACGCAAATTAATTTGCGCATAGAGTTTCCAATAGATGACATTTTCGGCATCAATATTTATGGCCTTATTAATATAAAATAAGGCTTTTTGATAGTTTTTCTGTTTGTTGTAAAATTTTGTAATTGCAATCCATCCTTTATCTAGTAAAGGATCTTCATGAACTGTTTTATAAAAATATTGAACAGCTAAATCATCTTCTCCTAATTTTTCATAACAATAACCAATTCGCAATAAGGCAAATGAAGTAGGTTCATCTAGTGCTAATGTGATTTTGTAATTATCAATGGCTTCATGGTATAATTTCTTCTTTTCTAAAACCTTTCCTTTTTCAAGGTAAGCACCTACAAAACTATCATCAGAAATAATAGCAAATTCAAATGCTGCAAGTGCTTTATCATAATCTTTGGTTGTGAAATATTGACGTCCTAATTGATGCCAAGCTACTTCACAATATGGATTTGTATCTATATAGGTATTTAAAAACGTAATGGCTCCTTCGTTTTCATCAAGAAAATCATAACAGTAAATAACGTTATAAAGTGCAGAATAGTCCTCTTTGTCTATGCTTAAACACTTTTTGAAATAAATTCTTGCATTATCAAACTGATCTAGAAATAAGTACTCCATACCAATAAGTGCATATAAATCACTAATACCTTCATCTTCTTCTGCTAAATCTAGGGCAATTAAAAGCGTATTGACTGCTTTTTCATGCATGTCTTGCTTAGATAAAACATTAGCCTTCTGAATATATATTTCTTCATTAGATGGTTCTAAAGTATGCAATTCATCTAATAATCTATCGGCTTCTTCAAACTTATGTTCTAAGACCAAAAGCTCAGTTTGAAATAATTTTAAATTAATAGATGTTGGATGCTGTTCAAGTCCTAATTTTACAGCTTTTTTTGCTAAAGCTATTTTACCAGTTTCTAGATAATGATGAATGATATTTTCAAATTCGTTTGAATCAAAAAATAAAACATTATTGGTTTTGAGCATAGACTCAAATCTAGTAAGCGATATTTTGTTGTTGTCTTCGGGTAGACCAAACTCCATAAGCAAGTAGCGTTGTTCGTTTATTAAAAGTACTGTTATCGACTAAAAATTTTAATTTTTGAATGTAATGTTTTCAACAAAATAGTTAACAGTTAGATGAAAAATTAAAGTAACATATTTTTACCTGTTGCAAATCAGTCATTTATATATGTAATATAGTAGCATAAATTATGCCGAAAGTGTATCTAAAACTTGTCTTATTATATGACAACCTTTAATGATTTCATCATTAGTAATGGTTAAAGGAGGAGTAATTCGGATAGCTTTTGGCTCAAAAAGCAACCAAAATAAAATTAATCCTTGGTCTTGACATTTTAAAATGACTTCATTTGTAAACTCAGCTGATTCTGTAATTGCAGCTAGCATTAATCCCTTTCCTCTGATCTCAGAAATCATAGGATGCTTTAAATGTTTACGAATAAGTTGTTCTTTTTCCCTAACTGTTGCCATTAGGTTGCTCTTAGTAATTTCTTTTACCGTTGCCAAGGCTGCTGCTGCTATAATTGGATGACCACCAAAAGTTGTAATATGCCCTAATTTAGGTTGATCTTGAAGTTGATCCATATGTTCTTTTGATGCAGTAAAAGCTCCAATAGGCATTCCTCCACCTAAGCCTTTACCTGTGACTAAAATATCAGGAATGCAGTTGTAGTGTTCAAAACCAAATAGTTTTCCTGTACGTCCAAATCCAGGTTGAATTTCATCTAAAATAAGTAGAGCACCTACAGCATCACAACGCTCACGAACTTTTATAAGATAATTGTCGATAGGCTCTATAAAGCCAGCACCACCTTGAATAGTCTCCAAAATAACTGCAGCGGTTTTTGTCGTAATTTTTGTTAAGTCATTTGAAGCATTAAAGTGTATGAAATTAACATCAGGTATCAAAGGTCTAAATGCACGCTTACGCTCTTCGAAACCCATCACGCTCATGGAACCCATTGTGTTTCCATGGTAGGCGTTATGGGCTGCAATAATTTCACTTCTGCCTGTGACTCGCCTTGCTAGCTTCAATGCACCTTCGATGGCTTCGGTACCTGAGTTTGTAAGATATGTTTTTTCAAGCGAGTTAGGTAGGTGAGAAGCTAATAACTTAGCTAATTCAACAGCTGGTTCCTGAATATACTCACCATACACCATTACATGTAAGTAACTATCTAATTGCGCTTTTATAGCAGCTATAACTTTTGGGTGTCTATGGCCTAAACTACATGCTGAAACACCTGCAACAAAATCAAGATATTCTTTTTGATTAGTATCGTAAATATAAGCTCCTTCAGCATGAGAAATGCTCATTGCTAAGGGGTGAGGTGTCGTTTGTGCTTGATATTTAAAGAAGTCTTGCTTCATCTAATTATCTTTGGTCTTGGTTGGACGTTTTGATGATTCTGACGACCTAATGGTAGACTTCTTTTGTTTCGGATTTTGTACTCCCCTTGGGATTTGACGGGCAGCCTTGTTGACTTTATTTTTATCCTTTGACTCAGCGGAATCTACACGTTTCATCAAAGCCTCATCAAAAAACTCTTCTTCAGGAACAAAGGGATCAAGACCTTTTATTTTTGGAAGGTTTAAGGGAGGATCCTCGCTAAAGAGGTCTTCAACACTTTGTGGTTGCTCTTCACCACGCCAATCAAAACCTCTGAATTGTCTCGCATTCTTTGGGAATTGTGATTCAGGATAAATATCACCATCAACTTGATTGAGTAGTGTGATTATTTTATATCCTTCATCAAACTTAAGATTAATACTTCCAGATTTAGACTTGTTAATACCTATTAAAGTGTCTTTATCATCTCTAGAATAAAAGATGATTTCAGCATTTTTAATAATATCTACATTATATAATTCATTATTATTAAATAAGCCAATTAAACGCTGACCCTTAATTTGGTTATATCCATCACCTAGGGTGTCTTTGCTGATAAGAAAAGCATTTTTGAATACTTTCAAGGAATCTAATTCTTCTTTTTCAACATTAGAAATAAGATGAATTGAGTCTCCTGTCATTTGATTCCCCAAATTCCATATTACGGGTTTTCTTTTTACTGCAAATGCATCTCCTGTATTGAAACGCTCAAGATTTATTAATTGGGTTAATCCAGATTTATGATCGGCGTGAATAGAATCTGCTTTTCCGCTCATATCACTTTTATACATTTTGGCATTATAATAGGCACGTGTAATTCGGTGTTCTGGTTTTCCAGTAACCATTAATGTATCGGCATGAATGTATAAAGAGTCATTTTCTTGCACAGTAATTGCTAATGCTCGCTTCGTGATAAAAACTGAATCCTTGGCTCTAAAAACTTCAGCATAGTGCCCTTTGATGACACTATTATTTATAGTATCAGTTACCTTAATATTATTGGAAGCCGAGGCAAAACTTTGATTTCTATCAAAATAAAGACTATCGCCAATAATTTCTCTATTATTATAATTAATTTTTGAATTCTTTATAAAATAACCTTTGTCATTATTGGTATCATAGAAACCGCGCTCACAATAAATTTTACTAGAATCACCAACGATGGTAGATGGCCCATACATATACGCATGACCTGTTTCAGAATAGAAATCTAGTTGGTTCGTGTTTAAAGTGTATTCAGGATTCACCAAATTAACATCCTTAAGAAAACGATATTTACTCGTATCCATATAATAGCGACCAATTTGACTAGTAATCGTTCCAGAAGAATCTCTAACTACTTGCCCTTTACTTTTGTAGTAAGCCTGTTGTTTAGTTCTATCAAAATAGAGTGTATCGGTAGTTAGAACGGATTGTGGTTCGGTAAGTACAACATCACCAGCAGCAAAAGCCAGTTGGGTAATACCGCTGTATTCAACATAGTTAGAAGTCATGTTTATAGTATCCCCTTGTTTAACTACAACATTACTGAATGCTTCGATAAAATCTTCATTCTGATAATATAGTGCTTTGTCACACCACATATCAACACCTTCATGTACAATGTGGATTTGGCCTTGGTCACTACGAACAAAGGTGGTTACATTTTCGCCTTTTAAACTATCTTTTACAGTAAAACCAGAATACTCAATATAGATACGCTTGGGCTCTTGAGAATAGGAGAGTAGTGTTGAAAAACAACATATTAAAAGGAGTATATATCTAAAATTCAGATTCAAGGTAAAAAATGGTTTGCTCCAAAAATAACTATTATCCTTTGGGAATAGTATGCCTTAACAGATTTTTAATAGATTGAGTTTGAGCAATACTAATATATTGATTTTATACACAGTTATCTGTTGATGGTTTGTGTTCTGTCTGGTCCAACAGACACGATCGTAATTGGAATTTCTAATTCTTTTTCTAGAAACTCGATATATTCATTTAATTCTTTCGGGAACTGAGACACATCTCGCATTTGCGTTAGATCTTCTTTCCACCCCTTAAAATCAGTATAGATAGGAGTGACGTTTTCTGCTTCGATATTGAATGGTAAATGAGTGATTGTTTCACCTTTGTATTTATAGGCGGTACACACTTTTAAGGTTTTAAACCCTGAAAGCACATCGCCTTTCATCATACTCAATTGTGTAACGCCATTTACCTGACATGCATACTTAAGTGCAACTAAATCTAGCCAACCACAACGTCTTGGACGCCCAGTAACGGCTCCAAACTCATGACCAATTCGCGCCATTTCTGCACCAGTTTCATCAAACAATTCTGTTGGAAAAGGACCAGAGCCTACTCGAGTAGTGTATGCTTTAAAGATACCGAATACTTCGCCAATTTTATTAGGAGCAACGCCTAATCCTGTACAAGCTCCAGAGGCTGTTGTGTTAGAAGATGTCACAAATGGATACGTACCAAAGTCAATATCTAACAAAGATCCTTGGGCGCCTTCCGCTAAAATTGGCTTCCCACTTTTTAAGGCCTGATTTAAATAGTCTTCACTATCTATAAATTGTAATTCTTTGAGACGTTCAACCGCAGCAAAAAATTCGGCTTCCATTTCTTTTAAATCATATTGGATATCAACATTATAAAATCCAATCATAGCTTCATGCTTATTAGCCAAAGCTCGGTATTTTTCTTTCCAATTTTCTAATTCTAAGTCGCCAATTCTAATTCCGTTACGTCCTGTTTTATCCATGTAAGTTGGGCCAATTCCCTTTAAAGTTGATCCAATTTTGGCTTTCCCTTTAGAGGTTTCAGATGCAGCATCTAGTAATCGGTGAGTAGGTAAAATGACATGCGCTTTTCTTGATATAATTAATTTAGATTTGTAATCTAAGTCAAACTGATTTAAGCCGTCTAACTCCTGAACAAAAACAACAGGGTCGATTACAACACCATTACCTATAACATTGATAGAATCATCATGAAAAATTCCAGATGGGATGGTTCTTAGTACGTGTTTTATACCATCAAACTCTAAAGTGTGTCCAGCGTTTGGCCCGCCTTGAAAACGAGCAATAATGTTGTATTTGGAGGTGAGTACATCAACAATCTTTCCTTTGCCTTCGTCACCCCATTGTAGTCCTAGTAGTAAATCTACTGCCATTTTATAAAATTAATTAGTTGGTTTGTTTTTTGTAGCGTAAAAGTAGAGTGAGTGATTTGTGATTGAAATATCGAATACTTCTTCAATAGTCTTTTTTATAGATTGGATTCTTGGATCACAAAATTCGATGACTTCTCCAGAATCTGTCATAATCACATGATCATGTTGCTTATCGAAATATGACTTTTCATAATGTGCTTGATTTTGGCCAAATTGATGTTTTCTCACCAAGGCACATTCCATTAATATTTCGATAGTGTTATAGAGTGTAGCACGACTAACACGATAGTTTTTATTCTTCATTTTGATATATAACGATTCGATATCAAAGTGTTCTTCACTATCATAAATTTCTTGAAGAATTGCATAGCGTTCAGGTGTTTTTCTATGACCTTTTTCTTCTAGAAATTTTGTAAATACGTTTTTTACAATCTCTTGATTAGTTTGTTCGGTTTTCTCACTCATAATTCAAGCCACAAATTTACACATTTTTTAAACTCTAGAAACCTTATCGATACCATTAATTTTTTTGAGATTTGCAATCAATTTACTTAACATAGTATTATTGGTAACTACAACATTAATTTTCCCTGTAAAAACGCCACCATCTGTGTCAAAACTTATACTTTTCATATTCACATGCATATTGGACGATATGACTTGAGTGATATTGTTGACTAATCCTAAATTATCGATTCCTGAAAGTTTAATTTGGGTTGCAAACTCTTGCTGGGTAGAATCAATCCATTTGGCTTGCATGATACGATATGCATAATTGGATTGTAAACTTAGTGCATTTGGACAGTTTTTTTTGTGCACTTTTATACCATCGTTTATGGTTAAAAATCCGAATACCTGATCTCCAGGAATTGGATTGCAGCAAGACGATAGTTTATAATCTAATTTTTCTTCTTCTTTGCCAAAAACAAGTTGGTCGTATTTTGATGTAATTTCATCTTTATCAATATCTGGTGCAACCGTTGGTTTACGAATTTTATTTTTGATATAACTCATAAACATATTACTTCTAGATGAAGCATAGTCTTTGAGCATTTTGTTATCAATAGTACCAATACCAACGCGGTAAAATAAATCTAAACTCGTTTTTAGTTTGAAATGATTGACCATTTCATTCACCGACTTTTCGTCTAAAGTAATTTTAAGCTGTTTTAGTTTGCGTCTTAAGATTTCTTTGCCTTCTTCGGCGACATCTTTTTTATCAGCTTTTAATGACGATTTTATTTTATTTCTTGCTCTCGCTGTCGTAGCATAATCTAGCCAATTACGATTCGGTCTTATGTTTTCCGAAGTTAAAATTTCAACTTGATCACCACTGGATAATTCGTGACTTAGAGGTACTAAACGACCATTAACTTTTGCACCTCGAGTTTTCATACCTACTTCTGTGTGAATACTAAAAGCGAAATCTAAAGGTGTTGCTCCTTTAGGTAATGATTTTAAATCGCCTTTAGGCGAGAATACAAATATTTCTTTAGAGTAGAGGTTGAGTTTAAACTGTTCAACAAAATCTACAGCATTAGTTTCATTACTCTCTAAAGCTTCTTGCAATTTCGAAATCCAAGAATCTAATGCATCTTCCGTATTACCTTCTTTATACTTATAATGAGCGGCATAGCCTTTTTCAGCAATTTCATTCATACGTTCACTTCGCACTTGAACTTCAACCCATCTGTTTTTTGGTCCCATTACAGTGATGTGCAAGGCTTCATATCCTGTAGATTTTGGTGAAGAAATCCAATCTCTTAAACGTGTTGGATTAGGTATAAAGTGATCGGTTACAATCGAATAAATTTTCCAAGCAAGAAACTTTTCATTTTTAAGATCTGACTTATAAATTATTCTAACTGCGAATTTATCGTAGACTTCATCAAAATTCACACCTTGTTTTACCATCTTCTTTCTAATAGAATAGATGGATTTTGGTCGACCTTTAATCTCGTAGTTTAACCCTTCCTTATCGAGAGAATTGACGATAACTTCTGAAAAGGCCTTGATGTATTCGTCTTGTTCTGATTTGCTTTCTTTTTGTTTTTCAAGGATATCGTTATAGACTTCAGGCTCGGTGTATTTTAATCCTAAGTCTTCTAGTTCAGTTTTTATATTGTACAATCCTATCCTGTGCGCTAAAGGCGCATAAATATACAAGGTTTCAGAAGCAATTTTCTCTTGCTTGTCTCGACGCATAGCGTCCATAGTTTGCATATTATGGAGTCTATCGGCAATCTTTATAATAATGACACGCACATCATCATTAAGTGTCAATAGCATTTTGCGAAAATTTTCTGCTTGAGTAGATACATCTGTATCCTTACTTAAGGATGAAATTTTAGTGAGTCCATCTACAATACGAGCAACAGTTTCTCCAAAGAGGCGTTCTATATCATCTTTGGTGTAGTCTTCATTATCTTCAACAACATCATGAAGCAGTGCTGCAGCAATACTAGTTGCATCTAATCCAATCTCACTTGCAACAATTTTGGCTACAGCAATAGGGTGGAAAATGTAGGCTTCTCCAGATTTTCTGCGTTGATCTTTATGCGCATCTACAGCTACTTCAAACGCTTGGCGTATGAGAACTTTGTCTTCTTTGGTAAGTGTACGATAACTTACCTTAAGGAGCTCTTTGTATGCCTTAGCAATCTCAGCATTTTCTTTTTCTATTGCTTCTTCAGTCATAGAACTAAAGTAGTAATAAGAAATGTAATGTGCAACGAGTTTTACGTTTTGTTTTTTAACGTTTTATAAATTTTAAAACTTGTTTTTTTGAAGTATCGTTATATAATTTGATATGATATATTCCAGATGATAAATCACTAATATCAATGGTATTAGTATCATTATTTTGATTCTTTAAAACTAGCTTTCCGTTTGAATCTAATATTTCATAGAAGAATCTGTCATCTAATCCCAAAATATTTAATTTTTCACTTGAAGGGTTTGGGTACATACTCAAAGCAAGAAAAGGCTCTTCTTCTTTAAGGCTTAGTACAGTATTTAAATTTTCTATCCGAAATATATTACCATCTATGCCTCCAGCTATATATAAATTATCGTTCCATATAGCAAAAGATGCCGGACGACCAATATTTGTATCAACAAAATCTTCTACTATCAATGGGTCTTGATTAAAATCAACTTTAGATATTTTTGAAGCAAGAGACATTCCTATTAATAGTATATCTTCGTAAAAAATTAATGAGTAGATATTAGAAACCAAATTTTCTACAACCATTTCAGGGACGGGATTTGTCTGGGTTGGATCTATTTTTGCAACCTTGTTGCTATAACCGAAGTATAAAAATCCATCTCTATAGGCAAAGGCTAAAGGTCTGTCTGAAAGATTATTTATAACATTAATAAGACTTGGATTCGTGCTTGTTAAATCAATTTTTGAAATAGAATTGTTACCAGCAATATATAGGAAGTCATCAATTTCGATAAGAGCATAAGTTGTACCAACAGTAAGAATTTGTTCTGCTGTAGGATTGACATCATTAATATCAAATTTATACAAATTACTATTCGAAAAATATAAGTCGTTACCGTATTGGCAAATTGCTCTTGGATAAATAAGATTGGTTATTAATTCAATTTTTGTAGGTGTTGTTTCAGATAAATTAATCTTAGAAATTTTACCTTGACCAATATTACTCGCTGCATGTTCACAAATAAATAATTCATCATTATTTAAAACTAAGCCTAATGGGTTAAACAAGCCATCAATGATTTCTACTTCTTGAGCGTTTGTTACACTCACGAAACACAATATGATGATTGTTGAGATTTTTTTTAACATGTTTTTTTATAGTTTTAATTCAAATTGAATAGTAATATACTACTAATCCTTTAAATTCTTTACACGATCTAAAAGAGTTGGGTGTGAGTAATGTACCTTAACATAAGATGGATGTGGTGTGAGGTTGCTTAAACTATTTTTAGACAATTTCTTTAAAGATGTTATAAGCGGTTCGGCTTTGTAAGTTTCTTTAGCATAATTATCGGCTTGATATTCAAATTTGCGTGAAAAGTAATTCATTATTAAGCCTGTAATTTCTGAAATAGGAGAGTAGAGGAGTCCGAAAGCTATTAATCCAACATGAAAACTAGGAATCTCAACGCCAAGTGCATTAGATAATATAGGATTGGAAATAAAAATAGATAAGATATATAAAGTTAATCCTGTTAGTAATACTGATGCTACGAGATTAAAAATGATATGTTTCTTTTTATAATGGCCAACTTCATGCGCTAGCACTGCAACAATTTCTTCATCCTCTAATTCATTAACTAATGTATCATAGAGTGTTACACGTTTTTCACTACCAAACCCAGAGAAGTAAGCATTCGCTTTTGTACTTCGCTTGGAGCCATCAATGATGAATATTTTATCGAGATTAAATCCAACCGATGTTGCATAATCTGAAATTTTATCCCGTAAACTTCCATCTTCAAGAGGTGTTTGTTTGTTAAATAAAGGCACAATAAGTCTAGAATAAAACATATTCATAAAAACTGTAAAAAGTGTAACAATTCCCCAAGCATAAAGCCAAAACAATTCTTGAGTTTGTTCATAAAACCAAATTATCAAGGCTAAAATACCACCTCCAATAATTGCCATCATAAGTAGGCCTTTAATTTTATCTAAGATGAAAGTACTTTTGGTTGTTTTATTAAATCCAAATTTTTCTTCAATCACAAAAGTTTTATAATAACTAAAAGGTGTAGATAGAATATCACTTCCGATCATAATAATTCCGAAGAACACTAAAGCAATAATAATTGGATTTTCGCTATAATGTCTAGCAATATTATCTACATATTCAAAACCATCAAGCCAAAGAAATCCGAGTGTTAATACAATTGAGAATAACGAACTCCAGATTCCAAACTTATAATTGGTCTTTTTATAAGCCTGTGATTTTTTATATTCAGTTTCATCATAAACGTCATTTAAATCGTCTGGAATTGGATTATCATAATTCTTAGCATTTAAAAAATCTAAGATCTTATCAATAATAAAGTTGATTACAATAATGGCAATAATGATAAAAAATAGAGAGGATCCAGTCATAATATTATTCAAAATGTCGTTGTCGTTTGGCTTCAAAAATAAGAATTCCTGCTGCTACTGACACATTCATACTATCTATTTCTCCTTGCATTGGTATGATAATATTTTGAGTAGAATGTTCAAGCCATTCATCGCTTAAACCGGTAGCTTCAGTACCAACAATAATGGCTGTTGCTTTAGTGAAATCTTGTGTGTGGTAATTAACAGAGGCTTGTAATGCAGCACAATACATTGCTATATGCTGTTGCTTTAAAAAAGATATAATATCTGAAGTATTACCAACACCAATCTGATTAGTAAAAACACATCCTACACTTGAGCGTATAATATTGGGATTGTAGACATCACTTTTTGGATTCGCGATAATAACTGCATCTACATTGGCAGCATCTGCTGTTCGTAACAATGCACCAATGTTTCCAGGTTTTTCAGGTGCTTCTGCAATAAGTATTAATGGGTTTTTCTTCTGAAATTTTAAATCATTTATACGATGTGGTTTAGTTTCTGAAATTGCAATGATGCCTTCGGTTGTTGCTCTATATGCTAATTTTTGGAATACCTCTTTTGAAATTTGAATACGTTCAGTATCAGAAGAGACATATTCTAGCAAGCTAGTTTCAGATACTAATTCAGGGTAAAATAGAATGGTTTTAATCTTATAATTGGCCTTAGAGGCCAGCATTAATTCTCGTTGGCCTTCTATGATGAAAAGACCAGTTTTTTTTCGCTCACGTGATTTCTCTTTTAATAAGAGAACCTGTTTTACAAGTGGATTTTGAGTACTTTTAATATGCTTATGGATCATCCTGAGTTCAGTACTAACATTATAAATTGAATACAAATTTACAAGTTATTTCTTTGTATATTGAGAATTTCAAGTAGGAGTTTTTAAACTTATCTTGTTTTATATTCGAAGCTCAAATTTAACACTATACTTAATCGTTTAAGATGATTTTAATCAAGCACTATTATGAAAAAAACATTACCCTTAATTTTTCTAATTTTCTCTACATTTATTTACGCACAAACGACTTTAACCATGCAAGATGGTTTTTTTGAAGTTTGTGGAGGTACATTTAGTGATTCAGGTGGATCAACACCATACGGCAGCAATGAAAATTTCACTTTAACAATATGTCCAGAAACAAATGGAGATTTTGTAAAACTAACCTTTAATAGTTTTTTAACCGAATATGAAAACGATGTTTTAACTGTTTATAATGGTGATTCTACAGATGCTCCTATAGAAGGTGTTTACTCAGGAACTACTGCTACAATTATAATTAATGCCTATAATCCTTCAGGGTGTTTAACATTAAATTTTGTTAGTGATGAGGATGATGAAGCCTCTGGTTGGTTTGCAGATATTAGTTGTGTTTCTACATTTTTAATGAACCAACCTACAGACTATGAGCTTTGTGGTTTTAATAATGAAACTGTAGCAGAATTTGACCTTGATTCAAAAACTCCAGAAATTTTGGGAAGCTTAGACCCAAACAACTATCAAGTAACTTACCACTCAAGTCTTTCTGAAGCAGAGGAGAATGTAAATTCATTGACTAGTCCATATACTAATGTGACCTATCCAACCGATTTGATATTTGTTAGAGTTACTGAGTTGTCTTCTGGTTTATATAATATAGCCAATTTTCATGTTAAAGTAAATGGAGTGGACGTCAACGGAGTATCAGTCGAGATTATCGTGTGTGATGAGGGTGAACCAGATGGATTTTCAACCTTCGATTTAACACAATTTGATAATGAGTTAACTATGGGCAATCCAAATTTGTCGGTTTCATATTTTGAAACTTTTGATGATGCTCTTACTGATCTTAATGTGATTGTTAACCCAACCTCATATGTAAATACAAATCCTTATTTTCAGACCGTTGTTCCGCGAATTGTAGATAATACAAATGGTTGTTTTTTTGTTAGTGGAAACACAGCTGTATACTTAAATGTCCAATCAAGTTTTGATATTAATGAACCAACTCCGTATATCGTATGTGATGATAATGATGATGGTGTTTTTGTGTTTGATTTAAACACTAAAACTTCAGAAATATTAAACGGACAAGACAATCCTACAATTATTGTGTCCTATCACGAATCTCAATTTGATGCAGATGTAAATGTGAATCCACTTAATCCAATTTATACTAATGTACAGCCATTTGCACAAACTATTTACGTAAGAGTTAGTAGTATTTCTGGAGATTGTTTTCAGACTACCACTTTAGATTTAATAGTAGAGACCACTTGTGTTTCGGCTTCTTCTGTTGATGCATTTGTTTGTGGTGATAGCCCAAATATACCTGTAGATTATGATTTAACTAGTAACGAAAGTGATCTCGTAAACGGTCAAAATACTTCTGGATTTAATTTTGAATATTATTTAACCTTACAGGATGCTCAAAATCAATCTAATAGTATTGCAAATCCTCAAGTCTATGAAGTTAGCGGGAATTCTTCGGTAGTATATGTAAGAATTGAAGATATAACAACTATGGATAATATTATAGTTGAGATTTATGTGAATTTTGTTTTGAATCCTCAAATTAGTTTCAATGATTCTTATGCAATTTGTAGTGGTCAAGAAATCATAGTAACGCCATTTATTTCTAATGCAAATGTTAATAGTCTAAATTACTTATGGAATACTGGATCTACAGAATCAGAAATCATTGTTATTGAACCTGGTATTTATTCGGTTACTGTCACTGATACAATTACTGGTTGTTCGTCTTTTGGAGAGACCTTAGTAGACGAAGGAGAATCACCAGTAACTAATCAACCAGAACATATCATTTCATGTGATACAACCGTTGGTTTTGATTTAACTTCGATATATGCTGAATTATTAGGTTCTCAAGACCCAACTAATTTTAATATTAGTTTTCATTTAACTAGTAATGATGCTTTTAATCAAGTTAATGCTATTACTGTACCAGAGGATTATGTGCCTTCATCTAATAATGAAACGATTTACGTTGTGGTACAAAATATTGGTGATGCCTGTTTTTCGATAGAATCCTTTCAAATTATTACAGAAAATTGTCCCATAGAAGTTATCTGTGGAAATGAACCTGTAAATACAAGTTACTGTTATGACATTAATGACGCTACACCATATGTCTATATGAGTAATGATGACTCACAACTACAAGTTGTGTTTAATGCTGGACAAGTTGAATTGGGCTGGGATGAATTGGTAGTTCTAGATTCTGATGGTGTTACCAATATAAATCCAGAAACTACTACTTATGGAAATAATGGAGATTTAACAGGATTGTCTTTTACATCCTCTGGAAGCTCGATTACAGTATTTATAGATTCTGATGATATTATAAGTTGTGCAACTCAAAATTATATACCATTAGATTATAATGTTAGTTGTATAGATCCAAATGCCTTACCTGGTTGTACTTCAATTCTTTTAACTCCAGAAAATGAAGCCATTGATGTTAATGAAAATACCGATTTAAGTTGGTCGCCTTCTACTGGAGTCGTAACAGGCTACAAACTATCTCTCGGAATTACCCCTGGAGGAACTGAAGTTTTAAATAATATAGACGTAGGTGATGTGTTATCTTATGAAATTGATACATTAGATTTTGAAGTGACTTACTACCTTACAATTGTTGCGTATAATAATAATGGCGATGCTGAAAATTGTACCGAGCAAAGTTTTACAACTAGAGCCAATCCATTTCAAATTGTGGCCTGTGAAAATGGAGCAATTAATACCACTTATTGCTACGGAAATAATGATACTTCGGAGTTTGCTTTTGAAAGTGATAATGGTTTGCCATTAACTCTAGTGTTCAATACAGGTGCAACGGAAGTGAATTTTGATCAAATTACTATTGTGGATTCTGATGGTACAATCTTAAATCCAAACCTTCCTTATGGAAATAACGGAAGTTTTGCAGGATTAACTTATACTTCTACAGGTTCAAATATTTCTGTATTATTTAATTCTGATGGCTCAATAAGTTGTCAATCTGGAAGTAGCTGTTGTACAGAGCAATTTGATTTTGATGTATTTTGCTCGTCATCTGTTGGATTTATCCAAGTAAATGCTTTTGTTGATACTAATGTTAATAGTGTTTTCGATTCTAATGAACCTAACTTTAATAATGGTTACTTTACTTATGAATTAAATAACGACGGAAACATCAATACTGTAAACTCTTCAACTGGTAGTTTTCAAATCATCAGTGCTAATGCTACTGATTCGTATGATATCACTTTTAACCTATATGAAGAATCTGCTGGATGTTATGATGTTTCAATTCCTGTTTTTAATGACGTGTCGGTTGCTATTGGAAATACAATAATTATAGATTTTCCAGTAGTCGAAGAACAAAACTGTGAAGATCTTGCGTTATATCTATTAAATTATTGGACACCGCCAAGACCAGGATTTAGTCATGAAAACCATTTGATATTAGAAAATTTAGGGTTTACAACAATTGCTTCTGGATCAGTTGAATTTACTATCGACCCACAATTGGTATTTAATGGTATTGGAAGTATAAATCCTAATTATACTGTAACACCTACTGGTACTGGATTTATATTAGATTTTGTGAACTTAGAGCCAGGATCACAAGAGGATATAGAAATTTACTTAACCTGTCCTGCCTCAGTAACATTAGATGATATTGTCACCAATAGTGCTGTTTATATTACAGATACTAATGATTTAGTGGTGAGTAATAATTACTCAACATTATCTGAAATAGTTGTTGGTTCTTGGGATCCAAATGATAAAATGGAAGCCCATGGACCGCAAATTAAATATGATGACTTTATAACTTCTGATGAATATCTATATTATACAATTCGTTTTCAAAACCTTGGCACTGCAGCTGCAACTTTTATTAGAATTGATGACGTGTTAGACAATCAATTAGATGAAACCTCTTTCCAAATGTTACGTTCTAGTCATGATTACGTGGTTACGAGAACAGATAACAATCTAGAATGGTTCTTTGAAGATATTAATTTGCCAGCCGAGCAAGATGATGAACTTGGAAGTCAAGGTTATGTGTATTTCAGAATTAAACCAAAAGTTGGATATGCTATTGGTGATGTCATTCCAAATACAGCAGCGATTTATTTCGATTTTAATGCTCCAGTAATTACCAATAGATTTGATAGTGAGTTTGTAGAAGAGAGTTTATCTATTACTGAAACAAGCTTTACATCATTCGATATGTTCCCAAATCCGGCAAAAGAACAAATTACTATTGTAATGAATGACGTGAGTTTTGAATCTACCGAAATTAGCATTATGGATTTGCAAGGAAAACTAATTGTTAACCATAACATTTCCGGAGACAATAGACTAGAAGTAGATATCTCAAGTTTGCATAGCGGATTGTATTTCGTTAAAGTAACAGTAAATACTGCTAGTGTTGTAAAAAAACTTGTCATCGAATAGTCAATTTCAAATATGAAATTTAAAGACCTTAGGGTTACTCATTCTAAGGTCTTTCATTTTTATTGTGGTACTTGTTTATTTACTATCTTGAAACTCTAACAGTATTATCATTATGAAACAAAAATTACTAATTGCCTTATTTACTTTAAGTGTTGTATTTGCTTATCCACAAGTTGATTTAGGAGAGGATATTTTTACTTGTGAAGGAGATACAGTTGTGTTAGATGCTACAACTCCTAATGCTATTGAGTATACCTGGTATAGGAATGGTTTCATTATTGATGGTGAAAATGAACCAACTTTAGAAGTGAATTATACAGATATTTATGAAGTACATGTTTTTATTGACCAAGACACTATTTTTACTGACACCATTTTCGTAACATTTAATCCACCACCAAATGCTCAAACACCAACAGATTATGTGGTATGTGATGCCAATTCTGGAGGTTTTGCAATCTTTGATTTCACAACTAAGGATACCGAAATTATAGGGAACGAAGCAAATATTTCAATGAGTTATTATGAGTCAGAATTTGATGCACAAGCTTATGTAAACCCTTTACTAAGTCCTTATGTTAATATTGCTAACCCTCAAACCATTTGGGCGCGAGCTGAAAATGTTGAGACTGGCTGTTACACTATAGTAAATTTTGGTTTAATCATCGATCCTAACTGCGAAGATATAGAAGTTTTGTGTGGAGCTATTCCAGTAAGTATCGATTATTGTTATCCAGATAATACAAATTATCAGTACAACTTTGTAAGTAATTCGGGTTCTCCATTAACACTAACGTTTAACTCAGGGCAATTAGAAGCAGATGGAGATTATGTGACAGTCATCGATTCTGATGGCGTAACTCAATTGTTCTATGGTACAAATAATGGCGATCTTGACGGACTAGTTTTTCAGTCTACAGGAGCATCCATTGCAGTTAGAATAGAAACCAATGCAAGTATAAGTTGTGGAGATGGGAGTTCCGAGTCTATTGCTTTTGATGTGTCTTGCAATGATTTTGCAGGAAGTATTAGTGGTCGGGCTTTCTTTGATGAAAATAGCAACGGAATGATGGACGGTAATGATTCTAATTTTAGAAATGGATATTTCACCTATGAAGTCAATAATAATGGTATTATTAATGAAATAATGACTTCAGATGGTCGCTATTATATTGCTAATCCAGAAGAAGGAAATACTTATGAAATTTCGTATCATTTGTTTGATAACTATGACGATTGTTATACGGTGACTACAAATACAGTGAGTAACATTTCTGTAACTGGAAATGAAGATTTAGAAGTAAATTTTCCTGTAACTAACGATCTCATGTGTGAAGACCTAGGGGTTTATGTATTGGCTCCTTTTATGGCACTGCCAAGACCTGGATTTAATTATGTTAATCGCGTATATATTGAAAACTTTGGGTTTAATACAATTACTTCAGGTACTATAGAGTTTGTAGCAGATGATTTGGTTCAATTTGAATCCACATTATATCAAACAAATCCTAACCATGTTGTTACAGATACTGCGAACGGATTTATTTTGGAATTTACAGATTTACAACCTGGTGATATCGAATTTATTAATGTGCTTCTGTATTGTCCACCGAGTATAGAACTGAATCAAACAGTCACTAATGCTGTAACCTATGTGACTTCTGAAACTGATGATTTCCAATTGAATAATGATTCTAGTATCAGCCAAATAGTAGTAGGATCTTTTGATCCAAACGATAAAATGGAAGCGCACGGACCAGAAATTGTCTTTGATGATTTTGTGATATCAGATGAATATTTGTACTACACCATCCGTTTTCAAAATGTTGGAACTGCAGATGCCATTACGGTCAGGATTGAAGATGTATTAGACACTAGTTTAGATCAAACAACTTTTGAAATGCTGCAGTCTAGCCATAATTATTTATTGTCTAAGGTTGATAACGAAATTACATGGCAGTTTGATAATATTCATTTACCAGCAGAACAAGATGATGCTGAAGGAAGTAATGGTTTCGTTTTTTTTAGAATCAAGCCTCAAACGGGCTATGCGCTTAACGATATTATACCAAATACGGCGTCTATTTATTTCGATTTTAATGCGCCTATTATAACGAATACTTTTCAAACCGAATTTGTAGAACAGAGTTTGTCTGTTTCAGAAATAGATGAATTGAATTTAAGTATTTACCCAAACCCAGCGTCAAATAATGTTAATATAGAATGGAATGAGACAGACTTAAGAAATGCAACTATTACGGTTACTGACTTGCAAGGGAAGCAAATTTTGAAACGAGATAGTTCAGAAGAAAACACAGTACATATTGATACATCCCGTTTGCAAAACGGATTGTATTTTATAATATTAGATACAACGACAAAACGTTCTATAAAGAAACTCATTATAAAATAGACCAAACCAAAATTTAGTTTAATATAAGCCTCAGAATTTTACTGAGGTTTTTTTGTAAACAATTCTTTTTACCTTCGTCTAAGTACTAAACCAAAACAAACCTTATGAAACTTAAAAGTTTATTTTTAATTGTCGTTTTTACATTTATATCATGTAAAGACAATAAAATTCAAGAAACAGTAGACTCTATAGATTACTCAGAAGAAGCACTTGATGTGACAACTAGTACGTATCCAGAAACTATTACTAAAGTGTTTGATGCTCATGGAGGTATTGATAAGTGGAATACCATGAATACACTATCGTTTACCATGGAAAAACCAAACGGAAAAGAAGTCACTACGACACATTTAAAGACACGAGCAGAGCGCATTGATACACCTACTTATACTTCTGGTTATGATGGACAAACGCTCTGGGTTAAAGAAAAAGATGGTATTGAATACAAAGGCAATGCAAAGTTTTATAAAGGCCTTATGATGTATTTCTATGCGATGCCATTTATTGTAGGTGATGATGGTATTATTTATGAAGAAGCTCAGTCCTTAGAATTTGATGGGAAAACTTATCCAGGACTATTAATTTCTTATGAAGCTGGAGTAGGTGAGTCACCAGATGATCAATATATTATTTATTATGATGCCGATACTGGAAAAATGGAATGGTTGGCATATACTGTTACTTTTGGAAAAGAAGGAAAAAGTAAAGATTTTCGATATATCAGATATCATAATTGGGAAACAATCAACGGTTTGCAATTGCCAAAAAGCATTAAATGGTATACAGTAGAAAACAACTTACCAATTAAAGAAAGAAATACGGTAGAATTTACAAATATTATGCTGTCAGAAAAAACTCCAGATAGTACGCTTTTTTCTATACCTGAAGGCGCATCCATTATTGAATAATTAAACCAAAACGTCAAAAAAAAGACCTGTAATGTTTCAGGTCTTTTTTTGATTTTGACAACTTAATTTTGTCTTTCTAACTTTTCTGAATACCGTTTCCAAAGTTCAGTTTGATGTGTTTCTAAACTCAATTGGCGGCCATCAATAAAGGCATGGGTTAATTGGTTGGTACGCATATCTAATGCATCTCCTTCACTAATAAAGAGGGTAGCACTTTTACCTATTTCCAAAGTGCCATATAAATCATCAATACCAAGGATTTTTGCAGGATTCTGTGTTATTAGTTGCAAAGCTTGTTCTTTAGTTAATCCGTGAGCAACTGTTGTTCCTGCATAAAATGGTAGATTACGAGAATTCATACGCTCCATTTGCCCACTGGTTTCTAAAGCAACAACCACTCCTTCATCTGTTAGTAGCTTAGCGAGTTTAAAAGGCATGTCATAATCATCATCAGATTGACTCGGTCTTGTATGTACGCGTTGTAATAAAACAGGAATATTGTTCTTTTTTAGTAAGCTTGTTACTTTATGTGCTTCATAGCCTCCAACAATAACAGCCGAACTAATGTTATTAGATGTCACAAAATTTATAGCATCAGTAATTCCTTTTTCATCATCTACATGAATGTATAACGTTTTACTGCCATCAAAGAGACCACTTGTGGCATCATATGGTAAATGCTTTGGTGATGTGTCACCATTCAAATAGGCTTTAGTAGACTTTATCCAATGTTCAATTTCAGTGACTTGGTTATTATAATTTTTATTCACTTTCATTGCAGGATCTTCACCTAGCCACCAACGACCTCTAGAAAAACTACTTGGCCAGTTCATATGAATACCATCATCAATTTTTACTGCAGCATCTTCCCAATTCCATGCATCAAGCTGAACAATAGAAGATGTTCCAGAAATACGTCCGCCTCGTGGTGTTATTTGGGCTAGAAGCACACCATTTGGTCGCATAGATTCTACAATTTTTGATTCAGCATTATAAGCAATTAAACTTCTAATATGAGGGTTCCATGTGCCTATTTCAGCATCATCATCTGTTGCTCTAACTGCACTAATTTCGACAAGCCCAAGAGTAGAGTTTGGAACTATAAAGCCTGGATAGACATGTTTTCCTGTTGCATCTATAACATCCATGTTCCCTAAATCTAGCTTCACGCCAGACATGTCTGTGACATTGGTTAGCTTTCCATTTTCAAAAACTATTAAGCTATTTTCAATCACAGTTCCGTTACCAACATGAGCAGTTGCACCTGTTATAGCTATTGATTTTGACTGTTTAGGAGCTGGGGTTTGTTGTGCATTTCCTAATGTAAAACTAAGGAATGCTACCAGTGTTAATTTTATATATATATTCATTGTCTTCATAATTTTAGTGTTGTACGTGGTCTAAATAATCACAGTGCATTTGATCCTTCTCCATTTTTTTTATCGGCTGAGTTTTTAAACCTTGATTTTTTGCCTGAAGCATATCATTAATAAGTTCTGCTTTTTCTTTCTTGATTTGTGAACGTAACATTTCATCACGTTTTAAATCGAAATAGGTTACGCCTTCAATAATTGTTTTTTCGGCTTTAGTATAAATAGACATAGGATGACCAGACCACAACACGACATCTGCATCTTTTCCAACTTTTAAACTGCCAACTCTATCATCAATATGCAATAGTTTTGCTGGATTAAGCGTCACAAACTTCCAAGCATCTTCTTCATTTACTCCACCATATTTTACTGATTTTGCAGCTTCTTGATTTAATCGACGAGACATTTCACCATCATCACTGTTTATAGCAACAACAACACCAGCATTATGCATTATCGCAGCATTATAAGGTATGGCGTCATTTACTTCATATTTATAAGCCCACCAGTCACTAAAAGTTGAGCCACCAACACCATGCTCTTTCATTTTATCAGCAACTTTATAACCTTCCAATATATGTGTGAACGTATTGATATTAAAATCGAATCGTTCAGCCACTTTCATCAGCATATTAATTTCACTTTGGACATAAGAGTGACAAGAGATAAAACGCTCTTTGTTTAAAATTTCTGCCAGCACTTCCATTTCAATGTCTTTTCGATAGGGCTTACCACTTTTTTTCATGGCATCATAGGCTTTCGCTCTATTAAAGTAGTCCATGTATAATTGCTCAACTCCCATTCTTGTTTGTGGAAATCTTGAAAAACTTGACCAATTAGATTGTTTTACGTTTTCACCTAAGGCAAATTTGATAAATTTTGGACTATTCTCATAAATCAAACCTTCAGCAGATTCTCCCCATTTTAATTTTATAATTGCTGAACGTCCTCCAATTGGATTTGCCGATCCATGCAAAATTTGAATAGAAGTGACGCCTCCTGCCAAGTTTCTATAGATATCTATATCTTCATCATCAATCACATCTTCTATACTGACTTCGGCAGATGAATTATGGCCACCTTCGTTAATAGAGCTGGCTGCAATATGGGAGTGTTCATCAATAATACCAGCTGTTAAATGCTTCCCTGTAGCGTCTATTACTGTAGCATTTCCATCAGATAAGTTCTTTCCAATTTTAGCAATCTTTCCATTTTTAATCAGCACATCTGTATTATTTAAAATGCCATCAGCTTCATTGGTCCAAACCGTTGCATTTGTGAATAATAAGGTTTCGGCTTTAGGCTTTTCTATAAATCCATAAGCTACATTAGGATAGGTGACAGCTACCGTTTTTTTTATTTTAGTTGCATCTTCGTTCTTTTTCTCTTCTGGTGCTGTCTCTTCAATTGTTTTTTTTGTACCATAAAAAGTCATTTCATTTCCATTTGGAAAAATTGCTTTTCCACTTAATGTAGTACCATCGGCAACATTAGCAACTAATCTGATAAATTTTTGATTTGTAGTATCTTTAGTAGTCATAGCTATATTAATCCAATCATCAACATAAGATACTTTTGACCCTCTTTTTTTACCAGAACTAGTGATCTCAGATTTCAATTTGCTTAACTCACCTTTAAGTGTCATTTTATAATTTTCACCTGCTAACCTGAAATCGTATTCTCCACGAATATCCTTAACATTCATATTTTCTAATATGGTTTGTTGTCCTTGAACCCAGTTTTCATAAAGGGTCGTTTTTTTATCAAAAATATCTCCTGAAGTAATTAAGAAATTAGCATATGCTCCTTTTTTTAGAGAACCTAATTCAGCAGACTTCCCTAATAATTGTGCTGGAACTGTAGTTAACGCTTCTAAAGCTTTTTCTTTTGAAAGCCCATACTCTAAGGCTTTTCTAATATTAGTCATAAACGCTTTTGCCGATTTTAAATCATGAGTAGTAAAGGCAAATGATATACCGTTGTCAGCTAATAACTTAGGATTAGAAGGTTCTTGATTCCACGCTTTCATATCGCTTAATGATAATGAGCGACTTAAATATGCATTCTCTACATCGTAAGCGTCTTGAAAATTTACAGGAAGTATAAACGATGCATTGGTGTCTTTAATGTCTTGTATACGTTCGTATTCATCACCACCACCTAAAATAACGTATTGAATACCAAAGAGGTCACCAACTTTGTCAGCTCGCATGGCATTCATTCGACTTCCTGCACCAAAGATTTGGACTAAATCTTTATTTTTATTTAAAGCTTCTAAAGATCTGTCTTTTGTTTTGCTATTACCTTTTGCATACCAATCGGAATCGTAATACATCTGACGTAATAATGCCATGCCTCCCATAATTGAACTAGGGTAAGATTGTCTAGAAGTAACACTTTTTCTAAATGAAAAGTATTGCGCAGAATGTGGATCTAATATACGCGCTTCGTTTCCTCCACTAGTATTTAAAGCAATTAAAGCCCCAGAACCTCTTACAATACCATCTTCAATGTGAGTATTTACAATACCAAAACCAGCTTTCAATAAATCTTTAGCCTTTTTTTCGTCAAACATAAAATTATCAATGGCATTATTCTCTGGCATGACGTGGTCATTCCAATAATAACCTGACCGAGTTGGTTCATATTGTGGACTTCTCCCTTGACCAGGAACTCGTTCAGGTTTTTTTACACCAAATGTAGAATACATATCTATAAATGATGGATAAATACTTTTTCCATTTAAATCTATGACTGTTGCATTTTTAGGAATAGTAACCTGACTACCTGAAGCTACAATTTTGCCATCTCTAATTAACAAAGTTCCATTCTCAACAACTTGAGTAGGTGTAATGTGAATTTTAGCATTAGTAAACGCTTGATAGTTGGTGTTGGTAGTTTTTACACCGTCATTTTTAGGAAAATAGTCTTGTGCAAATAGCATAAAGCTGCACAAGCACATAGCAATTGTGAATTTGATTTTATTCATAAAAAATAGTTGATTTTGAATTTGTCTAAAGATAGAGAATTAAGAAAGTAAAATCTAAAATTACCAAGGCTTTTAACGTTTTACTTTATAGGATTATCCTTATGGTAATTTACTAAAAGTGCCACTACATAACTATAGCTATCCATGCCACCAGCTTGATTGTTAGATTTTAAGAAATTATTATAGGTTGCTTTAAACAAGGGCTCTGTTGGATTTTTATAGTTGTCCCAAAAATCTCTAACTTCTTGGTAATTTTTTAAGATTCCAAGATGCACTTTAGCTTTTAATTCCTCATAAAGTTCAGGGTTTCTTCTATAGGTTTCGAATAAACAATGTCTTAAAGCAAAAGCAAATCCCGAATAATTAAAATATCGATCTGGATGATGCATCGCAGCCATACTTCCTATAAAATTAGCTTCATTTTCAGCTGCATATCCCAATTGATGAGCCACTTCATGGCTTCCAGTAGTAGGAAATTTAAAACTTGGTATTAAACCATCAATTTGTGCTTCATTTGTAAAGGGATTCAAATATCCCGAAAACCCCATATAAGTTAGTGGTAAACTATATAATGAACGTTTAACAGATCTAGGATTATAGTCTAGGTAAGGGAATTCCTGTGATAAATTGTTATAACCTAAAGGAATCATTTTTAAAATTTCAGTCTTCGTATAAGGTAAAACTACTTGTAAAGAATCATCTTTTACTAGACTTTGGTGAATCGCATTTGTTTTATTTATCAATTGTTTGGTTAAGTCTACAAGCTCTTCTGTAGTATATTCATTGTCTATTTGCAAGGACTTATGTAGTGGTAATCGATAATAATTAAAGGCCCAAAGCACGTGAAATGCTAAATACCCAATGGATATAGCTGAAAGCACATCTAGAGTCCATTGTATAGTGTCTTTTATGATACGTTTTCTGTTAATAAATAACCACCTAAGGATATATACTCCTAGAATTGTATATAAAATATCACCAACAGAAAAAGGAATCCAACCAAAGGCGTATCGCATTAATTTAGAAATCCAAATATAAATTCCATGACTATATACAGACTCAACAAAACTAGGATAGTAAGCTAAGATTTTTAGAAGTATAATCTGTGGAATTATAGATAACGCTATGATACGTTTTTTATAGTTCTGCATATGTCAAAAATACTAAAAAGAATGTACCTTTGCTAAACTAAAAAATAACAGCATGAGCTCAGAAATAAGACAACTAGAACCCAAACAACTTTGGAATAAATTTGCCGATTTAAACGCCGTTCCAAGACCTTCTAAAAAAGAAGAGCGTGTAATTCAATTCATGAAAGATTTCGGAACAAATTTAAACTTAGAAACTATAGAAGATGAGGTTGGAAATGTAATCATTAAAAAGCCAGCTACTTCAGGAATGGAAGATTGCAAAACTGTTGTAATGCAATCGCATTTAGATATGGTTCATCAAAAAAATAATGATACTATTTTCGATTTTGATACTCAAGGTATTGAAATGTATGTCGATGGTGATTGGGTTAGAGCTAGAGGAACAACGCTTGGTGCAGACAATGGTTTAGGTGTTGCTACAATTATGGCTATACTAGAAAGTACTGATATTCCTCATCCTGCAATTGAAGCTTTGTTTACAATTGATGAAGAAACAGGAATGACTGGTGCTATGGGATTAAAAGGTGGATTGTTAAAGGGCGATATTCTTTTGAATTTGGACACAGAAGAAGATGACGAAATTGGAGTTGGTTGTGCTGGTGGTGTTGATGTAACAGCAACAAGAACTTATAATGAAGAAGAAACACCAGAATTTAAAATAGGATATAAATTATCTGTTAAAGGATTGCAAGGAGGGCATTCTGGTATGCAAATTCATGAAGGCTTAGGTAATGCGAATAAATTAATGAACCGCATGCTATTTGATGGTTTTGAAAATTTTGGATTACGTATTTCTGAAATTGATGGAGGGAGTTTGCGTAATGCTATACCAAGAGAGAGTAATGCTATTGTTGCCATAGATGCGATTCACGAAGCAGCTTTCATTTCTGAAATAAATGAATTAGCAACTTCGATTAAACTAGAGTACAAAACCATGGAGCCTGATTTAGTTATTGAAGTCTCTAAGGTTGATACACCACCCAAAATCATGGATTTAGGTGTTCAAGAAGGTGTGACCAGAGCTATTTATGCAGCATTAAATGGGGTTTATCGTATGAGCCCAGATATAAAAGATCTAGTCGAAACGTCTAATAATATTGCCCGTGTAATTGTTAAAGATGGCAAGATAAAGATTGGGTGTTTAACACGTAGTTCGGTAGAAAGCTCGAAATGGGATTTAGCAAATAGTTTGAGAGCAACCTTTGAGTTGACTGGTTGTGAAGTGGTTTGTGATGGGGATTATCCTGGATGGAAACCAAATATGGATTCTGATATCTTGAAAGTTATGGTGCCATTATATAAGAAATTGAACAATGGAGAAGTACCTCATGTTGCGGCTTGTCATGCTGGACTAGAATGTGGAATCTTAGGAACTAACTATCCTGAAATGGATATGATTAGTTTTGGCCCAAATATTAAAGGAGCGCATTCGCCAGATGAACGTGCACAAATTTCTTCAGCACAAAAATATTGGACATATGTTCTAGAAATATTGAAACATATTCCAAAGAAATAAATGATAATAATTAAAAAAAGCCTTTCAATACGAAAGGCTTTTTTTAATTATTAAAGTTGAAATTAGTTTTTCTTGACGATATCAACCAATTCCACTATAAATGTAAGATCTGTATTAGGAGGAATTCCCCTATTGCCACGCTCTCCATAAGCAAGGTGAGAAGGCATATAGAAAAACACTTTATCTCCAACCTTAAGTGATGCTAAAGCTTCTTTAAATCCAGGAATCATTCGTGCATCTGGACTCACTAACATTTTTGTTGGTCCATATGCATTTGCAGCTGCTCGTCTCTCATTATACATTCCATAATTTTTGGCAATATCAACTCTGTCACTATCAAACAAACGTCCATCTAAAAAATAACCTTCATAATACACTTTAACAGAATCACCAGCTTTTGGCTTTGGTCCATTACCTTCCTTGATGACATATTTTTTAAGACCAGAAGCAAGAGTAGTAGTTTTAGAAGTATATTGATCTAACTTTGGCTTTGTAATGGCAGAAGCTTCAGCAATTTTAGCGTCACGTTCTTTTTTCTCCTGTTCGGCTTTTAATCTCTTTTCTTCTTGAATTTGGCTAATTTTCTCTTCAACTTCAGGCAATTGAGATTCAAATACTTTAGGAGCATTAAATGATTTTGCACCAGATCCTTTTCTAATAATATTAACTTTTGTAATAATCACATCTTCAACAGGCTTATTTCTTCCAGCTACTTCAACATTTGAAATTGAATCTTGAACTTCAACACCTTTTACTAGTTCTCCAAATACAGAGTGACAACTTACTCTTGGTTGATCACAAGGTTTTAAATTGCCTTCATTGTCATATGCATTAAGACTAGGATATGGCACTTCAGTGATAAAAAATTGACTTCCGTTAGTGTTAAACCCACCTGCATTAGCCATAGAAATAACACCACCTTCATCATGATTTAAATCTGGATGGAAATCGGCAGTAAATTTATAACCAGGACTTCCGCCACCTGTTGCAGTATGATCACCACCTTGAATCATAAACTTGTCCATAACACGGTGAAACGTTAAACTATCATAAAAGGGTTTCCCTTTAAATTCATCTCCCATCATTGGGTGATTTCCTTCAGCTAGAGCTACAAAATTAGCCACAGTTACTGGTACTTTATCGTAAAATAATTTTGCGATCATTGTTCCTTTAGTTGTGTTAATTTCTGCATAAAGCCCATCTTCTAATTCAGGATATTCTTCTTTGCAAGCGGTTACTGTTACCAGTAGACATAGCATTAAAATTTGGAGTGTTCTACTCATCAATTGCATAGTTTTCTATTTAAATTTATTGATTTTGTGTTATTGAATTTACGGTCACCTTGACCATTAAAGGAATGTTAGTTCCTATTTTATGTTTATCGCCATAATAGCCGAATGCTTTTTGAGACGGAAATAAAAACGTTACAGATTCGTTGGGTTTCATTAATTTTAAACCTTCTCGTAATCCTGTAAAAAGCTCTTCCTGATCCATGGCATAATTTTGATTACCTAGTTCTTGTTGTGAATATATTGTATTTCCATTAAGATCCTTAATATCATAATCGAAATTTACAATATCTCCAAACCCAGCATTTGTTTCTTCTTGTTCAACTTTGGTGTGGTAATAATACCAAAATCCAGTTTCAGAAGCTTGATAATCATATTCAGGATTTTGAGCCATAATGGCTTCAATACGCTTTTGTTCTCTTTGATTAAGTTTTTTATTACGCTCAGCCGATTCTTTATAAAATGATCCTGATTGTACTTGTTCTGGTTGACGGGCTTCAGGCGCTTTGCAACTAGCAAAAAGTAGGAGTATTATTATTAATCTATACATCATGGTCATTACGCTTTGAGGTCTTGTTCGTATTGAGGCAAGATACTAATAAATTTATCAATGGTGTCATTTAAATTTAAATCACTTTTTCCTCCTGCTGCATTGGTATGACCTCCACCTTCAAAATGTGCTCTAGATAATTCGTTTACAGAGAAATTACCTTTACTACGTAAGGATATTTTTATGATATTCTCTTGATGATTTTCAATAAATATGGCAGCGAAAATGATACCTTTTAATGAGAGCCCATAATTGACAAAGCCTTCGGTGTCACCTTTTTTAAAATTAAATCTATTAAGTTCTTCTTGAGACAGAGTGATATATGCTGTGCGATATTCTGGAATCACTTTAAGATTGCTTAAAGCTCTTCCAAGGAGTTGCATACGTTCATAACTGTTCGTATCAAGTATGTTATTGTGAATTTGAGAATTATTAGCCCCTTTCTCAATAAGTTGCCCTACAATATGATGTGTTGCACTTGTGGTTGATGGAAATCGGAATGACCCAGTATCTGTCATAATACCTGCATATAAACATGTTGCAATATCTTTATCAATGCGATTAAGATCTTCTAACATTTCAATAAAATTAAACACCATTTCACAAGTTGAAGACATGCTGACATCTGAATACATAAATGTTGCATAATCATCAGGTTGTTGATGATGATCAATCATGATTTTTACACTCTGCGATGATTTTACAATGTTTTGCATATTGTCGATTCTACTTAAAGAATTGAAATCTAAAGTAAAAATAATATCAGCACTTTGAATACGTATATCGCACTGCTCTTGTTGTTGGTCATATTTAAGAATTGAAGATTCTCCTGGCATCCATTTTAAAAAGTCAGGGTAATCATTAGGTGCAATTATGACAGCTTCATGATTATATGTCTTTAGGTAATGATATAAGCCTAAGGTAGATCCTATGGCATCGCCATCTGGATTTTTATGAGGAATGATAACTATAGCTTTTGGAGTATTCAAAAGCGATTTTATGCTATTAATATCGTCTTTGTTCATAGTGAGCGAAGATACAATTTTTTAATATTGGTTTGTACTGAAATTTTAAAGAAATGTATTACTTTTGCACCGAATTTAAAATAAACAAATGGCAACAAATAGAACATTTACAATGCTTAAACCAGATTCTGTTGAAAAAGGGAATATTGGTGCAATTTTAGAAAAGATAACAGCTTCAGGTTTTAGAATCGTAGCGATGAAATTAACGCAAATGACAACAGCAGATGCGCAAGCATTCTATGCAATTCATAAAGAACGTCCATTCTTTGGAGAATTAGTAGAATATATGACTCGAGGACCTATCGTTGCGGCTATTTTAGAAAAAGATAATGCAGTTGAAGATTTCAGAACATTGATTGGAGCAACTAATCCAGCAGAAGCGGCTGAAGGAACTATAAGAAAATTATATGCTGCGTCTATTGGAGAAAATGCAGTTCACGGAAGTGATAGTGATGAGAATGCAGCTATTGAAGGTGCTTTTCATTTCTCTGGAAGAGATATGTTTTAGTACATACAAAATTAATTATAAGGAAAAACGCAACTCTAAAGGTTGCGTTTTTTTTGAGTCGTTAATCAAGTTTTTTCTACTTAAAAGTTCCAAAATGCCATAATATACCGCTAGGGTCGTGAAGAAAAAACTCGTTTCCCCAATCATTATATACGATATTAGATAACCTTACATGATCATAGCGTTCTGGTAATTTTAAGCTTTGTATATATTTTAACATGTTTTCCAAGTCATCTACTTCAAAGAAAATCATTGAGTTATCTATCCAATCTTTTATATATGCATCCTGTAAATAAAACCCTAATGCATCATTATAAAAATAAGACATGGTTTTTGAGGTGACAATTTCCTCAAATCCTAAATCGGAATAAAATTTTCGAGAAATATGAAAGTCTTTAGAACCAATAAATGCTCTAATAGATTGTCCTGATAGCTTCATTAGGAAGGTTTTTTATCAACAATAACAACATTTCCTTTATTTCTAATGAGCATGACTTGAATAATTTTGTCAACTAAATCAGGGTCTATATTCATTCGGTCTGCAATTAGTTCAATCACTTTCTCTTCATCCTTATTAAGGATACCATCTGCTAATACAATTTCAATTGCCATAGAAAACAAAGTATCTTTATCGCTTTCGGCAACAAATTTAGAACAGATGTCAACTAAACCAATACCGCCAATCTTTAATTTAGCTTCAAAAACTGCATTGTAAAGTGGTGCGATATCTATGCCTACAAACTTTCGCTTGTGCACAATCATTCTGGTAAGTGCATCTATTTCTACATCGCTTACAACTCCATCAGATGACATACAAGCATAGAGAATACCAATCCAAGCTTCATAATCTGAATGAGGCTTGTAAGCTGTTTCTTTAGTTTCTTGCTGTCTAACAAATTTATCAAATACCCCCATTTTATTGTTTTAAGTTATATTAGTATAGTTTCATTTATTCTACAATCACCATCATTAAAAAAACTCAAATGTGTAGAGAGTTTAAAAGTAATAAAAGGATTTTAACCAATAGATTCATTAAAGGTTTAATTAATAAAATGAATATTTATAGAATTAAAGTTATTGTATTTCCAATTTCATTAATAATCTTGGAGAATTGTCAAAATAATAATTCGCAACCTCAGCTTCAATTTTAAAACCTAATTTTTGATACAAACTTATGGCTGGACTATTATCTGGCGTTGTTGTTAATTGAATAGTAGTTATGTTTTTATTCTTAAACCTCGTTATCAATTTAGTAGTGAGATATTGACCTATCTTTTTCTTTTGTTGATCTTTAGTTACAGCTAATGCGAATATCCAACCTATGTTACTATTATGGTCAATACCTCCAAAACAATATCCTATGATATGATTGAATTCATTAACTGATACAATAAAGAGATTTGGAGAGAGATCATAAAATTGCCTAAGTACAAATAAGGGATAATGGTTAGGTTTAAAAGCCTCTTTTTCCATTTGAAAAATTTGTTCTAGGTCACTTTTTGCAACAGGTCTTATTTTAAAATTTGAAGTCACAGTTTTATATTTTTAATCCATCTTAAAATCAGAAATGGCGTTACAATTCCTAAACTAATAAATATTGTCATATAAAAATGAAAGGGTTCCGTAAGTATATACTGAGGCATTATTGGGTTTTCAGGTTTTCCAATAAAGGTTAAAATAAAGAGTCCGATTCCAAAACATATGATTATAAAAAGTAAAATTGTGCCAATATCCATAATTAGTTCGGTTAATTTAAAATGGTCTCTAGTTGCATTGTATAACATTCCGAAAATTGGAGTTAACGATAATATCAAATAATCTAAGCTAGTACTAGAAAATGCAAAAAAATAATCTGTAAGTAGTAATAACTTATTCGAAATTCCAACCATAAGTCTTGTTCCAAACCCCGAATTTAGTACTATGAAAATCAAAATACTTATTCCAAAAATGAGATATTTTATGTTTTTCGGTATTTTTTTCATTCAGATTTCATAATAGATTTATGCAAAACGCATTTGAATATGGTCTAATATAAATTAATAAAAATGAATTAATAATAGGAATTGGCTAAATTTATGTAGAGCAAGCAGAATTAATAGAGTATAAGACTACCGACCAACAATAACACTCAATTGTTTGCCTAATAGAGCAGAAACTCCAGCTGCTAAACCACCAATTAAGCCCGTTACTAAAATAAGAACATAGGGATTCCCTCCAAGAGGTAATAGCACAGCTATTTTTTTAGCTAAGGTGAAATCGTTAGCACTGCTTATCACAAACGCATAGAGTACCCAAAAGCAAAATACAGCTAAAAACGGCACTATGAATACAGCGGATTGTTTCAAACTAAAAAACAAAGCAGAAACAAAACCAGCGACCATAACAGACCACCAAGGTAAAAACTGAGATAAGAGTAATGCAATAATTATTGTGACAATAAAATTTATGAGGTTTTTATTTTTCATCTTAATTAATTGGTATTAATGTTTGTGTAGCGATGATATTTCCTGAAGCCTTATCATTTTGCATAAAGTTAAGCTCATAATAGTTTCCTTTTGCCCAATCATCAATCATATTATCATAGTATTGGCTCCCCGGATTACCAGACTGACCTCCAGGATATATGCCTAAAGCCTTAGGTGGCGTACTCATTTCAACAATCATACGCCATGATGGTCCATGATTTTTAGCTGCGGCATTTACCGTATTTCGATCACCACCAATAGGGACATTAAATCGGGAAAATGCAGGTATAGCTTGAAGTAAATGCCCAACATAAGTAGCTTTATAATTTTTATAGACAAAATCTCCGTGTTCTGTTTTCCATTGTAATAAATGTTTAGCTGCATCTTTAAACGATAACAAAAACAATTCTTTAGAGGTTTCAATTTCGGGAGTGTCTACAATATCCATAAATTCATCATTGGAATTGTTTTTAAGCATATAAATGGTTTGATATTCAAATGGTTTGTCCATAGCTACATCTTGATTCTCGTATTCATCCCAAGTTATGTTGTAGAGTTTGCTCCACCAAGTGAGCCAAATGCTAGGAGCCAAATCATCTATGTCACTATTGAAATCCCAAGTTTTTATGATATTATAAATGTCTCGCTCTTCGGAAGTTAAACTAGAAGTATCCATTGTTTCAAACACATAAGGCAATAGCTCTGAAGCCTTTAGGTTAAAATTATTATTGTGCAAAGCTTTAAAATCCTCGATACTAAATTTGTCTTTTGATCTAAAGAAGTCATTAATAACCCGACTGCGATACGTATCATAACCATCATTAAACACATAAAACGGATAGTTTTCATCTGTTGGATGTTGATTAGCAGAACTCACAAATCCGCGTTTTGGATTTTTTGTATGTGCATTAAATTCTTGAGGAATAAAACTTTGCCAATCGTGATCTGGATTTGATCCATCCATTAAAAACTTACCTTGCCCTTTCCATTTGTTTGGTAGTTTACCTTGTATCCATAAGGCTATATCTCCCTCCGTTGAAGCAAATACAAAATTTTGAGCTGGTGCATTAAAATGTTTTATGGCATCGAGATAATCATCATAAGTTCGTCCTCTATTTAGCTCTAAAAATGTGCGCTGGATATTTCCGCCAAGATGACCAATCCACTTCATAGCATAACCAGATTTCGGATTGTCATTTTTAAAGTTATCATCATATGTTACAGGACCATGATGTGTATAGTAGACCGTATCCTTAATTGTAGCAGCACCTTTTATTTTGATTTCTTCAATGCGATAAGAAGTAGATTTCCATTCATTATCGTACTTATACAGGGTTTTTGAATTGTCTTTAAATTCAATTTTATACCAATCGGTAACATCTCGAGTAGCATTTGTTTCTCCCCAAGCGATATGGTTATTGAAACCTGATATGATACCAACAGCACCTGGCAATGTAGCACCCATGCTATTGTGCTCGGGAGTACTGAGTTGCATCACAAACCAAATAGATGGCAAATTTAAACCTAAGTGTGGATCATTTGCTAAAATAGGATGACCTGTGGTAGATTTGGAACCAGATATTGCCCAGTTATTACTACCATTATCTGGATGTGGTTTAGTGATGGTTTCTACAATAGTATCTAGCGGTAATTCACTTTGAGGAGTTGGTGTGATTTCAACATCAATAAAACTCCAATCAGTATCTTTTGGAATAATGGGATCATTATCTGGAAAAAAATCAGGATATAGCACATCAAAACGATCTTTACCAAATAATCGTAGCGCATTAGTATATTCTAAATCATGTTCTCTACTAGCTAGCATTTTAGTCATATACATTAATAGCAATGCTGTTTTTTTTATAGTCCAAGGCTCTGGTTTATAGTCTAATAATTTATATTCTACAGGAAGATCTTTATCTTCCAAAGTATTGATGTATGCATTAACACCATCGCAATAGGCTTGAATAATTTTTAGTGTTTCTGGATCAGCTTTCATTTGTTCTAAAGCATTTTCTGTTCCAAATCCCATGCCTCGTCGGCGTTCTAGTTTATCATAGTTTATAGTGGTGGACCCAAAAATTTCTGATAATCGACCTGCAGCAGCATAGGTTTGAAATTCCATTTGCCATAAGCGATGCTTTGCGGTTATATAGCCTTGAGTTGTATACAAATCAATATCATTTTGAGCAAAGACATGAGGAATTAATTGCTCATCATAATAAATGTTTACAGGCGCAGACAATCCATTTATACTGATGTCTCCAGAAATTGTTTCATCGTATTCATTTTGCCAGATACCATGAGCAGGATCTAGAAACTTTCCAATAGGAGGAATGGCACCAAGTTTTGAATTTAAACAATAAAATACTACTAAGGTTAGTACCAGAGTAGTAATGAGTTTAAGGAATTTCATAAGGTTGGAATTAGATTATGAAAATACTGAAATATTTTGAGAGTAATCTTAGCGTAACACTAATTTCTTAACGACCTCTTTACCAATAGATTCATTGAGCATTTCAATGATTTTTTGAGATCCATAACTGAGTTCTTCACGGAGTACACTAGAACTTAGTGAGACGTAGAGTACTTGTTTATCAAGCTTGATATCTGTAGTATAATTATTGACTCCATTTCCCATCATTGAGGTCCATGCTTCACGAACATCAACTTTATCTAAGCCAGATTGCAGTTTGTTTGTGTCAACAAATTCTTTAAGAATATCACTAATTGGTAAGTGATCATTTTGTCGTTTTGCCATTACTCTAATTCTAGAGGTTGATATCGTTTATAAAGATATACATCTTTATTGGTATTTACTATTTTTAATTGAGTCTCGGTCGCATTCAAAATCGTTTCTTTCCAATTCGCATATGGCGTTTGATAATACACATTTAAGCTGTCATTTTCTATTTTAATACTGAAAGTTTCTTTAATTTTTGAAGTTTCGAATGTTCCAACTAGGTTAGGTTTTAATTTTTTTCTGAAACCAGACATATCTTCTGAAACTTCAATATAATCTATAGTGTTGCTAAATGTGTATTCTTTTTTTGTTCCATTACTTAGAGTAACTTCTTGAATTTCCCAATAACCTTCTACATGTTGTATGTAATTTGAAGGGTCTTTGGAACAATTAAATATGCAAAGTGAAAAGCATAATAGTGCGAGTTTTTTCATAGTTTAAATATTTTATACGACTGATGAACTTGTTTGACTACATTCTCTGTGCGCTCTGCATGCGTATCACTAATAAATAATTGACCGAAGTCGTCATTATCTACTAAACTAATAATTTGTGCCACTCGATTTTCATCTAGTTTATCAAATATATCATCTAAGAGGAGTAGAGGAGTGACGCTACTTTGTTGTTTAATAAAATCGAATTGTGCCAGTTTTAAGGCAATTAAAAACGACTTTTGTTGTCCTTGGCTACCAAATTTTTTAATTGGGTAGTTTTCTATTTGAAAATTTAAATCATCCTTGTGAATCCCAACACTCGTATATTGTAATGCTTTGTCTTTGTTAATCTGTTTGACTAAAAGTGATTGTAAATCATCATCAAATAAATCACTTTTATATTTTAAGTTAACCTCTTCATTGTCGTTGCTAATGGCTTTATAACGAGCTTTAAAAATAGGAATGAACACCTTTAGGAATTCATCACGAACTTTAAAAATCTCACTTCCATAAGTGCTCAATTGCTCATTATAGACTTCTAAAGTTTGAGCATTAAATGTATTATTTAGTGCAAAATATTTTAGTAGTGCATTTCGTTGTGATAGTACTTTATTATAATTGATAAGATTGTTTAAATAGCCTTTATCACTCTGAGAAATTACACTATCAATAAACTTTCGTCGTGTATCGCTACCCTCTATAATTAAATCTCGATCTGCAGGCGAGATAATCACTAAAGGAATAAACCCAATATGATCACTAAATTTTTCATAGGCCTTACCATTACGCTTAATCATTTTCTTTTGTCCGCGTTTTAAGGACACCACTATTTTTTCTGTTTTATCGTTTTTGTTAAAAATGCCATCAATCACAAAAAAGTCTTCATTGTGTCTGATATTTTGTGTAGCTATTGGATTAAAATAACTTTTTCCGAAGGATAAATGATAAATCGCATCTAAAGCATTTGTTTTACCAACGCCATTAGAACCCACAAAACAGTTAATTTTAGTGTCAAATTTAAAATCTTGGCTTTCAAAATTCTTATAATTAACTAAGCTTAACGTGTTTAAAATCATAAAACTAATAGGAATATTCGTATTAAGGTTGCTTTTATTCTAAGACGAAGTAAAAATAACAAATAATTTACCTTTTAAATCCCAATAAAAATTTTATTTTTGCGGGCACAAATATAGAATTATGGCAACATATAAGAAAAGAGGATACAAACCGAAACCTATTAAGGAAAAAGGTGAAAAGATAGAAGTTTTAGAGCAAGAGTCTACAACAGCAGAAGTATTTAATACACTTGATGAAAGTGCAAATAAGGCTGAAGATTTTGTTGCTAAAAATCAGAAAGGTATATTCGTAATTATTGGTTTAGTAGCCTTAATCGTTCTAGGATATTTAGGGTATAATAAGTTTATTGCTGAGCCTAAAGCTCAAGAAGCAATGAATGAAATGTATACGGCTCAAAAATACTTCGAAGAAGCTATTGCAGGAACAAACAAAGACTCTTTGTTTACATTAGCACTTAATGGAGGTGAAGGAAAATATGGTTTAGTTGATATCGTGAATGAATATGGAAGCACACCAGCAGGAAATATGGCTAATTACTACGCAGGAATGGCATATTTAAATACTAAAGATTATACCAATGCGGTTAAGTATTTGAGTGATTTTGATACTAGCGATGACGTATTAGGCCCAATTGCAAAAGGAGCAATAGGAGATGCGTTTGTGCAATTAAATCAGTTGGAAGATGCCTTAGGCTATTATGAGCAAGCGATTAATGCTTCAACGAATGACTATACAACGCCTATGTATTTATTTAAGGCAGCTGGTGTTGCTGAAACGCTTAGTCAACCAGAAAAAGCATTAGGATATTACGAACGTATTAAGTCTGAATTTTCAGATTCAGATCAAGCTAAAAATATAGAAGCTTTTATTGGAAGAGCTGGAGGTAGTAAATAATTAAATTATGGCAACTGCAAATCATAATTTATCTCACTACGATAAGAACACAATCCCAAACGCGAAAGACTTTCGGTTTGGGATTGTTGTTTCTGAATGGAATGACACGATCACCAATGGTCTATATCAAGGCGCATATGATGCATTAATTGATTGTGGTGCTTTGCCAGAACACATTATAAAATGGGATGTACCTGGCAGTTTTGAATTGATTTATGGCAGCAAAAAAATGGTGGAGTATCAAGTAGATGCTGTTATTGCCATTGGTTGTGTAATTCAAGGCGAGACGAAGCACTTCGATTTTGTTTGTGAAGGTGTAACTCATGGTATTAAGGAATTAAACCTTAATTCGGATACTCCAGTAATTTTTTGTGTGCTTACCGACAACACAATGCAGCAATCTATTGATCGTTCGGGAGGAAAACATGGTAATAAAGGTACAGAAGCTGCTATAGCTGCTATTAAAATGGCCAATTTAAGACGAACTATTTAATATAGAATACAGTTTTTAGTCCATTCTCTTCAGCATTAAATTCTTCTTTTAGTATTTCCAATTAGCGGTTGTATTTGTTAACAATTTTTAGGAATAGAATATCTTATTTTCCTTGTAAATTCTGTATTTTTGAAATATTAGACTTGATAAGTAGTGGGTTTATTTCAGCAACGAAAACATAGACAATTTAATTATAAACCAAGACATCATAGAGATGCTGAAGGAGGTGAAGATTTGAAATCACAATGGAAATCTATACGAGGTCAAGGTAAACATAAAAGTAAAAGAAGTGTTTCACTCGGTTTACTTTTACTTATTTTAGGTATGATAATTGCACTATGGTTTATTTTAACGCATTACGAAACATCATAGCATTATGGGAATTTTAAACACACGGAAAAACAAAAAGTATAGCTATCAACCACGTTTTTACAAAGGTGAAGGTAGTCCATTTGAGTTAAAGCATAAATTTGATGATTATCGAGTAACTGCTAGTAGTAATAAAGGCTTGAAGACAAAATTTAATAATGCTGTAAATGATTATAAATCTAATAAAGACACTTCTGGTGCTAACCGCAGAGTATTAATTATTATTGCAATATTAGTCGTAACTTTTTTATTTATCATAGATTTCGATTTATCCATATTCTCCCTTAAACGCTAATGGCAGACATTATCCAATTGTTACCAGATCATGTTGCGAATCAAATTGCAGCAGGTGAAGTTGTACAACGACCCGCTTCTGTTGTAAAGGAATTACTAGAGAATGCCATAGATGCTGGTTCTGATACTATAAAACTTATTGTTAAAGATGCTGGTAAAACTTTAATCCAAGTGATTGATAACGGAAAGGGTATGAGTCCTACAGACGCTCGATTGAGCTTTGAGCGGCATGCCACCTCCAAAATACGTTCTGCCGAAGATTTGTTTAGTTTGAATACCAAAGGCTTTCGCGGAGAAGCTTTAGCCAGTATTGCTGCTATTTCTCATGTAGAACTCAAAACAAAACAAGATCAAGACGAATTAGGAACTATTATAGAAATTGAAGGCAGTACTATTAAAAGTCAAGACGTTGTTGTTACTCCAAAAGGAACTTCGTTATCTGTAAAGCATTTATTTTTTAATATTCCCGCTCGGCGAAATTTTTTGAAGTCTAATAATGTAGAGTTGCGACACATCATCGATGAGTTTCATCGCGTTGCATTGGCGCATCCAAATATTGCATTTTTAATGTATAATAACGGTAGTGAAAACTTTAACCTTCCAGTGAGTAACTATAGACAGCGAGTTGTAAATATCTTTGGGACTAAAACAAATGAAAAATTAGTTCCAGTTGAAGAAGATACTGAAGTTCTAAAAATTTCAGGATTTGTTGGAAAGCCTGAATTTGCAAAACGGACTAAAAACGAACAGTTCTTTTTTGTCAACAATAGATTTATTAAAAGCGCTTATCTAAATCATGCCATTAATTCGGCGTATGAAGGTTTATTGAAAGATGGAAGTTACCCAAGTTATTTTCTGAATTTAACGGTTGATCCCAAAACAATAGATATAAATATTCATCCTACTAAAACAGAAATTAAGTTTGATGATGAACACACGCTTTATGCCATTTTGCGATCGTCTGTAAAACATAGTTTGGGTCAGTTTAATATAGCCCCTGTTTTAGATTTTGATCGGGATAAAAACTTAGACACTCCATACGATTATAAACATAAAAGCGCCTCTACACCAACAGTTGAAGTGGATCGAAGTTTTAATCCGTTTCGTGAAGATCAACAACCATCAACACCAGCACGACATCATATATCTACTTCTTACAGAAAAGAACCTACAGCACAGTGGGAAAGCTTATATGTTGGTTTAGAGTCTAAAGGCACAAAAACTGAAAATGATTTTAGTGATGTTGAATTTGAAAGCCAACCAGAACATAAATCCTTATTTTCTGAAGATACATCAGTAGAAACCAAACAAACTACTTATCAACTTCATAATAAATATATTATTAGTACGATTAAATCTGGAATGATGATTTTAGATCAACATCGCGCTCATCAGCGTATTTTGTATGAAGGCTTTTTAAAACAATTAACGGTTAAAGAAGCTGTAAGTCAACAATTGTTATTTCCACTTGTATTAGAGTTTTCGGTTTCGGAAATGAGCTCATTAACATCATTAAAAGAAGATTTAGAGCATACAGGTTTTGTGTTTTCTAAATTTAGTGAAACAACATTAGAGATTACAGGAGTGCCAATTAACGTTCCAGAAAGTGAAGTCTCAATTATATTGGAGCAACTCATAAGTGATGTAGAGCAGGAAGTTCCAGACAGCAATTTTAGTGCTACAGATTTACTGGCAAAATCTATGTCTAAAAGCTTAGCTATTAAAACTGGTCAATCATTAAATAGGGTAGAGCAAGAGCATTTAGTGAATAGTTTGTTTGCTTGTAAAGAACCATCAGTTTCTCCTACTAATAGAGTTACATTTATTACTATGAGTGTAGATGATTTTGATAAAAAATTTATGTAAGATATGATAAGAGGTATAACAGATACAGTAAAGCATTTAATCATTATCAACGTGGTAATGTTTATAGGTACTATGGTTATTCAAAATGGCGTTTTATTTAACCAATGGTTTGCACTGTATTTTCCTGAAAATAATTTATTTAAGCCATGGCAAATTTTTACGCATATGTTTATGCATGCCGATTTGATGCATATCTTTTTTAATATGTTTGCCTTATGGATGTTTGGTACAGCTGTTGAAACACAATTAGGTTCTAAGAAGTTTTTGTTCCTATATATTTCAGCTGGATTAGGAGCCGTATTATTTCAATTGGGGTATTATTTTTTTCAATACTTTTCAGCTTCACAAGGAATTACAGGATTAAATCTAAGTCCTGAATTGTTACATGAAATAGTAAACATTTATTCAGTTGATGGCAATTACATTAAACCAGAACTATTTCATGATGGCTTAACAGATTTGTTAACTGAAAAAAATTATACTGGACCAGTAATAGATTCAAATGCTTTTGGAAGTTTATTTGAGATGAATAAGACTGTATTATCGAGAATGGTTGGAGCATCTGGCTGTATTATGGGTATTTTAGCTGCATTTGGTATGATGAACCCTGAAGCTAAATTGATGTTGATATTTTTACCTATTCCAATTAAAGCTAAGTTTTTTATCCCTGGCATTATCATTTTAGATGTAATCTCTGCTTTAACTGGAGCTTCATTTTTTAGTCCAAGTAATACCGCATATATGGCACATGTTGGAGGTGCTATTACTGGATTCTTAATTATGTGGTATTGGAAAAAAACACAGTTCAATAAAAACCGTTGGGATCGATGACATCGTTAACACATGACATTCAAGACAAACTTAAACGATTAAACGTTTTTGAAAAGATCATCGCAATCAATGTGTTGGTTTTTTTCGTAGGTTGGTTACTACGAGTGATTTTAAAAATCCCTAGAGAAAGTACACTTAATTGGCTTGAGTTACCTAAAGACGCATTTGATTTTATTCAAAAACCTTGGTCAATAATAACGTATGGGTTTACACATTATGATTTTATCCATATCCTATTTAATATGCTGGTATTATACTTTATATCAAGGACTATGGTAAATCTATTCCCTAGAAAACAATCGCTAAATATTTATTTTTTAGGAATCATTATTGGTGGTTTAACCTACTTGCTATTTTATAATATTATGCCAGATAGTTTTTCAAGAACTATTGGCCCGTTAGTTGGTGCATCTGCAGGTGTTAGAGCATTATTACTTTTTATTTGTGCCTATATGCCTTATCGAGAAGCTCAGTTTTTTACTGTGAAAATAAAACTTTGGTATATTGGAGTAGCATTAGTAGTTTTTGATGTTATTGGCTTATTTGGAATAAATCAAGGTGGTAATATTGCTCATTTAGGCGGTAGTTTACTTGGGTATTTGTATGCTACTCAGCTTTTAAAAGGAAACGATATTGGTAGTGGTTTTAGCAAATTTATGGATAGAATTGCCAATCTATTTAAGGCAAAATCAACACTTAAAACCGTGCACAGAAATAAGAAGAAAGTATTTGCTGGTCATAATAAAGATGAGTTTAACGAGTTTAATAACCAAAAGAAAGTTGACCTCATTCTAGATAAAATTAGTAAAAGTGGTTATGATAGTTTAACTAAAGAAGAAAAGGCATTTCTATTTAAAGCTGGGAAAGATTAATCTGTATGCGTAAACTAAAAGGTTTAGAAAAGCTAATGTTTATCATCAATTCATTGATGGCATTTGCGTTACTCTTATCTTATCTTTTGCCATATCTTGAACCAAAGAAATTTGCATTTTTATCTGTATTAAGTTTAGCTGTTCCTTTTTTAATTCTTGTTAATCTACTATTTGTACTGTATTGGTTATTAAAAGCTAAGAAGCAATTGCTATTGTCTATAGTAGTTTTATGTATTGGTTATAGTTACATGTTTTCATTGTACAAATTTTCATCGTCTACTAATATTGATGATACTCAGAATTTGTCAGTGATGAATTATAATGTGAGATTATTCAATGTTTTTAATTGGATTGATGATGCTAATATTAAGCAAAACATGTCCAATTTTATTTCCGAAAAACAACCAGATATCTTATGCATGCAAGAATACCGACCTGATGAGACAATTGCATTAGATGGTTATTTTAAATATGAAGAGCTTTCAGGGGAAAAAGTTAAAAATGGACAAGCCATCTTTACAAAATTTCCAATTATAAATTCTGGTTCTATAGAGTTCCCAAACACATCAAATAATGCCATATTTGCTGATATTGTTAAAAATTCGGACACCATTCGTATTTATAATGTGCACTTGCAATCGTCAGGGATTAATCCAACTACTGAAAAGCTCACCAAAGAAAATTCAGAAAATTTATTTAAGCGTGTGAGTACAACGTTCAAAATGCAACAGTCTCAAACAGAACTCTTTTTAAAACATAAAGTGAATTGCCCATATCAAATGATAATTTGTGGTGATTTTAATAATACTGCATACTCCTACGTATATAAGGAGATTAAAGGAGATTTACGTGATGCCTTTTCAGAAGCAGGTAATGGATTTGGTAGAACCTATGATTTTAAATTCTTTCCTGTACGCATCGATTTTATTTTGGTAGATAATGCATTTGATATCAATGGGTTTAAAACCTATGACGTTACATATTCTGATCATTTTCCAGTCATGGCAAAAGTCAAACTCAAGTAAACAACAATGATTGCCTTTAATGCACTCGTAACCGCTGAGATTCTAAATATAATTCTGTATTAGGACCTTCATTAAACAACAGATCTAGAATACTTAGATTAGCTAAAAAACCATGCTTATCATCAAACACCTGAGCGTATGGTTCAAACTGCTGAACAATTTTCTTTCTACTATTGGCCAAACTCCTTGCATCTAGAATCGATTTTGGTTCTAATTCAAAACTATTAGTTGTGGTGTAATGAAAAGGGAGTTGCATACAATTAAAAATAGCCTCAATACATTTGAAATTGAAATCCATTATCGTTGTAGCTTCTATATTAAACAATGGCAATAAATCGTCAATGTAAAATTCATAGAAGGGTGAAGTGCGGTATGCCGATTCTAAAGATTTCAAGTGTTGTAGTTGCCATTGTTCAGAATTAAAAATTTCAACAGCACTAAATTGCTGTCTATTTTTCTGAGAATAGACTACAGGGACATTCAGATCTAATTGCCCATTAGCCCCATTAATAGATGTTCTATTTCTATAGGTTTGCTTTTGATAATTATCGCAAATCTCGAAAACAATGTGATCGGCCTGTAACATTGCTACAAAATGAGCAATATTTGGAAAAAAGGTTGGATGAAGTAAAACGTCCATTCAACTAATATTTATTGTGCCTTTTTCTTTTTTCGCCATTTATTGAAACCAAACCAAGCGCCTAATACGATTAAAAATGGTATTAAATAAGACACTGGTTGTCCTGATCCTCCAACTGTTGTAAACCAACGTTTCCAACGCGGATTTTTAAGCCCGTCCCAACTCATCCATATCAACACTGGTTTTCCTACAACATGATCAAAAGGTACAAATCCCCAAGCTCTAGAATCTATGGAGTTATTTCTATTATCTCCCATCATCCAATAATAATCTTGATCAAATGTATATGAAGTTACAGGTTCACCTTCAATAAGCACTTGATTTCCTCTAGTGACAACAGTTTTATGCTCATATTCAGAAATTAAGCGTTTATATAAAGGCAATACTTCTACATTTAAGGCTACAGTTGCTCCTTTCTTTGGAATATAAATTGGTCCATAATTATCATAATTCCATGGATATTGTGATGTCCTAGGAAACAAATTGCCATCTTCATCTTTTGGCGAAATAAAGCGCTCAACACTAGCAATATTGGGATGATTTTTAGCTTTTTGAGCAGCTTCTTCTGTTGCATGAAATGCAATGGTATTATTTGATGAAGGATAAACATCTGTTATATCGTAACGCTCTTTTAAAGCATTAACAAGTTGAACACCAGAGTAATTTCCTTTTAATGTTACGAGATACACAAATTGTAGTTTTGCACGATCAGGTAATTCATTTCTTTTGCCATTGATATAGACAACGCCATTACGAACTTCTAAAGAATCGCCTGGCACGCCTACACAACGTTTTACGAGATTTGTTTTTTTATCAATTGGCTTATAATAATTACGATCTGGTGTAAAATCGTTCATATTTTTTAGCGTATCTGCTGGTTGGTTAAAAACAACGATATCATTGCGTTTAATGTTTTGAAATGATGGTAAACGCATGTATGGTAATTGCAACTTATTTTTCCAAGAGGTTTTATGTTCTTCAATTTTGTCATTGAATAAATAAGACTTAATATTTGCAACAGGTATCGTATCATGAACCATAGGGGTTGCTACAGTTGTCATAGGTACTCGAGCACCATAGTGAAACTTACTGACAAAAAGAAAGTCACCAACTAGTAATGATTTTTCTAATGATGAACTTGGAATTGTAAATGGTTGAATAAAATAAGTATGTACAATAGTTGCAGCAACAATAGCGAATAGGATAGAGCTTATCCAATCACCTGAGCCTGATTTTGGCTCTAAACTTCTATTTTCAACATAATCTACATCTGCCACATAATTAAGGTAGAAGTTGTAAAAACCTAAAGTAATGACTGCTAAAAATGTATCTAGATATTGGTTTTTACCAAAACTTCTAGCTGTTTCTACCCATACCACAGGTAGCATAATAAGATTAACTATAGGAACAAATAATAAAATCGTCCACCACCATGGTCGATTAATAATTTTCATTAAAATCACTGCATTGTAGATAGGAACAAAGGCTTCCCATGCTTGTCGTCCTGCTTTAATATATAATTTCCATGTTGCAAGTCCGTGAATGACCTGAATCACTAAAATAAAAATTAACCATTGTGTAATTGTCATATCTATATATTGATTTCTTAGTAAGTTATTTTGTATTCAAAAACGTTACATTTTAATTGCATCTTAACTTATGTTTAAGACATCTTTCATCGTAAACACTCCTTTTTTATCATGAACATATTCTGCAGCAATTACAGCGCCTAATGCAAACCCTTGTCTACTATGAGCAGTATGCTTGATTTGTATACTATCTACTTCAGAACTATAATTAATCTCATGAGTTCCAGGCACATCTTTTATTCGCTTTGCTAAAATACCAATCTCATCTTGTTTTGGGGATGCTAATGTCCAATTTTTATAATTGGTTTCACTAATAATCGTTTCAGCAAGAGTTATTGCAGTACCACTTGGAGCATCTAGTTTTTGAGTATGATGAATTTCTTCTATACTTGCTCTGTATTGAGGTAAGCCTTTTAAAAGTTTAGCTAAGGTTTTATTTAGTTCGAAAAAAATATTGACACCTAAACTAAAATTTGATGCATACAAAAATGTGCCTTCAGTTATACCACAAAGTGATACGATGTCATCGTAATGCTCCAACCAGCCTGTTGTACCTGATATCACTGGAACTCCAGAGTTTAAGCATTCTGAAATATTCGCAACAGCTGTTGAAGGTAAGCTAAAATCTATGGCAACATCTATGTCATCTAACTCAAAATGTTTCGTAGTGCTGGATACCTTAAGTTTGATCGTATGCCCACGATTTATTGCAATTTGTTCAATTGCTTTACCCATTTTGCCGTAGCCAAGTAATGCGATATTCATACTTTAGAACTTAAAATTAAGTGTCACTCCCAAATTGGTGTTGTTTTCCATTTGGTTGTATTTAAAATGTGGTCTTAATGACAAATCTTCATCTACATTAAATTGTAATAAATGCGCATCTACATTGGCATCAATAATATTTAAAGCATAAGCGCCAATAGCAATCAACAAGGCTAATTCTTTATTTCGGCGTAGCTGTTTCTGGGCGTTAATTAAACCATCATTGGTGACATTTGGAAATGGATCACCATCAGAGTTTTGAGGAAAACCAGACAAACGACGTTTAAATGCATCTCGATACAAATTATAATCTTTGTCGTTTTTTATGTAGAGATACACAGGAATTCCAATGGCTGCATATACAATAGGGATTTTCCAATACTTTTTATTGTAAGCCTGCCCAAGTCCTGGGAGTACAGCAGAGTAGAAGGCAGCCTTTGAAGGAGCTAATACATTTATGGGTTCACGTTTTGTGTTTACAGTATCTCTTACAACTATTAAATCTGTATCAACATCATTGTTGGGTTTGTCGTCCTGTGCAAAGGAAAAACTACAACAGAAAACAGTAATGATAACACTAAAAACTAATTTATTTAGCACGTTGTACCAGTTTTTTTATACGATTAAAATCTTCTTCGGAATGAAAAGGAATTGTGATTTGACCTTTACCATTCTTTGACAATTTAACGCCAATTTTGTGACCAAAGTATTCTGAAAATTCTTTTATGCCTTTTTTAACAAATTTAGGCAGCTCCTCAGGTTCAACTGTTTTTTTCTCTGATGGGTTATGGTAACTTTTAACTAAAGCTTCAGTTGCTCTAACTGATAATTTATCAGTAATTATCTTCTCATAAATATCCAATTGAACACTTTGATCTTCAATATTAATGATAGCACGACCATGTCCCATAGAAATAAAGCCATCACGCATTCCAGTTTGGATAATAGGATCTAGTTTTAATAAACGCAAATAATTGGCTATAGTAGATCGTTTCTTTCCAACACGTTCACTCATTTGCTCTTGTGTAAGTGATATTTCATCAATTAGTCGTTGGTAGGATAATGCAATTTCGATAGGATCTAAATCTTGGCGTTGAATATTTTCAACTAATGCCATTTCTAAAGACTCCTGATCGTTAGCAATTCTAATATAGGCAGGTATAGTTTTAAGTCCTATTAATTTTGAAGCTCTAAAACGACGCTCTCCAGAGACAAGTTGAAATTTATTGAATTCGAGCTTCCTAACTGTAATTGGCTGTATAACACCAAGTTCTTTAATTGAAGACGCTAGTTCTCTAAGTGTTTCTTCATTAAAATTGGTACGAGGTTGAAACGGATTGATTTCAATGACATCAATATCTAGTTCTACAATATTACCAATAATCGTATCTGCATTTTTATCATTAGCAGATTTTATATCGTTAGAAGGGTCTTTTAACAATGCAGATAAACCTCTACCTAAAGCTTGTTTTTTTGTTGCCTTCGCCATTATGCATTCTTATTAATTATTTCTTTTGCCAAACTTAAATAATTTGACGCTCCCTTGCTACTTACATCATATTTTATAATGCTTTCACCATAACTTGGCGCTTCACCAAGTCTAACATTTCTCTGAATAATGGTTTCAAATACCATATTGCTAAAATGCTTTTGAACTTCTTCAACAACTTGATTTGACAAACGTAAACGTTGATCAAACATAGTCAGCAACATCCCTTCAATATCTAATTCGGTATTATGTATTTTCTGAACACTTTTTACCGTATTTAAAAGTTTTCCTAGGCCTTCTAATGCAAAGTATTCACATTGAATTGGAATGATGACCGAATCTGATGCTGTTAGTGCATTTAGTGTTAGAAGCCCTAATGAAGGGGCACAGTCAATTAAAATATAATCATACGATGGTTTTAAATGAGAGATGGCTCTTTTTAGCATATACTCACGTTCATCTTTATCAACCAATTCTATCTCGATTGCGACAAGATCGATATGTGCAGGTATGATATCAACATTAGGAGACTCTGTTTTTATAATAGATTCTTCGGCAGAAGCAGTATGTTCTAATAACTGGTAGGTTCCAATCTCTACATTTTCAACATCAATACCAAGTCCTGAAGTTGCATTAGCTTGAGGATCTGCATCGATAAGCAGTACTTTTTTTTCTAGAACTCCTAAAGAGGCTGCTAAATTAACTGAAGTCGTTGTTTTTCCAACGCCTCCTTTTTGATTGGCAATTGCAATGATTTTACCCATTAATTGATTTGGTTTTATTGATTGTAAAAATACGATTATTTATGTGTTTTGAAAGTGGAAGTTGTTAACATTGATAGCATAAAAAAAGTAGCTCGTTAGAGCTACTTTCTTAATGTTATAAATACAATGAGAATCAGGATTCTGGATTATGAATTCCTATGATATAATCTTTGCTTAAATATTTTTTTGCCACTTCTTGTAAATATTCAATTGTTAAATCGTTTACACGCTTTTCAAATTCCAAAAGCTTAGTAGCATCGCTCTTTTGGTAGTCGGAATTCTTGAGATGACGTAACCAGAAACGATTCGTTTTTAAATCTTCTTTATGATCTAACATATATGATTCTTTAACCTTATCTAAATCTTTCTGTGTAGGTCCATCTTTCACTAATTTATCGACTTCGGCAAGAGCAGCATTTTTTAATTTATCAACATTTTCAGGTCCACAAGGGAAACTAATATTGAAGCGGTACCAATCATATGGCATTTTACTAATATTTCCTCTAGCACCAGCGCCATACACACCACCTTCTTCCTCACGAAGTTGCTCGATGAGTTTTATGGTTAATATTTCACCTAATGTTCTTAAACCTAAATTTTCTTTACTGTTGTAGGTTGTAGGTCCATGATACGTGATACGTACAGCACTCTTTGGGTCTTTTCCTTTTTCAATTATTTTTTCATGTTGCCCAGTTAGTGGTCTAAAATCTGAAACTTTATAAGTTTCTTTTGAGTTAAGTCCTGGTAGACTTGCCAAATAGGTGCTCGCATAGTCAACTAATTTCTTTTCATCGATATTTCCGACGAAGTAGAAGTGAAAGTCTCCAGCATCTGCAAAACGTTCTTTATATTTCTTATAAGCTAAATCATAATCGGCAGCATCCATTTTTTCAGGTGTAGGGAATCCTAAATATCTTGGGTTGTCACCATACATGAATTCTCCCATTTTTACAGAAAAATAGGTCTGAGGATTAGACATCATATTACCTAAAAATGATTTTTGTTTCTCTTTAAACGAGTTAAAAGCTTTATCATCTTTGTTTAACGCTGTAAAATACAAGTGTACCATTTGAAATAAGTCCTCAAGATCCTTAGGTGTTGTGGAACCTGACATATCTTCACTATACGTTCGAATACTAGGTCTAACGAATACAATTTTACCAGACATCATTTTGCCAAGTTCTGTTTTGTTATATCCATTAATTCCAGCTTCGGCTAAACCACCATTAGCATTAGAAGTTGCTTTGTAATCTTCTAATGAATATAATGATGTTCCACCATAGCTATAGGCATCAAAAAGAACTTCATCATTTTTAAAGTCGGTTACCTTATACGTTACCTTTGCACCATTACTTAGTGTTAGGGTAGTAGTACCTAATTCATCATTTTTTGAATAATCTGTAATAGTGCCAGGAGTTGGTTTAGTAGCCATTAATGAAGTGGCTACAGCTTCGTCTTTATAAGGTTCTAATGTTTTGTTCTGAACGTCTTCAAGTATTGTTTTTACTTGATCTTCGGTTACTTTTTCTAAACCTTCTTTTTCTGGACCTGTTAAAATAATAACACGATTATCATCTCTTATGTATTCAGAAATAAGACCATTTACTTCATCCAGACTTATTTTAGGTAATTCCTCTTGATAAAACTTGTATTCCCATTCAATTCCAGGCATAGGTTCATTTTCTAAAAAATGTCTTACATATTCACCAACAACACGATTAGATTCCATTTTATCTCTATCCTTATATGACTTTTCCATTCGTGCTAAAATTCCTTTTTTAGCACGCTCGAATTCACCTTGAAAAAAGCCGTGTTGCTTCACTCTTTGATTTTCTTCAAGTAAGGTTTTTAACGCATTAAGTTGCCCAGTTTCTTTAGTCATTGCAAAAGACTGATATGCGCTTTTATTTTTCGCATAAGTTCCACCATGAAAACTATAACCATACACAAAAGGAGGGGTTTCTCCATTAGTGAGTTCTTGTAAACGATTATTAATCATTTGAGAGAAAACACTCTTAACCATAGATTTTCTGTAATCTTCAACACTAACATCTGGAGTTGAGTTTTTCTCATCTTTAAACATAACTTGTACCTGAGAAAAAGAAGCTTCTTTATCAGATTCTATGGCAATAAATGTTTCTTCATGATTTGGCAGATCAAATTCATCACGAGGTCTTGGGTTTTCGGCTTTAGGAATCTTTCCAAAGTGTTCTTTGATTTTCGCTTCAAGTGTTGCTACATCAACATCACCAACTGCCATAACCGACATTAAATCTGGTCTGTACCAATCTTTATAAAAACGTTTTAGGCTTTCGTAGGTGAAGTTTTCTAGATTTTCTTTTGTTCCGATAGGTAGACGTTCAGCATATTTAGAACCATAAAGCATCTTTGGAAGGTAACGTTGCATCATACGCTCATTAGCTCCTTTGCCTAATCGATATTCTTCAAGAACAACACCTCGTTCGTTATCTATTTCCTCTTCAGTAAGTAATGCATTATGAGCCCAATCTTCTAGAATCTGGAAGCCTTTTTCTAATTTTTCAGGATCGTCACTAGGAATAGGGAGAATGTACACAGTCTCATCAAAACTAGTGTAAGCGTTAAGATGCGCACCAAATTTAACACCAATACTTTGTAGATAATCGACCAGTTCATTCTTTTTAAAGTTTTTTGTGCCATTAAAATTCATATGTTCCATAAAGTGAGCTAAACCTAGTTGGTCGTCATCTTCCAAAATTGATCCAGCGTTGACAACAAGTCGTAATTCGACTTTATTTTCTGGCTTTCCATTATTTTTAATGTAGTAGGTAAGACCATTACTTAACACACCAGTTTTTACATCAGGATTAAATGGAATGTCTTCTGTTTTTGAAATTTCTTTTGGTTTCGTTTCTATGTCTTGGGCTAATGACGCCAAGGAGAAAAAGAGCACCATAATCATGCTAAGCATGCGAGTTTTTGATGGTTTTTGAATCATGTGATTTAAGAATTAAATTGTGTTAAATAATCGAACTATAAATATAACTAAGTTTTTAGTTGAAAATAGCATGAATTGTACTATTTTTCTTATTTATTTGTCTAAGATAAAAAATAAGCCGTTGATTTAAAGAAGTTTAACAAGTTTAACAGGTTTAAGCGTATCTAATAAGCGATTAACATACCAGTAATAATTCCATCGAGGCCTAGTAATAATGACTGTCTAAATAAATTAATTAATTGGAATGAATAAATAGAACGCAAAAAAAACTTAATCGTATTAAAAGTAATTTTGTGTTTTTAATCCTTCTTCGATAAATCAAAAATGTATGATGCTTTTAAAGAGAGAAGGGTGTTTTCTATATCAAATGTATTATTAAGATACACCGTATATACTTCTTCAGAACGTGGTTGAAAATGCAAGGATACTTCAAATTGCCTGTTAAATTGCACACCAGCTTCAAGACTAAAAATAAAGCTCTTTCTATTACCTTTTACATCCATTAAAAAAGTATTTACATTTTTCACTAATTCGTATTTAGAATAATTTAAACCAAAATTTATACGAGCAAATGGATTTATTGATTTATCTCTAAGAAAATAGTAAGTTGGTGATAGGTTTAATAAAATGTTACTTCTCTTAACGTCATAAAATTCTACAGAAAACTCTGGTGTGAGATTATAGCTGATAGAGATGTCAACAAAAAGCTTGTCGCGCATTTGATTAAAGTAGCTAGGAGACATATTGAAACTAACAAATGCACCATAACCGAGAATATTACTCTTATCTGTACCTTCTTGAAATGCTCTAACCTGGCTTTTAAAATTATTTAATAAAAGTGAACCGCCAATATCAATTGAATACACTCCTTTTTGCTTAAGGTATTCTTGTTCTTTTTTTTGTTTGCTTGATAGTTCATATGAGTCGGAATATTCTTTACAATTATTATAATCTTTAGTTAATTGTGTAATTGTTGATTTATTGATATTTGTTTTTTTAAGTTGAGTTCTTACTGAAATACAATCTCCAAACACTAGAGAAAGAATACCAACATTTCTAGTGTTTTTATTAGCCTTTTCGAAATCTTCAAATTTGACAATTTTAGGGTCTACCGAAGGGTTTTGTATGTAAAAAACTTCTTGAGTTATATCCTTATAAAACGAAGCTTTACCATCTACAATTACAATAAATGGATGGATATAACCATTTACATTAAGCGTTTTATATAAATTACGATTTGAGTTGAATTTGAAGCGTATATTTTCAGAAGAAAATAGGTTTACAATTTCATCATTTTCTGAAATTTTAAAACTTAAAGCTGTTGTATATTCATTTATTTCTTCTGAAAAGAACCCTTTTTTGAAACCATCATTGGTCATAATCTCCCCTGGGATTTCAAAACTTTGAGAAAATAGGAGGTTAATATTTAGGATAAAAAGGAGGGCAAAGAGAATGTGATTTTTGTTCATATTTAAATTTTAGGTTTTAGTTTTTAATCAGTTAAAATATTTAATATGCTAATCGCAGCATCACTAATTTTAGTTCCAGGACCAAATACAGCTACTGCACCAGCATCAAATAGGTATTGGTAATCTTGTTTAGGAATGACACCACCAACAATTACCATAATATCATCTCTACCATAGTTTTTAAGTTCTTCTATAACTTGAGGCACTAAGGTTTTATGTCCTGCAGCTAAGGAAGATACACCCAAAATATGCACATCATTTTCTACAGCCTGTTTTGCTGCTTCTTTTGGTGTTTGAAATAGTGGACCAATATCAACATCAAAACCAACATCTGCATAACCGGTAGCCACAACCTTAGCTCCACGATCATGTCCATCTTGCCCCATTTTTGCAATCATAATTCTTGGTCTACGACCATCTTGTTCTGCAAAATGGTCGGCTAATTCTCTAGCTTTTTGGAAGCTTTCGTCATCTTTTATTTCTTTACTATACACGCCTGAAAATGATTTAATTTGAGCTTTATATCGTCCGAATTCTGCTTCTAAAGCATCGCTAATTTCACCAAGTGTTGCACGCTTTCGTGCAGCATTTACAGCTAAAGCTAACAAATTTTCTTTTCCTGTGCGTGCAACTTCAGTTAATTTAGCCAACGCATGATTAACTGCTTCAGTATTTCTTGTTGCTTTTATATGCTTTAATCGCTGAATTTGTCCGTTTCTTACAGTTTGGTTATCAACTTCTAAGGTAGAAATTGGATCTTCTTCGGCTAAACGATATTTATTTACACCAACTATTATATCTTGTCCAGAATCAATTCGTGCTTGTTTTCTGGCTGCCGCTTCTTCAATTCTTAACTTAGGGATTCCAGCTTCAATCGCTTTTGTCATTCCTCCAAGTTCTTCGACCTCTTCCATAAGTGTCCATGCCTTTTGCGCAATATCATGTGTTAATGTTTCGACATAATAACTCCCTGCCCATGGATCAACCGTTTTTGTGATTCCGGTTTCTTCCTGCAAAAAGATTTGAGTATTTCGAGCAATACGCGCCGAAAAATCTGTTGGTAGAGCTATAGCCTCATCTAAGGCATTAGTATGCAAACTTTGTGTGCCTCCAAAAGCAGCTGCAGCCGCTTCAATTGTTGTACGAGCCACATTGTTGAAAGGATCTTGTTCTGTTAAACTCCAGCCAGAAGTTTGGCAATGTGTTCTTAAGGCTAATGATTTTGGGTTTTTTGGATTAAATTGAGTTACGATTTTTGCCCATAGCATACGAGCAGCACGCATTTTAGCAATTTCCATAAAGTGATTCATACCTATAGCCCAGAAAAACGACAAGCGAGGTGCGAAGCTATCGATGTCCATTCCAGCTTCGAGTCCTTTTTTTATGTATTCTAATCCATCTGCAAGAGTATAAGCTAATTCAATATCGCAGGTAGCTCCAGCTTCTTGCATGTGATACCCAGAAATACTAATACTGTTAAACTTTGGCATGTGTTGACTGGTGTACTCAAAAATATCTGAAATAATCCTCATCGAAGGTGTAGGTGGGTAAATGTAAGTATTACGCACCATAAACTCTTTTAAAATATCATTCTGAATCGTTCCTGCTAATTGCTCAGGAGTTACACCTTGTTCTTCGGCTGCTACAATATAAAATGCCATGATTGGCAAAACAGCTCCGTTCATAGTCATAGATACCGACATTTTATCTAGAGGAATTTGATCGAAGAGAATTTTCATATCTTCAACACTGTCAATAGCGACACCTGCTTTACCAACATCTCCTACTACGCGTTCGTGATCAGAATCGTAACCACGATGAGTAGCTAAATCAAAAGCCACAGATAAACCTTTTTGTCCAGCAGCGAGATTACGTCTGTAAAATGCATTACTATCCTCGGCAGTTGAAAATCCTGCATATTGCCTAATAGTCCAAGGTCTACGTACATACATTGTAGAATAAGGTCCACGAAGGTTTGGAGCAATTCCTGCAGCAAAATTTAGATGCTCTAAATGTTGAATGTCATCTTTTGAATATGATGATTTTACCACAATATCTTCAGCTGTTTTAAAAGAGCTATTTGCCTTAGAATTACGTTTTTTTGTCTCAGAAGGTAACTTTATATGTTGAATGTTTTTACGCATTATCTTACAACTATTTTTTCTATAAACGCATTATAGTTTTTGTCATTATTTGAATAAATATTCATAGCAAAAGTTTTATAGTTTGATGCTATAAAATATATAGTGTTGAACATTTCATTGTTGTTTCCGTCAGTCAACTTATATGCAGCTTTAAAAACGGTTGTTTTGTTATTGCCAGAATATCCAGCAGTTGTTTTCTCACAGTTCATTTTCATTACTTCGGCATATTCACTGCACGATGCAGAAAGTAAGCTCAACAAATATGTGGAGTCTTCTTTTGTAAAAGGCAAAAACTCACTCATTTTTACGCTAATTAATGTTGAAGACCCAATATCTCTAAAATAATAAATATTTCCTTTTGAATACTTTAGATAATTGAAGCGTTGTCTTTCAATTTTCTTAGCATCAGAATCAGGCAAAGCTTCTATGAATTGGTCATATTCACTTTCAGAAAATTTTTCGAAATATGTTGGTAAATAAATTTTAATATTATCATTTTCTAATTCGAAATATTCTCCAGGGACATGATTCCTTTCGACCTCTTTTTTTGTTTCATTACACGATAAAACAAAACTTAATATAATTATCAAAGTAAGCTTTAACTTCATTTACTAGTGATTATGACCATCATGAGATGTATGCTCTTTTAACCCACTAGCTTCCTCATAATCAACTTCAACAGGAACACTATTAAAATCTACACTGAATAGTTTTCCATAGAACAATTCAAGTGCTACATAGGTAGCCAAATATTTATCATCTTTCATTCCGAATGTTTTGCGCTTCAATTGGTCCCCAAACATTCTTAAACTCATACTATTAGTGGATATCAAGGCATTATATGTTTTTTGTAATGGTTCGTCTTTAATTTGACTACCTATACATGTAAATATTGGATGTTGAAAATTGAGTCGACTACCATCTGGGTTAGTAGTCCATAATGATTCGTCTTGTTTAAGGGCTTCAAATACATTTTTTGAATGTTCAGAGACCATTTTATGATAATCTGCTTTATTAGTAAGTGCTTGACTAACAAATAAGCTATATGCACGAGAATAGACAGGTTTGTCTGGCGTGTAGAAATTAGTAATATCACGTTCAAAAGACATCATAGCTTCTTGTAATAACGCAGTGTCTAAGCCTTCACAATTAAGGATTTTTGCATTTAAAGAATAGATTAAATCTACGTCAGCCTTTGGCTGTTTTGCATCTTGTTTACAATTAAAGAGGCATAAGCATACTAATAATATTGAATATCGTAATGTCATAATGTGTTAATTTATTCGGTTTTAAGTCGTTGTTGTTCTAATGTTTCTGCCAAACGTTTTTCAATGATTGGTTCTATCAAGGTTTTGACTGGATTTGTTTTTACAAAAGGATATATTTCTAAATCGTCCTTCATTTTATCTTCTGAATTCGGATGCTTGTTTGTGCCTAATAATACAAGTTCACCTGAATCGAATTGTGATTGTTCTTTGGCTGCACTTTCTTTTATTTTCTTTTGAATCTTACCCTCTTTAAGTTGAGAAAGAAATCCGCCATTGGCTTCAATATCTTTAAATAACTCTAGAGCTTTATCGCTCAATTGAACAGTTAAACTTTCAATATAATAAGCACCTTCAGAAGGATTGTCAACTTTATCAAAGTAACTTTCATGTTTTAATACTAAAAGCTGATTTCTAGAAATTCGTTCACCAAACTCATTGTCCTTATGATATATGGCATCATATGGTAAATTTGTAATCGTGTTTGCACCACCTAAAATTGCACTCATACATTCTGTAGTAGTTCGTAGCATGTTCGTATTATAGTCGTATAGGGTTTTATTACGTTTTGTTGGAGTAACATTTATACCACATAGTGTATTGAACCCATATTCATGAGCTAATGCTGCATACAATGCTTTTACGGCTCTTAGCTTGGCAATTTCAAAAAAATAATTGGTGCCAACAGCTATATTAAAAACGACTTGAATACCTGCTTTTTGATCACTGGTTAACCTATCGTGAAGATGATTGCAATACTCATTCACATGAGATAATGCATAAGCTAGTTGTTGTACCATATTGGCTCCTGCATTCTGGTAAAGACTTACATCAATACTAACAGCGTTGGTTTGCTTTACAATTATTTCAAAATGTTGGTGATCGTCTTTAAGATTATGAAACCAGTTTCCAGTTCTAGCTAGATGACCAATAATATCTGTTTGAACTGTGATATTGGGATGAGACGGAATAGATTTTACATATTCCGATGATAAAAACAAAAGTTTTAATGTTAATAGGGTAGATGCTAAATCTATGTCTTGAATCAATAAATTTATATCGATATCTTCAGAAGGTATCACAAATTCAATACATTCGGAACCTCTTTTTATAGCATCAATGGCTTTAGTGTTTGATACTTCAGAATTGGCAACAAATATAGATTGACAAATAGTAAAATTACTTGATTCTGATTCTGATTCTGATACAATAGAATCTAATTCATCAGCATGATAAAATGGTTTCACATCAATACCTTCATTTGTATGCCAGATTAATGTTTCGTTATAATCGGCACCTTTTAAATCGGCTTGAATTTTTTGCTTCCATTGTTTAGAAGATACTTCTGAAAAGTCACGAAATAGTTTTTTATTCATTAGTCTTCTTTAAGTTTTAAACTGTCTTCATATTCAATAATGTAAATATCTTCATTATCTTTTTTCATATAATATTTCTCACGTGCTATACGCTCTATACCGTCTTCGGTACTCAATTCTTTTATGGCTTTTTTATCTTTTTCGATTTCAGCTTTATAATAGGCTTTTTCATCTTCAAGGTCTTGAATATCCTGATTTAATTCACGATGAATCAACAAAGAATTTGAATCTATAAAAAGCATCCATATCGCAAAAACGATAAAGACAATAACGAATATGTTTTTTAAATATTTGAGCATTAATTTAATTTTTCATTGATAATAGTTTTTACTATATCAACTGCTACAGTATTATATTTGTTGTTTGGAATAATAATATCTGCATATTCTTTCATAGGTTCTATAAACTGTTGATGCATTGGTTTGAGCGTAGATTGATACCTAGTTAAGACTTCGTTAATATCTCGACCACGTTCAGAAATATCACGCTTTAAGCGTCTAATGAGTCGTTCGTCACTATCAGCATGAACAAAGATTTTGATATCGAACATATCACGCAATTCTGGATTTGTAAGAATTAGAATTCCTTCTACAATCATTACTTTTCTAGGATTCGTTTTTATTGTATCTCCAGTTCTATTATGCTTTACAAATGAGTATACAGGTTGCTCAACAGGGTTTCCATCTCGTAATTGTTTTAAATGTACTTCTAATAATTCGAAATCTATAGAACGTGGGTGATCAAAATTGATTTTTACACGTTCGTCATAACTCAAATGTGTAGTGTCCTTATAGTATGAATCTTGAGAAATTACACCAACTTCACCTTCAGGCAGTTCATTAAGTATTTGATTTACAACCGTTGTCTTTCCACAACCCGTTCCTCCAGCAATTCCAATAATTAGCATAAGTATATTTTGATTTTCAATAGAACAAATTTAGTAATATTGACAGAAAATTATTCCTCAATTTCTGAAACTTCTTGAACAGTTATTAACGAGTCATTAGAATTTCCCCAACTATTTGTAATATAATTCATTACATCAGCAATTTCTTCATCTTCAAGACCAAGAGGTGTCATAACACCATTATACGTTTTGTCATTCACAGTTATCTCACCTGATAGTCCGTATTTAATCGATTTTATACTTTCTAATCTGTTATTCATCAAATAATCAGATTTGGCAAGTGGAGGAAATGCTTGTGGTACACCTTTTCCATTAGGCATGTGACAACTCATGCAAAAGTCTGTATAAATAACTTTTCCTCTTACTATACTTTCATCAAGTTTAGTGGTAGTTGAAACCTCTTTTTTTGCTTCGGAAAGTGAAACTTTTGAATCTTCTGCTTTTTTATCAGAATCATTACAGGAAGTAAGAAAAACACTTCCGATACATAATGCTATTAATGCTCTCATTTGGTTTTAATAAGTTTCACAATTCCTAGATGTTCTATACCAACATAAATATAGCCATCAGGCCCTTGATTAATTGATCGTACACGACCTAAGCCATTTAACAGACGTTCTTCTTTAATAACTTTCCCGTCTTTTATATAACAGTTGTCTAAGTACTGAAATTTTAGTGAGCCCACCAACAAATTTCCTTCCCATCCTTTGTACTTATTACTAGAAATAAATACCATACCGCTTGGTGCAATAGACGGTGTCCAATAGTGGAGTGGTTGTTCCATTCCAGATTGTGTAGTTTTGTCTGTAATTTTTGTCCCTATGTAATTTACACCATAAGTTATTACAGGCCAACCATAATTTTTTCCTGATTCAATAATGTTAATTTCATCACCTCCTTTTGGACCATGTTCATGTGTCCAAATGGCTCTTGTTTTAGGATGAATTGTCATGCCTTGCGGATTTCTATGTCCATAAGAGTAGATAGCTGTCTTTGCATTTACACTATTTACAAATGGATTATCAGAAGGGACAGAGCCGTCATCATGCAAGCGGTATACTTTTCCACCGTCACGTGTTATGTCTTGAGGGTTCACATCGCGATTTCCTCTCTCGCCAATAGTAAAGTAGAGGTAACCATCATCATCAAAAACAATTCGTGAGCCAAAATGTTGTCCTTTGGTAGTATTTGGTCCAGCTTTATATAAAACTTCTTTATCAACGAGTGTATTGTTTTTTAGTTTTGCTCGCATTAATGCTGTATGACCACCTTTTTCAGGTCCTTCTGAAGAGGCATAGGTTAAATAAATCCATCCATTAGTTGTATAGTCTGGATGGAGAGCTATATCTAACAAACCACCTTGTCCACGATTATACACCTTTGGAACTCCATTAATTTCTGTTTTTTTTCCATTTTCAAAATGAATAATGTGTCCAGATTTTTCATTGATAAGTATGGAGTGATCTGGAAGAAAGGTAAATGCCCAAGGGTTATTCAAATTGGAAACGACTAATTCGTAAGTATGATTATTATTAATAGCAGTTTTGTCTTGAGCGCAAGCTATAAGACTAACCAAACCTATTATAAAGGCGTATTGTCTAACAAATTTCATTAAAATTAATTTTATGCTTAAATTTAATAATAAAAGTTGTCAATTTTTAAAGAAAAGATTTATATTTGCACCTCGAATTTTGAGGGACATTAGGTTCTAATGACTCTAAAAAGTTGATAACCAATTCGGGGTGTAGCGTAGCCCGGTTATCGCGCCGCGTTTGGGACGCGGAGGTCGCAGGTTCGAATCCTGCCACCCCGACTTTATTGAGGGCTCTTAGCTCAGCTGGATAGAGCACCTCCCTTCTAAGGAGGCGGTCGAAGGTTCGAATCCTTCAGGGCTCACAGAATCCCTTTCATGTATTTGGAAGGGATTTCTTGTTTTTAAAAACGCCGAATACTAATTTAGTATCCTGAATTCTAATATTATACTTGCATTTTTTGTGAAAATATTAGTTTCATAAAAAACACACTGTTTATCAGTGATTTAGGAGTGTATTTCATCGATATTTCCGATTGAAAATAGTATTTCATCGATTATTTTGTACATTTAATCGACAAAATAGTTTGCTTTATTCATTTTTAGGCTTACATTTGTTTTATATTTCATTAAACCCCAAATCGATGAAAAACCTACTTAAACACACAATTGCATGTGCAATTGTTATGACTACATGTTTTAGTTGTTCTGTTGAACCACTAGAAAACGAAGAACAATTCGAGAATTCTATTTCACTTGAAACTGCAGATGCTGGCAATAACCAAGATCCTTGCTCTGGTCAAGACCCACAAGCTCGAATAACTAATAACGGAACGGTTAACGTGACATTACAAATTGCCACTATTGATGGTACCGTACTGCATACAGTTCAGGACTTAGCTCCAGGTAATAGTTCTAGTTATTTAATGTTTGCAGAAGGTGATATTATCTTTAATATTTCAAAAAACACAACTGGCATTGCCGATGAAAAAGTCGTCTACGCTATGGGAGAGTGTATGAGTTTTGATATTGAAGTAGACACTGATAACTATTTAACAAACGCAATTCCAGTAAATCTCTAGTTAGATTTTTGAACAGACTAGGACAATTTTATCATTAAGACAGTTAGTCGTAAAGAACAAGTAGTTAGAACTACCATCTTTAATACGATGCTTCTTTCTGAGCTGTTGCACGGTTTCAGGAAAATTTCTAGTCGTTATATTGGCTTGCTTGATATTAAGGGCTTTTATATTTTTTTTATTGTAAGGTAATATGTTATCTATTTTAAAAATTCGTCCAGGAAAATCAATCAAGTCATTGCTAGTATATAAATGAGAGTGTTGATGTAATTTATTCAAGCCAAAGTATTGCGCAACACTATTAAACCCACCTGACTTGAGAATAGAAGCGTTGGGTTCATAAAGATAGGTTAATGGTTGCTCGTAGTTAACTTGAGTACGTGCTTCTTCATTAGTTAAAAAAGAAAAAACATTTTTAGTGTCCGCTAATATATTAACGGTTTTGATAGTAATGGCACTATCAAAACCGTTTTCTATAATCCATAATAGTTCCTTAACTTCATTTTTTACAGATATAATATGAATGGTCTTTACAAATTGAAGTTCTTTTATCCCAACAGACAAATCCAATAGTGGAGAAGTTTTAATAGCAATATGCTTACTAAAACTTAACAAAGAATGGATATGCTTTGGCACATCTGGCAGGCAATCTCTTAAAAAGAATACCTTTCCTTTACTATCATGCCGTCTAGATGGGTCTATATAAATCCAATCATAATGTACATTATCTCCTGTTAAGTAATCTATACCATTGGCGCAAATAGTTTTGATATTGCTTACTCCTAACTGTACATTGTTATGCGCTACAATATGGGATAATTCAGAATTAATCTCACAATGTGTAACGTGTTTAAACTGCTTTGAAAAATAAAAACAATCAACACCAAATCCTCCAGTAAGATCAATTATGGATGTTCCTGTAAATAATTGGGATTTATAGGCTGCTGTAACTTCAGAAGAAGTTTGTTCAATATTAAGTTTATTTGAGTAATAGATTTGTTTGGTAGAATACCAAGTAGGTAACTTTTGTTTACTCTTAGTTTTTGCTTCAACTTGCTCTACAATTTCTTTTGTTGTTACACCTTCAAAACTCGTGCCTTTAAGGAGTAATTTTGAAATATCACTGCTCAGGTGCTCATTAATAAAAGCTTGAATATTAGTATTTAAGATTTCAGAATTCAAACAATAATTATAATCCTTGTGTTAATTTTTTAACCACTTTGTTATCCGACAAAAACTCTTTTAATATGACTTTAATTGCCGTATAACTTGGCACTGCAACTATCATCCCAACGACACCAAATAGTAATCCAGCAATAATTATGATCAAGAAAATTTCTAGTGGGTGTGATTTAACACTTTTCGAAAAGATATAAGGCTGACTAAAGAAGTTGTCAATTAATTGTGCGATGACAATAACAATTATCGTATAAATGATATTTGGTAAGACAACATCATTAAAACTATCTCCTAAGTTATTAGTCATGACTAATAAAAGCATTAATGCACCTCCAATTAATGGGCCTAAATAGGGCACCAAATTAATAAGGGCACATAAAAACGCAATAACGACTGCATTTTTAACACCTATTATAAGCAGTCCAATAGTATAAATCACAAATAAGATTAAAATTTGGAAAAACAAGCCCACAAAGTAGCGAGATAACAAGTCTGAGATTTTTGCAAAAGAGCGTTTAGTTTTCGATTCTTTTTCATTGGGAACTAAAGTTAAAATTCCTTGTTGAAATAAATTACTATCCTTTAAAAAGAAAAAGGCAATAAATAAAACCGACATCAATCCAACACTAAAACTACCGATACCAGATACAAAATTATTTAAAAAGTTAGGAATAATACTATAATCTAGGTTAGATAGAATCTTAGATTCTTTGATAGCTTGTTCAGCATCGATGTGATTGAGCTCTAAGTATTGGATGGTTGCTTTATATAATTCTTCAATATTGGTTTGTAATTGGTTGATATCCAAAAGCGACAGGTTTTGACCTTGCTCAATTAATAATGGAATTAACAAGCCTATGATACCGACAAAAACCCCTATAAGAAGCAACATTGTAGTTACTACAGCTATTGCATTTCCGAATTTTAAACGTCGTCTTAAAAATATAACAATAGGTCTTCCAATGAGCGAAATTACTGCTGCAATAAGGATATATACGATGACCGATTGTATTTTATATAAGAAATATAACACTAAAGCAATGGCCACAATAATACCAACAGCTCGCAAAATGCCATTGGCAATGGTTCTAGAATTCATAGAGTTGTTTTTACTTTATAAATATAAAGACTTTATTTAATTTGTTTAGTGATTTCGTATAAAGTTATACTTGTTGCTTGCACAACATTCATACTGCTATTTTGTCCGTACATATCAATATGAATTACCGCATCACTCGCATTCAATATGGCTTCAGAAATTCCAAAATTTTCGTCACCAATAACAAGAGCGATTGGTGTGTTCTTCGGAAATTGATATTCACCTAAAGTCTTGCTGTGTGTTGTGATTTCGAGAGCTATAATGGTATAACCTTGTTGTTTTAGTTCAGAAACAAAATCAACGGCATTAGGTTTTACCTCATAATTAACTGATTTTTCAGTAGCTCTTGATGTTTTTGTCATTTTACGACCTAAGAGAACCTGTTCGCCGCAAAAAATAAGTTTTTCAATACCAAAAGCATCCGCTGTACGGAATAGACTTCCAGTGTTAGGTGCATTGGTCACATGCTCACATATTAATGTAATAGGAAAGGTGCGTTTTTTAAAATGAGTAGAGTAGTGGTCGAGTTGCATTCTAAATTTTCACTAGCTAGTTTTCAAAAGCAAATTTCACAATATTGGCACCCATTTTAAGAGCTTTTTCTCTAACATCTTCTGGATCGTTATGAACTTCAGGGTCTTCCCAGCCATCGCCTAAATCACTTTCAAATGTAAACAATAATATAAGTCTAGATTCATGAAATATCCCTAAAGCTTGAGGTCGTTTTCCATCGTGCTCGTGGATTTTAGGTAAGCCTTCAGGAAATTTATAAGCCGTATTAAATATCGTATGATCTTTTGGCAATTCGACCAATTCTTGATTTGGAAATACTTTCTTCAGTTCTTTCTTAATATAAGGCTCCATTCCATAATTGTCGTCAATATGGAGAAAACCGCCAGAAATTAAATACGTCCTTAAATTTTCTGCATCCTCATCTGTAAAAAAGACATTACCATGTCCTGTCATATGTAATAGTGGAAATTGAAAAATATCAATACTTCCAACCTCAACAGTTTGAGGCTTTGGGTTCATTTTTGTTTTGATATTTTCATTGCAATATGCGATTAAATTTGGTATTGCTGTTGGATTGCTATACCAATCACCACCTCCTTTATATTTAACTATTGCTAAATCTTGAGCAGCTAATGAATGGCTTGTTAAACTTATCACAAGAATAACAACAACTGTAAGATTTCTAAATGTATTCGAACTAAATCTCATATCCCAAAAATAAAAAATAAGTGCTATGAAACATATCCTTTTAACGTTATTTATGATACCGCTGCTTTTTTCTTCGGAAACCTTAGACGGTTTTCCTCCAGTAACTGTATTAGAACTCTATACGTCTCAAGGTTGCTCAAGCTGCCCTCCAGCGGATAGATTACTCACACAAATTGAAACTACAAACCAAGCAAGTAATATCATAGCTTTATCTTATCATGTGGATTATTGGAATTATATAGGCTGGAAAGACCCTTTTAGCAAATCTGAATTCAGTAATAAACAACGTCGTTACAGTCAAAAGTTTAATAGTAGCTCTGTCTATACACCACAAGTGGTTGTTAATGGCAAAACACATTTTGTTGGCTCAAACCCTAGTAAGATGAAAAGTCAACTAGATAAACATAGTAAGATTCCTGCGGAAAATCGTGTTGACCTAACAGCAATTGCTACTGAAAATGGAGAGATATTCTTTGATTATAATGTTCAAGGACGTATAATTAACAAATCAATAAGAATCGCTTTAGTCATTGAAGAACGGATTACTAAAATTTCAAGAGGCGAAAATCGAAACCGCACCTTAAAAAACTCAAATATTGTAGTCTCAGAAACTATTTTAAAACTGAAATCTGAAAAAGGAAGTTTTAGTCTAACTATTCCAAAATTGGTAGAGCCTGAAGATGAATTGAAATTAGTTGTGTTAATTCAAAATACTGATTTAGAAATTGTTGGGGGCTCTCAGGTGAATTTATAGTTCATTGGTGTAAACTACAGAGTGACACGCTACAATAGCGGCAGTTTCTGTGCGTAATCGTGTTTCACCTAGCATAACAGGCTTAAAATTGTTCTTAATGGCTAATTCTATTTCTTTAGTGCTAAAATCACCTTCAGGACCAATGAGTATAGTAACATCTTGATTTGTTTTTAGAGCCTGTTTTAAGGATAATCGTTCTGTCTCTTCACAATGTGCGATAAAGGTTTGCCCTTCATTTGATTGTTTAATAAACTCTTTGAATGAGACCGCCTTATTCAATATAGGCAAGTAACAGTGCAAAGATTGCTTCATTGCCGATTGCAATATTTTTTCAAAACGCTCGGCCTTTATGATACGACGCTCACTATTATCACAAAAAATTGGAGTAATGACATCAATTCCAATTTCTGTAGCTTTTTCTAAAAACCATTCATAGCGATCATTCATTTTAGTTGGTGCCACAGCAAGGTGAAGTGTATACTCTTTTTTGGGCTGGAAAACTGTCGTTTTTATACTGGCTATACAGTTTTTAATACCGGCAATATTGATTTCCGCAGAAAACAGCCAACCTTTACCATTCGTAATATTAAGTGTGTCTCCAATTGATTTACGTAATACTTTTACAATATGCCGACTTTCCTCTTTAGAAAAACGAATTTCAGTATCTGTTGATTTTAGATCTGCATTATAAAATAATTGCATTACTCTCTACTATTTCTTGCTGGTTCAGTAACTTTTAATACTTTAGCTTCTTCGATCAGTTTTTTATCTTGAGTCATGAGCACCACATAATGTGCTTTGATTTCTGGAATATCAACAGTGAACACATCATTAACACTATGTGACCCATCTAAAACCTGCTTTTCAAACTCTGGATGCAAATCACCATAAGTAAACCATCCTAAATCACCACCACGTTTGGCAGTATTATCCATTGAATAACGTTTTGCTAAATCTGTAAATCGATAACCTTGGTTGTATTTAGATACAACATCTTTCCGAATAGCATTAATATCTTCTGATGGTATTTTATTTCCATCAAGATATACACAGCTTACTCTATAATAAGGAATCTCGTACTTTTCAATAACTTTATAATAGGTTTTCTGCGGACTGTCTTTAAAATATTTTTTGGAGCCAACACTCATGTTGAAGATTTTTTCTGCCATTTGTGTTTTATGTTTTTCCTCATTAAAAACAACAACTTTTCCTTTGGCTTTTTTATGCTTTTTAAAAAACAAATTAACATCATCAAGTGTATGAATAGAGTCTAGTGATTTTTCAAAATCTTTCTGAGCAAATGACACAGAAACAAATAAAAGCAATGTAATAGTAAGTAAATATTTGAGCATAGTAAATGGTTTTAACATGCTTCAAATTTAAACCGATGATGTTATGATAAAACACTTCGGCAATGAAGTTTTTAAGAAATGATTGTTTATAACTTTACAAGTGACTTACTTTACAGCAATCATGCTAATCTCAACATTGACAAATTTAGGCAAATTTGCAACTTCTACAGTTTCACGTGCAGGAGCAGTTTCTGCATTGAAATACTTCCCGTAAACGTCGTTAATTTCTGAGAAGTTATTCATATCACTAATAAAAATTGAAGTCTTAATTACGTTTTCAAACGTCATATCTGCAGCTTCTAACACAGCTTCCAAATTTTGCATAACTTGTTCTGTTTCCGAAGATATAGAGTCTAAGACCAACTCGCCCGAAGTTACATTTATTGCTATTTGTCCTGATGTATATAATGTGTTTCCTGATAATACAGCCTGATTATAGGGTCCAATAGGAGCAGGAGCGTGAGGTGTATTGATGATTGTTTTCATAATATAGTATTTTTAAAGACGTTGATCTCGTTGCCTACGTTTATCATATTTAAGATCCTTAAGTAAGTTAGAACGGATTCCAATAAAGAAGTTCCAAGATTTATAAGTTCCAAACGGCACCCAACTAAAATTCATTCGCCAACTTAAAAGATCTCTCTCAAAACGCAATTGAGTTTGAGTAAAGCCTTTATTTACAAAATCGTAACCAGATGAAGCTCCAACAGACCATCGTGGAGATAATTCGATATCACCAGAAAACATTAGCGAATTATTTGATATGGTATTCTGTCGCGACGAATTGGAATAATTCACAGCATATGCTAGCCGTAAGCTCCAAGGTATTTTGTAATTATAAAGTTCTGAATCTTCATCATCTTTACTCTTGTCTCTATCGTCATCAGATAAACGTTGGTCAGCAAAATCTTGAGGCTTCCCAAATAAATCATCAGCACGACCACCATTTCTTAACGACTCTTGAGTGGCTCGATCATCATTACCACTATTACCTTCGAAAGATTTACTAGTTAGAGAATAACTAATATTTAATGACGCGGAAGTTAACCTAAATAAACTTCCCCCATTATCAATATTAAAGCGGTCAATTTTTCGGTTATTATTATCTAAAGCATAAGGGTCTAGAACCATCCCAAAATTGACATTCATTTTATCTTTCAACAATGTTGTACCTCCTGAAACTCGTAGCGGACTCCATTGTAATGAATCACCAGCAAAATTGTATGAGGTAGAAAAGTTAAGATTATTTAAGAGCTTAATCTTTTTGGGTTCAGTTGCAGTACTATCTCTATCTCGCACCTTGGCTTCAAAATTATTTCCTATAGAAATCCCCATAGAACTAGAGAATGTTCGGTTAGGAGTACCAAAAAGAGAGCCTTCAAAACGCGTATAGGTTTCTCGTTCTACATCGCCAACTGTTGTTCCATCTGCATCTACTACCTCGAAGGTATCATAATATTGATCAAAAGCAGGATTGATATTATAACTTATAGATGGTCTCATGACATGCCTTATTTTTTGAATTCTCGGGTCTTTGCCCTCTTTTTCAAAATTAAACATACCATAAATGGTTGTCCCAATACTCGTACTAAAATTATAGGTAAAGAAACGGTCAAATTGATTTAGATCTTCCGTAACAATATCTCCATTATCGTCTTGGAATCTATTAATTGTATTTAGTGTCCAGTTTTCTTCAAAATTCGCACTAGCGCTCATGCTGAAATACTTAAATACTTTAAAGTTAGTTGTGATTGGAATAGAGTGCAATGCTCCAATACGTGCATCATCGAACATCTCCGATTTAAAAAATAAAGAATCTGTGGTTTGAATTCTATTTTCCGCTCTTACATTATATTGGAGGTTGATATTTTGAATGAATCCTTTTTTGGTTCCAACTTGAGGTGCAAACGGAAACATACGACCAACACTACCTTGAAAGGTTGGTAAAGTCATATTAATTTGTTCTGTATTGGTGTTTTGAGAATGAGTAGCCGTAAGATTCATATTAACTTGAGGCTCACCTTGAAATGTCTTAGAATATGACACAGACGAGGCTAAAGTATTGTTTTGAGTACTCGGTAAATTTAACTGATTAATCGATTGTTGGAAATATCGACTACTACCTAAGTTCACAGATGCCGAAAATCGAGAATTCGGATTAGATTTTGCATCTTGAGAATGTGACCATCTAATATTATAGATTGTAGATTTAGAAAAATCAGGAAACCCTCGTTCGCCATTGATCAAATTTTCATATCTAAAACTTAAATTACCTCTAAATTTATAACGTAATCCATAATTAGATTCTAAACGCAATCCGTAACTACCATTGGTATAATAATCCCCAAGAACCGCCAAATCTACATAATCACTAATCGCAAAATAATAGCCACCATTTTGTAAAAAATAGCCTCTATCAGTATTTCCCAAATCTTGCCCAGGTGTAGGCATGATAATACCTGAGGTCTGTTTACTGGTCATAGGAAAATAAGCAAAAGGTAAACCTATTGGAGTAGGGACATCATAAATGAAAAGATTGGTTAAGCCTGTGACGACTTTTTTTCCAGGAACCACCTTGGCATTTCGCATGAGGAAATAGTATTCTGGATCTTCTTCATTTTCAGAAGTGGTAAAACGTCCATTTTGAATAAATAGAATGGAATCATTTTCCATCTTAGTTTTCTCAGCAATAATGTAACCACCACTTTGTTCGGTCTTAGAATTAAAAACCAACGCTTTTTTGGTAACCGTATTAAAAATGATTGAATCTGGCTCAATCACACTTTGTCCTTGGGTAAACACAGGCTTTTGCGTATATACATCAGAAGTGTCTTTTAAGCGTCCAGCATAAACTAGGTTTTTTCCATGATCTATAACAATAATACCCGCTTTAATATTCATGTCGGTATAGGTGACTTCAGCTTCGTTATATAATGTAGTTTGGTTTTCTTTTTGATTCATTCTTACAAAGTCCTTGGCTTTGTAATTGACAATACCTTCTAAGGTTTCCTTTTTTTTCTTCTTCGGAATAGAATCACTTTGAGTGCTATCAACTTCTTTAAGATTTACTTGAGGATTCAATAATGAATCTACCTTAACAACTACTAGTGAATCATTTTGAGGTTTGGGTTTAATAGGTTCCTTAGGTTTAGGCAACTCTTGAGCGAAGCAAAACATGTTAATAAACATGGTAAAACTTAGGGTAAAAAGTATGTGTAAGCTTTTTGTACGCAATGCTTTTAAATGTATTTTTGCTAAAGTATGGCTCGGTTTTTGAATTGCCAAAATTACATATATTTTTTATGATTAATTTATAATTCAAATAATTTATCAAAAGTTTCTAAAGCCTATGTACACTAGTATTTTTGAGACTTAAAATAAACCGAGTTAGATAACCGTTAAACACGTATGAAAACGACACTACATTATATATTCGTATTAACAGCCTTGTTATTTACAAGTATTTTAACATCTGCTCATGCCTTTCAAAATAAAAGCGACAAATTTGTTGTAGTTCTTGATGCTGGTCATGGAGGACATGATTCTGGGAATTTAGGTAGTGGCTATAAAGAAAAAGATATTGCTTTAAATATTGTAAAACAAATAGGTAAGACCTTATCAAATAATAAAGATATTAAGGTCATTTATACCAGGACGAAAGATGTATTTGTAACCTTGAGAGGTCGAGCAAAAATTGCTAATGATGCTGATGCCGATTTGTTTGTATCTGTGCATTGTAATGCGCATAACTCTTCGGCAAATGGTACAGAAACTTTTGTTTTGGGATTGCACGCCAATCAGCGAAATTTTGAAATAGCAAAGAAAGAGAACGAAGTGATCTTTTTAGAAGCAGATTACGAACAGCACTATGAAGGGTTTGATCCAAATTCACCGGAGTCAGTTATTTCTTTTGGGATAATTCAAGAGCAATATTTAGATCAAAGTATTAGTCTTGCACGTCACATTGAAGATAATTTTAAAGCACAGCAAAAGCGTAAGAGCAGAGGTGTGAAGCAAGCTGGTTTTTGGGTGCTACACAATACTTATATGCCTAGTGTATTAGTAGAAACAGGATTTTTAACTTACAAAAAAGAAGGGGCTTATTTACATTCTAAAACAGGTCAATCCAAAATGGCCAAATCTATAAGTGATGCCATTTTGGATTATAAGAAACAATTAGATTTAAATGTTGGTGATAATATATATAATGATTTAGATACAACTCCAACCGAGGTAGAGCCTCAAATCATCGATAACGTTGTGTTTAAAGTTCAGATTGCTGCGAGTTCCAAAAAATTAGAGCCAAAGTCATATAATTTTAAAGGGCTATCAGATATTTCCCGAGAAAAAGTTGGTAATTTCTACAAGTACTTTTATGGCTACACATCTGATTATAGCAAAATAAAACAGTTTCAAACTCAAGCAAAATCAAAAGGATATAAAGATTGTTTTGTGGTTGCCTTTAGAGATGGAATAAAAATAGATGTTTCCGAAGCATTGAAATCTGACTCTAATTAAATCCATTCTTTATATATTTATTGCTAATTTTGTTATAACCCAAAATTGTAAGATTTGAAAATTTCAAGAGAAGTAAAAACAGCGATACTCGTACTTTCGGGTATTATATTATTGATATTTCTATTCAATTATCTTAAAGGTGAAAATCTATTTGAATCACCTAACACCTATTACACAGAATTTGACTACAATGCATTGAGTTCGTCATCTCCTGTTACAGTTAAAGGAAATGCTGTTGGTAAGGTTAAAAAAATAAGCTACGACTTTAATAGTGGAAAAACAAAAGTTGCTTTTACAGTTAATGATCAACTCGTGTTTTCTAAAGACAGTAAAGTGAGATTGTACCAAACCGGACTCATGGGCGGAAATGCACTTGCCATCATCGTTAGTAATGAAGGTGAACAAGCAAAACCAGGAGACTTTTTGAAATCTGAAATAAAAGAAGGCTTAGTCAATAAACTTAGTGATAATTTTTCTGGATTGAGTAGCAACTTAGATACAACACTTAAATCTGCTGACACCTTGTTGGTGAGCTTAAATAATTTAGTTGTTGACGACTCTGAAGATGGCCTTCAAAATGCTATTAAAGAACTCAACGCTACGATGAAATCCTTTAAGTCTGTTGCGTATTCTATTAATTCGCTAGTCAATAAAAATGACGAAAAACTTGCAGCTGTACTCAATAATTTTGATTCAATATCTAGAGATTTGTCCGTTATTACAAGTGATTTAAAAACTGTAGAATTTTCTAAACTGGTAGATAACCTTGATAACACATTGGCATCTGTGAATAGCCTTATGGCTAAAGTTAATAGTGGCGAAGGTTCAATAGGAAAACTTTTAAATGATGAAGGATTGTATAATAACCTTGAGGCAGCATCGAAAGAAATGGAAGAACTTGTTAGGGATATTAAGTTACACCCAGCACGATACAGACGAATTCTATCAAAAAAAGAAATACCATACACACCACCAAAAGAAGACAATCAAAATAATTAACCTTTAATATGGAATATGTACCAAGACTATTATTTGCCATTGCAGTAATCATTGGCATTGGATATTTTGCCAGAAATGTTAGAAAACTTATTCGCAACATTAAGCTTGGACGTGATGTAGAAATCAACGATAATAAATCACAACGTTGGAAGAATATGGCTATGATTGCTTTAGGACAAAGCAAAATGGTAAAGCGACCAATTGCTGGTATTTTGCATATTATTGTTTATGTAGGTTTTGTGGTTATAAATATTGAAGTTTTAGAAATTATCATTGATGGCCTTACAGGAAAACACCGAATATTTTCTTCGGCAGGAGAGATTTATGATATATTAATTGGGACTTTCGAACTTTTAGCATTTGGAGTTTTGGTTTCAGTAATGATCTTTTGGATACGACGTAACATTATTAAGTTAAAACGTTTTTTAAGTTCAGAAATGAAAGGTTGGCCTAAAAATGATGGAAATATCATCTTATATTTTGAAGTCGTACTCATGTGTTTGTTTCTAACTATGAATGGTGCAGATCTTCAATTGCAACTAAATGGAGCAGAGGGTTATCCAACTGCCGGTTCATTCCCAATTAGCCAATGGTTACTGCCAGTTTTTGATGGCATGTCTAATGCAACACTTATTATCATAGAGCGTACGGCTTGGTGGCTTCATATTTTGGGGATTCTAGTGTTTTTGAATTATTTATACTTCTCTAAACATTTACATATTCTTTTAGCGTTTCCGAATACATACTACGGAAAACTAACACCAAAGGGACAATTTGAAAATAATGAAGCTGTAACCAAAGAAGTAAAAATGATGATGGATCCAAATGTAGATCCATTTGCAGCACCACCAGAGGGAGCAGATGTAGCTGTTCCAGCAAAGTTTGGTGCTAGTGATGTTCAAGACTTAAGTTGGCATAATTTATTAAATGCATATACATGTACAGAATGTGGACGTTGCACAAGTGAATGCCCTGCTAATCAAACAGGTAAAAAACTATCACCTCGTAAAATCATGATGGACACACGTGATCGTCTTGAAGAAGTAGGTAAAAATATAGATGCAAATAAAGGCGAATTTAAAGATGATGGTAAGCAATTACTAGGAGACTATATTTCTAATGAAGAGCTTTGGGCGTGTACAAGTTGCAATGCTTGTGTTGAAGCTTGCCCAGTGAGTATCGATCCTTTAAATATCATCATGCAAATGCGTCAGTACTTGGTTATGGAGCAAAGTGCAGCTCCAATGGAGCTTAATAATATGATGACCAATATTGAAAATAATGGAGCTCCTTGGCCATACAATCAAATGGATCGTTTAAACTGGAAAAATGAGTAATAATGTGCGGTTTTCTTCGGAAATATCAACGTATAGCACTTTTCATCTTTTGTATGTATAGTGCACATTTAAATGCACAATCGTATAAAAAAGACTCATTACAGATTAAATCATATACGCTCATTGAATATCGCAATAGTGAAGTAAAACAGATTGAGCTTTTAAAAGTAATCTGCGATTATTGTACAGATTTTCAAAAAGAAGCGATAGGAGAAGAAGCTAAAAGGCGTACATTTTTGGAGCGTTATGATCCAAAAAACAAGTTAAAAGATGGCAAAAAAAAACTGGCTATCTATATCAGAATTGCAAAAAAAGATTTTGCAGAAATTAAAGAGAATTAAGAGGGTTTTACCTCTAGCTATATAAATATACACATATGAGCGAATTACTCAAAGTGCCTACAATGGCAGAATTTATGGCAGCAGGAAAACAACCGGAAGTGTTGTTTTGGGTTGGATGTGCAGGAAGCTTTGATGACAGAGCAAAGAAAATTACTAAAGCTTTTGTCAAATTATTAAATAAAGCCAAAGTCGAATTTGCCGTTCTTGGAACCGAAGAAAGCTGTACAGGCGATCCTGCAAAACGTTCTGGTAATGAGTTTTTATTTCAAATGCAAGCAGTAACTAATATTGAAGTTATGAACGCTTATGAAATTAAAAAAATAGTAACTGCTTGTCCGCATTGTTTCAATACTATAAAAAATGAGTATCCAGAATTAGGTGGTCAATATGAAGTTATGCATCATACTCAATTCTTAAAATCATTATTAAATGAAGGTCGATTAACCGTTGAAGGTGGTCAATTTAAAGGAAAACGTATTACATTTCATGACCCATGTTATTTAGGTCGTGCAAATGATGTATATGAAGCGCCTAGGGATTTAATTAGAAAATTAGATGCTGAGTTGGTTGAAATGAAAAGTTGTAAGTCTCGCGGACTTTGCTGTGGTGCTGGAGGTGCACAAATGTTCAAAGAACCTGAGAAAGGTAATAAAGATGTTAATATTGAAAGAACAGAACAAGCTCTTGAAACCAAACCTCAGATTATTGCTGCGGGTTGCCCATTTTGTAATACCATGATGACAGATGGTGTTAAAAACAAAGAAAAAGAAAATGATATCGCTGTAATGGACATTGCCGAATTAATTGCTAATGCCCAAGATTTATAATATGGCTGAGATTAATAAAAAAAGAATACTAACTGCTGGCTTAATAGGTGGCTCTATATTTTCCCTAGTCGTTTTAGGTGTAGATTATTTATTTGGTCGTGGTTTTTCATGGCCAAGATTATTATTCTACTTTATATTTGGTGTAGTGATGTATGGGTTTTTAACCTATCGCAATTTTAAAAAACACAATAAACAATAACGTACTTATGACAAAGCATATTTTATTATTATTAATTCTTGTAATTGCCAATACGGTCTATTCACAAGATAAAACTAGAGACGAAGTATTACAATTAATTGCAGATGATGCTTGCGAATGTATTCAGGATGATGAAACCTTATTTGATAAAGGGAAATCTATGAAGCAAAAGCAAATGGCATTAGGCGTATGCTTGCTAAGAAGTTATAACAAAAGGAAATCTGAATCGAAAGCATTTGAGGAAAAGGGCATTGACGATTTTGAAGGATTAGGAGAAGAGGTAGGGTTAAAAATGGCTTCAACCTGTGGTGATGCTTTTATTGAATTATTTTCAGATGATCAATTAGGTGCTATGCTAGATGATGACGATGATTATGGTGATGTACCTGCGCCTCCAGCAGCAAAAGACGAAAATGATTTAAATATTGAAGCCGAATTATTATCACTTAATAATGACGCTATATCATATATTACAGTTTCTGACTCCTACAATAAAGCTCATACCTTTATAGTTTCTGAGCAATTTGAAGGTTATGAACTCCTAAAAAAATCAAATATTAACAGTGAGTTTAAGATTTACTACAAAGAAGTAAATTTCTTCGATTTAAGTGAGCGTCGCTATGTTAAGAAAAAAGTCATTAAATACATCGAAAAAATATAGACATTATGCTTGTCGATTTTAATACACTTCCTGAAGAATCACGCGTTTGGATTTATCAGGCCAACCGATCATTTACAGATCAAGAGCTTTCAGAAATAAAAGAAAAATTAGACACCTTTATCGAAAATTGGACCGCTCATGGTAGTGACTTGCAATCCGGATATACAATTGAGTATAAGCGATTTATTATAATAGCTTTAAACCAAAATTTGAATATGGCTACAGGTTGTAGCATAGATGCTTCTGTGCATTTTATTCAACAACTGGAAAAAGCGTATAGCGTAGATTTAATGGATAAAATGAATGTGTCTTACAAGCAAGGTGCCTATGTTGCTTACAAATCGTTATTAGATTTTAAAAAAATGGCTAAAGATAAAGCCATTTCTAAAAATACTATTGTATTTAATAATCTTGTCACTAATATTGCAGAGTTTAAAGAAAATTGGGAAGTTCCAGCGAGTGAGAGTTGGCACAGTCGATTTTTAAAATAATTGCATCATATGGCGAACGATATTTTTTTGCTAAACATTTCTGGACAAGATAAACCAGGTTTAACCTCCAGCCTAACTAGTGTTTTATCACATTATGGCGCCAAAGTCCTAGATATTGGACAAGCAAACATTCATGACACTTTATCTTTAGGGTTTCTTTTTGAAATTGAAGCTGGCAATAATTCTGCATCTGTCTTAAAAGATTTATTATTTAAAGCCTATGAACTAGGTGTAACTGCTAAATTCACGCCAATTTCTCTTGAAGACTACGAAAAATGGGTTGGTCTCCAAGGTAAAGATCGTTATATTATTACTATACTAGGTGAGAAACTATCTGCAGAACAAATTTCAAAGGTTACTGAAGTAATTTCAGAAAAAAACTTAAATATTGACGCCATAAAGCGACTTACTGGACGAACCTCTCTTGTTAAAGAAGATGAATACCCAAGAGCCTCTATACAGTTATCGATTAGAGGAAAAATAGACTGCAAAGCTGATTTTACTGAAAAATTTATGCAAATATCTAGAGATCTTGATGTGGATATTGCTTTTCAAGAAGATAATATTTTTAGAAGAAACCGACGCTTAGTCTGCTTTGATATGGATTCAACGTTAATACAAGCTGAAGTCATTGATAAGCTTGCTGAATTGGCAGGTGTTGGAGCTGAAGTAAAAGCAATTACAGAATCTGCCATGCAAGGTGAAATTGACTTTAACCAGAGTTTCAAACGGCGTATGAAGCTATTGAAAGGACTTAGTGAAGATGTCTTACATGAGGTTGCTATCAACCTTCCAATCACAAAAGGTGCTAAGCGACTTATAGATACCTTGAAGAGTTACGGATTTAAAACGGCTATACTATCTGGTGGGTTTACTTATTTTGGTGAATATCTTAAAAAAGAATTAGGTATGGATTATGTCTATGCTAATCAACTTGAAATCAAAGATGGACTTCTAACTGGTGGATATATTGGAGACATTGTTGATGGCAATAAAAAAGCAGAATACTTAAAAGAAATTGCTAAGATGGAAGGTATAGATATTAGTCAGACAATAGCTGTTGGAGATGGTGCTAACGATTTACCAATGCTAAATTTAGCTGGACTAGGCATTGCTTTTCATGCAAAACCAACTGTAAAGGATAATGCTCAAAGCTCTATTTCTAGTATAGGATTAGATGGCGTATTATATCTTTTAGGTTATCATGATAGGCACATCGACTTAATTGAATAGACGTCTTAATTATGTTGTTCACAACCTTGGTTATAAATCTATCTTAAAGTCTTTTATTCTTTCAACTAAAGTACTATTTTGGCATAGTTTTTAGTTCTAACTAAGAACATGTTATTAAAGACTTTAGTTTATGCGATATTTTTTGTCCCTCATACTTACACTTATAATCACCTTACCTACGCTTGCTCAAGATGCTAATCATCCATTAGCTCATAACAATATTGAGGTGCAACAAAAATGGGTTGATAGTGTTTACAACAATATGAGCCTTAAAGAGAAAGTTGGGCAACTTTTTATGGTTCGTGCATTTTCAAATAATAATAAGAGTAATGAGAATCAAATTGCAAAATTGATTAACAATAATCATATTGGAGGCTTAATTTTTTCATCAGGTGGTCCGGTTCGTCAGGCAAAACTCAACAATCTATATCAAGCCATTTCTAAAACGCCATTACTCATTGGAATGGATGCAGAATGGGGTCTAAGCATGCGATTAGATTCGACTTATGCATTTCCATGGAATATGACTTTGGGTGCAATCAAAAATGATAAACTTGTTGAACGTACTGGGTATCATATCGGTGAGCATTGTAAACGCATTGGTGTGCATTTTAATTTTGCTCCTGTTGTAGATATTAATACCAATCCCAAAAATCCTATAATTGGAAACCGATCGTTTGGAGAGGATAGAGATAATGTAACAGATAAAGCTTCTGCCTTTATGAAAGGAATGCAAGATGCAGGTGTTTTAGCCAATGCTAAGCACTTTCCTGGTCATGGTGACACCGATAGTGATTCACATAAAACATTGCCAACCATCAATTTTAATGAAAAACGAATTGATTCTATAGAACTATATCCTTATAAAAAGCTCATTAATGAAGGGTTATCAAGTGTTATGGTTGCACATTTAAATGTACCAAGTTTAGAGCCAAGAGACGGTTTCCCTTCTTCATTGTCAAAACATATTGTTACAGATATCTTAAAAGATTCTTTAGGGTTTAAAGGACTTATTTTTACGGATGCTTTAGAAATGAAAGGAGTTTCTAATTATAGTACTCCAGGTGATATTGATTTAGCTGCTTTTCAAGCAGGAAATGATGTGCTTTTAATTTCTGAAGATGTACCAAAAGCCATTGAAAAAATTATTGATGCGTATAATAACAAAGACATCTCTGAAGAACGTTTAGCACATTCCGTAAAGAAAATCTTAATGGCTAAATATAAGGTTGGTTTAAATAATTATCAACCTATTGGAACGTCAACTTTAGTAAGTGATTTAAACCGCTTGCAAGATGATATATTATATGAAGAGCTTATGGAAGATGCTGTAACTGTACTTAAGAATAAAGAAGAACTGTTACCATTACGTCATTTAGAAACTAAGAAAATTGCTTATGTAGAATTAGGTGATAGTTCGGGTTCAACATTCTATAATGAACTCAAAAAGTACACTAAAGTTCATCAAGTCAAAGCTGATAAGCTAGATGAATTAATTACAAAACTTCAAAACTATAATACAGTTATAGTTGGTTTTCATAAGAAAAATGATAACCCATGGCAAGGCTATAAATTTAAGGATAAAGAACTCGTTTGGCTTTATGAAATTGCTAGAACAAATACGGTAGTTCTCGATGTATTTGCAATGCCGTATTCTATGATTGATTTGGCTACTATCGAAAATATAGAAGGCATTGTGATGAGTTATCAAAATAGTGATATTTCTCAACAGAAATCTGCACAAGTAATTTTTGGCGCTATTCCTGCAAAAGGAAAAGTCCCCGTCTCGTTAGGCAACCATTTCAAAGTTGGTAATGGCATCAATTACAGTTCAATAGCGTCTTTAAGTTACGGATTGCCTGAACGTGTTGGAATGAGTTCCGAAAAATTAAAAAAACTAGATTCTATTGCTACTTATGCAGTAAACAATAAAATGACACCTGGTATACAGCTATTGGTAGCCAGAAAAGGAAAAGTGATCTATAATAAGAATTTTGGAAAGCATACTTACACTGGGAAAGAAAAAGTAAAATTTGATGACATTTATGATGTCGCTTCACTCACCAAAATTTTAGCTACATTACCTTTATTAATGGAGTTGGAAGAAAAAAAAGTAGTTTCATTAAACACAAAATTATCTCGAATTCTTCCAGAGTATCAAAACTCAAACAAAAAAGATGTTACAATTAAGCGGATGTTGTCACACTATGCGCAATTGCGTCCTTGGGTACCATTTTATACTGCGACTTTAGATTCTGTGACCCAAAAACCAGATCCAAAATATTATAGAAGAGTAGGCACACCTCGTTTTAGTATAAAAGTAGCAGACGAATTGTACTTGCGTCATGACTATCCAGATTCAATCCAAAAAGTTATTGTTGAATCCGAATTATTATCTCGATTACGTTATCGCTATAGTGATTTACCATACTATATTCTTAAAAAATATATTGAAGGTTATTACAAAAAACCTTTAAATGAATTGGTTCAGCAACATTTTTATCAGTCTTTAGGAGCCAATTATACCACCTATAATCCATCTACTAAGTTTAGTGATAAAAACATCATACCTACAGAGATAGATGATTATTTCCGTTATCAAGAAGTTCATGGTTATGTGCACGATATGGGAGCAGCTATGCAAAATGGTGTTGGTGGTCATGCAGGTGTGTTTAGCAATGCTAATGATGTAGCCAAGATTATGCAAATGTATCTCCAAAAAGGATTTTATGGAGGTAAACGATACTTAAAAACGGAAACTATTGATAAATTTAATACTTGTCATTTTTGCCATAAAAATGTAAGGAGAGGAATAGGTTTCGACAAACCACAACTAGGAGATGACGGTCCAACTTGTGGTTGTCTATCTATGACAAGTTTTGGACATTCAGGTTTTACAGGAACTTATGCTTGGGCTGACCCAGAAGAAGAGATTGTTTATATTTTTCTAGCCAATAGAACTTACCCTAAGGCTGGTAAAAATTTATTATTGAGAGAAAATATAAGAACTGAAATACAACGTCTTATCTATGAAGCGATTATTGATGAAGAATTAGATAGTGATATTGCTGAACACAAAAATTAGAAAATACATTATATGCGAATAGGAATTGTTTGTTATCCAACGTTTGGAGGTAGTGGTGTAGTTGCCACAGAGTTAGGTTTGGAATTATCTAAACGCGGACATGAAATTCATTTTATTACTTATAGTCAACCTGTACGTTTGGAATTGCTAAGTAATAATGTACATTATCATGAAGTAAACGTTCCTGAATATCCATTATTTCTGTATCAACCCTATGAACTAGCCTTATCAAGTAAATTGGTAGACATGGTAAAGCTTCACCATATTGAGGTCTTACACGTACACTATGCAATCCCTCATGCTTATGCAGCTTATATGGCAAAGAAAATGCTCCAAGAAGAAGGGATTTATGTACCCATTGTTACTACACTTCATGGAACTGATATAACACTTGTAGGAAGTCATCCATTTTATAAACCTGCTGTAACATTTAGTATTAACAAATCGGATGCAGTGACCTCTGTTTCTCAAAGTTTAAAGGAAGATACCTTGCGATTATTCGATATCAAAAAAGATATTAATGTGGTTCCTAACTTTATAGATTTAGCAAAATACAAACCTAATTTTACTGATTGCCAACGCGCTATGATGGCAACAGATCAAGAAAAAATTATTACGCATATCAGTAACTTTAGAGAAGTAAAACAAATTCCTGATGTCATTAAAATATTTTATAATATTCAAAAGGAAATTCCAGCCAAATTAATGATGGTTGGAGAAGGGCCTGAACGCGAACCAGCGGAACGATTATGTGAACAACTTGGGATAAGTGATAAAGTGGTCTTCTTCGGAAACAGTAATGAAATAGACAAAATCTTATGCTTTAGTGATTTATTTTTATTGCCTTCTTTAACTGAAAGTTTCGGATTATCTGCATTAGAAGCTATGGCTTCTGGAGTTCCGGTTATTTCAAGTAATACAGGTGGTATTCCTGAAGTGAATGAACATGGTGTTTCTGGTTTTTTAAGCGAGATTAATGACATCGACGATATGTCAAAAAATGCATTATATATCTTAAAAGAAGACGCACATTTAGCTCAATTTAAGACCAACGCAAAACAAGTGTCTAAGCGTTTTGATATTCATCAAATCGTGCCACAATATGAAGCCATATACGAGGATACTTTAAAAAAATGCTTAATTATATAATAGCAGTAATTACCACCAAACCAAAAAGCATTTAGATAGCTTTGAGTTGTTGCATTTCAACCAAAATAGTGGTGACTGTTTATTATCTAATAACAAAGTTGCTCTGTCTTTAAACGTTAGTTGATCTATCCAAATTACATCGTCTTCTGGCTCTAAAAACCAATCTAATTTTTCTGGAATATAGAATTTATAATCTTTAAATTTAGACAATTGCGCGATGGTGATATAAAAACCACAAATACAATCGCTATTTAATAATTCAAAACATATGTTTTGCTGATATGGTACAAAGAGCTGCGCCTTGAATAAGACTCGCTGTTCAAAACTTATATGATCAAGATCTAACTGCTTTAATGCTGATTTACACGCTTCAGAATAGAGTAGTGGTAATTGTTTTTTTTGAAGTTTATTTAATTTTTCTTGAAGGCTGTCTTTTTGATTAGGACCTATCCACCTTTCTATTTCTGTATGACCTCTAGTATTATCATAAAGATAAAATTTATATATGATTTCTAGGTGAATTGGTACATCATTCAGCATAATAAGGACATCCAGTTCTCCGAGTGTCAGCTTTTCCTTTCGAATTTGAATATTTTCAGCAAAAATTTCAATGGCATCACAAGTGTCTATTTGATTAAATACAAACTGCTCTGCTAATTGACCTAAACGTAATCGTTTTTCCAATTTCCGATGAAAAATAAGAGAATAATCTGATGGTACTTCTAACTGCTCAAAATTTAAAACTGAGGCATTCTTCCAAAGCAATGCTGTTTGACAATAGGCAAGATATAAGGTTTGAAGGTGTTTCGGACTTAAATTCATATTAAGTCGAAATTACAAATAATAACAATACCTTTGCAATCAATTATTAATGACCATGAACAGCACATTTTTTGACTTAGGAGTATCAAAAGCTTTGATTAAAGGTTTAAAAGAACTCCATATAAAAACACCAACAGAAATTCAAGAAGATGCTATTCCAGTTTTGCTAAAAAACGATACCGATTTTATTGGATTAGCCCAAACAGGTACTGGTAAAACTGCAGCTTATGGTTTACCAATTCTTCAAAACATTGATGCAAAAAACGAGCAGGTTCAAGCTTTAATTTTAGCACCTACACGAGAATTAGTTCAGCAAATACAGAAACAACTTTTTAAATTTACGAAGTATTGTGAGGATAAAATATTTTCCGAAGGCGTTTATGGTGGTGAAAAAATGGACGTTCAAATCAAGCGTTTGCAGAGAACTACACACATTATTGTTGCTACTCCAGGTCGCTTATTGGATTTTATTGAACGCGGTGATGTCAACATTAAAAATATTAACACATTAGTTTTAGATGAAGCCGATGAGATGTTAAGTATGGGCTTTAAGCAAGATCTAAATAAGATTTTAAAATATACAACAGGAACACGACACACTTGGTTGTTTTCTGCAACTATGCCTGAAGAGATTCAAAAAATCATCAGAACCTATATGTCTGAGGATGCTGTACGTGTTGAAATTGATAGAAATAGTTTAGTGAATGCTAATATTTCTCATCATTATATTGTTACTTCTATTAAGGAAAAAACAAATATTATTACACGTTTATTAGATTCTTATAATGATGATAGAGGTATTATTTTCTGTAGAACTAAAGCAGGTACTAATCAGTTAACTGAAAAGTTAAAAGCTGAAGGATTCTCTGTTGGCGCACTTCAAGGCGATATGCAGCAAAAGGAACGTGATAAAGTGATGCGCGCTTTTAAAAACCAGTCATTGCAATACTTAGTGTCGACAGATGTATCAGCTAGAGGTATAGATGTCAACAATTTAGCCTTTGTTATTCATCATCAACTACCAGATCAGTTGGAATATTACACCCATAGAAGTGGAAGAACTGCTAGAGCTGGAAAAACAGGAGCTTCTATTGCACTTATTATTTCAGGTGAAGAGCAAGATATCCAAAATTTGCAAAAAGACTTACACATTAAGTTTAAGCAAATGACTTTATAAAATGTTAAATAACAAGGATTTGCGTCTTTTAAATTGTATATTTAGAGGTGTTAAAACTCATGTTATGAAAGCTAAAATTATAGTATTATTTCTTATAAGTATTTTTTTGTCAGCTTGTAATTCTACAAAATCTGCAGCCACACCAGAACAAATGCAAGCTTTAGACGAATTGGTCAATTCTCAATCATTTAAAATTGAATCTGTTTGGGCTATGCCTCAAATTAATCGTAGTATCTCGGCTTTACAAAGCAGAGGGCTAATTGCACCAGGTAGTAATGCAAATCGTATAAGTTTAACAGGAATTGCAAATGAACTACAGTTAAATGGAGCCATAATTACATCGCAATTACCATATTATGGTGAAGTGCAAATGCCATCAGGTTATATGGGCTCAGACAATAATAGTATTGCGTTTGAAGGTAATATTAAAAATTATACAGCTGTAAAAAATACAGATAATAGTTATACAATTTCATTTGATGCGCAAAGTAATAATGAAAATTATGATGTCACTATTCAACTTTATCCGTCTCTTAAAAGCGACATGTTGTTAAAAGGGGCAAAACGGTTTCCGATTCGTTATACTGGGAATGTAATTAAAGTTTCTGAATAGATAATATTATAAAAAACTTTGCAGCCATTCTTAATTAATATCTAAATCTCTCTTTAGTATATTTAGTTTTTTTTCAGCTCTTGCTAAGGTTTGTTTATTATCCTCATAAGTCATTGTAATTTCAGTTTTGCACGAATTACAGATGAATGATTTTCCGTTAATTACTTCATTAAATTCAAACTCTATTTTAGTTTGACATTTAGGGCATGGTATGTTTGGCATATTATTTATTTATCACAAATATCATTTTTGATTTTTATTGTTTTAAATCGCTCCCAAATTTCATGAACAAAGCCTTGTGGAGATAATTCAAATACAATATTTGTGGTATTGTTAATTTTACAATAATAAGATTTTACTTGTACATTTAAAGTAATCATGCCTTCACTACTAAATGAATCATACATATAAACTCTACCTAAAAAATCTGCTTCCTTATCGTCAGTTTTTATAAAATTTACTTTAGTATTAGGAACCTCAAAATCTTTCTTTTTGTTAACAGCAGCCATTAGGCCATTGTAATAGAATTTAAGTTGTTGTTCTAAATCTGTAGCTGTTGGTTTTTGAATACCATCTACATGCCATACAAACATATAGCACCAAAAATCCTCACTGTTTTGATTACGCCATTCTTTGGTAAATCGCAAATCTTCATAGCCTGTATATTTGATTTCAGTAGCAAAGCTAATCGGGAATTTAATAATCTCTTTTAACCAAGTTGTATCCGATTCCAATACACCCAGTATATCTTCATCTTGCGAGAACATTAAAAGCGAACCCAAAAAACAGAATAGAGTTAATACAAATGTTTTCATCTTATAAATTTACAAACTTAAAGTGACTTCAAAGCCTATACCATCAGAAATGGCTCCATCTCGTATTTTGCTATTATAACTCACATCCCATTTCATGCGATCTATTTTAAATTTTGCAATCATTTGTTGTTTTTCAAAATCTACTTCAGCTTGAAAAGAAATTGGTTTTGTTATGCCTTTAATTGTTAAATCTGCAAGAACCTCCATACGAGTACTATCGTGATATTTTACTTCAGTTATATTTAATAATGCTGTTGGAAATTTTGCAACATTAAAAAAATCTGGATCTTTTAGATGATCAACTAACCCCTTATTAGCATCAGCCTTTTTAATATCTTCACAAATAATAGAATTCATATCAATTATAAATTGTCCACCAGTAATAACATCTCCACTTTTTATAAAATATCCTTCTTTAAAACTAATTGTACCGTTGTGACCTCCAAAATAAAATGTATATTCTCCATACCATTTGATCTCGCTATTTCCAATATCAATATTGAGATTGTCTTGAGCTAAAGAATTGGAGATTGTAAATAATGCTATGGTAATTAATAATAAGTGTGCTTTCATATCTATTGTTTTTTAATTGTGTGGTAAAACTAGATGCAGCTCAGGTGAAAAATGTCAAAAAAATGTAAAAGAAGTGTCAATACTTGTAAAAAGTCATGAAATATTATGTTATTTACATCAAATTATGGAAAAGCAACACTTTTATCTTATTTGTAGTGCATTTACTTTGCTAATAATGATAGGGTTTATATCCTGTTCAAGCAATGCGGATGATGATTCTGGCATAATAAAAATTGCGCTTCGCGAAGCTGGTAATCAACTTTTACTCAAACAGAAAGATTCTACATCTATCATATTGCCAATTATTGAAAAGGAGCAAGGACATTATCAACTATCATTTCAAAATGTATTAGCATTTGAACCTAATGAATTGGTTACCGTTATTGATAGTAGTTTCCACAGAGCTTCTATTGCGTCAAATTATCGTGTCGAAGTGACCCAATGTTTTGATGATGAAGTTGCCTACAGTTACGAAATGAATGTAGAAGAGGAGCGTACTATTATTCCTTGCGCGGGACGTTATTTACCAGAAGCGTGTTATATAGTAACAGTATCTTTTTTGAACCCTAAGTCTAATGTCTTAAGTCGACACCCGCTTGCAATTATAGCGGCGATAGGTTTTATGTTTTTTATTATTTACTATTTTAAAGAGAAAGCAAAGGTTGAACTTTCCGAAGAAAAAAACACAAGTTATTCTGAAATTGGAAGTTTTCAGTTTTATCCAGAGCAAAACAAATTGGTTAAAGCTGCTACAGAAATCAATCTTTCTAAAAAAGAATGCGAACTCTTGGAGCTTTTTGTAGCTAGTCCGAATCAAGTCATAAAACGAGATGAACTTACCAAGAAAGTATGGGAAGATAATGGTGTTATTGTTGGGCGTAGTTTAGATACTTATATTTCTAAATTACGAAAGAAATTAAAAGAAGATGACTCAATTAAACTTACAAATGTCCATGGTGTAGGTTATAAATTAGAAGTCAATTAGTATTTAGTTTCGATTGTTACCATTGTTTTTATACTTTCTATAACTCGTTCCTTTAGTACAAGCACAATTACTAATGCCAGACAAGAAATCTAGCCCTATAGTAATACTATGTGTTCCAGAATTAAAACTTGATAAATCATTAAAAGTTAACTGATATGAATAGGCAAAGTATAGTCTATTTTTCATAACACCAGCCATAGGCCCAAAATTAAGAGGCTTTAAAAATTGATCATTTAAAAAACGATAAGAGGCTCCAACCCAATAATAATCTCCATCACGATTAAACTTTCTGTATTTAAAGTTAAGATCTGTTGCTGAACGATCGTCACTATCAAAGCGTTGGTAGAAAATTGAAGGCTCGAACTCTACATTTTTATTGCCTTTACTGGCAATAATATATCCTGCATAGGCTTGATAGTTTAGTAATTGACTTGGTTCTAATCCTGTAAAGTCATCAATATCTTTATCTAAGATGTTATTGGCATTTAAGCTAAAATAGAATCGATTCCATCTGTATAGGAACCCTACATCAAAATTATTATTTGATCGAGAACGGTCTCCATCAATTGCAGGATCTATTATGGGCATATCTTCAGTAGGCTGAAAGTTTTCAATATCAATTCTAAAACTATTGACATTGTAAGATAATCCAAAAGACAAGTATTGCTTTGACTTATAATCTAAAATGATATGGTGCGCGAACGAAAATTTAATGCCTTTCTGACGTGTGTTTCCATTTCTGTCATTATACATGGATACACCTACACCAGATTGATTTGCAATTCTGAAATCGGCATATAAAGCTTGATTGTCTGGAGCATTTTTGATTCCAACCCATTGTGTTAATCCATTGGCACGCACTTTAAAATTATCACCAATTCCGGCATAAGTAGGAGAGATGATAAAATCATTATCGGCTAAATATTGGGTCCAAGCTGGAAGATTCAATTCTTGACCATATGTCAAAGAACTAAAAATTAAAAGTATATATATTGATAATTTTTTCATTAGTTTAGTTTTTTAGGTTATTACCTGTAGAGGGTAAAATGTCCAACATACTCCCTATTTAATAATGCACTGTTAGGTCTAACGACATACCAGTAATCCCCAGTTGGAAGCTCAGTTCCATTATACTTACCATCCCAATATTCACCTACTCGGTAAGTTGCTACTTTTCGTCCATATCGATCGAAAATGTCAAAAGTTAAATTTGGATAATCCTCGGCACAACCAACAGTCCATCCATCAGCTACACCATCACCATTAGGTGTAAAGTAATCTGGAATACATGGTCCTTCAATTTCGATCTCAATCATTGCTTCTGCAATACAGCCAGCACTGTCTGTTACAACAACAGTATATGTACCTTCTTCAGTAACCACAAATACATTTGTAGTACCATAATTTTCTCCATTAAGAGTAAACTCATAAATACCAGTTCCTCCAGTTGCTGTCGCGATTATTTGACCTGGTTCATCACCTTCTGTGAGCATTAATGATAATGGTTGATAATCTTCAATATCAAATAGGTCTGTGGTTTGAATACAGCCATTAGTATGTCTCACATCGATATAATGATCAGCTCCAGGTAATACATCTGTAAAGACATTGCTCAACTGGTAAGGTCCTCCATCTAAAGAATAGTCTAATTGAGTTAAATCTGTTATACTTTCATCAACATTAACTGTTACTGTATTCGTTAGAGTATTGTCAACACACAAATATTCAATCTCTACAACAGGGTCGATATTTACAGATTCTGGGAATGTAATATTCCATTGTGATTCACAACCTTGAGCATCGCGCACATAAACAATGTGGTCACCACCTCCTAATCCAGTAAAATCGAAGATCGTTTGTCCAACTGCTCCAGTAGTGTAGGGGCCATCATAATTGTCTAAACTTACATCATAAGGCAAAGTTCCTCCTGAAATATCTACACTAAACTCTCCATTTCCTTCACCTTCACAAGTTTCCTCAAATAAAGAATCTGCAACAATAGTTAAAATGACTTGTACAGGATCGTTTATTGTAAAATCGAAAGTCACATAACAACCTAAAACATCTTGCACAATCACATCGTATGATCCAGGTGCTAAGTTTTCAAATACATTCGTTTCGAAAAATTGATCTAATTGAGGAGAAATTGCATACTTAATGATGCCTGTTCCACCTGTAGCATTAATTTCCAAAATACCATCATTATTTCCACTACAAGTCACGTCATTGACTACAAAATCTACCTCTAAAGGTGCATCAGGCTGAGTAATTGTTATTGGAGCAGATGTTGCATCACAATCTCCACTTTCAACATAAACAACATATGTTCCAGCGACTAGTTCTGTGAATACACCTGGACTATCTTGTGTTGCAGGAATTGTTGCGCCACTAGTATCTTGTAAGGTGTAAATATAATTTCCTAAGCCACCTTGAGCATCGGCAACTATAGTTCCATTATTATCTCCATTACAGTTAATGGTTGGATTGGTTGATTGTAAATTAAGAATCAGTTCTGGTAATGGGTCAATAGCAATGTCGTTTGACACTTCAGCGATACAGCCATTGGCATCTCTCACATAATACATATATGTCCCAGGAGCTACAGAAAATGATGTAGATACTGCAAACGACCCTAAAACAGTTGTAAATGAGCTATCTGCACTATAGGTATATGTTCCAGTCCCACCAAAAGCACTTAAAGTTAATGTTGATTCTATAGTACAAGTTTGAGTAGAATTTACCACTAAGCTTGCTTCAATAGGTGTTGGCTCAGTAATAACGATATCTACAGATGTTGTAATACATTCATTTCCGTCAGAAATAGAAACCGAATAGGTACCAGCTCCTAGGTTATTAAATACATTAGAGGTTTGAGGACCAGAAGTACTTGGTGTTGGTAAAATTGTATTTAAAGTATATACATACTCTGTTCCAACTCCTCCAGTAACATTCGTTACGGTTATTGAAGCATCTTGATCACCAAAACACGCTAAAATAGAAGTGCTTGGTGTAAATGTGGCATCAATTGGATTTGGCTCTACAAGTGTTACATTGGTTGTAGCAATACAGCCTTCAGAATCAATAACATTAATCGTATAGTTTCCTGCAGAAAGGTCTGTAAACACTCCATTTGGTGAATACGGTACTGAAGCATCTCCAGTTAATTCATATTCATAACCTCCCCAACCACCACTAGCAATTGCAGTTATTGTTCCTTGATTGTTATCACAAGTTACATTAGAAGTTTCTGAAGCAACAAGTGTTAAGGCTTCAGAAGGAGAGCTTATAACTACTGTTCCAGTTGCAGAGCAAAATGGACTTTGCGTTTCATTAATAACTACTGTGAATGTTCCCGCTGTCATTCCAGATACCGTTAATGGATTTGTTGATGTATCTGCATTAACTAGACCTGTAACCGATGCTCCAAAATTATCAAATACTTCGTATGTATACGTTCCAGAATACCCATTAACATCAATGTCAAATGTACCTGTATTATCTCCAAAACACGTTACATTTGTTGCACTTGTTGAAAAAGTTGGAGGTGTAGCTTCTGGTAATGATATAGTTACTTCTTCAGTACAAGAAGTCACAGTATCTGTTATTGTTATAGTATATATTCCAGATGGCACACCTGAGAATACATTTGCAGTTAAACTCACAGATACTGGACTTGGGTTTATACTGTATGTATATGATCCTGATCCACCTGAGCCTGTAATAGTAATTACACCATCATCATCATTACATGTTGGGTTTGTAGTTACCTCTGGAGTTATTCCAATTGGAGCAGGAATATCAACTGAAACAACATTTCCACAACCATTTGCATCCTGTATTTCAATAGTATGTGTTCCAGAAAATAAGTTTGATATTGTAAATGGAGCAGTTTGTGTTTGAAATGCACCACCATTAATACTATAGCTATAAGGAGCTATACCAGCTGTATCTAAAGTCACATCAATTTCAAAGTCCCCTTCGGAAACAGTACAAAGGTTTGTGGCTATGGCTGAAATTACAGGTGTTGAATCTAGCGGTAAAATAATAACAGGACTTGTCACAATACAATCATATGCATCTTTAACATGTACATAATAATTACCGGAATCAACATTAAATACACTTGAAGCATTCCATCCAGCATCTGATGCTAATGGTGCTGTTGGTGTTGTTGTAATTTGATATTCATAGGGAGCTGTACCATTTTCTCCAATGGCACTAATAATACCTGAATTGGCATTACAATTTGCGTTTTGATCTATAGATACTGACAAGTCTAAGGCAATAGCAGATTCTGTAATGTTAAATGGAGCAGTAATCACACCACAGCCATCATTTGGTCCTGAAGTTTCTGTAATAGATACAAAATAGTTTCCAAATGCTAGTGGCCCTAAATTGTTAATTGTTAATACACCTCCAGCTGGTACACTTCCAGATCCTGTTATGCCAGTTGAAACTAAACTTAAGGCATCAAAAACTTCATAATTTACAGTTGTTGCAACACCATAAGGGCTATTTATTGTAAAAGAGACATTTCCATCTGCACTTCCCGTACATGTAATATTGTTTGAACTTACAGCACTCAAAGTTAAGTTTGAATTTGTTGGTATTGGAGTAGGAGCTTGTTCGTAGTAACTACATAATGTTGATTCATCATATACAATAAAAGTATATGTTACACCAGGTGTTAACCCAGTAAATGTTGCCGACATGCTTCCTACTGAGTCTTCAGGAACCCAAATACCACCTAATGGAGGAGGTGGAGGCGGAATAAACCCTTGATAAATTGCAAAATAAAATGGTCCAGTACTTGTTAATGTTGAGCCAACACTCACTACTGCTTCGCCACCTAAAAGACAATCTACAGTTGACGTGACTGAAATATCTAAATCTGTAGGAGGAGAGGCCACAAGAACATCCTGATTTAATACAGAACATCCATTGGCATCTACGACATTTATTTGATATAATCCAAAATCAACCACATCAAAACTCACAGATGCAGATCCAGTAGCATTTAGCTCTGAGTTAGAATATCCATTTGTTCCTGTAACAAAATAATTATAAGGTGCTGTTCCTCCAGTTACTGAATTTATAATAATAGATCCTTGAGATACACCACCAGCTGTACATGTGATATCTACTGTAGTAAAATCTACAATTATTGGATCAGGTTCACTTATGATAACTGTTTCGGTATCTTCACATGAATTAGCATCTGTTAAAGTTACAGTATATGTACCAGCAGGCAATCCAGATGTTTGTGTACCGTAATCCACTCCAGAAGTATCATTATTCACATTAATCACAAATGGTGGCGTACCAACTGAAGTATCTATAGTAATATCAATAGCACCATTTGAATCGCCATGGCATAAGATTGGTTGTGTTTGTGCTACAACACTTAAAACTGGTAATGAAATTGGATTTACAGTAATCACACTTGATTCTGCAATACACCCATTCGCATCTGTAATTTCAAATTGATATGTTCCATCAGTAGCAGCCGAATAGGTAAATGGTGTTCCAGTAGCACCTAAAGATGAATATGCTCCACCGTTGATAGATACTGCATAAGTGAAAGGAGCTGTGCCTGTTATTGTACCTGTTAATATTGCATCTGGTGATGCAGTACAATTTAAATCGGCTGTTAAAACAACATTTACTGTAGGTGTAGGTATTGGAGCAATTGTATAGGATTCGTTATAAATACAATCGTTTTCATCTCGTACTTGAAACGTATAAGTACCTGGTTCTAAACCTGCAAACATATTAGATGTTTGATATGCAGTTGCATTAGCAGCTGGGGCAATGATTTGATATTCTAATACACCTGTTCCTCCTGTTACATTTGTAATTGTAACTGTTGTTGTATTTGACGGACAGGTTATTGGTGTATTATCAAAAGCTAAGTCTGTTGGTGGGTTTAAAGCTTCTATTGTAATTTCATTAGTGATTATTGTACAATCATTTGCATCTTTTATGGTTACTATATAAGTACCAGTAGTAAGTCCTGTAAAGGTATTACTAGATTGAAAATTGACACCATCAATACTATATTCATATGGAGCATCTCCACCAGTAACATTAGTTACAGTAATTGTTCCTGTTGAGTTACATGTGTATGGTGCCGTCAGTTCTGCTGTTCCTGAAATGGCATCATTTTCATTAATGGTCACCGTTTGTGGATCTGTAAGGCAAACAGATGAACCAGCCGAATATTGAAGAACAACATCGTAGTCACCTTGAGTAAGTCCAGTAAATACTGACGAATTAGAAAATGTTACTCCATCATCAATACTATACATTATGCTGTAGCCGTTTGTAGTCGTCACATTTATGGAAATAGATCCACCATCTCCAGTACAAAGTATATCTGTAGTATCAACAGTAAACTCAGGCTCAGGTATGGCATCTATACTTATTGAAGTACTAGCACTACAATTATTAGAATCTACAACTGTAATGTCATAAGTTCCTGGTGCAGTTACAACAATTTCTGGTACAGTTTGAAAATCTGTAGATCCATTAACAAAATAGAAGTAAGGTGGTGTTCCTCCTTCAGGGTATACCGTAATTTCACCATCATTACAAGTTAAAGGAATTGTAATTGCTGCTGTTACTGTTAGCAGTGGAGGCTCAACAATTTCAATGTCTTCAGTATAAGTACAGCCATTTTCTGTCTCTACGGTCGCAGTATAAGTACCAGGGTTTAAGTTTGAAAATGTATATGTATTATCTACTATTGGCCCAACACTATTAACAAGTGTTCCGCCACTAAACAGTTCAAATGAATATTGTGGGTCGACATCATTAGCTGCTAACTGGATACTACCTTTGTCACCGTGACATAAGGGTTGTAGTATTGTAGTGGATACACTGAAATCTCTATCTCTTATCAATACATCAGGAATGGTAAATACACAAGGATTTGTTGGTACACCAATTTGTCTGATGTATACTGTGTAAGTTCCTGGAGTATTCACAGTAAATACATTACTTGCTTGGTAGTTAATGTCATCTAAACTATACTCATATCCAGAAGGGACATCATTTACTGTAATACTTCCTGGTGTTGTACAGATGATATCTGTTGCAATTACACTTGCGTTTAATAAATTTTGATACACATTGAAATAAAACTGAACAAAACAGCCACCTTCATAGTTAATTGTTAATCTGAATTGTCCTGAAGTATTTGCCAAATAATCTGGACCTGTAGCCACTTCATTCCACGTACAAGTATCATCTTCGTTAGCGCAATCTGGATCTGCTACAGCGGGACAACTAGACTCGTCTAATTGCTCCCAAATAATAGATGAGGCACCAGAAATATTGGTTTCAATAAATCTTGAATCATTTTCACCACATAAGAAGATATTAGGTAGAAGCTTTCCATCATTCGGGCAAGTCACAACTTCATCTGCATAAGGAATTACTGGATTCTCAATATCACCACCAAATACTTCAACTACATACTCTTGAACAATTGATTGGCAAGGAGCAATGGCATTATTAAAAGAATAGTAAGTTCCGGTAGCCGTAACAGTTATGGTTTGTGTATTACCAATTACTGGTGTTCCTGTTGGACTTGTAGACCAAGTATATGAATCATAACCATCTGCTGCAGTAAGGTCAACACTATCACCGCAAAGCACAATATCTTCTGTGAACTCACAATCTAAATCTGCTAAAAAGTTGGTGGCTTGAGGAGATAATAAGCAACCTGTGTTACTATTTAAACTTGGATCATCAGTAATTTGAAAATTTGGATTATAAAATCCGTTATAGGTTGCAAAAGCTTGATTATTAATAATATTAGAACAAGCATCAGCGAGATCACTACAGGTGTCAACAACTTGTACTTCAATGCGAATCTCATATACAGGATCATTTTCTTCTACAAGTGAATTATCAATATTAAAGATAAGTTCACGTGTTACTGGATCATAACTAGCAACAGTAACGCCTGGAGGCAAAATTAAATCATCTGGATAATTGAAAATAATATTAACAGGAAGCACGTCTCTAATTTGAAAATTAGTAGCATTATCGTTTCCTGTATTCTGAAATCCAATAACATAATTTAAAGAAGCTCCTAAATCAACTGTTTGCCCACCAATATTATTTCCAGCATCATCTTCAACAATTTTTGTTAATACAATATTTGGTTCTATAATTTCAACAGCAAATGCGAAGAAATATGGAAAGTAGGTATCTCCACTTGTTTCTAATCGTATCGTTCCTGAAGTTGCATCATTAGCAATTACAGAGTTTCCTGGGTTTGGTATCGCAATGGTTCCTGTATCAAATCCTAAAGTATTTGTACTATTCGGGTTTCTATTATCTACAGGAGTAGCATCTAATCGCGTAACAGAACTATTAAAAAAGTTAGTCACAGGACGATCTACGGTCGATAAACTTACCCCATTAAGACGTAAACGATCACCTAATATTGGACTATCTCCTTCCAATGTTGCAAAAGCAAAATTTGCTCTAACTGGAGCAGGAGCAGGAACAGTTCTAAATCCGTCAACAGGAATATCTAAGGTTGTATTGTTTCCTGGGACGCTTATTGCGCTAAAACCATCAAAGCTCGTAATAGATTTACCTGGAAGTGTAGGGTCTTCATAAACAATAAATAATGACCATCCAGCCGATTGCCCTGTACCATTAAATGGATCAAACGTTGACGTTTCTCCTAATCCAGAAGACACATTTGCAACAGTGTATGTTCCTAGGTCAACACCAGGGCCAAAAGCTGTTACGATATCTGTAACATCAGCAAAGCAGGCATATGAAAAACTATCACCACCATCTACTGTTGTGCCATTAGCATCATAAATTATGGTTCCTTGAATATCGTTATAACCTCCAACAGGTCCTTTTAATTTTACATCTGTTATTGGCTCTGTACCTGGATTAACTGCTCCCCAATATAATCCAGCATATATAATCCTGTAACAATTAGGATTTGGAATTTCTAAGTCAGCACTCGATGAACTAAATGTCGTCGCATCTCCATCGATGTCAATATATTGCATATTAACATTGTGATTATAAATTGTATTGTCATTAAACGCATTGTTGTCTGGACCAAGAATATTATTACCTATAAGGACAATGTCTCCTTTTAAATCTTCATTAAATCTTGGTGTGAAAGGTTCATAATTTTGTGCGTAGAACTGCAGACCTACACACATCATTGCGACTATGATTGCTATTCTTGAAAACGTAGGTTTTTTCATGATACTTAATTTTTTTATTCAGAAGTCTTCATGGGGCGTTCCAACTTCAGAATGGGCCTAATTACTTATTTAATTTTCTATTTTTACGAGGGACATTTTTGCATTATATGGTCTATTCCCTTTGTTTTTTAACTCTTTATTTGCAGCTTCAATACTGTCTGATTTCTTATAATATATATAGTATTTACTCGTATTCACATCATAGAAAAAGTCTACATCAGTTCGTCCAGATTCTACAACTTTTCTAACGAAATCATTTCTCTTATCAACATCTTTATGAACTGCAAGAATTAAATAATATCCATTATCAACATTTTTTACATTCTTAAGTATTTGAATATTATCACTTTGTTCTTCACCAAAATCAAAATCTTCAGTTTTTAATGGTGAATTTGTAAGAGTTGTTGTTTGTTTGATATTCTCTAAAGCTGCTCGATCTTGTGAATAACGTTCTTCTTCGTTATCAAACGCTGCACGCTTAATACGACGTCTTCTTTCAAACTCTGTAGCTACTTTTATATCTTCTAATCGAGTTTCTAATTTTGATTTAGCATCTAGAGCTGTTAATTGCTCAGACTCTAATCGTTTAATGGCTTTTTTGTAGAATAGTAAGACTTCATCATTTCTAAGTGTATCTGCCTTAAATTTATCATCATATAAGGCCTTTAACTCTTTAATCTTTTCATTACGTGAATTGATAACATTCTCTAATTCTGACTTTATACCGGCGAGTTTATTATTCTCTTCTGTAATACTCTTAAAAGGCTTTGGACCAACAGTAATACCCTGTTCACTTAAGTCATTTTCTTCTTTCAAATCCTTCAAGTCTTTATCTTTTATTTCAATGATGTCATCAAATTTCTTTAATAAATCGCTCTGAGTAGTTTTAGAATCTTCAGTTTGCTGCGTTATAGCATACATGGTCTTACCAAGTTCATCAGAAGGATTGGTAATTAATTCATCTTTAGCTTTCTGTTCTGCTAATAACTTAGCCTGAGCCTCTGCTTCAGCTTTAGCTTTCTGTTCTGCTAATAATTTAGCCTGAGCTTCTGCTTCATCTTTAGCTTTCTGTTCTGCTAGTAACTTAGCTTGAGCCTCTGCTTCATCTTTAGCTTTCTGTTCAGCTAGTAACTTAGCTTGAGCTTCTGCTTCATCTTTAGCTTTCTGTTCTGCTAATAACTTAGCCTGAGCCTCTGCTTCATCTTTAGCTTTCTGTTCTGCTAATAACTTAGCCTGAGCTTCTGCTTCATCTTTAGCTTTCTGTTCTGCTAATAACTTAGCCTGAGCTTCTGCTTCATCTTTAGCTTTCTGTTCTGCTAGTAACTTAGCCTGAGCCTCTGCTTCATCTTTAGCTTTCTGTTCAGCTAATAACTTAGCTTGAGCCTCAGCTTCAGCTTTAGCTTTCTGTTCTGCTAATAACTTAACCTGTGCCTCTGCTTCAGCTTTTGCTTTTTGTTCTGCTAATAACTTAGCTTGAGCTTGAGCTTCTGCTTCAGCTTTTCGTTGAGCAGCAGAAGCTCTATTCGCTTCCGCTTTTTCTTTTGAAATTTTTGCAACTTTTGGCTTTTTCTTATTATTCCCTGAAAGTAATCCACTCACTTCATCGCCACTACTATAATCATAACGGTCACGATTTTTAAATCTATAAGCAAGTGTTATATCATGTGATGATCCAAATTCGGTTAAGTCTCCTATTGCTTTTTCAAAATTATATTCAATAGCAATTTCTGGTGTAATGTTAATTCCAACTCCTCCAGAAGCTCCAAATACAGAATTATAACCTACTTGTGCCCAAATACCTTTTGGTACTGTTAGCATGGCTATAGCAGAAACAATGGTTTCATCTTTTCTAAATTCAGATCGCAACAAACCAGAAAATTTAGCTTCATCAAAAAAGCCTCTTGAATTCATATATCCAGTATACATGATGTGAGCTTGAATCCCTTGCTCTGGATTGTCTTGTAGCATTTCAGACGTATTAAAATTATATACCGCCAAATTGTTTATTGAGAGTCCGAAATCAAAAAATGCGATACCATAGTTAATACCTGGATTAATTGTTAGTAAAAAATTCTCAGGAACATTTTGAAGTGACGGGTCATCAAAATTTGTAATTACATTTCCAGTATTGACACCACTTTTATATGCACTAATATTTAACCCGAAAGTTAAATTACTATCTCTTGCTAATCTTGCGTTATATGCAAAGTTAACAACACCACCAAAGGTTGTTAACACACCATAATTTTGTTGAAATAATCCAATACCAGCACCAATGTTTTCTGCAAATCGTCCTGAATAGCTTCCTAAATAGGTAAGTGGTGCATTATCAAATTGTACCCACTCTCTTTTATTGAAAATACTTACATATTTGTTTTGCTCTCTAACAAAACTAAATGTAGGATTAATGGCATAACGATTAAAGGTCAAAGAATTTCTTACAGGTAGGGTAAGCGAAACCACTCCATCATCTTCTTGAGAATAGAACATCTGTATAGAACAGATACATAATACTAAAACCAAAAGACGTGTTTTCATATTACTTTACTATTGTTATTGATCCTTTTTTTGTTTTGTTATTTTCAGTAGTTATTACATAATAAAAAACCTGATTAATAGCGGTTAGACCAAGATCATTTGCTGGCCAATTATTTAAATAATCGTTAGTTTTTAGCACCACTTTTCCGCGATTTGTCATTATCATAACTTGTGTGTTTGTACCGCTAACATATTGAGTTGGAATGACCCAAGTATCATTTATATTATCACCATTTGGACTGATAACATTTGGAATCTTTGCAACATCAGGAAATTGATCTATGGCTTCTGAAATCTCAAATAGAAATTCTCTTGAGCCCAAGCATCCTGTAGTTTCTGTCACTACAATTTTATAACTTCCGAAGTTAGTTGCATCGTAATTATCTTCAGTGGCATCAGTAATTAAAGTTCCATCTAAATACCATTGATATTCTGGGCTAATTGCAGTAGTAGAAACTTCAACATATAATGATTCACCATCTTCGATAGTATTCGTTTCAGCAACATTAATAGATCCTGTGAACAATTCACTTTCTAATTCTATTGATCCTGAAGCAGAGCAATCTCCTAAGTCTACTTGAACTGCATACATACCAGATTCATTAGTTTGATACATTTGATTTGTAGCTTCTGGAATTATAACTCCATCCTTAAACCATTGATAGCTATTACCACCAATAGTACTTAAGGTTGTTAAACCTTGTTCTGGGCAAAATGGGTTCCCTAAACTTGAAGCTATTTCTGCATTGGCTTCACCAGAAGACACTTCGCTTATAGTTACTCGGTTTGAAAATGAATTAGAAGTACAAGTACCGTAATTTGTTTCTACAAAGTATGTGCCTTCGGCACTTACAGTTAGAGAAGCTCCTTCAGCAATAAAAATAGACGTTGTAGGTCCAGTTTCTTTATACCAATTAAATGTTAAAGACGGGTAATTGAGGGGAGAATCATTTGATCCAGAACCTGGATTATCTATTGTAAGCAAATAACTTCCACCTGTACAATAAGCACCAGTCGATACTAAATTATTAATTGTAAATGGTTCGTCTTGTAGCTTAAAATATGCGGCAAAAGATGCCGAGTTTGAGCTTGTTGCAGCAGGCGAGCTACTTTTAATTCTAATACGATAGTTTTCACCAGCTGTAGTTTGCGGAATAGAAAAATCAAGTGTTGCAGGTGAAACTGTTACTTCTCCCGGAGTAGATGTAAATACTACTGTAGCATTTGAAAAATCACCATCGGCATCAGACAATTCAATAGAGAATTGGTTAGAGGCGTTTAATCCACTCTCTGGAGAAAATACAAAAGTCGTGCTATAAGTATTAAATGACTCACTAGCACAAGCTTGACTAAACCCTAAGCTTGGTGTACCAATAACTATTTGGGCGTTTACATTGTTTTGCATTATAAAAACAAGAAAACAAAGTCCGAGAAGGAATTTATATGAGGATTTTTTGTAGTACATTTAGTTTGGGGCGTAATTGTTTATCCTATAAGCTGATTTTGTTATTTTAAGATTATACTTTTAATATTGAAGATAACAATTAGCATTAATCGTTATCATCAATATCATCGTTGGCTGCTATAATTCTGTTAATTTGTAATCTATAGTCTGGACGTTTTGAGCTTTTTGCATCTATAAAGGTTTCAGAATCTGGTCCTTTAGAGTAAACATTGTTAAATGCTCTATTACCATACCAATTTTCTAAGTCTTCATTATTTGTAATATTTTCGACAAAAATATTACCCTTACAATTATTAAAATAAGTTCTAGTGAAGCTTATCTTATTTAGATTTTCGCTATTTATTTTGATGTTATAATCAAAAATTACTGCAGGATTAAACCCAGATATCACACTCTTATCTATTTCAAACGAAGTGTCTGCACCAATATATATAGCTTCATTTACCAAACCTATTTTAATGTCTTGTTGTAAGTCATCGCTAATGTTTATCAAGGTTAAGTTTTCAGCTTTAATCGATGTTTGTTTTTTAGAAAAATCTGCTTCATCTTTAATGTCATAATCTGACACATACATACATCTAGACTTATCAGCTCCTGATACATAAGGTGATCTAATTGCTAATGAATTATTTATTTTGCATTGCGCACCATAATTAAATTCGTAATCATTTCCACTAGATTTGTATGACACCATTTTATCAAGAATGATATTTCCTCCCATAATATTAAATGAATTTCCTTCACAATAGCTAACCATAACATTCTCTATTAGTGTTTGGTGACCTACACCAGCAAGGGTAAGACCATTAAAATATCCGAAATTCTTAGTTCGTTTTCCAGCATATTCAATGCGAACATATCGAAGAATACCTGAGTAACTATCTGGATTATTGCCACCATAGCTAATACTATTGGCTTTTTTTGTTTCTAAGCCGTAATTTATAGAAGATTCATTACCAAACTTATTAGTAGGTGCATTGCCGAGAATAAAAAGTCCTCCCCAATCACCTGGCTTTTTAACACTTCTACTAGATGTAAATATGATTGGATCTGTATGAGTTCCATCTGCAATAATTTTTGATCCGTTACTAATTGTAAGAGATCCTTTAGTTTTAAAATCTCCAATTATAACAGTTCCAGGCTCGATAGTAAGGGTAGTGCTATCTGTTACAAATACATCTCCGAGTAAAAGATAAATATCTCGTTTATATAATTTTTTATTTTTTGTGATGTTGCCACTTAAAATTTGAGTAGGTGCTCCGTATTCAACTTTATTAGGTTTGAATTCGGTCCAAGGATTAAGCCAGTTATTATAACCGATTATTCCTTTTTCTTGCTGAGAGAACACATTGCCGTAAACTAAAATAAAGGCAATTGTAATAAGAGTAATTTTTTTCATCGCGGTTAAATTCATTAATTTAGATTTGGGGTACTAAAATATAAGTATCAAACATAAGTACTTTATACATGAAATGCAAATAATATCGACGAAATGCACTTTCTACACTAGTTTATATGTATTTTCTTACAATTATTAATTATCAATACGTTTTGTTCTGTCAATTATTTAACTGCCATGATATCAAACGCTTATAAAAAAAGAGAAGTTATAAAAAAACCTCAGCAAAAATAGCCGAGGTTTAATTCAAATTAAATATAAGTAAAAATAGACTAATCCGTTTTGTAATCATTATATGTATGTAATGATTTGAGTGTTTCTTCGTAAAACAAAATAGCAGCAATAAGATCTCGTGTATCAGAATAGGGTAGAATAGATTTTTGAAATTCTACAGTGCTATCAAAATATTCAACAGATGCTTCTTTATTCGCTTCTAAGGCTTTTTTGTTTTCCTTAGTTTCTGGAATACCCAAAGAGGACATTGTTACTCCAGGCTTTGTTGCAAACGCGATATTTGGAAGAATATTTACTATAACTTCAATACGCTCTATATATAAATTTAATAATTCACCTTTAGTCATTCTATTTAAATCATCATGACTATGATATTTAGAGATATTTACTTTACCACTAATTATATTAACTTGAGCGTTCTTTTTTTGCGCATATCCGATAGTAATCATCAGAAGTAAAATGACGCTTAATAGAGTAGGTTTTGTCTTCATTTTTAGTTTTTTTAGTTAATCTAGGACAAGCAAATCTATACATTTTATTAAAAAAAACAACATTATTCCGACTTTTTTTACAAACTTTTTTATCGCATGAAATGCATATTTCTTGGATAAACCGCTTATTTATTGGATAAAATGCAAATTTATACGACGAAATACTTTTGTGATTTTTTCAATATTTTGAGTTTTATTATTGCTCTTTTTCATCATTTTTTCATCAAAATACTGCTATTTAAAAAATGAGTTGAATTTTCAAATTTCGATTATAAAAGTCATTTCATTTAATAAAGATTTCAATTTTGATGACTTTAAAAGTGACTTAATAAACACTTAGATCTCGATTATTACTTTAAATAATTGTCTCATTTCATCGGTAAATTTTGCGTATATATTCATTTCGTCGCAAAAAAATATGCATTCATATGATTTTTAAGGTGTTATGGATTTTATGCCTCAATTTTGAATAAATCTATAATACTTAACCCATGAAATGTTTAATAGCAATACTGTCTTTCACCTTCTTTTTTTCTGGCAATATCTTAGTTAATGCTCAAGATGATTTAAGTAATCATCCTATTTATGATTATAGCGAAACGCAACTCAATAATACAGATAGTATACCAGACTTAAATGCTAAAACAAACAAACTTAAAATTTCTGGTACTATTTATGAAAGCGATGGTATAACTCCAGCTAAAGACGTAATTCTTTATATAGAGCAAGCTGACGAGGATGGTGATTTCGATTTAAGAGATACTAAAGACAAGCGTTATGTTCATCATAGAGCATGGATTAAAACTGATGCCAACGGAAAGTATACCTTTTTTACGTTTGTTCCGGGTAATGATAGACGCTACAATCAACTACAACAATTGTTTCCTTCAATAAAAGAACCTTCAAAACCTGAATATGATATCGCAAGTTTCCTTTTTGATGATGATCCTTTATTATCTAAACTGTGTAGAAAGCGAATGGCAAAAAAAGGAGATCCTACAAGAATTCTTAAACCTAAAAAGGTAGAAGGTTTATTAGTTGTAGAAAAAGATATTATTTTAAATTCAGGTAGTGAAGCAACTAAATAATACGTCTATATTTTTAAATACTAATAGATATTATTTCTCTATTACTAATTTTTGACCAATTTTTAACACCGAATTTCTACTAATTGTATTGGTCTTACAAATGGACGCTATTGATACATTATTACGCTTCGAGATGCGCGAAAGTGTATCACCTCGCTTAACTACATAAATGGATTTCTGCTTAATTAAACTAGCAATTGCATCTTCTTCTGAAAGCAATAGGTTCAACTTACTTTGTCTCTTCGAATTATGAGCAATTGGACGTGTCCACGTTTTAGTAATCCATATTTCTTCAGCTCTAATTGCATTAGTCTCGTCAAAATTAAATAAGTATTCAGGGTTAATAGAAACCCCTTTATAATTAACAACTAAATGCAAGTGACTTCCTCTAGCATTACCTGAAACACCACCTTTACCTAGGTATTGTCCTTTAAACACACTATCATTTTCTTTAACACCGTAAGCCGAAAGATGCGCATAAACTGTTTCTAAACCATTATAATGTCTCACGACAACGGTTTTTCCATGACCTCTGCTGTAACGAGACATTCGAACAACACCATCAAACATAGCGAACAAACTATCACCCGTTACCAAATCGATATCAATACCTCTGTGGGCTCGACCTCTTCGCCAACCATATCTTGAGGTAATAACCTTGTCTTTGCTAATAGGAGAACTATAGTTCTTTTCTTTAAAGTTTAGTTTCAGCGGAAATTTAACTTCTACATTTTTATAAGGATTATAAACAGCGTGATCCCAATATTCAGCTTTAATATCGATAGGTTTAATACTATCTTTTTCAATTGTTACATTTGGCGTAACAGAATCTTTTACGACTTCAATTTTAAAATCTGAAATATCAACATTGAGTTGAGTTTCTTTTTGAGCAGAAAGCCCAAAAAAGCAACATAAAGTGAGAAGGGATGAACTAATTAATTTCATTTTACCGAAATAAATACTGCTAATTTTTGATTGACGAATTTAAAAAATTTAAACGTCCAAAATGTTAATTTGTTGTTAGAATCTTACAAATAATATTAACAATATGACTTTAAGATAATTATTGCCCCGAAAACACAATTCTGTCTTGAAATTTATGACTAAAAGGTGTAGGCGAGTAGGATGTTCTACTCCAGGAAAAATCATCAGACAAGTGTATTGGGATTGTTTTTAAAGCTTTAGGTTCTAAACCTTGAAGCAATCGTTCCTTGTTCTGCTTTTTGATTTTCTTATTCTCATCTTCTGTTCGTCTGATATAATATCTCGATTTATAATGGTCATACATCCTCATAAATTCAACTGTCATAATAGCTGCCAAACGTTTGTCATTAAGAATTAGCATTGCGTTTTCATCGTTATCAGAACAGGAAGCTTCAGAGAAATTAGCAGAACCAAAAAACACTTTTGGATTGTCACCATAAGGATCAACTATAATAATTTTAGTGTGTATTTTATGTGCTCCAAATGCTTTCGCGTCCCAAGTTCGTCCCATATAAGTCTTTAAGCGATTTGGTGTGAAAAACCTAGTGTTTTTATGATGCAATCCATTGATTCTTCGTTTTGCTGTACTATTAACTATGCCATACTCGATGATGGCATCATCATTTGCTCCCATAGCTTCAACTAATCGCTTATCCATTCCAAAAGGAGCACTAATTAAAACCATCGATTTTGCATTCAAAATAAGATCGCAGGCCGTGATTAAAATATCTTTCTTCGAAATAGGAGAGAAGAAGGTCTTTGCGGCATATCTACCTTGAATCGCATTAATGGTATCCATATGTGATCTATTAGCAATTTTAGTGTACTTTTTTGTAGGGTTAGGCTTTAGTATTTTAAAAAAAGCTTCATAATGTTCTGCAACATCAGAATTATCAATCATGATTGCGGCATTAGTTTGAAAATTAAATGCATTCTCGCTAAAATTAGCAGATGCAGTCCATACTTTCTTTGGTTTCTGATTTCGGATAAGAATAACTACTTTGTTATGACTAATATTAACTTTATCCCTTGGTATTGTCAAATGTTCCATTTGGTTGTCATGGATTACCTTTTCTGTCTTTTCTGTCGAATGTTTACCAGCCTTGGCATCATGAATAATTTTGACCACTACACCTTTAGCTTCTGCTTTTAAAAATGCTTGGGCAATTTCATTATCATGAAATTCATATATAATACAATGCAATGCATCACCAGATTTAGCTTGGGCTATGAAGTCTAATAAAGATTCCTTTAAACCACGAGATAACCATTGGTAAGCATTTTTTCCAATATCTTTTGGTGCTTTGTTTTTAAAACGGCTTAAATATGCCATAGAGGAAGTGACACCTCTATTGACATATACACCAAGTTTGTTTTCTACTTCTTGTGTTGGTCTAATTTTAAAAATTAAAGGAGCTTCATTTCGGGTTAAATTTTCAGGTGTTCCTCGTAATGGATACACTTCATAAGTATATTTTCGGTGAGGCTTAAGAGAATAATCGCTCCATCTAAATCTTTGAAATGGAGCCTCTAGAGAGCTAACATCTTCTACTTTGCCTGTATCTGTTGCCTTGAATCGCTTATAACCACCAAGCCACTTAATACTCATAATTTCATCGGTTTCTGGATTTATAGAAATGCGTTTAATCCCAAAACCATGAAGTCCATCTCGCAATGCTTCATCATCAAAAGTCCAACCAATAATGGTTGAATAAGTCCCTACTAATGCGGCTCCATAATAATCACCACTAACAGCTCTTACTACTGGTTTATATATATTACTCATAATGCTTATAATTAAAGTTTAAACAATTTTTATACAAGAGTCAAAACAAATAATTCAGTATATCAAAACATAAATGATGCTGAATAAAAAGATACCCTGTAAGCTATTAAGGCAATATATAGGAAGACTATAACTCTTTAAAAAAGAATTACTTAGGATAAATATATAAAATATTCCTGAATAAATCTGAAACTAATAGCAATTAAAAATCAGATTACATTTGTAAAAAACTTCAATTATTGTAAATGTGCTATTTATTAGGATTGCATTAAACACGATGAAATCCATATCTTTGAGAAAAATCAAAAAACGTTTAATTATGAAAACATTGCACTACTTTGCATTAGTAGTATTAGTTTGTATGTCTTGTAAAAAAGAAACGGCAACAGCTAATAATGATATCGATATCAAACCTATAATTATAGATGGCATCGATTCCTCAATCAAACCTGGAGATAATTTCTTTAATCACGTTAATAAATCATGGATGGACAATGCTGTGATTGCAGATGATCAAGTTGGAGTTGGAGCATATCGATTTTTAAACATTCCACAGCAAGAATTACTGAAAAATATTCTGGAAGACGTGTCAAAAACTGAGCATTCAAAAGGAAGTGTAGAGCAACTTGTTGGAGATTTTTATGCTTCTGGTATGGATACAACTAGCATTAATGCACGTGGTATAAAACCGATTCAACCAATTTTGGATCGAATAGACGCCATTTCAGACATTGAATCCTTAACTCAATTTGTTACATCACAACTAAAAACAGGTGATTATTCAATGTTTGCACCTTATATTTCTCCTGATCAAAAAAATAGTTCTGTAAATATCCTTCATATGACACAAACTGGGCTTGGCTTACCAGATCGTGATTATTATTTTATTGAAGACCCATCAGTTGCACAAATACAAAACGCTTATAAAGCATATATAAAACGATTATTCGAATTGGTTGGTGATACTAATGCTAAAGCGCAGGCAGACATTGTTTATGGAATTGAAAAACAATTGGCCAAATCTCATAAAACAAGAATTGAACGTCGTGATGTAAAAGCTAACTATAATAAAATGTTCATTTCAGATTTAGATAGCAAACATGATAATATTAATTGGCCAGGTATATTAGAAACCTTAGGAGCAAATGTAGATTCAATAGATGTTGCGCAACCTGCATATTATGACGCCCTAAATACAATGCTAGCTTCTGTGCCTATTGAGGATTGGAAACTTTATCTCAAGGCAAATTCCATAGGATCTCATGATAATATATTGAGTAAACCTTTCCAAGATGCCTCATTTGAGTATTCAAAGGTACTATCTGGTCAAACAGAACAACAACCTCGAGATAAACAGATGGTACGTCGTGTTGACCAACAAATTGGTTTTGCTTTAGGACAACTTTATGTGAAACGTTATTTTAATGAAGATGCAAAAAAGCGTGCCTTAGATTTAGTTAATAATTTTCAGAAAGTCCTAGAAAAACGTATTGATAATCTAGATTGGATGAGTGATAGTACTAAAATAAAAGCTAAGGATAAATTACATGCAATAAACAAAAAAATTGGGTATCCTGATGTATGGAGAACCTATGATGTTAGTATAGATAGAAATCAATTTTTCGAAAACGTAGTTGCTTTACGTAGAGATAATTACGAATACCAATTAAAACAATTAAATAAAGCTCCTAATCGTGATGAATGGGGCACTACACCATCAACAGTAACAGCCTATTATAATCCGTCATTAAATGAAATCGTATTCCCAGCGGGAATCCTTCAATCTCCATATTTCGATTTATATGCAGATGACGCGTTGAACTATGGAGGCATAGGTATGGTAATAGGTCACGAATTCACACATGCATTTGATGACCAAGGCGCACAATATGATAAAAACGGAAATGTAACTAATTGGTGGACCGAGGAAGATTATACCAAGTTTAAAGCTAAAACCAATCAAATTGTAGAGCAGTATGATGCGTTTACAGTATTGGATAGTGTGCAATTAAAAGGAGCTTTAACTGTTGGTGAAAACACTGCAGATAATGGAGGGATTGCTATTGCATATGATGCTTTTAAACTTACTGAACAAGGACAAGACACTACTAAAATAGGAGGTTATACACCTAATCAACGCTTCTTTTTATCTATAGCTAATATTTGGCGTGTAAAAATGCGTGATGAATTTTTACGTAACTATGTGGCTAATGATCCACATTCTCCGCCAATGTGGCGTGTTAATGGACCATTAATGAACTTTACACCATTCTATGAAGCCTTTGATGTAAAGGAAGGAGAAGCCAATTATAGAGCTGAAACCGATCGTATTAAGATCTGGTAAAGTTGTAACTTAAATCAAAAAAAGACCTGATAATAGGTCTTTTTTGATTTTTAGTAGTATAATAAGATACAACTGTACTAACATCCCATTAAACCAAAGGATACTACCAATTTTTGATCTACAGGTTCGCCTTTATCATTTTTGGCAGGCTGCCAAGTACCTGGTGTGTTTTTAATCAGTTCAATCATTTTTTTATCTACTTCAGGATAGCCTGAAGCTCTATCTAAACTAACCTCTTCTATATTTCCTTCTTTATTCACAGTAAAATACAGCTTAGCTGGTTTAAGTTGTTCTGGATCAACATTGATTAAAACCGATTGGCAACTCTCTTTTAGAAATGATTTTAAAGCAGCTTTACCATGAGAATATATTGCTTCATATTCTGGAACAATAGTAAGATGTGGTGTTCGATAATTATCAGTTTGATGTCCATTTGTTTTTGGTTTTTCTTCATAATCTACACGCATTACAAAATTAGTAGAGTAAGTAGAATTTCTCAATAAGTTGATTTGCGCATCGGTAAGCATTTTACTTTGCCCTTTTGCCCTATGGCTAGACATTTCCTCATTTTCTATAAGGGTAATACTTGTTGATTTCACTTTAGCAATTTCTAACATGATTTCATCATCTAAAAACGCTTCAATAGAGGTAATCGTATTGATTTTCGATTTTTTAATTCCTGAAAATCGCGGACCAATATCATATATAAAATCCGGAAAAACTTTAAAAGTGTTGGTCACCATATTTTGATCTTCAATTGGTATGGTGCTAGTAGTTTTTAATACTGTATCCTTTGTACTGCTTTTTGATGTCCAATTGTAAGCACTAATACTTCCAATAATGAGACTAGTTATAATTACAAAAGTAATGACTGTTTGCTTTTTCATATTCGTTTATATTTTGATGATGAGATAAAACTAGAACAACCAAATGATAAAAGTGTCAATCAAATGTCAAATAAGTGTCAAATGTTATAATCGATTGTCCTATTAAAGAATTTATTGCTAACTAATTTGAAACTACCATTAAAAAGTTTCTAGTCAAAAATTATAATTATCATAGAAAATAGTAATAAGTCTTGTTGAAGGTAGATATTCAATAATGAAATGATAATCTAAAGTCACCTACATTCTATAAAGTTTTTATTTTTTCTAATACTTTAACCTTAGAGAGAAGTGTAATAATTTAAATACTCCATAAACTATCAGTAAAGTAATGCTTGAAATCTAAAAAATTATGAATCAATTTAAACTTTGAAGATTTACAAATATTCTCTATTTCGGCAAAGGAATACTTCTTTGATAATTCTGTCCAAATGAGTTCATTATAATCAAAAGAATAGGTTTTATCTAAAGCTTTAATATAAACATCTTGCAGTTTTAAACTTATTAAATAACTTCTAACTTCTCCATTTAATGGATTGTAATGACAATAAAAATCGAATTTATCTAACCTAAAATCTGCTCCTAATTCATTGTTAATTCTGTGTAATAAATTCATGTTAAATGCTTTAGTAATTCCATGAGGATCGTCGTAAGCATTTTTTATAGTAATTGGATTTTTCTGTAAGTCGAAACCAATTAATAATTTGTCATTTGGTTTTAAATGGTTTTGAATATTTTTTAAGAAATATTCTGCTTCTTCATTTTTAAAATTCCCAATATTACTTCCTAAAAACAACACTAAACTTGATATATCATTTGGCATTGTACTTAAGAGTTTAAAATAATCACCTACAAAAGGTGTTACTTTTAAGCCTGGAATTTCTTTAGCTACTTTTTCTAATAAAATATCAATTGCTTTTTTTGAAATATCAACAGGAATATACGTAAACTCTAAACCAAGTTCTATAAAGTTCTTTAAAAGCTTAATAGTTTTATAACCATCTCCAGCACCAAGCTCAATAATATTAAATGAGCAATCAAAATTTAAAGCATCAGCAATTTGTTTTGCTTGAAGTGATAGTATTACAAATTCAGAATCTGTTAAATAATACTCTGGCATAGCCATAATCTCTTGAAAAATTTGGCTACCATTGTCATCATAAAAATATTTAGAAGGTAAATATTTTGGTATTGCAGATAATCCATTATCAACATCTATTTTAAATTGTTCTAGCATAATATTTAACAAGTCAAATTCTGTAAACTACTATTTCTCATTAGGATGAAAGGCGGTCCAAATTGTAAAAGATTCCACAAGTTATTAAACTTGTGAAATCCTTCGCTATTAATCAAGGAATTTAAAATTTCCCGCTATTTGTCAATTCAGAACGTGGTGGAATAGGCTCTTTATTGTCCCAATGTTCTACAATCATCCCGTCTTCAATTCTAAAAATATCGAATCCTGCAAACTCATTTCCTTCTATAACAATCTTGCAGTAGCTTACTACATAATTTCCTTGTCCTATTATCTTAAAAATAAAATCGTAATAGATATCTTTTTCAGCTAATAATTGCTTTATTGGTTCTATCCCGTTCGGTAAATGCGCAGCATGCTGAATATAATCCTTGTGGATGTACTGATCTATCATATCGTATTTACCATTCTGAAATACGTTATTAATGAGGTTCTTTACAATTTCTTTGTTCTCTTCAGTTTTATCTAAATCGTTTAATTCAAAATCACCAAGTACTACATCATTGCCAGAAACTGTATCTTCTACTTCAGTATAAGCAGCTATCACATCCCAATGCTCAATCATTTTATCATTTTCATCTGTGTCGAACATATCAGTAGTTACCCATTTTGCCTTTCCGTTGTCAATATCCTGATAAACATGAACAAATACATGTCTGCCATCTTCAATCGCTCTAATCACTCGAATATCTCTGTCATTAGTTCTGTTTAAAAAATCTGCGAAGAATTCTTTAAATCCAGCAGCTCCATCAGGAACACCTGTGCTATGTTGTGTATAACGAGCTCCTGTGTATTTATCTACAACATCAATATGTCCTTCTTTAATACCTTTTAAATAAAGGTTTTTAGCAGTTTCTAATTTTTTACTCATAATTATTATTTCTTAAAATTTTCCATTATCATTTTTCCATTCAGATTTTGGTGGAATAGGTGCCATAATTCCCCAATGCTGATTAATTTTTCCATCTTGAGTACCTAAAAAATCAAAATATGCATATGGTTGACCAGCAAACTTCCCAGAAGACATCACTAGAACAAAACTACCTTCTCCATATACAGCATGTATTTTATCATATTCCATTACTATACCTTTTTTGGCAAACTCTCCCAAGGCTGCTTGCAAACCAGTTGCTCCATTTGCAATATCAGGATGATGCTGAATGTAAACATTATTTGCTATAAAATTGTCTATTTTACTTACATCTCCTTGAACTAAAAGTGTATTTATATAGTTTTTACCCAATGCTTTATTAGCTTCTGTTTTGTCTATTTCATTTTGTTTAGTCACACCATCTAATTGTGTGTTCCCACTTGGGTTTGGTTTTGAAGCTAATGCCATCATATTATCCCAATGCTCAACAATAAGTCCATCCTCAAACCTAAATACGTCAATTACAACCAATGGTTTTTTATTATTCCATGCACCACTATATAGAGATTGTAACACTACAAAATCACCATCAGAGATAGTTCTATAGGTGTTTACAAGAGTTCCTTTAAAGGCTCCAGATTCGACAGCTCCAATCACTGGTCCTATTCCATTTGGAAAACCAGGATTATGCTGAATATATTTATTAGGGTTCACATAGTTTTTCATAGCAGTTGCATCTCCAGTCTGGAAAGCTTGTAAGACTGCTATTGCCTTGTCTCTTTTTGAAATTTCGGATTTCGCTTCTACTTTCTGCTCTACATTTTGAGCAATTGCTTTAATTTCTTCTTTTTGATTTGATTGACATGACACTAATGTGTACATGCAAAGCATTAAAATCGATAATTTGTGTGTTAGTGTGTTCATTTCTTTTGTTTTAAAGATTAATTATTAATTGTTTTTTGCCAAGGAAATTTGCCTTCTAATTCTACTTCTAAAGACATACTCATAAACGTTCTAATGAGTACAATTAGTCCCAAAACGGCAGCTGACCTTAGTGTTGGTTCTGTAGTAACGGTTTCCATGATGTCTGCAGCTATTAAGATTTCTAAACCCAAAAGGATAGATTTACCTAAAGATTGTCTTAAGCTTATGTAAGCTGCTAGGTTTTTCTTTTTAATAGAAATTAAAAATGTGACTATTGAATATACCGTTCCAAAGAAGATGACCAATATTCCAATGAATTCAATGGCTTTGGTAACATAGTGTATATATGTTTTTATATTTTCCACAGTTGATACTTATTTTTCTACTAAAGTCAAATCTTCAATGATGCCACCATCAAATCGCGTGAATTGATTTTTTGTCCCGAATCGAAATATTCCTGAAGAATACATCACATTATTATTGAAATTGAAGATTAGTGTTGTGTAATCTGGATGAGAAGCTTCTAACCAACTAACGATATACATTTTATCTCCAATTTTTCTAGAGCTATACGGCAAATCTTTATTGCCGTTCCCTTTTCTTGGACCTACAATCCATTGATATTTTAACATGCCATTATAAAACTCAATGTGTATTCCACCTCCATTTTGATAATAATAGTTCATGGATGTTCCATCTAGTAAATGTTCCGGTTTCTTCGCTTCTGCTTCTTTTTTTACTTGTTCTAAAGAAGTATCTGTTGGTTTGTCTTGGGCCATAGTTAGATTTATGCTAGCTATTGTTACAATAAGTACTACAATTGTTTTTAAGTGTTTCATTCTACTAAATTTTGATCGGTTATATGATGAATAATTTCATCAAACTTTAATTTTAGATCATGTTTTAAAAGGTTTTCTCTTAAAATTGGCTCTATTTGTTCTCGATATTTTTTAAGTTGAGATGTTGTATATACATCTTGAATTTCTTGACTTTCTTCTTTTAATAGTTTGTTCATTTTCGGACGAACATATTTAGGAAGATTTAAATATTCAATTTTTACATCGTTAGTTCCAGCAGCTTTTATTTCAGAAAACAGCTTGTCAATTAATTCTGGTTTTAATTTCATATGAGGCAAAAAAGGTCCTATAAACACATAGGTTTTAATACCCGCATCATTTAACTTTTTTAATGTTCTTAATCTTGAGCTTGCCAGTGGCGCTTTTACTTCTAGAAATCGACTTAACTTATCATCTGTTGTAGTAATCGACATCCCAACTTCTAGATTTGGAATTTTCTTTAACAGCTCTAAATCATCTAATATCATTGGCGATTTAGTTAAAATACCTACTCTTCCTTGATACTTGTTTTTTGCAAGTACTTCTAAAATGCCTCGACTTAAACGGTACTTTTTTTCTACACCTTGATAAGGATCAGTCACTGTACTCATTGCAATCTTTGGATGTGGATTTTTCCTCATTAATCGCTGAATATCTTTTTCCATTAATTCAATTGCATTCGTCTTTACATATACATAGTTTCCCCAATTATTATTTGTTTCTCCAACAAATCGTCCCATAAAACTGGCAAAGCAATACATACATGCAAATTGGCAACCTGTATATGGATTTATTACATAATCTGCGCTGGGAACTTGAGTTGTTCCAATAATGGATTTAGCTTCTATTTCCTTGATTTTGAATGGCATAAATTCTATATTTATTTACACCACAAAATTAAAGTTGAGCTAATTGTTGTGAAAGGTGAATTATTTAAAAAAGATGTAAATAAGGGTAAATCTCAAAACATAAATCTATTTTAGAATAGCATCCTTAAATTGACTAGGTGTTTGATTGGTGTGTTTTTTGAAAAACTTTGCAAAATTGGTAGTTTCATCAAAACCAAGAAGATAAGATACTTCGCTAACGTTATTATGGCTCTGAGCAAGATACCGCTTGGCATGCAATATGAGCATTGAGTCAATAAACACTTTTACTGATTTATTAGTAAATGACTTAACCGCCTTATTAAGTTGGTGACCAGAACAACCTAACATGTTTATATAATCAACAGCATTCCTTGTGTGGAATATATGCTGGTCTAAAGCCTTTTGAAATTCAATGAATAAAGTCTTTTCTTGGTTTTCTACTAATTCTATAGGGAGAAGTTGAGATTGTACCTTTAAAATTAAAGTCCGCAATAATGTTTGCAATACTTCTTGTTTTAATTGATATTCGACACTTTCATATTCTTTATGAATGAGTTGAATTAAACCTAAAAAAGTACTAAAATGTTTCTTTTCTTTGATATTAGTTATTGGACTGTATAATGCTGTATTATAAGGATAACTGTATGTTAATTCATTAAATCGCAGTTGATTTTTATACAAGAAATTTTCTGTAAACAAAATAATATAACCATTACTACTTCTATGCTTTTGCCAAGAATGCACTTGGTTTTTACCCACAAATAAAATGCTTCCTTTTTTGAAATTATAGGTTTCAAAATCTATATAATGCTCACCTTTACCATTTTCAATGAAAAGAATTTCATAAAACTTCAGAACTTTTGGTGGAGTTAGTAAAGAGGTATCATACTTGTTATAAAAGCTCTTCATTGTTAGAATCTCAAATCCTATCAACTCTAAATCTTCTTTGAAAAGTAATTTGGGAAGCTCTTTATTATCCATCTTTAATTTACTGATATTTCTATTTGTTTATTAGGCACAAGCCAGATAAAAGCTACTATTACATAGCAAGCAACAGCAAGCCAAGGAAAGTAAAATGATGCTAATAATCCAACAACATAAATAAATAGTGAAATTTTCTCTTTATTTCTTTTGCCAAGAATTTTTGTTAAAATAAAATCGCTACTATGTTCTTTAATAATAATCATTTGCAAAATTGTAAATGCTACACCAGACATTAATAGTGTAATACCATAAAATATAAGTGGAATAGCTTCTAAATGATTTTCTCCTAACCAGGAAGTCGTAAATGGGATTAGTGAGAGCCAAAACAAAAGGTGCAAGTTTGCCCATAAAATTTTTCCATTTACTTTTTTGGTTACCTGAAATAGATGATGGTGATTATTCCAATAAATACCTACATAAATAAAGCTTAATAAGTAACTAATAAATATTGGGATTCTAGGAATTAAAGCATCAAAAGAGGTGTCTTCGGGTGCTTCTAGTTCTAGCACCATTATAGTAATTATAATCGCTAACACACCATCACTAAATGCTTCTAATCGATTGGTTTTCATGTTTTTTTACTTCAATTAATCTAAATTACAAATTTTGTTTTTAAACCATTAGTTTATTTATGCTCTACAAAAATCGGATGAATTTATTTGTTGCAAAAGGTAGATTATTAAATAAATAAATGCAATTGTGGTAAATCTGTTAAAAATGATCTCATAAAACTTTAGTTCATTATTTTATATTGTTTTATTGAGGTTTTCGCGAATCTCCTATGTCTATTTGGATAAAACAGACATTTAAATAATTGATAAATAATATCAAATATTTAATTCTGTAGATAATACCTGCAAGAAAACTAAACTCATTTAAAATTCACGAGCACCTATTTATCTAAATAGGAGTGGAGCGAGAAAACACTTTTTTCGGTATGATTGCATTGAGTGCAGTTAAAGTATAGGAAGGAGGCTAAATGAGTTTGGAGTGAATTATAATTTTAATATTAAAATTATACACTGTATATTTACGCTTTTAAATATATAAATATGAAAGACAATTATTCACAAGGCTATGTATTTATGGCAGCAAGTTTAGATGGTTTTGTAGCACGAGAAGATAATTCATTAGACTGGTTAATGAAATTTGGAGTTGATGAAAATGATGACAGTTTTGAAGAGTTCACAAAGAGTATGGATGCACTTGTAATGGGAAGCGGCACTTATAAAACCGTAATTGGTTTTGACCAATGGCCTTATAAAATGCATACCTACGTCATGAGTAGAACATTATCCCAAAAAGATGTTCCAGAAGAACTACAAAATAAAGTAACTATCAAAAATCTAAACCCTAAAGATCTTATGACGTTTCTTTATAAAAATGATTTAATAAACATTTATGTTGATGGCGGTAAGTTAGTTCAGTCATTTATTAATAACGGTTTAGTAAATGAAATCACGCTTACGCAAATACCAATTCTTCTAGGCAAAGGCAAAAGGTTGTTCGGAGAGCTAGAAAAGGATATTGATTTAGAATTAATTAATTCTAAACCGATGAAATTTGGGTTTGTACAAAACCACTATCGCATAATTATTAATTAATTATGTCAAGCAATACTATTGGAAGACCCACAAATAATAAGTTGATTTTATCTAAAGATCAAATTCTAAAAGAAGCTCTTAAAATTCTTGATGAACAAGGCGAAAAAGAACTTTCATTTAGAAAATTAGCTAAAGTATTTGGTGTTACAGCAATGGCTTTAAAGCATCATGTTGGTACTCGTCATGATATATTAAAGAGCCTTGTAGACATTGTCTATGAAGATGTTAATAGTATTTTAGCGACTAATGATTCTAAAGAAGCGATTAAACAATTGTTGGGAAACTATTGTAAATGTGTGTTTAAGCATCCTAATGTATCAAGGTTATTATTGACAGATCACTCACTAATTAACCAGGAGTTATTTCATTTAACCTATGAGATTAGGAAACATGCTATTTATTTAATAAATGATGAAAAAGAAGGAATTCTATTTGCTGATATAATTGTTGATTATACTCATGGTTTTGCATTAGCTGTGGCATCTCAAAATGAAAAAACAGATTTGGGTGTATTGACAATTGATGATTTTTATAAAGGCTTAAACTGGTTACTTCAAAGAGTGTAGATATTATGAAATATACAATAAAAGGCGCGCGTCAAATTTACTTAAATGTACTATAATGTTCTTGCGTGTAGTTTATCCTGAGCGAAGTCGAAGGGTAACTTGAGCTTTACTCATATGCTCTTATTCTATGGAATTCGTGAATCTCCTAAAAAGTCGATTTCTTAAAATTTATACTCTTGTGGCAAGCTCACGAGAATCACGTAAAATTTTTTGTGACGTATATTTTATCGAATACGCGAATTTTAAAACAAGACGAAAAGCAGAGCTTTTATAATGCGCTGGCAAGCGGCTGGAAATTATTCGCGGGTTTTTATTGTTTTAATATGGTGCTCATGAATGCTTCGCATTTGAGTTATAAATAAATTGCAACAAGCAATTTTCATTTATATAAACAATAAGCGTTGGCAGCGGATATTTTACATAACGTCAAATTATAGTTACATTTTAATTTCCTAAATGTCAATCGCTCAGAATCGTTTAAAAAATTATTTCTTGATCATTGTACAGAATATTCAAGTTTACGAGAAGCTCTATTTTACATAGTATCATTATAGCTACATTAAATACGAACATTAATTGCCAACGCGCCATCATTCTTATAATATCGCTTTATCCACTGGATAAACCAATATTATAAAATGTACTATAATGTTCTTGCGTTATGTAACTTGAGCTTTGGATAAAAGCGAAAGTTTAGATTACAGTTTCTTCAAAAAATTTAACTCCAAAAGTTTTTTTACGATTTTAATGGAACACTTTTTATGCGACGACGTAGGAGGGAAGCGTAATGTGTGTGGAATGGATAAATTTGCCATTATTTTCTTTTGTCAAAAGAGTTTATATTTGAAATACAATAAAATCAATAATTAATGTTTAGAAAGCATATAATAATAATTTCCACACTTTATTTTTTCACAAATATAAGTTTGTGTTTTGCACAAAATAGTGATTTAAATCAGAGACAACAAGATAGTTTAGAAGTTATTAAGTTATTAGATTTAAGTATGCATTATTACTATAATGAGCATAATTTAGATTCAATGTTACATTTTACTAAAAAGGCTCTTTTAATTAGTAAATCGAAAAAGATTGATTATTTAACTACAAGAAGTTATAGCGGAGTTGCAATTGCTTATTTAACAAAAAATGAATTTAATAATGCTAAAAAAAATATAGATAGTGCTTTAATTTATGCTAATAAAACAAATGACAATAATATCATTATAAGGTCTTTTATTCTTAAAGGAGGCTATTATGAAGGAATTAAAGAGTTTGATACTGCAATTAAGACCTATCTTAAGGCCTTAAAAATTGCAGATGATGCAAATAATAGTATATCTAAAGCTGATATTTATTACAGAATAAGTAGCCTTTATACTAAAATGAATAATGTGAGTAAAGTCAAAGAGTTTCTTGATAAAACTAGTACTATCATTAAAAAATATCCAGATAAAGTACCTCCACATATACAAATGGGAGTTTTAGAAAATAATGCCTTTTATTTTGAAAAACAGTCACTAAAGCATCCTGAAAATAAGGCGTTAAAAGATTCTCTAATCAAGTATTACAATTATGGATTAGAATTCGCTACTAAAAACAAAGTTCTACAAAAACAAGGCGGCATGCATGCGTTTATGGCAATGTACTATCTAAATAAAGATATGTTTAAAGAAGCCGAACCTTATTGTAAAAAAGCGTTGCAATACAAAACTTATTTGGACGCAGTTTCACTTAATTTAATCTATTCTGCACTACCACATATTGCGTTGTATAACCAAGAAGATTCAAAAGCTATAAAGTATATAGATACCTTGCTTAATCATATACCAATGCACTCAATAAAGGATAGCATAAATGCTTATCATGTTGCCTATGAGGTTAATTTTGCCTTAAGGAATTACGAGGATGCTCAAAAATACAATAGTCTTAAAAAGAAACTTAAAGACTCATTATATAACAAAGAACTAGAAAAAATTGTAGAAGAACTTCAAATAAAATACGACACAGAAAAGAAAGATGCACAAATAATTGCACAGCAACTTGAGAAAAAAGACATTGAAAATAAGGCAAGAGTTAACTATTTATTATTTGGATTTGCGTTTTTATCCTTACTTATCATTGCAACAATATTTTACTTCAAGAATAAGAATAAGAATTTACAAACCAAGTTAGATTTAGAGCAAACCAAAGCTGCCTTGTTTCGTTCAGAATTAAATCCAAACTTTAAGCCAAATCCTCAAAAAAGCACCAATAGCAAAATTCTAATTAAAAGCCAAGATGTAAGTGAGCTTTTAAACATCAATGATATTATTAGATGCGAAGCTGACGGTACTTATGCAAAAATTATAACTACAACAAAAACATTGTTATCTTCAAAAAACTTGAAATATTATGAAAACATATTAGCATCTCATGATTTTATTAGAGTTCACAATTCACATTTGGTAAATGTCGATTATATTCAAACCTTTAATAGGCAAATTCAAGATGGTTTGCAATTACGCAATGGTGACAAAATACCTGTTTCGGCAAGAAAGAAAAAAGCCATAACAGATTTTTTAGATGCATTAAGCTAAAAAACCCATGTTCTAGATAAATGCAATTACACTTACCTTAAAATACAATACACCTACAAAACAAACCACTACAGTAGCTAATCATAATAGTAGTAAACACAGCCTCTAAAGCTATTTTTGAGTCCAAATTAAACTTAAAACCTATTTATTATGATAAAAAACTACACTTGTTTATTGTTATTATTAAACTCATTATTTTTAAATGCTCAAATTAACTTTGTTGAAGACACCTCTAATAATTTTGCACCTGTTAGTTTAGGAGCTGTTAGTTTTGTAGATTACGATTTAGATGGCGATATGGATTTGATGATTACTGGAAGTAGTTTGGGTAATACTCCTACAGCAAAATTATATAACAATAATGGTAGCGGTATTTTTACCGAAGTTACAGGAACACCATTTCAAGGTATTTATGATAGTGCCATTGCTTTTGCAGATTTTGATAATGATGGAGATGACGAATTACTTACATCAGGATTAGACGCCAATGGAAACAACCCAACAAAACTTTTTTCTAATAATAATGGGGTATTCACAGAAGTTACTGGAACAAGTTTTATATCTGTTGACCAAGGAGATATTAGTGTTGCTGATGTTAACAATGATGGCAATAAAGATTTTTTATTAAGTGGTAGAGAATTATCAACCAATTTTTCTAGTACAAGATTATATGATAATAATGGTTCTGAAATTTTTGCACCATTTCAATTACTGGCCAATTCAGTAAAAAACTCTGCAACAGCTTTTGCAGATATTGATAATGATGGAGATAATGATGTTTTATTAAGTGGCATTAATATTTCTAATGGTGATACCATTAATTTATATAAAAATGATGGCACTGGTGTTTTTAGTTTAGTAAGTACCACACCATTTCTATCTGTAACCGACGGTGATTTAGAGTTTTTTGATATGGACAATGATAGTGATAAAGACCTTATTATTATTGGTAATAATGCTATTGGTAGAATAGCTAAATTATATAGGAATGATGGTTCAGGGATATTCACAGAAGTCACAGGAACTCCTTTTATTGGTGTAGGTGGTAAATCATCACTATCAATTTTTGATGTTGATAATGATAACGATTTAGATGTGTTAATGAGTGGTTTAATAGATAATGGAAGTTACCTTACAAGATTATACACTAATGATGGTTCAGGAAACTTTACAGCTATTACAACCTTACCATTTGATAATGTAAGGTTTGCTGCTTTGGCTAGTGCCGATGTCAATGGTGATGGAAAAAATGATATATTAATTACAGGTTTTAATGGTACAGCTAAAGTGACCAAATTATATTTAAATACTTCAACCTTATCCACCGAAGACTATAGTGTTTCAAAAATTGAAATCTATCCAAATCCTGCAACAGATAGTTTTGAAATAAAAAGTTTAGAAACAATAGATTCAGTTGCTATTTATGATATTCAAGGTAAACTAATAAAAACTTTTAAAACACCTTTAGCTAATTACAATATTGAAAGCTTAAAAACAGGGATTTACTTTGTGAAAATAAAATCTAACCATAAAGTAATTAGCAAAAAACTACTAAAAGAATAATGGTATCAAATATTATAAAGCGATATAAACTAGAACTATTTTTAATATTCCTATACAGTTGTATGGGAATATTATTTTATTTCTCACTCATTATGTAAAATAGAATCTAGATGTTTAACTTGGCCTCATAAAATTTTGGTCAAAACAATAGGAGAAATGAGCGTCCATATTTTAGGGATTTAGAAATACAGTTTCTTAAGAGTTCGAGTCATACAAAGTTTTTCAAAGCAATCTTAACCAGTTCAGATGTTTCCTAAAATATAGCGAATGAGTCGTTAATTGTTTCCAAAATTATATGCAGCCTTGAATTTTTGTTTCTTTTGTTTCAAGACAAAAGACAATGAAACATTAAAAAGAAAACTTCAATTAAAAGATAAAATATAACAAGTGTATGGAAATTTACTCGCAGAGAAATTTTATACTCTTGTGGCAAGTTGACGAGAATCGCTTAAAATTTTTTATTACGTACATTTTAAAACGTAGCAAAAAGTGAAGCTTTTATAATGCGCTGGCAAGCGTTGGATAATTAGCGTATAAAATAAATTACAATAGTAATTTGATTTTATGAAAGCAATCGAGCGTTTGGTAGCGGATATTTTACATAACGTCAAATTATAGTTACAAATGCAAACAACTCTGCGAAGCAAACCGCTTAATAGTTTAATTGCCCCAAGTTCTGTAGTTTCTTTATCAGACAAAAGTTTCTAGGGTATTTTACATAGTATATAATTATAGCTTACGAATGTTTACAAATAGCTTCACGTAAAATAGCTGTTACATAATTGCTATCGATATGAACTTAAAGGCGTCATATCTGCAACTATGTAAAATAGAACTAAAAAGTTCTATTCGCTATTTTACTCACACGAATACATTTGTACTATAATTTATATTATGTAAAATAAAAATATATTGTGATTAAGCTAAACCTCTACTTCATAGTGTTTACAATCAATACTTTATAAGATATCAATAAGATAATATTAAGTAACAAGTCATTGTATTTCATCGAAAAAACAAAAAATAAAGTGCATTTTATAAATGATATAATATATTTGAATACCCCAAATACCAACTTTAACTTAACCTAAATGAAACCTACACGATCTCGAACGTCTTCGGATAAAACCCGAATTCAATTGCTTCATCAGTATTATTCGTATACTGGATTTTATAGCTTTATTTGGACTGCTGTTAAAACAGCGTTTCCTTATGTAGTTGCGTTTATCGCTGCTGTCATAACTGCAAATCAATTTATTGATGTCAATACGTCTTTAGTACGTCTTACAGAAATATTACCTGTAACCAGTGTGCTAAGTGTGTTCTTTTTGTCTGAAACCATTCTTGGTCTTGTTCCACCAGAAATATTTATCGCTTGGTCTGGAAAAACAGCAACACCTTGGTCATTTCTAACAATATTAGCGCTTCTATCCTATTTAGGCGGTTTGGTGTCCTATTGGTTAGGGCAATTATTTACAACCATTCCTGCTGTACACAGTTATTTTGAAGTTAAGATGGAAAAACAACTTAAAAACTCTAAAAAATGGGGAGGATTTCTTATTATCATTGGTGCGCTATTGCCTGTGCCTTTTGCAGTATCTTGCATGACGGCTGGACTCATTAAATACCCGTTTAAAAATGTAGTGTACTATGGTTCGTTAAGAATCGTCCGTATCTTTATCTATGGGATTGTCATATTTAATGTACTTTAAAAACCTTTTATATACTTAAAACATAAAAATATCCAGTGCTAACTAAGAGTGCTGCACTGGATATTTATCTATTAAATGCTCTAGGTATTACAGATTGATACCTTCAGAAGCTCCAAATACATATAGTACCCCTTGCTCAGTTTGAGTAATATTAACTGCTAAAAATCCGGCCATCCAAAACAAACTCTCTCCAGATGTAATTTGATGTGTTCCTGAAATAAATCCAGCTTGACCTCCTTGGTTTACAATATGATTAGTGACTTGCTTTGCTATTTCAGTTGGTACGCCACTTAAAGAAATACCCCAGCTACTAAAATCATCAGCAATTTGCGTTACTGCGCATGCAGGAGCTACTCCCATTTTAACCGAACTTAATGGTCCCATATATCCACCATCCACATTACTCGCTGGTAATGGGTTGTTTGGAAATGTTTTATTGAATTTAGTGGTTAATAAGGTTTCCATCTGTCCTAATGCATGTTGCGTTAGTACAGGTACTGGATCTCCTGGTTTAACAGGTTTTAAACCTGCCACTTTTAATGCCGCATTTACAGAATTATAGTAAATGGTAATGTTCGTTGTGTTGTTTACTGTTGGACTTAAATTATGACTCATGATATATAAAATTAGTTTCCTACTCTTATGGCTTTTCAGATACGGCCTCGTTTTTTTGTGTGGGTTCTGAACTCCACATTATTTAGCAATATAAAATCACATCAACTAGTATAGTGACTTATCATAATGTGTTGATATACAAAACATTAATATTGCTAAATTAAAATGAAAGTTTATCTAATTTACCTAAGGTTTTACGGGGTTTTATATATCGGTAACACTAACGTTTACTTAGGCAGTTATGCATTTTTACAATTAGGTATATGCAACTTATTACTGTTGTATAACTACCTAATCATCACACTAGGTATTTTATTAATATCTCAAGAGACACACAATAAAAAATCAATATCAATCACCTCCTGCAACTCTATAATATTCTGCTAGATATTTTTGTATTTAATCGGTAAAACAGAACATCGTCTACATTTCTAGCGAATATTTTGGTCGTTCATCCCATTTTCAGTGTGAAAACATGCTTTGAATGTAACTTGTATATATCCCTCGATCTATTAAAACGCAAGTATTATGGACGAAAATTTAGCCTTATTCAATCAGATTAACAGCCTGTCTTATTGGCTGTTAAAAGAAAGTAACTTCAAGAGTTCAGTAACTTTTGATGCCAATGATGACAGTTATTTTATATCTATTAAAAAAGGTGTAGAATCAATTTACAAGCATCATGTTGAAGATTTCAGTAGAAAAGATAGTCGTTTGCTTAAATTTGAACTCTCTTCAATAGTGAGTCATTTATTACAAATAAAGCAATCTATTCATCAAGATCGTAGACGTACTGCTTAAAATTTTAACGTATTCTACATTTTAATGAGTTTAAACAAAAAACCCGTCCACTGATGTGTGACGGGCTTTCATAATTTAGGTTAAGCGTATATTTAGATAACTTTTACGTTTACTGCGTTTAATCCTTTTTTGCCTTCTGTTAAATCGAATTCAACGGTATCGCCTTCACGAATCTCGTCTATCAACCCAGAAATGTGTACAAAGTGGTCTTTGTCTGAACCTTCTTCAGTTATAAAGCCATATCCTTTGGCATCGTTGAAGAATTTTACTGTTCCTTTACTCATTGTATTATATATATATTGTTTAATAATACTTGATACTATTCAAATACAATGCCATAAATACTATATATTGGATTTTAAAATCACGTATTTCTACGCTATTAATTGTCCGCTCCTGAATCTATATTTGAGTACATCAAAATTTAAAACTTATGGATCCTTGTAGATTATTGTGCGCATCGGCTTCGGCTTATTTAATTCAAACCTCATATCCTTCGGGAATGTATCAACTCGATTTGATTGATCCTAAAGGTTTACCTAGTCCTACCTTATTACCAATTATTACAAAAGATGAAGCTAATCAATACCATAAAATTGGTTTGATTGACAAGCCTTATGTGATTGTTTCTGATGAAATTGAAGCCTGTTTCGTTGGAAAAACTGCTTCAGAAATCATCTTGTCCTTTAGAGGTACCTTACCTCCTGCTTGGACTATTGATGCCATTTTAGATTGGATTCAAAATATATTTCTAGCGGTTCCTGGTGAGTTCGATCATTTTCCTGGGAAAGTACATTCAGGATTTCATTTCGCTTTAATCTCGCTTATAGATAATATTGTGAAAGCTATTCATAATTTAGATCCATATCATAGATTACCCATTTATATTACTGGGCATAGTAAAGGTGGTGCTATGGCTCCCCTTGCAGCAGTACTCCTGTCTAATAAGTATAAATTTAATATTACACAAACCATAACTTTTGCTGGTCCGAAACCTGGAGATGCAATATTTAGAGATTATTATAATGCCATATTTACAAACGATTATAATTATGAAAATTATCTCGACATTGTTCCATTTTTACCACCTGGAACTGATACAATCGAACTCTTACGCTCTCTCGTTCCTGAGTCTTGGACCAAATTCCGTCAGTTATTAAAAGATGCAGAAAATTGGAACTATAAACCTGTTGGCCATGCACTCTATGTAACCAAAGATTCAACTATTGAAAAACCAACGTTCATTAATGAAGCCGAACGTTTGGCTAAAATAGCCGAATATTTAGTTATAGATCCAAGCGAAATTGGCAAAGCCCATCATGTGAGTTGCGGATATCGTTATATGAAAGCTATTTGCAAAGGAACAGTTTGTGGATGCTAAGGCGTTCTATTTGGGTTCAATCCGCTGATCTATCTCCTCCATTATTTTGAGATGACTAGCCTTTAATTGTTGCAATTGTGGTACTAAATTATTGTAAATTAGTATAGAATGAATGGTTAAACGTGCCTTATAATTATCACTTAAAAAATAGGCCAACATATCAGGATGGTCTAATTTACCCATTAGTAAATCTGCAATCCAAGGTTGTTCTTCTTTTAAATAGTTCATGTTATTATCAATGTCTTCACTTATACGATCTATTGATGTGGTGACTAGATTTTCGTAAATTCTATGACTTGCAATGATATCTGAAATCAATGTGTCTTGTTTTATATTGGCTTCGCCTACATAGTTCTCTAATAGACGTATTCCTTTTTGTTGCAGACTAAATGGTGAATATGACAGTATGAGCCCATAACCTTGTTTGTTTGCCTCATAGGTTTTAGCAGAAACCGTATCACTTAAAAACAGTTTAAATAACGGTTTTCTATCGTCAACAAATTTTAACACTTGTCCAATAACTAATGTATCGACTTCTAAATCTTGCTTGTATACTTCTAAATATGTTTTTAGTTGATTTTCAGAAGCACGTTTTTCATTTTGATTATTGATACTCACGGCAATTAAAATACCTATAACCACTAAGATAATCTCTCCTATTCCATACATTAAGTATTTATAAAGGCCTTTTTTTGATAGTAATCCCATTCTGTTTTTATTAAATATGCTCATGAACTTAACATGCTAATTCCTTCCTAAATATAATTGAATGTTATGACACTAAAAAAACACCATCCTGAAATTCATCAAAATGGTGCTTGTTTTTACTTCGGAAATATCAACTATTTCGGATCTAAAATCTGTTCAATACGTTTTACGCAATCCCTATAATGATATTTCGTCACCGTGTTGACTCCTCTATTTCCAGCAGCTGCAACCTGACGCTTAAGTATATTTAATTCGCCACGTACTAAAGCTCTCACATCAGATTGAGATACATTATAATATTGTCTAGATCGTCTTGGATCTAAATCTTCTGTCATTAAATATTCCATACGATCAATATAAGCGCGTTGCAAATTACGACGATAGACATCCACATTTTTTGTGATATTAACCTCACTCCAAATCCCTTTTCGCAAATCTCTAAGCATGGACAAAGCATTATAATTTTCTTGATTGATAGCTTGATGATCAATCAAACGTCCTAGGCGTTCAAAACTCAAAAGACCATTAAGATAGCGGGTCTGTAATCGTCCCAAACGATCTGTATAACCAGCGTAATTTATATTTTGAAGCATGTTTTTATCTAAGAGCCATGTTGGTGTTTCAAAAGCATTGTCATGCAGCCATTGCATCGATTCTTGTTGTTTTAATTTAGGCACAGCTTGATACACAATACCTCCTTGACGAGGCGTTGTTAAATACTCTTCTACACCTCCAACATTACCTAAAACATGACCAATGTAACGATTATAGCATCCTAATAACTCACCATATAACTCTTCTAAATCTTCATAGTTATTTGTCTGATCACTCGTCCATTTTGGTAAGTTTTTTGTCACAAACTTTAAATTTTTCAACGCGTAGTTAGATGCTTTTATGGCATCATTACCAATATCTTCAGTTTGAGAATTAGGATCAAATCGGCTACTCTGTTTTCCAAAGACATACATTGGGTCACCTGCTTTATCCATAATCCATTTGTCTAAAGTACTACGTTCAGCATCCGCTGAATTTGCTGCAGGAAGTGCACGATATCCCCAATTAATTGCATAATGATCATAAGGACCAATCTGACGAATAAACCGAATGTTTTCATCTCCAGGCTGGGCGATATAATTATAGCGTGCATAATCCATAATCGTTGAGGCAATTCCAAATTCTTGTGTAAATGCACCATTACGATAGCTTTCAACATCATAGGCTTTACTCGCACTCATATTATGTGGCAAACCTAAGGCATGGCCAACCTCATGAGCAATCACCATTTTCATCATCTCTCCTATCTCCTCTTCGGGTGTGTTTAACGTTCTCGCTGAAGGATTTGCTGCTCCAGTTTCTAGCATATAACGGTTTCTATACGAACGCAAATGATTGTGATACCAAATGATATCACTCTCAATAATTTCGCCACTTCTTGGATCAGAAACACTAGGTCCAATAGCATTTCGCGTTTCACTTGCCACATAACGTACGACTGAATAGCGAATATCTTCCGGACTAAAATCTGGATCTTCCTCTTTTGTTGGAGGGTATTTGGCAATAATTGCATTTTTAAATCCTGCTGTTTCAAATGGGCCTTGCCATAATTCTATACCTTCTTTGATATACTTGCGCAAATTTTCTGGTGTTGCTGGATCTAAGTAATACACAATTGGTTTAACAGGCTCAACCAATTCTCCTCTAGCATAAGCAGCTGGATCTTTAGGCTCTAATTTCCAGCGTCTTATATATGTCTTCGTATCGGCTTTAAGTTCTTCACTACCATAATCCACCTGACTAAATGTAAACCAGCCTACACGCTCATCAGCATATCGCGGTTGCATCGGCTCTTCTGGAAGCAAAATCATCGATTGATTCATTTGCAAGCTAATGGTTTGAGCTGCACGTGCCGAAGGTGGTTGTGATGCATTATAAGTCATATCTTGAACCACTTCTATATTTTTAGGAAAACTTTTCATAGTATTAATAAAACTACGAGACGCATCCAAATTTCGAACCTTATATGATGTGCGCAAATAACTTGGTAATCCGCTAATCGCTTTAACATCACTACTATAAAACTTAGTTACATCAACTACAACAGCAGATGAATCTTTACTAAATGACACAATATCAAAGGCATATAAAGTAGGCTCATAATTATTAGATTTAACAGAAATACTAATAGGCAATTCTTCGTCAGCTACTGAATTATATGAACGTTCTTTAATCAATATTTTTTTATCAAAACGTTCCCAAGATATTAGGCGTTCACCTGTTTTAGTTCCAGCATTAATATATCCACCACCTAGATTAGCTGGAAGTTTTGCAATTCGACTTACTAGCAGCATATCTTTCCCTAGATGTTCATTTGGAATTTCAAAAAAGTACTTCTCTCCCACTTTATGAACTTTGAATAAGCCATCATCAGAAATAGCGTCTTTTGTAATTACTTTATCATAAGGTTTTATTTTGCCCTTTGGTTTTTTTGGTGCAGGTTTTACTACTTCCGTTTTTTGTTTTTTTTTCTTTTTTCGTTTGGATTGTGCTTGGTTTGTTATTGGCATCATGCAAAATGCTAATGCCAATAAGAGAAGTATTGATCTCTTCATAATATTTTATTTGGTATGATTAAGCACTAAAATTAATCAATGCGCAGAAGACAATACTAAATTTCACAAAATTTTAAGGACTCTAATATCTGATGTTAACAACCAATAGTTAATAAAAATTAGACTTAAAAAAGTCTGAATACGATTTTAGTCCGTAGATATACACATAAACTAAAACTTAAAGAACAACTATGAAACGAATTTCAGTAATTGTATTATCAGCATTATTTTTTACAGCATGTGTCTCAAAAAAGAAATACCTCGCTTTAGAACAAGATAATGGCGAATTAAAAAGTGAATTGACAAAAACTAAGGTTGAAAAGGAAGAATTAGAAACTAAGTTTGCAAGAATTCAAGAGCGCGTAGATAACTACAATTCTAAAATTAATGAACTCACTGAAGAAAATAACGCAAAATTAGTATCAGTTGATGGTGTTGTGATTTCAGAACAGCAAAAAGATGCTATGCGTGAGTCATTAAAAAATGTGCCTCCTGCATATATGGCTACTGCAAAAACATTAAAAGATTCGATGAATTTGGCTTTACAATTCAATCTAAAAGCATCTATGGATAATATTGAAGAAGATGAAGACATTGCTGTTAATATAGAAGAGACAGTAGTAATGATTTCAATTTCAGATAAAATGTTATTTAACTCTGGAAGCTATAGAGTTAGTGATAAAGCTAATGATATCTTACAAAAGATTGCCAATGTCATTAACTCTGAAGAAAGTCTAGATGTTATGGTAGAAGGTCATACAGATAATAAGCAAATGCGAAGTGGAGCGGCTTTAAAAGACAATTGGGATTTGAGTGTACTTCGTGCTACAGCAGTTGTAAAGAAACTTCAAGATGAATACGACGTGGCTCCAGAGCAGTTAATTGCAGCTGGACGTAGTTTTTATCAGCCATTAGCACCAAATAACACTGAAGAAAACAGAGCTAAAAACCGTAGAACGCGAATCGTTATTTTACCAAATATTGATAAGTTTTTTGCGATGATGGCATCAAATTAATAATTACTTGACCTATTTACATTTTGGTTAATTAATCCAAGGAAAGACTGTTGATAACAACAGTCTTTTTTTGTATTTAAACTTTAATAAAAATAGTTTGAAATTAGTCGTCATATTTACTGTACTTCTACTAATTTTGCACAAATTATTAGCTTATGTTGTCTTTACTAAATAGCTTTAGAATAGTTGCTCTACTTGAAGGTGTTTCCTATATACTATTATTATTCATAGCCACACCTATAAAATATTTTGGTGACGATCCAATGTATGTAAAACTATTAGGCATGCCACACGGGATTTTGTTTTTGGCATATATTGTTTTAGCCATTATAATTGCTCAAGAACTAAAGTGGAAAACTAGAACCTTGCTAATTGTTTTAGCCGCTTCTGTGATTCCTTTTGGAACCTTTTATATAGAAAAGAAATATCTCAAAAATAAAGCATCATAATGGATTTTAGACATCTTCTTTACGATTATTTGGTATCGGTGGGCTTGAGTGATAATTCTGCAAAATACTTGAATATGCTAGCACTTAGTCTAGCATTACTCATTGTATTATTTGTTATTGATTATGTCATTAGAAAAGTATTAGTCAATACATTTAATGCCTTTGCTGTACGCTCAAAATCGAATTTCGATAATATTTTGGTAAAGAATAAGGTCCCAAGAAATATCGCACATATTATTCCCTTATTAATTGCCATTGAATTTGTGCCTATTATTTTTTCAGATTTCAACTATATTGAAAATATCTTAGAAAAAGGGCTTAAAGTGTTTGGAATTATTTTAACGCTATGGGTTGCCAGAAGTGTCTTAAATACAATTAAAGATTATTTAAAAACGTTGCCTCGCTTTAAGGACAAGCCTATTGATAGTTACATTCAAGTATTTATGATATTTGCATGGGTTATTGGACTCTTTTCTTCCTTTGCCATTATAAGCGGGATTTCATTTTGGAAATTTGTTACTACACTTGGTGCTGCTTCCGCAGTAATTATTTTAGTGTTTAGAGATACTATTTTGGGATTTGTAGCCAGTATTCAGGTCTCTATAAATGACATGGTACGCATTGGTGATTGGATTACGTTTGAAAAGTACGGAGCCGATGGTGATGTTACTGAAATAAATTTAGCAACAGTAAAAGTGCAAAATTTTGATAAAACCATCACCACAATTCCTACATACGCACTCATATCTGATTCGTTTAAAAACTGGAGAGGCATGCAATCATCAGGTGGACGACGTATTAAACGTTCTATTATTCTTAAAGCAACTAGTATTAGTTATTTAACCAATGCACATGTTGAAAAATTAAAAGGAATTCAACTTATCAAAGATTATTTGAATAGTCGTCAAAATGATATTGATAAATATAATACCGAACATCAAGCAGATAAATCGGTATTAATCAACGGACGCAACTTGACCAATTTGGGTGTATTCAGAAAGTATATGCAAACCTATATTGAAACGCACTCGGCAGTAAATAAAGACATGACTATTATGGTGCGTCAATTGGCTCCAACATCACAAGGTTTGCCTTTAGAAATCTATTGCTTTAGTAGTGACAAGCGCTGGGAAAATTACGAATATATTATGGCAGATATTTTTGATCATGCCTTAGCTGCTGTGACGTACTTTGATTTAGAAGTTTACGAATTGTCTGGTGTGATAGACAGTTAATCTTCTAGCCTATCTTTAACAAATTCTACTTTAGTTTTTCCATGAGGTTTCGGTTTACCATCTTCTCCTAAATTAACCATGATAATGTTATCGACTGTAAGAATCGTTTCTCTTGTCATTTTATTACGAACTTCACATTTCATAGTTAGCGAACTTTTTCCAAATTTAATAACCTCTATACCAATCTCAACAATATCACCTTGCTTAGCAGAAGCCATAAAATTGATTTCTGACATGTATTTGGTTACAATCTTAGAATTTTCTAATTGAATAATCGTATATAGAGCTGCCTCTTCATCAATCCAAGCTAATAATTGACCTCCAAAGAGTGTTTGATTCGGATTTAAATCTTCAGGCTTTACCCATTTTCTAGTATGAAATCTCATTGTTTTTTATGTAAAGATTAGCAATTATTCTCAAAAATGCAGCCTCTACTGTTAATCTTTTTCTAAACTTTTCTTAATCAGTATACTAAATATCTTTTGAATGGTATTTTTAGTAGACAAAATCAATCAAAATGAAGCATCTAATTACTTTAGCACTATCACTATTCTTAGTTACAAGTTCATGTGCACAATCAAAAAAAACAGGAGTTGGTGGACCTTGTGAAGGCTGTGAAGCAGCAAATTCTTATGGCAATAAATCACTAAAATCGATAGATACAATATTTGGTTTCGATACAAGGCCAAACAAAATAAAAATTAGTGGTACTGTATTTCAAAACGATGGAAAAACGCCAGCTAAGGATATCATTTTATACGTATACCACACAGATGATACTGGACGTTACCCGAAAAGAGCGAACTCTACAGGATGGGAAAGCAATCACGGTTACTTAAGAACTTGGCTTAAAACAGATAGTAAAGGACACTACACATTTTATACAACCAGACCTGCCTCCTATCCTAATTCTACAATTCCGCAGCACATTCACATTACCGTAAAGGAACCAAATGTAAATGCCTATTATATTGAAGACTTTTATTTTTCAGATGACCCGCATATTACATCTAATATTGTAAATAGAAAAAGCCCAAGAGGAGGCTCAGGGGTTATCAATCTCCAAGATCAAGGCGATATTAAATATGCGCAAAGAGACATTATCCTTGGACTTAATATTCCAGGTTATTAATTAAAATAAAGTACCAGTATCTTCGTTTGGAATTTTTAAATCACAGCCTAATTCTGCATTTAGCTTTTTAATAAAATATGCTGATAATAATGGGGATTCTTTCTCAATATTTTGATGAATAAAGAAATCAACCTCTTTGATACCTTGCTCCTGCCACTCATTCAAACGTAGCACCCATTCATCAAGTCGATCATAATCGCTTGGGTGGTTTGCGCCTACATAACGAACAAATACTCTAGGATTGGTTAATCGCATGTGCATAAGATCTCGACGGCCAGCTGTGTCCACAATTACATTTGAAATATTATTGCTTTCTAATAAATTATATAACTGATTAGATACCACATCGTCATTGTACCAATTGGTGTGTCTAAATTCTACAGCCAAAGGAACTTCTTTAGGCCATTGTTCTATAAAATGAACAACTCTATCAAAATCTTTAGGTGTAAAGTTAGAATGCATCTGTAAAAATATGGTACCTAGCTTTTCTTTTAAATGCCTAGCATTGTACAAATAATCTTCAACCACAGATTGAACGTCATTTAAGCGTTTCCAATGGCTAATTTCCTGATTTAACTTTGGAAAAAACTTAAATCCGTCAGGTGTTTTGTCATACCATTTAGAAAACTGCTCAGCGGGAAAAATTCTATAAAAAGTTGCATTGAGTTCAATAGAATTGAATTGATTAGAATAGTAAACCAATTCGTCTTTTGTTCCTCTGGGATAAAACCCTTTAAGATCTGCTCGATTCCATTTTGCACAACCTACATAAAGTTCTGGCACATTATCGTCTTTAACTTGTTCTAAAACTCTTGCTGTATCAATATGATCATGTGGTAAACTTAAATCTAAATCTTGTGGATTATCTACACTTCCAAATTTCATATAGGTTGTTTTTATCAAAGATAATAATGTTTAGTCACTAAAACCGTAAAGTTGTTAATAACACCGTTGACAACATAATTGCAGACATATCATTAGCCAACGCATAATGTCTATTTTTAATAAAATTTAAAGCCATGAATGACCGATCTACAAACTTGAAATCTATACGTCCTACAATTGCTTCAGCTCAAGTAAATGACTATATGAGTGCCGAAGAATGCTTTCAGAATGCAACATTAAGACCTATTATAAAGATGCAAAATCACTTACTTATAGTTGTATTTAAAAACTATATTACAAAGCGAAAAAATGTGTTTTACGATTTGTCTTTACCAAAACGAATTGCTTATATAGAACATGCCATTCATAAAGATATGAAATTTAGAAATTCAGTTAAAGGAATGATTATTGGACAATTTACCGTAGAGGAATATGAACTTTATATCCTGAACTCTTCTGCATTAAATAAGCGTATGATGAATATCGTTAAAGAACGATTGGTTAGCAATATTCAATTGTTTGTACCACCATTAGCCAAAGCTATTTAAATTATAGATTCTCCATTTAAGTTTGTAGTCAATACATCACTCATGTAATCAAAAAACGGTCTAATAGCTTTAAAAGAGGTATTAATGTCATTGATAAAATTGTCACTTATCACATCCTTATCAGAATATTTTTTTGTGAATATGAATTGCTTTTTGCGAATAAGATCAATCGCTGGGTGTTCTTTATCAAAATCACGAGGAGCCGTTTTTAATTCATCACCAACCATATTGCCCCAAACAGATTGAAATGTTTTATTATTCATAATAGTTCGAATCTCTTCATCATCTTGTTCAAACTCGCGGCGAATTCGTAACAAATCATCTTTATTAGGTTCCCAGAATCCAGTAGCGATAAATGACTCATTATTTGGTTGAATATGTACATAATAACCACCTCTCAATTCTGGCTTTTTTCTATGAAATGAGCCACCAAAATGCGTTTTATAAGGCAATTTATTTTTAGAAAAACGCACATCTCTATAAATTCTAAAAAGTTTAAAGCTATCAACTACATCATACTTATTTAATTCATCATAGATGTATTTGTATGCAGCTTTAGCTTCAGCTTCATTGGCTTTAAACTCTTTCTTATGCTCATTAAACCAGTCTCTATCATTATGTTTTTCTAATTTTTTAAAGAAGTCTAGAATCTCTTTTGAAAATTTAGGAGTAGTCATAGAATAGTATTTATTTCAGAATAAATGTACAAAAAAATGTTATTGCAATATTAATATGAACTTAAACTAATTATGATCGAAATGCAAAAAGAAGTGCATAGTTGGCATCTATAATGTAATTAGTTTTAGCTATGTAAACCCTTCTTTTTAAGCATCTAAAACAATTACTTTTGAATAATTAATAAATCACTTGCATATTGATTTTATTTTTACTAATATGCGAGACTATTACTACAAATAATTATACATGGGAAGACCTCCAACAAGACCTATAAAATTTAGAGATGGATTTTATATCGAAATACGAAATAAAGGTAAAAATACTGGAATCAAATTACACAGAGACACCAAAGAGCAAATGATGCGTACTGTAAAAGAATATGAGCAATCCAAAGATGTGATTATTCTAGGTGAATCTAAAAATGGAAAATGGGTAAACAAAACACCTGTCTTACATGTTGTAGAAGATTAATATTTTTATCTATTGAAGTAAGAAAACTCGATTCAATTTTATGAAAATCATAAAATTGAATCGAGTTTTTTGATTTCATACTAGTATTTTTCCTAAATTGATGCCAATAACTAACAAAAATCAAGTAAAAATGACAGATTCTTTAAACACTAAACCGCCAGTATGGTTTTGGATTGTAGCCGTATTAGCTTTAATTTGGAATGGCTTAGGAGTTTTAGCCTATTTAGGACAAGCATTCATGACTGATGATATGATTGCACAACTTCCTCCTGAACAACAAGCCGAATTTTTAGTAGAACATCCTGCTTGGTATACGGCATGTTTTGCTTTAGCTGTATTTTGTGGCGCCTTAGGAGCTTTAGCTCTTTTAATTAGAAAAAAATGGGCTACACTATTATTTATAATTTCTTTGATAACTGCAGCAATTCAGCATGGTTATTTATTTAGTACCGTAGAAGGGATGAGTTTAGCAATGCCAATTATGATTATAGTTGTTTGCGCATTTTTAGTATGGTTTGCAAGAATGGCAACATCAAAAGGATGGATAAAATAACGATCTAACCAACCAATTTTATCCAAAAAAGGCTTTAGATAATTCTAGAGCCTTTTTTATTATAATATAAAAATAGATGTTCTTTACAATTATTTTACTAATTGATTAAAGTTGATTGGTATGATAAGCAACCAAACCTTCTATTGGACGCCTTTCAAAATTACCAACAGTAAAATTCATTTCTTGAGCTACTTCTTGTATTTCTTGTTCAGCAAAAAAGGCAATTGAGCCTGCAAAATGCACAGGAACAGTCTTCAATTCTTCTTTATATTGAAAAATCATATTAGTAGCAAATGTTCTAATACCATCTTTAATCAAATCTGTGATATATTCAGAATCTTTATTTAAAAACATAAATTCTGCAAAATTTGCCAAATATGCATTTGGATTGGGTTGCTTATACAAGTTATATTTTATATAGTCGGCATCAAGGTTATATTTATGCTCAAAAGCGACTTTGATATCTTCAGGCATTTTATTGAAATAATAATCTTTAATGAGCTCCTTTCCGTAGTAATTACCTGAAGCATCATCCATTAAAGTGTAGCCCAATGATACTACACGTTGATGTAAACGCTCTCCATCAAAATAACTACAATTTGATCCAGTTCCCATGATACATACAACAGCAGCTTCATCATTGCGGTTTAAAGTAGCCCTTACTGCAGCCATTGTATCCTCTTGCACATCAATTTCAGCATTAACAAACACCGATTCTAAAACCTCTGTAAGCATGCGTTTAGGATTTTCGGTACCACAACCAGCACCATAAAAGAACACATGAGTTACCTCATGATTAAACGCCATTAACTCATCACTTTTTCTAATGATTTTTTTTAGTTTCTTGTCTTTTAATATGGCTGGATTTAGTCCTTTAGTACGAATTTTTTCGCGAACTTGTTCTCCATTATTATTAACGACAATCCAATCGCATTTTGTAGAGCCGCCATCAGTGATTAAAATCATGAGCTATGATGTTTAAATAATAAATCCGCATCTAGTTTAAAAGTTGCGGATTTATTATGGTTGTATTATAAAGAATTAACCTTTTGAGCTAAGTCCACTAATTTATTTGAATATCCAAATTCGTTGTCATACCAAGATACTAATTTAAAGAATGTTGGATTTAATTCTATACATGCTTCAGCATCAAAAATACTTGTACGAACATCACTTACAAAATCTTGAGATACTACTGCATCCTCAGTATATCCTAAGACGCCTTTCATTGAACCTTCAGATGCTTTTTTGAACGCTTCTTTAATAGCTTCTAAAGAAGTCGCTTCTTTAGTTTTTACAGTTAAATCAACTACAGATACGTCTGCGGTTGGTACACGAAACGCCATACCAGTTAGTTTTCCGTTTAATTTAGGAATGACTTTTCCAACAGCTTTAGCAGCACCAGTTGTAGAAGGAATAATGTTCATAATAGCAGAACGTCCTAATCTGTAATTTTTACGAGATGGTCCATCTACAGTAAGTTGAGTAGCTGTACTAGCATGTATCGTAGTCATTAAGGCTTCTTCTAATCCGAAGTTATCGTCAATGATTTTCGCAACAGGCGCTAAACAGTTAGTTGTACATGATGCATTAGATACTATATTATGATCTGCAGTAAGTTCATCATCATTAACCCCCATAACAAACATTGGAGCATCTTTACTTGGTGCAGAAATTACAACTTTTTTAGCTCCAGCTTGTATGTGATAATCAGCAGTTTCTAATGTTGTAAAAATCCCTGTACATTCAGCAATAACCTCTGCTCCTACTTCATCCCATTTTAAGTTTTTTGGGTCTCTTTCGGCAGTTACTCTTACCGTTTTTCCATCGACAACTAAATGTCCATCTTTAACTTCAACTGTTCCGTCAAAATTACCATGAACTGAATCATATTTTAATAAGTATGCAAGGTGTTCTACATCTAATAGATCGTTAATTGCAACTACATCGACATCATCTCTTTTTACTGTTGCTCTAAATACGATTCTACCAATTCGACCAAAACCGTTAATTCCTAATTTTAAATTTGACATTTTTCTTTGTTGTTAATATTAATTTTTATTTCAATAACCTATATCGTCATAATATCTGATACACGTAATAATTCTAGGTTTATTTTAGATTTTCCTTTTACAGCCATATCTAAAGGCGTTAACGTCATGACATCATTCTTTAAACCAACCATACAATTTGTTTTTCCTGTAATTAAACTTTCTACCGCTTTTACTCCCATTCTACTTGCTAAAACACGATCAAAACAAGATGGAGAACCACCACGTTGCATGTGACCTAACACAGAAACACGTACTTCATATTCTGACATGTTCTCATCTACATAATCTTTCAATTCAAATACATTTTTCCCTGTTTTATCGCCTTCAGCCACAACCACGATACTAGAAGATTTACCTGATTGTTTACTTCGTCTCAAGGATTCAACCAAGCGATCTAGACCTAAGTCTTCTTCAGGAATTAAAATTTCTTCAGCTCCCGCTCCAACACCTACATTTAAGGCAATATGTCCAACATCACGGCCCATAACTTCAATAAAAAACAAACGATTATGTGAACTTGCAGTATCTCTAATTTTATCTATGGCTTCAACAACAGTATTTAAAGCTGTATCATATCCTAGAGTATGAGTAGTTCCAAAGATATCATTATCAATCGTACCTGGAATTCCCATAACTGGCATGCCGTATTCTTGGCTAAAAATCATTGCTCCAGTGAAGCTACCATCACCACCAATAACTACAAATGCATCAATACCAGCTTCAACTAATTTTTCGTGAGCTTTCTTTCGTCCTTCTACAGTTCTAAATTCTTGAGAACGTGCCGATTTCAATACAGTACCTCCTTTATTAATGATTCCTTTAACACTACGAGCATTTAAAGGTTTAAAATCACCTTCAATCATACCTTCGTAACCTCTATAAATACCAATACATTCTATATCATGGAAAGCACAAGCTCTCACAACAGAACGAATGGCTGCATTCATACCTGGAGAATCTCCTCCCGATGTAAAAACACCTATTTTTTTTATGGTTTGTGCCATGAATTTTTCTTTAATTTCAGTAAAACTAGTAAAGAAAAACTATAATAAAAATGGATTTGGACTTTATTTAACAGGTCTACAAAAACTCAAACGTTTTCGTTAATAAAAAAAAGAAAAAATGTTAAAAATTAAGCGTTTTAATTGCTTTTTGAGTCCTTTTTTGGTTTAATATTTATGAAGTCTTTGGTCAATTTTTGTTCATCATCTTCTTTTTTCTCCTCTTTCTTTTCTTGAGTTTTTTTATTCTTTCCTGAGAAGATAATTTGCACTAATTCTTTGAAGGTATCGAATTCTACATTATAAGCAATTCCTGCACCTTGTGTATACCCTATTTCTTCACCAAAATTACGGATACTATTTTCTCTGTTGAAGAATGTAGCTTTTAATGTACCGTCGTCATTTAAAAGGACATCAATTTGAACATCACCAGCGATGACTGTTTGATTGACGCCACCAATAGGCACACCTACTTTACCATTAATTAATACACGATCACTAATCTTGGTGCTTAATGTTAGCCCCAATCGATCATCGGTTTGGTAATCTGCAGTTTGTTCACCAATTTGATAATCAAAACCTACTTGAAGTTTACTATCATCATTAGTCAAAAAGCTATTAAAAAAGGCATTAACACGATCTGAGATTGTTCCATAGGCTTGTTGCCCTAAACTTAATTCACTAGCAAAAGAACCAGTAGACAATAAGAATAAAGCTTGATTGGTTCTACTTTCTCTAGTTTCTAATCTGTAATCTAACTCCGATCTGATCGTAGAATTCACATCTGGAAAATTGAATGTGAAATCAGGATCTGGTTGCTCTAATTGCCCTGTAAGGTTTACCTCGACTTCTACTTCGATACTTCTATTAATTGGATTATCTAATAAAACTGAAGGGTTAGCTTGTGTAGCATACACGGCTGTTAGACCTATTTGTGCTTTGAGAGGATCACCTTCCCAACGAATGGAACCACCAGGAACAACAGTTAACTTTTTCTGAACTAAACCACCATAAGCAAAGTTATAACTTCCTTCTGCAATTTGGAAATCTCCAATCATTTGAAATTTTCCGTTGGTATTAATATCAAATAATAAATTTCCATATCCATTACCTTGAATCGTACTACCAGATTTCTTATCAATGAGAATTTCTATATCCGCATTCGGAGTAACAAACAAATTAAATTCTAACTCTAAGCCTTTAACTTCAGTAGTATTTACAACTTCGCCTCGTAAGCGAGCCTCTTTTTCCTCTGGGCTTAAAAAATGAATAAACGAGTTATCTCCATAACTTTCTAAATCACTTAATGGGATTTTAAAAACAGTTCCTTCAGCAGTACTTCCATTAAACTCTATCTTAAGTGCATCTGTAGGACCAGTAATATCAGCTTTACCATTAACAAATGCGGTACCATAGTACAATTCTTCTTCGTCATATTCGGTATCTAATACAAGTAAACGATCTGTCTCTATTTCAAGTCCGAGACGCCAATCCGAAAAATTCTGATGCGCAATAAAACCATTTAAAGTAGCCTTTGAAAAATATTCTGAATCAGTAATTTCTACATTTTGAAAAATAAATCTCTGCGAATCAAGAGATACTCTAGAATCAAAATCAAAACTATAATCAATATTGAGATAAGGAATTGTTAATCCTGCATTATCTAATAATAAATCGCCATTAAATTGAGGCTTTTTTAAGCTTCCATCTACTTTTATATTACCAGAAGCAAGACCTCTAATATTTGTAATAACACCTTCGCCAAAAGGATCTAATGGATCTAACAAAAATTCATTAAAGTTCACATCAACGTCAATTGTATTAGCATCAACATCAATATTTCCTTTAGCATCTAAAGACTTTAAATTGTCATTTTCAAGCGTCACATCAACCGTATAATTAGTTAACGATTTGTTACCTTTTATTTGTGCATTTAGTTCTCCTAGTTCATAATCATTAGCCTTTAAATCACTTATAACAACAGTTGAATTTGGCAAATACACACCTTGATTCTGTACTATTTTTAGCTCACCGTTTATACGACCTTCCAACAGCAAACTATCAACTCTTGGTGTTATTTTTGTTAAATCTACATCTGTGAAATCTAATTTTAAATCTTTATTAACATCACTTTGAATTAGTCCTGAGAATTCAATACGCTCCTCGAAGTGATTCATTACCATCTGACTAATATCAAAATTTTTAAAATCCCTAGTAAACGTAACTTTATTAAGTTTGTTTTTTTCTTCATTAATTACCCATTCATTTTCCTTAAATAAAACCGTAGATTTATTAAATCCAACTACAGATTTATTATTCTCATCTATAGTATAAAACATACTTAAATTAAAATCATCAGCATTTTGTTGCCCGCCTTTAAATTCAGACTTAATAAATAAAGTATCTCGTTGGGTTACATTAATTAAATTAAACTTAGACACATCATAATACTTAGTACTTAAAGTATCTATTTCTATATAAGTATTAAAGAGAGGATTACTATTGTCTACTAAGACTGAAATGTCATTAGCAAAATAATCGAGTAGTTTTATTTTAGGAGAGTTAAAGGTTAAATTGAATTGCTTTTCGTCGGTTTCAATACGGCCTTTTACTGTGGTGTTAGGTCCAAGCTCTAAATCATGATAAAAAACTTCAACAATTTTATTGTAGATTTTAAATTCAAATTCTATGTATTGATTATCTTCAACTTCATTAGGAATATAATTGGTATAAATACTACCTACAGAATTTTCGACAAGCTTACCTATGTCTCTAAATCTAAAATTCCCACTCATTTGTCCTTCAATAATATCAGGTGAGTTAATTGTTACAAAACGTTTAGTATCAACAAACTTCGATTCTATTTTAAAATCCTTAAAGAAGTATTCATCATTCTCATTTACGTAAGTTGTGTTCTCGAAATTTAAAGTACCAAAAGCATCATCAATACTAGAGCCTTTCATTGAGGTTGTTATATTTCCTCTAAAAACTGAAATCTTATCTTTTGTAATAAAGTTTAAAGCCCTTAGATTGGCATATTCTACATTAGCGTTAAAGTCGAAGGTTTTTACCACATTGGATAAATCGGCTAAGCCATTAAATTTAAATTTGAAATTCTCGTCTTTAGACTCTAAGAATCCGTTAAAAATCTGATTTCCCAAATTTCCAGATACATCAATATCTTGATAGTTGTAATCATTATACTCTATATGAAAGACTTCTCCTTTAACTTGAGTACTTAAATTATCTAATGTAAATCCTTTTCCGTCTACATCTAAGTCAAAAGATGTTGTCTTCACCTTAGGGTCATTAAGTAACTCTCCTAAATTAAACTCATCAAAAACAACATTTCCTATATAACTCGCATTATCAATATCATCTACTTTGGTCATTTTTATATCAGAAACAATCAACCCTAAATCTGTATTAATATTGATATCTGCATCAATTGTCGTATCTGTAATGTATGATGTACCAGTAATTCTAAAATCTCCAAGTTTAGAAAAAACACTTGGAATAGACTCTCCAAGTATATTAGGTAATAAAGCTCTTAAATCGTAATAATTAGATGATAAATTATCGAAACGACCATTCATTGAGAAGTCGCCTTCAGCACTACTGAAAAGATTTTTAAAATTAATGTCTCCATAAATCTTACTTCTACCACTGGCTTCAAGCCGTAATCCTTTGGCATTTAAATCATTTAATGTTCCTGAAAGTTGAACATCTAAATTTGCCTTTTGATTAACACCAAATTCATCATAAAAAGTATTTAAATCATTGAGGTAAACTTCAGAATTATTAAACTTTGCCGTTACATTTACTTTATCTTCAAAATCTTTAAAGTCTTCACGATTATAATCAAAACGCACTTCGCCATCTAGATGAGAATTTTCGGTTTTAATACTCAAATTATTAAAACTCATATGATCTAAAGTATACTCAAAATCGGTGACTAAATTTTTAACGTAGGCGCCTCGACTATCTTTAAATGTCAAAGTATTTATTCGAGCATTGACATCACTTCCTGCAATTACAAAATTGGTTGCATTAATATTCAAATCATTGAATTCTAAGACTTTTTGAGTTGCTTTATTTTCATCAATAAGTCTAAAATTTCCATCATAAATAGAAACATCACTTGACGACAATAAAAACGAGCTCTTCTCGGTTCTTGGGTTATCTTCATCAAATTTGGCTACAAAAACATCAAGATTAGTATCGGTTTCGCCTTTATACGTTTTGACATTAAACGTAAGGTTCATGATATCAATATCTCCAAAATTTAAGGTACCATCAATCACATTTCTGTAATTGAGAACTGAGGTGTTCAACTCATCGATAGCAATTAGAGTATCCTTTTTGTAATCTTCAATATAAATTTCCTTGAGTTCAACATCACCATTAAACTGAAGTCCAACCTTGCCTATATTAATATTTGTACCAAAATCATCATTGATACGATTAGTGACATATTTTCCTAAACTCGTTTGAACAGCAGGTATAGATAATATCAACACCAAAATGATGAACAATAGCAAAATAATTGCTAATATTTTTGATACTATTTTTAGGAATTTCTTGATACGCTCTGAAAGTTATAACTTTGACCTCAAAATTAACAATTATTGTGCCTAATTTATATTAATGACCTCACAAAATATATATATTCTTGCTATTGAGTCTTCTTGCGATGACACGGCTGCCGCTGTAATGTGTAACGGCAAAATTTTAAGCAACATTGTTGCTAGTCAGAAAATCCATGAGGAGTATGGTGGTGTTGTTCCAGAATTGGCCTCTAGAGCACATCAACAAAACATTGTTCCAGTAGTAGACATGGCTCTTAAAAAAGCAGGCATAGACAAAACTCAACTCAATGCTATTGCTTTTACTCGTGGGCCAGGTTTAATGGGATCTCTATTAGTTGGCACCTCGTTTGCCAAATCCTTAGCCTATGGCTTAGACATTCCTTTAATAGATGTCAATCATATGCAAGCCCATATTTTAGCACATTTTATTGAAGAAGCTGATTTTAAAAAACCACCCTTTCCGTTTTTGGCCATGACCATTTCTGGTGGACATACTCAAATTGTAAAGGTGAAATCACATTTTGACATGGAAGTTATTGGGGAAACCATTGACGATGCTGTTGGAGAGGCTTTTGATAAAAGTGGAAAACTCTTAGGTTTGGGATATCCTGCAGGACCAGAAATAGACACACGCGCTAAACTAGGCAATCCAAAAGCATTTGCATTCACAAAACCAAAAGTTGATGGTTTAAATTTTAGTTTTTCAGGATTAAAAACTGCGATTTTATATTTTGTTCAGAAACAAGTCAAGCTAAATCCAAATTTTATAACTGAGAATTTAAATGATATTTGTGCTTCTATTCAGTATACTATTATTGGAATCTTAATAGATAAACTGAAATTGGCAACCAAGCAAACAGGTATCCATCATATTGCCATTGGTGGAGGTGTATCGGCGAATTCGGGAATACGTGAGGCTCTAAAAAAAGGTGAACAAAAATTTGGATGGACTACTTATATTCCAAAATTTGAATACACTACAGATAATGCTGCAATGATTGCAATTGTTGGGTATTTAAAATATCTAGAAGGCGATTACGCAGACCAAAGCGTTATGGCATCTGCAAGATTAAAAATATAATTATGGCATTCAACGAACAAATAGCAAATAGAATTAGAATGCAACTCAAACAGTTTTCAGAAGAATTTACTGAAAAGAAAATGTTTGGAGGGTTATCTTTTCTATACCAAGGCAAAATGACAGTTGGAGTTGTAAAAGATGATCTCGCAGTTCGTATTGTAAGCAGTAAAATTGATACTGAATTGGCAAAAGCTAATGTAAGACCAATGGATTTCACTAAGCATCCGATGAAAGAATTTGTATATGTTTCTGAAGACGGTTTTAAAACTGAAACTGAATTACTACATTACATAGAGCTTGGTCTCGAACATGCAAAAAGCAAACTATAGATGGACATTAACCTTTTTGATTTCACCAAAACTATAAATCTGTTTTTTGATGGCTTGTTTTTTGGTTTTTCAGTTGTTATGATTATTGCAATTATTGCATATGTATTTATTAGAAATCAAGGCATAAATGCTTTTATTTATAGCAGTATAAAAGTAGTGCGAGTATTAGCTATTGCTTATTTAATATTCTATACCATATCATTTGCCCTTTATTATGTGTCTCCGGAGTTTCAATTATCAGCAAGAAGATCTAATGACACTTATAAATGGGCCTATTGGTTTATGGTATTACGTCCAATACTATTTTGTTTATTACTATTACTCTTTTGGCTGAAATTTTGGACTTCTAGATTACGCTATGTGAGTTTACTTGTCGTTATTTCTTCAATCATATTATTGCCTTCAGCAATTTTTTTTGAAAAAATCGTGCTTTTATTAGCAGCTCAAAACATCGATTATTATGAAAGTCATAACAATACATATTTAGCTTTAGTTACTATTGTTTGGTATATCTTCGAAAAAGCGATTCTATTTGCTGCAATAGTTTTCGCTAGTATGTTTATCAGCAATAAAACTGCAAAACAGTAATTTATTCAAATTCAACCGAATTTAAAATTAAACCAGAAGCTGGAGCAATAAAATCCATAACCTCAGTACTTTCTAACTTAAGAGAGTTTTCAATATAATTTAAATCAACTTCTCCTCTACCCAATTTAATAAGCGTTCCCATCATGAGACGAATTTGATTTCGACCAAAACCTTTTCCTTTCACTATAAGTGTGTAGGTATTCTTCGGGAAAAAATTAGCGGCAAATAAGGTGTTTTCAACAAGCTGACAACTATTAATGGTTCTTTCATATATCCCTTTATCTGTGGCTCTAAAACAATACGGCTTAAAATTATGTGTTCCTTCAAATAATTGAGCGCCTTGTTTCATAATATCTATATCCAAATCGTCTAAAATGGTGGTCATTATTGGAGCGCAAAATGGATGGCATTTTTGACCGAATGCAAATAAATACACATACTCTTTAACTTTCGAATGCTGAATAATATTGAAATCAGCATCAACTTCTTCAATAGCAAGTGCTCTTATATCTTGAGGCAGGTTTTGATTAAATGCATCTAAAAATGTAGATTCATCTTCTATTTTTTTGTAAACAAATAACTCGAAAGCGGTTTCATTAGCTGAGACCATAGCATCAGTTCGTCCAGAACCCAAGGTTTTAAATTGTGCACCATCTAGAATAAAATTTAGTGTGCGATCTATCATCAAATGAATCGTCTTTAAATTTGGTTGTTTTTGCCAACCATGAAAACGATATCCTAAATATTGAATCTTAATTAAGTAATAATAACGCCTATTGAACATGAAAGCAAGAACGTTATTTTAAAATTTTCCACAAAATAATTTAGCGATTACTTAATACAATAATGTATTATTTCAAAATCAGTTTTTGGGTTTTTACACCCTCACCATTTGAAAGATTTACAATATACACACCAGGACTTACACCAGGTACATGCATACGATTGAAACTATTAGATTCATCTAAATATTCACTTAATACTAATCGCCCTTGAATATCGTATAAACGTGCTTCAGTTTGTGATGCAAATGTTCCTTTAATTATGATTTCATCATAATCTGTATTGGTATAAACGAGAATGCTATTAAGTGTATTTTCTGGTTGTGATAAGGTATCACCAGAATACCTCAAAAAGAAACGTCCAGTGCCACTTAATGTTTCCGCTGGCATAAAAGTGTAATTAGAGTCATTCAATAAAGTCAATGTATTTGCTTGCGTGTCTTCTAAATAAATATTAATGTTTGGAGGTATTGTAGAATTATTATCCAATGAGATTACTAGTTCGATATCAGCTTCAGCGTGTATGCCAACTGGAACGCTAACATCACTAAAATCTTCATAAGGTAATGATTGAATAGCAATATCTAAACCCGTATTGTCTTCAACGAGATTAGTAAAAATAGAAAATTCACCTGCATTGCTAAAATAGGATCCAGCATCATAGCCATCATCTTGGCCTCTTGTTGTACCATCAATAAAATAAACACTTGTAAATGCATTATTATTGGCACTTGATAAGTTTAGCTTACATAATGCTACATTATTTGCACCATCATTTCGGCCTTGAATAAAATCATCAGAACTACCTGAAACACGCATTGCCGTAGTAAAATCGACTAAACCTCCTCCAGACTTAGCCTTCACAAAAAAGGCTTGCCCTGGAGCAATTAATTCTGTTATTGCACCATCGGCTATGGTTGCTAAATTCCATACAGTCCATCCATTAGATAAATCACCATCATATCCATATATGGCTTGAAATGCGCTTCCAGAATCAAATTCAGACTGATTAGCCGTAAAGAATGCGTTAAAATCAATATAAGAAGGATATGGGTTTCCAATAAGATTCCAACCGCTACCAGCACTAGCATCTGAGATAGGAATGTCTAATACATCAGCAGTTAAAATTGTTCCTGTGAATGTAAGTTCTCCATCATCTGTGGTAGCAGTTCTGTAGCCTGTACCTGATGAAATGATGGTAGATGTATTTGCGCCAATATCAAAATTTTCAAAAGTACCAGAACTAGTATTATATGGAGCAAAGGCTCTCAAAGTTCCAGAAGCTGGCAAATTGAGATTTGCTGTAGCAAAAACACCAAACTCTTGTTGTGCTAAAGGAGAAGAAATCAAATCATTGGTGCCTGTAGGTCCTACAAGCGCTACATGTCTATTATAATTCACCGTACCTGTAACTGTTCCGTCTACTATTATACTCGAAAATAATAGAGATGTAGAATTTAAATCTATAGAATTAGAAGTTAAAGTAACTCCAGAATCAACAGTTAATGCAGCACCTCCTTCAACTGAAATACGATTACATTGTGTATCAACTGAGATAGTTGTGTGTCCAGAAACTATTTCAATAAAATCAATAGCAGTACTCACTCCATTTGGATTGCTTGGTGACCATCCATTGTTGTAAATATAAGTTACTGGAGCTGGTCTTACATAAATGGTATAATCCTCTGACTGTCCATAAAATAATGAAGTATAACAAGATGAATTTAAAGTACCCACATTTGAATAACGATCGTCTAATTCTTCAATAAGTCTTATCCTTACATAATCATCATATGGAATACTAGTTGGATAGATTAAAGGTACTGTAACAGTTGAGTTTCCTGGTATGTCCTGAGCCAAATATTGCTGTTCGGCATCATCATTAAAATCACCATCATCATTCCAATCAATCCAAACACCCAGCTGCTGAAAATTATTAGAAAGATCTACATTTAATTCATTTGGAACTGAAGCATCAATTTCAAAATAATTAGAACAGTTACCTGACACATCTATATTACCGCCATCAATACCAGTTGTAGACGAACCAAAGGTAACTCCATTAAGTTCTACACCAAAAATCCCAGCAAAATTATTAAGGCCTGCAGAATTTGTTGCACACACGCCAGTTGGAGCAGTAAAACTTGGATCGACAGGGAGTGAACCTTTTGAATTTACTAATGATGTACCCTCCATTGCTGCTCGAGTTCTGGTTTTTTGGTCTTCTGTAAGCCTGTCTGTACAAGAATAATAGCTCATAATATTATAAATCGTATTATCATCTACCCAAGGGTTTCCTGTACAAGTATTATTTACGGGACACGTACTTGTTTCTCTTAAATGAGGAACAGTATCAGCACAGCCATCACTATTGTTTCCAACAATAAGATCCTCCGGACAAGTATCAGATATACCATCATTATTTGTGTCATCACCTTGAAATGTATGGTATAAATGAAAATAATGACCTGCTTCATGAACTACTGTACTATTATCTCTATCAAAAGTAAGATTCCATGACGGATTAGCATTATTAGGATCATATCCAAAAACGGTATACATCATTACTGACCCTTCGTAAGCATTTCCAAAATAAAAATTGGCATAACCTTGAAATCCAGAACCTCCATTATTCCCATCAATTTCGGTTACAATCCAAATATTAAAATAATCGGTTTCAGGCCAACGACTTAAATCTTTCAACACTGTTTCATCTGCTCCTGCTCCAAAAAAAGATACTCCGTTTGTCGAGTAACCTGGAACAGATGAAGCATCAATTCTATTAATACCTGTGGTTGGGTTACAATTAGGGTCACGTTGTGCTAATCCAAATTGAATTTCAAAATCAATAGGGCTATCAGGGCTTTGACCACCATAGAAATAATTAAGGTTATCGATGCTACTTTGAATTTGTGCATCAGAAATATTTGTGTCTACTCCTTCAGATTCTCCTAAGTGGAGTACGTGAACAACAACTGGAATATTTAATACATTAGACATGCGTTGCTGAGCACTTTCTGAATTTCGCAAGGCAATAGCATTTTGAATTCTTGCTTCCGCTTGTTGCTCTAATTGAACAAAATTAGGATCTTGTCTAAGTCGTTCTCTTTCCTTATCAAACCCACATTGCTGAGCATTTGAAACTATTGAAAAAAAGATTATAAATACTGTAGAGATGGCTAATGAGTTGGGGATATTCATGAGCTAAATTTTTGTTTGATTAGTTGCTATACAATAAATATACGAATCAAATACTAAATTAGTTTTAATAGATTAAAAAAACACGCCATTAACAAACCTTAATTTTCATGTCGATGTTTTAAAACTCGAACAATATCTTGAAGTTTAAATCCCTTTGCTTGCAATAAAATCATATAATGAAATAGCAAATCTGCACTTTCGTTAAGAAACAGGTCGTCATTGGAATCTTTAGCTTCAATAACAGTTTCTATAGCCTCCTCTCCTACTTTTTGTGCAATTGCATTAATTCCTTTTGCAAATAAAGACGCTACATAAGATGACGCTTCTTTTTCGGTATTTTTTCTTTGTTCAATAATAGATTCCAAATTAGACAGAAAACCAAAATTCTGAGTATTCTCCTCGTTCCAGCAAGTCTCAGATCCTTTATGACAGGTAGGCCCATTAGGTCTAACTTTAACCAGAAGCGTATCACTATCACAATCTAATTTTATACTAATAAGATTGAGTACATTTCCACTTTCTTCTCCTTTGGTCCATAAACGCTGTTTTGTTCTACTGAAAAAAGTGACCAATTTTGTCTCTAAGGTTTTTTTTACTGCGGCTTCATTCATATAACCTAACATCAAAACTGTATTAGTTTCAGCATCCTGAATAATTGCAGGTACAAGTCCGTTGTTTTTAGTGTAATCTATATTCATTTATTTTATGTTTAGCAATTTATATCCTAACAGGAATGTCCCATTTTCTTAATTCTTGTTTTAAATCTAAAATCTCAATTTCTCCAAAATGAAAGACGCTAGCAGCTAAGGCTGCATCAGCTTTCCCATGATTAAACGCATCCACAAAATGTTGAATATTACCAGCACCACCTGAAGCAATTATTGGAATATTAACTTGTTCAGATAATGTAGACAACGCATCATTGGCAAAACCCGATTTAGTTCCATCATTGTTCATTGATGTGAATAAAATCTCTCCTGCACCACGTTGTTCAACCTCTCTAGCCCAATCGAATAACTTAATCTTTGTCGATATCGTTCCACCGGCTAAATGCACCATCCATTCACCATCAATTTGTTTTGCATCTATAGCAACCACAACGCATTGGCTACCAAATTTCTGAGATAATTCATTAACTAATTCAGGACGCTTTACAGCACTTGAGTTTACAGACACCTTGTCTGCACCACAATGAAGCAAATTATCAACATCTTCAATTGTTGAAATGCCTCCTCCCACTGTAAACGGAATATTAACTTGCTCAGCAACTTTTAATACCATATCATGCATAGTTTTTCGTCCTTCTAATGTTGCTGAAATATCTAAAAACACAAGCTCATCTGCTCCACGTTTAGCATATTGTTTAGCTAATTCTACAGGATCTCCTGCATCTCGTAAATCCACAAAATTGACACCTTTAACTGTTCTTCCATTTTTGATGTCTAGACAAGGTATAATACGTTTTGTTAACATAACTATGAATAGGTTTCTAAATCTCTTAATCTAATATGACCTTCATAAAGTGCTTTACCAATGATAGCGCCTTCACACCCCAAATCTTCTAAGGCATTTAAATCATCAATTGATGTAACACCACCAGAAGCAATAAGTTTGATATTTTTTGTCTCACTTAAAATTTGTTTGTACAAACCAAATGATGGGCCTTCTAACATACCGTCTTTAGCAATATCTGTACAAATAACATATTTGATTCCTTTGGTCTCATAAGATTTAATAAAGGGAATAACACTCATATTACTCTCCTCTTGCCATCCACTTACTGCAATAGTGTTGTTAATACAATCGGCTCCAAGAATAATCTTAGTGCCACCATATTTAGCAACCCAGCTCCCAAAAACATCAGGATTTTTAACTGCAATGCTACCTCCAGTAATTTGTTTCACTCCTGAATTAAATGCAATATGCAAATCCTCATCCGATTTTAATCCACCACCAAAATCAATCTTAAGATTGGTTTTTGAACTTATTTGTTCCAACACTTTATAGTTTACGATATGCTGAGCTTTAGCTCCATCTAAATCAACAACATGCAAATATTGGATTCCAGCAGCTTCAAATTCTTTAGCGACTTCTACTGGGTTTTCATTGTATATTTTCTTAGTGTTATAATCGCCTTTAGTAAGCCGTACACATTTACCTTCGATAATATCTATAGCAGGTATAATTCTCATAATTCTAAAAAGTTTTTTAATAATTGTTCACCAACTGTGCTACTTTTTTCAGGGTGAAATTGGACACCATAAAAATTTTTATTTTCTAATGCAGAAGCATATTTTAGGTCATAGTCTGATGTCGCTATAGTATCTGAACAATATTCTGCATAAAAACTATGCACTAAATACATATAATCACCTTCCTTTATATTTTTAAATAAATCTGACTTCAAGTTTTTAATCGTATTCCAACCCATTTGTGGAACTTTAACCGCATTACTAAATTGTTTGACAGACGTGTCGAAAATTCCTAGTCCGCATGTGTTCCCTTCCTCAGTGTGGTTACACATAAGTTGCATCCCTAGGCAAATTCCTAAAACAGGTTGTGTTAACTTAGGAATAAGTGTATCTAATCCACTTTGGATTAGCATATTCATAGCAGAGCTTGCTTCTCCAACTCCAGGAAAAATGACCTTATCTGCAGCTTTTATAATTTCAGGATTATTAGAAAGTACCGCGTCAACACCTAAACGTTTAAACGCAAATTGAATACTCTTAATATTACCAGCTCCATAATTCACAATTGCTAATTTCATTATAACATACCTTTTGTTGATGGCAAAATCATTTTTTCGACGTCTCGTTTTACTGCCATTTTAATTGCTTTTGCAAAGGCTTTAAAAATGGCTTCAATCTTATGATGTTCATTAATGCCTTCTGCTTTAATATTTAAATTGCATTTTGCACCATCAGTAAATGACTTAAAGAAATGATAGAACATTTCAGTTGGCATCTTACCAATCATTTCACGCTTAAAATCGGCTTCCCAGACCAGCCAATTCCGTCCACCAAAATCAATTGCTGCCTGAGCAAAACAATCATCCATAGGCAGTGAAAACCCATAGCGTTCAATTCCTAATTTATTTCCCAAAGTTGTTGCAAACACTTCTCCTAAGGCAATTGCAGTATCTTCAATAGTATGATGTTCATCAACATCTAAATCGCCATCAACTTTAATTTGCAAGTCTAATTGACCATGTCTAGCAATTTGGTCTAGCATATGATCAAAAAAAGCAATTCCAGTATTTATATCACCTTGACCTATGCCATCTAAGTTCAAATCAATTTTAATTTTAGTTTCATTTGTGTTTCTCGTAATACTTCCTGTACGAGCATCGGTTTTTAAAAAGGTATAAATAGCTTCCCAATCATTACTTTCTAATGCAATAGATGCATTAAGCGTTTCACGATTTACGGATATTTCGTTTGTTCCTAAATTTGTATTATCATTAATAAAAATACCTTTTGCCCCTAAATTTTTAGCCAATTCAATATCAGTTAAACGATCTCCTATGACATAGGAATTTCTTAAATCATAATCTGAAGAAAAATACTTTGTTAATAATCCAGTGTTAGGCTTTCGCGTTGGTGCATTATCTTTTGCAAAAGTACGGTCTATAAATTGTTCTTTAAATACGACACCTTCAGCTTCAAATGTTTTCAAAATGAAATTATGCACTGGCCAAAACGTATCTTCAGGATACACTTCTGTTCCTAAACCATCTTGATTTGTTATCATGACAATTTCAAAATCAAGTTCTTTTGCAATCTTGCTTAAGAATTGAAATACTTTTGGGTAAAACTCTAGTTTTTCGAATGAATCTATTTGCTCATCTGATGGCTCTTTAATAAGAGTGCCGTCTCTATCTATAAATAATACGCGTTTCATTGTAATGTTTTTAATGCTGTAATTAGTTTTATATTTTCCATTTGTGATCCTACAGTAAATCGCAGGCAATTGTCACATAAGGGTTGAGATGTTCTATTTCTTACCACTATACCTCTCTCAATTAATTGAAGATATCGCCTATTGGCATCATCAACTCTAGCGAGAATAAAATTAGCATCAGATGGAAATACCTGTTTTATAAAACTTATATCCTCTAGTTCCAGACTTAACCATTTACGCTGTTTGAGTATATTTTGAATTTCATCAGAAATTATTTCAGGATTCTTCAAACGTTCTAATGCTTTTAATTGCGTTAATGCATTCACATTATATGGTGGTTTTATGCGATTTAGAATAGTTATAATTGCTTCAGAGGCAAAACAGATACCGAGTCTAATACCAGCCATTCCATAGGCTTTAGACAAGGTTTGTGCTACAATAAGGTTTGGGAATTCTTTAATTTTTTTCGTCCAACTTTCTTCATTTGAAAAATCGGTATATGCTTCATCTATAACAACAATACCTTGAAAATTTGCCACTAATCGTTCTATATTAGAAGCTTTAAAGCTATTAGAAGTTGGGTTATTAGGTGAACATAAAAATAAGAGTTTAGTATTTGTATTAGATATCTTTAAAATCTCATCTACTCTAGGTTCAAAATTTGAATCTAAATCAACTTTAATAATATTAATAGCATTAACATCGGCCAATACTCCATACATTCCATAGGTAGGAGGCAAAATGATAACATTATCAATATTAGGTGCACAAAATGCTCTAAAAATTAAATCTAAAATTTCATCACTGCCATTCCCCAATAACATTTGCTTTGTAGATATTCCTTTCAATTTAGATAACTTAATCTTTAGTTTATTTTGCTGTGGATCAGGATATCGATTTACGCCATTTTCATATGGATTTTCGTTAGCATCGAGAAAAACCATTTCTGTGGACACCTCTTTATATTCATCTCTAGCCGACGAATAGGGCTTTAGCCTTTTAATATTTTCCCTAACTAGCGCATTTAAGTCAAAATCTGTTTTCATTATTGTTACACTAAATTTGTTTTGGTCTCATTATTATTTTAAATCATTTAATCTCAAACTCACCGCATTTTTATGTGCTTGTAAGCCTTCTGCTTCTGCCATTAATTCTATTGTGCTTCCAATATTCAAAATACCTTCTTTTGAAATTTTCTGAAATGTGATACTCTTTGTAAAGCTGTCTAAATTGACACCCGAATACGCTTTACTAAACCCATTAGTTGGTAAGGTATGATTGGTTCCAGATGCATAATCACCTGCGCTTTCAGGAGTATAATTCCCTATAAACACTGAACCAGCATTTGCAATATTATCAACATAAAAACCATCCTTTTCTGTACAAATGATAAAGTGCTCTGGCGCATACTCATTTATTAACTCTAATGCAGCTTGGTGATTTTTCACATAGATGAGTTTGGAGTTATCTATAGCTTTTTGCGCCATTTCCATTCTCGGCAATACTGCAATTTGTTGTTCTATTTCTTGAGACACTTCATTTATAAATTTTTCTGATGTTGAAACCAAAATCACCTGACTATCGGCACCATGTTCAGCCTGACTCAGCAAATCTGAAGCCACATATTTAGCCTTAGCAGAATCATCAGCGACAACTAACAATTCACTTGGTCCAGCAGGCATATCAATGGCTACACCATATTTTGTAGCTAATTGCTTGGCTACAGTTACATATTGATTTCCTGGACCAAAAATTTTATAAACCTTTGGAATTTCAGTTGTACCAAAAGTCAAACCAGCTATGGCCTGAATGCCTCCAACTTTAACAATTTTAGTAACACCACATAGTTTTGCTGCATATAAGATTTCATTTGCAATCTTACCGTCTTCATTTGGTGGAGAGCATAATACAATATCACTGCAACCAGCAATTTGAGCAGGAATAGTTAGCATTAAAACTGTTGAAAACAAAGGCGCTGTTCCACCGGGAATATATAAGCCTACTTTTTCTATTGGTCGCTTTTCTTGCCAACATTCAATACCTTTAGAGGTTTCCACAGTAATGCGCTCTGTTTTTTGAGCCTTATGAAAGATTTCTATATTTTGCTTAGCGGTTTGTATTGCCAATTTTAATGCATCTGAAACAGCTTGTGAGGCCATATCAATTTCTTCTGAAGATACAATGGCCGATTCTAATTGTGCGCCATCAAACAATTCAGTGTATTTTGAAATTGCTTTATCACCGCGTCGTTGCACGTCATTAAATATTTCGTTAACCGTTTGCTCAATATTCTCTACGGTTTGGGTTGGTCTTTTTAATAGTTCTGACCATTCGGACCTCTTTGGGTTTTTGATTGTTTGCATTATAATACCATATTTTCAATTGGACATACTAGAATTCCTTCAGCTCCATTACGCTTAAGCTCATCGATAACTTCCCAAAATTCATTTTTATTAATTACAGAGTGTAATGAGCTCCAACCTTGTTTTGCAAGTGGCAAAATCGTTGGACTATTCATACCAGGAAGAATATTAATAATTTCTTCTAGTTTATCATTAGGCGCATTAAGTAACACATATTTACTTCGTCGACCTCGTAGCACAGATTGTAAACGAAATTGAAGTTTATTCAATATCCTTTTATTTTCTATAGAAATTTTAGGAGATACGACCAATACTGCTTCAGATTTTAACAACACTTCAACTTCCTTTAATCCATTTTTGAACAATGTGCTCCCACTAGAAACAATATCAACTATGGCGTCTGCTAAACCAATATTTGGTGCGATTTCAACTGAACCATTAATAATATGCAAGTTCGCATTAACATTATGTTTCTTGAGAAACTGATTTACCGTATTTGGATAAGACGTCGCTATTCGTTTACCCTCTAGATCTTTAATCGATTTATATGGTTGAGACTTGGGAACAGCTACAGAAACTTTACAAGAAGAAAATCCTAGAGTTTCAATAATGGAAATTCCGTTACCTTTTTCAACTAATACATTCTCGCCAATGATAGCGACATCAACCACACCATCCTTTAAATATTGAGGTATGTCACCATTTCTTAGATAGAATACTTCTAAAGGAAAGTTCTTAGCAGAAGCTTTGAGCTGATCTTTTCCATTATCTATTGAAATCCCAATATCGTTAAGAATTTTCATTGAATCATTATGAAGTCTTCCCGATTTTTGTACTGCAATTTTTAATTTACTCATGTTCTTTATTGTGTTTTCAGCTTGAGTAAATCGATATGAATCTGCTATAAAAACAAAAACCGTTTGATTTACTCAAACGGTTTTTTAATATCTTGATTTTATTCAATACATTTTCAGCTCGCTTGAGTGCTAGAATGAAAATGATGATGTAGTTGAATAAAATTCATGTTAGTTGTTATGTTGAAACAAAGATTGCAAATTAAATTCCGCAATTCCAAATCTTAAATTACGATTTATGATATTATTAATATTTTTCCTTTAAATTGAGAATTACTCATATTTTGGACAGGTAGTCCAAGGATAGGCACACTGATCTTTAAAACCAAGCCAGCCTTCAACTACCTTATTTCCAACTTTAAATTTGACTTTAGACCATTTTCCATCAATTTCTGTTACATAAACTCTTTGAAACCTATCTAGCTTGTGAATTTTATTCGCTTCCGTTGAAGGTAAATCATATATATATACATAATGAGAATCATCGTAGCTATTGATGTTTATTAAAAAACCAGATGTTCGCACCCAATAGTCTTCGTAATCAAAGTCTTTATATGAACTTGGCAATCTTTGAATATTCTTGATTTTAAACCACCCATAGTCGCTTTCCGAAATCGCAATTTTATACCAAGCATATTTATCGTCAACATTATACAATGTATCAACAATGTTGCCATCTGTAGAATCATATATATAGATTGGTCTATCTGTTGTATTATCATAATAGGACTCTACAACTTCTAAATAATGGAATTTAGTCTTATCTTGAGCAAACAAGCTAAGACTAGATAAAAACAAAAACAGAATCGCTTTCAATTAATTCTTATTGATTTCCTAAAATAATTGGCATTCCAGAATCTCCAGAACCAATAACAATTACTTTACTATTAGGTGATTCTGATAATTTAATTGTAGCATCAATTCCTTTATCTTGTAGAATTTTATCTGTTAATGATGCACTTAAAATTTTATTTGCATCAGCTTTCCCTTGCGCTTCGATTCTTACTTTTTGAGCTTCCTTTTCAGCAGTTACTAATCTAAATTCATACTCTAAAGATTCCTGTTCCTGCTTTAATTTACGTTCAATAGCTTCCTTAATAGTATTTGGCAGAGTCACGTCTCTTACTAGAACTTCATTAAGTTGTACATTTTGCTTATCAAGAATTTTCTTTGTTTCGTCAAAGATTTCATCTTGAATAGCATCACGCTTACTAGAATATAGCTGTTCAGGTGTATAACGACCAACAACACTACGAGCTGCACTACGAATAGCGGGTTGAATTACACGTTGCAAATAGTTCTCACCTAAGCTTTGGTGCAATTGTCCAAGATTTGCATATACAGGTTCATACCATGCAGACGCATCAATTTGAATTTCTAATCCGTTAGATGATAATACTTTCATTTTTTCAAATAACTCTTGTTGACGTACTTCATAAACAATAACCTTGTTCCAAGGTGCTATAATATGAAATCCTTCTCCCAGAGGCGGTGCATCAGTAACAACACCGTCATCAAATGTTTTGTACAAAACTCCTGCTTCACCAGATCCAATTGTAACTGCAGATTTTGCTAATAATATAATTAAGACGACTGCGACAAAAATAACTGGCAGTGCGATTTTTGGTAATTTTTCCATGTGTATAGTTTTTAAATTAGTCCGTTATATTTTCTTATAAACCACTCAACAGCTAGACTTAGTACTATGAGTGCGAGAAGATATTTCCAATCTATCAAAGGTACAATTTTTTTAGTGCTTTTTTGAATTGTTGCAAACCTAGAATCGTTTAATAGATCATTGGCAAGCTCAGATGTATTATTGATAAAATAAGACTTCCCGTTGCTATTAGTAGCCAAATTTTGAAGTTTTGTTACATTGGCATTCAAAAATTGTTGTTCAACGTTGTAATCTAATATTTTTAACTCACCAGATTTGGACACATTTTCGTTATTTACTTTAACCGTAAAACTATAATTGCCTGCATCTAATCCGCTCAAATCCACTTCATAGTTGTTGTTTTTCAATACAAAAGGTAAGGATTTAACTTCTTCAGTATCTTTGTTTTTTAGTGTAATATTTAAGTTTGCATTGTTTTCAAATTCGTAATTTTTATTAAAAAACTGCGCGGTGATTCTCACATTATCATTTCCATTATAAAATGATTCATAATTCACATTAAGTCGAGTTCTACGTTGGTTAGTACTTAAATACTGAACTAATTTACCAATAAAATTATCAAACGAATTAAATGAGTTTTCATTTATAAACGACTGAGCTCGCCATCTCCAAATGCCTTCACCAAGTAGCAATGCTTCTCGTTTTTCATTAATCTCAAACGTTGCAAACAAAGGCGCATCTATTTGATTTCCATTAACTGTCTTATACAAAATAGTCTCGTAAGGCACCCTAAAAGATACATCTCCAAACTCACTTTTCAATGGAGGAAATTCACCAAAATTTAAATCATCAATGATAAACGTTCCATAATTTTGATTCAAGCTGGGTTGAAATTCTTCAGTTTGATTTGTAAGCTGCTGACTGTAATTATTTTGCAACTGATTTAACAAGGACCAATTGGTTTTTGTGCCAGCAATGATAATTTTATTGAGCTTAAGCCTTTCAATTTCATTAAAAATCGGTCTAAAATTATTTAAGGGCTGATATAAGATGACTAACTGAAAATTTGCTGATTTATTAAGAAATGTTGTTGTTGTCATGATTTCTGCATGCCTCTGCTCATTACTTTCAATCGATTTTTTTAATGCTCCTAAATCTGGATGCAATATATCAGAAACTATTGCCACATTCGTTTTTTGATCAATAACTTCTACAGCAAAATTCTTCGTATTATTAATCGTATTCTTTTCATTATCTAATGGCACAACTTGAGCTTTATAACTTGTTACACCAACTCTATTTGCGGGCAATGTAAGGTTAACAATCTGTGATGTTTTAGATTTACTAAATACCAATGGCTTAGAGAAGACTGTAGTATTTCCTGCTGTTATTCTCAATTGTGTATTCACTTCAGAATTGCCATTATAGGTCGCAATAACTTCTACAGGAAATCTGTTTTTTAAATAAGCATACCTATTGACATTTAATTGTTGAATCTTGACGTCTGTATACGTTGTAGTGTCTCCTAAAATAATTGGAAAAATGGATTGTTTATAACGTTTAGTCAAATAAGCATAATCATTCCCATAGGTTTGATTTCCATCGGAAATGAGCAATGTTGGAGAGATAGAATTATTATAAACTTCTGATAATCGTTCAAAGACTAAAGCTAGGTTAGATTGCTTTTCATCAAATGATAACGAATCTGACATGTTTATCTCTTTTCCGAAGCTATAAAATTCTAAGTTAAAATTATCATTTAGATCTTTATTAGACTTTAATGCTGTAATGACATCTTTTGCGTTTTGTACTTGATTGAGATAATTTATAGACTCTGAATTATCGACAGCAATAATCAAATTAGGCTTCTCATTGTAATAGCTAATTTTATCGAATTTAGGATTAATCAATAAAAGACATAGTGAGAATAAAGCAACAAAACGCAAAGCAGTTAAAATCCAAGAGCGCAATCCTTTGATTTTAGATTTATAAGCATACTGAAAAAGCGCTAGTAAAAGCGCTATAATTCCAGATATAATAATATATACTAATGTGTCTGTTTGCAATTAAAAACAATTTAAGTTAGCATTCCACCATCAACATTCAAAGTTTGTCCTGTAACATAAGCACTCATATCACTTGCTAAAAACACACAAGCATTTGCAATATCTTCAGGGCTTCCTCCACGTTTAAGTGGAATTGCAGCTCTCCATCCTTTTACAGTTTCTTCATCTAACTTGGCTGTCATTTCTGTTTCGATAAATCCAGGAGCAATTACATTACTTCTAATATTTCTAGATCCTAATTCTAAAGCAACAGACTTTGAAAACCCGATAATACCTGCTTTAGATGCAGCATAATTAGTTTGACCTGCATTTCCTTTAACACCAACAACAGAACTCATATTAATAATAGATCCTTTACGTTGCTTCAACATAGTACGTTGAACAGCTTTGGTCATATTAAACACCGATTTTAAGTTGACTTCGATAACTTTATCAAAATCATCTTCTCCCATTCTCATGAGCAAGTTATCTTTTGTAATTCCAGCATTATTAACCAAGATGTCTATACTGCCAAATTCTGTCAATACCTCTTCTGCTAATTGTTGAGCATCTTCAAAGTTGGCAGCATTGCTTTGATAGCCTTTAGCTTTAATTCCTTGACTATTTAAGTCTTTTTCTAATGCGTTTGCTGCGTCTACTGACGAGCTATATGTGAATGCTACATTAGCACCATGCTGTGCGAAAATTTCAGCGATGCCTTTACCAATACCTCGACTTGCGCCTGTGATTATTGCTGTTTTTCCTTCTAAAAGTTTCATATATATTTATTTATAATAGTTGGTATCCAAATATAGCAATTACAAGTTGCACAACATATAAAAACCTCACAAATTCTTGTGAGGTTTTTAACATTAGTAATTCAATAATAATCTAAAAAAGATTACATCTTGATCTCTTCTGGTTGCTCATAGTTAAACAAGTAATCAATATCCATTTCCTGCACCTTTCCTAATTTTTTCAACGATTCGAAATCAATATCGTTTTTGTTACCAATAACCATGACATTATAATTTTCTCCTTTGATATTCTCATTAAAGAAGGAACGAAGATCATCCATTGTCATATTCTTAATCGTGTTATAAATTTCTTCTCTATTATCGTTATCGATACCTAATTTCTTCAAACGCTCATAGTTCCAAAATACATTAGACTTTGTAATTCGCTGGGCAGCAAGTTTTTTCAAAGTAGACTCTTTTGCAGCATTAAACTGTTCTTCAGCTTCAGGCATGTTGGTCATCAAGTCCATCATTGCATCAACGGCCTGAGGCATTTTATTAGCCTGTGTACCAATATATGCCATGACATAATTAGAATCATCTTTTTTATTAGCTGTACTGTAACTTGAAAATGCTGAATAAGCTAAAGATTTAGATTCTCTAATTTCCTGAAAAACAATAGATGACAATCCACTACCAAAATAGGTGTTAAATAGTGTAGAAGCTGCCATGTTCTCTGCTTTAAAAGGTTCCCCTTTTGCCAAGAATAACATCTCAGACTGCACCATATCAAAATCTACAAAATATACATTTCCGCCTGTTTCCTTTTCTAAATAAGCCATAGCTTCTGGATAATCATTAAGGTCTTGAGTAACGTTATGACTTGCATTTAATGCAGCTACAGCCGCATCAACATCTTTACCATAATAGAATACACGTTGTTTGTAGTTTTTCATGTCCTTAACGATATCTACTAATTCAGCAGGATTCATGGCTTGTAATTCACTTACTTGAAAAATATTTCTTAGGCGTGAATTTTCACCATATTTTCCATAGCTCATTAAACCATTCCAAAGGATGCTTCCTTTTTGAGTTTTATTGTCTTTTCTTCCCTTAGCAATAGATTCTACATATTTGTCATAGGCTTCTTGATCTGGTATAGCATTATTCCATAAATGCTCTAACAATTCCAAGCCTTTAGGTAAGTTTTCTTTAATACCACTTAAACCTACATAAGTCGTTTCAGCTCCAGCATTAACATAATAGTTAACACCTAACTTGTAGAATTCTTTTTTCAAATCTTCGGCTGAGTATTTATCTGTTCCAAGATACTCCATATAACCTGCAGCAAGACCTAACTTTTTATCATTATCACTTCCCATATCAAAAATGATATTCATATTGAATAAATCATTTAATTCGTTGTTAATGTATGATACTACGATACCATTATCTGTTTTAGTTTCTTTAATAGCTTCTTTATAGTCAATAAATTTCGGCTGTAATTGATCTGACTTAGTATTGTTAAAATTCACTAAAAACTCAGAGCTTTGTTCTCTGTTTAATTTTACTGGTGTAATACCAGGGTTTTCAACCTTTACAATAGAATTATCTTCGCCTTGGCGTTTATAAGTGACAACATAGTTATCTTTATAAAAAGCCTTTGCAAAATTTACTATTTCTTGTTTTGTTATTGTTCTTAAATCATTCAAAAATTCAACACGTCCTTTCCAATCTAAATCCTTAATAAAGGCATTGACATATATATCAGCAAGAGCTGAATTGTTTTCATAACGTTGAGTCTCACTCAATTTTAAGTCGTTGATTACGGCATCTAACATCCATTCATCAAAATCACCATTTTTCAATTTTTCGATTTCCCCTAGTAACAGCAACTTTACCTCGTCTAAAGTTTGTCCTTCTTTAGGAGTCCCAGTAAATGTATGGTATCCATATTCTTTTAAAAATGTTGGAGAACAACTAGCATTTTGTACTAATTGATTTTGATTTAAATTCAAATCAATTAATCCAGCAGTACCATTTGCTAAAAGCATATCACACATAGTTACAAGCTTTTCTTCTTTTGTTCCTGCAGCATCAGTTCTAAAGGCAATAGAGATATTTTCGGCGGTAGGACCAAATACTTCTTTAATTACTGGTGATGAAATTGGGTCTTCTTTTGGTAAGGTTGGGTGAACAACCTCTTTTCGTTCAAATTTTCCAAAAGCATCATTCACCTCATTGATGGTCTTATCAAAATCGATATCTCCTACAAGTACTATAGCCATGTTATTTGGAACATAGTACTTATCAAAATAATTATGGATATCAACCATTGAAGGATTTTTCAAATGTTCACCTGTTCCGATAGTGGTCTGTTGCCCATATGGATGATTAGGAAACAAACCATCCAGCATAGCAGCATAGCGTTTTCTGAAATCGTTATCTTGTCCTCTATTAAATTCTTCGAATACAGCTTCTAATTCAGTATGAAATAATCGTAATACTAATTGACTAAAACGTTCGCTCTCTAATGACAACCATTTCTTTAATTCGTTGGCAGGTATTTTATTAGTATAAACTGTTTGCTCAAACCATGTGTAAGCATTAGTTCCTGTTGCTCCTAATGAAGCCATCATTTTATCATATTCATTAGCGATACTATGATTGGATGCTTCTAATGACACTTCATCAATTTTTTTATAAAGTTCCTTTTTCTTTTCAGGATCTGTTTCAGCTCTATGTTGCTCATATAATTCTGAGATTTGGTCTAAATACGCTTTTTCTTTTTCCCAATCTGCAGTTCCTATCTCATCAGTACCTTTAAAGACCATATGCTCTAAATAGTGTGCTAAGCCTGTAGATTCTTTAGGGTCATAATTAGAACCTGCTCTAACAGCAATGTAAGTCTGTATTTTTGGTTCATCTACATTTTTGCTTAAATATACTTTTAGGCCATTATCTAAAGTATACAAGCGAAGTCCTGTTGGATCATTTGCAACTGATTCGTAAGCAAATCCATTTGCATCAGTTTTAGATTCGACAGCATAAGCCAAATCTGATTTGTTTTCTGTCTTACAATTGTAAGCTAATGCTACAATAAACAGCATTACACATAGTTTGATTTTTTTCATTTTCAATTGAGATTAGTTTTAAAAAAAATTCCGTTGACCAAGTTACTGTCAACGGAATTATAACGATGTTGTTTTATGTTTATTTTAACAAGATTTACTTGTTATCCAATAACTTCAGCAACTTTCTTTCCAATTTCTGCGGGAGAATCAACAACATGAATACCACAGGCTCTCATAATTTTCTTTTTAGCTTGAGCAGTATCATCACTTCCACCAACAATAGCTCCTGCATGACCCATTGTACGTCCAGCAGGCGCAGTTTCTCCAGCAATAAAACCTACAACAGGTTTCTTACTGCCACTAGCCTTGTACCAATTAGCAGCATCAGCTTCTAACTGACCTCCAATTTCACCTATCATTACAACAGCTTCTGTTTCTGGGTCATTTATTAATAACTCTACAGCCTCTTTGGTAGTTGTTCCAATAATTGGATCACCACCAATACCAATAGCAGTTGTAATTCCTAACCCTTGCTTTACAACTTGATCTGCTGCTTCATAAGTTAGTGTTCCAGATTTAGAAACAATACCAACTTTTCCTTTTTTAAACACAAATCCTGGCATAATACCAACTTTAGCTTCACCTGGTGTAATAACTCCTGGGCAATTAGGGCCAACAAGTCTACAATCTCTACCTTTGATATAGTCTGCAGCTTTAATCATATCTCCAACTGGAATCCCTTCAGTAATCGTAATAATAACTTTGATTCCTGCGTCTGCAGCTTCCATAATAGCATCGGCAGCAAATGCTGGCGGTACAAATATGATTGTGGTGTCGGCGTCTACTTCTTTTACAGCCTCTTCCACAGTATTAAATACAGGTTTATCTAAATGAGTTTGACCACCTTTCCCTGGTGTTACTCCTCCTACAACATTGGTTCCGTACTCAATCATTTGACCAGCATGAAATGTTCCTTCACTTCCAGTAAACCCTTGTACTATTATTTTTGAATCTTTATTAACTAAAACGCTCATTTGTGTTTGTTTTATTTGATTTTTTATGTTTTTTGAAGAATTCTATTCTTGAAAATTTGTTGTGCAAAAATAAGTTATTGCATATTATTTTTAAAAACTTTTAGACTTTAATTTCAGTAAAAGAATTTAAACTTACAGAACTATTATCGACCTGCTGACTAATTTCAAATCCCTTAAATAGTTTCCCGTTCTTGGTTTCCCAAATAGAAATAAAATGCGCCAACGGGTCTTCTTTTTCAGGACGTTCAATTGAAGTCACATAAATCGTATATCTCGCAGTAATTATACCATTATCATCTAAAAGGTGACTTAACCTATATTTAAATGAATGAAATGACTTTTGAACCCCTTCGAGCATTTCAATCAATCCATTGTAGTCTAATTGCTTATAACCTTGAGTACTATGCCATTTCAACAGACATTCTTTGTGAAAAAGATCGATTACATTCGAATCTTTGGCTAAATCTGAATCGTAAAATGCTTTGACTATTTCTTTTGGAGACATTTATAAGTGTTTTAGTTTTTCTAAAATTTCAGGAATTTTTCTAATAGCAGCAATTTCTTTGTATTTACTTCGGAAATCGTCTGCAGGAACCCCAAAATAGCTTTTATGCCCTTCTAAGGATTTGCTTACACCTGCTTTTGCAGAAATAACAGCCTTAGTTCCAATAGTTATTCCACTGGTAATACCAACTTGTCCCCAAATAGTAACTTCATCTTCAATGACAACACAACCTGCAATTCCAACTTGGGATGCAATAAGACATTTTTTACCTATTACAGTATCATGTCCTACCTGAATTTGATTATCTAACTTAGAACCTGCTCCAATTCTTGTATCAGCAGTTACTCCTTTATCGATAGTACACAAAGCACCAATATCTACATTATCTTCAATAACTACACGACCACCAGACTGCAATTGATCAAAGCCTTCTGGTCTGTTCTTATAATAGAAAGCACTAGCTCCTAAAACAGCCCCAGCATGGATTGTGACATTATCACCAATAATTGTATCATCATAAATATTTACATTCGAATGAATGATACAATTCTTACCAATTGATACATTATGTCCTATAAAACAATTAGGTTGAATCACCGTATTTTCCCCAATAATTGCTGATGGAGAGATAGATACGTTAGACGCTTGGAAAGGTTTGAAATGGAGTGTTAACTTATTAAAGTCTCTAAACGGATCATCACTGATTAATAGTGCTTTGCCTTCAGGGCAGACTACTTTTTTATTAATTAAAACAATAGTTGCTGCAGATTCAAGAGCCTTATCATAGTATTTTGGATGATCTACAAATACAATATCTCCAGATTCTACCACATGAATTTCATTCATTCCTAATACCGGGAAATCATCAGCTCCAACATATTCTGTTGAAATTAGACTTGCAATTTCTTTAAGCGTTTGAGGTTTAGGAAATTTCATTTTGTTATTCCTTGATACGTTCTTTATACGTTCCTTTTTCAGTTTCTACTTTGATTTTATCACCTTCATTAATAAACAAAGGTACATTCACCGTTGCTCCAGTCTCTACAGTTGCTGGTTTAGTAGCATTAGTAGCTGTATTACCTTTAACACCAGGTTCTGTAGCAGTAACTTCAAGAATTACACTTGCTGGCATGTCTACAGATAATGGTAAATTGTCTTCGGTATTAATTAAAACAGTAACCACTTCACCTTCTTTCATTAATTCAGGACGATCTAAAGCAGCTTCTAACAAACGAATTTGTGTATAATCAGATTCATTCATAAAATGATAAAACTCGCCATCATTATATAAATATTGAAATTTATGCGTTTCTACACGAACATCATCAATCTTATGACCAGCCGAAAACGTGTTATCAATTACTTTACCAGTTGTAACACTTTTTAACTTAGTTCTTACAAACGCTGGACCTTTACCCGGTTTAACATGTAAAAACTCAATAATTTTATAGATATCGTGATTATATCTAATACATAATCCGTTTCTAATATCTGAAGTACTTGCCATAATATCTTAGTCTAATATTTTAATTAATTTGATTTGAAATACCCTTTCATAATTCCGCGATGTGAATTCTTAATAAATTGAAGAATTTCATCACGTTCTGGAGTTGCTTCCATTTCAGCTTCAATTAAATCTGAAGCTTGGGTATTATTATAGTTTTTTTGATATAACATTCTGTATATATCTTGAATTTCTCTAATTTTTTCAGTTGTAAATCCGCGTCTACGCAAACCTACAGAGTTAATACCTACATATGATAAAGGTTCACGAGCAGCTTTAACAAAAGGAGGCACATCTTTTCTTACTAAAGATCCACCAGTTACAAAGGCATGATTTCCTATAGAACAAAACTGATGCACAGCAGTCATTCCTGCCAATACCACATAGTCTCCAACAGTAATATGACCAGCAAGTGTACTATTATTTGAAAAAATACAATTGTTTCCAACGATACAATCATGAGCTACGTGACAATAAGCCATAATTAGGCAATTATTGCCAATAACCGTTTTCATTTTATCTGTAGTTCCTCTATTTATGGTAACACACTCTCTTATAGTAACATTATCTCCTATTATTGTAAGTGTATCTTCATCATTATATTTTAGATCTTGAGGAACAGCTGAAATTACAGATCCAGGAAAGATGTTACAATTTTTACCAATACGAGCACCTTCCATAATGGTTACATTACTTCCTATCCAAGTACCTTCTCCAATGGTAACATTACTGTATATTGTTGTAAAGGGTTCTATTACTACGTTCTTTGCAATTTTTGCTCCTGGATGTACGTAAGCTAAAGGTTGGTTCATTCTTGTAATTTTAATTTAGATAAATATGAAAACATGTCTTTACTATTGAGGTTAAATCTAAACAAAATAAATTTAGATTCCTCATGGTTCATATTACTTTACTTTTGAAATTTGTGCCATTAATTCTGCTTCAGCGCACAATTTACCATTAGCATAGGCGTATCCCTGCATATGGCAAATGCCACGACGAATTGGTGTGATTAAATCACACTTAAAAATAAGTGTGTCTCCCGGAACCACTTTTTGTTTAAATTTCACCTTATCAATCTTCATAAAAAAGGTTAAATAATTTTCTGGATCAGGCACAGTACTTAATACTAATATTCCTCCTGTTTGAGCCATAGCTTCAACAATAAGCACACCAGGCATCACAGGAGCTCCTGGAAAGTGACCTTTAAAGAACTCTTCGTTCATAGTCACGTTTTTCATGCCAATAACACCTGTATCTGTTAATTCGAATACTTTATCCAATAACAAAAAAGGCTGCCTGTGTGGCAACATATCCATAATTTGATTCACATCCATTAATGGTGGTTGATTCAAATCAATTTGAGGTACATTATTACGTCGCTCATTTTTAATTATTTTGGACAATTTTTTAGCAAACTGGGTATTGATAAAATGTCCAGGTTTGTTTGCAATAACTTTTCCTTTGATACGTGTACCAACCAAAGCCAAATCACCAACAACGTCTAATAGCTTATGTCTTGCTGCTTCATTTGGATGATGCAGTGTTAAATTATCTAATATGCCGTTTGGTTTAACAGCAATAGAATCTTTCTTGAAAGCTACTCTCAATTTTTCCATAGTTTCTGGAGATAATTCTTTATCTACATACACTATAGCATTATTTAGGTCTCCACCTTTTATGAGACCATGTTCTAATAACATTTCCAGTTCATGTAAAAAGCTAAATGTTCTAGAATCTGATATATCGTCTTTAAAATCAGAAATATGATTTAAGGTCGCATTTTGTGTTCCAAGAACTTTTGTTCCGAAATCCACCATTGTTGTAACCTGATATTCTTTGGCAGGCATTACAATAATCTCACTTCCAGAATCTTCATCCGAATAAGAAACAACATCAGATACCACATATTCTTCTCTAAAGTCATCTTGCTCAGTAATTCCAGCCTTTTCTAGAGCTTCAACAAAAAACTTTGAAGAACCATCCATAATTGGAGGTTCGGAAGCATCTAATTCTATAATGGCATTATCTATATCTAAACCAACTAAAGCTGCCAAAACATGTTCAGAAGTTTGAATGGTTACACCATTCTTTTCTAAACAAGTCCCTCGTTGTGTATTTGTTACATAATTGGCATCAGCTTCTATTATAGGTGCACCTTCTAAATCAACTCGCTTAAATGAAAATCCATTGTTTACTGGTGCAGGACAAAATGTTAGTGTAACATCTTTTCCAGTATGTAAACCAACACCAGTAAGAGATACTTCTTTTTCTATCGTTTTTTGCTTAACGTCTGTTTTAATTATCGCCATTTACTTTTTTTTCTAAATCGGTTATGGTTTTGACAAGTTTAGGTAAGTTTTTAAAATGCACGTATGACTTCACATAATTACCATAATCTATTGCTGGAGATCCATATAATTTTTCGCCATCTTTTACTCGATGACCTATACCTGTTTGCGCTTGCACTTTAACATGATCACCAATAGTTAAGTGACCTGCAACACCAACCTGCCCTCCTATCATACAATACTTACCAATTTTGGTTGAGCCAGCTATACCTGTTTGTGCAGCAATCACTGTATGTTGATCAATTTCAACATTATGAGCAATTTGTATTTGATTATCAAGTTTTACTCCTTTTCTAATAATTGTAGATCCTAGAGTTGCTCTATCAATTGTGGTAGCAGAACCAATGTCAACATTATCTTCTATAATAACGTTTCCTGTTTGTGGAACTTTTTTAAATTCTCCATTCTCATCAGGTGCAAATCCAAAACCATCAGCTCCAATAATTGCACCACTATTAATGATACAATTTTTACCAATTTGAGTTTCAGAATATAATTTTACACCAGAAAAAATGGTAGTATTATCACCTATAGTAACATTATCACCAATATAAGCCTGTGGATAAATTTTCACATTATCACCAAGTTTGACATTTTCCCCTAAATAAGAAAATGCACCTAAATAGACATTTTCTCCATAGGTTGCAGAATCAGACTTATAACTTGGTTGCTCAATCCCAACTTTATTATTTTTTACTTGATTATAATATTCTAATAGCTTAGAAAATGACTTATAAGCATCGTCTACTTTTATAAGCGTAGTTGTAATATCATTTTCAGGTTCAAAAGTCTTATTAACAATAGTAATAGAAGCCTTTGTAGAATATATAAAAGACTTGTACTTAGGGTTTGCCAAAAAGGTTAAAGAGCCTTTTGTCCCTTCTTCAATTTTTGAAAGTTTAGAAACTTCTACCTCAGGATCACCAATGATATCACCTTCTAAAATTCCAGCTATTTGTTGTGCTGTAAAGTTCATTCTCGCAAAAATAGGAAAAATGTGTTAGATTTTATTTAGGATAACAGATATAATATTTAGTTACAGGTTTTGATAAGGCTTTCATACTAAACTGATCGGAGGCTTTCGTAATATCAACTACCTTTCCTGTTTTCTGCAAAATCTTAATGTTTTGGGTTTTGGATTGATACGCTTGATTAGATATTTCATCAATAAACACAAAATATTCTGCATCTTTTTCAGAAATATCATACTTAGACATCAATGCATTAATATGTTTCTTTAATGTCGCTTTTTTGATGGGTTTATTTTTCAGTTTTATCTTTAATAAATCTCTATTGATAATCATATCGCATAGATGTTTTAGAATAAAATCATCATGATATTGCCAATCTTTCATTGCTGCTACAATATCAGTATCATCCAAACGCGAAAATGTTTCTAAGGTAGCTTCATTAAAGTTTTTATCAGAAATTTCATTTCTCAAAAAATAAGACAATGCCTCACTAGCTCGTAATACTATACCCTGAGTTGATAATTCTTTTGCTCTTTTTAAAACGCGTGTTAGTAATTGCTCAGCAACCAAACCTGTTTTATGGAGATACACTTGCCAATACATAAATCGTCTAGCTACCAAAAACTTTTCAACACTATAGATTCCTTTTTCTTCAACTACTAATCGATCTTCAACAACATTAAGCATTGTAATTAATCGCTCACTATTAATATTACCCTCAGCAACACCAGTATAAAAACTATCACGTTTTAGATAATCAGCTCTATCCATATCAAACTGACTAGATATAAGCTCGCATAAAAAGGGTCTTTGATATTGACCTTCAAAAATTTGAATGGCTAGCGTTAAACTTCCGTTAAATTCTGCATTAAGTTTATGCATAAAACGAAGTGAAATTTCTTCATGCGAAATACCATTTACGATACTATGTTCCATGGCATGTGAAAATGGACCATGACCAATATCATGTAATAAAATCGCAATATAAAGTCCTTTTTCTTCATCTTCAGAAATGATAACTCCTTTAAAACGAAGTACATTGACAGCTTTTTGCATTAAATGCATACAACCAATAGCATGATGAAAACGAGTATGATGAGCTCCAGGATATACCAAATACGATAAGCCCATTTGCGAAATGCGTCGTAATCTCTGAAAATATTTATGTTCGATTAAATCGAAAATATCCGAGTTCGGAATAGTAATAAATCCGTAAATTGGGTCGTTAAAGATTTTAAGTTTGTTGCTTGTCTTCAAACTATGACTTTTACATTAATATTAAACAAATATACATGAACACTATAAATATTCTTTGGGTTGACGATGAAATAGATCTTTTAAAACCTCATATTATCTTCCTAGAACAAAAACAATACAAGGTTACGACATGTCAAAGTGGTACAGAAGCGATAGAAATTATTGATGATACTAACTTTGATATTGTGTTTTTAGATGAAAATATGCCTGGGCTTACTGGACTAGAAACTCTAAATGAGATTAAAGAACGACGTCCAAACCTTCCTGTAGTTATGATTACAAAGAGTGAAGAAGAATATATTATGGAAGAAGCTATTGGTAATAAAATTGCAGATTACTTAATTAAACCTGTAAATCCGAATCAAATTTTATTGAGTTTAAAAAAGAATTTAGACCATTCGAGGCTCGTTTCCGAAAAAACCACGTCTAACTATCAACAAGAGTTTAGAAAGATTGCAATGGATTTATCTATGGTGAATAGTTTTGAAGAATGGAGCGATTTATACCAAAAACTAATTTATTGGGAATTGCAGCTAGAAGATATTGAAGATATTGGTATGACCGAAATTTTAGAATCTCAAAAAACTGAGGCTAATGTTCAATTTGGTAAGTTTATAGATAAAAATTATCCAGATTGGTTTGATCATAATGCAGATGCACCTACACTGTCTCATAATCTATTTAAAGACAAGGTAGTGCCAGAATTGAATAAAGATCAACCAACACTTCTCATTGTAATTGACAACCTACGTTATGATCAATGGAAAGCGTTTGAACCTATCGTAAACAATTATTATAAAAAAGACTCAGAAACCCCTTTCTATAGTATTCTCCCAACGGCAACACAATATGCAAGAAATGCCATATTTTCTGGATTAATGCCAGCTGACATGGAAAAACTTCATCCAAATTTATGGAAAAACGATACGGATGATGGTGGAAAAAACATGCATGAAGCCGAGTTCCTTGAAGGACAATTAAAACGATTAGGACTTCAGCATCTAAAAACAGAGTATCACAAAATCACAAACTTAAGATCAGGAAAAAAACTGGTTGAAAATTTTAAAACTCTTAAAGACAATGACTTATCGGTTATTGTGTACAATTTTGTTGATATGCTATCACACTCAAAAACTGAAATGGATGTTGTAAAAGAGTTAGCTTCAAATGACAAAGCTTATAGATCACTAACATTAAGCTGGTTTAAAAATTCTCCTCTACTTGAAATGATACAGCAAGCACAAAATCTTGGATTCAAATTAATTCTTACAACTGATCACGGTACTATTAATGTAAAGCATCCGTCTAAAGTTATAGGTGATCGAGATACAAGCTTGAACTTACGCTATAAAACAGGTAGAAGCCTTACTTACGAAGAGCGTGAAGTGCTCGTAGCTAAGGACCCAAAAGCAATTCAATTACCGTCAATTACTATGAGTAGCTCATTTATTTTTGCTAAAAGTGATTACTTTTTGGCTTATCCAAACAACTACAATCATTATGTGAGTTATTACCGAAACACCTACCAGCATGGAGGTGTCTCCTTAGAGGAAATGATCATCCCTTTTGTTGTGATGAACCCTAAGTAAAAACATCCATGTAATGCATAAAATATCGATGAAATGCACTTTTTATTAGTTTTTTTCAATTATTATTCCTATTATTGCTGTTCAAATTAGGCTAATTAACTGTTTTGGTACCTATTGAAAATGTCAGAAGTTTTAAACATTACATATCAAATTGAAGATGTCGATAAGGTTGCGAAACAAATTTTGCAACATTTAACATCGAAAACACTGTTGTTTTATGGTGAGATTGGTGTTGGAAAAACGACACTTATTAAAGCTTTGGCTAAACAATTAGGCAGTACGGATGATGTAAGTAGCCCAACATTTTCAATTGTTAACGAATATAGCGCTGACGATGCCATTATTTATCATTTCGATTTATATCGAATAGAGGATGAAGAAGACGCTTTAAATTTTGGTTTTGAAGACTATTTATACACCTCAAATTGGGTGTTTATTGAATGGCCTGAACAGGCTAAAAATTTGTTACCAAATGATGTAAATGTGATAGAAATTAGTCATAAAAATGAGACCTCAAGATCCCTCAAATTGAGCCATAACACAATATTAACCCAGAAAAACCCTATGGAGCAGCACAATTTTTAGTAAATTAATTAACGACCTAACACCGCGTCTTTATTGATGATTACGGAAAAACCGTAAGAAAAGGTGATTAAAAAAGAGGTTTTTAACACTCTTGTTAACTGTATAAAGTATAGCAACATGTTATATTTGAGCAATTAATTAATTTAATCCCTTATATTATGAAGACTAAAAAGTACGTACTAGCAATCGCGATTTTCGGTGGTATGTTGTTCACTGCTCAGGCAACTGATTTAATCAATATCGATGGACAAATCAAAACTGAAATCGACAAAAAAGCTTTTAAAAAGCCAAAAAACTTATAGAAGAAACTTTATACAAGGTAGTATTGTTGCAATTTTACTAGCGATTACTCCTTATTTGTTTTCTATACATGAAAGTGTTCCTGAAGAAAGATTCTGGGATACTTTTTTGTTTACATATGACAGTAAAGGCTGGGAAAATGCCAATCTAGTCATGTGGATTCTTACGGGTAAAGCGGTACCTCTATTTTTGTTGCTTATTTGGTTTTTCACTTGTCGTCATTGGTGGTATCACGCTTTATTAGTCCCAATAGTAATGTACTTGTATCAAATATTTTCTCTATTTAATGAGGATCAATCATATTTTGATGAAATGAATTTCATGTACATGTTACCAGTAATGGGTGTTGTTATTCCATCAATTTATTTAGTTCGCGCTAAAATTTTTAATAAATTAAATGATGCAGATAAAACCATGCAAGAGTTAGAAGAGGAATTTATGATAAAACCCAAAGGGGTTTGGGGTAAAGTGAAACAGTATTTTTAACACAATCTATATCGGGAATAAATAAAAAAGCATAATCAAAATTGATTATGCTTTTTTATTGCAACTATAACAATGTCAGAATGTTTTAGCTTTTTTTCTTTATGAATTATGTTAATAATACATTAATTCAAAAATTTTTACATTTGTAACTCTTATATTCACTCTTAATAACCCTAATTATAATGAGTAAGACAGTACATCGCATCATGCAACTCATAGCTTCATTAAACATGAGTGCACGTCAATTTGATATCTCTATTGGTACCGCAAATGGCTATATTCTAAGAATGCAAAAAAACAATGCCTCAGTAGGTAGTGATGTCATTGAGCGTATTGTAAAAGAATATCCTCAAGTTAATCTGGTTTGGTTAATGACAGGAAAAGGCAATATGTTTATTGAAGACGTCAAAAAGCCTAAAGCAAGAAGTCAACAAGATATTGAGGCTTTTATTGATGACAAACTCAAAGCACAATGGTCTGATGAAAAAAAGGCTCTTTTTGATGAAATTTTGAATGAAATTAGATGTTACAAAAATTAAATTGTTAGCTTATCTCTCAATTTAATCAACCTTATTAAATATTCTTTTTTAGAAATAACACCTCTATCATTATGCAACTTATTTAACTCATTCTTAGCTTCCATATAATTATTCATATTGGTATCAGGAAGCTTCAACAAATTTTTATTGATTACCTCATTTAGCCATAATTGAGACATATTTTTATGATAACCAACTTTGTTCGAAATAATAAATAATATCAAAATATATGGTAACGAAAAAGCTAGGCTTTCATAGAAATTTAAAATACCATTATAGCTGGTAATAATCGAATAAATCAATAATGAAAGCTTATACAATTCAATTATAATTGGAATAACAAGAACTAGGCGCCATCGTCTATAACAAGTTACAAACCAGATAGACAATATTGACACAGTAAAGATTTTAACAAAAAACAACCAGATATGATAGTCAATGTCTTTTATTACGTCAGAATTTAAATTCAAAAAACTATTTGACCAAATTTCAGCATCTACAGGTACTAATTTGTATAAATAAAAAGAAAATGGTAGCGCTATTACAATCACTAATGCAACAACATCACGTTTAAATAATCGTTTATTTAGGATTTTATCAAAAACTAACATTATTCAATTTTATAAAATTCATTTCTTAGCTCTATTAACGAATTTAAATACAAATTGGGATCATTTTTAATGAGCTCATTCTCTTGAATGCTCTTAAATTGGTTATTTAAACTTTTAATATCGTTATCATTTTTAAGGTTTAAACTAAAAAATATCTCATCAATTTCTTGGTCTATATCTGTCCTTATTTGGTTAGACAAATTGAATTGTCTTAATTTTTTTGACAAATAAAAAAGCAGTATAATTATTGGTAAAGTTATTGGTAAGCTTGTACTAAATTCGATCTCATCAAATGTCGTTTGTTTATTATTAAATACGCTAATTAGTTTAAGTAATTCAATAAAAATTAAAACCAATATTGATAATCTCCACCAATGCTTGCAAGTTAAAAACCAAATCAAACTAAATCCAATAATTAGAAGTTTCATTTTTGCATAATAAATTAAACCCATGACATCATAAAAACCTATGGTTTGAACATTTGCTTTTAAAAAGTGACTATCTAAAAAATAACCAAAAGTTAATCCAAGAATTAGTAAAACAATCAATACATCTTTCCAGTTTATAGTTTTAACAGTCATTATTTATAGAAAATTATCTATAACGAATATAAGGAATTATTTCAAAAACGAGTTAGTATAATTTACTAGGATACAATTATTCATAATTTAAATCACAACTTTTATTACAAATTTAAGTATAGGCATGAGTAAAATTCTAGAATTAATATCAAGTATAACTAAAATTTAATTTGTAATTTGAGTTTCCAATTTAAAACTCAATGAGCAAATCATTATCTCCATTTACCAAAGCACAATTACTACCTCAAGAAGAAACACTTGAAGTCTATAAAAAGAAAGGTGACTTATTTATTGGTATTCCTAAAGAAACTCACTTCCAAGAAAAACGAGTTTGTCTAACTCCAGATGCGGTTTCAGCCTTAGTGTCTAATGGTCATAGGGTTATGATAGAGTCTGGTGCAGGTGAAGGTGCCAATTTCAAAGATAAAACCTATAGTGATGCTGGTGCTGAAGTCACTAATGATACAGCAAAGGTGTTTTCTTGTCCAATTTTATTAAAAGTAGAACCTCCTTCTTTAGACGAAATAAAACTTATAAATCCGCAAACGCTCTTAATTTCAGCGCTGCAACTCAAAACGCAAAGTAAAAAGTATTTTGAAGCACTAGCCGCAAAACGAATTACAGCTTTGGCTTTCGAGTTTATTAAAGATGAAGATGGCGCTTATCCTGCTGTTAGATCGTTAAGTGAAATAGCCGGAACAGCTTCTATCCTAATTGCCTCAGAATTATTATCTAATGTGAATGGTGGAAATGGATTAATGTTTGGAAACATTAGTGGCGTTCCTCCTACTGAGGTTGTCATAATTGGTGCAGGAACAGTAGGTGAGTTTGCTGCTCGCTCTGCTATTGGTTTAGGAGCCAATGTGAAAATATTTGATAATTCAATTACAAAATTACGATGTGTGCAATCCAATTTAGGACATACCATTTACACCTCTACTATACAACCTAAGAATTTAGTAAAAGCCTTAAAGCGTTGTGATGTCGCCATTGGTGCTGTTAGAGGAAAAAATAGATCTCCAATTGTAGTCACTGAAGCCATGGTGAATACAATGAAATCTGGAGCCGTTGTGATTGATGTGAGTATTGATATGGGTGGTTGCTTTGAAACTAGTGAAGTTACAAATCATGATCAACCAACTTTTGAACACAATGGTGTTATCCATTACTGTGTACCAAATATTCCGGCACGTTACTCACGATCTGCATCGGTATCAATTAGCAACATCTTTACACCTTACCTTTTGAAAATTGCTGAAGATGGTGGTATAGAAAATGCCATCCGTTTTGATCGTGGTTTAAAAAATGGGTTGTATTTTTACCACGGAATTTTAACCAATAAATCTGTTGCAAATTGGTTTGATCTCGATTGCAGCGATGTGAATTTGTTGATTTTCTAAAACACAATATCAATATACATGAAATTAATTCATCGAATAGGCTACTATTTGGGAGGCTTTTCAATAGGCCTCATTTTACTTGCCTTTTTCTTAGGAGGTAAAAAAACCTCGTGTGACTATGGCCCAAATGCTAGAACTATAAAAAATATCAGTACCAAAAAGCGCTTTTATACTGAAGCAGCCGAAAATGCTATGAGATCTTACAATCTAGACACTTTAGCTGTTTCAAATTTGATAACATCTGGTGATGTCAATTTTTCTGAAAGTGATACAAAATCTGAAGATTGCAAAACTTATCTTATCGAAAACGAATTAGATAATAAGGAAGTACTATTGACTATTAAAAATTGTGACTCTACTGCAACAATTCAGTCGTTGATCATAAAATAAAATTTGTTTATTAGTAATAAAAAAAGTCCAGATTAAACACCTGGACTTTAAATCATTAATTATGCTTAATCTTTATTGCTTGATAAACTGCTTTGTGATTATTTTTCCTTCCGAAGAAAATCTAACAAGATAAATTTCAGTATTTAAGTTAGAAATATCAATAATATCATTTTTTACGTTTCCTTTGGAAACTAACTGGCCTACCATATTATATATTTCAAATGACAAATTAGAATAAGTAGACTTAATATTGAGGAAGTTCCCCTTAACCGGATTTGGGTATAATGTGATCTCTTTTAAGTCTTCTAATGCATTTTTTTCTAAAGAATCTGAGACTGGCTTTGACACTCTGCTAGCTCTATCGTCTCTAGACAATAAACTGACATCATCTATAGCTATATCTGCCTGCCATGTACTACCAATAATTCTATTAAAACGCAATAGAACGCTTTTTCCTACGTAGTTAGAAAGACTTACACTAGCGGTTTGCCATGAATTACCTTGGTCTCCAGAACTGTTCCAAATACTCGTCCAGCTAACTCCATCATCATCACTCACTTCTAAATCAATTGATCCCATATCTCCTGCTCCATATTGATGGTATCTAAAACTGAAACTCGCATCTGATAAACTAGACAAATTAAAACATGGTGAGTTTAAAATCGCTTGCTTTTTTAAATTCGAAGAGGCTTCAACATAAACATAATAGGAACCTTCTGACGCACTTGATGGACCTGTTGCACTCGATGGTGTTCCATTAGCATCTACTGTCCAATCCATTTCATCTGCAGTAGATTGTGTCCATGCACCTAAAGTGTTTTCGAAACCTTCTGTATATGGAAAAGAAGAAATCCCATTTTTACAACCTGAATCTACAACTTCAGATAAACTTAGATCATCAATTGCGATATCTGCTTGGTAAGTGTTTCCTAATATTCGATTGAATCGTAATTGAAGACTTCCTCCTACATAAGCTGCAAGATCGATATCTGCTGTTAACCATGAATCTCCTTTGTGTCCAGTACTACTCCATATTGAGGTCCAAGTTGTACCATTGTCATCACTCGCTTCTAAATCTATGGTTCCCATGTCGTTTAATGAACCTGATTGATGGTATTTAAAACTGAAATTCGCAGCTGATAAACTAGATAAATTAAAACATGGTGAATTTAATATGGCTTGTTTGGTTGGATTTCCTGAAGCTTCAACAAATATATAATAGCTGCCTTCTGAAGCACTCGAAGGACCTGTATCACTAGACGGAGTGCCATTAGCGTCAATTGTCCAATCCATATCATCTGTACTTGATTGTGTCCAATCTCCTAAAGTGTTTTCAAAACCTTCAGTATAAGGGAAAGATGAAATCTCTACTGAACAATCATTAGATACAGTAGTATTTACAACTTCAGATAAACTTAGATCATCAATTGCGATATCTGCTTGGTAAGTGTTTCCTAATATTCGATTGAATCGTAATTGAAGACTTCCTCCTACATAAGCTGCAAGATCGATATCTACTGTTAACCATGAATCTCCTTTGTGTCCAGTACTACTCCATATTGAGGTCCAAGTTGCACCATTGTCATCACTCGCTTCTAAATCTATGGTTCCCATGTCGTTTAATGAACCTGATTGATGGTATTTAAAACTGAAATTCGCAGCTGATAAACTAGATAAATTAAAACATGGTGAATTTAATATGGCTTGTTTGGTTGGATTTCCTGAAGCTTCAACAAATATATAATAGCTGCCTTCTGAAGCGCTCGAAGGACCTGTATCGTTAGACGGAGTGCCATTAGCGTCAATTGTCCAATCCATATCATCCGCACTTGATTGTGTCCAATCTCCTAAAGTGTTTTCAAAACCTTCAGTATAAGGGAAAGATGAAATCTCTACTGAACAATCATTAGATACAGTAGTATTTACAACTTCAGATAAACTTAGATCATCAATTGCGATATCTGCTTGGTAAGTGTTTCCCAATATTCGATTGAATCGTAATTGAAGACTTCCTCCTACATAAGCTGCAAGATCGATATCTGCTGTTAACCATGAATCTCCTTTGTGTCCAGTACTACTCCATATTGAGGTCCAAGTTGCACCATTGTCATCACTCGCTTCTAAATCTATGGTTCCCATGTCGTTTAATGAACCTGATTGATGGTATTTAAAACTGAAATTCGCAGCTGATAAACTAGATAAATTAAAACATGGTGACTTTAATATGGCTTGTTTGGTTGGATTTCCTGAGGCTTCAACAAATATATAATAGCTACCTTCTGAAGCACTCGAAGGACCTGTATCACTAGACGGAGTGCCATTAGCATCAATTGTCCAATCCATATCATCTGCACTTGATTGTGTCCAATCTCCTAAAGTGTTTTCAAAGCCTTCGGTATATGGGAAAGATGAAATCTCTACTGAACAATCATTAGATACAGTAGTATTTACACTTCCTGATAAATTAACCTGATCGATAGCAATATCTGCTTGGTAAGTATTTCCTAATATTCGATTGAATCGTAATTGAAGACTTCCTCCTACATAAGCTGCAAGATCAATATCTGCTGTTAACCAAGCATCGCCTTTATGTCCAGTACTACTCCATATTGAGGTCCAAGTTGTACCATTGTCATCACTCGCTTCTAAATCTATGGTTCCCATATCGTTTAATGAACCAGATTGATGGTATTTAAAACTGAAATTTGCAGATGACAAACTAGATAAATTAAAACATGGTGAATTTAATATGGCTTGTTTGGTTGGATTTCCTGAGGCTTCAACAAATATATAATAGCTGCCTTCTGAAGCACTCGAAGGTCCTGTATCGTTAGACGGAGTGCCATTAGCGTCAATTGTCCAATCCATATCATCTGTACTTGATTGTGTCCAATCTCCTAAAGTGTTTTCAAAACTTTCAGAATAAGGAAACGTTATAACTTCATTAGAACATGCAGGCAATGTAGTAGTTGCAATAGACATTTCATTGAGATAATATTCAAGATTTGTATAACCATCAGGTTGCACAATATTTCTATCTGATGCATTGTTAGGATTCAATCCATTTTGACTTTCCCAAACATTAGGCATCCCGTCATTATCGGAATCATAGTTAAATGATCTAACATTAATAGGAGAACTACTTACTGAATTATGAAAATTTAAGTAGTGTTGCTTATTAACTATGTTTGAAGGAGGAAATGGATAATATTCTGATGTGTTACTTGAAACATTAGTAACATAAATATGATCTATGTTATCACGGTAAATCGTAGCACTTCCATCACTGCTTAAATATTTATTTGCTCCTGCATTTAAAGGAATACTAACCAACGCTTGATCAGCGGTCATTAATGTTGGTGCTGCACCCAAAAATGAAAACGGTGAAGATACTCGAAAATCAGAATGCGCATCATCCCATTGATTAATTCCAGCGTATTGACCACTATTAACGTTAAATCGATGAACATAAAGACTCCAATCATCACCTGATTCGGTTAAGAACGTAGGATAAACATTACCATCTGTGTATATTCTTATATTAGATTTTTGACTTGAACTTCCAATATCTAACCAGTTTACTGCAAAATCATACCCTCTTGGCTTTGCTGTTTTAATGCCACTTTGATAATAATTGCCAATTTCATTTAATTGTGAATTATTGTGTGCAGCTACTGTCATTATTCTTGTAAACCAATTATGAACTACATTATTTACAACATCAGTCCTCAGCGCTGCAACATTAGGAAATCTATGGCTAATATTATAGTATAAGTTACCTATTATACTATAGTTTGTTGCGATAGGACTATAACCATCTCCTGCAAGCATTCCGGTCTTGCTCTCTCCAAAAATGCAGTTTTGTATAGTGACATCCGATGAATGGCCTGTAATACTAAAGGCCTCATCTCCACCCCAAGAAATAGAACAATGATCAATTAAAAAATTAGTACAATTAACAGCATTTAATGCATCAACATTGCCAACAGAATTATAGTCTGGTCTAAATCTTATGTATCGAACTATTACATTATCAATGTCTTGAAAAAATACAGCCTTACCGGTAATTGTTATTCCTCCTTGTGGAGCTGTTTGTCCTGCTATTGTTAAATTACTAGCATAAATATGCAAATTGGAGGTTAGCTGGATGGTTCCACTTATATCAAAAACAATAGTTCTATTTGAAGCACTTACTGCGTCTCTAAAACTTCCTGAACCACTATTATTAAGGTTGGTGACATGATAAACAGTACCACCACGACCACCGGAAGCATATGCAGCAGCACCACTTGCATTTGGAAAAGCTTTCTGTTGAGCTATACTAAATAATGGTATGCAAAATAGAATTAGGAGTAAAAAATTAAAGTTTAAAAATTTGGGAATAATGAATAGAGAGGGTCTTAGATTAAAAGTAATCATTTTAGGGTTAGTAATTTGTAATGAATTAATAGTTTAGCAATCTCTTTGTAGACCTATTGTAATTTCAGAATCATATAAAACACTCTCCATATCGAATTTCATTTAATTGCAGCTCAACTCATACAACTTGAGAATCCAAATAGACTTATTTTACGTTTTATCAAACAAGTATTTGTCAATTTATTGTGTGTTAAAATTCTGACAATACTACTTGATTATGAAACCATTACATTATGATATACGGTTTGATATACGATGAAAGTAAAAAAAAAGATGTTGAACTGTCTTTTTTTTTATTAAACAAATTGTATAACTTAATACTACACACATTTACCTCTCTGATTAATAGGTAATTGAATAAATAAAATTGTGAATAAATTTATCTAAATATCGATGTGAAATTGTGAAAAAGAAGGATGAATTTCGTCGAAATAATCATGCATAAGACATTTCTTACGGCTCAAAATTTATTGTTGAAATAGGACTATATTGATCAACTAAATATCTAAAACATTAGAACAATCTGGGTGTAGTTAAGTAAGGCAAACCACTGTTAGCATTAAGTAGTAACAGTGGTAGACAATAACTAAATTCAAAAATTAATTTCTTTATCTTATCGGTATTTTCTTAATTACACTTGTGTCATCATATAGCAAACGTGCAACATAAATTCCTCTAGAAAAAAGAGTTGTATTGATTTCGCGGGTCATTTCAGATTGATCCTCTAATTCAGATGGATCAAAAAGTTCTGTAAATAATACTTTTCCTGACAAATCATAAATTGTTACACCTTTAGCAGTAACAGATTGTAAGCCATTAATCTTTACTTTTAACACATCAGTAACCGGATCTTGATATAACACGAAACCAAATTCATCGGTATCTTCAGGGTTAACCTCAATTGTATTGCATTGATCAACAAAAACCACAACCGTATCTTCATCACTATCTAAGGCATTATAAACTAATACTGAATACTCAGTATCTGTATCTGGTGACACTTCAATGCTTTGAGTTGTTTCACCTGTATTCCATAAATATTCATCTCCACCTGTTGCAGTTAAGGTTACGGTTTCTTCAGAACAAATAATAATATCCTCTCCAGCATCAGCTTCAACGGTTTCAAAAACGTTTACAACAATTGCTGATGTATCTTCACAATCATTTATAAAACCAGTAACTTCATAAGTTGTTGTTGCAGATGGACTCACCGCAATATTAGGTTGAGTTGCTCCATTGTTCCATAAATAACTATTGGCACCTGTTGCAGAAAGTGTCACGAATTCTCCTTCCAACATCATCACTTCTCCATTATCATTGATGATAACATTCGGGTTTGGATTTACCGAAACCGTAACCTCATCATCATCTTGGTATTCACCTTCAAATACTGTTACTGTATATGTTTGTGTTCCTGTTGGACTTACAGTAATACTTTGTGTTGTTTCACCAGTACTCCATAAATAGGCATCTCCTTCTGATGCTGTTAGTGTAGTAGAATATCCTTGACAAATGGCTTGATCTGCTCCAGCACTTGCTTCAAACTCAAAAGGCTCAACAGTTACAATAACCTCATCTGTAAATTCACAATTATTTGAAATACCAGTAACACTATAAGTTGTAGTACTATTTGGTGATACTGTAATAGAGGCTGTAGTTGCTCCAGTATTCCATATATAGGTTTCAGCTCCTGTAGCTGTTAGTGTCGTGCTTTCTCCTTCAACAATAGTTATATCATTACCAGCATTAGTTAGTGGCAATTCAGTTACAGTTACAATAACACTATCCTCATCAGAAGCCGTTTGTGCTGCATTGAAAGCTGTAACAGTATAAGTTGTAGTAGTATTTGGGTTTACATTAATACTTTGAGTCGTCTGGCCTGTATTCCATAGATAAGTTGTACCTCCAGATGCAGTTAAAGTGGTACTCTCTCCATTGCAAATTGTAACATCTGTGCCTGCATTAGCTGTAACGTTTTCTATGTTAACTGTCACTGTAATATCATCTGTAGATTCGCAATTATTTGAAAAACCAGTAACACTATAAGTTGTGGTGCTATTTGGTGTTACAGTAATAGTGGCTGTTGTAGCTCCATTATTCCATAAATAAGACTCTGCTCCTGTCGCAGTTAAATTGGTACTCTCTCCTTCTGAAATTGTCACATTGCTACCTGCGTCTGTATTAGGTAATTCGTTAACTGTTACTATAACACTGTCTTCATCCGAAGTATTTCCTGAAGAACTAAAAACGGTTACTGTGTATGTTGTAGTGGATGAAGGTGACACATTAATACTTTGAGTCGTCTCTCCTGTATTCCATAGGTAAGTTGTTCCTCCAGATGCAGTTAAAGTAGTGCTCTCTCCATTGCAAATTGTAACATCTGTTCCTGCGTTAGCAATAATAGTTTCCGTTTGAACCACAACTGTGACATTTGCATCTGCTTCACAGCCATTTGAGGTTCCAGTTACATTATAGGTAGTTGTACTATTTGGAGATACAGTAATACTCGCATTAGTTTCGCCAGTACTCCAAAGATATGAATCTGCACCAGTAGCTGTTAATGTTGTTGAATTGCCTTGATCTATTGTTACATTACTCCCAGCATTTACATCTGGTGTTGGGTTAACTGTAACTATAACTTGATCTGTATCAGAACAATTATTCTCAAATACTTCTACAGAAAATGTCGTTGTTTGATTTGGATTTACAATAATACTTTGAGTCGTTTCACCTGTATTCCATAAATAAGTAGATCCACCCGATGCAGTAAGTGTAACTGTATCACCAAAACAAGTACTTACATCTGTACCAGCATCAGCAACTGGCAATTCATTTACGGTAACTACAACACTATCGTCTTCTTGATTTGCGCCAGAAGCACTATATGCCGTTACAGTATATGTTGTCGTTATTGTAGGTGATACACTAATACTTGGTGTCGTTTCTCCTGTGCTCCATAAGTAAGTTGTTCCTCCTGTTGCTGTAAGTGTAGTGGTTTCTCCAATACAAATCTCCGTGTCTGCTCCAGCATTGGCATTGACACTGTCATCTTGCAAAAAAACGGTTACTGTATCTGAGCTTTCGCAATTATTAGTTGTACCAGTCACAGAATATGACGTGCTTAAAGTTGGATTTACCGTAATACTTTGTGTAGTCTCGCCTGTACTCCATAAATATGAATCTGCTCCAGTAGCTGTTAGAGTTGCACTTTCACCTATAAAAATGGTAACATCTTCACCAGCATCAACATTAGGAATTTCATTTACAGTTACGATTACACTATCTGTACTAGTACAATTATTTTGAGTGACTTCAACTGAGTATACTGTTGTAACATTTGGATTTACAGAAATCGATTGTGTCGTTTCACCTGTATTCCAAAGATAAGAAGTTCCTCCTGTAGCCGTTAATGTCACTCCAGTTCCTTGACATATTTCAACATCATCTCCTGCATTAGCAGTAGGTATATCGTTAACAGTAATCGTTATAACGGCTTCTGTTTCACTACCATCAGAATGTGTTCCTGTAACAGTATAATTGTCTGTGATTGATGGTGTGATTGTGATACTTTGAGTTGTAGCTCCATTGTTCCAAACATATGAATCAGCATTAGCTGCTGTTAGAACCACCTCTTCTCCTTCACAAATAGTATCATTTGTGGCATTAGAATTTACAGTAACCTGGCTTCCATTTGTACTAGGTGTATCCACTTCATTCAAGAATTCTTCAATGTTAGTATAACCATCTCCATTTTCATCACCAGAAGCAGAATTAGTAAGTGTATTGTATTTGATAATCTCCCAATCATCAGCCATACCATCATTATCAGTATCATAGCTAGAAGGTCTTGAATTTATAGGTGTACTACTTACAGAATTATGAAAATTAACATAACTTGCTTTACTTGTGATATTAGTTGGTGGATAAGAATACGATTCAGATGTACCATTTACAACATTGGTAACATATGTTTCATCAATAGCATCACGAAATTCACCTGTACTTCCGTCACTATTCAAATATTTACATGCTCCTGAATTTAATGGCACACTTGCGAGTGCTTCTTCGGCAGTCATTATATTTGTTGTTTCTCCTAATAATCCAAAAGGTGTAGATACTTTAAAATCTGTATTTCCATCATCCCATTGATTAGTTCCAGCGTACGCACCACCAGTGACATTAAATCGATGTACATATAAGCTCCAGTCATCTTCATCTTCTGTTAAAAAAGATGGATATACATTACCATCTGAATAAATTCTAATATTAGATCTCTGACTAGAACTTCCTATATCTAACCAATTAACTGACCAATTTGGACTTCTTGGTTCTCCAGTTTTTGTTCCACTTTGATAGTAATTATTTATTTCATTTAATTGCGCATGATCACGTGACGCAACAACCTTCAATCTTGTATACCAATTATGAACTACATTATTAATAACATCAGTCCTTATGGCATTAACATTAGGGAATCTATGACTTATATTATACCATAAATTACTATTTATACTGAAATTAGTTGAATTTGCATTACTACTTTCTCCAGCTAACATTCCTGTAGCGCTCTCTCCAAAAATGCAATTTTGTACAGTAACATCAGATGAACTCCCTCTAAGACTAAAAGCCTCATCTCCACCCCAAGAAACAGAACAATGATCAGCTATAAAATTAGTGCAATTATATGCGTTAAGCGCATCAACATTCCCACTCGAATTATAGTTTGGTCTAAACCTCAAATATCTTACTATAATATTATCTGTATTTTGAAAATGAACAACATTACCAGTAATTGTAATACCTCCTTCTGGTGCCGATTGACCAGCTATTGTTAAATTATCAGCTGTAATATATAAACTACTTGTGAGTTCTATCGTTCCACTTACATCAAATACGATGATTCTGTTTGAACCACTCACAGCATCTCTAAAACTACCTGAACCACTATTATTCAAATTGGTTACATGGTAAACTGTACCACCACGTCCACCTGTAACATTTGCTCCAGCTCCTGTAGCAGTTGGAAAAGCTAACTGAGCTAATGATGGCAAGCTAGAAATTAAAATAAGACAAAATATAAAGTTCTTACATAGTCGTGAAATGCCAAAGGCATAACGTAGGTTTTTTGGGGATTTCATTTGCTATTAAATTTGGGGACTTTAATATTGCGACCAATCTATACAATAATTTCAAATATTAACGTTTAAAGTATTAATTATTCGATAATGTGTATATAATATGAAGTATATTTCCTACTTTTTAATTAAAATAAGTAAAAATTGTAAAAATTTAGTCACTAAAAAAACATTACTTTATGTACGTTAATCGATAAAAAAAGGATTACACCGATTTATTTTTAACATTTTTTTCCTCAATTCTTACAAATAATTACGAAAAATCACACAAATATTTTTAATTACTTTAAGTTGAATAGAATAAAAATTGAGATAGAACAACATTTAGATAATCGTTGAAAATGACAGTTTCATCAAATTTATAGGTTATTCTCATTTCAATTTTACATCTTTGAACCTATTTAATAACCTACTTACAAGCAAATACTTTATATTGAACCAAATCAAATAGCTTATCAAGTCAAAACAATCACACTAATTGAACAACACAGATAACATAAATAAGTTAATTACCTATTTATTCATCATAGGTTTAGCCCTAGGCTTAGTTTTTGTGTATTTTGCTCAAGAACGTCTATACAGTAAATTAACCTCTGGTTCAATTTCGCTAGGGGTAGAAAAGTACTTTAGATCGCTTTCTGTAATATTTATTTTTGTTGCGGTTCTCTTCAGTATATTCCAATCTCGAAAGCAATATTTGCCGAAATTTTTTATTGCTTACTTAATAATTCTCGGTTATATCACCATAAACTACCTCATAACTGGCCCAGGTATAGCAGACGTGACAGGTTTTATGGATACAAAAGGTATAGGGCCGTGGATTTGTTTGGGTTTAATTTTCGTGGGGTTTGATGATAAAAGATATGAAGTTTTTAAAAAATTTCTTCTGGTATCTGTAATTGTAATTTCTGCATATGTTATTTATAGCTTGGTGGTTTCAGGAATTGGATTATATCGTGGCCAGTCTCTTGCTAAGTATCGTGTCTATGCTACAAACCTAGTATGGATATCACCATTTGTATTTCTAATTCTGAAGGATAATAAAAAACTGAGAATTATTCGAATTTTTGCTATTGTCATTGGGATATCTACTGCTTTAATCACATTAACAAGGTCATTTTTATTAATTTTTTTAATGGTGATCATTTTCGATTTCATACATACCAAGAAAAAAACGTTTTATGCGATTGGCGGACTGATTGTAGGTATACTATTTACCTATGTTTTATTAAATACTGAAGCACTGAGTACCTCTTTAGAACTACTGCAACAACGTGGTACAAATGACACGCGCTCAAATCAATTAACTGCATTTTTAAGTCAGGTCAACTTCTATGATTTAATTGTAGGAACTGGTTTTGACTCTAAATGGGATTTTAATGGACGACCTTATCCATATCTTGACAATCAATGGCTTTTACTATTATGGTGGGCTGGACTAATCCCAGCAATGATGTACTTTTATTTGACTGCTATTATTCCATTTAAACTATTTATTAAAAAAGATCAAGACTATGAAACAAGAGTTGAATCTTTTGTTTTAGTGATCTGGACTCTAGCTTGCGCTGGTGTTGCGATTTATTCAACAATGTCTGTTGATTTCTATTTTTTTATTATTTGTGTTATTCAAGGACGTCTTCTATATAAATACAGCAAACGAAGTGAATTTAGATAAAGATATTATAAAGAAGATCGTTACCTTATATGGTTCCACATTTATAGGAATAACCTTAGGTTTTGCCATAAGTGTATTTAATACCAGTGTATTAGGAAAAGAAGCATTTGGAGATTTTAAATTCATTGAAACCGTATTTCGCTTTTTAGCAAGCCTAGTCTCTGTAGGTGTTTTTATTTCCATAACAAGAATGCTAGCCATATCAAAAAGCAAAACCTATACTCATAAACTCATTGGTTTTTTCGTTTTAGCATTACTCATTGCAGGTGCCATAGGAGTCATTTTATTAATCATATTTTCTTTTTTAGAACCTATCTGGTTTTCTGGGAATTTGGGTCCAATGTTCAGGAAATATTCATTTCTAATATTTGCCATTTTAGGGAGCATTGCCATGAGAGAAATTTTAAAAGGCTTAAACAAAATTTATACACTTTCAATATTAAATGCTATTCCTGCACTACTCTATTTAATTATTGCTTATGTATATAATCTAGATAACCCACTCTATCTTGAAGATATATTATTGCTCTTTTATGGTCTACAACTGTTATTTATTATTGTAATCATTTTTAAACTTAAACCAGATTTTAAAATTAAAAAAAATCATATCAAAGATGTAGTTCATGAAAATAACACGAATGGAAAGCCAATATATTTTGGAAGTTTAGCAGGTGTTGCAACAGCTCATATTGTAGGTTTTTCATTATCCTACTATATTGACAATACCCAAGTGGGATTTTTTACATTAGCAATGACTGTCTGCTCTCCATTAATAATGGTTCCATCTGTTTTAGGGACAGTGCTTTTTAAAAAATTTGCAAACTTCGATTATATACCAAAAAAGGTCATATTTTTTTCTATTTTAGCCACTGCTTTTGCGCTAATGATATTTTATGTTTTTATTGAACGCGTTTTTCTATTGTTTTATTCTGAAGACTTTTCACCCGCAATAGATATATCAAAAATATTAATTTTAGGCTTTCTGCTGCATGGTTTTGGAGATCTCATTAATAGATTTTTAGGTGCAAAAGGCAAAGGTAAATTGTTGAGAAATTCTGCATTTATAGTAGGAATTGTTAATGTTTTGGGGTATACTATCTTAGTAAAGTATTATGGTGTTACTGGAGCAATAATTACTAAGATTCTTGCTAGCGGAACTTATCTATTCATGATGTATTATTATTATACCAAATTCATAAAAAAAAATAAATATGTTTAAAGGAAAAACTCTTTTAATTACTGGAGGCACGGGCTCATTTGGTAATGTAGTCTTAAACCGTTTTTTAGATACTGACATTAAAGAAATTCGAATATTCAGTAGAGATGAAAAGAAGCAAGATGACATGAGAAATCGGCTTCAAAATGACAAGGTAAAGTTCTATATTGGCGATGTTAGAGATTTTAATAGTATTGATAGAGCCATGAACGGTGTTGATTATGTATTTCATGCGGCTGCATTGAAACAAGTACCATCATGTGAATTTTTTCCAATTGAAGCTACCAAAACCAATGTTCTAGGAACTCAAAATACGATTGATGCAGCCATCAAAAACAATGTTGGTAAAATAATTTGCTTAAGTACAGATAAAGCTGCTTACCCAATTAATGCTATGGGAATTAGTAAAGCGCTTATGGAAAAGGTTGCCATTGCCGCATCTAGAAATATTTCTGAAAATAGTACTACAGTATGCTTAACTAGATATGGAAACGTGATGGCTTCAAGAGGTTCTGTGATTCCTCTTTTCGTTAAACAAATTAAAGATAATCTGCCGCTCACTATTACTGATCCAAATATGACGCGATTTTTAATGTCATTAGAAGATGCTGTTGATCTTGTGATATTTGCGTTCAAAAATGGAAATCAAGGAGATTTATTTGTAAACAAAGCTCCTGCAAGTTCAATTGGTGATTTAGCCGCTTCTATTCAAGATATCTTCAAGGCAAAAAATGATATAAAAATTATTGGTACAAGACATGGTGAAAAATTATATGAAACCCTTTGTACTCGTGAGGAAATGCAAAAAGCTGAGGATATGGGTGAGTTTTACCGAATCCCTGCTGATAATAGAGATTTGAACTATAATCGTTATTTTTCAGAAGGCGAAAAAGATATTAGTAAAATTGAAGATTATCATTCTCATAATACAACACAATTAACAAAAGAAGCGCTTAAAGACACCCTCATGAATCTGCAATTCATAAAAGATAGTTTAAATGAGTAATGAACACCAAATAATTCAAGGTAATGTATTTACCGATGATAGGGGTGCACTCTCATTTATCAATGAGTTTTCTTTGCAACCCATTGTCCGCTTTTACGAAATTGCACCTAAAGACACCACTATAATTAGAGCTTGGCAAGCACATAAAAAAGAATCCAAATGGTTCTATTGTACGCATGGTTCATTTAAAATAAATTTGGTCAAATTAGACTCCTTTGAAAATCCCTCGGAACAACTAGATGTATTCACCATAGAATTAAATGAAAATAAACCACAAGTTTTATATATCCCAGGAGGCTATGCTAATGGCTTCAAAGCAGTAGCTAAAGGTTCAAAACTTATGGTGTTTTCTAACTTTGATTTAGAAGCATCAAAACATGACGATTATAGATTTGAAACCAATAAATGGTTAAATAAATGGTAAGACTATGATAAAAATTGGAATAACAGGACAGGCAGGTTTTATTGGAAACCACCTTTATACAACCTTAACGCTTGATGACTCAATTGAATTGGTGCCTTTTGAAAGATCGTTTTTTGAAAATGATAAAGCATTAAAAACTTTCGTTTCTAATTGTGAGGTTATTGTTCATTTGGCAGCAATGAATCGACATGAGGACCAACAAGTTATATATAATACAAATATTGATTTGGTAGACAAACTTGTTAAGGCATGTATACAAACAAGTTCTACTCCTCATATTGTATTCTCATCGTCTACTCAAGAATTAAGAGATAATTTATATGGAAAATCAAAAAAAGAAGGAAAGGCTATTTTAGAAAAATGGGCTGTTGAGTCTGGTGGAAAATTTACATCTTTGACTATCCCAAATGTGTTCGGCCCTTTTGGCAAACCAAATTACAACTCATTTGTTGCAACATTCTGTCATAAATTAACCCATGGAGAAACTCCTGAAGTTCATGTAGACTCACAAGTCAATTTAATCTATATCAATGAATTAGTTGCTGCTTTTATTGGTGTTATTAAGGGCACTATAAAAACTGATGCATTTAACACGTCGTGTTACGAATATCTTGTTCCGCATACAAGTTCTAGAAAAGTATCAGAGATTTTGGATCTACTAGTATCATTCAAAACCAATTATTTAGAAAATGGAGTTTTTCCATCTTTAGAAGACACTTTTGAAAAAGCGCTTTTTAATACCTATAGATGTTATGTTCCTGAGGATCATTACCCCGTACTTTTTGAGAAACATACAGATCCAAGAGGGATGTTTGTTGAAATTGCTCGAACCAAAACTAGCGGACAGTTCTCATTTTCAACCACTGTTCCAGGAATTACTCGAGGAAATCATTTCCATACCAGAAAAGCGGAGCGTTTTGCAGTAATTAGCGGAAAGGCATTAATTCAATTGCGAAAAATTGGAACAAATAAAGTAATAGATTATTATTTGGATGGTGAGCATCCTGCTTATGTTGATATGCCAATTTGGTATACACATAATATTAAAAACATAGGAGATACAGAACTTGTTACCTTGTTCTGGATTAACGAGCCGTATAACCCTGAAGATGCAGACACGTATTTTGAAAATGTATAAGTCATGAAAAAATTAAAAATTGTTACCGTTGTAGGAACACGACCAGAAATCATAAGATTATCATGTGTCATATTAGCTTTAGACAAAAATGAAGCCATCGATCATATATTGGTTCATACTGGTCAGAACTATGATTATGAGCTAAATGAAATATTTTTTGAAGATCTTGGATTGCGTAAGCCTGATCATTTTCTCAACGCTGCCAAAGGTTCTGCTACAGAAACTATAGGTCAAATCTTAATTAATATTGATCCAATTCTAGAACAAGAACAACCAGACGCCTTTCTTGTTTTAGGTGATACAAATAGTTGTTTAGCTGCTATCACGGCTAAGAAACGTAAAATCCCTGTTTTTCATATGGAAGCTGGGAATCGATGCTTTGACCAGCGAGTTCCAGAAGAAACCAATAGACGAATTGTAGATCATTTAGCCGATATCAACCTAACTTATAGTGATATTGCTCGTGAATACTTGTTGAGAGAAGGCTTACCTGCTGATAGAGTTATCAAAACTGGAAGTCCAATGTTTGAAGTATTACACAAATACCTTGATCAAATAAAAGAATCTGATGTATTAAATCGTCTCAATCTTGAAAACGGCAAGTATTTTGTAGTATCAGCTCATCGTGAGGAAAATATTAGCAACGAGGTAAACTTTAATGGGCTAATAAATAGTTTAAATGAAATTGCCGATACCTATAAATTTCCAATCATTGTATCAACTCACCCGAGAACTCGTAATATGATTAATGCAAAAGATGTAAAAGTGCGAGATGAAGTAAAATTCATGAAACCCTTGGGCTTTAGTGATTATAACGCTTTACAACGAAATGCTTTTGCTGTTTTGTCTGATAGTGGAACCATTTCGGAAGAGTCTTCAATTTTAAACTTTCCTGCATTAAATATTAGAGAGGCTCATGAGCGCCCAGAAGCCATGGAAGAAGCTTCTGTAATGATGGTAGGACTTAAACCAGAACGTATTTTACAAGGTTTAGCTGCTTTAAAAGTACAGGAAAGAAATCCTGAACGAAATTTTAGAAGGGTTGCCGATTATTCGATGCCTAATGTAAGTGAAAAAGTAGTTCGAATCATTATTTCGTATATCGACTACGTAAATAGAGTGGTTTGGTCTAAATGATAAGAATTGAAGAGGGCAGTTTTTATATATAGTAATTTTAACTTTTCAGTAAAAAATGCTGGAGTTACTCGAATGTTGTATTATGCACAAGCAATCGCAAGTGATGATACTGCTGTATATTTATTAACATGTAGTTCATCACCAATAAATGAACACACATTAATAGAAGTGCACCCAAATGTATTTATTCTAGAAAACAACACCATTACAAAAAGTTTTTTAGGTACCTGTAAATTCATTAAAAACTTATATCAATTTTCTAAGCATGTAGGCAAAAAACAAGGTTACATATTCTATCCTTCACCTTTGGTTTACTTAGAAATTATTGCATTATTTTATTTGAAATTTAGAAAAAAATGCAACGTGTTTTATGAGTTAAATGAGGTAAGGAAATATACGTCTACTTTTCATGACAGCTTAAGTATAAAACGCCCTAAGTATTCGATTAAAAAAATCATTTACAAAACTGTATTTTCTGGTTTGGAAAGTTGCCTCAGATACTATAATGGATTAATTTGTATTTCAACAGCGATTGAAGACTATGGTAAACGATTTAATTCAACAACATTACGAATTCCAATTCTGACCAATCCAAATTTAAACAAAACGTTTTCTAATTCGATTTACAGCCGTAAAAACACGTTCAATATTGGATTTTCTGGGAGTATTCATCCTATCAAAGAGAATTTGTCTAATTTCTTTAAGGTTCTTGGTGAACTTCATAAAAGCGATTACAACTTTACTTTAAATTTATGCGGATATCTCGAAAAAAATCATCAAGAGTTATTAATAGAAAACATTGCCAGTAATTTAGGTATTAAGGATAATATAAAGTACTATGGAAATTTAAATGCAACAGAATTATCGACATTTCTTAATCAACAAGATCTTTTGGTAATTCCGCGTGGTTATACACTTCAAAACAATTATGGTTTTTCTACAAAACTTTCAGACTATCTAGATCATGGAAAACCAATTTTAGTTACAGATGTGAGTGACAACAAACTTTTTATCAAAGATGGCGAAAATGGATTTATTGTCCCAACCGATGACAACGCTAAAATGTTCGAAAAGTTAAAATACATCATAAATCATTACGATAGTTTTTTGATTGACATTCAAACCAAAGCAAATGAAACCTCAAAGAAAAGCTTCTATTACAAAAATTTTAATGCGTCACTTTCAAACTTTATATTTCAACCAAATCATACCGAATAATTTATAATATTCAATAGCCTACAAATGAGCAAAAAAAAAATATGCATATTAACAATTAGTCTTAACATGGGAGGCGCAGAACGTGTCATTAGCTTACTGTTAAAACACTTGGTTCATGATTATGATGTGACCTTAGTATTATTATCTAACGACATCGAATTTGATATTCCTAAACAAGTAAAATTGCATGTTTTGGGTAAATCTAATATTCTCAAGAATAAACCACCTCATAGTAAGCTCAAAAGTACAGTCATGTTTATCTATAAATATTATAAGATTGTAAAACGTGAAAAATTTGATATTGCCATGTCTTTTTTGGCCTTACCCAATATCATAAACAGTATAATTGCTAATCATGTGAGTCATAAAGACACGCATACAGTTATTAGTGAACGTTGTTATCCTTCGGAAATGTACAAACAAGGGACATTTGCTATGAAAATGGCTAAGATTTTCTATCCTATTTTTTATAACCGAAATGATCGTTTATTTTCAAATTCGGTTCATATCAATGAAGATTTGAAGAACAATTTCAAGATTAAGATTCCTATGAACGTGATTTATAACCCTATTGAAATTGATCATCCAAAACCTTTTATAGACACTTATAATAAATCAACTCCTTTTAAGATCATTAATGTGGGGAGTCATTCGTATGCGAAAAACCAAGAACTAATCCTAAATGCCCTGAGAACAATTGAAAACAATGTATCTCTTACTATTTTGGGAACTGGTAATCTTACTCAAGATTTAAAAGACTATATCCTAACACATGATATTAAAAATGATATTGACATGCCTGGAAAAGTCAAGAACGTTAGAGACTATTTATTGAATAGTCATTGTTTTGTTTTATCTTCTATTACCGAAGGGTTTCCAAATGTATTACTTGAAGCTATGTCAATTGGAGTGCCAGTAATTTCTACAAATTGTATGTCTGGACCTCTAGAAATTCTTAATGATAATGAAGCCATTCAAATCGAAGATGGTGAATTTTATCTGGCCAAATACGGTATACTTATCAATGTAAATGATAATATTGCATTAACTAAAGCCATCACGTTTTTTAAGGAGAATGATGAGATACGAAAAAAGTATAGTGATTTAGGTTACAAAAAAGCAAAACAATATGATCTCCCTGAGATTTATAAAGAAGTTAAATTAATATTAGATAACGAATAATAACTATGTGCGGAATTAATGGTGTCATATTCAAATCTGAACAAGAACTTCATACTGTAAAGCAAACGCTTTCAAAAATGAATGACTTGATCATACATCGTGGACCTGACGATGACGGTGTGTATACAAAAAATGGCTCTCAATATGCAGTTGGTATGGGAATGCGACGCTTATCAATTATTGATTTAAGTACAGGCGATCAACCCATGTTTTCTGAAGACAAAAGCATAAGTATCGTTTTTAATGGTGAAATTTATAATTTTCAAATACTTAGACAACAACTAAAAGCACAAGGCATTTCCTTCGATACAACAAGTGATACAGAAGTTATATTAAAGCTTTATGAAACTTATGGAACTGATAGTTTTGCGATGCTTGATGGAATGTTTGGCTTGAGTATTCATGATTATAAGGCTAATAAGCTATATATTGCAAGAGATTTCTTTGGTGAAAAACCATTGTACTATACTAATACCAAAAACAGCTTTTATTGGGCATCAGAATTAAAATCTATTTTTAATTGTCTACCAACAAAACCTGTAATAAGTAAAGATGGTTTGAATTTATATTTCAGACTCACATATATTCCTGCACCTTACACCATTTATGAAGATATACATAAATTGGAAGCAAATAATTACATTGCCTATGATTTAGAAAATTTTAATTTTTCTATTCATCAAATCCATGACACGACTTCAAAAGAAAAATCCACATTATCATTTGACGAAGCTAAGAAAGAAGTCAAAAATCGTGTATTTAAGAGTGTTGAATCTAGATCTGTGTCAGATGTTCCTTTAGGCACCTTCCTTTCTGGAGGTGTAGATTCCTCTGTCGTATCATATTGTTTGTCTGAAATTAGCAATTCTAAAATCGATACCTTTTCAATAGGTTTTGAAAAAGCAACATTTGATGAAACTGATAAATCTAGAGTTGTTGCTAAACAGATTGATAGTAATCACCACGAATTCATTATTAATGAGTCTGATTTAGGGGAAAATATTGACAGTATTCTTCAAAATTTTGATGAACCATTTGCAGATTCATCGTCCCTCCCAACCTATTTAGTATCTAACAAAACAAAATCTTATGTAAAAGTTGCCTTAACAGGAGATGGTGGCGACGAAGTATTTGGAGGTTATAATAAATATTACATTGGAAAATTGAACAGTCGTTATACCAAATTTGTTCCAGAGTTTATTCATAATGGTATAAAATCAATGTCTTCAGCTTCATTAAAACGAAAAGATGATAGTCGAGGATTTAAATACAAGCTCAATAAATTAGTAAATGCAATTGATTATAATGACAGTTATTATTGGGATATCATTTCTTTAGGTTTTGAAACTAATGATATCAATACATTATTGACAGATGACTATCAAAAGCAAAACCTGTTTGATTATTACAAAACTAAAACTGGTATATCTAATCCTAAATCATTGAACGATTTTAGAACTATTGATAGGCATTTAAGTTTAGAAGGCGACATGTTAGTTAAAGTAGACCGAACAAGTATGCTTAATTCATTAGAATGCAGAGCACCCTTCTTAAACAGAGATTTGTTTGAATTTACGATGAGTCTTCCTGAAGATTATCTATTAAAAAAATGGAGTAAAAAACATATCCTAAAAGAAGCATTTAAAGAAGATTTCCCAGAAGGCTTTCTTGAAAAGTCTAAACAAGGATTTGGTGTACCTGTAGGTGACTGGCTAAGGAGTGGCTTAAAGCAAGAACTCTTGAGCTATATTGATAGGTCCTTATTAAAAAGCCAGGCTATTTTCAATGTCGAGCAAATCATAAAACTAGTTAGCAATCATATTAATGGAAAAGAAGATAATACCTTTAAAGTATGGTCTTTTTTCTGTTTTCAGAAATGGTATTCAAAAACATATCTAAGCTAAGCAATTACTTTGAAAAAACTCATACGCATAACAACCGTCCCTTCTTCCTTAAGAACACTCCTAAAAGGCCAGCATCGTTATATGAACCGGTATTATGAAGTTATTGGTGTTTCTGGTGATGGAGATGCTTTGACTGAGGTGAGACAAAATGAAGGCATTGAGACTTATGTGGTTGAAATGACAAGAACCATTACTCCTATTAAAGATCTTAAAGCCACTTACCAGCTTTACAAATTTTTTAAAAAGGAACAACCTTTCATTGTTCATACACACACACCTAAGGCAGGAACACTGGGAATGCTTGCTGCAAAGCTTGCTGGAGTACCACATCGTTTACACACTATTGCTGGCTTGCCCCTTTTAGAAATTTCAGGCTCCAAACGACGACTGCTAGATACCGTAGAAAAATTCACTTATAGTTGTGCAACACAAATTTTACCCAATTCATTTGGATTAAAAGATATTATTCTTCAAAACAAATACACCAAAGCTTCAAAGCTTAAAGTTATTGGTAAAGGAAGTTCTAATGGGATAGATACTAAGCATTACGATAGTGCATTAATCTCTGAGGAACAAAGGAATACCTTAAAACAAGAGCTTGGTATAAAAGACTCAGATATTGTTTTTATTTTTATTGGTAGAATAGTTAAAGACAAAGGTATTAATGAGTTGGTAAAAGCGTTTGATAGTTTATCAAAGAAAGTGTCAGCTAGTAAACTCATACTTGTTGGACCAAAAGAGGATCATTTGGACCCTCTTTTACCGGAAACCGAGGCTTTAATAACATCCAATGCTCAAATTCTCGCTGTTGGGATGCAAAAAGATATTAGGCCGTATGTTACCATTTCGGATGTACTAACATTTCCGAGTTATCGAGAAGGATTCCCTAATGTTGTGCTACAGGCTAGCTGTATGAGCTTACCTTGTATTGTGTCAGACATTAACGGATGTAATGAAGTTATTGAGCATGAACTTAATGGATTGATTATTCCAACAAAAAATGAAATAGCATTGGAAAACGCTATGCAATTTATGATTGATCATCCTGAAAAAAGATTAGCCATGATAGCCCATACTCGTTCTAGGATCATAAAACGTTATGAGCAAGAATATGTATGGAATGAGCTTTTAAAAACCTATAAAAGTTTAGAAGAATGAAATTGTACAAACATATCATTAAGCGTTTAATAGATTTCATTGCAGCTAGCCTTGGATTTCTCATACTCTTTCCCATATTTGCTATAACTTGGTTTGTCTTAATGATAAAAAATAATGGTAAAGCCTTCTTTTATCAAGAGCGACCTGGTAAAGATGAGCGCATATTTAAAATCATCAAGTTTAAAACGATGAATGACAAAACTGATGACAATGGACACCTCCTTCCTCCTTCTGAGCGTTTAACAAAAGCTGGTATCTTTGTTAGAAAATATTCACTAGATGAAATCCCACAATTACTTAATGTCATCAAAGGAGATATGAGTTTAATTGGTCCAAGACCTCTTTTAATAAGATATTTACCGAGATATAATGATTTTCAAAAACAACGTCATTTAATTAAACCGGGAATTACAGGCTGGGCTCAAGTAAATGGTCGAAACGCAATAAGCTGGGAACAAAAATTTGAGTATGATGTTTGGTACGTAAAAAACTTAAGCTTTCTATTAGATTTAAAAATTCTATTTTTAACACTATATAAAGTCATTAAAAAAGATGGAATTTATAGTGTAGATAATGATATTGTACCTGATTTTATGGGGACAGAAACTACAAAACAAGAATAATTCATGGCAATAAATATACTTTTTACTTGTGCAGGTAGACGCAATTATTTAATCAATTATTTTAAAGAGGCGTTAGAAGGTGAAGGTCAAATTATCACAGCCGATATGAGCCTTTCTGCACCTGCAATGGTAGATGCAGATTTAGCAATATTAGTTCCAAGTATCTACAGCGATAATTATATCGACGAGCTCAAAAAAATCATCATTGAGCATCACATTACTGCTGTGATATCTTTAAACGATTTAGAGCTTCCAATTCTTTCAAAGCACAAAAAAGAGCTTGAAACCACTGGAGCCCGTGTTATTATTTCTAATGAGCGAGTTATTGACATTGCTTTTGATAAGATTGAAACCTTCAATTTTTTAAAAAAAATCGGATTAAAAACCCCAAAAACATTTACGTCACTTAATGACGTGCGATTGGCTATGAAAGAAGGAAGCCTTCAATATCCTTTGGTTGTTAAACCGCGTTGGGGAAGCGCATCCATTGGGATTGATTTTCCTGAATCAGACGAAGAGCTAGAATTGGCGTTTAAGCTTCAGCATATAAAACTCAAAAAATCAATTCTAAATACGGCTAGTGAAAACGATATTGATAATGCTATTCTCATCCAAGAAAAAATGAATGGCATAGAATATGGGATGGATATCGTTAATGATTTTGAAGGTAATTATTATGGAACGTTTGTTAGAGAAAAGGTCAATATGCGTTCTGGAGAAACAGATAAAGCCGTTTCTGTTATAGACGACAGGTTTAATACTATTGGGCAAAAAATTTCTGCACATTTAAAACACATTGGAAGTTTGGATTGTGATGTATTTATAGCTAATAATGAACTTTATGTGTTAGAGTTAAATCCAAGATTTGGAGGAGGTTACCCCTTTTCACATGAAGCAGGAATTAATACAGCAGCTATCTATATTGATTGGTTAAAAGGCCATAGTGAAGTAGACCAGCACAATAACTATAAAGCTGGTAAGTTGTTTTCGAAATGTGACAGAATGCTAGAAATAAAATCTAGTTAAACACGACTTGTTGTGTTTTCTTAGAGCCAGAAATAATATAAGTTTTTTGAGAATTCTTTTGTTTGTAGACCTTAATCTGTTCTATAGGTTCTGGATTTGCAAACGCAAATGAATAAATAAACACTAATAAAAACTTATAATTATCTGTATTATAATTTTTTATCTCATCGTAGTTTTGGAGTTCAACATCTTTAAGATTAGACAGCTTAAAACCACTGTATTTATTTACTTTTTTTGATGTTTTGCCTGATAAAATGTATTTGTATTTTCTATAGAGTTCGTTAACTTTCTTTTTTCTCAAGTATAACTTTAAAATGTAGAACAACTCAATATACTTCGCAGTAAGGATTGATCTAATCGATTTTGAATCGTATAAAATATGATAGTTAAAATCGTATTCTAAATTACCCCATTTGTGCTTGTAATCAAAATCACCTTTGGAAAAATCAGAAATATGAAAGCCATTCTCAAAACACCATTCTAATAATTTAATAATCGAAGTTTTACCAATACTGAACTTATAATAATTGGGATCAAAAACAGTTATGGTTTCAAAAAGCACACTATCTGCATGAAAATTTAAAGTAATTCCAATTGGTTCTGTCTCATTGTATATAACAAGTAGTGACGCTCTTTTCTCTTTCAACATATCAAAAACCAATTCTGTATAATAGCTCCATTTATGCTGACTTAAATGATGGTAATTAACCTGTTTACCTTCAAAACGCTGATTAAGTAACAAATGAAACTGTTTAAAAAGCGTATCAAACTTTGATTTAGAAATAGATTCATTAATAAATTCATACGTTATATTAAAACAAGTCTCCAAACGTCTTTGATTAGATCTAAACTCTCTCCTATTCTTCGAACTAAATTGAGAATTGATATACTCATCCTTATCATTGAATTTGGAAATATCCATTAGAAACCCTTTATACTGATACATCTTCTTAAGTTTCAAATTTGAAGACTTGGGCGGATGAAAAGGTGCTATTTCAAAATATGTAGGCACATCATAAATTAAAAACGTTTTTCCTTTATAATCTGTTTCTTCATAATTGATACTATAATCAATACCTTTGGTTAAATTCTTACCTGCATTGACATAAATACCAAACCTTGAATACTTTAGAAACTTTACTCCTTTGATAAACTTAAACGACAACAAAACTTTGTCGTCATTAAAGTGCTTCGACCAAATACGTTCAAAAGTTGAAGATGTAAAGGGGTTTCGTGTCATGCGTTAGGATAAAAGATATTCGTTAAGGTTCAAGGCAAATGTAATATATTGAGTAAACATTACAATCTATATTTTTCTAAAATCACGGTCGTTAGTATTAATTTTTACTTTTTCTAATCTACGATTAACTATACACTAACAAATACAGGCATAAACGTGAAAATTAACCTTTTATCGTATATATTTGTTTTTATAACACTTAAAGATAAATATTTGACACTCATTTAAAATAACCAAATCTAACTAACCAATTTCATGCTGTTTAATTCTTTTGAGTTTGCGATATTTCTACCTGTTGTATTTTTACTTTATTGGTTTGTTTTCAAAAAGAATTTTAGATTACAAAACATATTAGTATTAGCAGCAAGCTATTTCTTCTATAGCTTATGGGACTGGCGTTTTCTTTTTTTAATTATTGGTAGTACGATTGTAGATTATTTTGTTGGAATTTTGATTGATAAATATTCGGAAGACAAAAAACGTCAAAAAGCATGGTTATGGGTTAGTGTTTTGTTTAACATTTCACTACTTGGTTTTTTTAAGTACTATAATTTCTTTGTCGACTCATTCATGGATATGACTGAGTTATTTGGCTACTCCATAAAAAGCTCATGGACACTTAATATTATTCTACCTGTTGGTATTTCATTTTATACATTTCAAACCATGTCTTATTCGTTAGACATCTATTATAAGCGAATAAAACCTACTAAAGACTTTTTATCTTTTGCGACCTTTGTTGCGTTTTTTCCACAGTTAGTTGCTGGTCCAATTGAAAGAGCATCTAACTTATTAACTCAAATTACATCTGAGCGAAACTTCAACTACCAACAAACTAAAGAAGGGCTTCGTTTAATTCTTTGGGGACTTTTTAAGAAGGTGGTTATAGCCGATTCATTAGCTCCTATAGTAGATGATATATTTATGAATTACGGTGATTATTCGGGATCAACCTTAATTTTGGGTGTGACTATGTTTAGTTTTCAGGTTTATGGCGATTTTAGTGGATATTCCGATATCGCTATCGGAACGTCTAAACTGTTTGGTTTTGAGTTGATGTCTAACTTTAAGTTTCCGAATTTTTCAAGAAATGTAGCTGAGTACTGGCAACGATGGCATGTATCGCTTTCAACTTGGTTTAGACATTATGTTTATATTCCCTTAGGTGGATCTAGAGTTAGTAAATTATTATCGGTACGAAACATTTGTGTTATTTTCTTAATAAGTGGCTTTTGGCATGGCGCGAATTGGACGTTTATTTTTTGGGGAGCTTTTCACGCTATTGCCTATATACCAGTATTCTTAATGGGAAGAAATACGATATATAAAAATTCAGTAGTGGCCCAGAATACGATAATTCCAAACTTAAAAGAGTTTGGTCAACTTATACTAACTTTTGGAATCGTTACATTTTCTAGAATCTTCTTTAGATCTGATACATTAACAGATTCATTTGCTTACATAGAACGTATCTTCACTAACTTTGAATTCATTCCTTACGAACATCCATTAGGGGGAAATATGATGACTTATTATTTACTACTATTGGTTTTCGTCGTCTATGAATATTTAATTCGAAGAGATGAAAGGAATCCCTTTAAATTTAAATACAGAATTGTTCGTGTAGCTATATATACAGCAATAGTGATTTCTATGTTTGTTTTTTATGACGATAATGCGCAACGTGCTTTTATTTACTTTCAATTCTAAACGCTATGCTAAAATTATTCAAAGTATTAATCCTTTATGCAGTCTACGGTCTAATTGTAGGAGAAATTGTTGTACGGTTATTTGGACTCACTTCAGATATCCCACAAAGAACGATTACCAAAGATTACATACAAAAATATATTCCAAATCAGAGTGGTGGATGGAGTGATGGGAATCATAAATGGCAAGTCAACAACAGAGGCTGGGCTGGTCCGCTACCAGATAGCTTTGACAACCTTATTACTATTGTTGGAGATTCATTTATTGAAAACCTAATGAATCCTGATGAATGTCATCAATCCTATTATTTAAAACAGAATTTCCCCAAGCAAAACTTCTTGGAAGCTGCGCGTTCTGGAGTAACGTTTATAGAATCTTTTGAAATCACAAAGCACTTAGATTCTTTACAACCTAAATACCAGATTATTTGCCTTAATGATTATAATATCAAAGAAAGTATTTCGAATATTGAAGCGCAATCAGACATCACTCAATTCAATACAGAAAAGCAAGAGTTTATATATGGCAAAATGAAAGCGCCTTTTGCAAAGAAAATCCTTTACAACTGGAAATTCATGTATTATTTATACAATAGATTCCCAATAAATTTTAAGAAACAAGACGATATACCTAAAGTAGACACATACGCCATCCCTTATTTAGAACAGTATAACAAGGAGTTTAGGTCACTTTTAGATTATGTTGTGGCTAACTATACAATTGAAGATAAAATCCTCGTTTTGAAGCCTACAGCAACCAAAGGGCTCGCTAATCTTCTTGAGGCTTACGGATTTAAGGTTGTTGTTTTAGATGACCATGGTGAAGATTGGACTTTTGGTTATGATGCTCATTGGAACTGTTATGGTCACGAAGAAGCTTCAAAGCAAATCACCAAAGCTCTAAAATCATTAAATCTTTAATATTAACGTATATATCGTAAAAAATTGCTATTTGTCGTAATAATTTGAACGAATAGGTATAAATAGCAATATTTACATACAATAATTTAATTGTTTAAGCCCAAATCCCTCACTAGACAATACTATTGTATAGTAATAAACTTACTTAACAGATTGATTATGGAATCAAAAATTTGGTTGTCATCTCCACATATGGGTGGAACAGAGCAATCTTATATAAATGATGCTTTCAAAACAAATTGGATCGCTCCTTTAGGTCCACATGTAAATGGTTTTGAAAGTGATATAAGAAACTATCTCAAGCAAGATAGTCATGTAGCTGTGCTTAGTTCTGGGACAGCAGCGATTCATTTAGGTCTTATTTTATTAAATGTTGGTCAAGGTGATGAAGTAATTTGCCAAAGTAAAACATTTTCAGCATCAGCTAACCCTATCACTTACCAAGGTGCTACACCTATTTTTATAGATAGTGAGAAAGAAACTTGGAACATTTGTCCTGAGCAATTAGAAATTGCAATCAAAGATCGCATAAGTAAGGGAAAAAAACCTAAAGCTATTATTGCTGTACATTTATACGGAATGCCATATAAAGTCAATGAAATTCATGCCATTGCAAAAGCATATGATATTCCTGTACTTGAGGACAGTGCAGAAGCATTGGGAAGCACATACCAATCCGTAAAATGTGGTACGTTCGGTGACATTTCTGTATTATCATTTAATGGTAACAAAATTATCACTACATCAGGTGGAGGTGCCATCATAACAAAAGACCCAGAACTAAGAGATAAAGCTGTATTCTTAGCAACCCAAGCAAGAGAAAAAGCGGTGGAGTATCTCCATGCTTCTATTGGATATAATTATAGAATGTCTAATGTTTTAGCAGGAATTGGAAGAGGTCAAATGGAAGTATTAGACGATCGTGTAACCGCAAGACGACACAACTATGAGGTTTATAAAGAAAGTTTTAAAGGTATTGAAGAGCTTACATTTGTCAATGAACCGGAAGGCTATTTTTCTAATCGATGGTTATCTTGTGTCTTAACCCCTTCCGAAAACATTAGAGAAGGGATTAGAATCGCTTTAGAGAAGAAAAATATTGAAACCCGACCTTTATGGAAACCGATGCATCAACAACCCATATTCAAAGATATGCCGCGCTATCTAAATGGTGTTTCAGATGAATTATTTGAAAAAGGCTTATGTTTGCCTAGTGGTTCTAACTTGACTGAAAACGAATTAAATAGAGTTACATCAGCAATAAAAACGTATTTTAGGGCATGATTAAACAATTACTACAAAATATTTCGCACAGATATGCCTCCAAATGGATGGTAATGCTTTTCGATTTAATGATCGTAGCATTTACTTTTGTAGCGGCATATATTATCAGATATAATTTTAGATTAGATTTTGATATAGTAGTCATGTTCAAGCAAATTCCGTTTGTATTTTTGGCTGCATTAATTAGCTTTATTCTAGTTGGCTCGTATAAAGGTGTTGTAAGGTTTACTGGATTTAAAGATGTTGTGAATATTATCATAGGAGTTAATATCTTAGCCACAATTTTAATCGTCTCTACATTTTTTAGTCGACGTCTTAATTATGAAAGCATTTTCAATATTTCTGGATCAATCATTTATATCCACTTATTATTAAATATTCTATTTCTTGTTGGTTTTAAATTGTTCATTAAATCAATGTACAATAAGTTAATGCAAGACTTTAATACCCAAAAGCGCGTGTTAATTTTTGGAGCAGGCAGTTCAGGTATGATTACTTATGATGCTATTACGAATGATCCAAAAAACAGCCACCATGTTATAGGTTTTATTGATGATAATGATAGTAAGGTAGGAAAAAAAATAAACACTTTAAAAGTATATAACTTAGATAAGATTACCTCAAAATTTATCGATAAATATGAAGTTGAAGAGGTTATTATTTCTGTTCAAAATATTGAATCTTCTCGTTTACTTCAGATTTCAGGATTGCTATTTGAATTAGGTCTAAAAGTAAAAATTGTACCTCCAGTTCAAAATTGGATTGATGGTGATTTAAGTGTTGGACAGATAAAAGAAGTAAATATTGAAGACCTCTTAGGGCGTGATCCTATTTCAATTATTAATCCGGCCTTAGTTGATGAGTATGAAAATCAAATTATCCTTATTACTGGAGCTGCAGGCTCAATTGGTAGTGAAATAGCAAGAAAAGCGACAAACTATCGTTATAAAAAATTAATCCTTGTTGATACAGCCGAATCTCCACTGTATGAGTTACAACAAGAATTTGTTCAAAATGGAATTCTAAATTTCATTGCTATTGTTGCCGATGTAAGAGATTACAGGCGCATGGAAAAGTTATTCCAAATTCATAAGCCAAAAATTGTTTTTCATGCAGCAGCATATAAACACGTTCCACTAATGGAAAATAACCCTTACGAAGCTGTAAGTGTTAATATTGGAGGCACCAGACATGTTGCTAGTTTGTCAGTAAAACATGGTGTTAATAAATTTGTATTGATTTCTACCGATAAAGCTGTAAATCCAACAAATGTTATGGGTGCAACAAAACGCATTGCTGAACTTTATGTAAACTGCTTGCAAGGAAAAGGTCAAACTAAATTCATAACTACTCGATTTGGAAACGTACTAGGTTCAAATGGTTCTGTAATTCCTCTATTCAAAAAACAAATTGATAATGGTGGGCCACTTACTGTTACCCACAAAGAAATTACACGTTATTTTATGACAATTTCTGAAGCATGTCAACTCGTTTTAGAGGCAGCGACTATGGGTAATGGTGGAGAAATTTTCGTATTCGATATGGGTGAATCTGTAAAAATTCATGACTTAGCCAAGAACATGATTATTCTTTCTGGTTTAAGATACCCTGAAGACATTGATATCAAAATTACTGGATTACGCCCTGGTGAAAAAATTTATGAAGAATTATTAGCTGATGGTGAAAATACTAGACCAACTTACCATGAGAAAATTATGATTGCTAAAACGAAAACTGTAGATAGTAATATTATAAGTGAAAAAATATCAAATTTATGTGCAATTAACTCTAAGTCTCAAAACCTAGAAATTGTATCATTAATTAAAGATATCGTACCAGAATACCTTTCTAATAATTCGAAATACGAAGTTTTAGATTCAAAAAAATAAACTTAACCAATTAAAACATTATGCGTAAACTTCTCAATAATTTGCCTAAAGTACTATTAGTGTTTGTTATAATATTAATAACATCTTGTGGTTCAAGAAAAGAAATCGTTTACTTTCAAGATGAACCAATTACAAATGAAAGTCTGAGTCAATTAGATAATAAATTTGAAATTAGATATAAGCCAAATGATATCTTAACCATAGATGTATCTGCTGAAGTAGCCGAATCTGTTTCAGCGTTTAACCTCCCAGTTGCAGCTTATGACACCTCTGGTGGTGTAAACACACAAACCAATATCCTTAGACAAACCTACCTTATTGATCCTGATGGAAACATAGAATTCCCTGTTCTTGGAACTATAAAAATTGGTGGTTTAACTAGAGTTGAAGCTACAAAGATGTTGAAAGAAAGAATTGGTGAATATGTTAAGGAGTTTATTGTAAATATTAGACTTATAAATTTTACAATTACAGTACTAGGTGAGGTCAACAGACCTGGAGCCTACACCATTCAAGATGAACGCATCTCATTAACTGAAGCCTTAGGTTTGGCAGGAGATTTAACCATATATGGGAAACGAAATAACATCTTTTTAATTCGAGAAATTGATGGTCAGAAGAAATATGCTAAGTATGATTTAACTTCAATCAATGTTGTTAATTCTCCAGTATATTATTTATCTCAAAATGATGTAATATATGTCGAACCAAATAACTCACGTATTAGATCATCATCGTATAACCCAAATACGGGAGTATTAATTTCGGCGGTATCAACCTTAGCAACGATTGTCGCCATTTTTGCGTTTCGATAAATAATAAAAGATACTTTATATTATGTCTAACAATACGCTTACAAATGAAAATTCAATTAGAGACATCGTTGAATTGTACCTATCCAAATGGAAGCTCATACTAGTATGTCTTTTAATTGCTTTGGCCTTAGCTTTTGTTAAAGTTCGTTATAGTACATTTTTATATCAGGCAAATGCGACTATCAAACTAAAAGAAGATGAAAACTCAAGAAGTTTAGCAGAAATATCATCATTACAAAATGGGATATTATCTTCAGATTTACCTAATGTTACTGATGAAATTGAAGTGATAAAATCTCGTGCTATTATAACTGAAGTTGTTAGAGACCTAAAACTTAACATCAAATATTTTGTCAATGGAAAGGTGAAACAAATAGAAACCTATTCTAATCCTCCAGTAAATATTAGCTTTTTTGTGAATGACTCAACGGTTGAGAACATTAAAAAATCCTTATTTATAAAAATCATTTCTCCTCAACAATTTGAATTATCTAAAGTTAATACGAATAAATTTTTAGAGTTTGGCAATCCACAAACAACTACTCATAGTTTTGGAGAGCGTGTTAGCGAATCTTTTGGAGATTTTATCCTTACCCCAAATATTGGTGCTTATGGCTCTGAAGTTGGCTCTAATCTTGAAATTCGCATCAAACCTTTACAAGATGTTGTTGGTTCCTATTTATCGCAAATTAAAATAAGCACGGCTGACCAATCAAATGTCATCAAATTATCCCTTCAAGAAAGTATCAAGGAAAAAGCGCGAATGATTCTTGACAAGGTCATAGAAAAATATAATGTAGATGTTATTAAGGACAAGGAAAAGATTGTTCAAACTACCTCTGAATTCATTACCAACCGTTTAAATGTAGTGTCTAACGAATTAGAGCAAGTAGATTTTACTGCAGAAAAACTCCAAAAAGACAATCGCTTAACCGCATTATCTGCTCAATCTAACATATTTTTAGAGAGTGAACGTCAAACCGATGCAAAAATTAATCAAACAAGCAATCAACTACAATTGGTTGAATTTATGACCGAACGACTCAATGACACAAGTGTTGAAACCGATTTATTGCCCGCAGATATTGGAATCGCTGACAGCGACGTTGCCCAGATTACTAAAAGTCATAATGACTTGGTATTACAACGTGATCGCATTCTTAAAAATTCAAGTGATAAGAATCCAACCGTTATTAAACTTAATGATCAAATTAATGCCTTAAAAAACAACCTTAATCAAAGTTTAAGTAACATAAAATCTGCTAATGAGATTACACTAAGAAATCTCAATCGAGAAGATTCCAGAATTCGAGGCCAGATTTACTCAGCCCCTGGAAAAGAACGTCAGTTTAGAGATATAAAACGTCAACAAGATATTAAAGAGTCTTTATATTTATACTTATTAGAAAAACGTGAAGAGACTGCTATTACTTTAGGAATGTCTACAGCCAATGCCAAGATTATTGACTATGCTTATACTGATAATGAACCAGTAGCACCAAAGAAAAAAATCATTTATTTAGCAGCATTACTTCTTGGTCTTATTGTTCCTGTTTCATATACCTATGCTAAAGACCTTATGGATACTAAGGTCCATACAAAGGACGATGTGAGACGATTGATAAAGGCACCTTTTATTGGAGACATTCCAAAGTCTAATACGAAACATAAGGTAGTAAAAAAGGTAGATTATTCGCCTAAAGCGGAAGCCTTCAGAATAATTAGAACGAATATCAATTTCATGTTGCAGAGTTCTGATCATCATTGTAAAACCATTTTTGTAACCTCAACAACGGCTCAAGAAGGAAAATCACATACAACGACCAACCTAGCAAGCTCATTTTCTTTTTCGGAAAAAAAGGTATTACTTATTGAAACCGATATTAGAGTTCCAAGAGTAAATGACTATCTACAAATAAAAGCAGATAAAGGGCTTACAGATTTTATTTCAGATAAAACCTTAAGCATTGAGGATATAACAGTAAAAGTAAAAGACAATTCGTTTTTAGATGTAATACCATCTGGAACCATTCCTCCTAATCCGGCAGAATTATTAATGAGTGATCGCGTAGCGTATCTCTTTGATGAAGCCAAAAAACATTATGATTATATTATTGTTGATTCTTCAGCCGTAGGTTTAGTAACAGATACTTTACTTATAAGTCAGCATGCAGACCTTTTTATTTATGTTGTTAGTGCAAATAATATAGATAAACGCCAATTACATATTGCACAAACGATGTATGAAGAAAAGCGTTTGCCAAATATGACAACACTTCTAAACGGAACTGTTAAGAAAAAAGGTTACGGCTATGGCTATGGAAATAATCCACAACGTAAAAAGAAATGGTTTAGAAGAAAATAGACATAAAAAAATCGCAAGTTTAAGCTTGCGATTTTTTTTATACTTTATAACTTGCGTCGTTTTTTTTCTTGTTTAAGTAGATTAAGTTCTCTACTCGTTTGACCTGCTACTGATGTATTCTCCTCGGCACGTCTAATGAGATACGGCATCACATCTTTTACTGGTCCAAATGGTACATATTTAGCTACATTATAACCTTGAGCTGCTAAATTAAAACTTATATGATCACTCATTCCATAAAGTTGTCCAAACCAAACATCATTATCTTTTTTATCAATGCCCAAATCTTTCATCAAGTCCATTGCGATATAACAACTCTCTTCATTATGTGTTCCTATAAATAACGAAATGGTATCCAAATGATTTAAAATAAAACGCATGCAGGTATTAAAATTGTTATCTGTAGCCTGTTTTGTTTCACAAATTGGAGATTGGTAACCTTTTTCCTCTGCTCGTTTACGTTCTTTTTCCATATAAGCACCACGAACAATTTTAAATCCTACTTTAAAGTTACCATTTTGAGCACGCTCAAGTATACCCTTTAAATAATCGAATCTGTCCCAACGGTATGTTTGTAATGTATTGTAAACTATTGGTTTTTCAATATTATACTTTCGCATCATATCTTCACAAAGATCATCGGCAGCATCTTGCATCCAACTCTCTTCTCCATCAATAAGCACTTCAACATCCTTTTCTTTTGCTAACTTACATACAACATCAAAACGGTCGACAATACGATTCCATTCTGCCTGCTCTTCAGAAGTAAATGCTGTTCCTTCACCTTTTTTTTGATATAAATAAAATCGCCCAAACCCTGTAGGTTTAAATACAACTATAGGCATGGCTTCCTTTTCATCAGCAAATTGTATAATTTTTAAAATCTTGTCTCTAGCTTCATCAAAAGTTGCCTCTTCTTCCTTACCTTCTACTGAATAATCTAAAACCGAACTCACGCCTTTGGTAAACATTTTATCAATAACTGGTAAACAATCTTCTTCGTTAACACCTCCGCAAAAGTGATCAAAAACTGTAGAACGTATTAAACCTTCTACAGGTAGCTTAGCTTTTAATGCGAAATTTGTAGCTGCTGTACCTATTCGAACCAAAGGTTCATGAGAAATCATTTTAAAAAGAAAGTATGCGCGTTCTAATTCTGAATCATTTTTTAGAGCAAAAGCAACTTCCGTATTGTCAAAAAGTGAATTTGTAGCCATTTAAAATAAATATTATACAAAAATAATTATTCGATAGGTATTATGTTACTAAAAGTCGCTAATTTTCCACTTTCTTAGCACATATGAATTCAATAGAAACCAATACGTACAAAATTCATTTTAACGACAATGCCTATGTGGAGCTTAATCGTTATATAGATAATCATAGTTTTTCAAAGATTTTTATTCTAGTAGATTCAAACACGCATGAGCATTGTTTACCAAGGTTTATGTCACATTTGACCACTAAAATCACCATTGAAATCATTGAGATTGAAGCAGGAGAAGTCTATAAAACTATAGATACTTGTGTTGGTGTTTGGAATGCTTTATCAGAATTAGGTGCAGACCGTAAAAGCTTAATGCTCAATCTTGGTGGTGGAGTTGTAACCGACTTAGGAGGATTTGTGGCATGTACTTTTAAACGCGGTATTAAGTACATCAATATCCCGACATCATTATTAGCGATGGTTGATGCATCTGTTGGTGGTAAAACTGGTGTAGATCTTGGAGCTATAAAAAATCAAATAGGTGTGATTAGTTCTGGTGACATGGTGCTTATTGACACATCTTATTTAGAAACTTTGCCTCAAAATCAGATGAAATCGGGCTTAGCAGAAATGTTAAAACATGGTCTCATTAGAGACAGAGACTATTTTAATAGATTAACAGATTTGTCAAAACTTTCATTACAAGATCTAGATGGTTTAATTTATGAATCGGTAGAAATAAAAAAAATAGTAGTTACTAATGATCCAACAGAGCAAGGAGAACGTAAACATTTAAATTTTGGACATACCTTAGGTCATGCCATAGAATCTTACTTTTTAAGCCATCCTGAAAAGGAAGAGTTGTTACATGGTGAAGCTATTATTATAGGAATGATATTAGAATGTTACTTATCTGTAGTGGAATTAGATTTTCCTAAAGAAGATTTAGAGACTATTACTAATGCATTTAACCATTTATATGCTCCTATTTCAATTGAACCATCAGATTATGATGCAATTATTGAATTATTGAAATATGACAAGAAAAATGAACATGGTAATATTAACTTCGTATTATTAGAATCTATTGGTACTCCAAAAATAAATTGCTTAGTAGACAATGAGTTAATTGTAAATAGTTTTGAATATTATTCTAAAAGTTTAGCGAATTAATTTGTTCTAGATTAAAGAGGTTTTATATTATCTTAGTGTTATGTATTATCACAGACTAATTAACAATCTTCTTTTTGTAATAGCCATAACTCTACTCCTATTTGCATGTCAATCAAAAACATCCAACGAAAAGTCCTTTAATTCTGAAACTGTTGAATATCATAACATTTCAGATTCCTTAAAAACAGTACAGCTTAAAATTGCCTATGTTGGCAATATGGGAATTTGTATTGAGCACATGGATAAAACAGTAATTATTGATGGATTACATCAATTCTATAAAAAGGAATATGTGCATCCAACACAAGAAATGGTAAACAATTTAATTAATGGAACATTTAAATCGTTTACTGAAATAGAATTTTGCTTAGTTACACATCTTCATGGTGATCACTTTAGTGGCGCCAATGAACGACAATTTTTAGAAAAAAATCCTCAAGGTTTTGTTTTAGGGTCTTCTCAACTTACAGATAACATTATAACAGATAGTATTGCGGATAGGTTTTATAAAATTCCATATGACAATCAACCGTACTTTTTTAAAGAACATGACATTTCAGTAACAGCGATTAGATGTGATCATGCAAATTCTGTACGTCATGCTAGCACAGAAAATTTAGCTTTCTTAGTTGATATATCAAATTATAAAATTTTGCATGTAGGAGATACTGATTGGAGAGAAACTGAAAAACCTTTCAATACGTTAAGCTTTAAGGATAAATCAATAGATATTGCCATTCTACCCTATTGGATGTTACTGGATAATGATGCGTATCAAAAAATCAATAATCGCATTGCACCAAAGCATATAATTGCGACTCATATACCTCCAAATATGAGCCAACGTTATATAAGACAACTTAAAAGTACGTTTTCTAATATCAGGTTATTTACTAAACTCGGTGAAATTTTTTATTACAGTAAATAGTGCTAAATGGTTAATAACTCTGTATAAATCTGTTTCAAAATACAGTAGCATTTTCCTATTTTGCATATCTGTTTAAATTTTAATTTTCAGATTCTAACATGAAGGTATGTATTGCCGAAAAGCCTAGTGTTGCTAGAGAAATTGCACAAGTACTTGGTGCCAATACTAAGCGTGATGGCTATTATGAAGGTAATGGTTATGCCGTGACATATACCTTTGGTCATCTGTGTACTCTCATGGAACCTAACGACTATAAGTCGTATTGGAAAAGCTGGGATTTAAACAATTTACCAATGCTTCCTGAAAAATTTAAAACTAAAGTGGTTAGTAATTCAGGAATTGAAAAACAGTTTCACATTGTAAAGTCGCTCTTTGACCAAGCTGATGTTGTGATAAACTGTGGTGATGCAGGCCAAGAAGGAGAACTTATTCAGCGTTGGGTATTAGATCAAGCTAATTATAAAGGAAAAGTTCAACGTCTTTGGATTTCATCTTTAACTGCAGAAGCAATTAAAGAAGGTTTTAACAACCTTAAGGATGCAAAAACCTATGACAACTTATACTATGCTGGATTTTCACGTGCTATAGGCGATTGGCTTTTAGGTATGAATGCGACCCGTTTATACACCGTAAAGCATGGTGGTTATAAACAAGTGTTATCTGTTGGACGTGTTCAAACACCAACTTTGGCCATGGTAGTAAATCGGTTTAAAGCCATTGAAAATTTCAACCCTCAGCCCTATTGGGAATTGCAAACTTTATACCGTGACACACTATTTGTTTACGAAGAAGGCCGATTTCTCAATATGAATGATGGTGAAGTCCTAGCCAATAAAGTTAAAGAGCATGATTTCGAAATTGTATCGATTTCAAAAAAGAAAGGCAAAGAATATGCACCAAAACTTTTTGATTTAACTGGATTACAAGTCTATTGCAATACAAAATTTGGATTTTCTGCTGATGATACCTTGAAAATAGTTCAAAAACTTTACGAACAGAAAGTAGTGACTTACCCAAGAGTAGACACCACTTTTTTACCCACAGATATTTATCCAAAAGTTTCAGGGATTCTTCAGAAATTGACTAATTATTCTGAGCTCACTCAACCGCTTCTAGGTAAAAAAATAAAAAAGTCTACAAAAGTCTTTAATGACAAAAAAGTAACCGATCATCACGCTATAATTCCAACAGGAATACAAATTAACTTACAACACAATCAGCAACAGGTTTATGACATTATTGTAAAACGATTTATTGCAGTCTTTTATCCAGATTGTGACGTGTCTAATACTACAGTCATAGGTAAAGCTGATGATGTCAATTTTAGAACTACTGGAAAAGAAATTTTAAGCGATGGTTGGAAAGTCGTTTTTAAATTTGGTAAAACTGTAACTTCTTCTAATAATCAAGGGAAAGATATTTTGCCAAGTTTTAAAGAAGGTGAAAAAGGACCTCATGAGCCGTCATTTTTAGAAAAACAAACCAAACCACCTAATCAATTTACAGAAGCCTCTCTTCTTCGTGCTATGGAAACCGCAGGTAAGCAGGTTGATGATGATGAACTGCGTGATTTGATGAAAGAGAATGGTATTGGCAGACCATCTACGCGTGCAAATATTATTGAAACTTTATTTAAAAGACAATATATAAAGCGAAACAAAAAGCAAATTTTGCCAACAGTAACTGGAATAGCCCTTATTGACATCATTCAAAATGAGTTACTAAAATCTGCTGAACTTACAGGTCTCTGGGAAAAACAACTCAAGGATATTGAAAAAGGTGAATTTAGCCCAGGTCGTTTTATCAAGAATATGAAAAAAATGGTGGACGATTTGGTTTATGAAGTAAGAAGTGAAACAGCGCGTGCAAACATTTCGCAAACCATTGTCATTGAACAGCGTAAAGCGGAAACAAAAGTGAGCAAAAAAGCAGGAATTACTGAAGAATTTTGCCCAAAATGCAAAAAGGGAAGACTCCTCAAAGGTAAATCTGCCTTCGGCTGTAGCCAATTTAAATCTGGCTGTGATTTTGTAATGCCATTTAAAGTTTATGGCAAAAAAATTTCAGAAAAACAGTGCATTAGAATCTTACAAAAAGGTTCAACTGTAAACCTGAAAGGCTTTAATTCTGATCAAGGAATATCAGAAGGTAAATTACGTTTTAATGGGCAATTTAAATTAATCCTTGAAGCAAAAAAAGAAAACCATAAAGTTTCCGAAGTAAAAACATCAAATGATGTTAAATGTCCGAAATGTCTAAACGGATTTATTATAAAAGGTAAATCAGCCTACGGTTGTAGTGATTACAAAACAGGGTGTGATTTTAAGATTTCCTTCGATACAATTCGGTCTAAGGCAAATGGTAAAACGCTTTCTAAAGAATTGGTTTATGCCATTTTAAAGGACCATATCTAATGACACACTTCCATTTTAGATTATTTAAACCCTATGGTTATTTGAGTCAATTTCAAACTAACGCACAACATGAACGCAATAAGAAGTTTTTAGGTGCTTTATATGATTTTCCTGAAGGAACTATGGCTATTGGTCGATTAGACAAAGACTCTGAAGGTTTACTTCTATTAACAACTGATGGTAAAGTAAGTTATGAGATTACAAGTTCTAAAATCGAAAAAGAATATTATGTTCAAATTGATGGAGAACCAACTCAAGACGAACTGAAACAATTGGAAAATGGTGTAGATATTAGTCATAAAGGTGAAACTTATACGACCAAACCTTGTAAGGTTCAAAAATTATTTACAAATCCACAATTTCCAGAGCGTGTTAAAAAAATACGTGATGAACGCCATGGTAAAACCACATGGATCTCAATAACCATAAATGAAGGAAAGTTTAGACAAGTGCGTAAAATGACAGCAAAAATTGGATATCCAACATTGCGATTGGTGAGAGTTAGAATTGGAAACATAAGTCTAAAAGGATTGAACATGGGATGTGTTGAACCTCTTGAATTTCTTCTATAAAATATAAAACCAGAGTTAATACTCTGGCTTCATTATTATCTATAAGAATTATATCTTTAAATTAGCTTTACACGAACGGCATTCATGCCACGGTTCCCTTTTTCTAATTCAAATTGCACTTTATCATTTTCGTTAATCTCATCGATTAATCCACTAACATGACAGAAGTATTTCTCTTGATCTTCGGTATCAATAATAAAACCAAAACCTTTAGAGTGGTCAAAAAAGGAAACTTTCCCTTTTCTAATTGGGTCATACTCTTCTTCTTCAATATCTTCCTTTTTAGGAACACCAAGAACAATGTTTTTTGCTTTGACTTTAATTTTATCAGCCGGATCTGGAGGCGTATCTGTTAAATTTCCAAACTGATCTACATAAGCAAATGGAATACTTTCTGCACCACCATTCTCTTCCTTTTCGAGCTTACGTGCTTCCATTTTTTTGCGTTTTTCTTCACGCTTCTTTAGACGTTTTTTTTCTTTTTCACTTTTATTAAATGTCTGTTGCGACTTTGCCATTCTTTATACTAATCCATATTAATTATTATGATGCACAATACATCACTTATTGTAAATATAAGTCGAAATATTGAATAAATCATGGCATAATTCAATAAGTTAACTATACGTTAAATTATTTATTTTTAATAGTATTACTATTATATTTGCAAGTAAATAATTTTCATATGAAAACATTACTTTCAAATCTAAGAATTGATATTAACGATAAAATCTATTTAAAAGATCCACAATCTTCTGATTTAGGCAAGAGAATTGTTCAACATAGTATTCAACTTATTGATGATATAGGTTTTGATAGTTTTACCTTTAAGAAGCTTGGAAGCCTTATTGGTTCAAATGAAAGCTCTATATATCGCTATTTTGAAAGCAAACATAAACTACTCCTCTACTTAACTTCCTGGTATTGGGCATGGTTAGAATATCAGTTAGTCTTTTCTACAGCCAATATGACAAACCCAACAGAAAAACTAAAAAAGGCCATAACTATTTTAACACGAACTATCGAATCTGATTCTAGTTTTTCACATATTAATGAAGTTGTATTAAATCGTGTAATAATTAATGAGTATTCTAAATCTTACCTTACTAAAGAAGTAGATCAAGAAAACAAAGACGGATATTTTTCTATATACAAGCGATTGGTAACCCGATTACACGATATAATTATCGAAGTAAATCCAAGTTATAAATTTCCTCACAGTCTCGCGAGTACAGTTTTAGAAGGCGCATTGCATCAACACTTTTTAAAGGATCATTTTAAATCTTTAACCGATTGTGATGAACTCACTAAACCATCAGATTATTTCACTCATTTAGTTTGCAATGCCTTAAACATTAACAAATGACAAAAACAATTTTAACCTCTTGGCAACGCTTAATTGGCTTATTAAAATTAGACCGTAAAGACATTAAGCAGGTGTTTTACTATGCTATTTTCGCTGGATTGGTCAACCTCTCACTTCCATTAGGGATTCAAGCAATTATCAACCTTATTCAAGGGGCTCAAATTAGTAGTTCTTGGATTGTATTAGTAGTATTGGTAACGTTAGGAGTTGCTTTTGCTGGCCTACTACAACTCATGCAAATGCGTATTATTGAAAATGTTCAGCAAAAAATATTCACCAGATCTTCATTTGAGTTTGCTTACCGATTTCCAAAAATTAAAATGAGTGAATTACGATACTATTATCCGCCAGAGTTAGCAAATCGATTTTTTGACACCTTAACTGTACAGAAAGGACTATCAAAAATTTTAGTAGACTTTCCTGCAGCATTACTCCAAATTATTTTCGGATTAATGTTACTGTCATTTTATCATCCATTTTTTATCATCTATGGAATTCTACTCATTCTTTTAATATATGTGGTATTCAAATTTTCGGCTCAAAGAGGATTAGACACAAGTTTAGATGAGTCTAAGCAAAAATATAAAGTAGCACACTGGTTACAAGAGGTAGCTCGTTCAATTATAAGTTTTAAACTTTCAGGAAAAACGAGTTTGGCTTTAAATAAAAATGACAATCTCGTTTCCGAATATCTCGATGCTAGAGAAAGCCATTTCAGGGTTCTAGTACAACAATTTATCAAGTTAATTGGATTTAAAATACTAGTTACGGCTGGTCTCTTGGCTATTGGCGGGTTTTTGGTATTGAGTCAAAAAATGAATATTGGACAATTTGTAGCTGCTGAAATTATTATCCTTTTAGTTATTAGTTCAGTTGAAAAATTAATTTTAGGCTTGGAGTCTATGTACGACGTCTTAACATCTATCGAAAAATTAGGGCAAGTTGTAGATAAAGAACTTGAAACTCAAGAAGGCGATAGTGTGTCTCAAAACGAAAAGGGCCTTAAAATTGAACTAGACGATGTGAGCTATATTGTCCCTGAAAAAACTAGCCCAATTTTAGAAGACATTTCACTTTCAATTGAAGCAAAAGATAGAATTCTTATTTATGGCTCTCATGGATCAGGAAAAGCAAGTCTTTTAAAACTTATTGCAGGAATCAATGCGCCGTCAAAAGGCGGTATTTATGTTAATAATATTTCACTTAGTGGCTTAAAACTCAATGACTATCGCTCATTAATTGGACAATCTCTGCCAGAAGAGTCTCCATTTGAAGGTACTATTAAAGACAATCTAACTTTTGGCGATCCATCTATAACTAATGATGAGATTAACGACGTTTTAAAACAAACTATGTTAACAGATTTTGTAAAATCTCAATCTAATGGATTAAGAACAATTCTTTACCCTGAAGGTCAGCGCTTATCATCTACTGTATCTAAGAAGATTGTTTTAGCTAGAAGTATTCTTAAAAAACCTAAACTACTATTACTCAAAGATCCTTTAGATCAATTTGAAAAACATGAGGCAGAAAGCATCATGAAATTCTTAACTAACCCAAGCAGACCCTGGTCGCTTGTTGTAGTAAGTTATAATATGGATTGGAAATCTAATTGCTCCAAAGTAATCAATTTAGAAGAAGGTAAAATTGTTTAAAAAGATAAGAATATGCTTAATATTTCTCATAACAAACTAAATAAAAAAGTTGACTTATCACCTTATAAGTCGGTTCAAAAAGTATTTCACAGAAGGCATTTTAAGCATTTTAATCGCTTTTTAATTGCCTTTGCAATTACTGTAATTGTTGTGATGTTTTTGCCATGGACGCAAAACATTAATAGTCGTGGCAATGTAACTACGTTAACCCCAGATCAACGACCACAAACGATTCAGTCTCCAATTCCTGGACGTATTGAGCAATGGTTTGTTAAAGAAGGGGACAGAGTAAAAAAAGGGGATACTATTTTATTTATTTCAGAAATAAAAAATAAGTATTTCGACCCTAACTTGGTGAGTAGAACTGGACAACAAATTAAAGCTAAAGAAGCTTCGGTAAGCTCATATAATGAAAAAGTCAAAGCACTTAATAATCAAATTGGTGCTTTAAGTAAAGAACGTGCACTAAAACTTGAGCAGGCAGAAAACAAATTATTACAAGCCAAGTTAAAAGTACAAAGTGATAGCATCGATTTAGAGGCAGTAAAAATTAATTTGGGTATCGCCGAAAGACAAATTGGAGCAATACAAAAATTGTATAACGAAGGTTTAAAATCTCTTACTCAACTAGAAGAAAAAAAATCTAAATATCAAGAATCTCAAGCCAAACTCATATCTCAAGAAAATAAATATCTCGCCTCTAAGAACAATGTAATAAATGCCATGGTCGAGATTAATCGTGTGCAAGCAGAATATGTCGATAAAATCTCAAAAGCTCAAAGTGACAAATTTACTGCAGAATCTAGTCAGTTTGATGCTGAAGCACAAGTGACAAAGTTAGAAAGTGATTTCACTAATTATGAAATACGAAACAACTTATATTATATAAAAGCACCACAAGATGGCTTTATAAATAAAGCGATAAAAGGCGGCATCGGAGAAACTTTCAAAGAAGGCGAACAATTAGTAGGCATTATGCCATCTAACTATGACTTAGCAGTAGAAATGTTTGTTGATCCAATAGATTTACCATTAGTTCACCTTGATGAAAAAGTTAGAGTCCAATTTGATGGATGGCCAGCAATTGTCTTCAGTGGTTGGCCAAATATTTCATACGGAACTTATGGAGCCAAAGTAGTAGCCATTGAAAACTTTATTAGCCCTAATGGAAAGTTTAGAGTTCTTTTAGCACCAGATGAAACAGATCACGATTGGCCAGAAGCTATAAGAGTAGGTTCTGGTGCAAAAACCATTGCTTTGTTAGAAGACGTTCCCATTTGGTTTGAATTATGGAGAAAGCTAAGTGGCTTCCCTCCTAATTATTATCAACCCGAAAGCGCATCAACATCGAAAACTGTTAAAAAATAAGATTCAATTATGAATAAATATCTCAGCATATTATTCGTTTTTATTATAACATCAACAAGTGCACAAGTGCATGATTCAAAAGTCTTGAGCTTTGGTGAGTACTTAGGGTATGTAAAAAAGCATCACCCTATTGCAAAGCAGGCAGAGCTCACCTTACAATTTGGACAAGCTAACCTCATGAAAGCTAGAGGTGCTTTTGATCCAAAAATTGAGATTGATAATGTGCGTAAAAAGTTCAAAAATTTAGATTATTTTGATCAATTAAATGCGACATTTAAAATACCAACTTGGTATGGTATAGAGCTAAAGGGAAATTTTGAACAAAACGATGGTGTGTTTTTAAATCCTCAAGCCTTTGTTCCAGAGGATGGGCTTTATAGCGCAGGTATATCTGCCTCTTTAGGACAAGGATTGTTTATTAATAAGCGTATGGCCGACTTAAAAAAAGCCAAACTTTTTAGAGAACAAACCAAAGCAGATAGAGAAATACTCATCAACCAGATTTTATTCGATGCATCCATTGCATATTTTAATTGGCTGAAAACCTATAAAGAAACACAGATATACGAGCAATTCTTAGACAATGCAAAAATTCGTTTTCAAGGTGTTAAACGCAGTACCGAAAATGGAGACAAAGCAGCCATAGACTCTATTGAAGCTGGCATAACAGTAAAAAATAGAGCTCTTGGTTTTGAGCAAGCCAAATTGAAGCACATTAAAGCATCTTTAGAATTATCAACCTTTTTATGGCTAAATAATAACATTCCTGTTGAATTACAACCAAACATAGTTCCAGATGCATTTATTGAAAACACAGTAGATGATGTCCTAGAGATTTCTGGTTTGCCATTAACTGATTTCGCCGTAGAAAACCACCCAAAATTACGCGCTCTAAATTATAAATATGAAGGCTTAGAAGTGGATAAACGTCTAAAAGCCAATAAGCTTTTACCCAAAATTGATGTTCAATATAATTTCTTAACTGAAACTGTAAATATAGCTAGATCTCTTAATACAAACCAATATAAAGGCGGATTCAATATTTCATTCCCCCTGTTTTTAAGAAAAGAGCGTAGTAATTTAAAGTTAGCAAAAGTGAAGCTTCAAGATGCAAGATTTGATATTGATAATGCCAAAATTACTATTCAAAATAAGGTATTAGCTATATACAGAGAATTAGAATCATTTGAAATACAAAATCAACTTATTAATGACATTGTTTTAGATTATACAACCATGTTAAATGCCGAAGAGCGCAAATTCAATTTTGGTGAAAGTTCAATATTCTTGATTAATTCTCGTGAAAAGAGTTTGATCGATTCTCAATTAAAAGCAATAACATTACAGAATAAATATCTAAAAGCAAAAGCTAAGTTATTTAATAGCTTATCCAGAGATTTAGAAAACCTTTAATTTTCTTTTTCCTGTTCTGTTTTTTTTGCTGTTTCACTTTCGCTCTCAGTTTTAGTATCTGATTCAGTTTTTTCTACTATAGGATTGGCATCCTTAATCACATTAACAGTCGCTTTAACTCCTGTGAGCAAATTCCATTTTTTTGAAGACACTAAATTTCCTTTATCATCATACACTAGAAACTCGGCTGTATTTGGTCCAGAATCACCTTGGTTTAAGGCTAGAAATACAATATTGTTTATCCCTACTTTTAAATCTACATTAAAACCTTTATATCCTGTAGTCAGTAACAATGAAGGTATAATCATCTCGTCATTAACAAATACACGAACTAAATCACCATCAGGATATTCATGATCTCGACAAACGATATTTACAAAGCGACCATTACTTTTAATATCTCCTAAAAACACATCGGCCATGGTTTCTATTTTTAAACCTTGTTCAACTGCCACTTTATTAAAACGCTTTTCAAAAAGTTCTCCAGGATTTCTAAGTCCACTGTTATCAATCATTGAAAACTCCTTTTTATTTTTTTTAATAGAGACTTTGCTTTCCGTTCTAATTCCTGATATGTTCTTTTTCGGCTTGGTAAGGCTTATTTTTGAATCTGGCTTTATAATAAGTCGTGGTGTAGAATCTTTTTTCTTAGTTTCTATTGCAGGTATCTTAATAGACTTCTTATCCTCTGTGTCTGGTTGAGCAAACAGAGAACATGCGCATAATGCAAAACATAAAAAAAATAGGTGTTTCTTCATCACAGTTTTTAGTATAGTCGTTTCAAAAACCATACCTAACAATAAAAGTAACGACTTTAAGGCGGAAAGATTTTAATTTTTAGTTAAACTTTCCGTTAAAACTTAATCGCAATTTTCGAGTATACTCCTCTAACAACCAGTCTTTATAGTTTTTTGTACTGTTCATAATACAATAACAGTATTGTTTTATACGATAACAAATATCATCGTGCAAGAGTTTAGCTAATTCTCTGGCTTCAAAAACATCTTCACTATTTGCAATGACTAATGCCGAATGCTGAGCAATACTATTTTCTATGGCTTTCATAGATTTACTGCCTTCTCGAATCACTTTTTTATACTCGGCTTTGATATCGAAATCATCATTGGGATTTTTCTTAAAACGCTTTCGCAATGATTCAGGCATTTGATAAACAAATTCTCGTTCTATATCTTCATCATTACGCAAGTTTTCCAAGTAAAAATCTGGATTCTTGAAGATGTGCTGCCAATCAACAGGTTGACTCCACGGTCCAAATCGTACAGCATTATTACCCAAATCTATCACTGTAAATTTTGTTTTATCACCATGAATCCTAGATCCCCTACCAATCATTTGAAAATATAGCGTTAATGATCGTGTTGCTCTATTTAATATAATTGACTCTACAGAAGGCTCATCAAAACCAGTAGTCAAAATACTCACAGAAGTTAAAATTCCGTTTGGAGTATTTTTAAACCACTTCAAAATCTCTTTACGATCTTGTTTAGAGGATGTATTATCTAAATGTCGAATATCATATCCAGCACGCTTAAATGTGTAGTATACTTCTTTAGACGTATTTATACCATTATTGAAGATAAGCGTCTTTTTTCCTTTTGATAACTCTTCATAAGCAAATAACAACTTACCTTGCATTGCAGCATTAGTATATAATGCTTCAGAAGATTTTACAGTATAATCACCATTGATACCAATTTTAAGAGTATTTAACGAGACATCATAATTATAAATATCTGCAGAAGCCAAAAATCCATTTTTAATGAGAGTAGAAATATTATCACCAACAATGAGTTCTTTATAATTGTCTTTCATTGGTAATTTGATATTACTACTTAAAGGTGTCGCTGTAACACCCAAGATAAAACAGTTATCAAAAAACTTAAATAATTTTCGAAACGAATTGTAATGTGCTTCATCAATAATTACCAAACCAATATCCTCAAGGTTTAGCTTGCCATCATTAAGCCGATTATTTAAGGTTTCAACCATAGCAACAAAACACTCATACTGGTCTTGGTCTGGTAATTCTTTAACCTTACTATTAATTATTTTATTATTAACACCAAACCCATGCAAAACCTTAGAAGTTTGCTTACAAAGCTCTATACGATGTGTCAGGATAACAACCTTTTTTTTATGGTTTTTAATATACTGTCTTACAATTTCAGAAAAAATAACAGTTTTACCACCTCCTGTTGGTAATTGGTAAAGGAGATTATAATTATCTGGAGCAGAATCAAAAACATCAAATATGCGCTTTAAATCTGCAAGTTGATAGTCATATAATCGCTTCTTTGTTTCCTTCTTTGATGATATTTCGAGGGTTTCGGACATAAAATTAATAGCTTCTGAAAAAAAAATTCTTACAAAATTAAGCTTTTATCAGGTTATCAGAGCAAATTGTTAAAAACAATTGAAAAGTAATCCCTACTCCATTGTGTTAAAATTTGTTAAATTACTACTATGCAATACAAAGTACTGTAACATTTTTAAATTCTTATCGTCTCTTTAGTATAACATCAATCATTAAAATCAATTATTATGAGAACTTTAAACAACAATCAATTAACAAGTACAACAACAGAAACAAAAATTTATACTTGGAATCAAAAAAGACGATATAGATAATTTTATATCCATTCATCAATCAAAAAAAAATATAATCATGAGAACTTTAGACAACAATCAATTATCGAGCACAACAGTAGAAACTAAAATTTTTACCTGGAACAGAAAAAGGCGATATAGATAACACTATATCTATCATCAATCAAAACATCAATCTATCATGAAAGCTTTAACAAAAATTATCAACACATCACATACAACAAATGACGATTTAGAAACGTTACGATAGTAAGTGATAATGACATTTATCATCAATCAAAATATAAATTGTAATTTATTCACAATTTGTAATCCATAAAGACCAATACTCGCTAAGTGTGTTGGTCTTTTTGAGTTTTTATAATCATGGTATCGTTTTTGAGACTTTTTCAGAATACAATAATCTTAAAAACTATTATTATGAAAACATCTAGACGTCAATCTGTTGAAATCAATGCTGGTTCTATGGCCGACATTGCTTTTTTATTACTCATTTTCTTTTTAGTAACTGCAATGATTCCAACTGAGGATTATGGGTTCAATAGAAAACTACCCAAACCATGTCCGCCAAATGTGCCTTGTACAGATGGACAAATTAAAGAGCGTAATGTATTAGAAATTAAGGTAAATTCTAAAAACGAATTATTTGTAGAAAACAAGGTCACCAATATTGAAGATTTAAAGACTATTGCAGTAGCCTTTTTAGATAATAATGGCGACCAATCATGTAGCTATTGCAATGGTCTAAAAGATATTAAATCATCTGAAAACCCTAAAAAAGCAGTTATTTCATTAAGTAATGATAAGCTTACCTCCTATGAGTTTTATATAAAAGTTCAAGACGAATTAACTAAAGCGTATTATGAATTACGTAATACATACTCAGAATCTATCTTACAAAAACCTGCTCACGAGCTTACTAAAGATGAACTTAAAACCGTAAGAGCTGCATATCCATTTATATTATCTGAGGCTGAGATAAAAAATTAATTTTTTAAGGTATCTATAGCAACTCTATAACTGATGTTAACTTTGCGCTTGCCCCATTGTTTTGCAGCTTTAACATCAGTCCCCATGTAAATATCTATTCGGTTCCACCATCGTTTGTTCATTTTATCCTTGACCAAGTAAGTACCTTCAAGGCCTTCAATTTTTACTAGTGTATTATGCACTAAACCTTCTTTTAATAAATTTCTAGATACAGCTATGTATCTCAAACCTGGCTTTAAACTATCACCAAAAGCTGTGATATTTGGATTAGAACTTGTTTGATAAGCTAGTGAATTATAAGCTGTAGCAGTGACTTCCATAGTTTTCCATTCATAAGCATTTGCAGTGTTGTCTTTACAAGTAAGCAATACAAAACTCATAAGAAATACCACAATAGAAATATGCAATGTAGAAGACTTCATACTTAAATATAAGATTTTGTAACTTCACAAGCATAATACTAATCCAACTATATGAAATTTTTCCACTTTTCTTTATGTCTTTTAATTTTGACTTCTTCTTGTAAAAATGATATAAAACCTCTAGAAGAATCATCTTCTAAAAACGATTCAATTGCGCTTATAGAAAGGGCAAAAGCAATTCATGAACGTGTCATTACATTAGATACTCATTGCGATATAGACGTTAAAAATTTTACAGATTCTATTAATTATACACAAAACTTAGAGTCTCAAGTAAATTTACCAAAAATGAAACTAGGAGGTTTAGATGTGCCTTGGTTTATTGTTTATACTGGTCAAGACACACTATCTGCTGATGGTTATAAAAAAGCCTTTGAGAATGCAATGTCTAAATTTAATGCTATTCATAAATTAGTAGAAGAGATTGCTCCAGACCAAATCGAATTAGCAGTCACTTCTGATGATGTAAGGCGAATTTCAAAATCCGGAAAAAAAGTAGCTATGATTGGAATTGAAAATGGTTACCCAATAGGAACCGATCTCTCTAATGTTGAAAAATTCTACAATCTTGGAGCTCGCTATATGTCATTATCTCACAATGGTCATAGTCAATTATGCGATAGTAACACAGGAGAAGAAGACAATATATGGCTGCATAATGGATTAAGTGATTTGGGTAAAGACGTTGTAAAAGAAATGAATCGATTAGGAATGATGATAGATGTCTCACATCCTTCAAAAGAATCGATGCGTCAAATGATAGAACTCAGTAAAGCACCAATAATAGCATCGCATTCTTCGGCTAGAGCCTTATGTGATCACAGCAGAAATCTTGATGATGAACAGCTCGAATGGATGAAAGCTAATGGTGGTATTGTACAGACTGTAGCATTTCAAGCCTATACAGATAAAGATAAAAACGATGCTAGAAATGAGGCTATAAAATCTATTAGACAAGAGATAGCCGCATCTATGGGAACACAATGGTACGAATGGAGTGAGACAAAAGCACTTTCTAAGGAAGACAAAGAAGCCTTTTATAACATACGTGCAAAAATTGTAAAGTTAGCCGATAAAAAAGCAAATAAAATATCAAATTTTCCGTCTAAGGTTAATGTTGCAGATTTTGTAGATCATATTGATTATATGGTAGACAAAATAGGGCTCAAACACGTAGGAATTAGCAGCGACTTTGATGGTGGCGGTGGTGTTGAAGGCTGGAGTGATGCTTCAGAGACCTTTAATGTAACATTAGAGTTAGTAAAACGTGGATATACAGAAGCACAAATAGAACAGCTATGGAGTGGAAATTTATTACGCGTGTTAGATGAAGTTGAAGCCGTAGCTTCTCGCTTAAAATGATGTATTAAAGTCTATAATATTTGCGATAACTGTTGCTATAAATAATAAGAATAAAATTGAATTGACTACAATACCAAATAGCTTTTTAAACGAGTTTGGATCTTTTAAGCCTTTTATACTAAACACAAATCCGATAATAGAAGACGTGAAAACCAAAATAATCACAAAGCTACTGGTATATCTATAAAAATCTAATGAAATTCTTTCAGTAGCAGCCAACACCTGCAAACTCAAAACACCAAAAAACTTATAATGGTTATGATTGCAAATTTAAATCCTTTTTTAGAATGAGAATGTTTATTCATAATTAGATTATTGTTAGCAATAAATGGCATTACTTATTAAACATAAAGCCAGAAAACAAGTTGATTTCTAGCTTTATGCTGATTGTTTGAAATGTTAATCCTCAATCAATCCCTGTCCTTCGATCCAAGGCGCTCCAGCCTTTCTAAGATCATTCTCTATCGCTTTCATGTCATTATTTATTAATAATGATAGTTTGGATTTAATGTTTGAAAGTTGAGCTTTGGCTCGCTCTACTGCTGATTTAATATTTGGAGTTGGACCGTAAGTATTTTGTGATGTCATTATACCTAAATAATTACCATCTAAAGGTGTTGGGTTAGACTTCTCTCCTATTTCTGCTTTCGTTCTATCTCCATTTAATTCTTTATCAATGGCCAATAATTTCATTTTTGCATTGTAAATTTTATTAATTAGTTCTGTAGATGGGTTTACTGACTTATCTGCAGCTCTTTTCATGGCATCAATTAGAACTAATTGCTTAGCCAAAGTCATAGAGGTTGCTGAAAGATTTTGTTGAAATGCATGATGAGATTCAATATATGCCTTTTGTTCTGCAAATGAAGCTCCTTTTAAAGCTCCTTCTTTTAGCGGTACAACTTTAAATTCTTGAGGCTCTCCAAGTTGAGTTAGTTTGCCATTAACCCGTTTAGATAAAGTCACTGTATAATTCCCTGGTGTTGCTAGTACAGTATTATTTGTCCATGGATCTACTATTTTAACTGGTTTTAATTTCTCCACATCACGTTCAGGATAACTCAAATCCCAGCTAACACGATTAAAACCTTTTTTATTAGTTCCAGACACACTATTTATAATACGTCCATTAATATCCCTTATTGTAAGTATCAACTGAGGTTCTTCTTGGAACTTTTCTTTTTCCAAAGCTTCCCAACCAGGAAATTTAATTTCAGCATTTATTTCATTTAATTTCTTTTCAGCTTCCTGACGTTGAGATTTAAGTGATTTTAATTCTTCTGAAAGATAATATGTAAACACAGCTCCAAAAGGTGGATTATCAGCAGCATATTTAGAATTCCCTTGACCGTAAATATCTTCCTTTTGAATGTACCAATACGCAGGCTTTACTTTAAACAAAGTAGCTGATGAAGTTGCAACAGATTGGTCAAAATCTCGCAACGGACTTATATCATCAAGTACATAAAACCCTCGACCAAAAGACGCAGCGACCAAATCATTTTCTCGTCGTTGAATTGTAATATCTCTAATAGATATTGTTGGAATTCCTTCTTTAAGCTTAACCCAATTTGTTCCTCCATTTAATGTAAAATATACACCAAATTCTGTGGCTGCAAAAAGAAGCTCTTTTTTCACATGGTCTTGTACTAAACGCCAAGTAATTAAAGATTTTGGTAAATCGCCATTAATAAGACCCCAAGTCTTACCTCTATTAGTACTTTTAATTAGATACGGTTTATAATCGCCATATTTGTGATTGTCTAATGCAGCATAAACCGTTGAAGCATCAAATAAATCTGCTCTAATATCATTTACAAAAGCTGTAGAAGGAATGCCTTTTATAGAACCTACCTCAATTTTGGTCCAACTGTCACCACCATTTTCGGTAACTTGAATTATACCATCATCAGTTCCAGCATATAATAAGCCTTCCTGAATTGGTGATTCTGCTAAAGATGTTATCGTATTATAATTAGACATCGCAGCAACATCCCAAGCATTGTCCCAACTTTGTTGCCTTCCCATCATAGGAAGTTCTATTCGGTTTTGATTACGACTCAAATCTTTAGAAATAGGAGTCCACTCATCGCCTCTATTTTCAGATCGCCAGACTCGCTGAGACGCAAAATATAATCGCTTCGGATTATGAGGGCTTACCAAAATTGGCGCATCCCAATTAAAGCGTTCATAAGGTTCACCTGCTTTAGGTTGTGGCTGAATAAATACAGTTTCACCTGTAGTTTGATCGATTCTAAACAACCATCCTTCTTGATATTCGCCATAAGTAATATTTGGATTCCCAGGCTCAACAGCCGATTGATGCCCATCTGCTCCTAAAGTAATCCACCAATCATCATTGGTGATACCTCCTTTACTAAGCGTTCGAGAAGGACCTCCATGTGATCCATTATCTTGTGTTCCGCCATAAATATTATAAAAAGGAGCTGTATCATCAACTGCTACTTTATAATATTGGGTAAGCGGTAAATTGCTCATAAAACGCCAGCTTTTAGTATGATCAAAAGTTTCATAAAGTCCGCCATCTGTTCCGAATAGTAAATAGTTTTCGTCTGATTTTTTAAATGCCAATGCATGACTGTCTACATGTTTTTTGTCTTCATTCATGAACGTGAACGTCTTTCCATGATCTTCAGAAATTTGAACAGTATTACTCATTAAAAAAAGTGTTCCTTCATGATGAGGAGATGCATATAGTTCTTGATAGTAATGAGGTCCTGTTCCACCAGAAACAGCATTAGATTGCTTTTTCCATGAAGCACCTCTGTTCTTTGATATAAAAACACCTCCTTTTTTTCGATCTAACTCAATAGCAGCATAAATCACATCTGAATTAAAAGGTGACATTGCCAAACCAATCTTACCCAAATTTGACTCTGGAATGCCATTAGTAAGTTCTGTCCATGTATCTCCCCCGTCTACACTTTTATGAATTCCAGATCCTGGTCCTCCACCTAAATAAGCGGCAACAGATCTTTGCCTTTGCCAAGTTGCTGCATAAAGTACATCAGGATTTAAAGGATCAATCAATATATCTGTTGCTCCTATCCATTCAGCATCACCTAAAGTTTGCTTCCAATTATGTCCACCATCAACAGATTTATATATACCTCTCTGTCCACCACTACTCCAAAGTGGCCCTTGAGATGCTACCCAAATAATATTTGGGTTTTCTGGATGCACTATAATCTTTGATAAGTGTTCAGAATTTTTTAATCCCATATTTTTCCAGGTCCCTCCATCATCATGACTAACATAAATTCCGTCTCCAAATCCAACGTGTCGCCCTCCAACATTTTCTCCAGTTCCTACCCAAATAGTATGTGAATTATTTGGATCTATAGTAATACAACCGATTGAATATGCCGTTTGTTTATCAAAAACTGGAGCCCAAGTAGTTCCAGAGTTTACAGTTTTCCATACACCTCCAGAGCCTACAGCAACGTACCATACATTTTCATTATCGGGATGGATGGCAATATCGGCAATTCTACCAGAAGTGAGTGATGGCCCAAGGCTTCTAAACTTTAATCCTTTGAGTGTGTTTTCTTCTAATTTTTGAGCATTAGATGTTGAGATTACTCCAATTAAGCATAGCCATAAGAGTAAAGTTTTAAAAAAATTTTTCATGAATGTGAAATTTAATTTTCTAAAAAGAAAAGGTTGGTTTAAGGTTATAGCATTCTTATATGTTTAATATCATCAAAAAGTTAAATATTAATAGTTTAACAAATTTTTTAATGCTTCTTCAAAACGCCCTTTTGCCATATATTGATGTTCTAATTGATTGGCAAAAGGTATAGGTGTTTCCATACTAGCTACACGTTTAACTGGTGCATCTAATTGTTCAAAACACTCCTCCATAATCATAGCAGAAATATCACTTGCAATACCACCAAACAAGGAATCTTCCTGCAAAATAATGGCTTTACCTGTTTTCTTTACCGAAGTAAATATAGCTTCCTTATCTAAAGGTTGTAAGCTTCTTAGATCAATCACATCGGCATTAATATCAGAATTGTTATCAAGGGTTTCTAAAGTCCAATGCACACCTGCTCCATAAGTTATAATAGTAATATCATTTCCTTCTCGCAGTGTTGATGCTTTACCTAACGGAAGTGTATAATAATCTGTTGGAACTTCCTGACGAATACTGCGATATAAAGCTTTGTGCTCAAAAAATAATACTGGGTTTGGGTCTTCTATTGCAGTAGCTAATAAGCCTTTTGCATCATAAGGGAATGCTGGATAAACCACTTTTAAACCTGGGGTTTTAGTAAACCAAGCTTCATTAGTTTGCGAATGAAATGGTCCTGCCGCAACGCCTCCACCACAAGGCATTCTAACAACAACGTCTGCTTGTTGATTCCAGCGATAATGTGATTTTGCCAAATAGTTAACTATTGGATTAAATCCAGAAGTGGCAAAGTCGGCAAATTGCATTTCCATAACTGCTTTCATTCCTGCTATTGATAAACCCATTGCAGCTTCAACAATTGCCGATTCACAAATTGGTGTGTTTCTAACTCGATCTTTTCCAAATTCTTTTACAAAGCCTTCAGTAATTTTAAACACTCCACCATACTCTGCAATATCTTGTCCCATGATTACTAAATCTTTATGCTTTGTCATGGACTGTCTTAAGCCTTCTGAAATGGCGTCTATTAATCGTAGCTCTTGAGTTTGACTGTTTGGTTCGATAGCTTTATATTCAAAAGATTTATAGACATCATTTAATTCAGTATCGATATTTGGAACGATGGGTTCCTCTTCAAATGCCATTTGTAAATGCTCATGAATTTCGTGCATAATAGCTTCTTTTATGGCTACTTCCTGCTTCTCAGTTAAAATCTTTTGATCTTTTAAATAGGCTTGAAAATTTTCTAATGGGTCTTTTTTTGCCCAGTCTTCCATAAGGTCTTTAGGCACATATTTAGTCCCACTAGCCTCTTCATGACCACGCATTCTAAATGTCTTAAACTCAATCAATATTGGTCTTGGACGCTTTCTTATACTTGCGGTAAGTTTCTGCATCTTGGTATAGACTTCAATAATATTATTTCCATCTAGAACAAAAGATTCCATACCATACCCTTTTCCTCTATCGGCTAAATCTTTACAATTATATTGTTCACTTGTAGGTGTTGACAATCCATAACCATTATTTTCAATGCAAAATAAAACAGGTAATTGCCATACAGATGCGACGTTTAAAGCTTCATGAAAATCACCTTCACTAGTTCCGCCTTCACCTGTAAAGACAGCTGTCACCTGATTTTTGTTTTTTAGTAAACTTGCTAAAGCAATCCCATCTGCAACCCCCAATTGAGGTCCCAAATGAGAAATCATACCAACAATATTAAACTCTTGCGTACCAAAATGAAACGAGCGATCACGCCCTTTTGTAAATCCGTTAGCTTTACCTTGCCATTGGCTAAACAATCGATACAAAGGAATATCTCGAGTAGTAAACACTCCCAAATTACGATGCATAGGCAATATATATTCCTCTTTTTGCATAGCCATAGTCACGCCTACAGAAATGGCTTCTTGGCCAATGCCGGAAAACCATTTAGAAATTTTACCTTGGCGCAATAAAATGAGCATTTTCTCTTCTATCATGCGCGGTTTAAGCATGTTTTTATAAAGCTTTAAAAGCGTTTTATCGTCTAAATTCTTTTTATCGTAGGTTACTAAACTCTTGGTGGAGGTCAACATTATTAAGTATATTTCATTAGTAAATCAAATGTAAATAAAAAATGACGTTTAATAAGGCTAAGTTCATTTTTTTTAACCACAATTCTAATCTATGTTTTTAGTACAATTTTCGCTATTTTTGTTATCTTGACATATTATTAAATTTGATATAAAATGAATAGAATACCAAGCGTCAATCTTCAGGATTTTCTTTCTGGAGACACCAATAGAAAGCAAAAATTTATTAACGAAATAGGCAAGGCTTACCAAGACATTGGATTTGTTGCGCTTAAAGGTCATTTTTTAGATGATCAACTCGTAGATAATTTATATACTGAAGTAAAGAATTTTTTCAGTCTACCTGTAGATACTAAACGTAAATATGAAATTGAAGGCATAGGCGGGCAACGTGGTTATGTTTCCTTTGGAAAAGAAAGTGCAAAAGGTAAAAAGGAAGGAGACTTAAAAGAGTTTTGGCATTTTGGACAATATGTAGAGGATGATCCTGAACGCGCTAAAGAATATCCAGAAAATGTTTATGTTGATGAAGTTCCAGAATTTAATACCATTGGAAAAGAAACTTATCAAATGTTGGAGAAAACAGCTAAATATGTGCTAAGGGCTCTGGCTCTATTCCTAGATTTAGAAGAAACCTATTTTGATCATTTTATTCATAATGGAAATTCAATTTTAAGACCAATACACTATCCGCCAATTCTTGAAGAACCAGAAAACGCAGTGCGTGCTGCAGCTCATGGCGATATTAATTTAATCACCTTATTAATGGGAGCACAAGGTCGTGGACTTCAAGTTCAAAATCATAAAGGAGAATGGATCGATGCGATTGCTGAACCTGATGAATTAATGATTAATGTTGGTGACATGCTATCTAGACATAGTAACAATAAACTAAAATCTACAATTCATCGTGTTGTGAATCCACCAAGAGAACTTTGGGGAACATCACGGTACTCCATTCCATTTTTTATGCATCCAATAAGTGAAATGAAATTAAATGTGCTAGATAGTTGTATTGATGATGACAATCCAAAGCAATTTGATGACATAACTGCTGGTGAATTTTTAAATGAACGATTGATCGAACTTGGTTTGAAAAAATAATTCAATGAACTACTCATAAATGGATTTACAAGATCAATTAAAACAACTTTTCCCAGATCATGTTTCCGATTATATTTCCGAAGACAACTCATCATCAGAAAATAAGGATATATGGTTACAAGATGAACCAATAATTTGTAAATATGAAAAGCGGAAAGGCAAGCCTATTACGATTCTTGAAGGGTATACTGGCGCTGATGATGATTTTAAAAAACTAGCTAAAGAGTTAAAACAAAAACTTAGTGTTGGAGGCAGTTTTAAAAATGATAAAATCATAATTCAAGGAGATTATAGAGATAAAATCATGCAAATTTTAAAAGACAAAGGATTTAATGTTAAACGAGTTGGTGGATGAGTAAAATGCAATTACATATTACCAACGGAAATTCATTAACCAATTATCTGTTAGAATTAAATATTGCTACAAATGATAATATCATCACATGGCAAGAGACACTTTGTGTAGGGCCAGCAATTGAAGCTGTTGGTTCTGAGTCATTTATTAATACTAGAACTGCTTTTTTTAAATCATTTTATGATATTACTTTGAGTAAAAAAGAAATGACTAGCGAGTTGAACAAACTTGATGATATTTCTAATTATACTGAGATTATTTTGTGGTTTGAATATGATCTATTTTGTCATATAAATATGATTGCAGTGATTAGTTTATTAGAACAAAAAGGAATTTACCTCCCTATTTACTTAGTTTGCAGCGGTCGTGTTGAAGGTGAGAAAGAGCTAAAAGGACTTGCAGAGCTCAATCCAAAACAACTACAAGATCATTTTGAGAATAGAACTAAATTAACTGTAGATGATATTGCTCTAGCAAAGCGTATATGGAGAATATATTGTAGTAATGACCATAACGAATTGATGCCTCTAATTACTAGACCATCATCATTTAAATATATGAGTAATTGCCTAAAAGCACATATTAAACGTTTTCCTGATACACGTAGTGGAATTAGTACTCTCGAATACAATATTTTAAAACTTGTTAAGGAAAACACCATTACATCTAGACGTCACTTAGTAGGTTATACGTTACATTATCAAGGCTATTATGGATATGGTGATTTGCAATTGAAACGTGTTATTGATCTACTATCTATATTTTTTACTGAAGAAAATGAGACCTTAAAGTTGAATAGAAAAGGTCATTTAGCACTAGAACATCAACACAATTACCAAACAGAAATTGGTAATTCTATATATTTTGGAGGTGTAAGCAGTTTAGACTACAAATTTGACAAACAACAAAATAAACTTATAAAAACAATAATTCATGCCAATTAAAGCATCAGAATTAATATTAAATCCAGACGGAAGTGTCTATCACCTCAATTTACGTCCCGAGCATATTTCGAATACAATCATTACTGTTGGAGATCCTGATCGGGTTGATAGTGTTACTACACATTTTGACACTATAGATTTTTCTACGCATAAACGCGAATTTCACACACAAACTGGAACTTATAAAGGCAAACGCATTACTGTGTTATCTACTGGAATAGGAACAGATAATATAGATATTGTATTTAATGAACTAGATGCTTTGGTCAATATTGATCTAGAAGCAAGAGAAATAAAACCTGAGCTTACTTCTTTGGATATTATTAGAATTGGGACGTCTGGGTCTATTCAAAAACACATTCCAATCAACTCTTTTGTTGTTAGCGAATATGCTGCTGGTTTTGATAGTTTATTACATTTTTATGATAGTGCTCATGTGCAACATTTTGAAATTTCCGAAGCATTAAAACGACAAACCAACTGGTTTGGTAAAAAATCAGATCCATATGTTGTAAAATGTAGTGATCGATTATTTAAAGCCTTATCCAATGCACAAACATTTACAGGTTTCACAGCTACTAATGTTGGATTCTATGGACCACAAGGAAGGGTTTTACGATTGCCAATTCAAGACAATGATTTAAATGATAAACTTGCAAGTTTTGACTATAATGGTAAAGCGATTACTAATTTAGAAATGGAAACTGCGGGTATTTATGGGATTTCAAACCTTTTAGGGCATCATGCTTTATCTATGAATGCTATAATTGCCAATAGAGCTACAGGAGAATTTAGTAATAACCCTAAACAGGTAGTTAATGATTTGATTATATTCACATTAGATAAGATTGTGGAATTAAATTAACCATATAAGATAAATTACATTGAAAAAAATTAATATAGGTGGCGTTCCAGAGCATTTCAATCTTGCTTGGTATCTCACATTAAAAAATGGAGAATATAAAGAGGAAGGTATTAATTTACGTTGGAAAGATTACTTTGGCGGCACTGGAGCAATGAATAAAGCATTACGAGAAGGAGAAATAGATATTGCTGTTATTTTAACTGAAGGAATCATTAAAGATATTATAGATGGTAACCCAAGCAAAATTGTTCAAACCTTCGTGCAGTCTTCTTTAATATGGGGAATTCATGTTGCTGATGACTCAAATTTTGAAACCATAAATGATATCAAAGGAACTAGAGCTGCTATAAGCAGGTATGGCTCTGGATCACATCTCATGGCTTACATCAATGCTGAAAACAATAATTGGAATTTAGATACAGACCTTAATTTTGAAGTCATACGAAACCTTAATGGTGCCGTTGAAGGTTTAACAAATGGTGATGCCGATTATTTTATGTGGGAGAAATTTACGACTAAACCTATTGTTGATGATGGTGTTTTTAGGCGTATAGCAGATTGTCCAACTCCATGGCCATGTTTTGTAATTGCTGTAAGAGAAGCGTTTTTAGATGAACACACTGATGATGTTAAAACTATACTCAACATTATCAATAACACAACTAAAGAGTTTAAGCATATCCCAAGTATAGATAAAACTATTGCTAACCGATACGACCAAAAATTAGAAGATGTTCAAGAATGGTTATCCTTAACAGAATGGTCACAAGACCTGATAGATAAAGATACTGTTGATACTATTCAAAATAAATTACTTAGTTTAGATATTATTTCAAAAAAAGTAGACTATGAAAGCTTGATTAAAGAAATAAATTGATTTTTGGGTAGGAAAAAACATCATCATCATGTTATTTATCTGAACAATATATCAAGTACATTTTAAGAATGTCAATAAGTAACGGTACAATTTAAATGTGTTAACTTTCTATTTATCAAAAAATTACTTACATTTATAAACCAAATCTTTCGTACTACTTAAAAAAATGATTACACTATGATGATAACAATTACTTTAATCCTTTCGTTTTTAGTTGCATTAAATTTTTTGTTATTGATTTTCAGTTGTAATAAAACTACAAAAAGAAGTGCTTCTGAAAATAATGTGTTAGTTACACCATCTAAGCCTGTAAAAATTGTTAAGCCTACTGCTCAAATTACTACTAACCAATTAGCTCCCACTGGTAGTTAATGTAATTACCAATTTATTTTTTCTGTTCCCTTAGAATGTAACACTGCATTCACCTTACTAAAATGTTTGTTACCAAACCAATATCCTCTATTCGCACTTAAAGGTGATGGATGCCCTGAGGTTAATATCGTATGTTTGCTTCGATCAATTAATTTAGCCTTCTTCTTTGCAAATCCACCCCAAAGTAAAAATACAATATCCTGTTTTTCTTTACTAATGACCTCAATAATCTTATCTGTAAATTGCTCCCACCCTTTACCTTGGTGACTTCCTGCTTCATGAGCTCTAACTGTTAAAGTAGCATTAAGCAATAATACACCTTGCTTAGCCCAACGTTCTAAATTTCCCGATACTGGATATGGAATACCTAGATCCATCTCTATCTCTTTAAAAATATTAACCAATGATGGTGGGTGCTTTATACCATCTTCTACCGAAAAACACAAACCATTGGCTTGTCCAATACCATGATATGGATCTTGACCAATAAGCACCACTTTAAGATCATTAAAACTACATAAATCAAAAGCAGAAAAAATCTTCGAGCCAGGAGGAAAACAGTGTTGATTAGTATATTCCTTCTTAACAAAATGCACTAAATCAGCAAAATAGGGTTTATCAAACTCATCAGTTAATTTATGTTTCCAACTTTTATCTATGTTTACGTTCATTTTATCTAAAATAAATTCTTATCGTCTAAAATATGAAATATGTCATAAATTTGTACTTTCAAATATAGTATATTAGCCAGCAAAACATCTGCCAATTATGGAAAATGACATATTAGAACGAGTACAAGGTATTCTTAATAAAGATCTTATAGATATCAATACCATAGATAAAATTTCTCATAGTGATTTTTTTGAAAACCATATCAAAAAAAACACACCAGTAAAGATTACTAATATGATGTCGCATTGGAAAGCGATGCAATTGTGGTCTCTAGACTATTTTGAAAAAATAGGAAAAGACAAAGAAACATTTACCTATAAAGGAAATATTAGGCAAAATGATACCAACTGGCAGTTTGGTGCTTTTCAAGATTATTTAAATGAAATAAGAAATACAGATACCGAAACCTATCTAGGAAACATGCCAATTGCAAAAATGTTTCCTGAACTATTAGAACATGTCGATTTTTCTTTGGTCTCAAAAAATACGGTTAGAAATTCAACCTCATTATGGATTGGTCCTGCTGGAACCCTAACAGGTTGGCATACAGATCGTTTGGCAAACAATATTTTGGCCTTAATTGAGGGTCGAAAACTCGTCTTCTTAGTAAGCCCAAAACAATCTAAAGATCATATGTATCCAAGTAAAAAATATGAACCGGGTTCAAGACTAAGTGATGTAAACATGGAAGATTTTGACGAAAGAAAACACTCAAATTTTAAAGATGCTAATGTTCTCTATACGATTATAAATCCAGGAGAAATGCTCTTCATACCACAAACATGGTGGCATTGTGTTTATGGCTTAGACGTCTCGATTAGTTCAAATAATTTCGCGTTTACTCCATTTGATAATTTCAAAATGAAAACCACAGAACTTATCAAACGTAAACTTCATAGTGCAGGTTTATTTAGCCCTAATAATTGTGTATGTCATTACATAGACGACAGTGGAAAACGCGTAAAACGTTAATTTACATAGTCTTAAAACATTTCCTTACTACATCATTAATAAGTACCTTTGCACTCTTAACTATGAGAGGTGCATTAGTCAATGATTAATATTCACGAAAAAACATTACAGGATATTGAGTTTTACTCAGTTTTGCAACAAATTTCAGAGCTTTGTATAACCAATTTGGGTAGCGTTGAGGCTTTAAAAATTAAGCCACACACGACATCCGATCTTGTTATACAGTCACTTCATTTTACTAACGAATATGTTGCCTCTTTTTATAATGACAATAGAATTCCAAATCACGGATTTGAACCTATCACAAAAGAGCTTAAACTTTTACATATTGAGAACTCTTATTTAGACACAAATAGCTTTAAGAAAATAGCATCTTTAACACTCACAATTAGTGACATATTAAAATTTCTTAAAAAATTTGAAGACTACTATCCGGCATTATACAAATCTTCTGAAAGTTTAGATATCGTCTTACATTTAGTAACAGAAATCGATGCCATCATTGATCGTTTTGGGGATGTAAAAGACAATGCAACAGAAACCCTGTACCAATTACGTCAAACAATAAATTCTGTTAGAGGCAAAATCAATCAAAGTTTCACATCGGCTTTACAAACTTATCATAACCTCGATTATTTAGATGATATTAGAGAATCTGTTGTAGAAAACAAGCGTGTATTAGCTGTTAAAGCTATGTATAGACGCAAGGTCAAAGGAAGTATCATGGGAAGCAGCAAAACAGGTAGTATTGTATATATACAACCTGAACAAACCTTTCGGTATGCTAGAGAACTTAATAATTTAGAATTTGAAGAACGTGAAGAAATAGATAAAATTCTTCGTCATCTAACTGAATATACAAGACCATACTCATCTCTTTTGCAAAAATATCAAGAGTTTCTTATCAAACTCGATGTCATATATGCAAAAGCCAAATATGCACAATCTTTAAATGCAATTCTTCCAAAACTAAACAACGAAAAAGTATACAACATTAAAGATGCCTACCATCCGCTACTTTATCTTTCAAACAAAGCAGAAGGAAAGGCTACATTTCCGCAATCGATAGTGTTACATCCCGAAAATAGAATTATTGTCATTTCTGGTCCAAATGCTGGAGGTAAAAGTATCACACTTAAAACCATTGGATTGCTACAAGTGATGCTACAAAGTGGCTTGTTAATTCCTGTTCATGAAAAAAGCAATGTCTGTTTATTTCATCGAATCATTAGTGATATTGGTGATAACCAATCTATTGAAAACCATTTAAGCACCTACAGTTATCGTTTGAAACAAATGAATTTCTTTCTTCGGAAATGCAACAAGAATACACTATTCTTGATTGATGAATTTGGTACAGGAAGTGATCCCGAACTTGGAGGTGCACTTGCTGAAACTTTTTTAGAAGAATTTTATCATCGTGAAGCCTATGGCATCATTACAACACATTACTCTAACTTAAAAGTGCTTGCTAACGAATTACCATATATGCAAAATGCTAATATGATGTTTGATGAAAAAAGTTTAGAGCCCATGTTTAAATTGGTTTTAGGACAAGCTGGTAGCTCTTTTACTTTTGAAGTTGCTCAGAAGAATGGGATTCCTTATAGTTTAATTAATCGTGCAAAAAAGAAAATTGAGCGTGGCAAAGTGCGATTTGATGCTACAATTGCCAAGCTTCAAAAAGAACGCAGCAAGCTAGAAAAAACAGAGCGCTCTCTTAAAGTCAATGAAAAGAAAAAGCAATCTGAAGCTGATAAATTAGAAGAAATTAATGCGAAGGTCCAAAAGAAATTAGAAAACTTTCAGGAATTATACGATTCAAATCAACGCTTAATCTATCTTGGGCAAAAATTCAATGATATTTCTGAAAAATTTTTCGATAATAAAAAGAAACGTGAGTTAATGGCTGAGCTATTTAAGCTAGTTCAAATCGAAAATTCCAAACGAAAGAAAATTTCAGCTAAACAAAAAAGAGTAGAAAAAGCAAAACAAACTCAAATTAAAAAAGAGGCAGAAGAGAAAGTCGCCGTTATTCGCAAAAATAAAAAATCGGCCAAGAAAAAAGATGTTAAACCAGAACAACCAAAACCAATTTTAAAAATTGGAGATCGTGTGCGCATGCATGATGGGAAAGCAATTGGAAGCATTGACAATCTTGAAAAAGGAAAAGCTATTGTAAACTATGGTCTTTTCACAACTAATGTAAGTGTAGATCTTTTAGAATTAGTCGAAGCCAAAAAATAATCGTTTTAACGGAATATTAATTACCGTATTCAACTGTTATTGTATCTTTGCAACGTGAATAAAAATCTCCCAAAACACAAACAATTAATTCTTTTTGATGGCGTTTGCAATCTTTGCAATTCGTCTATTCAATATGTTATTAAACATGATAAGAACAGTCTGTTTATGTTTGCTCCTTTACAAAGTGCAATTGGGCAAAAAATCATTGAGACTTATCAAATAGACACACACAAGACCGATTCTATATTACTTTACTCACAAGACAATGGGCTCTCAACTAAGTCTACCGCAGCCTTGAAAATAGCGAAACATTTAGGGTTTCCAAGAAACATGTTGGTTCTTTTTTTTATAATTCCAACATCTTTAAGAAATTGGATCTACGATTATATAGCTAAAAACAGGTATAAATGGTATGGAAAAAAAGAATCCTGCATGATTCCTACACCTGAGTTAAAATCTAAGTTTTTAGCATAAAAAAAGTCCTTTTGGGAAAAAAGGACTTTGATAATTAACAACTAATTAAAACTAATTTAACTCTAAAATAATTCTTAATCAAGAGGGATTATCTAAATTATAGATTGTTGATTAATAGCACATTATTTATAGTATAAATGTACATCTACATGACGAATTTGCATCAAAATATCGGTGTAAATACAAAAAAAATTGTTCAAAAAATTAGAAATGCAAAAATCATCTATGAGATGCACAATTAGAACGTTGTATTTTTTTAACTCAATGATATAGTCGGTTTACTCATTCGCCTAGCAACTTCGCTCAAACATTGTTTACACAATCAAAATCATAAGGTAGTTTTAATACAAATTTAAAGCACATTAACCATGAAACATCTCATAATCAAATTATTACTGCTATCATCACTATGCCATGGCAACACTATAAACAACGAGGCTACTACGCTAAAAAATGTTACCGTTTATCTTAGTGGAGCACAAATTGAAAGAACTGCAAACATAAAAACTACTGCAGGAAACACTGAATTTATTTTCGATAAGCTATCTCCAAATATTCAAGAAAGTAGTATTCAAATTTCAGGATTAGATGACGCCTCTATCCTATCTATCAAATATGGTATTAACTTCCTTGTTAAGCAGGATGTATCTGAAACTGTTAAATCCATTCAAAATAAAATTAAAGATTTTCAAAATCTCGTTGAAATTGAAAATCAAACAATCGCAGGATATAATGAAGAATTATATTTAATTACACAAAATCGAAATTTAGGAAACTCCAACGAAGTTGTTGATCTTGAAAAACTTAAGAAGTTTGCAACATACTACAGAACAAGAACCACAGAAATTAAAACTCTTATTTATAAAGCAAATAATTTGAAAATTGACTACAATTTAGAAATTGTTGATCTCAATAAACAACTAAAAGAACTTAATGTTGATGAGAGAATTCAAACTGGTGAAATAAAAATCAAGTTAAATACTGAAGTGGCTACTAATTTAAACCTAAATATAAAGTACAATGTTACTGGAGCTGGATGGTTTCCAATTTATGATATCAAAGCTGAAAAAATTGATACACCATTACAATTAGTCTATAAAGCTCATATTTACCAGAACACAGGAAACGACTGGAATGATGTTAATTTAACTTTATCTACAAGTGATCCAAACACCAACAATGTAAAACCTGAAGTCAACCCTAAGTATCTTAACTTTATTAGCGCCTATAGTAATTACAATAGCAACAGATCAACAAAGCGGTATAAGTACAAGTATAATCCATTAGTAAAAACAATTTCAGGAATAGTAACTTCTGCCTCTGACGGATTACCACTTCCTGGTGTTAATGTCATTGTAAAAGGGACATCAAATGGAACACAAACAGATTTTGATGGACACTACTCCTTGAATATATCTGACGGACAAGAATTAGCGTTTTCGTATGTTGGAAATAGAACTGAAGAATTACCAATTCACTCTAGCGTGATGAACGTTGCTTTAGAAGAAGACATTGCTGCTCTTAACGAAGTGGTTGTGCAGGCATATAGAACATCTTCAAAGCCTGTTTCGCCTGGTTTTCAAAATAGAGTACAACAAATGATTGATGAAGATTTTGATGATAAACCATACATAGAACCTGTAGAATATACTTCTAATGGTGATATTATTGAAGAAGGTATCACCAATACTAGGTTCGAGATTAACGCATCCTACTCTATTCCTAATGACGGAGATGTCACAGTTATTGAAATTGAAACCTATAAAGTTCCAGCAACGTACTCTTATTTTGCAGCTCCTTTATTAAATGAAAATGTGTTTTTAACTGCTAAAATTAAAGCATGGGAACAGTACAACCTCCTACCAGCTGAAGCTAACGTTTATTTTGAAGGAAGCTATTCTGGAAAGACAAATATCAACCCACAAAGCACTTCAGAAGAACTGACTATCTCATTGGGAGTTGATCCAAACGTCGTTGTGAAACGTACACAACCAAAAGATTACAAAAAGAACGCCTTTATAGGTAGTAATAAAATCATCTCAAAACACTATGAATTAGAGTTAAAAAACAATAAATCCGTAGCAATAGATCTTATTCTATTAGATAGAATTCCAATAAGTCAAAACAAAGCAATAAAAATTGATGATATAGATATAGGTACTGCAGACTACAACAATAAAAAAGGAATTCTAAAATGGAAACTTAATTTATCGGCTAATGATAAAGTGGTTTATAAGTTTTCATATAGTGTCAAGTTCCCAAAGTATAAACGGGTTAACTTGTAGCATGCAAAGCCTTAAAGCAAAACTATTCAACTTGAGCCTAGCTTCTGTTAGCTGGGAATGAATCAAGTTCTCTCTAAGTGCATGTCTAACACTGAGAGAGTTTCATAATTAAGATGTGATAAGAATAATTGCGCTTTAAGGCTTTCTTATTTGAGGCTTTTCAAAATAAAATCCAAATTCTTATTAGAATTATCATTATTAAGATACGCATCTGTGTAGTACTTAGAAGGAATCGCTAAGCCTTTAGTTTGCAACTTCTTTATTGTATCAATATAATCTAATGTTACTTTACCTGTAAGCAATACATTTAAATCTCCTTCTGCTTTCGCATAATTATATACACGTTTAATTCCGCATAAATACTGATGATCTTTTGTAAATCCTCCTCCTCTATGTACTCGTAAAGTAATCGAGAACGCTTTATCTCTATTCAGTTTATATTGACTAAACAACAAATCAAATGTATCAGCAAAACTATAGCCCTTATTAAGCGTATCTACTGCAATAACGCGATATGCTAATTCTTTTAAACGTTTCATGGTTAAACATCCAGACATATACTCAGAATAAACCGCCAAACCTTCTTGGGTTTCTACATTATTAGGAAATCCATTAGAAAAGACTTTTAAAGGTTGTTCTAAACCATTGAAAGTAGTAACCATATGAACTCCAATCTCATGATTAGTTAATACCTTTAATTGGTTTTTACTAAACTTATGATTTTTACGCAACACTAATGTTTGCGTATTATTTAATACCATTGCAGCAGCAGATAGGTTTGTAGACAATTTAATATGATACTTAAAATCATAACGTTTTGAGTACTCTTCAAAATAATCTACAGCATCACTAGCAGAATAGATTGGTAGCATCTCTTCATCAAAATCACTATCATCAAATCGAAGTATGAATTTAGCATTATCTATATCTCTTTCAGTTGGCGTCCCAAAACTTTTTAAGCTATTGAAATAAAATTTGCGCCCTTGATTAATAGTTTCAATACATTCTATAAGGCCAGAATACTCATATATAACATCTTCATATAATTGCCTGATATCATCATCTTGAATGCGCTCTAAACGCTGAGAAAAGAATAATCGATGTAACTTATATCCGTTAAATTTAATTTTAGGATACTTAAAAACAGGATCATACGTATATTTTGAAGAGAAAAACTGTTTTTTTTCACGTTCAATATTTAATGGATTGATATAATTAAGAACTTCAATACTCTTAACCAATCTATTGAGATTAGCATCAATATCAAATAAGTCTTGATATTCTTCGGTACTCGTTATTTGCGGCATTATTTGGTGTGCTTTTTATAAAAATTTGTCGCGTGTTGTGGTAATCGTATTTTGAGTTGCTCTTCTACTGTTGCAACAACCTCAGGATAAATGATATACTTATACTCATCACAATATACCTTTGCAATTTCGGTTGCCAAAACTAAGGTATTTTGAAAGCTTTTCGTAATAAATTTCAAGAAATATCCATTACCTTGAAAAGTATCATTGATTTTAGATGTTGATTTAATGTCATGTGGAAAATTTAGTTCAGATAAACTTTGTCTCCAAGACTCTATATCATCTCCAAATCTATCATTATCAACATTAGAGGTTCCTAAATTCCACGTTGGCACTTCTCTATCCCAACGTTTCCAATTATAACTATGCAAATCATATACAATAGCAATTCCAAATTTAGCTTCAAGTTTAGTAATTAAGGCATGTACAACTTTATAAAAATTATCATGTTTTTTTAAACTGATATTTTTTTCATTTTCTGAAAGTGGCTCATACCACAACTTTTTACCCCAAGCAGTTACAAAAACAGCGTCATCGGGATCTCTATTTAAGTCATATTCAAAACGAGAATCACATCCAGCAATAACAATAGGATGAGATGCAATCATACGTTTGGTTTCAGGATCTTCTTCATACCATCGTTCGTATTCAGTATGTATACAATTGTCCCAAAGGTCTTTTCTAAACTGATGTCCATCATGTACAGCTGCACAAGCATAATGTACATAATCATCAATTTTAATTGTGAAGGAATAGTCCTCTGCAACAGCATGAAAACAGTCTTCTTTATTTATTTTAGAAATAATGGCATCAATAGATAAGCGTTCCATATTAACTCAATATTTTCTTTAAGCTACTATAAATCGCATGTTCCATTTGGTCCATTCGACCATCTGCAAATGCTATTAATTTAATATCAGCAAATAATTCTTCAGGATTGGTATTATAACCAGACTCCGCATTTACGGCATCAACAATTTTAGTAATGCTTTGATAATCATTATCAGTCTCAAATTCGGCCTTAATATGTTGATAGGTTTCATCTTCAACTCGAGATAAAATATATTCATGTTCTTCGCGAGTTTCTTTTAAATCTGAATGTGCCACATACAGTAAAATGTACGCGACTAATTCTTGTTTGGTCCAATTAGAGTTTTTCATAACTAAGGTATTAAAGTTCCATATTCTGTCCATGAACCATCATAAACAGACATCTTTTTATAGTCTGAAATTTCAGCAGCTAATGCAATAATGCATGCTGTAATTCCAGAACCACAGGTAAAAGTTAGTAATTTATCTCCTATTTCAAAAGACTTAAAAATGTTTTTGAGCTCATCCTTTGTTTTAAAACAATATCCATTCAACACTCTAGTATAAGGAAGACTTTTGGAGTTGGGTATGTTTCCACTTCGCAAACCTATTCTAGGTTCAGGAGCCAAACAATTAAATCGATCTTCAGAACGTGCATCTAAAATAATGACATCTTCATTGTTAGACCAATCTATTATATCATCAAAATACGACATTTTTCCGCCTTGATATGCAGCAATAAAATTTCCACGAGACCACCAATCTACAACATCCAAATGATGAACAATCTCATAATTTGATTGCTTCCATTTTGGAAGTCCGCCATCTAAGACAGCAACATTATTAAAACCAAAGGCTTTAAATAACCAGCGTACTCTTGGGCTCCAATACATGCCTTTATCATCATACACAACAATTAGCGAATCCATATCAATTCCTAAAGCACGTGCCTCATCTTGAAATTGCTTTTGAGATGGAATTGTGTTTGGAAAAGGCGCATTAATATCACTAAACTTTCCTTTTATATCGAAAAATCTCGAATTAGGAATAAAGTCTTCTCCTGAAGATTTTTCAGTTTTTACACTGGTATCTAAAATAATAAGTCGCTCTAAATTTTGGTTATTGTAAAGCCATTCGCACGAAACAATCAATGGCAAAAAAGAACCATCTCTATGCATCTTGCACAGTTTTTCGTAATCTTGTGCGTCTATCAAATGCTTGCAACTTATCAACAACTTTGCTTTCTAAGAAATCGATAACACGCTCTTCAACTTTGATTTTAGATTTGTAGACTTTATTAATATAGGTAATTCCTCCTGGAGACATCACATTGACTTCAACTAATTTACCACCTATGACATCAATACCAACAAAGTACAATCCATCTTTAACTAGTTTTGGGCCAATTTGTTTGCAAAGTGCTCTTTCTGCTTTTGTTAAGGTATGCTTTTGGACACTTCCTCCAGCAGAGACATTTGAGCGATGATCGTCAGATCCTGGCACGCGTTTCATAGCACCTACTGGCTCCCCATTTAATAATAAAATACGAACATCACCTTGATCTGCTCCTTCAATATAATCTTGAAGAATAACATAATTTGAAGACCCATCTCCACTCGTGATATAAAAATCTAATAATGAATTAATATTACTCATCGCAGATTTTTCAATCAAAATAACCCCAGAACCGCCAAAACCATTGAGTGGTTTTAGAATCATTTTATCTGCCTTAGAATCTTTAATTTGTTTAATTAAATAGTTTTTATTTTTTGAAACATGAGTATTCGGAATAATATTGCTATGTGCATCTCCAAATGCTGCTGTATAAAGCTTATTATTGGCTTCGCGCATGCCTTGTAATGAGTTCACAATAAATACATCATCTTTAACAGAATCTAAAAAATTAAGCATTATAGGGTCTAATGGTGGATTAGCCCTGAAAAATATGGCATCAAAACCAGCCAATGGCAACATTTCCTCTCTTAATTTTGCTTTATTATAGAAGGCTTTTAATGTAGAAGGCACTTTCTCCATACGACCAACAACCATACAAAACGCATTAGTCACACTATCTCTAATCGTTAAGTTTGCTGGTGTACACATGGCAACACCATGACCTCGTTTTGCACATTCTTTAATTAAAGCCAAACTTGTATCATTTTCAGGATCTATTTTATCCCAAGGATACATTATGAAACAAACATTCATAGATAATTATTTATAGTTGATTATTGTTTTAAAGTTAAAAATTTTATTTCACATCATCATAGTTATCATCCCAGTTCTTGACATTAGGCTCGCCTAATTTTCCTACAGATTTTGCAACAATCATGGATACAGTAGCATCTCCAGTAACATTCACTACAGTGCGACACATGTCCAAGGGTCTATCTACAGCAAAAATTAGCGCTAAACCAATTGGCAATAATTCAGACGGCAGTCCAACAGACTCCAAAACAATGACCAACATTACCATTCCGGCTCCAGGTACAGCAGCACTGCCAATTGAGGCTAGTAAAGCAGTTAAAACTATCGTAATTTGATCTGCAAATGTAAGATCCAACCCAAGGGCTTGAAATATAAATACTGCCGCAACAGCTTGATACAAACTTGTACCATCCATATTAATTGTAGCACCAACAGGTAGCACAAAACTAGAGACCTCTTTATCTACACCTATATGCTCTTCAACGCGTTCCATCGTAACCGGAAGCGTTGCTGCACTTGAACTTGTAGAAAATGCTAACAATTGTGCAGGACTCATTTGCTTTAAAAACCAAAAAGGATTTTTCTTTGTATATGTTCCAACAAGAATAGAATAAAATACAATCATCATCAACAAGCCAAAAACGACGACTCCTGCATATTTGAGTAAGGCATATAAAATATCAGGGTCATCGGAAGATACCACAACATTAGCTAGCAATGCAAAAACTGCAATAGGTGCTGTAAGCATAATAAGGTCAACCATTTTAAGCACTATATCATTTAAAGAATCAAATAGTTTTTTCATTGGTTTTGCGCGTTCTTCGCCAATAAGCAACATAGATATACCAAGAAATATGGAAAAGAAAATCACCTGAAGCATAAGCTTATTATTACCTAATGCTTTGAATGCATTATCTGGAACCATATCTTCCAAAAACTGCAATGGACCTGCATCCATTTGTTTTGCAGCTTCTTCAATCTTAGCTGTAACACTGCTATTTTCAGAATAAGTCTTTGTTAATTTATCAATGGTTTCTTCTGAAACACCATCTCCAGGTTGCATGATATTAACTAAGGCTAATCCAATTGAAATTGCAATAACAGTAGTAATAATGTAAATCCCGATGGTACGCAACCCAATATTTTTGAATTTAGAAATATCTTTTAAATCTGAAATCCCTTTAATTAAGGAGGCCAATATCAGTGGAATTGCAATGAGTTTTAATAGTTTTACAAAAATAGCACCAATAGGATTGATCCAGTCTTGAGTAAATTCTTTACCACCTATTTGAAGCATTATAAAACCAAATACTAAGCCAAGCAGCATTCCTATTAGAATCTGCCAATGTAACGCTAGTTTTTTCATATATCTAAAAAGATTAAAATCTATTATTGAAAGGTAATCAAAATATTCTGATGCTATTTATACATCTTATTTAGTAAATAAAAGTCGGCCAATACTAATGCTGCCATTGCCTCTACAATAGGAATAGCTCTAGGGACAACGCAAGGGTCATGTCTTCCTTTGCCTTGCATTTCTACAATTTTACCAGAACTATCCAACGCATCTTGCTTCTGAATCACAGTAGCAACCGGTTTAAATGCAACTCTAAAATAGATATCCATGCCATTACTAATGCCACCTTGAATACCTCCAGATAAATTAGTTTTTGTAGTACCATCTTCATTAAACAAGTCATTATGCTCAGTACCTTTCATTTTAGCGCCACAAAATCCGCTACCATATTCAAATCCTTTTACGGCATTTATAGATAGCATCGCCTTTCCTAAATCGGCATGAAGTTTATCAAAAACTGGTTCCCCTAGTCCAATAGGTACATTTTGAAGCACACAAGTAATTGTGCCTCCAATGGTATCACCTTCTTTTCTAATAGCTCGAATTCTTGCAATCATTTGTTCGGCAACTTCATCATCTGGGCAACGTACTGTATTAGATTCTACTTTTTCAAAATCTAAATCTTGATAGGGTTTTTCTAAAAAAATATCACCTACAGAAGATGTATATGCATTGATTTTTATCGAATTTAAAAGCTGTTTTGCTATAGCTCCAGCAACAACTCTTGATGCTGTTTCTCTTGCTGAACTGCGCCCTCCTCCTCTATAATCACGAACACCGTATTTTTGATCATAAGTATAATCGGCATGACTTGGCCTATATACATCTTTGATATGAGAATAATCTTTTGATTTTTGATTTGTGTTTTTTATCACAAAACCAATTGGAGTCCCTGTTGTTTGTCCTTCAAATATCCCAGACAAAAACTCAACAGTATCAGGCTCTTTTCTTTGAGTCACTATATCTGATTGCCCAGGCTTTCTCCTATTCAACTCATTTTGAATAGCATCAAAATCTAAAGTTAATCCTGGAGGACATCCATCAATAATTCCACCAATTGCTATTCCGTGAGACTCACCAAAAGTGGTAAGTTTAAATAAATTTCCAAAGGAATTTCCTGCCATAAATAAAGATTTTACGCTAAAGTAATTGTAAAAATAAACAAACAAAAACAGAATTTCATAAAGGATTCAATTTCTGTATAAAAAACATCATACTCATACCTAAATCAAAGCCTGCTTTAAAATTGTAATTGGATGTATGGCAGCACGTTGAGTTCCATCTTTAATTTGGTGTCTACAACTTGTTCCATTAGCAGCAATTAAAGTATTTTCATCTGCATTTCTGACAGCAGGAAAAAGCGTTTGTTCTCCTATTCTCATACTTACTTCATAATGCTCTTTTTCATAACCAAAACTTCCAGCCATACCACAACAACCGCTAGGAATTATTGTAACTACATAGTTTTTTGGCAAATTCAATATATCAAAACTAGAAGATTGATTTGCCAATGCTTTTTGATGACAATGTCCATGAAATTTAATAACTCTTTCTTCTGAAGTAAATTGTTTTGAAGTAATATTTCCTAGCTCTATTTCTTTTTGAATAAATTCTTCAATTAAATAAGTGTGCTTTGCTATATTCTTTGCAGCACTTTTATCATCGGCTAATCTAATATACTCATCCTTAAATGTCAAAATTGCTGAAGGCTCAATACCTATTAAAGGGGTATTCTCTGAAATTAGAGGTTTAAATACCGATACATTTTTATTGGCAAAATCTTTAGCCTGCTCTAATAATCCCTTTGACAAAAATGAGCGTCCAGATTCGAAATGATCAACAAAGCTTATTTTGTAATTTAAGGCCTCTAAAAGCGCAATAGCGTCCACACCAATTGATGTATCCAAATGATTAGTAAATTCATCATTAAAAAATACCACCTCCTTAATATAATCAGATATAACTTCCTTTTTTTTAGATGTTTTAACTATCTTATTTAAACTAATATTTGAAATTAAAGGCAACGATCTTTCACTAGCAATACTGAATAAATTCTTAACGATTGAACTTATTATCTTATTAGAAAACATGAAGTTTACTAATAATGGAAAACGGCTTCCAATAGCATTCCATTTATTATTATATGCAAACAATTTTGTTCGCCAACTTATACCATTTGCTTTCTGATATTGATATTGGAATTCAGCTTTTAAACTCGCAACATCTACACTGCTAGGACACTCACTCGCACAAGCTTTACAACTCAAGCACAAATCAAACACCTTTTTTAATGCTTCACTATCAAATTTATTAGGTTTTTCAGAATTAGTTAATACCTCACGTAAAGCATTAGCCCTAGCTCTTGTGGTATCTTTCTCGTTTTTTGTCGCGCGATAACTCGGGCACATCGTACCACCAAACTCTGATAGTTTTCTACAATCACCTGAGCCGTTGCATTTTTCAGCTTCTCTCAATATACCTTGCGCAGCAGAAAAATCTAAAACTGTTTCTATAACAGGTTCTTCTCTCTCAGGCAAATAGCGTAATGATTCATCCATTGGAAAAGCATCTACAATTTTTCCTGGATTGAAAATATTATCAGGATCAAATGCCGATTTGATAACTTTTAAAATTTGAAAATTTTCCTGCCCAATCATAACAGGTATAAACTCGGCACGTACAATTCCATCACCATGCTCCCCACTCATTGATCCTTGATATCGCTTTACTAGATCCGCTACATCTGTTGTGATTTTTCTAAACAACACCACATCTGCCTTCTTTTTTAAATTCAATATTGGTCGCAAATGTAACTCACCGGCTCCAGCATGCGCATAATAGACCGGTTTCTGATTATAATTTTTCATGAGTTCTGAAAACTCTTTGATATAATCTGACAAATCTTCTAGCGCCACAGCAGTATCCTCAATGCAAGCTACTGCTTTAGGATCACCTATCATATTACCTAACAAACCTAAACCAGCTTTTCTCAATTGATTTGCTCTCTCAATACCAGTGTCTTTTAATACAGGGTTAGCATAACTCAATCCAGACGCTTTTAAATCATCAATTAATAATTTTACAGCCTCCATTAAACCTGTAGAACTTTCAGATTTTAGCTCACACATTAAAATAGCTTCTGGATCACCTTCGATAAACTGACGGTTAACTTGCTGTGTTTTATTATGCTTAGTCAAATCCAGTATAGACTTATCTAGCATTTCACACGCATACAAGTCATGCTGCATGGTCACAGCTACTGCATCAAGACAACGCTCTATACTTTTAAAGTGTGCCACAACCATAATGCTTTCTGAAGGCGGTAATCTATCTAACTGTAGCGTAATTTCAGTCGTAAAAGCCAATGTACCTTCACTTCCAGCTAAAAGCTTACACATGTTAAATGAGGCAGTTGATTCATTAAATATTTCATTTTTCAGCAACTCATCAATAGCATATCCGGTATTTCTTCTATGAATTTTTGACTTTGGAAATTGTTGCAAAATACGCTTTCTTACAGCCTTTGGTTCTAATTCAGAAAACACCGTATTATAAATAACACCTTCAAGTGTTTTAAGTTTTAATTTATTTCGGAATTCTTCGGAAGCCATACCTGAAAACTCAACTTCACTTCCATCACTCAAAACAGTTTTTAACGACAATACTTTATCTCTAGTTACACCATACTTAATCGATGTTGTTCCTGATGAATTATTACCCACCATACCACCTACCATACAGCGATTTGAGGTAGATGTGTTAGGCCCAAAAAACAAACCAAATGGTTTTAGAAAATTATTTAATTCATCTCGAACCACTCCGGGTTGAACCGTAACTGTTTGTTGCTTTTCGTCAATACCTATAATCGTATTAAAATACTTAGACACATCAACCACAATACCTTTTCCTACACATTGACCCGCCAAGGAGGTTCCGGCAGCTCTAGGAATAAGTGAAGTTTTATGCTCTTTAGCAAACTGAATAAGGCTAATTATATCTGTTTTTGATTTAGGCAAAGCAACCGCCAAAGGAAGCATTCTATACACCGATGCGTCAGTAGCGTAAAGCACCTTCATCAATTCATCAAAATGCAATTCGCCTTCTAAACGCGAGGCCAAATTATTCAATTTCGAATTACTAATCATATAAGCATAAGTCTGTTTATAAAACTATAAAGAAATTTAATAAAATATCTTTTTTGGCGTTATTTTTGTAAAGTTAACCCGAAACTGTGACGTATGACATTTTTCAGGGTCATATTAGCAGATAATTTTAATGACAAAAACCTTAAATTTTATGAAAAAATTATTTTTAGTAGCTTTAGCTTTCGTAGGCTTTGCAACAGTAAACGCACAAGATATCTCAGATAATGCCATTGGTCTTCGTTTAGGCGATAGCGATGGATTTGGAGCTGAAATCTCTTACCAAAGAGCACTTGGTGACAATAACCGTTTAGAATTAGATCTTGGATTAAGAGATGGTAAAGGTTACGATGGATTCAAGATTGCCGGACTTTACCAATGGGTTTGGGTACTTGATGGTGACTTCAACTGGTACGCTGGAGTTGGTGGAGGACTAGGCTCTTATAGCTTTGATAACGTCCCAGCAGGTTTTGATGATAGTGAAACATTCTTTTTTGCTGCAGGTGATATTGGAATAGAATACAATTTCGACATTCCATTACAATTATCAATTGACGCAAGACCAGAATTAGGCTTTGGAGATTTTAGAGATGATTTAGATTTTGATATTGCTTTAGGAATCAGATACAGATTTTAAAACCCTAAAAAAATACAATAAAAAGCCACTTTTACTAAAAGTGGCTTTTTTTTTATTTACAAATAACGCTCTTTAATTACCTCGCAATGATGATTTTCATGTCCAATAATAATAAATGCCACCGCTCTTGACGACAGACTATTATTGCTAGCAGTCCCAATTTGAGTCATCATATCTTCAGTAAAACTCTCAAATAAAAGAATGCTACTTAATCTTACCGCTTTGTATTCATTCATTAGACTAATCATTGATCGCCTATTTGCATCACAATGAGCTGCATAATGATCTTGATCATAGCCAGGAAATAAGGTCCTATCTTTTCGAGCAATACACAAAGCCCGATACATAAACACACGTTCAGTATCTATTAGATGTTGAATAATTTCTTTAATTGTCCATTTACCTTCTTCATACTTATATTCTAATTTATCCTCTGCAATAGACTCTAAAAAAGCAATAGTTGCATCTCCGTTGATTTTTAACCCCTCATGAAGCGCTAACGAGCCAGCTTTCTCTACATAAGTTTGATAATAAGGATGGTATTCGTTTTTTAATAAATCGTCTTTAGTCATAATAAATCACAGTTAGGAGATAAAAATAAAAAACCCTTTATCAAAATACGATAAAGGGTTTATAAAAAATGTTAAGACGGGTTATAGTTCGTTAAATATTGTGTGCATTAAACGTTTTTTATCGTTAATACTTTCTTCTAAACTAATCATTGTTTCTGTTCTATAAATACCTTCAATATCATCTAACATAAAAATAATATCCTTAGCATGAGATGTGTTTTTTGCTCTAACCTTACAAAAGATATTAAATTTACCGGTAGTAATATGAGCAACCGTCACATATGGTATTTGAGCAATTCTTTCTAAAACAAACTTGGTTTGAGATGTGTTATTCAAAAACACACCTACATAAGCTATAAAAGAATATCCTAATTTTATATAATCTAAAGTCAATGAAGATCCTCTAATAATTCCTGCTTCTTCCATCTTCTTAACTCTTACATGAACAGTTCCTGCCGAAATCACTAATTTTTTAGCAATATCTGTGAAAGGAATTCTCGTATTATCGATTAACATATCCAAAATTTGGTGATCTATTTCATCTAATTTAAATTTCGCCATTTTACTACTTTTTAATAAATTATATACAAAAATAATGCAATTTCGTTAAAGATATTGCATTGAAAACCACTTTTTTTAAAGATTTATCGAGAATTTTTCATTATTTATCATTACGAAATCGATTTCGTTTCCTTCAGAAATCGGCTTTATATTTTCAGCAAACACCTCATAACCATTAGCATTGTGCTCTATATGTCCATGAAAATTGAGTGAATTTGAAATTTTTTCAATTTTTGGCACAAATTTTAACCTGTCACCTACTAATTTCTCTTGATATTGTATTGCAATATCTCCTTGTTTTGCATTTCGAATGATGACATCATAAAACAATTTCTCATTCTTTGGCATACCCAAATAAGAAGAATAGTTTGCACCATCAATATTATTTTTTGATATATAACTCAAAGATAACAGTAACGACTGATAGATAAACTTACGCGTCTGCTCTCTTTCATAATCATTTGGAAAATGACCAGCCTCAAACAATATTGTTGGAACATTTTGTGATTGAAAAGTATCCCCAACACAGTTCAAATTAAAACCATCATCATAAATACCTACATGATCTGGGATTTGCAATTGTAAATTATCATTCATTTTAGAAATAACCTCCATTGCAATTTTCCTTGTGACAGTAATTGTTCTTTCAGCATCTTGAGCAGGAGCTAAAAAAGAAACAACAGCTGAATTACTAGAATTACCAGCACTAAAAATAGTACGTTGACCATGCAGATTGTAACAAAAATCTGGCTTAAATTCATTAAAAACACTCCGTAGCGCTCTACTTTCTGGCTGTGACAAGTCTTGAGCATCTCTATTTAAATCTATTCCATTTGCATTAACTCTGGTATAAGCTTTTGCTCCATCTGGATTTAACATTGGAATGATTTGTATTGTACAATTTTCAAGAATATGACTTGTTTCTAAGCATTCTAAAGAAAACGTATTTAATAAATCAAACACAGCCTTAGTAGTTGTGCTTTCATTTCCATGCATTTGAGACCACATTAAAATCTTTTTCTTACCATGCCCCAAAGTGATTGACTGAATAGGGATTTTATTTACGGATTCACCTATAATACTAACGGTAAATTTTTCACTCAAATTACCAAGAAGACGAACAATAGATTCGCGATAAATATAGCGTCCAAATAAAGCTGTTTCTTTATGAGTTTTATACAATGATTTCAATACACCTAATTGCATCTATAAATATTAATTAAGACAAAGGTAAGTATTTGATAATTTACAACTGTAAACACGATATTTTCAATAAACAGTAATGATTTATGACTTTTGTATACAAAAAACAAAACACAGATTTAAATGAATTGAAAAAATCGCAATCAATTTGATTTTAAATCAATAATTATTTAAAATTCAGAATATTACATGTATTTTTATATACTGAAACTTTAAGCTTAAATATAAATTAAATATGTTATTAAGGGTGAACCCAATAATATGTTTACATTTGTAACGTTACAATATTAAACTTTTTAGGTTTACAATGATAAACAATGAAGAATTTATAAAACGTCTACAAAAAGTGATAGATTTCTATGGTGAATCTGCATCATCTTTTGCTGAAAAAATTGGAGTGCAACGCTCTAGCATTTCACATATATTATCAGGTCGAAATAAACCAAGTTTAGATTTTGTTCTAAAGGTACTTTCCTCCTTTCCTGAAGTTGAATTATATTGGTTGATGAATGGCAAAGGAAACTTTCCATCTCAAAAAAGTAATACTTCGAATGTTCTTATTTCTGAGGCGCAGAATTTGAGTACGTCCAACATTGATCAGGTTTCAAATTCTGAAGATAAATCTATTGAGCGTATTGTAATTTTTTATAAAGATGGTACATTTAAAAATTTCGAACATTTGTAACCTTCTCTACTTTTTTTTCAAATACTGAATTGTCGAGACAGCTACTTTTTAAATTACGCACACTAAACAATAAAGATTTGACACAATTAAGTGTTGGTTTTGTAATTTTGTACAAAACTTTTCCTATGCGTAATGCTTTAATATGTTTCTTATTTCTAATTCTTTCGAGTTGTTATGAAACTAAACGAAACTGTACAGACTTTAAAACTGGCACATTTGAATTTACTTATATTATTGATGGTGTAGAAAAAACAGGACAGTTTGTACGAACTGAAAAATATAATATTGACTATTTTGACAACAAAATTGATTCTGCCTCTATTCGTTGGATAAATGATTGTGAATTCATCCAAAAAGAACTCCATCCAAAAAGCATGGATGAACAAAAGGCGATTCACTTTAAAATCTTAACAACAACTGAAGACTCTTATACTTTTGAATACAAATTAGCTGTCAAAGCTCCATACAAGAAGCAACGTGTAGAAAAAGGGGTAGCAAGAAAGATAAACTAAGGGTTTCTTTCTTATGGCACTTTTGTTGGTCTTTTACAAACTTAAAAACCAACAATCATATCGACTTAAAAGAAAACTATCAAAAATTTATACTTCATTAAAAAATGATTAGGATGTTGTAACTAGAACGCTAAATACAATAAATGATTATTTATTAGAGCTGCGTTAAAAAATATTAAAACAAACTAGCCTGTCCTGTTTCGTCTATATCCATATCATCTTCTGGAGAACTCGATGACTTAATATCTTCAGATTTCTCTTCGGAAGTAGACTCTGAAGGCTCCACGGTTTCATCAACAACCTCAATCTCTTCGGCCGGAACTTCTTCTGGTGCTTCATATGGCAAAGGATCTAAAAGATTTACCTGATTAATTTTTTCTTTAGTCAGTTGATTTCCTAATGCCGAAATTCCCTTTACAGAAATAAACTCTTCAAGATTAACCGCTTCGTTCGCTTTACGATCTTTACCACGCTCCTTTTTAAATTCAATTTCTGCCATAGGTTTCCAATCTGTAGACACTATTTCTAGCTGGGAATTTGGATGATCAGAAATAAACGATTCTTCTTTACCTTCATTTTCAATAAGGAAACGTTTCACATAATACATTTCTTTCTCACCATTATAATAGACTACAGAAATTGGTTTTTTTGGAATCCATTTTTCAAGAACAATCATATCACTGTCAAAATGTGTAGTAAGCTCAGGCAAAATAGTTTTCGCCATTCCTGATTGCGTAATAATTAATAAGCGATCTTCACCTCTAAATTCTCCAATAAGTTCTCCACGATCATCGACATTTAAACGCTGTACAGTTTCATCAAACCAAATTTTTCGTGGCTTAAGAGTCGATACACCCTTCTCCTTAAGTTCAATTTTTTTAATCGGATATTTAGTAACCAAATTCCCTTTAGACGCTCTCCCTTTTATAAGGATATCTGCAAAATCTAAATCCCATTTCAGTTTTTTAATACTACCAACTTGTCGCAAGTGCACAGAAATAATCTCAGCTTCTCCATTTGGGTTTGCAGAGAAATACCATAGCTTAGAACTTTTATTTCCGTTGGTTAAGTCGTACTCCTTATCTCTTGTAATTGATGTAACTGCAAATCGTTTAACATATGAAGGCCCTTTAGAACCATCACGATAAATCATATTATATATAGTTCGCTTATCTTTTTTCTTAAAGACAGCAACATGAATAATATCTTTACCGATAAAGGTTTTACTATCTACTTTGGTTACCATCATTTTTCCACTATTGGTAAATACGATAATATCATCAATATCACTACAATCGCATACATATTCATCACGACGTAAAGATGTTCCAATAAAACCTTCAGCCCTATTGACATATAGCTTTGTGTTACGTATAATTACTTTTGTAGCATCAACATCTTCAAAGGTTCTAATTTCAGTTTTACGTTCACGTCCTTCTCCATATTCTTTTTTGAGACGTTGGAAATAGGAAATAGCATAATCGATTAGATTTGCAAGATGATGTTTTACCTCTGCAATTTGATCTTCTAAAGCATCTATTTTTTGTTGCGCTTTATCGATATCAAATTTTGAAATACGCTTGATTCTAATTTCCGTCAATCTTGTAATATCATCAACAGTAATTTCACGTTTCAAGTGCTTAGTATGAGGTTTTAGTCCTTTATCAATTGCATTGATAACACCTTCCCATGTTTCTTCCTCTTCAATATCTCGATAAATACGATTTTCAATAAAAATTCGTTCTAAAGAGGCAAAATGCCATTGCTCTTCAAACTCACCAAGTTTAATTTCTAATTCACTTTTTAAAAGCTGTACAGTATTATCTGTTGAGCGTCTTAACATTTCAGTGACACCAACAAAAAATGGCTTATTATCTTCAATTACGCAACCTAAAGGAGAAATAGAAGTTTCACAATTTGTGAATGCATACAAGGCATCTATGGTTTTGTCTGGAGAAATTCCGCTAGGCAAGTGCACTAAAATTTCAACATCTGCAGCGGTATTATCTTCAATTTTTTTAATCTTAATTTTTCCTTTATCGTTTGCCTTAAGTATGGAGTCTATTAATGACGATGTATTCGTGCCAAAAGGAATTTCAGTAATTACCAAAGTATTCTTATCTAGCTGAGAAATTTTAGCACGCACACGTACTTTCCCGCCACGCATTCCATCGTTATAATTGGATACATCTGCTATACCAGCAGTAGGGAAATCTGGAACCAATGTAAAACGCTTTCCTTGAAGATGTTTTACAGAAGCGTCAATGAGCTCAATAAAATTATGAGGTAGTATTTTTGTTGATAATCCAACAGCGATTCCTTCTCCTCCTTGTGCTAATAATAGCGGAAACATCACAGGTAAATTCACTGGTTCTTTACGACGACCATCATAACTAGCTTGCCATTGAGTGATTTTTGGATTATAAACGACATCTAAACCAAACTTAGAAATACGCGCTTCGATATATCTTGAGGCAGCTGCTCTATCTCCAGTAAGAATATTTCCCCAGTTACCTTGTGTATCAATAAGCAAATCCTTTTGTCCAATTTGAACCATAGCATCGGCTATACTCGCATCACCATGAGGATGGTACTGCATAGTATGACCTACAATATTGGCAACTTTATTATAACGCCCATCATCTAAGTCTTTCATAGCATGCATGATACGTCGTTGTACAGGTTTGAAGCCATCTTCAATAGCTGGTACAGCACGCTCTAGAATCACATATGATGCATAATCAAGAAACCAATCTTTATACATCCCAGTAACTCTTGTGATACTTTCTTGAGGTTCATCTTGGTTACCAAAAATTTCTGTATTATCCTCACTCATATTTCTTTGCCTGTTTTTTATTTGCCTTTACCATTTTACTCAAGGATTGTCTTATATATCGTCTTTTCTTTCTGTTAACTAAAGTTACATTAAACACCTCTTTTCTTTTTTTACCTCGTTTATTTTTTAGATAAAATGTAAGCGTTTTATAAAAAAAGTAGTTTTTAAACTTATAGGCATATAAATCATTTTTATCAAACTCAAGGATTGTTTCTCTATAATTAAACTTATCAGAAAACAACAAACCCTTATTTGTAACTACAACTTTTAATCCGTCACTATCGTATTCAAAATATTTAGAGATAAAATGCACTACAAAAAATAACACTGCAAACCCTAAAGCTATACTAATAAATACCAAAAACGGATTTGCAACTCCGGAGGTAAACGTTTTAAAGACCATTAAAAAAGCAATAGCCATTACTATCAATATAAAATACACTGATATAATAGTATTTTTAACTCTTGAATTATTAGTTCTCATAATTATCGTCCTAAATCGTTTAACGCTTTAGATTTAGCTTTATCAAATTCATAAAATTTATCATACCACACATCAATCACAAAAACGCCCATAAATTTATCGTTATGCTTAGTATATACTCTAATTTCTGACGGCTTAGTCAATTTATCAAACATCACTTTGTAACGATAAACATTTCTTGAAATAGAGTCTGAATAAAATTCAACAAATTTAAAATCTGAAAGCGCTCCATTCTTTTGCTTTATAGAATCACATTCAATTAACAATTCATTATTCCAATCATTTCTTAAAGAACGATGAACAGCATTATCATTATTCACCACAAACATTTGAGATGACTCACAAGTTTGATAACTCTTTAACGCAAAGGATGTATTCAGTTTCAAAGCTTTTTTATCTAACTTAGACGTATCAATTTTGTGCATTGGTGGATCTTCTCTTCTACTATAAAAAGTGTCTGCCCAATACCCTTTGGTTCTTAAAATTGCCAATTTATCTTTTTCATCAAGAATAACTCTTGTTTCCATAAACCATTCGGCCAATTGTCGTTTGACTTTAAACCTCAATATTGTAAGCTCATTATTGCGAACTCCCTCTATTAATTCAGCAGTTTCAACCTCTCCATATCGATCAACATACCAATGGCAACGTTCTTTGAGCCGTTTTTTATTATAAAATTTCCTAAAACGTGACGTCGCAATTTTAGAAGTAAGTTTCATAGAGGTAATTTCCTCACAATTAATAATGGTTTTATCTACAAATTCCTTAGCTAAAGCTTTTTGTGCTTCCGAAATAGAAGTCAACGGTATTTTAGCATACTGAGCAAAACCAGATTGCAAAAAGAACACAATAAATAAAGTACCAAAGACAACTTTCATTACGTACGCTCCTCCTCAATAATATCCAACTCTACTTTCAAATTCTCAATAATGAACTCTTGTCGTGTAGGTGTGTTTTTACCCATATAAAAGGATAATAATTCCTCTATTGACATATCTTTATCTAGCATCACAGGATCTAAACGCATGTCTTCACCAATAAAATGAACAAACTCATCAGGAGAAATTTCACCCAACCCTTTAAATCGGGTGATTTCTGGTTTAGGCTTTAATTTTTGTATAGCGTTACGACGCTCTTCTTCAGAATAACAGTAAATTGTTTCTTTTTTATTTCGAACCCTAAACAATGGTGTTTGCAAAATATATAAATGTCCTTCTTTTATAACCTCAGGAAAGAACTGTAAAAAGAAAGTAATAAGCAATAATCGAATATGCATACCATCAACATCAGCATCGGTGGCTATTACAATATTGTTGTAACGTAAATCTTCTAAAGATTCTTCAATATTAAGTGCAGCTTGAAGCAAGTTAAATTCTTCATTTTCATATACAATTTTCTTACTTAACCCATAGCAGTTTAATGGCTTTCCTTTTAAACTAAAAACTGCTTGAGTATTCACATCTCTAGACTTTGTTATACTACCAGACGCAGAATCTCCCTCAGTAATAAACAAAGTAGTTTCTAGGTTTCGTTCATTCTTAGTATCACCAAAATGCACACGACAATCTCTTAATTTTTTATTGTGAAGATTTGCCTTTTTAGCTCTATCCTTTGCTAGTTTTCTTATTCCAGAAAGCTCTTTACGCTCCCGTTCAGCCTGAAGAATTTTACGCTGAATTTTCTCAGCTGTATCTACGTTTTTATGAAGATAATTATCGAGATAACGCTTCATAAAATCATTAATATACGTCCTTACTGTCGGTAAGTCTCCACCCATATCTGTGGATCCCAATTTCGTTTTTGTTTGACTTTCAAAAACAGGCTCCATGACTTTTATGGAAATTGCAGCGGCAACCGATTTTCTAATATCTGATGCTTCATAATTTTTTCCATAAAATTCACGAAGCGTTTTCACTAGAGCTTCACGAAAGGCTGCTAAATGTGTACCTCCCTGCGTCGTGTTTTGTCCGTTAACAAAACTATGATACTCTTCACTGTATTGTGTTTTACTGTGTGTAATTGCAACCTCTATATCATCACCTTTTAAATGAATAATATCATATAAACGATCTGTTTCGGTAATATTATCTGACAATAAATCTTTAAGTCCGTTTTCACTAAAATACTTTTCACCATTAAAAACAATCGTTAATCCTGGATTTAAATACACATAATTTTTGAGCATTTTTGACACATACTCATTTCGGTATTTGTAATTTTTAAAAATAGAATCATCAGGAATGAAAGACACTTTAGTTCCTTTTCGTCTAGATGTATCATTTAGTAGCTCTTCATTGGTCAAGTTTCCTTGTTCAAATTCCGCAGAAGCCGATTTACCATCTCTAGTTGACTCTACTCTAAAATAATTAGACAGTGCGTTTACCGCTTTAGTACCAACACCATTGAGTCCTACAGATTTTTTAAACGCACGCGAATCATATTTTCCACCAGTGTTCATTTTTGATACAACATCAACAACTTTACCAAGAGGAATACCACGACCATAGTCGCGCACAATAACTTTATTGCCTTGTATTGAAATTTCAATAGTTTTACCCGCTCCCATGACATATTCGTCAATTGAGTTATCTAAAACCTCTTTTAACAGAATATAAATACCATCATCTGGTGATGAGCCATCTCCCAATTTACCTATATACATTCCTGGTCGCATACGAATGTGTTCTTTCCAATCGAGCGAGCGTATATTATCTTCGGTATATTTGGTTTCTTGCGACATAAAAAAGTGAAAAAATTAGATAGAACGCTAATATAATATAACGCTCTAAAAAATGAAATAGGGATGACACAAAGTAATTAACAATACCTAGGCAATATTGTTGAGAACATTAGACTTTTATAACTTATGTGATAAATCTTCAGCTCTTTCTTTTAAAAATGCATTTCTAGTCAATAACAAATTTGTCATATAACGCTTTAGAAATAAAATATTAGCAAGCTTTCCAAAAAGACCAAAAGGGGATTGAAAGAAGAACTTATCAATCATAAGAGTATGTGTACTTTTCTCCAGAAAAATATGCTCGTGCCTAAATGATTTGAACGCGCCATACACCATTTCATCTACAAAATAATAAGGCGCTTTAAACTCTGTTATTTTTGAAGTTAATTGTTGTGTAATTCCAAAATGTTTAGCCTCCCAAGTCACCCACTCTCCTAATTCAATTAATCCAGAAGTTTTTCCTGCAATAGCTTTTTCGTTAGAATGTTCCAAGGAATCTTTATGAACATCTATATTTCGAGATACATCAAAACAGGTTTGAATATCGGCTTGTATGTCTGTTTTAATCTCGATTAGCGGCATTACACATTAAATAAGAAATGCATCACATCACCATCCTTTACAATATAATTTTTTCCTTCTACGCGCATCTTACCAGCCTCCTTAACTTTGGATTCGCTGCCATAAGCCACATAATCGTCGTAAGCGATTACTTCAGCTCTAATAAAACCTTTTTCAAAATCGGTGTGGATTACTCCTGCAGCTTGAGGCGCAGTAGCACCAATATCTACAGTCCAAGCACGAACCTCTTTAACTCCAGCCGTAAAATAGGTTTGTTGATTTAATAACTTATAAGCCGAGCGGATTAATTTTGAAGACCCTGGTTCGTCCAACCCAATATCTTGTAGAAACATCTGACGCTCTTCATAATCATCTAATTCATTAATATCGGCCTCTGTACCAACAGCCAAAACTAATACTTCGGCATTTTCATTTTTCACAGCTTCTCTAACCTGCTCTACATATGCATTCCCAGACACTGCACTACCTTCATCAACATTACATACATACATCACAGGTTTAGCGGTAATTAATTGTGCTGGTCTCACAAACTCCTCTTGTTCGTCTTCGCTAAATTCTATAGCTCTTACTGATGTTCCTGCTTCAAGGCCTTCTTTTAACTTTAATAAAATAGCTTCTTCTTTTTGCGCTTCTTTGTTTCCAGTTTTTGCAGCACGCTTAACCTTGTCTAGTTTTTTTTCTACAGTTTCTAAATCTTTTAACTGCAATTCCATGTCGATTGTTTCTTTATCTCGAATTGGATCAACACTTCCGTCGACATGTACAATATTATCATTATCAAAACAGCGTAATACATGAAGTATAGCATCAGTCTCTCTGATATTTCCTAAAAATTGATTCCCTAAACCCTCTCCTTTACTTGCTCCTTTAACCAATCCTGCAATATCAACAATTTCTACAGTTGCAGGCATAACACGTTCAGGATTTACTAAAGACTCTAACTTCTGAAGTCTTGGGTCTGGCACATTAACAACACCTATATTAGGCTCAATAGTACAAAACGGAAAGTTTGCACTTTGCGCTTTAGCATTAGACAAACAGTTAAATAAAGTTGATTTTCCAACATTAGGTAATCCTACAATTCCAGCTTTCATAAGTTTTATTTTGCGACTGCAAATGTAGTTAAATATCTTCTTGTTTTAAATAAAATTAGCATCAGTTATCGTAACAAAATTTAACTTCTTTCGTCTCTCTAGTAAACCATCAATCATGAAAAACTATTTTTCTTCAATTCTTTTTTTAATATTCACTTACGCTTCAAATGCACAACAATTAACAGCCACAATTGTTGACAAAGTAACAAATACGCCTATACCTTTTGTAGCCATTCAAACAGCAGAATTCAAAGGTGTCATTTCAAATGAAGAAGGCGTATTTATTATCGACCTAGAAGACGTCGATTCTAATACCATTGAGCTCACATGTTTAGGATATCAAGCTTTAACTTTGAGTATTGAAGCTATTAAGACTTCAAATCATATAATTCAATTGTCTCCTGCTATCAATGAATTAAATACTGTGTATTTAACCAACACAAGACCACATGTAGACTCAATTATTTCACGAGTAAAACGAAACCTAAAAGCAAATTACAAAAATGATACACTAAGCTATAATTTCTTTTATAGAGAAACTGCACATATAGATTTTGACAACCTTAATTTAAAGGTAAAAAAAGCCTCACATTTTAAAAAACGACAATTAGTAGAAGCTAACGAAAGTTTACAAAGCATGGGCGATGAAATTATGAATGGAAATTTTGTACACTTTACTGACTACAGTGGAAATTTGCATGTAAAGACAAGTCAGCAACAAAAGCTAGACATAAAAAAGGCTACAAAAATCATTAACTCAAATAAAGATATTTCATTAGATAATATCCAAGAGAAGGCTCAAAATATTGTTCTAAGGTATTTAGACACTACTCAAACCTATAAATTAAAAACTGGTTTATTTAAAATTGAAGATTCTTTATCACTTGTTGAAGAAGGTGACAAAACTGAAAATCCTAATGAATTTGACACTGAAAATCTAAGAGCAAGCACATCATCAATTCTTAACAAATCTCGTTTAGGAAGTCACAGTATGTTAGAAAAGGTTTTGAACACAGAAAACTACGAATACCAATTGGTAAATGCCAATTTTATTAATGATGAAATGGTGTATTTGATAGCGTTTAAACCAAGACGTTCTCGCGCACAATTTACTGGTAATATCTATGTTTCAGATGATTCGTATGCTATATTGAAATTAGATTATCAATATGCCAAAGGAAAACGTGGCGAAAAAGTCAATCTTAGACTTATATTAGGTGTAAAGTATATTGAAAACGTTAATCAAGGTACAATTATTTATAAAAAAAATAAAAATGTGTTTTACGAACCACGATACATCAAAGCAGAATCTGGAGAATATTTTTACATCCATAGACCTCTTAAATTTATTGAGAATAGCTTTGCAAAAAACAAAACAGCTTTTGATTTTAAAATTGAAGGTCAAACCAAACATCGTGAAGAACTCTTATTTTCAGATGTAAGCTCGTTAGACCTTACTATTTTTGATACGTTGAAAGAGCCAAAAACTGTCACTTTTGAATCTTTAAGAAAGTACGATGCTAATGTTTGGAGCGGACAAGAAACACTCGCACCAACTACAGAGCTTAAAACTTTTGATGCAGAAGATAAGTAATAAAACTAAAAACCCTAAGCCGTAATGCCTAGGGTTAGTTTATAAATTAATTCAACTGATTAATCGTCAGGATGCATAAAACGTTGTTTACCTAAAAGTTCATCGACAGTTTCAACGTTATCCTCATCAGGCACACAACAGTCTACTGGACATACAGCAGCACATTGTGGCTCTTCATGAAATCCTTGGCATTCGGTGCACTTATCTGGAACAATGTAATAGATCTCATCACTAATTGGCTCTTGAGCGTCTTCAGCATCAACAGCATTTCCATTAGGCAATACCACATTTCCTTCTAAACTTGTTCCGTCTTTATATCGCCAATCATCGGCACCTTCGTATATGGCTGTATTTGGGCATTCTGGCTCACATGCGCCACAGTTAATACATTCGTCTGTTATTATAATTGCCATAGTAATTTTTATTTCTAGTTTGCGTAAATTTGCAAATGCAAAAATAAAGCCAAAACATCGTATAACCAAACCCAATATGGATTTACAACAAAGAATTAACGCATTTGTAAAATTAGGAGACTTTTTAAGTCAATTCAATAATGAAGGTATCCAAAAAAAAGACAATATTCCTAATAATGAAATGTTCTTTGATGGCTTTGTACATCAAATTAAAATAGCTCAAGAACACAATGGTTGGTTTACAAAGGAAAATATTTTATTTGCTCTAGAAGGGTGGTCTAACCAATTGAAAAACAAAAACATTAACACTTGGATTTTAAAGTATAAGTTTAATTCAGAATGTTTAAAAACCATAGCCATTATCATGGCTGGCAATATTCCATTAGTTGGATTTCATGACTTCTTATCAGTATTAATTTGTGGTCAAAAAGTTTTAGTTAAACAATCCTCAAACGATAAACATCTATTGCCGTTTTTGGCAAAATATTTAGAGTATGTTGAACCTGAATTTAAAGATAGAATATCATTTACTGAAGAGAAACTGGAAAATTTTGATGCAGTGATTGCAACTGGCAGTGATAATACCGCTCGTTATTTTGAATACTACTTTAAAGACAAACCTTCTATCATTAGAAAAAACCGAAACTCAATCGCTGTATTGACAGGACAAGAAACAGAAGATGAACTTAAAGCGCTTTCAGAAGATATTTTTAGATATTATGGTTTAGGCTGTAGAAATGTATCTAAGTTATTTGTTCCCAAAACCTATAACTTTGATAATTTTTTCAAAGCCATGTATGAATGGAATCCTATCATCAACCAAACAAAGTATGCCAATAACTATGATTACAACAAAACTGTGTATTTGATGAGCGAATTTGACATGTTAGAAAATGGATTCCTTATGATAAAGGAGGACGAGAATTTTGCTTCACCAATAGCTACAGTGTTTTATGAATATTATACTTCCGAAGCAAGTCTTAAAGATATCATTATAAAAAACAAGGAGAATATTCAATGTGTTGTTGCTAATGGATTTTTAAATAACGAAATTAAATTTGGAAACACGCAATTACCAAATTTATGGGATTATGCTGATAACGTCGATACTATTACGTTTTCGTTGAAAATCTGTTAATAAATTATCATATTCTTAATACATTTTTTTACAGAATTTCCCACCTTTGTGGATATTGAAAACCAAAATGGCTTTTGATATTTTTGAAACCCAAATTTGATCTCAAATAACTCTAATAGTATCAAACAGATGAAAAGACATAATTTTAGTGCAGGACCATGTGTTTTGCCAGGAAGTGTACTGCAAAAAGCTTCTGAAGCTGTAATAAATTTTGACAACGGATTATCTCTGCTAGAAATTTCCCACAGGAGTAAGCCTTTTGTAGATATCATGGAGAATGCTAGAGCTTTGGCTTTAGAGCTTTTAGGCTTAGAAGGCAAAGGGTACAAAGCCTTATTCTTACAAGGTGGAGCTAGTACTCAGTTCTTAATGGTAGCCTTAAATATGTTAGAAAAAAGAGCAGGTTATTTAAATACAGGTACTTGGAGTGATAAAGCTATTAAAGAAGCTAAAATCTATGATGATATTTATGAAGTTGCATCATCTAAAGATGCAAATTTCAACTACATCCCTAAGGGTTACGATATTCCTACAGACTATGATTACTTTCACTGCACATCTAACAATACTATTTTCGGAACACAAATGAAAGAGTTTCCTAACTCTCCTATTCCTATGGTCTGTGATATGAGTAGTGATATTTTTTCACGTCAGTTAGACTTTTCAAAATTTGATATCATATATGCTGGCGCTCAAAAAAATATGGGACCAGCAGGGACAACCTTAGTTGTAATCAAAGAAGACGTGCTAGGTAAAGTATCTCGTAAGATTCCATCAATGATGGATTATAAAGTTCATATCGGTAAAAGCAGCATGTTTAATACACCTCCTGTATTTGCTGTTTATACTTCTATGCTAACTCTTGAGTGGCTTAAAAATTTAGGAGGAATATCTGCAATTGAAAAAGAAAATGACAAGAAAGCACAATTGATTTATTCGGAAATTGATCTAAATCCATTATTTAAAGGGTTTTCAACAAAATTAGACCGTTCAACTATGAATGCAACCTTTACTCTAGCTAACGAAGATTTAAAAGAAACCTTTGAAACTATGGTTAAAGAAGCAGGAATCAATGGTTTAAACGGTCATAGAAGTGTTGGTGGATACCGAGCATCTATGTATAATGCATTGTCACTTGAAAGTGTTGGTGTGTTAGTAGATGTTATGAGTGAATTAGAAAGAAAAGCATAAATAAAAATAAATGAAAGTATTAGCAAACGACGGTGTATCTCAAAGCGGAATTGACGCCTTAGAAAAAGCCGGTTTTGAAGTTTTAACAACAACAGTTGCACAAGAGCAATTAGAAAACTTTATTAATGAAAATGAGATTGCTGTGCTTCTGGTACGAAGCGCTACAACAGTTAGAAAAAATATAATTAACAACTGCCCAAGTTTAAAAGTGATTGGACGAGGTGGTGTAGGCATGGATAATATTGACGTAGATTATGCACGAAGCAAGGGTTTACATGTAATAAATACACCTGCTGCATCATCACATTCGGTAGCTGAATTAGTTTTTGGGCATTTTTATGGTTTAGCACGCTTCTTACATAACTCAAATCGCGATATGCCTTTGGAAGGAGATGCTAACTTTAAAGGATTGAAAAAAGCATACGCTAAAGGAACAGAACTAAAAGGTAAAACTTTAGGTGTTTTAGGGTTTGGCAGAATTGGTCAAGCTACCGCAAAAGTTGCCATTGGGGCCGGAATGAAGGTTGTTGCTTTTGACCCATATTTAGAAAAAGCTAATTTAGAGTTAGATTTTTTTGATGGTCAAAAAGTTAATTTTGAAATTAAAACTATTTCAAAAGAAGAGGTTTTAAAGCAATCAGACTTTTTAACACTTCATGTCCCAGCACAAAAAGAATACGTTATAGATGAAGCTGAATTTAATCAAATGAAAGATGGCGTAATTTTAGCAAATGCGGCTCGTGGCGGTGTTATAAATGAAGTAGCCTTAGTTAAAGCTATTGAAAGTGGTAAAGTAGCAAGAGCTGCCCTAGATGTTTTTGAAAAAGAACCAAAGCCTGAAATTCAGCTTTTGATGAATCCAGCATTGTCATTAACCCCTCATACAGGTGCTGCAACTAATGAAGCTCAAGATAGAATTGGAACCGAATTAGCTGATCAAATTATTAGTATTCTAAAATAGTTTTTAGGTCATATGTGACCAAATTAAAAATAATGAGTCCTACATAATGTTAGGACTTTTTTTTGTAAATTACATGTCCAATTTTATATTAATCTTATTTTAAACGAATTATGTCAGGAATTTTAGACTTATTAAACAGCGACCTTGGAAAAACTATTATTAGTGGAGTGTCGGGATCTACAGGAACAGATCAAAACAAAACTAGTAGTGTTTTAACAATGGCTCTGCCAGTATTAATGAAAGCAATGGAGCGAAATGCTTCTACACCTCAAGGTGCAGAAGGATTAATGGGAGCGCTTAGTAACAAACACGATGGTAGCATCTTAGACAACCTTGGTGGATTGTTTGGTGGCGGAGTTGATAAAGAGGTTGTCGATGATGGCGACAAAATTTTAGGCCATGTTCTTGGCAACAAAAGACAGGGAGTTGAAAAAATTATCGGTGAAAAATCAGGATTAGATTTAGGATCTGTTGCAAACATTCTTAAAGTTGCTGCACCAATACTAATGGGAGTATTAGGAAAGCAAACAAGGCAACAAAAGGTTAATTCTTCAAGTGACTTAGGCGGTCTATTAGGTGGGTTACTTGGTGGTAACGAAGCTAAAGAAGAACAAAGTTTCTTAGAAAAAATACTAGATGCAGATGGTGACGGAAGCATGATTGACGATGTTGCAGGAATGGTATTAGGAAACGCAGGTAAGAAAAGTGGAGGTCTAGGAAGTTTATTAGGCGGACTTTTTGGAGGAAAATAATATTTCAAAACCTATATATAGTAAAGCCAAACCCCTGTGTTTGGCTTTTTTAGTATTTAAAATTTAGTTTACTCATTCAAAGGCTATGTTCACTCATTATTAGTATTATCTGTAGACAGCCCTATATACTTTTGAACTAATAATAATCAACAAAATGATTTTCAAAAACTAAAGGAATGATTTTTGTAACTTTAAAACAAAAAGTAATGAAACATTACATCTACTTATTCTTTTTAGCATTAGTTCTAATGAACTGTGGAGCTTCTCAAACAAGTATTGATCGTTCAACTCAAACAGAAACTCCAGAGGAAGACGTTGTTAGAATCGCAAATGATGATATCGAATATGAAATCATAATTATTGAACCAGGATTTAATGCTTGGTTAGCCTCAATTGCGAGACCCGAAGGCTATTACTCGCAGTCTTTTATGGAGGCTAGAAATAATATTTTCGTTCGAGAATGGAACAGTAGAGTTATGCAGGTTAATCAGTTTGACCCTAATTTATATGAAATGCGAATTGATTATCAACCCAATATTAATTATGGTTATGATGTAAACTATAAGTTATATAACTATTTCATATACTTTCAATTAACTTATAATCAAAAATTATCCACTATAATTCCTAGAATTTAGAGTATCTTTGCATGGCAAAATTTTGCTATGTTAAACGACTTCAAAACAAACTGGGATATTCGTCATAATTGGCAACTTATATTTCCTTTACTAGGTCTTGTAGGCCTTATATATAGTGCTTATAAGTTATCATTTGCACTCACCAAATCATACCACACAATCATTACCATTGTTTTAGCTGTATTAATTTTTATTGCATTTTTAAAAATAGCTTTATTCCTTTTTAAAAAATTAGAAAATAAATGGGTTGTTACATATCGATGGGAAATGATTCGCATATTTATTGTGTTTGCTATTACCGGATCATCATCTATGTTCGTTGGTCGACCAATCATTAAGTTACTCGGAATTACTAAAGAAAACCTAAACCCCTTTCTTTATTGGGTTTTATTTATTATCATTGGGCTCATTTTCTATCAAATACTTTTAGTTTCATTTGGTTGGCTTTTTGGACAATTCAAATTTTTCTGGGAATTTGAAAAGAAAATGCTAAAACGCTTTGGATTAGGAAAGTTTATCGATTAATGGCAAAAAAAGATTATCACATATCAAAACGTATAGCTACATTATTGTTAGCTTTCACGTTGCTACTTCCATCTGCAGTAAAACTATCTCATGCCTTAGCACATAATCATGAACATGAAGTTTGTTTAGAAAAAAATCAAACGCATTTTCATAATATAGATTTCGATTGTGATTTTTATAAATTTAAAATTCAAACTGAGAGCACAATTTCTACTACTAATTATGATTTGTTTTCAATTGAAGATAATCATAAATCTACATTTACTTACTATAGTTTTTTAAGTGAGTATCAACGGCTACATTTTTCTCTTCGTGGTCCACCTATTAATAGTTAATTACATCAGATTAAAAAAAAATCTTATTTAACTATTAAACTTAAAATGAAAACAACATACAGTTTAGTAATACTATGCATAATAGTATTACAATCCGTTTACGGACAGCATACATTAAATGGAAAAATTACAGACGCAAAACACCAAGAACCTATAGTATTTGCTAATGTATATTTACCACAACTCGAAAAAGGAACAACTTCTAATGCAAATGGTGAATTTACATTAGACGATATACCTAACGGAAATCATAAAGTCGTAATTTCTTATGTAGGTTACGAAACTTATTTAAAAACCTTAAGCTTCCCAGTTATCGAAACATTGGAAGTCGCACTTCAACCTTCGGCAATTGAAATGGAAGAAATCATCATTTCTACCCCATTTCATAAACTACAAAGTGACAACGTAATGAAAGTAGAACGCCAAAGCGTGAAAGAATTAAAAGCTAAAGGTGCTGTAAATCTTTCCGAAGGAATAACAAATATTGCAGGCGTATCTAGTGTTAGCACAGGTGTTAGTATTGGGAAACCCGTTATTAGAGGTTTAAGTTCAAATCGTGTTTTAGTTTACACTCAAGGTATTAGACTTGAAAATCAGCAATTTGGCGCCGAACATGGTCTTGGTATTAGTGATGCAGGAATAGAAAGTGTAGAAGTTATAAAAGGACCTGCATCACTTCTTTATGGAAGTGACGCACTTGGAGGTGTTTTATATCTCAACCCTGAACGCTTTGTTTCAAAAAACACTTCTGAAGGAAACTTAAGTGCCACTTATTTTTCTAATACACAAGGTTACAATACAAGTGCAGCATTTAAATCTTCTGAATCAAATTTCAAATTTTTATTTCGAGGAAGTGTTGCTGAGCATTCTGATTATGAGACTGACAAATACCGAGTTACAAATTCAAGATTTAGAGAACAAGATTTTAAAGCCGGAGTCGGATACCAGAAAAATAAGTTTAAAACGGAACTCCGCTATAATATAAATCGTTCAAAACTTGGAATCCCAGAAGAGATTGGTGTTCAAAACACCAACACTACCCCCCTAGAACCTTTTCAAGAATTGACCAATCATATATTTAGTTCGAAATCTACAGTATTTTTCAATGATTCTAGCTTAGATATTACCTTGGGGTACATTTACAATGACAGAAAAGAATTCGAAGATCATCATCATGAACACGACAACGATGAAGATCATGATGACGAAGATCATGATGACGAAGATCATGATGAGGAAGATCATGATGAGGATGAAGCTCCAGCCCTTCATATGAAATTAAAAACCTTTAATTATAATGTACAATACAATCTTCCTGACATTGGCCGATTTGAAACAATTATAGGTGTTCAAGGAATGAATCAAATCAACACCAATTATGGAGAGGAACAACTCATACCAAATGCTACAACTAATGATATTGGTGCTTTAGCAACTGCGCATATTCATTTTGAAAAATTAGACATCCAATTAGGAGCTCGTTATGATCATCGCCATATCAATATTGATTCACAAATTGATAAGGATTTTAATAGCTTTAATGGAGCTTTTGGCTTAAAAACTAATGTCTTTGAAAATGTTACTGCTCGTTTAAATTTAGCAACTGGGTTTAGAGCTCCAAATTTAGCCGAATTAGCATCCGATGGTACCCATGAAGGCACTAACCGTTATGAAGTTGGAAATATTAACTTAGATAACGAACAGAACTTTCAAATAGATTTTGGTTTAGAATTTAAAAATGATCATGTGGAAGTATTTGCAAATGCGTTTTATAATAGTATCAATGATTATATCTTCTTAAGCCCAAATGGAGATTTTATAGACGATGACCCTGTTTTCTTATACCTACAAGACAATGCAAGGTTATATGGTGGAGAATTTGGATTTCATTTCCACCCTCATCCTCTAGATTGGTTACATGTAGAATCAAGCTTTGAAACTGTCACAGGACAATTGGATGACGATAGTTATCTTCCATTGATACCAGCAAATACATTAAATAATACCTTAAGAGTAGAGTTTGAAAAAAAATGGCTAAAAAAAGGATATACATTTATAAGATATAGTAATACGTTTGATCAAAACAATGTAAGTGATTTTGAGACTAATACTAATGGCTATAATTTACTAAGTGCTGGATTAGGAGGCACCATTAAAGTCTTTAAAAATAATATGGAAATATCAATTGCCGCAAACAATATTACTAATGAACAGTTTATAAATCATTTATCACGATTAAAATCTGATAGAGTTTTAAATATGGGACGTAATATTAGTGTTGGTCTAAACTACACCTTGTAAAAAAGACTACCACAATTTCGAGCACTATGAATATTTCAATAGTGCTCGAAATGGTAGTTTTAGTTAATATCAATAATGGTGTCACCAGTATTTTTTTCTGAAGAAAACACATAGGTATAAAACCACATTATAGTAAAGGACGGAATAAAGTCTGTTCCAGGAATAATCTCTTCAACAAAAGTAAAGATACCAGCAAGTTTACCCATATTTCCCTTATATAGTTTGGTCATTAAATACCCAGACAATGGTGCCCAAAGCAAATCAATGAATGGAATCACCCCAATAGCATCAAACACAAGGCTAAGTATTAATTTTTTGTTTTTTGAAATCTTTTCTAAATTCATAAGTGTATTATAATTTACTAATTTCAAAGCAAATAGCATTCCAAATAATACATTACGACAATTTTTCACTAATGAGTTTTAAAAACTCGGTTCGTGTTTCCATATTTTTAAAAGCACCTCTAAAACCAGAGGTTGTTGTTGTAGAGTTTTGCTTTTGAACACCACGCATCATCATACACATATGAGACGCTTCAATAACAACGGCAACGCCTTCTGGCTTTAATGTATTGTTAATGCAATCCAAAATTTGTTCTGTTAAACGTTCTTGTACTTGCAATCGTCTAGAAAACACATCAACTATTCTCGGTATTTTACTCAACCCCACAATATACCCATTAGGGATATAAGCTATGTGTGCCTTTCCGAAAAAAGGTAAAATATGATGTTCACAAAGCGAATACAACTCGATATCTTTAACGATAACCATTTCGTTATAAGACTCTTTAAACATGGCACTTTTTAAAATTTGTGCGGCATCTTGGTCATAACCTTGAGTCAAAAATTGCATGGCTTTAGAAGCCCGTTCTGGAGTTTTTTGCAAACCATCCCTAGTTGTATCTTCACCAAGATCTTTAATTATTTGTTCATAACGCTCTTTAACGTCATCTGTAACTTTGATGTTATATTCTTCAAATTTTTGATACGGCATTGTATACTCTTATTAATTTCTTTAAATGTAAGTAAAAAAAATCAGACAAAAATTTTAAGATATTATTATAAAAAGATTAACAATAGCATTTTCATTTTAACGTTTGGTTATGATAAAATGGCATCTATCATGGGTAGATTTGTACACCTAACTGTAACGAATTATTTTTTTTAGTGTCCTTATTATAATCAGTCACTAATCATCAATCAAACTAAAATGAATTTTCGCTTAACATTCATCATTACTTTACTATTGTGCACTTCTATTTATGCACAAGATCCAGAACCTCAAGAGGTTATTGAGAAAAAACAATTGCAAATCAAACGCACCAATTCAGCTCCAAAAATTGACGGAATTTTGGACGACATCGTTTGGAAAGATGCAGATATAGCCACAGGCTTTGTGCAGTTTAGACCAGACATGGGATTAGTTGCTACAGAAGAAAGAAAGACCATTGTTAAAATGGCTTATGACGATACTGGTATTTATGTTGCTGCCTATATGTATGATGACCCAGCACTTATTTCAAAACAGTTTACTAGTCGAGATAATTTTGGACAATCAGATTTTTTTGGGTTAGTTTTAAATCCAAATAATGATGCGCAAAACGACACAGAATTCTTTGTATTTACATCTGGAACCCAAGCTGATGCTGTAGCAAACCCGAGTAATGGTGAAGATTTTGGCTGGAATGCAGTTTGGGATAGCGCTGTAAAAATTAATGATGATGGTTGGGCCGTAGAAATGAAAATTCCTTATCGTGCCTTACGCTTTTCTACAGATGTCGAAACTTGGGGCATCCAGTTTCATAGACGTTTTCAACGTGACAATTCTCAATATACTTGGAATCCTTTTGATATTACAAAAGGTAATATAGGTTTGTATCATGGTGAGTTAAAAGGCATAAAAAATATAGAAGCTCCTGTTCGTCTCAATCTTTATCCATTTGCATCTACTGTGTTTGATAATATGGATAAACCAGATTTTAACTTAGGAATGGATGTTAAATATGGTATTACCGAAAATATCACTTTAGATGCTACATTGATTCCTGATTTTAGTCAAGCTGGATTTGATAATTTAAGTCTAAATCTTGGTCCTTTTGAGCAAACATTTAATGATCAACGTCAGTTTTTTACTGAAGGTGTAGACTTATTTAGTAAAGGAAATTTATTCTTTTCAAGACGTGTTGGTAATGCTCCTACAGGCAATGTTGATTTAGCAGAAAACGAAGAACTTACTGATTACCCTAATGAAGTAAAGGTACTAAACGCAATTAAAGTTTCAGGAAGAACCAAAAAGGGCTTAGGAATTGGTTTTTTTAATGCCATTACAGAAAAAACCGATGCTAGAATTCGAAACCTCGATACAGGTGAATCTAGAACTGAAACTGTAGAACCCTTCACAAACTATAATATTTTAGTGTTAGATCAACAATTTAATGGCAACTCTTCTATAGGTATTGTTAATACTAATGTATTACGTGAAGGTCATTTTAGGGATGCGAATGTTACTGCTCTAGTTGCCAATATTTTTAATAAACGAAATACCTATAATATTAGAGGTGATCTAAAAATGAGTAATCGTAATCTATCAACAGGTGTCGAAACTGGATTAAGTTCATTTTTCTTTATTAGAAAAGCACATGGTAAATTTAGATATAGTTTTGATCATAGTTTTGCCAATGAAAATTACAACATTAATGATCTTGGGCTAAACTTTAGAAACAATTTTAATAATATAGGAGTTGATGCTTCATACCAAATTTTTGAACCTACTGAGAAATTAAATAATTTCAGAATTAATACCTGGTATAATTACAGACGATTATATAGACCTAGTACATTTACTGGTCAAAATGCAGGTATAAATGTCTACGGAAAAACTAAAAAAGAATTGATGGATTTTGGTGGAAATTTAAATTTCCAAATGGGTAAGCAATATGATTATTTTGAACCTCGGGACTTTGAGAATAAGCGATTCTTTATTTATGAAAATAGACTCAATGGAAATGTTTGGATTTCTACAAATTATAACAAACCATTGGCTTTAGACGCCAATATTGGTGGCTCAAAGATATTTGAAGACGGTCGTGACAACACACAATTATGGTTTGGAATTAGTCCAAGAATTCAGTTCAATGATAAATTTTTAGTTTCCTACTCTTTCAACTATCAAAATGAATTAGGAGATCGTGGTTATGCTAACAACTCTAATAGTATTGATGATGAAATTATATTTGGGCAACGAGATCAAAAAACTATAGTGAATAGAGTATCTGCAGGATACAACTTTAATCCGTTTAACTCTTTAAACTTAACCTTTAGAAACTATTGGACAACAGTGAAATATGATGATAATCCATATTTTTTACAGGATAACGGACGATTATTAAAATCAACAAACACATTCGATCAATTAGGACTGGATACATCTGATGTAAATTTTAGCACTTGGAATATCGACCTTAGCTACTCTTGGCAATTTGCTCCAGGAAGCTTCTTGACTGCTTTATACAGAAATCAATTATTCAATTCTGATTCTATGGCAGATGAAAGCTTTTTTGACAGCTTAAATACGTTGTTAGATCAGGATATGCAGCATATTTTATCAATTAGATTACAGTATTTTATTGATTATGGCGGCTTAAAAAACATCTTTAAAAAGAAAAACAATAATATCGATAAACTAAGTAAGTTGTCTGAAAACATGGATCCCAACTCGAATATTCTTTAATTACCATTTTTCATTTTAAAGTAGTATTTTCGAAGTTCATTATAACCAGATGATAACAGCTAAGAATATTCACAAATATTACGGAGATTTACACGTTTTAAAAGGTGTTGATTTAGACATCGAAAAAGGAGAAGTTGTTTCGATTGTTGGTGCATCTGGAGCTGGTAAAACTACTTTACTTCAAATTTTAGGAACCCTAGATCAGGTTGAAAAAAACGCATCAAGCACTTTAATTATCAATAACGAGTCTATTCCTCAATTACATGATAAAGCCTTAGCAAAATTTAGGAATAAACATATAGGATTTATATTTCAGTTTCATCAACTACTACCTGAATTTACTGCATTAGAAAATGTTTGTATTCCGGCATATATCCTAGGAAAATCACAAGCTCAAGCTGAAACTCGCGCTAAAGAATTATTAGATTTTTTAGGATTATCTCATCGCTATAACCATAAGCCCAACGAACTTTCTGGTGGAGAACAACAACGCGTAGCTGTTGCAAGAGCTTTAGTTAACAATCCTGATTTAATATTTGCCGATGAGCCTTCTGGGAATCTAGATAGTGAATCTGCAGAACACCTTCACAACCTATTTTTTAAATTACGAGATGAATTTGGACAAACCTTTGTTATTGTTACTCATAATGAAGATTTAGCGAATATGGCAGATAGAAAATTAACCATGATAGATGGTAAAATTGTTGGATAAGTTATTGTCGTAATTCTACTTGGATTAGGCTTTTAGCTTCTATTTCCACACGTTTTCCAAATGTAAAATCAAAATAATCAGCAAACCCCTTCTCCCCTTTAACCTCAAGCTTTGCTCGTCCAGTTTCTAGTCCGTTTTTATCATAGACCTTGATATAAAGAATATCATTAAAATCTTGATTAAAAATGAGGTATAGCGTTAATAGATTATCATTTCCTCCTGCAGGATTATTAGTAATAGAATACTTACCTGTTTCGAGTCCCTTTTCTAATAATGACTTAGACAATTCAATTCTACATTCTAGACTCCTATCAATACCCTCAGAAATACCTTCAACAAATTCTGCTGCAGATTCTCCAACAATCTCGCCTCCAGCATTAATCGTATCTTGAGTTTTATCTTTAACACGTTGACAGCCATATACTACAAAAAGGGTCAACACAAGAATGTATATTATAGATCTCATAGGTGTGTATTGAATTATAATCAAAAATAATAGTTTCATTGTAATTATATTGAAAGAACTGTAAATTTGTTACTTATCTTTTCAATTTGAATAAAAAAGACCTCAAAGATTTTTTAGACGCCAAAGTCATACAATACAATCATCCCAGATTTATTGAAAGTGACCCTATTCAAGTGCCTCATCAATTTTCAAAAAAGGAAGATATCGAAATCGCTGGATTCTTAACAGCTACCATCGCTTGGGGAAACCGAAAAAGCATTATCAAAAATGCCCATCGTATGATGAATTTACTCGATCAATCTCCTTACGATTATATAATGAATCATCAAGATAAAGACCTAGAGACACTTAAACCCTTTGTTCATAGAACATTTAACGGACAAGATTTTGCTCAGTTTGTAAGAAGCTTACACCATATCTACAAATCACATAACGGACTTGAAGCTGTGTTTTCAAAATATGCTGAAAAGGATTCATTACAATTCGCTATACATCAGTTCAAGACACATTTCTTCGAAATTAATCATCTTGAACGCTCTAAAAAGCATGTTAGTGATCCTTTGAAAAACTCTGCAGCAAAACGGATTAATATGTTTTTAAGATGGATGGTTAGACAAGACCAAAATGGTGTTGATTTTGGAATATGGAAGAGCATCTCCCCTGCTATACTATCATGTCCATTAGATGTGCATTCCGGTAATGTTGCAAGACAACTTAAACTACTTAAACGTAAACAAAATGATGGAAAAGCACTTCTAGAACTTGACAGCTCATTAAGACAGTTTGCTCCTCAAGACCCAGTAAAATATGACTTTGCTTTATTTGGTCTAGGGGTTTTTGAGGGGTTTTAAACCTTAGCAGCTAAACCCATTATTAGCATATAAATTTCTAGAAATTCTTTATTCTATCCCTTAAGCCAAGCTTTTCTAAGCTTAACTTGGCTTTCTGTAGCATTCTCATTTATAGTCAACCCATTAACCTTTGTATATGCAGGAGTGAGATTTGTTTGGATGGCAATTACCTTTCCATCTCTTTCAATAGAAACATGTATTGCATCACCAACTTTCCATCTATACATTTGTTTCATAATTGTATTCACATTTTCAGGAACAACTATAATTCCGTTAACAGATTTTAAAACATCATTGGGTGTAACACCTTGCTCTACCCAAAAACTATTGTCTTTGACAGCATTATTAAAAAAAACATCCCTAGAATCCATGTTGACCTCAAATAACAAACCACTTCCCGACTGCATGTATAAAGCTTCTGTTTCAACATCGGCATAATGCAACCCTACTTTATTAAAAAACACGTCATAATTAATTGGTGTGCCTTCAACTACATGTGTTTTTAAAAATTCGCCAATAGAAGGATATGTCATTGCTGTAATTTCATCAATAAGAGCATCATCTTCAAAAGGTTTTTCTATACCATATTTACTAGATAATTCTTTCATTAATGACAACAAACTTCTACGTCCATCACTTTCCTCACGCATCAAAATATCAATACACATTCCTATTAAAGCCCCTTTTTGATAAACATTGATATATGCGGCAGCATAAGGCTGTTCTAATATGTTTTCACTCATTTCGGTAAAACTCATACTATCATCATATCCTTTAGATATCAAAATCTGTTCATCAATTGTTGTACAATAGGTTTGTATATCTACTAAGCCTTCACATACTTGAAAGTGCTGAGCAAAATATTCAGTAACACCTTCATACATCCAAAGATGTTTCGAAAATGTAGGGTTGTTATAATCAAAATAGTGCACATCTTCTGAATGTACAGTCAATGGAGTTACAATATGAAAAAACTCATGAGAAACAATATCAATAATTAACTTAGCTAGGGCTTCTTTGCTTGCTCCTTCTCGTAACACAACAACTGTAGAAGTATGGTGTTCTAAAGCCCCATAACCTATTGGAGCGTCATCACTTCCATCAGATAAGTACAAGTATATGTCATAACGTTGCGTACTATCTATATCTCCCAAATATCTTTTCTGAGCTTCCATCATAGTGTACACTGTTTCCTTAAGACTATCTGCGGTGTGTTTTTTATTTGGAGAATACACACTTAACACAATGCTTATGTTGCCCACCATAAATTCTTCAACATCTAATTTCCCATACATCATTGGGTTATCTGTAACATCGAAATAACGAGGCGCAAAATATGAGGTTGTTGTTTGTGAGCCATCAGCACTAATAGTACTCTTTATTTGCTGCAAAGCAGAAGTTCGCTCAAAATCTGTAGATGCTGTAATATCTATAGTATACTGAGCATTCTTTAAGACATCAAAATATCCAATAAAACCATGCAAATTTAGCACATAATTATCAGGTTCAATATTAGTTCCTCCAGGAGAAAATGGTGCATTACCTTCTCTAAAATTATTGCTCTTTTCTTCGTCAAAAGTATCATTCACCAAATAGGTAATCTTGTCCAATTGAGTTGCGTTTTTTATACGCCATGAATTGGCATCAATTTTATCTACTGCCATTTCATTACCTTCATAATCAAAGGCTTTAAAATCATCAATATATCTTCCAAAATCATCAACTTCGTAAGACCCTTGAATCACGCGAGGCAATCTATATATTACGATGTGCTTTTTAAAACGACCTGGATCTATACTCACTGGAGCTTTATCATTGACAATTGCAGACAAATTAATTTTTGTCACAATTGGATTTGTAGTTGCTAAATCATCAATACTATCTTTAGAAGAACCACACGCCACTAATAAAACACTTAGCAAAATAATAGATATAATACGTGTCATCATAATTAATTAAAGGGATTTGGATGTATAGAACACAAAATTACAATCTGCTCTAACTAATTTAGCAAAGGTTTTGTTAAAAGGTTATTTTTATAAAATGAAGCAAGAATTAATAAGTATACTCATTCCCTTTAAGAACACAGAACTGTACCTAACCGAATGTCTAAACTCTATTATTGACCAAGATTATCAAAACTGGGAGTTATTGATTGTTGATGACCATTCAACAGATAACAGCTATTCTATTGTTAACGCTTTCGCGGAAAATGATAAACGCATAAAAGTATTTAAAAACAATAAATATGGTATCATAGAAGCCTTGCGTCTAGCCTATTTCGAAAGTTCTGGAAACTATATTACAAGAATGGATAGTGATGACATTATGCATCCTAAAAAGCTAAGCACAATGCTAAAAGACTTAAAGCGCTATGGACCAGAACACATTGCTTTGGGACTAGTGAAATACTTTAGCGCCAAAGGTATAGGAGATGGTTATGCAAAATATGAGTCTTGGCTCAACAACTTGACACGTCAAGGACTTAATTACTCTGAAATTTATAAAGAATGTGTCATCCCATCTCCTAGTTGGATGCTACATCGAGACGATCTTAAAGCTATTGGCGGCTTTATGCCTAATCGCTATCCCGAAGATTATGATTTGACTTTCCGTTGCTATAAACACCAGATCAAATGTATTCCTAGTCAATCTGTTTTACATTATTGGAGAGATTATAGCACAAGAGCTTCAAGAATAGATGAGCACTATGCTGAGAATCATTTCCTAGAACTCAAGCTTGATTACTTTTTAGAATTAGATTTTGACACATCTAGACCATTAACAGTCTGGGGAGCTGGGCAAAAAGGTAAAAAAGTGGCGACGTTACTAAAAGAAAAGAATGTGAAATTTACTTGGATATGTGATAATCCAAAAAAAATTGGCAAACATATCTATGATGAATTATTATACAGTTTTGAACATCTACAAAACTTAACTACTCCTCAAAGTATTGTTACAGTTGCTAACCCAGAATCTCAAATTGAGATTAAAACATATTTCAAAGCACAACAAATGCTAGCCATGAAAGATTACTTCTTTTTCTGCTAAGAAACCATAAAACGTTAAAATTCTCAAAAGCATGCGCTACTAATCGCATATCATTTTCTATATTTGATTTCTAACAAAAACAATCCCAAAAATAGGAATGCAGTTTAAACACCCAGAACTTCTTTACGCACTATTTCTGCTTATTATTCCTATTATTATTCATTTATTTCAACTTAGAAAATTTAAAACTGAAGCCTTTACCAATGTTCAGTTTTTAAAAGAGCTTACTATTCAAACTCGGAAAAGTTCTCAGCTAAAAAAATGGCTTACTTTGATCACGAGATTACTTCTATTAGCTTGTACTATTATTGCATTTGCACAGCCATACATATCAAATTCTGATAGTTTTAATACTAAGAGTGAAACAGTAATCTATTTAGACAACTCCTTCAGTATGCAATCACCAAGTACTAACGGAAGTTTATTAAATTCTGCTATACAAGACATCCTTGAAAATGTAGACGAGAATGAACAAATTTCTATTTTTACTAATGACGTTAATTTCAACAACACAAGTATCAAAGCGGTTAAAAATGATCTCATTCAATTAAAACACTCACCAAATCAATTGACCTACGATGCTGCTATTTTGAAAGGAACACAAATGTTTTCTAATGATGAAAGTGCAATTAAAAATTTAGTTCTAGTTTCTGATTTTCAACAAAAAAATCAAAACATAACTGCAACTAATGACAGCTTAGTTACTATAAAATTAGTACAACTACTACCTACAAACCAGAATAATATCGCAATAGACAGTGTTTACATTTCTAAAACTACGGTTGAAAATTTAGAGCTTACAGTTCGCATAAAAAATCAAGGTAGCGCTATCGAAACTCTTCCTGTGTCACTTTATAACAATGATAAACTTATAGCCAAGGCATCAGTAAACGTTATTGATGAAGCTTTAACAAATTTCACAATACCAGTAAATACTGTATTTAATGGCAAAATAGTTGTAGAAGACCGGAATCTTCAATATGACAATACCATGTATTTTAATATTGATCAACGCGAAAAAATAAAAGTATTAGTAATCAATGAAGCAGACGATGCTTATCTTCAAAAACTCTATGCAAATGATGAATTTGAATATATCTCAACAACCTTAAATACTTTAAATTATAATATATTAGAGCAACAAAATTTGATTGTGTTAAATGAGTTAAATGATATTCCTAATTCATTGTCTACTGCGCTAAAAGCATTTACAAATAATGGTGGTTCAATCTTAATTATCCCTTCAAATAACATCAATTTAAATAATTATAATCAAGTATTTGCGCAATATGGACTGTCGAGTTTTACACTATCTAATACTACTGAAAAGAAAATAACTGACATTAATTTTTCTCACCCATTATTAATCAATGTTTTTGACAAACGTGTCAACAATTTTCAATATCCAAAAGTAAATTCATTTTATCCTAATGCTACCAATAGTGTTGCTTCTGTTTTGAGTTATGAAGACGGCATGTCATTTTTGTCACAATCTGGAAATGTCTATAGGTTATCTGCAGCATTACATACTGAAAACTCAAATTTTAAAAATTCACCGCTTATAGTTCCAATTCTATACAATATTGGAAAGCAAAGTCTAAAAACTGGGGACTTATTTTATACCATTGGAAAAGAAAACACAATAGATATAGCAACAAAACTGCAACAAGATGATATTCTCACCTTAGTTAAAGGAGAGAATTCTGTAATCCCATTGCAACAAACTTATGATAATAAAGTAGAGCTAACTACTAATACTTATCCTAATGTTGCAGGTATTATTTCAGTACAAAATAAAGATGCATTCCTTAAAAATTTAAGTTTTAATTTTAACCGAGATGAAAGTAACCTTAATTACTTTGATGTTCAGCTCATTCCAAATACTACTGTCGATAATTCAGTAGCGTCGGCAATAAGCGAGATTAAAAGTGCTACAAATGTTAACGAACTATGGAAATGGTTTGTTATTTTTGCATTGATTTTCTTAATCATTGAAATGCTCATCTTAAAATATCTAAAATGAACGTACTTGTAAAATCTGCCACTATAGTTGACCCTAAAAGCGATTTTCACAATCAAACCGTTGATATTCTAATAGAAAAAGGATCGATTTCTCATATTTCGAAACGCATACAAAATTCAAAAAATTACAAAGAAATACGATCAGATAACCTTCATGTGTCACAAGGCTGGTTTGATAGTAGTGTGAGTTTTGGTGAGCCTGGCTATGAAGAACGTGAAACTATAAATAACGGACTTGATACAGCTGCACGATCTGGATTTACGTCTGTTGCAGTAAATGCAAATACTAATCCAGTTATTGATTCATATGCCGATATTACTTTTTTAAAATCTAAAGCTTCAAACCATGCCGTAAGCCTTTATCCTATTGGAGCAGTAACTAAACGTAGTAACGGAACAGAGTTAGCGGAAATGTTCGACATGCAAACTGCTGGAGCTGTTGCTTTTTATGATTATCAACATCCTATTACAAATCCAAATTTGATGAAACTCGCATTGCAATATGCAAGTAATTTTAATGGGTTGGTGTGCTCATTTCCGCAGGAATCACAGATTAGCGGCTTAGGAGTTATGAATGAAAATGTAACGAGTACTTCTCTCGGTCTTAAAGGCAATCCAGCCTTAGCCGAAGAGTTACAAGTTGCAAGAGACTTATTTATTCTAGAGTATACCGAAGGAAAATTGCATATTCCTACAATATCTACTACAAAATCTGTAGAGCTTATACGAGCTGCGAAACAAAAGAAGTTAGATGTAACCTGTAGTGTAGCCATACATAATCTTATATTTACTGATGAGCAACTAAAAACATTTAACACCAATTTTAAAGTGCTTCCCCCTTTAAGAACACAAAAGGACATTGACGCACTCATTGAGGCAGTTAAAGATGGTACAATAGACATGATAACTACAGATCATAATCCTATAGACATTGAAGACAAAAAGATAGAATTTGATCATGCAATGTATGGTACTATTGGACTGGAAAGTGCATTTGGAGCTTTAAACTCTATATTTACAATTAAAAAAACTGTAGAATTATTAACTAGAGGAAAAGATCGATTTAATATTAATAGTACTTCAATCAATATAGGGAATGTTGCAAATCTAACATTATTCAACCCTAATGATCGTTTTACATTTACAAAAGAACACATCTTTTCGAGATCAAAAAATGCCTTGTTTGAAGGATACGAATTAAAAGGAACCGTTTATGGGATTATTTCAAATAATCAAATGATATTAAATTAAAACTATGGAAAACACATCAAAAGGTAATAATGATAGTTTAGCTATTGTCGCTTATATCACACTTATCGGAACACTAATTGCCTTTTTTATGAATCGTGAAGTTCGAAATCCTTTAGTTTCGTTTCATGTTCGTCAAGCTTTAGGGTTATGGTTATTACAAATGTTACTTGGTTATTTTATAGGAGCATTTGATAGCTGGATGGTTTCAGTGTCTTTTTGGATATTCTTTATTGTTTTATTTCTCTACGGAATCTTTGGTGCGGTTGGCAAGAAAATGAATGAAGTTCCAATGCTAGGCCCTTTTTTCCAAAAACTATTTGCATCTATTGGACAATAATCTATGATTCTACACCACATTACGAGACCATCATCTTTAAAAGAAAATGCTCCATTACTTATCATGTGCCATGGTTATGGAAGCGATGAAAATGATTTGTTTTCTTTTGCTCAAGAACTTCCTGAAGAACTATTCATTATTTCAGTTCGTGCACCACATCCAATGCAACCTTATGGAAATGCCTGGTATGCTATAAATTTTGATGCTCAACAGAACAAATGGAATGACGTAGAACAGGCCATAGGATCACGAGACAAGATTGCAGCATTTATTGATGAAGCTTGTAACAAATACCCAGTAGACAAAACCAAAGTTTCATTATTAGGCTTTAGTCAAGGTACAATTTTGAGCTACGCAGTAGCAATGACTTACCCTGAAAAAGTCAAAAACATTGTGGCACTAAGTGGTTATATTAGTGAAGATATGATGGATAGCAACTTTAAAGACAAAGATTATTCTCATTTAGATTTTTATTGTTCTCACGGAAGCGTAGATCAAGTTATTCCTGTAGACTGGGCTAGAAAAGCTCCTCAATTTTTAGATAATCTCAATATTAAACACACCTATTCAGAATTTCCAGTTGGACATGGTGTAGCACCACAAAATTTCTATGAATTTAGAAGTTGGCTAAAAAAAAGACTATGATTTATGAAACTTAAATTACTCACGTTAATATGCCTCATTATTTGTATATCCTCCTGCAAAAATGACAACGATATCTATCTAACTACTTCTGGAGCTTATGCTTCAAAACAAGGGAAGTTTGTTGCTAAATTTCCAACAGAGCCAGTTTTAAGTATACAGGATAATAAAATTGGAGTCGACAAATTTCAAGTATTTGCTTACAGATCTACGTTAGGTCCAAATAAAATTTTCTCTGTTGAGTACTTTGATGCTCCTGGTGAAGCTATCAAAGCAATGCCAGATAAAGAATTTTTAGAGCAATCAGTATCAAATTATGTGTATGGAATGTCTAGTAATTTTGAATTAGATTATAAAGAACCAATCGTTAATGGAGATTTAAATGGCATATATTTCGTTTTACAGCCTAAAGAAGTTGCTTTATCTAAAGGTATAAAAGGTATGATTTTAGGACAAATTTTCAAAAGAGATAATCGAGTTTATACGAATACGTATCTTGGTGTTCCAGATGAAAGAGTTTCGGTGTTTATGGATTCATTTAAGATTATCAACTAATTATGAAATACCTTCTAACAGGTGAATCCTCAGAACGTTTAAATTTCAGATTAGTCACTGCTGATGACTTTAATACATGGCTACCTCTATTTAAGGAAAAACATGTAGATAAATTTCTTGGAATGCCTCCTGGACTGTCACAACATGAACAATGTGAATTTTGGTTCAAGAAAGTATTTCATCGATACGATAACGGATTAGGTGGCATGAATGCGCTTATTGATAATACTACTAGTGAATTTATAGGTCAAGCTGGGCTACTAATACAAACTGTTGAAGATGAAGAGCGTTTAGAAATAGGATATTCTATTTTACCAAAATATTGGGGACAAGGTTATGCTCGTGAGGCTGCCATAAAATGTAAAAATTTTTGTTTTAGCCACAAATTAAGCAACAACCTCATATCTATGATGCATGTGGATAATATTGGTTCTGAAATTGTTGCTAAGAAAAATGGAATGACTTTCGAAAAACTTGTAGATGATATCTATAATGTATATAGCATTTCTAGAACTGAATGGTTAGAACAACAATAATCTAAGGCTGATACAATAATGAACCTAATTCACTAAAAGTTAGGTTTCCTTTATCATCCATATCATAAGCCAATAACATTTCTCCAAAATACTTTCCATCGGTAAAATTGATAATAATCCATTTATGATTGAGCATTCTAATTTGATCAATACGCATTTTCTCACCAGACATGGAAGCAAATGGTACTAATGGATGGTCTTCAGTATCATAGTCATTAAAACTAATTAAAGCATCTTCTATTACTGGAATAAACTCAGAAATTCTAAACCCTCTATTTTCCCAATGCGTCATCGCAGCATCATTGGTATCAAACCTAAAGGTATAGATATCCTCAACTTTTTGATCTTGAATAACTCGAATTGAATCTTTGAGTTGAGCATTCTTCTCTTTATAGCTTGTAAGTTGTTGATCATAACTTTCAATAATATTCTTTGAATTCACGAATTGAAAAATCACAAGTAATAATGTGAAAATAAACAAGTACATAAAAATTCTATTCTTCATATCTATAATTCTATTTGTAAGTTGTCATAAGCCAAATAAACGTTATCTGGCAATTTTTGTTGTACCTCATCATGAAAACCTAAATAATGACTTATATGTGTTAAATAAGCACTTTTAGGCTGTACTTTTTCGATAAAAGCTAAAGCCTCTTCTAAATTAAAATGAGACAAATGTTCTTGTTCTCTTAATGCATTTACCACAAGCACCTTTACCCCTTTAAGCTTTTCAATTTCCTCATCTGCTATTGTTTTCATATCAGTGAGATAAGCAAAATCATCAAAGCGATATCCAAAAACTTGTAATTTATGATGATAGCCATTAATTGGCACTACAGTTAAATTTCCGAGGAGAAAAGGTTCGTTTTTTATTTCATACTGAATAACACTTGGTACTCCTGGATATTTATCTTCAGTTGTGAAAATATAGTTAAACCGTTTAGACAATTCACTTAAAACACGCTTGTGTGCATAAAACGGAATGTCTCCTTGTCGAAAATAGAACGGCCGGATATCATCCAATCCAGCGGTATGATCGGCATGCTCATGTGTAAAAACTATACCATCAATTTTACTACAATTTGCACGTAACATTTGTTGTCTAAAATCTGGCCCACAATCTACAACATATGTATAATCATCCCATTCTACTAGCACAGAAACTCGTAATCGTCTGTCTTTCGGATTGTTACTTAAGCATACAGGATGATCACTTCCAATTACTGGAATGCCTTGAGATGTGCCTGTGCCTAAAAATGTAACTTTCAATTGATAAATAAACTTGATGCAAAAATAGAACTTATTTTTTTAGTTTAACCTCCTATTTTAATACCTTTGTATAGTAGACAAACCCAATATACAAGATGGAAATAACCTTAAAAGGAGATAAAGAGTTTGAAGAAATTCCTTCGTTAAAAACGAAATGCTTACGCATTAACCTAAATGAAAATATTTACGGAACCTTTGCTGAGATTGGTGCTGGTCAAGAAACTGTTCGTCAGTTCTTTAGAGCTGGTGGAGCCTCAGGAACAATTGCAAAGGCAATGTCTGCGTATGATAAAGCCTTTAGTGATGCTATTTATGGTATTGAAGACGATAAACGTTATGTCACTGAAGCACGACTTCGTAAAATGCTTAACCATGAAGTCAACCTCGTAGAAGAACGTATTAAAAGAGAAGTACATCCTAACAAAATGTTCTTTGCCTATGCTAATACAGTAGCTACAATTGATTTTGCAAAAAAATACAAAGGTCATGGTTGGGTAGGAATTAAATACCAAGTGGATCCAGACCAAGGTTATAATGAAATTGTTTTACACATTCGCTTTAAAGAAAATGATGCAAGATTACAGCAAGAAACACTTGGTATCTTAGGTACAAACTTAATTTATGGTGCCTTCTATAAATATAACGAACCTAGAAAATTACTTCGTTATTTATATGACCATTTGCATAAAGATCAAGTAGAAATTGATACTATTAATTTTTCAGGCCCAGTATTTGAAGACGTAGATAATCGTCTAATGAGTTTGCAATTGGTGAAAAATGGTATGACAGATGCCGTAATGTTTGCTCCAGATGGAAATAATGTATTGCCAGCAAGAGTCCTTTACAAGAAAAATATTTTAGCACTTCGTGGTAGCTTCAGACCTGTTACCAAAGTAAATATGGACATGTATAAGAAATCTTATGAAATGTTCATTAAAGAAAATAAAGTTGATAGCGACAAAACTCAGGTAATTTTCGAAATTACATTATCAAATCTGAGAGCCGAAGGCGAAATTGACGAACAAGATTTTATGGATCGTGCTCGTTTATTATGTTCTCTTGGGCAAACCGTTTTGATATCTAATTTCCAAGAATATTATAAGCTTGTAGAATATTTCTCTCAATATACTAAAGCACGTATGGGATTAGCAATGGGCGTAAACAACTTAGTAGATATTTTTGATGAGAAATATTACCGTCATTTAAGTGGTGGTATTTTAGAAGCCTTTGGAAAATTATTCTTTAAAGATTTAAGAGTGTACTTATATCCAATGCAAAATGATGATGGTACACTTACAGATAGTGAAAACTTGAAAGTACATCCTAGAATGAAAGAATTATATAAATTCTTTAAATACAATGGTAAAGTAGTTGATATTACAGACTATGACGAATCGATTTTATCTGTTTTTTCAAGAACTGTATTGAAAATGATTGCCAATGGTGAAGATGGATGGGAAACTATGCTCCCTGAAGGTGTATCTAACCTAATTAAAGAAAAAAGTCTCTTTGGTTGCGAGACTGAGCAAATTCATTTAGGAGAATAAAAGTTATTACATAAATAAAAAAGAAGCTGCAAGTTAAACATTAAACATGCGTTTCTTTTTTTTAAACTATTGAAGGTATTATTCTTCTAAAATTTGATCTGAATGAATTTTAGCTTTTACTTTATCAATAACACGAGTAACAACACCATTTTCATCAACTAAAAATGTGATACGATGAATGCCATCAAACTCGCGTCCCATAAATTTTTTAGGTCCCCAAACACCAAAGGCATTTATCACTTCTTTTTCGGTATCTGCAAGTAAAGGATAAGGGAAACTAAACTTATTTTTAAAATTAGATTGGCGTTTTTCAGAATCAGCACTTACACCCAAAATCTCATAACCTGCATCTTGTAAAGCTTTATAATTTTCACCCAAATTACATGCTTCTACTGTACATGTAGGTGTATTTGCTTTTGGGTAGAAAAATACAACTAACTTTTTTCCTTTATAATCTGAAAGCGATATTGGATTCCCATCCTGATCGTTAACTGTAAAATTTGGAACTTTATCTCCAGCTTTTAATGTATTCATATTGCTTATTTTTGCTATTAAAATGAGTTTATCAAATATACGACAATGACCAAACAAGAGAAAGTAGATTTTATAATAAGAACGTTAAATGAATTGTACCCAACAATTCCTATTCCTTTAGAGCATAAAGACCCATATACTTTGCTTATAGCTGTATTATTATCGGCTCAAAGTACTGATGTTCGTGTTAATCAAATTACACCGTTACTATTTGAAAAGGCAGACAATCCCTATGATATGATTAAACTTTCAATTGAAGAAATAAGAGACATCATAAAACCAGTAGGTTTATCTCCAATGAAAAGTAAAGGAATTTATGGCTTATCACATATTTTAATAGATAAACACAATGGAAAAGTTCCAAAAACTTATGAAGATCTAGAAGCGCTTCCTGCTGTTGGTCATAAAACTGCTGCTGTTGTATTGTCTCAAGCTTTTGGAATTCCTGCATTTCCAGTAGACACACATATACATCGCTTGATGTATCGCTGGAACTTAACTAACGGAAAAAATGTAGTACAGACCGAAAAAGATGCTAAACGATTATTTCCAAAAGAGTTATGGAATGATTTACACCTTCAGATCATTTGGTATGGAAGAGAATATTCGCCAGCCAGAGGATGGGATTTAGACAATGATATTATCACCAAAACCATTGGAAGAGCCTCTGTTTTAAAAGATTATTATGTCAATAAGAAATAAAAAAAAATCCTGAAGACTAACTATTCAGGATTTTTTCAAATTTAGTTTTGAAGTGCTTCAAACTTCAAATTATTACAATGTATAACACTTAAAGCCTTAGAATAATTTAGAAGAAAATCTATAGTTTCTTCTTTTGGATTGAGGTTGTTTTGTTTTTGGGGACATTCTGAGTAAAGTTTTGCCATTTTACGTTTTTTAGTTTGTTATTACCTCATTAACGCAACAAAACTTAACTTATTGTATTTAGTTTGTTAAAACAATATTATTCTTATCAATTACCTTTCTCAAATTAATGAGTGCATAACGCATTCTACCTAAAGCGGTATTAATGCTAACCCCCGTTCTATCTGAGATTTCTTTAAAGCTCATATCCTTGTACATACGCATTATTAACACCTCTTTTTGGTCTACAGGAAGTTCTTCTATGATACGTCTTAAATCACAATCTACTTGATCCTTTATTAATTTCTTTTCAGCATTTAATGACGAATCACCTAACACAGAAAAGATATTGAAATCTCCAGAGTTATCAAACTTCGGCATTCTATTGTTTTTCCTGAAATGATCAATCACTAAATTATGTGAAATTCGCATTACCCAAGGCAAGAATTTACCCTCTTCATTGTATTTCCCTAGTTTCAAATTCTTAATAACCTTAATAAATGCATCCTGAAATATATCTTCAGTAACATCTTTATCAAAGACTTTTGAATAAATAAAACTGTAAATTTTTTGTTTGTGTCTGTGGATAAGGACAGATAGAGCACTTTCGTCTCCATTCATGTAGTTCTTAACTAAAACAGCGTCCGTGATAAGTTCGTGTCTCATAATAATTACTTTAAGGGCAAAGAATTTAATCTTAGCTTGGGGTTAAATTTTAAAGTAATCTTATGGTATAGGCAACTCGATTTTAACTGTTTATGTTCTCAAATATAACAACAATCATTCCGAAATTCCAAAAAAAATTACGAAACTTTAACATTTTAATGAACAATAATCTGTTTTTTAAGCTTCTATAAAAGGCGTATCTTTGCACATTCTTATTCGTCAAAACACCTATGAACAGTAACATTCTAGACCTCAATCCTAAAGAAAACATCATTATAAAAGGTGCAAAATTACATAACTTAAAAAATATTGATGTTGTGATTCCAAGGAATAAACTAGTGGTAATCACTGGCTTATCAGGTTCTGGAAAGTCAAGTTTGGCGTTTGATACATTATATGCAGAGGGACAGCGACGTTATGTAGAAAGCTTATCGAGTTATGCACGTCAATTTCTAGGCAGGCTTAACAAACCAAAAGTTGATCTTATCAAAGGCATTGCTCCAGCTATTGCAATAGAACAGAAAGTGAATAGTACCAATCCTCGTTCTACCGTAGGAACAACAACAGAAATTTATGACTATCTAAAACTTTTATATGCAAGGATTGGTAAAACCTACTCTCCTATTTCAGGAAAATTGGTAAAAAAACACCATACTAAAGATGTTTTAGATTTCGTCAAAACATATGATGAACGTGAAAAATTGCTGCTTCTCTCTCCTATCATACTTGAAGAAGGTCGAACAATGCAAGACAAACTTAATGTTCTAAAACAACAAGGTTATGCACGAATACAATATAAACAGGAGGTCTTAAGAATTGAAGATGCTATAGAGAAGCAAATCAAAACTAATGTTTACTTAGTAGTAGATAGAATTATTGTAAAGCAGGAAGATGATTTTTACAATCGGTTAGCAGATGCTATCGAAACCGCATTTTTTGAAGGAAAAGGAACATGTATCATAGAATCATTATCAGACACCAACAGAGCAGAGTTTAATAACCGTTTTGAGTTGGATGGAATGACTTTTTTAGAACCTAATCCACATTTATTTAGTTTTAACAACCCTTATGGTGCTTGCCCAAAATGTGAAGGCTATGGTGATGTAATTGGTATAGATGAAGATTTAGTAATTCCTAATACAGGATTATCGGTGTATGATAATGCAATCTTCCCATGGCGAGGTGAAAGTATGAGTTGGTATCGTGATCAATTGGTTAATAATTCTCATAAATTCGATTTTCCTATTCACAAACCATTTTTTGAACTTTCTGAACAGCAAAAACAATTGATTTGGGATGGTAACAGCTATTTTGAAGGCTTGAATACATTCTTTACCGAATTAGAATCTAAAGCCTATAAAATTCAAAATCGCGTCATGCTATCTCGTTATAGAGGCAAAACGAAATGTACAGTTTGTAAAGGAAAACGACTAAGAGAAGAAGCAAATTATGTAAAAATTAATAATGTAACTATTACTGATTTGGTAGAAATGTCATTAGATAAATTAGCGTCATTTTTCAAGCAATTAGAATTAGATGACTACGACACAACAATCGCTAAGCGTCTACTCAAAGAAATCAATAATAGATTATCATTTTTAAGCAATGTCGGGCTTGATTATCTAACGCTTAACAGAAAGTCTAATACACTTTCAGGAGGTGAAAGCCAACGTATAAATTTAGCAACGTCATTAGGAAGTAGCTTAGTGGGATCGATGTACATTTTAGATGAACCAAGTATAGGATTACACCCAAAAGATACCGAAAAACTTATCAAAGTTCTGCTTGCATTACGGGATTTAGGAAATACTGTAATTGTAGTTGAACATGATGAGGACATAATGAAAGCGGCAGACGAAATCATTGACATTGGACCTGAAGCCGGAACTTTTGGTGGTGAAGTTGTTGCTACAGGAACGTTTTCTGATATTCTAAAATCAAACTCTTTAACAGCTCAATATTTAAATGAAAGTTTAAAAATTGAAATCCCTAAAAAACGAAGAACTTCAAAGTATCATATAGAAATCATTGGTGCTAGAGAACACAATCTTAAAAATATAGATGTGACCTTTCCCTTAGATATGCTTACTGTAATTACTGGCGTTTCGGGAAGTGGAAAAAGTACTTTAGTAAAAAAGATTTTGTTTCCTGCTCTACAAAAAAAGTTAACCGGATTTGGTGATAAACCTGGACAGTTTACAGAATTAAAAGGGAATTTTGCCAACATCAAACATATAGAATTTATAGATCAAAACCCCATTGGTCGTTCATCAAGATCTAATCCTGTGACTTATATCAAAGCTTATGATGATATAAGGGCTTTATTTTCTAATCAAAAATTGAGTAAAATTAGAAATTACCAAGCCAAGCATTTTAGTTTTAATGTAGATGGTGGACGATGCGAAACCTGTAAAGGAGATGGTGAAGTGACTATTGAAATGCAGTTCATGGCAGATGTACATTTAACCTGTGAGACCTGTAATGGGAAACGTTTCAAGAAAGATGTTTTAGAAGTAACTTATGAAGGCAAGAATATTGATGATATTTTAACTATGACCATCGATGATGCTATTAGTTTCTTTGATAAACACAATGTCACCAAAATTAAAAACAAGCTGCAACCACTACAAGATGTTGGTTTAGGATATGTAGCTTTAGGACAAAGCTCTTCTACGCTTTCTGGTGGAGAAGCACAACGTATTAAGCTTGCCTCTTTCCTTGGTAAAGGTTCTAAGAGTAATAATGCACTATTTATTTTTGATGAACCAACTACTGGTTTACATTTTCATGACATCCAAAAATTATTAAAATCCTTTCAAGCTTTAATCGAAAAAGGGCACTCAATATTAGTTATAGAACATAACCTCGATTTGATAAAATGCGCTGATTACATTATCGATCTAGGTCCTGAAGGAGGCATCCGTGGTGGAGAGTTAGTAGCACATGGGACTCCTGAAGCATTGGCAAAAAATAAAGCTTCTATCACTGGGCAATTCTTGAATGAGAAGCTCTAAATCAAGACGTTAAAAATGAGAAAGCCAACATTATTCCTGCAGCTGTTGGTATCACAAACAAAATAAATACAAAGGTAATTACACCGCTTTTAAACCAAGTCCAAAACCAATGCTGCTCATAAAAGCGCTTAAGTGCTATAAAGAAATAGAAATAGGTTGATACAGCGATAAGCCAATCTATCCAATCTGGGATATCATAGATAAATCTATTTACAGCGAACAAAATACTGAATACAGTAAACAAGAATGAAAAAAAGTAAAAGCTAAACACTAAATGATGCGCATATTTTCCTTTCTTGTAGTAGAAGATTTTTAAAATTAAAGCAAATAATGGTAACAGGAAAAACATAGAAATTGGAATACTATCAAAAAAAGCCTGAACTACTGCCCCAGCACCTTTGCCTTCAACTAAATTGAGCATTCTAGCAAAAAAACGACGTTGAATAAATCCTGCATCGTCAGACATTCCCATCTCTTTATAAATGACTTCTTTATCTGCACCAGATGCCACTAAAGAGTCTACTTTTTCTTTGTCAAAATCCCATGAAGTTTTAAGGTTGCGAGGGTTCGCATTTTGTGCTTTAATTAATGAATCTGCAAGCTTCAAATCTTCATCTTTAAGCCCTATAATTTGTTGATTGTCCTTAATAGGCTTCATTATGTTAGCAATTTGAGTAGAATCTAAAGCTTTAACATCTATTTTATGCTTATCAATTGAATCATTAGAAATTGTTTTTTTTGGAGTATACTTTACAACTTCTTTATTTATACTATCAGCTTCTTGAACTAATTCTCTAGCGCTAAATGAGATTACAAAAAAGAAGATTACTGAAATGAATAAATACATTTGAGCAGGATGTAAAAATAACAATCGTTTACCTTCTAAAAACTTTCTCGCCAAATATCCTGGCTTCAAGAGTAATGGAAAAAAGCTCTTTAAGAAACGTGCATCAAAGGAAAAATAATTACTTATCGTATTATAAAATAACACGCCAATTGTTAATTCATCGTTTACTTTTTGACCACAATGAGGACAAAATTCATAATCTTCTTTTAGAGCTTTATCACAATTAGGACACTGATTAAGCCCTTCAAAATTCTGCAACGATTGATTTGTCATATAGAACTAGTTAGTCTTCTGATAAAAATAATAAAAAAATATGAGCTCTAATCGTAAGCATAAAAAACAGAAATCAAATCAATTATAAAAAAACAAAATCAAACTACTGATAATCAGTGATTTGATTTTTTTGGCACACATATTGGTTAAGTCAATATCAATAGCGTAAGCCAATAAGTTTCTAAACGAGTTAGAAACAAAGGCAAATCTAAAAACCTATAAATTATGAAAAAGCAAGTACTTTTTTTAGCGATGATGTTGATAGGTATCACATCTGCTACAGCGACAACAACAGGGCATGTTGTTTTAAATGGGGAAGATTATAATAATGCACGCTATCGTTTTTCAGAACCAATAGTGTTCATTGAACGTGGTGTAGAATTTTTAATTTTTCCTGACGGAAGCTTCGATTTCAACACAGAATTCGAAAACAATGTTTCTGAAGTCTATTACAGACACACTAGAACTCGTAGAAATTCTATAAACACTACCCATGGAGCTCCAGGAAGTCTTGGCCGAGTTCAATATGCTACTCCTAGAGCTAGAGGTGTAATAATCACCCATGATAACAGTGGTAAAGTGAGACGAATTGGTAATGTATTTATCAATTATGATAGAAGAGGCAGAATTAAACGTGCTGGCTCTGTTTACATGAGCTACCAAAGAGGTAACGGTTTGCTTCGTCAAGTTGGAGGATTAAAAGTTAATTATAACCGTTGGGGAGAAATTGTACACATAAATGGGATTGTAAACCATAATAATGCTGATCTAAACTGTGGCGTTGGATATGGTTATGGTGGACATAATTATGATGATGATTTTGACGATGATGATTATGACGATGACTATTATTACTACCGTAAAAATGGAAAAATAAAAAAACACAAAAAGAATAAAAAACGTAAACGTTAAAACGATCTTGATTTTTTTGGTTGGTTGTTCACTTAAAATAGGTGAACATATATAAAACCCCGAAACGCTTCCCCAAGCCTTCGGGGTTTTTCGTAAATAGCTTTAAACTCACTCATAAACAACGCATTGTTATTAAATATTTTTTTGGCACGCTAATTGTTTAAATAAAAGTGTAATCAAAAAACACCCTTATATTATGAAACGAATATTATCAATTTTTGCTGTATTGCTCCTAGTAGGAACAACAGTAAACGCAACAACCACCAGCACAGTAGAATCAAAATCATTACGCAACTATGTTAGAGGTTATGGCAATTCTTTCATATTTACGGTTGATGGTATTGAGTTTTCAATCTTTCCTGATGGACAGTTTGATTTTTATATGCCTAACTATGGTCCAAACGTTAATGTAGGTTTTAATTCCCCTAACGTATCTATTAGTTTCAATACTGGATTTGATTATAATCCTTATGTTCAGTATGACGATTTTGGAGCTATCATTCAAATAGAAAACACACCTATATATTATGACTATTACGGTCGTATCTCTCAAGCTGGAAATGTCAATATTCATTATAACAGTTGGGGACGTGTAGCTCGAGTAGGTGGATTATTTGTACACTATAACAGAAATCGCGTATTTTCACACTGTTCAGGCTTTATAAACATTTATAATAGAGCTTATGTTTACAGACCATGGCATACGTATTATGTAATCCCTCCAGTTAATTACTGTATCGTATATGCTAGACCTTACAGACAGTACTATACGCCAGTTAGACATACTTATTATAGACCATATAGAGACAACTATAGACAACCTGTAAGAGTTGGAAGTCGTCGCGGAACAGCCGCTACAACAGGACGTAGAGGATCATCGATAAGTGATCGTTATAGACAAGACGCAACAACACGACGTGGTAGCGATAGAGCTATGGCAAACACTTCGACAAGACGTGGTAATGATAGAAATACAATGTCTAACTCTACAAGATCAAGACATGGTAAAACAGTAACGAGATCAAAAACAGATACAAGAACTATTGCAAGACCAAATTCTAGTACTAGATCAAAAATGAGATCTAATACTGATAGAAAGGTAACATCTAAAACTGGTAGAAATACACAAGTAACAGCAAGGCCTTCTTCCTCTAATTCAAGAAATGTGACCAAATCTAGAGGAACTGTGTCTAATAATAAAACGACATCAAGAACAATTAGAAAAAATACGAGTACAAGAAAACCAAAAGCATCAAATTCTCGTATATCTAGTAACAACAGAAGTAACAGATCTACATCAACTGTAAAGCAGTCAAGAAGTAGAAGTCAGTCTTCGGCAAGAAAAGCAAGTTTAAGAACGTCTTCAAAGAGTTCAAGAAGCACTAGATCTAGATCACGTTCATAACAATATAATAATTTTGGTTGGTTAGTAGAATGTCCCATAAGCCGTATGCCTCAAAGCACCTTATGGGACTTTCTCATTTTAAATCATTAATGTAGGAATATTATTTTTAACGCTTTATACCTAAGTACTTATTAACAGCTTCTGAAATGTCTTCAGATAGATTCATCTTATAAACAATAAATCCGTAAACTATTCCAATAAATAATGACTTCAGAAGAATATTTAAATAAGGATTAAACGGAAGTTCCCAAAAATAAAATCCAAACACCAATACAATCAGCACGATTATTACTTTTAAAGTTTCCGAAGTAAAAGGAAACATATTAAATTTCATTTTCACAAAATAGACCTTTATCGTATTGTAAATAAAAATCGATAAAAACGTGGCTAAAGCCGAGCCGTCAATACCATAAATTGGAATAAGAATTAAATTTAATACAACTGCAATAATTGCCAGAATTATTCCAAAAAGCAAGACAACACGATAATAATCACTATTGAATAAAATGGCATTGTTATTACCAAGTAAGTTATCATATAGTTTTGCTATACTTATCAGAAACACTACAAACAATCCGCCACTAAATTCCTCTGGGATAATTTTATAGAGCTGATTAATATTTAATACAATTAGTAAAAAAATAAACCCGCTAATTATAAAAAGCGTTAACGAACTTCGTTGATATAATCTCTTGAGGTCTTGAAATTTTTTGTTATTTAAAAATTGTGCAGTCAGCGGTAATAAAATTTGATGCATTGCACGTTGCGGAACAGCTATCACTGTGGCAATAAAGACAGCTACACTATAGTAGGCTACATTCTCAATATCTAAATAATTATTAAGCATAAATTTATCTAAATCTAGCATCATAGTAGCAATAGATCCAGCAATAATGATTAAAGAAGAATACTTTAAAATTGAACCGATTTTATCAATTCTATTAAACTTAAACACTGGTAATCTTTTCCAAAAAGCATAGAGCATCATAATTAGAGCTCTAACAACATACACTGCAACTATACCAATTAAAAATTGATCAATCGTGATATATTCATAGTATACCAAAAACAAAAGTAACATTGCACCTACACGATGAAATACTTCCTTCATAAAATTTCCAAATGCTGTTTGCATCTGTACTTTCATCCAAGCATAAAAAACCTCAAAATAAGCTAAACATAATGCTGTAAAAAAAATATACCACACATAACTTCTTACGATTTCATTTTTTTGAGCTAAAAAATCTGCTATAGCATCATGAGCAAAGTAACCAACAATAGCTAAAGGAATTGCCAGCAACAAAGGCATAAATAACATTAAAGTGAGAAAACTATTTAATGAATTTTTAGTCTTAAAAGTTGAGTAAAACTTCACCATAGTATTATGCACGCCAAAAGCCATTAACGGCATCATAATATATGCAGCAGAAAGAATATAAGACACTAATCCATAGTATTCATCAGAAATAAAATTAGTATAAAGAAATAGCGCATTTATGGCTCCAATACCGAAACCTAAATACGTAGTAATGGTGTTTTTCAAGGATTGATTAACAACAATTCCCATTAGATTATTTCAGACAAACGTTGAGTTAATGATCGTCTACTATACTGCTCCAACCCAATTGCATTTGCAGTCAAAGTATCAGATTTATATGCTTCAAAATACGATAAAATTTGCGATTTAATTCGCGTCTTGTCATTGTAATAAAAATACTGACCAGTATTAGTAGATTTCAAAATTGTTTCTACATCCGAATCTTTAGGTCCTACCGCTATTATTGGTGATGCAGATGCCATGTATTCAAATAATTTCCCTGGTATAATCACTTTAGTATCCTCAGAGTCAATTTCAATAAGCAATAAGATTCTTGATGACATTTGTGCTTTAATAGCCTCTTCATGAGAGACATACCCAAACGTATTGACGTAAGCTTCTAACCCAAAACCAATCAAGCTTTGCATAACATCTTCACTCACAACTCCAATTAGATTCAACTGAAATTCGCTTCGGAAGTCGACGTTCTCATCAATCAATTCTTTCAGCGCTAACCATAATTGCTCGGGATTTCGTTCTGACAATAAAGAACCTATATGCGACAATGTGAATTTTTTATCTTTTGACGGACGCTGTACATCATGTCTGTCGTAACCATTAGTTATTACTGAAATTGGCTGAGACGTTTTTGTTTGAAATTCTAATTTAGTGTTTTCACTAGTAACAATTATTTCATCGGCTGTATTCAGAACTTCAGATTCTAACTGACTATGCTTAGCTTTTGAAGATGTGGTTAACTTCAATTGCTTATGATATCCAATTGTAGTCCAAGGATCTCTAAAATCGGCTAGCCATTTGATATCAAATTGTTTTTTTAATGCTAAGCCAATAAGATGCAAACTATGAGGCGGCCCAGTTGTAATTACAGTATCTGTATAATTACTTTTAATATAATCTGAAAGAAAAAGCGTCGAAGGTTTTACCCAATTTTTCCGTGCATCAGGAATAAAAAAATTACCTCTCACATAAAGCATTAACTTTTCAATCAAAGATTGTTTTTTTTGCTTCGGAATTACACCAGAACTAATAGTTTTATAACTTTTTTTTGAAAGCAAGCTTGCGAATCTATATGGCTCTTTTATAGGGTGTTTTATAACTTTAACTGCATCAGAAACCTCATTTAATAAGCCTTCGTCTATAATAGGATAACTTGGATTTTCTGGACAGTAAATGATAGGATCAATACCAAATTCTGGTAGATATTTCACAAACTTTAGCCATCGTTGAACACCTGGACCTCCAGCTGGTGGCCAATAATACGTGATGATGAGAATTTGCTTTTTCATCTATGAATGCATAATCTATTGACGGCCTTTATTTTGCAAACCAAACCAAATCCCACCTAATAAGAGTAATACAAATATAATTGTACTTCCTAATGCTATGGTGCTTCCGGTCTGCACTACTTTTGGCTCAAAACTAAAAATAATCTCATGATTTCCAGCTGGAATTTGAAGTCCTCTTAATGCGTAGTTCACTCGTTGAATAGGAACTTCTATACCATCAATTGTGGCAACCCAACCATTACCGTAATACATTTCAGAAAACACGGCAAAACCTGAATTATCATTTGTCGACTTATACTTAAGATAGTTAGGTTTATATACCTCTAATGCAATACTGGCAGTTGAATCTACCTTATATTGAGTCGAAAAAGGTTGTTTACTAACAACTCCATTTAATTTAACCATTCGTTCAAAAATCGCCTCTTTCTTAGTATTCAAGCTATCTAAAGATGTTATCGCCTCGTTCGCCGACTCTGCTTTTTTTAATCTAGATACAAACCAAGCATTACCATTAGCATCTTCGTTTACAAATGGAAACACTTGTCCTTGCTCTTCGGCAATAATATACTTGGTATTAAGCATATTAATAACATTCATATTATTTCTTGAAATATGGAAGTCATATAATTCATCAAAACGTTTCAACTTTGCAGCATGATACCCGTTCAAAGAATTATGAAAATAAGCTGCTTTTGATGGAGCTCTACTACCTTCAGTTGAAATATCCCAAACTCTAAAATGGCCATCATCTTGTAAAATTTGTTTATCAGCAGCATTCGCTTGAAATGGTTTCTGTACTTTGATAGCAGACACAAAATTATCGGTATTTACGTAACGACGATCAACACCTACAAGATCAAACAAAATGAGTGTTGTAAAAATTCCTATTACTACTGCTTCAGATAGTTTCTTCTTTAAAAACATGAAAATCGTTCCTGCTGACAATAGTACTAAAATTAATGTACGCAAGGTGTCATGCGTATAAAAAGTCTTTCTATCAGATTTAATGGCGTCTATAAATCCTTGACCATATTCACCATAAGCATTTCTAAAATAACCATCATTAGCACCAACAAAATCAAATGAACCTTTAAATACTAATAGTAATATGGCAAGACCTCCAGTAATAGCTGCTGAAAGTTTAAGTGCTTTTAATTTATGCTCATCTTTCTCAAAATCGTTAAATAGTTTTACCAATCCGAAAATGGCAAGCACCGGAATACATAATTCTAAGATGACTTGAATAGAACTCACGGCTCTAAACTTGTCATATAATGGTACATAATCAATAAAGAAATCGGTGAGAAAGCTCAAGTTTTTACCATAAGATAATAATAGCGACAATAAAGTCCCTCCCACAAGCCACCATTTTAAACGGCCTTTCACTAAAAATAATGCCAAAACAAACAGGAATAACACTACAGCTCCAACATAAGCTGGCGCTTCAACAATAGGCTGCTCTCCCCAATATGTTGGTGCATTTCCTGCTTCATTTAAGGCTTCAATTGGAGAAGCTCCAATAGCTCTAAAAAAGTCATAGGTTTCAGATTCCTTACCTACATCTTCACTGTTTCCACCTCCAAATAACCTAGGAACAAATAGGTTTAAAGATTCTAATTTTCCATAGCTATATTCGGTAATATAATCCCTATTCAATCCTGTAGTCACTTCTTTTGAAGAACCATCTGGATTAATGGTTAGCTCACTCTTTCCGCGTGTGCTTTCTTTAACATATTCTTGAGTGGCCATAATGTTTGTAGCATTAAGGCCTAAGGCCAAAACTAATGCAACAATCATCATACCAACTGACTTGAAAAAATGTGGTAACATTTGCTTTTTATAAGCATCTATGAGGTATGCAATTCCTAAAACTAGAACCAGTAACATGAGATAATAGGTCATTTGGAAATGATTAGCACCAATTTCTAAACCTAAGGCAACAGCAGTAAGTAGAAATCCAATAATATATTTTTGCCGGAATGTGAGTATAATCCCAGATAAAACCAATGGCATATAAGCAATAGCATGTGCCTTACTATTATGTCCAACCCCAAGTATAATAATAAGATATGTTGAAAACCCAAAGGCTAATGCTCCTAAAGCAGCCAATTTAAAATCGACTTTAAGTGACAATAGCAAAATGTAAAATCCTATAAAATAAATGAATAGATAATCGGCTGGACGTGGTAAAAACCGCAAAACCGAATCTAACTTTTTAATGTAGTTATGAGGATATCTTGCTCCCATTTGGTAGGTTGGCATTCCTCCAAACGCACTATTAGACCAATACGTTTCTTCTCCTGTTTCTGCTTTAAAATCTTTCTGCTGCTTCGACATGCCAATGTAATGCATGATATCGCTTTGAAAAATTTGCTTCCCTTTTAAAACAGGGCTAAAATACGCTAAAGAAATGATTACGAAACCAATTAAAACTAAGAGGTGCGGTAAGATTTTTTTAAATGAAAATGGCATAGACTATAAGACTTTCAATAGACTCGAAAATTAGTCAATTTCTTCGTAATCTATGTACTCTCCTACTTTTTTATTTGATGCCGAATTATTTTTAGGCATCTTATCGATTACCGTTTCTCCTTCTTTATGCGTTTTTTTCTGGTATTGCTGCTGATTAAATTGCCCTTCAAACTTCTGCTGCATTTTCTTAGACATGTATCTTACAAGATAAGGTGCAAAAATGCGTGACAGGATTTTTATTCCATAGTACACCAAAAGAATAATAAGAATGGTTCTTACAAAACCATATAATGATGCTGCTTGTAACATTAATTTTATTTTAATTCAAAAATACAATTATATGTATTCATAAAACCAGTTTAGTTACATAAAAAAATCATAATACTGATATACTGTAACTTCTTGACTAATAAAACACTTTATATGACGTTATATTAATGTATAAACTGTCATTTTCATTTAGATAGCAGCCATAAGGATAAATGATATAAAATCTCTATATTTGACTCAAATCGATAACCTATGAACCTTACCAAAAAAGTAGTGATACTTGCGCTACTACTATGTACGCAATATACTTTTGCTCAATATACCGAAGTGATTAATTCTAATAGACCTGGCGTTTCAAAAAGTGCTTTTTCTGTTGGAACTAATGTCTTGCAATTTGAAGTTGGTCCTTATATTATTAAAGAAGAACACACTCCACTTCAATACGATGTTTCTGGATTTGGTGCCGATTTCACAGCTCGTTATGGGTTGTTTTTTGAGCAATTAGAAATCAATATTGAAGGTATTTATCAAAACGACACCTTTACAGATAACCGTTCTTCTATTGCTGTTGAAGACAAACGTTCAAATTTTAAAAATTTTGCTCTAGGTGCAAAATATTTGGTATATGACCCTTATAAAAACTCTGAGGAAGAAGATAAGCCAAACTTATATAGTTACCATGCCAATAGAACGTTTAAATGGAAATCTTTAATACCAGCAGTTGCGGTCTATGCTGGAATCAATATAGATTCCAAAAATAATTCATTTACGCCTCCTGGTGTAGAAGGCATAAGTCCGAAGATTATGATAGCAACTCAGAACAATTTTTCTGGCGGTTGGGTACTTGTAACCAATTTAATTAAAGATAGAATTGGCACCGATTTTTCAGACTTCCAATACATTATAACACTTACACACTCTTTTAGCCCGCAATGGGTTGTGTTTGGTGAAACACAAGGGATTAAGAGTGATTTTTATGCTGATAATTTATTTCGATTTGGAGGTGCTTATTTATGGAGTAAAGATTTTCAGCTAGATACAGCTATTACGTTTAACACCAAAGATACACCTTCTGTGTTTGGTGTAAATTTCGGAATGTCATATCGCTTCGACTTTCATAAAGATAAGGAAACAGATAATGGAACCTCACAAAAAGATGCTGATAACCGAAAACCGAAAAAGAAAAAAGGAAAAAAGAAAAGAACAGATGATTTTGATGACGACGGAAGTCTTTAAGCCTTGTTTTATATGATTGATGTTAAAGAACTCCATTCTAAAAAAGAATTAAAACGATTTGTAAAGTTTCCTTTTAAGCTAAACAAAAGCTCAAAATCTTGGGTTCCTCCTATTGTCAGCGAAGAACTAAAAACATTTGACAAAAATATCAACCCTGTTTTTAAGGATGCAGAAGCTAGATTTTTCCTTGCATACAAAAATAATGAAATTGTTGGTCGCATAGCTGCCATCATTAATTGGCTTGAAGTTAAAGGACAAAATGAGAAAAAAATGCGCTTTGGTTGGTTTGATGTAATTGATGACATTAATGTTACCAAAGCCTTACTTTATAAAGTACATGAAATTGGCAAGCAACATAATTTAACTTATGTTGAAGGACCTGTAGGTTTTTCTAACTTAGACAAAGTTGGAATCCTTACCGAAGGATTTGATGAAATAGGTAGTATGATTACTTGGCACAATTTACCGTATTATGCCTCTCATTTTGAACAATTAGGTTATGACATTGGTAAGCGTTACTCTGAAAATGTGATGGAGTTCAAAAATATTTTACCAGAATTTTTCTCCCGAGTACAAACCCTCATAAAAAAACGTTATGGTCTTCGTGCTTTAAACTTTTCGAGTAACAATGATATTATGCCTTATACAGATGAAATGTTTGAAGTATTTTCAAAATCACATTCTGTATTATCTTCTTTTGTTGAAATAAATGATGAACAGCGCGAATACTTTAAGAAAAAATTTATTGGCTTTTTAAACCCAGAATATGTAAAGTTTGTTTTAGATAAAGACGATAAGCTTGTCGGGTTTGGGATAGTAACACCTTCGTATGCTAAAGCCCTTCAAAAAATGAAAGGAAAGCTTTTTCCTTTTGGTTTTAGACACTTGCTACATGCTAAGAAACACGCTAAAACAGTTACTTTTTACTTAATTGGTGTTTCACCAGAATATCAGAACAAAGGGGTTACTGCCATATTATTTCATGAATTTCATAAAACCTTTTCAGAAAAAGGCATTGAACTCTGTATAAGAGGTCCTGAATTAGATGATAATGAGGCTATACAAAAATTATGGAAAAACTTTAAACCTGTTACTAATAAGAGACGCTGTACGTTTAAAAAAGCTATTGTATAAAAAATCCGATTCTTACGAATCGGATTTAATTTCATTTTAATAATTTCTTTATTCACCCATTGCAGCCATAACAGCAGCAGATAAGCGTTTATAGGTTCCGTTTTGTAAACGATCTCTAATAGCATCAAATGCATCAAGGGTTTCTTCTACATCTTTTAATGTATGAGTTGCTGTAGGAATCATTCTTAACAAAATTAAACCTTTTGGTATAACTGGGTATACAACAATAGAGCAGAAAATCCCGTAGTTTTCTCTTAAATCACGAACTAAAGCCATCGCTTCAGGAATGCTCCCTTTTAAATAAACAGGGGTTACACAACTTTGTGTAGTTCCAATATCAAAACCACGTTCTTTTAGTCCAGATTGTAAAGCATCAACGATAGTCCAAAGGTTTTGCTTTAATTCTGGCATAGTTCTCAACATCTCTAAACGCTTCAAAGCTCCAACTACGAGTTGCATTTGAAGAGATTTAGCAAACATTTGTGAACGTAAATTATACTTAAGATAATCTATAATTTCTTGATCAGCAGCAATAAATGCTCCTGTACTTGCCAAAGACTTAGCAAAGGTTGCAAAATACACATCTATACCATCTTGTACTCCTTGTTCTTCTCCTGCACCAGCTCCTGTTTTTCCTAAAGTTCCGAAACCATGAGCATCATCAACAAATAATCTGAAATTAAATTTTTTCTTAAGTGCTACAATCTCTTTTAAACGACCTTGCTCACCACGCATTCCAAAAACACCTTCAGAAATCACTAATATACCTCCTCCAGTTTGTTCAGCCATTTTGGTAGCACGTTCTAAGTTCTTTTCTAAACTTTCAACATCGTTATGCTTATAGGTAAATCGTTTACCCATGTGCAAACGAACACCATCAATAATACAAGCATGAGCATCAACATCATAAACAATAATATCATCTTTAGACACCAATGCATCTACAGTAGATACCATTCCTTGATATCCAAAGTTTAATAAGTAAGCAGCATCTTTGCTCACAAATTCTGCTAATTCGTTTTGTAATTGTTCGTGAAGTTCGGTATGACCAGACATCATTCGTGCTCCCATTGGATAAGCAGATCCATATTGAGCAGCAGCCTCAGCATCTACTTTTCGTACTTCAGGATGATTAGCTAAACCCAAATAATCGTTAATACTCCAAGTAATCACTTCTTTTCCTTGAAATTTCATTCTATTAGAAATCTCTCCTTCTAGCTTCGGAAACACAAAGTATCCTTCAGCCTGAGAAGCCCATTTTCCTAATGGTCCTTTATCTTTATAAATCTTCTCAAATAAATCCTTCATTAAAGCGCGTTTTTAGTCTTATTAGTTGGGACAAAATTAGTTAATATTATTATGATGGCATAATATTTTTATGAACCAATGTTTATATCCGTTTTAAACATAAAAAACCTACCACGAATAAACGTGATAGGAGTTTTTAAATTTTGTTATATAATATTACTTTATATATTGAATTTCTTCAGCAACTTCTCGCTGACTATCAAAGAATCCTTGATCTGCCATCCATTTATCACTATAAACTTTACTCATATAGCGCGATCCATGATCTGGAAAAATCACAACAACTTTATCACCCATTTTAAATTCTCCGTCTTCATTTAGTTGCTTTAGAGCTTGCATAGCAGCACCACTTGTATATCCAACAAACAAACCTTCAGTTCTAGATATTTCACGAGCAGTATGAGCACTTTCTTCATCTGTAACTTTTACAAATTTGTCAATTAAATCGAAATCTGTAGCTGTTGGAATTAAATTCTTACCTAAACCTTCAATACGGTAAGGATATATTTCTTTATCGTCAAACTCACGTGTTTCATGATATTTCTTTAATACAGAACCATAAGCGTCAACACCTATAACTTTTACATCAGGATTTTGCTCTTTCAAGTATTTAGAAATACCAGAAATCGTTCCTCCAGTTCCACTACAAGCAACTAGGTGAGTAATTTGACCTTCGGTTTGTTCCCAAATTTCTGGACCAGTACTGTGATAATGTGCATCTAAATTGAGCTCATTAAAATACTGGTTAATATAAATAGAACCTTTGATTTCACTATGCAAACGTTTAGCAACTTGATAGTAAGAACGAGAATCGTCAGCACTAACATTAGCAGGACACACATATACTTGTGCTCCCATTGACTTTAACATGTCGATTTTATCTGCAGAGGATTTTGAACTCACAGCTAAAATACATTCATAGCCTTTAATGATACTTACCATAGCAATACTAAAACCTGTATTCCCAGATGTTGTTTCAATAATCGTATCTCCGGGAGTTAAGATGCCTCTTCTTTCGGCTTCTTCTATAATATGAAGTGCAATTCTATCCTTTGACGAATGACCTGGATTAAATGCTTCGACTTTAGCAAAAAAGTCTCCGTCAAAATCTTGAGCCATTTTGTTTAATCTGATAAGAGGGGTTTTACCTATTAGTTGTAAAACATTATCAAATACTTGTATGTCTTTTTTCATAAATGCTATTTATCAGTTTCCTATTGTTCAATCTGAAACATAAAACCTTGCAAAATTAACATTTTTTTTCTAATTAGCTAGTAATTCCCTCTAAGTCTAGCAAAAAGGTAAATTCTTGAGCATCCTCCTTAAGTGCCTCAAATCGTCCAGAAGCACCACCATGACCCGCTTCCATGTTAGTGACCAAGTATAATTTGTTAGTATCTTGTTTATAAACTCTTAGCTTAGAAACCCATTTTGCTGGCTCCCAATACTGAACTTGAGAGTCATGTAAACCTGTAGTAATCAGCAAGTTTGGATAATCCTGCTTTTTTACATTATCATAAGGCGAATAACTCTTGATGTAGTCATAATATAACTTATCATTTGGGTTACCCCACTCATCATATTCTCCAGTAGTTAAAGGAATAGAATCATCTAGCATTGTTGTTACTACATCAACAAAAGGTACTGCAGCAATGACACCATTATATAATTGAGGTGCTTCGTTCAAAATAACGCCCATAAGTAAACCGCCAGCACTCCCTCCCATTGCATATAAATGTTTTTCAGATGTATACTTATTAGCAATCAAATGCTTTGAGCAATCAATAAAATCTGTAAATGTATTTTTCTTTTTTAGAAGTTTTCCATTCTCGTACCAATCACGACCTAAATATTCACTTCCTCTTACATGTGCTATCACATAAATAAAACCTCTATCTAATAGACTCAATCGTATCGTTGAAAAATAAGGATCCACTGTAGAGCCATAACTCCCATAAGCATATTGGAGTAAAGGTGCATTGCCATCTAGTAACGTGTCTTTTCGTCTCACTAATGACATCGGAATTTTTGTTCCGTCCTGAGCTGTTGCCCAAATACGTTCTGACGTATAATTATGCTTATCAAACTTTGAATCTAAAACCTCTTGCTCTTTTTTAATTACTTTAGTCTTAGTGTTCATGTTAAAATCAATCACTGATGATGGTGTAGTTAATGAATTATAACTATATCTTAATACTTCAGTATCAAAGTCTACATTAGTACCTGTATTTGCTGTGTATGTTTCATTATCAAATGGTAAGTAATAATCTTCCGTATTGTCCCATCGCTTAATCCTAATCAAGTTTAATCCATTTGAACGTTCACTAATTACCAAATAATTCTTAAAAATATCAATATCTTCAAGCAACACATCATCACGATGTGCAATAACCTCAACCCAATTATCAATATTGGTTTGATGTTCAGGAGTTTTCATCAATTTGAAGTTGGTAGCACTCTGATAATTTGTTAGTATATAAAATGCATCTTCAAAATGAGATATACTGTATTCTAGACCTCTTATACGAGGTTGAAATATTTTAAATGCAGCATCTGGCATGTCTGCATCAAGAATATGAAACTCATTGGTAAGTGTACTATAACAGGCAATAATAATATATTTACGAGATTTTGATTTGAAAACAGCAGCGCCAAAGGTATCATCTTCTTCAGTATAAATTAGAACATCCTCTTCTTCTACATCTCCTATTTTATGTTTATAAATTTGATTTGACCTTAAGGTTTGTTCATCTTTTTTGGTATAAAACAAAGTTGAATTATCATTAGCCCAAGTTGATGAACCTGTAGTATTTTTAATAGCGTCTATAAATATTTCACCACTAATCAAACTCTTTACCTGTAATGTGTACTGTCGTCTTCCAATAGTATCCATACCAAAAGCAATCATAGTATTATCTGGGCTCACACTCAATCCAACCAATCTGAAATACCCATGTCCTTGAGCCATTTTATTACAATCAAATAATAACTCTTCCTCTGCTTCTAAATTGTCTTTTTTACGAGTATAAATAGGATAATCTTTGCCTTTTTCATAACGAACGATATACCAATACCCATTATACTTGTATGGTACAGACGAATCATCTTCCTTAATTCGCGATTTCATTTCTTGAAAAAGATCGACTTCAAAAGCCTTGGTGTGAGCCGTTTCTTGCTCATAAAAGTCATTTTCAGCATGTAAATAATTTAAGACATTTTGATCATCTCTTTGATTTAACCAGAAATAATTATCAATTCTTACATCATTGTGGATTTTTAATTCCTCAGGAATCTGTTTCGCCAGAGGCGCTTCAAGGGTCGTCTTCATTTTTCTTTTTAAAAGTCAGGCAATTTAGTAATTTTGTAACTTATAATATTAATACTTAACAATATGTTTGGAGATATGATGGGAATGATGGGTAAACTTAAAGAAACCCAGAAAAAAGTTGAAGCTACTAAAGAACGTTTGCATGGTGTCTTAATTGATGAAACAAGCAATGATGATAAACTAAAAGTAACAATTACGGCTAACCGAACCATAAAATCAATTGCTATTGATGATGAATTACTTCAGGATAAAGACATGCTCGAAGATTATCTTATTCTAACTATTAACAAGGCTATTGCTCGTGCTACAACAGTTCATGAAACTGAAGTCGCAGCTGTTGCTAAAGAGGGAATGCCGAACATTCCAGGTATGGATATGTTTAAATAGAATCATCTAAAAATCATTCAAAATTTCTAGCAAACGATTGTGCATAGCATCTGTATAATCCAAGTGTGTTACCATTCGAAGTTTATTACTCCCCATTCCAATAATATAAATATTGTGATCTGAAAGCTGTTTTAAGAATTCATTCTCGTCTACATGAGATTCTAATTCGAATATGACGATATTAGTTTCTATGGGTTCTACTGTTTTAATAATAGATAAACGTTCTAATACAGCTCCTATTTCCTTGGCTTTAACATGATCTTCCGTGAGTCTATTTAGATGATGATCTAAAGCATACAATCCAGCCGCAGCCAAATACCCTACTTGTCTCATTCCTCCACCAAGGATTTTACGGACGCGAATTGCACCTTCCATAATATCACTATTTCCTATCAACACAGAACCTATAGGACAACCCAATCCTTTACTTAGGCATACTGAGATGGTATCAAATAATTGCCCATAATCGCTAGCTGTATTATCGGTGTTAACTAAAGCGTTCCATAAGCGAGCTCCATCTAAATGATATCCCAAATTATGAGCATCACAAACAGATTTTACCCGTCTCAACTCCTCAAAACTCCAACAAGCTCCTCCTCCTTTATTGGTTGTATTTTCAACTGCAACAAGGGTTGTTAACGGACTATGATAAAAATCGGGTGGATTAATTGATGCTATAACTTGTTGTGCTGTAAACATGCCTCGGTGACCGTCGATAAGTTTACAAGAAATACCACTATTAAATGATGCACCTCCACCTTCATAATTAAATATATGGGCATATTTATCACAAATAACTTGTTCACCAGGATTGGTGTGCAATTTTAAAGCGGTTTGATTGGCCATACTTCCTGTTGGAAAAAACAAAGCTTGCTCTTTTCCAAACATATCTGCTAGGCGTTGTTCTAGAGCATTTACAGAAGGATCTTCTTTATATACATCATCTCCTACTTTGGCAGCCATCATAGTATCCAACATACCTTGTGTTGGTTTAGTAACGGTATCACTTCTTAAATCTATAATCATAATTTAATGTTGATTGTATTCACAAAAACCACTGCCAATTGGCGATCCATCAGGGATTTTAGGTGCCGATTCTATTTTAAATTTCTCAGGATGCTCTCTAAATTCTTGAATCATCAATCCATACTGTGATGCGTAAGGAGATGGATTCTTTTTATCTGATAAATAAGTTCTAAATATTGAACTTATAGCTGTATTAGCTTTAGCCTTAACTTGAAACACTGATTGGTCACTAACCGCTAGATTCATAAGGCGAATTAAAACACGTTCATTTATTCTTTGCTGAATTTCATCTAAGTAATCATCATTATAGTGCTTTCCAAAAGAGGCGTCTAAAACTTGAGTCAATACATCATCCAAGCCTATTTGATTGTTATCTAAACTTTTCTGTTGAATCAATCGATTAGCACGTTGTGAATTCAAAAGTAATCCTAAGGTCATATCACTTGCTGTGGCCGCTGCGCTCATTGGATCAAACGCAACTCCTGTTTTACTAGAAAAGGATTCTCTACCTCTCCAATATCCAAAAGCTCTTGGTGGAAATAATTCTAATTTATCCTTCGGAATGGCTAAGTTTTCAGCTGAAATCGTTTTTAAAATTTGATCCAAGGCTTCTTTTTGAATATTAGTAGCTACGGGATTTACAATATCAGTACCTCCTCCTTTTACAGCATAATTATAATCTAGTCCGCCAACTACCTTAGTCGCTGCTTCAGTTTGAAAACGATGAAAAAAGTATAACGGTACAAATACATCTTCCAAAACTGAATAAGGTTCACCGTTACGAATATTTTCTTTAGAAAAATTTGAAATTGCCTGCTTTCTAACCCTTAATACATTATCCAATTCTTCTGAAGCGCTTTTACCATTATCCCATAAATGTGCTAATGCATGTGCGCCTCCTTGCGGCCTAGCATCAGAATCAGTTATAAATCTGTGCCCACTAAATGTAGCTGCCTTTAATATAAAATTCAAAGCGTCCTTTTCGCTTTTATCTTTTTCAAATTCCGAATAGCTATACGCTACAGTAACTTTATCCCAATCACCTATTCCAACAGCATAAGCATCACTAAAATCGATTTTGCCATTGGTCATTTTAATTGTTGGGTGTGGATAATCCATAACTGAGGCTCTACCATTTGTACTAGCAGCAAAATTGTGTGCAAAACCAATTGTATGACCAACTTCATGAGCACTTAATTGTCTAATTCTAGCTAGTGCCATCTCCAGCATTGGTTGATAATTATCATCACGCTCAGCAAACGGTTTATTCATTAAGGCCTGAGCAATCATAAAGTCTTGACGGATTCTTAAGCTTCCTAAACTAACATGTCCTTTTATAATTTCACCGGTTCTAGGGTCAACTACGCTTCCTCCGTAGCTCCATCCTCGTGTTGAACGGTGTACCCATTGAATTACATTATACCTACAATCCATAGGATCAGCATCAGCAGGTAACATCTTAACTTGAAACGCATCTTTAAAACCAATAGCTTCATATGCTTCGTTCCACCATCGTGCACCATCTAATAAAGCAGAACGTACGGGCTCAGGTGTACCTGGGTCTAGGTAATATATAATAGGTTCCTTAGCTTCACTTACAGGAAGTTCTGGGTTTTTCTTTTCTAAACGATGACGTATAATATAACGCTTTCGTATGGATTCTTGAATAGGTGTTGCATAATCTAAGTACGACATAGAAATTGCTCCACTCCGTACATCAAACTCACGCATTTTATAGTCATCATCAGGTAATTCTACAAAGCTATGATGCTGAATTACAGTCACCAAAGACGAGGTTGGCGTTACACTTTGAACATGTCTACCCTTAGCTTGCCCTTTAAAAGTTAACAATGCTTCGAATTCTACATTTTTTGGAAATGCTTTAGTTCTTTCTAAAGCTAAAGCACTTTTGCTCACATCTAGCTTATAAGAGCCTTCAGATTTTAACCGTTCAGCAACACCATGGGCATCCAACATTAAAAATGGTGTGAGATCAATAACAAACATATCATTATTTTGCTCTACAATTTTAAATCCATAAAGTACCGATTTCGCAAAAGCTTGTTCAATACTTTTCTTTTCTAAAGCATTATCTGTAATTGCTCTATACTCCAAATTAGGTTGCACTAGTAACAATTTGTTACCTGCTTTTTCAAACTTTACCAATCGTTCTTGTCCTAATTGTCCTCTATCTAAACCAATATCATTAGATCCTACTCCTGTAGCAAGAGAGTTAACATATAGAAATTCTTTTCCAATATTTTTAACCTCTAGATATATTTTATCTGTAGATTCTTCATAATGAAAATCAAATAAGCCATTATAGGTTTTTAATTCTTTACTGCTTAAAACCTGTGAAAATGAAATTGTTACAAAAAAACATGCAACACATAGAAATATAAAATGTCTCATAATAGTGGATTATTTGATAAAACTACATAAATTTAGACGAAATGTAATTGTGACATATGGAAATAAAATGTGTCAAAGTACAAAGAAACTTATGGTTGCAGATGTGAGTTTGTTTCTGTATTAATTGCTGTTTATACTGAAAGCCCTATTACATAGAATTAAAATAGCATTTATCCTCATTGGAAATGGTAACCTCAAACCCTTACTTGAAGGTTTATATACACGTGTATATTCCACAGTAAATTTTGTTGGATTAGAAGTAACTCAAAATAATCTAAAAAATTCAGATTCCAAATTGGATATTATTATTAGGCCTTTCGAATCTTCAGACATTAACAGTTTAAAAGAAGAATTGCGTCATCGACGTCTTGTTTCAGAAAATATTCCTGATTGTTATATCGCTATTACAAAAAATAATGAAGCAGTATACAGGCAATGGCTATTTAAATCTTCCGAAAACGAGCAAGTAAGAGATTATTTTGGACCTATTTTCCCTGAGTTAAAAAGTAATGAAGCCATTATTGAAGGTGTTTTTACTCATCCAGATTATAGAGGATTAAGAATCATGCCTAATGCAATTTATAAAACATTAACTCAAGATCATTACAAGCACATAACTAGAGCTATAGCTTTTGTTGAAGAGAAAAATAGTGCTAGTTTAAAAGGGTTTTACCGAATTGGATTCGAGCCTTATATTGTGAGACGTGAAAAATGGTTTCTTTTTAAAAGAAATGTATCATTTATTCCTTTGCCTTCTGAAATAGAACAAACCATTTAAAGACTTTGTCTTACGAACAAGCTCGAACATAATACCTTTTTAGTTTTGTCTAACGAAATTATATCTTAATTTCGCAGAAAATTAACATTCATCTATGATTACATCAGATCACATTAAAGATCTTAATACTCGCCTTGACAAACTAAGGCACTATCTTTGACATTGATGCCAAACTAATAGAAATTTCTAACGAAGAAGAACAAACTTTTGATCCTAATTTCTGGAACGATTCGAAACAAGCTGAATTGGTTATGAAGTCGCTTCGAGAGAAAAAAAGTTGGGTCCAAGATTTCAATTCATCCAAAACCTTTGTTGATGACCTTGAAGTCATCTATGAATTTTTTAAAGAAGATGAAGCTTCTGCAGAAGATGTTAAAAATAGATACGATACCGCAACGGCTCTTATTGAAAAATTAGAATTTAAGAATATGCTTTCTGAAGAAGGAGATTCTCTTAGCGCTGTGTTACAAATTACGGCAGGTGCTGGTGGAACCGAATCTTGTGATTGGGCTAGTATGCTCATGCGTATGTATTTAATGTATGCAGAGAAAAGTGGCTTTAAAGTCAAAGAACTAAACTTTCAGGAAGGTGACATAGCTGGTATAAAAACAGTGACTTTAGAAATTGAAGGCGACTATGCTTTTGGTTGGTTAAAAGGCGAAAATGGAGTTCACCGTTTAGTTCGTATCTCTCCATTTGACAGCAACGCTAAACGTCATACTAGTTTTGCCTCAGTTTATGTGTATCCTTTAGTTGATGATACTATAGAAATTGATATCAATCCTGCAGATATAGAAATTACAACGGCGCGTTCTAGTGGCGCAGGAGGTCAAAACGTAAATAAAGTAGAAACCAAAGTTCAATTAACCCATAAACCAACTGGGATTCAAATTTCTTGTTCTGAAACACGATCGCAACACGACAACAGAGCACGTGCTATGCAAATGCTTAAATCTCAGCTCTATGAGATTGAATTGCAAAAACAAATGGCGCAACGCGATGATATTGAAGCTGAAAAAATGAAAATTGAATGGGGAAGTCAAATTCGAAACTATGTGATGCACCCATACAAATTAGTTAAAGATGTGAGGTCAAGTCATGAAACTGGAAATGTTGATGCTGTAATGAATGGTGACATTGAACCTTTCTTAAAATCTTACTTAATGATGATGGGGCAAAAAGAAGAAAACCCTAACGAATTATAATAATAGAAACCCATGATTAATATATATCACAACCCAAGATGCTCTAAATCTCGCGAAGGATTAGCTCTTTTAGAAAATTCTGGCAAAGATTTTGAAGTTATTAAGTATCTGGATGAGCCAATTTCCGAAGAACAATTGAAATCTATTGTGAATACGCTAGGTGTTAAACCCTTAGAATTGGTTCGAACTAATGAAGCTATCTGGAAATCAGAATATAAAGAAAAAACTTTAACTGATTCTCAAATCATCAAAGCAATGACTGTTCATCCAAAATTAATTGAGCGTCCAATCGTTATTAATGGAAAAAAAGCTATAATTGGCAGGCCTCCAATTAAAATATTAGATATTATATAATTTATTAAAAATGAAATTAATTTACATCACACTGGTATTTGTCTTTCTCTTCATGAGTAATTCTTTTGCACAACAAAACGGAGCCACTGCAAGTGAACAAAAACAGATAGAACGCTACGAGGAAGAATCGAAACGTCGAAAATTAGAGTATTTAAACAATTTTATGGCGACGCTACAAGTTGATGATTTCCAAAAAGAAATTATTTTTCAAACCATGGACACCTATTTTGATGAATTAATTAAAATTAACAGACTTGGTTTAAAATCGTATGAGCGTGAAACTCATATTGAACAACTGGACAAAAGTCATTTTAAGGATGTAAAAGCTATAGTTTCTGAAGATGTAATGTCGAAAATCATGGATGCTGTAAAAGGCAAATGGGATAAGAAAGCAGAGAAAAAAAAGAAAAAACGCAAACGCAAAAACAAAAATTAGCGCACTTCCCCTTGTTGGTTTAACATAAGATTAACCTGCTTCTTATGCAAGTAAAGTTATTTTTGTGCATCTAATTTCTAAACCAATACCCACTTACATGACCTTAAAAAAAGCCACTACCCTATTTTTAAGTTTTTTCTGTATTACAGTCTTTGCTCAAAATGAAGTCATAATTTCTGGAAAAGTTATTGATGCCAATGACAAAATGCCTTTAGAATATGCTACTATATCGTTTTTTAGCAAAAAAGAAAATAAAATTATAACTGGTGGAATCACTAATATCAAAGGTGTTTTTAAAATCGAGGTGCCAACAGGTATATATGATGTTTCAGTTGAATATTTATCTTACAAAACAAAATCGTATACAAATAAAAAGATAGACAAGAACTTAAACTTAGGAACTGTATCTCTATCACTAAATTTAGAAGCTTTAGATGCCGTTGAAGTTATTGCTGAAAAAACAACCGTTGAGATTAAGCTTGACAAAAAAATATATAATGTTGGTCGGGATTTAACGGTAAAAGGTGGTACCGTTAGTGATGTTTTAGATAATGTACCATCCGTTTCTGTTGATGTTGAAGGAAATGTAGCATTACGTGGTCAAGATAATGTAAGAATTTTAATCAATGGTAAACCTTCTGGGTTAGTAGGACTTAATTCTACAGATGCTTTGCGACAATTACCAGCTGAGGCTATTGAACGTGTAGAAGTTATCACATCGCCTTCTGCGAGATATGACGCTGAAGGTACAGCTGGTATTCTTAATATTATCCTTAGGCGTAGTAAACTACAAGGTTTAAATGGTGCTATTACATTAAATGCTGGAGATCCCACTCAAGCTGGAATTGCAGGGAATATTAATTACAGAACTGGAGCTTTTAACTTCTTTAACACCTCTGGTTATCGCTATCGAGAGTCTCCCGGAAATGCCTTTACAGATACAGAATATTTTAATGGAGATGATCCCAATACGTTTTTTGAAGAAACTAGAGAGTTTGATCGTAAAAGTAAAGGTGTTAACACTAATATTGGTGTAGAATGGTATATAAATGATAGCGCATCTCTTACGACATCATTTGTATATCGCGATAGTGATGAAAATAATGACACATCAAATTTAATTAGAGAATTTGATAGCAATAGAGCACTAATTAACGAATCGGTTCGCTTAGACCCAGAAGATGAAATAGACCTCAATCGTCAGTACTCGGTAAATTATGACAAACAATTTGGTGATGATAGTCAACACCGACTTACCATGGACTTCCAAGTTGAAGATAATTTTGAGATTGAACAATCAATAATCTCACAAGATGGAGATACAGCTGAACGCGTAAAAACTGAAGAAAATCAAAATGAAATCTTACTTCAAATGGATTATACAAGACCCATAGGAAAGGTAAGTAATTTTGAATTTGGGTATCGTGGGACTTTCCAGGAGTTAGACACTGATTACACCTTAGAATTTAATGAAAATAGCCAATTCGTTCTTGATGAAAATGTCAGTAATAATCTTCTATTTCGTCAATATGTCAATGCACTTTACACTCAATTTGGCAGTAAAACAAGAGATAAGTTCTCATACTTAATAGGGCTGCGTATGGAAGACTCTAGAGTTACCATTGAGCAAATAACGAGCAATGATTTTGATAGGAAAACCTATGTAGGTTTATTCCCTACTGTGAACCTAGGATATGAAATCACAGAAAAACAAAGTGTCACTTTAGGATATAACAGAAGAATTCGTCGCCCCAGATCACGTTTCATTAATCCATTTCCGTCTAGAAGCAGTGCTACTAATTTATTTCAAGGAAATCCAGATTTAGATCCGAGTTATTCCAATACTATAGATTTAGGGTATTTAAACCGTTTTGGCAAAATGACGCTTAATTCATCAATCTATTTTCAACGAGCTACTGATGTATTTACATTTGTAACACTTGATACTGGAGAAACTACAATTGTTGGTGGTACTGAAGTTCCTGTGTTACAACGAACTCCTATAAATTTAGCCACTAATAATCGATACGGATTTGAGTTTACTTTATCATACAGAGCTTCAAAACAATGGAATGTCAATGCAAATCTCAATATCTTTCAATCTATTACAAAAGGGATTTTTGAGGGTACAGATTTTGGAGCAGAAAACTTCAGTTGGTTTGCAAGACTTAATAATAAATACACGCTACCTGGAAATGTCGATTGGCAAACCCGTATTTTTTACAGAGGGCCAAGTGAAGATGCTCAAAATATAAGAAAAGGTATTTTCTCAACCGATTTAGCCTTTAGTAAAGATTTATTCAAAGACAAAGCTTCTCTTGCTATAAATGTGAGAGATTTATTTAATTCTAGAAAGCGCCAAATGATGTCAACTACTTCAACATTTGAAAGTGATAGTGAATTTCAGTTTAGACAGCGAAGTTTCAATGTATCCTTTACCTATCGCTTCAATCAAAAAAAGAAACGAGAACGTGGTAATAGTCGTAGAAATTCCGGATCTGGTGATGATTTTGATTTTGAAGGATAATGTAGAATACTAAACAAAAAAAGGAAACCAAATTGGTTTCCTTTTGTATTATTATGGTTAAAGCAAATTAATGAGATGCTGCTCGCTTTGCTTTCTTTTCTTCTTTAATTTCTTTTAAACGCTCAATAAGTGAACCACCAATCCAATAAGGAATAACAAACGTTAATAAGAAAATCATTAACCAAAATCCAATGGTTAAAATGGTTAAAAATGCTAAAAATCCTAAATATTGGTCAAATTCAAACATGTGGTTTTTTTTTATTACTGCAAAGATATGATAAAGCCTTTTGTTTTGCAATAGGAAATTTAAGAATTATTAACAGGATATTAAAATTTAACTCCGGCTTAATTAATAAGTAAATCTATACAATACGCCGCCGCCAATAGTAACTTCCTCACCAACACCAACTCCCAATGAGAACCCTTCAAAGTGAACCCCTTGTATTGGATTACCAGAAAACTCAAAACTAAGCTGACCTCCTACTTCAATTTCTAAGCCAAAATCAACATCCCATTCTACACCATTAAATTCCTCTAACGAGCCTTTATGGTAACCTACAACAATACCCCCTTCTACTCCTATATTATAGCCTGCTCCTAAACTAACTGATGTGAATGCTGTAACTTTAGAATTATCAATCTGAAAAGCCAAACCTTCAATTGCATTTGCCTTAAAAAAATACCCTACTTCTACTGTAAGCCCAATCCAAAGGACACCATACTTTTTTCGTATAGCCCATTCATAAAGCGCCTTTAACCCATAAATATCTTTTATCAATTTCTCAAGCGGATCATTTGGAACAGCTTTCAAATTATTATCATTAAAATACTTAGCAACCAATGCTGTTTGTTTGTGTAATTCTGGAATTTCATTCTTAATTTCCTTGTAATAACTTTGCGCAGAATCTACTCCTATTTGTCTTGATTGATCATCAATTACATGATGCAGGGGGACGCCTTGGAATTTATGGACAATTTTTTCTGCTTTCGGTATATCATAAACATAGTTTTTATAGGTCATATTAAAATCTCTAAATGATGTACCAAAGTCATAACAAAGATCATCAGAAAACAAAATAACAGACCCTTTGCTTGATGTATCATTATCATCTTTATGTGGATAGTATAAAGCCGAAGTTATTTTTGGTAAAATTGCAGGAAATTGTACATTAAAAACTTTGTTTACATTATCGATACTATTGCTATAGTCGTAAAGATTAAAAGAACGCCCATCTAGATTAATTTCCAATTTTCTGCTTTTAAATTCGCAAACCGATTGAATCCTAGGAACAAATTTTGAATAATCATCAAAAACTGTTGGATCCCAAGGGGTATTTGAATTTAGTTGCAAACTATTTGGAACTTCAACCCAATACTGATCTTTGTTTACATAAAACATTACAGGGTTTAAAAATGCTCTTTGTGTGTGGGCATGATTTGGGCTACCCATGGTTTTTGGATAGTTTTTAATAACTTCTCCAATCAGTTTAGGCTTATCTATTACACGTTTTTTTGCAGTATTATATTGTACTATATAATCTTGAATAAAGAAAAAAATCGTTTTGCCGTCTCCAGATGAGCAAACTGCATTTATTGACGAAGGAATAATTGGCATAAGTATTAGTTTAATTAAACATGCGACTATTTTTGAAATCCACTTTGTGAATCTATTAAGTTCAAAACACTAGAACTCATTGTTAAATTTAGATACATTTCTTCAAAAATTTACCCGTAGAAATACCTGAATTTCTAAAGTTGACTTATATCTTGATAAATTTCAACAACATATATTTGGCAATTTATAATCAATATAACTCCACAATAATCTATAAAAACTCGTAACTTTGTAGAAGAAAAAAATACCATTAAATATGGCCTTCAGAATAGAAAAAGATACAATGGGCAATGTAAATGTGCCTGCAGACAAACTTTGGGGAGCACAAACAGAGCGCTCTCGAAATAACTTTAAAATTGGTGCTCCTGCATCAATGCCTTTAGAAATTGTATATGGATTTGCCTACCTTAAAAAAGCTGCTGCTTATACCAATGCTGAACTTGGTGTATTAGATAATGACAAACGTGATTTAATTGCTCAAGTTTGTGATGAAATTCTGGAAGGTAAACATGATAATCAATTTCCTTTGGTTATTTGGCAAACGGGTTCTGGAACACAAAGTAATATGAATGTTAATGAAGTCATTGCTAATAGAGCTCATCAAATAGCTGGTAAAATTATTGGTGAAGGAGAGAAAACTATTCAACCCAATGACGATGTCAATAAATCGCAATCATCTAATGATACCTTTCCAACCGGAATGCATATTGCTATTTATAAAAAAGTAGTGGAAACCACCATATCTGGTGTTATTCAATTGCGCAATACATTGCATAAAAAGTCTATCGCTTTTAAAGATGTTGTTAAGATTGGACGTACACATTTAATGGATGCCACTCCCCTTACTCTCGGGCAAGAATTCTCGGGTTATGTCTCACAATTAGATCATGGCTTAAAAGCTTTAGAGCATACGCTACCTCATTTATCTGAATTAGCATTGGGTGGAACCGCTGTAGGGACAGGCTTGAATACACCAAAAGGTTATAGTGAATTGGTAGCTAAGTACATTGCTAAGTTTACCAACTTACCTTTTGTATCTGCAGATAACAAATTTGAAGCGTTAGCCGCTCATGACGCTCTCGTAGAAACCCACGGAGCTTTAAAACAAATTGCTGTATCACTCAACAAAATTGCTAACGACATTAGAATGATGGCCTCTGGACCAAGAAGTGGTATAGGGGAAATTATAATACCTGCAAACGAGCCTGGAAGCTCAATTATGCCAGGCAAAGTGAACCCAACTCAATGTGAAGCCTTAACAATGGTTTGTGCTCAAGTTATGGGGAATGATGTTGCTGTAACTGTTGGTGGAACACAAGGGCATTATGAGCTCAATGTATTTAAACCTATGATGGCTGCAAATGTACTGCATTCTGCTCAATTAATTGGAGACGCATGTGTTAGCTTTGAAGTGCATTGTGCTTCAGGAATTGAGCCTAATCACGCAGTGATCAAAGAATTATTAAACAATTCCTTAATGTTAGTGACTGCTTTAAATACCAAAATTGGCTATTATAAAGCTGCCGAAATTGCAAATACTGCACATAAAAATGGAACTACTCTAAAAGAAGAAGCCATTAATTTAGGATATGTTTCTGCGGAAGACTATGATGCTTGGGTTAAACCTGAGGATATGGTTGGTGAATTAAAATAACGATTAAATGCATAAAAACATCGATAAAAAACTAATTTATTGGTGTTTTTACTTATATTAGCAATAAATTAAATAATACTATGAAAATAAAATTACTATCAATTTTTATGACATTGAGTGCAATCGCACTTTTGAATGCTCAAACACCTTTTGGTCCAGAAAACACTATAGATGCTAATACGGGAGACAACCCCTATGTAGTGGCTTCAGGTGATTTAGATGGAGATACAGACATAGACCTAGTTATAGGCACCTACGATTATTTTGATGGGCCAGTAAGTGACGTTATCAAATGGTATGCTAATGACGGTACTGGAAACTTTACATTACAACCAATAGTTTCGAGCACTATGATTTATGTTGGTAGTATTACCATTGCCGATGTAGATGGTATTAATGGTAATGATATTATTGCCACTTCGGCGTCTCAAAATAAAGTTGTTTATTTCCCAAATGATGGGATGGGTGGATTTGGATCTGAAGTAGTAGTTGCTGGATCACTTACAGGTGCTGGTCAGGTAGTAGCTGTCGATATCAATAATGATACTAATTTAGATTTAGCTGTCGCAGCATATGGAGGCCATGAAGTTGTATGGTACGCTGGAGATGGTTCAGGTAGTTTTGGTAGTAAACAAATAATTGATGCGACTGCAGCTAGCGGACCTGGAGCTATTAGTTTTGCGGATACAGATGGCGATACCGACTTAGATATTGTTATTGGGTATACTGACTTAGGTAGTATTGAAGTTTTTTATAATCAATTTATAGAAAGTGGCACAAGCACAGTATCTTGGGTCAAAGACGCAAACACAGTGCACAGTGGTGATACTTATTTATTTGCTGCTGGTTTTGCAGATATTGACGATGATGGTGTCTTAGATATTATAAAAACGGATATTGATAATTCTGGAGGTGATGACTTAGCATGGTACAAAAAAGAAATGGATGGCACCTATACTGAAACTCTTATTCCTATCTCAATGTCTTATCCAGGAATTGTTAAAGTAGCCGATTTAAATGGCGATACTTATTCAGATATTGTTGTTACTAACGGAATAACATCTGGTGATGATATTATTTGGTTTGAAAGTACTGGTGCAGGGACTTATTTCCCAGAAGCAATGATAAGTGATGAACAACAACAAGTATTCGGAATGGCTTTTGATGATTTTAATGGAGATAGTAAACCAGATATCGCATCTGTTGATTTTCAAGGAGGTGATTTAAATTGGTTTGAAAATGATTTTGTTCTTAGTACGAATAATTTCACAAATACACCGTTAAGCATTTTCCCTAACCCTGCAAAAAATGAATTGAATTTCAAGGGATTAACTTCGGAAAGCTTAAACCTTAACGTTTATGACATTTTAGGAAAGTCTGTTATAAAAACTAGTATAAGTCAAAATGAAAGTTTAGATATTTCAGCCTTAAAAGCTGGCATTTATATTATTAAATTTGAAGAGACCGATAGTTTTTACAAATTCATAAAGGAATAATATAAGCGTATAAATATATTAAAGCTGCCTTTTCATAATGAAAGGCAGCTTTTTTTATACCAAAGATTTATATATTTATGACTCAATTAAATTTATTGCCATTAGATGACATTACTCATTATCAACATTAAAGAATTACTTCAAGTTAGAGATACAAACTTAACTCTAGTAAAAGGTGAAGACATGAAAAAGCTTCCGATACTTAGAGACGCCTATGTATTAATTGAACATGATACCATCATTGAATTTGGTCCTATGTCGGATTGTGCAGGTATTGAAGCAGATGAAACTATTGATGCCTCCGGAAAAATAGTATTACCTACATGGTGCGACTCTCATACACATATTGTATATGCTGGAGATAGAACTCAAGAATTTGTTGATCGAATTAATGGGTTATCGTACGAAGATATAGCCAAACGTGGTGGTGGTATTCTAAATTCTGCTGAAGCATTGCAAAATACTTCAGAAAATGAACTCTACGAAGCAGCTGCTAAGCGGCTAAGCGATGTTATTAAACTAGGAACTGGAGCAATTGAAATAAAATCAGGATACGGTTTAACTGTAGCTGCCGAATTAAAAATGCTTCGTGTTATAAAGCGTTTAAAAAAAGAGTTTCCGATAGAAGTAAAATCTACGTTATTAGCAGCTCATGCAATTCCCAATGAATATAAAGACAATAAGAGCGCATTTATTGATTTGGTCATCAATGAAATGATTCCTAAGGTTGCTAAAGAGCATTTAGCCGAATATATTGATGTGTTTTGTGAAAAAGGGTATTTCGATTTAGAAGATACCGAGCAAATTTTACAAGCTGCTTCGCAATATAATTTAACTCCAAAGATACATGTTAATCAGTTTAATGCATTTGGCGGTGTTGCGCTTGGTGTTAAATACAATGCGTTGTCTGTAGATCACTTAGAAGAACTTAATCCAGAGGATATCTCTATTTTACAAGATTCAAAAACCATTGCTGTGGCACTACCTTCTTGCTCCTATTTTTTAAGCATTCCTTATACACCTGGGCGACAACTAATTGATGCAGGTTTACCTTTAGCGCTAGCTACTGACTATAATCCTGGCTCAACACCAAGTGGAAACATGAATTTTGTGGTTTCAACTGCATGTATAAAAATGAAACTAACTCCAGAAGAAGCCATCAATGCTGCTACCATAAATGGTGCATATGCTATGGGAATTTCAAATAGGTATGGAAGTATTTGCAGAGGGAAAAAAGCAAACTTAATGATAACCAAAACCATTCCTAGTTATCACTATTTACCTTATGCCTTTGGTGAAAACAATATTGAAACAGTGATCATTAATGGACAAGTCTTTTAAGCTAAATCCAAACCAGCCATTTTCAAATCTTTGTGTACACAAAGGATTAGATAATTTCTTATCTGTTTTTAATTATGTTAAGCAGTTACCTTATGGTAGACCGTCAGATCGCAGTAATTATTCACTTGTCCTAAGTGAAAGCAAAGGTACTTGTTCTACTAAACATGCTTTTTTAAAAGCCATTGCCATTGAAAATAATTTTGAAGATTTAAATTTATGTCTTGGAATATTCAAAATGAATGCCGAGAATACGCCAAAAATCAAACAAATATTAGAACAACATCAATTAGATTATATTCCCGAGGCACATTGTTATTTGAAATACCAAGGAGATATTATAGATATTACTTTTGAGTCTGAAAACACATCCTTCCATGATGTACTCTTATATGAAGAAGTTATACTTCCAGATCAAATTGGCGCATATAAAGTACGTTTACATCAAGCTTATTTAAAGTCATGGATTACTAAAGACAATTTATTATTGAACTTCGAAAATATATGGGCCATTCGAGAAGCCTGTATCCTTAAAATTTCAGAATAAAAAAGTCCGAAAGAAAACTTCCGGACTTTAGATTATAAGCGCTTTATTAATTTATTTCAAAGTAAATTCTGAAGTTGAAATCAGTGATTTATTGTTAAATACATTAACAATATAACGGCCTTTTTCAAACTCATCTGCTGGAGCAACAAATTCACAAATATTTAAGTTTCTATTTTCATAGTTAAATTTACTAATCAAACTATAATTTAAAACTGTATCCTCAAACTGAATTTGTTCATTAGCACCTAATACATTGTTTTTAGGGTCTAATACTTGAACATATAATTCTTTATCACCTGCTCCTACCAATGCATTCTTAGCTACTGTGTAACATACTCTAATCTTATCACTACGTCTAGCACGCTCTGTTGGAATTAACTTACCAGAACTTCTTTCGATTACACCAAATCCTTTTAAGCCTGTAGTTTGCAAAACAGCTGCATTTTCAACAACTTCTGCCAACTGAGTATTTTGCACTAACAGAGAATCAGTAAACACAGTACGTTCAGCTAATTGAACTGTTGTGCTATCCAAAGAAGTGGCTAATAATTCGTTTTCAACTTTTAACTTATCATTCTCTTGCATCAACACATCCATTTCTTCTTGTAAAGCCATGAATTTCTTTTTGTATCTCCATAAACTATTCACGCTATTTTGAGAAATCTTAAGTGAGTCCATCAAACCATGGATACGCTCTCTTGCTTCAACTAAGTTTTGATTAGCAACTTCATTTTCGCCAATAGCAACATCGTATTGTTTAGCCATAGTGCTTAAATCTGCCATTACCTGCTCCTTCTCACGAGTCAATTCGGCTTCATTTTCTTTTTTCTCATTATACAGTTTTGATGTATAAAACCCTGTACCTAAAAATAATGCTAGCAATATTCCTAATGCTATTTTTAACCCTGTACTCTTACTGTTTGAATTTTCCATAAGTTTACTTTTGTGTTTTAATTATTTAAAACGTTGTTTTTTCAATTTTAATTGTTGTTAGTTGAAGTTGAAATAAAAAATACTGTACTTTTAATACGCCAAAATTAATCAATTTTGTTCATGGAACATTTAAAACCTTTCACAACTTCAGATTTAAAATCCATTCTGAAGAAACGTCCTAAAGAGACCAAATTTGGAGAACATGTAATGTTACTTCCAGACTTCAACGATATATACGAGCAATTGTTAAAATTAGATGTTTCTTATGTTGTTTTCGGCATCAAAGAAGATATTGGTGTGTTTGCAAACTACGGAAATTCAGGAACTTATAACGCCTGGGATGTGGCCATTAAATCTTTGTTAAACACACAAAGTAATGCACATACATATGCAAAAAAAGTACTAATACTAGGCTATTTGGAGTTTGAATCATATCAAAATAAAATAGCCTCATTAGATCAAAACAAGAAAAAAGATGTGTTAAAAGCACGAAAAAAAGTATCAAAAATTGATGAGTCTGTTAGTTTTTTAGTGAATCAAATTGTAAGTGCTGGTAAAATTCCAATTATTATTGGAGGTGGTCATAATAATGCTTATGGAAATATTAAAGGCACATCTCTAGCTCTAAAAACTCCAATTAATGCTGTAAATTTTGATGCGCATCATGATTTTAGAGCTGAAGAAGGACGCCATAGTGGAAATGGGTTTAGCTATGCTTACGCAGAAGGGTTTTTAAAGCACTATTACATTTTTGGTTTACACGAAAATTATATTTCTGAAACTATTTTTAAAACTTTAAAAAAATTAAAAGGTATACAATACAGTACTTTTGAAAGTATGATGGTAAGACAAGATACGCGATTTGACACCGAAATGAATACCGCTTTAGAGCATATTTCTTCACAAGCTTTCGGACTAGAAATTGATTGTGATGCAATTCAAAGTATTCCAAGTAGTGCAATGACACCAAGTGGGTTTTCTGTAAATAAAGCAAGAGCTTTCGTGCATTATTTTGGGAAGCATTTGAACTCAAGATATTTGCACATTTGTGAAGCTGCACCAACTCCTGAAACTGAATCACAGGTAGGGAAATTAATTTCATATCTCATTACAGATTTTATAAGAGCAAATCAACAATAATTAATCTTATTTTTATACATTTACATAAGCACTTATATAAATACAAATACTATGGATGCATTAAGAGGGTTTAGTGAATTGGCTTTGGGTTCACGTTTGAAACGATTGAGTGAAGTCATTATGAAAGAAGTGCAAGTCACTTACAATTATTATAATATTGATTTTGATCCTTATTTATTTCCAGTTATCAAAATTATTGATGTAAAAAAAGATGGTGTCGCTAATGTTGATATAAAAAAAGCATTAAAATTATCTCAACCTGCTATTACCCAAGCAACCAATAAGTTAATTGCTAAAGGTTTAATTAATTATAAAAACGATGCTATAGATAGGAGAAAAAAAATCTTAACCTTATCAGATAAAGGCAAACTACTTGTTGATCGGATGCGACCTTTATGGAACGTCATAGATGAAGTTGCTAAAGACTATACAACTCATGCCTCAAACTCGCTTACAGAACATTTAAATATATTGGAGGATAAGCTTAATACAAAATGCTTAAGTGCAACTATTATAGACAAAGCAACGTCATACGCAATTCATAGTTTTGAAGTAATTGATTATGACCCTCAATACGCACAGTACTTCTATGAGTTAAATATAGAATGGCTAAAAACTTATTTTTATGTAGAACCCTTTGATGAAGAAGTCTTAAGTAAACCAGACAAATACATCATTAATAAAGGTGGACATATCTTTTTTGCTAAAAGAGATGGAATAATTTTAGGGACGGTCGCTTTAATGCCAACAGAAAATCCAAAAGTTGTTGAACTTACAAAAATGGCTGTTTTGCCTAATCAACGTGGACAAAAAATAGGACAACGTCTAATGCAACATTGCATTAATTTTGCTAAGTCAATGGATTTATCAAAACTAATTCTGTACTCAAATACGAAACTTGAAAATGCTATTTATATTTACAGAAAGTATGGTTTTATTGAAATTCCTGTAGAAAAAGACTCTCCTTATGCAAGAAGTGACATTAAAATGGAATTAAAACTATAATGATTAAACAGTTTTAGGGTGTCTTCGTTTAAAATCCCAATTTAATTCTTCCCTAAATTTATTCCTAAATAGTTGATAGCTTCTATTATATTTAGCTTCACTTTTATAGGCATCTAATAATTCTTGATGTTGCATATGTATTCGAGGAATATAAATTGGTTCAATTTTTATAGCGTAATCTCTATAGATTCCTAGCAACTTTTCTTTGTGTTCAATAGTTAACCATTTATTGTTTCTAGAGTAACGTTTCAATAATTCAATAATAAATTGCTTCTCAGGTCTTCCATATGTATTATTAGCATCTAAAAATGTATTTAAAAACTTTGGAATAACATCTCTTAAATTAATAACTGTAAGATCTTTTTTATCAACCTCATTAATCGCATTCAAAATAGCCTTGGTTAGCAAATCTTCATCTGTAAAAATGTCTTCAATTTTAAAGTAATATCCTCTACTCTTATACTTAAAACCACCAAGGAAAGATTGTTCGTCTTTATAACTATGAATCGAGATTGTACCAGTTAAGGCTAAGTTTAAAATAGCAAGATTTATAGTGTCGAATGCAATGACTTTCCACTCCTTTTTTGGAAAAACGGATACAAAATTGTATTCTAATTTAGGGTACTTGCCTACAATAAACAATCCGATATCGTCGCAGTGTACTTTTTTTGAGTTAAAAACTAAGGTAGTTTCTTCTATTCTAACACGCTTATACAAAGTAAAACCAAAGACTCTCCTACTGTTTAAAATCTTCAATTTTAATCTTCTTAGTTATTAATAGATTCATCCAATGCCTTTAAAGAATCTAATTTACGCTGCAAACGTTCAATTTCATCTTTATTTTGATCAACTTGTGGAACAGCCATTATAGAGTCTACTGCTTGTTGAACCATTAAATCTTCGTCTTGTAACTCCTTTTGAAAATAATATCCTATTCCTTCGCTAGAACGCCAAGCTTCACCTAATTGGTCATAGACTTCTTTATCCCAAGTACTTGGATGTTTAACATCTATCCAAATTACATCGCGATATTCACTATCAATTAATGCTAAATCTGGTGTTGCTGATCCATCAAACTGTCCTGCGGCATTTTCTTTGATTGCAGAAATTGTTCCAAGGAAAAATAAACGCTTTCGTCCCGCAATATCTTTAATGTAAGGTCTAAACTCAACAGGTTTATTTACAGACCAATCAAATTCTTTACGAGATTCAATCACTTTTAATGGCATTGCAGAAACACCTGCATAACCTTGCTTTTTCGCAGCATGATCATAGTAATATAATTTATCGGTTCCGTCTGCAGGAACAAAAACACTATAACTCAAACTGGTACGCTCATCACCAACAGGCTCTAATCCAAACCAATGGTATAATCCACTATAAGCATCACTTTCTGATCCAGCAAAATCAAAATCGGTTACAAAAGGCTGTTGATTTTGATCATCAGGTAAATCTGGAATCTTCACAGCTGTTTCCATATTCCATGGTAATGGATCGCTAAATCCTCCTAAGAATTTTAATGACTCAGCTTGCAAACGTGAGACTTTTTCAGACAAGGTATTTTGTTTATTTAAATAAGGATAATTCTTCATTTCTTCTGGCGAAATAAATGTGCCTTTACCTATTGCAATACGTTCTAGATAGTCATTAAAATCGTGTTCCCCATTTTCAATAACCATGACACCACCAAAACTAGGATAAGGAAAGAAAAAGCCTTTCCATTTAATTAAACTCACAACTTGAACCCATTGCCCTGAATCATTCTTCATATAAAATGTATCGCTTGGTTCATAATTAAATAGCATCCAAGGATTAAAACGCTGTACAACAGCATTGTATGTATTGCGACTAAACTTTAAAGATTCTCCAATTGAAAAGGTCACAGGAATGCGATTTTCAGCTGAAAATCGCGGAAATGGAGATGTACTAGATACGGCAAAGACTTCTTCAGTATTGTCACTAATTTGCTGAAATGTATAATTTTCAGAAGGCTGAATTGCCATGGTCCATTTGTTTTCATTATCAACGCGTACCAAATGAGGTAAAGACACATCTTTAGTTTCTCCTACACTTTCATTAGCCATCGAAAAAATATTACGCAATGGCTGAATACGTTCATTTTGCGTTAAAGGAAGGTCATTTATTTCAACTTTATTTAAATCATTAAACACATTATATGTTCTCATGTAATCATACAATTTCAAATGCCATCCAACCACATAAAGCAACCCAAAAAATCCTATGAGCAATGCAAGAGTTCCTAATCGTTTACCTGTACTTGCAGAATTTCGGAATCGTTTAAGTCCGAAATACAAAATCACTACACTTAAAACAATAATGAAGATATATTTTCTAAAAAAGAGTAACGCTGGTTGATAGTCATCACGTAGTACAAATAATGCGATGAGTAAAATTAATCCCAAAAATATGATAATGAATTTTTGCTTTTTTCCTTTATTCCAATAGTTTCTTAGCATGCTTTTAATTTCTGTCAGGTCGAACGAAGTCGAGACCTAATTAAAGCTTCTCGACTGCACTCGATGAGATTAAATATATTTAGTTCTATGTACACTTCGACTCCGCTCGGTGTGACAATATTGAGTGACTTATATCACATTACATTAGACCCTTATCTTTCAATCGGTCACGTGCCGATTTTTGATCAGCCTTAGGTACTATATCTTCTTTAATTTCTTCTTCAACTTTTTCTTCGACTTTCGTGTCTTTAGCTTTTAAATCTTCAATAAAATCTTTGCCTTTTTCAACTACATTCTCAAGCTTATCTTCTAGAGACTCACTTTGTTCTTCAATAACTTTAGAAGATTTTAGGACAATATTTGCTAGATAAGTTCCTAATAAAGTTCCGGCTGCAAAAGATGAAAATGCCGAAATACCATTATAACTTCCAAATACTGAAATTGGAGTTAAAAATTCAACAATTAAAGCCGCAACTAGTACAATAGTAACCACAAAAATAAGGCGAGGTAAAAATGCTTGTTGAAACACAAAGCCTTTTTTACTATCTGCAGGCATTTGAAGCTCTTTACTATTTACAATTTTATTAAGCATACGATATGCTCCATTACCATTAGATTCTCTCCAATAGAGAAAAATTCCAAATAGTACTGCTACAATAAATATAATTAGTTCTAATCCCATGACTTCTGTTTTAATTGACGCTTTATAAAGTTAGTCTAAATTTCTTAAATATTGTTACTAATTGTCTCAATCACCCACTCCTGTAAGGATTCATCCCAAGTCTCGTACAGCTTATAAAACTCTTGCTTATCGTACCAATATAAGAAGAGGACATCTTTTGGAGCAATATTGACTAATAATTTCCAAATAAGATCCTGATGTTTTGGATGTAAGCTCGAATGTGGTTCATGCATAGCTTCAAATAAATCTTCATCGACAATATCTGAAATTTTATATTGATTACTAGTTTCTAATTTTTCTAAATAACGCTCAACACTCATTACTTTTTTACGAGTCTCAATATCAACTTTATTTAAATAACTTTTAAACAATAAAGGATCATTAAGAATTTCTTTTATAGGATGCTTAGTATCTTTAAGGTGTTGTGCAAATTCAAACTTTTTGATACGATCGTAACGTTTGGTTTTAACTATCTCTTCTAGATCATATGCGATAATAATATGATCTCTTAGTTTCTCCATTAATTGATGCTGTGAAATATGGAAAATGATAACATCATGAACTGTATCTTTTATGGCTTCCTTATACCATTTCATATCCTCGAACACAACTATTGGTGAGATAAAATCGCGCAATACATAAACACCACCAAAGGATTTTGTATAAAACGAATCGGTTACATAGCTTATAGACCTTAGGTTTAAATCACGTTCTCTTAAATCGCCATATCTATTGGCCGAGTCTAATAATTGTTGGTGCAATTCCTCATCAATAAAGTTATTGCCTTGTTTAAATTTTTCAATCAGTTGAAGTTGTTCCTCTCTAACATTATCAAGATTATCAATAAGATGAAATCTTACAGTAACGGTTTGGTAACGTAATACATCTAAGGGTTCGTAAAACACATCAATACTCTGATCAAAATCTATACAAATGGCAGAATCACGAGTGATATCATTTATCTTATCACCATGCGTCTTAAATACTTGAACCATCATATCTCTATCAAAGGTATGGTATGGGAGATAGACTGGTTTTTTATTTTGAAGAGGAGAAATAATAATGCCATGCGGATTAGATTCTCCATTGCATAAATAGTTCTCATCGTTTTTTTCTTCAGCAACTTCAGGGCTCCAACCAATACCATCAATAGAAAAATGGGTCAAATTTGTTTCAGTAAAACCCAGTTTTTTTAGGCATTTATTATAACGCTCCACTAATTTCCCAGATACAGGAATAAGTTCACTTCTATATAAGTTTGCTAATTTTAGTTTGTCCATAACTAATCCCTTTCACTAAATCGCTCTCGTGCTTCAGTTTCAATATTCAATTGATTAATTCTTGCATCAACTTTTCGCTTAAAGTCAGTATCGGCAATTGTCGCTACATTATCTAAATATCTCACAACTTCTTGACGACGTATCTCAGAAAAATCTAAACCTTTCATATTAGCTCTCATCAATTCTTGCAACATATTAAATTTAGTCTCATAGTCCTTCTTAAAGTAAATATCTGGATTTTCAAACCAATCTTGTTCTAAATCGAAATCGGTAAGACGTAAGGATACGGCACTTTGAATGTTTCTTACATCACGTGATGAAAAGAATGGAAATATCTTCTGAATTTCTTTATATAATGTCGCATAAAATAAGTGCTCTGTTGATTTATATCGCTTTTCAGCCTTATCATAAGCCTCTAACACTCGTTCTTCCGCTGGTTTATTAGAAACGTTTAATATTTCGCCCATATTCTTTGCTAATCCTTGATCTTGAAGATATTCATAATCACTAGGGCCTTGCATATTTACAAAATCTGGCATAGTTTTATCTAGTTTTCTCCACCATAAATGATCCTGATCTAAAAAGTCATGCTCAGTTCGAGCCCCATCAATTTTGAAACGACCTTGTACACGTGAAATAACTGCTTTATCTAGCATTTCTGGAAGGTTAGTAAATAAACCAATGGAACTGTTTCCGTAATTTACTGCATAAGCACCTTCTGTATATCTTAAAAATACACCTATCACTTCTTTTACACCAGCAGAAACCCCTTGAGCTGTTCGCTCTTGCAGGTTATTTTCGGCATCATCAATTGGTGCGAATATTAACTTTGAAGGATCCTGCAAAGGTTTCATCCAATCTACCATTTTTTCAGCCGAACCTCCTTGAAATGTAGATATCAATGTATCTGGCATTGGATGGAATAAGAAAGGAATATCGAGATTGTCACAATGTTCTTTCAAACGTGTTGCTATGGCAGCAATCAACATACTTTTACCTGTTCCTGGGATACCATAACCCATAAACACAGGCATAAATCCGCCAAGTTCTTGAAACGGATTTTTCTTAGCGTCAAAATCGTAGCTCAACATACGTTCAGTTAAACGACGTGCAAAATGTTTAGCATCTCTATTACCTACGATTTGCTCAAACTGAATTTTATTAAATTCTACACTTTTTGCTGCACCTTGGAATACATTATCCCAACCAGATACAGCAAAATCTGAGTTTTCCAGTTTATAAGTTCTATCTGTAATAGTCTCAGTATACTCCAAACTGCTTCTACGCATTTGAATTTCGGCAATAAGTGCCTCAAAGTAGACTACAGTAAAATCAACAACATCTTGATCCGATTTTATAATCTCTGGATGACCTAAATATTTATCGTAATAAAATAAGGCACATGACACTCCTTTTAAAGGAGTCATTAATGACACCTCAGGAATACCAGCAAATTTGTTCTTCATGACACTCAAATCATCAGAAGCTACAGTCTTTAAATCATGTAAAATTTTATAAGCAGTAGCAAACAACATAAATGCTGTTCCTGTTTGCATTTTACTTTCATATTCTCGTTTCCCAGAAGTATCTAATGCCGATTTATTTTCAGCCAAACTAGATAATCCTGAAGCATCATAATAGCTATCCTTAATCCAAATCCCTAAAGTAATTCCTTCTTGAACGGCATATAAAGTCTGATTAAGATGCAGAGGAATTGCAATCGATTCTGGCAATAATCGCTTCTTTAATTCTAAAATCGTTTTTGATACTGATGTAATTTCCGCTCCACCATTTCCTTTAGCGCGAGACAAATACAATAGTATGGATTCATCTTTAGCGTCTTTATCTTTATTTTTGGCACGCTGCCCTTGCTCCCATTGGATGCTTTTTATATAGGACGTGGCTTCATCACGAAGCATATCGAGTTCATTTTGTTTTATAGGAAATGTTGAGTTGTGTTCCATATGTATAGTCTTCAGTTATCTATTTGCTGTAAATACGAGATATAATTTAATTAGTTTAATCGGAAATTGTACAATTTAGCAGCTTCCTTTATTTCTTCTGTCAAATTAGCATCAAAACTAAATCCGTGAAAAATCCATTCTTTATTGGGTTTATAAAATTGAAAATTAAACCTTAATGGTTGCCTTCCATATTTTACTAAATAGCTTTTCAAGACATAACTATCAGATAATTTCTTTTCAAGAATTAATTCATAACCATAATATTTACCTACATAATCTTCCGTAAGTGTTTCCATTTGGTTTTTAAGTAATAAAACATCATCACTAGATGGATTAACCCAATCATTTTTACTATAAATATAATTTAATGCATCTGTAGATCCTCCTGTTTTATACTTCTCAAAAAACGTTTCTACTATCTCATCAGGTGATGATTGAGCAACTACATCATTTGATGAAATTATAAATAGAAAGATTATAATTAAATATTTCATGGTGTTTAGTTTTTTACTTTTAAATCAGCAATTTGAATAGGTGCTTTGGCTAGCTTATTCATAACTTCAGGCGTTTTATTATATAATAGCTGAATAATTCTATGTGGTGCAAAGACATAACGTTGCCTAAATGTGGCATTCCAGTTTTGAAAGGTTTGCTTACTAAAAAAGCTGCCTTCTTTAAATTCACTTTTAGAGCTAACTTCATCTATTTTAAAGGAAATTGCGTAAGATTCTAAAGGAATTGTTTTTTTAGAAATACCCTCTAGTATTGCATGCGTCACTTTGTTTTCGTCTTTTGCAAATACGTTATGTATTGGCCCCAAATCAACACGTTTGATTAATTTAGGAAACACTTTTGGTAAGCGTTTATCAATCGCATAAGCCATCATGTCTAAAGCCAATTCACGATCTGCGACCGTTTTAAGTGCATAATAAATATCTTCTCGATCTTTAGTTGGATTGCTACCATCATAGTTGAAATACATATAACAAATAAATGGTCTATTATGGGATACCTCATAAAAGCTCCAGCTTACTAAATGTGAACCAGGTGATCCTTGAGGTGCTTCAATAATCTTACCTTGAACAAAGCGATTGAAAATGTATTCTTTCTTAGCAGAAGAATAATAGACTATCGATGCCGCTTGAAATAATTTACGCTTTGCGATTGGTTCTTTTTTACGCAACAATGTATCTAAAAATTCTTCTTTTAATACAGCTATATTTGTTAATTTACCTAAATAATCTTCACGCAATTCTAGATCATTAAATAAATATCTAAACTCTAAGTAATTTGGAAACCCTGAATCGGTTAAATCTACCTTCATGTTTTCTTCATCATCATACATATACTTAACACGCATGGCTTCAATTGAATACAATAACAAATCACAATATTGCTTAAATAGCAGGATTTCCTGTTCAGAGAGTATCTGTTGTTGTTGCACAGCAACAATAAGCTCTTTAAGCGTAAAGTCTATCATCTTATGATAAAACACATACTGCTCTTTAGAGTCTAATACGGCCGAATCTAATGGAGTTACAATCATTGATTAGAATACATTCTATGAATTAAAAATTGAATTTCTCTTTACAAACATGAGTTACTGTTTTTACAGTATTGCCCTGTGCTCCTTGGGTCATTTCTGTTAACGTATCACATTCTACATGATCGTTAGAGAAATAAATAAAAGAGAGCACTCCTGATAGCAAAAACACGACGGCAATTGACACCAAAAAATATTTTATTTTCATAATTTATGCGCTGCGTTAAGGATTGATACGGCATCCTTTTTTCGTTTTTCAGAAAAAAGATATAGAGGAAAGCCTGACCCTCTGTGGCAATTAGCGGCAGAGGGTAACGCCATTATTTTTAGTTACACTTTTTTTTACAAAAACGGTTCAACTCATCTTTAAGACAATAAATCGTCGTCATTAGCTTCTGGTTTAGGTTCTCCTTCTGGTTCTCCTCCTCCATCTGAAGGTGCATTTGGGTCTGCATTATAATATTCATCAAAAATTTCTTTCATATCAATACCATAACGATCTGCAAAGTTTTTCTGGATTTCAGAATCTTTTGTTCTGATTTCTTTTAAAGCTTCTGCATAACTGCCATAAACCCCTTGCATTACTTTTTCATGCACTGGAATATTATCCATCATCTCTTGACGTGCCTTAGCACTTGCTGTATGCATTGCTGCTAAGGTTTCTCCAATATGCTCATCGGTTTTCACACCTAAATGCTCTAAAATAGCAGCAAACTCTTGATCTGTACGCGCTTTTAAAGCCACAACATAACCATCATAATATTTCAAACGCTCGTCTGTATCACTCTTAAGTTTTGCACGATGCGTTTGCAGGTTACTACGTAAAGACGTTAATACTTTAATTGTTAAGTTATGCTTATGCACAAAACTATCTTTTGAAGCTGCTAATGTGGTGTAAGCATTTTTTAAACCTTCAAGCTCTTCAACTTTTTGTTCTAGCTGTGTTACTTTTTCTAAAGCTTCAGAATACTCAGTCGATTGCTTGTCGGCAACTTCTTCTAGTGCCTGACGTGCTTGCTTTAATAAGGCATATTGCTCTTCGAGTTGTGTTTCTACTTGTTTCTTCTTTTCTAAAGCTTTTGTATGATTATTACTCGCTTCAACAATAGCTGTTTTTAAACTCTCTTCAACTTCTTTGATTTCAAGTTCTCTATCTTTTAAACGTTTAATAGCAGCCTGACTCTTAAATGACAATTCATTTAATAAGGTTTGTACATCTGCGCTTTCAATTCGCTGTTGAAACATAGCTTTAGCTTTGTTATCTGATGCATCACGTTCTTTTTGGGCAGCTTTAAGCTCTTCTTCTGCCTTTTTGATTTTTCCTTTTCTTCCAAATAAGTTATTCCAAAACGTATCAGGCTTAGCGTTGGCATCTTCTAATTCTATTTTAGCACGTTCGAGGCGTTTGACAGCATCATCAATGATTTTCTGTTCAGCTGCATTTAAAGCCGAAAACCCTTCGAACATGATACCAACTTCATCCTGATAATCGGTTAAATCTTTAATGGCATCTAATAAAGTAGAACGGTCTTTTTCAGCCATATCAACAACATTATCTAAGGTTGCATTCAAGATTTTCTGACGACTTTCTGGATCATCTTCTTGAGCAAGCTTAGACTTCATTTGGTCAATAGCTTTACCCCAATTTACATCTACTTTCTCAGTTTTCTCGTTGGAATTCGTTTCTAATAAATCAAAATCATCAGACATATTTATGTGGTGTATTAAAGTTGGACAATATTTAGGACTAGCAATTTCGTTAAAAAATATGATTTTAAAAACTTAATCTGCCTAAAATATCTGTCTCTAAATGGATTATTTTGTTACAAACTTTCCCAAGAATCGATTTGTAATTATCTTTAGGTACTCAAAACATTATATTATGAAATATTATAAAACAATATTGCTTATCGCTTGTATATTAGTGGTCTCTTGCAAAAACGACACAAAAGACCCCATAGATAAAGACATTGAAACGAATACCAAAGATTTAGTAGCTGAAACAACTTCAAAAGAAAAAACACTAAGTATCCATCCTATTTCTCATGCTACTATGGTTTTGACCTATGCAGAAGAAGCTATTTATGTTGATCCCACAGGAGGTACAGATGCCTTTAAAGGATTCGCTACTCCTGATATTATTTTGATTACTGATATTCATGGAGATCATTATAATATTGAAACCTTACAAGCACTAGATGTGTCCTCTTCAACAGTAATTGCTCCTAAAGCTGTAGTAGATAAATTTCCTGAAAGTTTTAAACCTAAACGAATCTCAATTATCAATAATAATGAAATAGTAGAAATTAACGATATTTCATTTAAAGCCATACCAATGTATAACTTACGTGAAGAAGCTTTACAATATCACCCAAAAGGCAGGGGAAATGGTTATGTATTAACTATTGGAAGTGAGCGTATTTATATTTCTGGCGATACTGAAGATATTCCAGAAATGAGAGCTTTAGAAAACATTGACAAAGCTTTTATTTGTATGAACTTGCCATGGACAATGGCGGTTGATAAAGCAGCTGAAGCAGTTATTGAATTCAAGCCAAAAACAGTTTATCCATATCATTATAGAGGAAAAGATGGCATGAGTGATGTTGAAAAATTTAAGACGCTAGTTAATCAAGGTGATGAATCTATAGAAGTTGTTCAATTAGACTGGTACAAGTAATTTTTTGATATTTTATCGATTAAGTGTAACTTTTTATAGATTAATTGCTTCTATTATAATATTTATTGTATATTTGAAGACCAAATCGAATTAAACCTATTGGAATGCTAACTACTTATTCTTCAAATATTTCCCTTGTAAGCACGATGCAACTTACCATAGTTCTCATTGTTACGGCATCTATATTTTTAATTTTTATTGCAATTGCAATAATTAAGATGTACAAATTAAAGGCCGAAAACAAGAAGTTAACTGACAATAGTTTCTATAAATCTGAAATAGATAAGAGTTATCAAGATTTTACCGATGGTCATTTATATGATAATACAAATAAGTAATATGGATGATACTCTTTCAAAAATAACAACAATACTAACTATTGCTTTAGCAACAATTTTAGTCTTATTAATATTGAATTTATATAAAGTACATACCTTAAAAAAAGAAAATGAAAAGCTAAAAAAGCAAATAGATAAACAATAAAAAAGCCAGCAGTAGCTGGCTTTTTTATGACTAGAAATTAACACTATCGCACCAACTTCTTATACTTAATACGTTTTGGCATCAAATCTCCACCTAAACGTTTTTTCTTATTGTCTTCATAATCTGAAAAACTTCCTTCAAAGAAATAGACTTGACTATCACCTTCAAAAGCTAATATATGTGTGCAAATTCTATCTAAAAACCATCTATCATGAGAAATTACTACCGCACAACCTGCAAAGTTCTCCAAACCTTCTTCTAGAGCTCTTAATGTATTGACATCAAGATCATTAGTAGGTTCATCCAAAAGTAATACATTACCTTCTTCCTTTAGTGTCATTGCTAAGTGCAGACGATTACGTTCACCTCCAGAAAGTAGACTCACTTTTTTGTTTTGTTCACTTCCAGAAAAATTAAATCGACTTAAGTAAGCCCTAGAATTAACTTGTTTTCCACCCATCATCACAAGTTCCTGTTCATCACTAAAGTTTTGCCATATCGACTTTTCAGGGTCAATATTGGCATGCTTTTGATCTACATAAGCAATCTTTGCTGTTTCGCCAACTACAAACTCACCTTTATCCGGCGTTTCTTCTCCCATTATCATTCTGAAAATTGTAGTTTTACCAGCTCCGTTTGGGCCAATAACACCAACAATTCCAGCTTGCGGCAAATTGAAATTTAAATCTTCATATAATAACTTATCCTCATAGCCTTTGCTTACACCTTTAGCCTCAATAACATTGGTCCCTAAACGTGGGCCATTAGGAATGTATATTTCGAGTTTCTCATCCAATTGCTTTTGGTCTTGACTCATGAGTTTATCATAATTCTTTAAACGTGCTTTTTGCTTAGTTTGTCGACCTTTAGCACCTTGTCTAACCCATTCTAGCTCTCGCTCTAAAGTTTTCTGACGTTTGGATGCTGTTTTACTTTCTTGAGCCATTCGCTTAGATTTTTGATCTAACCAAGACGAATAATTTCCTTTCCAAGGGATTCCTTCTCCTCTATCGAGTTCTAATATCCAACCCGCAACATTATCTAAGAAATATCTATCATGTGTTACAGCGATGACCGTTCCTTTATATTGTGCTAAGTGATGTTCTAGCCAATGCACAGATTCTGCATCCAAATGGTTGGTTGGCTCATCCAACAACAAGACATCTGGTTCTTGAAGCAATAAGCGACAAAGCGCTACTCGACGACGTTCACCACCAGATAATACGGCTATTTTTTTATCACCATCTGGTGTACGCAAAGCATCCATAGCGATTTCAAGCTTAGTGTCTAACTCCCAAGCGTTAGCGGCATCTATTTGATCTTGAAGTTCAGCTTGGCGATTCATTAGCTTTTCCATTCTGTCCGGATCACTATAAACTTCTTCCAAACCAAACTGATCATTAATATTGTTATATTCATCGAGAATAGCAACTGTTTCAGCAGCACCTTCACGAACCACTTCCATTACTGTTTTATCATCATCTAATTGTGGTTCTTGCTCCAAATATCCAACAGAATAATCTTGAGAAAACACAACATCACCTTGATAGTTTTTATCAACACCAGCAATAATTTTCAGCAAGGTAGATTTACCAGAACCATTAAGTCCGAGGATACCAATTTTTGCGCCATAGAAGAAGCTTAAATAAATGTTTTTTAATACTGGTGTATTGGCAGACTGAAATGTCTTAGTTACACCAGACATTGAGAATATTACTTTTTTATCATCACTCATTATACACGTCCTTTTAATGCATTAAACACCCAAGCAATTGCAAAAAAGCCAATACCAACAGCTGCAAAACCCCACCCTGCCACATCATCATAACGGAACGCTCCTAATGCTATTAAACCTAATCCTACAATTATCATTATTATGGTAGCCCAAGCTAACACTGTATTTTTATTCATCGCCATAATTCAATTTATTTAAGGGAAATACAAATATCGCATTTTTTAACTAAAAAAAGCATTCTATAAAAGAATGCTTTTCTTGTTATTCATGTGTAAAGATTTTAATTAACTCATTGGAACTTCAATAATCACTAATTCTGAATCTTTAGTTGCATTAATTTCTACAGTATTAGTTTCATAAACACCTAATGCATCTCTCTTTTCTAACGTGACATCCATTATTTTAACTTCTCCTTCTACAACAAAAATATAGGCTCCATTAAGAAGCGATTTTAGATTCACTTCAATAGATTTGTTATTATTCAGAGTTGTTCTATAAATGTAAGCCTGTTGAGAAATTGGTAAAGCATTAGCTTCTAATTTGTCCTTTGGAGCAACGACTGTTTGTAATTGATTTACTGTCTCATCTAAAGAAAATAAACGCTGTTGATAATTAGGAGTAACATTTATTTCTTCTGGTATAATCCATAATTGAAGAAAATTCACCTCATCAGTTTTACTATCATTAAACTCAGAGTGTGTCAATCCTGTTCCTGCACTCATCACCTGCACTTCTCCAACTTCAATAGCACGCTTATTACCTATACTATCTTTGTGTGATAATGCTCCTTTAAGTGGAATTGAAATAATTTCCATATTTTGATGTGGATGCGTTCCAAAACCCATTTTAGGTTGAACGGTATCATCATTTAACACTCGTAACGCTCCAAAGTTCATACGTTCCTGATTTTGATAGCTAGCAAAGCTAAAGGAATGATGAGATTTCAACCATCCATGATTTGCGAATCCTCGTGTATCTGCTTTATGAACTATTGTTTTCATAATTTTTAGTTTTTAATTTAATTCGCTGGAAGAAATCCCATTTTACCCATTTGGTAATCACGCATAGCTTCCAATAATTCAGTTTGTGTATTCATGACGTAAGGGCCATAGGTAGCAACGTTCTCATTAAATGGCTCACCAGACAAAAACAGCATCAAACTATCTTTCTCTGCGCTTATTTCAAATCCTTCACCATCTTGGTAAAACTGAATGAATTGATTCTCATTTAATTCTAGTACTTCAGAATCGCTAATTCTTACCTTACCTTTTAGCAAATACAATATCCCTTGCTGAGCTGCATCAAAGTTAATTTCCTCATTACCTTGAGCTTTTGCATTAATCATAAATGTATTGACTGGCGTTTGCGTTGAAATCTTCCCAAAGGTGTTTTGAAGCTCACCAGAAATAATTCTGGTTTCAACCTTTTTATCGTCAGATGTAATTATGTTAAACTCCTCATATTTTGCGTGTTGATAATTTGCTTGCATCATTTTCTTTTCAGCAGGAAGGTTTAACCATAACTGAATACCTTCAATGACCCCTCCTTTTTGCACAAAAGATTTTGTTGGTCCTTCGGCATGAATTATACCTCTACCAGCTGTTGTCCATTGCACATCTCCCGCTTTAACAACACTTTCATTACCAAGAGAATCGCGATGTAACTGCTCTCCTTGAATTAAAAATGTTATAGGTTCAAATCCGCGATGAGGATGTGGTCCTAAATCAAATGGATTACTTTTTTCATTGATCTCATAAGGACCATAATGGTGCAATAAGATAAATGGATCTACCATATCTATGTCTTGTGTTGGTAATGGTTGACGCAATTGTATTGGCCCCATATTAACGAAATCACTTCGCCCTACTCTTTTTATCGTATTTAATTTCATTGTCTTATTGTTTTAATAGTTTCCATGGAAACTATTTGGTTAAAAAAATACCTTAACGTATTTTATCAAGCAGATGACTTAATTGTTCAGCTTCTTTTTCAGTTAAATTCTCAAGAAGATCTTCTTTAAATTCTTTTGAGATCTCGTTTAATAAACTTAAACCCTTTTTAGTAATTTTAATATGAACTACTCTCCTATCTTCTGGGCAAGGTAATCGTTCAATAAGATCTTTATCACATAGCTTATCCATTAATCGCGTAGCATTAGGCGCACGCTCTAACATTCGTTCTTTAATCGTTTGCACTTTAATCGCTTCACCAGCACCACGAAGAATTCTCAAAATATTAAACTGCTGTGGTGAAATCCCAAAAGGTTTAAAAAATGCTGTTTGATGACTATTGATCCAATTTGCGGTATAGATAATATTCAGTAATGCTTTTACTTTACTATTCGGAAATGTTGAGTTTATATCTTTAGAAATATCTCCCATTACTGAACTTCATTTTTCATTTTACTAAACATAGTAACTACTATACCTTTTAATATATCAATATCTACATCAGACAAGGTTTTAATGTACAAACAACCTTTTCCAATGCTATGCTTACCTAGCTTTGACAAAGCATGAGACTCATCTTCTAATCCAAACATAAGGTGCAAGGATAAATTACTTTTAGTTGGTGCAAATCCTGTTAAGAACCATTCTCCTTCTTTACCTGCTTTAGTTTTATAAATATATTTTCCAAAACCAATAATTCTATTCCCCCAAAGTTTTGCTTCATATCCTGAAACATCTTCAAACATTTTCAATAGCTTTATAGAATCAGCTTTTTTTTGTTCATCATCTATGGCATTTAAAAAAGCCATAACATCAGCATCATTTTCTTTGGTTTTTAAATAGGACATTGTTTTATATTTTAAAATAGCACATCGCTATAATCAATTTTCTTTCTAAACACTGCAGTAGCAAAGGGACATAAAGGTAGTATTTTTATTTGCTTAGCTCTTGCATAATTAACAGACGCTTCAACTAAAGCATATCCAACACCTTGACCCTTTAGAGATTTATCGACTTCAGTGTGATCAATTATAATCTTATTTGAATCAGTATGACTGTAAGTCATCAACCCCAACTTTTCACCATTTACTTCATAAAAGAATTCACCTTTATTATTGCTGTCAATATGTTGAATGTTCATAATTATAGGGATTCTTCTAATTGTTTTACTTCTTCAAGAAGCATATTGTTTAGTTGACTATTAGTAATTTTTCCATCAGAAAAATTATCACCAAAGGATGGCAAAGAAAATTTTCCAACAATGTTTCCTCCCATGTATGGAAAACGACCAGCAGCAATATCTAATACTGTTGCACCTCCTCTTCCTCCAGGTGAAGTAGCCATAAGCAACATTGGTTTATCGCTCCATAATTTCCCATCTATACGTGACATCCAATCAAACAGGTTTTTAAAAACTGCAGCATAAGCACCATTATGCTCAGCAAATGATAATACGATACCATCTGAAGATTTAATGTAATCTAAAAAACTATGTGCATTATCTGGAATTCCATGTTCTACTTCATAGTCTATTCCGTAAATAGGAAGCTCAAAATCATTCAAATCCAAAACAGTAACTTCAGTATCTGTTACTAAACTTGAAGCATAAATAGCCAATTGTTTGTTTATTGAATTTTTACTATTACTTGCGGCAAATGTTATAATATTTTTCATTAGTTTTTTGATTTTAGTCTTTTATAAAAAATGTATGATGTTATTAATAATACCAATGCAATTACTGCTCCTCCTTGTTCCCCATCTCCAATCATATAATGTGCAAAAAATGCTAATATGAATGCAAAAAAGAAACCTGAATACGCCCACTCTTTCAATGCATTAAATTTTGGTGTCCAAAGCGCAACTAGCCCTAATAACTTAGCTATAGCATAAGGATATATTATATATGTAGGGTACCCAAAACTTGTGAACATTTTAGCAACATCTTCATGTTTAAAAAAATACATGCTTACAGAAAACAGCATAAATAAAGTTAATAAACCCGTCGCTACATAAAAAATAATTTTATCTCGTTTCATCTTAATATTGTTTTTGTTGGTACAAATATATAACAAATATATTTATTTTCCAAGGAAATTATTTCCATGTAATATTATTTAATAAATTATTCACTTTATAATCCGTAATGGGTTTTGTAAATTCGTAGGAAATAAAACACACTATGGATTTAAACTTCAATAAGAACGAAGATCATAATAAATTACTCCTTTCCGATTTAAAAAAACGTCTTGCCAAAGTAAAACTTGGTGGAGGAGAAAAACGTATTGAAAAACACCATTCTAAAGGTAAAATGACAGCAAGAGAACGTATAGATTTTCTTCTAGATTCGAAAAAACCATCAGTAGAAATTGGAGCATTTGCCGGTGAGGACATGTATCAAGAACATGGTGGCTGCCCGTCTGGTGGTGTGGTTGTGAAAATAGGTTACGTTAAAGGTAAGCAGTGTATAGTAGTTGCTAACGATGCCACTGTAAAGGCAGGTGCTTGGTTTCCCATCACTGGAAAAAAGAACTTACGCGCTCAAGAAATTGCCATAGAAAATCGATTACCAATTATTTATTTAGTGGATTCTGCTGGTGTATATCTACCAATGCAAGATGAAATATTCCCAGATAAGGAGCATTTTGGGCGTATTTTTAGAAACAATGCCGTTATGAGCAGTTTAGGAATAACACAAATTGCGGCCGTTATGGGAAGTTGTGTTGCCGGAGGTGCTTATCTACCTATAATGAGTGACGAAGCTTTAATAGTTGATAAAACAGGGAGCATCTTTTTAGCTGGCAGCTACTTAGTTAAAGCTGCAATTGGAGAAACTATAGATAATGAAACACTAGGCGGAGCAACCACGCATTGTGAAATTTCTGGAGTAACCGACTATAAAGCAAAAGATGATAAAGATGCCTTACTTAAGATACAGCGACTAATTGATAAGATTGGTGATTATGACAAAGCTGGTTTTAATCGGGTCGCAGCAAAGAAACCTGTTGAAAATCCAGAAGACATGTTTGGCATCTTACCACGTTCTAGAGCCGATCAATATGATATGAAAGAGATTATCAAACGCCTAGTTGATAATTCTGAGTTTGATGAATACAAGGAGGGTTACGGACAAACCATCATCACAGCTTATGCACGCATCGATGGCTGGGCTGTAGGCATCGTAGCTAATCAGCGTAAATTGGTCAAAACCAAAAAGGGAGAAATGCAATTTGGTGGTGTGATTTATAATGATAGTGCCGATAAAGCCACACGCTTTATTGCAAATTGCAACCAGAAAAAAATCCCGCTAGTCTTCATACAAGATGTTACTGGCTTTATGGTAGGTAGTAAATCTGAACATGGTGGTATCATTAAAGATGGCGCAAAAATGGTGAATGCTGTTAGTAATTCTGTCGTTCCTAAGTTTACGATTGTCATCGGAAATAGTTACGGAGCGGGTAACTATGCTATGTGCGGGAAAGCTTATGACCCAAGACTCATTATTGCTTGGCCAAGTGCTGAATTGGCAGTAATGAGTGGAAATTCTGCCGCTAAAGTATTACTGCAAATTGAAAAAGCATCGCTAGAGAAACAAGGCGAAAAAATAACACCTGAAAAAGAAAAAGAGCTATTTGACAAGATTAAAAACAGGTATGATAATCAAGTATCACCTTATTATGCAGCTGCACGTATTTGGACCGATGCAGTCATCAACCCTCTAGACACTAGAACATGGATTAGCATGGGAATAGAAGCAGCCAACCACGCTCCTATTGAAAAACCATTTAATATGGGTGTTTTACAAGTTTAAGCGTATGATTATTTTAAAAAAAGTTACTTATTATAATAAGATTTTTCATCTCTGTTTTCTACTCTCATTATTCTTGTTTGCTTGTAAAAGCAAGACTATAAATGCTAAGACTGATATAGATTCTAAAAATTTCAAACTAACAGATGTAGCATATGCTAAAAAACAAATTTATGTAGGTGAGTTAAATACTGACCAATTAAAATTGTTAAAAACTTATTTATTAGAAAACTTTGATAAAAATATTGATAGTCTACATTATATCTCTATTTCGTATTTAAAGCCAAGAAATGTATGCTGGTATAATAATTATGCAGCATTATTTAGTAACTCCTATGAAAAAACTACCGAATCTATAAAAAGTAAAATGAACTCTGAACTATTGTTCATCCATTCAGAACCTGAAGCTCCAAAAACAGTAAGTTATTTTGACAACAACCAATTTATATATAAATTATTCGATAAAGGGCTAGAAGCATGTGATTTTAGTGTAACGATTGACTATAAAGGCAATTTTCTATTTAAAGCTGGGCATTTTGATGTAAAAGTGTTAAATGCCTTTAGAAATGAATTAGAAAACTTTAATACCAAAAACTCGAATTGATTAAAACGAAAATCAAACAGCCCACTTATGCTATAGTAATACTTATACTAGCAGCAGAAGCGGTATTTATTTTACCATTCGTATTACAGCGTCTTTTTAAAACAACGTTTCTTGAATCGTTTGACATTAATCAATTTGAACTAGGGAGTTGTTTTTCAGTGTATGGAACAATAGCATTGTTTTCATATTTATTTGGTGGTCCATTAGCCGATAAGTTTCGTCCTCATTTATTGATGTCTTCAGCATTATTACTCACTGCGTTGGGTGGTTTCTATTTGGCCACTTATCCTAGTTTAATTAATCTTCATTTGCTCTATGGTTTTTGGGGCTTTACAACTATCTTTTTGTTTTGGGCTGCCATGATAAAAGCAACACGAATATGGGGAGGCAAAAACAAACAAGGTATCGCTTTTGGTTTTTTGGATGGCGGCCGTGGATTGGTTGCTGCAGTATTTGGGTCTATAGGTGTTTATATATTTTCATTATTTATCACTAAAGACATTGAGCTAACATCAATTGCAGAAAGACGTGAAGCCTTTAAACAAGTTATTATATATACATCTTTTGCAGTAATAGCTATAGCACTAATCGTTTATTTCTTTTTAAGATTTGATAATTCTGAAGATATAGAGTCAAAACAAGCTAAATCTCTAACATTTGACAACTTTAAACAAGTAACAAAATATAAAGCAGTTTGGCTACTTATGATAATAATCTTATGTGCTTATTATGCCTACAAAATGACTGATATATTTAGTCAATATGCTGAAGAAGTTATGCTTTACAACAAAATCGAAGCAGCAAAAATCGGAACCTATTTACTTTATATTAGACCTATAATAGGTATTGCAATTGGATTGCTAGCAGATAGAACCAAAGCATCATTATGGATAGTTATTGGTTTTTTATTAATGACGATTACTAGCCTTATTTTTGCATCTGGAATAATTAGCGATAACTCAGTACTGTTATTTATCTTATCTATAGGCACAATGGCTTTAGGTGTGTATTCGGCAAGAGTGTTGTACTTTGCTACTTTAGAAGAGGCAAAAATTCCATTAGCAATTACTGGAACAGCAGTTGGGTTTATCTCAATTATTGGTTATACTCCAGATATTTTCGCTGGATTACTCTATGGCTATTTTCTTGACGCTTATAAAGGACTAGAAATGGGGCACCAAATTGCATTTGCTATTATGGCTGGATTTGCTTTTGTGGGATGCATCGCGTCGTATATATTTTACAAACATACAGCATCGTCTCAGACCAAATTACATTAACAACTAATCTTTAATCACTGAAATAATCTGTGGCAATAATGAAATTGCCGTTAATAAAACTGCATTATTCTTTGTGTTAGACTTCACATCCTGTAAGGTTTCCACAGGAACTGCAGTAGGTGTCTTTGATATACTAGCACTTGGGTTTCTAATCATGATTATAATATTATCAGCATCTTCCTCATAATTCGTTGCTGCATAAGAATATGCTAGATCGATCCCATCGTTATGAAATGTTGTTATACTAGATTTTAAATCATCTAAACTATGTATGATTTTTTTTAAATCTGTAGCTGGTGTTTTCTCAAGAGCAATTCCATTAAAGCCTGAATAGGTAATGATAGAAATATAATCTTCTTCAGACAAACGCTCTGAGATTACTTTAAATGCTTGTTTTAAGATGATTTTATCCTCTAAATTTAAATCGCTAACGGGAGTCTGCAAAAGGAAAATTAAATTCTTAGATGCATCGTCTAAATCTTCACTTTTAGCATCAATATGATCAACTATAAATGTGATTATATTTTGAATTGAAACCGATTTTGTTTCAATATGTTGTTCTTGACCTGCTGAAACAAAAGTTGTTAATACTAATAAGAGAGCTAATACTTGATTTTTCATGACATTTGATTTTTAGTTCATAACAAACTTATTACCAAATATTTATAATCAAAATAACTAATGAGCAAATGAAGCTTTTCGATGAGTAAACTATTCTAAAACAGCTTCAAAACTTTTTTTCCTTTGAATTTTTCCGTTAGGAGTTTCTATAAATCGAGGCAAATTATAAATCACTTTAGGGACTTCAAATTTTTCCAACCCATTAAAAACAGACGCATTTAATGTGGAGGTATCACTCTCTAATATTAAAACAACTTTTTGACCTAAATCCTTATCCTTTTCCGAAGTAATAAAAAATCGTTCTTTAATAAGCTCTTGTAATTTAGCTTCAATAGCCTCTGGAAATAATTTTACACCTCCAGAATTAATCATATTATCATAACGTCCACTAATACTAAACTCTGTCTCAGATAACATTTCAACAACATCATTGGTTACAACTTTATTTTCAGAAAGTGCTTCTGCCTCAATAACCAAACATCCTCTTTCGTCTTTAGAGATAGAAATATCTCTAAGTGTTTTAAAACCAGTATCGTTATGTGGGTTTTTATTAAGTTGCCTAACCGCAATATGGCTTACAGTTTCTGTCATGCCATAGGTTTCAAAAACCCTAACCTTAATCCCTTTTAATGACGTCTTCAATGCTTTAGATACTCTTGCTCCTCCAACAATTACAGTTTTTATATTGGTCAATCTTTCTAAAGAATTTTGCAATTGCAATGGAATCATCGCGCAAAAATCATAGACCTTATGGTGATCGTATGATGGAATTGATGTTGGTGGTGCCATGTCTAATTCTAAACCAAGAATCATAGCCCTTACTAACATCATTTTGCCAGCTATAAACTGACACGGTAAGCAATGTAATGCTGTTTGGCCAGGCTCTAAACCAAAAAAATCACCAGTCATTACAGATGAATTTACCATATACTGCTTCTTGATTTTGATGCTTTTGGGCGTTCCAGTAGAACCAGAAGTTTTGGTTAATATATAATCACGATCATCTAGCCAATCTAATAAAAAATTTCCAATATTTTGCTCGTATGACTCGCCTTCTTTCACAAGACTATAGGCAACTTCTTTGAGTTCATTATGATTAAAATGTATGCCATTAAGTTTAAATTTTAAATGAATTTTATCAAACTTTGGTGTCATTTTTGGTATGATATTAGCAGTATGGTTTTATACTATTTTTAACTAAACAAAGTTAAAGATAAATATTATATTAGTTTATATTTGAAATTAACCTTTTAAACGAATGAAGAAGCTACTTATCCTCTTTTTATGGATTCCTCTATTAAGTTTATCTCAAGACTTTTCGGATGAAGATTATATCTTTCTGAAACGTGCTGAGCATATTAAAATCAAACTCAATAGAGGCAAATTTGATATTTCAAAAAATGTATCAGAACAGGCCAAATATCTAACTGCAAAAAAGTTATATTTTGCTAACGAAGCCATGCATTTTGACAGTTTTTCATCAATAGAAGATATTGATGCATATACTATTCTTCCTGAAACCAACAAGAAAGTTGAAGTAGATTATATAGAAACTAAGCGTGAATTTGATAATGGTATTTTTTATAGTGATCAAGAATCTAAACAATTTACATTTCCGGCAGTAACAAAAGGTGCTGTTACACATTTAAATTATAAGGAAGTTATTAAAGACCCTCACTTTTTGGGGTTGTTCCGCTTTGGCACATATGTACCTACTAAACGAGCACAATTATCTATAGAATTCCCTTCTAATGTGTCTATTGGACATATCGATTTTAATACTAAAACTATTAATCTAGATTTCAAAAAAGAAACGAAAGGAAAAACTAATATTTATACTTGGACGGTTGAAAACATTGATGGATTTCAAGGTGAAGAAGACAGTGAATCTGCGATGTACTATCTTCCTCACATTATCGTTTATATTAAAAGTTATGAACGCAATGGTGAAACGATTAACGTCTTAAATGATGTTGGAGACTTATACAAATGGTATACCTCCCTTGTTAAACAAATTGATGCAAACGCCTTAGAACGTGTTTATAACATTGCCGATGATATTGTAGCACCTTTACATACGGATCAAGAAAAAGCTGAAGCCATTTTTAATTGGGTTCAAGATAATATTACCTATGTCGCTTTTGAAGATGGTTTGGGAGGTTTTGTGCCTAGAAGCGCTGCGAGTGTATGCGATAAACGGTATGGTGATTGTAAAGATATGGCTAACCTTTTATATGAAATGCTTAATCATGTTGGAATACCAGCATATCGAACATGGATTGGGACACGAGATAGAAACTATTCTTACTTTGAGGTACCGACACCAATGGTTGATAATCATATGATAACTACAGCAGTTGTAGAAAATGACACCATTTTCTTGGATGCGACAGATAGCTATGTTCCATTTGGAATGCCAAGCGCATTTATTCAAACAAAAGAAGCGCTGTTGGGTATTGACAATGATAACTATAAAGTCATTACTGTTCCTGCACAATCACCCGAATTGAGTAGCACAACTGCTATTACACATATGGAACTTGATGATTCTCGTATTAAGGTAAACGAGAAACGAACATTAACAGGTTACGATAAGGTAGAATTTATTTCAGAATACACCTATAATAAAGATACTAAAACAGACGAAGAATACCTCAATACAACACTTGAACTAGGTAATAATAAAACCAAGTATACTAATATCTCTAAAACTAATTTCGATAATAAAAACACCCCATTAGTTCTAGAATATGATCTAGATATTGATAGCTATAGTAAATCTATTGGTGAAAAGGTATATATCAATTTAAATATAGATCGATCTTTATCTAAAAGTAGTATTGATATCAAAGACCGCAAATACAGTAAAAAGATTGATTATAAATTTAAGAAGTCATTCATAACCACTTTTAAGATACCCGAAGGATTTACAGCGAGCTATATCCCGAAGGAAGCTAGTTTCGAAAATCCTAACTACGGTTATACTATTTCTTATAGTACAAAAGACAATATTATTACACAACTAAAATCCATCTACGTTAATACGTTAAGCATTAAAAATGAAGGCTTTGAACCATGGAACAGCTTTATAAAGAGTTTGAGAAAAGCCTATAAAAAAAGTATAATTTTAGAACAACAATAATGATTAAGAACCTCACATTTCTATTACTTTTAGTAACCTCTACTTCAAGTTTTGCACAATACTATAAAACCTATGATTGGCCTGATAAACCTAGCCTACATGAGGTTTCTGAGGATGATGCGAATACATCTTCAGTTGGCATCTTAAAAAAACATATCGTCGAGTATACCCAAGGTGCATTGGCGCAACGTCCGCGTCGTTTTGAAACCGAACATACGATAGCTCGAGTATTTGATGACAAAGGAATAGCACAACACAATAAAGTATACATACCAATGTATAATGTAAAAAATGTGATTGACATTAAAGCAAGAACGATAAACTCTGAAGGTAAAATAACACTCTTAAATAAAGACAACATCAAAGAAGTTAATAATGTTGAAGATTTTGGAGATTTCAAAATTTTTGCCATTGAAGGTGTTGAGAAAAATTCAGAAATTGAAGTACTCTATACTGTTGAAAAAGAATTCGACATGTATGGTTCTGAAACCCTTCAATCAGATTATAAAATAAATGAAGCCCAGTTTTTATTTATTACTGGTAATCTTAATGCGAATATTAAAGCATATAGAACTACTGAAAATTTTGAATACGTAACTATTGATGGCAATGAGGAAAAACAATTGACAATTAAGAACATTCCAGCCATGATTGAAGAGGAATATTCTACACCAAGAGCAAACAAAATTGGTGTTGTTTATCAATGTTTCCCTAAAGGACAAAACATTACTCAAAACATGTTTTGGTCAAATGTTTCGAATAATGTTGGAAGTCAGTTTTTTGCTAAAAAAATAACTGAAAGAGCTAAAAAAGATGTCGAAAAAATAATTGAAGACCATAAGGATCTTACTAATTATAAAAAAGCGGCATTGATTGATAATTTTATCAAAACCAATTTTACTATTGTTGAAAATAATAATGCCGATTTATCAGACCTAGATTATATACTAGAAAATCGATCATCTAGTGATTATGGCATTTTAAAAGTCTATGGTCAATATTTAAAGGCTTTAGATGTGGATTACGAAATTGTTATTACTTCAAATCGCTATATAAACAAATTTGATCCAGATTTTTTCATCCCAGGAATGCTAAGAAACTTTATGATTTATTTACCTTCCGAACGTAAATACATTGCTCCAGATCGAATAGAATCTAGAGTTGGTGAAGCTCCTTCAAACATTCTTGGAAATTATGCATTATTTATTCCTTCGGACTTTGATCACTATTTCTCTAAAATTGTTGAAGAAGATCCAGAATTTAGCAGAATACGACGTGATATGGACATTACTTTTGATGAAGATTTGGAGAAAGTTACGATCGTTGAAGATCAAGCTTACTTTGGTCATTGGGCAGAAACTAGTAGAGCTGTAATGAACCTCTCTACTGAAGAGAATATTAAAGGGTATAAAGATTATTTAACAGGTTCTGGTATTGAAGATAAGGACGTGGTAAGCTACGAAGATAACCATACAGAACTCAATCAATTAATTTATAATATTCCTTTTGAAGTGAAATCAACAATTACTTCAGAAACGTTATTAGAAGATGCAGGTGATAGTTATATTTTTCAAATTGGAATGGTAATCGGTACACAGAGTGAATTATATCAAGAAACTGAACGAATCAATCCTATAGAAATGCAATTCCCAAATCGATATAACTATGAGATTGTTGTAAACATACCTGAAGGATATTCGGTTGAAGGCTTAAATTCATTAAACATTAATAAACAATATATAGGTCGCAACGGTAAGACTCTAGCTAAATTTGAGTCTGGATATTCAATGGACGGCAACAAACTTGTAATCACTATAGAAGAATTTTATAAAACTCATGAATTTAGCATTCATAAATATGAAGACTTTAGAGCTGTTATTAATGCAGCATCCGATTTTAATAAAGCTGCAATTTTATTAAAGGCAACAGAATAAATAAACTTATCATAAACTAAAAAAGCGACTACTAAGTCGCTTTTTTTTATTCACCAATAATTTTATAATCTTCTTTTGGTGGTTCATGTACTTCACCAAATAACTTCTCTTTCCAATGCTTCCATTTATAAACTCTCGAAAATATAAAGAGTATAATTGGAAATATTATAAACACAGGCAAAATCATATCTATAAATTCTAACTGAGGTTCTGAAATGTCTTTTAATACTGAATGCGTTTGAAAGACTGTCCAATCTGTAGTCACCAATAATGCAGTAAATAAATTATTGGCAGCATGAAACCCTAAAGCAAGTTCTATCCCTTCATCCATCAAAGTCATAATGCCTAAGAAAAATCCTGTCCCGATATAATAAATTAAGAGACTATATCCTAGCTTTTCTATTTCAGGGTTTGCGATATGTAGCAATCCAAAAATTAAAGAGGTCATCATCAAAGGAAACCATCTGTTTTTGGCTAAAGTTCCAAAGCCTTGCATCAAATACCCTCTAAACAAATACTCTTCTAGACTTGTTTGGATTGGCACCAAAGTAATCGCAATTACTGCCAAAATTAAGAATCGTTTCATTTCAAAATTATACACATAATTCTCAGGAGCTAAAACAAAATAATCAAGAAGGACTAAACTAGATGAGATAATACCCCAGAATAGAAAGGCAAACCAAATACGTTTCCAATCCAATTTTTTTCTGGAAGTCGCTACAGAAGTCATTGTTTGTCCGTGCAATGTTTTTACAGCTAGAATTAATCCTATAAATGCAAAAACAAATGAAAGAAGCATTAAAAATAAAAAGGTATTAGATTCTAACAAAGCGTACATATTGGTTTCATTAATGGCATCAAAAGCATCACCATTTTCAGCTGCCTTAAAAATCATTGCTCCTAATAGTGGAAGCTGACCAACCAAAGCGGCAATAAATATAATTACAGATCCAATAAGGTATCTCCAGAAGTCATGTCTAATCTTAAAAGCTTGTGCTATAAACATAATGTTATTTAAATTTTATATTCAGATTGGAGGTATTCCAATCTAGTTTAGTTTGATGTTGCAATGTACCATTTTTTACTACTAATGGGGAATCAAAGTTATTCGTAAACAAACTCCCAGTACCTAATCCTTGTGGCATATGATTATTCAATGTATAAGTCCATTGTGCTATGGCATTGAGTCCAATATTGCTCTCTAAAGCACTTGTAACCCACCAACCAATATGCTGTTGTTCTGCAAATTTAATCCAAGCTTTGCTCCCACTATATCCACCAATTAAAGTTGGCTTTAAAATAATATATTGTGGCTGTATAGTTTGTAGTAATTGTTGCTTTTCTGTTACAGAAAATACGCCAATTAATTCTTCATCTAAAGCAATTGGCAAGGGTGTTTCTCTACATAAATTCGCCATATCATCCAACTGACCCTGTCTTATAGGCTGTTCTATAGAATGTAAGTTATAATCTGATAAACGTTTTAACTTCTCTAGAGCTTCAGAAGGAAAAAAAGCACCATTAGCGTCAACGCGTAACTCGATGTCATCTTTAGAAAATTCTTGTCGTATAGATTTTAGCAAGCATAATTCTGTTTCAAAATCAATGGCGCCAATTTTCATCTTTATACAATTGAACCCAGCTTCTATCTTGTCTTTAATTTGCTGTTTCATGAATGCCTCACTTCCCATCCAAATTAATCCGTTTATTGGAATATGTGCTTTTCCTTGGGTAAATTTCGAAGAAAATAACTCAAATTGGTTTTCACTTTCCAAAGATTTAAAAGCCATTTCTAAACCAAATTGAATACTTGGAAACTCTTCAAGCTCAATAAGCAGTTGTTCTAACCCTAATTCAATATGATTGCAAGTCCATTGCAATGTCGTTTCAAAATCTGAACGATCATCTACACTCAAGCCTTTAAACATACCACATTCGCCTATACCTGTCTTATCATTATTGTTCAATATAATAAACCAGGTCTCTTTTGTTTTTAGAATGCCGCGTGATGTACCACTAGGCGTTTTAAATTTAAGATTATAATGTTTGTAAGTTGCCCTCATTCAATAGCAAAAATAGGTATTATTTTTTGTAATTTGTGACCACCAATTCTAATAGAATGCAAGACCCAAACTTTCCAAATATCATACTTTTTGCTATACCGTTTTTCATCGTTGCAATGCTCCTAGAACTATATGTTACCATAAGACAAGGTATCAAGACCTATGAACCAAAAGATGCTTTTTCTTCTATTGCTATGGGACTAGGAAATGTTTTTTTAGGATTTTTTAGTAAAGCAATTGTTTTACTAGCATTTTTTTATATCTATGAGCATTTTAGACTATTTACCATTCCTATTGTATGGTGGAGTTTTGTTCTTGTTTTTTTTGCTGATGATTTCGCCTATTATTGGTTTCATCGTATTTCTCATGAATGTCGAATTTTTTGGGCATCGCATGTCATTCATCATTCGTCACAACACTATAATTTAAGTACGGCATTACGTCAAACTTGGTCTGGTGGATTTTATTCTTTTGTGTTTTGGTTATGGTTACCGTTATTAGGGTTCCATCCTGGTATGATCATGCTTCAAATGTCAATAAGTTTATTATACCAATTCTGGATTCATACTGAAGCTATTGATAAATTACCAAAATGGTTTGAAGCCATATTCAACACACCATCACATCATAGAGTTCATCATGGTAGTAATCCATTATATCTCGACAGAAATCATGCAGGAATTCTTATTATTTGGGATAAACTCTTTGGAACTTTTCAACCAGAACTAAAGAACGAAAAAGTAGTCTATGGATTAGTCAAAAATATTAATACTTACAATCCTATAAAAATTGCATTTATTGAATGGATTAATATGTTCAAAGATGCATTTTCTGGTCGGAAATCTCTAAAAAATCGATTCCTCTATCTGATTAAACCACCTGGATGGAAACATGATGGAAGCGGACAAGTATCTGAAGACTTACGACAAGAGTGGCTGTCTAAACATTCAAAATAAATGACATTCGATAATAAAACAATTTGGATTACTGGCGCTTCGAGTGGTATAGGAAAACACTTAGCTATTGCTATATCTAAATACAATTGTAGGCTCATACTTTCTGCTAGAAGAGCAGAAGAACTTGAAAAAGTAAAGCAGCTTTGTAACCATCCAGAAATGGTATATATCCTCCCTTTAGATTTAGCTGAAACGCATAAGGCACAAACTGTTACTAATGAAGCTATTTCGGCTTTTGGAAGGATAGATGTTCTGGTCAACAATGGAGGTATTAGTCAACGCTCACCCATTATAGATACTTCAATAGAGGTTGATCGTAAACTTATCGATATTGATTATTTAGGTACTGTTGCTTTATCCAAAGCCTTATTACCACATTTTGTAGCAAATCAATCCGGACATTATGTTGTAGTATCTAGTCTTATGGGCAAATTTAGTTCACATTACCGTTCGGCATACTGTGCAGCTAAACATGCATTACATGGTTTTTTTGATGCTTTGCGTCTAGAACATGATAAAGACCATATAAAAGTTACGATGATTTGCCCTGGTTTTGTCAATACGAATGTGGCTAGAAATGCTTTAACAGCAGATGGTAGTAAACAAGGTTATCAAGATGAGATGACAGAAAACGGTTTAGATGTTGAAGTCTTCGTTAAAAAAATGATCAAAGCCATTCGTAAAGAAAAGTATGAAGCATATATTGGTAAGTTTGAGAAGTATGGCGTCTTAGTAAAGCGTTTGTCGCCAAAATTAATTCATAAGTTGGTTATGCGTAGTAAAGTGAGGTAGAAATCATAATTCTATACTCTCTCCTATACCCAATAACATTAGATCTTTGTCCTTATTAAAGAATTTACGTTTTGCAGCTTCATGATCTATTTCAATATAACCAAAAGTATCAAAATGGTAGCCAAGCACTTTATCACAAGCAACAAAATCACTGGCGTGAATAGCTTCATCAATTCCCATTGTAAAGTTGTCTCCTATTGGTAAAATGGCTAAATCCAACTTAGTAAACATAGGAATAAGCTTCATATCCATAGTTAATGCAGTATCTCCTGCTATATAAATATTTTTATGTTCGCCTTCAATTACAAATCCACCAGGTTGCCCACCATAACTACCATCTGGGAATGAAGATGTATGAATTGCATTTACATATTTTACAGTTCCAAATTCGAATTCCCATTGACCGCCATGATTCATAGGATGACTTTCTAAACCTAGTTTATCAAAATAAGTGGCTATTTCAAAATTAGAAACAATAACTGCACCTGTCCGCTTTGCAATCGTTTCAACATCGAGAATATGATCTTGATGCGCATGTGTTACTAAAATATAATCAGCCTCTAAATTGTCAATATTTATATGCGATGCTTTAGGATTTCCAGAGATAAATGGATCGACCAGAATTGAAGTATCAGCGATTTTAATTCCTAAACTCGCATGACCATAAAATGTGATTTGCATTGATGATATATTTTATTCGAATTAATTAGAAACCTAAAATACGAAAAAACTCAGACAGATTTGAAGAAATTGTCTGAGTTTTAAAGCCCCAAATTTTATTGCCAACATAATAGCAAATAAATGCCGACCTACAAAATTTCAAGAAACAAGATAAGAATTAATTGTTTGATTTCCAAACTTTTATGTTAATATTTTTATAAAATATAGCTAACACCTAAAAGTACTGCAAACAAAAAAGTACTCAAGGCTAAGACCTTTAATTGAGGATCATAGTCTTTTGGTTTACTAATTTTACGTACTGCATTAAAATGAAACAACAACGGAATAAAAGCAATATAAAACAAAAAAATAGTTGGCCTAGAATAATATAAAACAGAAAATACACAGGAAATTATAATGGCTAAACCAATTAAAATCATGTGATATCTCTTTGCGTTTTGACGTCCAATTTTTACTGCAAGTGTTTGTTTACCAGCATCAGTATCAGATTCAATATCACGCATATTATTGAGGTTCAAAACTCCCATACTTAACAAGCCAAGAGAGATTGCAGGTAAAATGACATGATGATCTATATGTTTTGTATACAAGAAATAACTCCCTATAACACTTAAGAGCCCAAAAAAGATAAATACAAATACATCTCCTAATCCTCGATATCCATAAGGAGAGTTTCCAATGGTATAGTTTATGGCTGCATACACAGATAATCCAGATAATAAAAAAAACAGCATAGCATAAAGAAAATACTTACTACCAAAGGATACAAAAATTAACCCTACAGTTAAAATGATGACGACGAGAATATTTATTTTAATCCCTTCAAACATCTCTTCGGGTGATATTGCTCCGCTTTGTATTGCTCGCTCTGGCCCAATTCTGCTATCGTTATCTGTACCTTTTACACCATCACCATAATCATTAGCTAAATTAGATAGTACCTGCAATGCAATAGTTAATAAAATGGCAAAGGCAAAAATAGTCCCATTAAACATACCATTATAGTGGGCAAAACACGATCCTATTATTATACCAGATACCGATAAAGGTAAGGTACGTAATCTAAAAGCTGAGACCCAAGGCTTTATTTTTTTTAGCATAGAAATAGTAAAGATTTAAGGAATCCACTTTTTATCAAAGTTAGGCTTACGCTTTTCTAAAAATGCGTCACGACCTTCCTTGGCTTCATCTGTCATATAAGCCAAACGAGTAGCTTCTCCAGCAAATACTTGTTGTCCAACCATTCCATCGTCTGTTAAATTCATAGCAAATTTCAGCATTTTGATTGATGTAGGTGATTTTGCTAAAATCTCTTGAGCCCATTCATAAGCAGTATCTTCAAGATCGTCATGAGGAATAACAGCATTAACCATTCCCATCTCAAAAGCCTCTTGTGCTGAATAGTTTCTTCCTAGAAAAAAAATCTCTCGCGCTTTCTTTTGTCCTACCATTTTTGCCAAATAGGCCGAACCATAACCTCCATCAAAACTGGTCACATCGGCATCTGTTTGTTTAAAAATGGCGTGTTCTTTACTGGCTAATGTAAGATCACAAACCACATGCAAACTATGTCCGCCACCAACAGCCCATCCTGGAACTACAGCAATAACTGCCTTAGGCATAAAACGAATTAAACGTTGCACTTCTAAAATATTCAATCTGTGATAGCCATCTTCACCAACATAACCTTGATGCCCTCTAGCCTTCTGATCACCTCCCGAACAAAAGCTCCAAATACCATCCTTGGTTGATGGTCCTTCAGCAGATAGTAATATAACACCAATATTAACATCTTCATTGGCATCATAAAAAGCGTCATATAGTTCACTCGTTGTTTTTGGTCGAAATGCATTTCTAATATCTGGACGGTTAAAGGCAATTCGTGCTACACCGTTACATTTCTTATAGGTAATATCTTCATAGGTTTTTGCAGTAACCCATTCTGCTGTCTTCATAATCATATATATTTCGTACAAAAATACTGCTTTTATATCGAATTTATTCATCAAAAAACATCCAAAAACATACAATCAATCGTATCACTATTTCGAGACCATAAATAAGAATGTGACTTTTTTAAAGTATTTGTATCTAAACAAAGATGCTTTATCAAGTATTACAAAAATTAGTAGAAATAAAACATATTTAGGGATATGACTATTTTAAATTCAAATGTTGCTTCACAAATAGTAAAGCAAGAGCAATCTGAAGCAGGAACACTTCACTTTTTTAATCATATTGCAGTTGTAGAATTTAACGAAGGGATTCATGCCGATTTAAATTCTGGTCGAAAAATGATTCATGATTTAATGGCATACTTTGGAAACTCTAAACCGTTTGGTATTGTTGCAAATAGGGTTAATTCTTATTCTATTGCATTATTAGAAACTACAGAAGTTCGTTCAATTTTCCCAAATTTAATTGCTTATGGGATTGTAAGTCACAATCAAGCAGGTCGTATGAATGCCGAAATTGAAAGCCAGTATTGTGCATCAAGTGACATTAGTTTTGATAATCTTTACGAAGGTTTAGATACAGTTTACAAACGCGTAGTTAAAAAATTAAGCGTATCATTCAACTAATCGAATACCGTCAGAATCAATCGTAATCAATCGTTGCTTGTACAAGGTCCCTATTGCTTTCTTGAAGGTTTTCTTACTCATTTGTAGTTCGCGTTTAATATCATCTGGATTTGATTTGTCGTTAAGCGATAAAAAACCATCTGGACTATCTTCTAAATACTGCATCACAATATCTGCATTTGGTTCAATTTTACGATACCCAATTTTTCCTAATACAATATCTAGTTTATTATCGTGTCTTACTTTCTTTACATAACCTTTTAAACGGTCTCCAACACTTATATCTTTAAATATGTCATCAGAAAATATAAGTCCAAGATGCTGATTATTGACAATAACATTCATTCCTAATTCTGAAGGGTGGGAAACTATCAAATCGACCTCATCAAATTGCTCAACCGTTAGATTCTTATTGTCTAAAAATCGGTTAGTTTTACTAGATGCTACAAGTCTGTCGGTTTCTTCATCAAGATAACAATACACCAAATACCAACCTCCAGCTTTCATTTTGAACGCCTGTTCTTTAAACGGACAAAACAATTCTTTTACTAATCCCCAATCTAAAAAAGCGCCATGTTGTGTCACTTGATTACAACGCAATAGAGCAAAATCATCACGTATTATATAAGGCTCGTCTGTTACAGCTACAGGACGCTCTTCATTATCCAAATAGACAAACACTTCAATCTCTTCCCAGATTTGAAATGATTCTGGCACATACCGATTTGGAAGTAATACTTCATTACCATCTTTATCGCCTAAGTATAAACCTTGATCAGTTTCACGAATAATGTCTAACTTGTTGTAATCTCCAATTTTAATCATGCGCCAAAGATACAGATATAACCAATGAGAACTAAAAAAAAGCGTTACAATTCTGATGAATTCTAACGCTTAATTTTTTATTAAATATCTGTTTTTAGTATACAGACTCCTTATTAAAGTGTTTAGTTAATAGATAATACACAACAGCTCTGTATTTATTTCTATTAGATTTTCCGTAAGTTTCCATTACAGCATCAATACCTTTATCTAAATCATCACCATCATTTAATCCTAATTTACCAATTAAGAAATTCTTTTTAACTGTTTCTAATTCAGAATCATCAGATCCTGAAACTGTAGCAGCATCAGCGTTATAGATTGCTGGTCCGCATCCAATAGTAACTTTAGTTAATAAATCCATATCTGCATTGACTCCACACTTGTCTTTTAAATCTGCAGCATACTTTGCTATCAATTCGTCTCTTTTACTCATCTTAATTGTTTTTTGGGTTAATAAATTATTTGGTCCTTAAAGATAACCATTTATTAAGACACATAAAAAGAGTGATTGTCACTTTTTCTATTTAATGAACTTAAAGTAGTTTAAAAGAATCTCATCATTTTCAGTTCGTGGTGTAAACACTTCAAGGAGTTGTGGCCTGTTTGACTCTTTATAAAACTGATTCAAACTTAACTCCAAGTCCTCTTCATTATGCGCAGTTTTGTATTCGAACTGAAACATCTCACACAACTGCTTTGCTGTTAGTTGATGTTTTGTCTCAAAAAAACAATCAAAATTAGCTGTGTTCTTGTGACCAGGAAGTATTCTAAAAATACCACCTCCATTGTTATTTATCAAAATAATTCTGAAATTTTTAGGGATGTAATTATTCCACAAAGCATTACTGTCATAGAAAAAACTCAAATCACCTGTGATAAAAACAGTTGGTCTTTGATGTGCAACAGCACACCCAATTGCAGTAGAGGTACTACCATCTATACCACTCGTTCCACGATTACAATACACATTAACAGTGGGATTCATTGAAAACAATTGTGTATAACGTACGGTCGAACTGTTCCCTAATTGAAGTACAGTATGATCAGGAAGCGATTTTAAAAGTGTACTAAATACTTTAAAATCACTAAACGGTATTTGCTTTAGATATTCTAAGTGTTTCTCAGAACGATATTGCCTTACTTCAGACCATGTCTCTAAATAATTACTCTTAGTAACATGTGTGATGTTAGGAATAAACTCAGAAAAGAAGTCATTCGGCTTTGCAACTATATGCTTATCTAAACAGAAAAATGTATCGTTAGCTTTTTTCTCATCGATATGCCAATGGTGTTTTGGTTTATGTTTACGTAAAAATGCTTTTACTTTTTTAGACACTATTAAACCTCCAATGGTGACTAAAATATCAGGCTGCAACGCATTGAACTCATCTTCATTTAAAGGCGCTATCATTTTATCAATACTAGGAAAAAACTTGGCTTGATGTAAATTAGAAGTCGTCTCTGTAAATACTATAACACTGGCATCATTGGCTAGTTCATTTAACCAACGCTGTTCAATTTGATTTGGAGACAAAACACCAACCAAAATCATTTTTCTCTTGGCAACATACCATTCATCAATACAATCTTTTAATTCGGTTTGATCAATTTTAGGATGTTTTAAATCTATAGAATTTGTTTTTGGGTTTACACTCAACGCATCTACAGTCTCATAAAGCGGTTCATCAAATGGTATATTAATATGTACTGGTCCATTTTTAAATCGCGTGAGGTTTAATGCCTTATTTATCTCTTCTTCATTATAATCTTGAATCCCTTGTTGCAATCCTAAAAAACGCTCTAATTTGTTTTCTATACTTTTAAAAATTGGAAGTTCTTCTTTTTCAGATATGCGGTATTCATCCTTTAAATCTAATTTTAAATGTGCTGAATATAAAATGTGTGCTTCAAAAACATCTTTCTGATTAATAGTCTGTCCATCTCCTATACCAACTAAGTGCTTTGGTCGGTCAGCAGACAAGACCACTAAAGGTATATCACTATAGTAGGCCTCGGCTATTGCGGGATAATAATTTAATAATGCACTCCCCGACGTACAGACAACAACAACAGGCTGATGTATTTGCTGTGCGATTCCTAATGCAAAAAATGCAGCACATCGCTCATCAACAATACTATAGCATTTAAAAAAATTATCATTAGTAAAACCTATTGTTAATGGTGCATTTCTACTACCTGGAGAAATAACAATATGCTTTATGTTTTTTTGTTTACACAACTGGATTACAGTTTGCGCAAGCGGAATTTTAGGGTGTATCATCTCATCACAAAGTTATTAAAATGTGAATTAAAAAAAAGGAAGATGTCATCAATTAATTTATTCTAAATTATATTTTGAAATTCGATTAAAATCAAATGACACTCAGCAAATCAATTCATTGTAGGGCAATGTAAATTAGTAGAGTACATTCAATTCTACATCAAAACAGATTTAATGGTCTGCGATTTATTAATCGTCTCCTCCCACTCTTGCTCTGGGTTAGAATCTTTAGTAATTCCTCCACCAACATAGATGAGTGCATTTTGGTTTTTAATTTGCATGCAACGCAAGTTAACAAATAATTGACTTGTTGTTTTTACAGTAGTATAAGCATTATTCTCAATATTACGCCTGTTAGCATTTCTTGTTTTTGATCTTTTGAAATTTAACTCACCTAGAAAACCTGTATAAAACTCACGGTTATAATCTTCGTTATTAAGTATAAATGTTTTGGCCTCTTGTTTTGGCAATCCACAAACAGCAGGTGTTGGATGCAAAGCAAAAATAATATCTTGCAATCTACCTGTTTTTAATACTCCAGAAATTTTAGATTGCAAGTGTAATAACTTACCTGCTTTTACAGTTTGAGCTGGCATCACTGTAAGCTGTTGTGTATGGATAGATAATGTACGTTCAATGAAGTTAGTAACAACGTTTTGTTCTTCAACGTTTTTGGTATCCCACTTAACTTCTGCTAATTCAGTATGGGCCTGTGTTCCAGCTAAGGCCATAGTTTTAAATCGCTGTCCTTCAACATCCAATAAGGTTTCTGGAGTTGCTCCTAACCACAAGCCAATTACTGGATGATACCATATATAGGTAAAGGCACTAGGATATGCATTCATCAAACCCTTAAATAAGGATATTGGATTTTTTTCTGACGTTGCAACAGATTCGACTCTAGAGAGTACTACCTTTTCTAATGAACTGTTTTCTATTTCAATGATTCCTTTTTGGACTAATTCTAAATGCGATTTACGAAATGCATCAGTATTTGTATTCACATCTTTTCCTCCTCTCAAAATTGAGTCTTTGGACATTTCCGATGTTAACATCTCGCAAAGGTTCAAAGGAAAAATGATAGTGTCTTCATCAGAGTCAAATGGAGAAAACACAAATCCGTTTTCTGTGAAATCATCTACAATATGTACTGCGTTATCCTTCTGCAAAAACGCATTTACACAAGATGTATTTGGCTTACTATACGCCACAAAGGGTAGTTGTGATACATACTGTGATTCAATACGTGAAAAAAAATCATTTATCGACATACTTTACTTCTTTTTAGGAAGTGAAATTGTTGAGAGTCGGCATATTGATATTAGATTATCATTATCATCTGTAACTCTTATGTCTAGCAACTGTGTTGTTCTTCCTTTGTGCAAAAATGTAGCTTTAGCATATACATAACCGTCAGATACGCTTTTAAGATGATTAGCAGTAATTTCAATACCGCGAACAAAACGATTTTCAATATCCATAAAAATATGCGATGCAAAGCTTCCCACACTCTCAGCCAATGCAGCTGTAGCACCTCCATGTAGCACACCATCAGGTTGATGCACCTTAGAATTAACAGGCATTCTTGCTACTAAAAAATCATCTCCATAATCTATCATTTCAATATTTAGGGTTTCTAACAATGTGTTTTTACACACTTTATTGACCTCAACTAGCCTTTCTTTTTTAGATTTTTGCATAGAAATACTGTATTTTTAAAATCGCTAACAAAAATACGAAATGAATTCTACAGAACAGGAAATTTCTTATTCCATTACGAACACATATTCTACTTTAAACAGCCACACATCCAAAACCAAATACGTATGGTTTGTTTGTCATGGTATGGGCTACTTAAGTCGGTATTTTCTCAAATATTTTAAAGATCTAAATCCAGAAGAACATTATATCATTGCACCTCAAGCGCAAAGCAAATACTATTTAACATCACAATATAAACATGTTGGAGCCGGATGGCTAACACGCGAAAACACCAAAATGGACACAGAAAATGTAATGACTTATTTTGACGCTATCTTTGAACGAGAGCGCATTGATGAAACAAAGACATTAATTTTGTTTGGCTATTCACAAGGTGTTAGTGTTGCTATGCGTTATTTAGCAAAACGAAAAATTAAATGCTCTCAATTAGTGATGCATTCTGGAGGAATTCCAAAAGAATTAACATCAAAAGATTTTGAATTTTATAAAGGTAAAGCCAAATTAATATATGGTACTCAAGACGAATACCTAAACGATGAGCGCATGGAATTAGAACGCACAAAAGCTGAAGCTTTATTTAGTAATCAATTGTCAATTATTCCGTTTGATGGCATTCATGAAGTAAATGTTGACTTAATACATAAAATTGTATAATTATGTTATTAGAATCCTTAGAAAACAATCGCGTGCTTTTGTCTCCATTAACTATGGAAAACTATCATCATTTGGAATCAATTGCTCAAGAAGACCATCTTATCTATTATTCTCCGAGTGATATCTCAACTTCTGAAAAATTAAAAAGCTATGTAGAAGTTGCTTTAAATGGTTTAGCATGTAAAACAACGATACCTTTTTTAGTCTATGATAAGAAACATCAAGCCTATGCAGGAAGCACACGTTTCGGACTTATAAATTGGAAAAATAAAGTGTTACATATTGGATGGACATGGATTGGACATGCATTCCAAGGCACTGGGTTAAATACTAACATGAAGTTTTTAATGCTCCAATATACGTTTGAAACTTTAGCTTTTGAAAAAGTAGAATTCAGGATTGATGAACGTAATAAAAAATCTAGAAAAGCTGTAGAAAAATTGGGTGCGACTTTAGAAGGCATCTTAAGACAAGATACTGTCATGAACGACGGATTTAGACGAAGTACATGTTGTTATGGCATTCTTAAAGAAGAATGGGCAAATCTAAAATCTACACTATTTAAAACCTTTTAACTTGTTTGCTGTAAGGTTTTATTTTTCTCTTTTAATATTGCCAATTGCTTTTCTAAAAATGTAATGGCCTGCTCTGTTTTATAACTTGTTTTAGACGCAAAATCTTTTAAGTCTTCTTTAAACTTATCTTTTCCTGACGCAGCAGTTTTTGATAAATCCTTTTTAACTTCCTTAAAGTCATCAACAAATTGATCTTTAATATCTTTACCTTCTTTTTTAAGTTTATCTCTTGTAACACTGCCTTTTTCTGGTGCTAATAATACACCTGCGGCAGCTCCAACAAGTACTCCTAATATAATGGCTCCTTTATGAATCATAATGTTTTTGTTTTTAAAATTAAACGTTATTTAACTATATGTAGCAAAACTTAGATTTTTGTTACAATACAACTTAAAATCAATTACTTATACTTATTATTGATACTATATATTATTATTTATTAGACATAACCACTTTGCTTTCTTCTTAATTAAAAAGTCTCTCTCCAAACTATTATTTACTTTATTAATCGCCTCGTCAATTGCATTTATAGCCTCAGTTAGTTTATTAGTATCATAATAAAAATCCGCTTTTGCTGCATGAAACAAATATTCTCGTTGTTCTAATTCTTGTGGATTTAATGCTTTAAAGTACTCATCAGCATGCTTATAGTTGTTATTTTGCATACAAATAATAGCCATAGTTAATCTATAAGAAGGCATTGGTTGTAATGTATATAGTGCTTCATACCATTGCAAAATTTTATCCCAATTAGTTTCTTCAAAAGTTCTAGCTTTTAGATGTTCAGCTGCTATAGCAGCTTCAAAATGATAACAGGATAATACATCACTCTCAACAGCTTTGTTCATCATAACATTACCCATTTCTATCAAAGGGAAATGCCAAAGTGTACGATCTTGATGTTTTAAATCTAAAAGTTCATTGTTTCCATCAATTTTAGCATCTAATCTTGAAGAATGAAAACACATCAAAGCAAATAATGCGTATACCTCAGGTGTTCGTATAGATTCTCGTTTTAATAATAACTGACATAAACGCATGGCCTCACTACACAAATCAGCTCTTACCAATTGTGAATGTGTATTAGAATGAAAGCCTTCATTGAAAATAAGATACAAGACCTCCATAACACTTTCTAATCTATTTTGGAGTGTTTTTCCTTGTGGAATATTAAACCTTAATTCTGCTTTTCGAATGGTTTTTCGTGCTCTGCTGAGACGCTTTTTAATAGTCTCCTCTTTGGTTAATAGAGCAGAAGCAATTTCTTTAATACTAAATCCTGATACCGTTTTTAACGCGAATGAAATACGATCTCTAGCATCCAATTTTGGATGACATGCTGTAAAAATCATTCGAAGTTGTGCATCTTCAATTTCGGAATCTAAAAATAGCTCATTAATTGCTATAGCCTGCACTCCTTGAGTAAGTTTTGGGACATGACTTTTTTCTGTTTTTAATTTCCTAAAGATATCAATGACTCTGTTTTTTGCAGATTGTGTGAGCCATGCCTCTGGATGATCTGGTTGACCTTTTCTCCAGCTAATACTCGCTTTAACAAATGTATCTTGAACCGCATCTTCAATGATTTCTAGATACTGCAACCCAAAAATACGAGTCAAAACAGAGACCATCTTTCCACTGTGATGGCGAAATAAATGGTCTATGTTTTTTTCAAGCATTATCTATCAAACACCATTACTTCACGTATTTCAACTGTTCCGCCTAAGTCATAATCGGGAAAGTCTTGGGCTATTTTTTCTACGGCATCAAAATCTTCAGCTTCCACTGTATAATAGCCTCCAACAATTTCTTTGACTTCAGCAGAAGATAAATCAGTTACTGTACGGTTCTCTCCAACTATACGGCGTATTTGAGGAGTTAATGCTTCACCACCACGTAAAATACCAGCCTGTTCCATTTTATTACCCCAAGCAAACCACTTCCCCATTCGGCTTTGAAGTTCTTCTGGCGAAAGACCTAATGCGGCATAATCAGCGCCTGTAAAAATCATCATAAAATTTTTCATAATCTTTAAAATTTAATTGTTTATACTATCATGACGTATACTATATTATAAAAGGGGACAACATTTATATTTTTTTCTTTTCAATATAAACTTTATAAAAGTCTTACTGTACTTAAACTCCTATTTTTTATAGTTTACATACAGTTAATGTTTAATATACAGATACTATTACCAAATATACGTTACAGTTGCAATCCTTTTTTTATGAAGTTACCATAAATTAGATATTGAGCAAGTTTGGAAAAGTGATTCATGTCATTACTTATTACTTTTGATATATCAACACAAGAACATGACAAAAGCAAATACTGCATTTTACGAAGAGCGACTCAATATTATTGTAGACTATATTAATACCAATATTGATCGCAAAATTAATCTCAACACTTTAGCAAAAATATCGCATGTATCTCCTTTTCATTTTCATCGAATTAGTAGAGCTTTGTTAGGTGAACCCATAGGAATGTATATTTCAAGAATACGTATGGAAACAGCCGCAAAATTACTTTGTTTTTCTAAATCTTCAATTGAAGATATTGCTTATAAAGTTGGCTTTGAGTCGCCTTCATCTTTATCAAAAAAATTCAAATCTCATTTCGGCATTTCTCCTTCGGCATACCGAAATACAAAATATCATACAATCAAAAAAACTACACTTATGACACGACAATTAAACATTAAAAAACCTAAAATTTTAGAACTTGAAGACCAACAATGTTTGTATTACAGAATGCAAGGACATTATCAATCTTTAGATTACGCAGGCGCATGGACTAAACTTTGGGCACAAGTTAAATCGCAAAAACTCTTTACAAAAGGGATACAAATGTTTGGATTACCTTACGATGACCCTAATGTAACACCTGAAAACAAATTGAGGTATGACGCATGTCTAATCATTCATAATGATGCAAAACCTGTTGGCGATATTGGTGTAAAAACTTTAAAAGGAGGAAAATTTGCCATGTTTTTATATCAAGGCAGTTATAAAAATTTCGCCGATGTTTATAATTACATGTTTCAAGAATGGCTCATCAATACAGACTATGAAATTAGAGATGAACCAGTTAGAGAACGTTACATAAGTCATCCTAATCGAGTTGCAGAAGACAAATTAAAAACGGAATTCTATATTCCAATTAAGTAGTTAATTTTGATATAATATCTTTAGTTGATAAAATGGCCTTGGTGTGTTCAATACTTGGGCCAGCAACCCACACTGTTTTGTATGTAGCTTTCTTTGCTGCGTTTTCTGTTGCTTTCATACCTATTGAAAAACGTATCATTTTCACCCACTTTTTAAGCTTTCTATTTTTATTGAGAAGATTCTCAAGCCAAGTAGCTTTCGTTCCTATCTTTTGTACATATGGTGTATTTATTACGGTACAAGGTGTACCAGAAATACGTTCGGTCATAATGATATCGTCTGCACCATAATCAACACAAGCCTGCTTATATTCGTCTGTTACTTCAGCTTCAATTGATGCAATAAACGGACTTCCAACAGAAACGCCTTCTGCTCCATAACTTAACATCTTATCAATATCGGCTTTACAGCCAACACCTCCAGCTGAAATAACAGGTATATTCAATTCTGTACTTAGTAAATTAGTTAATGCTTCTGGGCTAAGATTTCCTCTATGTCCTCCAGCTTCATTATTAACTGCAATGGCTGCATCAGCTCCTAAACCTTCTACTTTTTTAGCAAATTTCAAATCTACAACATCACAAAATACTTTAATGCCAGCTGCATGTGCTTGTCTTATGGTTTCTTCTGGGCTTCCAAGCGATGTGATAATAAAATCACAACCTTCTTCACAAATTACCTCTAACTGACCTTTATATTTGATATTCGATTTGTTGACAATAAGGTTAAACCCAAAAGATCCTCCATCAACCTTATTCGCTTTTAGTTCTCTAATGGCAGCACGTAATTCCTCTAAAGTTCTATAGTTTAATGCTGGAATACAACCCGCAATTCCTCCTTTCATAGCTTCTGTTACCATAGCAACATTAGACACCAAAAACATTGGAGCTTGAATAATTGGGTATTTAATCTTAAGAAGTTGAGTTAATTTGGTTTCCATAAATAGTGAATTGTGATTAGCAAATATAACAAAAAATATTATGCATGCATAACACTTTGTCAATCCAAAAATCTATAATATCCACATTTTAGATAAGCACCTTCAGGAAAACCAATAGGATGATCTATATCATGCAATGTTTTTTGTTCTATGGCAAAAGAACGATTACAAGTCTGAAGTGCTTGCTCATTAATGTCATAAAATGAGTCTGCTTTAACTCTTGAGGAACAAGATGCCAATACTAACAATCCTTTTTTAGCTGTTAGTTTCTCTCCTAATCTTGCTAATTGTGCATACTTTTTCTTAGCCAATTGAATTTCTGTTTGTTGTTTAGCAAAACTTGGAGGGTCAATCACTACAACATCGTATGTTTTTTTCTCTGAAATGAGTAATTCCAAAATTTTAAAAGCGTCACCTGCTAAAGTTATATGTGTTCCAGAATATGAATTTAATTTTCCATTTTGACGTGCAATATCAAGTGCTTGCGAACTAATATCTAGGCTTGTTACCTCTTTAGCACCATTAGCTAAAGCGTGCACTGAAAATCCACCAGCATAGGAAAACACATCTAAGACCGTTTTTTGCTTGCTTAATAAACCCACTTGTCTTCTATTTTCTCTATGATCTAGAAAGTAACCAGTTTTATGACCTTTAATGACATTAGCTGAAAAATTAACACCATGTTCAACAAATTGAACAACCTCATCCTCAAGCGTTCCATAGACAACGTCACCATCTTTAAGATTATGAGAACTAGATTGCTGTAAACTACGACTTAACCTAATAACCACTGTTTTAACACTAGATGTTTGTATTAAACTTTCAAGAATAGTTTTGAGATAAGGCAACCATATTTCAGAATACAATTTGACTACTAAAACGCTATTGTAAACATCTGCAATCAATGATGGAAATCCATCATTTTCTCCAAAAATTAAGCGATAGCTCGTAGTGTTAGTATTCAATAACTGCTGTCTTTTTTGATAAGCTTTTCTTATTTTATAAAGAAAAAAAACGGCATCTACAGTCACAGACTTTGAGTCATTATAAATCATTTTGATACGAATTGGAGAATCGGCATCATACAGTCCTATACCAATCATACCATTTTTTCGCTTTCCAAAGACTATTGCTAAATCACCAGTTTGTGCATTATCATTAATCTTTATAATACTATCAGAAAACACCCAAGGATGGCCTTGCTGCACGTAATTTTCTCCTTTTGCCGTAAGTTTTACAGCGAGACGTTTAGGTTTATTTATGCTATTAATTAGTGCTGGTATCATTGTATACAAATAACGCTCTTTTGACGCTGATTAAAAATAAAAAACGCAACCATTTCTGATTGCGCTTTTAAATTATTGTTAAGATAATTTATTTCACTTCTTCAAAATCTACATCTTCAACATCATTACCTTCGGCTTGCCCGTTCTGACTTGCATCTGGCCCTGGTGCTTCTGCTCCACCTTGCTGAGCTTCGGCTTGTGCTTTGTACATTTCCTCAGAAGCCACTTTCCAAGCCTCATTGATTTTTTCTAAAGCAGGCTCAATAACAGCGATGTCTTTAGTTTCGTAAGCTTTCTTTAATTCTTCAAGTGCTTCTTCGATTGGTTTTTTCTTATCATCAGATAATTTATCACCAAATTCTTTTAATTGATTTTCTGTTTGAAAAATCATCGCATCGGCCTGATTTAATTTGTCTGCCGTTTCTTTTGCTTTAGCATCTGCTTCAGCATTTGCTTCGGCTTCTTGCTTCATTTTAGCAATTTCTTCTTCAGTTAATCCAGAAGAGGCTTCAATACGAATATCTTGCTTTTTACCAGTAGCTTTATCTTCAGCTGATACTTTAATTATACCGTTAGCATCTATATCAAAAATAACTTCAATTTGAGGAACGCCACGTTGTGCTGGTGGAATACCATCTAAGTGGAAACGACCAATAGTTTTGTTATCTGCAGCCATTGGGCGTTCACCTTGTAATACATGGATTTCTACCGATGGCTGATTATCAGCTGCCGTTGAAAATACTTGCGATTTCTTAGTTGGTATTGTTGTATTTGCTTCGATTAATTTTGTCATAACATTACCCATAGTTTCAATACCAAGAGATAATGGTGTTACATCTAATAATAAAACATCTTTTACATCACCTGTTAACACACCACCTTGGATTCCAGCTCCTAGAGATACAACCTCATCTGGGTTTACACCTTTACTTGGTGCTTTTCCGAAGAATTTCTCTACCTCAGCTTGTACTACAGGAATACGTGTAGATCCACCTACTAAAATGACTTCATCAATATCGCTCTTAGATAAACCTGCCGCTTTTAAAGCAGATTCACACGGCTCAATCGTACGTTTTACTAAATCGTCAATTAATTGCTCGAATTTAGAACGTGTTAATGTACGAACCAAGTGCTTTGGTCCTGAAGCTGTAGCTGTAACGTAAGGTAAATTGATTTCTGTTTGTGCAGAAGATGATAATTCAATCTTAGCTTTTTCAGAAGCTTCCTTTAAACGTTGTAATGCCATTGGGTCTTTACGTAAATCAATACCTTCTTCAGAATTAAATTCGTCTGCTAACCAGTTAATAATTTTCTCATCAACGTCATCACCTCCTAAGTGTGTATCACCATCTGTAGATAATACTTCAAATACACCATCTCCTAATTCTAGAATAGATACATCATGTGTTCCGCCTCCAAAATCAAAAACTACGATTTTTTGGTCGGTTCCTTTTTTATCCATTCCATAAGCCAAAGCAGCAGCTGTAGGCTCGTTAATAATTCTACGAACTTTTAAACCTGCAATTTCACCTGCTTCTTTCGTTGCTTGACGTTGAGAATCGTTAAAGTAAGCAGGCACTGTAATCACAGCTTCACTTACAGATGTTCCTAAATAGTCTTCGGCCGTTTTTTTCATTTTCTGAAGAATCATTGCCGATAATTCTTGTGGTGTATATAAACGACCATCGATATCTACTCTAGGCGTATCGTTATCACCTTTTACCACTTTATATGGTACACGTTCTGCTTCTTTCTTAGATTCAGAATATTTATTTCCCATAAAACGTTTAATAGAATAAACTGTTTTTGTTGGGTTAGTAACTGCTTGTCTTTTTGCTGGATCTCCAACTTTAATTTCTCCACCTTCTACAAAGGCGATAACCGAAGGCGTTGTTCTTTTACCTTCAGCGTTTGGGATTACTACTGGCTCGTTACCTTCCATCACAGAAACGCAAGAGTTTGTAGTTCCTAAATCGATTCCAATAATCTTACTCATAATGTTATATTTAGTGTTATCTATTTCCTTTTCATCGGAAATGTTATGTTCATTTTTTATTCGTAATCTATATGACAATGATTATGCCATGACAAAAAATATGACATGATGTCACAATTAGATAAATCCTCATAAAATAAAAATGCATATCTTTAAATTATCATAAATAAAACCCAACCAAATTGACACAATGATTAGCTATTATGAAGTTAATTTCCAATACATGTGTTCTTTAATCCCTTTATCTAGGGAGACGTATGATAAACTCTATAGTATATCAAAGTTAAAAGAGATTAAAGCAGGCACTAAATTAGTAGATATTGGAGATGTAAATAAAAAACTGTTTCTTATAAACAAAGGTGTACTACGTTCTTATCTCATTTTAGAAAACGGAAAGGAGTTAACTAAAACACTCTTTACACCTATTGAGTTTTTTGCCTCCTTTACATCAATGCTTAAAGATCAAGCTTCCGAATTTATTTACGAATCGCTTACAGATTGTCATATATATGAAATTAATTATGAGGCTTTTGTCAAATTGTGTGACACTAATATCGAAGTCTTAAAGTTCTATGCGCGCTATCTCGAATTTTTATTTACAGCTGCCGAGAGTGTATTTATCGAAATTTCTTCAATGAATGCCAAAGAACGTTATTTAAAGCTCAAGGAGCGTATTCCAAATATTGAAAACTTAATTCCGCAATATCAAATTGCCTCATACCTCAATGTGACTCCTGTTCAGTTGAGTCGCATTAGATCTAAACTCTACTAAAAAAACACATAATTAGTTTAACTATTTACTAATAAAACTATATTTGCTCAACTAAAACGTTTTCGTGAATGGAATGTATTTCTGTCTTCGACATGCTTAAAATTGGCGTTGGTCCATCTAGCTCTCACACATTAGGACCATGGCGTGCTGCAGAGCGATGGATTAAAGAACTCAAAGACTCTAAAAAATTTGATTACGTAGAGGCATTAAATGTTGATCTCTATGGTTCATTGTCCTTAACAGGAAAAGGACATGCTACAGATTATGCTGTACTTCTTGGTTTATTAGGTCGAGATCCCGAGACAATTCCAACCGATACTATTTCCGAAGAAATAACTCATATCAAAACAAATAAAACCTTAAATTTTAATGGTGAAAAGATTTTAAATTTCGATCCTGAAACTCAGATTATTTTTAATAGAAACTTTTTACCATTTCACTCCAATGGCATGACGTTTACTGCAACCATTAATGGACAAAAAAACAAGTCTACTTTTTATTCTATTGGTGGAGGATTTGTGGTAAAAGAAGAGCGTGTTAATCATAAAAAGAACTTTGAAATCAAATGCTCATTTCCATATCCTATAGATAAAGGAGACGATCTTTTAAAGTTCTGTAAAGATTTACAAAAGCCCATTTCCGAAGTTGTTTTAGACAATGAGAAATCCATACGAGCAGAAGACGAGATAAATCATGAACTTAAGCGCATTTGGGATACAATGCTAGAATGCATGTATACAGGTTGCCATACAGAAGGTAACCTACCTGGTGGATTAAATGTTAGGCGTCGCGCTTATGACATGCATCAAACTTTAAAAGGTAATACGCCTTACAATAACCCTATAGAGTGGATATATGCCATTAGAAATACAGAAGTAAAGTTTCGACAAATTTTAAAATGGGTTAGCTGTTTCGCATTAGCTGTTAATGAAGTTAATGCCTCATTGGGTCGTGTGGTAACTGCTCCAACTAATGGAAGTGCTGGTGTAATTCCTGCAGTATTAATGTATTATCTAGTTATTGAAAATCACGATGGGAATTTTGAAGATATCAAACGCTTTCTTCTTGTCGCTGGTGAAATTGGAAGTATATTTAAAAAAGGAGCAACTATAAGTGCTGCAATGGGAGGATGTCAAGCCGAAATTGGCGTGTCTTCAGCTATGGCAGCCGGAGCGCTTTGTGAATTATCAGGAGGTACTCCTGAACAAGTTTTAGTAGCTGCCGAAATCGCTATGGAACATCATCTAGGGCTAACTTGTGATCCTATTGGTGGCTTAGTACAAATCCCTTGTATAGAACGCAATGCCATGGGAGCAATTAAGGCGATTAACGCCTGTGAATTAGCTTTAGATACAGATCCTGATAATGTAAAAGTGCCTTTAGACAAAGTTGTAAATACAATGTGGGAAACAGCAAAAGACATGAATACCAAATATAAAGAAACGTCTGAAGGTGGCTTGGCGGTAGGTGTACATTTAAGCGATTGCTAAATATTCAATACAAAAACAAATCGCATATTATCATTTAATATTTTTATTTTTACAATTAATAAATCCATACTATATGTCTATTGCCAAAAAAGATTATAAAAGAGTTACAGTGAAGTCTCTTATTGAGATGAAACAAAATAAAGAAAAAATATCAATGCTCACGGCCTATGATTATACCATGGCAAAAATTGTTGATGAAGCAGGAGTTGATGTTATTTTGGTAGGTGATTCGGCAAGTAATGTTATGGCTGGTCACGAAACAACCTTACCAATTACTTTAGATCAAATGATTTATCATGCATCTTCTGTTGTTAGAGCAATTGATAGAGCTTTGGTAGTGGTAGACTTACCTTTTGGAAGTTATCAAAGTGATCCTAAAGAAGCGCTTCGATCTGCCATTAGAATTATGAAAGAATCTGGTGGGCATGCTGTAAAAATGGAAGGCGGTAAAGAAGTTAAAGAGTCTATTAAGCGCATCCTTAATGCTGGAATTCCTGTTATGGGACATTTGGGCTTGACGCCTCAATCTATATACAAATTTGGAACTTATACTGTTCGTGCCAAAGAAGAACAAGAAGCTCAACAATTAAAAGAAGATGCTTTAATGTTAGAGAAGGCTGGTTGTTTTGGTATTGTACTCGAAAAAATACCTGCAAAATTAGCCCAAGAAGTAGCAGATAGTGTCTCTATACCTGTTATTGGGATAGGTGCTGGTGCTGGAGTTGACGGTCAGGTACTAGTTTTACACGATATGATTGGAATGACCCACGAGTTTAATCCGCGATTCTTACGTCGTTATATGAATTTATATGAAGATATGACAAAAGCTATCGGACAATATGTTGATGATGTAAAAGCTGTTGATTTTCCTAATGATAAAGAACAATACTAACAGATGAGTTCTTTAGAGATCTTAATTAAAACTTTAGAACTTTTACCTCATCCTGAAGGTGGTTATTTTAAAGAAACATACCGAAGCGAAGGAATAATTTCAACATCCTGTTTACCAAGCACTTTTAAAACTGAACGCAACTATTCAACTGGCATATATTATTTACTTAAATCGGAAGATTTCTCTGCGTTTCATAAAATAAACCAAGACGAAATGTGGCATTTCTATTTAGGAGATGCTATTGAGTTACACATGATTTCAGAAGAAGGAATCCATTCTAAAGTATATATTGGAAATGATATAGCTCAGGGTCAAGTACTTCAGTTTGTAGTTCCAAAACACTATTGGTTTGCTGCAAAGGTCTCAAAACCTAACAGTTATGCATTATTAGGTTGTACTGTAGCGCCTGGATTCGATTTTAAAGATTTCACATTAGCCACCAGAGGTGCTCTAATTGAGACATTTCCACAGCATAAAGACATCATAACTACATATACAAGGATCTGATGTCTCATGTAAAGAAAATAGTGTCTAATAAAAATAATCTTCAAGTTCTTTATGAAGATAATCACGTTATCATCATCAATAAACGTGCTGGTGACATTGTTCAAGGTGATCGCACTGGTGATATGCCTTTAAGTGATGTTGTCAAGGCCTACCTCAAAGATAAATATAATAAACCAGGTAATGTTTACTTAGGAGTTGTACATCGCTTGGATAGGCCAACAACTGGAATTGTTTTATTTTCAAAAACCAGTAAGGCCTTACCAAGACTTAATAAGCTATTTGCTGACAAAAAAGCAAATAAAACGTATTGGGCCATTGTCAAAAAACAACCACAAAAATCTGAAGACACTTTGATTAATTGGTTGAAAAAAAACACAAAAAACAATAAATCAACCGCTTACCTAAAAGAAGTCAAGGACAGTAAGAAAGCAATTTTACATTATAAGACAATTAAGTCTTTAGACAATTATAGTCTCTTGGAGATTACATTAGAAACTGGACGACATCACCAAATTAGATGTCAGTTATCACATATTGGCTCTCCCATAAAAGGAGATTTAAAATATGGTTTTGACAGAAGTAATAAAGATGCTAGTATTAATTTACATGCAAGACGATTACAATTTGAACATCCCGTTTCTAAAGAGCCTATTGATGTAACTGCTACTCTGCCAAATAACTCATTGTGGCTAGCTTGTGAAAGCTAAAACGGATAATTTATAGTAATACTAACGCCTTCATTTGGTTGAGACGTGATAGTAAATTTAGCACCAATTAGTTCTGCCCTACTTTTCATATTAACAAGACCAGACCCTTTTTTAACTGAAGACATATCAAATCCAATACCATCATCTGAAGCGGTTATGATTAAAGCTTCTAGCTTATAATTTAAATTCACTTTAAGATGATCTGCTTCAGAATATTTCACAGCATTAGAAAAGAATTCCTGCAAAATTCTAAATATGATAATCTCATGCTTTTTATCTTTAAATTCACGCTTATCTCCACTAATATGCAATTCGGCAGATGTAAACTTCATACGCTTTAAGCGATTGAGTTCATTAGTAATAGAATGTTCAAAACCAATATTTAGAATCACATCATTATTTAATGATTTTGATAATGACCTTACCTCTTTAAGGCTTTCTTTTACAATGTCTGATGTTTCGGATACTTTTCCTTTTATATCTTCAGGCACCTTTGTTCCGAGCATATTAAGCTGCATACTTGCATAAGCTAAAAGCTGCCCTACATTATCATGTAACTCCCAACCGATATGTTTTAAGGTTTGTTCTTGAATTTCGGTTTGTGTTCTGGAGATCTCTTCATCAAAGGCTTTTTGTTGCTCAACTTGATCTAATAAAAGTTTATTTTTTCGCTTTTGAAAGGTCACAAAAAAGAATATGACCATAATTGCCAGAAATAAGACCGCAAAGATGACATAGCCAATTAAGGCAATTTCTTCTTGATTTATTGTCTGCGCTTCTTGAGCGAATACCAAAAGCCGAATGCAATGCATGAATAGGTGAATATATTAATATATAATAACAGTAAGGTTCTAAAACTAACAAATTCTGTGTTAAAAATCCTAAAATAGCTATTATAGATAAACAAAGGTGTAGCACATAAATGCCATAACAATAATGCTACACTGATATAAAACGATGGCAGTTTATAATACTGAAGAATAAACTCACTATTCATTAGTTCAATAAAATATAACATCACATAAATAAATACAATTATAGATGCTAGAATGAAGTCATAGGGCAGCCCCATGACAAAAAAGGCATCTGTAAATGTATAATACCATATAGAAAAAACACTATAAATAAATACAATACCTCTAATAATTAATTTAAAAGATTTATTACTTATTAAATCTGAATAAAAGATACCTAATAAACCTATAGCCAAAAAAGAATATATGTTGTACAGCCAATGATTTTGACAGAACACACTATTTTTCCACGCTATAAACCAGTTATAATCATAATTATTTTGCAAAAATGATTTATAGACTCCCAAGGTTTCAACTAAAACAGTCAACCATAAATAATAAACAAAAACTTTAAGTTGTACGTTCTTCGTTTTTTTCAAATACCAACTTCCAGAAATTGCTGCAGTGGCTTCAAATAACTTACCAATTAAAGAGCGATGTTCATATAAAAATTCATTCAAAATTTTTCATTATTGTGGATAATTTGCACTTGGTGGATCACCATGCTCTCCTCTATCAAATCCATTTGCTCCTGGAATATCATTATTAGACGGTTGCATCGACTTCATCATTCCTCCCTGTGAAGTGTTTTCATAACCTGTAGGCACAAATAAAAACGTAGAATAGCCTGGACGTTCTTTCAATGCAGGATGAGCTCCTGGATATAATCTAACACCATTCATGGTATACCCTAATTCCGAAGCCTGTTTCTCTGCTAATTCGAGAAAACTTCTCAAATCTTCAAGTGAATACCATGACGATCGATTATCGCCACTTTCAACGCCTCTAAAAATAGCATCGTTAATGGCTTGATATCTTACATCATAAGCCTTAGTTAATGTTTCGATTTCTCCTGGCGAAATAATACCTGCCGGTGTTGTTGTGTTACTCATACTGTCAACATGTTTATTATTATGAAAATAAAAATACATGGCAATAGCGCCAATGATAATCCCTAAAATAATTGGTCCTAATTTTTTCATAATTTGGTTAGTTTTGAATTAATTGCAACGTAATGTATATAAAATCTCATTACAAAACCACTATTTATGTTAATTTTCGAGGTTTTTCTTACTCTTTTATGCGTTTCAACCGAATCTTATCACCAAAAAACTTTTGTGACATTGTATTTATAGACATCTCTGTTAGTTGAAGAACTCTTGGATATCCTCCTGTAATTTGACAATCTCTCATTAGGGCTATCAATTGACCCGAAGGTGTTAATTGAACAGTTCCTGGTAATACTAATGACGTAATGATTGGCTTCATATCATTAATAAACCGCTCTTCAAATTGATAAGCCATACGATTACTATCATTAGCAATTGTAAGCTCTTGCTCAAATAATAGACTCTGATTCTCTTCATTCAGCAAATTAAATTCTGGGCCTTCAAGCACTTGAATGTTATGATCTTCACTATAATCTTCAGGGAATTTAATAGATGAAAATGAAGGCTCATGTTTTTTATAATTAACATTAACCGGAAGTATATCTCCTTTTTTCACCTTGAAATTAGATGTTATTCCTTGATACATACTACGACTTCCCATTTTTTCTTCAGTTAAAAATCCACCAACCACTGCAATGTACATTCTACAACCTTTCTCTAAAGTTCCAAAACTTAAAACATCATTAGAGTTAATATCAATGACCCTATCATTTTTTATAAAAACACCATTTAACCTCGCATTCATAGTCGCTCCAGTAATACAAATTTGGGTTTGAGTGTCAAATCTAAGCTTTGGACCACTTACTGTGCATTCCAAAACGGCAGCATTATCATGATTACCTAATAGAGCGTTTGCCTTAATTGTAGAAAACCTATCCATAACACCGGAGTATGGAACACCATATTCCTGAACAGCATGACGCCCTAAATCATGAATCGAATCATATAAACCTGCTTTTAAAACCTCAACCATCTATCACCTCACTTTCTATTTTATAGACTCCTTTTCTTACTTGTGCAAAAATCGCATTGTAATTAGACATTGATATAGGAACAAATTGGATTTGATCTCCACTTTTAGCAAAACATGGAAACGGTTTATCTGGATTAAAGAATTCTATGGGGGAATTTCCAATAATATTCCAACCTCCAGGACTTGCATTTGGATATATTCCTGTTTGCTGTCCGCCAATAGCAACAGCACCTTTTTTTACATAAGACCTTGGGCTTTTTTTCCTCGAAACTTGCAAGCGTTTATCTAATCCCCCTAAGTATAAAAATCCAGGCAAAAAACCTATAAAAAAAACAGTATATATTGTTTCAGAATGCAAAGTAATTACATCTTGTTTTAAAAGCTTTTTTTCTTTAGAAATCTCATGCAAATCTAAAGCGAATTCATCATTATAACATACTGGGATTTTCCAACGTTTCAAAGTATGGTTAGATATATTAACTTGATTAGCATATTGCGTTTTGAGCAATAATATTTCATCATTGATTTCATCAATAGCAAACTCATAAATAACTAATATCGAGTTGTATGCATTATTTACTTGAACTATTGATTTAATATTTGAGTTTAGAATGCAATTTTTAAAATTGATAATATCTTTGAGGATGTTTTTATTAATTATAGAAGGCCATTCTATTAAAATGGAGCGCTCTGAAAAGCGTCGATATGTAAGTTCAAACTTCAATAAATTTAGCTATAAAATTCCAATATTATTATCCTTTAATTGAGCAATTAAATCTCGTAGATTTTCAACAACATTCTCTCCATCACCATGTACGCAAAATGTATCCGATTTCAGCATTACTTCTACTCCATTTTTAGTGCGTACTTTACCTTCAGAAATCATTTTAAAAACATGTTGAAACATCGATTTAGAGTCCTGAATTAATGCATCATTTTCATGTCGAGGCACCAAAGTTAAATCCTCATTATAATTTCGATCTGCAAAAGCTTCATATTTAATTTTTACACCTTCTTTCTGAGCTATTTTTGCTATCATAGACCGATAAGGCACATACAAAAAGATGCCATCCCCAAACTGTTTAGTAGCTTCAATGATGATGTGCGCTGTTTTTTTATCTATAGCAGCCAAATTATACAATGCACCATGCGGCTTGATATGATGTAACGCCATATCCTTATGATCTAGTACAATTTTTAGATTACATACTTGTTCATAAATGCTATCAAACAAAGTTTCGGGGTTCATATGCAATCTTTTTCTTCCAAAATTTTCTTTATCAGGAAAAGATGGATGCGCGCCAACTTTAACACTATATGCTTTCGCCATCATTACAACAGCAGCCATAGTATCTTTAGTTCCAGCATGACCACCGCAAGCAACATTACATGACGAAATTAATGGCATTAGCAGGGATTCGTTACCTAATCCTTCTCCTAAATCACAGTTAATATCTATAGTAATCATTTTCTACAGTAAATTAAACACCTTCAAAACACTTTTAACACCCAAAAACAATGCTATTCCGAAGATAATAAATCCAAGAGCATTTTGAATAGTTGTGTTTTTATATTTACCAAGAATAGAGGATTTGTTCATTATCCATAGTAAAAAACCGGCTATTACAGGAAGTAGTAATCCATTAGCAACCTGAGCAAATTTTATTATTTCAATAGATTTAAATCCGATTATAGAAAACAAGACACCTAGACCAAGTATAAATATCCACACTAGCTTGAAACGTTTAGATTTCATATCTGAAGACCAACCCAAACAACCAGAAGCAACATATGCTGCTGCCAGAGGTGCCGTAATTGCACTAGTAATTCCAGCAGCAAAAAGTCCGAGAGATAAAAAATAAGACGCATAATTCCCAAATAAAGGCTCTAATCCTTTTGCTAAATCTGCAGCATTACTTACTTCAGCAGACTTAATAGCGGCAGCAGATATAATAATACACATCGATACCAAACCTCCTAAGACTACGGCTATAATTGTATCTTTTCTTGCGTATTTTAAATCGGATTTATTTTTCCATTTCTCTTTAACTAGCGAGGCATGTAGAAACAAATTATAAGGCACAACAGTGGTTCCTACTAAAGCAATAATAGTAAGAATATTATCATCCGAAAAACTTGGTGCAAACAAACCCTTAAACACCTGAGACATGTCTGGCTTGGTCATTACTGCTGTAATTAAAAATGCTATACTCATTATGACTACTAATGAAATTAATGCTTTTTCAAGTACCTTATAATTCCCGATATACAATAACACAAAAGCAATAGAACCAATTAAAAGACTCCACAAATTCAATTTAAAAACACCTAAATCGAGAATTCCGTTTCCTAAGATAGTTTCTAAGCCTAAAACACTTCCGCTTATATTTCCTGCTTCATATGCCGCGTTACCAATAACAATTGCAGATAGAATTAATATAACAGTTAAAGTACGATATAATGGATCTGAAATTTCTGATCTAATCACTTCAGACAATCCTTTTTGAGATATGATTCCTATTCTCGCCGACATTTCTTGTAAAACGATAGTCGCTACAATAGACAAAAGCATTGCCCATAAAAGAGAAAACCCAAAATTCACACCAGCAAGCGTGCACACTGTAACCGTACCTGGTCCAATAAAAGCAGCTGCTACTAATGGTCCTGGACCAATATTTTTAAACCAGTTTTTAATCACGAGTAACAGAATTTAAAGCATATATTGCAAAACTTCCTAACCAATGACCACCTTCATAACTATCGCCAACAATACTTGGCAGCGAATAATTAATATGCAAATTAGCTATATTATTGAGATGACTGTATTCTGGGAGGTCTCTTGCTATTTCATTTAAACTCCAAGCTCTTGAAAAATTAACCCCATCAAGATGCACCAATTTACCATCAGTACGATCACTAACTTTTCCAGTATCAATTGAAAAACTCTCATCTTTCAACTGAGGTAAAAATGCGCTGAGCCAAGTTCTAAATTCTTCTTTTGACAACACACGCTTCATCAACGCTGCTTCTTCAAAACAAGGTGATAAAAAATCAAAGCCACTTGGTTCCCAAGCGAGCGGACAACCTTCATCATTTCTATAAAAATCTATGGCGCGTTGCTCTATCAGCGCTAACAGCTCTTTATGCCCAACAGTTTTAGCATAGTCGTAGGCAAAAGACAAGCCAAAAGCTGTATTAGGATGTTCTCCTACTCGAATAGGATAATTTAATTTTGGAAGAAACTCTAAGTATTTTTCAACAATTAGATTAGTCAAAGGCTGGAGATTAGCTTCTAATGATCTCGCAACCGGATCATCCCAAGTATGCAATTCTTCAGCCAGTTTAAGCAACCAAGCCCAACCATAGGTACGTTCATAGCTTTTGTTATATTTTCCATAGAAATACTGAACTTCAATTTCCATATTAGATTGAGACATATTCTCTAATAGCATTTGTTTTGCTTGATCTGCAACTTCTAGATCTGGAAATTGCTTTAATAAACTCACTAAACTCCAATGACCATGAACTGCCGAATGCCAATCAAAACAACCATAAAATGCAGGATGCAATACCTGTGGTGATTGTAAATCGGCATTACTTCCAATCGTCTGATTTAACTTATTTGGATATTCGGTTTGGATACAATGAATTGGCAATTGTGCGAGACGATTGGCTTGTATAATATCAATCTCTGGCACTTTTGCTTGCTCTATTACCACTGAAGTCTCTGAAGTTTCAGCAGGTTTTTTTTCCGAAGAATTACAACTCAGAAACAATATGAGCATAATTAACGTGGTATAAAATTTCATCAATAATTGTATTAGGTTAGTCAAGTAAAAATACAATTAAAATGAACTTTTCTGGAACTTTTAAGCTCATACATTCATAAACATTATGAACAGTACTATGCTTCAACCATCATTAACTCTCTACATTACAAATAATTTCAGAAATGCTAGCCTTATCAAAATTCTTAATACCTAACATTAAAATACTACTCCAAGGATTTTTTCAGTTGATACCATAAATCGTATCCTCGTATGGATTTTTACTTTATAATTTATATCGCAATCCAAACAATACTCTTAATTGCGTGTTATTAAATGTTTGGTTCTTATTATCTATAGGCTTGTCAAAATAATTATAACTTGGTTCTAAAAACAACGTCATTTTTTTTGCTAACTCATATGAAATATTAGAATTTATAGTTGCTCCAAAAATTGTTGAATTAACACCTAAAGTTTCACCTATTTGTTCATTATCTAAAAATGCTTTATTGTCTGTTAAAAAATTTATATTTCCACCAACGCCTAATGATATATTATATTTTTGCTCTCTAAGTAAATTATACGATATCTCTATTGGTACCTGAATATAATCAAACTGTTGCTGAAAAGTTCCTTCATTAATACCATTTTCAAAAGAAGAGATATCAGTAACTGGGTCTTGAGACACAAACAAAACTACAGATTGATCACTTACAATACCCTGAGAATCAACATCTGAAGAAGTGTCGTTTGAAATAGCATACTGGATATTATTAATTTCTTGACCTAACACATTCTTACCAACACCAGATTTTACAGTTACTCTATCTGATATCGAATACCCAATCTTAAAAGCATACACAAAGCCATTTTGAGAGGTTGTATTTATATCTGTACCTTCAATAGATGCATTAGAAGCAGTATTAGATAAGCCTCCTAACACCTCTACAAACCATTTAGAATTTGCAACTACATTCGTGTTAATACTATCATTAATTGCCACATTTTCTGCCATAAGCTCTTCTGACAAACCTAACAGAGTGTCATCTTCAGTCTTAGAGATCGAATCATTACTTGCAATCAATGTTTCTTCTTGATATGTAATTATCTTTTTAGTCTTCCCCTTAAAATCTAAACTATCTTGATTATTAACGTTGTCAACCTGTTGCTTTAATTTATTTTGGGCATAGCTTTTATTATAATTTTGACGATCTTCTTTTTCTGCTATTTTTTTGTGAGTACTGCTTCTGTTATTCTTTGTTTGTCTTTTATAATCCTGTTTTCCATGTCTTTCTGTTAATTGCTGTAGACTACCTTCCTTCTTTAGTGATTCCTTTATAATATCTTTATCTTCTTCTAATGAATCTCTACTCGTCTGACTAATATTTATATTTTCATTTATTGTATTAGTCTTCTCTTTTGATTCATTTATAATATTATCATTTTCAGATTGTTCAATATCTGTGATCTCATTTATAGATTTACTATTAATTGCAGACGAATTTATAATCATATAACCAAATAGCATCACTAATACAGCAGCAGCAGACCCCCAAAGAAACAATACTCTTCTTTTTTTCTTTTTTGGATGAAGTCTAGCTTCTATGTTATCCCACAATTCCTTAGGAGGCTCTTTAGAGAACGCTTCTAAATCACCATACACCTCCTCAATACGATCCTTCTTCATGACACTTTTTTGTTTAATTCCTCGTTAATTTTTGTTCTCAGTATATTTTTAGCTCGACTTAATAATGACTTCGAAGTTCCAGTTGCCATTTTTAACTTCCTTGCAATTTCTATATGGCTATAACCTTCAAAAACATACAAGTTGAAAATCATCCTATAATTATCTGGTAATTGCTGTATATGTCTTAATAACTTCTCTTGAGACAAGACAATACCAAACTCATTTGATTTATCGTCTATATGATTGCTAAGATTAGCATTCTCAATTGGAATGTATAGCTGGTGCTGTTTTTTTCGTAAGACCTGTAAAGCTTGATTTACGAAAATACGCTTAGCCCAGCCTTCAAAACTTCCATCGAATTTATATTGATTAATTTTTTGGAATAGAATAATAAATGCATCTTGAAACACATCATCGGCTTCAGATCTATTCTTCATATATTTTAAACAAATACCATATAATACTGGAGAAAGCAGCGTATACAATTCACGCTGCCCTTCCTTATCATGCTCAACACATTTTTGTATGAGTATTCGTAGTTCTTTATCCAAATTAACCCTAAGCTATAATGTTTATTAATTATAATTAAATTTATAAATATCTATGTATAACTACTGATAATATTAAAATTCAAAAAGAAAAGATTTTTAAATTTTGAAACTAATACGCTTTAAAATTGAATCGTACTAACAAGTTCTAATCCAAAATCACCCACATAATTATATTGCTGAATCATATTTTCTCCCACAGTAATTAAATGTGATGACAACGGGATAACATCTTTAGAGTTAGATTCATAGATATTTTCTAACACTAAGTTATTTGGGTTTTGAGCATCAAACACATTTATACCTTCATCATTACACACAAATAACACTTGATCTTTAACTCCCAAACCATATGGATTAGTTAAAAAATATGTTGAATACTCTACTGGCGTACTAATATTAGAAATATCAATCACATTAATTTGATCCTCAATTGCACCACAAGTATTACCTCCTCGCACAGTTATATAAGCAGTAGATTCTTCAGCCACAACTGGATCACAACCTGTTGCATGTAAAAATGAGGATGTATACACTGGATTAAATTCATCTTGCAAACCAACGATATGCATCCCGTTAGTGGCACCAATAAACAAATTATCTTTTAGAATAAATGTGGTTTCCAACTCACCACCAAACCAACCTTCCATCCACGTCTCTGATACTAAAGAAATCGAATTGTAGTCTGTAATATCATAGGTATATAACATATAATCATCTATAGTATACAAAGCATCATTTAGAATTTGAAATTTAGCATAAGAGCCTCCTACACCAATATTATTTGCTATTGCAGTATCTAAAAAATCAATAAATATTTCTGAGTTCAAGTCATAAATATCAGTATTATTCTCAACTTCTACCCGCTCCATATCGATAGTTATATATTCTGCAATAAACTCATTCTCGTTTGTAGGGTTTATACCAGAATGATAATACAAAATATCTTCAGGAAAACCTGCATAGTATGACAACATATCTTCTTCTATATTAACAAGTTGTATACTTGACAAATTACTAATATCAAACACCACCAAATCCATAAAATTATCAGCATATAGAATGCCATTTTTGATTGAAATATCATGAACACCTTCTAATTCAATAAATGACATATTTATGGGATTCTCAGGGTTTTCATTATTAAATATATGAATACCAGAATTTTGCGCTATATAAAATAGCAAATCCTCATAAACATATATTTTACCATCCGAATTTGTTGACCTAGCTGCAGAAATTTCAATTGAATTTCTAATTTCAGATTTAGACTTTATTACTGGAATAGTCACACTAACTGGATCTACGAGTGCATCAAAATCATTATCGCTATTACAATTTATGAGTTGTAGACAGACAAATACGATTAGAGCTAAGGATAAAATTTTAGTTTTCATGATTATTGTTTATTAATAAGATGAAAAAAAAGTAAAAGGTTGCAATCTTTAGTGAAAAAATTATCCTAACCAACCTTCACGATCCATACTTCGGTATTGAATAGCTTCGGAAATATGAGTGCCTGAAATGTTTGCCGCACCTTCTAAATCGGCAATGGTTCTAGATACTTTCAAAATACGATCATAAGCTCTTGCTGATAAATTTAATTGCTCCATGGCGGATTTCAACAAATCTAACGAGGCTTTATCTAGCTTGCAAAACTTTGCAATCTGTTTTGTGGTCATTTGAGCATTATAGTGAACATTTTTTGAAAGTTCAAAACGTTTCGTTTGCCGTTCTCTAGCTTTGGTTACTCGTGCTCTAATTTCAACTGAAGATTCTCCTTTACGATCATCAGACAGTTTATCAAAAGGTACTGGTGTGACTTCAATATGTATATCGATACGATCTAATAAAGGCCCAGACACCTTACTTAAATAGCGTTGCATTTCAGCTGGTGATGATGTTACAGGCGCATTAGGATCATTAAAATAACCTCCAGGACTCGGATTCATGCTTGCAACTAACATAAATGATGATGGATAAGTAACGGTAAATTTTGCCCTAGAAATTGTCACTTCTCTATCTTCGAGAGGTTGACGCATCACTTCTAAAACTTCTCGCTTAAATTCTGGCAATTCATCTAAAAACAATACACCATTGTGAGATAGGGAGATTTCTCCTGGTTGTGGGTAACTTCCACCTCCAACTAAAGCAACGTTAGATATGGTATGATGTGGACTCCTAAATGGTCGATGCACCATTAATCCTGTATGTGCTTTTACACGTCCAACCACCGAATGAATCTTAGTTGTTTCCAAGGCCTCATTTAATGTCATAGGTGGCAAAATACTAGGCAATCGTTTTGCCAGCATCGTTTTACCAGCTCCAGGCGGTCCAATTAAAATAATATTATGACCACCAGCAGCAGCAATTTCCATACAGCGTTTAATACTCTCTTGTCCTTTTACATCGGCAAAATCAAACTCAGGACAATTGAGACTTTTGTTAAATTCTTCACGTGTATTAATTACAGTAGGCTTTAATGGCGTTGAGGTATCGAAATAGTCAATGACTTGTTTAATAGTATCAACACCATAAACTTCTAATCCGTCAACAATAGCAGCTTCTTTGGCATTTTGTTTAGGCAGAATAAAACCTCTAAAACCTTCTTCCCTAGCCTTAACTGCAATTGGCAGAGCCCCTTTAATGGGCTGCAAATTTCCGTCAAGAGATAATTCGCCCATAATAAGATATTTCTCAATAGTATTAGCTTTAATTTGCTTGGTTGCAATAAGAATTCCTATAGCAAGCGTTAAATCGTAAGCAGATCCTTCTTTACGTAAATCGGCAGGAGACATGTTAATAATGATTTTTTTACCAGGAATTTTATAACCATTATTCTGAAGAGCAGCAGCTATTCTAAAGTTACTTTCTTTAATGGCATTATCTGGTAAACCAACAAGATGGTAACCAATTCCTGAATCGACATTAACTTCTATTGTAATCGTAGTAGCCTCAACACCAAAAACTGCACTACCAAAAACTTTTTTGAGCATATATAGAATATTTACTCAAATATAGATAATATTCTATAACTATTCTTCGAGTAGTGCCTGAATTTCTTTAATTTGATCTGTGATTAATTTACTCTGAATCACTCTATCATAATATGTTATTGTGCTTTTACTCAAATGTCTTGCTAATGTAGGTTCATAAGTTTTCCAAACGCTTTCGTTATCATTAATTTCTTTTTTAACCTTAGCATTCTCACGGTCAAGAAAAGCTTTTAATACATCCTTTTGGCCAGTATCTGTAAGTTTACCTCCTAAGAAACCTTCTACTTCTTTCAATTCAATCTGAAATGGTAAATAAATAGGTATATAAGTGATTTTTGGGCTCTTTCCTCTATCAACTAAAAAATCGGCTAGGTAATTTGGAATCTTATCTAAATTTAGACCCGTTTTTAAATCGGCAACAATATTATCTTGCTCAATTTCATCAATATGAAAATCAGCAATTCCTTTTTCAATTTTGAATTTCTGAATAAGATGCCAGATATAATTATTACGACCATTAATAATTTCAACAAAGACTTTTGGCGTTTTATTGAGCGTCGAATCTTTTTCTAGATAATTATATAAATCTAAAGAACTAAGAAGTCCGCTATTATCAATCGCACCAGCATCTATATAATGTCCATGACCCTTAATCTTTGCTGCAGGACTCAATCCAGGAAATCTATTTGTAGACGACATCGCCTCATAATAAGCTATAGATCCATTGTATAACTGAGATAAGTTATCAGAATTATAAAACAGGGTAGAATCTTGTGGATACTTCACCGAATAAAACACACCACGTTTTCCATTTGTTTTAGCTGTATTAATAATTAAAGACGGAAAATATCCTCTTTGGTTATTAAAAATATGTGATTTCCAATAGGCATTGAACGACAAAGAGTCTAATGTTCGAGTGGTATCATTCTCTAGAATATTTCGATAGGTTACCATAGAATAATACGATCGGTCACGATGCGCACCAATTTTACTCAACGGGTAAAGCTTTCTTAAAAAATCACTTCCAAACATCATAGCCAAATCTTTAGAGGCGAAATTTTCATAGGCTACCTTATCAATTTTCTTAGAAATCTTAGCAAAGTCATTTGTATACTCTCCATCTAAAACAGAATATAACGACAAGCCCATCATACCGCCAGAAGCACCAGAAAATGATACTGTTTGGTTTAAAAACTCACCTTCAGATTGTTCTTGAATTTCATTCAATACTTTCATAGTCCAAATATTAGCTTTAAGTCCTCCTCCATGGGCTGCAACAAAAAACAAAGGTTTATCAGTACGTTCTCTTAGCTTATCTTTGAATTCATCAATATACAAGACTGAAGACTCTGCATCAGGTTGATAAACCTCTAGTTGATGAATGACGCTTTCGGTTTTCAAAGAAACAGCACATAAAACAACTAAAAGCAATATTAACACTGAAGCAATTCTGCGACGTCTAACGGCAAATTTACGTTGCTTAGTTAAAGGCAAGAGACGCTCTCTCTTTTTACTAAGCACTCTAGAATTATTTAAGTATCGTGTATCGGCTATTCCTTGATTTTTTAGATCTTCTTCTTGAGATTTAAAAATCTGTAGCATAAAAAAGTATTTCACCAAACATGCAATGATATAATAAAAGAGAAAGAGATAACACAATAGAATAAGCATTGCATTTAATAAACTCCACCCTTTAACTACAGCTATATTGCTATACACCATTAAAAAAACAATTAACACGGAGAACACAAAATATAATCGCAAATAAGCTATACTATCACTTATAAAATTTAGCTTAAAGTGAACCGCTATAACATACACTCTAAATGCTCTAAATAATATATACAATATCGCTAGTAAGAATGTAAATATTTGCAACAACCAATAGCCAGACAAGCTAAACGTTATACTATAAGTAATAATACATCCCATAACAAAAACCAATCCTATCATAAACAAAAGTGCATTTACTCCTTTTGTATAAAATTTTCGTTTTTGTGTCTTGGCTTCTTTCTCATCGAGAACATTTTCAGCATCGAATATTTTATCCTGATAATAATCAAACCTATCCAATAATATAATGAGAATAAGAGCAGGAATTATTGATAATATTACTGATATACTTTTTACTAATGCTACAGCAATTTCACCAAATACGAGTTTTGGATAAAAGGCTTGATAGATATAATAATGCCATATAATAAAGATAACTAATCCCAAACATTGTCGTAAATATTTAGCTTTATAATCTTGCTTATAATCTTTTTGATTGATTTTAGAGAAAATAAAAATTGGATATCCCAGCCATTTGTATGCGTACCAATGATGATCATCTCTACTATCATTTATATCTTCTGCATAATATATATATCTCGGATAGTGAGATAGTATAGCAGCAAACATTGAAATGACAACAAAACATAATATAAGTGATGTTTTATCACCTTCAACCATATCTACTAAAAGTGTATTTGCTTGATCAAGACCTTGTACCATTAATAGAATAGCACCCAAAAACAACAAACTTAAATACGAAGATTTTCCAAATTTTTGGAAAGCAGAAACGAGATTATTGATAAAGGTTGGAAACTTTAAAATGAATTTCCCTAAATGTTCAAACACCATAACAGACTTTTTAAATTATTATTTCTGAGTCAATAAAATTAATATGTGTATTTAATAGGGAGAAAGTTGATTCTAATCTACAAAAAAAATGAGTATTATCCATCATTTAAACCCAAAAAGAGATGAAATTGCATTACTAAAAACAATTTTAAATTATATATTATGAGCTCTAATCAAGAATTTTTATGAGTATTACAAAACGAATTGGTTTAGTTTTAGGGCCAACACTTTTTACGCTTATCCTTTTGTTTTACAAGCCTGAAGACTTATCTCCAGAGGCAAATGCTGTCTTAGCCTCTACGGCATGGATTGCGATTTGGTGGATTACTGAATGTATTCCAATAGCTGTGACAGCTTTGTTGCCTATTATTTTGTTCCCGTTGTCTGGCGGATTAGATTTAACAACAACTACAGGAGCCTTTGGTCACAAATATGTATTTCTCTATTTAGGCGGATTTATAATTGCTATCACTATAGAGAAATGGAATTTACACAAACGAATTGCACTAAACATCATCAATATTATTGGCAGTGATGTTAGGCGAATTATTCTTGGTTTTATGTTAGCTACGGCTTTTTTATCCATGTGGATTTCTAATACCGCAACGTCTGTAATGATGCTACCAATTGGTATTGCAATTATTAAACAACTCAAAGACAATCCAAACACTAAAGACAATGAAAATAAAATCTTCGGTAAAGCGTTAATGCTTGCCATCGCCTACAGTGCCTCTATTGGTGGAATAGCCACCTTAATAGGTACTCCTCCTAATTTAGTACTGGCTGGTGTAGTTTCCGATTTTTATGATTATGAAATCACTTTTTCCCAATGGTTTATTTTTGGTTTTCCAATTTCTATTATCCTACTTTTTATCTGCTGGAACTATCTCACACGATTTGCATTTACATTTAATCAAACAGAATTCCCTGGAGGAAAGCAAGAAATAAAACGGTTACTAAAAAGACTAGGAACCATAAGTTATGAAGAAAAAGTTGTAGCATCCATATTTGGGCTTACAGCCTTTTGTTGGATTACACGCTCATTTTTATTGAAAGGCATACTTCCTGCACTTGATGATACTATTATAGCAATATTTTTTGCTGTTGTGTTATTTTTAATTCCAGCTAAAAACAAAAAAGAGCAACTTATTAACTGGGAAGAAGCTGTTAAATTACCTTGGGGAATTATTATTCTTTTTGGAGGAGGCATGGCACTTGCAAAAGGGTTTGAAACTAGCGGATTAGCGCAATGGATTGGTAATCAAATGACCGCATTACAGGGTGTGACTACATTACTATTAATTGTGCTTTTGGTAGCTGCTGTAAATTTTTTAACTGAAATCACATCCAATTTAGCCACAACAGCTATGTTACTACCTGTATTAGCTCCTATGGCAATGACTGTCAATATACATCCATTTGTATTGATGGTTGGTGCAGCTGTTGCTGCATCTTGCGCGTTTATGTTGCCTGTTGCGACACCTCCAAATGCAGTGGTTTTTGGTTCAGGTTATTTACGTATTCCAGATATGGTAAGTAAAGGCATTGTAATGAATATTATATCTATAATCATTGTGAGCCTCTTTGTCTATTTTGTATTGCCTGAACTTTGGGCTATTGCTGTTGAAGGTTTTCCTGAAGTGTTAAAAATAAATTAATGAAAGTCATTAACGAATTCTAAAGCCCGCTTTTCGTTATAATAAAACTCACTTTTTTGGAATAAAACCTACATGACCTCCATATTTTGGCATTTCTAGATATAAATTATTATTAGCTTTCGCTTCTTTTACTGGATAACATTCATGAGATAAAAAGGAATCGTTCAATGCATTGATAATAAGTGTTGGGATTTTTATATTGGGTAAAAACTGAAGGCTACTACATTTCTCATAATAGTCTAGTGCATCTTTGAAACCATGTGCTTTTGAGGTATATACCTCATCAAAATCCCGCAATGTTTTAATAGAATTTATCTCATCTTGGGTGATTCTGTCGGGGAATTGCTTTATTTTAACCTTCAATTTATCAACCAGGTGTTGTCTAAACCGTATCGCAAAAGCTTTGTTTTTAAAGGTATGTAACTCTCGAGCTGACCCTGTTAAATACACTGGAACAGAAATAGCAATAGCCGATTTCACCTCCTCAGGAACGTCTCGTTCTTCACCTAAATATTTCAGTGTAATATTTGCTCCTAAACTAATGCCTTTGATATATACTTTCGAATAGTTTTTATTCTGAATACAGTGCTTAACCACATCATCTAAATCATTAGTAGCTCCAGAATGATAACTATGATAAAACCGATTACCTTCACCACTACAACCTCTAAAATTTACAGCAACAGCATCAATGCCATTTTCATTAAAAAGCTTGGCAGCTCCTGTGATATAAGGACGTTGCCCATGACCTTCCAAACCATGTAATAAGATAATTACGGCATCAGATTTATCAGTAGTATAACTCCAATCTAAATCTAAAAAATCTTTGTCTCTTGTTTCAATGCGCTCACGTTTCTGTTCTACCCCTATTACTTTTCGAAATAAACCAGAATAGACAGTAGCCACAAATCCGTTTCGAAATTGAAAAGATGGTTTAAAAGAAGATTCTAGTATTGGCATGAAGCGTAGATTTCTTTAATTATTCTATCTCTAACGTCGTAAACTTAAAATTCGAACCATCAAACAGACCTTTATCACTCAATTTTAAAGATGGAATGACAAGCAATGCCATAAATGATAACGTCATATAAGGTGCATGCAATGTGCTGCCTAATTGTTTTGCCATTTTATCTAATTCGGCATATTGTTTACCAATAGTTTCTCCATCTTGGTCACTCATAATGCCTGCAACAGGAAGCGACACAATATGTGCTTCATTAGGAGACACAGCACAAATTCCTCCTTTGTTTTCTATAATAAGATTTACCGCTTTGGCAAGCATCTCATCAGATACACCAACAGCAATTATGTTATGTGAATCATGACCAACAGAAGATGCAATTGCACCTTCTTTTAATCCGAAATTTTTAATAAAAGCTAAAGCTGGCTTATCATCTTTATATCTATTAACAACCGCCATTTTCAAGATATCTCTCTCTACATTAGACACTAGATTTCCGTGGTCTAATGTAGCATCTTCAATGAGCTCATTTGTAATTAATTGTCCCTCTAAAGCCTCAATAACTCGTATTTGATTTGCTTCCGAAGGTATTCTAAAATCAGAAACCTCCTTTTTATGAGTATTAAAGTTATTGAGGTTTTCAAAAGCTACAGATTGAAGTCTTGACTTACCATGTTCACTTACTAGCTCACCATCAATATAGGTTTGTATAACTCTAAAATCTTTTAAATCTTTAACAACAATACAATCAGCAGCATCACCAATATTCAACAAACCAACATCAAGATTATAATGCTTCACAGGATTCACACAAGCAACCTGTAATACTTTAAACACATCAATCCCTTTGGCAACTGCTCTAGCACAAAGCTTATTAATGTGATCAATTATTAAATCGTCTGGATGTTTATCATCACTACAAAACATCATATGCTCAAAATGTTCTGGAAGTAAATCAATAAGAGCTTCAAAGTTTTTAGCAGCACTCCCCTCTCTTATCAAGATCTTCATTCCTTTTTGAAGTTTTTCTAAACCTTCTTCGTATGTAAAACACTCATGATCGGTAGAGATTCCTGCAGCAATATATTTTGATATATCATCACCTATAACACCTGGCGCATGACCATCAATAGGCTTGTTATAATGTTTAGCCCATTCTAATTTTTTAAGCACTTCGCTATCATCAAAAAGAACACCAGGATAATTCATCATTTCGGCTAAATATTTTATATCTGGATTTGCTAAAAGCTGTTGTATGCCATGAGAGTCAATAACTGCTCCTGCAGATTCAAAAGCAGTAGCAGGCACACATGATGGTGCTCCAAAATTGAATTTAAATGACGTTTGCTTTCCGTTCTCAATCATAAAATGCACGCCTTCAATTCCGAGAACATTAGCAATTTCATGAGGATCAGAAACTGTAGCTACTGTACCATGGTTTACTGCCAATCTCGCAAACTCACTAGGCACTAACATAGAACTTTCAATATGAATATGAGCATCTACAAAGCCTGGTAAAATATAATGTTCTACATCATGATTTACCTCTTTTATATCTGTTATTTTTCCGTCTTCAATAGTAAGCTCTCCTTTAAAAATGCGCCTATTTTTTATATCGACGATTTGACCTTGTAATACTTTCATTTAATTATCATTTTGATTTATGGCGCTTCGACTTCGCTCAGCGTCCATCTAAAGCATACGCTATTGCACTTCAATTTTTAAAATATTAGATGTTTTGTCTGTTACCTTAAATCGTTCATCACCACGCATTCCTATAACCCATACTATAGTATCATTTGAGATTAACAACCAAATATTCTCCTTATCAACTAATGACAATTTCTCATCTTTAAAATACTTACTGAGTTTCTTTTTCCCCTTCATTCCGTAGGGATAAAACGCATCTCCTTTTTGCCATCGACGTAAATGCAGTGGGAATACCAACACATCTCTATCTACAAAAATCACATTACTACGAGTCCCGAAAATAGCATCAGCTTCATCAAACAATAGTATTCCTGCTGGTGAATTCACTTTTCTATCTGATGCGTTGATTACAACTATGTCTTCGTTAGCACTTCGACTGCGCTCTGTGTAACATTTGGTTAAAATTAGGTGTTCTCTATCTTTTATTAAACGATGTGTTTTTGAAAACACTTGCTTACCTGTTTGCGCATCTAATAGATTTAAAACATCATTCCATTCTGTAAACCCATAATCTTTAAACAATTCATACAGATATGCTTTAGGGTTTTTAAATCTTTTAAATTCTGAAATTTTAAACTTTAATTGCTGCTCATTATTACTTACAATAGCTCGTTTTGAAATAGAATTAAGACTATCATCTATTATATCTACCGAATCTCTCAAATGAGATAAGGTCTTTTTAAAATTGTGTAACAATTCTGAATTGATATCTTTTAAATTTGGAATAACATGATGACGTATTTTGTTTCGAAGGTATTTGTCAGAGGTGTTACTGCTATCTTCACGCCATTTAATCTGATTTTTATTCGCATAGTCTTTAATTTTCGCTCGAGAAAATGGTAACAGCGGTCTAATGACATTACCATTAATTTCGGGGATTCCTGTCAATCCATTCAATCCAGTACCTCGAGATAAATTAATTAAAAATGTTTCGAGATTATCATCGGCATGGTGTGCAGTCAAAATATAATCGAAACCCAAATCTTCAGCTAAATTTAAGAACCAATCATAACGCAACTCACGAGCAGCTACTTGTGTAGACAATTGTTTAGAAATGGCATAATTTTCAGTATCAAAATGCTCTATAAAGACTTCTAAGTTTAATGTTTCAGCTAAATTCAACACAAACTCTTCATCAGCATCACTTTCAGTACCTCTCAAATTAAAATTACAATGCGCCAAAGCAATATCGAGTTTTAATTTGTGACATAAATGAGTTAGCACAACACTATCTAATCCGCCGGAAATAGCAATTAGGAGTTTGCTTTCTGTTAAGAAAGGAAAATTATTAGTAATATGAGTTTTGAAACTTTCGAGCACCAAATCAAAGGTAAATTTTTAAAGACTAATTTTAAACTTTTAATTGAATTCTTTAACCTTCTAAAACTTCTCGCATTGCTTTGGCCTTAATTAAGCACTCTTCATATTCTTTTAAAGGGTCACTTTTTGCAGTTATGGCACCTCCTACCGAATATGACACATACTGATTGGATTCATTATATAAAATACTACGAATCACAACATTAAAATCGAAATTGTTATCTGGAGAAAAATACCCAACCGCTCCAGAATACAAACCACGTTTGGTTTCTTCGAGCTGTTCTATGATTTTCATGGCCGAAATTTTAGGAGCACCAGTCATGCTTCCCATCGGAAATGTGGTTCTAATAATATCTACGGGATGTGTCTCAGGTGCAACAGTAGAAGTTACAGTAGAAATCATTTGATGTACCTGATCAAAAGTATATACTTTGCACAATTCTTCAACTTTCACACTTCCTTTAGTTGCTGTTTTTGATAAATCGTTCCTTACCAAATCTACAATCATGACATTTTCACTGCGCTCTTTTATATCTAGAGACAGGGCTTCTTTTAATTGGTTATCTTCAGTAATATTATCTGACCGTTTAGCTGTTCCTTTTATAGGTTGAGATGTGATTTTTAAGCCTACTTTTTTGATGTATCGTTCTGGGGAAGCCGACATTAAATATTTATCATAAATCCTCATAAACGTGGCAAAAGGCGGTTTTGATATTGCGTTTAATTTATTGTAAGTATCATAAGGATTAATACTTGTGTTTTCAGTATAAAATTCCTGGCAAAAATTGGCTTCATAGATATCTCCTCTATGAATGTGTGACAACATATCATTTACTTTTTTGAAATATTCACCCTTATGAATACGCAACTTTACTTTGATATGTTTATCAGTAGTATTAGAATTGAGCTGAAAATGGCAATCATCACCAATATTGATACATTCTAAGTCTTCTTGTAATTCATCTGAAACCAAATTTAAATAGTGTGTTTCTAATGTATTTCCTTTTAAAAAGAAGAGTTTCTTAGGTTGAAAGAAAAACAACTCCGGAAAATGAAGTCCGTCAAAATTCTCCGATTTCAATTGCTCAACATCATTTTTTAAATCATAAGACAAGTAACCAAAAACCCAATCTTTAGTAGCTGACTGATAGTCTTTTAATTGATTAAATGCATCATAATAATCTGTTTGAAATACAGTAAAAGCTTCAATAGCTAACACAGCATCATAGGAAGCAAAATTATCATTATAATTATTACTATCTAACCAAACAACTTCATCAAATTGCTGGCTCCAATTAAAAAGGTTTTCTTTAAAACTTTCAGGATTAGATATATGTTGTGTAGTATGCTGTCTCAATAGGATAATTATGTATAACAAAGTTGCAAATTAAAGCTGTCATTAACAAGTCTGTTTTTTCCGAAGTAAAAAATTACCTTTGCAGCATGGAACAACAAACCACATTTCAGGATTTAAACCTAAGTACACCATTATATAACGCTTTGGATGATTTAGGGTTTGAATACCCAACACCTATTCAGGAGCAAGCATTTAATGTGGTCGCATCTGGAAAAGATGTTGTAGGGATAGCGCAAACAGGAACTGGTAAGACTTTTGCATATATGCTGCCAGTTTTACGACATTTAAAATACTCTACACAAGATAATCCAAGAGTACTTATTCTAGTTCCTACTCGAGAACTTGTAGTTCAAGTAGTCGATGAAATAGAGAAACTCGCAGCATATATAAACGTAAGAGTTTTAGGTGTTTATGGCGGCACAAATATCAACACACAAAAGCAAGCTATTGCAGAAGGTTTGGATATTATTGTAGCTACTCCTGGGAGATTATTCGATTTAGCCGTAAGTCGAGTATTGCAATTAAAGTCAATCCAAAAACTCATTATTGATGAGGTTGATGTGATGTTAGACTTAGGCTTTAGACATCAATTATTGAATATTTTTGACATCTTACCAGAACGACGACAAAACATTATGTTTTCGGCAACAATGACCCAAGATGTAGATGAATTAATTACCGATTTCTTTACCAAACCTCAACGTGTAACAGTCGCAGTTTCTGGAACACCTCTTCATAATATTGAGCAACAACGCTATAATGTTGCCAATTTTTACACTAAAGTAAATTTAACAGAACATTTACTACTTGATGGCGAGACCTACAGTAGAGTATTAATTTTTGTTGCATTTAAAAAATTAGCCGATCGGTTATTTAATGAATTAGAAGATCGTTTTCCTGGTCAATCCTGTGTCATTCATTCAAATAAAACGCAAAACTACAGACTACGCAGTATTGAACAATTTAGAGCTGGTGAACATCGCATTTTAATTGCAACCGATGTGATGGCTCGTGGGTTAGATATTGAAAATATTAGTCATGTAATTAATTTCGACACTCCTATATACCCAGAAAACTACATGCATCGCATTGGTAGAACAGGTCGTGCAGAACAAAAAGGTAAGGCCATTAGCTTTTCAACAGATAAAGAACAGGAGCCTATTGAAGGCATAGAATCCTATATGAATATGTCGATTAAGTTGATAGAATTTCCTCAGGAGGTTGAAATATCAAAGCAGCTTATTGAAGAAGAACGGCCTCAAATTAGAGAACGAAATAATCCTACAAAACGTAGACAAGATGAAGATGCTCCTGGACCTGCGTTTCATGAGAAAAAAGACAAGAATAAAAAAGAAAATAAAGGCGGCTCTTATAAGTTTAAAATTGCAGCCAAGTATAAAAAACCAAAAACTAGAGGAGATAAGAATTATAATAAACGAAATAAACGCAAATAGACTAAAATGAAACAACTATTCTTAATGTTAATTGTCTTCGTTTTTCTAGGACAAATTCACGCTAAAGAATCTACGGCATGGGGAAAAAAAGGGCATCGAGTTGTAGCTTCTATTGCAGATAACTATTTAAAAGCTAGTACCAAACGTAAACTAAAGAAGTTACTACATCACGAATCTTTAGCTTTTGTATCAACCTTTGCAGACGAGATTAAAGCTGATAAGCGCTACGACAAATACAAAACTTGGCATTATATCAATATGCCTCTAGACGGGACTTATGCAACTTCTGAAAAAAACCCTAATGGCGACTTAGTTACTGGCATTGCCTATTGTAAGGAAATCATTACTAGTAAAACATCAACAGATGACGACAAAGCCTTCTATCTAAAATTACTAATTCATCTTATAGGAGATTTACACCAGCCATTTCACATAGGGCTTAAAGATGATCGTGGTGGTAATGACTTTCATGTACAGTGGAATTTTAAAGACTCCAATATGCATAAGGTATGGGATACTCAAATGATAGAATCTTACGGAATGAGTTTTACAGAATTAGCAAATAATGCAGATTATTTATCAAATGATGAGATAAAAGCAATAGGAAAAGGAAGTGTATTAGATTGGGTTTCGGAGACACATCAACTCACTAAAACTATTTATAATTCTGCTAAGGAAGGCGAAAACTTACGTAACTCCTACTCTTACAAATATTTACACATAGCTAGACAGCAAATGCAGAAAGCCGCCATTAGACTTGCTGTAATTCTAAATGACATTTTATAAAAAACTTTATTTTTGCAACATTAAGGTATGGACAAAAAATCCCTTCTCAACTTAATGAGAAGGGACTATAGAAAACCAAAGTAGACTAGATCTTGTAATTGACATAATTATAATCTATAACCCTAGATTGTCTAGTCTACAACCTTAATATGGCTTTCTACAATATCTTTAACTGGAATGATTACTTTTTTGCCATTAAGGTTTTTTAGTACCACAGAAATATTATTAATGGCATCAATTTCATAAACTTCACCTTTAAATTCTATTTTCTTACCAATTTCAAATGTTTTTCTGGTATAGAACGTTTTTAATAAATCGGTAACTACATCCTTAGCACCTAAGCCAAATGCTAATGCAAATGCCACTAGAAAGGCTGCAAGTATCATTGTAAAATTGCTTGTGATAATATCGGTGTTAACTCCAGCTTGATTTAATGCAGTTATTGAAATGAATACCAATAATAGTAAGAAAACAATTTGACTAATAATCTTAGAGCCAGACAAGTCCATAGACTCAAAAAACGATTGCAATCCTTTCTTAACGAAATTAGCAAATAACAATCCAGCAGTAAAAATGACTAGCGCTACAAATAATTGAGGTAAGTATCCTAAGAAATTACTAATCTGTTCTGATATAATTTGAAGCCCTAAAATATCAGACACGATAATGAGCAACATGACATAAATCATCCACTTCACAAAAGAGCTTACAATTTTAATAGTATCAAAGTTTAGCTTTTTGCCTTCTACAAATTCTATGGCATTAAGCTTGTCATCAAGCTTATTGGCTTTAGCTAATTTTAATGCCTTCTTTATTAATCTAACAACAATCTTAGCAATGAGCCATCCTATAAATAGCACAACTAAAGCCACAAAAACATTCATTAGAACTCTAGTTATATCTGGCCACATTCCAGATAAGGATTCTATTGCGGTATTTTTATATTCTGTTAATTTATCCATGATTTATTAGTAATTTAATAGCTATGATTTGTTTATATCCCTTTTACTTATAACGGTTTCAATGACATCACCAAGATTATATGAAAACAGCTCTGCCAATTCCATAAGTAGTTTTGCTACAGCAATATCATTCATAACCTTAGACTTCAATTCCTGAGGAACTGACTTCAATGGCTTATCTATGTCTCTAAACGGATTTTCCATTACTTAAGGTTATTATTATACACGGTTAACAATTTATCTTTAGCGCGTTTGATTCTCATCTTGACAGCGCTTTCTCCTACACCTAAAACACTTTCGATTTCCTTTATAGAAAGGTTATCTTGATATTTTAGTAACAGTATCATCTTCTCGTCAGGTGATACCAATTCTAATGCTTTCTTGAGTTTATCAACTCGCATATCGCTAAAATCTGAAGAATCATCATATTCTTCAGAAATATTCTCAATATCTGCATAATCTACAGATTTCTTTTCAAACTTTTTAGCTGTATTTCTAGTCACATAATTTACACAATGATTGTACGTGAATGCGTATAACCATGTCGAAAATTTTGATCGACCTTTAAAACTTGCCAGCTTGACAAACAGCTTTAAAAATACGTCTTGCGTCAGATCTTTTGCTTCATCTTCGTCTTTAGCAAACCCATAGCATTTATTGTAAACTAAATTAGCAAAACGATCGTACAATACACCAAACAAGAGTGTATCATTCGTTTTGACAATTTCGCTTACCAGCTCTTCGTCAGTTAATATGTCAATTTTACCAGAGGGTTCCAAATATGTTGGATTGAGTTATAAGGTTTATATTAAGACACAGCACATTTAATAAAGTCACTCATTTTTTAATTAATATTCTAAAATTAAAAAATTTAACAATCTTAAGGATTAAAAAATAGACATAAAAAAAAGCGAACATGAATATGCTCGCTTTTAACTTTGATCGTTTTTTGATTTATTCTGAAACGTCCTTAGATGGTAGAGTTAGTCTTAAAACTAGAATTCCTAATCTGGCTAACACAAAGGAAAACAACCCAAAAGTTGCTGTTAACAACGACACTTTAAGTCCACCAGCAAAAACAGAAGGATCAGGATTTCCCATAGCTTCAACAGAATCAAACGCTGTAATAAGTCCGATAACAGATCCTAAAAAACCTAATACTAAGCCTAATAAACTTGAATCGACTGCTAGCTTTAACATTTTTTGAGCAGTCACTACAGATGTTTTATTGCTAACAATTCCCTTAACAACAAAGGCCAATGAGGCTATTAAACATAACAAAATAAGGGTCATAAATAAGGGGCCACCTTCCATAAAAATATTAGTAGAAATAGATTGAGCAAATAGTGTACTACATGTAATCGTTAGTGTGTTCATAGTTTTTAAATTTAGTTAAACATGTCCAAACTTAAAAATTAGATACGCTCAGTTTTCATTAATGCGACCAATACCCAATTTATTGATGGATATAACATAAATGTCAAAACCCTAACTAAAATAGTAGTTCGTCTCTAATTGCTGATTTCAGAATAAAAATATAGTATTATTGTAGAGCAGAATTAAAATATGTTTACAAGGCAATTCATTTTAAAAAAATTAGGACAAGCACTTTTACACCTTCTGTTTTGGATTGGTGTACTTTTGTTTTACACCTATTTTTTTGGAGGTACACATACCAACTTTAATGACACGTTACAGTTTTCTCTTTTTCTGATGCCTATAACAATCGCAACTACCTATGTATCTACATACAAACTTATTCCAGATTACCTTATTACCAAACGCTATTGGCGCTTTGCTGTTTACAGTATCTATACCCTTATAATTTCAGCATATCTCGTTGCTGTATCTATCTTTTTTAGTTTGATTTATTTATCAAATTTTGAGTATTCTGAAATGAATCCAGCTACAAAAAATATCATTTTCATTATTACCGCAGTTTATTTAGTAGTCGTTGTAGTAAGTGCCTTTAAACTTTTAAAACTAAACCTTAAACAAATTTCTAAAACAAAACAGTTAGAAGCGAAAATTCTTAGCACACAACTCAAATTAAAAGAGCAAGAACTTAATTATTTGAAGATGCAAATTCATCCACATTTCTTATTCAATACTCTTAATACGATGTATGGTTTTGCTTTAAAAAAGGCAGAAGAAACACCAGATATGATTTTAAAACTATCAAACCTTTTGGACTATCTGCTCTATCAAACTGAAAAGCCCTTTGTGTTACTTTCAGAAGAAATTGCACATATCAATGATTATATTGAATTAGAAAAGATGCGCTTTAATGACAAAATCAATGTGCAATTTGAAATGTCAATAGAATCAGATACCACCACCATCGCTCCAATGGTATTATTACCTTTTATAGAAAATAGTTTTAAACATGGGAGCATTGTTGAAAACTCACTCAATATTGCTATTATATTAACTGCAACATCAAATATGGTACATTTCAGTATTAAAAACACTCATACCAAAAACAATACAACTACACCTGGTCTTGGGTTAGAGAATATAAAAAAGCGTTTAGAACTCTTATATCCCGATAATCATAATCTTAATATTTATGATAATCTTGATACATTTGAAGTTTCGCTACAATTAAATTCAACTATTTATGACTAAACCACACACAATATCTTGCTTGATAGTTGATGACGAAGCCATTGCACGAGAGATTATTGCTACACATTTATCCAAAATTAAAAACGTAACTATCGTAGCCTCGTGTAGTAACGCCTTAGATGCCTTTAACTGTATTAGTAACCAAACTATAGATTTGGTGTTTTTGGATATTAATATGCCTGAAATCTCAGGCATATCATTTGCAAAATCTATAAATAATAATATCAAGGTAATTTTCACAACAGCATACAGGGACTATGCTGTAGAAGGTTTTGAGCTTAAAGCTGTTGACTATTTATTAAAACCAATTTCATTTGAGCGCTTACAAATAGCAGTAAGTAACTATTTTGAAATTTACGGACACAAACGTGAAGTAATTGTTTCAAGTATTGATGCATCTGATTTTATGTTTATTAGGTCTGAGCGCAAAATGATGAAAGTAGATTATGCAACTATTATCTACATTGAAAGTTATAGTGACTACCTTAAAATTCACCAAAAAGGTAGAACACTAATCACAAGAGAAACTATAAGTGCTATTGAAGCTAAGCTTCCAAAGCATTTGTTTTTGAGAATTCACAGATCGTATATTATTTCAATAAACTCTATTCAATCCTTTACAAACGAACACATTACAATTAACAACAAAGTGCTTCCCATTAGCAGAAGCTATAAAAAAGAGGTTTTACAACATTTAGAGAAATTTTGAAATTTCACTCAATAAAACTCGTATATTAGACGTTGCCTTATAAACTACTTTTTTAAATTCCTGCTTAATGAAAGAATATCTACATAACGTTATTCCTAATTTAAAACCATTTGACTATACATTACATCATGATGATTTATTTATTAATCAACAATGGGTTTTAGTTAATGAGATTTCAAAAAAGAAATCTATTTATACGTTTAAAGCTGATAATATTCTTGAAATATCACGAAAGCAATCTATTATCGAAACATCATGGACTTTAGATATTCAAAACGTATTTTCTATTGAAACAGAAGACGGACTTATTACTGTAAAGGCTTATTTTAAAGACGATGATGTTTTAGTGCTTAACCATCAAGATAAAAAGGAATTTGCAGTATTTATAAATACAACCAATTATACTAAAGACTTGAACTCGATTGAAGACATCCAAAAGTATCTGAGTGACAAATACAAGCAAAAAGTTAGTAATTTAATATACGAACACGAATTTTATTATATCGAGAAATCTGAGGAGTTCGGACCATTTACAGTTGAAGAACTTTCAGAAAAAGTAAATAACAAAGCTATTAGTGTTTATTGTTTTGTTAGAGATATCAATGAAGATGACTACAGTAAGCGTCTCAGGATTTATGACCTCATTAAAGAATTATAAATGTCTTAGTTTGATTTATACAAATCATACTTCTCTAATTCAATAATAACTATAGCTTCCCATTTTTCTTGAATATCGGTCTTCTCTCCTCGCAAGGTTTCTTCATCATACTGTTCTTGTTTAAATCTTAATTCTGCATAAATTTTATTAAAAATTTCATTCGCACGATACAGTTTACTGCTATTGATTTTAGCATCTGAAAAAGCTTTTCTTAGCTTTCGAGCATAAATTTCAGTGAGATCAAAATGGATTTGTTCATGTCTCAATACATAATCATTTTTGGCATGTGGCAAAACCCAACTGCGATCTGTATTAAATATGCTTTGTACAAACAACTTACCATCTTTGAAAAGATTCTTAGCAGATTCATAGCCAAATCCAGAATTGGTTACTGCTAAAGCATTAGGGAAGTTTTCTAAATCAGGCTCTCCTTTAAAATCGTCCCAAGTTAATTTTCTATCTGCTCGCCATTCAATTTGTGATTCATAAATTTTTGGATCGTCAACGTTATAAATATGTGCCCATAATTGATGACAAGTACTCCAATTACCAGGTTTTTTATGCTTAACAATTTTCATCAAATTAGCTCCTGAAGCTCTAGCCATTGACTTTAAATTTTGAATGTTTTGGTAATAAGTACAATTTTCAGACAAGCCAGAATCTGTGGCTTTAATTTCGCCAATCTTTTCTTTAGGAATCAACTGATCATCAATAGCATCGAGTACAACTACAATTGCATCATTAGACAATGGTGGCAAAGTCTTTGTGATATTACTTTTTAGCTTAGGAGCACATGATAAACACAAAATTAGATATAAGAACGCGCTCTTTTTTATTACAGAAAGTTTAGTTGAAAACAGTAATGTCATAGTATTATTTTTCCTTTAAATGGCTTTCAATGTCACTTAAATGCAAGCTTAATGCACGAATAGAAATTTGAATTTCTTTAACTAAGAGCGCTAGAGACAAAATTAATAAGATTAAGGCAACACCAAATATCCATACAGCCAAAATATGATAATCAATATATATTAAAAACATTGTCAATACACATAACAACAAACTTAAGATACCCAATATTTGCATCCAACGCGTAAGGTTAAGCCTAAGTTTCAAATTTTTGATTTGCGCAATTAAAGACTGGTCCATATGCTCGAGATACTTATCATGCAGATTTCTAATCACAGCCGCATAAGCCAAAAATCTATTGGTATAAGCGAGCATAATTAAAGAAATTGCTGAAAACAGTAAAGCAGGAGTGGTAAGTGTTAGTTCTTCCATAACAACTAAATTAAGCTATTATTTGGGTTTTAAAGTCATCACATAAGCATAACTTTTATTGAAATAATCAATAAGTAGTTGTTTCTCGCTATATAATGCCTCAGGTACTTTCACATAATCTCTCATGACCGCTCCATATGAGCGATATTCTGTGGCATTATACAGTTCTTTAAACTCTTTTTGCGCTTCTTTTGATAACCGAATTCCAATTTCAGCATCTTTATTTAAGAGTGTAAACATATAACCATTGGCAGATGTGTAGATCATTTTTTTGCCTTTGCGCTCAAAATCTGGACATTGCTCCACAATGCTGTCATAAAGTTTTAAACGGTCTTCCCACATAATCTAAGAATTTAGATATTAAAGTTACAAAAGACGTTTTTAAATGAATTCTCTTTACTCATTTTTTTCCATCTATACTTTAAAACACACTAAATATACATGTGTTATTGTCTGTCTATAGTCGATTAGTTATTTTACAGACAACTTGAATTACGAATCCATCAAAATTTAACAAAGATGAAAAACACATATTGTTTTCTACTTTGCCTCATTACCTGCTTCCTTTCTTGCAAAACCGACAAATCAGAAGAGCAACTTGTTGTAAAAACACCGCCTTTGGGAAAGTATACTTGTGCGCCCAGAATCACAGATGCTGATTGGTATAAAACAGATAATAAAGCACCTCTGTTTGATGGTTTAGGAACTCTAAACTATCCAATCACTACCAATAATGAGCTTGTTCAAAACTATTTTAATCAAGGATTGACCTTAGCTTATGGCTTTAACCATGCAGAAGCCGCTCGCTCATTTTTTTATGCAACAAAGCTAGATCCAGATTGCGCAATGGCTTATTGGGGTTATGCCTATGTTCTAGGTCCTAACTATAATGCAGGCATGGAAGACGATCATTATGAACGTGCTTATAATGCTATTCAAGAAGCTAAACGTCTATCTACTACCTGTACAGGCAAAGAAAAAGCATTAATAAATGCTATGTCGGAACGCTATTCTGTAACACCTCCAGAGGATCGCACTTCATTAGACATTAATTATTCAAATGCCTTAAAAGAAATATATAACACCTATCCTAATGATTCGGAAGTAGCTACATTATATGCAGAATCAATCATGAACTTACATCCATGGGATCTCAATGAAAAAGATGGAACTGAAAAACCTTGGACACCAGAAATTGTTGCACTTCTCAATGGTATTATTAAAAACAACCCAACTCATCCTGGAGCTAATCATTTCTATATTCATGCTGTTGAAGCATCAAATACACCCGAACGTGCGTATGCCTCAGCAAAAGTATTTGATGATGGTACAATTCCTGGTGCTGGACATTTAGTTCATATGCCATCTCATGTCTATATTAGAACTGGAGATTACCATAAAGGAACAGTAGCAAATATAAATGCTGTAAAAGCCGACAGTACTTACGTCACCTTGTGTCATGCTCAAGGCGCTTATCCTCTAGCGTATTATCCTCACAATTATCATTTTATGGCAGCAACAGCAGCTTTAGAAGGTAATAAACATTGGGCCATGATTGGTGCAAACAAAGTTTCAAAGCATGTTCATCCAGATATAATGGCTGAGCCAGGCTGGGGAACATTACAGCATTATTATGTAATCCCTTACTATTCTATGGTAAAATTCGGGATGTGGGATGAGATTCTTAAAAAAGAAGAATCGAGCAACCTAAAATATCCACTAGCAATGCAACATTATGCTAAAGGGATGGCTTATATCGCAAAAGGAAAACTTGACAATGCCAAAAACGAATTAAATGCTTTAAAAGTATATGCTGCAGATGAAAGTATGAATAATATTACCATTTGGGATATAAATACAGTAGGCAATTTAATTGGTATAGCCGATAAAGTACTAGAAGCCGAATTATTAGCAGCACAAGGGAATTTTAAAACGAGTATAGCTTTGCTAAAAGACGCCGTAAGCATTGAAGATGCCTTAAATTATAATGAACCTCCAGATTGGTTCTTCTCTATTCGGCATCATTTAGGCGATATATTTATTCGAAACAAGCAATACCAAGAAGCTATTACTACTTATCAAGAAGATCTAAAACGGCTCCCAAAAAATGGATGGGCTCAACATGGATTGAGACTTGCTTATGAAAAATTAGGTGATGCCGAAAATGTATCCAAAATGAATGCTGCAATTGAAGAGAGCTGGTCGACAGCAGATGTTGAACTTATTGGATCTAAAGTGAAATCTAAATAGTTTCAATTTAATTAGCTTCATTACTAGTAGTAATACTTTCTAATAGTACTATAAGCTCTTCTAATTGATTTTTAGTTGCTTCTAAAACTCCAATTTTTGCACTTTCATTTCCTATTAAGTAGCGTAAATCTTTCAATATAGATTTGTCTTTTTTCAAGTTTTCAATAACTACTTGAGCGATAGACTTATCAATGCTTATTTCACATGTTTTTGGCAAAGCTACTTCATATCCATTTCTAACTTTAATATAAACATCACCACATTTGGATCTTATTTCTGACTGAATATTATCTGGCATTTTACCTCTTAAATTCTTTCTATAGTTATTTTGAAGTTTAAATACAGTTGATTCATCCCAATTAATTTCATAGTAACGTATTAATGCTGTTTTTAAATCTTCATTGCTAATTAAATTAATTTGACCTGATGCAATCAGTTCTTTGTAAGTTGATGCCGCAGAATTTGGGTCATGCAACTGACTTGCCTGATATATATCTATTAAATTTTGAACTGGATTAGGGTCTATCTCATTAGAATTTTCAAAAACTACAGTTGCTTTTTTTGCATGAGAATAAACTTGAGTTGAATACTCTAAAGTTGCTTGAAGAATTTCTATCTCTTCTCTAACATCTTCTAAAAGTCGTTCGTAATATTTAGATTCTAATTTTTGACTCATACGATTTTCATTCCAATTATTAATTTGAAGCGCAATTAGAATGCCTATAACTACAAGAATAATTTCACCAATGGCATATTTAAAGTATTTACCTATTTTATTTTGCTCAATAAAGGATTTACGAATATGGCGGAAAAATTTAATCATTCACTTTCTAAATTGAAAGCAAATTAGGTCGATGGTAGTTGAGGATAGTCAGTTTGTGCTTAAAGATATTAAAATGCTGCAACTATGGATGTTTTTACACAGAAAAAAGCGAACTCATTGAGTTCGCTTATAATAATTTAATTTATAAATAAGATTCCTCGACTGTGCTCGGGAATGACAAATTATTTAAATATGTAACGGTCTATCATCTGTTGCAGCTAAAGCAGCTTCTTTCACTGCTTCTGCAAATGTTGGGTGTGCATGTGACATACGAGAAATATCTTCAGCAGAAGCTCTATACTCCATAGCTACAACTGCTTCAGCAATTAAGTCTGCACAACGTGCTCCAATCATATGAATTCCCAAAACTTCATCTGTAGTTTTATCTGCCAAGATTTTTACAAATCCATCTAAGTCTCCACCTGCTCTGGCACGTCCTAGTGCTCTAAACGGAAATTGACCAGCCTTATAATCTACACCTGCTTCCTTTAATTCTTCTTCAGTTTTACCAACAGCAGCTACTTCTGGCCATGTATATACAACACCAGGAATGAGATTATAATTAATATGCGGTTTTTGACCAGCTAAAGTTTCAGCAACAAATACGCCTTCTTCTTCCGCTTTATGCGCTAACATCGCACCTTTTACTACATCTCCAATTGCATAAATATTTGGCACATTGGTTTGTAAATGCTCGTTGACTTCTACTTGACCTCTATCATTTAACTTCACACCAGCAGCTTCAGCGTTTAATCCATCTGTATATGGGCGTCTCCCAACAGATACTAAACAATAATCTCCAACAAACTCAACAACTTCGCCTTTTTTGTTTTCGGCTTTAACAATGACTTCATCACCTTTACGTTCAACCGACTGAACTTTGTGAGACATCATCATTTTAAACTTTGCTTTTTTAAAGACCTTGTTTAATTCTTTTGATAAACCTGCGTCCATAGTTGGCAGAATACGATCCATATATTCAATCACAGTCACCTCAGCTCCTAATCTTCTGTATACTTGTCCGAGTTCCAAACCAATCACACCACCTCCAATTACAATCATGTGCTTTGGAATTTCCTTAAGCTTTAACGCTTCAGTTGACGTAATAATACGTTCTTTATCTAAAGTAATAAACGGTAAGTTTGACGGTTTAGAACCCGTTGCAATAATGCAATTTTTTGCTTCAATCTCTTGAGCATCTTTCCCTTCTATACTAATATGAGTTGCATCTTTAAAACTCCCTAAGCCTTCAAAGACATCAATTTTATTTTTTTTCATCAAGAAATCAATTCCTCCGGTAGTTTGATCTACAACAGCTTGTTTACGAGCTATCATCTTTTCAAGATTAACCTTGATATCACCAGGAATTTCAATTCCATGCTCTTCAAAATGTTTGGTAGCTTCTTCGTAATGGTGTGATGATGCTAACAATGCCTTACTAGGAATACATCCAACATTTAAACATGTACCGCCAAGTGTAGAATATTTTTCAATAATTGCTGTTTTCATGCCTAGTTGAGCACAACGAATTGCTGCTACATATCCACCAGGACCAGAGCCTATTACTGCTACATCGTATGATTTCATAAATATATATTTTCAGAGTTAAAGTTATGCTTTGACATCATATAGGATAACAAAGCAAAAAATCGACTACAAAAATACAAATGTTTTATGGGAAGGCAATAAAAAAAAGAGCTTCTAATATAGCGATATAATAGTTTTTTTTAAACCTAAAGACTTCAGATAATCTTTAGTTTCTCTAGCCTCCTCTCCGCCTTTATCAGCGTGATGCAATAAGGTATAACCATGAGGTCCTTTAGCGTGTAAAAGTTTTGGTGAAAAAGCTATCATTGTTTTGAGAATATCTAATTTGCCAAACAATGCAAATGTAAAAATGTTGGCTTGAGCACCATTATCTAAAAAATACCGTACTAATTCTTTATGACCAACATGACTAGCCGCACCTAAACCTGTTTCAAAATCACCACCTCTCCAATCATGAGCAGCATTTAAAAGTGTTGGATGTTCTTCTAAGAGTTTTTTTACCACATCAAATTTACCATGAGAGGCACCAACAAATTTCTGTACAAGTGCTTTATCTAATTGCGGCTTTTCGTCTTGATCTTTAATTAAATTTAGAGCCATCCCAGAAGATGGAACCAATAGTGCACCTATTGCTGCTGTTTTAATAAATTGATTTCGATTCATAATAGTAATGTATTGGTTGAAGCAATAAGATACCTAAAAAGGTAAAACGTAAACAATTGTTTAACATCACATTATGTTAAAGTTATTCTTATTGAACTACCAACCAACACATAAACACCCTTAAGTTAAAAATCTTATTTCACTTGAATACCTCCAACTTTCACACTATTTGTACTATCAACTTCGATACTCATTAACAATGTGTTTTTATCAAATTGGATATTAATATCATTATCTCCAGTTAAAGCAACTGTCTTAACTTCTTGACTACCAATCTCCTCATGTATCTGTTTAAACATATCTAAATGATCTTTCATTGGCATCAAATTCATCAATTCGGTTGAAAAATTTTCGGTAATAAAATGTTCCCAATCGGAAGTGTCATCATTTTGAATTACGGTTAAAAAGGTTTCAAGAATTTGTTCCATTTTTTCTTGAGACTTAGCTTCGTTTTGACTTATTCTTATATTTACATCTGGTTCAAAATTTGGCCTTAGAATAATTCCTGCAAGTTGAGAAGTAAGAACATCATAACCTCGATTGGAATGATTAGTCATCATAATGATTGTAATATCTTCATTGAGATATCGCCAAAAATCTGCAAAGAAAATTCCGTTTCCTCCATTATGAGCTATAAGATCAGTGTTTCTTGGTGTTGGGAAAATAGCCCATCCATAACCATAATGGGATTGAGCTCCTTGGCCTTCAGCAACATGTTTAGCATACATTTTAGCTTTTGAAGCTTTGGATAAAATCTTAGTTCCTAATAGCGCTTGATGCCATTTATACATGTCTTCCACAGTTGACAATACACCTCCATTACCTTTGAGATGCCATGATACTTCATTTTCCCATTTCTCATTAGGTCTCCCCCATTTTCCGGAGTCTTTATATCCAACCGCGACATCCTTTTGATTGTAATTAGGTCGCAGATATCCTGTTTGTTCCATTTGTGATGGTTTCCATAAGTTTTTATACAAAAAGGTTTCGTAAGGTAGACCAGATACCTTTTCAATTACCATTGCTAGTAAGGTATAACCAACATTGGAATACTCATAATTGGTACCTTCAGAAAATAATAACTTCGAAGACATTGCTTTTGAAATAAAATCAGCAGTTGAAATTTCGTGATAATCATGACCTAATGCAGGTGGTAACCCTGAAGAGTGCGTTAATAAATGATGAAGTGTTATGTTGCGTTTGTCTACTGGTACATTTTTAAAATATTTAACAATCTTATCATCGACTGTTAATTTACCTTGCTCTTCTAATTTCAAAATCCCAGCAGCTGTAAACTGTTTGGTGATAGATCCAATATCAAAAACAGTAGCTGCTTTGTTTTTTATTTTTGACTCTTTGTCGGCAAATCCATATCCTTTTGAATTGATGATTTTTCCTTTATGAGCAACTAAAACACTTCCTGAAAATTGTTTTTTTTCCAGCTGGTTTAAATAGTTAGAGACTTTGATCTTTAAATTTTGGTCAGACTTATTTTGAGCTTTAGAGCTCATACTACACATTGCAAAAATTAATACTAGTTTTAAGATTGATTTCATGAGTTTAAATTTTAATATTTTATCCAAAACTAACCGGAGTATATTATTATTAATAATAAAAGTTATTATCCCTTCTTAATTGTTGTGTTTCCTCAAAAAACATAAAAAATTAATATTACATCACATTAAAACCTATCTACATCACAAATTATATATAAGGATCAGTTATTTTAAATTTTCAGATTACTTTTATACTTATATTGTATGAAGCGAATAATAGAAATAACACTAAACGTCCTATTCTGGCTAATCTGTTTTTACTTAATCTTTTCGATTATAAGTCCGCAAAATAGAGAAGTTGAACTCATTGACGGTAAAGAGATTGTAACAATTACTTATGATAACATGAGTGTTATTGGAACAGTTATCGGGTTTATTTTAAAGATGTCTCTCTATTACTTCAACGTCTACTTTTTATCAAGGTATTTCTATCAAAAACAATTGAAGAGGTATATTTTATTTTTGTTTTTAGCGACTATTATTGCTATTGCAATAGAGTTAGTTAAAAACAAAATTATTTACGGATTTGAGTTATACATTTTTGAAACTCTTATAGCAACCTTATGGTTATATATCTTTTTTGTAGGCATGTCTTTCGTCCATATTATCATATTGAGATGGCAAAAAGAAGAAGCTCTAAAACAGCAACTTAAAGAAGACAAATTAACCGCTGAGTTGCAACTATTAAAATCTCAAATCAACCCTCATTTTCTATTTAATGCTTTGAATAATTTATTATCCATTTCCGAAAAGCATCATCAAACTGAAATATCTACTGGAATTGCTCAACTTTCAGAATTATTACGTTTTTTATTACATGATACCTCAGGAGAAACCATTCTAATTTCAAAAGAAATAGAATTTATCAAAAATTACATACAACTTAATAAATTGAGATTTGACTCTAACGATCCAATAGACATCTCATTTAAAGTCAATAGCGATATTGATAACGTAAAAATAGCGCCTGCCTTATTAATTCCGTTTGTAGAAAATGCCTTTAAACATGGTATTGACATCTATACTGAATCGTATATTGATATTAGTTTAACAAAAGAGAAAAACACTTTATGCTTTTCGTGTAAAAACTCTTTGAAACCAAAGCAGGAGTCTACAGAAACGATGTCGAAAAACTCTGGTATTGGGCTTCAAAATGTAAAACGTAGATTAGCAATATTATACCCAAATAGACATGATCTAGAAATAATTCAAGAAAATCATTCTTATTGTGTTAATCTTCAACTACAATTGATATGATGATTGAAGCAATAATAATTGACGATGAACCAAAAGCTATAGAGTTACTAGAACACTATTGCGAAAGATCTAATGATATTTATTGTAAAAAATCATTTAGAAACCCAATTGAGGCGCTTGAGTTTATTGAAAATAATCATCCGCAATTGATATTTGTTGACATAAATATGCCAAAATTAAGTGGAATTCAATTAGCAAAACTAATCCCTTCAGACAGCCATGTTGTTTTCACAACTGCATATCCTGAATATGCTGTAGAAAGTTATAATCTAAACGCTACTGATTATCTTTTAAAACCAATATTATATCATCGTTTTTTAAAAGCTGTCCATAAAGTTTTAGAGCTTAAAACACAACAAAGAGAGCTTCAACAGAAAACGGTTAAACGCACCATTGTAATCAAAAGCGGCTATGAAAAACATCAACTTCTTTTAAATGATATTTTATATCTAGAAAAAGATGGAAATTATATGGTTTATCATACTAAAACGAAAAAAATATTGGCTCGAGAAACAATAGCCATGGCTTTAGAAAAATTGCCAGCATCTTTCATCCAAGTGCACAAATCTTTTATCATTTCTGTGGATCATGTAGATGTTTTAAAATCAAAGTTTTTAACTATCAATTCTACTAAAATTCCATTAAGTAGTCGATACAAGTCTACAATAGAACGCCATTTAAATTAAGATGGAAAACCAAGCATTGCTCCCATCCCAACAGTAAATAACCAACAGCCATAAATAGCATGTTCAATAGACACTAAAAGTGTAGATTTTGTATTCTGAAATGTGAATGCAAACAATAATCCTCCTATAAAAGTTAGGATCATGACTAATCCATTTCCGAAGAATATATGTGCTAAAGAAAATAGTGCCGCATTTATAACAAAGAATAATCGTTGGTCTTTAAATAAGGATTGATATCTCTGAAAAAAGAACGTACGATAAATCAATTCTTGGGGATAAACTGAAAAAAAGCTGTAGATAAACAAAATCATCAACCACAGCAATGGTTTATTCAAAATCACAACGAATAAGTTCTGCTTATCAACAAACCACATATACATTGTTGTGAGAATTGCTATTCCAGCAAGTTTCAAAAATGTGTATCTAAAAAAAGTCTTCCAATCCAAATGCTGATTGATCTTGAACTTATTCTTTTCAACACGCAATAACACAAATAAAACATAGAGAAATCCAAGAACACCAATAACCATTTTAATCCATACAGGATAAGTAACTGCAAAACTTACAGGAATTAAAATAAAAATGATAAAAAACTCGGTGAGCTTATAGGTAACAGATTGCATACTCTAAATGTAATCAAAAAGTAGATTCTAAATTGAAATCGCTGTAGTATGTTTAACCTCATTAATCATAAAAGCACTTTGCGTACTTCCTATATGACTTATATTCGTTAATTTTTTGACTAAAAATTCCCTAAACTCGTCCATATCTGCTACCAATATTTTCAAAAGATAATCGTAATCTCCACTTATATGATAACATTCTAGGACTTCATCTAATTTAGTTACTTCTTTTTCAAAATCAACCACATTGCTTTTTGTGTGTTGCAACAATTTGATACTACAAAACGTAACAAAACCTCTGTCAACAGATTTTTTATCGATTAGAGCTACATATTTATTAATAATACCTTCGCGTTCTAACTTTTTGATACGTTCATAAATAGCAGTAACCGAAAGGTTCAATTTATTTGACAATTCTTTATTGGTTTGTTTGCTATCCTCTTGTAAAAATTCAAGCAATTTTTTATCGATTGCATCAAGCTGTATCATTTTGAAAAATTTTCAGTTTCATCGTCTGAAACATCATTTATAATGCAAAAATAACCATAAAAAGTTTTATATATAGTTTTATAAACTAAATAAACAATCAACTATTGATTATTATTCTTATTAATCTGAAATTTGATGTCAAATAAACTAAAAAACTCAACTCTAATGGCTTTTAAACCAGCAAACAATATTCAAGATTTACAATATTTTGGAGAATTTGGAGGCGTAAACCCTTCCATTTCAGATTCATCAACTTATACATTTCTATCGGCAAAAACTATGTTCGATACTTTCGAAGGTAATGCAGATGGTTGCTATTTATATTCTCGTCACTCCTCTCCTTCAAATTTATACTTAGGAGAAGCTTTAGCGGCTATGGAAGGTACAGAAACTGCAAATGTTTCGGCCTCAGGAATGGGAGCAATTACGCCAGTTTTACTACAACTTTGTGGTTCTGGAGATCATATTGTATCAAGTAGAACCATTTACGGTGGAACTTATGCTTTCTTAAAAAACTTCACACCCCGATTCAACATTGAAACATCATTTGTAGATATTACAAAACTAGATATCGTTGAGGCAGCTATCACCAAAAACACTAAAGTTTTATATTGTGAATCTGTAAGTAATCCATTGCTAGAAGTTGCAAATATTAAAGGACTAGCTGAGATTGCGAAGCGTCATAATTTAAAATTAGTTGTAGATAATACTTTTTCTCCTTTATCCATTTCGCCAGCTAAATTAGGTGCAGATGTGGTTATTCATAGTTTAACAAAATTCATTAATGGATCTAGTGACACTGTTGGTGGTGTTGTTTGCGGAACTCAAGAATTTATTGATGACTTAAGAAATGTAAACGATGGTGCGTCTATGCTTTTAGGATCAACAATGGACAGCCTACGTGCGGCATCGGTATTAAAAAACTTAAGAACTTTACATATCCGAATGCAACAACATAGCTTAAATGCGAGTTACCTTGCTGAGCAATTTGAAAATGACGGACTTAAAACCGTATATCCTGGATTATCATCACATCCTTCTCATGAGCTTTTTAAATCGATGATGAATGAAAAATATGGATTTGGAGGTATGCTCACTATAGATGTTGGAAGCTTAGACAAAGCCAATGCTCTTATGGAAATGATGCAAGAAAAAAACTTAGGGTATTTAGCAGTGAGTCTTGGATTTTATAAAACTTTGTTCTCTGCTCCAGGAAGCTCTACATCTTCAGAAATACCAGAAGATGAACAAGTAGCTATGGGCTTAAGTGATGGCTTAATTCGTTTTTCTATTGGATTAGATGCTGATATTGAACGTACCTATGAAATGATGCGTGAATGTATGGTAGCCTTAGACATTTTAGAACCAAAAACTCAAGCAGTATTAGCTTAAACACATACCAACAATTAATTATTAAGCCTTTCAATGTAGTATTGAAAGGTTTTTATATGCCTTTAAGCCGTTCCCAAAGTGCCGACATGGTGTATTTAAAATCTTCCATTTCTGGAGTAAAAGGCTTCATATCTAAACGATCTTCAGTTTCATAGAGCTTTAAATTAAATACCGACTTATAACCATCTCTTGTTTTCACTAATGGATACCTCAAGTCGCTATATAAAAACTCGCCTTGCTCATCAATGGCCTCCACATTATAATAACCATTACTAAACCAGGCCAAACATTCTATATCCTCTATATATTGATGATTAGAAATTCTTTTTTTAGGAATGGATTTCCATTCTGAAAATTGATCCGATGTATCACATAACGAATAAAAGGCTACTTCATAGGTATGTTCTGTTTCTGCAATACCATACCATAGAATATTATTAAAAATTGAGGGTTGTACACTAAAGCGTTCAAACGAGATCCTTTCCTCAATTAAAGATGCTTTAAATACACTATCGATATATAACTTATTAAATATTGTAAATATCATATAAACTGAGCTGATTCCAATTCCAAGTTTCAGCCAAAATCGTCGTTTATCATTTTGTCTATTATAAAACATTAAAATGATAAGGCAAATTAAAAATGGAAGAGTATAAAGCGGATCGGCAACAGCAATATTGTTAAACGCCACACGATAATTAGAAAACGGAGCAAATAATTGGGTTCCATAAGGAGTAAAACAATCTAATATTGGATGCGTAATCAACGACCATAAAAACAATAACGTCCAATCCTTTTTTGTAGTTGAACCCAATCTTTTTCCAGAGTCATATAATTTATGAACCAACCATCCAAAAACGAAAGCACCAAATATGGAAAAGAAAATGGAATGCATAAAGCCTCTGTGAAATAACATGGCATCAATTTCATTGTTGTATAATACACTTCCAACAATAACATCTAAATCAGGAATGGTGCCACCAATAGCCCCAAACAGCAAAGCTTTATTTCCAATTTTTTTCCCCAGAACAGCTTCTCCGCAGGCAGCTCCTAAAACAATTTGAGTTAATGAATCCATATAGATTATTAGAATTGAAATGCAAAAGTAAGGAAGAATAATGATTTGCAGAATAGCCAACATTATTGTAACATTACATGAACTAATCTTGATAACCACCCAATGAACGACGAGAATAATATTTCAGAATTTAAAGCTAAAGATCAGAACATTGTTGAAAATAAGGAACTTAATTTCTTCGAAGCAATGATTCCTGTGGTTATTCTTATGGGAATGCTAGCCTATAATATCTTTTTTGTTGAAGATCAAGAATGGTTTGGCGGTTATACGAATCAAATCATTTTATTATTAGGTGGAGGCGTGGCTGCTATTGTTGGTTTTTTTAATAAAGTTACCATAGGTCGTATGCTTAATGAGATTTGGGAAAATCTAAAAAGCGTCTTTATTCCTATTATGATTTTGTTTTTAGTTGGTGCATTGGCCGGAACTTGGCTTGTAAGTGGAGTCATTCCTGCTATGGTGTATTATGGATTACAAGTATTAAGTCCAGAAATATTTTTACCTGCATCTGTTATTATTGCTGCAGTAATTTCAATTGCTACTGGAAGCTCATGGACAACCTCAGCGACAGTAGGTATTGCATTAGTTGGTATAGGTACAGCGCTTGGCATTAACCCAGGGATGATTGCTGGAGCCGTAATTTCTGGAGCTTATTTTGGAGATAAAATGTCACCATTAAGCGATACAACCAACCTCGCTCCTGCTATGGCTGGAACCGATTTATTTACACATATTAAATATATGGCATATACAACTGTGCCAACGATTTTAGTAACATTAATTGTCTTTGGTATTATTAGCGCATCAATTGAGACCACAGGAAGTGCAGATATTAGTAACTTACTAGAAACTATTGATCAAACATTTAATATTTCTCCTTGGCTGTTTTTAGTTCCAGCAGCGGTTGTTGCCCTTATTTTAATGAAAACAAAACCATTAATTGCATTAGGTACTGGCGTCATTCTGGCTTGTATATTTGCTTTTATTTTTCAACCTGAAACTTTAAATGGTTTATCAGATTCTAAAACAAGTGCTATTGTCAATTCAATTTTCACAGATACTAATATTATTACTGAAAATGAAAAGCTTAATGATTTGTTTTCTGCAGGTGGCATGAATGGTATGCTTTGGACAATTTACCTTATCATTTGTGCGATGGTTTTTGGAGGTATCATGGATGGTATTGGTGCTTTAGCTAGAATTACCAAAGCATTGTTATCTGTAGCAACTTCAGTCTTCGGGTTATTTGCTAGTACAGTGGCGAGTTGTTTAGGACTTAATGTTATTGCTTCAGATCAATACCTCGCTTTAGTTATTCCTGGTAAAATGTTTAAACAAGCTTTTGAAGATCGAGGATTGGCTCCAGAAAATTTAAGTAGAACTTTAGAAGATTCTGGAACAGTTACTTCGGTCCTTATTCCTTGGAACACTTGTGGTGCTTATCAATCTGGTGTTTTAGGCGTTGGTGTAGGTGAGTATTTCTTTTATGCAATTTTCAATTGGCTCAGCCCATTTACAACTCTATTTTTTGCCGCTTTCAGAATAAAAATTAGGCAACTCTCAGGTAAATTAGTATAATCTATTAGTTCATAAATTTTTAAAATACTTCAGCATTGTTAATCCTATTGCAATGCATATCTTTGCACCCAAATTTAAAATTAACTCAAAAACATATATTAAAAAATGGCTGTATTAGTAGGAAAAAAAGCACCTCAATTTAATGCACAAGCGGTTGTAAATGGTCGCGAATTTGTAGAAAATTTCTCTTTAGATCAATTTATTGGTGAGAAACATGTTGTATTGTTCTTTTACCCTAAAGATTTTACATTTGTTTGCCCAACAGAATTACACGCATTTCAAGAAAAATTAGATGCCTTCAAATCTAGAAATACTGAAGTTATTGCAGTATCAACAGATACAGAGCAATCGCATTATGGATGGTTACAATTAGAAAAAAATCAAGGAGGAATTAAAGGTATTACATATCCTTTAGTTGCTGATACGAATAAAACCATTGCAAAAAACTATGATGTTTTAGCTGGGGAATATTTTTATGATGATAATGATATGCTTCAAGCTGAAGGAGAACTAATTGCTTATAGAGGTTTATTTTTAATTGACAAAGACGGTATTGTACGTCATCAAATCGTTAATGATTTACCATTAGGTAGAAACGTTGACGAAGCTTTACGTATGGTGGATGCATTACAATTTGTTGAAGAAAATGGTGAAGTATGCCCAGCAAACTGGAACAAAGGAAAATCTGGAATGCAGGCTACTCATGAAGGTGTTGCAGAGTTTTTAGAAAAACACGTAAACTAGACTACATACACATAATAAAAACCACACCAGTTCTATACGTATTGCGAACTAATGGTGTGGTTTTTTTATTTGAGTATCTTTAATAAATTAGTATAACCTTTATCCTCAGCATGCTGATAAGCAGTTTTACCCTCATTGTCAGTAATTGTCTTATCTGCTCCTCTCTCTATTAAGTATTTTATTACACCTTCCTTATTGTACATAGTAGCAAAAATTAAAGCTGTAGTGCCCAAATTATTTTTAGCATTAATATCTGCACCATAATTAAGAAGGCGTTCAACAAAAGGAACATTACCTTTAAAGCAAACACCAATAAGTGCTGAATTGCCAGTACCATCTCGAGCATCAACATCTACGCCATGTTCTAATAATATTATTGTGGCTTGTTCATTATCAAAATAGGTTGCAAAAATTAAAGGTGTAAACCCACGTGCATCTTTCTCATTTCCTAATTTAGGATTGGCATTGAGCATCGTTTTTAAAACATCATTTTTACCACTTTTTATAGCGTCAAAAAACAATTCATTTTCTGTCATAAATTAAATAATTAAAAAAAGGAATGCACTTTAACAGTTCATCCCTTCTTCTTATAGTTTATAATATCTTATTTTAAATCATAGCGATCTAAATTCATCACTTTGGTCCAAGCCGCAACAAAGTCATTAACAAAACGTAATTCCCCATCATTAGCACCATAGACTTCACATACCGCTCTTAATTCGGTATTTGATCCAAAAATTAAATCGGCACGAGTTCCTTTAAATTTCACTTCTCCAGTTCTACGATCACGACCTTCAAAAACACTATCATTTTCAGATGTAGCACTCCACGTGTAAGTAAAATCTAAAATATTTGTAAAGAAATCATTTGATAAATGCCCAACATTATCAGTAAACACACCATAATTTGAACCATCATAATTTGCCCCTAACACACGCAGTCCACCAACTAGAGCGGTCATTTCTGGGATAGACAATGTCAATAAGTTAGCGCGATCTACAAGTAAATCTTCAGCAGCTACATTCAATTTTGAATTCATATAGTTTCTGAAACCATCAGCTAAAGGCTCTAAATAACCAAAAGATTCTATATCGGTTTGCTCTTGAGAAGCATCTCCTCTACCTTGAGTAAATGCAACTGAAATAGTATGACCAGCGTTTCGTGCAGCTTCTTCAACACCCACATTACCAGCTAACACAATTAAATCTGCCATGGAAACGGAACCATTAAACTCATTTTGAATACCTTCCAGTATATTAAGGATTTTATTTAATTCTGAAGGATTGTTTACTTCCCAACTTCTTTGTGGCTCTAAACGTAAACGTCCACCATTAGCTCCTCCACGCATATCAGAACCTCTAAACGTAGATGCAGATGCCCACGCGGTAGATACTAATTGAGAAACTGAAAGCCCAGATGCCAATATCATAGATTTCAATGTAGAAATTTCTGTATCTGATAATGTATAATCAATTGCAGGGATTGGATCTTGCCATAATAATTCTTCTTGAGGTACTTCTGGGCCTAAATAGCGATGAATAGGTCCCATATCACGATGCGTCAATTTATACCATGCACGTGCAAAGGCATCTTCAAATGCTTTATGGTCTTTATGAAAACGTTCAGATATTTCTCTAAAACCCGGATCTCTTTTCAAAGCCATATCAGCAGTAGTCATCATTAATGCTTGTTGACCATTTCCATCTGCTGCTGGAGCCGTTGGAGCATTAGAAGCTGTAGTTGGCGTCCATTGATGAGCACCAGCTGGACTCTTAGTTAGTTCCCATTCATTATTCAATAATACATCAAAAAAAGAATGGTCCCATTGTGTTGGATTCGGTGTCCAAGGCCCTTCAATTCCACTAGTAATAGCATCTTGTAATACTCCAGATTTAAACGTATTCTTCCAACCAGTACTCATTTCTTCTATGGAAGCGCCATGAGGTTCCGCACCCACATATTTGTCAGGGTCAGCTGCACCATGCGCTTTTCCGAAGGTATGACCACCTGCAACTAAAGCCACTGTTTCTTCATCATTCATTGCCATACGACCAAAAGTAATTCGAATATCATGTGCAGATTTTAAAGGGTCTGGATTACCATTAGGTCCTTCAGGGTTTACATAAATCAATCCCATATGGACAGCACCTAAGTGCCCTTCTAAATCACCATCTCCTGTATCATATCGCTCATCATTATCTAACCAACCTGTTTCGCTTCCCCAATATACATCCTGCTCTGGCTCCCAAACATCTTCACGTCCACCTGCAAAACCAAAAGTCTTAAAACCCATAGATTCTAAAGCACAATTACCCGCTAAAACCATTAAGTCTGCCCAAGAAATTTTATTACCATATTTCTTTTTAACTGGCCATAATAGCAATCGTGCTTTATCAAGGTTGCCATTATCTGGCCAACTATTTAAAGGTGCAAAACGATGTGTTCCTGTTCCAGCTCCACCTCTACCATCACCAACTCGATAAGTACCAGCGCTATGCCAAGCCATACGTATCATAAATCCTCCATAATGACCATAATCGGCAGGCCACCAATCTTGTGAATCTGTCATTAGATCGATAACATCTTGCTTTAAAGCCGCGTAGTCTAAACTATTAAAGGCATCAGCATAATTAAAATCATCACCTAAAGGGTTAGATTTAGGTGCATGTTGTCGTAAAATATTTAGTTTAAGTTCATTTGGCCACCAGTCTCGATTACTAGTACCTCTTCCTGCAGTTTTTTTCTGTTCTCCACTTAAGAATGGACATTGACTTGCGTCTCCATTCATATTATGATTTCCGTTGTTATCCATTTAGATTATTTTTTTATGATTTACGATTTCATAAAGTTAGAAAATTTAAAGACTAAAACCCTATAGATAGATATTATAATAACTTATATTATAATCGATAAAATTTATACTTTACCTTGTCAAACAAAAAAACCATATTCTTATTGAATATGGCTTTTTAACAACCTAACTAAATCAATCAAAATATTATCTAGCGATAATCTTTTTACTTTACTGTTTAACAAATTTATAAATATATTAAACAAAACAACATACTTTATACAAATTTTAACGTTTAAATAAATACTGAATTCTACAAATAAGTGACAGTTTTTTTGTAACTTAAAAGTATTATTACGACCAATACGTTAGAACTTTAAATTAATTTATTATGACAGACTCAACCTATACAAAGATATTTTCGGGAAGTTTTATAATTGTACAATTGGCTATGGACAGGTTACAAAGCGCTGGCATAAATGCCATTATAAAAGACGAATCAGAATCTGGTCGACTTGCAGGATTTGGAGCCTCAATTCAAGGTTACCAAGAATTATATGTAAGTAATGAAGAACTAGAACAAGCGCAAGTTATTATTGCAGATCTAAACGAGGATTTAGCTTCTTAATATACAATAGCATCAAAAATATTATGCTGTAACGGCATACATTTTCTCACGCAATTCTTTAATTTTCTTATCACTCATATATTCATCGAAAGTCATATAACGATCAATAATTCCACTCGGGGTTAATTCAATAACACGATTAGCAACTGTTTGTGCAAACTCATGGTCATGAGTTGTAAACAACACTGTTCCTTTAAAGTTTTTAAGAGAATTATTAAAGGCTGTTATACTTTCCAAATCAAGGTGATTTGTTGGTTCATCTAACATCAACACATTGGCTCTCAACATCATCATACGACTTAGCATACAACGTACTTTTTCTCCTCCAGAAAGCACATTAGAAGTCTTTAAGGCTTCTTCTCCACTAAAAATCATTTTACCTAAAAATCCGCGAATATAAACTTCTTCTCGTTCTTCTTCTGTAGTTGCCCACTGGCGTAACCAATCTACTAAAGTCAAATTATTATCAAAATATTCACTATTATCGAGAGGTAAATAGGATTGTGATGTTGTAACACCCCAAGCATATTTTCCAGAATCTGCTTTGGCTTTATCATTAATAATTTGATAAAATGCTGTAGTTGCACGAGAATCTTTAGAGAACAAAACCACTTTATCTCCTTTATTTAGGTTAATATCAATATTGCGGAATAAAACATCTCCTTCAATTGAAGCTTCTAAACCATCTATATTTAAAATTTGATCTCCAGCTTCGCGATCGCGTTCGAAAATAATAGCAGGATAACGACGACTTGAGCGCTTGATATCGGCAATATTTAATTTTTCAATCATCTTCTTTCTACTAGTAGCTTGCTTAGATTTTGCAACATTAGCAGAGAAACGTCTAATAAACTCTTCAAGTTCCTTTTTCTTTTCTTCAGCTTTTTTGTTTTGTTGCGCATGTTGTCTTGCAGCTAACTGAGAAGATTCATACCAAAACGTATAGTTACCTGAGAAGTGATTAATTTTACCGAAATCTATATCAGAGATATGTGTGCACACAGCATCTAAAAAGTGCCTATCGTGCGATACTACTATAACACAATTATCATAATTAGCCAAGAAATTTTCTAACCAAGAAATAGTTTCATAATCCAAATCATTGGTAGGCTCATCCATAATGAGTACATCAGGATTACCAAACAAAGCTTGCGCTAATAACACTCGTACTTTTTGTTTACCATCTAAATCCTTCATTAATGTATAATGAAACTCTTCTTTGATACCCAAATTTGATAACATTGCTGCAGCATCACTATCGGCATTCCAACCATTCATTTCTTCAAACTGAACTTGAAGTTCTCCAATTTTCTCAGCATTCTCATCAGTATAGTCAGCATACAGAGCATCTATTTCAGATTTCAACTTAAACAACGGTTTATTACCCATGATTATCGTTTCCAAAACCGTATGTTCATCATAAAGATTATGATTTTGTTCTAAAACAGACATACGTTTTCCAGGCTCTAAATGTACATGTCCTGATGTAGGTTCTTGTTTTCCGGCTAAAATTTTCAAGAAGGTTGACTTACCTGCTCCATTGGCTCCAATGATTCCATAGCAATTTCCATTATTAAAAGTGGTATTTACTTCATCGAAAAGCACTCTTTTTCCGAATTGAACTGAAAGGTTTGATACTGATAACATGCTGTGTTTATTTAAGTTACAACTTTGATTTTGAGATGATTTCCGAAGAAAAACAATGGTCAAAGTTTCAGCTTGCAAAAGTAGAAAAATAAACGTATTGTTTACAACTTAATCACTTATTTTTTATATCATATTTATGGCTAAACAATAGTAAAATCAACATTTAACAACGTATTAACAAGACTTACTATTTGCAACCTTTATTTTTGTTAGAAATAGAACGACCTACATTATCGTTATAACTATGAAACTTTATTTAGTTACTTTTTTAATAACTGCTCTCCTATTGGGATGTGACTCCAATACGAATCAAGGAGAAATTGCTTATTTTGGAGGGGAAATTATTAATCCTAACAATAACTATGTAACGCTTTACTGTAATGAAACAGAAAGAGACACTATCTATTTAGACGAAAACAATCGTTTTATTCATAAAATTGAAAATTTAAATACAGGATTATATTCGTTTACACATGGCGGCGAATATCAAACCCTACTTATCGAACCAAATGACAGTATTTTATTTAGATTAAATACTGCAGACTTTGATGAGTCTTTAGTTTACACTGGTCAAGGTTCGAAAAAAAACAACTATTTTATCAAGTCTTATTTAACAGATGAAATAGAAAGTAAGAAGTTTGAAAAGAAAAGACATCTAGAACCAGAGGCTTTTGAGACGGTTATTAAATCTCTAAGAGAGCAAAAAATAGATATGCTTGGGCATTTTACAACAGCTCATGAAACTTCTGAATTATTTAAAAAAATTGCTCTAGCGAGCATTAATTATAATTATTACACTTATAAGGAACTGTACCCTTTTGGCTACTTTGGAAATAATAAGCTTATACATGTTAAGGATCTTCCAGAAGATTTTTACGACTATAGAAAAGATGTTAATTTTAATGACGAAACTCTGAGTGGTCTCTATTCTTACAATCGATTCTTACTATGGCATTTTCAAAATATAGGACTTCAAAAATATTATGAAGATGGGTCTCATCATGCATTTGACAGACATGCATTAGATTATAATCTTGAAAAACTTAATTTAATTGATAGCATTATTGAAAATAAAACGATCAAAAATTACGTATTGATGTATGTTACTAGAGAGTTTATTTTTAATAGCAACAATGCCGAAAAATCTAAAAGCATGCTCGCTGCTTTTACCAACAAAAGTACAGATAAAGCAAATACTGAGTACTTAACAAATCTAGTATCTGCAACAATAAATCTATTTCCTGGAAATAAAATCCCGAGTATAAAAATTGTAGATTTCAACAATAATACAAAAGACTTACATACAATAATTACAAAGCCTACGGTTATTTATTGTTGGTCTTCTAACTTTAAAATGAGTTATAGGAATAACCATTATATGATGCGTAGTTTAAAGTCAAACTATCCAGACATGAACTTTATAGCCATTAATATTAACGATATGAATACTGAGTCTTGGAAACAAACCTTGAACTTATTAAAGTATCCAACAGAAAATGAGTATATGTTCAAAAACCCTAATGAAGCAATAAAAACATTTGCTATAGCCTACTCTCAAAAAGTTATTATTGTTGATAAAAACGGAAAGATTATAAAATCAAATGCCGACTTATTTAGCAACGATATCAGCTATCAAATTGAAACAGCTTTAGCGTCTAATAACCATAAAAAAACTCTTAAATAGTATTTAAGAGTTTTTTTATGGTTATTATTTTTGAACCTAGTTTCCTTTTTTATAATCGGCAAGAAATTTCTCCAATCCTATATCTGTTAAAGGATGTTTTAATAATCCAACAATTGAACTTAATGGACCAGTCATAACATCGGCTCCAAGTTTTGCACAATCAATAACATGCATTGTATGACGCACTGAAGCCGCTAATATTTCAGTATCAAAACCATAATTATCATAGATCATTCTAATCTCACCAATAAGGTTTAATCCATCAGTAGAAATATCATCTAATCTACCTATAAATGGTGATACGTAAGTCGCTCCTGATTTGGCTGCCAATAGTGCTTGTCCTGGAGAGAAAACTAAAGTCACATTTGTTTTAATGCCTTTATCTGAAAAATATTTACACGCTTTTACACCATCTTTTATCATAGGCAACTTAATAACGATTTGATCGTGTAAATCCGCTAATGCCTCCCCTTCTCTTATCATGCCTTCAAAATCAGTAGAAATCACTTCAGCAGACACATCGCCATCTACAATATTGCAGATATTAACATAATGCTTCATAATATTATCGTGACCTGTAATACCTTCTTTTGCCATCAATGACGGATTGGTAGTAACGCCATCTAAAATACCTAAATCTTGTGCTTCTTTAATTTGATCAAGGTTAGCTGTATCAATAAAAAATTTCATTTGTAAAATTGTTATAGTTGTGAGTTAATTTTATGAGCACGAATTTACAATTTTATAACAGCTACAGAAGAACATATTATTAAATGATATTAACAATGTAGTCTCTAATCATTTATTATAATAGTATATACTTTTGAAGTCGCTGTTGAGCACATCCCATCATCATACTCTTGTCTATCATCATCCCAATACAATGGAGGATCAACATATAAAAACACTTCAAATTCAAATACCCCTGAAGTTTGCGGACTACCTTCTATTGTCACTCTTCTATGATTTGTAAAAAACGTTAATCCATCTGGTAAATCTCCATAGATGTCATAGTCATAAATATAATCGTCATCTCGTGGTTCATTATTAATTTCAGAAATAAATTCATCAAAGTAATAAAGGTTAACCAATCCTACATCAAATTCTTTATTTGGCAATTCTGGACTTCTTCCTGCAATGGTACATTCCAAAATATCTTCGCAACCGGTTAATGCAAAAAAAGATAGTAAAAGTAGAGGATAAAATAGTTGTTTCATAGTTGTAAGTTATGCAACTACTATCCTCAAAAAATATACCAAATATTAAACTTTGTAATGGTTTATAAGTAGTTTTTCATAAACCTTATCAGGAAGTATTCGTTTTAATACAACAGAAAATTTCTGCATAAATGTGCCTACTTTATAATGCACTTTAGGATTCGCAGTATTAATAATTTTGAAAATCATTTTCGATACTAAAATTGGATCACTTCCATTATCAACATCTTCATCTATCGTTTTTAAAATGGCTTTATAGGTTGATTCATAAGGAGACCCTTCTTTAACTGGAGCATGATAACGTCCTGCTGCAATATTGGTCGCAAAATCTCCTGGAGCCAAATCTGTCATATGAATATTAAAGTCTTTAATCTCCATACGAAAAGCTTCTGTAATTAATCCTAATGCTCCTTTACTCGCGCTATAAATTCCGCGATAAGGTAAACCCATATATCCAGCAATTGATGTTACATTAATAATTAAACCTGAATTTTGTTGTCGCATTTGGGGCAAAACCGCTTTAATCACATTTATAGGTCCAAAAAAATTGGTATCGAAATTACGCCTAATCTCTTCATTTGGTAACTCTTCAATTGGCCCATTGATTCCAGCTCCAGCGTTATTAACAAGTACATCTAAACGTCCTTCTTTTTCTATGATCGATGCAACTGACGTTTCTATAGTATTTATATTGCTAACATCTAATGTAACCAATTTAATTTTAGAATCAGGATAGCGTTCAGGCGACCTACTTGTACCATATACAGTATACCCCTTATCAGATAAAAATTCTCCTATAGACTTTCCAATTCCTGAAGAACCTCCAGTAATCAATACAACTTTAGACATAGTAAGCTTTGGCTAATTTAATTTCAAAAATACAATATAAATAGGAAAGTTTTGGATACAAAAAAAGGCAAGCTACCTACATCACACCGCTACGACCGCGTACCTTTGCTTCGTTCCCGACCTGGAGGATTAAGCAGGAGCTGGTTGTGTAGGACTTGCCGATTGCAAAGATACAATCTTTTAATACTTTTCCAATGATTTTTTATACTGAATTTTATTAAATAACTTGCATCAAAATTTCATCAAATATGCAGTCAATTAAAGCTTTCATTTTCATACTATTATGTGTTACAATTTGTTCTTGCGGAAACTCAGGAAATCAAAAAACTAAACTATCTATTGCCACAAATGCTAATAAAAATGTGTTTGTACTTGGAGATACCGGAGAATTGTCAATTAAAAACCCTAAAGGATTAGAGATTTCATCAATAAGTTATAAGTTAGACGGCAAACCAATCGATGCCTCTTTTAAACTTAATGATGAGACATTAGGCATCCATAATTTGACAGCAACAGTTCTATTTGATGACACTTTTGAAGACATCACAACTAAGATCACTATTCTTAATAATGCTGCTCCAAAAGTATATAGTTATAAGATTGTGAACACTTATCCGCACGATATCACTTCCTATACACAAGGTTTAGAATTTCATAATGGAGAACTATATGAGAGTACGGGACAATATGGTGAATCAAAATTGAGAAAAGTAAATTATAAAACTGGAGAAGTTTTACAAAACTTGGATTTATCTCAACAATATTTTGCCGAAGGTTTAACCATATTTAATGATAAGATTTATCAATTGACATGGCAAGAAAATATTGGTTTTGTATACGATTTAAGTCCGTTTAAAAAAACGAGTAGTTTTACTTACGGACAAAGCAAAGAAGGTTGGGGAATATGCAATGACGGAGAGCGGTTTTATAAATCTGATGGTACCGAAAACATTTGGTTATTAAATCCTAAAACCTTAGTTGAGGATGGTAAACTTCAGGTTTATACTAACAAAGGGAAAATAATAGGGCTTAACGAATTAGAATACATCAATGGTAAAATTTATGCCAATCGTTATCAAAAAAATGGAGTTGCTATAATAAATCCAAAAAATGGTGCCATTGAAGGAGTAATAGACTTTTCACCACTTCACAAATTGGTAACCCAACATCAAGGTTTAGATGTATTAAATGGTATTGCTTATAATCCTGAAACAAACACTATTTTTGTGACCGGTAAACGCTGGGATAAACTCTTTGAAGTCGAAGTTTTTGAGAAATAAATATGCAAATCCACGAACAAGAATTAATAGTTTCAAAAGCTCATCTTGATAGCCGAAATCATGTCAATAATATTCGCTATGTCGAATGGGTCCAAAACATAGCAGAATCACATTGGAATATTAAGTCTACAAAAAACATTAGATCAAAATTTTATTGGGTAATGATAAGTCATCATATTCAGTACAAAGCAGAAGCTATTTTAGATGATGTATTACTTTTAAAGACGTATGTCAAACAATCTCAAGGCTTAAAATCTACTAGAATAGTCGACATCTATAACAAAGCAACTGGAAAGCTCCTTACAACCTCAGAAACTATTTGGTGTTTTATGTCCCATGACACCAATCGTCCAACTCGAATTCCTGAGAACATCAACATGCTTTTTAGTTAAAATATCATTAAAACAGAAGTTAAAATCTCTTAACTAAGTTCACTTCCTCAAATAATTTATGTTATTTGACGTATCAACCATTATTAGAATTGAAATTACACCATTATGTTTTCGTTTTACTAGTTCCCTTTTTGTCCTCTTCTCAGACCGTTAAAGGTTATATTTATGATGCAGAGTCTGTAGTAAAAGGTGCTAAGCTGTTAAATATGTCGCAACATGTCATAACCTATACTAATGACCATGGTGTTTTTGAAATTGCCGCCAAGTTAAGTGACACAATAATCGTAACTTCCTATTTTCATACTGAAAAGCAATATATCATTTCGCAAAATGATTTAAATTCTGATATAGTTATTGAACTTAAAAAAATCACTAATGTATTAGACGAAGTATTAGTTAATAAAACCCTCGAAAAGCCATTAGATACACTAAACATTTCAAAAAGCTTCAGCTTGCAGCTGGCAAATGATATAAAAAACAGGCCTTGGCTTTATGGAGAGCAACCGAGTAGTAATATAGATTTTATTGCTATAGGAAAACTAATCGGTAAACTCTTTAAGAAAAAAGAGAGGACAATAATTGCATACATTAAACCAGAGGATTTAGTTCAAAAATTTGAAGAAAGTTCTCTTTTTAATATTGATCTTTTAAGAAATGAGTTATTTATTACAGAAGAGTATCAATCTTTATTCTTTGATTATTGTAGTGCTCAAAATTTAAGTGCTCAGCTCTTATCCAACGACAACGATTTTATTCTTCTTGAAGCATTATTAAAACACAGTAAAGCTTTTAATAAAATAATCACAGATTACAAAAAAAATTAGATTTCAATTAATTTTTCAACATAGATACTAAAAGATGACTTCAAAAGTTATATTTTAGTGCCTCAAGGCACATTTTATAATTTACTCATGTGCAAAAGAATAATGTTATATTTATGAAACGCATACTCTATTTTATATTAACCATTTTTATATTAATTTTTTGGAGTTCTTGTCGAAAAGATTTTGAATTTTCTCCAAGTACTGGAAGCTTAACCTTTTCTAAAGACACTATCTATTTAGATACGGTATTCACAAATATTGGATCTAGTACATACAACCTAAAAGTATACAACCGAAGTGACAATGACATCTCAATTCCAACGGTTCGTTTGAGTCAAGGTGAAGCTTCAAATTATAGATTAAATGTTGACGGACTTCCAGGTAAAGAATTTCAAAACGTAGAACTACTCGCCAATGATAGTTTATTCATTTTCGTAGAAACGACAGCAGATATTCAAACGCTAGCACAAAACAGCTTAGAATTTTTATATACCGATGCTATCGAATTTGACAGCGGCAATAATCTCCAAAAGGTAGAACTAGTTACATTAATAAAAGACGCTGTATTTATTTATCCAAATCGTGATGAAACTACTGGAATAATTGAAACACTAACATTTGACTTTGATGGAGATGGAACTCCTGATGACACTGATCTTCCAGGTCGATTTCTTGAAGATAGCGAACTTACATTTACAAATGAAAAACCCTATGTTATTTATGGATATGCAGCTGTTGATGAAGGAGATGTTCTAACTATTGAAGCAGGTGCTCGTGTACATTTTCATGCAAATTCTGGGCTGCTAGTTACTAATAATGCGTCATTAAAAGTCGATGGCGAATTAAGTACCGATCAAGATTTATTAGAAAATGAGGTCATTTTTGAAGGTGACAGATTAGAACCTTTATTTGCTAATGTACCTGGGCAATGGGGAACCATTTGGTTATTTAGCGGAAGCCAAGATATTGATATTAATTATGCTACTATTAAAAATGGGACTATCGGAATTTTAGTTGATGGCAATCAAAATGATGATAAACTTAACATTACTAATTCCCAAATTTATAATTCAAGCAACTACGGAATTTGGGCTCGAGCGAGTTCTGTAACAGGAGAGAATCTAGTGATTAATAATTCTGGGCAATCCTCATTTGCTGGAACCATTGGAGGTAGTTATAATTTTACGCACTGCACAATTGCGAATTACTGGAATAATAGCTTTAGAGAGTTTCCATCCGTATTTCTAAATAACTTCGCATTAAACGAAAATAACATGCAAGTGCCTAATGACTTGAATGAAGCCAAATTTAACAACTGTATTATCTTCGGAAATGATAATCCAGAATTTATTTTGGAAGAAGCAGATAATGGAGATGCTGAATTCAACTTTAAATTCACTAACTGTTTGATTCGTTTTCAGAATACCAACAATAACTTCACGGGAGAGAACTATAATTTTAGTAATACAGATTTATATGACAGCTGTGTTTTTAATAGTGACCCAAATTTTAAATTACCATTTGAAAACATGCTAATGATTGGTGATGATTCTGCAGCAAATGGTATAGGAACTACAGATTTTCTGATCCTTAAAGATATATTAGATGTTGATAGAACTACACCTCCAGATGTAGGTGCCTATCAACATACTACTTTTGATGAAGACTAATTTCAAGGTATAAACAAATAAAAAAGCCACTTTAAATAAAGTGGCTTTTTTATTTTTAAGAGTAAAATCTAAGCGAACAAAGGCTTGTCACTCATCATAGCATTTACTTTTTGAGCAATTCCTTCAAGTTTAGCTTCATTCTGATAATTCATAAGTGCCTCATCAATAAAACCAACGATAGTTTCCATATCAGGTTCTTTTAAACCTCGTGTAGTAATCGCAGCTGTTCCTATTCGAATACCAGAAGTTACAAACGGACTCTTATCATCAAAAGGTACCATGTTTTTATTTACAGTAATATCTGCAACACCTAAAGCTTCCTCTGCTTCTTTACCAGTAATATTTTTATTTCGCAAATCGATAAGCATCATATGGTTATCTGTACCTCCAGAAATGATATGATAACCTCTATCAACGAATGCTTTCGCCATAGCAGCTGCATTATGTTTTACTTGTAGGATATAGTGCATAAAATCATCAGAAAGTGCTTCACCAAAAGCAATCGCCTTGGCGGCAATAATGTGCTCTAATGGTCCGCCTTGATTTCCAGGAAAAACAGCAGAATCTAATAGTCCAGACATTTTTCTTAAGTTTCCATTTTTAAGACGAATTCCAAATGGATTTTCAATGTTTTCACACATCATAATTAAACCACCTCTTGGACCACGTAAAGTTTTATGTGTTGTTGTTGTAACAATATGGCAATGCGGCAGAGGGTCACTTAAAATGCCTTTTGCAATTAAACCTGCAGGATGCGATATATCTGCCATTAATATTGCACCTACATTATCTGCAACCTCTCTAAACTTAGCGAAATCAATATCTCTAGAATAAGCCGATGCTCCAGCAATGATTAACTTAGGTTGTTCTTTTTCTGCAGCATCAGACAACATATCATAATCAATACGCCCAGTTTCTTTTTTCACTCCATAAAATGTAGGATTATACAGTTTTCCTGAAAAATTTACAGGTGAGCCATGTGTTAGATGTCCTCCATGTGACAAATCAAAACCTAATATGGTATCTCCAGGTTTTAAACAAGCAGCAAAAACAGCAGTATTAGCCTGACTCCCAGAATGTGGTTGCACATTAGCATAAGCCGCACCAAATAAGGTTTTAGCTCTATCTATAGCAATTTGCTCTACTTCATCTACAACAGCGCAACCTCCGTAGTAACGTTTTCCTGGATAACCTTCGGCGTATTTATTAGTTAACACAGAACCTGCAGCCTCCATGACTTGGTTACTTACAAAGTTCTCAGAAGCAATTAGTTCTAAACCGTTTATTTGTCTGTCGTTTTCAGCATCTATTAGCTCGAAAATCTGTGAATCACGTTGCATATGTCTTGTTTAAATTAAATTTCCTCAAAAATAAGAAATCATTACCTTAAAAAGATTTAAAAAAACGAGTTTAAGTTCATCTTTTATGAGCAGGTTATCAACAGGTAAAATTCATTTAAAATTTCATGGTTTTGTCCAATTAAATATGTAGGTTTGAATAGAAATATAAAACAACAAAATCCTCTATAATATGCCTTTATCTGCAAATAATCCTGATAGGTCTTCATGGTTACATGTTGGAAAAAACTCAGATTTCCCTATTCAAAATATTCCTTTTGGTGTATTTCTAACTCGCGATGATATCATTACAATTGGTACGCGAATTGGAGATACTGCTATCGATCTTGGTGCTCTACATCAACTTGGTTACTTTGAAGGCATTCCTTTAACTGATGATATTTTTCTTCAAGACACCTTGAATGACTTCATCGCAGATGGCAGAAAAACTTGGCGTTTAGTCCGTAATCGTATTGCCGAAATTTTTGATGTCGAAAACGACAAACTAAAAAATAACAATCCGCATAAAGAAATTGTATTATTCCGTTTAGATGAAATTGAAATGCAATTACCAATTCAAATTGGTGATTATACAGATTTCTATGCCAGTAAAGAACATGCTACTAATGTTGGTACTATGTTTAGAGATCCAGAAAACGCGCTAATGCCAAACTGGTTACATTTACCTGTGGGATATCACGGACGTAGTTCTTCAATAATCCCATCTGGCATTCCAATTCATCGTCCTCAAGGACAAACCATGCCTGAAGGGGCAAAAACACCTGTATTTGGACCTTCAAAATTAGTAGATTTCGAATTAGAAATGGCTTTTATCACCACAGATGCGAACGATTTAGGAGAACCAATTCCAATCGACGAGGCTGAAGAATACATCTTTGGTTTGGTACTATTCAATGACTGGTCTGCTCGTGATATTCAAAAATGGGAATATGTGCCTTTAGGGCCATTCTTAGGAAAAAATTTCGCATCATCTATGTCACCATGGATTGTAACTCTTGATGCTTTAGAACCATTTAGAGTTGAAAGTCCTAAACAAAATCCAAAACCTCTAGACTATTTACAATCCAAAGGAAAAAGAAGTTTTGATATTCATTTAGAAGCCGCAATTCAACCCAAAGGTGCCAAAGAAACGACCGTAGCTAAATCCAACTTTAAATATATGTATTGGAATATGTCCCAACAACTAGCACATCATACTGTAAATGGCTGCCCTGTAAATTCTGGTGATATGATGGGAAGTGGTACCATTTCTGGACCAACCGAAGATTCGTATGGTTCTATGCTAGAATTATCTTGGAAAGGCACCAAACCTTTAAAAATGAAAGATGGTACTGAGCGCAAATTTATCAACGATTATGACACCGTTATTATGAGAGGTTATTGTGAAAATGATGGTACTCGCATTGGATTTGGGTCTGTAAAAACACAGCTACTACCTATCTTTAATCCGAAGAAAAAGAAATAATTATTTTAAAAATACTGTTTAAACTCGAAGCCTGAAAAACTAATTTTCAACTTCGAGTTTTTTGTTTGGCACCATATTTGGATTTATAGTATAAATAATCATTTAAATCCAGAATTATGAAGCAATTACTACTTACAACAGTACTTCTTCTGGTACTAACATCTTGTAGCGGAAGAAAACATATTGAAAGCGCCATTAGTCATGGAAACTATGACCAAGCCATTAATGATGCTTTAAAAAAACTTGAACGCAATAAAGACAAAAAACGTAAGCAAGCTTATGTTATAATGCTCAAAGACGCATACCACAAAGTCTTAGAGGAAGATTTACAAGATATTGCACATTTAAAAAAAGATGGCAATCCTGAACAATATAAAACCATTTACGAACGCTATTTAGATCTGGAAGCAAGACAAAATGCGATTAAGCGCGTGATGCCATTACAAATTGGTGGCAAACCAATTACGTTTAAATTCAACGATTATTCTTCAGAAATAGTTGACTATAGATACAAAACATCTGAATATTTGATAGATGAAGGTATTGCTTTATTAGACTCTGAAGATAAATATAATGCAAGAAAAGCCTATAACCTTTTCAGTTATATAGAACGTATCAATCCAAATTTTGAGGAAACAAGGGAGTTAATAACTGAAGCCCATAACAAAGGCATTGATTATGTGATGGTATCTATTGAAAACCAAACACACCAAATCATCCCTCAACAATTAGAAGCCGATTTATTAAACTTTGACACTTATGGTTTAAATCAGTTTTGGACAATCTATCACGCGAATGCTGTTAATGATATAAATTATGATTACGCTATGCAATTGCAGTTACAGCGTATCAATATTTCACCAGAACAGGTGGACAGAAGACAAGAATTGAAACAACGTAATATTATAGATGGTTGGGAATATCAAAAAGATAATGAAGGTAATTTCGTTACAGATAGCCTTGGTAACAAAATTCAAATCGATAAAATTGTAAATGTAAGGGCTAGATATTTTGAAGTAAGCCAATTTAAATCAACCCTTGTTCAAGCTAATGTTGTGTATACAGATTTAAAAACGAATCAGATTCTAGATGCATTTCCAATCGATAGTGAATTTATTTTTGAGCATATCTATGCAACTGTTAGAGGAGATCGTAGAGCACTTAATAGAACCGAACGAGAATTATTGAGAAATAGACCACTTCATTTCCCAAGCGATTCGCAAATGGTCTATGATACAGGCGAAGACTTAAAACAACAATTAAAAAACATCATCAGCTCTTATAGAGTACAAAGAAGTTGATTATCTATATATTGTTCATTAACAAAACTCCCAAAGCGAATGCTTTGGGAGTTTTGTTTTTTTTATAATTTTAATTAAACAAAGCGCTCTAAATCAATATCATTAATAGCACCATGAGAAGCATGAGCTACTGTTACTCCTTTTTTAACAATAATTAATTGTGGAGATTGATGCATCACTTGAAACTTATACCCAACTTCATTAGAGACTTCCCTATAGCTTAATAAATCTAAATAGTACAAATCAATATTAGCATCAAGCTCAAACATACTTACAAATTGCTTCATTACCATACTACTAATCCCACAGCGTGTAGAATGTTTAAAAATGACTTGCGTTTTGGTTGCTGAGCGCTTCTCAATTTCACTCAATTGAGATACATCAGTTAATGCTTGCCAAGGCAATACTTTTTCTTCTTTTGGCTCAGTAGATCCAAATATATTTTTTAAAAATCCCATAGTTAATCTTTACATAAATTTCACTTGTACAATACAAGCTTACATCCTATAAGTCGTATCTTTATTTAAGCCTTACAAACTGACGAAAAGTCACGTCGTTACGCACTAAACCGGTCATTTTGTCGTTTCATTATTGTCTTTTACAATTGGTAAGGTTATTGACCTAAGCCTATCGTAAAATACTAATAAAAAAATAATTTCAGATATATGAATTTTAATAATTATACCATAAAATCTCAAGAAGCCATACAACAAGCACAGCAGCTAGCTCAAAGCATGGGACATCAGCAGATAGAAAATGAGCATATTATAAAAGCTATTTTCGAAGTTGATGAAAACGTATTACCATTCATACTAAAAAAATTGAATGTCAATATTGATGTTTTAAAACTAGCGTTAGATAAGCAAATTGAAAGTTTTTCTAAAGTTTCAGGAGCTGATTTAATGATTTCACGTGACGCTAGCAAAGCACTTAACGAAGCGTCTATCATCGCTAAAAAAATGAATGATGATTTCGTTTCCGTAGAGCATTTAATCTTAGCCATTTTTAAATCAAAAAGTAAGATTGCTCAGATGCTTAAAGACCAAGGTGTCACTGAAAAAGCGTTGAATGCAGCAATCGAAGAACTGCGTAGAGGTGATCGTGTGACGTCTCAGAGTCAAGAAGATACATACAACTCATTAAACAAATACGCTAAGAATTTAAATCAATTAGCTAAAGACGGAAAACTAGACCCTGTGATTGGTCGTGATGAAGAGATTAGACGAATTCTACAAATCTTATCACGTCGAACTAAAAACAATCCAATACTCGTTGGTGAACCAGGAACTGGGAAAACAGCAATTGCCGAAGGTTTAGCACATCGTATTGTGGATGGTGATATTCCAGAAAACTTAATCGATAAACAAATTTATGCGCTCGATATGGGAGCTCTCATTGCAGGCGCCAAATTTAAAGGTGAATTTGAAGAGCGATTAAAAGCAGTTATCAAAGAAGTAACCACTAGCGAAGGTGACATCGTATTATTTATTGACGAAATCCATACGCTTGTTGGTGCTGGTGGTGGACAAGGCGCTATGGATGCAGCAAACATTCTTAAACCTGCTTTAGCTCGTGGTGAACTGCGCGCTGTTGGTGCAACAACATTAGATGAATATCAAAAATACTTCGAGAAGGATAAAGCCTTAGAGCGTCGTTTTCAAAAAGTAATGGTCGATGAGCCAGATACAGAAAGTGCGATTTCTATACTTCGAGGCATTAAAGAAAAATATGAGACTCATCATAAAGTACGTATTAAAGATGAAGCTATTATTGGTGCAGTAGAACTTTCTGAACGCTATATCACCAATCGTTTTCTACCAGACAAAGCCATAGATTTAATGGATGAAGCTGCTTCAAAATTACGTATGGAAATCAATTCGAAACCTGAAGAACTAGATGTTTTGGATAGAAAAATTATGCAATTAGAGATAGAAATCGAAGCAATTAAGCGTGAAAAAGATGAAGTGAAATTAAAATCCTTACGCAATGATTTAGCGAACCTCAAAGAGGAACGTAATGAGATTAATGCAAAATGGATGAGTGAAAAAGAAGTCGTTGATAATATTCAAACGACCAAATCTAATATTGAAGATTATAAACTTGAAGCCGAACGTGCAGAGCGTGAAGGAGACTACGGAAAAGTCGCTGAAATTCGCTACGGAAAAATTAAAGAAGCCCAAGAAGCTTTAGAAGCGTATCAAAATGAATTAAAAGAAAATCAATCTGGTAATTCTCTAATTAAAGAAGAAGTTACCTATGATGATATTGCTGAAGTAGTAGCTAAGTGGACTGGCATTCCTGTTACCAAAATGCTGCAAAGCGAACGTGATAAACTTCTAAAATTAGAAGATGAGTTACATAAGCGCGTAGTGGGTCAAGAGGAAGCTATAATTGCCGTAAGTGATGCTGTAAGACGCTCGAGAGCCGGTTTACAAAATCCGCAAAAACCTGTTGGAACCTTCTTATTTTTAGGGACGACTGGAGTAGGTAAAACTGAATTAGCAAAAGCATTAGCAGAATATTTGTTTGATGATGAGAATGCAATGACTAGAATTGATATGAGCGAATTTCAAGAAAGTCATAGTGTTAGCCGCTTGGTAGGCGCACCTCCAGGTTATATTGGTTATGATGAAGGCGGACAGCTAACTGAAGCTGTAAGAAGGAAACCGTATTCAGTAGTATTGCTTGATGAAATTGAAAAAGCGCATCCAGACACCTTTAATATTTTATTGCAAGTATTAGATGAAGGTCGATTGACAGATAACAAAGGCCGTGTTGCTGATTTCAAAAACACAATTATCATAATGACATCAAATCTTGGAAGTCATATAATTCAAGAGCGATTTGAAGCAACTAAAGATATCGATTCGGCAATAGAATCGGCAAAAGTGGATGTACTAGGTTTATTAAAACAAAGTGTTCGCCCAGAGTTTTTAAACCGAATTGATGACACTATTATGTTCACGCCCTTAACTCGAGCTCATATAAAAGATATTGTTGGATTGCAACTCAAAGGCGTACAAAAGATTTTGTCTAAACAGAATATTACTTTCGATGCAACACCAGAGGCTATAGCTTATCTTGCTGACAAAGGATATAATCCTGAATATGGTGCTCGACCTGTTAAACGAGTGATTCAAAAAGAGGTCTTAAACGCTTTAAGTAAAGAAATCTTATCAGGAGAGGTCACTACAGATAGTATCATTTTACTTGATGCATTTGATGATAAACTGGTATTTAGAAATGAAGCGAGTTTTATTTCAGAAGAAATTTAAACTTCAGTGTAACAAAACTGCTATACAACAGTCTTTTAAGTGGTTGGTTAGTTGAAAAGCAACGTAAGTTTTAGTAATAAAATGAGCGTTGCTTTTCCGTTTTTTATATAACCAAGTCTGATAAGAATACAATGCATTTAATTAATATAAAAAAGGTCGCATTTCTGCGACCTCTTTCACTATTAATACAATGGAATTAAAACTTCAATCCTACACCTAAACCTACAATAAGTGGGTCTATGTTCACTTCAGCTTTTGCAGAAGCATCATCATTAGGAGTAACATCCGTTTTTAAGAATATTTTTTTAATGTCAAGATTTAAAAACCATTTATCGTTTAAATTATAGTCTACACCAGCCTGCAATGAAAACCCAATGGTGTTTTCATACTCAATATCATCTAAATCTCCAGCATCTGCCTCATAGAATATGGTGTAGTTAATACCAGCTCCTACATAAGGCTTAAAATCATCAGCATAAAAATGATATTGCAAATTAAGTGTTGGAGGCAATAACCACACATAACCCAAATCTGCAACATTTTCAATTTCAACTTCATGTTTTGTGGTAGCCAAAATCAACTCTGCAGCAAGATGCTTATTAAAGAAGTATGTAAAATCCAGCTCAGGAACAAAGGTTGTAGAAATATCTACATTTGCTCCATCAATATCATCATCTGGAGAAGGCACTATAGCTATAATTCTAAAACGAGCTTGCCATTTATTAAATGTTGCTGCATCATCATTTGCGTTTGCCTCTTGAGCAGTAACATGTGTTAAAGAAAAAAGGCCAGTCATAAGCAGTGCGAAAATTATTTTTTTCATGGTGTTTGATTTATTATTTACACAAAGATATTTTGAAAATAAAGTTCCAATTATGATAAAAATCATTGTTCAATACTTTTGTTTTCACCTATTTTAAATCTGTATCTACAAATATTATAAAATAAGAAATTTGACATAAAATATACCGTTAAGTATATTTTTTATATATTTGATTCATGCAAACAAAAGCAGAACTCACAAAGCAATATATTTTAGAGACCGTTGCTCCCATTTTTAATCAAAATGGGTATGCAGCAACAAGCATGAGTGATATTACAGAAGCAACTGGTCTAACAAAAGGTGCTATTTACGGTAACTTTAAAAACAAAGAAGCTTTAGCCATTTCAGCATTTAAGTTTACTGTAAAAGCATTAATGAAACGCATTTCCAATCACATAGAACTTAGTGATTCTCCTATCCAAAAACTATTCTTGATTTCTGATTTTTACCGTAACTACTATGATTACAGCAAGCAATTAGGAGGCTGCCCTGTCTTAAATATTGGTGTTGATGCCAATAATCAAAACACCTTACTACTAGAAAATGTTAAAATTGTAATAGAAAAAATTCAAGATCAAGTAGCAACGATTATTGAAAATGGCATAGAAGCAGGAGAAATTTCGACTGAAATAAACGCCATGCAATACGCAAAGCGATTGGATACTATGATACAAGGTGCAGTATTTATGACCTACACCATGGATGATGAATTTTATATGAAAGACACAATGAATCAAATAGATCAAATGATTCATAACGATATGAAAGCATAATTTTTTTAATCAAAAATATACCGTTTGGTATAATTAAAACAAACACAATGAATTTACCAAAAACAGTACGTAGTCAAACAAAAATCAGGTTTCAACATTGTGATCCATTTAACCACCTTAATAATGGGAGGTATATCGATTATTTCATGAATCATAGAGAAGATCAATTGATTCAACACTATAATATCGACATATATAAAATGGCTCAAAAAAAAGGAATAAGCTGGGTATCTAGTAGCAATCAAATTGCCTATTTAAAACCAGCTTTTTTGATGGAAACTGTGACTATTGAATCTCAATTGATTCATCATGATTCTAGTCATTTAAAAGTTGAAATGCGCATGTATAATGAAGACATGACACAACTTAAAGCTATAATTTGGTGTGGCTTCGTACATTTTAATTTACTAAAACAAACAAGAGAAACACATTCCGAAGATTTGGTAACATTATTCGAATCTATTGTAAACCCAGTTTCTGATACCAATTTCGAAAATCGTGTAGCTTCTTTTAAACCCGTAAAAGTTGAAAATTGACGTATTTGTAACATTTCCGAGGAAAAACATACCTATTAGCAAATTGAAACCGTCTATATGAAAAACTTACTCATATGCTTAACATTATGTTTAGGCCTTACAAACACTATTAGCGCGCAAAAACTAGACAAATCTTTACTGTGGGAAATCTCGGGTAATGGTTTAGAAAAATCGTCATATCTATTTGGTACTATACATATGACTTGTGATGCATCTTTAGACGATGACGTAAAAAAAGCTTTAAATGATACTTCTTTATTAGTTTTAGAATTAGATATGGATGACCCATCCATGCAAATGAATATGATGAAAGGACTTTATATGAAAGATGGACAAACCATTAAAAACTTAGTTAATGAAGAAGACTATAAAACAATTTCCGATTTTGTAAAGAGTCAATTAGGAATGCCTTTAGACATGCTAGGCAACATGAAACCTTTTTTAATTACGGCCATGTTTTACCCACAGCTTTTAGGATGTCAAGTGCAATCTTATGAAGAGGCTCTAATGAAAGTTGCACATGAGCAAAACGAAGAAGTGTTAGGTCTTGAGACTGTTCAAGAACAATTGGACGTATTTGATAACATTCCGTACAAAGATCAAGTAAAAGACTTATTACGTTCTGCAAAAGATAATATGGCTTATGACAAAGCATCATTTAATATGATGTTAGAACTTTATAATGATGAAGATATAGAAGGATTAGATAAGCTAGTAGCAGAGGATGTTAATCTATCTACAAGTAAACATAAAGACATAATGTTAGATAATAGAAATAAGAATTGGATTTCAAAAATTGAGAACTATTCTAAAGCACAACCTACTTTTTATGGTGTTGGTGCAGCTCATCTTGCAGGTAAAAATGGTGTCATTAACCTTCTTAAAGAAGCAGGTTATACTGTTAAAGCGGTTCATTAATATTGATCAAAATAGAATCTAAGCCTCTGAAATAGAGGCTTTTTTGTTTACAACATGTTCAAAACTCCCTTAAAACACAATAAAACTTTAGCATTTTAGGTTATGATTATAAGATTTAATTACTAACTTTGAGTTGCTATTAATTCCCAAATTTACATTAGTTAAAGCAAGCTAATTCTTCTTCAAATCAAGAATTAGTGAATAAATCACCTACTTAAATATGAACGTAAACTCATATATAGATCACACCTTGTTAAGTGCCTCTGCCACTGAACGTGACATTATTGACCATTGTAATCAAGCAAAAAAACACAAGTTTTTTTCTGTCTGTGTGCACAGTTGCTATGTGCCCTTAGCCAAACAACTTCTTAAAGATACTAATGTAAAAATTTGCACAGTAGTTGGCTTTCCTTTAGGCGCAAGTTCTACCGAAGCTAAAGTATTTGAAGCCAAACAAGCCATTAATGATGGTGCTCATGAAATTGATATGGTTATGAATCTTGGCGTTTTTAAAAGCAAGAATTACGTTGAAGTATTTAAAGATATAAAAGACGTAAAAACTGCCATTGGAAGAACACCTTTAAAAGTAATTATTGAAATTAGCGAACTGTCAAAAAATGGAATAGTTAAAGCTTCAGAAATATGCTTAGATGCTAAAGTAGATTTTGTAAAAACATCTACAGGTTTTACCAAAAGTGGCGCCACGCTTACTGCTGTGAAAATCATTAGGAAGACAGTAAGAAACCATTGCAAAATAAAGGCTTCAGGAGGTATCAGTGATTACGAAACTGCTCGAAAATACATTGATATTGGTGTTGAACGTATAGGTACTTCAAAAGGCGTAAACATTTCTAACGGCGAACTGTCTGATGCCGATTATTAATAATTGGGAGTTCTATACTATTAAGATTTAACAAAGTTTTTTTATAATTAAAAACTGAGTCGTCTATATTCGTAAAACGCTTTATAATATTCAAAATTACAATCACCTTTAAATAACTAAATCCTAAATTAATGAAATCTTTATTTACATTTATTTTCATTGCTATATTCTGTCTTCCGTCATTTTCCCAAACTATGACTACTAATAATGAAGTTGAAACAACAACTTATTATTTTATTCGACATGCAGAAAAAGACAGAAGCGATAAAACTAATAGAAACCCAGACCTTACAGAGACAGGTAAAGAAAGAGCAAAAAATTGGACTGTCATTCTACAAAACATCAAATTTGATGCAGTATACTCAACGCAATACAACAGAACAATGCAAACCGCTGAACCTACAGCTTTAGAAAATGAGTTGGAAGTAAAATTTTACGATCCAAGAGCTTTATATTCTGAAGAATTTGCAAAAGCCACAAAAGGCAAAACAGTATTAGTCGTTGGACATAGCAATACTACACCTGCATTTGTGAATTCAATTTTGAAAAAAAGAAAATATCCAGATATTGATGACAATAATAATGGTAATCTTTATATAGTAACCATTTCTGATGGACATATAATCGATCAAGTATTATCTATCAATTAAATCGATTGTAACATTTTTTAGTTCAATTTTAGAGAGCAGGTTTAATGTCCCATTCTCAAACTGTTGAGGCAAATCTATTAAGCCAATTGAGGAGTTCTCGGGTTTATAATTATTATAATCTACAATACGAACCCCCTCTATATATCGCTCATTATAAGCCTCTCTAAAACGTAAGCCTTTGCCGTGATTTTCTTCATAAGAATAAGCTAGATAATCAGTCTTAAACGTCTTCTTGTTTATCCAATATATGAATTCGTCTTCAAAGTCTTCTCCTCCTCCATCTTGATTAAATGTGACTTTGATGGTATAATACGTGTTATCCAAAATCGAAACATCATCTAATCTAGTCTTATTAACCGCCTGATCATTTAACCCATACGGAAGTACCGAAAAGTAATGAACAGAATTGACTGATGCCGAATATCTAGGGACCATAGAATCCTGTACCTCAACTATTAATTCATCAACAAAACGTTGAAACCCTTGATTACTCAAAACATCCCTAACTTGTGATATCGAATGAGATGTTGAATCCTTAAATGAGCGCTCTAATTGAAAATTTCCATTATCTCGACTTGCTGTATAATACTTATCTCTAAAGTCAAATGCTATTAGAGACGAAGAAATAATATCTCCTCCAGAAACAGATATCGTATCATCAATAATCGTCTTTGCTGAAATCGTATCTCTTACATCATTTTTACAACCAAAATATAAAAGTCCAATTATTACTAAAAGTGAATATTTCATATAATTAATAGTTTCAAACTTAAGTCGGAAAACATATTATTTAATAACAGTTTATAAATGTTAAAAATAATTACCTTTGCTCTCCATGCAAAAAACAGTAAACATACTAAATAAAAAAGCAAAGTTTGAGTACGAAATTTTCGACACGTATACAGCTGGAATTGTGTTAACTGGGACCGAAATTAAATCAATAAGAGACAGTAAAGCTTCAATAGCAGAAAGCTTTTGTGAATTTAATGATCGTGGGGAACTATTCGTTATTAATATGACGATTCAAGAATATGTCTTCGGAAACTACTACAATCACAAACCTAAAGCAGAGCGCAAATTATTACTAAACAAACGTGAGCTCAAAAAGCTAGAAAAGGAAATCAACATTAAAGGAAACGCAATTATACCGTTACGCTTGTTTATTAATGAAAAAGGATTAGCTAAGCTTGAAATCGCTTTAGGAAAAGGTAAGAAACTCTTCGATAAACGAGAAACGATAAAAGACAGAGACAATAAACGCAACCTCGATCGAATTAAGAAAATCTACAAATAACGATCGGATTTGGCACTAATATTGTTGTAAGAAAATATTTAACAATTGTGTTAGTTTTATTTAGCATTGTTTAACAAAGCTCCTCTATTTTTATAGCTATGTTTGACCTTTAGCTGGCAACCTTTTAGTAAAAAAGTACGTCTATATAAAAAACACCATCAATCAACTTTTATGAAAAAAACTTTACTCTCTACAATTTTAGTATTACTTGCATTTAATTCTTTTTCCCAAATAAGAGGCAGTGTTACTGGCACCAACAATGAACCTTTACCTTTTGTCAATATATACATCGAAAACACATATATTGGAACTACCAGTAATGAAGATGGTAATTATGAACTCAATATTTCTGATCCTAAATCCTATACTATAGTTTTTCAGTATTTAGGTTATAAAACCGTAAAAAAAACAGTACGTATTGATGCTTTCCCGTTTACCTTAAATGCAACACTTATAGATGAAGAAATTTCTTTAAATGAAGTAGTCATTAATACTGAAGAGAATCCAGCTAATATTATTATGCGTAAAGCTATTTCTAAGCGTAAAGAAAATCAAAACAAAATTCTAAGCTATACCTCCGATTTCTACTCTCGAGGGCTTATAAGAATTAAAGATGCACCAAAAAAAATCTTAGGTGAAGACATAGAAATTGATGGTCTAGATTCTACTAGAAGTGGTGTAATTTACCTATCAGAAACCGTCTCAAAATTAGAATTTTTAAGACCTAATAAACTTAAAGAAAAAATATTAGCATCAAAAGTTAGTGGTGATAGCAAAGGATTTAGTTTCAACAACGCTATAGATGTTGATTTTGATTTATATGAAAACTCCGTATCTATTGGAAATCAAATCATCACACCAATCGCGAATAATGCATTTGGATATTACAGATTTGAATTAGAAGGAGTTTTCTATGATGACAAAGGACACCTAATTAATAAAATCAAAGTCACTCCTAGACGAGAAAATGACCCAGTTTTTGAGGGCTACATCTATATTGTAGAGGATCAATGGACTATCTATGCCGTCGAATTAGATGTTACTGGCACTCAAGCAAGACTTCCTGCGGTAGATAAAGTAACCATAACTCAAACCTATTCGTTTTCAGAACAAGATAATATATGGGCTAAAATGTCTCAAAATATTGATTTCAAATATGGTCTGTTTGGAATAAAAGGCGATGGTCGTTTCACCGCTGTTTATAGTAATTATAGTTTTAACCCTGGACTGACTCGAAAAAATTTCACAAGAGAGATTGTGTCTTTTGTTGAAAATGCTAACGAAAAAGATTCCATCTATTGGACGACAATTAGACCTATACCTTTAACAGTGGAAGAAGTTACAGACTATATTAAAAAAGATAGTATTCAAACAATTAAAGCATCAAAAACGTATCAGGATTCTGTTGACACTATTAAAAATAAATTCAAACTAGGAGACATAATTGGCGGCTATACCTATACGAATTCATACGAAAACTGGAGTGTTGGTGTCTCCTCTCCTATTGAAGCCATAAGTTTCAACACAGTTCAAGGCTGGAACGCAAATATTGGAGCGTTTTACACTAAGAATTACAATGATTACGAACGTTACTTCTCAGTAAGAGGAAATATCAATTATGGATTTAGTGATGACCGCCTTCGAGGTACCATTGCTGCTACTTATAAATTTAATAATAAGAGTAGGCCCTATCTCACATTAGCTGGTGGTGTTATCACACAACAGTTCAATTCGAGTAATCCAATTTCAAAAAGTTTAAATACTGGGTTTTCATTATTTAGTGAACAAAACTTTATGAAACTATATGAAAACAGTTTTGTACAAGCCTCCTATTCAAATGAATTATTCAATGGATTGAGAGTTAATGCCAGTTTAGGTTATCAACGACGCAAAGCCTTATTTAATACAACAGATCAAGCTTGGTATCCACAAAATGATCGGGTTTATACGAGTAATAATCCATTAGACGAAACCGCATACGGCATTGCGCCTTTCGACACGCACAATATTATGAAGTTTAATATGACAGCTCGTATTAATTTTGCGCAAAATTACTTGAGTTATCCTGATGGAAAATATAATATTCCAAATTCTAAATTCCCAACCCTTATTTTAGGTTATGAAAAAGGGTTCTCATCTTCTATTGATGATTATAATTTTGATCAAGTTAAAATCCGAATTCGCCAAGGGCTCAATGCAGGAGACAAAGGGCGTTTTCAATATAACATAAAAGCGGGAACATTTTTTAATGCCGATGATATTGCTTTTGTAGATTATCAACATTTTAACGGTAATCAAACACAGATAGGCTCAGGATCTTATCTCAATGTATTTAATAATTTACCATATTATACGGCTAGCACCAACGATTCTTATTTAGAAATGCATGCTGAGCACGATTTTAATGGATTTCTACTAGGAAGAGTTCCACTACTTAAAAAGCTTAATTTTAATTTAGTTGTTGGCGCCCATGCATTAGCAACACCTAACAATAAACCCTATCAAGAATATACCATTGGCCTTGACAATATTGGCTGGGGGAAATTTAGGTTTCTAAGGCTTGATTATGTAAGATCTTATCAAAGCGGTTTCCAGAGTGATGCTCTTCTTTTCGGCTTGAAATTCTTTTAATTAAAATTCTAATTAATTTTTATCTTCCAATAAAGGTACAAATCTAAACTCGCCAAATTCATGTTGTTCAAATTCTTTTGGTCCTTTTCTAATAAATAAGGTCATGATTTGTATATCATCACCTACCGGAATGACTAGTCTTCCATTAATTTTTAATTGACTTAACAAGGGCTTTGGCACGAAAGGAGCTCCAGCAGTAACAATAATACTATCGAATGGCGCTTCGGCTTCTAATCCAATATAACCATCTCCAAAAATGAGCTTCTTTGCTCGATAGCCTAACTTAGGTAAAAATTTACTCGTTTTTTTATAGAGTTCATGCTGGCGTTCAATACTAAACACTTTAGCGCCTAACAAACATAGAACCGCTGTTTGATATCCACTTCCTGTTCCAATTTCCAATACTGTATCGCCAGGTTCTATTTGTAATAGTTCAGATTGAAAAGCTACAGTATACGGTTGAGAAATAGTTTGATTAGCAGCAATTGGAAATGCCTTGTCTTGATAAGCATGATCCAAAAAACTAGAATCCATAAAAAGATGTCGAGGTATTGTAGCTATAGCCTGTAAGACTTTCTCATCCAAAATTCCTTTCTTCTTTAAGGTTGCAACTAATTGTTGGCGTAGGCCTTGGTGTTTAAATGTATCTTTCAAAGTGGTTAGGTTTACTATGCTAAAATAACTGAAAGATTTTTATACTGAAAGTTAAATTTGATGGAATTTTTATCTTCATTAAATCGTCGATTTTTTATTGGTATTTTCACACAAAAAAGCAGTAAAAATCTTATTTTTGTTGAAAACGTAAAACAATGCTAAAAGCTGGTGTACTTGGTGCTGGACATCTAGGTAAAATTCATTTAAGACTTCTCAATCAATCTGATAAATATGACCTCATAGGGTTTTATGATGCTGATGAAACAAATGCAAAAAAAGTAGAGACCGAATTTGGTTATAAGTACTTTGATTCTATTGAAGCCCTTATTGAAGCCGTTGACATGGTTGACATCGTTACCCCTACCTTATCGCATTATGATTGTGCCAAAAAAGCGATAGCAAAAGGCAAGCATATTTTTATTGAAAAACCAATTACAAATACGGTTGAAGAAGCTGAAGATGTTAGACGATTATTAGCTGAGCATGATATCCGTGGACAAGTTGGACATGTAGAGCGTTTTAACCCAGCATTCACTGCGGTTAGAGAACAAATCAAAAATCCAATGTTTATTGAAACACATCGTCTGGCCGAATTTAATCCGCGAGGAACAGACGTTCCTGTAGTATTAGATTTAATGATTCATGATATCGATATCATTCTAAGTGTTGTTAGGTCTAAAGTAAAAAATGTATCAGCTAGCGGAGTTTCTGTTATTAGTGAGACACCAGATATCGCCAACGCTCGTATTGAATTTGAAAATGGCTGTGTAGCCAATTTAACAGCAAGTCGTATTTCCTTAAAAAACATGAGAAAAACAAGATTTTTTCAAAAGGATGCTTATATCTCAGTAGATTTCTTAGAAAAGAAATGTGAAGTTGTTAAAATGAAAGATGCTCCTGAACAGCCTGGAGATTTCGATATGATCTTACAAAATGCCGAAGGTATCAAAAAGCAAATCTATTTTGACAATCCTGAAATTGCTAATAATAATGCTATTTTGGATGAGTTAGAAACCTTTGCAGATGCTATAAATAATAACACAACACCAATTGTCACACTTCATGATGGCACCGAAGCTTTGCGTGTTGCCACGATGATTATTAATCAATTTTAAATATTTACTCCCAATACAAGAAAAAACATACATAAATATGAAAAATGTAGCAGTTATTGGAGCAGGAACAATGGGCAACGGAATTGCTCATACTTTTGCTCAATCTGGATTTAAAGTTCAACTAATAGATATAAGTGAAGCCTCTTTACAGAAAGGCATGAATACTATTTCAAAAAACTTAGACCGGATGGTCGCAAAAGAAAAAATTTCTGAAGCAGACAAACAAGCAACTTTAGACAATATCACCACTTTCACAGATCTGAATGCTGGCGTAGAATATGCTAGCTTAGTTGTTGAGGCTGCTACGGAAAACATCGATTTAAAGCTAAATATATTTAAACAACTAGACGAAGCTTGTGGCGAAGATACTATCTTAGCAACTAACACTTCTTCTATTTCAATAACTCAGATTGCGGCTGTAACTTCTCGCCCAGAAATGGTTATAGGAATGCATTTTATGAACCCTGTGCCAATCATGAAATTAGTAGAAATTATTCGTGGTTATAATACAAGTGACGACGTTACTAATACAATCATGGAATTATCTAGAACTTTAGGCAAAACACCTACTGAAGTAAATGATTATCCTGGATTTGTTGCCAATCGTATTTTAATGCCTATGCTGAATGAATCTATTGAAACATTATACAATGGTGTTGCTGGTGTTGTAGAGATTGACACCGTCATGAAATTAGGAATGGCTCATCCTATGGGCCCATTACAACTAGCAGATTTTATTGGTCTAGATGTTTGTCTTTCTATTCTTAATGTGATGTACGACGGATTTAAAAACCCAAAGTATGCACCTTGCCCCTTATTGGTTAATATGGTTAGAGCTGGAAAATTAGGAGTAAAATCTGGAGAAGGCTTTTATGATTATTCTGAAAGTAGAAAAGCAGAAACTGTCGCTAAGCAATTTTCAAAATAGATCTTTAGTATTAAGTCATTCCTATATGAGTCTTACATACCCTTATTACTAAATTATGGCAAAAATACTTCCTTTTAAAGCAGTAAGACCTACACGTGACAAGGTGAGTTTAGTTGCCTCTCGTTCTTATCAAACTTATACTCAAGCAGAACGAGAAGCACGGCTAGATTATAATCCGTTTTCATTTTTACACATTGTAAATCCAGGTTATAAATACGACAGAGAGATCACAGGAACCGAACGCTATACATTAGTAAAAAATAGATATTTAGAATTTAAAGAAGACCATATTTTTGTTCAGGATGACACACCAACGTACTACATTTATAAGATTGTAGATAGAGACCACCAAGTTTTTAATGGCATTGTTGCCGCTGCATGTGCTGAAGATTATGAAAACGATGTCATCAAAAAACACGAAGACACCATAGAGTATCGTGAACGCATTTTTAAAGAGTATTTAAAAACAGTTGGATTTAATGCAGAACCTGTACTACTCACTTATCCTGATAATTCAGCAATATCTGCAATCATTAAAGAAACACAACAAGAGCGTGCTGAATTTGAATTCACAACAACTTATAGAGATACGCATTACCTCTGGAAATTAGAGCATAAAACATCTATAGATATTATAAAAGCTGAGTTCGAGCAAATGCCTACGATTTATATTGCTGATGGACATCATCGTTCGGCATCTTCGTACCTTTTGTATAAAGAAGAAAAAGCTAACAATTCAAAACATAAAGGTGACGAGCCTTATAATCACTTCATGACCTTTATGATTCCTGAATCAGAATTAAAAATTCATGAGTTCAATCGTTTAGTCAAAGATTTAAACGGCTTATCTAAAGAAGAATTTTTGATTCAGTTAGATACTATTTTCAGAATAGAAAATAGAGGTATTATGCCTTATAAACCCTCTAAAAAACATCATTTCAGCATGTATTTAGATGGTGAATTTTATTCTTTATATTTGAGGAAATCTCTATATAATTTTAAAACAGCATTAGATGCTTTAGACCCACAAATCCTGTATAACACCATTTTAAATCCTATCTTAGGAATAAACGATTTACGAAATGATGTACGCATAGATTACATTAACGGGAAAAAGGACATCATAAATGTTAAAGATCGTATCGATAATGGTGAGTTTGCAGTTGGGTTTGGTATGGTTCCTGTAGATATACATGAGATGAAGCACATCGCTGACGATGGACTTAAAATGCCTCCAAAAAGCACATTTATTGAACCTAAACTCCGGAGTGGTGTTACTATTTATGAATTCTAATATATGAACATAGCTGAAAACCTAAACAATATACGTTCCCAAATTCCAAAACAAGTCACTTTAGTAGCTGTGTCTAAAACAAAACCCGTAAGTACTCTTATGGAAGCTTACAACTCTGGACAACTCATTTTTGGAGAAAACAAAATCCAAGAAATGGTTGATAAATATGAGGAAATGCCTAAGGATATTGAATGGCATATGATTGGACACGTACAGCGAAATAAAGTAAAATATATGGCAGAATTTGTGAGTTTAATTCATGGTGTAGATAGCTTAAAACTATTCAGGGAAATAGACAAGCAAGCAAAGAAGTACAATAGGACCATCAACTGTTTACTACAAATAAAAATTGCTAAAGAAGACAGTAAACATGGCATATCTCCAAAAGAGGCGGAATACTTATTGACATCGAAAGACGTTTTAGAATTAAAACACATTAATATAAAAGGCGTAATGGGAATGGCAACTTTCACTGATAACACTTCACAAATTGAAGAGGAATTTAAACGATTAAAATCCACTTTCGACAGACTCAAAACAATCAATACCAACTTAGATATTATAAGCATGGGAATGAGTGGAGATTATCAATTAGCAATTGATTGTGGAAGCACAATGATTCGTGTAGGAAGTAGTATATTTGGCAGTCGTAATTATTCAAACTAAAAGCACATATTTATCTACGCGATACTAGACATAGAAACTACAGGAGGCAAGTACAACGAAGAAGGCATAACAGAGATTGCCATCTATAAGTTTGATGGCCATCAAGTCATTGACAAATTTATAAGTCTCGTCAACCCAGAAAGAGAAATACAACCCTTTGTGGTTAATTTAACTGGTATTAACAACAATATGCTCAAAACAGCACCTAAGTTTTATGAGGTAGCTAAACGCATTGTTGAAATCACCGAAGATTGTATCATTGTTGCGCATAATGCTCAATTTGATTATCGCATTTTAAGAACAGAATTTAAACGACTTGGCTTTGGTTTTAAACGCAAAACACTATGTACAGTAGAACTATCTAAGCAACTCATTCCCGATCAAGCCTCTTATAGTTTAGGAAAGCTTACTAGAGCACTAGGTATTCCTGTAAGTGATAGACATCGTGCAAATGGAGATGCCATGGCTACGGTAAAACTATTTAAAATGTTACTGTCTAAAGATTTAGATAAGCACATCATTAAAGATCACGTTAAAACTGAAATTATAAAACGCCTTAACGAAAATCACAAAGTCATCATAGACAAACTTCCAGCTGTAACAGGTGTGTATTATATTCATGATGAAAATGGCGAAATTATATACATAGGAAAAAGTAAGAACATTAAACATCGTATTAACCAACACCTAACTAATACGAGTACAAAATCAAAAAAATTACAATTATTAGTAAAGTCTGTAACCTATGAAGCAACTGGAAGCGAATTAGTAGCCTTGCTTAAAGAAAGTGCTGAAATAAAAAGAAATAAACCCTTATATAACAGAGCTTTAAGAAGGAACATATTCACTCATGGACTCTATAGTTTCAAAGATGAAAATGGATATATTAACCTTAAAATTGCCAAAACCAATTCTAACGAAAAACCTATCACAACCTTCAGCAACATGCAAAGCGCCAAGAGTTTTATGTTTAAGGTTATAGAACAATACAATTTATGTCAAAAATTAACTGGTTTATACCCAACAAAATCTAATTGCTTTAACTACACCATAAAAAGTTGCAATGGCGCATGTATTTTGAAAGAAACTTCAGAAGATTACAATAAGCGTGTTGAAGAACTTATAGCCAAAAATAGTTACGACAATAAAAATATGGTCATTATAGATCAAGGTAGAGATATTGATGAAAAAAGTGTTATTTATATTGAAAATGGCGCATTTAAAGGTTTAGGTTTTTATGATCTTAACCACCAAATCAATAACATAGACGTCTTAGAGTCTATTATCACTCCAATGGAGAATAATAGAGATACACAACACATTATTCAAAGTTATTTAAGACGTAACAAAAAATTAAAAACTATAGCAATTTAAACACACCCCAATGAAATTAGTATTACGTTTAATACTTGTATTAATTACGATAAATATTCAGGCACAATCTGGCTTTAATGACGAAGATTTTGTGGTCACAAAACAAGATTTAGAGTTAAATATTTATGACAAAGACTCTACTGCTAATGCTTTAATTATATATGAAACAGGTAAAAGTTATGTGGATCGAGAAACATTTCTACTAAAAACCGAAATAAAGAAAAAACTCAAAATTCTAAATAGAGAAGGTTTTGACCACGCAACAGAAACTATTTATCTCTACGGTGAAAATGGCAAAAAAGAGCGTGTAAAAAAAATTATGGCAACCGTCTATAATCTTGAAAATGGTCAGGTTTCTAAAATAAAATTAGAGAAGTCTGCTATTTTTGAAGAAGATTATAATGAGAATTATACTTTAGTTAAGTTCACGTTTCCAAACATAAAAGAAGGCTCGGTAATAGTATACAGCTATATACTAGAATCTCCATATATGTTTAAGTATAAGAGTTGGTATTTTCAAGAAGATATTCCGAAGTTATATAGTGAATATAGGCCAAGTATCCCTGGAAACTGGGAATATAACATCAAATTAGTTGGAGGTAAAAAATTGCATACTAATACATCTTCTTTAAGAAAAAACTGTCTATCTGTTAGTGGCGCTGGATCTTCAAACTGTGGTGATTACATCTATGTGATGAAAGATATTCCTGCATTTGTTGAAGAGGAATTTATGACCACAAAAGAAAATTACATTGCCCGAATTGTATATGAACTAAAAGTATTTAGAGGTTTTGATGGCAGAGTAGATAATATTACAAAAACTTGGAAAAGTGTTGAAGGAGAACTTAAAAGCGATAATAACATTGGCAGACAGTTAAAGAAAAGTAGTGTTATAAAAGATCTTCTAAGTACCGATATCACTAACTTAACTGATCCTCTAAAAAAAGCAAAAGCCATTTATGATTTTGTACAGCAAACATACACATGGGATGGTGAATTTAGAATTTTTAGTGATGCTTCAGTCAAAGATTTGGTCAAAAATAAATCGGGTAATGTTTCAGAAATAAACATCCTTCTTCACAATTTATTGGAAGCTAATGATATCGATGTTAAACCTGTACTCTTATCAACTAGAAATAATGGACTAGCAACACGTATTTACCCAGTAATTTCAGATTTTAACTACCTTATTGTACAAGCAACTATTGGAGACTCAACTTACATGCTAGATGCTACCGATGAATATCTAACTTTTGGACAATTACCGTTTAGATGCCTCAACCAGTATGGGCGTTTGCTTGACTTTAAAGATGGTGGATATTGGGTTGATATTGAACCTAATCGTGTGAGCATAAAAAAATATCGCGTTAATCTAAGTATAGAAAACGATATATTACAAGGAACTATCTATGGAAATCACACGGGACAACATGCTTTAAGCGCGAAAAAAAGTTATACTAAAAATCCTGAAGAATATTTAAACTATTACATCAATAAATATCCATCCATACAATTTAATGAACACACATCAGAAATATCAAACAAAACATCGTCAGAATTTTCAGAAGCTTTTGAAGTAGAACAAACTCTTGAAACTGTTGGAGACAACCTATATGTTAATCCGTTTCAAATCACATTTATTGACAAAAACCCATTAAAACTTCAAGAACGTACTTATCCTATCGATTTTGGATATAAAGATGCATTCCTATATTCTGTAGAGTTAAAGACTGAAGGGTATGAAGTTATTGATGTTCCAAAATCAGTAAATTATAGTTTGCCCAACAAAACAGGGACTTTAATATTTAATACCAACGTTACAGAAAACTCCGTAGTCGTATTCTTTAAATTCAACTTCAAAGAAGCCATATATAGTTCTGACTATTACGATGTATTGAAGAGCTACTTCTCTACTATTGTTGATATTCAAAAGAATTCATTAATTGTATTGAAAAAGAAAGACTAAACTTTTTAGTACATTTGGAATCATGAGTAAAACTACTAAACATCGAAATTGGAGAGAAAAACTTCATGATATAATTTATGAGGCAGATACACCTTCTGGTAAATTATTTGATGTTGTACTACTTTTTGTCATTATTGCTAGTATTATTTTAGTAATGCTAGAAAGTGTTAAGAGTATTGATACAAAATATCATGATTTTCTTAATATTTCAGAATGGGTAATTACCATTCTATTCACGTTTGAATATATAGCTAGAATTGTTACAGTAAAAAAACCAATAAAGTATATGACAAGCTTTTATGGTGTCATTGATTTATTATCGACTATTCCAAAATATTTATCTCTGTTTTTAGTCGGTTCACACTCATTAGTTGCTTTTCGAGCTCTCCGTCTTTTACGTGTCTTTAGAATTTTAAAACTTACGAGATACATAGGTGCTTCGACAATTTTTGTAAGAGCTTTAAAAACCAGTCGTGCTAAAATTGCAGTATTTCTATCATTTGTTATCATACTTTGTATCATATTGGGCACAATAATGTACTTAGTAGAAAGTGAAGAAGGAAGCGGGTTTACTAGTATCCCCAGAAGTGTTTATTGGGCCATTGTTACCCTCACAACAGTTGGATACGGAGACATTGCTCCCGCAACACCTTTGGGGCAATTAATTGCATCATTAATTATGATAATGGGTTATGGAATTATTGCAGTTCCAACTGGGATTGTATCATCAGAAATGACAAAGGTTAACAAACATGAAGTTCAAACAAACACCCAATCTTGTTCTAATTGTTTAGCTGAAAACCACAGAGATGATTCTCATTTTTGTCATAATTGCGGACATGCTTTAAATGAAAACTAAATATTTAATTTCCATTGTTGGTCCAACTGCTATAGGCAAAACATCCCTTAGTATTAAATTAGCCAATCATTATAATACCGAAATCATTTCGGCAGATTCTCGACAATTTTATAAAGATATGCACATAGGTACTGCTGCGCCTACTTCAACAGAATTAGCTGCGGCTCCTCATCATTTTATTAAACATCTTTCTGTTGATGATGATTATAATGTTGGCGCTTTCGAAAAAGATGCTATTGCCAAATTAAAAACACTTCATGAAGCACAACCTATAGCAATAATGGTTGGTGGATCGGGTTTATATGTAAATGCTGTTATTAAAGGACTTGACGACTTACCAAAAGTAAACAATAACATAAGGGAAGACTTAAACTCCAAGCTTAAAACTAACGGATTAGAAGCACTACAATTACAGTTAAAACAATTAGACCCTAAAGCTTTTGAAACTATTGCTATTGACAACCCAAAACGTGTTATAAGAGCCTTAGAAGTTTGTTTAACTAGTGGAAAAACCTATACTTCTTTTTTAAAAAATACAAATAAACTCAGAGCGTTCAAAACCATTACGATTGGGTTAACCGCAGAAAGAACCATTATTTACGATCGAATCAATAGGCGTGTCGACCTCATGATTGACCAAGGTTTAATTGATGAAGTAAAACTCTTAAAATCAAAACAAGATTTGAATGCGCTCAACACTGTAGGCTATAAAGAGATTTTTAAGTATCTGGATGGTGAATGGACGCTTGAATTTGCAATTTCAGAAATTAAGAAAAACACAAGGCGTTTTGCCAAACGACAACTTACTTGGTTCAAAAAAAATGAAGATATATTTTGGTTTGATTATCAAACAAATGTTTCCGATATTATAGCCACTATAGACAAGCACATTGTATGAAATCAAACTAATACAATAGGAAAATCTACAGATTAAATATAAAAAAAGCCAATCTAATAGATTGGCTTTTTTTATATTTATAAGTTATACTTAAGCTTCTTGATTAACAACTAATCTAAACCCTTCTCCATGAATGTTTAGAATTTCAACATTAGCATCTAATTTCAAGTATTTACGTAATTTCGCAATATATACATCCATACTTCTAGACGTAAAATAATTATCATCTCTCCAAATTTTAGTTAATGCAAGTTCGCGTGGCATCAAATCGTTTTCATGAAGCGCCAACATTCTCAATAACTCATTTTCTTTGGGAGATAATTTAATTGGATCTTTACCATCAAACTTTAAGAAACGTAATTTAGAGTTTAAATCAAACCTTCCAATTTTGAACTCAAATTGTTTACTATCTGCAATCGTATCTGTAGCTTTACGTTGCATTATAGCCTTAATCTTCATCAATAAAACTTCGCTATCAAATGGTTTATTTAAATAGTCATCTGCACCAACTTTATAACCTTTAAGCACATCTTCTTTCATCGCTTTTGCTGTTAAGAAAATAATTGGCACATCTGTATTTTTTTCCCTAATTTCTTTAGCTAGAGTAAATCCATCCTTATAAGGCATCATGACATCCAAAATACAAAGATCATAATCATCTTTTTTGAATTTCTCGAAACCTTCCATTCCGTTTTTAGCATGAACTACGTCATAGTCATTCATGTTTAAATAGTCTTTTAAAACGGTTCCAAAGTTTGGATCGTCTTCTACCAAAAGAATTTTTTTATTTTGCTCTTCCATAATTTATGATATTAACGGTAGTTTTATTGTAAACGTGCTACCCTTTCCTTTTTCACTTTCTACTGATATATGACCTTGATGGTCGTCAACGATTCGTTTCACATAAGCCAAACCTAAACCGTGACCTTTAACATTGTGTACATTTCCTGTATGTTCTCGATAAAACTTCTCAAACACACGCTTTTGAACTTGCTTAGACATTCCATTGCCTTGATCTGAAATTTTAAGCAATATATTAGTCCCTATATTTTCAGTATAAACATCAATTTTTGGTGCATCATCACTATATTTAATAGCGTTATCCAAAATATTAACAATTACATTTGTAAAATGCGTCTCATTAGCTAATACCGACGATTTATCGGCTTCTAAATGCGTTTTGACATAACCTTTTCGATCTTCAACTATCAATTCAACATGAGTCACGGCATCTTCGATTAGGTCGTGTAACTTTACTCTTTCCTTACTAATATTGAGCTCATTTTTTTCTAATTTCGAAATACGCAACACATTTTCTACTTGAGCATGCATACGTTTATTTTCATCTTTAATCATTCTTAAGTAACGCATTACCTTCTCTTTATCCCCAATAATTTTTGGGTTTCTAATAGAATCTAAAGCCAAGTTAATTGTTGCTATAGGCGTCTTAAATTCATGCGTCATATTATTGATAAAATCTGTTTTTATTTGAGATATTTGACGTTGTCTAATTAGCTGATAAATCGCACTCGAATATGCCAGTATAATAATAGAGGTAAATATGATTGACAATACAATCATTCCAATTATTGACGATAATAAATAATTTTTTCGCTGCGGAAAGTCCACATATAATGAATAATTGCTTTTTTTCTCCGCATCCATAAACACTGGGATTCCAATAGTTGTTGATGGATTTAATTCGAAGCCTTCTGATTGTATCTTAGTCGCCAAATCTTTATCATATATGGCGTATTCAAATTCAGTATTAATACCACTAATTTTAAATTGAGATTCTAACAACTCAGAAACTTCCTCATTAGAAATACGTTTATAAACTGGGTAATTTTTATACACTTTTTGATATCCCATTTTATATTGAAGTCGACTAATATCATCCCAAGTATTATAATCTGTAAATTTTTGAATAGGATTTAAATTAATCTTACCATCAATTGGGCTACGTTCAAAAACTTTAGTTTCGTTTCTATTAGTGAAACGACTAATGCTTATACTATCTGTACCAATGTCAAAGAACAATGCTGGGACTTTAAAACTTTCTTCAGAAATGGCGCTTTTAAAACGAATTGCTAAGTTTGTTTCTTCATCAAAAGAATCAAAAATCAATAGCTGTTTTATTTCTGTGGTATCTGGCGTTCTTCCGTTTTTAATTACTTCTTTAAAAAGTCGATCATAACTTAGAAGCTCTTTGTCTTCAATTGCCTTGGAAACGGAAATCAAGGAACGCTTAACATCAGATGTAAACTGCTTCCCTTCATTTTGCAAGGTATTATTAATAAAAAATGCCTGAACGAAAATGATACCTATGAGTGATAAACTCATTAAAACCACCAATAAAATGAATAGCCTTTTGCCCATCAGTCAAATTTAGTATTTTAACATTTAGAACTCTTAAGGTTTAACCTTACATTAACAAATATGTTAATTTTTGTTTTTTTTGATATGGTTAAGTATCAACTGATGGATTTTATCAACCTGTAGTTTAGCGTCCTCAAGGTCATTATTAACAATCACAAAATGAGATTTTTCCATTTTATCCTCATCTGACATTTGATTATTTATAATCGCTTCAATTTTAGATCTGTTAGAATTATCTCGTTTAATTACTCTTTTAATTCGATCCTCAATATCTGCAATTACAGTAATGATTAAATCGTATTGACTCTCTTTATGATGTTCAAAAATAATAGCAGCTTCTTTAATAACATAAGGTGCATCTTGCTTTTTCAACCAGCGCTTAAAATGAGCCGCTACTTTAGGATGCACTATGGTATTCATTTGATCTAAAAGACTTTTATCATTAAAAATTTTTGAAGCAATATAAGCTCTATTAAGTTGATTGTGGTCATAAGCCTTTTCTCCAAAAAGAGCAATCAACTTTCGTCTAATAACTTTAGATCTCATCATTAAGCCTTTAGCCTCAACATCGGCTATATAAACAGGAATATCAAACGCCTTGAAAAAGGATGCTACTGTAGTTTTACCACTACCAATACCTCCAGTAAGTCCTATTACAATCATTTTACTATAATATATTCAACTTTATTCTGCTTCATTTTGGCAGATTTTATTTTTTCAGAATTCACTATAAGTTGTGGTGTAAAAAACGATTTATCTCCTTTTACATCATCGTAATTACATTCAATTCTAAAATCAGTAGGCTTTACATCTTTGTAATCCTTCAAACTTAAGTAATAGGCTACCTTAATATATTTTGGAAAATAGTTAATTTCCAATTGTTTTGGCAAATTCAATATTGTAACTGGAATTTCAAAAGTGCCTTCTGTAAACTTCTCAACATTAGCTTTAACTTTTACACGTTTTTCCGAAAGCTTTAACCGTTCAGATAAATTAGGAAATTCCAAATCTATATAATCATCAATACTGGCACGTACATCATTTAATTCTAATAGCTTAGTGTCAACCGAATTAATTTCAGCTATCTCTTGCTCTGCTCCAATAACTTTTACAGAATCTGGAATTAGTTTAAAACCTTCTAGTGTATCATAACCCGATGCAAAACTATGCTGAGACATTAACGTTACTGGTATCGTTTTCACACTTAAAACACCATAAGGCAATAACAATGTATCTGGTTTAACTGAAACTATTTTTACCGAGTTTCCCAATTGTTCTTTTAAGTCATAAGCCCCTTTTTCTGCAATCCAAATATAATTATCATCAGTTTTACTTGTGTTATCATTAATATCTAATAGATAAGTTTTATCCTGAAAATAATAGGACATTAAATTAAAACCATGTGTAGACACTGTAACATACACCTTAGGTGTACTATCAAGTACTATGATATTTGCTTCTGGAAGATTCTTATAAGCTACTTTAAACGGAATGGTTTCGACATAAGTTTCAGAGAGCTTCGTAACCACTAATATCAAGAATGCCAATAGAAAGAAAAAACCAAAAACATTAAGTCTTTTATTCCTAAGGGATTGAGTTAATTTAGATTGTACACGATTAAGCATCTTTAAAAAATAATTTCGGAAATCGGGTTTCAGGTTTTTTATTTAAAATATCAATCGCAAAAGTTGATTTTAAAAACCCATAACCATATCCAAAGAATTGAATAAAAATAGCTAAAATGGATTGAAATGCAACACTTACATTTTTTGATAAAAACAATGCCATAGCAAATGCTAATACAAGATAGCAACCGTATAAAGCTAAAGGCCATTTTAAACCAATAATAAAAGCTAGAATAGCAAGTATAAATCCTAAAGAGAATACCGTAGGAAACCAATAAGTTAATCGTCTCGTTTTAGGATGCCATTTATTAAGTATAGGTCTTACTAATCCAAACTTATGCACTTGTTGATAAAACTTTTGCCAAGAAATACGTCGTTTATGAAATACAAATGCCTCTTGTATTAATACAGTTTCAAAACCTAATTCATTTAGTCTTATCGATAAATCTGGGTCTTCGCCAGGGTGAATTTTCCCAAATCCATTTGAGGCAAAAAATGCTTTTTTTGATAAACCCATATTAAAACTTCTAGGCTGAAATTTATAACCTGAAGTCTTACCACCTCGAATTCCTCCAGTAGTAATAAAAGAAGTCATAGCAAAATTTATTGCCTTTTGTAAATTAGTAAACGATTCATGTGCTGCATCGGGACCTCCATAACAATCTACATATTTAGAAGACAAGTAATCATCTACTACTTTTAAATAGTGAGGAGGCAAAAGACAATCAGAATCCAAGATGATGAAATAATCTCCAGAAGCTTTTCGCATTCCATAATTTCTAGAATCTCCTGGACCAGAATTAGGCTTAAAAAAGTACGACAAGTTTAAGTCATTACTATAGGTGTCAATAACAGACTTACAATCTATTGAAGACCCATCTTCAACGATGACTATTTCAAAAGAGAAATTCCCTTCCAAATCCTTAAAACTTCCAAGTAATTCATCAACCTCATCGGGTCTATTATATACTGGTATTATAAACGAATAATGTAATGCACTCATACTGCACAAAGGTAAGTAAACAAAAAACAAAAGCCACCATATAGGTGGCTTTTGAAAATTATGTAAATAAGCTTATTGCTTAATAATTCTTATTGTATCTGTAGTATTATCAATAGTTACTTTAACGAAGTAAGCACCCTGACTTAATCCATTCATATCAATTGTACTTTCAACAGTATTAGGAGCGGTTCTTAAAACTTCTTGACCTAACATATTGAAAATTGCTACATTTTGAATATCCTTCTGAGCACTTAACGTTAATTCGTTATTAACTGGATTAGGGAAGTATCTAAATGCGTTTTCATTATCTAAAGATTCAACAGATAACACATCTGGTGACCATACTTTTACATTAAATACCTTTCCAGCTGTGTTAGATGTATTATATTGATAAATTCTAGTATAGTAAGTCTCACCCACAGTAAGACCTGTAGCATTAATCTCTTCTTGAGGACCAGTACCAAACGTACTATCTGAACAATCAACAACAGCTAACGATCCACACGATCCAGAATATAATTGAGCTACACCATCAAAGTTTGTAAATTCGAAAGTGATATTCACATTAGCTGTTAAAGCTTCGAAAGAATACCAAACATCATCGTTGGCAGTACCAGTAAAACCGTTGCACACTTCGGCATCAAGACCAGAAGGCGTTGCTCCAACAATAGATCCTGGAATCGCAGTAGCTGAAGCAGCATCAACAATTGAAGTTTCCTGAGTTACAGATTGTGCTCCAGCACAATCATTATTTGCTGGTGCTGGGCCAGGTTGCGTTAAAAACTCAAATGGACCATTCCAAACACTAGTACCATCGGCACCACAATCTGTTTGAATCCAAATATCATAATCAGTATCTAAGGTTAATACATCACCAGAAGAGGCGCTTCTTGTTGGCTCAGTAGTTGATCCACTAGCTAAAACCGTTCCTCCTTGCCCGGTACCATCTTCAACGATTTCCCAGTTATAGCCAACTGGAGTACCTGTAGCTGGTGCATCCCAAGAAAAGTCTATACTAATATCCGTTAGTGCATCTATAGGCACAGTTGTTACTATATTACATAGTGGTGGTGTTGTAAACGCAACAGGGCCAACCCAATTACTAACACCATCTGTCATACCACAATCTGCTCTTACATATACTTCATAATCATTTTCAGGAGTTAAGCCTGTTAATGTTGTTGGGTTAGATACTCCCGTCGATGTAGGCGTCCCAGTAGCTGTTCCTGTAGCAGTAATATCAACTAATTCAATGTCCCATAAAGATACACTACCAACTTGAGTCCAAGCTAAATCTGCTGTAGTTCCAGAGTTAGATACGGCAGTAAATGCTTCCGGATCAGCACATGAAGGCGCTGGAGCAAATGTTAGTGACCAATTTTCGATTTGACCAGTATCTCCGCCAGCATCATCACAAACTAACAATACCCAATCTCCATCTGCAGAAATCGACGCTGCATTAAAAGTAGAAAGTGGTTCGTCTGGTGCAAATGTTCCTGTAATAGGATCTGTATTTCCATCAGGCAATTCAGGTGAACCATCCTGAAGAATCACATCAACAAATCCATCTCCATTTCCGCCATTATCATCAGTTAATAATACAGTCACTGTACCTGAAGGATCTTGCAAACTAATTACAATATCATCATTCCAACTGTGAGTTATATTTAAGGTTACACTCTGTAATATGTTAGTAGTTCCTAAAGTTCCAATACCTGAAACCGTTAATGGTAAAGACAATTCAAATGCCGTTCCACAAGTTGCTCCTGTACCTCCTTCTCCGTTTTGAATATCATAAGGTCCACCACTATCTGTAAACGTTTGAGCAAAACTAAAGCTGCATACAAGTGCGAATAATAAGATAAAAGTAATTTTTTTCATATTTCATTGAATTTAATTAATAGCATATAAATTTAGGATAAATCTATAACAATCTGAAAATAAAGCTGCAAAATCGTTTAAAAGTGTTCAATAATCGTTAAATGCCCATAATTAAAACAGGCAGCCTTCATTATTTATAGCGCTTATTTGGCACTCAAACCAATCTGATAAAAGCTTATGTGTTATTACTTCTACAATATACAAACAAAAAAAGAGGCCATTTCTGACCTCTTTTTTAAATATAAGCTATTAATCTTAAAGCAATTACTGCTTAATGATTCTAACTGTTTCAGTAGAATTACCAATTGTAACTTTAGCAAAATACGCTCCAGTTTGTAATTGTGATAAATCTAATACAGAATTTACGCTATTAGGAGCAGCTTTTAATACTTCTTGACCTAACATGTTTAGTATAGACACATTATCAATTGCGTTTTGAGCATTTATTGTTAATGTATTATTAACTGGGTTAGGGAAATAAGTGAACCCAAGTCTTTCAAAATCATCAATGCTTAATGTTTGATTAGTAGTCAATTCAAGACAAAATGTTCCTTCTCTAGCTGCATTATAACCAGAAACACGAACATAGTATGTTTCACCAGCTGTTACAGCTTGATCTGTAATTAATGAATTCCAAGATGAACCATTACTTAAAATTGTAGTTCCACCATCATTATCACATGCAACTTCTGTTAAACTACCACAAACTCCAGAGTATAATGCGATTTCAGTATCAACATTAGTACCTCCAAGGAAATCAGTAGAAATATCTACAGTAGCAGTAGTTGCTGGTACTGTGAACGAGAACCATACATCATTTTCACCATAGTTAAAGCAAGCTGCCAAGCCTAATCCTGAATCGGTTGCTCCTGTATTATCTCCATTATTATTTGTCCCATCACAGAAACCAACATCAACGGTCACATCAATAGCTCCAGAACAGTCGTCGTTAACTGGAGGACAAGTATATGAAAAATCACCTAGACTAAAATCACACGTAGGATCCGTGTGCTCCACAGTTAAGGATACAGTTGCTCCGCTTGCATAAGGTCCAGCTTGAACAATTCCAGCACCTGATATAGCATATGTATTTGTACCATCATTAACTTGTGTTGCATCTCCAACAGTAGTCACGTCGACATCAACATAAAATTGGCTGTTTCCACAGTCATCATTTATCGCCGCAGTAGCATCAGCTGCATTACAGCTAGCCATTACAATATTAACATCTACATCCATAGTTACACCATAAGATCCAGTGTAACATGGATCTGGAGTAGCTTGACCTGAATCTGCTGTTCCAATACGCATTCTATGTGTACCTAATGCTGCTGATACAGGCATTTGAAAAGAAGCATCAAGCGTAGTTGGGTTATCTGCAGTAGACACGCCATCAAACACTAATTCATCAGCCGAGAAGTTGAAATCATCATTAAAATCAATCCAAATATTAGTATCATAGGTATACCCTGTTTCAAAAACAATTTGAACATTTGCTACGATTCCAGCTGGCAAATCAACTGGAGAGCCTGTGAAATCTTCATAAGTAATATCTCCTCCACTTGTAAAGTCAGTTGCATCAACAGTTAAACTAGCAATTCCATTTCCATCGTTACTTGATGGAGTTGAATCACAGTAACATGCAGCTGCAGCTGTAGTATACATTGCTTCAGTACAACCTGAAGACGTTCCTGCCGAATTAACAGCATTAACTGTTACATAGTAATCAGTACTTACTGTAGTGTTAGTAATTGTATAATTAAGATTATTTCCAACATCAACATTATCAGCAACATCATTTCCTCCCATAGTTGTACCAACAGTTACGCTGTAACTATCAGCATTTCCAACTGCATCCCAAGTAACTTCAACATCGAAATTACCACATGCATCTAGAGTAGTCGTAAGAGTAGGACAAGCAGGCGCACTTGTTGTAGTAAATGATTCTTCAGTACAACCAGTAGCATCTCCATTTGAGTTATAAGGTGTGATAGTTGTATAATACGTTGTAGCAGCTGAGAAAGCTACAGCGTAAGTTAAATTATCTCCAACATCAACATTATCAGCAACATCATTTCCTCCCATAGTTGTACCTATAGTCACTTTATAACCTGTAGGAGCTCCAGTCGCAGCAGACCAAGTAATACCATTGTTAAGATTAGCATCCGTTTCTCCATTTGCAGGAGATGTTAAGGCTGCATCACAATTTGGTGGATTCACTAAAGGAGAAGCCGTAAATGAATCAACATCAAAATCAAGTGCATTAGGAGTTCCCCATTGCCCAACAGCAATATAGACGGTTTGACCACCAGAAATGTTTGCTGTAGCTGTTAATGTTCCTCCAGAAGAGCTTCCACTAGATCCCATACAATCATCTAAAGCGGTACCCGTACATGAAGCAAAAATTCCTAATCCAGTCCAAGTAGTGTTAGAAGTGATAGTCATAGAAACCTCTTCGTCATCAACACCAGCTGTATAGGTAAATAAATATACATCATCATCAAAGTAAAAGCCGCTTAATGCTGATCCGCCAGAATTAGTACACATATTAATCATAGAAGGGTTAGGATCATTCCAATCCTCAGCTCCTCCTGTACCAGGGCTAGTAATTCCAGTAGCTGTGTAACCATCTGTAATTGCTACACCAGAATCACAACCATATTGGGCATTAGATTGCCATGTAAATATGGCAAACACAAATAAGAGTAAAGTAATTTTTTTCATTTTTAGTCAGTTTTAAATTAGTTATTCTCTAAAATTATGTTAATTATTAATAATAAATTTATGCCTAGCCTACTAATCGATTAAACGCAAAAAACATCGATGAATAAAATGATTTGTCAACAAAAAAACCATCATACAAAGTATAATGGTTTAATTTCAAATAATTTATGGCGGTTATTTATGTCATTTATCTATTCTTGAATAAACGTATCCATCACAGCATCACTCACACCCATGTTACTAAATCCTCCATCATTATATAGGTTTTGTAGTGTTACGCGTTTAGTTAAATCACTAAACAAGGTAACTGTATAATTGGCACAATCCATTGCAGTTGCATTTCCTAAAGGAGACATTTTCTCTGCATAGGCAATAAAGCCATCAAAGCCTTTAACTCCTTGACCAGCTGTTGTTGGTGTTGGAGATTGAGAAATGGTGTTTACTCTTACTTTTTTATCTCTTCCAAAGAAATACCCAAAGCTACGTGCAATACTTTCTAAATAGGCTTTGTTATCTGCCATATCATTATAATCTGGAAATACACGCTGAGCAGCCATATAAGTTAAAGCCACAATACTTCCCCACTCGTTCATCGCATCTGCCTTATACAGGGTTTGCATCACTTTATGGAATGACATTGCTGACACATCTGTACCTTTTTGGGTCCAATCATATTTTTGATCAGTATACGCTCGTCCTTTTCTAACATTTACAGACATACCTATTGAATGCAATACAAAATCAATTTTGCCTCCTAATATTTCCATCGATTTTTCTACAAGGTTTTGTAAATCTTCTTCAGAAGTTGCATCTGCAGGAATAATTTGAGATCCAGTTTTTTCGGCCAATTCATTAATTTGCCCCATTCGCATAGCAATTGGCGCATTAGTAAGCACAAAAGTTCCACCTTCTTCGTGGACACGCTCAGCTGTCTTCCAAGCAATCGAATTTGAGTCTAGAGCTCCAAATATAATTCCGCGTTTTCCTTTTAATAAGTTGTATGACATGCTATAATAATTAAAATGTTAGTTGATTATTTAAATTCAAAGATACTATTAATTGAGTAATTGCTTGGCATGTTCTAGGGCCGAATTTGAAACATTCGTACCTCCTAGCATTTGAGCAATTTCAACAATACGTTCTTCTGGCGCTAATTTTTTGAGTTGAGTTTGTGTAACATCATCAATATCTTCTTTATACACTTTATAATGCGCATCTCCTTTAGCCGCAATTTGTGGTAAATGCGTAATAGTAAACACTTGCATTTTCTTACTCAAATGCTGCATTATAGTTGCCATTTTATTTGAAATTTCACCAGAAACGCCTGTGTCAATTTCATCAAACATTATGGTTGGCAATTGCGTATACTTTGACAATATTGATTTTATCGCTAGCATTATTCGGGATAACTCTCCACCAGAGGCTGCTTTTTTAAGATCATTAAATTGCCCCCCTTTATTAGCAGAAAACAAAAACTCAAGCCTATCTGTTCCATTACTTAAAAATGAATCTGAAGTCTCCAATTCTATACTAAATTTAGCATTGGGCATGCCTAAAGTAGATAAGGTGTTTTCTAACTCCGTTATTAGTTCAGGAATTATTTTTTTTCTGTTTTGATGTATGCTTACTGACAAGGATTTTAGCTCAGCTTCAATAGTTTGAATAGCTTGATTTTGTACTAAAATTAATTCATCTAAATTTTCAGTAACAGAAACTTTAGAATCTAACTCAGCTTTTATAATTAAAAGTTCTTCAACTGAAGCCACAGTATGCTTTTGCATCAAGTTATGAAGTACTTGTAATTTTGCATTTACAACTTCTAAGCGATTAGGATCTGCTTCCAACTGACTCTCAAGCTGTTCAATTTCAGAAAACACATCATCAATTTCAATCAAACAACTATTAACACGTTGATAAATTGAATCATATTGTTTACCATAGCTAGACAAATTTGTCAAATGATTTTTAACCTCTGTAAGATATGTCATTACACCTACCTCTTCATTGTTGAGTAATTGATGTGCGTTTGATAATTTATCTTTAATCTCTTCAACATTATTAAGGCTTTCATACTCACCTTCTAAAGTTTCTAATTCACCAGGTTTTAATCTAGCATCTTCCAGCTCTTTAAGAAGAAATAAATTATAATCCAACTCCTTAATGGCGTCTAATTTTTGCTGCTGAAGATTATCTAAATCAACCTTTAAACGTTTATAATCTTTAAGTGTGTTAGCATATTGATTTAGACGTTTAGCATTATCTGCTAGTGCATCAATGATTTGAAACTGAAAACTATCACTAGTTAATTGTAAGGTCTGATGCTGTGAATGAATATCTAATAATCGTACACCTAACAATTGAAGGCTATCTAAATTAACTGGTGTATCATTTATAAATGCTCTTGACTTTCCTGAAGGTAAAATTTCGCGACGTATGATAGTTAAAGATTCGTAGTCTAAATCTTCGGACTTAAATAAAGGTTTTAAATTATATTTTGCAATATCAAAGGTTGCCTCAACTATACACTTTTTCGATGCATCTTTCACACTACTCATTTCAGCACGTTTTCCCAGTATAAGAGATAAACCACCTAAAAGAATTGATTTACCTGCTCCTGTTTCACCTGTAATTATAGTTAATCCGTTATTGAAACTCACTTGAAGTTCATCAATAAGCGCATAATTTTTTATGGTAAGATGTGTTAACATAAATGTATGAAGACTACTATTAGATAGACTACAAATTTACACTTTACAAATTATAAAACGCAAAACTTAATAATATATGGTAAGTAAATTTAGCACTAAAGAAAGTGCCTAAAATTTAATCGCTCTCCACTTTGATGAGTGCATTGGAGCAATTTTAGTCAAAGTTGATGTGAGTTCGGCAACATTAACATTAGGTCCACCACTAAATACATCTTTAATTTCGTCTGATTTGGCATCAAAAAACACTCGCATTAAAAAAGAATTAGGGCGTCGGCTATTCATTTTTTTAAGTCCGTCAATAGCATCTGCAATACCTTGTTTCCCTTTTTTGGCATCTTCGCTCATCAGATCTAATCCATTACGATGATAATCATACATTACATTTCTAAAATCTATAAAGGTAGGAGACAAGATATTATCAATTAATACAAACCGAGTTTGCTGACCATCTTCAAGTTTCCATCCTTTAGCATTATTTTGTTGGGAATAATTTAAAATCGTTTGCGCTTGTTTAAAGTACTCATCACCTCCATTTGGAGCAAACGAATCGGCATCCAAACCTAACATCATATATATATGAAAAGAAATAACTGAAATTAAATTAGACTCAAACTGAGTTGGATTGTATACAAAATTCTGAAATTCTAAATATTGAAAATTAAAATCCTTGTCATTAAAATTATAGATAGGTGTTCCATAGGTAGAGCCATAAACTGGTCTTGAACTTTGAATCTGCAGAGTGGCTTTAAATCGATCTGTATCATAATCATTTATGGTAATGACCATTCCGCAATCTATACGTTCTTGGTTTTTATAGGACTTGTTAGTCCATTGCGTATTATTAACAAACTCTCTTAACTGACGCTCTAAAGTTTTAAACACCTGAACATTTTCATTTCCTGTTTGCTGAGCATTAACTACAACATTACAATTGAGTTCTTGTGACCAAGACTTAGCAGTGATTAGAATGATAAGAAGACTGTATATATATTTACGCATGTGTTTGTTTTAAAATTTGTTGCATTAAATCTTGAGCCACTTCAGCTTTAGATTTTAACTCATGAGCGATAACCTCATTAGAAGCTGTTATAAAAGTAACTTTATTTGTCGAACCACCAAAACCAGCACCTTTATCATTAAGCGAATTAAGAACAATCAAATCCAAATTTTTAGATGTTAATTTACCTTTAGCGTGTTCTAGTTCATTATTGGTTTCTAATGCAAAACCTACAAGGAATTGTTTGTTTTTAATAACACCTAGAGATTTTAAAATATCTTTAGTTTTCTCAAGCTCTATAGTAAACGTAGATTCCTTCTTTTTTATTTTTTTATCAGCAACATTTTTTGGTCTATAGTCTGCAACGGCTGCCGAGAGTATCGCAATATCAACATCATTGAAATACGTATGCGCCTCATTATACATATCTTGTGCGCTCTTCACTCGTATCACATTAATCAGACTGTGAGAGACTTTTTGTGAGGAAGGTCCAGAGATTAAAACAACCTTAGCACCTAAATTAGCGGCTGCTTTAGCAATTTCGAATCCCATTTTTCCGCTAGAATGATTACCAATAAATCGAACGGGATCTATAGCTTCATATGTTGGCCCAGCCGTTATCAATACTTTTTTACCACGTAATGGTAATTTTCCCAACACATCACTTTCAATAAAAGTAAGAATATCTTCAGGTTCTGCCATACGACCTTCACCTACAAGACCACTGGCCAATTCGCCTGATGTTGCTGGTATCATTACATTTCCGTAGGATTCTAAAGTTTCAAAAGAATGTTTAGTAGATTGATGTTTATACATATCTAAATCCATTGCTGGCGCAAAGTACACTGGACATTTTGCAGAAAGATACGTGGCCATCAATAAATTATCACAAGTTCCATTAGACATTTTAGACAATGTATTTGCAGTAGCAGGAGCTATTATAAAAAGGTCTGCCCACAACCCCAATTCTACATGGTTATTCCACATAGCATTATCATCATCTTCATTTGTAAACGAAGAATATACAGGGTTTTTAGATAGTGTAGATAGTGTTAAAGGTGTAATAAAGTCTTTAGAAGCAGGCGTCATAACGACCTTTACGTTTGCGCCTGCTTTAATAAATAGCCTTACAAGGCTGGCTGTCTTGTAAGCAGCAATACCAGCTGTTATGCCGAGTAGTATATTTTTGCCGCTCAATATTGACATAGCTGTATTATTCTTGAGCGTCGTCGTCAGTATTTCTGTAGTAAATTTTGTCATCTAACCACTCTTGAACCGCCAAAGCATGAGGCTTAGGCAATTTTTCATAGAACTTAGAGACTTCTATTTGCTCTTTGTTTTCAAAGATTTCTTCAAGACTATCGTTGTAAGTAGCAAACTCTTCTAATTTGTCAACTAACTCACGTCTAATGTCTGTGTTGATTTGTTCTGCTCTTTTTGAGATTACAGAAATCGCCTCATAGATATTATCTGTTGGCTTATCAATGATATTTCTATCATAGGTTTCTGTAGTTACAGGAGCATTGGTCTTTTTTAAATCCATTATATATGTAAATTAACTTTTTGTATTAAATTGTTGCATTGCTGCAGTCATTTCATCATTCATTTTATCGGCATCCGCTTTAAATTCAGAATCAGGATAATACTTATGAAATGTATTATAATAATTAATTGCCGTGTTTAAACGTCCTTCTTTTTTAGCTTCAACACTATTTATTCCTAATTTATAGGCTGAATCCAATCTATAAAACATAGCTTCTTCTCTAAAACTCGTACCAGGATAATCTGCTAAAAAATTATCAAAGGCTTTTATTGCTGCTTCATAATCTGAAGATTCAAAGTATGCAATTTTGTTATATTGTTTAGCAATTTCGAATGCTTTTTTCTCTAATTTATAATCTAGCTCTTTAATGAGCTGGTTGGCTTGTGGCAAATACTCAGAATCTGGATACTTATTAACAAACAACTGTAATTTTTCTAGAGCTTCAACGGTTTCTATCTGTTCTTTACTATATACAGGAGACACCATGTAATAACTCTTCGCTGCTAAAAAAGCAATTTCTTGTACCTTCTCGCTATTAGCATAGGATTGTTCAAAACGCCCCATTTGATAACCCGCTTCTAAGTAACTTTTCATCTCATAAAATGTCTTAGCATACATATACATCAACTTTTCAGCTTGAGGTTTTCCAGCGTAATTTGGAACAATTTGTTTAAAAATTCTATTTGCTTTATTCCATTTACCAGCTTCATACATTTCTGTTCCCATCTTAAATTTAGTAGCTGTATCTTCGGACTTCAAAGCCTTTTGATATTCGCTACACGATGAACATGCTAATAGTATTGCTAGTAAGTAAATTAATTTCTTCATAAATAAAAAACAGGTTGCAAAAGTACGTATTTATAACGTATTATAAAAACAAAAAATTATACTCAAAAATAACGGTTGAATTCAGGCTCTCATTATGTTTAAGTAATATTTAACTTTTAATCTAATAATCTAGATTTTGAAGAGCATTTTTAATCTTTTGTTTAAGTTCATTTGTTGCCTCAACAAGTGGCAATCTTACTAGAGCTTTAGACAAGTCTAAAGCTTCTAAAACCGCTTTAATTCCAGCAGGATTATTTTCAGAAAAAATAAGAGATGTCAATTCCATTAATTCAAAATGAATCTTATAAGCATCCTTTGCTTTTCCTTCTAATCCTAGATTAATCATAGTCGTAAATTGCTTAGGTACAGCTTGCCCTAACACCGAAATAACTCCTGCTCCACCAGCTAACACTACACCAAGAACTAAATCATCATCTCCAGAAATAACAAGAAAATCCTCTGGTTTATCTCTTAACAGTTTTAGGTATTGATGTACATTATTCCCAGCTTCTTTAACTGCAATAATATTACTAAAATCTGTCGCTAGACGCAATGTAGTTTCTGGCAACATATTGGATGATGTACGTCCAGGCACATTATATAAAATCACATCTATAGGAGAGGCTTCAGAAATTGCCTTAAAATGTTGATAAATCCCTTCCTGAGTTGGTTTACTATAATATGGTGACACCGATAATAGAGCATCAATATTGTCTAAATTTGTTGATTTGATTTCTGATATAACATTAGCAGTGTTGTTACCTCCAATTCCTAATACTAAAGGCACTCGTCCATTATTAGCTTCAACAATAGTCTTTATAATAGCCTCCTTTTCATGTTTAGTAATGGTAACGCTTTCTCCTGTTGTGCCACTAATTACGATATAATTTATACCGTTGTCGATATTAAAGTTCACCAAGTTTGCCAATGCATTATGGTCTACTGTAAGATCATCATTAAAAGGTGTAATAATAGCAACACCTGTACCATGAAATTTAGTCATTATAATTTATTTAAAACTGTTAAATACTTTTTCAATTCTTTTTTAAATACCAAAAACTCCTTAGGTTTAACATCTATCATTAAATCATAAAGTCGTTGATCTTCATTAGTCAAACCTACTTTAAAATTCGCATTAGATAGTGCAGTTATTAAATTAAGCTCAAGGTGATGTGTTCTGTAAAAACTTATAAGCACATCAAACTTAGTGTCAATGAAGCTTTGTAAGTCGATATTATTTATTTTTCCTTTCCATCCAAAATCTTTTGGGTTAAAATACGTATCCCAAAGTACATTTGAATCTTTTGGGTCCTCAACAAAAGCAATAATTTTTGTTCGAGCTTCTTGTAAACCCAAACTTTTAAAATAAGTTCTAAAGGCTTCAAAATCTGAAAACTCACTTATATTCAAAATAACCCCAACCGAATTCATTTTAGTATTGCTAACTGCAACACGTCTAGCATTTAACAATTTGTTGATGTATTTTTGATTGGATTTTTCTTTAAATACCTTTAAAATCATTTATATTTATGCTTTGTACAAATGTAGTAAAAACACATTGTAACAATTATTAAACCTTTCATAATATAATCCATGAATTATAAACATATATGTTTCTTTGTTCTACTCATCGTTATGAGTTCGTGCAAGCAAGATGTTCACCTGAATAAAATTGAGGGTCAGCAAATAAATATTTCAGATAGTATAAAAATTGACCAAAGTATTGAAAATTTTATCACACCTTATAGAGATCATGTTAACAAAGATCTAGATAGTGTCTTAGCTTATGCTGTAGACACTTTTTCAAAAAGTGATGGCGAACTTAATACTGCAATAGGTAATATGATGGCTGACGCAGTTTATGAGCATTCAAATCCTATTTTCAATAGTAGAACTGGTGAAGATATCGACTTTGTACTATTAAATCATGGCGGAATTCGCGCTATTATTTCTAAGGGTAATGTCACCACAAGAACAGCATATGAGGTGATGCCTTTTGATAATTCAACTGTGGTAGTTAAACTTAAAGGAGCTCAAGTACAAGAACTTATTGATTATCTTGTAAAAGCAAAACGAGCTCATCCTATTTCTAAATTAAATATTGTTTTAGATTCTGACGGAAATTTTAAATCTGCAGGACTTAATGGCGAAGCATTAGATTTCAATAAAACATATAATGTAGCAACTAATGACTACTTATACAATGGTGGAGATCGTATGAACTTTTTTAAAACCAATGATAGTCTCTACGTTCTGGATTATAAAATCCGAAATGTGCTCATTGATTATTTCAAAACAATCGACACACTTAATCCAGTAATTGATAACCGATTTATTCAGCTAAATAACTAATTATGAAAAGAAGAGAATTTATACAACAAACAGCTGCAGCTTCGGCATTAATTGGTCTAGGTGGAATGGGATTAACCTCCTTTAAATCTTCAACAAAAAAAATCACGATCCTCCACACCAATGATGTGCATAGTCATATTGATGCTTTTGGACCAGAGGATGGAAGAAACCCTAATCAAGGTGGTGTTGCGAGACGTGCAACTTTAATCGCCAATATTAGAAAAGAAAATCCTAATACTTTGTTATTAGATGCAGGAGATATTTTTCAAGGCACGCCTTACTTTAATTATTATGGTGGCGAATTAGAATTTAAGCTTATGAGCATGCTTAAATATGATGTAGCAACTATTGGAAATCACGATTTTGACAATGGTATTGATGGGCTTTACGCACAATTACCTCATGCCAAATTTGATTTTGTGTCTGCAAATTATGATTTTTCAAATACCATTTTAGACACACATGTAAAACCATATCGCATCATTATAAAAGATGGGATTAAAATAGGGATTTTTGGATTAGGAATTAAGCTTCAAGGCCTTGTAGAGCAGCGTATGTACAAAGAGACAAAATATCTTGATCCTACAGAAACCACTCAAGAAATGACCCGAATTTTAAAGCAAGATGAGCAATGTGATTTAATTATTTGCTTGTCTCATTTAGGTTATAACTATCGTAATCGTCCAGAAAAAATAAGTGATTTAAAATTAGCTGAAACAACTAAAGATATTGATTTAATTATTGGAGGTCATACGCATACATTTTTAAAGAAACCTACAGTTGTAAAAAATACTGAAGGAAAGAACATGTTAGTCAATCAGGTAGGATGTTATGGTATAAATCTTGGAAAAATAGACTTTTACTTTGATTCTGATAAGAATAAAGCTGCTAATGGCACTTCTATTATTGTATAATTAAAAGTGTACCTGAATATCTTTTAGTTGATCTGTTGTAGGTATAAAATATTCTGAAAAGTTAATACGTTTATCACTATTTCTATTGGTATGATGATCATACACATACTTATAAAGTAAGAATAATCCAGCTGTATGTAAAACACCTTCAAACACCTCAAATATCCAGAAGTAAACATATAAGTTACAGATGTAATTGAGCACGTCTGAAAACACAAAACAAAACACCATTAATAAAAAAGTAATGGATTGCGCAGTTTCTCTACTTAAATATACAGCAAAAGCAAAATAAGTCATTGCTATTAATGTAATTCCGTGAATCACATAGAGCACTAGATTAACATCATCTACAAAGCTATCTTTAGCAACCTCATATAAAGCGTATAAAAAATACGAATTTAGTAATAGCACCAAGACTAAATAAATCGTTACCAATCCTTCAAACTTGACCCTTTTAAGTTTTCCTAGCAGCACAAATATCAATATCAAATATGCAACCACATACATTATTTTTGATAATTTAGATGAATACTCACCTAAATCGAAAACTGAAAAAGCATCTCCAATAAAAAAGACCAAAAAAATAGTCAAAAATACATTGGCCATTTTGTTTAGCTGGCAATAATAAAACGTTAATAGAATTGTAACTGTAATAAGCTTTACAATCATTGGCAATACTAACACATTGAAATATGCTGCTAGTGCCGAGCACAGTAATAGCACAAATAAAACGAATACTAATGCCATATTTGGCTTTAATTTTTGCGTCTTTAACATGGTAGATTTATAATTGGGTAAGACAAATATAACAAAAAATATGTATTTCGTCGTATAATATCAACATTTTATCGATTTTTTTGATTTTTTATCACATTAACGTATGTTTTTAATTTCTATGCGTCTAACACAACATACAATTTTATATTATGAAAAAATATCTCCCAATAATTTTAAGAATTATCGTTGCTGTCATTTTAATTCAAACCTTGCGATTTAAATTTACTGCTCATCCAGATAGTGTATACATTTTCACAAAAGTTGGATTAGAACCCTTTGGCAGAATTGGTATTGGTGTTGCCGAACTTATTGCTGGTTTGCTATTATTATTTAGAAAAACAGCTTGGTCTGGAGCAGCTCTAACGATTGGTATTATTGGTGGAGCAATTATGATGCATCTCACTCAATTAGGAATTGAAATTAATGGTGATAGCGGTGTATTATTCTACACAGCGTTAGTGACATTTATTCTATCTGCAATTATATTATACATCTACAGAAAAGATATTCCTTACATAGGCGGAAAACTCTAAGCTTTTAATTCTTGATGTTGCTCATATACAGCATTATATTCTTGAGCTAATCGCGATTGAAGGTAAAAGAACACAAAAGCACCAACCAAAAAGAAAGAATATATAACACTCAGTGTATTATCCATATCTGTAATATAATAGTATGCAATTTGGATAACTTCAGAGAATACGATACATATAGATCCAACAAGTAAATTCATAGATTTCTTAGTGTCATTATACATGTAGTTGATTAAAGCCAAGCACACTAAAAACATAATAACTGAATTATAAATCAATTCTACGTTATACGAGTAATCATCAAACCATAATACTGGTCGAGATAAATCTGTGATCATATACACTACAAAAAAACCAAGAACAAAAAGCAACATCGACTGAATTGGAAATCTACTTATTGCCTTCTTAAAGTTCATGATTGAAAAGATTCTGGCAATTAAAAATAAGTAAGCAGACACATACAATCCATTCCCTATTAAATAAGGAATATCATAAATAGCAGTTTCAGATGGCATTGAATTAAAGGTCAAATAGTTATGAATTTCTGCAGCAGCATACGTCACTAAAAACAAAATAAATAGAATATGCTTGTTTTTAACTCGAATAAAATAGAGCATTATTAACAAAGACATCGCTAATGCTTTAATACCAAATGCATCGAGCTCACGTCCCAAAGATTGAAGTCCTAAAAAGACAATACTTAAAAGTATAAGTATAACACCTAATATTTTAGTTAATTGCATAATTTGATCATTAATAGCTAGAACAAATATATACAAATTATACATATAAACGTATTATTTTGCGTTTAATCGATGAAATAATTATAAATGTAAGAATTTTATTTCAATTTCAACAAGAAGTCATTTTCACTAATTATCTGCACTCCTAGTGTTTCTGCTTTAGCACGCTTACTCGGGCCCATTTTATCTCCAGCAACCAAATAATTTGTTTTAGAAGATATTGAAGATGAGACTTTTCCGCCATTATCTTCTATAAGTTTTTTAAGTTCAGTTCGAGATACCGTTTCAAAAACACCAGAAACTACTATTGACAACCCTTTAAGTTTATCTGTTTGGTTCGCTAATTTTTCAGCAGACAGTTCAAGCTGAAGTTTGTGAATCTTTAACTTTTCAATAATTATTATATTGTCTTCGGAAGAAAAGAACTCCACTACACTCTCTGCAATACGACCTCCAATTTCATCTACAGAAATCAAATTTTCAATACTAGCAGCTGCTAAGGCATCAATACTTTTAAAATGCTTTGCCAGTTTCTTAGCAACAGTTTCTCCTACATATCGTATTCCTACGGCAAAAAGAACGCGTTCAAATGGAACTTCTTTTGACGCTGCTATTCCATTTATTAAATTTTCAGCGCTCTTGTCAGCCATACGCTCCAAAGGCAAGACTTGTTCTTTAGTTAAAGTATATAAATCTGAATAATTTGAAATTAAGCCTTCATTTACCAAAAGCGCTACTGTTTCTCCCCCTAAACCTTCAATATCCATGGCTTTTCTAGAAATAAAATGTTGTATACGTCCTATAACTTGCGGGTTACAACCATTGTAATTTGGGCAATAATGCTTTGCATCTCCTTCTTGACGTATCAATTCGGTTTGACATTCTGGGCACTTTGTAATATATTTTGTTGGTTTCGAATAATCTGGGCGTTTGGATAAATCTACAGCAATAATTTTAGGTATAATTTCTCCTCCTTTTTCAACATAAACTTCATCGCCTTCTCGTATATCTAGCTTTTCAATTTGATCTGCATTATGCAAAGACGCTCGCTTTACAGTAGTTCCAGCCAATTCTACAGGTTCTAAATTAGCAACAGGCGTAATAGCTCCAGTTCGACCAACTTGATAAGTGATTTCGTTAAGTCTTGTTGACACTTGCTCTGCTTTAAACTTATAAGCCATAGCCCAACGTGGTGCTTTAGAGGTAAATCCTAATTCCTCTTGTTGCTGCAAATTATTCACCTTTATTACAACGCCATCGGTTTCATAAGGCAAATCATGACGATGCACATCCCAGTATTCAATAAATGCTAAAACCTCATCAATAGAATCAGCAAATCTTGCAGCATTAGGAACTTTAAATCCCATATCACGCGCTTTTTGAAGACTCTCTAATTGAGTATCAAAACCTAAATTAGTCCCTGTGATATTATACAATAAACATTCTAATGGACGTTTTGCTACCTCAGCACTATCTTGAAGTTTCAAACTTCCAGATGCTGTATTCCTAGGATTTCTATAGGGCTCCTCTCCTGCTTCTAGACGCTCTTCATTCAATCTATGAAACCCTTCAAATGGCAATACAATTTCGCCTCTAATATCAAATTTTTGTGGAAAATCTCCCTTTAACTGCAATGGCACAGATTTTATAGTTTTTATATTTGCAGTTACATCATCACCTTGAGTTCCATCACCTCTAGTTACAGCACGAAGTAGGCTACCATTTTCATAAGTTAAACTTATCGACGCGCCATCATATTTTAGTTCACAAGTATAATTTACATCTCCATCAATCATTTTTTTAATTCGCTTCTCCCAATCCAATAAATCCTCCTTAGAATAGGAATTATCTAACGAATACATACGATATTCATGTACAACTGTATTGAAGTTCTTGGTAATTTCACCGCCTACTCTTAAGGTAGGTGAATTGGCATCATAAAATTCGGGGTGAGCATCCTCTAAGGATTGTAATTCTTTTAATTTAATATCAAAATTATAATCACTAATGGTAGGATTATCTAGAACATAATAGTTATAATTATGCTTGCGAAGCTCATCGCGAAGCTGATTTATTTTTTGTGCTATACTCATTAAAATCGTCGTGAAAAAAGTTATCTTTAAAGCATCTAATATACTAAAATGTCATTCAAAAAAATTGTAGTTCTTTCTGTTTTTATTAGCTTTTTATTAAGCTGCAATACTGAAGAATATTCAGCCAAAGTACCACAAATTATTCCTGTGCCTTCTACTCAATTTATTAATGAAGGTTATTTTGTGTTAGATAATAGTATCGGCATCTCATATGATGACAGGTTTAACATCTCTGGAAATTTTCTAAAAACCTTTATAGAGCAAGGAAGTAATATCCAATTAAATGATGATGACAATAGCATACAGTTTATCTTTGATGACACTATAGAGAATGATGAAGGATATACATTGACTATTGAGTCTTATCAAATTAAAATTAAAGCCAAAACAGATCGTGGTGCTTTTTATGGGGTTCAAACTTTAAGACAATTATTGCCTGAAGATTTTGAAAATCATACGATGAATGAAAATAGTGTAGATATTCAGTGTATAACTATCACCGACGCTCCACAATTTCAATATCGTGGAATGCATTTAGATGTTGGTCGCCATTTGTTTTCAGTAGATTTTATTAAAAAATATATTGATGCTTTGGCCATGCTTAAAATGAATACGTTTCATTGGCACCTTACAGAAGATCAAGGTTGGCGAATAGAAATCAAATCTTATCCAAAACTGCAAGAAATTGCAGCTTTTAGAAATGAGACTTTAATAGGACATTACAGTGATCAACCTCATCAGTTTGATGGAAAACGTTATGGTGGTTTCTACACCCAAGAAGAAGTTAAAGACATTGTTGCTTATGCAAAAATGCGTCATGTTACAGTTATTCCTGAAATTGAATTACCCGGACACGCTCAAGCTGCTATTAGTGCCTACCCAAACTTAGGCTGCACTGGAGCGCAAGTTGAAGTTGCTACCAAATGGGGTGTTTTTGAACATATTTATTGCTCTAAAGACGAAACATTTGATTTTTTAGAAGACGTTTTAGATGAAGTAATAGCATTGTTTCCTGGCCCTTACATTCATATAGGTGGAGATGAGGCTCCAAAAACCCAATGGAAAGCTTGCAACAAATGCCAAAATCGCATCAAATCTGAAAACCTAAAAAACGAGCATGAGCTTCAAAACTATTTTATCACACGTATTGAAACGTATCTTAACTCTAAAGGCAAACAAATCATTGGCTGGGATGAGATTCTCGAAGGAGGTTTAGCTCCAAACGCTACAGTTATGTCATGGAGAGGTACAAAAGGTGCTATTGAAGCCGCTAAACAGAAACATCATGTGATTATGACACCAACATCACACTGCTATTTTGATTATTACCAATCAACAAATCCAGATGAACCTATAGCAATTGGTGGATTTTTACCCTTAGAAAAAGTGTATCATTTTAATCCAATTCCAGCAGAGCTAAACGAAGCTGATGCAAAATATGTTCTAGGTGCTCAAGGAAATATTTGGACAGAATATATGCCAACCCACAACCAAGTAGAATATATGGCTTTTCCGCGTATACTAGCAATGAGTGAAGTGCTTTGGTCTAACAGTAAGACCAAAGATTTTACAGCATTTGCTCAACGCGTTGAGCATTTCAATAAGCGTTTAGATGCTTTGAATATAAATTACGCGAATCATTTATATGAAATTGAAGGCGATATTAAAACTCAGGACAATGAGGTTTTTTATCAATTAAATACAGTTTTACCAAATCAATCAATACGTCTAAGCATCAATGGGAGTGAACCAAATTTTGACTCTCGCACTTATACTAGACCAATACTGATTGACACATCTAAAACTATTAAAGCGGCTATTTTTGATCCTAATTCTAAAACTAAATTAGGTGTGACATTTCAGCAACAGTTCAATTATCATAAAGCAGTAGGCAAGTCAATTAACATTGACAAAAAAGCACATTCATCATATTCTGGAAGTGGTCCTGAGGGATTAATTAATAGTATTTCTGGAAGTGATTCACGCTTTGGGGATAAAGAATGGTTAGGCTTTTGGGGCGAAGATATTGAAGTAACCATTGACCTCGGAGAAGAAGTCTTAATTAATTCAGTAGAGACCCGTTTTTTTAATAGTAATGGTCAATGGATATACGCGCCACATAAAGTGAAACTAGAGCTTGATAATGATTTACTGATAAATCATTTAAAGCAAGACGAAGATATCATTCTTTCAACACAATTTCACCCAATGCAGCGCTCAAGATACATTAGACTTAAAGTCCCAAATTACGGAATCATTCCAGACGGAAAACAAGGTGCTGGTAATAAAGCTTGGACATTTATTGACGAAATTATAATTCATTAATATGTTTCTAGAAATCTGCGCTAACTCCTACCAATCTGCGAAAAACGCTCAAGATGCTGGAGCACACCGAATCGAACTTTGTAATGAATTATCTATTGGTGGTATTACACCTAGTTATGGCTTAATTCAAAATGTAGTCTCAGAACTAAATATAGAAATCTTTGTATTGATACGACCGAGAAGCGGAAATTTTTATTATTCTGAAAAAGAATTTGATATAATGAAAAGCAATATTAAAATCTGTAAAGAATTAGGATGTCATGGTATCGTTTCTGGTGTATTACATCAAGATGGAACTATAGATAGCCTTAGAACTCGAGAATTAATAGAATTATCAAAGCCCATGTCATTTACCTTCCATCGTGCGTTTGATATTGTACCAAATGCATCAGAGGCACTAGAATTACTCATTGATTTAGGCGCAGACAGAATACTAACCTCTGGACAACAACTTAAAGCTATTGATGGATTACACACTTTACAAGCATTACTTCAGCAAGCCAAAAATCGAATTACCATTTTAGCTGGAGCTGGAATATCCTCTGGAAATGCAAAACAGTTTAAAGATGCAGGTTTCAAAGAGCTCCATGCCTCAGCTTCTAAAGTTGTAAATAAAAAATCTTCTGAGTATTTTGGGAATACACCTCAAACAGTTTCAAGTATTGAAGAAATTAAAGCCCTTTTAAAAATCATGAATAATGAGGTATAGTGTATTTGCCATAATCCTCTTCGTTTTAATGTCCTGTCAACCCAAGGGTGATGTTCCTATTTCAATAGATTTACATAACAATTGGCAATTTAAATCCATAGAAGATTCCATCTGGAAATCGGCTAGTGTTCCTGGAAATGTTCATTCAGATTTATTAAATAATAAACAAATTGAACATCCATTTATAAGCGACAATGAAAATCGTTTACAATGGATTTCTCAAACCGATTGGGAATATCAGTCAACATTTTCAGTAGACCATGAACTATTAGACAAAACACATATTACGCTTAATTTTGAAGGCTTAGACACTTACGCTTCGGTATTTTTGAACGATAGTTTAATTCTGAAAACGAATAACGCTTTTAGATCCTATTCAGTGAATGTAAAGTCAGTATTGCAACCTGAAAACAATTTGCGCATCGTATTTGAACGCACGTCCATTTCCGAAGAACGCGAGAAAACCAAACTAGCATATCAACTTCCTGAAGGGAATAGAATTTTTACTAGGAAAGCACAATTTCAATATGGCTGGGATTGGGCCCCAAAACTTAATACGAGTGGAATATGGCGACCAATTACATTGAAAACATGGAATGATTACAAAATCAATAACACCTATATTAGAACCGATAAATTAAATCAAAAAAACGCTGCCCTGTCAATGTACTTGGATTCAAATAACAGCAGCACTAATGCTTTGAGTTATGAAATTTATGTCAATAATAAGCTTCATAAAACTTTTGAGGATATCTCTAATAATATAACACCTGAATTCAAATTTAAAATCGACAATCCAAAGCTTTGGTGGCCACACAATTTAGGCGAACCTTATTTATACGATATTAAAGTAGTAGTTAAAGACAATAACAAAATTCTTGACAGTATTTCAATGAAAAAAGGACTCAGAACTATTGATTTAGTTACTAAAAAAGATAGCCTTGGAGAGTCTTTTTATTTTAAAATAAATGATATTCCTGTATATATGAAAGGTGCTAACTACATTCCGCAGAATAGCATGCAGAGCCAAGTGACTGATGCACATTATGAAAAACTTTTAGATGATGTTGTGGATGCTAATATGAATATGCTTAGAGTTTGGGGAGGTGGTATTTATGAAAATGATATATTCTATGATTTATGTGATGAAAAGGGCATTCTTATTTGGCAAGATTTTATGTTTGCATGTGCTATGTATCCAGGAGATTATAATTTTTTAAACACTGTACAAAAGGAAGCAACTCAAAACGTAAAACGACTTCGTAATCATGCCTCAATTGCCTTATGGTGCGGTAATAATGAAAGTTCAGAAGGTTGGCATCGTTGGGGTTGGCAAACTCATAGAAGTGAGGCAGAAAAAGTGAACATATGGAATAACTATTTAAAAGTATTTGATTCTATTTTACCAAATACTGTTAAAGATCTTACTAATGTACCATACTGGGAATCTTCACCAAAATATGGTCGAGGAAATCCAAAATACAAGTTTGAAGGCGATGCTCATGACTGGTGGATTTGGCATGATGGTTATCCTTTTAAACACTTAGAAAAAAACGTACCACGATTTATGAGTGAATTTGGATTTCAATCATTTCCTAGTTATGAAACGATTAAGTTTATCAACCAGAATGATTCCATTGAGATTACTTCGCAAGGCTTTAAAAATCATCAAAAGCATAGTCGAGGTTTCCAGATTATAGACAACTACATGAAACGTGACTTCCCTGTTCCAACTAATGCTGAAGATTACGTATATGTGAGTCAGTTATTACAAGCTTACGGTATCACAAAAGGCATTGAGGCTCATCGTAGAGCTAGACCTTACAATATGGGTACTTTGTATTGGCAACTTAATGATTGTTGGCCAGCTGTATCGTGGTCAAGTATTGATTACTTCGGAAATTGGAAAGCGTTGCATTATCATGCTAAAAAAAGTTTTGATAATATAATAGTATCAACTAGTGTTGAAAACAATAGTTTAAAAACGTATTTGATAAATGATGGTTTGAAACAAATAGATATACATAATGAGTTTCAAATGATATTCAATTTTGATGGCGATATGCTTTGGGCACATAATTTTGACGCCACACTATATAATACTTCAAGTATTTTAGTTAATGAACTTGATTTAAAGGATTTAGATATTGACTATGAAGACGTTTATGTGTTAACGACATTAAACGACAAAAGCTATATCTCTTATTTAGCAAAACCTAAAGATCTAAAACTTAAAAAAGCACCAGTAAACCAAAGCATTGCTAAAACCCAAAAAGGATTCAAAATCTTCTTACACAGCACTACACTTCAAAAGAATGTATTTCTTCACACCAATGCCAAGGGCCATTTTAGTGATAACTATTTTGATTTGAAACCTGGTGAAATACTAGAAATTGAATTTGAGACTGAGGCAGAACATTTAGATGATTTAAAGATAAAGACCTTAAATGACTTGATAGACTAATCACTTAACACCTCTTATCATTCGATCCTTACCAAACAAGTCTTGTTTTAATTCAATATCTTTAAAATTAAAATTAGTTAAGAGTTCAACCATTTCCTTACCGAGATATTCATTAATCTCAAAATACAAAACACCACTCTCTTTTAATTGTGTTTGTGCAAATTCACAAATCGCTCTATAGAATTGTAACGGATTTTCATCATCTACAAACAACGCGAGGTGCGGCTCATGATCTAGTACATTAGGTTTTATTTCGGTTTTCTCCAAATGTCGTACATAAGGTGGATTAGAGACAATAGCATCATAATTATGAGAGCCAGAAATAGATCCGGTATGGCAAGAATTTAAAATATCATCTGTAATAAAGTTTACATCAACAGTATTAATCTCGGCATTTTGTTTTGCTATGCTTATTGCATCTTCGGAAATATCAACAGCAGATACACTTGCATATTCTATATGCTTTGCCAATGAAATAGCAATACAACCTGTACCAGTACCTATATCAAGAATCTTACAAGATTGTCCTTTAAAATCTTCCAAGATTAAAGCCACTAGCTCCTCTGTTTCTGGCCTCGGAATTAATGTATATTCATTAACCTTAAAGGGCAAACCAAAAAACTCAGTTTCTCCTAAAATATACTGGATAGGTGTCTCTAATTTCAACTGACTCAAAGTTTCAAATAGTGGCTGCTCTTCTATTTTTGTAATCGAATAATCAGGTTCCATTAAAAGATATACCCTATCGAGTTTCAAATAATGATCAACAACAAGATTGAAAAACGCATCTACTTCATTTTTTCCGTAGATAGCATCTAACTCTTTATGATAAATATCCTGAATATCCTTTAACCTCATAGTGCTTTAGTCATCCAAACACCACAAGAATAGTGTCCTGTATTACCTAAAGGTTCGTTCCTGTGCTCAAATCCGAATTGCTCATAGATATGGATAGCCGCTTTAAGTTGCGATGCCGATTCTAAATAGCAAGTCTCAAAACCAAAATCTTTGGCAGCTTCTAAACATTTGGTAAACATTTTTTTACCAAACCCCTTCCCCCTAACCTTAGGAGAGAAATACATTTTTTGAAGCTCACAAACATTGCCATCATAGTTTTTTAATGGCTTGACCCCTCCTCCTCCAAGGACTTCTTGATCTTTAACAACAACATAATATACTTCACGTTCTCCTTGGTACGATTCATACATAAAAGGGGTTTCTGCGTCTTCATACGCCGTTCCTTTTAGTGGGATTTTAAATTCAGGAAAACAGGCTTTAATAATAGCTTCAATTTGCGGATTATCTTCAGGTTGAATTTCTCTAATTATGATATTATTTGTACTCACTTTATTGTAGTATTTTTGCTGATGTGAAGATACAGATAAATCCATTTTAATAACATGCGAAAGCTTATTTTATTATTAACAGTTTGTGCAACAATATTGAGTTGTTCTGTAAAAGAAAAACCTTTATTTGTAGCTATAGAAGACATTGATCTAGAAAATGCAAATTCGAGAACAATCACGCTAAAAGCTAATGCAATTTTTCAAAATCCGAACGATGTTGGAGGCGCTTTAGAAAGTGATAATATTTCAGTATTTGTTAACGACGTAAAAGTAGCACATGTGTCTTCTGAAAGTTTTAAAGTACCTGCAAAAAAAGAATTTACGATTCCACTTAGAGTCTTAGTTAGTACAGACAGTATCTTAAAAAAGGAAAATACAACTGCCTTAGGCTCCATTCTGAACAGCCTCTTAACTAAAGAAATTAAAGTACAATATAAAGGCGACATCATTTATAAGGCACTTGGTATTTCTTATACGTATCCCGTAGATGAAACTAAAATGATAAAAATAAAATTTTGAGTTGTCACGAGACATACATGACGCGTTGTTTAGAGATTGCAAAATACGGCCTAGGATTTACGGCTCCAAACCCTATGGTTGGCGCCGTCATTGTGCATGCTAATCAAATCATTGGTGAAGGTTATACGAGTTCTTACGGTGGCTCACATGCTGAAGTGAATGCAATTAATTCAGTAAAAAACAAAGCTCTTTTAAATGAAGCTACTCTATATGTAACTCTCGAACCATGCTCTCATTTTGGAAAAACGCCACCTTGTAGTGATCTTATAATAAAACACCATATTCCCGAAGCTGTCATTGGATGTATTGATGACAATCCTAAAGTTGCAGGAAAAGGCATTAAAAAACTTCAAACTGCAGGATGTAACGTTACAGTTGGTGTTTTGGAATCTGAATGTAAATCACACCACAAACGTTTTTTTACGTTTCACAATAAAAAACGTCCATATATTATTCTGAAATGGGCAGAAACTAGTGATGGTTTTATTGCTCCGAAATCAAAGAATAAAAAAGAACCCGTTTGGATTACAAATGAATTCTCAAGACAATTGGTGCATAAATGGCGTGCAGAAGAACAGGCTATATTAGTTGGTACAAATACAGTTATTGAAGACAATCCAAGCTTGACCGTTAGAGATTGGACAGGACAACAACCTACAAGAGTTGTCATAGACAAAATAAATAAGCTATCAAAAGATCATTCAATATTTAATGTTCATGCAGAAACTATAAGTCTTACTGAAAACGATCTCGATTTCAATCAACCGCTTGCCAAGCAAATTGCAAGTTTTTTGCATTCAAAAGGAATTAATTCAATTATTATTGAAGGTGGGTCAAAAACTATTCAAACATTCATTAATGAAAATCTCTGGGATGAAGCTCGCGTGTTTACTGGAACTTCGGTTTTTAACAATGGGATTAAAGGTCCAAAGTTTCAAGGTCAGCTTATTTCCGAAGATCACATATTAAATGATACATTAAATATATATGTCAACAATTAAAACACTCATTTTCGATTTTGGTGACGTATTCATCAATTTAGATAAGCAAGGTGCAATGGAAAATGCGCTTCATCTTTTTGGCTTAAAAGAATTACCTGAAGATCTTATAGCAATCAACTCTCTTTACGAACAAGGATTGATGACAACAAATGAGTTTTTAGAGTTTTACACTACTAATTTTCCTAAACTTTCTAAGCAATCTATTATAGATGCATGGAATTATATTCTGAAAGATTTTCCAAATCATAGATTAGACTTTTTAAAACAACTTAATAAAGACAATAATTACAAACTTATTTTGCTGAGCAACACCAATGATCTTCATATAAGCTGGATTAAAGAAGAAGTTCATTTTTATGAAGAATTTAAAACTTGTTTTGATCAATTCTATTTATCACATGAAATTGGCTTAAGAAAACCAAATACCGACATTTACAAATATGTACTTAAACACAATCAATTAAAACCAGAAGAATGTCTATTTATTGATGACACTAAAGAGAATACAGATACAGCAAGTTCTCTTGGCATTCACACCTGGAATATTGACGAAACAAAAGAGGATATTGTTGACTTATTCACAATTAAAGAGCACTTATTTTGATCTATCTTTTACTAAGTATTACCGCTTCAACACTCATATTTATCATTTTCAAACTATTTGATAAATATCATATTAATGCTCTTCAAGCGATTGTAGTTAATTATTTAACAGCTTGCCTATTTGGACTTTGGATGTACGAAGAACCAGTGAAGATTACAAACATTATTAACTCAAATTGGATATATGGTGCCGTTGGTTTAGGTTTTTTATTTATTGCAGTATTTAACATCATGGCGATAACTGCACAACGTAATGGACTTTCAGTGGCTTCGGTAGCGACTAAAATGAGTGTTATTATTCCTGTAGTTTTTGGTATCTATATCTATAATGAAAGTGTCGGATTCCAAAAAATCATAGGAATCTTAATTGCATTAATAGCAGTGTATCTTACATCTTCAAAACCCAAAACCACAGGAAGTACTTCAAAAGGACTTTTACTACCAATACTACTCTTTTTAGGTTCTGGAATTATTGATACTTCAATAAAATATGTAGAGACCACATATTTGCCAGACAATGGAATTCCCATCTTTTCTGCAACAATATTCGGATTTGCTTTTACCGTTGGGTCTCTAATTTTAATTTCTAAGGCCTTAAAAAAACGATTCAAGTTTCCATTTAAAACTATTTTAGGAGGCACTGTTTTAGGGATTACAAATTATTTCTCTATTTACTATTTACTAAAAGCACTAAATCACGAAAGTCTTGAAAGCTCTACATTGTTTACCATTAATAATGTCGCTATTATAATGGTATCTACTTTACTTGGATTATTAATCTTTAAAGAACATGTATCTAAAACCAACTGGACTGGTATTGCATTAGCAATTATATCTATAGTATTAATAACTTTGGCTTAATGGATATATCAGACAGTTATAAAACCATCGTCCAAGCATCTCCCGAAGTACTATTTAAAGATCGAAATAGTAAATTCTTTGGATATGCATTTCCTGTAACCAAAGAAAAGGAAGTCAAAACGCATCTAGAACTGTTAAAAAAACAACATCATCAAGCCAGACATTGGTGCTATGCTTATCAATTTGGGATGCAAGAGAAAGATTATGTATTTAGAGCAAACGATGATGGCGAACCAAGTAATAGTGCAGGCATGCCTATTTATGGTCAAATTCAGTCGTATGAAGTCACCAACATACTTATTGTAGTTGTGCGCTATTTTGGAGGCACAAAACTTGGTGTTGGAGGTTTAATTAATGCCTATCGTACTGGAGCTCAATTAGCATTAGAAGCCTCAAATATTGTAAGTAGAACAGTCAACGAAACTTTCGTCATTTCATTTGATTACAAAAACATGAATAAGGTGATGCGCATTATAAAAGAAAAGCATCTAAATATTATAAATCAAACTTTAGAATTAAGTTGTGAGCTTATAATTTCGGTAAGATTAAAAGATGCCGAAGTCATTTATGAAATTTTTGAGGCCCTATATGAAATAGACATCAAGAAGTTGAACGATTAAATTTGCAGTTGGTCTAAAATATATTGAGGACATCTTGTAGGCCGTTTCTTATGAATATCTATAAAAGCTAAAACAGAATTTCCAGTCGCTAAAATTTCATCATTTTCATTTACGATTTCATAATCAAATTCAATTTTAACTGTTGGTTTTTTTACAAGTTTAGTTTTTACTTTAATGAGGTCATCATAACATGCTGACTTTTTGTAATTTATACTAAGTGAAATTACGGGAAGCATAATTCCGTCCTCTTCCATTTTACGATATGAAAACCCCATCTTACGCAACCATTCGGTACGTCCCATTTCAAAATACTGTGCATAATTACCATGATAAACGACTCCCATTTGGTCAGTTTCTCCGTAACGTACTCGAAATTGTATTTCGTCGGATTTGGATAGGTTTACCATAGTTTTTGATATTTTTTTTGTATTTTCGAACCGTTTTAAACATGAGAAAAAAATTCTTAAAAATCAATACATTTTGATTTTTTTATTAAGATTTTTGTTCACATATTTGTCATGTAAAAATTGACACAAGAGAAACCCGATTTCTCTTTTTTTTGCTAACTAACTAACAACACAAAAATTAAACTTAGAGA